>NZ_CXOM01000001.1 GCF_001269365.1 Limnohabitans sp. Rim11
GGAGCACATCGCAATAGGCCTGGAGGCGTGGTCTGATTTCTTTGCCCAGATGGCCGCCCGCGCCGGTCAGCAGAAGGGGAGGRAATTTNGAGAGGACTGGGGGGTGGATTGAGCATGGCTGTCTTTTGTTTAAATTATTTAATCGAATTAGCTTTTGAAGCGTTGAGCCAGAGCTGTGGCGCTGTCACGCAAAACGTTTTGATCGGCGCCCACCGCCACAAACAAACAACCTTGCGCCACATAGTGTTTGGCCAAAGCTTCATCGCCCGTCAAAATGCCAGGCGCCTTGCCACAGGCCTTGATGCGTGCAATGGCATCGTCAATCACTTTCAAAACATCCGGGTGTTTGGGGTTGCCCAAATGTCCGAGCGCTGCTGACAAGTCGCCAGGGCCAATAAAGACACCGTCAACGCCCTCGACATTGGCAATGGCTTCTAAGTTTTCTAAGCCCTGCAGTGTTTCAACTTGCAGCAACAAGCACAACTCATTGGCATTGAGGTGCGCATAGTCTTTGACACGGCCATAGTTGCTAGCACGTGGTGCGCCGGCATAGCCCCGCACGCCTTGTGGTGGGTAGCGTGTATAGGAGACTGCATTGCGCGCTTCTTCGGCGGTTTGAATATAGGGAACCAACAAATTTTGCACGCCGACATCTAGTAGTCGTTTGAAAGTGACCATGTCGTTCCATGGCGGGCGCACGATGGGGGTGGCCATGCCGCCTTTCATGGCTTGAAGTTGCGCAACGATTTCACTCAAATCGTTGGGCGAGTGCTCCATGTCAAGCAACAACCAGTCGTAACCGCAGTCCGCCAAAATTTCGATGCTGATGGGGCTGCACAAATGCGACCACAGGCCAATTTGTTTTTGACCACTTTGAATGGCGTGTTTGAATTTGTTGTGGATCGATTGCATGTTGTGATGACTGTAGAGATTAAAGATTTAGCGAACCAGCGCTGGCATTTTGGGATTGAAGTTCCAGCCTGGAATGAGGTATTGCATGGCCATGGCATCGTTGCGAGCGCCCAGCCCATGTTGCAAATAAAGTTGGTGAGCCGCCTCAACAGCTTCCATGTTGAGCTTGACGCCTAAGCCAGGTTGAGTGGGCACTTGAATCATGCCGTCCTTGATTTGCAAGGGGTCTTGAGTGAGGTACTGCCCATCTTGCCAAATCCAATGGGTATCAATGGCGGTTACTTTGCCAGGCGCTGCGGCCGCGCAGTGAGTGAACATGGCAAGCGACACATCAAAGTGATTGTTCGAATGCGAACCCCAAGTGAGGTTGTACATCTGACACAACTGCGCCACCCGCACAGAACCTTGAAGCGTCCAAAAATGCGGATCGGCCAATGGAATGTCAACGGACTGTAGTTGAATGCTGTGCGCCATTTCGCGCCAGTCGGTGGCCACCATGTTGGTGGCTGTTGGAAGACCCGTGGCGCGCTTGAATTCAGCCATCACTTCGCGACCTGAATACACGCCTTCTGCACCACAAGGGTCTTCGGCATAGGCCATGGTGTTTCTGTGATCACGCAGCAAGCGAATGGCGTCTTTTAGCAGCCAGCCACCATTGGGGTCTAAGGTAATGCGCGCATCGGGAAAGCTTTCGTGCAGGGCTACGATGGCGTCGACTTCTTCTTCGCCGCGCAACACGCCGCCTTTGAGTTTGAAGTCTTGGAAGCCATAGCGATCTTGCGCAGCCTTGGCCAGTTTCACAATGGCTTCTGGGGTGAGCGCTTCTTCGTGTCGCAAGCGTTGCCAGTCGTTGTCAGCATGCGGTTCGCTGATGTAAGGCAGGTCTGTTTTCTTGCGATCTGCCAAGTAAAACAAATAGCCCAGAACTTGCACGCTGCTGCGCTGTTGGCCTTCGCCTAGCAATGCCGCTACTGGCACGCCAAGGTGTTGGCCTAACAAGTCGAGCAGCGCGCTTTCAAGCGCTGTGACGGCGTGTATGGCAATGCGCAAATCAAATGTTTGATTGCCCCGTCCACCTGCATCTCGGTCTGCAAATTTTTGCTGCAGTGAGTTCAATAGATTTTTGTATTGCCCAATGCTTTGACCTTCCACCCAAGGCTTTGCATCTTCAATGGTCTGGCGAATTTTTTCGCCGCCTGGCACTTCGCCAATGCCGTTGTTGCCGCTCGAGTCGGTCAGGATGACGATGTTGCGGGTGAAGAAAGGACCGTGTGCGCCGCTTAAGTTAAGTAGCATGCCGTCACGACCGGCCACTGGGATCACTTGGAGTCGTTTGATGGTGGGGGTGGAGCTCATGGCAATCAGTTTTGGGGCGTAGATACGACAATCAACATGGAATTTAAGAGATCGTACAACTTAATTTAAATGCGTGGATACTGTAAAAACCCTAGGTTGGCAGTCCAATTACTGGGCTGCGCTTTCGCTTTTCTTTAAACGGTCTCGGCTGTTGGACAAATGGGTCCGCATGGCTGCCCGCGCAGCTTCGGGATCTTGCGCGGAAATGGCATTCAAAATACTTTCGTGCTCTTCGTGAACACGACGCAAGTAGGCCAGCCGTTCCGGCGTAACGGGCAAGGGGTTATCTAGCCGACCTCTGGGAATGGCGCCTGTGCCCAGGGAATGCATTAATTCTTGGAAGTGCTTGTTTTGAGTGGCACGGGTAATTTCTTGGTGAAACAAAAAATCAGCTTGCACGGCATCGCGTCCTTCACTGATGGCTTGGTCAAAAGAGTCCATGGCCTTTCGAAGTTCTGCCAAATTTTCTGTGTTTCTCCTCTGGGCGGCTAGAGCTGCAGCCTCCGTCTCAATGCTGATTCGAAACTCAAGCAGTGCGATGACTTCGCGCAAAGTGCCCAATTGATGTGGGCTGATGCGGAAGGAGGGTGACACTTCTTGGGGTAGTACAAAGGTGCCGATGCCATGCCTTGTTTCGACCAGCATTGACGCCTGTAAACGAGAAATGGCTTCGCGGACCACCGTTCTGCTGACGCCAAAATTTTTCATGATTTCGGCTTCAGTGGGAAGTTTTTGCCCGGCCTTAAGCTGTCCGGCGCGAATTTGCAGCGTCACTTTTTCAACCATTTGCATCGCCAAACTTTTTGTTTTGCGTGGTTCTTCAATCATGCTTGCGGCGGTACTCATCGGGTAAATACTAGGTTAAAAAGTGTCTAAGTCTTGGATAATTTAAGTTGTACGACAACTTGCTTTTTGGATGTTTGTCGAAATGTAACAGAAGCTTTTTGAATTTGCGCTTAATTTTTTCATGACCTCCTTTCAAACATTTTCTAGCCACCCAGACCAAGTGGGTGAATCGCCCATTTGGGATTCTCAGGGTTCGTGTTTGTGGTGGGTCGATATTGAATCTCAGCGCATCCATCAACAATCTTTGAATGGCGCACGTCAAAGCTGGCACTTGCCAGAAAGGGTCGGCTGCATTGCCCTGACGGAAGACCGAAGAGTTTTGGCGGCCATGGAAACCAGTGTTGCACTTCTCACGCTCAAGCCTGAAGGTGTGTATGAAGCTCAAACCTTGGCGCGAATCACACACCCTAAACCCGGCATGCGATTCAACGATGGTCGTTGCGATCCTTCTGGCCGCATGTGGCTGGGCACCATGGTGATGGACATGGGCTTGGCTGACAACGCAGGCGGCTTTTATTGTTTAGACGAAAGAGGCCTCACAGGCCCCTATGTATCGGGCTTATACACGCCCAATGGTTTGGCCTTCAGTTCTGATGGCCGCACCATGTACTACTCTGACTCTCATCCGAAGGCGCAAAAAATTTGGCGCTGCGCCATTGATTTGTCGTCTGGCCAGTTGGGGCAAAGCAGATTGTTTGTTGACATGACCGATTTGCCAGGACGGCCCGATGGCGCCGCCATGGACGCTCAAGGCAACTATTGGATTTGCGGCAACGATGCAGGTCAGGTGCATTGCTTTGATTCATCGGGACATTGCTTGGAGTCTGTCCAAGTCCCATTTCCCAAGCCAGCCATGTGCGCATTCGGTGGCGCCAATTTGCAAACTTTGTTTGTCACGTCCATCGTACCTGGCAACAAAGCCTTAGATACCACTGGACAAAGCGGGCAAGTCGTCTCTGCAGAGCTCAAGCATAGGGGTTTGCCAGAGCCCGTTTTTTCCCGTTTTCCTGCACCATTGTGATTTCGTTTTTTTCAACCGTGTTCCATTCACACATTTCGTCAAACTTAGGAGACATCATGAAATTTAAAGCCCTCATTTCTGCTTTGGCTTTGGCCGGCTTGTCTTTTGCGGCGCATGCCACAGAATTCCGCTCTGCCGATACCCACAATGCCGACGACTACCCCACTGTGGTAGCGGTCAAGCACATGAGTGAAGTGCTCGAAAAAATGAGTGGCGGCAAACACAAAATCAAAGTGTTTAACAAGGCTGCATTGGGTCAAGAAAAAGAAACCATCGATCAAGTCAAAATTGGTGCGCTCGACTTTACGCGTGTCAATGTGGGCCCTATGAATGGCATCTGTCCTTTGACACAAGTGCCCACCATGCCCTTTTTGTTCTCTTCAGTAAGCCACATGCGCAAATCTTTAGATGGCGCTGCAGGTGAAGAAATCTTGAAGAGCTGTGAAGCATTCGGCTTTGTCGGCTTGGCTTTCTATGACTCAGGTGCACGTTCTATCTACGCCAAGAAAGCCATCAAAACAGTGGCTGATGCAAAGGGTTTGAAAATTCGCGTTCAACAATCTGATTTGTGGGTGGCCTTGGTCAGCGCCATGGGTGCGAATGCCACACCGATGCCTTATGGTGAGGTGTACACAGGCCTGAAAACAGGCTTGATTGATGCGGCTGAAAACAACATTCCATCGTTTGACACTGCCAAGCACGTAGAGGCTGTCAAAGTGTATTCACGCACCGAACACTCCATGGCCCCTGAAATGTTGGTCATGTCCAAAATTGTTTGGGACAAACTGCCTAAGGCCGATCAAGACATGATTCGCGCGGCAGCCAAAGAGTCTGTGGCTTTCCAGCGTAAAAAATGGGATGAGCAAGAAGCCAAATCTTTGGCCAATGTCAAAGCTGCTGGCGCAGAAATTGTGGAAGTCGATAAAAAGTCTTTCCAAGCTGTCATGGGTCCTGTCTACGACAAGTTCATGACCACGCCCGACATGAAGCGTTTGGTTAAAACGATTCAAGATACCAAGTAATCTCTAGCTCACCAGGTTGAAATTTGAAGGCGATTTTGTATGTTCACTAAGTTTTGTGCGGCCTTGTCGAAAATCAGCCTGGTGCTAGCAATTATTGGTTTGCTGTCTGTGGTGCTGTGCGTCCAATGGCAAGTCATTGGACGCTATGTATTTAATGACACACCCACATGGGCCGAGGCTTTGGCCATGCTCATTGTGCTTTTTGTCACAGCCTTTGGTTTGGGTGTGGGCGTTCGGGATGCGGGGCACATTGGTATGGAGTCCTTGATTGTTCTCTTGCCAGAAAAGTGGCGTGTGCGTTTAGAACTTCTGATTCACGCTTTGGTGGCTGTCTTTGGTTATCTCATGGTGCAAAGCGGTTGGATGTGGGCCAGTGCCAAGTGGCAAGAGAAGAAGCCCATGCTGCCTGTGCCGGATGGCATTGACTATGTGCCCGTCATCATTGCGGGTGGACTCATTTTTATTTTCTCCATCGAGCATATCGTCGCCTTGCTTCGCGGTGAAGTTGTGGAACCATCATGGAATTAACGGTACTCGGTCTGAGTTTTACGCTCTTGCTCATCTTGGGTGTGCCGGTGGCTTTTGCCATCGGACTTTCCTCTGTTCTAACGATCATCGCTGCAGGTTTGCCAGTGGCAGTCGTCTTCCAAAAAATGGTTGGCGGTATGCAAGTGTTTTCGTTTCTGGCCATTCCATTTTTTGTCTTTGCCGGCGAACTCATGCTCTACGGCGGTATAGCCGATCGCATTGTCAAATTTGCCAACAGTTTGGTAGGCCATGTTCGTGGTGGTCTTGGCATGAGCAACGTGTTGGGTTGCACCATTTTTGGCGGCATTGCAGGCTCGCCTTTGGCCGATGTCTCAGCCATAGGCTCGGTCATGATTCCACTCATGAAGAAAGAGGGTTATGACGCCGACTATGCTGTCAACGTCACAACCCATGCCGCGTTGGTGGGCGCCATCATGCCCACGTCCCACAACTTGATTATTTTTACGCTGGCCACATCAGGCATTGCCTCTGTCAGCATTTTGGGCTTGATATTGGCTGGCTTGGTGCCGGCCATCATTTTGACAATTTGCAACTTGGCCGCAGCCTACTATGTTGCTGTTAAACGCGGCTACCCCACGCACGGCAAATTTCCAGGTTGGTCGGTGGTCTTGATGGCCTTCTTGGCGGCACTCCCTGGCCTGTTTGTGGTGGTCATCATTTTGGGTGGCATTTTGTCGGGCGCTTTCACGGCTACAGAATCAGCGTCTATCGCCGTGGCATGGGCCTTGTTTGTCACGGTGGTGGTGTACAAGTCTTTAACGTGGGCCCACTTCTTAAAAGCATGTGCCAAGGCCTGCAAAACAACGGGTGTTGTTTTGTTGCTAATTGGTATTTCTGCCGCGTTTGGTTACTTCATGGCTTTGTATGAAGTACCCCAAAAAACCGGCGAGATGATGAAGCTGGTCAGCGACCAACCATGGGTCATTTTTCTCATGATCAATGTGCTGTTGTTCATTTTGGGAACGTTTTTGGACATGGCCGCCACCATCCTTATTTGCACGCCCATTTTCTTGCCCATTGCCATGCAGTTTGGCATGGACCCCTTGCAGTTTGGTATTTTGATGCTCATCAATTGCGCGTTGGGTTTGAATACGCCACCTGTCGGAACTGTTCAGTTTGTCGGGTGTGCCATCGGTGAAATATCGGTCGGGCAAGTCATGCGGACCATTGCACCTTTCTATGGTGCACTTGGCATGACGCTGCTTGCTGTGACCTACGTTCCCGCATTCTCTTTGTGGTTGCCGCAAATTTTTAAATGATGGTTTGATATGAATGCGAATGCTTATCCCGTCATCGCCATGCACGAGGCTGACAACGTAGCAATCGTGGTAACAACCGGGGGATTGAAGGCGGGGGCGCAAGTTCGCAAACATCGCGACTCACCTAGAGTAACTCTGGTCAATGCTGTGCCCCAGGGCCACAAGGTGGCGCTCGTTGATATTCGGGCTGGGCAGCCCGTCTTGCGCTATAACGTGAGCATTGGCATTGCCAAACAAAACATCGAGGCTGGCAGTTGGGTCCATGAGCGATTGCTCGAGATCCCATCTGCACGCAACTTTGAAAATTTACCCATGGCTACCGCCCAAGTGCCCGTTTCAGAAGCGCTAAAAGAATTTACGTTTGAAGGCTATCGAAACGCTGATGGATCAGTGGGTACTCGCAACATTTTGGCTGTGACCACCACAGTTCAATGCGTGGCCGGCGTTGTCGATTTGGCGGTCCAAAAAATCAAGCAAGAATTGTTGCCGCTTTATGCCAACGTCGATGACGTGGTTGGCATTGAACACGCTTACGGTTGTGGTGTCGCCATCGATGCACCAGACGCTGTCATTCCTATTCGAACTTTGCGCAATATCAGCTTGAACCCCAACTTTGGCAATGAAGTCTTGGTGGTCAGTTTGGGCTGCGAAAAATTACCGCCGCAACGTTTGCTACCACCAGGAAGTTTTCCGTTAATGCCCGCGCAGTCAGAAAGCGATGGCCCTCATACAGTCTGTTTGCAAGACGAACAGCATGTGGGTTTTATGAGCATGATTCAACACATTGTTGACAGTGCCAAGCCCCATTTGGAAAGACTGAATGCAAGACGTCGCGAGACCGTCCCTGCCAGTGCGCTGGTGGTTGGCGTCCAATGTGGTGGCAGTGACGCATTCTCGGGCGTCACGGCCAATCCCATCGTTGGCTATGCCACCGACTTGTTAGTGCGTGCTGGTGCCACGGTCATGTTCAGTGAGAACACGGAAGTCAGAGACGCAGTGGCCCAACTCACGCACCGCGCTGCCAACACCGAAGTGGCTCAAAGCATTGTGCGCGAGTTGTCTTGGTACGATCAATATTTAGATCGCGGCCAAGCAGATCGAAGTGCCAACACCACACCCGGCAACAAAGCGGGTGGTTTGTCTAACATTGTCGAAAAAGCCATGGGCTCGATTGTGAAAAGCGGCTCTATGCCTATTCAGCATGTGCTTGCCCCGGGTGAAAAATTACAAGCCCATCAAAAGGGCTTGGTGTTTGCGGCCACACCTGCCAGTGATTTCATTTGTGGCACTTTGCAATTGGCCGCCGGCATGAACCTGCATGTGTTCACAACGGGCCGAGGCACACCCTATGGCTTGCAAGCATGTCCTGTTTTAAAAGTGGCGACCAGAACAGAATTGGCCCAACGGTGGCACGACTTAATGGACCTGAACGCAGGCCGGGTAGCCGACGGCGAGATCACGATTGAAGAAGGCGGTTGGGAACTTTTCAAGTTGTTGCTGGAGGTGGCCAGTGGCCGCCAAACTTGGGCGGAACACTGGAAGCTGCACAACGCTTTGGTTTTGTTCAACCCTGCACCCATTACTTGAAGCCAACCCTAGATACTGCCTTTCAAAAGAACTTTATAAGCACCTAGAAACAATCACCAGGAGACCCTTATGACTCAACGCCGTCAATTTTTGCAAACGTCTGTTGCCCTTGCCTCAGGCTTGCTCGCAACCTCAGCGTTCAGCCAAGCCGCATGGCCTTCAAAGCCTATTAATTATTTGGTGGCGTTCCCTGCGGGCGGCACCACCGATATCTTGGCGCGCCTGGTGTCTCAAAAATTGGGCGCAGCGCTAGGGACTACCTTGGTGATTGAAAACAAAGGTGGCGCTGGTGGCAGCGTCGGATCAGAAATTGCAGCGCGTGCGCCAGCAGATGGTTATCACCTGCTAGGCGGCACCATCAGCTCGCACGCCATCAACATCAGCTTGTATCCCAAATTGGCTTACGACCCGATCAAGTCTTTTACGCCTGTTTATTTGTATGGCACCAACCCAGTCGTCTTGGTGGTCGCGGCCAACAGCCCTTACAAAACACTGCGTGATTTGATGACAGCGGCCAAAGCCAATCCTGGTAAGTTATCGGGCGCATCTGCAGGTAACGGCACATCGCAACATTTGGCCCAAGAATTATTGGCTTTCAAAGGCGATGTCAAATTTACCCATGTGCCTTACAAAGGAAGTGCGCCTGCCATTCAAGATGTGATGAGTGGCCAAGTTGATTTCATGTTTGACACCACCGTAGTGGCCGGCGCGCACATTCAAAGCGGCAAGCTTCGTGCGTTGGCAGTCACTTCGGGCAAGCGCTTGACCGATTCATTCACGGACGTTCCCACCGTAGCCGAATCTGGCTGGCCCGGAACGCAAGGTTTTGAAGTGGTGTCTTGGCAAGCGCTGTTTGCGCCAGCTGGCACACCCAAACCCATTGTCGATAAATTGCATGCCGAAATTCTGAAGATCATTCAAACACCTGAAATGCAAGATCGAATCAAAGGCCTGGGCATGCAACCTTCGGCATTGACGCCCGAACAGGTGCTGAATTTTCAAAAAGCAGAAATTGAAAAATGGGCGCAAGTCATTAAAGCCGCCAACATCAAACTCGATTGAGCTTCATCGAGCTTGAAATTCAGCTGCTGCGGCCTACCAAGCTGTAAGCGCTCGAATTGTTTTGCAGCCACTCCTGTGACAGCTTGTCACTCTGCTGTGCAGGGTGGAAGCTGGCTTTTTTGTAGGCTTTCCAATGGCCATAGTTGCTACTCAGCAAGCCATCTTTGCCCAACAACAATTGGTAGCCGCTTTTCCAAGTACTGATCTTGAACAAGCTGCCATCACGCCACAAGTTGTGCATGGTTTGAAGCATCACATCGGTGAGGAAGGTGTAGGTCACGTAATGAAAAATGCGGATGCGCCATTGTTCATTGCCGCCCAAAGCTTTGTACACATCGAAGGCTGTGCAGCGGTGCTCTGCTTCTTCTGCAGCATGCCATTGCCACATGGTTTTTAAACGCGGCTCGGTACCCTCAAAAATTTCGGAGTGGCCTAGCAGCCAATCTGCAAAGATATCGGTGAAGTGTTCGGTGGCTGCGGTCGCCGCCAATTGTTGGCGAACATTTTGGTGCGCATTGGCTTTGATTCGATTGGCCGAACGCACGGCAATCTTGTTGTCAAAACCTTGAAGTTCTAAGTGGCCGTTGAACAATGCATGAATACGGCGATGTGTGGCCTCTTGACCAATGAAGCCTTGAACCTCGGCTGCAAATTTGGCACGGGTTGCTTCGTCCATTTGCTTAGCGCCTTCACGGACCGAGTCAATGAAGAACTGCTCACCTACGGGAAAGCTCATGGACAGCGCATTGAAGAAAGCAGACTTGAATGCGTCGCCGCCGCACCACCGCGTGTCAAACGGGGTGGTGAGATCGACCAACAATTTTCTAACGGCCAGTTCTGACATTTGAATCTTTCGAAGTAACCAAGGGTTTATGGGACTACTCGGTTTGCTGATATTTTGATAGATTCTCCCATACATCCATGTATGTTCAAGCGACATCCCTGATTCAAAAGGGTTTTTGGAGCAGGTTCGTACCTAGTCAAGGGCCTTTTATTTTGAAAAAACTAGCCATTGCGTTTGCATTTTTAATATCGCTGCTGGTGCTTGCCGTGGGTGGCTTGTACCTCAAGGGCGGCTCGGCTGAAGTGCTACTTTGGGCCGTCAAAATCTTCTTGCGCCAAGAGCACGAGTCCAACAAGGAGGTCACTTGGGCCATCCCCAAGGCCAATGGCGATGCTGTCCAAACACCCACGGGTACCAAACCACCCAACGTCATCCTCATTGTGGCCGACGACCTGGGCTACAACGACATCAGCTTGAATGGCGGCGGCTTGGCCAACGGCAGCGTACCGACACCTCACATCAACAGCTTGGCGCAGCAAGGTGCCAATTTCGACACCAGTTACTCTGGCAATGCCACCTGCGCCCCCTCGCGCGCAGCCATCATGACGGGCCGTTATCCCACGCGCTTTGGCTTTGAGTTCACGCCCACCCCCAAGCAATTTATGAAGGTCATTGGGCATTACAAGGGCGACCATCAACTCTACGATGCCATTTATCACAAAGATCGAGAAAAAGACCTGATTCCCTACGAAACCATGGGCCTGCCTCAGTCAGAAATTACGCTGGCCAAACTGCTGAAGGGCAATGGTTATAGAACGCTGCATGTAGGCAAATGGCATTTAGGCGATGCATCTGAATTCAGGTCCTATCAGCATGGTTTTGATCAATCCTTGTCATTTCCGCACGCCAGTTCTCTTTATTTGCCAGAGAACGATCCCAATGTCGTCAACTCGCAGCAATCGTTTGACATCATTGACAGATTCCAATGGGCTGCAGGCAGTTTTGGCATGCGCTTCAACGACGGCGAGTTGTTCAAACCCAAGCGTTATGTCACCGATTACATGACGGATGAGGCCGAAAAAGCCATCGAGGCCAATCGCAACCACCCCTTCTTTCTTTACTTGGCATACACCGCGCCGCACACGCCTTTGCAAGCCACCAAGGAAGACTATGCCGCCCTGTCGCACATCGAAGATCACACGCTGCGTGTTTATGCCGCCATGGTGCGCAACCTCGATCGCAACATTGGCCGCGTGCTTCAAACGCTCAAAGACAAAGGTTTAGATGACAACACCATCGTGATTTTTACCAGCGACAACGGCGGTGCTCACTATGTGGGCCTTGACGGTTTGAACAGCCCTTATCGCGGCTGGAAAGCCACCTTCTTTGAGGGGGGCATCCGGGTGCCCTTGTTCATGCGTTGGCCGGCGGCTATTCCCAAGGGTGTTCAACCCAAGGTGGCCGTCAATCACATAGATATCTTTTCTACGGTGGCGGCAGCGACGGGTGCCAAGCTACCCAGCGACAGACCCATTGACGGCATCAACTTGTTGCCACAAATTGGCAAGCCTGCCGACAAAGGTCCAGAGCGCTCTCTCTTTTGGCGGACAGACACATACCGGGTGATTCGCAAAGGCGATTGGAAATTGCAAGTGACGCAAAATCCGAAAAAGGATTGGCTTTACAACATGGCCATCGACCCCACAGAGAAAAATAACTTGGCTTCGAAGGAGCCCGAAAGAGTGGCCGCCCTTAAGAAAGAATTAGAAGCTTTCAACGCCACACAGGTGAAACCCAGTTGGCCATCGATGGCAGAAGCGGCCATTGCCATTGATAAAAATCTACGGCAAAAAATGACGCCTACCGACGAGTATGTTTACTACGGCAACTAAGCCGCAAACAAGCCTCAAACAAGCCGCAACTAAGCTACAGCTAAGCGCCCATTAAGTTGACTGAATAAACTGCACCAAAGCTTGGGCCACTTCTTCCCCTTTGTCTTCTTGAACAAAGTGGCCTGCGCCTCTAATTTTGGTGTGGTTTTGCCCTGCTGCACCTGGGACTAATTTTTGCCAGAGTTTCTCGCCCCCTTTGGTGACAGGGTCGCGCGTGCTAAACAGCGTGATGAAAGGCTTGGTCCAAGCTTTGTACATCTCCCAAGCTTTTTCGTTGGCCTCTCTTGCCGGGTTGCTGGGGTGAATGGGCACCAAGGTGGGAAACACTCTGGCACCCACGGCGTAGCGAGTATTGGGGTAGGGCGCGTCGTAGGCCGCAACCGCTGCATCGCTCAAGCCTTGAGCACACCCTGTGCGCACAATTTTGCCAATGGGAAACCAGGGGCTGTACATGGCAAATGCACGCCAAATATGAAAAGCACGCGGGATTTTTTCTTTGCCAGTTGGCAAGCCACCGTTGCTCAGGGCAATGCGGGCAAATCGATCGGGCATCTCGGCCACCATGCGAAGGCCAATCAAGGAGCCCCAGTCTTGACAGAAAAGAGTGATGTCTTTGGCGTCAACAGATTCAAGCCATGCGCTCATCCACTGCACATGGTTGTCGTAGGTGTAGTCTGAGCGTTTGGTGGGCTTGTCTGTGCGGCCAAAACCGACTTGATCGGGCACCAACACGCGCATGCCTGCCGCCACCAACACAGGAATCATTTTTCGGTACAAGAATGACCAAGCAGGCTCACCGTGCATGAGCAAGACCACAGGCCCATCGCGCGGGCCTTCGTCAATGTGCGCCACGCGCAGACCGCCTATTTGGGTGTAGTGCGGTGTGTAGTCAAAGTCAGGCAGGTTTTGAAATCTTTCGTCGGGTGTTCGCAGAAAATTTTCAACGTGGGGCAATGTTCGCATGGCGGTGGTCAGACTCACAATAGGTTTAAAAAAGTTGTTTGACTTGAATGGTTTTTTGCCCGGCGGGCAAGCTCAAAAAGTCGCCATCTTTGGCCACTAGAATCTTGCCTTTGAAGACGTCGCTGGTGCCCTTTAAAAAGACATCGACCAAGCCTGGCAATGGCAAGGGCGGGGCAATGTGGTGCAACAACAAATAAGCGACCTGTGCTTCTTGGGCAATTTGGGCCGCTTGAACGGGCGAGGTGTGGTAGTCCGTGATGTCCTTCATGATTTGCTCAAGCTTGTCGCGTTTGGCTGTCTTGGCACCTTCTTGCAAGAGCTTCATCAGTTCCATGGACATGGCTTCGTGAATCAAAACATCGACCCCTTGCGAGGCCTTGGTGACATGGACTGAAGGGGTGGTGTCGCCACTGATCACAATGTTTCTGTCTTTGTATTGAATTTTGTAGCCCACAGCAGGGTGAATCGGCGCGTGCGCTACGTTGAAGGCGTAAATTTGGGTGTCTTGACTGTCATAGACCAAGGCGGTTTCAAACGCTTGGGCATTGAAACGAATGGCTTGCGCGCCAAAGCCACTGTTGGGAACAATGGCCTCACCATGATGCGCCACACGATAGCCGCGGTCTAGGCTGTAGGCTTGCATGAAGCCATTGACCACGGTCTCAACGCCATCAGGTCCATACACTTTGACAGGTTGTGAGTTGGAATTGGAAACCCAGCGTTGCAGCAGCAACTCGCCCATGCCATCGATGTGATCAGAATGAAAGTGCGTCAAGAAGATGCCATCGATCAGGCCTGTGTTGAAACCCATCTTGTTGATGTTGCGGACACTGGCGTTGCCTGTATCAAAGACAAACATTTTCTGACCCGCAATGACCAAAGTGCAGGGGCCGCCTCGCTTTTCATCGGGCATGGGCGAGCCTGCGCCACACACAGCAATGTGCAAACCATCGGGTAAGTCTTGGATCGGGTTGCTGCTCATGCGCTGGGCTGCCACGCGTTTGGCAATGGCCATGCTGAGCGGTTCGCGAAATGCGTACAACGCACCTGCCACCAAGACCAGCACCAAGAAGAACGAAGTTGTTTTGGTCAAGCGCATGGTCATACTCCAAAAATTCTGGCTAGGCGAATGCCAAAGCCTTGTATCCAAGGCGAGACATAACGCAACTTAGGTCGGCTGGCCTCGGCCGCCTTCACGATTTGATTGACGATGCCTTGCGTGCTTCGGGCTTCTAAAAACTTGAAAGTAGCGCGCTCTTTCTTTTTCATGGCTTCTGCTTGATGCGCAAAATAAGAGCTTGCATTCATCCATTGGTATTTGCTGTTGGTCATGGCCTGGTTAAAGCCTGTGTGAATGGCGCCAGGCTCAATCAGGGCAATCTGAATGTTCTTTTTTAGTTGGTCCATCTCTGCTCGAAGACCCGCACCGGCTGCAGAAAGCGCAAACTTGCTCATGCTGTAAGGCATCAAAAACGGCATGGGCACCCTGCCTGCAATGGAGCTCACAAACAGCACGGTGCCTTTTTCTCTGGCAATCATGCCGCGGAGGGCCACTTGCGTGAGTGCCAAAGTTGCAAACAAGTTGACTTCAAATATCTGCCTCACGCGTTGCATGTCTACTTCGGCCAAAGAGCCCGATTCACCCATGCCCGCGTTGTTGAGCAGTACGTCAATGGGGTAGGCCGCGATGGCTTCGCGATCTGCTTCGAGGGTGATATCGAGTTTAAAAATTTCTAGCACCACATTTCTGTTGGTAGCCTCAATTCGCAGGACATCCGACTGTGCTTCAGTTTGCGTGGTGGCCAAAACCCGATGACCTCGCAGCGCCAGTGCAAATGCAGCGTCCTTGCCAATGCCGGTTCCTGCGCCTGTGATCAGAATCGTTTTTTTCATGTTGATTTAGTTGCTTCTGTTTTGAAGACGCGTGTGAGGCGATCCATTGAGCACCAGTAAAAATCGTTGTGCCAACCAGCACTGGGAAACACCACGCCCTGCATATGGCCACCCGTATTCACACGCGATTTTTCTTGGCCAGTTTCAATGTCCAGAACCACCACCTGCTCGTTGAAGCGTTTGTAGTCATTAACGCACAACTCGCCCGTACTCGGGAATAAAAGCATGTGGCTGGCTGCGCCCATTTCAGGCAGATGCCACAAGGCTTCTAATTGCACATCGGAAGTATGGGGCAAAGAATGAATTCGCCAGGCCTTTAGATGGCGATTGGCGGAATCAAAGCCGACCACAATACGCCTTTCAATATCCACCAAGGGCGGATTGGTGATGCTGCCAAAAGGCAAGCCGCTAACAGGCCACGCTTGCAATGAATCAGTTTGATTTAGCGAAACACGTATCAAGCGATTGGGTTCTTTGTTTTGGCCCGCACCCAACATGCTCAGCAGGTAGTTGTGTTGGCCGTTGTCCATCAGCCAACCGTTGTCGCCTTCAATCACCATGTCCCACCCATAAGTTTGAGACGCACCTTGGAGGTAATGGCATTGCCACTTGGGGTCACGTATCAAACGCTGAGACGTGTCATCCCAGTGGTATCGCCAAACGCGTGTCACACCCACCACATACACGGTGTTGCCAACAGCACTCAAACGGGCAATGGAGGCTTCGGGGCAAATGACATCGTTGCACGCCGATTTGAAGTTGTCGGGGTTGAGCGTTGTGAGTTGGGCATGCGTGGTGCGCGACAAATTTTTAGTCACGATCAAGCCATTGTTCAACACCACAAACGAGTTGTAGGCTTCATGGATGGGCAACAAATAGGACTTCAGCACGTTGCACTGACGATCTAGTTTGTGGGCATATCTGCCATACACCACCACCAAGCTGCCATTGGCGTGAACGGCCATACCGCCTGGCCACATGGGTCCCCCTTTGAGAGGGATAGATTTTCGAATGGTTTTGAGCGTGATGGGATCGATCAAACTGACCGTTGCAGTGGTCGGCAATCCTAGATGCGATCGAAGGACAGAGTGGGTCAGTAAAAAAACTTCGCCCGGTGCACCCAACACAGTCATGGTGGACATCTGGGTTCTGCGGCTTCGGGCTTGCAGCGATGCGCCATCTTTTAAATTCAAGCCGCTGTTAGCGGGGGCTGCTTGCAGTCTGGCCGGGCCTGCATCTTCGCTAGGCCAGGGACTTTCAAAGTAGCCTGAGGACTGCATGCTAGGCCGTTCTTCTGGCACGGCGTCGGCGCCATGCCCAAACCACGGCTGTGGTTAAGACAAGAAAGAAGACCAGCAAATGCCATTGGTAGCGCGGCCAGTACACAAACACCAAGGAGTTGATGATGACTTGCTGAATGGGGTCATAGCCAGCAGGCATGGCCAGGACGCCATTGGCTTTGGCCCATTTGGCGTAATCGGCTTGCATGCTTTGGAATAAATCAGGCAATGCACGTTGCAGATCTTGGGTCTCTCCAGGGTCTGTCATGATGTTGTAGAGATGCCATTTGCCATCCCCTACGGGCGCCAAGTTGCTGACCAATTTGTAGTCGCCTTTGAACAATGCCAAATTGCCAGAGAGCTCGTAACCCAAAACTTCATCGGGACTGCGAACGCGTGTGGCGTTGCCTGCAATCACGGGTAACAAACTGTGACCCGTCAGAGGATAAATGCTCTGACCTTTGTAGCTGGTGCCTGGATGTTCAACTTTGGCCAAATCCAACAGGGTGGGCACAATGTCATTGACATGCGTGAGGCTGTGATGAATCCGAGCTTGAGTATCTTTAGCCTTGGAGGGTACACCAGAAATAATCAAGGGCACTCGAATGCCGCCTTCTCCTGCATAAAACTTGTAGGTACTTAAAGGCGATGTGGCTGCGCTGGCCCATTGGGGGCCAATGATGCTGTATGCGCCTTTGCTGCCCAGCTTGTCGATGTCGCGGTTGTAATTTTGATCTAGCCACCAACGGCCAACTGCCAAGGCATAGGGGTCTGAAGCCTCTGCGCCGTTGTCCGACAAAAATACAAAAACGGTATTGTCGTACTCGCCAGTTTCTTTCAAGTGCGCCATGAGGCGGCCAATGTGATGGTCCATGGCTTCAGCCATGGCCGCATAGACCTCCATGCGCCTTGCTTGGTAGGCTTTGTCTGTTGGGCTTAACGAGTCCCAAGCAATGTGCGTGCTTGGCAAGGCTGCCATGGGCGTATTGGCGGGCAACAAACCCAGCGCAATGGCTTTGTTGCGTCGTTCTTGTCGCAAGACATCCCAGCCTTGGTCGTACTTGCCTTTGTATTTGTCAATAAATTCTTGGGGCGCTTGAAGGGGAATGTGATTGGCTTGAAAAGCCACATACGCAAAAAAAGGCTTGTCTGATTTGGCGTCTGTTTTGAGATAGTCCAAAGTTTTGTTGATGTAAAACTCGGTTGAGTAAAACTCTTTGGGCATCTTGGCTTCTTGGCCATTCTCGTACCAATAAACTTTGTCGGTCAGGTCGAGGTACAGCTTGCCGGTTTCCCAATTGTCGGAGCCGCTGTCGCCCATGACCAATGAACGGTCAAAGCCTCTGGCAGGGGGCAAATTGTGGGGCTCTTTGCCAACGTGCCATTTGCCCGCCACATAGGTTCGGTAGCCGCTGTCTTGAAGCAAGGAGGCCACTGTGACCACGCGGTTGTTAAGAACGCTCAGGTAGCCTGCGCGGCCCACATGCGACTGGGGAATGGTCTCGCGCATGTTGCCAACCCCATTGAGGTGATTGTCAACGCCTGTCAAGAGCATCGACCTTGTGGGTGAGCAAGATGCACTGACGTGAAAGTTTGAAAAGCGCGTGCCACTTTGGGCCAATTGATTCAAGTGGGGTGTTTGAATTTCGCTGCCAAAAGCGCCTACATCGCTGTAACCCCAGTCGTCTGCCAACATCAAAACGATGTTGGGTTTTTTGGCCCAAACGCTGGCGCTGGACATTAGGAGCAATGCCATTAAAGCGACTAGCCATGGGGTGTGAATGCGATTTTGGTGTTTCATGTTGAAGCGCTTGACGCGGTTTGGGCGCTGTTGAACTTGTCGTGCAAAGCTTTTTCAATGACCCAGAACCTGTCTTGCCCCCAGGCCGCTGTGTTTTCAAATTTGAATGAAGGAACACCCCAGAGGCCCATTGAAAACAAAGCCTGTCTGTTTTGCTCTGCAATGGCACGCCAATGGGTGTCGTTGGATTTGCTTTTGAGAATGTCTTTGGCAGCAGTCCAATTCAAGCCTGCCCGTTCAACCATTATTTTGAGATGTTTGTCAGTGCCCGCGTCCAAGCCTTCGGCCCACACGCCCTGCATGAAGGACATCACATAGGCCTCTGCCGCATTGTGCATTTCGGCAAAGGGCATGAGGGCCAAGCCTCGTTCTGTGGGTTTGCCCAGCGGATCGTTCACGCAGCCAAACGGCACTCCCTGAACAAAGGCCTCGCGCGCGGCATCGAGGCTGATGTAACGGCGTTTTTCTGCAGGCACAGGCAAGCCACGCATGACCATGGGCAGAACATAACGCAAATTAACTTCAATGCCGGATTGGCGTGCCCAATGGAAAACTTTGGCCACGGAGATGGCCGAGTAGGGGCTTCTGAGTGAAAAGAAAAAATCAATGCTGGTGCCTTCTGGCGCATTGGCAAAATCTTGGTATTGAATGGTGGGGAAAAGGGGGCCTTGATAGGTCGATTTGGACAAACCCAGCGTGTTCAATCTGTCTTCGAGATGGTGCAAACGATCTATGCCCCAGTACCATTCGCCTTCGTAATAAAGAGTAGCGCCTAAGTAGTGGCCCCATTTTTTTCGCAAAGCATTGGCGACTGCTGAAGCTTGCGGCTGTGCCGTTAAGGCCTGCGCATCGATTGGCTTGAAAGTCCAATCGATATTGAAATGGTCCGCCAAACGTTGAGCGTCTGTTTGGCTATAGGCATTGAGCAGTTCACGTTCTGGCACTGCCGAGTCCTCAGGGGGGCTCGTGATGTGTCTTTCAATGCACACATCGAAGCGCGATTGAAGTTGCGGCAAGACACAGTCTAGAAGTTGCGAATAAGGATCGTCTATTTGGTGAAAAAAGTGCAGGGTATGAGGACGACCTTGGGCCACACGTTTTTTTTCTGCGCTGACTCGTTGCTTAAGTAGACGAGCGCGAGATAAAAAAAGTTGGCTGATGACAGGCATCAGCCAACTTTTAAGACTTCTTAGAGCCATCGCAATAGACCAATGAAACTAAGAGGGTGGATTCAAAAAAAACTTAGTTCTTAAAAAGCCTTGATCAAACGCAGCTGATAGCTTGTCACGTCAATGGCATTGCGCCCAGAGAAGTTGCGGTTGATTTGGAAATTAAGACCCATGTCTTGACCTGGAATCTTGTAGGAGACGAAGGGGCCACCACCCATGGTTTTGTAACGACCATTGATTGTTTTGGTGAGGTCTGCGCCTGAGTAGGAGTCATCCGTAATCTGCTGAGTAGAGAACAGATTAAAGCCAATGGCTGTATCGCCCATGACCTTCACCACAGCGCCTTCTGCATAGATGTAGTTGCCGCTTTTGTATTTAGAGTCTTTGTTCTCGGTGTTGAAACCGTAGGCAAATCTGCCGGCGATGGTGACGCCTGCATCCCAATCTTGGTGAGAGTAATTTGGATTCAGGTTGTAGGTGAAGGCAACACCAGGACGAACAGTGTAGAAGTTGCCGAAGCCAGGGTTGGCTTGCGTCAGAGCGTCTCTAGCGACGTCGTATTTGCCAGTCGGTACAAAAACGGAGACACCCGCTGCAACCTTGACGCGGTCAGTGTGTCGAACCCAAACAGCAGACAGTTCGGTATCGCCAATGCCAGCAGCATCGCCTGTAGCGGTAGCCGAAGCGGCTGCTGCGCCAGCTTTAACGGCGTTATTGATCATTGCCGCGTTAGCCGCTGGAACGACGTTCGGTGAGAACGTTGCGTCTGGATATGTCACCAGTAATGTACGGCTTTGTTTAACCAAGGGCACATTGGCTACAAAGGCAATTCTGCCATCGCCATAGGTGGTCTCCGTCAGGTATCCGCCAGCGATGTTGATTTGTGTTTGGTCTTGGGTCAGAGCGACTGAACCTGGCGCAACACTCGCTTGCACGTTAGCAAGTGGTGTACCGTTAAATCTAGGATCGACCAATCTGAGCGGGGTTGAATTAAGCGGTGAGGCCTTGGTTAAGCCGCCACCATCTGGGCCTTTGATGCCTTCAATGGTCAATTGTGTCAGGCTGACTGTTCCAAAAAATCCAGGTTTATCTGCAGGTGTTGCAATGTCACCACCAAAACTACCAACGGGTGATTGGCGCAACTTGTAGCTTTCTGCGGCGCTGGCATTGAAGCTGGCTGCGAGGGCGGCGACCAAGGGTAGAGTTGTCATCACCAATGTTGAAAGTGGTTTTGAACGCTGAGATGTGAACATGGTTGTCTCCTTATGGTTGGAATTCAGTACATCTGTGTATTGACGATTCACTCTATCACGGCAAAGATAGAATCGATTCAGGGTTTTCGCTAGAGATAGGGTAAGTCTGACGCCATTTATGATGCACCAAGACAGAACACGCATTGAATGAAAACTCAACAACAAGTCAAAACCAAGAAGGCTGAATTGCCTGAATCCAATCGTTTAACCAGAGACGATTGGCTGGATCAGGCCTTTTGGGCCGTGGTGGCTGGCGGCTTTGAAAACGTCAAGGTCCAGAGCATTGCCGAAAAGCTCAAAGTCACTCGCGGCAGCTTCTATTGGCACTTCTCCGACCATGCCGATCTGATGGCCAGTTTGTTGGCCCGATGGAAATTGCAGCAAATTTCCTTGGATCAGAAACTAGATTCACAACGTTCAGGCGATCCGGTCAAAGATTTAGAGGACGTGGTGGACGCTGCGTTTACGCAAGCTGGCGCCACACTTGAAAATTTACGCTTCGAGCAAGCACTGCGCTCTCTGAGTCATCAAAATGCCGAAGCAGCACACATGTTGGCGGAGATCGATGCCGAGCGGATGAAATTGTTTGAGTCCAAGTTCATGGCCATCGTGAAAGACACCAAAAAAGCCAGAGACTTGTCTGTGCTTCTTTATTTGGCCATTGTGGGCAGCTATCAAGCCTTGAGTCGCCCAGTCAATCCGCCCAACATCCGAATCTATCTGCAGACTTTGATTTCGACTTACCTCGTGCAAAAAATGGCCACCAAGTAAAGAACGGCTGAAGTCTTAATCTTCAAGTCGAACAACTTTGGGCATTTGCCATGTGCCACTCAAGGCAGCAGGCTTGGGCCAATAAAGGCGCGCGTTCAATGAAAAGTTCTGGTCTTTTTGGATGGGCAACCAATTAGACATTCGATGCGGTTCTTTCGGCGCACTGTCTTGTATCCAAATATCCAAAGAACCATCTGCATTGAAATGCAGTGGATCGCGATCACCCAACGCAAACCGATTAAGGGCATTGCGCACTAAAAAATCATCTTGGCCATAAGCGGTCAATGACCAGAAGGCATTCACGGGCGGTAATTGGTTTGCCGCAAAGTGAATCCGGTACTTGTGCTTGCCGTTCAGAGGTTGGCCTTGTTCATCTGACGCTGTGTTGGGATAGAGCGCATCCTCTGGCAAGTTGGCACCCAAGCCCACCATGGCTACGACTGCGCGTGTGTTGTAGTCTGTGCTGTATTGGCCTAAGTTAAGGGGCGGCGTGCGCCATGTGCCATCTGTATTTTTGGCGCTAAGGGCGTTCTTGATTTTTTGATTGGCCAGCCACCGACCGATAGAAAAACTCAATTCATCCAGTCTTGAAAGTTGTACATCAGGTCCGGGTTGGAGGCCAGCATGGGCCAGCCGAGTTAAAAGGGGCGCATCTTCAGTTGCAGGCGGGTTGTCCACCATCAATTGAAAAAGTTTTTCAAAAAATGCGGCAGTGCTGAGGGCCTTCATTTGAGCAACTGGGGGTAGCCCTTGTGCTGAAAGTTTGCTCTTTTCTTGGCTTGCTGGTTCTTCAGCCGTTTGGTTGTGCTTAAAAGAGTAAAGCTTCAAGCCGTTTTGTAGGCGGTGCACAGTTTCAAAATCTGCTACGCCGTTGGTTTGCGTTCTGCCTATCAGCCAAACCATGTCGGTGGGAGACCGAAACAAAGTCATGTGGGCTGGTACGGTACCCTGCCAATTAGGGCCAACCAATAAATAAATCGATTCATTGCCCTTTCGTGTTCGTGTGCCCGGCGTGGCAAACACATTGGTCCAAGCATCCATGAAAGGCATCAGCTCATAGCGCTCGGACTGCACTGGCATTTCAAAGATCCAAGGACCCTGCTTCATGCTCAAGAAAGCCGTGGTGTAGAGGGTATCTACATTGGGTCTCACCACATCTTTGAAGCTGGCATCTGGAAATTGACGGACTCGGCGCAGCTGATTTTCGGGGCCGATGTGGGCGGCACTCTGAGCGCGAGTGATATCCATAATGACCAACGGATAGCCATACACATAGGTCTCGGCGCCCAGTAAGATTTTGTCTTTGAGAGCATAAAGCGTCAACAATGCACACGCTAGGATTGCGCTGGAGACGATCCATGCTAGGCGCATGAGTGGCCTGGTAGTTTGTGACATTGGTATCCTTCAATGGCCAATCACTGGATCAGTTGTATCTGTCCGTGTATTCTTTGCACACAACAAATTCGACGAACTATATATCACCATGAATTCATTGAATACCCGTCGTGAAGTGATTGTGCTCGGTGCCGGCATGGTGGGGGTGTCGTGTGCGTTGGCGCTTCAGGCCAAAGGCTGGCGCGTGACTTTGATCGACAAGCGTGGCCCTGGCGAAGAAACTTCATTTGGCAATGCCGGCGTTTTGTCTCGCAGTTCCCTGCTGCCCTTCAACCGACCTGGTCTTTGGCGCGCACTGCCTCACATGTTGTTGAAGTCCAGCCCAGCCTTGCAACTGAGGGCCAGTGCCTTGATGCAATGGCCCTGGCTTTTTCAATTTCTGTGGCATGCGAAGGCGTCTTCATTTGAAGTGAGCACTGTGGCACTAGACGCCCTGATTCAATTGTCCATGGCAACCCATTCAACATGGATCCATCAAGCGCAGGTAGAAAACTTATTGCATGACAAAGGTTGGCTGTGGCTTTATTCAAACCCAGAAGCTTTTGCAAGCAGCGCAGTGACACGGGGCATCTTGCAAGAGTTTTCTGTGAATATGGAAGTCTTGACCCCTCAGAGTTTGACTGATTTGGAACCACACATTGCGCCCAAGTTCAGTCATGCAGTGTGGATCAAAGACGCCATGTCGGTCAGTAATCCGGGAGCGCTGGTGAAAGCGTATGCCCAGCAGTTCATTCGTGCAGGCGGTGAATTTCAAATGAATGCTGTGCTGGGTATCACGCAACAGTCCGAAGGCTGGCAATGCCATACAGCTTCTGGCCATGTTCATGACACGCCCAACCTGGTGGTGGCCATGGGGCCTTGGTCTGACGCTCTGTTGGCCGCCAGTCATCTGCCCCAACCAAAGCGTGTCCCTCTGGGATTTGAGCGGGGATACCACCGCCATTTCAAGCCAGTCGAAGGCATCAAATTGGGACGGCCTGTTTATGACACGTCGGGCGCTTATGTGTTGTCGCCCATGCAAAACGATCGGGGCGAAACAATGATGCGTTTAAGCACAGGCGTTGAGCTGGCTGCGCAACATGCCGCCTTCAACGCACAACAATTGGAAGATGCAGAAATCGCTGTACGCAAAGTATTTCCATTGAAAGAATCCATCGCTGGGTCCGATTGGTTAGGGGCCAGGCCCACCACCCCAGACAGCCGACCTGTCATTGGTGAAGTGCCTGGCTTTCTGGGACTTTGGCTGGCTTATGGCCATCAACACATTGGTTTTAGTACCGGTTCAGGAACGGGTGTGCTGCTGTCGGAGTTGATGTCTTGCGAGCCGACCAGCATTGACCCAAGGCCCTTTAGTCCGGCGCGCTTTTAATTCAACAGCGCCTGCGCAAACTCTCGTGCATCGAAAGTTTGCAAATCATCCAACTGCTCACCCACCCCAATGAAATAAACGGGAATGGGTTTTTCTCGGGCAATGGCGCAAAGCACGCCCCCTTTGGCGGTGCCATCGAGTTTGGTCACAATCAGACCCGTCAGGCCAAGCGCTTCATCAAATGCTTTAACTTGGGTCAGGGCGTTTTGGCCGGTGTTGCCATCGATGACCAACAGAACTTCGTGAGGCGAATGGGCATCCGCCTTTTGCACCACGCGTTTGATTTTTTTGAGTTCTTCCATCAAGTGAAGCTGGGTGGGCAAACGGCCCGCAGTGTCAACCAAGACCACATCGCGTCCGCGCGCTTTGCCAGCAGATACCGCATCAAAACTGACCGCGGCCGGATCGCCACCTTCTTGGCTAATAATTTCGACGGTATTGCGTTGGGCCCAGACCGCCAACTGTTCACGCGCTGCAGCTCTGAAGGTGTCTGCCGCTGCAAGCATGACGCTGGCGCCTTGCTCTGCCATGTGGTGCGTCAGTTTGCCGATGGAGGTTGTTTTACCTGCGCCATTGACGCCAGCCACCATGATGACCATAGGTTTTTGATCGCCAATTTGCAATTGTTTTTGCAAAGGCATCAGCAAGTCGGTCACGGCATCCGTGAGCAAAGCTTTGACGGCCATGGGTTCCGTGGCCTTGCTGGCTTTGACGCGCGCTTTTAGATCATTGAGTAAATGTTCGGTGGCCTTGACGCCTGTGTCCGCCATGAGCAGGGCGGTTTCCAGTTCTTCGTACAGCGCCTCGTCAATTTGAGTGCCGGTGAAGACAGCGGCCAAACTGCCACCCGTTTTTTTGAGTCCGGCTTTGAGTTTGCCAAACCAAGTTTGCCGATTGGATTCGGACGGTGCGTCTGATTCTGTGGGCGGCTTTGCCCCTTCTGGGGTAGCATGCGCTTGATCGGCTGGCGGGTTCTTGGGTTTGGAGCGGAAGAAACTGAACATGAATGGCATTGTACGGAGGTTCGTTCTGTGAAAAAACAGCTTTTTTTCATTTCATGAAATCAGTGGGCTGACAAGCAGTTAAGCTTCGCACCATGCGCAAGAATCAAAGCCCTTCCAAACCTGCCAAGCCTGGCACCATCGCTGTTGTCAAAGGTTCTCCCTCGCACGAACTGAGAATCATTGGAGGCCAGTGGAAACGCTCCAAAATCAAAGTCATCGACAAACCAGGACTTCGACCCACCCCCGACCGTGTGCGCGAGACCCTGTTCAATTGGCTGGGCCAAGATTTAACGGGTTGGAAGTGTGTGGATGCTTTTGCTGGTACTGGCGCTCTGGGTTTTGAAGCTGCCTCCAGAGGCGCGCAGTCTGTGCAGATGTTTGAACAAGACGCCCAGCTGGTCAGTTTGTTGATGGACACCCAAAAACGGCTAGGGGCCCATGCCGTGCAAGTTCAAAAAGGCGATGCCATGATGGCCCTGCAACGCATTGCGCCGGGCAGCTTGGATGTGGTTTTTTTAGACCCGCCCTTTGAAGCCCTGTTTTTTGAAAAGGCACTGCAAGCTGCGGCCAATGCGGTTGCGCCGGAGGGCTGGGTCTATTTGGAAGCCCCTCAAAAGTGGCAAGACGAAGCCATTCAGGCCTGTGGCTTGGTATCCGTGAAGCACATGAAGGCGGGTGCCGTGCACGCGCATTTGCTGCAACGGCCATCCGAGGGATAATCCCTTCAATTGATCAGGAGCCCCCTATGAGCCGATCTGTCGTTGCTGTTTATTCTGGAACTTTTGACCCCATCACTTTGGGTCACGAAGATGTGGTGTACCGCGCTGCCCAAATGTTTGACAAGGTGGTGGTGGCGGTCGCTGCAGCCCATCACAAAAAAACCTTGTTCACCTTGGACGAGCGCTTGGCCTTGGCCCAAGAAGTGACCCAAGATTTTGGCAATGTGAGTGTGGTGCCGTTTTCAGGTTTGTTGTTCGACTTTGTGCACAGCCAAAATGCGCGCGTCATTGTGCGCGGTCTGCGCTCGGTCACAGACTACGACTACGAAACCCAAATGGCGGGCATGAACCGACACTTGGCACCCGAGGTGGACACCATCTTTTTGCACACCAGCGCCTCGGTGCAACACATCAGCAGCACCTTGGTTCGGGAAATCTCAACATTGGGTGGCAAAGTAGAAGGCTTGGTGTCGCCTGCGGTGTTGAAAGCCCTGCAGGCCAAACGAAGCTGAACTGGGCAGCGCTGGAATTTTAAATTTTGGGCTTTTAAATTTCAGCGGCTTCCACCAAGAAGCGCACGCGTTTTTGGCCTTGCCATTCGTCAACATCCAATCGGTAAGCCAGCTTCACGCGGGCGGGCAGCGGCTCAATTCGACCAAACCAAATGCCATCGACGGGCTGGCCTTGGTGCTTGAGTTTCAGGGCCAAATGTTTTTCGCCCACCAATCGCTGTGACAACACATCCACTTCTTCGCTGAATACGGGCGGCGCAAAACCTTGACCCCATACTTCGCGGTGCATGACTTCCACAAACTCTGCACGCCGGTATTGCCCATCTAAGGGGCCATCGGTTTCTAACTTGCGTTGAAGAGTGGCAGGGGACAAAAGTTGCGCGGCCACTTCCATGAAGCAAGTTTCAAACTGCTCTAAGTTTTCTTCTTCAATGGTGCAACCTGCGGCCATGGCGTGACCGCCAAATCGAAGCAACATGTCGGGATACTTTTTGGCCATCAGGTCCAAGGCATCGCGCAAGTGAAAGCCAGGAATAGAGCGGCCAGACCCTTTCAGCTCGTGTTCCTTGCCTGGCGCGTTACTGGCTGCAAACACAAAACAAGGTCGATGAAATTTGTCTTTGATGCGGGAAGCCACAATGCCCACAATGCCTTCGTGAAAATCGGGATCGAAGACGCAAATGGCGGGCGGTGGCTCATCGCTTTCGTCAAACAAAGATTCGGCAATTTCCATGGCCTGCTGGCGCATGTCGCCTTCAATGTCGCGGCGCTCGCGGTTGATGGCGTCAAGTTGCTTGGCCAGCTCATCGGCGCGCATGGCATCGTCGGTCGTTAGGCATTCAATGCCCAGCGTCATGTCGGACAGACGGCCGGCTGCGTTGATGCGAGGACCCAGTGCAAAACCAAAGTCAAAGGTGGTGGCTACTTTGGCTTCGCGTCCTGCGGCTCTGAAAAGCGACTGCATGCCACAAGGCAAAAGACCCGCGCGAATGCGCTTCAAACCTTGGGCCACCAAACGGCGGTTGTTGTTGTCTAGCTTGACCACATCGGCCACAGTGCCCAGTGCCACGAGGGGCAAGAGCGCATCCAATTTGGGCTGTGTTTCTGATGAGAACACACCCCGTTGACGAAGTTCTGCGCGCAAAACCAACAACACATAAAACATCACACCCACGCCGGCCAAGGACTTGCTTTCGAAGGCGCAGCCCGCTTGGTTGGGGTTGACAATGACTTCGGCGTTAGGCACCTGGGCGGCTGGCAAATGGTGATCAGTAATGAGTACCTGCATGCCCAAGCTTTGGGCTGTGGCGACGCCCTCGAGACTGGCAATGCCGTTGTCAACCGTGATGAGCACATCTGCGCCCGAGGCTTTTACGCGCTTGGCAATGGAGGCCGTCAGGCCGTAGCCATCGACCACCCGATCGGGCACGATGTAGCTGACGTGTTGGGCGCCCAACATGCGCAGACCGCGAAGACCGACCGCGCAGGCGGTAGCGCCGTCGCAATCGTAGTCGGCCACAATGCACAGCTTTAAATTTTGGGCAATGGCATTGGCCAAAAGCGTTGCTGCTTCTTGGGTGCCCATGAGTGTGCTGGGGGCTAACAATTTGGCCAGACCATCGTCCAGTTCTTCTGGACTCAAGATGCCGCGCGCGGCAAACAATCTAGAAAGCAATGGATGAATACCTGCTTGCTCAAGGGTCCAAGCACTGCGAGGTGGTACGTCGCGCGTCAATATTTGAAAACTCATGAGGTGGGGGCGTCTTTGAGCAAAGCGCTTAATTCTTTGTGGACGGTTGTTGAAGTGAACAAGCTTTTGAAAGTGTTCAGCCAAGATGTTTTTTGGGGCCGGTAGTGACGCCAAGCATGGGCACTGCACAGTGTGAGTGACACTTCTTGTTGTTGCGACAGTGCATTGAGCAAAGACTTGCAAACGGTGTTGTCCAAGTGTTGCCAGCCTTCTCGCCATTGCGCCGCATTCGATTGATGTGTGGCTTCTTTTAAATCCAGATGAAGCTGGGCTTTGCCAGTGAGATCGTAGAGTTGATCCGTTTGCCGATGCACCCAAAAAGAGTTGACCGTCCACCGGCCTTGCAAACTGCGCTGGTCATTAACAGGGTGCTGATATAGCAACATCTGCATTTCACTTTGAAGCCTTTGTAAGGGCTTGGCTTTGGCGTCGGAAGGCATCCATGCATTGACTTGTTGTCCCACAACCCTTTCTAAGGCAGCGAAGGGCAAGCCTTCAAACAAACGACCTCTTGCGCGCCAAACCAAGGGGCTTTCGTACGTTACTTCCAGACCATCTTCTGCAAAGTAAGGTTGAATGGCCGACAGCAGGGCTTGAGATTCCGCTTGTGAAAGTTGAATTTCTGCGGGGTTTAGCATGACCACCTCGTTCATGCCCACTTGCCAGTGGCAGGGGGTGATGAGGGCCTCAGAGCCCCATTGTGGGCTGAGGCCAAACACGTTTAAGGCACTTTCGTGCGGCATCAAGTAAGCCGCCTCTGAGTGTTTGCCGTGCTCGCGATCTGATGGGGTGAATCCGTTGGCGACACAAGTCATCTTGCCCAAAAGTGCTGCCAAATGGGGCAAATACAATGCATTCAGGTCCCCTGATTGCGCCTCATTGGCGTTGCAAGCATAGGCAATGATGCTGTGTTGTGCGTCCAGGCTGGTTGGCGTTGGATTTGGGCTTAAACCTTCTTTCATGGTGCTATTGTCAGGGATGACACAATCCCCCTTGTGACTCTCAGGCTTGATTTAGATTCTTAGAGGAAAATAGGCAAGATGAAATTTGAAATGCCGTTCGAGTTGGTTTTAGGCTGGCGCTATACCCGCGCGGGCCGGGCCACGCGCCGAAATGGCTTTATTTCGTTCATCTCTGGCGTCTCTATGCTGGGCATTGGCTTAGGTGTTGCGGCTTTGGTCATCGTTTTGTCAGTCATGAACGGCTTCCAAAAAGAAGTTCGCGATCGCATGCTCAGTGTGGTCTCGCACATCGAAATTGTCTCAGCAGATGGGGGCGCTTTGGAGGATCCCAAAGGCACGCTTCAACAAGTGCGTCTAAATTCTCAAGTGCTGGGTGCTGCCCCCTTTATTTCTGCCCAAGCTTTGCTCGCCAGAGGCGAAGACATGAAGGGTGTTTTGGTGCGCGGCATTGAACCCGCTTTAGAGCCACAAGTGATTGACTTGCCCTCGGGCATGCCGGCTGCCAATGGCAACAACATGCCTGGCATCGAGGCGCTCAAGCCGGGTCAATTTGGCGTGGTTCTGGGTCTGGATTTGGCTCGGCAGTTGGGTCTTCGCTTAGGCGATCCTGTCACACTCATCTCACCCAACGGACAAGTGACGCCAGCGGGCGTGTTGCCGCGTTTGAAGCAAATGCAAGTGGTCGGCTTGTTTAATTCGGGTCACTACGAATACGACTCCGCATTGGTCATGATGCATGTGGAAGATGCCGGCAAAATCTTCAGACTAGAAGGCCCGACAGGCGTTCGCCTCAAAATCAAAGATTTGCACGAAGCTCGCAGTGTGGCGCGCGAACTGGCGCCCAACTTGGCGGCTGGCATGGCCATCCGCGACTGGACGCAACAAAACCGCACTTGGTTTGCAGCGGTTCAGGTCGAAAAAAGAATGATGTTCATCATTCTGACGCTCATTGTGGCGGTGGCTGCTTTTAATTTGGTCAGTACCTTGGTGATGTCTGTCACTGACAAGCGCGCCGACATTGCTATTTTGCGAACGCTTGGTGCCAGTCCCAAAAGCATCATGGGCATTTTCATGGTGCAGGGCGCCATGGTGGGCGTGATTGGCACAGTCGGAGGCCTGCTGCTAGGTTTGTTGGTCGCTTTCAATATCGATGTCATCGTGCCTGCATTGGAAACAATTTTCCGCGCCAGTTTCTTGCCCAAAGACATTTACCTGATCAGCAGAATGCCCAGCGATCCCCAAATGGCAGACATCTTGCCGGTAGCCGTCATTTCTTTGATATTGGCTTTTGTGGCCACCTTGTACCCAAGCTGGCGTGCCAGCCAAGTCAACCCTGCGGAGGCATTGCGTTATGAATAAGCCAGTGCTGCAAGTCAGGGGCTTGAGCAAGCGATTTGCCGAGGGCCAGTTGGATGTGACGGTTTTGAAAGGCGTTGACTTCACCGTTGAAGCCGGCGAAACCGTGGCCATTGTGGGCGCCTCTGGCTCTGGCAAAAGTACCCTGATGCATTTGATGGGCGGACTGGACAAACCCACCCAAGGTCAAGTCATGCTGCAGGGACTGGATTGGTCTCAATTGAGCGCATCAGAGCAGGGTGCAAGGCGCAATCAATTGTTGGGCTTTGTCTATCAGTTTCACCATTTGTTGCCTGAATTTACTGCCCTCGAAAATGTGGCCATGCCCTTGTCCATTCGCCGCATGACCCAAGCAGAGGCGCAAGAAACCGCCATGAAATGGCTCGAATTGGTGGGCCTGCAAAACCGCGCAGCACACAAACCTGCTGAGCTGTCTGGTGGCGAACGCCAACGCGTGGCCATTGCGCGTGCCATGGTGACGCAACCCGCTTGCGTATTGGCCGACGAGCCCACAGGTAACTTAGACAGAACCACCGCAGAGTCCGTCTTTGACTTGATGATTGATACCGCCAAAAAACAAGGCACGGCGTTTGTGGTGGTCACGCATGATCCCCATTTGGCTGCCCGCTGTAGCCGTGTCTTGCGACTAGACAGGGGCGTTCTGCAAACATGATGCTGCAGTGGATCGACAGCCATTGCCATTTGGATGCGCCTGAGTTTTCTGTCGACCGTGCTGACGTTTTCAAGCGTGCACAAGACGAGGGCGTGAAGTGGTGTGTCATGCCCGCAGTGCAAGCCAAAGACTTTGAGAGCCTTCAAGGCTTGGCCAAGTTGTTCCATCAACCCTACGCCTTGGGCATTCACCCGCTGTATGTTCCTCATGCGCAAGCGGAAGACTTGCTGGCCTTGGAAAGTTGCATTCAAGCCGCCTTGGCTGTGAATCAAGCGGGTGAATTGTCTGATCCTCGGATGGTGGCTGTAGGTGAAATTGGTTTGGATTTTTTTGTCCCTGCTTTGTGCGAGCCCAGCATGCGCGAAAAACAAATTTTCTTTTACCAAGCCCAATTGAAGCTGGCTCAAAAGTACAACTTGCCAGTTATCTTGCATGTGCGCAAATCGGCAGATCAACTGCTAAGCGGTTTAAGGCGCTGCGCCGTTCGGGGCGGCATTGCGCATGCTTTCAATGGCAGTTTGCAACAAGCCCAAGCTTTCGTTGAACTTGGCTTCGTTTTGGGATTTGGCGGCACGTTGACCTTTGACCGCGCATTGCAAATTAGAAGACTGGCCACGCAACTGCCTTTGTCCAGCATCGTTTTAGAAACCGATGCGCCCGATATTCCGCCGCATTGGCTGTATCGCACCCAATCGGAGCGACAATCGGAGCAAGGGCTTGCGCCGCAAAACAGAAACGAGCCTTCTCAATTGCCCCAAATTGCACAAGTTCTGGCGCAACTCAGAAGCGAGTCTTTGGAATACATTGCCCAAGCGACGTTTCAAAATACTTTGCGTGCATTGCCGCAACTTCAATTTTTTCAAACTCCATGACCGTGAAAAAAAACAAAGCCATCGAGCTTCCCGAGGTCAACTTCTCTGAAGACGGCGAGTCTCGCTACTTGCATTTGGGCACGCCATGGATTCAGGGCGCCATGAAAATCAAAGAGCCCTTTGAGTTGGACTTGGAGTACATCCAACGCATGATGGCTGGCCTCTTGTTTTTTAAATCAGCCTCAGTGTCTGGCCGGCATGCCATGCAGTTGGGCTTGGGTGCAGCCAGCCTGACCAAGTTTTGTTATAAAAAAATGCGCTGGACTTGTACGGCCATCGAGTTGAATCCGGGCGTGTTGCATGCTTGCCGCGGTTGGTTCAAATTGCCAGAAGATGGGCCCAGGATGCGCGTCGTCATTGCCGATGCAGCCAAAGAAATTCAAAGCGATGAATGGCAGGGCACGGTGGATGTCTTGCATGTCGATTTGTATGACCATGAAGCCGCAGCGCCCGTGCTCGACAGCGTCGATTTTTATCAAAACTGCCGCGCCTTGCTCACCGAAGAAGGCACCATGACCGTCAATTTGTTTGGCCGCTCTGCCAGCTACGACCAGAGCGTTGCCAAAATGGCCGAGGCTTTTGGTGAAGACGCGTTGTGGGCCTTCAAGCCGACACGCGAGGGCAATACGGTGGTCTTGGCCCAAAGACAAGCCAGTCGACCCAAACGAGCCGAATTGATGGCCCAAGCAGAGGCCATCGAGAATCGATTTGGATTGCCAGCGACCAAGTGGCTTCGTGTTTTTAAACCATTGGTCAAATAAACGCCTGCAAAACCTAGGGTTTACCCAAGCATTTCGGGCCTTGTAGGCCCTTTCCGTAGGTGAAATCCACATCAATAGGGCCATGCTTTAGGCCCACAATTCGGCATCCCAAACTTTTTGGAGGAGTGTCCCCGTGAAAATCAAGAGTCAAAAGGACTTTTTCTCTGGCTTAGTGTTCACCTTGGTTGGTGCAGCCTTTGCCTATGGCGCAACAAGTTACACCATCGGAACCGGTGCCAGAATGGGCCCCGGTTATTTCCCACTTTTGTTGGGTGTCATTTTGACGCTCATCGGTGCGTTCATTTTGTTCAAAGCCTTGGTGGTTGAAACACCTACAGGCGACCCAGTGGGTTCATTGGCTTGGAAGCCTTTGATCTTCATCATTGCGGGCAATTTGTTGTTTGGTGTTTTGCTGGGTGGTTTGCCCAGCCTCAAATTGCCAGCCATGGGATTGATCGTTGCCATTTATGGCACCACGCTTGTGGTCAGCATGGCCGGTGACAAATTCAAACTGACAGAAGTTCTGGGCCTGGCCACAGTGCTGTCTGTCATGAGTTACTTGGCCTTCATCGTGTTGCTTAAATTGCAATTCCCTGTGTGGCCTACTTTCATTGCAGGTTAAGGAGTTAAAAAATGGACTTGATTAACAACTTAAGCCTGGGTTTTGGCGTTGCGTTCACGTTTCAAAATCTGATTTACGCTTTCATCGGCTGTTTGCTCGGCACCCTGATTGGTGTGTTGCCAGGCATTGGTCCTGTGGCCACCATTGCCATGCTGTTGCCTGCAACGTATGCTTTGCCGCCCATTGCCGCGCTCATTATGTTGGCCGGTATTTATTACGGCGCCCAATACGGTGGTTCAACGACTGCCATTTTGGTCAACTTGCCTGGCGAGTCTTCATCGGTGGTGACGGTCATTGACGGCTATCAAATGGCCCGAAAAGGTCGAGCGGGTCCTGCATTGGCTGCTGCCGGCTTGGGCTCATTCTTTGCCGGTTGCGTCGGTACTTTGATCTTGGCCGCCTTTGCTGCGCCTCTGACTGAAGTGGCCTTCAAGTTTGGACCTGCAGAGTACTTCTCACTCATGATCTTGGGCCTGATTGGCGCGGTGGTGTTGGCCTCTGGCTCACTCATCAAAGCCGTGGGCATGATTGTGCTGGGCTTGCTTCTGGGCCTCATTGGTACGGACGTGAACTCCGGCGTGGCGCGTTACAGCTTTGACATTCCTGAACTCACAGACGGTATTGGCTTCATTACCATCGCCATGGGTGTGTTCGGTTATGGCGAAATCATTGCCAACTTGTCACAGCCTGAAGACAAGCGCGAAGTGTTCACTGGCAAAGTCAAGGGCTTGTTCCCAACTGGCGAAGACTTCCGCAACATGATTCCGGCTGTGTTGCGCGGAACCACCATCGGCTCAGCCTTGGGCATCTTGCCTGGCGGCGGTGCTTTGTTGGCAGCGTTTGCGGCTTACACCATTGAGAAGAAAACCAAATTGCGTCCTGGCGAAGTGCCCTTCGGCCAAGGCAATATTCGCGGTGTAGCGGCTCCTGAGTCTGCCAACAATGCAGGTTCACAAACCTCCTTCATTCCATTGCTCACTTTGGGTATTCCACCCAATGCCGTGATGGCTTTGATGGTAGGTGCCATGACCATTCACAACATTCAGCCTGGTCCTCAAGTGATGACCAGCAATCCAGAGTTGTTCTGGGGTCTGATTGCTTCCATGTGGTTGGGTAATTTGATGTTGGTTATTTTGAACTTGCCACTCATTGGCATCTGGATCAAATTGCTCACAGTGCCTTACCGTTGGTTGTTCCCAGCCATTGTGCTGTTCTGTGCCATTGGTGTGTACTCCACCAACAACAACACCTTCGACATTTGGATGGTGGGTGCCTTTGGTGTCATTGGTTATATGTTCATCAAGTTGGGCATGGAACCAGCACCATTGTTGTTGGGCTTCATCCTGGGCCCCATGATGGAAGAGAACTTGCGCCGAGCACTGCTGTTGTCTCGCGGTGATTGGTCCGTGTTTGTCACGCGCGGCTTGTCTGCCAGCTTATTGGCTGCTGCTGCGGTACTGCTCATCATTGTGTTGTTGCCCTCTGTCAAATCTAAGCGCGAAGAAGCCTTCGTCGAAGATTGATCTGCATTTCGCATCTCACCAAAACGGCACCTCTGGGTGCCGTTTTTTTATGGGCACTTAATAGGGTGTGAATCTCGCAGGTGACGGTGCAAGATGTCTTTTCCTGACACAATGTTTGGTTTTACACGTCTTTGGAATTTCATCATGCAGTACAGATTGAATTTAAAACGTCGACTTTCAGCAGGCTTCGCCACTGGCGCAGTGTTGATGGTCTCGGTAGCCGCCTCTTTGCTGGCCACGTCAGCTTCAGCACAAACGACCCCCATGTCATACCCCACCAAGCCCATTCGCTTGGTGGTGCCGTTCCCAGCGGGCGGTGCAACTGATATTTTTGCCCGTACGCTTTCTCAAAAATTGGCTGAGAAAATTGGCTCGGCTGTGGTGGTCGAAAACAAACCAGGTGCCGGTGGTACGTTGGGCTCTGACCTGGTGGCCAAGTCGCCTGCGGATGGCTACACATTGCTGTTGGCCACCTCCAGTACCCACTCCATTGGCCCCAACCTCAATCCCAAAATGCCTTACGACGCAGTGCGTGATTTCACGCCCATTGCACAAGTCGGCAATGCGCCCAGCATCATGTTGGTGCCCAACAGTTCGCCTGCCAAAACCATTCAAGAGTGGATTGATTACGCCAAGAAAAATCCAGGTCGCTTGAACTACGCGTCTAGCGGCAATGGCACCATTGTTCAACTCACGGCCGAATTGTTCAAAGCACAAGCAGGTTTGTTTGTGGTGCACATTCCCTACAAAGGCACTGCGCTGGCCATGCCCGATTTGATCAGCGGCAAGATTGATGTCCTGTTCGATTCTTTGCCCACAGGCTTGCCCCATGTGAAGGACGGAAGATTGCGCGCGTTGGGCGTCACCTCTGCCCAAAGAACCAGCATGGCCCCTGGTTTGCCTGCCATTTCTGAGGTGCTGCCCGGCTATGAGTCCAACACCTGGTTTGGTTTGTTTGGCCCCGCAGGCGTGCGTCCCGAAATTGTGAACCGCGTCAATGCGGCGGCGCTTCAGGCTTTGGGCGATCCCGAAGTCAAAGACAAATTGCTTCGATTGGGCATTGAGCCCATTGGCACCTCGCCCGCACAGTTTGGCACCATGTTGGCTTCGGAATCAGCCAAATGGAAAAAGATCATCAGCGAACGCAAAATCACATTGGACTGACCCCATGAGCTTTGATTTCAGCACCCCTTATTCGTCGGCGCGTTTGCCCGTTTTTGCGCGCAACATTGTTTCTACGTCGCACCCTTTGGCCGCACAAGCTGGCCTCAGAATGATGCAGCAAGGTGGCAATGCCGTCGATGCGGCCATTGCAGCAGCGGCAGCCATGACCATTGTTGAACCCGTCAGCAATGGTTTGGGCTCAGACGCCTTTTGTATTTTGTGGGATGGTGAAAAGTTGCATGGCTTGAATGCATCAGGCCCCGCACCGCAAGCCTGGACGCCAGAATACTTCCATCAAAAATATGGCAAGGATTCGGTCAATCCACCCAAGCGCGGCTGGGACTCTGTCACAGTGCCAGGGGCTGTCAGTTCGTGGGTAGCTATGAGTGAGCGTTTTGGCAAATTGCCTTTTGCCGATTTGATGGCGCCTGCCATCGAAATTGCTGAACGTGGTTACTTGGTGCCTGTCGTGGTACAACAAAAATGGGATGCTGCCACGCCACTGCTTCAATCTTTGCCAGGCTTTGCTGAAAGCTTTTTGCCTTGGGGTCGTGCCCCCAATGTGGGTGAGTTGTTTCAATTCAAGGCCGCAGCCAAAGGCTTGAAGGCCATTGCCGAAACCAAAGGACGTGCTTTTTACGAAGGCGAAATTGCAGAAGCCTTGGTTCGTTTTTCTGATCTCCATGGCGGTGCTTTGACTTTGAAAGATTTGTCGCAGTACCGACCAGAATGGGTGGAGCCCATTGCCCAAAATTACCGTGGCTACACACTCCACGAAATTCCACCCAATGGCCAAGGCATTGCAGCCTTGATTGCCTTGGGTATTTTGGAGAATTTCGATTTGGCCAGTCTCAAGGTCGATGGGGTTGATTCTCAACATTTGCAAATTGAGGCCATGAAACTGGCCTTCGCCGATGTGTACCGGTATGTCGCCGATCCCAAGCACATGGAAGTCACGCCAGCTCAAATGTTGGACACAGCCTACTTAAAAAGCCGTGCTCAGCTCATTGATATGAAAAAAGCGCAAGACTTCAAGGCAGGCAACCCGGTCAAGGGCGGCACCATTTACCTCACCACCGCCGACGAAAACGGCATGATGGTCAGCTTCATTCAAAGCAATTTCATGGGCTTTGGCTCGGGTGTGGTGGAGCCTACTTTTGGCGTCAGTTTGCAAAACCGCGGCTTTGGTTTCAGCACCGACGCCAAAGGCCTGAACCCTGCCAACTTGGTGGCACCTGGCAAGCGTCCTTTCCAAACCATCATTCCAGCTTTCCTGACTCAAAACGGTCAGCCCGTCATGAGCTATGGCGTGATGGGTGGCAACATGCAACCGCAAGGCCACATGCAGACTTTGGTGCGCATGCTCGATTACGGACAAAACCCACAAGCGGCTTGTGATGCACCTCGCTGGCGTTACAACACCGGCATGTCCATCAATGTGGAAGCCAATATGGACTCCAGCACGGTACAGGGCCTGAACGATTTGGGCCACGACTTGGAAGTCATCAACGACTCTTACCAAGATTTCGGAGCAGGTCAATTTATTTGGCGCATGGGTGACCCCAAGGTCCAAGGCTATTTGGCTGCATCAGACCCCAGACGCGACGGCCAGGCGGCTGGCTTTTGACCCAAGCGCCAGTTTCTCGGTTCACCTCTGGGCTGCTGCTGGCTGCAGCAGGCTCCATCGCGTTCAGCGGTAAAGCCATCATTGTCAAACTTGCCTACCGACACGGTGTCGACGGTGTCACCTTGCTGATGTTTCGCATGTTGTTTGCCATGCCTTTTTTCTTGGCAATGGCTTGGTGGGCGGGGCGCGGCCAAGCGCCTCTGACTCGGCGTGATTGGTGGGGCGTGGTGGGCTTGGGCTTTTCTGGTTATTACCTGTCTAGCTTTCTTGATTTTTTAGGCCTGCAATACATCAGCGCGTCCTTAGAGCGCCTAATTTTGTACCTCAACCCTACCTTGGTCTTGGTGCTAGGCTGGGTCTTGTACAAAAGAAAAATCAGTTACCGACAAGGCCTTGCGATGGCTGTCAGCTACAGCGGCATGCTGCTGGTGTTTGGCCATGAAATTTCATTGGAGGGCGACAACGTGGTGTTGGGCGCAACTTTGGTATTTTTGAGCGCTGCCACTTATGCCGTTTATTTGAGTTACAGCGGCCAGTTGGTTCAGCGCCTGGGCTCATTGCGCTTGGCAGGGCTGGCCACCACAGTGGCTTGTCTCTTGTGTATTCTTCAGTTTGCGCTGCTTATGCCTCTTTCTGCGCTTCATGTGGCACCCGAGGTCATTGGTCTGTCTGTGTTGAATGCCACAGCTTGTACCGTGCTGCCTGTTCTGATGGTCATGATGGCCATCGAGCGCATTGGTGCTGGGCTGACTTCACAAGTTGGCATGATTGGCCCCATGTCAACACTGATCATGGGGGTTTTGTTTTTGAACGAAGCTCTGACAGTCTGGATTTTGGCGGGAACCGCCTTGGTTTTGGGTGGGGTCTTTTGGGTGACTCAGACACCCAAAGCGCTTAAATAATTTTGTACATTTCATTGTCAACATTGAAGGAGTCAACATGGACTTAGGGATCAAAGGTAAATGGGCGCTGGTGGGTGGTGCTAGCAAGGGCCTGGGCTGGGGCTGCGCGCGCGCGTTGGCTTTAGAAGGCGTCAATGTGGTCATGGTGGCTCGCGGCGCCGAGGTCTTGAATAAGACCGTAGCCGATTTGCAAAAAGAAGCACCGGGCGTCAAGCTGATTGGCGTTGCAGCCGATATCACCACCGAGGCAGGCCGTGCAGCCTTGTTCTCAGCACCTGGTGGCCCAGGCAAAGACTTTGACATTGTGGTCACCAATGCAGGCGGTCCACCCCCTGGCGATTTTCGCAATTGGGACCGCGAAGCATGGATCAAAGCGGTCGATGCCAACATGCTCACTCCCATTGAACTGATCAAGGCCACCGTCGATGGCATGGCGGCGCGAGGCTTTGGCCGCATCGTCAACATCACGTCCAGTTCGGTCAAGTCGCCCATCGATATTTTGGGCCTGTCCAATGGCGCACGCAGTGGCCTCACAGGTTTTGTAGCGGGTGTAGCCCGTACCAAAATTGCAGCGCAAGGCGTCACCATCAACAACATCTTGCCCGGCAAGTTTGACACCGACCGCATTCGCACCACCGTGGAGGCTGCTGCACAAAAGAGCGGCAAAACAGTTGCCGAGATTCGGGCGCAACAACAATCCCAAATTCCTGCGCTAAGGTACGGAACGCCTGAAGAATTTGGCGCTTTGTGTGCCTTCATTTGTAGTCAGCAAGCGTCCTACATCACCGGTCAAAACTTGTTGACCGATGGCGGTGCTTACCCAGGCACTTACTGATAGTTGCTTAAGTGGGGCGGCGTGATGAGACCAAAATGCCGCTCACAATTAAAGCAAACGCCAAGGCGTGATAGGCCTTGGGCAAATCGCCCAAGAACACGCTGGACATGATGGCGGCAAACAGCGGCGTGAGGTTGGAAAAAAATCCCGCCACCGCCGGTCCTGCTGTTTGCACGCCCAAACCCCAGCATCGATAAGCCAATACGGCAGGCCCCACCGAGACAAACGCCAGCGCAGCAAACAGCGGTGGCCCCCAGACAATGTGCGCATCGGTCAAAGCCCACTCTGCACCGGTAAACATGCCGGCCCACCCCAAACCGAAGATGACTTGGGCCATCAGAAACATGGCCCAGTTGTTGCGTATTTCATCGGGTTCATTGCGCTGCGTTAACAGCCAGCTGTAGAGCGCCCAACAGGCGGTGGCCAATAAGATGTAAATGTCACCCACTACAAAACTGACTTGCATCAGCTGCTGAAAATCGCCGCGTGACAAAACCACCACCACGCCGGCAATCGAGAGTGCTGCGCCTAGCCACTGCGCAGGCCTGACAGGTGTTTTGAAAAACACAGCGCCCATGGCCAGCATAAAGACGGGCGTACTGCCTGCCACCAAAGTCACATTGAGAGGGGTAGAGGTTTGAAGCGCCAAATACTGAAGTGCGTTGTAGCAACCGACGCCTAACAAACTCAAGATGGCAAAACGCCGCCATGAGGCCCACAAGGGACTGCTGGCTTTAAGCAGTTTGCCAGCCAGGGGCAATAAGATAAAAAACGCAATCAGCCATCGCAAAAAATTGAGGGTAATAGGGGGAACCAAATCACTGACCAATCGGCCAACCACTGCATTGCCTGCCCATAGCAGTGGGGGCACGGTTAGCAACAAGGCCGTACCCGGCGAGAGTTTTTGTGTCATGCCGGCGACTTTAACGCCATCTGCTTAACTTGGCTGTCGCACAGGGCAACGCTTTTCGTGGCAAAGTCTAGGGTGTCCTGATTTCTATTGACGAACTTTCTTTCGGAGACTTTCATGAGCTTAGCCGTCCAAATCGACCAACACGGTGGTCCAGAACAACTCAAATTGGTGGATGTCACAGTAGGCCAACCCGGCCCCGGTGAAATTCGCATTCGCCACAAAGCCATTGGCCTTAACTTCATTGACGTGTACCAGCGCAGTGGCCTGTATAGCTTGCCCATGCCCCTCAAATTGGGCATGGAAGCCTCTGGCATTGTGGAAGCCGTGGGCGAGGGCGTCACACACCTCAAGGTGGGCGACCGTGCTGCCTATGCCAGCCAGCCCCCAGGCAGCTACTGCGAAGAACGCGTCATGCCGGCCAAGTGCGTTTGTAAATTGCCAGACGACATCTCTTTTGAAACTGGCGCCGCCATGATGCTCAAGGGTTTGACGGCCCAATACCTGCTCATGAAAACGCGCCCTACAGAAGGCCTGCAAGCTGGCGACCACGTGTTGTTCCATGCAGCTGCGGGTGGTGTCGGCCTCATTGCATGCCAATGGGGTAAGGCCTTGGGCTTCCGCATGATCGGTACAGCGGGCTCAGATGCCAAATGCCAATTGGCCGTTGCCAATGGCGCAGAGCACTGCATCAACTACAGCACCGATGATTTCTTGGCCCGCGTCAAAGAGATCACGGGTGGCAAAGGCTTGAAAGTGGTTTATGACTCAGTGGGCAAAGACACTTGGGACAAATCACTTGACTGCTTGCGCCCCTTCGGCTTGATGGCCACCTTTGGCAATGCTTCTGGTGCTGTACCGCCCTTTGCGCCTGGTGTGTTGGGCGTTAAAGGTTCTTTGTATGTCACCCGCCAAACCTTGTTCAGCCACATCACGACGCGCGAAAGCACGCAAGCCATGGCCGACGATTTGTTTGCCGTGGTGCAAAGCGGCAAGGTCAAAATCCACATTGATCAAACCTTCCCCTTGGCACAAGTGCAAGAAGCTCACAAGGCTTTGGAAGCCCGCAAGACAACGGGTTGCACCATCCTCACGCTTTAATCCAGAGACTTTCTCTAAAGAAATTTGTCTTGGAGAACAAAAAGGGTACTTCGATGAGTGCCCTTTTTTCTTGCCTAATTAATTTTCACTTACCGCGGCGCACTCGAAGCAATTCGTCCAGTATCAAAAGCGCGGCACCCACAGAAATAGCACTGTCGGCCACATTGAAAGCAGGGAAGTGCCACGTGCCGTAATAGAAGTCCAAGAAGTCAATCACGTGGCTGTAAATCACGCGGTCAATCACATTGCCCACGGCACCACCTAGCAGCAAAGACAAAGCCAAGCAGAACAAGGTTTGGCCTGTGTGCATTTTGAGAAGATAGACCATCACACCAGCAGCCACCACACCCAGTCCTGTAAAGAACCAGCGCTGCCAGCCGCCTGCATCTGCCAAGAAAGAAAACGCTGCGCCCGGGTTATGGACCCTGACCAAATTGAAATAAGACGTGATGGGCAATGTCTCACCCAACTGAAACGCGCCTACCACCGCAATTTTGGAGAGCTGGTCGACTAGCAGGGTGATGAGCGCAATGCCCAACCACAGCCACACGCCAGCGCCTGATTTAAAGGCAGTCTTTGTTTTGGCCATCTTGCTTAAGCGAACAAACGCTTTTCACCCGCGCCATGCAGGTTGCTGTCGCAACGTCCGCAGAGTGTGGGGTGCGCTGGATTCACACCCACGTCAGGGGCGTAATGCCAGCAGCGCTCGCATTTGGTGTCTTGGCTCACAGCCACTTTGGCCACCAGGCTGTCGCCGGCTTCCAAGTTGAGTTGTGAGGTGATGAACACAAACTTAAGGTCATTGCCCAGACTAGCCAACAAGGCGTGGTCTTCAGGGCCCGCTTGCAACGTGACGGAAGCCTGCAAAGATGCACCCACCTTGCCATCTGCGCGCAAGGCTTCGATGTCTTTGTTGACCTGATCGCGAATTTCGCGAATGCGGGCCCACTTGGCCAACAGCGCTTCATTGGGTGTGCCCAAATCGCTGAAGGTTTCCATGAAGATCGACTCAGAACTGCCAAAGGTTTGCCAAGCTTCTTCGGCCGTAAAGCTCAAGAACGGCGCCATCAAGCGCAACATGGCATGCGTGGTGCGATAGAGCACCGTTTGTGCAGAGCGACGTGCCAATGATTTAGGCGCGCTGGTGTAGAGGCGGTCTTTGAGCACGTCCAAATAGAACGCGCCCAAATCTTCAGAGCAATACACCTGCAACTTGGATACCACGGGGTGGAACTCGTACACCTTGAAGTGCGCCAAGATGTCGGCTTGCAATTGCGCGACACGGCTTAAAGCAAAGCGATCAATTTCTAACAAGTCGGCATCGGCCACGGCATCTTTGGCAGGGTCAAAGTCGCTCACGTTGGCCAGCAAGAAACGCAAGGTGTTGCGAATGCGGCGATAGGCATCCACCACACGCGCCAAAATTTTGTCGTCGATGTTGAGGTCGCCAGAGTAGTCGGTCGAGGCCACCCACAAGCGCACAATTTCTGCGCCCATTTTGTCGCTGATCTCTTGGGGTGCCACCACATTGCCCAAGCTCTTGCTCATCTTGCGGCCTTGGCCATCGGTGGCAAAGCCGTGGGTTAGCAAGCCCTTGTAGGGCGCGCGATCGTAGAGTGCACAACCGAGCAGCAAGGAGCTGTGGAACCAGCCGCGGTGTTGGTCATGGCCTTCCAAATACAGGTCGGCTTCTGGGCCCGCGTCGTGGAAGGGGTTGCGATCGTATGCATCTTTGTGACTGCCGCGCAGCACGTGTTGGAAGGTAGAACCAGAGTCAAACCACACTTCCAAAATGTCAGTGCTCTTGGTGTAGTTGGGGGCATCGGCGGCGCCCAAAATTTCTTCTACCGTGACGCGGCTCCAAGCTTCAATGCCGCCTTGTTCAACGATGTTGGCCGCTTGGTCCAAGATCTCCATAGTGCGAGGATGCAACTCGCCAGAGTCTTTGTGCAAGAAGAAGGGCACAGGCACGCCCCAGCTGCGCTGACGTGAAATGCACCAGTCAGGGCGATTGGCAATCATGTCGCGCAAACGCGTCTTGCCGTTTTCTGGATAGAAATTGGTTTGGTCGATGGCATCGAGTGCCAACTGACGCAAGGTCTTGGGGGCTTTGTCTTTGGTGAAGACGCCAGGGCCTTCGTCCATTCGCACAAACCACTGCGCCGCCGCGCGGTAAATGACCGGCGTCTTGTGGCGCCAGCAGTGCGGGTAGCTGTGGGTGATGCCGTAAGTGGCCATCAAGCGATTGCTCTCACCCAACACTTCGATGATGCGAGGGCAGGCTTTCCAAATGTTCATGCCACCAAACAGGGGCAGTTCTTCTGCGTAGCTGCCGTTGCCTTGAACGGGGTTCAGGATGTCGTCATAAGCCAAGCCATTGGCCACGCAAGAGTTAAAGTCATCTACGCCATATGCAGGCGCAGAGTGAACGACGCCGGTACCGTCTTGTGCGCTGACGTATTCAGCCACATAGACCGGTGAGAAGCGTTTGTAGCCTTCGTGCACGTCGTACAAAGGATGCTTGAAATTCAAGCCGCCCAATTTGTCGCCCGTGGTGGTGGCCACCACTTGGCCTTCCAACTTGTAGCGCTCTAAACATTTTTCGACCAAGGATTCAGCCAAGACCAACAAACCTTTGTCGGTGTTGACTAAGGCGTAAACCAATTCGGGGTTGACGTTCAAAGCTTGGTTGGCGGGCAGGGTCCAGGCAGTGGTGGTCCAGATGACTGCGAAGGCAGACTTGGGTGCACTTTCTTGTCCGGGCAAAGCAGCCAAGCCAAATGCCTTGGCCACGGCAGTGTTGTCAGCGGCTTCAAAGGCCACATCGAGGGTATCGCTCTTTTTGTCGGCGTATTCAATTTCAAATTCGGCCAAAGAGGAGCCGCAATCGAAGCACCAGTAAACGGGCTTTAAACCGCGGTAGACAAAGCCGCGTTCAATGACGCGTTTGAAGGCGCGGATTTCACCGGCCTCATTGGCAAAGTCCATGGTGCGATAAGGACGTTCCCAATCACCCAGCACGCCCAAACGTTTGAAGTCTTCGCGCTGTTGGTCGATTTGTTCGGTGGCAAAGGCGCGGCTCTTGGCCTGCATGTCATCGCGGCTGAGTTTGCGACCATGCAATTTTTCAATGGCGTTTTCAATGGGCAAACCGTGGCAGTCCCAACCTGGAATGTATTGCGCGTCAAAGCCTGCCAATTGCTTGGACTTGACGATCATGTCTTTGAGCACTTTGTTGAGCGCGTGACCAATGTGCAATTTGCCATTGGCGTAAGGGGGGCCGTCGTGCAACACGAACAATGGCGCACCTTTGCGGGCTACACGCAGTTTTTTGTAAAGGCCTTGGTCGCTCCAGGCTTTGGCCCAGGCGGGCTCACGCTTGGGCAAGTCGCCGCGCATCGCAAAGGCGGTGTCGGGCATGTTCAGGGTGGCACGGTAATTTGTTTTTTGTTCGGACATTGTTCAAAGCGACACGGTTAGGGCGTGAGCCCTTTTGCAAAATTAGACAGATCGTTTTGCAAAAAATTCACGCGCATCATCGCAGTCCTTGGTAATGCCCAAAGTGAGGGCTTCCAAGCTGTCGTACTTGAGTTCGTCGTGTAACTTGTGCAGCAGATCAACTCGGATGATTTTACCGTAGCCACCCTCGGCTCCAATGCTGGCCGGCCAATGAAGGCAATGGGTTTCAAGCAGAACGCGGCCGCCGTTCACATCGTTAGGGTCCAAAGAGGGGCGAATGCCCAAATTGGCCACACCTGGCAGGGGTTCAGGCGTTAAACCATGTACTTCAACGTTAAAAATACCGCTGGCCGCTGGTTTCCAGTGGCTAAAGCGCAAATTGAGGGTTCTGAAGCCGTCTTCTGCACCTTCTTGAGAGGCACCCAAGCCGCGGCCCAGTTTGCGGCCATGCACCACATGGCCGCTGATGCTGTAGGGGCGGCCCAGCAGGCGAGCCACACCCTCCATGTCGCCTCGGGCGAGGGCATCTCGCACGGCAGAGCTTGAAACCCTCAGGCCATGCACTTCGTAGCTGTTCATGCGGGCCACGTCAAAGCCTTGCTGTTGGCCTGCGGCGTCCAGCATGGCGTAGTCGCCTGCACGCTTGGCGCCAAAGCGAAAATCGTCGCCCACCAGCAAGTACTTCACGCCCAAGCCCTTGACCAAAACCTGCTGAATGAAGTCTTCAGGGGTTTGGCTGGCCAAGCGTTCGTCAAAAGGCAGCACCACCACTTGGTCAATACCGCAACGCTCAAGCTCTAGCAATTTGTCGCGCAGCGTGGCAATGCGGGCTGGCGCCAACTCAGGCTTGTTGTGCAGCTTGGCAAAAAAATCGCGAGGATGCGGCTCGAAAGTCATGACGCAGCTGGGTACACCGCGATGCGCCGCTTCATTTTTTAAGAGCGCAAGCATGGCCTGGTGGCCGCGGTGGACACCGTCAAAATTACCAATCGTCAGGGCGCACTGAGCAGCCCTGTCGGGATGGTTAAAACCGCGAAAGACCTTCATCCTAGGCAAATACGCCGGCAGTCTCCTGCATGCTGTTGGACACTTCGCCCAAGTGGTGCAGGGTGTCACCAAAGGTCATTTCGAGTTGTGTCAATTTCTTGAAGTAGTGGCTGACGATGTACTCGTCTGTTACGCCAATGCCACCGTGCAGTTGGACCGATTGCTGGCCCACAAAGCGCATGGAATTGCCCAGCTGGTACTTGGCGCGGGCCATGGCCTGATGGCGCTCTGCCGCTGGTGTATTCAGCTTGAGGCTGGCGTAGTAGCTCATGGAGCGGCCCAGTTCCAATTGCATCTTCATGTCGGCCACGCGGTGACGCAGCGCTTGGAAGGTGGCAATGGTGGTGTTGAACTGCTTGCGCGTGTTCATGTAGTCCACGGTGATGGCCATGGTTTTGTCCATCACGCCAACCGCTTCGGCGCACACACTGGCAATGCCAATGTCGACGGCGTGGCTCAAGGCAGTCTGACCATCTAAGGTGACCAAGCTGGCAGGCGTTTGACTGAGCGAAAGTTCAGCAGCGCGAGCGCCATCTTGTGTGACGTAGCCAGAAGTAGCCGCGCCCTTGGCGCCTTTGGCGACCAAGAACAAAGCCAACTTACCAGCCGCCATGGCGGGCACCAAAAAGGCGTCAGCATGGTCACCCACGGCCACCACGCTCTTGGTGCCTGTGATGTGCCATTGGCCATCTTGTTGCTGAGCTTGTGCGTCGCATTTGTGGGTGTTGTAGCGTGATTTGCGTTCTTGGTGCGCCAACACCACGATGGCTTCGCCACCTGCAATTTTAGGCAGCCACTCGGCTTTGAGTGCTTCGGGTGCATAGCCTTCTAAAACAGCACCCGAAATCAGCGCTTGCTGAATGGGTTCCATCACAATGCCGCGACCCAGCTCTTCCATCACCACCATGCCTTCAACAGGGCCCATGCCCATGCCGCCGTGGTCTTCGCTCACATACAAACCGCACAGGCCCAGTTCGGCCAGTTCGGTGTAGGCTGCGCGGTCAAAACCGCCAGCGCTTGTAATTTCGCGGCGGCGGTCAAAGGTGTAGCCCTTGTCTACCCATTTGCGCACTGCGTCGCGCAGTTGTTCTTGGTCGTCTGAAAAATCGAAATCCATGATCTGTCCTTGTACGGTTAAACGAATTAACCCAAAACTACTTGAGCCACGATGTTGCGCTGCACTTCATTGCTGCCGCCGTAAATCGTGGTTTTGCGCATGTTGAAATAGTTGGCAGCCAAAGGCGCGTTCGACACCTCGTGGCCTGGGAAGTTGCCTTGCCAACCGGCATCCATGGCTTCAAAGATGAAGGGCAGGCTGTAGGGGCCGGCGGCCAACATCATCAGTTCGCTGTAGCGCTGCTGAATTTCGCTGCCCTTGATTTTCAAGAGACCTGCAATGTCGAGTGAGTTCTTGCCAGATTTCTCGGCTGACAAGACACGCAACACCAACATTTCCAAAGCCACAATGTCCACTTCCAATTTAGAAATTTCATCGCGGAAACGCATGTCGTCGTACACGCCTTCAGCTTTGGCAATGCGCTTGAGGCGCTCGAGTTCGCGCTTGGCGCGATTCACATCGGCAATATTGGTGCGCTCGTGGGCCAACAAATGCTTGGCGTAATTCCAGCCTTTGTTTTCTTCGCCGATCAAGTTCTCGGCGGGCACTTCTACGTTGTCAAACCATACTTCGTTCACTTCGCATTCGCCATCCAGCAATTTGATAGGGCGAACAGTAATGCCTGGGGTCTTCATGTCGATCAACAAGAAGGAGATGCCGGTTTGGGGCTTGCCTTCGTTGCTGGTACGCACCAAGCAGAAAATCCATTCACCGTATTGGCCCAAGGTGGTCCAAGTTTTTTGGCCGTTGACGATGTACTTGTCGCCCACACGTTCTGCACGTGTTTTGAGGGAGGCCAAGTCGGAGCCAGAACCTGGCTCGGAGTAACCTTGGCTCCACCACACTTCGCCGCTAGCGATGCCAGGCAAGAAGCGCTTTTGTTGTTCGGCATTGCCAAAGGCCATGATGACGGGGGCCACCATGACGGGGCCGAAAGGCACCACGCGCGGTGCTCCCGCCAAGGCGCATTCTTCTTCGAACAAATGCTTTTGCACAGCAGTCCAGCCTGGGCCGCCAAATTGTTCTGGCCAACCCCAACCGAGCCAGCCTTTTTTGCCCAAAATTTTGGCCCAGCGTTGCAGGTCATCACGCGTGAGGCGCATGGCGCTGTGGACTTTTTGTGAAATGTCGGCGGGTAAATTTGCCTTAACCCATGCGCGAATTTCCTCGCGAAATGCGAGCTCTTCGGGTGTGAATGCCAAATCCATGAAATGTGTCTCCGGTCAAAGCCAGTGAAAGATGAAAACACCGTTTTTAGCACGACCGTGCGCAAAAATTCTGTCTTGGTAGCGACAAATTTCTTATTCCTGCGGGGTCAGCAGGGATAATCCGTGGTTCATTTCAAGCATTTGGTCGATTTGCCCTCGTATTTGTGAAAAACATCGTCATTTTGATTTCCGGAACTGGCTCCAACATGGCGGCCATTGTTCAGGCTGCGGAAAAGGACAGCTGGGAGAAATCTTTAGGGGTCAGGGTTGCGGCCGTCATCAGCAACAAACAGAATGCTTCTGGCTTGAGTTGGCTTCACGCAAACACCAACAGTTCAAAAATTCACACCGAAGTTTTAGAACACACGCAATTTGCAACCAGGGAGGCGTTCGACGCTGCACTCATGTCTCGCATCGATGAGCATGCGCCTGACTTGGTGGTGCTGGCGGGTTTCATGAGAATTTTGACGCCTGCCTTTGTGACGCATTACGCCGGCCGCTTGATCAACATTCACCCGTCTTTGTTGCCAGCATTTGCAGGGCTGAACACCCACCAACGCGCCATTGATGCGGGCTGCAAATTTGCGGGTGCCACCGTGCATCAAGTGACGTCTGAGTTAGACCATGGTCAGATCTTGGCGCAAGCGGTGGTGCCTGTTTTGCAAGGTGATACCGCTGAGGCTCTGGCGGCGCGCGTGTTGACGCAGGAACACTTGATCTATCCCGCTGCGGTGGCTGCATTTTTTAAGCCATAGGCCGCTCTTCACCGACCCACGCAAAACGCGGCTGCACCACGCCATTGATGACAACTGTTTCGTTGAACATGGCCGCAGGCCTCACCCACATGCCTTGTTCGCCGTAGAGGGCTTTGTACAAGGTCATTGGTTCCAATGACTCGCTGTGACGCACCGTGCCCAGCACTTGGTACAGCAAATTTTTGTAATGGCGGTAGTAGCCAGGGCGTGTGATGATCAGTGGCGGTAAGGTTTCTTCTTGCATGATTTGCGATTCGGGTGTTGAGCAGTGGGACAATAGGGGTTATGCATCCTAAAGCCCTGTTAGATGCCTGTGCCGAATTGGTCAGGCTTACCCTTCAATTTAACCATCCCGCCGATGCGGTGGTGTCTCGATTCTTTCGCGACAACCGCAACTTAGGTCCACGCGAGCGTGCCACCCTGTCTGAGACGGTGTTCAAAGTCTTGCGTCAAAAGCTGTTGTTTGAGCACATGGCCCGTTCGGGTAGTGGCGCCAAAGAGCGCCGCTTGGCCATCTTGGGTTTTGCGGGCCCGCGCGACTTTGTCAAAAGCGCCCTGAACGACACCGAAAAAAAATGGCTCGACATGTGCGACAGCATTCAGCCAGGCGACTTGATGTCGCAGCACATTCACAACTTGCCCGATTGGCTGGCACGGCCCCTCAAAGAGCAATTGGGCGATGAATTTGATGCTTTGGCCAAGAGCTTTCAAGAACCAGGCACGTTGGATTTGCGCGTCAACGATCTGAACGAAAAACGTGCTGAAGTGCAAAAAGAATTGACCGCGGCTGGCATTGCTTGTGAGCCGACGCCATTCTCGCCTTGGGGCCTCCGTTTGCAAGGCAAACCTTCTTTGGCCAAAGTGAAGGCCTTTGAGCGCGGCGCTGTAGAAGTGCAAGACGAAGGCTCGCAATTGCTGGCGCTTTTGCTCGACGCCCATCGCGGTGAAATGGTGGTGGACTTTTGCGCAGGTGCGGGCGGTAAAACGCTGGCCATTGGTGCTGCCATGCGCAATACGGGTCGCCTCTACGCCATGGACACTTCTGCGCATCGCTTGGATGCTTTGAAGCCTCGTTTGGCGCGCAGTCAATTGTCCAACGTGCATCCTGCCGCCATTGCGCACGAACGCGATGATCGCGTCAAACGCTTGGCCGGCAAAATTGATCGTGTGTTGGTCGATGCGCCGTGCTCTGGCTTAGGCACCTTGCGCCGCAACCCCGATCTCAAATGGCGTCAAAAGCCTGAAGGCATTGCTGAAGTGGCCATCACACAAACCGCCATTTTGGACAGCGCTGCGCGCTTGCTCAAATCAGGCGGGCGTTTGGTGTATGCCACCTGCAGTGTGCTGCCCCAAGAGAACGAAGACATTGCCAATGCCTTCTCGGCAGCTCACCCAGATTTTGTGCAGTTGCCTGTGTTGGACGAGCTGACCCGTTTGAAAGTGGCCAATCCGCAAAACTTGTGCAGCGGACAATTTTTGCGCTTGTGGCCACACCGTCATGGCACCGATGGTTTCTTTGCGGCCATCTGGGTTAGAAAGTGAATTCCAAAGACTTCATTTTGCAAGCTCTTTGCTGAATTAACTTCCAAAGTTAATTCGAAAATCTTAAAATAATGGGATTGCCTGTCAGGGCATCTTTACATAGAAAGCGACTGCATGTTGTTCATCGACTCTGCTGCATTTGACGCCGTCCTTAACTGGATGGCCAATGGACTTTTAGACTTTTCAGGATGGCAAGTGTTCTTTGTCATCTTGGGCCTCACGCATGTCACCATTGCCAGCGTCACCATCTTTTTGCACCGCCATCAAGCGCACAGAGCTTTGGATTTGCACCCCATCATGTCGCACTTTTTCCGTTTCTGGTTGTGGATGACCACTGGCCAAGTCACCAAAGAGTGGGCCGCCATTCACCGCAAACACCACGCCAAGTGCGAACAAGCCGAAGACCCTCACAGCCCTCACGTGCACGGTATCAAAACCGTGTTGTTCACGGGTGCGGAGCTCTATCGCAAAGAATCTAAAAACAAAGAAACCCTCAGCCGTTATGGCCATGGTACGCCCGACGACTGGATGGAGCGCAATGTGTATTCACGCTTCTCTTGGCAAGGTGTGGCCTTGATGTTGATCATCGATGTGGCTTTGTTTGGCTTCTTGGGCCTCACAGTCTGGGCCGTGCAAATGGCGTGGATTCCCATTACCGCTGCCGGCATCATCAACGGTGCTGCGCACTACTGGGGCTATCGCAACTTTGAAGCGCACGATGCCAGTGCCAACATTTCACCCTGGGGCATTCTGATTGGTGGCGAAGAGTTGCACAATAACCACCACACATACCCCACCTCAGCCAAATTGTCGGTCAAACCCTATGAGTTTGATCTGGGCTGGACTTACATCTGCATCTTGCAGTTCTTTGGCTTGGCGCGCGTCAAGAAAACGCCCCCCGTTTTGGCCTATGGCGAAGTGCGTCCTGTGGCTGACGAAAAAACATTGGAAGCCCTCATTGCCAACCGCTACGAAGTGATGGCCAGTTATGCCCGTCAAATGCGCAGCGTCTTCCGTGAAGAAGTGGCCAACGCCAAGTTGGATGCGAGCATTTTGAAAGTGGCCAAACGCTGGATTCACCGCGATGGCGACAAGGTGCCTGCCGAAGCCCAAGCACCTTTGAGTGCCACTTTGGCTGCTTACCCTGTGCTCGACAAGATGTTGGCCATGCGCGAAGAGCTCCGCCAAATTTGGCTCAACACTTCGCACAACCGTGAACAGCTCGCTCTTGACCTGCAAGCTTGGTGCAAACGTGCTGAAGAGAGTGGCATTGCCGCATTGCGCGATTTCTCGACGCAACTCCGCGCAGCTAGAGCTTAGTTGTCGCGCCGACAAATTTAATTGGGGTCAGATCAACATTAATTCCCATTCAAAGGGGCTAAAGACTGAGGGGGGCTGAACGATTTCTGGTACTCCAGTATGAGGAAGCCCCCCTCAGTCTTTAGCCCCTTTGAATGACCGAATTAATGTTGATCTGACCCCAATTAAATTAACCCCAGAAACAAAAAAGCCCGCTATTGCGGACTTTTTGTTGGGTCAAGCTGAATTACTTCAGTTTGATTTCCTTGTACTCAACGTGCTTGCGAGCTTTTGGATCAAACTTCATGATCAACATCTTCTCGGGCATTGTTTTCTTGTTCTTGGTGGTCGTGTAGAAGTGACCAGTACCAGCTGTAGATTCCAGCTTGATTTTTTCGCGTCCGCCTTTGCTTGCCATGATGGTGCTCCTGTTAGGGTTTAGGCTTGACCGCGTTCACGCAGGTCTGCGAGAACGGCATCAATGCCATTTTTGTCGATCAGGCGCAAAGCGGCGCTGGAAACGCGCAGGCGCACCCAACGGTTTTCGCTCTCTACCCAGAAACGGCGATATTGCAGGTTCGGCAGGAACCGGCGCTTGGTTTTGTTGTTGGCGTGGGAAACATTGTTTCCGACCATTGGGCCTTTGCCCGTTACGTCGCAGACGCGTGCCATGTGGACACTCCGATACTTTTTAAACAGCTGGTGCCTGATGAGCTTGAAGGGTGCAATCAACGACTGCTTGTCAAGCTTAAGGCGCTCCAGCCTCACCTCGCCAGAAGGGTGGCGGTAACCCATTTTGAAGAGTCCCCCAAGAGGGAGTGCTCAGCAAAGCCTTGGATTATAGCCAGCTTTTTAGGGGCTGGCCAAGTCCAAAATGGCAAAAAAGACGGATCAAGCGCCTTCTTGTTCCAAAAAGCGCTGGGCATCCAGGGCGGCCATACAGCCTGTTCCGGCGCTGGTAATGGCCTGGCGGTAGACGTGATCTTGCACGTCACCCGCGGCAAAAACGCCGGGCACGCTGGTCATGGTGGCAAAGCCTTTCAGGCCGCTTTGGGTCACGATGTAGCCGTTTTCCAAGTTCAGATGGCCTTGGAAAATATCAGTGTTGGGCGAATGGCCAATAGCGATGAAGCAGCCCTTGAGTTCCAAATCTTGCAAAGAACCGTCTTTGGTGGACTTCAAACGCACGCCTGTGACGCCGGTGTTGTCGCCCAAAACCTCTTCCAAAGTTTGGAAAGTCTGCAAAACAATCTTGCCAGCCGCCACTTTGTCCATCAGTTTGTCAACCAAGATGGGCTCGGCCTTGAATTTGTCGCGGCGATGAATGAGGTAGACCTTGCTAGCAATGTTGGACAGGTACAAAGCTTCTTCCACAGCGGTGTTGCCGCCGCCTACCACGCAGCAGACTTGCTCTTTGTAGAAGAAGCCGTCGCAGGTTGCGCAACCTGAGACGCCGCGGCCCATGAACGCTGTTTCAGACTCAATGCCCAGGTATTTGGCAGAGGCACCCGTCGCAATGATGAGTGAGTCGCAGGTGTAAACACCGCTGTCGCCCGTCAAGGTGAAAGGGCGCTTGCTGAAATCGACCTTGTTGATGTGATCAAACACAACTTGTGTGTTGAAGCGCTCGGCATGCTCCAAAAAGCGTTGCATCAGGTCGGGGCCTTGCACGCCATGGACGTCGGCGGGCCAGTTGTCCACTTCGGTGGTGGTCATCAGTTGACCCCCTTGCGCAATGCCGGTAATGAGCAAAGGCTTGAGGTTAGCGCGTGCTGCATACACGGCTGCTGTGTAGCCGGCAGGGCCAGAACCAAGGATCAAAACTTGGGCGTGTTGGGTGGGAAGGGGTGTGGACATGGTGTGGATCCTGCTGAATTCGGGTAAACGCTAAAACGCCATTGTAAGAAGCTTGTGAAACACGTGTTTGGGGAGGTCTATCGGGTAAGCTTCAGGGTTAGACCATGACCTATTCTCTCCGCACCCTCAACAACGCTTCTGGCACCCCCGAACCCGACCTTCAAAACGAGTTGTCGGGCAGCACGGGCTTGATGCGCTTCACCCAAGAAATCGTCTTATTTTTAGGCGCAGCAGGTTTACTGGTCTTGGCTTTGGCCATGTTCAGTTACAGCGCCAAAGATCCTTCGTGGTCTGGCTCAGGCTTGGGCGGCCCCTTGGTCAACTGGATGGGCACCGTAGGCGCCTGGCTGGCCGATGGCATGTATTTTTGCTTTGGGTACTCTGCATGGTGGGTGGTTGCAGTTTTGGGCCGTGCTTGGCTCAACGCCTGGGCCCAATGGTTGAGAGGCTCGGAGGCTTCGGCCAATGCGGCTGTTCGCGAAGAATCCAATTGGAAAACAAGACTCGTGTTTTGGGTGGGCCTGTTTGTCCTGATGTCGTCCAGTTGCGCCATTGAATGGGGCCGTTTGGCGCGTTGGGATGCCATCATGCCGGGCACCAGTGGCGGCGCATTGGGCTTGATGGTGGGGCACTTCACGGTGAAGTGGCTAGGCGCCAATGGCGCAGCCTTGATCGAAATTGTTTGTTTGGCCCTGGGGATGGCTTGGTCATTTGGGTTCTCTTGGGGTCAAGTTTGCGAAAACCTCGGCGCCAAAATCGATGCCCTCATGCAATCGCGCCAAGAAAAACGCGAAATGGAAGAAGACTTGGCCATGGGTCAACAAGCTTTGCGCGAACGCGAGCAGTTGCAATCCAACATGCCTGTCGAACCCCAATTGCATCCCTTTGGCGATGAGTTTGAAGAGAAACCATTGTTTGCAGCCGCAGGTGTGGCTGCCCCTGTGTTTGCAGAACCTGTTGCACCCATGGTCATCGAAGCACCCGTGACCGATGTGCCGCGCAGCGAGCGAGTGGTCAAGGAGCGCCAAAAACCTTTGTTCTCAGAATTGCCCGATAGCAAACTGCCGCAAGTTGATTTGCTGGACAGCCTCACATTGCGTCAAGAAGGTGTCTCGCCCGAAACGCTAGAGATGACCAGTCGCATGATTGAAAAACGCCTGAAAGATTTTGGCGTTGAAGTGCGCGTGGTGGCTGCCGCGCCTGGCCCCGTCATTACGCGCTACGAAATTGAACCCGCCACTGGCGTGAAGGGCTCTCAAGTGGTCAACCTGGCCAAAGACTTGGCCCGTTCCCTCAGCCTTATTTCTATTCGCGTGGTGGAGACCATTCCCGGCAAAAACTACATGGCTTTGGAGTTGCCCAATGCCAAGCGGCAGTCCATCAAGCTCAGCGAAATTTTGGGCTCGCAGGTTTACAACGAAGCCAAATCCATGCTCACCATGGGCCTTGGCAAAGATATCGTCGGCAACCCCGTGGTGGCCGATTTGGCCAAGATGCCGCACGTATTGGTGGCCGGTACCACAGGCTCTGGTAAGTCAGTTGGTATCAACGCCATGATTTTGTCTTTGCTCTACAAAGCCGAAGCGCGTGATGTTCGATTGCTCATGATCGATCCCAAGATGCTCGAGATGTCGGTCTACGAAGGCATTCCCCACTTGCTGGCGCCCGTGGTTACCGACATGCGTCAAGCCGCACACGGCCTCAATTGGTGCGTGGGTGAAATGGAACGTCGCTACAAGTTGATGAGCAAAATGGGTGTGCGCAATTTGGCGGGTTACAACACCAAAATTGACGAAGCCACCGAGCGTGAAGAATTCATTTTGAATCCGTTCAGCCTGACGCCTGACGATCCCGAACCGCTCAAGCGCTTGCCGCACATTGTGGTGGTGATTGACGAGTTGGCCGACTTGATGATGGTCGTTGGCAAGAAGATTGAAGAGCTCATTGCGCGCTTGGCCCAAAAGGCCCGTGCCGCTGGCATCCACTTGATCTTGGCCACACAGCGTCCTAGCGTGGATGTCATTACGGGCTTGATCAAAGCCAACATTCCTACGCGCATTGCGTTCCAAGTTTCTAGCAAAATTGACAGCCGAACCATTCTGGACCAGATGGGCGCAGAAGCCTTGCTGGGCATGGGTGACATGCTGTACATGCCATCGGGCACAGGTTTCCCCATTCGGGTTCACGGCGCGTTTGTGAGTGATGAAGAAGTGCACCGCGTGGTCAGTTATTTGAAGACGCAGGGCGAGCCCGATTACATTGAAGGCGTGTTGGAAGGTGGCACCACCGATGGCGAAGACACAGGCTACGGCGAGAGTGGCGATGCCGAAAAAGACCCAATGTACGATCAAGCGGTAGAAGTGGTTTTGAAGAACCGCAAGGCCAGTATTTCTTTGGTGCAGCGCCATCTCAAAATTGGCTATAACCGTGCCGCTCGTTTGGTGGAAGAGATGGAAAAGGCTGGCTTGGTCAGCGCCATGAGTACCAACGGCCAGCGCGAAATTTTGGTGCCAGCGCGCACCGAATAAAAAACCCTTGAATCGGAGTCAGTTTCAATGACACGCTGTTTTCGGCACATGGTGACATTCTGGGTGGGTGCGCTTTTGGGCTTTTCAGTTTTAGCGCAAACACCCAACGCAGACGCCTTGAACAGTTTGAGTTTGTTCCTGAAGCAAACTCAAAGCGGGCGTGCACAATTTACGCAGGTGGTCACTTCGCCTGCCAAAGCAGATCAAGCGCCTCGCCGCAAAACTTCGTCGGGCACCTTTGAGTTTCACAGACCTCAGCAGTTTCGCTTTTCTTATCAAAAGCCGTTTGTACAGACCATGGTTTCGGATGGTCAATCGCTTTGGCTGTATGACGCAGACCTCAATCAAGTGACGGTTAGAAAGCAAAGCCAGGCTTTAGGTCAAACGCCTGCAGCTTTCATTGCGTCCACCGGCGATTTGAAAGTTTTGCAAGCTGAATTCAATTTGTTGACCGAGCCAGACACCGAAGGTTTGCAGTGGGTCAAGGCCACACCCAAACAGTCAGAAGGGGCTGTTCAAACAATTCGTGTTGGTTTGAAAGTTCAAGGCCAGGCCATACCTGTTTTGTCGGTGTTGGAAATTGTCGATGGCTTAGGACAAACATCCCGACTCAGTTTTCAAAACTTTGAAGTCAATGCCAAATTGACACCAGAGACTTTTCAATTCAAAGCGCCGCCAGGTGCGCAGGTCATCAGACCATGACCCTGAAAAGCCATTTGCACCAACCATTGGCTGAAAAATTACGCCCCCGAAGCTTGGGTGAGGTGATTGGCCAGCAACACCTGTTGGGTGAAGGTTTGGCGCTGCGTTTGGCCTTTGAGTCGGGACAGCCTCACAGTTGTATTTTGTGGGGCCCTCCTGGCGTGGGCAAGACCACCATTGCCAGACTCATGGCCGATGCGTTTGATGCGCAATTTATTAGTATCAGCGCGGTGTTGGGCGGCGTCAAAGACATTCGCGAGGCTGTCGAAAAAGCAAATGAGGCGCTTCAAGGCTTGCAACCGCAACGCACCATCGTCTTTGTCGATGAGGTGCACAGGTTCAACAAGAGTCAGCAAGATGCATTCTTGCCCCATGTTGAAAGCGGCTTGTTTACCTTCATTGGTGCCACCACCGAGAATCCTTCCTTTGAAGTGAACTCAGCGTTGTTGTCGCGGGCCGCTGTGTATGTGTTGCAGGCTTTGGGTGAAGAAGACCTTCAGAAAATCATTCAGCGTGCTTTGGACATTGGTGCCATTGCGCCATTAGAGACTGAAGCCGAACAAAGATTGATTGCCTATGCCGATGGCGACGCCAGGCGCTTGCTAAACACCCTTGAAACTTTGGCAGTGGCAGCGCAGCGTGAAAAATTAACGCAAATCACAGACGCGTGGCTTCTCAAAGTATTGGGCGAGCGCATGCGCCGCTACGACAAAGGCGGTGAGCAGTTTTATGACACCATCAGCGCCTTGCACAAATCGGTTCGGGGCTCAGACCCCGATGCAGCTTTGTATTGGTTCACTCGCATGCTGGATGGCGGCGCAGACCCGCGCTACATGGCTCGACGGCTGATTCGCATGGCAGCTGAAGACATTGGCCTGGCCGATCCTAGGGCGCTGCGCTTGGCCCTCGATGCAGCAGAAGTCTATGAGCGATTAGGTAGCCCAGAGGGCGAATTGGCCTTGGCCGAATGTGTGATTTATTTGGCCGTGGCAGCCAAATCCAATGCCGTTTATAAAGCTTTCAATGAAGCCAAGGCGTGGGTCAAAAAAGATGGCACGCGCCCTGTGCCGATGCATTTGCGCAATGCCCCAACCCAGCTCATGAAGAACTTGGACTATGGCAAGGGCTACCGCTATGCACACGACGAGGAGGGGGGGGGTGCGGCAGGTGAGAACTATTTGCCTGACGGTATGCCCGCACCTGGTTTTTACAGACCCGTCGACAGAGGTCTTGAATTGAAAATTGCAGAAAAAATGGCCAGCTTGCGTTCCTTGAATCAAGTCAAGTCAGTCAAAAAATAGGAATCAGTCACATGGATGTTTTCATTCAACAAGTCATCAATGGCTTGGTTTTAGGCAGCATGTACGCGCTCATTGCTTTGGGCTACACCATGGTCTACGGCATCATCAACTTGATCAACTTTGCCCACGGTGAAGTTTTGATGGTGGCCGCACTCACCAGTTGGTCGGTCATTGGTCTAATGCAAGATGCGATGCCTGGCATGCCAGGCTGGTTGATGCTTTTGATGGCGCTTGTCATTGCCAGTGTGGTGTCGGCGTGTCTCAATTTCACCATTGAAAAAGTCGCATACCGGCCCTTGCGCAACAGTCCCAAACTAGCGCCTCTCATTACCGCCATTGGTATGAGCATCTTGTTGCAAACATTGGCCATGATCATTTGGAAGCCCAACTACAAGCCATACCCCACCTTGTTGCCCAGCACGCCTTTCCATGTGGGTGGTGCAGTTATTTCTTCAACTCAAATCATGATCTTGGCAGTGACCGCCATCTCTTTGGCTGTTTTGATGTGGATTGTGAATGCCACCAAACTAGGTCGCGCCATGCGCGCCACTGCCGAAAATCCTCGCGTGGCAGCACTCATGGGAGTCAAGCCCGATGTGGTCATCTCGGCCACGTTTGTCATTGGGGCTATTTTGGCGGCCATAGCCGGTGTGATGTTTGCATCGAACTACGGCACAGTCCATCACAGCATGGGATTTTTGCCCGGACTCAAAGCATTCACGGCCGCTGTGTTTGGTGGCATTGGCAACCTCACAGGCGCTGTCGTGGGAGGCTTGCTGTTAGGACTCATTGAATCGATTGGATCGGGCTACATCGGTGCTTTAACAGGGGGTGTGTTGGGTAGCCACTACGCCGACATCTTTGCCTTCATTGTGTTGATTTTTGTCTTGACCTTGAGGCCTTCTGGCTTGATGGGCGAACGCGTCGCAGACCGCGCTTAATCCCATCGTGAGAATTGATATGAACCTCTCAAAGAACCAAAAAACAATGGCACTGGGCGTCTTGCTTTTGGTGCTGCCCTTGGTGTTGCAGCAGTTTGGCAACGCCTGGGTCCGAATTGCCGACATGGCGTTGCTTTACGTCCTCCTGGCTGTGGGCCTCAACATTGTGGTGGGCTATGCTGGCCTACTAGATTTAGGCTATGTCGCCTTCTTTGCTGTGGGCGCTTACATGTATGGCTTGTTGGCATCACCTCATTTGTTTGAAACTTTTCCATTAGTTGCTGCCATGTTCCCTGGTGGCTTGCACATGCCGCTTTGGGTTATTGTGCCGGTCGCTGCGGCCTTGGCGGGATTGTTTGGCATGCTGCTAGGTGCGCCGACTCTCAAACTCAGGGGCGATTACTTGGCCATCGTGACCTTGGGCTTTGGTGAAATCATTCGTGTCTTTTTGAACAACTTGGATCAACCTGTCAACATCACTAACGGACCCAAGGGTTTGAATCAAATTGATCCGATTCATTTCTTTGGCATCAATCTAGGCAAAAAACTGGATCTATTTGGTTTTGAGTTGCCTTCGGTCAGTTTGTACTACTACTTATTTTTAGCCTTGGTTCTTGTGACGCTGCTCATTTCGTACCGCTTAGAAGTCTCGCGCATTGGCCGTGCGTGGATGGCCATTCGGGAAGATGAAATTGCAGCCAAAGCCATGGGCTTGAACACGCGCAACCTCAAGCTCATGGCGTTTGGCATGGGCGCTACCTTTGGTGGCATTTCGGGGGCCATGTTTGCTGGTTTCCAGGGATTTATTTCACCAGAGTCCTTTAGCCTGATGGAGTCCGTCATGATTGTGGCCATGGTGGTTTTGGGTGGCCTGGGACATTTGCCGGGCGTGGTGCTAGGCGCTGTTTTGTTGTCAGCTTTGCCTGAAGTGTTGCGCTATATAGCAGGCCCTTTGCAATCGATGACCGATGGTCGATTGGATGCGGCCATCTTGAGGCAGTTGCTCATTGCCTTGGCCATGATTGTGATCATGCTGATGAAGCCCAGAGGTTTGTGGCCATCCCATGAGCATGGCAAAGCACTGCAGAAGAAAGAGGGTGCTTAAGATGAACACCCCAAACATAAGCACTACAAGCGCTACAAGCACTTCAAGCAACACCGTTTTAAAAGTTGCAGGCATCTCAAAACGTTTCGGTGGCCTGCAAGCTTTGTCCGACGTCGGCATGACCATTGAACGTGGTCAGGTGTATGGGCTCATTGGTCCCAACGGTGCAGGCAAAACAACCTTCTTCAATGTCATCACGGGCCTCTACACCCCCGACAGCGGCAGCTTTGAATTAGCAGGCAAGCCTTATCAACCCACCGCCGTTCATGAAGTGGCCCAAGCGGGCATTGCGCGAACGTTTCAGAACATCCGTTTGTTTGCCGAAATGACGGCTTTAGAAAACGTCATGGTCGGTCGCCACGTGCGCACCTCTTCGGGCTTGTTGGGGGCTATCTTTAGAACACCCAAATTCAAACAAGAAGAAGCTGAGATTGCCCAACGCGCCCAAGAGTTATTGGATTACGTTGGCATTGGCCAATACGCCGATTACCGCGCACGGACCTTGTCCTATGGCGATCAACGCAGGTTGGAAATTGCCCGGGCGCTGGCCACCGACCCGCAGCTTATTGCTTTGGACGAGCCCGCTGCAGGCATGAATGCCACCGAAAAAATACAGTTGCGTGCTTTGATCGATCAAATCCGAAAAGACAATCGCACCATCTTGTTAATTGAACACGACGTCAAGCTGGTCATGGGTTTGTGTGACCGTGTCACGGTGCTGGATTACGGCAAGCAAATTGCAGAAGGCACACCGGCTGAAGTGCAGAAAAACGAAAAAGTAATCGAAGCCTATTTGGGCACCGGAGGACATTGAGATGACGGCCACATTGTTGAAAGTCAAGGGCCTTCAGGTGGCCTACGGCGGCATTCAGGCGGTCAAAGGCATTGACTTTGAAGTCCACGAGGGCGAGCTGGTGTCTCTGATCGGCTCTAACGGCGCTGGCAAGACCACCACCATGAAAGCCATCACCGGTTCATTGCCGCTGCATGCAGGCGACATTGAGTATCTGGGCCAAAGCATTGTGGGACAAGGCCCCTGGGATTTGGTCAAGCAAGGCTTGGCCATGGTGCCCGAAGGCCGTGGTGTATTTACACGCATGACCATCATCGAAAACTTGCTGATGGGGGCCTACATCCGCAACGACAAAGCCGCCATCCAAGACGACATGGAAAAGGTCTTTCACACCTTCCCCCGATTGCGTGAACGCAAAGACCAATTGGCTGGCACCATGTCTGGCGGTGAGCAACAAATGCTGGCCATGGGACGCGCCCTAATGAGCCGCCCCAGAGTCTTGTTGTTGGATGAACCCTCCATGGGCCTCTCACCCATCATGGTCGACAAAATATTCGAAGTGGTTCGCGACGTTTTTGCACAAGGTGTCACGGTGCTCTTGGTCGAGCAAAATGCCAGCCGCGCGTTGGCCATTGCCAACCGAGGCTATGTGATGGAATCGGGTTTGATCAGCATGACCGGGCCGGGCCAAGACTTGCTGAACGATCCGAAAGTCAGAGCGGCTTACTTGGGTGAATAAAAAAAGGCGCTGAAACACAGCGCCTTTTCGGGAGCAGGGGCGAGATCAATCCACGCGTGCGCCAGTGGCCTTAACCACGGGCTCGTACTTTGCAAGTTCTCGTTTCATGAAGGCAGAAAATTGCTCCGGTGTGCTGACGACAGGTTCCGCCATCATCAAACCAAAACGAGTTTTGGTTTCAGGTGCGTTCAAAGCAGCCGCAAAGGCTTGATGCAATTTGGCCACCACAGCGGGAGGCGTGGCTGCGGGGGCTACCAAGCCCCACCAAGTGTCCACTTCAAAACCTTTGAGGGTTTCTGACATGGCCGGTATTTCTGGCAAGGAAGCACTTCTTTGCGCGGTGGTGACGGCCAATGCTTTGAGTTTGCCAGCTTTGATATTGGCCGCGGCTGTGGCCAGGTTGTCAAAGTTGAAATCGACTTGTCCCGACAAAAGTGCCAGCTGTGCGGGGTTGCCGCCGTTGTAGGGAATGTGGACGGCAAAAATACCAGCATCGCGTTTGAACATTTCGGCTGCCAAGTGACCCGCGCTGCCATTGCCGCCAGAACCGACATTCAATTTGCCTGGGTTAACTTTTGCATAGGCAATCAAATCGGACAGCGTGTTGATCTTGAGGCGCTGCGCAGTCTCAGCATTCATCACTAGCACATTGGGCACACGCACCATTTGCGTGATGCCCACAAAGTCGTTAGCCGCGTTGAATGGCATCTTGCTGAACAACCAAGGATTGATGGCGTGTGTAGCCACGGCAGCAATGCCAATGGTGTAGCCGTCAGCGGGTGCTTTGGCCACGATGTCGACGCCTAAGTTGCCACCAGCGCCGGGCTTGTTGTCAATGATGACGGTTCCCAAGGTGTCTTTGACCCGTTCAGCCAATGCACGGGCTGTGACATCGATGGGGCCGCCTGGTGCATAAGGCACCACCAAGCGGATAGGCTTGGAAAGAGGTACGTTTGCAGGTGTGTTTGTTTGTGCCTGAACTGGCACAATGCTAGAGGCACAGACACTGATCAAACCTAGCAGCGATTTCAACAGCATGCGCTTTGAATGAGAGTTTTTGAGCATCATGCAGACTCCTTGGCTTTGTCGGCCTCTGTGGTAAATGAATCAGCAAAAAAGGCTTCTTCGGGCAGGCCCGCTTTGCCAATGTAATCGGCCCGTGCCGAGTCCACCACGATGGGTGCGCCGCAGGCATAAACTTGATGGCCGCTTAAATCTGGGAAGTCTTGCAAAACCGCTTGATGAACAAAACCTGTGCGACCTGTCCAAGCATCTTCTGGCAAAGCGTTAGAGACAACGGGGATGTATTTCAATTGGGGCATGTTCTGAACTTGCGCTTCGACCCAATCGCTCATGTACAAATCGGAGGGACGGCGGCCGCCCCAATACAAAGTAGCAGGGCGTGTGATGCCTTTGTGTTGCATGTGTTCGATGAGGGCTTTGATCGGTGCAAAGCCTGTGCCAGAAGCCAACAAAATAATCGGTGCATCTGAGTCTTCGCGCAAAAAGAAGCTGCCGTAGGGCCCTTCAATTCGAAGGATGTCTTTTTCCTTCATGGTGCTGAACACCACATCGGTAAATTTACCGCCAGGCATGTGCCTGATGTGCAATTCGACTTTGGGCGCAGCAGGATCCAAGGTGTGAGGCGCATTGGCCATGCTGTAGCTTCTGCGTGAGCCATCGCGCAACAAAAACTCCACATACTGCCCGGCATGAAATTTCATGACGTCAGTGGCGGGTAGTTGCATGAAGACGGACATCACATCGTCCGATTTTTTCTCGAGGCTGACTACGCGCACTGGCATTTTTTTGATGGGGAAACTGCCTTCTTCGGTCACTTGGCGTGATTCCAAAACTACATCGCTTTGCGCTGTAGAGCAGCAAGTCAAAATCAGCCCCTGAGCTTCTTCCTCGGCACTAAGGGCTTTGGCTTGGTGTTCGCCATGAATCACAGTGCCTGATAGTTTCTTGCATTTGCAAGAACCGCAAGCACCGTCTTTGCAGCCGTAGGGCAGGCCAATGCCCTGACGGATGCCAGCTGCCAACAAAGTTTCGGAGGCATCTGCACTGAAAATACGGCCACTGGGTTGAACGCTGATTTGAAAGCTCATCTTTTCGGTATCCTAGGGGGTCATCAATTTGTGAATCCCTGATTTTGCCCTCAAACCAAACCCCTTTGGGCGCTTTGCCCTCCCGCTTTCGAAAAGAACGGGTCTTGATCGTCGGCTGTGGCGATGTGGGGCAGCGTGCTGCCAAACAATTGGTGGGCCGCACAAAGGTCATGGCCTTGACTTCTAGTCCAGACAAGCTAGCCGATTTCAGGGCGCAGGGTATCACCCCCGTATTGGGCAATTTGGACTTTCCCGAAACCCTGCAACGGCTGTCTGGTTGGGCCACAAGGGTCTTGCACTTGGCGCCGCCACCTTCCGATCGTGTGGGCGATTGGTCTACCGACCCCAGAACTTTGAATTTGACCAGGGCACTCAAAAAAAGAATGTTGCCCCAGTCTTTGGTCTATGGGTCAACCAGCGGTGTGTATGGCGACTGTCAGGGGCAATGGGTTTCTGAGTCTCAACCTGTCAAGCCACACACCCCCAGGGCCATGCGCCGTGTCGATGCCGAAAAGGTGGTGCGGTATTTGGGGCGTTCGGGGGTGCGTACATCTATCTTGCGCATTCCTGGCATTTATGCGCCTGACCGTGTCAATGGCACGCCGCGCGAGAGGATTCTCAAGGGAACGCCTGTACTGGTAGAGCAAGACGATGTGTACACCAACCACATTCATTCCGATGATTTGGCCCGAGCTTGCGTGGCGACACTTTGGCGCGGCAAGTCTCAGCGCGTATTTCATGTGAGTGACGATACGCATTTAAAGATGGGCGATTATTTTGATGCCGCTGCCGATCTCATGGGCCTCAAGCGCCCGCCACGCGTGCCGAGAAGCCAAGCGCAAGAAAGGTTGCCACTGATGTTGTTGAGCTTCATGAGTGAATCGCGGCGGCTTCGCAATGATCGGCTGAAGAAAGAATTGCGAGTGACATTAAAGTACTCGAGCATTCAAGAAGGTTTAAAGTCGATGGCCGCCTCAAATGCAAATAGGTCGGGCGGCTGAGTCATAGCACATTCGTGCGACTTTTAAGGTCAGCCTGCCTTAGACAGCGCTTAGTTTTTGGGCTGAGAAGGCGTAGAAAAATTGAAGCCTTTTTTTTCCAAATAGTCGAGGCTGGCTTTAAAGAGATAGGCGCCAAGCAGTGCGCCGTTTAAGTCACCTAAAAACATCCACAGGCTTGTGGATGCATCAAAAAAATGTTTAATGTCAATGAAGAGCCACGTGGCGTGGTGCAAAAGTGAATTGCACAGGGCATAAGTAACTGTGACGATGGCTAAATCTTTGAGCGAAGTCAGTTGCACACGGCGATTGAAATAAATTCTAAATCCCATCATGGCAACAAGCGGGCCTGCACAGGATGCGACTATGTTCAAGAGCGCAATGCTCAGGGGTTCGTCGAACCACTCCATCAGGATGAAGCCACCCAAAAGGGTGGCTATCGTGCCGTAAAAGGGTCCCATGACCAATATGTTGAAGAGGCGCAGAAAAGCTGGGAGGTAAATCAGCGAAACATGGGAGTTGATGTTGGCAAAATCAAACAGCCAAGCATTCATGCCGTGTGCAAGGGGAAACACAACAGCCAGAACAATGATGATGAGGAAATTCATTTCGCAATGAGTAAGGTTCGAATCGCTGTATTCGATGGTGCCCGAGGCCGGAATCGAACCGGCACGCCTTGCGGCGGGGGATTTTGAGTCCCCTGCGTCTACCAATTTCACCACCCGGGCGGATTGCGAAGACAGCGATTATGACATATTTTTTTAGAAAATTTGAGTTCCTTTCATTCAAAGATACAGCAGATTTCACAGTGGTCATTCAATTTAGTTAGGATGTCCCTCATGACCTCATTGGAATTAACCCTTTTGTATTTATTGGCTGCAGTGCTGGGCGTGGTGGGTTGCCGATTTCTGAAGTTGCCCCCAATGTTGGGTTACTTGGTGGTGGGTGTGGTCATTGGCCCCAATGCGCTGGCGTTTGCGCAAAGCTCTGAGGGCATTCGCCACCTGGCAGAGTTTGGTGTTGTGTTTCTTATGTTTGTCATCGGGCTCGAATTCAATCTGCCTAAATTGAAAGCCATGCGGCGGTTTGTGTTTGGACTGGGTTTATTTCAGGTGGTCCTCACTATTTGCATGGTGACAACTGTTTCTGTTTTCCTTAGCGTCATGGCCCCTACTTTGTGGGGCATGAGTTGGCAAACAGCTTTGACTTTGGCAGGCGCTTTGGCCATGAGCAGCACCGCCATTGTCATTAAGCTGATGTCTGACCGGCTGGAGCTGGACTCTGAATACGGCAAGCGTGTGCTGGGCGTCTTGTTGTTTCAAGACTTGGCCGTCGTGCCCTTGCTGGTCTTGATTCCTGCACTCAATGCGCCGCCAGAAGAGTTAATGACGGCTTTGTTTTTTGCAGCTGCCAAAGCAGTTGTGTTGATCACCCTTTTGTTAACGGGTGGGCAGCGAGTCATGCGTTGGTGGCTGTTGTTGGTGGCTCGCCGTCAAACGGAAGAATTGTTTGTCCTGAATGTTTTGTTAATTACCTTGGGGCTGGCTTGGTTAACGGAGCTCGCAGGCTTGAGTCTGGCCTTGGGTGCCTTTGTAGCGGGTATGTTGATCTCTGAGACTGAGTTCAAACATCGCGTTGAAACAGATATCAAACCTTTTCACGATGTCTTGTTAGGTTTGTTCTTCATTACGATTGGCATGATGCTCGATTGGCGCATCATTTGGGATCGTTGGGCATTCGTCTTATTTTTGGTCACGCTGCCCGTCGTCTTTAAGTTTGTCTTGATTGCCGCACTGACCCGGATGGGTGGCGCTAGTGAAGGTATTTCGTTGCGCACGGGCTTGTATTTGGCGCAGGCAGGCGAATTCGGATTTGTGTTGCTCACACTGGGCAATCAACACAACTTGATTCCGCCAGATTGGTTGAATCCTGTTTTGGCCAGCATGGTGCTTTCGATGATGGCCACGCCTTTCATCATCATGCATGCCAATCAGTGGGTCATGAAATGGTCTGCCAGTGACTGGCTTGAGCAGTCACTTGAGATGACGCAGTTGGCGCAAAAAAGCATCAACACCGAAAAGCACATCATCATTTGCGGCTATGGCCGATGTGGTCAAAATTTGGCCAAGTTGTTGAAGACGCAAGAGATTCCTTACCTGGCATTGGACTTGGATCCCGATCGTGTCAATCGCGCTATTTCTCAAGGTGATCATGTCGCCTATGGCGATGCGGCCAGACTGCAATCTCTGATGGCGGTCGGGTTGGAGCGCGCCAGTGCGGTGGTCATCACTTATTTAGACAATGCCTCTGCCTTCAAGGTCTTGGATTTGGCGCGAGAGCATGCACCCCATGTGCCTGTGGTGGTCAGAACGCAAGACGATCACGATTTGGCCAAGTTTCAAGCAGCTGGCGCTTCAGAGGTTGTGCCAGAAACCATCGAAGGTTCTTTGATGTTGGCAACGCATGCGCTTGCTTTGGTGGGTGTTCCGATGAAACGCGTGATCAGAATGGTTCAAGCTCAAAGACTTCAGCGCTATGAACTGTTGCGCGATTTTGATCCGGGTGAAAAAGCCGAAGAAAAATAGTTTGATTTTTAAATGATCATGAACACTGGCGTAGCCACTTTTTTGTTATTTTTAGGCATTCGGAAATTTTTCAGTCGAAATCGTTGCTGAATAAAATCAGCTTGCACAAAAGCTTGAGTGCAGGGTTGTCTTCTAGGCTGGACTCGTTGACGGCCACCCAACAACATCAAAGCCGCCAAAAAATGACCCAATACGCCCAACTTTTAATTGGGTAAATAAACAAGTTCAAAGTTTGTAGATATTTTTTGCATTGATGCCAAGTATCAAATCTTGTTCGCCCTTGCTGTAGTGTGCTATCAGCTTGAGACTAAATTCCCGCCACGCCGAATACGATCCGGCCAGTTCCAAAACTGGCCAGTCGCTGCCCCAAATCAATCGGTGAGGCGTCCAAATTTCAAGCAAGGCTTTGCCCCATGGCTGTACTGATACAACGGGCTGACCCCTGGCTGCTTCAGTCCAAAGTCCCGAAAGCTTGCACATGACTTGGTGATTGTCTGTCGCTTGGGCAAGCTGTTTCATTTGATTTTCCCAACTCAACATTTCAGACTTATGGATGATGGGTTTAGCGCCGTGGTCGATCACAATTTTTAAGCTTGGATGGGCGCGTGACACTGCCAAAATCTGTTGGATATGAATCGGCTTGATCAGTGCATCTAAAACCAAATTGCGTTCTGCCATGGCATTCAAGACGGGTTGAATCTGGGGCTGCAAAATCCAATTGGGATCAGCAATGTCTTGTAGCATGGGTCTGAGGCCTTTGAGCTTAGGCGATGCAGCGCACAGTGCCACCTTGTGGATGGCGTCCTCGGCCAGCATGTCGATCCATCCAACAACCCCTTTGACCATAGGATGCATGTGGGCCTGATGCAATAAAAACAGAGTTTCTTCAAAGGTGGGTGCAGCTTGTACCAAAACACCGCCCTTGATCTTGTGCACATCAGCCTGATTAGCCCAGTCAGAAATCTTGACATCGCGATAGATAGGCCAAAGTTCTGGCGTTAACCAGTCGTAATCGCCACGGTCCAGTTGCCACGCGTGAAAGTGGGCGTCGATCATTTGCGTCATGCTTCAGAAAATTAGGTGGGAGTTGGTGCTTCTTCAGGGATTAAGTGAGCGCTTTTGAGCTGGCGCCAAAATTCGGAAGGTATTGACTCTTTTTCTGCTAATCGCGATTCCTGCCATTCAAGTTCAGAGCGAATTCCCAGCATAACGATGTGAGTTGCTGGATGTGCCAATGCAAATTGCAAGGCGGCCGATCTTAAATTCACAGAAAACAAATCGGCAATATTTTGAATTTTGAACGCTTTTTGTAGCCACGCCTCACTGGCTGGCGCATAGTTGAAAGTCACTTGTGAGTCTGGCAGCAATCTCTTAGCCAAAATGCCAGAGTTGTAAACTCCGCCCAATGCCAAAGAGACTTGCCTACTTAACAGCTCGGGCAAGAGTTGGGACAAAGCGGAAGTGTCTAGAAGCGTGTATCGGCCAGCTAACATTAGGGTATCAAAGTCAGCGTCCTTGAGAGCATTTAAGACCACTTTGTGATCGTTCACGCCCAACCCAATGTGAGTTATTAAACCTTCTTGCTTGAGTTGGCCAAGCGTTGGCAAGGTCTCAGAGATGACTTGGTGAAAAACTGTTTTGTAATTCTCGCCATGAGTTGCTTCGTCAATGTCGTGCACATAAACTGCATCCAAACGCGACAAGCCCAATCTAGTCAAGCTGTCCTCAATGCTTTTTCGGACGCCTGATCCTGAAAAATCCCAGTGCTGTACAAAAGACAAACCGTCTACATAGCTGAACTGTTGTCGAGGAACTTGGTGGGAGGGCGTGAGAAGCCTGCCAACTTTAGATGAAATTTTGAAACTGTTTCTGTCTTTTTCTCCTAAAAATTGACCCAAGCGTTTCTCAGACAAGCCATGACCGTAATGTGGCGCGGTGTCAAAACTGCGACATCCATCGTCCCAGGAAATCTTCAAGACCCTTTGGGTTTCATCCTCGGTCATGGGTGTGAATAAATTGCCCAAAGGGGCGCCACCTAAACCCAAGCGTGCACCGTCATTGCAATTGAAATAGGGTTTTGATAGATTCATAAAAGTTGGTTTTAGACTCGATCCTAGTGCGCAAGCCAATCAATGAAAAGCTTAGTTGTTGTTTAACGATACCAAGGGTAATTGCTAGGGCATTGAAGCATGCGCCCTAACTAACATGTTACCTATTCATGCTAAAAAATTTGCCCCCCCTGTTAACACCGAACCTACTTTTTGGACTTTCCAAAATGGGGCATGGCGATTGGTTGGCCATTGTTGACGCCAATTTTCCGGCGCACAGAGTTTCAGAGGAGGCCGGTGCAGAGCTCATCGTAATGCCGGGCCTGAGTACCACCTTGGTGCTTGAAGCCATTTTGCATGTATTTCCAATCGATAATTTTGAAAAAAACAGCAGTTTGACCATGCAGGTCGTTGGTGATGTGTCCACAATGCCTGAGCCGGTTTCTGAATTCAGGCGCATGTTGAACCATCAGGGCGAGACCAATCCAGAAGCCATCGAGCGCTTTGCTTTCTATGAATTAGCGCGTACTTCATGCGTTGTGGTTCAAACGGGCGATTTACGCAAATACGCCAACATCTTGCTTCGCAAGGGCGTCATTTCAGTTGATTGAGATCATGAACTGCCCACCCCTCAAACAATCGTTGCGGGCCCGTGCGTACGAAAATTTTCGTCAGCAAATACTGAAGGCCAATGTCGTGCCTGGTCAGTTTGTCTCGCAAAGAGAACTCACTCAGTTATTAGACATGCCTTTGGGTGCTGTTCGGGAGTTAATTCCGCGTTTGGAGGCCGAAGGCTTATTGCGCACCGTACCGCAGCGAGGCCTTCAAATTGCGCATGTCGATTTGAATTTGATTCACAACGCTTTCCAATTGCGCGCCATGCTTGAGCGTGAGGCGGCCCTGCATTTTGTCAAAGCTGCAAGTGACGCTGAACTGCAACTGATAGAGCAATCTCATTTGGCCATTGTCGAAGCCGCCACACAAGGGCCCATCACGGATGAGTTGTTGGCGGAAGCAACCTCTGTTGATTGGGGCCTGCATGATTTGATGATCGACACCTTGGGCAACGATTTGATTTCCCAAACTTATCGAATCAACAGCTTGCGTGTGCGACTGATTCACCTAGAGCGCTCGACTTTGTCTGCTGATATTTTGTTACCTGCCATGCAAGAGCATCTAAATTTAATTTCAGCGCTTAAAGCGCGAGATGCAACAGCTGTGGCTGAGCACTTGGCCTTTCACATTCGCAGTGCACACCAGCGCGTGTTGGGACAGGATCGACGGATGTATCAGTCCACGTCAAGTCATAGCACTGGCAAATCAATTCTTTCTCAATTTCAAACGGAGTTCTCGTGAGCATACAAACTATCAACGCCCGTAATGGCTTTCATGGCATCTGGCCAGCCATGCTGACGCCATTGGACGAAGCCCTGAATATCGACCATGCCAAATTGGCGACTCATGCGCATTCATTATTGGGCGCTGGATGTGGTGGCGTGACAATTTTTGGCACAACCGGGGAAGGACCTTCGTTCTCTTTGCGTGAACGAAAAGAAGCCTTAGAGCAATTGATCGCAAGAGGTTTCCCTGCGGACCGCATCATGGTCTCTACCAGCTGCGCAGCCTTGGTTGAAACCACCGAGCTCACGCAACATGCTGTGGACTTGGGAGTTCATGGTTGCCTGGTATTGCCCCCCTTCTTTTTCAAAGGTGTCAGCGATGAGGGCATCGTCAATGGCTATGCGCAAGTCATCGACGGCGTCAATCGGAGCAATTGGCGCCTTTATCTTTATCACATACCTCAAGTCATTGGTGTATCCCTCGCACACGAAGTGATCCGCCAATTGGTCAGTCGATATCCGCAAATCATTGTGGGGATCAAGGACAGCGCTTGCGATCAAGCGCATTCAGTGGCTTTGGCCAAAGCCTTTATGCCGCCTCTGACGGTTTACGTTGGCTTCGAGCCCGACTTAACCACCATGGGCCCTATGGGAAGCACGGGGGCCATCAGTGGTTTGGCCAATTTCATGCCCAGAGTGGTTCATCGAATGGTGCTGTCGTCAAAGGATCCTCAAACTAGCAAAGATGCAAAACGAATCCAAGGCATATTGGAACTGCTAAAGCCCCATTCACTCATGCCAGCCTTGAAAGGCGTCATGGCAGCTTTGAGTCATGATTCCAGTTGGTTGCGTGTTCGTTCACCACTGGTGGCCATGACACCCGCTGCTTATGCTCAATTTGCCAAAGAAGTTGATGCCTATAACATCGACCCAATTCACGAATAAACAAACTTTATCCACCCTAAGGAGACTCCTGTGAAAACTCAATCCAAGATGCGTCGTCAAATTGTTGCTGCCTGTGCTTCAGCTGTTGCACTGTGTGGTGTGCTGGGCGTCAGCTCACAAGCTTTGGCGCAAACTAAAATTCCAATGCGCATTTCGACCCCTGCGGTGCCAGACGATTGGCACGCCAAGATGTGGACTGTATTCAAGGAAAATCTTGATAAATCTGCAGCCAATCAATTCGATGTTCAAATCAATTTGAACGCATCCTTGTTCAAGCAGGGTACAGAACCTGCTGCCATGGCACGTGGCAACTTGGAGTTGTCTTCTATCTCGGCTTTCGATATTGCCAAATTGGTTCCGGATTTTTCAATCTTTACTGCTGGTTACGTCATTCGTGATCCTTCTCACCAGCAAAAAGTTTTCAATGGCCCCATCGGCGAAAATTTATTCAAGACAGTTTCAGAAAAAATGGATGTGACCATTTTGTCCACCGTTTATTTGGGTACACGTCAGGTCAATTTGCGTGAAGTGCGCAATGTCAAAACACCCGCAGATTTGAAGGGCATCAAATTGCGCATGCCAGGCACCAAAGAATGGTTGTTCTTGGGCGAAGCGTTGGGTGCAACTGCCACACCCTTGGCATTTGGTGAAGTTTATTTGGGTCTGAAAACAGGCACTATCGATGGACAAGACAATCCTTTGCCTACAGTTCGAGCAGCGAAGTTTTATGAAGTGACCAAGCAACTGGTTTTAACCAACCATTTGGTTGATGGTATTTTCATTGCTATTTCAAATAAAACTTGGAATGGACTCACGGCCGCTCAAAAGCAAAATGTCAAAGCCGCTGCTTTGGCTGCTGCGCAGTACAACAACGAAAACCGTATCAAAGAAGAAGGCCAGATCATTGATTTCTTCAAGAAAGAAGGTCTGCAAGTCACAACACCAGACTTGGATGCATTTCAGAAGTCGGTGCAAGACACATACGCCAAATCTGATTACGCCAAATCCTGGCCAAGCGGATTGCTCGATAGCATCAACAAGACTCGTTGATTTAAAACTCAATGAAGTTGTTTAAGAAAGTTGCCGACTCGTTCGGCGGCGCAATTTTTTTGTGTTTGTTTGTCACTTTCTTGGTGCAAATTACCGCTCGCTTTGGGTTCAACAAGCCATTGCCCTGGACTGACGAACTGGCGGTCATTTTGTACCTCTGGGCTATCTTGTGGGCAGCTGCATTCATGGTGCCCGAAAAAGAACAAGTGGTCTTCGATTTGCTGTGGAACAGTGCAAGCAGAAAAACGCGGCAATGGATGCGCATTGTTGGCAATACCATGATCGGTGGTTTGGCCATGGTTGCCATTCCTGCCAGTTGGGATTACGTGCATTTCATGGCGCGGGAATCGTCGCCTGTATTGAGCATCTCTTTTCAATGGGTATTTTTACCGTTTGTTCTTTTGTTGGTGGCGTTGGTTCTGAAAAGTGCCTGGGGTATTTACGGTGCCATTAAAGGCGAAGGCCTAGAAGATCAAGGAATGACAGTATGACAGCGGCACTTTGGGCCTTGGTATCGGTCGTCGTTGTGGGCATGTTGCTCCGCATGCCGATTGGCTTCTCTATGTTGATGGCAGGTGTTGCCTACTTGTTGGTGAAAGGTCAAGACCTGGGCCTAGTGGCCGAGCAAGTGAGTAATGGTCTCTACAACAGCTATGTTTTGTTAGCAGTCCCCCTGTTTGTGTTTGCTGCAAACATCATGAATGCAGGTACCGTCAGCGAGCGCATTTTTGATTTTTGTCGCATATTGGTTGGACGCATGAGAGGTGGTCTGGCGCAGGTAGACATTTTGGTCAGTGTTATTTTTTCAGGCATGAGCGGCAGCGCCATTGCCGACGCTGCTGGTCCAGGTTTGGTCACCATCAAGCAGATGCTCAAAAAACCAGAGTACACGCCCGGATTTGCTGGCGCTGTCGTGGTAGCCAGCGCCACCTTGGGCCCAATCATTCCGCCTTCTATTCCCATGGTCATTTATGCGCTGGTATCGGGCGCATCTGTTGGCGCCTTGTTTTTGGGCGGCGTAGTTCCTGGCTTATTTATGACCGTGCTCATGATGACGGTGGTTCATTTCATTGCAACCAAACGCAACATGCCACGTGAAGAGCCTATTCCAATGAAAGAGTGGCCCGCCATTCTTTTCAGAGGTGCTTTGCCACTCTCTATGCCCATTGTGTTGTTGGGTGGCATTTATTCGGGTGCGTTTACACCTACAGAGGCTGCTGCTGTGGCGGCTTTTCATGCGCTCATCCTGGCTGCGTTTGTGTTCAGAGCCCTGAGTTGGCGCGCTTTTTGGGGTGTTGTTTTAGAGTCGACACGTTCAAGCGCAGTCATCACCATCATCTTGGCGGGCTCATTCATGCTTAACTATGCGTTTACCTCTGAGGGTGTACCGCAAGGCATGGCTGCGTGGGTAGACAGTTTGCAATTGAGCAAGTTGCAATTTTTATTCATGGTCAATGCTTTGTTTTTGATCTTGGGCTGTTTTTTAGATGTTTCTGTTTTGCTCTTGGTCTTTGTACCCATGTTGCTGCCTGCCGCCAAATTATTAGGCGTTGACCTTGTGCACTTTGGTGTTTTGGTCGTCCTCAACATGATGATCGGTTTGATTCATCCACCCTTCGGCATGTTGTTGTTTGTGATCAAAGCACTGACTGGTATTCCAATTGGCGACATGATGAAAGAAGGTTGGCTCTTCTTGGTGATGTTGCTCGGTCTGTTGATTGCGATGACTGTATTTCCTGAAATTGTTTTGTGGTTACCGCAAACAATGGGCTATGGTGCAAAGGGCTCTGGCTGATGTTGACGGGCGGCGGTCAAGTGGGCAACAAAGTCAATGTGGTATGTGTTGCCAGTTGGAATGTCGACCTGGTTGCTCACATTTCCGAGCCCCTGCGCCGCGGCGAAACCAAGTTGGCCAGTGCCTTTGAAAGACTGCCAGGTGGAAAGGGTAGCAATGCAGCCATAGCTGCAGCCAGAATGGGTGCTAGGGTAGGGCTCATTGCCAGAATTGGTGGTGATGACTTTGGCCAAATGGGACTTGACCTGTGGCAGCAGGAAAAAATTGACACGACCCATGTGGTTCGAGCAAACAATGAGGCCAATGGCACGGCGCTGATTCTGGTTTATGCGGATGGCGATAACGCCATTGCGGTGTACCCAGGCGCAGGCGCAGGCCTTACGCCCGTTCATGTTGAAAGTGCTGACGACATGGTTAGCAATGCCAAAGTTGTTATGGCGTCGTGTGAAGTACCTTTGGCTGCCACCCAAACAGCATTTCAGTTGGCACGACAAGCGGGTGTCATCACCTTGCTCAATCCAGCGCCTGCCATTCCAATACCTGATGAGTTTTGGCCGCTCATTGATGTGATCACACCCAACGAAGAAGAATTGCTCAAGTTGGCTAATGTTTATACGCATGATTTAGACTCGGCTGCCAATCAGTTGCTTGAAAAAGGTGTGGGTGCTGTGGTGGTCACACTGGGTGAAAAAGGCTGCGCCTTGTATCGTCCCAAACTAGCAGTGCATTTGGTTGCGGGACACTCAATGGAGGTGAGAGACACAATTGGAGCAGGAGACACCTTCACCGGCGCCTTGGCGGCTAGTTTGTCTATGGATTTCTCATGGGAGCAGTCTTTGAGGTTGGCCAATGCGGCTGCGGCATTGTCAACACAAGCCCATGGCGCAGTCAGTGCCATGCCTCAAAGAGAAGAATTGGAATCTTGGTTAGAGACGATAATGTCGGCTTAAAAGACATCTCATTGATTGCTGAAAATGACTTATCAGACGCTTGAAGATTCAATTGGTAACACACCTCTGGTGCTCTTGCAGAGAGTCGCTGCGGACAACTGCACGACAAAAGGCAATGTCATCCTGGGCAAACTGGAAGGCAACAACCCAGCGGGTTCGGTCAAAGACAGACCCGCTTTGTCCATGATCAAAAGGGCAGAAGAGCGCGGTGAAATCAAGCCAGGTGACACGCTCATCGAAGCGACTTCGGGTAACACGGGCATTGCACTGGCCATGGCCGCTGCCATCAAGGGCTACCGCATGATTTTGATCATGCCGGAAGACCTGTCCATCGAACGTGCACAGACCATGAAGGCCTTTGGCGCTGAATTGATCTTGACACCCAAAAGTGGCGGCATGGAGTACGCCCGTGATTTGGCGGACAACATGGCTGCGCAAGGCAAGGGCAGAATCTTGGATCAATTTTCCAATCCAGACAATCCACGCATTCATTACGAAACCACTGGCCCCGAAATTTGGGCGCAAACAGAAGGTCGCGTGACTCATTTTGTCAGTGCCATGGGAACGACGGGCACCATCACGGGTGTGTCGCAATTTCTCAAAGAGAAAAATCCCAAGATTCAAATCATTGGAGCGCAACCCAGTGAAGGTTCACGCATTCCAGGTATTCGCAAATGGCCAGAAGAATATCTGCCCAAAATTTACAACCCTGCCAATGTGGATGAACTCATTTATGTGAGCCAAGACGATGCCGAAGACACATGCCGTCAAATGGCACGCGAAGAGGGGATATTTGCCGGTATTTCAGCCGCGGGTGCATGTTGGGTGGCCCAACAAATCGCTGCCCGCGAGTCCAATGCCACCATTGTTTTCATTGTGTGCGATCGTGGCGATCGTTATCTTTCTACAGGTGTTTTCCCAGCATGATTGAATACCGTTTTTGTCCCTGCTGCGGTTCTCCGCTGGCATGGGTTCCTCAAATGGAGGATGGTGGCGAAAAACTTCGCTTGCGTTGCACAGCCTGTGACTTCACGCACTGGAACAATCCAACGCCTGTCTTGGCGGGCATCGTTCAGGTTGGCAATCAAATTTTGCTAGCGCGCAATGCCGCTTGGACAGGCCGAAAGTTCGCTTTGATCACCGGCTTTATGGAAGCGGGTGAAACGCCTGAAGAGGGTATTTCGCGCGAGATTCATGAAGAAACCAATCTGGAAGTAAGCGACTTGAAACTGATTGGTGTGTACGACTTTCAGCGAATGAACCAAGTCATCATTGCCTACCATGCGGCGGCATCTGGCACCGTCAAGTTGTCGCCCGAACTGGCAGAGTACAAGATGTTCAACTTTGATGAGTTGGTGTGCTGGCCTGCCGGCACCGGTTACGCCCTTGGCGATTGGTTGAGAACTGAGGGCATTGAGCCTAAGTTCATGACTTGGGAAGAGCGCGACGCGCAGGGCCGTGCGGCTGAATGACCAATAAGTTAGATTGATAAGAAAGCAAACACATGAGCTTAGCGTTTGATATTGAATTGAACACCTGCGGACTGAATTGCCCGCTGCCTATTTTGAAGGCTAAGAAATCATTGACGGCCATGACCTCTGGTCAGGTCTTAAAGGTGTTGGCGACTGACCCTGGCGCGCAACGAGACTTTGAAGCTTTTGCCAGACAAACTGGCAATGAACTGCTGGCGCAAGAAACTGAGGGCGATCGCTTCCTTATTTGGATGAAGCGGCGATAAAAAAGCTTCATTAAGTGAAGCTTTTATGTAGGGGGTTTTGAAAGTTTAAAGGCTAAGGGCTTTCAGGTAGTTTCTGAATGATTCACCCACTTGGGGATGCGATAAAGCCAATTCGACGGTGGCTTCTAAGAAGCCTTCTTTACTTCCGCAATCGTAGCGCTTGCCTTCGTATTGGAAAGCGTAGACCGCTTCACGCGATTTCAATCTGGCAATAGCGTCAGTGAGTTGAATTTCACCACCCACACCGGTGGGTTGGTTTTTGATTTCGTCAAAAATACCTGGAGTCAAAATGTAGCGGCCTGCCACACCCATGCGTGAGGGGGCTTTTTCGGGAGAGGGTTTCTCCACAATTTGTTCAACGCGGATCAGTTGCTTTCCCGCGGATTCTCCGGCCACAATGCCATAGCGCTTGACATGCTCGAGAGGGACTTCCTGAACGGCCAAAATAGATCGGCCTTGTTGTTCATAAGCTTTCACCATTTGTGCCAAAACAGACGGTCCACCTTGGAGGCCTACCATCAAGTCATCAGCCAATAAGACCGCAAAGGGCTCTCTGCCCACCATAGCTTCGGCGCAGAGCACGGCGTGCCCTAAGCCTAAGGAGCGCGGTTGACGCACATAGGCACAGACCATGTCATCGGGTTGTACGGAGCGGACTAATGCCAATAACTCTTCTTTGTGTGCGCTTTCCAGTTCTGTCTCGAGTTCGTAGGCGGTGTCGAAGTGATCCTCGATGGCGCGCTTATTCCGGCCTGTGACAAAGATCATGTGACGAATCCCTGCCGCGTAAGCCTCTTCGACAGCGTATTGAATGAGCGGCTTGTCGACCACCGGCAGCATTTCTTTGGGAGCCGCTTTGGTGGCAGGCAAGAAGCGCGTTCCCAGTCCAGCAACTGGGAAGACGGCTTTTCTAACACTGGGTGTGGTGCTCATAGGGTGAACTGTTTAGATGAACTTGCTCTTGGAATAACACAGTTGATTGACAGAGATATTTCAAGATTTTGCAGCGGTGGCTTCAAGCTGCGCCAACTGGGTCTTGACCTTGCTCAACGTCGCTTCAAAGTCAGCCACACGCTTGCGCTCTTGCTCAATCACGGCAGGCGGCGCTTTGGCCACAAAGGCCTCGTTGCTCAGCTTGCCATTGGCTTTGCGAATTTCGCCTTCTAAACGCGCCACTTCTTTGCTGAGGCGAATTTTCTCCGCGGCCACGTCCACTTCCATGAATAAGCACAAGCGTGCTTCACCAACCACGGCTACTGGCGCTGCAGCGGCAGCCTTCGTCCAATCAGCTTCATTGTCAAACACTTTCACTTCGCTCAACTTGGCCAGGGCTTGCAAAACAGGCCCAGCAGATTTCATGAACTCTGCATCGCCCAAAACATACAAAGGCAGTTTGGTGGCAGGGGAGACGCTCATTTCACCGCGCAAATTTCGGCAGGCATCGACCAGCGTTTTGAGTTTGGCCACATGCGCTTCTGCTTGTTCGTCAACTCGTTCAAGTTGCGCCACAGGATAAGCCGCAATGCTGACCGAAGGACCTGCACGGCCCGCCACGGGTGCCACCTTTTGCCACAGCTCTTCAGAGATGAAAGGCGTGATGGGGTGGACCAAACGCAGAATGGTTTCCAACGTACGAATGAGCGTGCGTCGTGTGGCGCGTTGCTGTGATGCGTCGCCTGAGTTAATTTGCACCTTGGCAATTTCCAAGTACCAATCGCAGAACTCGTTCCACACAAAGTCGTAAATGGCGTTGGCAACGTTGTCCAAGCGGTACTCGGCAAAGCCTTTGGCTACATCGGCTTCCACGCGCTGAATTTTGGAGGAGATCCAGCGGTCGGCTTGGCTGAATGTCATGTAGCCATGGGCTGGGCCGCCCACGGCGCATTCTGCTTTTGTGTGTTCTTTCAGGCCGCAATCTTGACCTTCGCAGTTCATCAGCACAAAGCGTGTGGCGTTCCACAGTTTGTTGCAGAAGTTGCGATAGCCTTCGCAGCGTTTGCTGTCAAAGTTGATGCTACGGCCCAACGAGGCCAATGCGGCAAACGTAAAGCGCAGTGCGTCTGCACCGTAGGCTGGAATGCCTTCAGGGAATTCTTTTTGCGTGTTCTTGCGCACTTGGGGTGCGGTCTCGGGCTTGCGCAAACCTTGTGAACGTTTCTCGAGCAAAGGCTCTAAAGAAATGCCGTCGATCAAATCGACGGGGTCGAGCACGTTGCCTTCCGACTTGCTCATCTTCTTGCCTTGTGCATCGCGCACCAAGCCGTGGATGTAGACGTGTTTGAAAGGCACGCGACCCGTAAAGTGCGTGGTCATCATGATCATTCTGGCCACCCAGAAGAAGATGATGTCGTAGCCTGTGACCAACACGGAGGAAGGTAAGTACAAGTCGTAGTCTTGTGTTTTGTCAGTGCCCGATGTGGCTACCGCTTCTGGCCAACCCATGGTGGAGAAGGGCACCAAGGCTGAGGAATACCACGTGTCGAGCACGTCTTCATCGCGCTTGAGTTTCTTGCCTGCACCCGCTTGCGCTTGGGCTTCGGCTTCCGACTTGGCCACATACACATTGCCTTCTTCGTCGTACCAAGCGGGAATTTGATGGCCCCACCACAGTTGACGCGAGATGCACCAGTCTTGGATATTGTTCATCCACTGGTCGTAGGTGTTGACCCAGTTCTCTGGCACAAAACTAACTTGGCCGGAGTGCACGGCATCAATGGCTTTTTGCGCAATGCTCTTGCCGGTAGGGTCTTGTGGGCTGACTTTGTTGACCGCCACAAACCATTGGTCTGTGAGCATGGGCTCTACCACTTGGCCGGTTCGCGCGCAAATGGGCAGCATCAGTTTGTGGGGTTTGATTTCAATCAGCAGACCTTGTGCTTCCAAGTCTTTGATGACGGCTTTGCGCGCCACAAAGCGGTCCATGCCTTGGTAGGCTTTGGGTCCGTTTTCATTCACAGTGGCAGTCAATGTGAAGATGGTGATCAGTGGCAGGTTGTGACGCATGGAGCATGCGTAGTCGTTGGCATCGTGGGCGCCGGTGATTTTGACGCAGCCAGAGCCAAATTCGCAGTCGACAAAGTCGTCGGCAATGATGGGGATTTGGCGATCGCACAAAGGCAAGTCAACCTTTTTGCCGACCAAGTGCTTGTAGCGCTCGTCTTCGGGGTGAACTGCCAAAGCACCGTCGGCCATCATGGTTTCGGGACGGGTGGTGGCAATGGTCATGCCTTTTTGCATCACGCCGTCAATGAGCTGAGGGCCGTCAGCAAACGGGTACAAGATGTAATGCATCTTGCCGTCGGCTTCGGTGTTTTCCACTTCCAGGTCGGACACGGCGCTTTGCAACACAGGGTCCCAGCTGACCAAGCGCTTGCCGCGGTAAATCAGGCCTTGCTCGTACAGTTTCACAAAGGTTTCGGACACCACTTTGGACAGCTTGTCGTCCATGGTGAAGTACTCGCGCGTCCAGTCGACGCTGTCGCCCATGCGGCGCATTTGCTGCGTGATGGTGTTGCCCGATTGCTCTTTCCATTCCCACACTTTGGACACAAAGTTTTTGCGCGCTTCGGCAGGCGTCGGGCCCATGTCGTGGCGGCTGATGCCTTGGCCTTGCAGCTGGCGCTCCACCACAATTTGCGTGGCAATTCCGGCGTGATCGGTACCCGGAATCCAAGCAGTGTTGAAGCCCATCATGCGGTGGTAGCGCGTGAGGCTGTCCATGATGGTTTGGTTGAACGCGTGGCCCATGTGCAGCGTACCTGTCACATTTGGCGGTGGCAATTGGATGGCAAAGTTGGGCGCTTCAGCCTTTGGCACTTGGCTGCCGCGATGGCCTGCAATGCCGTAACCGCGTTTTTCCCATTCGGGGCCCCAATGGGCTTCTAAGGCCGCTGGCTCAAAAGACTTGGAAAGGCTCTCAAGCCCGGGTTGCTGAAGGGCGGGGGTGAACTCGTTGCTCATGGGCTAAATGGTTTGAAATTGCCCAGGGGCAATGTCATGAATGGACTAAAGCCATGATTTTACTGGGCAAGTGCCCATTTTTTGAGCTCAAAGCCCGTTCCTTCCGCCTTCAAAGTCTCTCAGGCAAGGGTTCAGGTCAGTTCTTGGCCGATTCGATGCAGTCTCTGAGGACCGCCGCATCGCCCACCTGATTGGCCAAGAGCAAAATCAGACGCAAGTTCAATTGCTCAGATTGTTCGGCGCTCAAGCCTTCATGAGCATTCAGTAATTGATCGTAAAAAGTATCGGCGTCTTGAAGGTTCAGTTCTGTTTTCATCATGATTTCCGAATGTGATCAAAGACCCAAAGAGGTGGCCACAGCGCCAATCAACTCACCGTTGACGCCTTTGCCCGTATCGGCCAAATAGCCATCAGGTCGGACCAAGGCCCAACCGCCTGCCGGAACGGTGCCGCAGGCGTTTTGAAGATGTTGTTGCGTGTCTAGCAAGTGTTCCCGCGCTTGTGCCACTTGTCCTCTGGCCAACACTTGAACGCAGCGCACAGGCAAGCCAGACAAGCTGAGCTCTTGTAGGCGCTTTAAAGCGGCTTTGGTTTGTTGGCCAAACACCAAAATCAGAAGTCGACCATCGGCCCATTGAACCAGGTCATTCAAGCAGCCTGGCTTGCCTTGACGCCACTGAAAGCGCACGTTTTGAACCGACGTGCCACCGTTATCGCCGCAAATGCGGGAGCCGCGATAAGTGTTGGCAACGGCCATGCGGCCTGTGTTGACCAACGAGCGTGCAAATGGAAATTCTTTGGCCAAGCTGATGGTGGCTGTTCTAAATGCGCGTTCAATGCCATCGGCAGGGCGTAAGAATCTGGCCGTGCGGCGCGTCACCTTGACGTTTTCTTGAGCGGCTTCAAGGCGTTCATCGTTGAAGCTTTCAAGCAGAGCCTCGTCGGCGTGGCCGCGCAAGACAGCGGCCAATTTCCATGCCAAATTGTCGGCATCGGCGACACCGGTGTTGCCACCGCGCGCGCCAAATGGGTTCACGATTTTGGCGGTGTCGCCCATGAAAAACACACGGCCCATGCGCAATGTGTTGAGGCATTGGCTCTTATAGGCGTAGGGGCCGACCCACACGATGTCGACCTTCACGTTTTTGCCAAACTGACGCTCCAGGCGTTCACGCACCACGTCTTCGCGGCTGATGTAAGCCGCATCGGCATTGGGTTCCATTTGATAGTCAATGCGCCACACATCGTCGGCCATCAAGTGTTGCCACACAGCTCGATTTTCATTGAAGGGCGCTTCAATCCATGTGTGTCGCTCAGTGGGGGGATGGGTGTCAAATTTGACATCGGCAATGCACCAGCGGTCATCGCCTTTTTTGCTTTCCATGGTGACACCCGTCCAAGCATGGAAGGGTGTGTGCGAGCCTGAGGCGTCAATCACATGATCGGCTTGCAGGTCATAAGTGCCTTCTGGCGTTTCAACGGTGAGCGTGGCGAAGTCTTTGTTCTGTTTGAAGGCCTTCACGCGCGACTGCCAGCGCAAATCGACATGCCCTAGTTCTTGTATGCGCTCCACCAAATAGCCTTCAATGTAGAACTGCTGAATGTTGATGAAGGCGGGTTGTTCTGAGAGGCTGAAATTGCTTTGCTGCTTGAGGTCAAAGTTGTAGACCTCGTCGTTGCCCGCAAAAGTGCGGCCCACACTCCATTGAATCCCCTTGTTGGCGATGCGTTGATAGATGCCTAGCTTTTGGAAAATTTCCAAAGATTTTTGGGTGTAACAAATACCTCGAGAAGACGCGCCTTTGACACCCACTGTGTTGTCTTCATCAAGCAAGACCGCCTTGATGCCCAAATTGGCCAAACCGCATGCCAAGGTGAGACCCGTGATACCCCCGCCCACAATGACCACAGCATGTCGCAAAGTTTTGTTTTGCAGCATCTCAGGCGGTTTGACAAACGGGTATTCGGGCAATGCGTAGCCTGTGCCTTGTGTGAATTCATAACCGTTTGTAAATTGAACGTCTTTGAAGGCGGTCTTGTTCATGATGTCCTTTAGATCGTGATCTGTCGCAATCCGCACTGTAACAATTTTGTGCATGAGGCATTTAGTGACTAAACTACTTTTGTATTCGTTTCTTGGGTGGAAATGAATTTTGCAAACGAATCTTTCAAGGAAATTGACATGGCTCAACTCAAAGGTTCTCGCACTGAACAATGTCTGAAAGAGGCCTTTGCCATTGAGTCTCAGGTGCAACTTCGCTATACCTATTTTGCCAACAAGGCAGACCTGGAAGGGCTGAGCGATGTGGCGGCTTTGTTTCGTTCATCGGCGCAAGGTGAGACTGGGCACGCCCATGGTCATCTGGAGTTTTTAGAGCAGGCCGGTGACCCTGCCACAGGCTTGCCCATTGGCAACACCCGTCAAAACTTGGAAGCAGCAGTGGCCAGTGAAATGAATGAGTCAGCCAACCTCTATCCTGCCATGGCCAAAACCGCGCGAGAAGAGGGCTTTGACGACGTTGCCGACTGGTTCGAGACGCTGGCCAAAGCCGAGCATTCGCACACAGTTCGTTATCAAAAGGCCCTGAACGAATTGAAAGATTAATTCAAGGGCTTTTTCAAGACTAAAGAGCAGCCTTATCTTTGGCCGATTCGCACGTTGCCAAAAATAGCCTGTGCTTCTCTGGGCAAACAACGCCAGTATTGTTCACTGGCTTGAACCACGCCACCCAGCTCAGCAGCCGCTTGCCAAGCCCATCTTGGGTTGAACAGGAAAGCTCTGGCAAACGCAATGAGGTTGGCGTCCCCTCGTTGCAAGATCTCTTCTGCCTGTTGCGCTTCTGTGATCAAACCCACTGCCATGGTGGGCAGTCCGCTTCGATCTTTCACCAGTTTGGCAAAAGGCACTTGGTATTCAGGGCCAATCGCAATTTTTTGCTGAGCCGATACGCCACCGGATGAGATGTGGACAAAGTTAGCGCCAGACTTCTTAAGTCGAAGGGAGAGGTCTGCTGTTTCCTCTGGGGTCCAACCGCCATCCACCCAATCTGTGGCGGATATTCGGATGCCTAAAACACCCTGAAATTTGGCCCTGACAGCTTCAAAAACTTCCATCACAAAGCGAATGCGATTTTCGAAGCTGCCGCCGTACATGTCGGTTCGCTGGTTGGAAATAGGCGACAAAAATTCATGGAGTAAATAGCCGTGTGCACTGTGCAACTCCACCACTTCAATGCCCATTGCTTGAGCACGCTCCGCTGCCTGTACGAAGGCTTGTTTGATGTGATCAAGCCCCAAAGCGTTCAACTCGGTTGGGGGTGCTTCTGTGGGTAAATGGGGGACGGCACTTGGGGCAGAGGCTTGCCAACCCTCATGCGAAGCGTCTAACAGCTGCCCGCCTTTCCAAGGGGCTGCACTGGATGCTTTGCGTCCAGCATGGCCGAGTTGAATGGACACAGGCACATGGGGGGCCAGTTTTCGGGCCCTTGCCAAATGGTCATGCAGGGCAGCGGCGGTGGCATCGTCCCACAAGCCAAGGCAGCCTGGCGTGATGCGCCCATCGCGAGTGACCGCGGTTGCTTCTAGGGTGACCAAGCCTGCGCCACTATTGAGAAGGGAGGTCCAATGTGCCAAATGCCAATCGTTGGCCAAACCCTCCGTCGATGAATATTGGCACATGGGCGCAATCACGATGCGATTGGCCAATTTCAAGGGGCCCTTGGGGGAGGGCAGTTCATATTCAGTAAAAAGCAGGCTCATGTTGATTTACCTCTGATGATGGAAGCCAAGGGGGCGGCGTCAAAAAAATACTAGGGCAATTTTTTTCCTGCAAAGGGCTTTCCTGTGCAAGATAATTGAAGCCTTAAAGGACTGCTCGCATGTTGCTTCTATTGTCACCTGCCAAATCGTTGGATTACGAAACACCTGTGGAGGGTGTGTCTCACACGTTACCCCAGTTTGTGAGTCAATCGACTGAGTTGATTGATGTGTTGAGAACTCAAACCCCCGCCCAATTGGCCTCGCTCATGGATTTGAGTGACAAGCTGGCCGCCTTGAATGTGGCCCGTTACGAAGCCTGGCGTCCTAAGTTCACCGCCAAAAATTCAAAACAAGCTGTTTTGGCTTTCAATGGCGATGTCTATGACGGCCTAGATGCCCAAACATTGAAGGTCAAAGACCTCGATTGGGCCCAAGAGCACGTTTGTATTTTGAGTGGTTTGTATGGTGTTTTAAGGCCCCTAGATTGGATGCAGGCATACCGTTTGGAAATGGGCACGGCTCTGGTCAACTCCAAGGGAAAAAACCTCTACCAATTTTGGGACAGCAGCATTGCAACTTATCTTAACGAACGCTTAAGCAAAGACAAAACTCCCGTGGTCATTAACTTGGCATCGCAAGAGTATTTCAAAGTGGTCGACACCAAGGTGCTAAAGGCTCGCATCATTGAGTGTGTGTTTGAAGACTACAAGGGCGGCAAGTACAAGGTCATCAGCTTTTTTGCCAAGCGCGCAAGGGGCTTGTTGGCTCGCTATGCCATTCAAAAGCAAATTAAAAACCCAGAGAAACTCAAAGACTTTGATGTCGATGGTTATGGCTATGTGGCCAGTGCGTCTACTGAAAACCGATGGGTGTTTCGACGAAAAGAAAAAGGTGCTGTATGAACCAGCCTGATCAATCACAACTGGGCAAGAATAGCGCCTACGTCGACCAATACGACGCGTCTTTGTTATTCCCGATACCACGCGCAGTCAAGCGCAAAGAGTTGGGCATCCAAGGTGCGCCGATTTTCTTTGGTGCAGATTTGTGGACGGCCTTTGAGCTGTCTTGGCTTAACTTAAAAGGCAAGCCACAAGTTGCTATTGCACACATCATGGTGCCTGCCGAAACCACGCACATCGTTGAAAGCAAATCGTTCAAGCTGTACCTGAACAGCTTCAATGCCACACGCTTTGTGGATGTCCAAGCCGTTCGAGATTGCATGCGCGAGGACTTAGACCAGGCCTTGTGGCACGGCGGTGCTATTCAATCGCGTTGCGGTGTGAAGATCATCTTGCCCGAAGACTTTGACAAAGAACCAGTGCATGAATTGGACGGCCTTAACTTGGACCGCATGGACATTGAGTGCACACAGTATCAACCCGCGCCCGAGTTGCTGACAGCTGAGCACGATGAGGCGCCAGTATCAGAAACGTTTGTGAGCCACTTGCTCAAAAGCAATTGCTTGGTGACGGGTCAACCCGACTGGGGCAGTGTTCAAATTTCTTATTCAGGCTCGCAAATTGACCAGGCGGGTTTGTTGCAGTACATCGTGAGTTTTAGAAACCACAATGAATTCCATGAGCAATGCGTAGAACGTATCTTCATGGACATTTGGACGCGCTGCAAGCCTCTCAAATTAAGTGTCTATGCACGCTACACGCGTCGCGGTGGCTTGGACATCAATCCTTGGCGAACCAGCCATCCCCAATCGCCACCGGCCAATATTCGAACGGCTAGACAATAAAGGGTTTTTTGAAGGGCCATCAAGCTTGTTGGGCCCTTCAATTCAACCTAAGGTTTTAAAGCCTTTGAGTGGTGCAAGCGGTGGAAACTTAGCGGGGCGTTTCTCTTTGGTTGCTTCCAAAGCTTCTCGAATATGGGGGTTGCTCCAAATGGCGCCTTGTAACCAACCCATTTGGCGCAGGCTGTCTTCCACGCTGTGATCGCGCGCATAGTTAAGGGCCTGCTTGGTACCCCAAATAGCCACCGGCGGTTTGTTGGCCATCTCTTTGGCGCAAGCCAAAGCGCCTGCCACCATGGCCTCTTGTGTGTCGAACACCTGTGTCACCAAGCCGTGGTTCAATGCATTGGCGGCACTGAGTCGACGTCCGGTGTATGCCAGTTCTTTGACCAAACCCATCGGCAGCAATTTGGGCAAACGTTGCAGTGTGCCTACGTCGGCCACCATGCCAATGTTGATTTCTTGGACGCAGAAAAACGCATCTTGTGTCGCATACCGAATGCAGCAAGCCGTCACCATGTCAACCGCGCCGCCAATGCAACCCCCATGAATGGCAGCAATCACAGGAATTCGCATGCTTTCTAGCAACGTGAAGGTGGCTTGCATGTCGGTCAGTGAATCAAAAATAGCGGCGCGTCCTTCAGGGCTGTCCGCGTCCATAGAGATAGCCCCTGAAAAAGTTTCCAGAGCCATGCCAGCAGAGAAGTGTTTGCCAGTACTGGAGATCACCAAGGCCCGGGCTTTGCCTTCATTGTTCAGCTGGTGCAATACCGTGTCCAGTTCGCGCCAAAAGGTGGGATGCATGGTGTTGAGCGATTCGGGCTTGTTCAGCACCAAATGCGCAACGTGGTCATTCATCGTCAAAGAAAAGCAATTGAGTTTGTCCATGGGGATCGGCCTCGTTGATAGCTAGATGGGGTGTGTTGTGTGAACTGTAGCTTGCGCTGGCATCGGGTGCTGTCCCGTGTTTGACCAAAGATCCCACGCGCACACCCAACAGCCTGAGCTTGCGTGTCAGGTCAACGCGCTTTAAACAGAGGCCTGCAAATTTTCTAATGTCAGTGGCGTCATGTGTGTAGAAGGTCAGCGTTTGATCGCGGGTGACACTTTTGAAATTGTCATATCGCAGTTTGATGCCAATGGTTTTTCCGTCATAGCCTTTGCGCTTTAAATCGGCTGCCAGCTGCTGGCACAAACGAGTGAATACTTTGCCCAACTCTTCTTTGTCACGCACGGCATGCAGATCGGTTTCAAAGGTTGTTTCGCGGCTGATGCTGACGGGTTCGCTCTCGGTGCTAATGGGTCGATCGTCTCGTCCCCAAGCTGCTTCGTGCAGCCAAGCGCCATAGACTTTGCCAAAATTCATTTGCAGCCAAGGCAGTTCACAAGCAGCCAATTGACCAATGGTTTCGATGCCGTGCTGTTTTAATTTTTCATCGGCCTTGGGCCCGACGCCATTGATTTTTCGGCAACTCAAAGGCCAGATGGCTGTTTGCAAATCTTCTTCTTGGACAATAGAAATGCCATTGGGTTTATTGAACTCGCTGGCCATTTTGGCAATCAGTTTGTTGGGCGCAACCCCGACCGAGCAGGTGAGGCCGGTGGCTTCAAAAATGCATTTTTGAATGAGCCTGGCCAAGACCCTGCCGCTTTCGCGTTGACCGCCAGGCACCTCCGTGAAGTCGATGTACACCTCGTCCACACCGCGGTCTTCCATGAGGGGCGCGATGTCGGTGATGATGCCTTTGAATTCTCTGGAATAGTGGCGGTACTGGTCAAAGTCCACTGGCAACAAAATGGCTTGAGGGCACAACTTGGCGGCTTTCATGAGGCCCATGGCCGAGCCAATGCCAAATTGCCGCGCCGCATATGTTGCGGTAGTGATGACACCGCGGCCGGTGTAGCCCTCAATGCGTGGGAAAAAATCAAGAGGAATTTCAGAAAGATTGTCCGCAGACCACTCATAGTCTGGGTGTGCAGCGCGCAAGCGCCCCAGCAGGTCATCTTCTTTTCGCCTGCCGCCCCCAATGACCACAGGCAAGCCCTTGAGTTGGGGGTAGCGCAACAACTCGACAGACGCATAAAAAGCGTCCATGTCGAGGTGGGCAATTCTTCTTTTGAGTGATGTGGTTGGTGTCACAAACTCAAAGTGATTGGATGTGCTTACTGGGGAAAGGTACCCGGCAACAAGATGCTCTTGTCGACGGTGTCCATTTGCGTGCGGCCACAAAACGCCATGGTCAAATCAAGTTCGTTGTGAATAATTTGCAAGGCCTTCTCAACGCCGGGTTGACCCATGGCGCCCAGACCGTACAAGAATGCACGGCCAATGTAAGTGCCTTGTGCGCCCAAGGCCCGGGCTTTGAGCACATCTTGACCGCTGCGAATGCCGCCATCCATGTGCACTTCAATGTGTTTGCCCACGGCATCGACAATAGCAGGCAAGGCTTCAATGCTGCTTTGGGCACCATCGAGTTGGCGGCCACCATGGTTGCTAACGATCATGGCATCGGCGCCACTTTCAACGGCCATGCGAGCGTCTTCCACATCTTGAATGCCCTTCAAAATGATCTTGCCGCCCCAACGCTTTTTGATCCACTCGACATCGCCCCAATTGAGGCGAGGATCGAACTGTTGAGCAGTCCAGGCCGACAAAGAGCCCATGTTTTCAACACCTTTGACGTGGCCCACAATGTTGCCAAACTGACGGCGCGATGTGCCCAACATGCCTAAGGCCCAACGGGGTTTGGTTGCAATGTTGAGGATGTTGGGAATGGTGAGTTTGGGCGGCGCAGACAAGCCGTTTTTCAAATCTTTGTGGCGTTGCCCCAAAATTTGCAGATCCAAAGTAATGACCAAGGCAGAGCAATTGGCAGCGCGTGCACGCTCAATCAAACGCTCAATGAAGTCACGGTCGCGCATCACATACAACTGGAACCAGAAGGGGTGACCATCCGTGCCCTTGGACACATCTTCAATGGAGCAAATGCTCATGGTTGACAGCGTAAAAGGAATGCCAAATTTTTTGGCAGCCCGTGCCGCCAAAATTTCGCCATCGGCATGCTGCATGCCAGTGAGGCCTGTAGGCGCAATGGCCACAGGCATGGCCACTTTTTGGCCAATCATGGTGGTGGCCGTGCTGCGGCCTTCCATGTTGACCGCCACACGTTGGCGCAACTTGATTTTTTGAAAATCGCTTTCGTTGGCGCGGTAGGTGCTTTCTGTCCAAGAGCCGCTATCGGCATAGTCATAGAACATGCGTGGCACGCGTTTTTGAGCCAAGATACGCAACTCTTCAATGGTGGTGATCACGGACATAATAGATTTCCAGTTTGGATAAAAGCTTTAAAAGCTTGTCTTTGAATTTGATCAGCTGCAGCTCACACTGCCGCAACCCGACATGGTGACGTTTTTGATGATGGAAGGGTCGGCCAGCGTTTCGGTTTCGCTGTCAAAGTTGACCGATTTCAAATGCTGTGCCAAACCTGCATCCATGGTGGCGGCGTGCTGCGGAAACCATTCAGCCAAAGCTTCTGCCATGCGTGAAATGATCTCTGTGTCGCCTTGTACGTAGTGAGTTTCGACAGCGCGCATGGTTTCTAATATGGTGGCGTGTTGACCTGCATGGCAGTTGTCTTCGCTAAACCCTGTGGCCACCATCCAGCGGTCTTCTTGCTCAAAATGTGCCACGGTGTGATTGAGAAACTCTCGGTACAAATTAAGTTGCTCGGTTTGTGGCGTGAGCAGCAATGCATTCAGCATGGTCACAAACTCTTCGTGTGTATCGTCCATTCGGCCATCGCCCGTGTGCAACTCAGCGGTCCAATGAAGACCTGCTGCAAAGGGGGACACGGTGCGTTGCTCGGTTTGAGTGGCTTCCATCGCAAAAACCTTTTAAAAATCTAAGCGCGCATGATGACGCGCAATTTGCTGGCGAACTTGACTGGGCGCGGTACCGCCCAATGTGTTGCGAGCATTCAGGGACCCCACCAAGCTGAGGCATTCAAATACATCGGCTTGGATGGCGGGATTGAATTGTTGCAAAGTGGCCAAAGGCAATTCGCTCAAGTCCAAATTCTGAGTCTGCGCAGTTTTGACAGCGTGCGCAACCACCTCGTGGGCATCGCGGAAGGGCAGGCCTTTTTTGACCAAGTAGTCAGCCAAATCAGTAGCCGTTGCATAGCCCTTTTTGGTGGCGGCCTCCATCGCTGCGGCATTGACGGTTATGCCGCCTTCTTTTTGGCCCGTCTGAGAATTGACTTGGCCGCCAATCATTTCGCTGAAGATACGCAGGGTGTCTTTGAGCGTGTCCACTGTGTCAAACAATGGTTCTTTGTCTTCTTGATTGTCTTTGTTGTAGGCCAGGGGTTGGCCTTTCATCAAAGTGATCAGGCCCATCAAGTGACCCACCACACGGCCCGTTTTGCCACGCGCCAATTCGGGCACGTCTGGGTTTTTCTTCTGCGGCATGATGGAACTGCCGGTGGTGAAACGATCGGCAATTTTGACAAAGCCAAAGTTTTGGCTCATCCACAAAATGAGTTCTTCGCTGAGGCGGCTGATGTGCACCATGCACAAAGAAGCGGCGGCCGTGAATTCAATCGCAAAGTCGCGGTCACTCACACCATCTAAACTGTTTTGACTGACGCAGGCGTTGCCTTGTTCGTCCACCATGCCAAGGCTCTTGGCCACGCGTTCGCGGTCGAGCGGGTAGGTGGTGCCTGCCAACGCGGCAGAGCCCAAGGGCAAGCGGTTGGTGCGGCGACGCACATCGGCCATGCGCTCGGCATCGCGCGCAAACATTTCGACATAAGCCAACAAGTGATGCGCAAAGCTGACGGGTTGTGCCACTTGCAAATGCGTGAAGCCAGGCAATATGACTTCTACGTTGCGCTCTGCCACTTCGATCAATGACTTTTGCAGGTCGTTCAGGAGCCCGCTAATCAGGTCAATCTCGCTGACCAACCAAAGACGGACGTCGGTCGCCACTTGGTCGTTGCGACTGCGGCCCGTGTGAAGGCGCTTGCCTGCATCGCCCACAATTTGTGTCAGGCGAGCTTCGATGTTGAGGTGCACATCTTCCAAGTCCAATTTCCAGTCAAACTGGCCTTTGGCAATTTCATCGGTAATTTGGGCCATGCCGCGCTGAATGTCGGCCAAGTCTTGGGCGCTGATGATATTTTGGGTCGCCAGCATTTCGGCATGAGCCAAACTGCCCTGAATGTCAGATTGCCACAGTCGCTTGTCAAAGAACACGCTGGAGGTGTAGCGCTTGACCAGGTCGCTCATGGGCTCGGAAAACAAGGCCGACCAGGCCTGGGACTTTTGATCGAATTGGTTTTTAGACATTTCTAGATTTTATCGGGTCGATGGGCGGATCAAACCCAATGAAACCCCTCAAATCTGACTGAATTGCCTAAAAACTGCCCGAGCGGCCCTCAGCCGGTGTTTCGAAGCCCAGCGGCAATCCCGTTGATGGACAAATGGATGCCCCTTTGGACGCGTTCGTCGGCCTTGCCTTCACGGTATCGGCGAATCAGCTCAACCTGCAAGTGATGCAAGGGGTCAATGTAGGGAAAGCGATGCCGAATGGAACGGGCCAAGGCTGGGTTGTGCTCAAGGCGGTGTTTGTCGCCCGTAATCAGGGTCATGACATGCGCGGTTAGGTGCCATTCAGCCTCAATGGCACTGAAGATTTTCTTGCGCAATTTGGCGTCGGTGACCAGTTCGCTGTAGCGCGACGCCAAAGCCAAGTCGCTTTTGGCCAACACCATGTCCATGTTGGACAACAAGGTCTTGAAGAAGGGCCACTGTTTGACCATCTTTTGCAAAAGCGCCAAGGCCGCTTTTCTTTCTTTGTCCGTAGGCTGATTCAGAAAGCCCTCAACGGCTGAGCCGAATCCAAACCAGCCTGGCAAAGTGAGTCGGCACTGACCCCAGCTGAACCCCCAAGGGATGGCTCGCAAGTCTTCAATTTTTTGATTGGCTTTGCGCGATGCTGGGCGTGAGCCGATGTTGAGTTCTGCAATTTCCCGTATGGGGGTTGCACTGAAAAAGTAATCATTGAAACCAGGTGTTTCATAAACCAGGCTGCGATAAGCGTCCATGCTGGCTTGCGACAGCTTGGCCGCGGTTTCCAAGAAGTTACGGGGCGCGGTCTTGGTGGGTTGCAGCAACGTAGCTTCCAGAGTGGCGGCCACCAAGGTTTCCAAATTACGTCGGCCAATTTCGGGGTTGGCGTATTTTGAACCAATCACTTCGCCCTGTTCAGTCAATCTAATTTGACCGCGCACTGTACCGGGAGGCTGCGCCAAAATGGCTTGGTAGCTAGGCCCACCGCCGCGGCCCACTGTGCCGCCTCGGCCGTGGAACATTCGCAGTTGGATGTTGTGGCTGTTGGCCAGTCGATCAAAGTCTTCTACCAGGGCCACTTCGGCGCGGTAGAGCTCCCAGTTGCTGGTAAAAATACCGCCGTCTTTGTTGGAATCGGAATATCCCAACATGATGTCTTGCTCGGCACCTGAGCGCTGAATCAATGGCGCGATGCCGGGCAGGGCATAGAACTCGCGCATGATGCTTGCCGAGTTACGCAGGTCTTCAATTGTTTCAAACAAAGGCACCACGATGAGATCGACCACCGCTTGGGCATCCAAAGTGCCCCGCAGCAGCCCCACTTCTTTTTGCAACAGCAGCACCTCTAACAAGTCACTCACGGTTTCGGTGTGACTGATGATGTAGTGGCGAATGGCTTCGGAACCATACAACTGACGCGATGTCAGCGCCGTTTCAAAAATAGCCAGCTCGGCTTGAGCATGGGCTGAGTACGTGGCGCCAGGAATTCTCAGTGGCCGTGCATCGTGCAACAGCCCTATCAGGACGGCACGTTTGTTGATCTCGTCCAAGGCGACATAATTTTTTTCGATGCGTGCCGCTGCCAACAATTCCGCCACCACTTTCTCGTGCTGGTCAGAGCTTTGCCGTAAGTCAACAGTGGCTAAATGAAAGCCAAAGACCTCGACCGCTCGCATGAGTGGCTTGAGTCTTTGCGCAGCCAAATCTTGCGCTTGATGGCTTTGCAAAGAGCTGGCAATGGTCTGCAGATCTTCCAGAAAAGTCGCTGCATCTGGATAGGGGTTTTGAGGCGCTACGGCATGTCTTGCAGCATCACCGTCTGTCAACAATTTCAAGGTGGCAGCAAGTCGTGCGTACATGCCGGTCAGGGCACGTCGATAGGGCTCATCGACACGGTGTGCGTTGGTGTCGGGTGAGCGCTCAGCCAAAGCTTGCATGGCGGGCGGGAAATTCACCAACATGGCGGACAAGGACAGTTCACTGCCCAAGTAATGAACTTCAGTGAGGTAATGCCGCAATGCTACTTCAGCTTGTCGTCGCAAAGCGTAGCTCAATGTTTGTGCGTTGACGTTGGGGTTGCCATCGCGATCACCCCCAATCCATTGGCCCATTCGAAGAAAGGGTGCTACGGGATGGTTGCCCAAAGCGTCTTCAAGTGACGCATAAATTTTGGGTATTTCTTGCAGAAAAGTGGATTCGTAATAGCTGAGAGAGTTTTCAATTTCGTCGGCTACAGTGAGCTTTGAAAATCGAAGCAAACGTGTTTGCCATAGTTGCATCACACGCGCACGAATCCGTTGTTCGTTGGCCGCCAGTTCTTTGGGCGACAGTGCGTCTTTGTTGGCATTGACTGCGGCAGCACGCGCTTTGATTTCGTCACGCTCATTCAGCAAATTGGCAATGTCGCGTTCCGCACTCAAAATGCTCTGTCTTTGGACTTCAGTGGGGTGTGCCGTTAATACCGGCGAAACAAAACTGTTGGCCAAAGTTTGAGAGATCACTTTGGGCGTGATGCCAGCCCAACGCAGCCTTTGCAAGGCCACTTCAATACTGCCTTCTTGCGTATCGCCAATTCGCTCGTGAATGGCCCTGCGCCTAATGTGGTGGCGGTCTTCCGCCAAATTGGCCAAGTGACTGAAATAGGTGAAGCCCCGGATGACCATCACAGCTTGGTCGCCCGGCAAATTTTTGAGTAGCTTCTTTAAGGCCTTGTCGGCTTCGTGATCGGCATCGCGCCTGAACGAGACAGAGAGTTTGCGAATATTTTCGATCAGCTCGTAAATTTCGGCCCCTTCTTGTCCCCGAATGACATCCCCAAGAATGCGACCTAGTAGCCGAATATCTTCTACCAAAGGGCGTTCGTTGTCGCGTGAATTGCGTTTCAAGGGGGGGATGCTTACTTTTGGCATGGCAGAACTCGGGTTTAAGGCTCATTGCATGCTAGCATTTGAATAGCTTCAAAAATTACCAAGAGGTTACTGGTTTGAACCCTACTTCCGCATCCAATTTGCAGCGTCCTATCGTCATTGCCACGCGCGAAAGTCGCCTGGCCATGTGGCAGGCTGAGCATGTCCAGGCCATCTTGCAGGCCCGCGGCTATACCGTTGAACTTTTGGGCATGACCACCCAAGGCGATCAAATTTTGGACCGAAGCCTCAGCAAGGTGGGCGGTAAAGGTTTGTTTGTCAAAGAACTCGAAGTCGCCTTGGCTGAAGGCCGAGCCGATATTGCTGTTCACTCTCTCAAAGATGTCCCCATGGACATGCCGGAGGGTTTTGAGTTGGCTTGTGTCATGGAGCGCGAAGATCCCAGAGACGCTTGGGTTTCAGCGCAGTACCCCACACTGATGGATTTGCCCCAAGGCGCGGTGGTTGGCACTTCCAGTTTGCGCCGCACGGTCTTGCTTCGTGCTTTGCGTCCCGATTTAAAAATAGAGCCTTTGCGTGGCAATTTGGATACCCGTTTGCGCAAGCTCGACGAAGGCCAATATGCGGGCATTATTTTGGCCGCTGCAGGTTTAAAGCGCCTCAAAATGGCCGACAGAATTCGGCACATTTTTGAAACGGATCAAATGTTGCCAGCGGCCGGGCAGGGCGCATTGGGCATCGAAATTTGCACGGGCCGACAAGATTTGGTCGACGCACTCAGCCCTTTGGTGCATTCAACTTCCTGGCTGGCTGTGGCTGCCGAACGTGCTGTGAGTCGTGCCATGGGGGGCAGTTGCTCCATGCCATTGGCGGCGCACGCCACACTGGCAGGCCAAGTTTTGACTTTGAGAGCGGCTTGGGGCGATCCCGAAGGGGCGGCCACCTTGGTCACTGCCCACACAAAAGGTCAAGTCGACACCCTGGAACAAGCTGAAGCACTTGGCTTACAGATTGCCGATGAACTGCGCCGAGGTGGTGCACGTTAATGTGCTTTGCCATTGAACCATGACGCAGGTTCTTGTTACACGTCCCGAACAAGATGCTGCGTCTTGGATAAGCGCACTTCAAAACGCTGGTTTTGAAGCCATCCAATTTCCCCTGCTCGATCTAAAACCAGTTTTAGGCGAACAAGACGTAGATTCTGTTTTGGCACAAATCCAAAACAGTCAAGCCGTGATGTTCGTGAGTGCCAATGCGGTCAGGTTTATGGCACAAGCGCTTCAAGCGCGCCCTCAATGGGTGACGCATTTCAATCAAAGCGCCAGAGCCTGGTGCACAGGACCTGGCACAGCTGCTGCCTTGCTCTCTTGTGGCATCTCTGAAAATCAAATTGACCAACCTGATTTGGATGCCAAACAACTGGACTCAGAAGCTTTGTGGCAGGTTGTGCAGCGACAAGTGGGTCCTCATTTCAAAGCGCTTTTCATTCGTGGTGCTGATGAAACAGGCGCCATTGCAGGCAGAGACTGGTTGGCCAACCAACTTGAGTCTTGTGGCGCCCAGGTGGAAGCGCTTGCGGCTTACCAAAGGCAGGCCAGTATTTTGTCGGCGACTCAAATTCAACAGGTTCAGCGCTGGGTCGATCAAAAAGCAATTTGGATCTTCAGTAGCTCTGCCTGTGTGCAAGCTTTGGTGGCGCAATGCCCGGATGTGCCTTGGTCCAGCGCCAAAGCCGTTGTGACGCACCCCAGAATAGCGGCATTGGCGCAACAACTTGGCTGGCGAAACGTCTCAATTGCCCCGCCAGGCATGAAAGCCATGCAGGCCTCTATAAAATCTATGGCATGAGCACCGAAAACACCCCAGACAACCTCGCCAGTGCAAGCGCTCAACAAGGAAGCAGTCCTTCGCTTGAAAAGAATGCCACGCCATCTGGCATTTCAACTTCGCGGCGACCATTTACCTTTTGGGGTCCCATGGTGTTGGCCGTCTTGGCCCTTATTTTCAGTGGCATGCTTTGGGAAAAACTCTCACGCATTCAAGGGCAGTTGGCCCGACAAAGTGCCGATGCAGGGCAGCAATCACTAGAAGCAAAAGCTTGGGCCAAACAGGCTCAAGACAGTGTCAAGGACAGTGCCGCTCGGATGGCGCTGGTCGAAACCCGGCTGGGTGAAGCCACTTTGCAAAGATCCCAATTGGAAGAATTGATCCAATCGCTGTCTCGTTCTAGGGATGAAAATTTAGTGTTGGACATTGAGTCTTCCCTGAGATTGGCTCAGCAACAGGCGCAACTCACCAGCAGCCTCGAGCCGCTGTTGGCAACGCTCAAAACAGCTCAATCACGATTGCAGCGTGCTTCCAACCCCCGCTTGGTCACCATTCAGCGTGCCGTAGAGCGCGATCTGGATTTGGTCAAGACCGCTCAAATCACAGACCTGCCTGGCATGTTGCTGGTGTTAGACGAAATGGTGGCATTGGCCGATGAATTGCCGCTGGCCAACGAGCTCAACCGAACTGCCAGCGCCAACACGAAGTCTGTTGAGCCCAATGCGCAAGCGGTGCCCAATGCCGTTTGGTGGCAGGTGGTCCTCGATCGCATCATGGTCGAAGCACGCGGGCTCTTGCGCGTCAGTCGCATTGACAGTCCTGAGGCTGCTTTGTTGTCGCCAGAGCAAGGATTTTTTCTGCGTGAAAATCTCAAGCTGAAATTGCTCAATGCCCGTTTGGGTTTATTGGCCAGACAAAACGACGCCGCTCGCAATGATTTGGTGGCGGTGTCTGTGGCTCTCAAAAAATACTTTGACCCCAACGCCAAGAAAACTCAGTTGGCCTTGCAGCTGTTGGACAAGGCCCAAACCTTGAGCAAAGGCAATCCCATCCCTCGCTTGGATGGTTCCCTGGCCGCCTTGGCCACAGCCTCTGCAGGAAAGTAATTCCCTATGCGCGCTGCACTGTGGTTGATGAGTTTGTTTGCAGTTGCCGTTGCCTCAGCGCTTCTGGCATCGAACAATGTGGGGACGGTGTCTATTTTTTGGACGCCTTACCGCTTTGATGTTTCTTTGAATTTGGTCTTGTTTGGCTTGGTGCTTGTATTGCTTACCTTGCATTGGGCACAAAGGGCGCTCACAGCCCTTTTTGAATTGCCCAAACAAGCCAAGCGTTGGCGTCTTTTGCAAAAGGAGCGTGCAGCGCATGCGGCCTTGTTGGAAGGCATGGCGTATTTCATGGAAGGTCGATTTTTAAGAGCCCGTAAATCTGCGGAAGCTGTTTTGGCGCGTGAAAAATCTCTGAACGAAGCTGGCGAAGTCATTGAACACGCCGGCGCGCTTCGCAGCGTGGCGCATATCTTGGCGGCCGAGTCTGCGCACGCGTTGCAAGACAAAACAAGTCGTCAATTGCATTTGAATTTGGCCCTCCAAGAACCCCCTTCAGGGCATTCGGGTCTGCGTCAATCGTTGGTTGAGGGCAGTATGTTGCGAGCTGCTCGTTGGTCGCTGGACGATCGCGATGCCGCCGAAAGTTTGTTGTGGCTCGATCGCTTGCCGCAAGGCGTTTCAAGGCGAACCTTGGCCATGCGTCTGCGCTTAAAGGCAGCCCGATTGGCTGGAGAACCTTCGCAAGCTTTGGACACCGCTTTGCTGCTCATCAAGCACCGCGCATTTACGGCTGAAGCCGCTGCAAGCATGATTCGCAGCTTGGTTTTTGAATTGATTGCCAAAACGCACGAACAGGGTCAGATGCAAAGACTCTGGGCACGATTGGGCGAAGCACAACGTCAATCGCCAGACTTGGCCATTCAGGCCGCTCAACATTGGTTGGTCTTGAGGGGAGATGCTGCGGTTGCCCGTGCTTGGCTTAAACCGATTTGGTTGAGGCTTCAACAAGACCCAGCCAAAATTTCAAAAGTCCAAGAGCTGAAGTTGATTCAGGCGCTCGATCAAAGTTTTTCAGGCGCAGACACTCAGGATGAAAAAGATTGGTTGGTCACCATTGAGGCTGCGCAAAAAGCCAACCCAAGAAATGCCTTGTTGCAGTACTTGTCGGGCCGACTGTGTCAGAAGCGTCAACTGTGGGGCAAGGCACAGGCCTTGCTCAGCCAAGCCGCACCTGTGTTGCAAGATGCCGTGGTTCGCAGACAAGCTTGGCGATCTTTGGCCGAACTGGCTGAACAAAGAGAAGACTTGCCTGCCGCTCTTCAAGCGCTTAAGAAAGCTTCATTGGATTAAAAAAAGGACCCTAGGGTCCTTTTTTGTGGATGACACTGGGTTAACCCAATGCCATTGTGATCACCACATCAGAAGGGTAGCTTCATGTCTGAGAGGTCTTTGCGTGTCTCAACCAAGATCAAAGGACCTTCGTCAAAGACCACTGCAGGGGGACGCTCTCTGGGCACATGAACTGGCTTGGGTTCAGCGGCAATGGCTGCTTGAACTTGGGCGATTTTCTGAGGATCAGAGTTCACCCATTGCAAGCCAGAACCTTCTGCCACTTGAATGAGGCTGGCCATGGGCAGCTCATACTTTTGAACCTTGGGCAGGCCAGCAGGTGCTTGTGAAGGCGCTGCTGCAGGTGCTGATGCGCTTGCAGATGCGCTTGCAGATGCCTTGGTTTCTGAGGCGCTTGAAGCGGGGTTGGCTGGACTCGCATTGTCTGCTTGAGTCTGTGCGTTGCCTCGTTCAAAGTACGAGCGTGGTGCTGGTGCTGCCTCAGCGGCAGAAGCTTCATCGCTACCAACTTCATTGCTTGCGTTTTCAGCAGGTGCATTGTCGTTGTTGGTGTTGCGCTCTCTGCGATCACGGCCATAACGATCGCGTGAACGGCGTTCCCGTTTCTCGGGTGAACCGCTTGTGCCCTCTAGGCGATCTTCAGTGCCTTGTGCATTCTCATTGCTGGCAGTTGTTGATGCGTCGGTGTTGAATGGCATTTCGGCTTGCGCATTGCCCATGTTGCCTGCATTTTCACCTGCAACATTTTGACGGCCACCTTCGTTGCGACGCTCACCGCGCTCACCACCACGCTCACCACCACGCTCACGACGGCCTTCGCCACGTTCGCGGCGACCTTCACCGCGAGGTGCGCGCTCTGTGCGTGCTTCGTTGCGTGACTCTGAAGCGCCAGTATCGGCTGCATCAGCATTCACATTGTGTGAGTCGGCAACTTGATTCAGTTGGGCATTGTCGCGGCGCTCACCTCGCTCACCGCGTTGGCCAGAGCGCTCATTGCGATCGCCACCGCGGCGGTTGCCGCCATTTTCGCGCGGTGCTCGGGCCTCGGTGTTCTCGCCTCGTTCGCTGCTGCGCTCGGTTTTTTCATTGCGCTCGGTGCCGCCTTCATTGCGATCGTTTCGATCACCTCTGCGGCCACCGCGGCCACCGCGACCGCCACGGCGTTCGCCGTTGCGCTCACCACTTCGCTCGCCGCGTTCTGTGCGCTCGCCATCTTTGCCTGTGCGTTCGCCGCGCTTGCCAACGTTCTTGGCGGGTTCTTCTTGGACAGCTGACTCGGCGCCAAATAAACGTTTCAACCAGCCAAAGAAACCACCACTGCTTTCGGTTTTGGTTTCGACGGGCGCTGGCTTAGACACCTTGGCTGTTTCTGGTTTGGGTGTGGCTGCTGGCGCTGGTGCGTCAGGCAACACACCTTTGATGACCGGCGTTTGGCGGTTGGTGGGCTCTTGTGAGCGACGCGTGACGGTGGTGGGATCTTCCACTTCTTCCGCCATGGTGTAGCTGGCTTCGATGTTGTCCAAACGGGGATCGTCGTGCTTCAAACGTTCCAGTTTGTAGTGTGGTGTTTCCAAAGACTTATTGGGCACTAACAACACATTGATGCGTTGCTTCAATTCAATCTTGGCAATCTCAGGGCGCTTTTCGTTCAACAAGAATGATGCCACTTCCACGGGCACTTGTGCGTGCACTGCGGCCGTGTTGTCCTTCATGGACTCCTCTTGGATGATTCGCAAAATTTGCAAAGCCGAGCTCTCTGTGTCGCGCACGTGGCCAGAGCCACCGCAACGAGGGCAGGGGATTGAAGAGCCTTCTGACAAAGCGGGCTTCAAGCGTTGGCGGCTCATTTCTAAGAGGCCAAATTTGCTGATGGAACCAAATTGAACACGTGCACGGTCTTGACGCAAAGCATCGCGCAAGCGGTTTTCCACTTCGCGGCGATTGCGTGACTCTTCCATGTCAATGAAGTCAATGACGATCAGTCCGCCCAAATCGCGCAAGCGCATCTGGCGGGCCACTTCGTCTGCGGCTTCCAGGTTGGTGCGGGTGGCGGTTTCTTCAATGTCGCCGCCCTTGATGGCGCGTGCAGAGTTGACGTCAACAGACACCAAAGCTTCGGTGTGATCAATCACGATGGCGCCGCCTGAAGGCAGTTGCACTGTGCGTGCATAAGCCGATTCAATTTGATGCTCAATTTGGAAGCGGCTGAACAAAGGCGCATCGTCGCGGTACCGTTTGACGCGGGGCGCAAACTCAGGCATGACGTGGCTCATGAACTGCTGAGCTTGTTCGTAAATGTCGTCGGTATCGATCAGAATGTCGCCGATGTCGCTGTTGAAGTAATCGCGAATGGCGCGAATGACTAAGCTGGACTCTTGGTAAATCAGGAAGGCGCCTTTGGCACCTTGTGTGGCGCCATCAATGGCGGACCACAGCTTGAGCAAGTAGTTCAAGTCCCACTGCAATTCGGGGGCGCTACGGCCAATGCCAGCGGTGCGGGCAATGATGGACATCCCTTTGGGATATTCCAACTGGTCCATGGCTTCTTTGAGTTCTGCGCGGTCGTCGCCTTCAATGCGTCGGCTGACGCCACCACCGCGGGGGTTGTTGGGCATCAAGACCACATAGCGGCCAGCCAAGCTGATGAAGGTGGTGAGGGCAGCGCCTTTGTTGCCGCGCTCTTCTTTTTCAACTTGCACCAGGAGTTCTTGGCCTTCGCGAATGACATCGTTGATGCGCGCTTGGCTAACTGGAACGCCTTCGGCGAAGTATTGGCGAGAGATTTCTTTGAAAGGCAAGAAGCCGTGACGCTCTTCGCCGTAGTCAACGAAGCAAGCTTCGAGGGAAGGTTCTACGCGTGTGACAACTGCTTTGTAGATGTTGCCCTTGCGCTGTTCGCGGCCTTCAATTTCAATTTCGTAGTCGAGGAGTTTTTGTCCATCGACGATGGCCAAGCGGCGTTCTTCAGCCTGCGTGGCATTGATCAGCATCCGTTTCATGATGCGTCCCTTCTTTTCAATATGTCAGCAAAACAAACCCTGCCAAATGTGGCGTTGGGGTCGGATCACCTGTTTAACAACCAGCTCTCAAGGAGCCAACGGTGCCGAGACTGACGTTCGAAACGAAGGGAATTGCCAAAAGAATCCAACATTCAAGGGCGCAAATTTGTCGCTGGAATGTGGAAAGGGGCGCGTGGAAGAAGCGAGGCTGTGGGCGCGCGCAGGCAATGGCATCTCGAGTGGCGCAAACAGCCACTGCAAAAAAGACAGCAAAGATCCTAACAACACGCTCATTTCGATTCAATCCGTTCAGGAGCTGAAAAGCTGCTGAATTAAAGTATTCCGTATCTGGGTTTCAAAGCATCGGTCCAACCAAAAGGGTGGTCTGCCACTGTTGGCCCTGGCCTTCAGTCTGCAGATTTCGCTCATGGCGGCATCGAACTTACGGCGCATGTTGGTGGAGAGTGGACTAAACTCCTGTCATCAGGAATTCATTTCCATTCAAATCAACCACTTACAGCACAACGCCGGTGAATCGCATTATAGGCCCCCAAGCCCCTCATTCGGCCAACTCTGCCGCCACAAATACGCCCTTGGAAGTGAAATGGTTGACTGTGGACGAAGAGTCGGCAGGGCAGAGGCTGGATAACTTTTTGATTCGGCACCTCAAAGGGGTGCCCAAAACCCATGTTTACAGAATCATTCGCAGTGGCGAAGTGCGCATCAACAAAGGCCGTGCCGCTGCCGATACCCGGATTGAGACGAACGATGTGGTTCGCCTTCCGCCCGTTCGAATTTCAGACAAGGTCGCAGAAAAGGCAGCCCGTCCGGCACCAGGGCGCGAATTTCCGTTGTTGTTAGAAGACGACGCTTTGATGGCCATCGACAAACCTTCGGGCGTGGCCGTGCATGGGGGCTCTGGCGTCAGTTTTGGGGTCATTGAGCAACTGCGTCAAGCCAGGCCACAGGCTAAGTTGCTAGAGTTGGTTCACCGATTGGACAGAGAAACCAGCGGTATTTTGCTGGTCGCCAAGAAGCGCAGCGCCTTAAAACACGTGCAGGATCAGTTTCGCGAGCGGGAAACAGGTAAAACGTATTTGGCGCTGGTGCAGGGTAATTGGCCGGAGAAGCTGAAAGTTATCGACAGTTCCCTGCATAAATACCTGCTTCCAGACGGAGAGCGCCGTGTCAAGGTAACCACGCTAGACGATCCCGATGGCTTGCGCTCAATCACTTTGGTGAAGGTGGCAGAACGCCTACAGGGCTGCACCTTGCTAGAGGTGACGATCAAAACAGGCCGAACTCATCAAATTAGGGTTCACTTGGCTTCACAGGGTCACCCCATTGCCGGGGACGACAAATACGGTGACTTTGAATGGAACAAAGTCTTGAACAAGCAGGGGCTGAAGCGCATGTTTTTGCATGCATGGCGCTTGCAGTTTACCCATCCAACTACTGGCAAGCGCGTTGAATTGAAATCAGCCTTGCCCCCCGAATTGCAACTTTATACAAACCATGTCAAATCTAAACCTTCGCCCCCGTCAATTTGATTTGATCGCTTTTGATTGGGACGGTACCCTGTTTGACTCCACAGCCATCATCACCCGGTGCATTCAGCGTGCGGTTGTCGATGTGGGGGGCAAAGAGCCCACCCAAGAAGCAGCTTCATATGTCATTGGCATGGCGCTGATGCAAGCCTTGGCCCATGCAGCCCCCGATGTCCCTGTTGAAAAATATCCAGCGCTTGGCGAGCGGTACCGCCACCATTACATGGCTCATCAAAATGATTTGATTCTGTTTGAGGGTGTTTTGCCCATGCTGGCAGCGTTGAAGTCTCGTCACCATTGGCTCACCGTGGCCACTGGAAAAAGCCGCAAAGGTCTGAATGAGGCATTGCACGATGTCGAATTAAAGGGCGCTTTTGATGGCTCACGGACCGCGGACGAAACGGCTGGCAAACCCAGCCCTTTGATGTTGCAAGAACTCATGCGTGAGTTTGGTGTTGAGCCAGAACGCACCTTGATGATTGGCGATACCACCCACGATTTGCAAATGGCCTTGAACGCAGGTTGCGCCAGCGTCGGTGTCAGCTATGGGGCGCACGAGCCTTCGGCGTTTCATGAACTAAAGCCGTTGTACGTGGCACATTCTGTTGCTGATTTGCAAAAATGGTTGCTTGAAAATGCCTAATTTTCTTAGACAATTTGGGGCCGTGATTAAACCCATCGCCGCAGCAATCTGAGCTCCGTGCCATTTAATAAAGGTCGATTTCATGAGCGAAGCAATTCCTTTGTGCAATTCTGCAGACCTGCAGGACAGTGGGTTGGCAGTGCCTTTCGATGTCATTTATGGTGGCCAAACTTGCAGAGCCTTTGCCATCCGCTTTAAGGGCAAGGTTCACGCGTACTTAAACAGATGCAGCCACGTGGCCATGGAAATGGATTACCAGCCCAATCGATTTTTCGACAACAGTGGTCAGTTCATTATTTGCGCTACCCATGGTGCCTTATACCGACCTGAATCTGGCGCGTGTGCTGGTGGTCCCTGCAATGGCGGTTTGATCCCAATCACCTTGTCCGAGCAAGGCGGTGTGGTTCACTGGCATACTGACTTTAATTTAAAACCTTTTGAGTTCACATGAGTTCCGAATATCCCGAATCAAATGACCCCCAATCTCGAAATACTTCGGGTGGCAACAATGCAAGCGCAGGCCATGTGCAGCCGGCTTGGGAGCGTCAAGTGTTGTCTGATTTGGTGCAAGCCAATCTAAAGGAACAGCAAGCTTCGCGCCGTTGGAAAAACGGTTTGCGTTTGGGTTGGTTGTTGTTTTGGATCGTGGTGATGTGGCAAGTCTTGTCGCACAACCAAACGACCGGCAGTGTCACTACCCCTCACACCGCCTTGGTCAATATCAAGGGTGAAATTGCGGATGGTTCAGAAGCCAGTGCTGAAAACATTGTGGCTTCCATGCGTGCGGCCTTAGAAGACACCGGCTCGCAGGGCCTTATTTTGCTCATCAACTCTCCAGGTGGCAGCCCTGTTCAGGCAGGCATCATCAATGATGAAATTGTTCGCCTCAAAGCGCTCCACAACAAACCCATATATGCCGTTGTCGAAGAGTCTTGTGCTTCAGCCGCCTACTACATTGCAGCCGCAGCAGACAAAGTTTATGTCGACAAGGCCAGCATTGTGGGCAGCATTGGTGTCTTGATGGATGGCTTTGGCTTTACGGGTTTGATGGACAAGTTGGGCGTTGAAAGACGCCTCATGACCGCTGGTGAAAACAAGGGATTTTTAGATCCATTCAGCCCACAAACAGACGCGCAACGCAAGCATGCCCAAAGCATGTTGAACCACATTCACTCGCAATTCATTGCTGTTGTTAAAAAAGGTCGGGGCGATCGACTCAAAGAAACGCCCGAGATGTTCAGTGGCCTTTTTTGGACGGGGCAGCAAGCAGTTGAATTGGGATTGGCAGATGACTTGGCCAGTCTGGACCAAGTTGCGCGTGATGTCATCAAGGCCGAAGAAATTGTTGATTATTCACGCCATGACAATGTGGCAGAGCGATTGGTCAAGCGCTTTGGCGCCGCCATGGGCGAGGGCGCTTGGCGAGCCATGCGCGCTAGCACCAACATTCGTTAAGCAAACGCCTTCGCCGTCTTAAACACCAATTGCAAACACGGCGGGCGTTTGGTTGCTCAGACCTGCTGGCGCATCGCCGTTAGAAGATTTCGTCTTGCGCCATTGTTGTAGGGTTGCGCATTGTGTTGCTGCATCTGACAGGGTCATGCCGCTGCTGAACGCCAATCTTGTTGATGCCTGAAGGCTTTGAACCAATGACGCCCACAATGCCAGGTTGCGATAGGGCGTCTCAATGAACAGTTGCGTTTGCCCCGTTTTGACGGCCAACTGCTCCAATTCTTTGATTCGTTTGACGCGCTCTTGAGGTTCTTGCGGCAGGTAACCTACGAACGCAAAATTTTGACCATTCAGTCCGCTGCTGGCCAAGGCCAATAACAATGACACGGGTCCCACAAGCGGTATCACTGTCAAGCCTAATTCGTGTGCTGCACGGACAACCGAGCTGCCGGGATCTGCTACTGCTGGCATACCCGCTTCGCTGATCAAGCCCATATCCTGGCCTTGCAAAGCTGTATTGAGAAGTGGCTTGGCATCAAAGACGCCCAAATGATCGCCTTTCTTGTGAACCTGCCTGGGCAGTTCAGTCATGGTTTGCGACTGAATGGGCAGGCTCAAAGGCGAGATGCTGTCAATCCGCTTCAAATAGGCTCTCGTGGTTTTGGCGTTCTCGCAAATCCAATGGTTGATTTTGGCGGCGGCTTCAATCGTTCCCATTGGCATGACGTTGGTCAGGGGCGCCTCCTGTTGGCAACCAAAATCCAGAGGGGCAGGGACTAAGTAAAGTTTGCCGAGTTGTTTGTTGGCTTGGCTCATAGCAACTTCACGCCCGCTTCTCTGAGCATTTGACATGTTCTGATCAATGGCAATCCCACCAAGGCGGTTGGGTCGTCGTTGTCAATGGCTTCTAACAGGGTAATGCCAAGTCCTTCGCTTTTGGCACTTCCGGCGCAGTCGTAAGGTTCTTCAGCGCGCAAATAGGATTCAATTTCGGAGTCTGTCAAATCTCTGAACTTCACCCTGACGGCCGCCAAGTCGGTTCGCTGATAGCCATTGGCCACACAGACCACAGACAGCGCCGTTTGAAAGACCACAGTCTTGCCGCGCATCTTTTGCAATTGCAGAACGGCATTGGTGTGGTTGCCTGGCTTACCCAGCGGCGTGCCGTCCAGATCTGCCACTTGATCAGAGCCAATCACCACGGCATTCGGGTTTTGCTTGGCGACAGCAAGTGCTTTGGCCAGAGCCAATCGCAGTGCCAATTCTTTGGGAGCCTCGCCCGGCAGGGGTGTTTCGTCGACATGCGGCGCACAAACTTCAAAGGGAATTCGAAGTCGCGAGAGTAATTCTTTGCGATAACGAGAGGTTGAACCCAAGATGACGGGCCAGTCATGTGGGGGCTTGGCGGTGAGTAAATTGTCTTTTGACATCCCTCAATTCTCTTACACTGCCGGCATGGAAAAAAATTTAGATTTAAAACGACTCCATGTCAAAGCTTTTGCCCGCGATGGCGTGAGCCTGAATGGGGCTCAGCCATTGGCCTTTTTTGAGCGTTTGGCTGACTTGGCGACTGCACAAAGCGCTACCGAAGCAGAAAACACCCATGTTCAATGGGAAATTTCTGGGGAGTCCGTGCCCGTTGCCGGTGGTGAGGCTCACATTTTTCTGCATTTGAAGGCTTCTGTTGCCTTGCCCATGCAGTGTCAACGTTGCTTGGGGCCGGTGCATTCGGAGATTGTGTCCGAACAAAGCTTTCGGTTTGTCCCCGATGAGGCTACGGCGGAAGCTGAAGACGATGAATCAGAAGAGGATTTATTGGTCTTGACCCCCGAATTGGATGTTTGGGAACTCATTGAGGATGAGCTCATCATGTCGGCCCCCATCGTTCCTAAACACCCGGTTTGTCCAACTTCGGTGCCCATGTCGGCGTCGGATGAGTCGTTTGAGGCGGCGCTGGCAGAGCGCCCCAACCCTTTTGCGGCTCTGGCCGAATTGAAGAAAAAACCGCATTAAAACTCTAGATTGGCTGGAAACTATGGGCTATAATCAGCGGCTTCGCACCCTTTGGGTGTGAGTTCATTCACTGTTTAACCTAGCCGCGTTGATGTTGAGCTTGTCCTTAATAACGCTGCTTTCAACGCCTCCAAGGAGCCACCATGGCTGTACAACAAAACAAAAAGTCACCTTCTAAACGTGGCATGCACCGTTCACACAATGCTTTGAACGTGCCTGGTATCGCTGTTGAGCCTACAACCGGCGAAACACATTTGCGTCACCACATCAGCCCTAATGGCTTCTACCGTGGTCGTCAGGTTCTGAAAAATAAATCAGAAGCCTAACTGACGCTTGAAATACAGGCCCGATGCTACATTCAAGGTAGCCTCGGGCCTTTGTATTTGTGTTCACTGAAAATATGTCCTCCAAAGAGTTTTACACGATTGCTGTCGACTGCATGGGCGGCGATCATGGGCCGAGCGTCACATTGCCGGCTTGCCGACACTTTTTGGACGCGCATCCAAAAGCTAAATTGCTTTTGGTAGGGCAGTCAGATGCCCTGGCTGGTTTCAAGCATGAGCGGGCGGAAATTGTTCATGCCAGCGAAGTGGTGGGCATGGACGACCCTGTGGAAATTGCGCTTCGCCGCAAAAAAGACTCTTCCATGCGTGTGGCCATCGAGCAAGTTAAATCTGGCGAGGCGGATGCCGCGGTTTCGGCTGGCAACACAGGCGCCTTGATGGCCATTGCGCGTTATGTGCTCAAAACCATGGATGGTATTGATCGTCCTGCTATAGCGGGTCAGATGCCAAACTTCAAGGGTGGTGGCACCACCATGCTTGACCTGGGCGCCAACGTCGACTGCGCACCGGAGCATTTATTCCAATTTGCTGTCATGGGTTCGGCCTTGGTTTCGGTCTTGCAAGACAATGCAAGTCCTACAGTGGGTTTGTTGAATATTGGTGAAGAAGCCATTAAAGGCAATGAAATCATCAAAAAAACAGCCGAACTGCTTCGATCTGCTGCTAACTCTGGCGATCTGAATTTCTACGGCAATGTTGAAGGCAATGACATTTTCAAGGGAACCGTCGACATTGTGGTGTGCGATGGTTTTGTCGGTAATGTGGCCTTAAAAACCAGTGAAGGGCTGGCCACCATGATGGGTGGCTTTTTGAAATCTGAGTTTTCTCGCAGCATCTTCACTAGAATTGCGGCCATCTTTGCTTATCCTGTCCTAACTTCGTTTAAAAATAGAGTGGATCACCGCCGCTACAACGGCGCGGCTCTTTTGGGTTTAAGAGGCTTGGTATTTAAAAGCCATGGTTCGGCGGACGAGCTGGCTTTCGAAACTGCCATCAACCGAGCGTATGATGCTGCCAGACATCAACTGCTGAGTCGTGTTGCGGCTCGAATTGCTCACGCGGCGCCCTTGCTTAATTTGCAAGTCAACGCCTCTGAAGATTCGGCCAATGCGGCTGCTACCGAATGACCATTTACTCTCGCATTACCGGCACTGGCAGCTATCTGCCCCCCAGGCGTTTAAGCAACGCCAATTTGGTTGCCGAATTGGCTGCCCAAGGCATTGAAAGCTCCGACGAATGGATCGTTGAACGAACAGGCATTCGCGCCAGACACTTCGTTGACGCAGGTGTTGGCAGCAGCGACCTAGGTGCCGAAGCTGCACGCAGAGCCATCGAGGCTGCCGGCTGTCAGCCATCAGACATCGATCTGATCATTGTGGCCACTTCCACGCCAGACATGGTGTTTCCTTCTACTGCGGCGCTGCTTCAAAATAAGCTGGGCATTGTGGGTTGTCCCGTGTTTGACGTTCAGGCCGTCTGCAGTGGTTTCATTTACGCCATGACCGTGGCCGATGCCATGATCAAGACGGGTACCGCCAAACGTGCCTTGGTCATTGGCGCGGAAGTTTTTAGCCGTATTTTGGACTTCAAAGACCGCACCACTTGCGTTTTGTTTGGTGATGGCGCCGGTGCTGTGGTTTTGGAAGCCTCTGAAACACCGGGCATTTTGGCCACCGACATCCATGCCGATGGCAAATATTCAGAAATTTTGTGCGTCCCCGGTCATGTTTCGGGCGGCGCCATCTTGGGCGATCCGGTCTTAAAAATGGACGGTCAAGCGGTCTTCAAATTGGCCGTCGGCGTGTTGGAAGAAACCGCTCGTGCATCACTGGCCAAAGCTGGCTTGAATGACTCCGACATCGATTGGCTCATTCCGCATCAGGCCAACATTCGAATCATGCAAAGCACAGCACGCAAATTAAAAATGTCGATGGACAAAGTCATTGTGACTGTCGATCAGCATGGCAATACGTCTGCGGCTTCAATTCCTTTGGCGCTAGACCATGGCGTGCGTTCTGGACAAATTACCAAGGGTCAAACATTGATGCTGGAAGGCGTTGGTGGTGGATTTACTTGGGGCTCTGTCCTTTTAAAATACTAAAAAATATTTGTTTTGACATCATGAGTGCTTTCGCTTTTGTTTTCCCTGGCCAAGGTTCCCAATCTGTGGGTATGTTGGATGCGTGGGGCGATCATCCTGCTGTAAAAGAAGCCGTTCAAGAGGCTTCCGATGCCATGGGTGAAGATTTGGGTGCGCTCATGCATGAAGGTCCCAAAGAAGCATTGGCTTTAACCACCAACACGCAGCCGGTCATGCTGGTTTCTGCTGTCGCAGCCTACCGTGCTTGGTTGGCCGAGGGGGGCGCTAAGCCTTCTGTGGTGGCGGGTCACTCATTGGGTGAGTACTCCGCGCTGGTCGCTTCTGGTGTTTTAACGCTTGCACAAGCCGCACCCCTGGTGCGATTTCGTGCCGCCGCCATGCAAGATGCAGTGGCTGTCGGTGTAGGCGCCATGGCTGCCGTTTTGGGCATGGACGCCGCCAAAGTCATTGAAGGTTGCGCGCAGGCACAGGCCACTTTTCCTGTTGGGAGTGGCGAAGTTGTAGAAGCTGTTAACTTCAATGATCCTGGGCAAACAGTCATTGCTGGCAGCAAGGCGGCTGTCGAAAAGGCCTGTGAAGTCTTGAAAACCATGGGCGCCAAGCGTGCGCTTAATTTGCCTGTTTCAGCACCTTTTCACTCCAGTCTCATGAAGCCTGCAGCCGAAAAGCTCAAAGAAAAATTAGCCGCAACCACGTTTGCTTCGCCACAAATTTCCGTCGTTAACAACATCGATGTGGCTGTAGAAGCCGACGCAGATCGCATTCGGGATGCTTTGTACCGTCAAGCTTTTGGCCCTGTGCGATGGGTTGAGTGCGTTCAAGCCATCAAAGCCAGAGGCGTGAGCACCGTTGTCGAATGTGGCCCCGGTAAAGTTTTGGCGGGCATGGTCAAGCGCATTGACGCAGAAATGACCGGCTTGCCCTTGTTTGATCCTGCCTCTTTGGCAGAAGTCAAAGGAGCCTTGGCATGAGCGCGTTAGCGACAGAATTCAAAGGCCAAGTGGCATTGGTCACGGGCGCTTCAAGAGGCATTGGCGCAGCCATTGCACTCGAATTGGCCAAACAGGGTCTTCAGGTCATTGGTACCGCCACCACGGACGACGGCGCGGCACGCATTTCTGCGGCTTTGTCAGCCTATCCTGGTTGCCGCGGCGCCAATTTAAATGTCAATGACGCTGGCGCAGGTGAAGCTTTGATCGACGAGATTGTCAAATCTCAGGGCGGCCTGCATGTTTTGGTGAACAACGCGGGCATTACGCGTGACACCTTGGCCATGCGAATGAAAGATGACGATTGGGATGCCGTTTTGGACACCAATCTGAAAGCTGTTTTCCGCATGAGCAGGGCCGCCATTCGCCCCATGATGAAGCAGCGTTACGGCCGCATTATCAGCATTACCAGTGTGGTGGGTGCCTCAGGCAACCCTGGTCAAGCCAATTACGCTGCTGCCAAAGCAGGTGTGGCGGGCATGACCCGTGCCTTGGCACGTGAATTGGGTAGCAGAAATATTACTGTCAATTGTGTGGCCCCGGGGTTTATTGCCACCGATATGACCGCTGCTTTGCCAGAGGCGCAGCATCAAGCCCTGATGGTTCAGATTCCATTGGGTAAACTAGGCACACCGGAGGATATTGCGCATGCAGTGTCCTATTTGGCCAGTCCGCTGGCAGGTTACGTTACGGGTCAGGAACTGCATGTCAATGGCGGCATGCATATGTCCTGATAAAATCTCATTTTTTACAACCCTCAGAGGGAATCCATGAGCGATATCGAAGCACGTGTCAAAAAAATCATTGCTGAACAACTCGGCGTTGAAGAGTCACAAGTCACACCAGAGAAAGCATTCGTTGCCGACCTGGGCGCAGACTCACTGGACACAGTTGAACTGGTGATGGCCTTAGAAGACGAATTCGGAATTGAAATTCCAGACGAAGACGCTGAGAAAATCACAACCGTCAAAGCAGCCATTGATTACGCCCAAAGCAAAAAGGCTTGATCTGAGATGACCCGTCGTCGCGTTGTTGTCACGGGCCTGGGATGTATCAGCCCCGTTGGAAACACGGTGGCTGACGCATGGGCCAATCTCTTGGCAGGCCAATCTGGTATTGGTCTGATTTCTAAATTTGATACCTCGGCCTTCTCTTGCAGAATTGCAGGCGAAGTCAAAGGTTTCAATTTAGAGCAGTACATCAGCGCCAAAGAAGCGCGCACGATGGACTCCTTCATTCATTACGGTATTGCCGCAGCAGTGCAAGCTGTTGAGGATGCTGGTCTTCCTACAGGCGATGCCTTGGACGATGAATTGGCCACGCGCATAGCGTGCATCATCGGATCCGGCATTGGTGGTTTGCCCATGATTGAGCAAACGCATGTGGAATACACAGCGCGCGGTCCCCGAAGAATTTCTCCTTTCTTTGTGCCAGCTTCCATCATCAACATGATTGCTGGCCATGTCTCCATGCGTTTTGGTTTCAAAGGCCCTAATTTGGCCGTTGTGACTGCATGCACCACAGGTCTTCATTGCATTGGCGAAGCCAGTCGCATGATTGAATATGGTGATGCCGACGTGGTGGTGGCAGGTGGCTCTGAAGCCACTATTTCTCCATTGGGCTTGGGTGGCTTTGCCGCCATGCGCGCCTTGTCTACCCGCAACGACGATCCATCAGCAGCATCGCGTCCTTGGGACAAAGACCGTGATGGTTTTGTCTTGGGCGAAGGCGCTGGTGTCATGGTGGTTGAAGAGTACGAACACGCCAAAGCTCGCGGCGCCAAAATTTACGCCGAAGTTTGCGGCTACGGCATGAGTGCCGATGCGGGGCACATGACTGCGCCCAGCATGGACGGACCTCGTCGTGCCATGGTATCTGCCATGCGCAACGCAGGGATCAATGCCGATCAGGTCGGTTATCTGAATGCTCACGGCACGTCCACACCTTTGGGTGATGTCAACGAAACCAATGCCATCAAAGCAGCCTTAGGCGATCACGCCAAGAAAACAGTGGTCAGCTCTACCAAGTCCATGACAGGTCACTTGTTGGGCGGTGCTGGCGGCATTGAAAGTGTGTTCACGGTACTGGCTTTGCACCATCAAAAAGTACCACCGACGATTAATTTAGACAATCAAGATCCAGAATGCGATTTGGATTACTGTGCCAACACGGCGCGCGATGTCAACATTGAATATGCCCTGAAAAACAATTTTGGTTTTGGCGGTACCAACGGCAGTTTGGTCTTCCGTCGGATCTAATTCTTTTGAATTCAAACGCCCCATCGGTCGACTACCCGGTGGGGCGTTTTTCTTTGTCTGTTAGGTTGGCTTTTGCATTGGCTTTAGCGTCTATCGTGCTAATTGTTGGCGCTCTCTGGTGGGGGTATTTTTCGGATGGGCAATGGAAACTCTTGCTTCCCCTGTGGGCGATGTGTTGCTGGTTTTCATTTTCGACATTAAAACGTGGTCAACCAAAGTGCTGGTTGTCTTGGGATGGCAGCATGTGGCGCGTTCTAACTTTGTTGCCTAATTTTGAAACTGAGCCGCCTTTACAAACCGGTTACGCAATGACCGTACATTTAGATTTTCAGCGTTTGCTATTTGTATCCTTGCGCAATCACCAAGGCGAACACCGTTGGTTTTGGTTGGACAAAGATTCATTTCCTGACCGTTGGCATGGCTTTCGTTGCGCTGTATATTCGCGTTCCGAAGCGTTTTCTTCCTGAAAAAGTATTGGAGTTCATTGTGGTCATGAAAAAAACTGACGTAAAAACATCTCGAATTTTGGTTTCAGTTGTTTTGTCTTTGGGACTTCTTTCTGGCTTGGCAATGCCACTGCAAGCCAGCGCACAACCAGCGGTTGTGAAGGGGTTGCCCGACTTCACTGAATTGGTTGAACAAGTTGGCCCCTCTGTGGTCAACATTCGAACATTGGAAAAAGTTCGAACCCAAAATTTCAGCAGCAACGGCATGGACGAAGAAACGCAGGAGCTGTTTCGCAGGTTTTTTGGCGTACCCATTCCAAATCCCGGCACACCCAGACAGGCGCCCAGACAAGGCCGCACGCCAGCACCTGAAGAATCTCAGCCGCGTGGCGTAGGCTCAGGATTTATTTTGACCGCCGATGGTTTCATCATGACCAATGCGCACGTGGTCGATGGTGCCGATGAAGTCTTGGTCACACTGACAGATAAGCGGGAATTCAAAGCCAAAATCATTGGCACAGACAAGCGCTCTGATGTGGCTGTGGTCAAAATTCAGGCAACAGGTCTGCCCGCTGTCAAAGTGGGTGATGTGTCTCGCTTGAAAGTAGGTGAGTGGGTCATGGCCATCGGCTCCCCATTTGGTTTGGACAACTCCGTCACGGCGGGTATTGTGAGTGCCAAGCAGCGCGACACGGGCGATTACTTGCCCTTTATTCAAACCGATGTGGCCATCAACCCCGGCAATTCTGGCGGCCCTTTGATCAACATGCGCGGCGAAGTGGTGGGTATCAACAGTCAAATTTATTCACGCTCTGGCGGCTTCATGGGTATTTCTTTTTCTATTCCCATGGACGAAGCCATGCGCGTGAGTGAGCAGCTCAGAGCCAACGGTCGGGTGACGCGGGGCCGCATTGGTGTCCAGATTGAACCCGTGACCAAAGAAATTGCAGAGTCCATTGGACTGGGTAAAGCCCAAGGCGCGTTAATCAACAGAATTGAAGCGGGCGCACCTGCAGACAAAGCGGGCTTAGAGGCGGGCGATGTGATCATCAAGATTGATGGCAAGCCAATTGAGAAATCCTCTGACTTGCCCCGACTGGTTGGCAATACCAAGCCGGGGACCAAAAGCACACTGACCATTTTTAGACGAGGTGCTACCAAAGAGTTGAGCATCGTGATTGCAGAGATGGAACCCGAAAAGGTCGCTAAGCGATCAGCAGAACCTGAGGAAAAACCCAAGGCGACCAACTCCGTTCAGGGTTTGGGCTTGGTGGTGGCTGATTTGACGGAAGCACAGAAGTCCGAACTGAAAATCAAAGGGGGCGTTCGCGTTGAGAGTTTGCAAGAGCCAGCGCTCAAAGCGGGATTGCGCGAAGGTGATGTGATTTTGGCCATAGGCAACATTGAAATTGCGCAGGCCAAAGATTTTGTTGCGGCCGTGGCCAAAATGGACAAGTCCAAAGCAGTCAGCGTGCTGTTCAGGCGCGGCGACCTCACTAGGTTTGCCCTGATCAAGCCGAGTTCTTGATCAATGAAATGTCAAGAGTCCCTTTTGAACCACAGGGTTTTCCCAAGGGGAGAAAATATTTTTTATGTTGGTGTTCGCTAACTTTAAGGTGGGTTGAATCTTAAAAATGGTTAAAATCTGAGCACTTGGACCAAGATTCATGGCTAAAAAAGCAGGTATGGCTTCACGATGTGGGATGTCCCGCATCAGTCCACCGGTGATCCACAGAACACCCACAAGTTATTCATCAAGCCCAAGCTTGAATTGTGAATAACTTGTTAATAAGTTTTCTGTTGTGAGCTTGCAACGACCTGCATTGTGGTGTTTTGGGGATGTACGTGTTGGGCTTTTTGCCTACAATGAAGTCCCAACTATCGCAGTTGCCATTGATTGTTGGTTCAGGGCGCGTCCTCATTCGACGCGCCCTTTTTTCTTGTCTAGCCCTTTGAATCTCAAACACTTGTAACTGGTCCTTGATGAATCACATCAGAAATTTCTCCATCATTGCGCACATCGATCATGGCAAATCGACACTGGCCGATCGATTGATTCAACGTTGCGGTGGATTGCAAGAGCGCGAAATGGAAGCGCAAGTTTTGGACTCGATGGACATCGAAAAAGAGCGCGGCATTACCATCAAAGCGCAGACAGCGTCGCTGCAATACAAGGCCAAAGATGGCCAAATTTACAACCTGAATCTGATTGATACACCGGGTCACGTTGACTTCTCTTATGAGGTTTCACGCTCCTTGTCGGCGTGTGAGGGTGCTTTGTTGGTGGTCGATGCCAGTCAAGGTGTTGAAGCCCAAACGGTTGCCAACTGTTACACCGCACTCGACCTGGGCGTCGAAGTTGTGCCTGTATTAAATAAGATGGATTTGCCGCAAGCAGACCCTGAAAACGCCAAAGCAGAAGTCGAAGATGTGATCGGTATCGACGCCAGCGAGGCCATTCCGTGCTCCGCCAAAACCGGTATGGGCATCGAAGAAATTTTGGAAGCCATTGTTGCCAAAATTCCTGCGCCGCAAGGCAATCCCAACGCGCCACTGCGCGCCATGATCGTTGACAGTTGGTTTGATACCTATGTGGGCGTGGTCATGTTGGTTCGCGTCGTTGACGGTCGCTTGGGCAAGGGTGAGCGATTCAAAATGATGGCAACGGGGGCTGTGTATAACGCAGACACCATGGGCGTATTTACGCCCTCTAACGAACCCCGTGAAAGCCTCGAAGCAGGTCAAGTGGGTTACATCATTGCCGGCATCAAAGAGTTGCAAGCCGCCAAAGTGGGCGACACCATCACGCTTGAAAAAAAGCTGCCCAACAATTTAGGACCTGCAGAGCAAGCGCTGCCAGGTTTCAAAGAAATTCAGCCGCAAGTTTTTGCTGGCTTGTACCCCACCGAGGCCAACCAATACGACTCGCTGCGCGATGCTTTAGAGAAGCTCAAACTCAACGATGCGTCATTGCATTACGAAGCCGAGGTTTCGCAGGCGCTGGGTTTCGGTTTCCGTTGCGGCTTCTTGGGTTTGTTGCACATGGAAATTGTGCAAGAGCGACTTGAGCGTGAGTTTGACCAAGACCTCATTACCACGGCACCCAGTGTGGTGTACCAAGTGGTCAAGGGCGATGGCGAAGTTGTCATGGTTGAAAATCCGGCCAAGATGCCCGACCAAGGCAAGATGCAGGAAATTCGCGAGCCCATAGTGACGGTGCATTTGTACATGCCCCAAGACTATGTGGGCCCGGTCATGACCTTGGCCAATCAAAAGCGTGGCGTTCAAATCAACATGGCCTACCACGGTCGGCAAGTGATGCTCACTTATGAGATGCCGCTAGGCGAGATTGTTTTGGACTTCTTTGACAAGCTCAAATCGGTGTCCCGTGGCTATGCCTCCATGGACTACGAGTTCAAGGAGTACCGCGCATCCGATGTGGTCAAAGTCGACATTTTGCTCAACGGCGAAAAGGTCGATGCCTTGTCGATTATTGTGCACCGCACCCAAGCCGCTTACCGTGGCCGTGCTGTGGTGGCCAAAATGCGCGAAATTATCAGCCGTCAGATGTTTGATGTCGCCATCCAGGCGGCCATCGGCGCCAACATCATTGCCCGCGAGACTGTCAAAGCTTTGCGCAAAAACGTGTTGGCCAAGTGCTATGGTGGCGACATTACCCGCAAACGCAAATTGCTAGAGAAGCAAAAGGCCGGTAAAAAGCGGATGAAACAGATTGGTTCGGTTGAGGTGCCGCAAGAGGCATTCTTGGCCATTTTGCAGGTGGAAGATTGATGCAAGTCTTAACGGCTTTTATATTGGCAGCGTTTTGTAGCTACGCTGGGTCTTGGTATTTGGGTTTGATTGAAGGCAACTTTGCTTTGCTGATGCTGATGGCTGTGGTCATTTCGGGCGTCTATTGGGTTGCGGAGCGCTTTTATTTTTGGCCTCAGCGTTTGAAGGCGGTCGAGCAGTTAGACAGCGACAAAAGCAAACGTCAGCAAGAACTTGCCAAATTGGGCATTGAAAGAACGGACACCGATACTGGTGAGGCGCGTCAGCAATTACTCATGCAGCCCTGGTGGCTAGATTGGACGGCAGGCCTGTTTCCGGTCATCTTGTTCATCTTTATTTTGCGTTCATTTTTATTCGAGCCCTTCAAAATTCCGTCCGGCTCCATGATTCCCACCTTGTGGGTGGGTGATCTGATTTTGGTGAACAAATTCCACTATGGTGTTCGCTTGCCTGTGGCCAACGTCAAAGTGACAGAGGGTACGCCCGTTGCACGTGGCGATGTGATGGTTTTTAGGTATCCACCCCGTCCCAGTGTTGACTACATCAAGCGTGTCGTTGGTATCCCTGGCGACGAAGTGGCGTACTTGAACAAAAAGCTGACCATCAATGGTCAAGCGGTTCCGACAGAATCTGTCCCCGAATTTTTTGATGAATCTGTCATGAGGTATTCCAAGCAGTTTCAAGAAAAACTGGGTACTAAAACTCACAATCTGCTGGTGGACGATGACCGACCTGCATTTATTCCGGGCGCTGAAGACTTTCCATTCAAAGACCGCTGCAATTTCACCGTGGAAGGTGTGACCTGCAAAGTGCCAGAAGGGCATTACTTCATGATGGGCGACAATCGCGACAATTCCCTAGATTCAAGGTACTGGGGCTTTGTGCCAGACGCCAACATTGTGGGAAAAGCCTTTTTTGTGTGGATGAATTTTGGCAATTTAGGCCGCATCGGCGGCTTCAATTGAGTTCCAACGCTAGAAAAGCTATGCTCGCATCACACGTTATTTTTGATAGGTCATTGGTTTGAACGACGGTCTTAGTCAATTGCAAACTCGCTTAAAGCACAACTTCAAAGATGCGAGTTTGATAGAGCGTGCAGTCACGCACCGAAGCTTCTCTGCAGATCACAATGAGCGGCTAGAGTTTTTAGGCGACTCTGTTCTCAATTTGGCTGTGGCGCACCTGTTGTATGCGCAGCTCAAACAATTGCCCGAGGGCGATTTGTCGCGCGTCAGAGCCAGCTTGGTGAAGCAAGAAACCTTGCACCAATTGGCTTTGAAACTTGATATTTCGAGTTGCCTCAAATTGGGTGAAGGTGAGCTCAAATCAGGCGGACAGCGCCGTCCCTCTATTTTGGCCGATGCCCTAGAAGCCTTAATTGGCGCAGTCTTTCTGGATGCAGGCTACGAAGTTGCCGAACAATTGGTTCACGGTTTGTTTCAAAACGTAGAGATCAACCCCAGCATGCTGGCGGCCGCCAAAGATCCCAAGACAGAATTGCAAGAGTGGTTGCAAGGCCGTAAATTGCAACTGCCTCAATACAGTGTGGTGGCCACTTCAGGCGCAGCCCACCGACAAATATTTGATGTCGCTTGCGACATTCCCGAACTCAGTCTCTCACAGCACGGAAGCGGTCCTTCGCGCCGCGCAGGTGAGCAAGCCGCGGCAGCTGCCATGCTTGAAATTTTGAAAGTCAAGGCACGCGGATGAACACAGAAACCAACCCCGCCCAACGTTGCGGCTTGGTCGCCATTGTTGGCAAACCCAACGTGGGCAAATCCACTTTGCTCAATGCGCTGGTGGGCCAAAAAATCAGCATCACTTCGCGCAAAGCCCAAACCACGCGTCACCGCATCACCGGCATTCGCACTGAAGGCTCCACGCAGTATGTGTTTGTGGACACGCCTGGCTTTCAAACGCGTCACAACACGGCCCTGAACAAGTCTTTGAACAAAACAGTTCTGGGCGCTGTGGGCGATGTGGACTTGGTGTTGTTCGTGGTGGAAGCTGGCATGTTCAACACGGCCGATGCCAAAGTGTTGGCATTGCTGAAGCCCGATGTACCTGTTTTGCTCATTGCCAATAAATTGGACGCCATCAACCGCCGCGAAGACTTGGCGCCTTGGCTGAAAGAGATGCAAGAGCGTCATCCGTTCACCGAGTTTGTGCCCATGTCGGCCAAAAACGCCAAGGACATAGAGCGCTTGATGGGCTACTGCGAAAAGTACTTGCCAGAACAAGCTTGGTGGTATGCCGAAGATGAGCTGACCGACCGCAGCGAAAAGTTTTTGGCCAGCGAAATTGTTCGTGAAAAACTCTTCCGTTTCACAGGTGACGAGTTGCCTTACACCTCCACCGTGGTCATCGACAAATTCGAAGAAGAACCCAGCCGAACAGCCAATCGCATGATTCGCATTGCCGCCACCATTGTGGTGGAGCGCGAAGGCCACAAGGCCATGGTCATTGGCGACAAAGGCGAGCGCCTCAAGCGCATCGGTACGGAAGCCCGTCAAGAACTCGAAAAACTCATGGACGCCAAAGTGTTCATTGAGTTGTGGGTCAAGGTTCGCTCTGGTTGGGCCGACGACGAAGCGCGCGTTCGCTCCTTCGGTTACGAATAAAAAGCGCAGGCCATGGCCGCAGTCTTGAAACGAATTTCGGATGAGCCGGCCTATGTGCTGCATCGCTACGACTGGAGCGAGTCTAGTCTTATCCTAGAGGTGTTCACACGCCATCAAGGCCGCATTGCTCTGGTGGCCAAAGGCGCCAAAAAACCCAGCTCTTCTTTCCGGCCCGTTCTGCTGCCACTTCAAGCCATCCAAGTTGCTTATGGTGGCGATGCCGATATTCGCACCCTGAAATCGGCCGAGTGGGTGGGCGGACATGTGATGCCTACGGGCGATGCGCTGCTTTCTGGCTATTATTTGAATGAGCTGCTGCTGAAGTTGTTGGCCCGCGAAGATCCCCATCCTCAATTGTTTGATGCGTATGCTGCGACGGTTCGCGTGATGGCAACTGAGCCCGGTGAATTGCTACAAGCCTCACTGCGTGTGTTTGAATTATTGTTGCTCAGAGAAATTGGTTTGTTGCCCAGCTTGAATTGCCAGACACTCACCATGGCCGACTTGGACGAGACGCGAGACTATTGTTTGGTGCCCGAAGGGGGTTTGCGCTTGGCGCATCGTGATGACCGGCATGCCCTCAATGGCGCGCAATGGCTCTCCCTCCAAAATGCTTTGGATGGCATTACACCTTTCACAGACACGCTTCGTTTGAGCTTGGACATGCTCACGCCATTGCGCACCCAACTTCGCACCTTACTCAATTACCATTGTGGTGTCGGTACCCTCAAAACCCGTCAAATGATGATCGACATTCAAAGTTTGTGAGCCTTTCATGACCCAACACACCCAAACGGCCCTTTCCGTCAACGTCAACAAGGTGGCGCTTTTGCGCAACTCGCGCCACTTGGGTATTCCCAGTGTCTTGAAAGCCGCTCAAATGTGCTTAGAGGCTGGCGCACAGGGCATCACCATCCACCCGCGCCCTGACGAGCGGCACATTCGCGCATCCGATGTTGTCGAGTTGGCCGAATTGATGAAGCAGTGGCCCGACCGTGAGTTCAACATTGAGGGCAATCCGTTTCACCAATTGATGGACTTTGTCCGTACCTACAAGCCGCATCAAGTGACTTTTGTGCCCGACAGTGAAGGCCAATTCACCAGTGACCATGGTTGGTCCTTTCCCAAAGATGCCGCACAGCTCACACCTTTGATCGACGAATGCAAGTCATTGGGCGTGCGCGTGAGCTTGTTCATGGACCCTGAACCCGAGCAAATGGCAGCTGTCAAACAAGTGGGCGCGGACCGGGTGGAGTTGTACACAGAGCCCTATGCCGCCACCTTTGGCACCGCTGCCAATGAGGCTTGTTTAGCCAAGTATGTGGACACTGCAAAAGCTGCAACGACCTTGGGCCTTGGCGTGAATGCCGGTCACGACTTAAACCAAGACAATTTGCCCCTGTTTTCACAAGCTGTGTCAGGCCTCTTAGAAGTGTCCATCGGTCACGCCTTGATGGCAGATGCCTTGGAAGTGGGCTATGCAGCCACTGTCCGTGGCTACTTAAAGGCCTTGGGCCGATAAGCCGGGCCATCATGATTTACGGCATTGGAACCGACCTTTGCGATGTGCGTCGCATCAGAGCCAGCTTGGAAAAGCATGGCGATCGTTTTGCGCAAAAAGTCTTGAGCGACGCTGAATTTGCCACTTACAAAGCGCGCGGTGCTAGATGGCCCGAGCGGGGTGTGCGATATGTCGCCACACGTTTTTCTGCCAAAGAGGCTTTTAGCAAAGCCATCGGCATGGGCATGCGCATGCCCATGACTTGGCGTTCTTGTGAAATTGGCAAGTTGCCTTCAGGTCAGCCCGTGATTGTTTTGCACGGCGACTTGAAAACCTGGTTTGAGTCCCAACATCTAAAAGCACACATCAGCGTGACAGACGAAGCCGACTACGCCGGCAGTTATTGCGTGGTGGAAAGAATTGAATGAACATCCAAGCACCTCTGATCATTGACATTGAAGGTTTTGGCCTCACAGCGGTTGACAAAAAGCGCCTTCAAAATCCTTTAACAGGCGGCATTATTTTGTTCGGCCGAAATTGGCAAAGTCGCGCACAACTCACGGCTTTGTGCACGGAGATCAAGGCCATCCGAAAAGACTTGCTCATTTGCGTTGACCATGAAGGCGGCCGTGTGCAGCGCTTTAGAACCGATGGCTTCACCCATTTGCCAGCCATGCGCCGCTTGGGCCAGATGTGGGCACAGGATGGTAAAGGCCTTGAAGGTGAGGGCGTTTTGCAAGCCTGCAAGGCAGCCTCAGCTGTTGGCTATTTGTTGGCGTCTGAATTGCGCTCGTGTGGGGTGGATTTTAGCTTCACGCCCGTGCTCGATTTGGATTATGGTGAGAGCAGTGTGATTGGCGACCGCGCCTTTCACCGAGACCCCAGACACGTCAGCTTATTGGCCAAAAGCCTGATGCACGGCTTGCTTCGTGCTGGCATGGGAAACTGCGGCAAACACTTTCCGGGACATGGCTTCGTCAAGGCCGATTCGCACGTCGACATGCCTATCGACAAGCGTAGTTTGAAAGCTATCTTGAAAGAAGATGCCAAGCCCTATGCGTGGCTGAACAATGAGCTGTCAGCCGTGATGCCAGCGCATGTGATTTACCCCAAAGTAGACGCAAGACCCGCAGGTTTTTCACACACTTGGATTCAAGACATTCTGCGCGAGCAATTGGAATTTACCGGCGCTGTGTTCAGTGACGATTTGTCGATGGCTGGCGCTCGCGTGTTAGATGGCCAATCCATCAGCTTCACGCAAGGTGCTTTGTCCGCTCTTAATGCTGGATGTGACTTGGCGCTTCTGTGCAATCAATCGCTCAAGGGCAGCAAAGTGATTGACGAAGTTTTAGACGGACTGGCCGAGGCGCAAGTCAAAGGCTGGTGGCAGCCCGATGAGCTCAGTGAAGCACGCCGTGTGGCACTCTTCCCCACATCACCCGCTTTGGCTTGGGATGATTTGGTTCGTTCGGTCAACTACCAGCAAGCGCTAGCCTGCTTGCCCTGATATGAAATTCATCGCTTGGATTTTTAAAATCTTCTTCAGCCTATTGGGGCTGGTGTTTGTGTTGGGCACGCTTTGCATTCTCTTGTTTGGGTTGTTGTTCAGCGTTGTTTGGTCTTTGGTCCGCGGGCGCAAACCTGAAGTGGCAGTGGTGTGGCAACGCTATCAAGACATGGCCAAAAACAAAGCGCCCTTTGGCACTTGGAGGTCAGCGCCCAATAACGATGCCGAGGTGGTGGATGTCGAAGCCAAAGAAGTTTCTGAAATGAATCGACCACCGGACCGATTGCCCAAACCCTAAGTCAAAAAAATAGCGCCTGACGGCGCTATTTTTTATTCTTGTTCGCGCTTCAACGCGGGGAACAAAATCACATCTCGAATGCTGGGACTGTCGGTGAGTAACATCATCAAACGGTCAATGCCAATACCGCAACCGCCAGCAGGCGGCATGCCGTATTCCAACGCGCGCACAAAGTCATGGTCAAAGAACATGGCTTCGTCGTCGCCGCTGTCTTTGGCATCCACTTGCGCTTGGAAGCGAGCTACTTGGTCTTCTGCGTCATTCAACTCAGAGAAACCATTGCCAAATTCGCGACCGGTGATGTAAAGCTCAAAACGCTCGGTCACTTCGGGGCGCTCGTCGTTGGCACGGGCCAAGGGTGAAATTTCGGTGGGGTGTTCCATGATGAAGGTGGGTTCCCACAATTTTTCTTCCACGGTTTCTTCGAAGTACAGCACCTGCAAACCGGCCAAAGTTTTCTTGGACAGATTGTTCTTGGCTTCGCTCATGCCCAGCTTTTGCAAGGCTTGAATCAGCCAAGCGGCGTCGTCCACTTTGTCGCCAGCTTCGGTGTGTTTGATGATGGCTTCACGAATGGTGAGGCGAGCAAAAGGCTTGGCCAAATCGACGGGCTTGCCAGCATATGAGAGCTGCAAATGGCCGACGGCTTTCATGGCGGCATCGCGTACCAATTCTTCGGTAAAGCCCATCAAGTCTTGGTAGTTCCAATAAGCCGCATAGAACTCCATCATGGTGAATTCTGGGTTGTGGCGAACGGAAATGCCTTCGTTGCGGAAGTTGCGATTGATTTCAAACACGCGTTCGAATCCACCTACCAACAAACGCTTCAAGTACAACTCGGGCGCAATGCGCAAGAACATTTCTTGGTCCAGGGCATTGTGGTGAGTGACAAACGGACGTGCATTGGCACCGCCTGGAATGGGGTGCAACATGGGCGTTTCAACTTCTAAGAAGTTGTGCTTCACCATGAAGTCCCGAATGCCGCTCACGGCCTTGCTGCGCGCCGTAAAGCGTTTGCGCGCGTCTTCGTCCATCATCAAGTCAACATAGCGCTGACGGTATTTGATTTCTTGATCGGCCACGCCGTGGAACTTGTCAGGCATGGGGCGCAAGCTCTTGGTGAGCATGCGCACGCTAGAAGCGTGAAGCGATAACTCTCCCATTTTTGTTTTGAACAAGTAGCCCTCAGCGGCCACGATGTCGCCCAAGTCCCAATGCTTGAAATCGTTGTAGGCCTCTTCGCCAATGTCATCGCGTGTGACATAAATTTGAAACCGACCTGTGGCATCTTGCAAGGTGGCAAAGCTGGCCTTGCCCATCACGCGTTTGAGCATCATGCGGCCGGCAATTTTGGCTTTGACAGGTGTCACGCCTTCGCCCTTTAAAGCTTCTGCTGCTTTGTCGCCGTGTGCAGCTGTCAGTTCGTCCGCATGGTGTTCAGGTTTGAAGTCGTTGGGGAAGGCCACGCCTTTGCCTTGGGCTTGCGCTTCACGCAGGGCCTTGAGCTTGTTGCGGCGTTCTGCAATCAGCTGGTTCTCGTCAACGACGGGGGTGGTTTGATTTTCTGCTGGCGTGTCTGACATGGATTGCACTTAATGAGTGAGGGCGGTTTAAAACCCGTAAAAACGCTGAATGACAGCGCGAACCCGTTATTTTACGATTCCTTCGGGCTGCCGCTATCATGCACACACTTGGAGGACTTCTGTGTTTCTACAAATTGTCAATTTGATCTTGGATGTAGCCACCGGTTTGGTGGGTGGGGCCTGTTTGATGCGCTTGGTGATGCAATGGCAGCGTTTGCCTTTTCAGAACCCCATTGGTCGCTTTGTGTTTGCTGTAACCGATTGGTTGGTGATGCCCCTTAGGCGCATATTGCCCGCAGTCGGTCGATTGGACACGTCCAGCTTGGCGGCGGCTTGGCTGATGAAGCTGAGCCATTTGCTGGTGATGTGGGCCTTGGGGGGCGCACAAGCCGCATTGCTGGGTGTTTTGATTGCCAGCCTGTTTGGTGTGCTTCACTGGCTGGTCTCTGGCTTGAGCGCCATTATTTTGCTGTATGCCATCTTGTCCTGGGTTCAGCCCAATAGTGGCAGCATGATGTTGTTGTCACGCATTGTGGAGCCTTGGCTGGCACCCATTCGGAATGCCATTCCGCAACCAGGCGGCATTGACCTGTCGCCGCTGGTGCTGTTGGTCATCTTGCAAATTGCCGGCATGTTGCTGGCGGGTTTGCAGTACGGCGGGTTTTAAGGGCAGCGGACGGCGTCCGCTGCTTCTGATCAAGGTCAGCTGACGGCGTCAGCAGATTGGCGTGTCAACATGGCCAATGTGTTGGCCACAGTCATCTTCAATTCACGGCGATCGCAAATGAAGTCGATAGCGCCTTTTTCTTGCAAGAACTCGGCGCGTTGGAAACCTTCTGGCAAGGTGACGCGCACAGTGCTTTCAATCACGCGGGGGCCCGCAAAGCCAATCAGGGCCTTGGGCTCAGCAATGACCACGTCGCCCATGAAGGCAAAACCCGCAGACACGCCGCCCATGGTGGGGTCGGTGAGCACGCTGATATAGGGCAAGCCTTTTTTGGCCAGGCGTGTCAGTGACGCATTGGTTTTGGCCATTTGCATCAAGGACAACAAGCCCTCTTGCATGCGCGCACCGCCGGTAGCCGTGAAGCAAATGAACGGAACTTTTTGTTCGATGGCGGTTTCAACGCCGCGCACAAAACGCTCGCCCACCACGGAGCCCATGCTGCCGCCCATGAAATCAAATTCGAAGCAAGCGGCCACCACGTTGATGCTGTGGATGGCACCGCCCATGACCACCAAGGCGTCGGTTTCGCCGGTGTTGCTCATGGCTTCTTTGATGCGCTCGGGGTACTTGCGGCTGTCTTTGAATTTCAAAGCGTCGACGGGCACCACTTCTTGGCCAATTTCGTAGCGGCCTTCATTGTCCAAAAAGCTGTTCAGACGGGCACGTGCGCCAATGCGGTGGTGGTGGCTGCAAGTGGGACAAACGTTTTGGTTTTGCTCCAAGTCAGTTTTGTAAAGCACGGATTCGCACTGGGGGCACTTGATCCACAAGCCTTCTGGCACGCTGCGGCGGTCGGCCGGGTCGGTGTGCAGAATTTTTGGGGGAAGCAGTTTTTCGAGCCAACTCATGTCGAGGTCCTTATGGATTGTTTCAGGCGTCCATGGCCTGGCGAATGCCACGCAAGAAGTCGCCAGCCACAGCCGCGACTTTATCGCGGGGTTCATTTTCTATCAATTGGATGATTTTGCTACCAATCACGACGGCATCGGCCACTTTGGCAATGGTTTGGGCCGTTTGGGCATCGCGAATGCCAAAGCCAACGCCCACCGGTATGCTCACTTTTTGGCGAATGCGGGGCAACATGGCCTCTACTTCGTCGGTGTTCAAGGCGCCTGAGCCTGTGACGCCCTTGAGCGACACGTAATACACATAGCCGCTGGCCACATCGGCCACTTGCTGCATGCGCTGATCGGTGCTGGTGGGGGCCAACAAGAAAATCAGGTCCATGCTGTGGGCGCGCAGTTTTGCCGCAAATTCAACGCATTCTTCGGGTGGGTAGTCCACCACCAAGACGCCGTCGATGCCGGCAGCTGAGGCGTCGCGAATGAAGCCGTCTTTGCCGTGCTTCAGGTCGTAGCGTTCAATGGGGTTGGCATAGCCCATCAGCACCACAGGCGTGGTGGTGTTGGTCTGTCTAAAGGCTTTCACCATGTCAATGACGTGGGAGGTGCCAATGCCAAATGCCAGGGCTTTGTCGCCGGCTTTTTGAATGACAGGGCCATCGGCTGAGGGGTCGCTAAAAGGAACACCCAATTCAATGACGTCGGCGCCTGCAGCCACCATGGCATGCATTAATTCGGGCGTGACATCGGCAAAAGGAAAGCCTGCAGTCACGTAGGGGATGAGGGCCTGGCGGCCCGTGGCTTTCAGTTGTTGGAAGGTGGCTTCAATGCGGCTCATTTGACAACTTTCACAATTTGCTCGCCCATGGGCAAACCACCTTTGACGCCTTGGCCTTGGCAGCTGGGGCGGCAGTAGAAATCGGCTTGGCTCAGGTCGGCCACAGTGCCGATGTCTTTGTCGCCACGGCCCGACAAGTTGACCAAAATAGATTGATCGGGCTTCATGGTGGCGGCCAATTTTTTGGCATAGGCCACTGCATGGCTGGACTCGAGGGCAGGGATGATGCCTTCGGTGCGGCACAAGTAATGGAAGGCGTCCAATGCTTCCTGGTCGGTGATACCGACGTATTCGGCACGGCCAATGTCTTTGAGGAAAGCGTGCTCAGGGCCTACGCCTGGATAGTCCAAGCCCGCGCTGATGCTGTGCGTTTCTGTAATTTGACCGTTGTCGTCTTGCAAGATATAGGTGCGGTTGCCGTGTAACACGCCTGGACTACCGCGCTGCAAAGAGGCAGAGTGTTTGCCGCTTTCTAAGCCTTCACCCGCCGCTTCAACGCCAATCAAGCGTGTGTTCTTGTGGTTGATGTAGGGGTAGAAAATACCCATGGCATTGGAGCCGCCGCCCACGCAGGCAATGACCGCATCGGGTTGTTGGCTGTGCAAGCCGGTTTGCGCCAAAAGGGTCGGCATTTGCTCGAGGCATTCGTTGCCAATAACGCTTTGAAAATCGCGAACCATCATGGGGTAAGGGTGTGGGCCGGCCACAGTACCAATGATGTAAAAAGTATTGTCGACATTGGCGACCCAGTCGCGCATCGCTTCGTTCAAGGCGTCTTTGAGGGTGCGGCTTCCTGAAGTTACGGGAACCACGGTAGCGCCCAAGAGTTTCATGCGGTACACATTGGGACTTTGACGTTTGACGTCTTCCGCGCCCATATAAACCACACACTCAAGACCGTAGCGGGCGCAGATGGTGGCCGTGGCCACACCGTGTTGCCCCGCGCCTGTTTCGGCAATGATGCGCGGCTTGCCCATGCGCTTGGCCAGCATGGCTTGGCCAATGGTGTTGTTGATTTTGTGCGCGCCGGTATGGTTCAAGTCTTCGCGCTTCAAATAGGTTTGCGCACCGCCCACTTCACGGCTCATGCGAGCAGCGTGGTAAATGGGGGAGGGACGACCTACAAAGTGCGCCAGCTCGTATTTGAACTCGGCCAAAAATTCTGGGTCGTTTTGGTACTTGGCGTAGGCTTCGCGCAATTCAAGGATGGCGTGCGTCAGGGTTTCGCTGACGAAGCTGCCGCCGTAAATGCCAAAGTGGCCAGAGGCATCGGGTTGTTGGTAATTGGACATGGTGTTATTCAATGGCATCGGCTGCTTTGACTGCAGCCACAAATTCTTGGATTTTTCGGGCATCTTTGAGGCCTTTTTGGCCCTCTAGCTCGACACCCGAGCTGACATCAACGGCCAAAGACAGGGCTTTAGGCCGAAGCTGGCGAATGCCATCGGTCACATTTGCAGGCGTCAATCCACCACTCAAAACGAGGTGAGCGTTGACGTTTGGAGGAAGCTGTGACCAATTGAATGTTTTCCCGCCACCGCCATAACCGTCAACATGAGCGTCGAGCAGAATGGCCTGGGCATTTGAATAATCTTGGCAGAATTTTACCAAGTCAAACGAGGCGGTGTTGTCGGTGGGAATTCTGGCCGCGCGCCAGTAGGGGCGTTGTACGGCTTGGGCTATACGATCGCATTCGGCGGGGGATTCGTCGCCATGAAACTGAAGCAGGGCATTGGGCACGGCTTCACAAGCGACCTGAACTTCTTGCAGGCTGGCGTTGGCAAACAAGAGAACGGGCGTGAGGCCCGGTGGCAACAGTTTGGCCAAGACACCCGCACGCTCTGGGCTCACGTACCGGGCGCTTTTGGGGTACATCACAAAGCCAATGGCATGCGCGCCTGCTGTGACGCACGCCAAAACATCGTCCTCGCGAGTGAGGCCGCAAATTTTGATGAAAGTGTTGGGTCTGTCCGTGGTCATTGTGAGGGTCAGGCTCAGGGCAACCAATGAAAGGGTGGGGTGGCGGTAGGCAGTCCCCATTGTGGATCGTACACCGGCCCTTGAAAGTACAAGCCATCAGGCGAGAAAGTGGGGGCTGCAGCATCCCTGCTTTGGCTGGCAATGACTTGGGCCATCCATTCAGGCGGTTGAAAGCCTTGGCCAATGGCCACCATGCAGCCCATGATGTTGCGAATCATATGGTGCAAAAAGGCATTGCCTTCAAATTCAAAGCGCCAGTAGGGCCCATGCCGGTGAATGTCGACGCGCATCATGGTTTTGATGGGCGACAAGGCTTGGCAACTGCTGGCTCTGAACGAAGAAAAGTCGTGCTCGCCCAATAAATACAGAGCAGCTTTGCGCATGGCCTCCTCATCCAGGCTTCTGTAAACCCAACCAACACGCCCCGACTCTAAGCTGGGCCGAACAGGTGATTCCAAAACGATGTAGGCATATCGGCGCGACAAGGCACTGCCACGTGCGTGAAAATCCTGTGGAACTTCTTGAGCCCATTGCACAGAAATATCATCGGGCAAATAACGGTTGGTGCCTCGGATCCAAGACCCCATGTCGCGCTCAAGGGGGGTGTCAAAGTGAACCACTTGCATCAAGCCGTGAACGCCTGCATCGGTTCGCCCTGCGCACAAAGTGGTGACCTTTTGCGTGGTGAATTCTTTCAGGGCCTTTTCCAATTTGTCTTGGATGGTCAGGCCAGTGCTTTGGCTTTGCCAGCCTTGATAGGGCTGACCATTGTAGGAAATGCCCAGCGCAATTCTCACAGCGTTCTCTTTGAAGAAGCTGGCGATTCATGTTCGCTGGCCGATTGACGCGTTTGCGCATTGAGGTCTAGGTTCAAAGCCGCAATGTCTGGCGGAAGTTCTAAAGGACTGGTCGGCTTTAAAGAACTGCTTGATTCGGATTTTTGATTGGGCGGCGTCAAGGTGCTCAAAGCCAATGAGGTTTTTCGACTTTGAATTCTCAAGCCTGCACCGACCGTCAGAATGCCCAGCAGTGTGAGGGCGGCCCAAAGGTAAGAGCTTTTGTGGGGCGATTCAAGCAAATGCTTGATATTGAGCCAGCCTGAACCTGCATCGATGGCCGTGGTTTTTTGTTTGGCAGCATGGGCCACTGTTTGGGCACTCGGGGAGGTCAACTGCACCAGTTCATTGACATTGTTTTGCAGGGCATTCAATTGCTTTTGGGCGTCAATTAATGCGCGCTGTGCAGCCAAGCGGGTTTCTTCATTCTGCTTTTCAATTCGGGCTTGGGTCAGCTTGAGTTGATCGACGCTTTCTTCTGAATTTTTGGGTGCAGGCGTATCTAGCCCAACCTTGCCAGCCAATTGTTTGGACGGTGCTTGGCCTTTGACGAGCTGAGTATTTTGTGAGGCCGCTTGTGAATAGGCGATAAATTCTTTTTGCTGAGCCACCAAAAATTGACGCGCTTCGTCAGCTGGGATGGCACGCACTGCGGTGGAGGTCGGCGCTTTGAGGACTGCACCGGCACGCAATAAATTGACATTGCCTTGAATAAACGCGTCGGGTTGGTTTTTGAGTAAAGCCACCAACATTTGCTGCATGCTCATGTCTTCAATGAGCCACTTTTGGATGATTTGGCTGGCACTCTCGCCTTTTTGAACCACATGCTCTGCAGGCAAGTCTGGCAGCTTGGGTGAGGGCATTGGGGTGGGCGCAGAAGCCAATTGCAAAGGCGTTGCCGCTTGTGTCGGTTTGGCCTTTAGCATCAATGTGAACGCTTTGACCCATTTGGATGAGGCCGTTTGCGCCTCAATCAACAAGTCGACAAAATTGTCTGAAAAACTTTGAGGACTGGAAAGACGAATCCGTTGATTGCCTTCCTTCGTTTCAAAAAGTTCAATTTGCAATTGACCGACAGAAGGCGTGTAAACAAGCCCCAGTTGGTTAAACCTTTCAGCCGGTGCAACTTTGACAACCAGTTGCCCCCATTCTTCAGGGCTTGCATTGATCACACCGAATTCGGCACGAAGCGGCTCCCCTTTGTGTGATTGCACTTCGATGCCCGCCAGTGTCAGTGCCTGCGCACTGAAGCTACAACCTATCCAAAAGACCAGGCGGGCAAAGAAGAGTGCGCTTCTGAACATGTAGTCGATTTGATGGGCCCTTAGGCGTCCAACAAAATGCGCAACATGCGGCGAAGTGGTTCAGCAGCACCCCACAGCAATTGATCGCCGATGGTGAATGCGCCCACGTACTCAGGGCCCATGGCCAGCTTGCGAATGCGGCCCACAGGAATGGTCATGGTGCCAGTGACGGCCACAGGCGTGAGGTCTTTCAAAGTGGCTTCACGTGTGTTGGGAACCACTTTGACCCACTGGTTGTCGGCAGCGATCATGGCTTCGATGTCGGCCACGGGCACGTCTTTTTTGAGCTTGAAGGTCAGTGCCTGGCTGTGGCAACGCATGGCGCCAACCCGAACGCAGAAGCCATCGACCGGTATGGCTGAAGAATTGAAGGCTTCGCCAAGACCCAAAATTTTGTTAGTCTCGGCCATGCCTTTCCACTCTTCTTTGGACATGCCGTTGCCCAAATCTTTGTCGATCCAAGGAATGAGTGAGCCGCCCAGTGGCACGCCAAAGTTGGCAGTTTCTTCACCAGTCAAAGCGCGTTGCTTGGCGATGACTTTGCGATCGATTTCCAGAATGGCGCTCTTTGGATCGTCGAGCAAAGCTTTGACTTCGGAATTTAAAGTGCCGTACTGTGTGAGCAATTCGCGCATGTGTTGCGCGCCACCGCCAGAGGCAGCTTGGTAAGTTTGAGTACTCATCCACTCGACCAAACCGGCTTTGTACAAAGCGCCGACGCCCATCAGCATGCAGCTGACGGTGCAATTGCCGCCAACCCAATTCTTGCCGCCATTCTTCAAAGCAGATTGAATGACGGGCATGTTGACCGGATCCAAAATGATCACAGCGTCTTTTTCCATGCGCAGTGTGGAGGCTGCGTCAATCCAATGACCGTTCCAGCCTGCTGCTCGTAACTTGGGGAAAACTTCGGTGGTGTAGTCGCCGCCTTGGGCGGTGATGATGATGTCGCAACGCTTCAAGGCATCGATGTTGAAGGCATCTTGCAGCGTCGTTTCATTTTTGGCCATGGCGGGCGCTTTGCCGCCCGAGTTGGAGGTGGAGAAAAACAAAGGTTCAATCAAACCAAAGTCGCCCTCGGCTTGCATGCGGTCCATCAAGACGGAACCGACCATGCCGCGCCAGCCTACAAGTCCTACCAATTTCATGTCATCACCCTTTCAATGTTAATTTTGAGATTCCGACTCGTCGAGCCGGAAGGGCATGACGAGTTTTGAGCTTTAGCTCTTTGTCGTTTTCGTAATGGCTTTCACAACGGCTTCGCCCATTTCAAGCGTGCTAACCTTTTGTGTGCCTTCTGACCAGATGTCTACCGTACGCAAACCCGAGGCAAGCACAGACTTGACAGCCGTCTCAATGCGATCGGCGGCTTGGGCTTGGTTCAGTGAAAAACGTAACATCATTGCTGCAGACAGTATTGTAGCCAATGGGTTTGCAATACCCTTACCGGCAATGTCGGGTGCGCTGCCATGGCTTGGCTCGTACAAACCTTGGTTTTTGACGTTCAAGCTGGCGGAGGGCAGCATGCCAATGGAGCCTGTCAACATGGAGGCCTCGTCGGACAAAATGTCGCCAAACATGTTGCCAGTGACCACGACGTCAAATTTCTTGGGTTCTTTGACCAATTGCATGGCTGCGTTGTCAACGTACATGTGATCGAGCGCGACATCGGGATATTCTTTGTGGACATCTGTGACCACATCTTTCCAAAACTGGAAAGTCTCCAGCACATTGGACTTGTCAACGCTGGTGACCTTCTTGCCGCGCTTGCGAGCGGCTTGGAAGGCAACGTGTGCAATGCGTTCGATTTCGGGGCGTGAATAGCGCATGGTGTCGAAAGCTTCTTCGGCACCAGGAAAGTGACCATCGATGGCCACGCGGCGGCCGCGGGGCTGACCAAAATAGATATCACCTGTCAGTTCGCGAATGATCAGAATGTCGAGGCCCGAAATGAGTTCAGGCTTGAGGCTGGAAGCACCGACCAATTGCTCGTAGCAAATGGCAGGGCGGAAGTTGGCAAACAGGCCCATGTTTTTGCGCAATCCCAAAATGGCTTGTTCGGGGCGCAAAGGACGGTCGAGTTTGTCGTATTTCCAATCGCCTACGGCGCCAAACAATACTGCGTCTGATTGCATGGCCAATTTCAAAGTGGATTCTGGCAAGGGATGGCCATGCGCTTCATAAGCGGCGCCGCCCACCAGGGCTTCTTCCATTTCAAATTTCAAGTCGAGGACGTTTAAAACCTTGACGGCTTCTGCAACGATTTCGGTACCAATGCCGTCACCCGGCAGAACTGCAATTTTCATGATGTGTTCTCTTGTAGATATTAAGCAACGTGCGCCAACCAAGGCTTGGTGGCCAAACGCTCGGCTTCAAAGGCTTTGATTTTTTCTGCGTGACGCAGGGTCAAACCGATATCGTCAAGACCATTGAGCAAACAGTATTTGCGGAAGGCTTGAACATCAAATGGAATCTCTTCGCCTTGAGGGCGAACCACCACCTGACGCTCTAAATCGATGGTGAGTTGGAAGCCAGGAAATGCCGCTACTTCATCAAACAATTTGCCCACGACGTTCTCGGGCAGCACGATTGGGAGCAGGCCGTTTTTGAAACAGTTGTTGAAGAAGATGTCGGCAAAACTGGGCGCAATCACGGCGCGAAAGCCAAATTGGTCAATGGCCCAAGGGGCGTGTTCGCGTGAAGAGCCGCAGCCAAAGTTTTTGCGGGCCAACAAAATTGAAGCGCCCTGATAGCGTGATTGGTTGAGCACAAAATCGGGATTGGGCTTGCGGCTGGCAGGATCTTGACCGGGGAAGCCGGCATCCAAATAGCGCCATTCGTCAAACAAGTTAGGGCCGAAGCCGGTCTTGCGAATGGACTTGAGAAATTGCTTAGGGATGATGGCGTCTGTGTCGACGTTCTCACGGTCCATTGGGGCCACCAGGCCTTTGTGCACATTGAATTTTTGCATGTGTGTTCCTTGATCTTTGTGGTGTGGGTTCTGAATCAGTGGCACTTAGGCAAACTGACGAATGTCCACAAAGTGACCATGAATGGCAGCCGCCGCCGCCATGGCGGGGCTGACCAAGTGCGTGCGTCCGCCCGCACCTTGACGGCCTTCAAAATTGCGATTGCTGGTGCTGGCGCAACGCTCGCCAGGCTCAAGGCGGTCGGCGTTCATGGCTAAGCACATGGAGCAACCAGGTTCGCGCCATTCAAAGCCAGCAGCCTTGAAAATTTCGTGAAGACCTTCACGCTCGGCTTGTTCTTTGACCAAGCCTGAGCCAGGGACCACCATGGCCAACTTGACAGTTTTAGACACTTTTTGGCCCAGTTTCTTGACCACGGCTGCGGCTTCGCGCATGTCTTCAATGCGGCTGTTGGTGCAAGAGCCAATAAACACCTTGTCGACAAAGATGTCGTTGAGGGCTTTGCCAGGCTCAAGACCCATGTAAGTCAGGGCGCGTTCAATGGCGCCGCGCTTGTTGGCGTCTTTTTCTTTGTCTGGATCGGGAACGATGGCGTTGATGCCGAGCACCATTTCGGGCGATGTGCCCCAAGTGACTTGGGGGACGATGTCGGCCGCATTGATTTCGACAACCGCGTCAAAATGGGCGCCTGCATCGGACTGCAAGGTTTTCCAGTAAGTCACTGCGTGATCCCACTCCACACCTGTGGGTGACAGCAAGCGACCTTTGACGTACTCAATGGTTTTGTCGTCCACCGCCACCAGACCAGCGCGGGCGCCAGCTTCAATGGCCATGTTGCAGACGGTCATGCGACCCTCCATGGACAAAGCACGAATGGCTGAGCCACCAAATTCAATGGTGTAGCCGGTGCCGCCAGCGGTACCAATTTTGCCAATGATGGCCAGCACAATGTCTTTGCCCGTGATGCCTTTGGCTACATTGCCTTCGACTTTGATCAGCATGTTCTTGGCTTTTTTGGCCAACAAAGTTTGGGTGGCCATGACGTGCTCAACTTCGCTGGTACCAATGCCATGCGCCAGTGCGCCAAATGCACCATGCGTGGAGGTGTGCGAGTCGCCGCAAACCACCGTCATGCCGGGCAGGGTGGCGCCATTTTCTGGGCCAATGACGTGCACGATGCCTTGGCGCTTGGACATGAAGGGGAAGAATGCCGCAGAGCCAAACTCGGCAATGTTGCTGTCCAGCGTGGTGATTTGTTCTTTGCTGATGGGGTCGGTGATGCCGTCATAGCCCAACTCCCAACCCGTCGTGGGGGTATTGTGGTCTGCAGTGGCCACGATGGAGCTGACGCGCCACACCTTGCGGCCAGCTTGGCGCAGGCCTTCAAAGGCTTGGGGACTGGTGACTTCGTGCACCAAGTGACGGTCGATGTACAGGACGGAAGTGCCGTCTTCTTCGGTGTGGACGACGTGTTCGTCCCAAATTTTGTCGTAAAGCGTGCGTGCCATGGTGCTTCCTAGGGTCAAGCCCAGCATTTTAAGCTGATTAGCAATGTTGCCCGTGCTGTATTTGCAGGGTAGGATCGATCGAATTGCGTTTTGAAAAGCTATAGTGTCGGCTGGCCCAATTTGAAGTCTCGGGCTCTTTTATCCATTTTTAATTGAGATTTGTTCCATGACAACTGTCCACCCCAGTGACAATGTTTCAGGCAGTAGCGTTGCGCCTCAACCGCAACGCATTGGTGTTCCAAGGGAGATATTCCCTGGTGAAAAGCGTGTAGCCACCGTGCCCGATGTGGTCACCAAGCTGACAAAACTTGGTTTTGCGGTGGTGGTGGAGCAAGGTGCAGGCGATCTGGCCGACCTGTCAGACCAAGCCTACGAGCAAGCCGGCGCAAGCATTGCACCCAACGCAGCAGCACTTTGGCGTGGCAGCGACATCGTCTTCAAGGTCCGTGCGCCCACGGCCGAGGAAGTCGACCTCATGCACGAAGGTCAGACCCTGATTGGCTTTTTGTGGCCAGCCCAAAACCCCGATTTGATGCAGCAACTGGCTGCCAAAAAAGTCACGGCACTGTCCATTGACGCTTTGCCGCGTACCCTTAGCCGTGCCCAGAAAATGGATGCACTCACCTCCATGGCAGGTGTCAGCGGCTACCGCGCCGTGGTTGAGGCCGCAGGTGCATTTGGTCGTTTCTTTAACGGACAAATTACGGCTGCGGGCAAAGTACCGCCCGCCAAGGTCTTCATCGCAGGTGCTGGTGTAGCAGGCTTGGCCGCCATTGGCGCAGCAGCCAGTTTGGGCGCCATTGTTCGCGCCAACGACACCCGCGCCGAAGTGGCAGACCAAGTGGTTTCGCTGGGTGGCGAGTTCGTCAAAGTTAACTACGAAGAAGAAGGCTCAGGTGGCGGCGGTTATGCCAAAGTCATGAGCGAGGGCTTTCAGGCGGCGCAGCGCGAGATGTATGCACAGCAAGCCAAAGAGTGCGACATCATCATCACCACCGCGCTCATTCCTGGCAAACCAGCCCCCAAGCTCATCACCGCCGAAATGGTTCGCAACATGAAGCCCGGTAGCGTCATTGTGGACATGGCAGCCGAGCAGGGCGGCAACTGTGAGTTGACTGAACCAGGCAAGGCGGTGGTCAAGCATGGCGTCACCATTGTGGGCTACACCGACTTGGCATCGCGCATGGCGCGCCAGTCGTCCACCTTGTATGGCACCAACCTGTTCCGCCTGACCGAAGAACTTTGCAAAACCAAAGATGGCGTCATCAATGTCAACATGGAAGATGATGCCATTCGCGGACTGACTGTCATCAAAGAGGGTGCCATCACATGGCCTGCGCCGCCTTTGGTGGTTGCGCCCAAACCAGCGCCTAAGCCATCTGCTGCGCCTGTGGCCAAAAAAGGCCACGGCCATGGCGAAGCTTCTGGCCCAATGCCTGCCGGTCAGCTGGCCATCGTCGCTGGTATTACTGCCGTCTTGTTTGTCTTGGTGGGGGCTTACGCGCCTGCTGCGTTCCTGTCGCACTTCACGGTTTTTGTGCTGGCCTGCTTTGTGGGTTACATGGTGGTTTGGAACGTCAAGCCAGCCTTGCACACACCGCTCATGAGCGTGACCAATGCCATCAGCTCCATCATTGCCATTGGTGCACTGGTTCAAATTTCACCCATGGCCAATGCGGCCGCTCGCCCCAACACGCTGATTATTGTGTTGGCCTCACTGGCCCTGGTCCTCACCGCTATCAACATGTTTGGCGGTTTTGCAGTGACTCAGCGCATGCTGGCGATGTTCAGAAAATAATTAGGAAGAAGCAGTCATGACCTCTAACTTGTCGACGGTTGCCTACATAGGCGCAACCATTCTCTTCATCCTCAGCCTGGGTGGCTTGTCTAATCAAGAAACCGCACGCCGTGGCAATCTCTATGGCATGGTCGGCATGACTTTGGCCATTTTGGCCACTGTTTTGGGCCCTCAAGTCACAGCAGCCGGCACACCTTGGATTGTGGGCAGTTTGGTGGTTGGCGGTGCCATTGGCTTGTACGCTGCACGCTCTGTGCAAATGACACAAATGCCTGAGTTGGTGGCACTAATGCACAGCATGGTCGGTATGGCTGCAGTGTTGGTGGGCTATGCCACCTTCGTCGATCCAGAAGCTACCAAAGGCTTTGAAGGTGCGGCGCATGCCATCCATTCGATGGAAATTTACATTGGCATCTTCATTGGTGCCGTGACCTTCTCTGGTTCTGTGGCCGCATTTGGCAAGTTGTCGGGCCGCATTGGCGGTAGCCCCTTGTTGCTGCCAGGGCGCCACTGGATCAATTTGGCTGGCTTGCTGGCGGTGGTTTACTTTGGCCGCATGTTCTTGCAAGCCGAGACCATTGAACAAGGCATGGTCCCCCTCTTCATCATGAGTGCCATTGCACTTTTGTTTGGCATTCACATGGTGATGGCCATTGGCGGCGCCGACATGCCGGTGGTGGTGTCCATGCTCAACAGCTATTCCGGTTGGGCCGCTGCAGCCACAGGTTTCATGCTCAGCAACGATTTGTTGATTGTGGTGGGCGCGTTAGTGGGCTCTAGTGGCGCCATCTTGTCTTACATCATGTGCAATGCCATGAACCGCAGCTTTATCAGTGTGATCGCTGGTGGCTTTGGTACCACCGCGGCAGCGCCCAAGCCTGCTGATGGTGCAAGCGCCGAACCGGTAGGCGAGGTGAGTCCTATCTTGGCGGCAGAAACTGCAGAGTTGTTGCGCGATGCCAAGAACGTCATCATCGTGCCCGGCTACGGCATGGCCGTGGCACAAGCACAGCACACCGTGTTTGAAATTACCCGAACCCTGCGTGAAAAAGGCGTCAACGTTCGCTTTGGTATCCACCCTGTAGCGGGTCGTATGCCAGGCCACATGAATGTGCTGTTGGCCGAAGCCAAAGTGCCTTACGACATCGTCTTGGAAATGGACGAGCTGAATGAAGACTTTCCAGACACCGATGTGGCAATTGTGATCGGTGCCAACGACATCGTGAACCCTGCCGCACAAGACGATCCCACCAGCCCTATTGCTGGCATGCCCGTTCTAGAAGTTTGGAAAGCACGTACCAGCATTGTGATGAAACGCTCGATGGCCAGCGGCTATGCGGGTGTTGACAACCCACTCTTCTACAAAGACAACAACCGCATGTTGTTTGGCGATGCCAAGAAGATGCTTGACGAAGTACTGGTTGCTTTGAAGAGCTAAAAAAATAAGGGGCTCAACTCGATGTTTGCATCGAGTTGAGCCCCTGTCTGTTTAAAGCGGATCAGCCTTTGATATCGCGGCGTGGTGAGCCGGTGAACAACTGACGTGGGCGGCCAATTTTGTACTCGGGGTCGCCAATCATTTCGTTCAATTGCGCAATCCAGCCCACAGTACGTGCCAAAGCAAACACGCCAGTGAACAAGTTCACGGGAATGCCAATGGCGCGTTGCACGATGCCGGAGTAGAAGTCGACGTTGGGGTACAGCTTGCGAGACACGAAGTAGTCGTCTTCCAAGGCAATCTTTTCAACTTGCTTAGCCAACTTGAACAAGGGATCGTTTTCCAAGCCCAGTTCAGCCAGCACTTCGTTGCAAGTCTCTTGCATCAACTTGGCACGTGGGTCGTAGTTTTTGTAAACACGGTGACCGAAGCCCATGAGCTTGACGCCAGAGTTTTTGTCTTTGACTTGTTCCATGAACTCGCCAACTTTAGAAATGCCACCCATTTTCTGAATGTCATCGAGCATTTTCAGGCAAGCTTCGTTGGCACCGCCGTGAGCAGGGCCCCAGAGGCAAGCTACGCCTGCTGCAATGGCTGCGAAGGGGTTGGTGCCAGAAGAGCCGCACAAACGCACGGTGGACGTTGAAGCGTTTTGCTCGTGGTCTGCGTGCAAGATGAAGATGCGGTCCAAAGCGCGTTCCAATACGGGGTTCACTTTGTACTCTTCGCAAGGTACGCCAAACATCATGCGCAAGAAGTTGCCTGAGTAAGACAAATTGTTTTGCGGGTACTGGAAGGGCTGACCCACGCCGTATTTGTAAGCCATGGCCACCAAAGTGGGCATTTTGGCAATCAAGCGAATGGCAGAAATTTCGCGGTGCTCAGGGTTGGTGATGTCGGTGCTGTCGTGATAGAAAGCAGACAAAGCGCCAACCAAACCAGTCAGCACAGCCATGGGGTGTGCATCACGGCGGAAACCGCGCAAGAAGAATTGCATCTGCTCATTCACCATGGTGTGGTTGTTCACCAATTTGTGAAAGTCAGTGCTTTGCTTGGCGTCAGGCAATTCGCCCTTCAAGAGCAAGTAGCAGGTGTCCAAGTAGTCGCCATGATTGGCCAACTGCTCAATGGGATAGCCGCGGTACAACAACTCGCCTTTGTCGCCATCAATGTAGGTAATGCCTGATTGGCATGAAGCCGTTGACAAGAAACCTGGGTCATAGGTGAACATGCCGCTCTGGCCGTAGAGCTTGCGAATGTCGATCACATCGGGACCAATGTTCCCGCTGTAAACGGGCATCTCAATGCTAGGGCTGCCGTTACTGAACGACAGGGTTGCTTTGTTGTCAGCAAGTTTCATGATTCAATTTCCTCTAGTAATCATTCATTCAAAATTGGGCGGTTTGCAAAAAATCTTTTGTCAACCTCAAGCCATCAGCATGCTCAGCACTTCGCTGACTTCCTCTGTTGCCATCTCTGACTCTAGGGGCTTGCGTTTCAACAGCAAGTCCATCAAGTCGTTGTCTGACAAGTCCATCAAAACATACATGCCTCTGGCTTGACCCACGGTCAGATCGGGGGCATGGCGGTTAAAAAATCGTTCGATGAAGAGATCGTTTTCCAATAAGCCACGTCGGCAGCGCCAACGAAGTTTGCTTAAAGCTCGCTCACCCAAAGGGGTGTGGCGATCTAATCCATCAAGCAATTCATCTCCCATAAGTTTGAACGAGTCAGTGTTTCAAATTAGATGGCGCGTTGCACCATCATCTCTTTGATCTTGCCAATCGCTTTGGTGGGGTTGAGGCTCTTAGGGCACACGTCCACGCAGTTCATGATGGTGTGGCATCGGAACAAGCGATAAGGGTCTTCCAAGTTGTCCAAGCGTTCTGCAGTGCCTTGATCGCGGCTGTCAGCTAGGAAGCGATAAGCTTGGAGCAAGCCTGCGGGGCCCACGAACTTGTCGGGGTTCCACCAGAAGCTAGGGCAAGACGTTGAGCAGCTGGCGCACAAAATGCACTCGTACAAGCCGTTCAATTCTTCACGCTCTTCAGGGCTTTGCAGACGCTCTTTTTCGGGCGGAATAGTGTCGTTGATCAGGTAAGGCTTGATGGAGTTGTATTGCTTGAAGAACTGCGTCATGTCGACGATCAGGTCTCGCACCACGGGCAGGCCTGGCAGGGGTTTCAAAACAATCTTGCCTGGCAAGGTCAACATGTTGGTGAGGCAAGCCAAACCATTTTTGCCGTTGATGTTCATGGCGTCAGAGCCGCAAACGCCTTCACGGCATGAACGGCGGAATGACAAAGTGGGATCCACTTTTTTCAGCTTCATCAAAGCATCCAGCAACATGCGTTCGTTGCCATCCAATTCAACCTGAATGGTTTGCATGTAAGGCTTGGCATCCTTGTCTGGATCGTAACGATAGATTTCAAATGTACGTAATGTCATGATTCAACCTTCAGGAATTTAGAACGTCCGGACTTTAGGTGGCACAGAGTCCACAGTCAGCGGTTTCAAGTTGACGGGCTTGTAGGTCAGGCTGTTGCTGTCACTGTGCCACAAGGTGTGCTTCATCCAGTTGGCATCGTCACGGCCCAATGGCGCAATCGGATCATCTGCTGGACGCTCGTAATCGCTCACAGTGTGCGCGCCGCGGCATTCTTTGCGAGCTGCAGCAGACACCATGGTGGCTTGTGCGCACTCGATCAAGTTGTCCACTTCTAAGGCTTCAATACGGGCTGTGTTGAAGACTTTGGAGGTGTCGGTCAAGCCAATGGCATTGACGCGTTCGCGAATCTCGGCAATCTTGACCACGCCTTCGTCCATGCTGGCTTGTGTGCGGAACACAGCAGCGTGTTTTTGCATCGATGCGCGCATGTCGTTGGCCACGTCTTGCGCGTATTCGCCTTTGCGGCCTTCCAAGCGGTTGAGGCGAGCCAATGTGAAGTCGGCCGCATCTTTGGGCAAATCTTTGTGTGATTTGGTTTTGCTAGCGAAGTCAACAATGTGGTTGCCGGCTGCGCGGCCAAACACCAGCAAGTCGAGCAAGGAGTTGGTGCCCAAGCGGTTGGCGCCGTGAACGCTAACGCATGAACATTCGCCCACTGCGTACAAGCCATTGACCACGGCGTTGTGGCTGCTGGCGGTTTGTGTGACCACTTGACCATGAACGTTGGTGGGGATGCCGCCCATTTGATAGTGGATGGTGGGCACCACAGGAATGGCTTCTTTGGTGATGTCGACGTTGGCAAAGTTGACGCCAATTTCGTACACGGAAGGCAAACGCTTGTGAATGGTTTCTGCACCCAAATGGTCCAGTTTCAACAGCACGTAGTCTTTGTTGGGTCCGCAACCACGGCCTTCTTTGATCTCTTGGTCCATAGAACGTGACACGAAGTCACGGGGTGCCAAATCTTTCAAGGTTGGCGCATAGCGCTCCATGAAGCGTTCGCCATTGCTGTTCAGCAAAATGGCGCCTTCGCCTCGGCAACCTTCTGTCAAGAGCACACCGGCACCGGCCACGCCTGTGGGGTGGAACTGCCAGAACTCCATGTCTTCCAAGGGAATGCCAGCGCGTGCGGCCATGCCCAAACCGTCGCCGGTGTTGATGAAGGCATTGGTCGATGCTGCAAAAATGCGACCGGCACCGCCGGTGGCCAACAACACGGTTTTGGCATGCAAGATGTGCAGGTCACCGGTTTCCATTTCGAGGGCTGTCACGCCCACCACGTCGCCTTCGGCGTCGCGGATCAGGTCAAGGGCCATCCACTCCACGAAAAAGCTGGTTTTGGCTTTGACGTTTTGTTGGTACAAGGTGTGCAACATGGCGTGACCCGTACGGTCTGCCGCAGCGCAAGCGCGTTGAACAGGCTTCTCGCCATAGTTGGCAGTGTGGCCGCCAAATGGGCGCTGATAAATAGTGCCGTCCGGATTGCGGTCGAATGGCATGCCCATGTGCTCAAGGTCGTACACCACCTTAGGGGCTTCACGGCACATGAATTCAATGGCGTCTTGGTCGCCCAACCAGTCAGAACCCTTGATGGTGTCGTAGAAGTGGTAGTGCCAGTTGTCATCGGACATGTTGCCCAATGAAGCGCCAATACCACCTTGCGCTGCCACTGTGTGTGAGCGCGTGGGGAATACTTTGGAGAGGACGGCGACGTTCAAACCAGCGCGTGCCAGTTGCAATGAAGCGCGCATGCCAGAGCCGCCTGCGCCGACGATCACGACGTCAAATTTGCGCGTGGCGATCTTGTCTTTGGTGTAAGTCATGGTGATTGAAATCTTGTTGTGTGGGGTTGAGGTTCAAGGCCTGTTGGTGTTGGTTGTCTCAATCAGAGACGCCACAAGGCTTGGACAGCCCAACCAGCGCAGCCAATGAGCCAAACCAAGGAGGCGACGTGCAACACGAGTCGCACACCCACGGGTTTGACGTAATCCATCCAAATATCGCGAATGCCAATCCAGGCGTGATAGAGGAGCGCAACGATGGTGGTGAAGGTTAAAAACTTCATCCACTGGGAAGCAAAGATGCCTGCCCACTCTTCGTAACCGATAGGGCCGCTGGTGAAAATGACTTGCGCCAAAACCACGACGGTGAATGCTGCCATCAGGGTGGCGGTGACGCGCTGCGCCAACCAGTCGCGAATGCCGTAATGCGCGCCGACGACAACGCGCTTGGAACCGTAATTAACTGACATGTGAGTGTTCCTATTAGTAAATGCCAAACAGCTTGGCGCCAAGAACCACTGTGAGTCCCAAGCTCAAAACCAAAGTCACGACGGCTGAAGATTTGCCAAACTCTTTGGTGACAGCGTGTTTGACGTCCATGTACAAATGGCGAATGCCTGCAATGAAGTGGTGCAAGTAGGCCCAAATGATGGCCAGTGCCACCAGCTTCATGAACCAGCCGGGCACAAAGCCAATGCCCACATTGAACGCGGCAGCAAAGGTGGCAAATGAAAGTTCAGAAGAAATGGAGTTGTCAAACATCCAAATGATGAATGGCATCAACAAAAACATCAAAGCGCCACTGACGCGGTGCAAGATGGAAACCCAGCCGGCTGCGGGCAGGCGGTAAGTTGGCAAGTCGCTGATTGCATTGATATTGCGAAATTCAGGCCTCTTGCGGGCAGTTTCGGTCATTTGATTAATTCCTCTTTGGTAACTTCACTGTAATTTTTGACTGACAGTGTTCGCGAATTCTATTGCAACGCAACAAACTGACATGAGAATTTCAAGAACTAATTTAAAAACGGCTGATTCCAAAGCTGAAAAAAGTCGCCAAGGCGTCAATTCAGGTCATTGTGGTAGTGATGAGTGTCTGTGACATAGAAACCGCGCCGCAGCTCCATGGGGGTGTCGTTGTAGGTGTAAGCCAGTCTTTCGACACTCAACAAAGGCGTATTGGCCTTAATTTCTAAAAGTTTGCATTGGGCACTGTCGGGCATCACGGCCTTGATTTTTTCCTCGGCCTTGACCATTCGAACGCCAAATTCTGTTTCAAAAAGGGCATACATGGGGCCATCGTATTCGCTTAAGCGCTCAGCGGTCAGGCCCTTAAAAGGCGTCCCGGGGAGCCAAAGGTCTTCCAAAATGGTCGGGGATCCGGCAAAAGACAAAACGCGCCTGACTTGAAGGACCGCATCGCCAGACCGGATGGCCAAGGCTCTGGCGATGTCCGCATTGGCCCTCAGCCTCTTGCAGTCAATGATTTTTCTTTGGGCGGGGCCTTCGCTTTTGGGGTCGCCCAAATCGGGCATGAGTTTCAAAAAGCGGTATTGAACTTGTTGCTCGGCGTGGGTGGCAACAAAGGTCCCTTTGCCTTGGCGGCGAATCAACAAATGATGGCTGGCCAACTCATCGATGGCTTTTCTGACGGTTCCCTGACTGACTCGGTATCTGGCCGCCAGTTCCATTTCACTTGGAATGCCCTCGCCGGGCTTCCACTCACCCGACTGCAAAGCTTGAAGAATCAAGCCTTTAATTTGTTGATAAAGAGGGCTGAATGCCGGCGCAGACGTTGCGTCGGAAGTATCTAGAGGATCGGCAGAAAAAACTTGCGACGCCATGACAATGACCCTAGTTTGGGCGGACATAAAAGTGTCGCAATGATATCTTATATAAGACATAAGACAAATTGACTTTTGCGGGTTTTCGCGAGTACACTCGAAAGCTGTTTGCCCGTACACATTTTGTGTGTACCCATCTGAAAAAGTCAGATGACCTGGCCGGCAGTGAATGTCGGGATGGGGTCGGCAAAGTCCGTTTTCTTATCACTATCTGGAGTTCACACCATGAGCAAAAAGCCCGTTCGCGTCGCCGTCACAGGAGCCGCTGGTCAAATTGGTTACGCATTGTTGTTTCGCATCGCTTCCGGCGAAATGTTGGGCAAAGATCAACCTGTCATCTTGCAATTGCTCGAAATCCCTGACGAAAAAGCTCAAAAAGCTTTGAAGGGCGTAATGATGGAGTTGGATGACTGCGCATTCCCATTGCTTGCTGGCATGGAAGCTCACTCTGACCCCATGACCGCTTTCAAAGACACAGACTACGCCTTGTTGGTGGGTTCACGTCCCCGCGGCCCAGGCATGGAGCGCGCAGAGTTGCTCGCCATCAATGGCGCTATCTTTACGGCTCAAGGCAAGGCCTTGAACGCTGTGGCTTCACGCAATGTCAAAGTTTTGGTGGTCGGCAACCCTGCCAACACCAATGCCTACATCGCCATGAAGAGCGCTCCCGATCTCAAGCCAGGCAACTTCACTGCCATGCTGCGTTTGGACCACAACCGCGCGGCTTCTCAGATCGCCGCCAAAACGGGCAAAGCCGTGGCCGACATTCAGAAGTTGTGCGTTTGGGGCAACCACTCTCCCACCATGTACGCCGACTACCGTTTTGCCACCATCAATGGCGAATCAGTTAAGACCATGATCAACGACCAAGAGTGGAACGCCAACGTGTTCTTGCCAACAGTAGGCAAGCGCGGTGCCGCCATCATTGAAGCACGTGGCTTGTCTTCTGCCGCTTCTGCGGCCAATGCTGCCATCGATCACATGCGCGATTGGGCCTTGGGCACCAATGGCCAGTGGGTCACCATGGGCATTCCTTCGCAAGGTTGGTACGGTATTCCCAAAGACGTCATGTTCGGCTTCCCCGTTACATGCGCCAATGGCGAGTACAAAGTTGTGGAAGGCTTGGACATTGACGCCTTTAGCCAATCTTGCATTGACAAGACATTGAAAGAGTTGACAGACGAGCAAGCCGGCGTGGCTCACTTGGTCTAATCAACAGACACTTTCGTGAAGCATCCGCGCAACATTCTGTTGGGCTCACAAGCGGCAAGCATGGTCTTGCCTGTTTGTGATCACTACAGCGGTGTTGAAGTGCGGATGCGCAAAAGCTTGCAACTGCAAGCTGAGATGACGCAAGAGTTTGGTGCTTGCGTCTTTGATGTGACTTTGGATTGTGAAGATGGCGCCCCAGTGGGTGGCGAAATTGAACACGCCCATTTGGTCAAAGAAATTACATTGAACGCAGCGCCTGAAGCGCGTGTCGCAGTTCGTGTACATCCTGTTGATCACGCATCTTTTTCAGAAGATATCGCCCTCATTGCCGGCAACTGTCACCCCAAGTTAAAGCATGTCATGGTGCCCAAGGTAGAGTCCCTTGCCGATGTGCAAACGGCGGCTCAAGCACTGAATGCTGTGGGAGCCACAGCATTGCCCTTGCATGTCTTGATTGAGTCACCCTTGGCGGTAAATAACGCATTTGAAATTGCCGCTCATCCCCGCGTGCAATCATTGAGTTTTGGTTTGATGGATTTTGTGTCTGCCCATGGTGGCGCTATACCCTCTAGCGGTATGGGCCTCGAAGGCCAATTCACACATCCTTTGGTGATTCGCGCCAAATTAGAAATTGCCAGTGCGTGTCACGCCTACGGCAAAGTTCCCTCGCATTGCGTGGTCACCGAATTCAGCGATTTACAAGCCATCAAACTGGCTGCTACCCGTGCCGGACGCGAGCTGGGTTACACCAGAATGTGGAGCATTCATCCCAGTCAAATTCGCCCTGTCTTAGAGGCCATGGCCCCCACGGCCGATGAAATTGAACAAGCTGCAGAATTGATTGATGCAGCACGCTTGGCCGATTGGGCGCCCGTGAGCTTTAAGGGGCAGTTGCACGATCGCGCCAGTTACCGTTTTTTCTGGCATGTTTTGGAAAGAGCCTATCAAACGGGTCGACCCTTGCCGCATGTAGCCCAATCGTATTTTGGAGAGCCGGCATGAGCATTTTTAGGTTTGTCTTGCTCTCAATTTTGACAATGAGCTTGTCGGTGTCATCGAGCATGGCTCAAAATCAAGCGGCCCAAACCCCGGCCAAAACTCCCGCCAAGACACCCGCATCAAACAGCGTTGCCAAAGGCCAAGCCAAACAAACCCCGCAAGCTCCGAAAAAAACAGAGGCTTCGAAAAACACAAAGGTCAAAGTCCCTCAAGAAGCGCCTTTGCCAGCAGATCAATTGAGCATTGCCGAAAAAGTGCATGTCGGACATCTGCCTTGCGAGCTTGGCGCTTCTGTGCAAATGACAGCAGATGAGCGCTCGCCTGGCTATTTCAACTTGCAAGGCAATGGCTACAAATACCGGATGCGCCCCGTCACCACCAGTACAGGTGCAATTCGATTGGAAGATGAAAAGGCGGGTGCTGTTTGGCTGCAACTGGCCAACAAATCCATGCTGATGGATCAAAAAAAAGGACGTCGTTTGGCCGATGAATGTGTGCACCCTGATCAGGTGGCTGTGGCCAATGATATGAAGATCAATCCCCCCCCAGCTTTGATTGATGTGAGCAATGCGATCACACCCAATCAGCGCTGATAGGTGTTGTTTGAAATTAAGTTGTAAATTTATTTAGTTAGACAGGAGAAAAATATGTTGCAAGCCTACCGTGAACATGCTGCCGAACGCGCTGCGCTGGGAATTCCAGCACTGCCTTTGGATGCCACCCAAACTGCTGAGTTGATTGAACTCATTAAAAACCCTCCCAAGGGTGAAGAAGCCTTTTTGTTGGACTTGTTGACACACCGTGTGCCACCAGGCGTGGACGATGCGGCCAAAGTCAAAGCCTCTTTCCTGTCAGCCGTTGCACACGGTGATGTGAACGTTGCTTTGATCGACAAAGCCAAAGCCACTCAATTGTTGGGCACCATGGTCGGTGGCTACAACGTCAAACCCTTGATCGATTTGCTCGATGACAAAGAAGTGGGCACTGTGGCTGCCGAAGGTTTGAAGAAAACATTGTTGATGTTTGACTTCTTCCATGATGTGGCAGAAAAAGCCAAAGCAGGCAATGCCAACGCCAGCGCAGTGGTCAAGAGCTGGGCCGATGCCGAGTGGTTCACTTCACGTCCTGAAGTGGCCCAGAAAATCACAGTCTCTGTGTTCAAAGTCCCTGGCGAAACCAACACCGACGACTTGTCTCCCGCACCCGATGCATGGAGCCGTCCCGACATTCCATTGCACTACTTGGCCATGTTGAAAAACACGCGCCCCGATGCCGCCTTCAAACCTGAAGAAGATGGCAAGCGTGGCCCCATGGCCTTCATCGAAGAATTGAAGAAAAAAGGCCATTTGGTGGCTTATGTGGGCGACGTGGTCGGCACCGGTTCTTCACGCAAATCTGCCACCAACAGCATCATCTGGGGCTTTGGTGAAGACATTCCTTTTGTGCCCAACAAGCGCTTTGGTGGTGTGACCTTGGGTGGCAAGATTGCCCCCATCTTCTTCAACACGCAAGAAGACTCTGGCGCTTTGCCCATCGAAGTTGATGTTTCCAAACTGGAAATGGGCGATGTGATTGATGTCATGCCCTACGACGGCAAAATTGTGAAGAATGGCGAAACCATCGCCAACTTCGAACTCAAAAGCGAAGTTCTGTTTGACGAAGCACGCGCAGGTGGCCGTATCAATTTGATCATTGGTCGTTCATTGACAGCCAAAGCCCGTGATTTCTTGGGCTTGCCCACCTCCACCTTGTTCCGCTTGCCCAAAGTGCCCGCCAGCACCAAAGCAGGTTTCACCTTGGCGCAAAAAATGGTGGGCCGTGCCTGCGGTTTGCCAGAAGGCCAGGGCGTACGTCCTGGTGTGTATTGCGAACCCAAGATGACCACCGTGGGTTCACAAGACACCACAGGTCCGATGACACGCGACGAGTTGAAAGACTTGGCTTGCTTGGGCTTCTCTGCCGACATGGTGATGCAGTCGTTCTGTCACACAGCCGCTTATCCGAAAAAAGTGGACGTGAAAATGCACCACGATTTGCCATCCTTCATCAGCAACCGCGGTGGTGTGTCCTTGAACCCTGGTGACGGTGTGATTCACAGCTGGTTGAACCGTTTGTTGTTGCCCGACACAGTGGGCACCGGCGGCGATTCACACACACGTTTCCCCATCGGTATTTCTTTCCCCGCTGGCTCTGGCTTGGTGGCTTTCGGTGCAGCGACAGGCGTGATGCCTTTGGACATGCCCGAGTCCATCTTGGTTCGTTTCAAAGGCAAGATGCAGCCTGGTATCACTTTGCGTGACTTGGTGCACGCCATTCCTTACTACGCCATCAAAGCGGGTTTGTTGACCGTTGCCAAGTCCGGCAAGATCAATGAATTCTCTGGCCGTATTTTGGAAATCGAAGGCTTGCCAGATTTGAAAGTGGAACAAGCGTTTGAGTTGTCCGATGCATCTGCCGAGCGTTCTGCTGCAGGTTGTACCGTGAAGCTCAACCCTGAACCCGTGAAGGAGTACCTCAACTCCAACATCGTGTTGATGAAGAACATGATTGCGCAGGGTTACAACGACAAGCGCGCTTTGGAGCGTCGCATCAAGGCTGTTGAAGCTTGGTTGGCCAACCCCAACTTGCTCGAAGCCGATGCCAACGCAGAATATGCACACGTGCTCGAGATCGACATGGACCAGCTGAAAGAGCCAGTCTTGTGCTGCCCTAACGATCCAGATGATGCCAAGTTGATGTCTGAAGTTGCGGGCACCAAAATTGACGAAGTGTTCATCGGTTCTTGCATGACCAACATCGGTCACTTCCGTGCCGCGTCCAAGTTGCTCGAAGGTCGCCGTGACATTCCAGTGAAGTTGTGGGTGGCACCCCCAACCAAAATGGATGCAGCCGAGTTGACCAAAGAAGGTCACTACGGTGTCTTTGGCGCTGCAGGTGCCCGTACAGAAATGCCTGGTTGTTCTTTGTGCATGGGTAACCAAGCGCAAGTTCGCGAAGGCGCTACCGTGGTGTCTACATCAACACGCAACTTCCCAAATCGTTTGGGCAAAAACACCAACGTCTATTTGGCATCTGCTGAAGTTGCAGCCATCAGCTCTAAGCTGGGCCGCATTCCTAACGTGGAAGAGTACCAAGCTAGCATGACCGACATCAACAAAGATGGCAGTCAGATTTACAAGTACATGAACTTCGACAAGATCGAAGAGTACGCTGAAGTTGCAAAGGGCGTTGCTGCTTAATCAGCCAAGCGCTTTCTGTCAGAGCCCAAAAGATCTCGGTCTTTTGGGCTTTTTTAATGCCCCTCATGTTTTGTACAAAGAGTTGACGGCAAAATGAACGCTGTGAAAAATTCTATTTTGATTGTGGGCGGCGGCATTGGTGGTTTAACCGCTGCCTTGGCATGTGCGCAAAAAGGCGCCCAAGCTCGTTTGATAGAGCGTGCCAGAGCCTTCAGTGAGGTGGGTGCCGGCATTCAAATGGGGCCCAATGTGACGCGAACGCTGTTTGCCTGGGGTCTCGAAAAATCACTTCGTGACGTCGTTTTTACACCCAAGCGTTTGCAAGTCAGGGACACACAGTCTGGTGCTGAATTGGGTGTTTTGAGACTGGGTCAAAGAAGTGTGGATGTTTACGGAGCCCCTTATTTTTCGGTGCACCGGGCCGATCTGCACCAAGTGCTTCTGCAAAAAGTGGTGGCATCCGGTGCCGCTGAGCTAAATCTCAATTGTCAAATTGATTTGATTCAGGACCACGGCGATCATGTTGCCGTAACTGGCCAAGGATTGCCAGCAGACTTTGCGGAAAAATTAACTGCAGAGGCAGTGGTCGGTGCCGATGGTTTGTGGAGTCACACGCGTCACTATGTCCTTCCCCAAACACCACCGCGCGAGACGGGATTGTTGGCCTACAGAGCGCTTATTTCCACCCAAGATTTACCTGAGAAACTAAGAACGGCCGATGTGAACATCTGGATCGGTCCCAAAGTTCACGCTGTGCTTTACCCCGTCAGAAGAGGGGAGTTTTTGAATGTGGTGGTCATTGTTCAGGGGCGCGCATCAGAGCCGCTAGAAGATTGGGACCAATCTGCACATCGGCATGATCTTAATTTGGCGATGGGGCCCCTGCATGCAGACTTGAGAGGCGTGCTTGACGCCGTCGGCAACTGGCGTCTGTGGCCACTCTGTGATCGACCGCCTTTGTCAGGCCCTCAGGAGATGGCGAAGGGGCGTATTGCATTGCTGGGCGATGCCGCACACCCCATGAGACCCTTCATGGCGCAAGGGGCCGGCATGGCCATGGAAGATGCCGCTGAATTAGCAACTTGTTGGTCGCGTTTAGATTTGCCATTGCCCGAGCGTTGGCACCTCTATGCCAAGGCGCGCTGGGCCCGCAATGCCAGGGTGCAGCAAAAGTCAATTCGCAATGGGCAAATCTTTCACATGTCAGGCCCTCTGAAATGGGGCCGCGACATGGCCATGAAGGTGATGGGTGAATCCTTGATGGATGTCCCGTGGTTGTATGCGGGGCCCTGACCTTTTTAGTTCAAACTTTGCCGAGCACTAAGAACTCCATCAGCGCTTTTTGAACGTGCATGCGGTTTTCGGCTTCGTCCCAAACCACCGATTGAGGGCCATCAATTACTTCTGCACTGACTTCTTCGCCGCGATGTGCAGGCAGGCAATGCATGAAAAGGGCATCTGGCTTGGCCACTTTCATCATGTCCTCGTCAACGCACCAATCGGCAAAAGCTTTCTTGCGCGCTTCGTTTTCAGCTTCATAGCCCATGCTGGTCCACACGTCGGTGGTGACCAAATCTGCACCTTGGCAAGCTTGCATGGGGTCTTTGAAAAACTGAGTGCTGTCAGGGCTTCGCACGCCCACCACAGCAGGGTCAACTTCATAGCCGCTAGGGGTGCTTAAGTGGACCTTGAAGCCGAGCAGGTCAGCGGCTTGCAGCCAAGTGTTGGCCATGTTGTTGCCATCTCCCACCCATGCCACTGTTTTGCCTTGAATGGAGCCGCGGTGTTCAATGTAGGTAAAGATGTCCGCCAAAATTTGACAGGGGTGAAATTCGTTGGTCAAACCATTGATGACGGGGACGCGTGAGTAGGCCGCAAACTTTTCAATTTTGTCTTGGCCAAAAGTGCGGATCATGACCAAGTCGACCATGCGACTGATGACGCGCGCACTGTCCTCGATGGGTTCTGCACGGCCCAGTTGACTGTCGCCTGTTGTGAGGTGAACGACTGAGCCACCCATCTGGTACATGCCCGCCTCAAAGCTCACACGTGTGCGAGTGGAGGCCTTCTCGAAGATCATGGCCATGGTGCGATCGGTGAGGGGCTGGTATTTTTCGTAGGCCTTGAATTTCGCTTTAATCGATGCAGCACGTTGAAAGATGTGCGCGTACTCATCTGCCGTCAAATCAGTGAACTGCAAATAATGCCGAATGGGCATTGCCTGTGAACTCGTAGGCATTGGATTACTCCGAAAGAAAAGTGTGAATCAAGGGCAGCAAAATGTCTGCTACTTGATCGGCTTCTGCTTGGGTCATGATGAGCGGTGGCACCATGCGGATTACGCTGTCGGCCGTGACGCTGATCAAGAGACCCGCATCAGCAGCGCGTTGTGTCAGCGCACTGCAGGGCTTGTCGAGTTCAATGCCCAGCATCAAGCCTTGGCCGCGAATTTCTTTCACGCCTTTGGCGCCGGCCAAGCCTTTCTCAAGTCGATCTTTGAGATGCGCGCCCACCTTGGCAGCGTTGTCTAGCAAGCCATCTTTTTCCATGATGCGAATGGTTTCAACGCCCGCCCGCATGGCCAAGGGATTGCCGCCAAATGTGGTGCCATGGTTGCCAGGTTGGAAAATATTAGCAGCCTTGGGGCCAGCGACAACGGCAGCAATAGGCACGCCTGAGCCGAGGCCTTTGGCCAGCGGCATCACATCGGCTTTGATGCCAGCCCATTGGTGTGCAAACCATTTGCCAGTGCGGCCCATGCCGCATTGCACTTCGTCAATCATCATGAGCCAATCTTTTTCATCGCACAAGGCACGCACATCGCGCAGGTAGTCCATGTGCATGGGGTTGACGCCGCCTTCGCCTTGAATGGTTTCAAAGAAAACGGCCACCACATTGGGGTTGTTGTCCGTGGCTTTTTTCAAGGCTGCGATGTCGTTGACGGGCACGCGAACAAAGCCTTCCACCAAGGGGCCAAAACCCTGTTGAATTTTGGTGTTGCCCGTGGCACTCAGTGTGGCAATGCTGCGACCATGAAATGCTTTCTCGTAAACCACGATTTCGGGTTTCTCAATGCCTTTGTCGTGACCGTATTTGCGTGCCAACTTGATGGCCGCTTCGTTGGCCTCCAAGCCGGTGCTGCAAAAGAAGACATTGGTCATGCCCGACAACTCAACCAATTTGGCTGCCAACTTTTCTTGGTTGGGCACATGGTAGTAGTTGCAGCTGTGGATGATCTTGCTCAATTGATCCTGCAGGGCAGGGACCAATTCAGGGTGATTGTGTCCCAAGGTGTTGACCGCAATACCGCCCAGCGCATCCAAATACTCTTTGCCATTGACATCCCACAAACGGCAACCTTGACCATGGCTCATTGCGATGGGCAATCGGCCATAGGTGTTCATGGTGTGCGGCGAAGTGGCTTCAATGAAAGCGGACATGCTGAGAACTCCTCTGAAAAGAAATCGGCCCAACGAAAAGGGCCGCTGAGGTGAGATTTTAGAGCCAGAAATCAAGCGACAAGTCTTATATAAGATACAATTGTTTTGCAATGCAGCATCTAGGTGATCCCTGATGCCCGCCCATCAAATTCCTTAACCTCTGATCGATGGTTTCCAATAACGCCAAAGAAGTACTGATCCAAGGCATCACCTTGGAAGGACGAACATTCAGACCCAGTGACTGGGCTGAGCGTTTGGCCGGCGTGATGGGTCAATTTCGTCCGGGAGGCGCCACACCTGGAAGCCATTTGAGTTATTCGCCTTGGTGCATTCCCCAAACCTTTGACGGCATCAAGTGCGTTGTGGTGCACACCGACATTCGCGAATTCGAGCCCATGGCCTGGGACTTCCTCATGAACTTTGCCAAAGACAACAATTTGCAGGTTTCTGAGGCTTGTATCCTGCCCGATGCAAATAAGTAAAAGCATCTAAATACTAGCGCCCACAAAAAAGCCGTCCTAAGACGGCTTTTTGCTTTTCTTTGCTGACAGCGCACCCGTTTCAAACGGCGGCAACCCTAGTGGGTGCCGGGCTGATGATCAATTGATCAGGCGAGAGCCAAGGCTTTCACCTTGGTCGACAAGCGGCTCTTATCGCGAGCTGCTTTGTTTTTGTGGAAAATGCCCTTGTCGGCAATCGTGTCCACAACGGCTTGCATTTTTGCAAACAGTTCTGTTGCTTTGGTTTTGTCACCGGCCAGAACAGCTTTTTCAACGTTCTTGACAGCGGTGCGGTATTTGGAGCGCAGTGAAGTGTTCGCTGCGTTCAGTTTCACGTCTTGACGTGCGCGTTTACGGCCTGATGCCAGGCGGGGGTTCTTTTTCTTGGGTTTTCCAGAAGCCATTTTATTTGTCCTAGTTGTCTGAGGATGTTGTCAGCAAAGCCGGCTATTGTAACAGCCCAAAAGCCAGTTGGTCCAGAGTCCTACAAAGGCTTTTGGGAATCGCGAGGGCTTTGAGGAATCGCTACACTCTTGCCGTGAGCCTTCTTAAATCCGCTTCCACTGTCTCCCTTTGGACCTTGGCTTCCCGTGTCACGGGATTGATCCGAGAGCTTCTGATTGCCTCCGCTTTTGGGGCCAGTGCACTGACAGACGCCTTTAATGTGGCCTTTCGTATTCCAAATTTGTTCAGAAGGCTCTTTGCTGAAGGTGCTTTCAGTCAAGCTTTTGTGCCTGTCTTGGCCGCAAGCAAGGCTCAGCACGGGGAAGAGGCGACACGCACGGTCATTGACCATGTCGCTACTTTGTTGGCTTGGACATTGTTGATATTGAGTGTGGCAGGCGTACTTTTGGCGCCTTGGTTGGTTTGGGCCATGGCCGCCGGTTTGCAACAACAACCCTACGCTTATGACGCCGCAGTTCACATGACGCGATGGATGTTTCCGTACATCGGTTTTATGTCGATGGTGGCTTTGTCTGCTGGCATCCTCAATACTTGGAAGCGTTTTGCCATACCCGCTGCCACGCCCGTCTTGCTCAATCTGTCCATGATTGGGGCGGCATGGTTGCTGGCGCCCTGGTTAAAGCGGCAAGGCGTTGAAGCCATTTACGCCTTGCCTGTGGGTGTCATGTTGGGCGGGTTTTTGCAGTTGGCCATTCAGATACCTGCCTTGAAAAGTTTGGGACTGTTGCCCAAGTTGGGCGTCAGTTGGCGTGCTATTCGAGGCGCTGCTCAAGACCCCGCTTCGCGCCAAATTGCCAGCCTCATGGTGCCCGCTTTGTTGGGGGTGGGTGTGGCTCAAATCTCGCTGCTCATCAATACCCAAATTGCATCGCACATGGCACCTGGTAGTGTGAGTTGGTTAACTTATGCCGACCGATTGATGGAATTTCCAACGGCCATCTTAGGCGTTGCCTTGGGCGCGGTTTTGATGCCCCAATTGGCAGCTGCAAGGGCTAAGGGTGATCACAACGAATATGCCGCCATGTTGGATTGGGGCTTGCGCTTGGTGGTTTTGTTGGCATTGCCGTGTGCGGCAGCCTTACTGACCTTTTCTCAGCCACTGGTGTCGGTGCTGTACCACTATGGGGCCTTCACTGACAAGGATGTTCAGCAAACCACGCTGGCCTTGAGTGGCTATGGTGTGGGCTTGCTAGGTTTGGTGGCCATTAAGGTTTTGGCACCCGGTTATTACGCCAGTCAAGACGTCAAAACGCCCGTCAAAATTGCCATCGTCGTTTTGTGTTTTACCCAATTGATGAACCTTTTATTGGTGCCTTACTTGGCTCACGCTGGCTTGGCCTTGTCCATTGGTTTGGGTGCCTTGCTCAACGCGGGTTGGCTGTTTGTGGGCTTGTTGCGCAAAGGCAGTTTCAAGCCGCAGCCTGGATGGCTGCAGTTTGGGCTTAAAGTGGTCATGGCAACGGTTTTGTTGGCCGCGTTTTTGGCTTTCATCGCATTCAAATTAGATTGGTTACAAATGAGGCAACAAGCCGGTTTGCGATTGGGCGCAATGAGCTTGGTCATGCTGTCCTCTGCGGCCATTTATTTTGGGACTCTGTGGCTGTGTGGTTTGCGCTTGCGAACATTTTTGCGCCGATAAACGACTTGAATATAGACCTGTTTAACTTATGAAGTTTTCAATTGAGACGGTGACGCCTCTGAGTTATTTCAAAAGCTTGGTAGGGGCTGAAGCGCAGTTTCCTTTGCTGGAAGCGGCTGCTTCCATCGCGCAAGATGAAGAACCACAACTGGACATTCAAGAGATCTTGGCCACTTGTGATGCCTTGTTGGTCAGGCTCAAGCGTCGCGTTAAAGCAGAGGCCGACCCCATGCGCAAGTTGTCGGTTTTGAACCAGTTCTTCTATACCGACTTGGGATTCTCTGGCAATGCCAACAACTTTTACGCGCCCGAAAATAGCTATGTCAATGAAGTGCTTCAAACACGCAGAGGCATTCCTATTTCCATTGCCGTGATTTGGTTGGAGCTGGCACAAGCATTGGATTTGCAGGCGGAAGGTATTTCATTCCCTGGCCATTTTTTGGTCAAAGTCACATTGCCCGAAGGCTTGGTTGTTTTAGATCCTTTGACGGGCGATTCATTGGGGCTGGACAATTTGGCGGAAAGGTTAGCGCCATTCCGTCAGCATCTCGGTGACGCAAGCGATATGGAAGCGCCATTGGGCTTGTATTTGCAACCCGCACCACCGAGAGACATTTTGACGCGCATGCTTCGAAATTTGAAAGAAATTTTCAACAGCCAGGAAGATTGGCCGCGCCTGATCAAGGTTCAGGATCGGCTCCTAGTGTTACACCCAGATGCCCCTGCCGAAAAACGAGATCGTGGATTGGCACTCATTGAACTGGGTCAGAACAAAGCGGCGCGCGACGATTTGTTGCAATATGTGTTGGCACAGCCGGATGCCAGTGACGTGCCTGAAATTCAGAGGCGACTGGCCTCGCTTCAAATTTGAAGAACTAAGACTCTTTGCTTATTTGACAACGACCTGAGCGCCATCGCCTTGGTCCGCAATTACGCCAATTTGGTAGACCTTTTCGCCCGATTGGCGCAGCGTCTCAGCGCAGGCTTGAGCGTGAGCGGGGTCAATCACCACCACCATGCCAATCCCATTGTTGAAGGTGCGATTCATTTCGATGTCGTCAATGCCCGCAGTTTGTTGCAACCACGCAAACAATTCTGATTGTGGCCAACTTCCCTTTTGGAGATGCGCTGCTGTGCCTTCTGGCAAGACGCGAGGGATGTTTTCTAACAGGCCACCACCCGTGATGTGCGCCAAGGCTTTGATGGGGTGCATCGACAAGGCGTGCAAGACAGGTTTGACGTACAAGCGTGTAGGTGCCATCACGGCTTGTTTAAAGCTTAGTCCATCGAGTGTGGCGGGCAGATTGTCGGCAGCGCGCTCAATGCATTTGCGAACCAAGCTAAAGCCGTTGGAGTGAACACCGTGAGAGCCCAAGCCCAACACAATGTCGCCAGCTTTGACATCGCGACCCGTCAAGATTTTTGATTTCTCGACAGCTCCCACTGCAAATCCGGCTAAGTCGTATTCGCCATCGGGGTACATACCCGGCATTTCGGCTGTTTCGCCGCCTATCAGCGCGCAACCGGACATTTCACAACCATTGGCAATGCCACCGACCACAGCGGCGGCTGTGTCGACATCGAGCTTGCCGCAGGCAAAGTAATCGAGGAAAAACAAGGGCTCTGCACCTTGCACCAAGACATCGTTCACGCTCATGGCCACCAAATCGATGCCGACTGTGTCGTGCATTTGCCATTCAAAAGCCAACTTAAGCTTGGTGCCCACACCGTCCGTGCCCGAGACCAAGACAGGCTCTTTGTAGCGCTTTGGGACTTCAAATAGAGCGCCAAACCCACCAATGCCCGCCAAAACACCTTCGCGCATGGTTTTCTTGGCCAAGGGCTTGATGCGTTCAACCAAAGCATCGCCAGCAACGATGTCGACGCCAGCGTCTTTGTAAGAAAGGGGAGTAGAGCTCATGAGAAAAAAGGGGAAATTGGTAGGACTGAGGTCGGGAGGACTAAAATCAAGACTTATTTTAGGTGCAGTCGGCCCCGCATCTGATCTATGTGCCAGCTTCTTTTTATGTTCCTTCACTTCAAACAGCCAACATGCCCCTGATCCAATCCACCAAAAGCTTGACCATCGGGATCGGTGTCGCAATGTTGGTGGCGCTTTTGTTGTGGATGCTTGGGCCTGTTTTGGTGCCTTTTGCTGTCGCGGCAGTTTTAGCTTACGCACTGCACCCAGCGGTGCTTCATTTGCAAAAGAGATTGCCTTTCTTGCCCCGCACCCTCAGTGTGGTGCTGGTCGAAATTTTTGCCTTGCTGGTGGTTGTCAGTGTGCTGTTTTTGTTGATCCCCATTCTGACCAAAGAAATCCCTTTGCTTCAGCAGCAACTTCCTAGTTTGCTCGATCAATTGGCTTTGTCACTCAATCCATTGCTGGCTCAGTTTGGTTTGAACTTAACTTTGGACATCGGCAGTTTGAAGTCGCAAATCATCAAGTACCTCAGCACCAACCGCGAAGATTGGATGGATCCACTCATTGCTTCCTTGAAATTGGGCGGTAGCTTTGCATTGGCAGTCCTTGGCAATTTCATTTTGATTCCGGTTGTTTTGTTCTATTTGCTGAGCGAGTGGGACCGCTGGGTTTCTCATGTGGTGGCATGGGTTCCCATTCGCTGGCGCCCTAGCTACGACAGTTTCATGAATGAATGTGATGCTGTTTTGGGGCAATACCTGCGGGGGCAAATTTTGGTCATGCTGGTGCTGTCTGTTTTTTACGCTGCTGCGCTTTCGATGTTCGGGCTTGATTTGGCCTTGCCGATTGGCGTCTTCACGGGCTTGGCTGTGTGCGTTCCTTATCTTGGATTTGGCTTGGGTTTGATTCTGGCGTTGTTGGCAGGATTGCTGCAATTTGCATCTTTCAAAGCTGTGATCATGGTCGCTGTGGTTTACGGTGCCGGCCAATTGATTGAAAGCTTCTGGTTGACGCCCAAATTGGTCGGTGAGCGCATTGGCCTGCATCCACTGACTGTCATTTTTGCTTTGTTGGCATTGGGCCAATTGTTTGGCTTTGTCGGTGTCTTGGTGGCATTGCCTGTCAGTGCTGTGCTGTTGGTTGCCATACGGCGTGCTCGTGATCAATATTTCAGCAGTAAGCTGTACCAAGGGTAAAGCGAATGAAGCAAATGGCCTTGGACATTGGTCTGCAAACACTGCCCACGCTGGACAGTTTTTTTGCAGGCCCTAACTTGGCCGCCTTGCAGCATCTCAAACTGTGGACTTCAGGCAACATGCCAAGCCCCGTGCCCACTTATTTGTGGGGTGAAAACGGCTCAGGCAAAACACATTTGTTGCGCGCGGCGTATGCAGCTTTGAAAGACCAAGGCTTGGCAGTTGGTTGGATCGATGAAACAAATCAGACGCAGCTTTCATTCGATGAGTCGTGGGTGGCGGTCATCATGGACAATGTTCATTTGTACAACCTCGAGCAACAACAAGCTGCATTCAACTGGTTTGTGAATGCGCTTACTCCCAAGTCTGGACAGCCGCGTTGGGTGCTGGCGGCAGGAACACTGCCTCCTGCCGATTTAAAGCTCAGAGACGATTTGCGATCTCGCTTGGGATGGGGCCATGTGTATGCCCTTCAAGTTTTGAGCGAGCCTGAAAGGCTTGCTGTATTGCAACAAGAAGCAGAGCAGCGTGGCTTGCACTTGAGTGATGAAGTCATGTCTTACATGCTGAACCGTTTTTCTAGAGATTTAGGCAGCCTCATGACGCTTTTGGATCACTTAGATCAATACGCTTTGCAAGCGCAAAGAGCCATCACCATTCCATTGATCAAGTCGATGTTGGAGAACGCATGAACTTGACGCTGTTCGATTTAGACCACACCTTGCTGCCCATTGATTCCGATTATTCATGGGGTGAGTTTTCTCTCAAAATGGGTTGGGTCGATCCCGAGTTGTTCAAGGCAAAAAACGATCAATTTTTTGCAGATTACCAAGCGGGCGTTTTGGACATTCACGACTATGTGAAGTTTGCCACCGAGGCGGTCCGTCTCAAGGGGCCCGAGTTGGCAGCCAAGGCACACCAGCAATTCATGCAAGAGGTGGTTTTGCCGGTGATCAAGCCGAGTGCCTTGAGCTTGATCAAGCAGCACCAAGACGCGGGTGATCATGTCATGGTTGTCACCGCCACCAACGAGTTTGTGACGCGGCCCATCGCAAAAGCCCTGGGCATTCAAGAACTCATCGCTGTAGAGTTGGCCAAAGATTCAACGGGCTGGATCACAGGAGAAATCTTGGGAACACCTTCTTTCAAAGCTGGCAAGGTGGCGCGGGTTGAAGCGTGGCTGTCTGCGCATCAAAAATCTTGGCAGGATGTGCACATTACTTTTTATTCCGACTCTTTGAATGATTTACCTTTGTTGGAGAAGGCGCAGACTCCTGTGGCCACCAACCCAGATGCGCGTTTGCGTCAACTTGCGACCGATCGAGGCTGGCGCATACTAGAACTGTTTACATGATCAAAAAATTCATTCAAAAAATATTGGGCAAACCCCAGACCACGGCCTCTGGTACCTATTTTGGCCAGCGCGTTGAAATTCCTCCCGCGGTTCATGGCATCGATGTGGCACTGGTGGATGAGCGCGCCTTGAACGTCGTTAGAACCTTGCAAGATGCGGGTTTTGAGGCCTATGTGGTGGGCGGCGCAGTCAGAGATTTGTTGTTGGGTTTAAGACCCAAGGACTTTGATGTCGCAACAGACGCAACGCCCGAGGAAGTGAAGGGCTTGTTTAGACGTGCCTTCATCATCGGCCGTCGTTTTCGAATTGTGCATGTGGTCTACGGCAGAGGTCGTGAGCATGAAGTGATTGAGGTCTCCACTTTCCGTGCGTATCTAGACAATCGTGCGGCAGAGCAAGTGGTGGGCAATGAGAAAACCAGCAAATCAGAATTGGCTGGCATGAAGCACGCCGTCGATTCAAGTGGCCGCGTTTTAAGAGACAACGTCTGGGGCCCCCAAGACGAAGATGCCACCCGCCGTGACTTCACGGTCAACGCCATGTACTACGACCCTGAGTCGCAATATTTGGTCGACTATCACGGCGGCATGCAAGATGCGAAAAAGAAAATTTTGCGCATGATTGGCGATCCTGTTGCGCGCTACCGCGAAGATCCGGTTCGAATCATTCGTGCCGTTCGATTTGCTGCCAAATTGAGCCCCTTGGGTTTTAAATTGGAAAGCAAAACGGGCAAACCATTGGCCACCATGCTCAAGTTGTTGGCCGATGTGCCGCAAAGCCGATTGTTTGATGAAATGCTCAAGTTGTTGCAAACCGGCCACGCGCTAGCGTCCATTGCGCAACTGCAAGAATTGGGTTTGCACAAAGGCATTTATCCGCTTTTGGATGTAGTGGTTGAAAGGTCAGACACGGCCTTTGTGAAGGCCGCACTGGTAGACACAGACAGGCGCGTGGGTGAGGGAAAACCGGTTGCACCTAGCTTCTTGTTGGCCTGCGTCTTGTGGGCCGATGTGAAAGCGGGATGGGACCTTCGATTGGCCAAGCGTGTGCCGCCTTTCCCCGCATTGCAAGAAGCCATTGACGAAGTCTTCGAAGCCCGAATTGGGGATGTCTCTGGCCGCGGTAAGCTGGCGGCAGACATGCGTGAAATTTGGATGATGCAACCCCGATTTGAAAAGCGAATTGGCAGTACGCCCTTTAGTTTGGTTGAGCAAGCGCGCTTCAGAGCGGGCTTTGACTTTTTAAGATTGCGCGCTGAAGTTAGTGAGGTCGATGTGACGCTTGCCGACTGGTGGCAAGAATTTAGTACGGCCGATGATGTGGCGCGTGAAGATTTGATTCAACAAGCCAAATCTGACAAACCCAATCACGCCCAGGCGACGCCTGGCAAAGCGCGTCGCGCGCCCAGAAGACGCAAGCCTGCCAACAAGACTGGCGGCAGCGAAGCTGAATCGTCTGGCGACCTGCCGCGCGATTGAAGTTTTTGGGCATCATGCAGCGCGATGAAGTTTCTGTTTATGTTGGCTTGGGTGCCAACTTAGGTGATGCTCTGCAAACTGTTCAAAAGGCCTCGGCAGAGTTGGCCAATTTGCCTTTAACGCAACTTGTGGTTTGTTCGTCGCTTTATCAGTCTTCTCCGGTCGACGCGCAGGGGCCAGATTTTGTCAATGCAGTGGTTTATTTAAAGACCCGCTTAAATGCAATTGACTTTTTGCATGCCTGCCAAGCGATTGAGAACCGTGCTGGCAGAGAGCGACCGTATCTGAATGCGCCCCGAACGCTTGACATCGATATTCTTATGTTTGGTGAGGCCACTGTGATCAGTGAAGAATTAATTTTGCCGCACCCAAGAATGAAGGATCGCGCATTTGTTTTGTTGCCCTTGAATGAAATAGCCCCTCAGTGGGTTAGCGCAAGCGACCTGCTGAAAGTCAACGGACAAGTTGTTCGTTTGGTTCAGTCTGGGGTCAACTCAACGACAACTTAAGCGTGTCAGATTTATCACGCCAATGCCACAAAATCGTCATCTGGTTGAAATTTGGGTGTCATAAAGGTTTAAACTTCCGCTTGATTTGAAGGGCACAGCTCTTCGCTTTCAGTCTACGGAGAGTTTTATGTTTTTTGGAAAACTTCTACCCAAAGAGGGTAACTTCTTTGGGTTGTTCAATCAGCACGCTGACCGCATTGTTGAAGCGGCCCGCGCATTTTCTAACCTGGTGCTTAACTACACCGACGACCATTTGCGTGAAAAATACACGCAAGATGTGGACAACGCTGAGCGAGCTGCTGACCGTGTCACGCACGAAGTTAACCGCCTGATTCACACCACATTTATCACGCCCATCGATCGCGAACAAATTCACACGCTCATTAATTTGATGGATGATGTCGCCGATTTGATTCAAGACTCAGCTGAGACCATGGCTTTGTATGACGTTCGAGTCATGACAGAAGAAATTTCTCGTCTGACTGATTTGTCCGTGAAATGTTGTGAGCGTGTTCGCGATGCCGTCAGCATGCTGGGGAAAATTGCCGATCCAGCCACTGCGGAAGCGGCTTTGAAAACTTGCGAAGAAATTGATCGTTTGGAGTCTGATGCGGATCGTGTGATGCGCAGCGCCATGAGCAAGCTCTTCAGAGAAGAACCCGATGTGCGTGAAGTCATTAAGTTAAAAGCAATTTACGAATTATTGGAAACCATCACAGACAAATGTGAAGATGTGGCCAATCAAATCGAGGGCATCGTCCTCGAGAACTCCTGAGTCTAGGAATTACTAGCATGGACACTCAGACCGCTTTGTGGGTGGTGATGTTGCTGGTTGCTTTGGCGCTGGCATTTGACTTCATGAATGGTTTTCATGATGCTGCCAATTCAATTGCCACAGTCGTTTCAACGGGCGTTTTAAAACCGACGCAGGCTGTTGTCTTTGCTGCTTTTTTCAACTTCATTGCCATCTTCATTTTTCATTTAAGTGTGGCTGCCACTGTTGGCAAAGGCATTGTGCAGCCAGGTGTTGTAGACACCCATGTGGTATTTGGCGCTCTGGTTGGAGCCATTACATGGAATGTCATTACTTGGTACTACGGAATCCCTAGCAGTTCTTCGCATGCGCTCATTGGCGGCATTGTGGGTGCGGTCATTGCTAAAGCGGGCGCAGGCGCACTGTTGTCTGCTGGCGTGATGAAGACAGTTATCTTCATTTTTGTGTCGCCTATGCTCGGCTTTTTGTTGGGTTCTTTGATGATGGTGTTGGTGGCCAATATTTTCAAGCGCACACGCCCCTCCAGAGTCGATAAATGGTTCAGACGCTTGCAATTGGTTTCTGCAGGTGCCTACAGTTTGGGGCACGGCGGCAATGACGCGCAAAAAACCATTGGCATCATTTGGATGTTATTGGTGGCCACTGGCTACATGTCTTCTACTGAAACTTCGCCCCCCACTTGGACCATTGTGAGCTGCTACATGGCCATTGGATTGGGCACCATGTTTGGTGGCTGGCGCATCGTAAAAACCATGGGCCAAAAAATCACCAAGCTAAAGCCAGTCGGTGGGTTTTGTGCTGAAACTGGCGGTGCCATGACATTGTTCTTGGCAACAGCCATGGGCATTCCTGTTTCTACGACACACACCATTACCGGCGCCATTGTGGGTGTTGGCTCCACGCAGCGTGCCAGTGCGGTGCGATGGGGTGTTGCAGGTAACATTGTTTGGGCATGGATCTTAACCATCCCAGCCAGTGGTTTTGTGGCAGCTATTTCGTATTGGCTGAGCCTGCAGTTATTTTGAGTTTTGTATTTCAGTGGCGCGATCTGTGCCTTGGCTAATCGCTTTAGCCTCTTCAATTTGGTGCTCAAAATAGCGTTGAAAGCTGAACACGATGCTGGCCATCAAAATGGTCGTGCCCATCAGCAAAGCGGCAGCTACACCAAAAATGGTGAGCCAGTTGCTGGTGTCTGCTTGATCAGAAGAGGCCACACCTGCGTTGAATTTTGAATGCCATTTTTCTGGCGCCATCAAGCCGTAGACAATGGCATTCAGTGCGCAGCCCGCAAAAGTAAAGCCAATCAGTGGAATCAAGATCCAACTCAAGACGTCATCTTGTCCAAACTCGAATGCCCGTTGTAAGCCGTACCAACCCAAGGCGGTTGGGATGGGCAAGACCCATCCTAGTTTGTTTGAAAAACCGAACAAGTAGAAGCGGTGTATGCCCAACGGGCCAAGTAAAAAAGTCAGCCAAACGGCCAGAGTTTTGTTTTTCATAACTTGCATTATTCAGGAGAACGTTTGTCACCGTGCCCCAAATCCTTTTCCATCATGACGATGTCAAGCCATCGATTGAATTTCCAACCGCATGCTTTCACAACTCCCACAGATTGAAAGCCGACCGAGGTGTGAACACCAATTGAGCCTGCATTGCCCGAGTCGCCAATGACCGCAATCAGCTTTCTGATTCCTGCCGCTTCGGCTGCTCTGCAGAGCTCGGCCATGAGCAATCTTCCCCAGCCCTTGCCAGAGGCATTCGGTGCCAAGTAAATGGAGTCTTCAGCCGAAAATCGGTAGGCGGGGCGGGGCTTGAACCAATTGCAGTAGGCAAAGCCCTGAACCTGCCCGTTTTCTTCAATCACCAAGTAGGGTAGGCCCTTGCTCAGGACGTCTTCCCGCCTGGCCGTCATATCTGGCAGGCTAGGGGGCTCAATCTCAAAAGTGCCAGTGCCATGCAGAACATGATGTTGGTAAATGGCCGTGATGGCGCTTAAATCTTCAGGCTGGCTAGGTCGAATGGTGGGCATTCCTAAACTCCGGGTTATAATCAGCGGCTTTTCAGTGTGTCACTGGCCGGGTGGCCAGTTGCGTGTCTCAAACGCTGGAAGAATTTGTGAGTTGGCAATGTTTGCCTGCTCGACACCACCCTAGGATAAATCATGGTTGTCATTCGTCTTTCTCGTGGCGGTTCTAAAGCCCGTCCATTTTTCAACATTGTTGTGGCAGACAAGCGCGTTCGCCGCGATGGCCGTTTCATTGAGCGTATCGGTTTTTACAACCCTATCGCCAAAGACACAGAAGAAGGCCTGCGCGTCGTGCAAGACCGTTTGACTTACTGGACCGGCGTTGGCGCACAAGTGTCACCTACCGTTCAGCGTTTGGTCAAACAAGCTGCCGCCAAAGCTGCTTAAGCCTTTTTAGGCTTCGCCTAAGGCATTGCTGTGTTACCCCATCTAGAGTCTGCCGAAATGCCGGCAGATGCCATTGAGGTGGGGCGCATTGCAGATGCATGGGGTATCAAAGGCTGGTTCAAAGTCTTGCCCCACAGCGCCTCCCCCGAGGCGCTTTTTTCTTCTAAGCGTTGGTATCTGCTGCCTTCCGATCGCGCTGTTGGCGGTGCCAAATCGCCCACAGCAAAGGCTGCTGCGGCATCTACGACTGCGGCTAAGCCAGTTCTGCTCAAAATCAAAGAAGCCAAAGAACATGCCGACACCGTTGTGGCCTGCTCTTTGGATGTGGCCGACCGAAACCAAGCCGAAGCCCTCAAGGGTGCGCGTATTTTTGTACCGCGCTCTAGTTTTCCAACGGCCGGCACCGACGAATATTATTGGGTTGATTTATTGGGCCTCGATGTTTTCAATCGAGAAGGCGTAGCACTGGGCCAAGTCAAAGACCTGATGTCGACAGGTCCTCAAACTGTTTTGGTGTTGGCCCAAGCCTCAGCTGAACCAGGCAAGCCAGCCACTGAGCGCATGATTCCCTTTGTTTCTGCCTTTGTAGACAACGTGGATTTGCCGGGCCGCAAGATCACGGTCGATTGGCAACTAGATTACTAGGAAAGTGAGGGCAAGCCATGCGCTTTGACGTCATCACATTGTTTCCTGAATTGTTTGCGCCATTTTTAACTTCTGGCATCAATCGCCGAGCCTTTGAAACGGGGGCGGTTGAACTCAAACTTTGGCAGCTTCGTGACTTTGCAGATGGCACCTATCGCAGGGTTGATGACCGTCCTTTTGGTGGCGGCCCCGGCATGGTGATGTTGGCTGAGCCCTTAGAGAAATGCTTGTTGGCCATCCGCCAAGATCGGGCAGCCTCAAATGCCCAGGTGTCCCAAGCACCCGTGGTTCTTTTTTCGCCCATTGGCAAAGCCCTGAATCACGCAGCCGTTGAGACATGGTCTCAAAGTGAGGGCGCTATTTTGATTTGTGGACGCTATGAGGGTCTGGACCAGCGCTTCATTGATGCACATGTCGATGTGCAAATTAGCTTGGGTGATTTTGTGTTGTCCGGTGGCGAGATTGCTGCCATTGCACTTTTGGATGCGGTAGCGCGCTTGCAGCCAGGCGTTTTGAACGATGAAGGCAGCCACCAAATGGACAGCTTCAATCCTGCCCTAGATGGCTTGCTCGATTGTGGCCACTACACCCGTCCCGAAACTTGGAACCATGAAACTGTGCCTGCTGTTCTGATGTCTGGGCACCATGCAGACATTGCCAAATGGCGGCGGCAGCAAAGTTTGGAGCTGACACAGAAACATCGACCTGACCTGATTGAGTCGGCCAGGGCAATGGGCAAACTAAGCGCCAAAGATGAATACTTTTTGATTCATTTTTGCGGTTCAAGCACTGGCAATTCATAACAACGCTAGTCGGCAACATTTCAATGCTTGGCCGCCCGCCAACAGTCTCAAAAACAAATATATAATCAAAGGCTTTTCGATCCTCTGCCCGCCGCGGCTGTTGCGATTGAACTGGGTTGAAGCAGCCCAGTCCAGTCAGCATAGAAGCCGCCTTTAGCGTAGCGTTGTGCACGATCGATAGATGAAAGAGCTCAAAATGAATTTGATTCAAACTCTCGAGCAGGAAGAAATTGCCCGTTTGGGTAAAACAATTCCTGACTTCATGCCTGGTGACACCGTGATCGTTAGCGTTAACGTGGTTGAAGGTACACGCAAGCGTGTGCAGGCTTATGAAGGTGTTGTGATTGCCAAGCGCAATCGCGGCTTGAACAGTGGTTTCACCGTTCGCAAAATTTCAAGTGGTGAAGGCGTGGAGCGTACGTTCCAAACATACAGCCCCTTGATTGCCAGCATTGAAGTCAAACGCCGCGGTGATGTTCGCCGCGCCAAGTTGTACTATTTGCGTGATCGTAGCGGCAAGTCTGCACGTATCAAAGAAAAGTTGCCACAACGCGCTGTTAAAACCACAGCTGCTGCGTAAAGCACTTCGACGGTCTTTCGGGACCTTCATGAAAAAACCGCCAAGGCTTTCGCCAAGGCGGTTTTTTTACGCCCCTGTTTGGCAGGGGCATGGGTAGGGGAATTAACCGCGTGTGACTTTCAACACTTTAGCGCCAGTGCGCTTAGGTGCTGCGTGTCCGCCGGCATTGTGGGGCTTGAAGTTTCCAGCACCAACGACCTTGGGGCCACGGGGGGCGAAGCGATCGCCTGAGCCGCCACGCGCATTGTCACGGCCGCCTGGAGCGCCTGAAGCACGGGGTGCACGGCTGTCGCGTGCTTCAAAGCGGTCGCCACCACGGTTGTCAGGGCGTTGATCGCCACGGGGCTCGAAACGGCCTTCGCCACCGCGAGGTGCAAAGCTGCGCTGTTCGCCGCGGGAGTCACCACGGGGTTCGAAGCGACCCTCAGGGCGGAAATCGCCGCGTCCTTCAGGACGACCTTCAAAACGGGGTGCAGGTGCACCACGGTTTTCAAAGCGATCGCCACGACCTTCAAAACGGTCGCCACCACGGTTGCCTTCAAAGCGTGGCGCACCGCGTGATTCAAAACGGTCACCACCGCGGTTGCCACCAAAGCCACCACCACCGAATGGACGGCCACGACCACCGCGGTCGCCGCGGTCATTGCCGCCACGGCCTGAGCGGGTTTCGGGGAAATTGAGTTTGGGTTCCATGCCTGGAATTACTTCGGCTTTGAACGGCTGACGGCTGTAGGCCTCGATGTCCATAATTTTGCGACGGTCGCGAATTTCGGCGAAGGTGATGGCCAAGCCATCGCGACCAGCACGACCCGTACGGCCAATGCGGTGTGTGTAGTCTTCGGCCTTCATGGGCAAACCAAAATTGAAGACGTGGGTGATGGTGGGCACGTCAATACCGCGCGCCGCCACATCGGTGGCCACCAAGATTTGAACTTGGCCATTGCGCAAAGCCATCAAACGGCGATTGCGCAAACCTTGGCTCAAAGCACCGTGCAGGGCAACGGCATCAAAGCCATCTTGCTGCAGGTCTGCTGCCAAACCATCGCACTCAATTTGCGTGCTGGCAAACACAATGGCTTGATTGATGGACGCGTCACGCAACCAGTGGTCAAGCAATTTGCGCTTGTGCTGTGCGTTGTCGGCCCAGAACAAAACCTGCTTGATGTTGCTGTGCTTTTCTTGAGGTGAATCGATTTGGATCTTTTGAACCGATGAACCACCATCGTGCATGACGCGCATGGCCAGTTGCTGAATGCGCGGTGCAAAAGTGGCGCTGAACATCATGGTTTGCTGGCGCTGGCTGGTCATTTGGTTGATGTCGGCCAGGTCGTCTGAGAAGCCCAGGTCCAACATGCGGTCGGCTTCGTCGACCACCAAGAACTTAACTTTGTCGAGCTTGATTTGCATGGAGCGTTGCAGGTCGAGCAAACGACCTGGCGTGGCCACCACCAAGTTGGCATTTTGCAACTTGGCAATTTGCAACTGGTAAGGCATGCCGCCCACAATGTTGGCCACGCGGAGGCCACGGCAATGCTTGACCAAATCGATGGCATCGTGCGCAACTTGCTGGGCCAATTCGCGTGTGGGGCAAACAATCAAGGCGCCGGGTGAGGGTGCTTTGAAATTGCGGGCGTTGGTGGGGTCTTTGCGCTTAGGACGCTTGGGGGCTGGCTCGCCATTGGCGGCGGCATCGGCGCAGGCTTTGGCAAATGCAGCGCGCTCGGCTTCTTCTTCAGCGGCCAGCTCTTGCAACAGGGTGTGCAACACGGGCAACAAGAAGGCGGCAGTTTTGCCTGAGCCTGTTTGGCTTGACACCATCAGGTCGATGTATTTGTGGGCTTCGCCCAAGGTTTCTTTGGGCAGTGCCAAAGGAATGGCTTTGAGTTGGACAGAAGTAGGTTGGGTGTAGCCGAGGTCGGCCACAGCTTGAACCAATTCAGGGGCCAAGCCCAAGAGCACGAAGCCATTGGGTTGCTCTGGGGTGGTTTCAGTTTCGAGGGTGTCGTTCACATTGGCAGCATCAAGCGCCAAAGTTTCGGTCACGAAAGTTTCGTTCGTAGAGGATTGCGCAGACGACAAGTCGTCCTGCACTTCAAAAGCGTCAGTCATATTTTTTCTCGCACGGACGTCCGCAAGATTTGCGGTGGCGCCGTTCATGGTTAAAAAACATCAACCATCAAACGGAGCTCGGTGCTGTTTGAAGAGAGTGGGCATAACGAGAAGTTATGGCGCCATCTTTTCCAGTCGAGTGACTCTTATCAGTGAGTCAAAGGCATGAAGGGTGATGCACAAGGGCTGCGGCACGAGGCCTGTTTGCAACTCAGCCGGCGATTATGGCACAGTTTTTTGAGTTTGTGCGGGTTTTCCCTGAAATGATTTGAGCGAGTCTCAGAGCTTGATGAAATGCTCTCTGTAATGGGCCAATTCCTCGATGGACTCGTGCACATCAGCCAGCGCGGTGTGCTTTTGTTGTTTTTTGAAGCTGTTGAACACCTCAGGCTTCCAGCGTTTGGAGAGTTCTTTGAGGGTGCTGACATCCAAATTGCGATAGTGCAAATAGGCTTCCAATTTGGGCATGAACTTGACCAAAAAACGGCGATCTTGGCTAATGGTGTTGCCGCACAGGGGTGAATTATTTTTGGACACGTACTTTTTGATGAAGGCCAAAATCTGCTCTTCGGCGTCTTGCTCCGACGTGGTGGAAGCTTTCACTTTGTCAATCAATCCGCTGCGGCCATGCGTGCCTTTGTTCCATGCATCCATTTTGTTGAGGAGCTCGTCGCTTTGATGAATGACGCACACAGGGCCTTCTATGCGGGGGTTGAGGTGAGGGCCAGTAACGATCACTGCAATCTCCAAGAGACGCTCTTTTTCGGGGTCGAGGCCCGTCATTTCGCAGTCAATCCAAACCAAATTGTCGTCCGATTTGGCGAGCGTCGCTTCTGAGTTGTCAGACGGGAGAGGGGCTTGAGTGTTCGCTGTCATTTCAAAATATGGCTTTTCGTGAAGACTCTGATTGTCGCTGATGTCAGCTGATCTACACTTCGGTCTATGAATCCAACTTTGACTCTGACTTATTTGTTGGTGGGCGCGCTGCTCACCAATGTTTTACTGAAGCTCTGGCTCAATGCCCGGCAAGTGCGGCACGTGGCGCAGCATCGTGGCGAAGTGCCCAAAGCTTTTGCCAATCAGATTTCCTTGAATGACCACCAGAAGGCGGCAGACTACACCCTGGCCAAAGCCAAAGTTGGGCAGATCGATTTGTTGATCGATGCGGCTGTGCTGGTGGGGTGGACTTTGATGGGTGGCTTGAGCGCATTGAACGCCACGATTTTGTCCTACTTGTCGCCTGGGCTATGGCAGCAAGTGTTGCTGGTGCTGGCCTTTACTTTGGTGGGCGGCCTCCTTAATTTGCCTCTGTCTTTGTATCAAACCTTTGTGTTGGAACAAAAGTTTGGCTTTAACAAAATGACTTGGAAGCTATGGCTCAGCGACTCACTTAAAGGCCTGGTTCTTGGGTTGGTGCTAGGCGTGCCACTCATCGCCATGGTTTTGTGGCTCATGCAAGCCGGCGGGGTGTATTGGTGGTTTTGGACATGGTGTGCCCTGGTGTTTTGGCAACTGTTTTTAATGGCCATTGCACCCAATGTCATCATGCCGATGTTTAACAAATTTACCCCCTTAGAGGACGAAGCTTTAAAGACCAGGGTGAATGCGCTCATGCAGCGCGCAGGCTTTACGGCCAAAGGTTTTTTTGTGATGGACGGTAGCAAGCGTTCGGCACACTCCAATGCGTTCTTTACAGGTTTTGGTGCTAGCAAGCGCGTGGTGTTTTTTGATACCTTGCTGAAACAATTAACACCTTCAGAAATGGAAGCTGTTTTGGCGCATGAGTTGGGCCATTTCAAACACCGACATATTTTCAAAATGATGGCCACCAGTTTTGTCATGACCTTGTTGGGTTTGGCGCTGCTCGGTTTTGCATCGCAGCAAATTTGGTTCTACACAGGACTCGGTGTGATGCCCAATTTAACGGGCGGAAACGAAGCCGTGGCCTTGTTGTTGTTCATGTTGGTGGTGCCTGTGTTCACGTTCTTGTTGGCACCTGTTTCTTCATGGCGTTCTAGGGTGCAAGAATACGAAGCGGATGCCTATGCCGTCTCGAAAACCCCAGCAGCAGATTTAAGTTCAGCATTGCTGAAGTTGTATCAAGACAATGCGTCTACGCTCACACCAGACCCCTGGTATGTCAAGTTTTATTACTCGCACCCGCCTGCCAGTTTGCGTTTAGCGCGCATGCAACATGCGTAAACTAAACTCACGCACGCACACCAAAACCAAGGCTGCACAAGCCTTGGTCGCTTCCAATCAAGAAGCACTCAATACAGGTTTGGTGGTGGCCACCCATGGCCGTCATTGTGTGGTTGAGTTGGACGATGGCTCGCGCATCATTTGCCACCCTCGAGGCAAAAAGAGCCAGTCTGTCGTGGGTGATTGGGTGCGGTGGCAAGCTGCGGCAGACGAGGGCACCATTGAAAGCGTGGTGGCCAGAAAAAATCTTTTCTACAGAAGAGACGAAGTTCGAACCAAATCGTTTGCGGCCAATTTAGACCAGGTCTTGATCTTGTTGGCGGCTGAGCCAGAGTTCTCTGAAACGCAATTGTCTCGTGCTTTGATTGCCGCAGAGGCTGAGCACATCAAGCCCTTGATAGTTTTGAACAAAAGTGATTTGGGCCAAGCCTTTGATCAAGCTTGGCTGCGCTTGGCAGCCTATCGCTACATGAATTACACCGTGTTGCCGCTTGAATTAAAAAGCGCGGTCGAAACCAACGACAGCTTGAAGTCTTTGCAGGCGGCCATGCAGGGCAAGACCACTTTAATTTTGGGTCCCTCTGGTGCAGGTAAGAGTACCTTGGTCAATGCCTTGGTGCCCAATGCGCGGGCATTGACTGGAGAGATTTCTCAGGCACTGAATTCTGGCAAGCACACCACGACCAGCACGTCGCTTTATTGGGTGGGGCAAAGGCCTGACGCTGTTTCTACAGGGCACGCGGGCACGGCCATCATTGATTCGCCAGGTTTTCAAGAGTTTGGCTTGCAGCATATTCCTCAGAATCAATTGGCCGCTTGTATGCCTGACCTGAAGCAGCATGTGCAAAGTTGCAAGTTTTACAACTGCACGCATTTGCATGAACCTGGCTGCGGTGTTTTAGCAGCCTTGCAAAAAGACGAGTCAGCTGCATTGTTGGCCACAGAAGTGAGCGCTAGACGGCATCGTATTTATGCGCAGCTCTATGAAGAGTTAGGGCAGCAGCGCTGGTGAATTAGCCCAACAAATTAGCCCAACAAATTGGCCAGGGACAAAAGGGCCACAAGCACCAACCACATCACAACCGTTCGCCACACCAGGCCGACGACTTGCGCAAAATGTGCAATTTCTGGAGGCCGTCCAGGTGTGCTGCTGCTGCCAGGCATATCGGGCTGAAGCGATGCACCACCCAGCTGAACATTGATAGCACCTGCAGTTGCTGCCAAGATAACGCCGTCGTTGTCATCAGGAAATTTTTCAGCATGATGGCGCCAGCCATCCATGGCGTCTTCGAAGCTTCCCATGATGGCAAATCCCATGGCGGTGGCTCGAGCGGGCATCCAGTCTATGGCGTGCCATGTTTCTTGGGCGCGGTGTCTTAGTGATTCACTGACCAGCGCAGGCGCCGAAGAATCAGGGGATTGCCGAAGTGCTGAATTGTCAATGGATGAAGCCCAGTAACGTTTTGCAAATTCGGAGACTCGATAGACCACGGCACCCACGGGCCCTAGACCAATAACAGACAGCAGCGCGTAGCTGAAGAAGACTCCGAAAACATGACGGTGTGCCGACAAGATGGAGTGCTCAATGACGTGACGAACAATTTCGTTGCGAGGCAAATCATTGACTTCGACTTGTTGCCATTCCGCCAATAGTTTTCGAGCCAATGCCTCGTCACCATCGTTAAGCGCATCTCGAATGCCTGTGAAGTGATGGCTAAATTGGCGGAACCCTAGCGTGATGTAGAGCAAGGCCACATTCCATGCGACTGCAAAAAGCCAGCCCACTGTGAAGGCCAACAGCCAATGAATGAGAACAGCCAAACCTGCCGGAACACCCACAAGCAGCCCCCAGGCCAGCCAAGCCTGTGATGCGGTGCCGCCGTCGACATGTGAAGCCACCCAATCGGCCCAACGACGCAACCACTGATGCAAAAAGTGGCTCGGACTCATGGGCCGAGCTTGCTCAATGACCAGTGCCAAAAATATCGAGAAAAAGCTCATGCCAACATCATAAAGAATTTGCAGCCAATAAGAAACGATAAAAATTGCGAATCATTCCCGCCGTTGCACCCCATATGAAACGCTCTTTGGTCGAGCCTTTCAAACTTGGGTGTCTGTCTAAGTAAGGCATTGAATACCATTGCCGCACCACACCATCGCGTTCAAATTCATGAAGCCGGTGATTTTTTGGGTTCATTAGAAAACTCAATGGCACCTCAAAAACATCAGCCACTTCATAGGGGTTGGGAGCCATACTGAAATCTGGTGAGACCAAGCCGACCACAGGCGTGATGTGAAAAGCTGTCCCTGTGATGTAGTTGGGTAGGTTTCCAAGAACCTGAACATATTGAGGCAAAAGCCCCACCTCTTCTTGCGCCTCCCTCAGTGCAGCGTGCTCTATGGAAGCGTCTTCGGCATCGACTTTGCCTCCCGGAAATGCAATTTGTCCCGCGTGCGAGGAGAGGTGCTGTGTTCGTTGAGTTAACAGGACATGTGGGTCCTGGCCGTCTGATCCGCGCAATACGATAGGGACAAGGACAGCGGCGGCGGCTGGTGCTTTCTGACCTATTTGTGGTTCACGTTTTAATTCGGGTGTCCACTCGGGGGGATTTTGAAAGACCCAGCGCAGCCGTTCAGCCCTTAAGTCCTCGGCCTTGATGTGTGGCCAGTGGCCAGGTTGAAGTGTCCATGGCACTTCGCGAGGATCAAATCCCAAACTGTGTTTCATTGTGCTTGTTTAGAAATCTGTGAAGAATTCTCAAAAGGGTTTTTGGTAGCTTGGACATTTGATTTCAATGCGAGCAGGGGTGTTTATGGCTTGATCTCTCTGGAGTGCAGTTAGGCAGCCACCCCAAACACAGCCTGTATCTAGCGCCCAAATGTCTGTACGGTCGACTGCACCTAAGGTGGACCAATGTCCGAATGCGATGGTGATGTCTGCTGTTTTTCGATGGGGTACTTCAAACCATGGCAAATAGCCTTCGGGAGCTTTGGCTTTGCCCTCTTTGGTTTCAAATTCCATTTGCCCCGAAGGTGTGCAAAATCGCAGTCTGGTGAACGCATTCAACGCGCAACGCCATCTGGCCATGCCTGTTAATTCGGCATGCCATTGCGAAGGCTCGTTGCCATACATTTGCATCAAAAAATCTTGCGCATCGGGGCCGCGCAAAATGTCTTGAAGTTCTTGTGCCAAACCCAGGGTTTCTTGCAATGTCCATTGCGGTAGAACACCTGCGTGCACCATCAAAACGTCTTCTTCATAAAGGGCCATTGATTGATGGCTGAGCCAATGCAACAAAGCTTCTTTGTCGACGGCCGTTAAGATTTCATTGAGCGTGTCTGATTTGCCGGGTTTTCTGGCGCCTGCATTGAGGGCCAATAAATGCAAATCATGATTGCCCAGGACGCATTGAACGCTGCTGCCCAATTTTTGGAGTCGACGCAAAACTTGCAAAGAGGCAGGGCCACGATTGACCAAGTCGCCTAAGACGTAAAGACGATCGCGGCTGGCTGAAAAACTGACTTGGTCCATGAATTGGCCCAACGGGGTGTCACAACCCTGAATGTCGCCAATCCAATAAATTGCCATTTTTTGCTGCCGTTCGTCTCAAAAGCCACATTGTCGGTGAAATGACGCTCATATTTCCCTTGGCCGCGCAGGCGTCTTTGCGGACCAGTCTGGTCTTGGCACAATGGAGGGATGGATTTTTTATTAATTGCGCTATTGACGCTTATCAACGGCATCTTTGCCATGTCTGAATTGGCCTTGGCGTCCAGCCGCAAAGCCAGGCTTGCGGCCATGGAGGAGGCGGGCGACAAAGGTGCCGCCATGGCACTTAAACTCTTGGAAAACCCGACCCAGTTTTTGTCGACTGTTCAAGTTGGCATTACCTCCATCGGGGTCCTGAATGGCATCGTCGGCGAAGCCGCGTTCAGTGGTGATGTGGCCGCATGGTTGCGAGGTTTTGGCCTTTCAGAAAACGCGTCGTCCCTTTCTGCCACTGCGCTGGTGGTGACGATCATTACCTTCACCACCATTATTTTTGGTGAGCTGGTACCCAAACGCATTGGTCAGTTGTATCCAGAGCCTGTTGCACGACTTGTGGCTAGGCCCATGGCCTGGTTGGCAGGAATTGCAAAGCCCTTCGTCAGTCTGCTGTCTCTCTCAACGCATGCGGTTTTGAAACTGTTGCGAATTGACAATAGTGGCAACCGGGCGGTTACAGAAGAGGAAATTACCGCCAGCTTGGAAGAAGGCGTCGATGCAGGATTGATCGAAGCACACGAACACCAGATGGTGCGCAATGTGTTTCACCTTGACGATCGACCTCTGACTTCACTGATGGTGCCGAGGCTGGACATTCAATGGTTTGACAGTGACTTAAGCGTGGCGCAATGTTTGGCGCAAGTAGGGCTGAATCAGGGCGCCCAAGGGCATTCTTGGTATCCCGTTTGCCGGGGCAGTCTTGAAGATGTGATGGGGGTTGTCAGTGTGGCCAGATTGGTTTCCCTTGAATCGCAAAACGACACCGTCGATGCCTATGCCATCGCAGCTACTTTTGTGCCTGAAACCCTCAGTGGCATGTCATTGCTAGAGCAGTTTCGGGGTAAATCAGGCCGTATGGTGTTTGTGGTGGATGAGTACGGGGTGGTTCAAGGCCTAGTGACACCACGTGACTTATTGGAAGCTATAACGGGCGAGCTGTACCCTCAACAAGTTAAAGATGCTTGGGCAACGCACCAAACGGACGGGTCTTGGCTGTTGGACGGCTTAATGCCTATCAATGAATTAAAAGCTCGACTCGACCTCAAACAACTGGAGGGCGAAGACAGGGGATTGTTCAACACTTTGGGTGGATTTATTTTTGCTGAATTAGGTTATCTTCCCAATGCTGGTGATATTTTGATCAGTGAGGATTGGCATTTTGAGGTTATTTCTTTAGAAGGAAAAAGAATAGATAAAGTAATTGCAAGATTTTGTAGGTAAATGATTTTTTATAAATTCAATAATTAATAGATAATATATTTTGACATTAAAATTTAGATATTCTTCGGAATCTTGTATTATTCGAAACCTTATTATTTTTTAGAGAAATACCATGACTAACTCATACAAAGAATTATTGAAACAACGTGAAGCCTTAGAGCAAGCCATTGCAACGGCGCGCAATAAAGAACTTTCAGAGGCAATACAAAAAGCCAAAGAATTGGTGGCTGAATTTGGTTTAACTGTTCAAGATGTTTTTCCAGCTGGCCGTGGTGCAAGCAAATCGGCGGGAAAAACTTCTTCTGGCAACAAAGTTGCAGCAAAATACCGTGATCCAGCAACAGGTCAAACTTGGACGGGGCGTGGCAAAGCGCCAAAATGGATTGATGGACAAGACCGCACAAAGTTTCTTATTAGTTAATCTACCCGTTAGGTAATGTCTAATTAAAGGCCGCTAAATGCGGCCTTTTTCACGGCGATTCAGGTTGTAGAATCTCTTTCTCTATTGATAAGAGTTTTACATTGACATTGAATACTCTTCCAAAACACGTTGGCATCATCATGGACGGAAATCGTCGATGGGCCAAAAAACGCCTGTTGCCTACTACATTGGGTCATGCATCGGGTGCAAAGCGTGTCCGTGCCATTGTTGAAACGTGCATCCGATCCAATGTTTCTCATCTCAGCTTGTTTGCTTTCAGTACTGAAAACTGGCGCCGTCCCGAAGAAGAAGTGTCCGTTTTGATGGGTCTTTTTGCAAATTATTTGCAAAATGAAGTGAATGAGATGGAGGCCAACGGCGTGCGTTTGCAAGTTGTCGGTGACAAAAGTAAATTCAGTGCAGAACTTCAAGAGTTGATCCGCAAAGCTGAATTGCAAACCCAGCACAATCAAAAAATCACCTTGCGTGTCGCTGCCAATTACGGGGGGCGTTGGGACATGGTGCAGGCTGCAAAGGCATGGCAATCTGCCCACCCACAAGAACCCATCTCTTCTTTGACAGAAGAAGGACTGGCGGCTTACTTGAGTACGTCAGATGCGCCCGAAATGGACTTGCTGATTCGCACGGGTGGCGAGTCTCGCATTAGCAACTTCATGCTTTGGCAAGCTGCCTATGCTGAGATGTTTTTCATTGAGACCCTGTGGCCAGATTTCACTACCAAGCAATTCTGTGAAGCGCTGGAATGGTTCTCCAAACGCGACAGGCGATTTGGTTCGGCGGCACCTTTTTAAGCTTGGTTGGCGCTGGCTGCCAATTGTCTCAGTTTGTCTTTCTTGCTAGGGCGTTTGCCTTTGATGCCGCCATTTCCTTGGATTAACTCTGGCACTTCGTCAGTCGCTTCAAAGCCAGGCAAAGACTCGCAGACCAATTTGACCTGCTGTCTTTTTTCAATCAAATTCCAATGCTGAAGTGTTTCAGGGCAAACAAAACTGATGGCCAGTCCGGGTTCGCCTGCGCGGCCCGTCCGGCCTATGCGATGTGTGTAATCGACAGCCGATCTAGGCAGGTCAAAATTTACCACGGTGGGCAGTTTCTCGATGTCCAGCCCGCGTGAAGCCAAATCGGTGGCCAGCACCACCTTGACGCGTTGCAGTTTGAAATCGGCCAACACCTGCTCGCGTTTGCCTTGGCTGAGCTGTCCGTGAAAGGGCTCTGCAGCAATACCTGCAACCCTCAATTTGGCCGCCACAATTTCACAGGTGTGTTGCGTCGCTGCAAAGACCAAGACTTGCTTCAGTTGATGGGTTTTGATCAGATGTTTGAGCAATTGCGTGCGTTTGCTGCTGTCTGTGTAAACGGCACGCTGTTCGATCACGGCAGGTTGCGGTGTGGCGCTTTCAATGCGAATTTGGTGAGGGTTGTGGAGCAGGCTGTGTGCAAGTGACTCGATGCTGTTGGGTCTTGTTGCCGACAAAAACAGGTTTTGACGCGTGCTGGGAAGGGCTGACAAAATTCGGTTCAACTCTTCCTGAAAACCCAGTTCTAGCAGTTTATCAGCCTCGTCTAAAACCAGCGTTTGAATGTCAGAAAGCTTGACGGCATTGTGGTCGAACAAATCGAGCAGCCGCCCTGGTGTGGCGATCAAAATGTCGGTGCCACCCCGCAGCCCCAGCATTTGTGGGTTGATGGAAACACCGCCAAACACCACAGTGACTTTGCAGACTTTACCCAGGTGAGCCGATAAGCCCATCATGGTGTGACCAACTTGAATGGCCAGCTCTCGGGTAGGCACCAGCACCAAAGTCTGAAGCCTTCTGCGGTGATAGCCTGAAGGCGGCTGAGGGTTGGACCGCGTGAGCTTTTCAATGAGCGGCAAGGCGTAGGCAACAGTTTTGCCTGAACCTGTGGGTGCCGTGACCCAAACGTCTTGCCCGGTCAATGCAACGGGTATGAATTCGCTTTGTACAGGTGTCGGTGCAGCGTATGTTTTGGGTTTAAGCGCTCGGAGCAGCTCGGGCGACAGGCCCAGATCATTAAAAGACATAGGGCTCAAGCATAAGTGCATATGGCTTGATATACCAGCAGACCGTGGCAAAATCCTTCACTATGAATACACGCAAAGGCATTATTTTGGCGGGTGGGTCTGGTACACGCTTGTATCCAGTCACTCAGGCGGTCTCAAAGCAGTTGATGCCTGTGTACGACAAGCCCATGGTCTACTACCCTTTGACCACCTTGATGCTCGCTGGCATTAAGGATGTGCTGTTGATCAGTACACCCCAAGACACCCCCCGATTTACAGAGCTTTTGGGCGATGGCAGTCAATGGGGCATGAACATTCAGTATGCAGTTCAGCCAAGTCCTGATGGCTTGGCGCAAGCTTTCATCATTGGTCGTGAATTTGTAGGCGCCAACCCCAGTGCTTTGGTCTTGGGCGACAATATTTTTTATGGGCACGATTTGGTCAAGCTCATGCAACGTGCGCACGCGCAACCCAGTGGTGCCAGCGTTTTTGCCTACCATGTTCACGATCCGGAGCGTTATGGTGTGGTGGCATTCGACGATCAAAAACGTGCTCTTAGCATTGAAGAAAAGCCTGCGCTGCCCAAAAGTAACTTTGCCGTGACAGGCCTGTATTTTTACGACTCACAGGTGTGTGACATCGCTGCCAACATCAAGCCCTCTGCAAGGGGTGAGTTAGAGATTACCGATGTGAACCGTTGGTATTTGGAACAGCAACAACTCAATGTTGAAATCATGGGCCGAGGCTATGCGTGGCTCGACACGGGCACGCACGACAGCTTGCTTGAAGCCGCCGGCTTCATTGCAACACTTCAAAAGCGCCAAGGTTTGATGGTGGCGTGCCCCGAAGAAATTGCATTTGCGCAGAACTGGATCGATGCAAATCAACTCCAAAAATTGGCATTGCCTTTGGCCAAAAACAGTTACGGCCAGTACTTGTTAAACCTCTTAAAGGCGAAGTGATGCCCTTTACCGTCACACCCACCCGTTTGCCCGAAGTACTGGTTTTGCAACCGCAAGTTTTTGGTGATTCAAGAGGGTTCTTTTTTGAAAGTTTCAACGCGCGCGACTTTGAAACTGCGACGGGTTTACAAGTTCAGTTTGTTCAAGACAATCACAGCAAATCAGCGCGTGGTGTTTTGCGCGGTTTGCATTACCAAATTGAACACGCTCAAGGCAAACTGGTGCGTGTGACGCAAGGGGAAGTCTTTGATGTCGCGGTCGACATGCGGAAAAACTCCCCAACGTTTGGCCAATGGGCCAGTTGTCATCTGAGTGCAGACAATGCCAAACAAATGTGGGTGCCGCCAGGTTTCGCGCACGGCTTCTTGGTGCTCAGTGAGTCGGCTGAGTTTTTGTACAAGACCACCGATTATTGGTATCCAAAGCACGAGCGCAGTTTGCTTTGGAATGATCCAGCGCTGGCCATTGATTGGCCCTTACCGGATGGCATTGATGCGCCCGTGTTGGCGGCCAAAGATGCAGTCGCATCACCTTTGGCACAAGCGCCAACCTATTAACAGCCTTGTCCCTTATTTGAGGGGAGGCAGTGCGTAAGCCTTGATGGCACTGAGCTGACCCAAAGTCAATCTGTTGCCATGCTGGCTGACCACTGCCGCTGCTGCATGATTGCCCAAGCTTGCAGACTGCTCAGGCGAGTAGCCACGCGTAATGGCGTACAAAAAGGCTCCCGCAAACATGTCACCTGCGCCGTTGGTGTCAATGGCTTTGACCTTCTCGGCGGCTACATGACAAGAGGCATCGGCAGTGAGAATTTCAGAGCCTTCTGGGCCGCGTGTTAAACACACCATTTTGGCCATTTTCTTGAGGGATGCTCTGATTGCGTCTAGGTCTTCTGTGCCGCACCATACCTGCGCTTCTTCTAGATTGCAAAACAAGTAATCAACGCCATCGCCCAACATGGCATCTAAGCCGCCTTTGCAAAATTGGATCATGCTGACATCGCTGAGGGTGAGGGCCAAAGCCACACCTGCTTCTTGGGCTACTCGGCGACCCTTCAAGGCGGCGGCCAAACCTGTGGGGGAGGCAGCCAAGTAGCCTTCCATGTAATAAATTTTAGATTTGGCAATGTCGTGAGGGTTAAGTGCTGCCTCATCCAATTCAGCCGATACGCCTAAAAAGGTGCACATGCTTCTTTCGGCGTCAGGGGTGACTAGGACCATGCAGCTGCCTGTTTGGCCCTCTGATGCGCGGGTGTGAGTCAGGTTGGTGTCGACGCCCTGGGCTTGCAAATCTTTGACGTAAAAGTCTCCCAAATTGTCGTGCGCTACTTTGCAAGAGTAAAAAGCCTTGCCCCCCAATTGCGCCAAAGCCACGACGGTATTGCCTGCTGAACCGCCACCCGTTTGTCGAGGCTGAACATGGTGAACATGTCCTAACAATTCTGCACGTTTGGGTGTGTCGACCAATGTCATGTGACGTTTGCTGACGCCCATGGTTTGAAGCAGGGCATCTGAAACTTCGTATTCGGAGTCGACCAAGGCGTTGCCAATGGCATAAAGATCATAGTGAGTCATGTGAATTAGCTTGGATCGATGTCAATGAAACGACAAGTTTAATGCTTTTGAATAGCCATCTCATCGGTAAAATAGACCCAGGGTTCGCAGACCCGCTACGTGAAGTCAAACCTGATGGTTTTGGCTTGCTTATTTTTATTTTATGATTCAAAGGCTGCGATGAAACGCGAATATTTTTCTGGTGCTTCAAAAGAAGCTTACCGAAACCAAAACAATGCGGGTCATGAAAGATGCATTGCCTTGGTGGATGCACGCTACCTAGTTTGGCTTGCGCAACACACGCAAACCAATTCAAAACAAGACACCGTCAATCGGCAGGGCATGGCTCAGTTTTTGGCGGAAGCGCTCTCGAATGCGGGGCTAGATTTAGACGTCCGACGAATTTATTGGTACACCGAAGAATCAGAGTCGCTGGATGTGGATGGGCAGATTGTGCGCAAAGTGCTCTCGCACGACCTTGACGGTGGCATCTCTTTGCTCAAGAGCATGGGGCAAGACCTGAGTCGATTGGCAGACAACAAAGCATGTGACCATGTACTGCTGGCCTCTGACGATGAGCGTTTGTTGACAGCCATCGACAACGTCCAGTTGACGGGATTGTCTGTGCACATCTTGGCTGACGATGCCGCTCGCAACATGGGCAAGCTTCATCAGACCGACCCTGGTTGGGGGCGTTTGTTGTCTCAAGCCGACCGGCTCATTGTGGTTCAGGCCAAAACCTTGGCTGAAATTTTGCAAGGTGCGCCAGCCAAAGAGGTCAACGCAGTCGCAGAAGACCCTGAGGTCGTTCGGCAGTCCATGACAGAGGTAATTGTTTCTTGGTGGGACGATGAGCCAGAAGACAAGCGCGAGGAATTGCGAGATGAACTTCACATTAACCGCGGAATTCCGCAAGAAGTCGATCGTCAGCTGCTGCTTCGCATGCGACACCGCTTAACCCGAGCGCTAACGCTGCAAGAGAAGAAGATGTTGCGCGAAATATTCAGAGCTGTGGCGTTTGGCAATCAAACGACTCAAGCCTCACAAGGTACTGAAACACTCGCGGCAACGCCTTTGATTGAAGAACCTATTTGAAGATCAAAGAAGTCAAAAAAATCTGCTGCAGGCTTCAATGCAGCAGATTTTTGCAAACCCGATTTATTTCTTAGGCAAGGTACCACCACTCTTAACGCATTCGTCCAGCGTCTTGAAGGGTGTGAACTTTTGGGTTTTTTCGAAGCTGGCACTGCTCTTGTCGTGGCAGATGCCGCTGTCAGATTTTTTCACGACAACCTCAGCCGCCGCATTGGCTGGCGAACGGCCACCACTTTTCAGGCATGCGTCCATGTTGGTAAATGCTTCAAACTTTTTAGTGGCGCCGTAGCTGGTGCTAGATTTGTCGTGGCAAATACCAGCGTCAGACTTTTTGACGGCAGGGTCGGCGGCCTGGGCCAACACAGTGCCGGCGCTCAGTAGCGTCAAGCAAGATGCAATCACGGTAACAGAGAAACGATTTTTCATGGGGCCTCCTAAATTGCCAGCTGTTAAATGTCACGTCTTTGCAAACAATTGCAAGTTCACATGACTTTGGGAATGCTATCGCATCTCGACATGAAAGCTCAGTTGTGAGTTGTTTTTTCGAGTCGTTTGATGTCAAAACCCATCATTGCCAAGCGTTGCGTTAAGGCTGCGTAGGCACTGGGTGACATTTGAGGGGATCGCGACAAGATCCAAAGATAGCTGCGTGAAGGATCTCATGCCGAGGTCATCAACAACATTGTGCGACACAGCTGATTGAAGTATTAGATCTGCACTTGTTGCTTTGTGAGATCAATCTTCAGTGTTCAAGGTGATAGCGCGTCACACGTTCAACCTCATTTTTAGAGCCTAGGATGACGCTGACCCGCTCATGCAGTTGCTGAGGTTTGAGGTCTAAAATTCTTTCGCGGCCGTTGGTGGCTGCACCACCAGCTTGTTCAATGAGCCAACTCATTGGGTTGGCTTCGTACATCAGGCGTAATTTGCCAGCTTTGTGAGGCTCGCGTTTGTCCCAGGGGTACATGAAGACACCACCGCGGGTCAAAATTCTGTGCACATCGGCCACCATGCTGGCAATCCAGCGCATGTTGAAGTCTTTGCCGCGCACGCCTTCTTTGCCTTGCAAGCATTCGTCAACATAGCGTTTGACGGGTGCGTCCCAGTGGCGCATGTTGCTCATGTTGATGGCAAATTCTTTGGTGTCCTCAGGCACTCGGACATTTTCTTGCGTCAGAACAAATGAGCCTTGCTCGCGGTCTAGCGTGAACATAGAGACACCATCACCCACAGTGAGAACCAAGGTGGTTTGAGGCCCATAAACGCAGTAACCTGCTGCCACTTGCTGATGACCGGGTTGCAAAAAATCTCTTTCGCTGACGGCGTCGTTGTCTTCGGTTTTCTTCAGAACGCTGAAGATGGTCCCTATGCTGACATTGACATCGATGTTGCTTGAGCCATCTAAGGGGTCAAACATCAAAAGATATTCACCTTGAGGATAGCGGTTGGGAACCAAGTGGATGGTTTCCATTTCTTCAGAGGCCATGGCCGCCAAGTGGCCGCCCCATTCATTGGCTTCGATCAAAACTTCATTGGCAATGATGTCCAATTTCTTTTGGATTTCACCTTGAACATTTTCTATGTCGGCACTGCCCAAAACACCACCCAGGGCACCTTTGTTGACCGCATGGCTGATGCTTTTACAAGCCCGTGCCACCACTTCGAGCAGCAAGCGCAATTGAGCAGGAATCTTGCCTTTGCTACGTTGCTGTTCAACCAAATAACGTGAGAGCGAAACTTTTTGTGACATGGTGATCCTCTTAATTTACTCAGCCAAGGCGCGTGAGACAACTTCTCGCACATCGTTGCTCAAGTCGGTCTTGGCGGCAACGCGCTCAATGGCTGTTTTGGCAGCTTGACGATAAGGTTCTGCCAGTTTTTTCCAACGATCCAGCGCGCGTGCAAGCCTAGCGGCAACTTGCGGATTGAAAGCGTCGAGTTCAATCACACGCTCACTCCAGAAGACGTAACCCGCAGCATCCGCGCGATGAAAGCCACCAGGATTGGCGCTGCAATAACTGAAGATCAAACTTCTGGCACGGTTGGGGTTGCGCAAGTTGAAATCAGGGTGCTGCATCAATTGACGAACGATGGGCAGGGTATTGCCGCTACGGTCGGGCGCGCTGGCCTGAAGGGCAAACCATTTGTCGATGACCAAGGCTTCGTTCTTAAACAATGCGTGAAATTGAGCCAATGCAGGCTCGGCCAATGCGTGACCACTGCCGACCAAGGCCGTCAAAGCGCCAAAGCGATCGGTCATGTTGCTGGCATCTTTGAAGGCTTGCAAAGCTTTGCCTGGCCAAACGGAGCTGCCTTCTTTTTGGGCTGCCAAACACAACATGTTCAAGGCCATGTTGGCCAGGGCGCGCTTACCGCTTGAAATGGCATCAGGTGAATAGGCGCCAAGCACACGATTTTGGGCATAGCAAGTTTGCCAATCGGCTTGCAAGGCCGTGGCCAATTGTTGGCGCATGGCTTCGCGCACGGCATGCACGATTTGCGGGTCGACCGATTCAAGTTGCTCAGAAATGTAGGTTTCGGAGGGCAGGGTCAGAACCAACTCTTTGAATGCCGAGTCAAGTTCTGGGTTGGACAAGACAGTGCGCATGGCATCCAAATAACCTTCGTCCAGAACCGAATCAGATTGCGGATCTTTAGAGGCCCGAATAAATCGCAGGGCCGATTGGACGGCCAAGCGTTGGCCCGCTTCCCAGCGATTGAACGCATCGGTGTCGTTGGCCAATATGCTGAGCCATTGCGTGTCAGTCAGATCGCAGTCTAAATTGACAGGCGCGCTGAAGTTTCGCAACAGAGAAGGTGTCGGCTCACTTTCAATGTTCTCAAACACAAAACTTTGACTTGCTTCGCTCAGGACCAAAGTTTTGTCATGACCCGCGAGGGCTTGACCGTGTTGGTTCAGAAGACCCACTTTGACCGGAATAACAAAGGGCTCTTTGTGACTTTGGTCGGGTGTGCTGGCGCACGATTGTGAAAGCGTGAGTGTGTAGCTTAGATTGCTGTGGTTGTAGACACCTTGTGCGTGAACTCTGGGCGTGCCAGCTTGGCTGTACCAGCGCTTGAACTGTGTCAACAGGTTTGCCAGCGAAGATTGGGGGTTTGCATCTGCAATGGCTTGTGCAAAGTCGTCGCAGGTGACGGCTTGGCCATCGTGACGCTCAAAATAAAGCTTCATGCCTTTGGCAAAACCTTGGCGGCCTTCTTCATCTCCAGGCGCACTGACCAAAGTCTGCATCATGCGAACCACTTCTGCACCTTTTTCATAAATGGTGACGGTGTAGAAGTTGTTGATTTCTTCGTAGGCATCTGGTCGCACGGGGTGTGCCATGGGACCTGCATCTTCGGGAAATTGCACTGTGCGCAGCACCCGAACATCTTCAATTCGTTTGACGGCACGAGCGCTTTCGATGCCTGCCATGTCTTGGCTAAATTCTTGATCGCGGAAAACAGTCAGGCCTTCTTTCAAGGAAAGTTGGAACCAATCGCGGCAAGTGATTCGGTTGCCCGTCCAATTGTGAAAGTACTCGTGGCCCACCACACTTTCAATACCCGCAAAGTCGGTGTCTGTGGCAGTCGCAGGGCTGGCCAACACATACTTCGTGTTAAAAATGTTCAGGCCTTTGTTTTCCATGGCACCCATGTTGAAGTCGCTGGTGGCCACAATCATGAAGCGCTCAAGGTCTAGCGGCAAACCAAAGCGTGCCTCGTCCCAGGCTACGCTGGCCATGAGGGAGTTCATGGCGTGTTCGGTTTTGTCCAAGTCGCCAGGGCGAACAAACACTTGCAACAAATGCTCCTTGCCTGAACGAGACACAATGCGCTGTTCACGCGCCACCAACTTGCCAGCGACCAAGGCAAACAAGTAGCAGGGTTTTTTGTGAGGGTCTTCCCATTTGGCAAAGTGACGGCCGTCGTCCAAGCTGCCTTGTTCCAGTAGATTGCCGTTTGACAAGAGAACCGGGTATTGCTGTGCATCTGCACGCAAAGTAACGGTGTAGCTGGCCATCACATCGGGACGGTCCAAGAAGTAAGTGATGCGGCGGAATCCTTCTGCTTCACATTGCGTGAAGAAAGAATCGTTGCTGACATAAAGGCCTGACAGCTGTGTGTTTTTGGAAGGATTGCAAGTGGTGAAAATTTCTAAATCGAAAGCTTCGTTGCCTTCGGGTAAATTTTCAAGCACCAGTTGGTTGCCATCCATTTTGAACGAGGTGCCGCCGCCATTGACCATGACGCGCGCCAAGTTCAACTCTTCGCCATCCAAGCGCAAAGCTTGGGCGGCAACGTCGGGGTTACGACGCACCCGCATTTTGTTCAGTACGCGTGTTTTGGAAGGGTCTAAGTCAAAGGTCAGATCGACGGTGTCGATCCAAAATGCCGGTGCTGTGTAATCAACACGGCGAATGGCTTTGGTTTGTTCTTCAAGCATCACAAAAAAATCTCCAGGGGTAGGGTGGACAAACTGGCAAGGCCAGTTGTGTCACACACCTTGTTTGAGCGAGGCTTCAATGAACGCATCCAAGTCGCCATCCAACACTTTTTGCGTGTTGGACATTTCAACGTTGGTGCGTAAATCTTTGATGCGACTTTGATCAAGCACATAGCTTCTAATTTGGTGACCCCAGCCCACATCGGTCTTGGTGTCTTCGAGTTTTTGCTGTGCTTCCATGCGCTTGCGCATTTCAAAGTCGTACAGGCGTGAGCGCAGGCGTTTCCATGCCACATCACGGTTGCTGTGTTGGCTACGGCCATCTTGGCACTGCACCACGATGCCGGTGGGAATGTGTGTCAAGCGCACGGCAGAGTCGGTCTTGTTAATGTGCTGACCGCCCGCGCCGCTGGCACGGAAGGTGTCGGTGCGAACGTCGGCGGGATTGATGTCAATCTCGATCGAGTCATCCACTTCTGGGTACACAAAAATACTGGCAAAGCTGGTGTGTCGTCCGCCTGACGAGTCGAAGGGCGATTTGCGCACCAAGCGGTGCACACCCGTTTCGGTACGGAGCAAGCCAAAAGCGTAATCGCCTTCGAACTTGAGAGTGGCACCTTTGATGCCTGCCACGTCACCGGGTGATTCATCTTCTACCGTGATTTTGAAGCCTTTACGCTCTGCGTATTTCAAGTATTGGCGCATCAACATGCTGGCCCAGTCGCAAGCTTCGGTGCCGCCTGCGCCAGCTTGAATGTCGACAAAGGCATTGCAAGAGTCAGCTTCGTTGTTGAACATGCGGCGGAACTCGAGCTGCTCCACAATGGCGGACAACTTGTTGGCTTCAACTTCGATGGTGAGCAAGCCGGCTTCATCGCCTTCCTCTTTGCTCATGTCAAACAACTCGCTGTTGTCTGAGAGTTCAGAGGTGAGGGTGTTCAGTGTGACCACCACACCGTCCAGGGTTTTTTTCTCTTTGCCCAATTCTTGGGCTTTTTTGGGGTCGTTCCAGACCGTGGGATCTTCGAGCGATGCGTTAACGGTTCTTAGGCGTTCTGATTTGGCATCGTAGTCAAAGATACCTCCGTAAATCTTCGGTGCGGGCGGCCAAGTCAGCCAATTTCGCGCCAATTTGATTGATGTGTTCTGCTTCCATGAGAGGGGGTATCCGAATCTATTAAAGATGGGATTTTCTCATGCCTTCGACAGAAATCTGTCAAAAATCAGGCTAAAAAGTCCTCTAAATGCATAGCCAAGTGCTCAGCCTGGTCATGGTGCAGCATGTGGCCGGCGTCTTGAATCGTGACGGTTTGAAGATTCTCAACCACTTTCATGCGTTCATGAAACTCATCTAAAGTGAATTTGCCTTTCCACCAGTCAGTCAGTGAATTGTCGGATGCGACAACAACCAAGGTGGGGGCAGTGATGCGTTTGTAGGTTTCTAGGACCTCATCGACCCTGTAAAGGTAGGGGTTGATAATTTTATGAGCGGCATCGCCCAGGATTTGCCATTGGCCTTCTGCGTCGGGTTTTGCCCATTGGGTGGCCAACCAATCGGCCTTATCCTGAGACAAACGTTTGTTTGTCTTCATCAGTCTTTTGGCCACACTGGCAGCATCGGGGTAGGGTTTTAAATCTAACGCACCTGTTTTGAAAGTTTGAAGTTCATCAAGCCACTGACCGATGCGTCCTGGCGCTTGTGCCGGCCGGGTCACCGCCATTCCAAAACCTTCCAAATTAACCAAACGCCGGATGCGTTCAGATCGAACACCGGCGTACATCATGACCACATTGCCGCCCATGCTGTGGCCGACCAAATCAATGCTTTGGCCAGGACAAACTTGATTCAAAAGTTCGTCTAAATCGCCAAGATAGTCCAGCATCCAATAGCTGTCTGTCGCTGAGCCTTTGGTTAAACCGTAGCCTCGCCAGTCGGCAGCCAAAATCCGTCGTTTCTCAAAAAACTCAGGACTGAAAGAGTCCACCATAAACTGCCAAGAGGCAGCTACGTCCATCCAGCCGTGTGCCAACACCAAGGGGGGGAGGGTCGATTGGGGGTTGCCCCATTCACGGACATGGTACTGGTGCCCTCGCAAAGTGACGAAATGGCTAGTAGAGTGACGTTTAACTTGGTACATACTTGGACATCATAAGGAGACAAGGAATGCGTGTCAGTCACCCGAACGACGCTTACGAGTCGGTACATGGCCAATTCGCTTGGCAAGTACCCCATCAATTCAATATTGCAGAGGCATGTTGTGGCCGATGGGCTCGGTCGACTTCTCATCAAAAACAGACCGCCATTGTGACGCACCTGAGTGCTCATGTGCCCGCTCAATCTCGGTCATTCTTGGACTTGCAACAGGCGGCCGATATTTTGAGCCTTCAATTGCAAGAAAAAGGTGTCAAAGTCGGTGACCGTGTGGCCATTGTGATGCCCCAACGATTTGAAACTGCTGTTGCCTACATGGCGGTGCTGCAAATGGGGGCGGTGGCCATGCCCTTGTCGATGTTGTTTGGCCCTGAAGCCCTGGCATTTAGAGTGCAGGACAGTGAAGCCAGCGTGGCGCTGTGTGATGAAGTCTCGGCGCCGATCTTGTTGCAATTGCAAGCGCAATGTTCCTCGCTCAAAACAGTATGGCAAGTGCCCCAACAACTAAAAAAGCCCTCTAAAACATCTAACAAACGTGAGGTTTTTAAATCTGTTGCGACCCTGGCGGAAGACCCTGCAGTTTTGATTTACACCAGTGGGACTACCGGAAATCCTAAAGGCGCCCTCATTCCACATCGCGCCCTGATTGGCAATCTGACTGGTTTTATTTGCAGTCAAAACTGGTTTGGATTTAACCCTCACCAACAACAAGCCATTCAAAAGAATGCTTTGCCCAATGGCTCCAATGCCATTTTTTGGTCTCCCGCAGATTGGGCTTGGACCGGCGGCTTGATGGATGCACTATTACCTTCCTTGTATTTTGGGCGCCCCATCGTCGCCTACAACGGTAGATTCAGTCCGGAACTTGCCTTCGAAATTTTGGACCAGCACCAAATTACGCACAGTTTTTTGTTTCCGACAGCCTTGAAGGCCATGATGAAAGCGGCGCCACATCCGAAACAAACATACCGCTTGGTCTTGCAGGGTTTGATGAGTGCCGGAGAAGCGGTTGGCGATGCTGTATTTGCTTATTGCCGCGATGAGTTGGGCATTGTTGTGAATGAAATGTTTGGCCAAACTGAAATCAATTATGTGGTGGGCAATTGCCACATTTTTTGGCCGCCCAAACCTGGAAGCATGGGGCGGGGTTATCCGGGGCATTGGGTTGCCGTCATCGATGAACACGGCCATGTATGTAAAGCGGGTGAGCCAGGCGAAGTTGCGGTCAGTCGATACGACCGACATGGCCATCCTGATCCAGTGTTCTTTTTGGGCTACTGGAAAAATGACAAGGCCACAGAAGCCAAGTTCACCCAACATTGGTGTCGAACGGGTGATGTGGCTATTCAAGATGAAGACGGGTACCTTTGGTATCAAGGTAGAACTGACGACATGTTCAAAGCGGCGGGCTACCGAATTGGCCCAGGCGAGATTGAGAATTGCCTTGTCAAACACCCTGCGGTTGTCAATGCGGCTGTGGTGCCCAAACCCGATGCAGACAGAGGGGCCGTCGTTAAAGCTTATGTGGTTTTGTCCCCGGATTTTCTCAGCCTTCGTGCGCAGAGCCAAAACGTGCCATTGTTTGAGCAAAAAGTGATTGAAGATTTACAACGACACGTCCGCGGATTGCTGGCGCCTTATGAGTATCCCAAAGAGATTGAGTTCATCGATCAGCTTCCCATGACCACTACTGGTAAAGTACAGCGAAGATTCTTGCGCTTGGAAGAAGAACGTCGCGCAAAGATGACTTAAGTGCTGTCAATTCATTCATTTAATTGAGTCACCATGAAAAAAATTAACTTAGGAACTTCCGACCTGAATGTGACCCCCATTTGTTTGGGGACCATGACTTTTGGCGAGCAAGTTAACGAGAGCGTGTCGCACCAAATTTTGGATCGCTCTTTGGCCTTGGACATCAACTTCATTGACACCGCCGAAATGTATTCCGTGCCAGCCCGAGCTGAAACTTGTGGCGCCACTGAAACCATCATTGGCAATTGGTTGTCCACTCGTCCAGGTGCAAGACAGAAGCTTGTCTTGGCTACCAAAGTGGCCGGCCCATCCCGAGGGATGCCTTGGGTTCGAGAGGGTTCAGGCATGACGGCGCAAGATATTTTGAATTCTTGCGATGCCAGTTTGAAGCGTCTCAAAACGGACGTCATTGATTTGTACCAAATTCATTGGCCAGAGCGTCATGTGCCTGCGTTTGGCGCCATGTACTTTGACCCCGCCAAGGACAAAATCGAAACATCAATTCATGATCAATTGCTGGCCATGGAAAAATTGGTGAAAGCTGGCAAAGTGAGATACATTGGTCTGTCTAACGAAACACCTTACGGTACGCATGAATTTGTTCGTTTGGCCGAGCAACTTGGTCTGCCCCGCGTTGTCAGTGTTCAAAATCCGTATTGCCTTACCAATCGAACATTTGACAATGCAATGGATGAAACATGTCATCGCTTGAACGTTGGCTTGCTGGCTTACTCGCCCTTGGGATTTGGAGCGCTCACCGGTAAATATGACAAGTCAGGTTTTGAGGGGCAAGGCGCACCGACCGACGCGCGCATTGGTAAATTTGAATCTGTTAGAAAGCAGCGGTGGGGGCGTGAAAGTGCTTTGGCCGCAACTCGTCTCTACAGTCAATTGGCCAGGGACAATGGTATGACACCGACCCAAATGGCCTTGGCTTTTTGTTATACACGTTGGTGTGTAGCGAGTACCATCATTGGCGTTACATCCGTTGCTCAACTCGAAGAAAATATCAATGCTTACGGAACGAGTTTGTCTGCTGACGTGTTGGCTGAAATTGATGCCATTCGCTTGGTTCACCGCGATCCTGCAACTTGATTTATTGAGAAGCGTCGATGCTTGATAACCTAAATAATGCCTTGATGCAGCCTGCCGTGGTGGTGTTGCTTTCCTATTTGTTAGGCTCTCTGAGTTTTGCGGTCATTGTCAGCAAATTCATGGGACTGTCTGACCCGCGCTCTTATGGCAGCAAAAATCCTGGTGCCACCAATGTGCTTCGATCCGGCAACAAACTGGCGGCCATTTTGACGCTCCTCTTTGATGCCCTTAAAGGGTGGGCGCCAGTTTTTTGGGTCGTCCACTATGGCTCGGTGTGGGGCTTTGCAGATGGCACGGCTGCCTTGGCAGGATTGGCTGCGTTCCTTGGACATCTCTACCCTGTGTTTTTTAGATTTCAGGGTGGCAAAGGTGTTGCAACTGCCTTGGGTGTGCTGATGGGTGTCAATCCCATTTTAGGTTTGGCCATTGCCATCACCTGGTTAGCCATTGCCTGGTTCTTCCGTTATTCCTCGCTGGCAGCATTAATGGCAGCTGTTTTGGCGCCTGTGTATTACGCCATGGCGGGTGATATTGTGTGGTCCTTCCAAGGCCCTGTCTTGGGCTTGCTTTGCGTGATGGGTGTTCTTTTGATCTGGCGTCACCGCGACAATGTGAATCGGTTGCTAGCCGGCACAGAGTCTAAATTGGGTGTCAAGAAACAAGCTTCTTAATGGCTTGTCATTCGCCCAACGAGGTCAAAAAAAAGCGCCTGACTTGGCGCTTTTTTTCAATCACGGAAGTTGTTGAAGCTGATCGGAATTTCGGTGATGTCTTTTTTCAGTAAAGCCATGGCCGCTTGCAAATCATCGCGCTTGGCGCCAGTCACACGCACAGCATCGCCTTGAATAGAGGCTTGCACTTTAAGTTTGCTTTCCTTCAGGGCTTTCTGAATTTTCTTGCTGTCTTCGGTGGCGATGCCATTGCGGACTTTCAAAACTTGCTTGACTTTGTCGCCGCCCATTTTTTGGACATCGCCTTTGTCTAAAAAGCGCACATCTACGCCGCGCTTGGCCATTTTGTTCAGCAACACCTCGTCAATTTGGACAAGCTGAAAATCGGCATCGCCGAACAATGTAATTTCTTTGTCCTTTAATTCAATGGCAGCAGAGGTGCCCTTGAAGTCGAAACGGGTGGCAATTTCTTTGGCGGTGGTATCGACCGCATTTTTAACTTCAACCAGGTTAGGTTCGCAAACAGTGTCAAAAGATGGCATGGGTTTCAATAATCAAGTAAGAGAATGCGACAATTCTCCCATGAACGTGACCCAAAACGTACCCCTCCAGTCCTACAACAGCTTTGGCATTGTGGCCAAGGCCTATTCTTTGGTGCGAATTGGCTCTGTCGAAGGGGCTGTCGAGGCGCAAAAAGCCTTGCAAAACCATCCCGAAGGTCATTGTGTTTTGGGCGGTGGCAGCAACATTGTGTTGACGGGCGACGTGAGGCCGCTGGTGCTCAAAATGGAAATCATGGGCAAGCACTTAGTGTCCGAGACCGACAAAGCATGGATTGTGGAGGCCGGTGCAGGCGAGGACTGGCATGAACTGGTCACTTGGACCTTGGCACAAGGGTGGCCGGGTTTGGAAAATATGGCACTGATTCCAGGCTCAGTGGGTGCCTCCCCAGTCCAAAACATTGGTGCCTATGGGGTAGAGCTTCAAGACCGTTTCGATTCCCTTGATGCCCTAGATTTGGTCACCGGCCAAGTCTTTAGTTTGAATGCGGCGCAGTGTGCTTTTGGCTACCGCGACTCTGTTTTTAAGCACACCAGCAGTGGCCCCAATGGCATTGGCTTGGCAGGGCGCGCTTTGATTTTGCGCGTGCGCTTTCATTTGCCCAAAGTTTGGAAGCCTGTACTAGGTTATTTTGACTTAGAAAGAAAAATGACCGAGACGGGTATTGCCAGTCCGACTGCACACCAAATTTACGATTGGGTGTGCGAGATCCGTCGGCACAAACTGCCCGATCCCAAAGTATTGGGCAATGCGGGTAGCTTCTTCAAGAATCCTACTGTGACGCCCGAGCAATGCGCCGACATCATTGCACGCGACCCCAAAGTGGTTCACTACCCAATGCCAGACGGCACCATCAAACTAGCCGCAGGCTGGCTGATCGATGCTTGCGGATGGAAGGGCAAGAGCGTGGGCAATGCCGCCGTGTACGAAAAGCAAGCCTTGGTGTTGGTCAACCGTGGTGGCGCAACAGGCGGCGAAGTGGTGACGCTAGCCAAGGCCATTCAAACCAGCGTCTACGAGCGATTTGGCATTCGCCTAGAACCTGAGCCCGTCGTCATTTAACGCAAAGTGCCGACGAAAAAAGAGCCACTTGAAGTGGCTCTTTTGCTTTGAAACAGAGTGTTTCAACCAGCGCTTATTTGCCGCCTTCGAGTTTGAGCATCTCGGCGCCTTCGCCCAAAGACAACAAACCTGTTTGTGCATAAATGCCCAGCTTGGCGCGTGTGTCCACGATGTCCAAGTTGCGCATGGTGAGTTGGCCAATGCGGTCCAACGGTGTGAAGGTGGATTCGCCTTTTTCCATCGTCAAACGCTCGGGGTGATACGTGAGGTTGGGCGATGTGGTGTTCAAAATGGAATAGTCATTGCCGCGGCGCAATTCAATGGTCACTTCGCCTGTGATGGCGCGAGCCACCCAGCGCTGAGCGGTTTCGCGCAACATCAACGCTTGTGAATCAAACCAACGGCCTTGGTACAACAAACGACCCAGCTTGCGGCCGTTGTCGCGGTATTGCTCAATGGTGTCTTCGTTGTGAATGCCGGTCACCAAACGCTCGTAAGCGATGAACAACAATGCCAGGCCGGGCGCTTCATAAATGCCGCGGCTCTTGGCCTCAATGATGCGGTTTTCAATCTGGTCGCTCATGCCCAAGCCATGACGGCCACCAATGCGATTGGCTTCCAGAATCAGTTCTACGGGGTCTGAGTAGCTCACGCCATTCAAAGCCACGGGTTGGCCTTCTTCAAAGCGCACGGTCACTTCTTCGTGCTTGACCACGCAGTCTTCGCGCCAGAAAGGCACACCCATGATGGGCTGCACAATTTTCATACCGCTGCTCAGGTGCTCGAGGTCTTTGGCCTCGTGTGTCGCGCCCAACATGTTGGAGTCGGTGGAGTAGGCTTTTTCGGCCGACATCTTGTAGCCAAAACCGTGCTGCGTCATGAAGGCAGACATTTCGGCGCGGCCGCCCAGTTCGTCAATGAACAGCTGGTCCAGCCAAGGCTTGTAAATTTTTAGGGAAGGGTTGGTGAGCAAGCCGTAGCGGTAGAAGCGCTCGATGTCATTGCCCTTGAACGTACTGCCATCGCCCCAGATGTTGACGTCGTCTTCTTTCATGGCGGCCACCAACATGGTGCCGGTCACGGCGCGGCCAATGGGGGTGGTGTTGAAGTAGGTGACGCCAGCTGTGGAGATGTGAAACGCACCGCACTGCAAAGCGGCAATGCCTTCGTGCGCCAGTTGCTTGCGGCAGTCAATCAGGCGCGCTTGTTCTGCGCCGTATTCCTTGGCCTTGCGGGGAATTTCTTCGTAGTCGGGTTCGTCGGGCTGACCCAGGTTGGCGGTGTAGGCGTAGGGAACAGCGCCTTTTTGACGCATCCACAGCAAGGCCGCGCTGGTGTCCAAACCGCCAGAGAAGGCGATGCCTACTTTTTGACCTGCGGGAATGTGTTGAAGAATGGTTGCCATGGAATTGCTTTCAAATGCGAGGTTAATCAACCGAAGTGGCAGATGTAGTGGTAAGCCTCGGTGACACGAATGTCAAAACTGGAATTGCCAGGGATGCTGAACTTTTCGCCCGCCTTGGAGCTGAGCCAGTCGTTGCTGCCCTTGAGTTTGTATTCGCAAGAGCCACCCACGCACTCCATGATTTCGGGGGCACCCGTATTGAAAGTGAGGGAAGAGGGGAGTACCACGCCCACTGATTTTTTGGTGCCGTCAGCCAAAAGGATGTTGTGGCTGACGCATTTGCCGTCAAAGTAGACGTTGGCTTGGGTGGTGACGGAAACGTTGTCGAATTTTTCGGTGGTCATGGGTAAAGTGTCCTAGCCACGCAAGTGTGGCGTTTAAGTTGGCACAAAACCCATGATTTTAGGCCATTGAAGGCCTGTTTTTAGCGCCAATGGCGATAACGGGGTGCTGCGCCGATGTCTAAATTGACATGGGTGAATACGGGGTAGGGGGAGTAGCCGTAGGGCCGTGCAAAGGTGTCACGCACAAAAACTGTCTGGGGCGCAGTTGTATAAATTTGCTGTGTGACGATGGGGGTGTTGGGTGCTTCAGCCATGACAGTGGCTTGGTTGCCGGGGGTGTCCAAAGGCGCGGCACTGATGGGGGTGATTTGCAGTTTGATGGTGGGACCTGGGTCTTTGGGCAGTTGCACGTTGTATTGTTTACCGGCAAATTCGTAGACCACGTTGTAGCCCACCAAGCGGTTTTCGTAGACCTGCTGAGTGGTGCACGTTTGTTGGGTTTGTGTTTGGGCGGCTTGTGGGCCTTCAACCTTGTCGCCGGCTAATGCGCCGCCAATCACGCCGATCATGGTGGCCAAAGCCCTGCCTTCGCCCTTGCCAACAGCGTTGCCGATGGCGCCACCTGCAACCGCACCCATCAGAGCGCCTGCGCCGGAGGTTTGTCCAGGCACGCTGACTTGTGTTTGGGTGCAAACCTGGCGTGGCACAGAAACTTGTTGGTACACAGGGGTGCGGCTAAGGACGTTGCCTACCTCTTGCGCCTGAGCTGAGAAACTGAGGCCCAGCCCAGCAAGCAAAGTAAGCGCTACGGCTTGGGCAGGAGGAGTAAATTTAAATGCAGTCATGGTGATTTTTATCTCGAAAGCCTAAGTGTGAGGTGAATTTTATGGATTCATTGCAGTGTGATCGTGAACGCAATGTAAAGATTTCAAAATTTGTTCTAGTGAAGGCTTAACGCGCTAGCCAGCGATCTGGTTGATAGCCAACCGTAATTTCTACATCTGATCCTGATTGCCATTCAATGACGGGGCGCTTGATTAAGCTCGGGTTGGCCATCAGAAAGGGTTTCGCAGAGTCATTGCTGGTGACGCTGGCTTGCTCCATAGTTGACAATTTTCGCCAGCTGGTGCCCTTTCGGTTGACAACCGTTTCCCAACCAGCCTCTTTGAGCCAGTGATTTAAGTTTTTCTCTGGTAACCCTTGTTTTTTAAAGTCATGAAAGACATATTCAAAGCCTTGGTCTGCGAGCCAAGTGCGGGCTTTTTTGACGGTGTCGCAGTTGGGTATGCCGTAAACGGTAATGGCGGTGTATTTCATGAGCTTAGATGCTTGCGAAAACGCAAAGAGAGTCGGAGTCAGCGACAATCTTATCCTTATGAAAACATTAAGTGAATGGCTCGCCTATTGCGAGCAACTGCACCCCCAGGCCATCGACATGGGTTTAGACCGTGTAAGAAGGGTGGCCGAGTGCATGTCTTTAAGCATCAAGGTGCCTGTCATTACGGTGGCCGGTACAAACGGCAAGGGCTCCACCTGTGCCATGTTGGAGGCCATTTACCTTCAGGCGGGCTACAAAACAGGGGTGTATACCTCCCCCCATCTGGTTGATTTTGAAGAACGATGCCGCTTGCACGGCGAATCGGCTTCGTCTGAACTTTTTGCCAATGCCTTTGCTGAAGTAGAGCAGGCGCGAGGCGATATCAGCCTGACTTATTTTGAATTCAGCACCTTGGCCATCCTTCACATGCTGTCCAAAGCCGAATTGGATGTGGTCATTTTGGAGGTGGGATTGGGTGGCCGATTAGACGCTGTCAACATAGTGGACGCCGATTGCGCCGTCATCACCAGCATCGATTTGGATCACACGGCCTTGCTAGGCAACGACCGAGAGGCCATCGGCTTTGAAAAGGCGGGCATCATGCGGCCCAGCAAGCCAGTAGTGGTCAGTGACCCCGTGCCGCCCGAAAGCATTTTGACATTTGCTGAAAAATTAGGCGCTGACCTCTGGGTCATGGGCAAAGACTTTAATTTTTCAGGCGATAAATTGCAGTGGTCTTGGGCCGGTAGGGGGCGTCGCTACAGTGGTTTGGCCTATCCCGCCTTGAGGGGCGCTAACCAACTTCTCAATGCGTCTGGCGTTTTGGCGGCCTTGGAAGTCATGCGGCCCCAATTGCCTGTTACGGCACAAGCCATCCGAAATGGCTTGGCCATGGTTGCCCTCACTGGGCGCTTTCAAATTGTGCCGGGCGAGCCGGTTTTGGTGCTCGACGTAGCCCACAACCCCCATTCGGTATCGGCTTTGGCTGCCAACCTCGATGCCATGGGCTTTTATCCCACTACGCACGCCGTGTTTGGTGCCATGGCCGACAAGGACCTCGCCGCCATGTTCCAAAAGATGCTGCCTTTGGTGGATCAATGGTATTTTGCAGATTTACCCCTGCCGAGGGCCAGTTCGGCGGCGCAATTGGTCGAATTTTGGGGGCAATTGAATACCCGTAAGGATGCCAAAGCCGGTACCTACGATTCGCCGCAAAAAGCCCTCGAAGCGGCGATTGCTGCTGCGGCACCCACTGATAGAATCTTAGTCTTTGGTTCGTTCTATACGGTGGGCGGCGTTTTGCAAAATGGGATTCCCAAGTTGTACGCCAAACACCTGAATTAACCTGTGTAATTTTGACCCCAACATCTGAGACTTCATCCTCTGAGGCTCCAACGCATGGCTTTTTTCAAGCTTCGACTTCCTGGGCGACTCGGCTCAAATAGCCCCAGCGCAGATGCGCTCTCCAACACGCCTGCAGAAAGCGTGGAGGTCATTCGCAAACGAGCACGTCATCGTTTGATGGGCTCGGTCATTTTGGTGTTGGGCGCTGTGGTGGGGTTGCCCTTGCTGTTTGACAGCCAACCCAGACCCGTGGCCATCGATACCCCCATTGTTATTCCTGATCGAAATCAAGTGGCGCCTTTGGCTTCGCCAAGTGCCGTTGTCAAACCGGCAGCCCCCTCCAAGGAGGTTGTCGTCGAAGCGGCTGATTCGGCGCCAGTCACCACGGGTAAGTCGGCGGTTGCCAATGTGGCCGCGCTTGATCCTCACGAAGAGGTGGTAAGCAAGGACACCAAGAATTCAGCCAAGTCTGAAGCCAAAACAGAGACAAAGCCTGATGTGAAGTCTGAGGTGAAGTCTGAGTCTAAGCCCGAGAGCAAAACAGAAACTAAGACTGAAACGAAGCCAACAACTAAGGCTGAGACCAAATCAGAAAATAAGACTGAGTCCAAGGCCGTCACAAAGACTGACAGCAAAGAAGTTGCCAAAGATAGTGCCAAAGCCAAGGCCTTGTTGGATGGCAAAGAAGTCCCCAAATCTGGTGATGCCGTTGTTCGCTCAGTGGTTCAGGTCGGGGCTTTCGCCGAAATGGCCAAAGTCAAAGAAGCGCGTGCCAAGCTAGAGAGCGCCGGTTTCAAAACCTACACCCAAGATGTAGAAACCAAAGACGGCAAACGCACGCGCGTGCGTGTTGGACCCTTTGCGAGCAAAGAAGAAGCTGACAAAGCGGCTGAAAAAATTCGCAAATTGAATTTGCAAGCAACCGTCCTGAAGCTTTAATGGCGGCCGTCAATGTCAACCACTGACTGGATCCTCTTGACAGTGTTGGCGGCTTCAATGCTGCTCGGCGCTTGGCGAGGGTTGGTTTATGAGGTGTTGTCAGTGCTTGGATGGATCGCTGCTTTTTTGCTAGCGCAATGGTTTGCCCCTGAAGCTGCCGACTTGTTGCCCATCTCCAAGTCAGATCAAACACTCCGATACGCAGCCGGTTTCATCTTGGTGTTTATCGCCAGTGTTTTTCTCGCAGGCTTAATTTCTGCGCTCATGAAAAAAATTATTTCTGTCGTAGGCCTTCGGCCAGTTGACCGTATTTTGGGCGCCATGTTTGGCGTTGTCAGAGGTGTAATCTTCTTGTTGGCCTTGAGTGTGGTCGTTCACATGACAGCCTTGCATGAAAGCGAGTGGTGGACCGATTCAAAAGGTGCGCCCATGCTGATGACGCTTTTGAAGGGGATCAAGCCCATGTTGCCCGAAAAATTTGGGGCTTATCTGCCCGATTGAATGGACTGACCTATGTGTGGAATTGTTGGCGTTGCAAGCAACGCACCTGTGAATCAACTGATCTATGACGCGTTGCTGTTGTTGCAGCACCGCGGACAGGATGCGGCCGGCATCGTCACTCAAATGAACAGAAAATTTCACATGCACAAAGCCAAAGGCATGGTGCGTGATGTGTTTAGAACTCGAAACATGCGCTCATTACCAGGCAACTGCGGCCTGGGTCAGGTGAGGTACCCCACGGCGGGCAATGCATTCAGCGAAGAAGAGGCACAGCCGTTTTATGTCAATGCACCCTTTGGTTTGGTGCTGGTTCACAACGGCAATTTGACCAATGCCAAAGCCTTGAAGGCAGAGCTTTTTTCGACCGATCACCGTCACATCAATACCGAAAGCGACTCTGAGGTTCTGCTCAATGTGTTGGCACATGAACTGGAAAAAACAACACGCGGTTTGCCATTAACGCCAGCGGATGTATTTAAAGCTGTTGAAGGCGTGCACAAGCGCATCAAGGGCTCCTATGCCGTGATTGCACTCATTGCGGGTCATGGTTTGCTGGCGTTTAGAGACCCCTTTGGCATTCGACCTTTGTGCATTGGCAAAGGCAAAGACGGTACCTACATGTTGGCCAGTGAGTCTGTGGCTTTGGAAGGCACTTTGCATCAATTTGAACGCAACTTGGCGCCAGGTGAGGCTGTCTTCATCGACATGGAAACACAATTGCACACCCAGCAGTGCGCTGCCAAGCCTGACTTGAATCCCTGCATTTTTGAATATGTGTATTTGGCTCGCCCAGATTCCACCTTGGATGGCATTTCTGTTTACCAAGCGCGTTTGAATTTGGGTGAAACTTTGGCCAAGCGGGTTATCTCCACAGTGCCGCCTAGCGACATTGATGTGGTCATTCCTATTCCAGAATCCAGCCGCCCCAGTGCTGCGCAGTTGGCTCAGTTGTTGGGCTTGCCGTATCGCGAAGGTTTTGTGAAGAATCGCTACGTAGGTCGTACCTTCATCATGCCGGGTCAGGCCGTTCGAAAAAAATCGGTTCGCCAAAAATTGAACGTGATTGCCAGCGAGTTCAAAGGCCGCAATGTGCTTTTGGTCGATGACTCCATTGTGCGCGGCACCACCAGCCGAGAAATTGTTCAGATGGCACGCGAGGCTGGCGCTCGCAAGGTTTACATGGCCAGTGCAGCGCCCCCTGTGCGCTATCCCAATGTCTACGGCATCGACATGCCCACCAAAGATGAATTGGTGGCGCACAACAGAACGGTCGATGAGATTCGCCAGATCATCGATTGCGATGCTTTGATTTACCAAGATGTCGATGCCATGAAGCAAGCGGTGGCCAGTGCGGTGCTGCCAGGTTATCCCAAGGTCAGTGGTTTTGATGCATCCTGTTTTGATGGCGTGTATGTCACGGGCGATGTTTCTGAAGAGGACATTGAACGCTTGAATGAAAATCGCCCATCGCAGCAAGACGAATCCGAAATGGAGTCGGACCGTTCACGTCTGGCCTTGCCCAACGCTAGCTAAAGAATTCCAACAGTTTGTTCAGGCCATTGCCGACAGTTAAATTGAGAATGCCATGAGTCAAAAACCATTGCCAGAAAATTTGCACATCGATACCTTGGCGGTACGTGCGGCGCTCGATCGCAGCCAATATGGCGAGAACTCTGAAGCCATGTTTCTCACCAGCGGATATGTACAGCCTGATGCAGAAACAGCCGCCCGCAGGTTTGCAGGCGAAGAAGAGGGCTACACCTACGCACGCCTTGGCAACCCCACCGTGGCCAGCATGGAATTGCGCTTGGCAGCCTTAGAAGGCTCTGAAGCTTGCATTGCCACTTCTACTGGCATGTCGGCCATCTTGTTGATGTGCTTGGGCTTGCTCAAAAGTGGCGACCATGTCATTTGCTCCCACTCATTGTTTGGCTCCACTATTAAATTGATTGGCGGTGAGTTTGCCAAATTTGGTGTGAAAACCACGTTTGTTTCTCAAACCGATGTGGCTGAATGGAAAGCGGCCATCCAACCCAACACCCGTTTGTTGTTTGCCGAAACGCCCACCAATCCCTTGACCGAGGTATGCGACATTCAAGCCTTGGCCGATGTGGCGCATGCCAGCAATGCATTGCTGGTGGTCGACAATTGTTTTGCAACCCCCATCTTGCAGCGTCCTATTGCCATGGGTGCTGATTTGGTCGTGCACTCCGGTACCAAATATTTGGACGGTCAGGGCCGTGTCATGGCGGGCGCCTTGTGTGGTTCGCGCGCGCTCATTGATGATGTGTTTGGCCCGGTCATGCGCAGTGCTGGTATGACGCTTTCGCCATTCAATGCGTGGGTTATTTTGAAGGGTTTGGAAACACTCGGCATTCGCATGAAGGCCCAATCTGATCAGGCCTTGGCGCTGGCGCAATGGCTGGAAGCGCAGCCCCAAGTGGCGCGTGTTTATTACCCCGGCTTGAAGAGCCATCCGCAGCATGCCTTGGCCATGGCGCAACAGTCTGGCATGGGCGGTGCGGTACTTTCATTTGAAGTCAAAGCCAGCTCGCCTGAGCAAGGTCGCGAGAATGCATTCAAAGTAATGAACGCTACTCAAATGGTGTCGCTGTGTACCAACTTGGGCGATGTCAAAACATTGGTAGCGCATCCTGCCAGCACGTCGCATGGCCGCCTAACTGAAGCGCAGCGTCAACAAGCCGGCATTCAACAAAGTCTTATTCGTGTGGCCGTCGGCTTGGAGCACTTAGATGACTTGAAGGCTGATTTGACGCGTGGCTTACAAGCCCTCTAATTTGAAATAAGAAAAACAATGACTGCAACTTCTAAACCCGTTCGAACACGTTTTGCGCCGTCTCCCACGGGCTTTATTCACCTGGGCAATATTCGATCTGCACTGTACCCATGGGCTTTTGCCAAAGCGCAAGGTGGTACCTTTATTTTGCGCATTGAAGATACCGATTTGGAACGTTCCAATCAAGCTTCAGTCGATGTGATTTTGGAAGGCATGGCATGGTTGGACATGCGCCCCGATGAAGGTCCGTTCTACCAAATGCAGCGCATGGACCGTTACAAGCAGGTCTTGTCTGAACTCATTGCTACAGGGCAGGTTTATCCTTGCTACATGAGCATTGAAGCGCTGGATGCGCTGCGTGAAAAACAAATGGCTGCCAAAGAAAAGCCACGCTACGACGGCACTTGGCGCCCCGAACCAGGTAAGACTTTGCCCCCCATCCCTGAGGGTGTCAAACCTGTGCTTCGATTTAAAAATCCACAAGAGGGTGTGGTGGCGTGGGACGATAAAGTCAAAGGCCGCATTGAAATCAGCAACCAAGAGTTAGACGACCTGGTCATTGCTCGGCCCGATGGCACACCCACCTATAACTTTTGTGTGGTGGTGGATGACATCGACATGCAAATTACCCACGTGATTCGGGGCGACGATCATGTGAACAACACACCACGCCAAATTAATATCTTCAAAGCCTTAGGCAAAGACGTACCGGTGTACGCTCATTTGCCCACCGTGCTCAATGAGCAGGGCGAGAAGATGAGCAAGCGCAATGGTGCTAAGCCCGTGACGCAATACCGCGATGAAGGTTACTTGCCCGATGCCATGGTGAACTATTTGGCACGCTTGGGTTGGAGTCATGGCGACGATGAAATTTTCAGTCGACAACAATTTTTGGATTGGTTCGACTTGGACCACTTGGGTCGCAGTGCGGCGCAGTTTGACGATGCCAAGTTGCGCTGGGTGAATGCGCAACATCTCAAAGCATCAGACGATTCACAACTGGCCTTGTGGGTTGCTGAAATTTTAGCGAAGCGGGGCGTTCAAACTGATGCACGCTTGACGGCCATTTGCGGCCTCTTCAAAGACCGCTGCGATACTTTGTGTGTCCTGGCCGATTGGGCTGCTGTGTTTTACGGCGATGTAGCGCCCAAGGCGGACGAAAAAGCCCAGCACGTGACCGATGCGGTGAAGCCTGCACTGGCCCTGTTGGTTGAGAAGTTGGCCGCCTGCGAGTGGGACAAATTGGCCATTGCGGCTGTGCTTAAAGAAGTCTTGGCAGCACAAGGTTTGAAGATGCCTCAATTGGCCATGCCAGTCAGGGTCTTGGTCATGGGCACGGCTCAGACACCTTCACTCGATGCGGTCTTATCGCTCTGTGAAAAGCAAAAAGTTTTGGAGCGCTTGAAAAACGCTTAAAAATCTGTCTATAATCCATTTCTCGACACCAACGAGGGTTGCCTTCCAAGGCTTCACAAAGTTGCCAAGGGGGGTATAGCTCAGCTGGGAGAGCGCTTGCATGGCATGCAAGAGGTCAGCGGTTCGATCCCGCTTACCTCCACCAAAGTGTCGTTAAATTGGTTGAAGCAATTCAATCAAGTCCAGGTTTTGACCCTATCGTCTAGAGGCCTAGGACATCACCCTTTCACGGTGAGTACCGGGGTTCGAATCCCCGTAGGGTCGCCAAGTTTTGTTGCACTTGGCTCTGTTACTAGACAAACAGAGCAGAAGCTTCAAGCTACCAGGAGTGGTAGTTCAGTTGGTTAGAATACCGGCCTGTCACGCCGGGGGTCGCGGGTTCGAGTCCCGTCCACTCCGCCAAAAGCATGAAAAACGCGCCCTCGGGCGCGTTTTTTTATGGGTGTCTTTTTGGTTTACAAGCCAAAGCTTCTGTTTTTGGGTCATCATCTCATGATGTCAATACGCACTTCGGCTCACTGCATTTCTTTGTTTCTCATGTGCTGCTTCAGCACAGCGTATGCTGAAGTCGATCTCAGCAAAGCTTGGTTCAATGTTGGTTTTTACTCAGCCCACTTTGATACCGATAAAGGGTTGCGAAATGCCAATCCCGGCCTAGGTATCGAGTATGCACTGGACGACAAATGGCGCGTCACTGCAGGTCAATTCATTAACAGTGACAACGAAAATTCAAACTATTTGGGTGCTTACTACCAGCCTTGGCAAGTGGGTGACATCAAGGTAGGTGTGGTGGGCGGTGCATTCAATGGCTACCCTAAGGCATTTAACGGCGGTTGGTTTCCGGCAGTGTTGCCAGTGGCAAGTTGGGAAAGCGGTCGCGTTGGTTTGAACGTGACCTTTGTGCCACCCCTTAAAGACAGGCTTTATGGCGCGATTAGTTTTCAGCTGAAGTTTCGACTCAAAGACTAATTGACGAATGCTGTTTGGCCATAGCAATCAAACTCTGCAGCTCTTCAAAGACCTGTTGATCTTGAACCGCTAAGCGCTCAATAGACGCTTTCCAGTTGTGCAGAATAAAAGCTGCAATTTCTTCAGAGCTATGAGCTGTCTGGCACTTTCCATCTTGCTCCAAGTCTTGATAGCTTTCTGAAAAATTCCAAACCTGGGGGCCATGCACCACAGCACAGGCTAGCGCCAGTGGTTCATGGGGGTTGTGTCCTCCCACCGGTGCCCAGGATCCACCCAGCATGGTGGCCGGTGCAAGCCGGTACCACAAGCCCATTTCGCCAATGGTGTCTGCCACATAAACCGAATGCTGGTTGTCTGGCATTGCTTGGGTCTGGCTTCGTAGCAAGGTGCCTTCTGGGCACAAGGCCAAAACTTCTTTGCCTCGAGCGGGTGCGCGTGGTGCAATCAACAGTAAAGCATTGGGGTAATGTTGTAAAAGAATTTGATGTGCTGCCAAGGCCATCTCTTCTTCCGTAGGATGGCTTGAAGCCAGCAGCCAAACAGGACGCTGAGCTAAGTGCTTTTGAAAAGCTTTAAGCACATTTTCATCGCACCCCACAGGTGGCGACATGGCTTTGATGTTGCCCGTCACGACAACTTGATGAGACGTTGCGCCCAATTCAATCAAAGCATCACGAGACGCGTTGTTTTGCGCCCAGAGTGTGTCGAAGCCGGGCAGGACCGCTTGGTAAATCCATCTGCCCCAGCGGCGCTTGGCCATGGCTTTGGCATCCAATCGGGCATTCACCAAAGCATGTGGAATGCCTCGTTGATCTGTGCCATCAATGAGCGCCGGCCATAAGTCCATCTCGCACCAAACTGCCAAGGTGGGCTGCCAATGGTCAAGAAACAGTTTGACGGTGGCCGGTGTATCTACTGGTGCAAATTGATGTACACACCGTGCAGGCAATCCGGCTTTGTGCAGAGCCTCGCCAGAGGTTCGTGCTGTAGTAGTGATCAAAAAGTTGGCCTCTGGCCAGAGTTTCCCCATTTGGGCAAATAAGCCAGCCAAGGCCATGGCTTCGCCAACACCAACTGCATGTCCCCAGACCAAAGCACCCTGGGGCCTAGGGGCTGGGTGAGTGACCCATTTCTGCGAAAGACTTTGTGCTGTTTCTTTGCCGCGTTGCAGTCGCTTTTGAAAAATCCAATGCCACACGGGCGTCATGGCTTGGGTTATTTTGAGATAACTCCTTAAGGCCCATGAACGCGATGAACTCACAGAGACTCCAACCAAGGTTTGAGAACGGCCATGTGTTTGGCGGTAGAACCCGCGTGCTCAGCGTAAAAGCGATCTGCACCCGCCATGGCTTGCGCATAGGCGTTGGGGTCCGTTAACAACTGAATCATGGCTTGCGCCAAAGAAGGAATGTCCATGTGTTGTTGAAGCACGCCTGCGGCCAGCGCTTCTACGCCAGGGTACTCAATGCCCCAAATGCTGTGCCCCACCATGACGGGTTTTTTGAGGGCCAGTGGCTCAATGACGTTGTGAGCGCCCAAGGGTACAAAAGAAGCACCCACTACCACGGCTTGAGACAAGGCCAAGTAAAAATACATTTCGCCCAATGAGTCGCCCAATAAAACATCGGTCTCTGTAATGTTCAGCTTGGGGTCAAGCAAATCCAAGTCTTGATTGAAAGCGAGGCTGCGACGAACAGTTGACAAGCCCGCAGCTTGAAACAGGTCGTGAATGACATCAAACCTTTGTGGACTTCTGGGCACATAGACAAACAGAGGCTTTGATTTGCCGGCAGCAGCAACGCCTTTTTGGATCAGTCGCATGGCGTCAATGAATTGCTCGTCTTCGCCAACAATGGCACTTGCAAATGCAATGACAGGGCGCTCGTTCAAAGCCAAATGCCACTGTTGCACCCCTTTTTCTGCGGCAGCAATTTGATGGGCAGAGACGGGTAAATCAAATCTGGTTTCGCCCACCACTTCGACATGGCTGCAGCCAACTTGTCGAAAGCGATTGGCATGGGTTTCAGACTTGCACATCACAAGTTGATAGGCTGGAAAAAGCTTGGCGCGAAAGCCACCCCATTGACGCAAGTCGCGCTCGATGCTTTTCTTGGGATATTGTGCGTTGGCCATGCAAAGCGGCACGTTCATGGCGCGGATGTTGGCAAGCAATGCGGGCCAAGTATCGATCTCGGTCATCATGGCGCATCGCGGTTGCACATTTCGAATAAATCTTTGGATGGCACCACCCAGCTCAAAGGGCACGTAGCTGACTTGAGCTTGGCCACTGGCGATGGCTTGCTCTAAAAGTTTTTGCGCGGCGGTGCGACCTGCTGGGGTGAGGGTGGTGACCATGACCGGGTAGCCCTCAGCCAATAATGCGCGAATTAATGGTGCGGCCCCGCGAATCTCACCCATCGAGGCGGAGTGAACCCAAATGGGGTTTATGAGTTGGGTTGTAACGCGGCCCCAGCGCTCGTTCCAAAACTGCCTGTAAAGCGGTTCGCGTTTGCCTTTTTGCCAAAGATAGGCCAAGAAAAGGGGCAATAAAACCATCCAGAGCACCTCATAGAGGGCGATGGCTAGGCGCATGCCCCAGGTGGACGGAAAACGGGAATTCATAGGACGGTCTTTGGGTTGCTATTTGACAGTGTTGAGGGGCCAAAACAACGCGGTGTGAAGTTAAGCATTAGTATACTAAGGCGAACTTAGCGCCACTCAAACCACATTCTCGCTCCCTCATGACCTCAACGCGCTTGCCATGGACTGCTGTTATCCCTTTAAGGGCAGGATCTAAGGGCTTGCCAGGCAAGAACACACGTTTGTTGGCCGGCAAACCTTTGTACCGTCATGCGGTCGATTTGGCGTTGCAAACGGGTGCTCACCGCGTTGTGCTCACCACAGATATTCCAGAAATTCTGGAGGCTGAACTGCCTGACGGTGTTTTAGCTTTAGAGCGGCCTAATGAGTTGTGTGGCGATACCGTTCCCATGGCACCTGTCTTGGCGCATGCCCTTAGAGCGGCATCATGCGAAGGTGTGGTTGTGCTTCTGCAGGCCACTTCTCCCATGCGACAGTCGGTTGATATTGACGCCGCCTTGAAGGTCTTTGTGACTGGCCAGCACGAGTTGGTCATGTCGGTGACTGAAGCCGATCGCGGTGTCCTCAAGTGGGGGCAAATTGAGGGCGATCGTTTTGTCCCCCTGAGCGATCCAGCTTATTGTTTTTCTAACCGTCAAAGTTTGCCGCCTGTCGTGAAGCCCAATGGTGCCATTTATGTCATGGACGCCGCTTGGTTTGTCGGGCGAGAAAGTTTTGTCAGTGAAAAAATTGGTGTGGTGCAAATGAGCGCAGCGCACAGTCAAGACATCGACACACTGGCAGATTTTGAGCGTTGCGAAGCGGCGCTCACATTGAATCAAAAAGGAAGCAATCTATGAAAATTGCAAATCGCGAAATTTCTTTGCGGCATGCCCCCTTGGTCATCGCCGAAATTGGCATTAACCATGGCGGTAGCTTAGAAGTAGCCAAGTCCATGGTCACGCAGGCTCATCTGGCGGGCTGCGAAATGGTGAAGCACCAAACTCATTTTGTCGATGACGAAATGACCGATGAAGCCAAGTCAATTTTTCCGCCCAACGCCGACAAGTCGATTTGGCATGTGATGCAAGAGTGCGCATTGGGCAAAGACGACGAAATTGCACTAAAAAAACATGCCGAATCTTTGGGCATGATTTACATCTCGACGCCTTTCTCGCGCGCCGCTGCCGACTTTCTGAACGAAATTGGTGTGGCAGCTTTCAAAATTGGCTCGGGTGAGTGCAATCACTTGCCGCTCATTCGTCACATTGCACGCATGGGCAAGCCGGTCATCATGAGTACCGGCATGCAGACCATTGAAAGCATGAAGCCTTCGGTGCAAATTCTGGAAGATGCGGGCATTGAATACGCTTTGTTGGAGTGCACCAACCTGTACCCATCGCCCCCAGAAATTGTCAGCCTTCAAGGCGTGACCGACTTGCGAAATGCTTTCCCCAAGGCCGTCGTTGGATTTTCAGATCACAGCATCGGGCCCGAAATGGCATTGTCTGCGGTGGCATTGGGTGCCTGTATTTTGGAGCGGCACTTTACCGATACGCGTTACCGCAAAGGCCCCGACATCATTTGTTCGATGGACCCCGCCGAGCTGCGCTTTCTCATTGACCGATCCAAAGAAATTCACACGGCATTGAACAATCCCAAAGTTCGGACTGCGCCTGAAGAAGATGTTTATCGCTTCGCCCGTGGCTCAGTGGTGGCTGACAAAGATTTGCCTGCAGGTCATGTCGTAGCCGAGTCAGACATTTGGGCACGACGCCCAGGTTCAGGTGAAATTTCGGTACAGTACTTTGACCGACTTGTAGGTGTGCGATTAACGCAAGCTGTGAAGCGCAACCAACAGCTGAAGTGGTCTGATTTTGAAGGCGTGGAGCAACCCAAATGACGGGCCAGTCGCTTCAAACAAAAAGTAAAGCAAAGAAGCTACTTTTTGTGACGGGTACCCGAGCCGACTTTGGCAAGCTTGAGCCATTGGCACTGGCTGCCCAAAAAGAGGGTTTTGAAATCAGTTTTTTTATCACTGGCATGCACATGATGAGCCGGTATGGTGAAACGCGTCTAGAAGTGAAACGTTTTGCTGGCGCTGAATTTTTTGAGTTTGTGAATCAGCGTGAAGGTGATGCGCTTGAGTTTATTTTGTCCAAAACCATTTTGGGATTTTCTGATTTTGTGCACGAGCACAGGCCCGATCTGGTTTTGATTCATGGCGATCGTGTGGAGGCATTAGCCGCATCAATTGTGTGTGCCATGCGTTACATACCCTCTGCACACATTGAAGGTGGCGAGGTGTCGGGCACCATCGACGAGAGCATCAGGCATTGCAACACCAAGTTGTGTGCCACACACTTTGTGAGTTCTGAGGCCGCACGTCAGCGGGTACTTCACATGGGTGAAGCGCCTGACAGGGTTTACAACATTGGCTCGCCAGAGCTTGATACACACGCAAGACCTTCAGGTGTCACCCTGCAGGAAGTGAGATCGCGGTATGCCATTGAATTTGAAGAATTTGGCATTGTCGTTTTCCATCCAGTCACATCAGAAATTGACACCATTGGCGCTCAGGCGAAATCTTTATTCGGTTGCCTCGAAGCCAGCGGTAAAAACTTTGTTGTGATTGCGCCTAACAATGATCCGGGTACCGATGAAATTTTTGCCGTGATTGAAGCTTTGCCTAAATCGCGGTTCCGTCTCATTCCTTCCATGCGCTTCAATTATTTTTCTGAGCTCATGAAAAATGCTTGTGCCATGATTGGCAATAGCAGTGCAGGTGTTCGTGAAGCCCCATTTTTGGGATTGCCAAGTTTGGACATTGGTACGCGGCAAAATAATCGGGCCTTGGCAGATTCCGTCACGGTATGCAGCGCATTGAATGCCAAGGGTATTCAAGAATTTTTAAATTCGCGTTGGAATCAACGTTCTGATACAGATGCAGGTTACGGCGACGGACAAGCCACACATCACTTTGTGCAAATTATCAAGAGCGATGAATTTTGGAACAAAGCAGATCAAAAGGTTTTTCATCAAACAAGCTAATCAACTCATTGAGGGCCCGTGAATATGTCTTTATGGAAAATTCGCAGGGAATTTGAACGCCTTGGTGGGCAATTGCTAGAGCCTTATCGACAAATTAGAGATCTGGTTCTTCGAATTCGTTATCGATTTTTGCACGATAGTTTGGTTCAGAACTTCAAGGGGCAGGCGCCTTGGTCTGAACGTGTATGCATCCTATTGATTTACCAGCCTCGCTCCATTCCTGAATCGGTTTTAAATACTTGTAAACACTTGATGCAGCAAGGCTATGCCTGTGTGTTGGTGTCCAACGGCCCGTTGTCCCAAGAAGACATCAGTCGACTATTGCCACAGGTTTCACATTTAATTGTCCGTCCCAATTTTGGGTATGACTTTGGAGGTTACCAAGAGGGCGTTTTGTGGTTGCGTCAACAAAATAGGAAAGTTTTGCACCTCTTGCTGTTAAATGACAGCGTTTGGTTTCCTGTTTTTGCCAATTCAAATTTTTTACAACAAATGGAGGCTTCAAAAGCCGATGTGGTGGGGGCGTTGTCTGCGGAAAGAGGAATATCGCAAAGACACCAGCGAAGGCTTTTTTACGCTTCTTTTATGTTGATGTTTTCTGAGAAAGTTTGGTTGTCCCAAAAATTTCAGACCTTCTGGACGGCTTACCGTCAAACCAGCAGCAAGGCTCGAACTATTCGCAAAGGCGAGCGTCAGTTGTCAGCGATGTTTATTCATGATGATCAATTTACCCATCATGCAATGGTTGATACCAACACATTTCAACAATTGCCTGAAGGTCAAGGGCCAGATCAGTGGCGGGCGTTTTCTCAAGAGTTGAGTTTGATGGATGCAGCCTTTGGTAAACAAAGGGACACCTTGTTGTTAAAGGGTTCAGGTACTCAAAGTAATGTTTGGCGCGATTGGTATCAACGTTTGTGCGATTCCCAAAATATGTTTGCTTGTGCGCAAGGTGCGCTGGTTGTTAGGCAAATCGTGCCGTTTATCAAAAAAAGCAAAGATGCGCACAACTTGATGTCTTTGCAGCAGAGCCTTTCTTCTTTTGAAGATATGCCTGTTTTCGATGAAGCCGTATTGGGCGAACTAAGACAAATAGTTAAGCCAACTTAAACCCAAGACTGAGGCGACATCAACCCTAACAAATAACCCTTCAACCATCCTAAGTCGATAGGCTTAGAAATAAAATGCGACCCCTCTGGTGGCCCGCCCCGTTGTTCTAACTCATCCTTTGAGAGGGCCGAAATGCTGATAATTTGCACTTGCTCAAAGCCTTCTGTCTCTTTTACCCGCTTGACCCATTCCCATCCGTCAACTTCTGGCATGAGCAGATCCAGAATAACGATGTGCGGCAAGAACGTAGGCAAAGTGAGTAAGGCTTCTATGCCTGATGCCATGGCGCAGCAATCGATGTTGTGATGGGTTGACAGACAAGCGTCTTGCAACATGTGGCGGGTGACCGCATCGTCATCGACGACCATGATGCGAAGGCGGTTCTCAATCAGGCGGGTGAGGGCGGGTAGCTTCTGTTGCTGAGCTTGATACTGGTGGATAGATTCGAGGGAAATTCTGCGGTGGCCCCCTTGAGTAACCCAGGCTTCCAAAATATTTTTGTCGACCAGACTTTGCACGGTGCCCACGGAGAGCTGGAGCAATTGGGCGGCTTTGCTGGTGCCGCAACAAGCTGGGGTAGGCAGAGGTGACATGTATGCCTCATAGGTAAAACTTCAATTTACCCGCATTCAAGCCAGTATTTGGTTGCAAATGCTTGCAAATTGGGTCTGCCACCTAGGGCATATGGGGATGTTCCTTGACCCCATACACGTTTAGCATGGCCTAAAAGTCCGTTAATGCTGGTTTTCAACTCAGCTTAATCAATTTGGATGGAGACACCCTGAATGCCTGTTCATCACGCTGTTTGGCCCAAGAGGCTGCCGCATACTCTTGTGGCGCCGCAAACCTCTCTTTGGCTTAATTTACAAATCAGTGCCATTCGTTATCCAGACAAGTTGGCATTGGTTTTCATGGGCAAAACATGGACCTATCAGCAACTTTTAAAGTCAGCAGAGCACATTGCCTCGGCACTCCAGAGAATGGGGGTTCAAAAGGGCGACAGGGTGGTGCTGAACATGCAAAACTGCCCCCAATTGGTTATCACGCATTTTGCTATTTTGCGTTTGGATGCCGTGGTGGTGCCAGTGAATCCAATGAACCGCATGGAGGAGCTCAAGCATTACATTCTTGACCCAGACACCAAGGTGGCGGTGACTACAGCCGATTTGGCCAATGAGCTGGCCGCCGCCAGTAATGCGTTAGAAGCTGGCCAGCGTTTGCAACATCTGTTGGTGACCCAGTTTACGGATGTGTTCGATGCCGAGGCACTAGGGCCAGAAGAAATGCCAGAGGCATGGCGCAGTTGGTTGTTAACGGAGCACACTTTGCCTAAGTTGGAGGATGGCTCGGTTCACGCTTGGTCGGATGCCATTCAAACAGTGGGAGCCTTGCCCGAAGTCACAGCGACCCCCAGCGACCTGGCCGTATTGCCTTACACCAGCGGCACCACCGGCTTGCCCAAAGGTTGTATGCATACCCATGGCACGGTTATGCACAACGCCATGTCAAGCGGCCTGTGGTCCAACGGTACTGCTGAAAACAGATGCTTGTGTGTGGTACCCATGTTCCACATCACGGGCATGGTCAGTGTGATGCATGCCACTTTGTTTTTAGGGGCCACCCTGGTGCTCATGCCCAGGTGGGATCGAGATTTGGCCGGGCGCTTAATTTCTAAATGGAAAATTTCGCATTGGACCAATATTCCCACCATGGTGATTGATTTATTGGGCAGCCCCAATTTAGACCAATACGATTTAAGCAGTTTGCAAAACATTGGTGGTGGTGGTGCGGCCATGCCTGAAGCGGTGGCACAGAGGCTGCTCGAAAAATTCAATTTGAAATACATCGAAGGCTATGGCCTGACCGAAACAGCCGCGCCGTCCCACACCAATCCGCCGGATGCCTCTAAGCAGCAATGCTTGGGTATTCCATTCATGAGCGTGGATGCCAGGGTGGTCAATCCAGAAACTTTGCAAGAACTGCCACAAGGTGAGTCTGGCGAAATTGTGATTTCAGGACCGCAAGTTTTTAAGGGTTATTGGAAACGACCCGATGCCACAAACAGTGCCTTCTTTGAGCACGATGGCAAATTGTTTTTCCGATCGGGTGACATGGGGCGCATCGATGAAGAGGGCTACTTCTTCATGACAGATCGCTTAAAGCGAATGATCAACGCCAGTGGTTTCAAGGTATGGCCTGCCGAGGTAGAGGCCTTGATGTTCAAGCATCCGGCCATTCAGGAGGCTTGCATTATTTCCACCAAGGACAACTACCGCGGTGAATCAGTGAAGGCTGTCGTGGTGTTGCGGGCTTCACACCAAGGCAAAGTGTCTGAGCAAGACATCCTTGACTGGTGCCGCCAAACCATGGCTGTCTACAAAGTGCCACGAGTGCTAGAGTTTGTGGACGCCTTGCCCAAGAGTGGCAGTGGCAAAGTCATGTGGCGGGCTTTACAGGAAGCTGAAATGGCCAAAGCTTGATGCGGGTCTTTCATTTCTAGTTAAGCTCTTCAATTATGCAATTGCGTTTGTCTGTTCTCGATCAATCTGTGGCCATGGCAGGGCGCGGCCAGGATGAGTCCATTCGCCAGACTTTGGCGCTATCGCAGTGGGCTGAAAAATTGGGCTACTCACGCTTTTGGGTCAGTGAGCACCATGCTCACCCCAGCATTGTGGGTACAGCGCCCGAAGTCTTGATGGCGGCCATTGCGACACAAACTCACAAAATAAGAATTGGCAGTGCAGGGGTGATGTTGCCGCATTACTCGGCGCTCAAAGTGGCGGAGCAATTCAGAGTTCTGGACGCATTGGCACCAGGCCGCATCGATTTGGGCGTGGGCCGTGCCCCAGGCAGTGATGGCAAAACAGCCCAGTTGCTCAACCCCGATCGCTACGCCAGTGAAAATTTTCCTCAGCAAGTCATGGAATTGCAGGCCTGGGTTAAGGGGCAGCCTTTGCCTGCGGGCCATCCAGGTCATGGTGTGTTTGCGTACCCACAGTCGGCCACGTCGCCCGATGTTTGGATGCTGGGTAGCTCGGACTATGGGGCCCAGTTGGCGGCACACCTTGGCTTGCCTTATGCGTTTGCTTGGTTCATTACAGATGGCCAAGGTGTCAGTCAGGCGATGCAAATTTACCGAGACACCTTTAGGCCAAGCGCTCGTTTAGAAAAACCGCATGCCACTGTCTGTATTTGGGCCTTGGCGGCCGAGACAGATGAGCAAGCATGGCACTTGTTTAAAAGCCGTGCACGGTGGCGAATTGACCGCAACTTGGGCCGAATTGGACCGATGTTACCGCCCGAGCAAGCCGACCGCGACTATTCCCAAGCTGAACAGATGGCCCTTGAGTCCATGAAAGCCAACGCTTTCGTGGGCAGTGCAGCCACAGTGGGCGCCAAGTTGAGGGCACTTGCCCAACAGCTTGCTTTAGACGAAGTGGTCATCATCACTTGGACATACGATCCCAAAGCGCAAGCCCGCTCTTATGAGTTGCTTGCGCAAGAATTCAATCTACAACCTTAAATCATCACTGGAGCACATGCATGTTTGAAACCGCAATTGCCGGCAGTTTGCCTAAACCCGAATGGCTGGCCGAGACCAACAAACTTTGGCCCAAATGGATGGCAGAAGGCGACAGCCTCAAGCAAGCCAAAGCCGACGCCACGCTGTTGTGGATCAAAGCGCAAGAAGATGCAGGCTTGGATGTGATTGGCGATGGCGAACAATCTCGTCAGCACTTTGTGCATGGTTTTTTAGAGCAAGTGGAAGGCATCGACTTTGTCAACAAAGTCACCATGGGCATCCGCAACAATCGCTACGACGCGCAAGTGCCGCAAGTCATTGCACCCTTGCGTTTGAAAGGCCGCGTGCACGCGTTTGAAGCCCAACTGGCACGTGCCCACACCAAGAAGAAATTGAAGTTCACATTGCCTGGCCCCATGACCATTGTGGACACCGTGGCCGATCGTTTCTATGGCGACAAAGTCAAAATGGCCATGGCCTTTGCAGAACTGCTCAACCAAGAAGCCTTGGCACTGCAAGCCGACGGCGTTGACATCGTTCAGTTTGATGAGCCTGCTTTCAATGTGTACATGGAAGAAGCTGCCGATTGGGGCGTCAAAGCTTTGGAGCGTGCAGCGCAGGGCCTGACTTGCACGACGGCTGTTCACATTTGCTACGGCTATGGCATTCAAGCCAACATCGATTGGAAAAACTCCTTGGGCCACGAATGGCGCCAATACGAAAAGGTGTTTCCAGCCTTGGCTAAGAGTAGCATTCAGCAGGTGAGCTTGGAGTGTTTCCATTCTCACGTGCCTATGGATTTAATGGCTTTGCTAGAAGGCAAGGACGTCATGGTGGGCGTGATTGATGTGGCCAGCGATGTGGTGGAGACGCCTGAAGAAGTGGCTGACACCATTGGCCGTGCGCTTCAGTTTGTTCCCAAAGCGCGCATCATTCCTTGCACCAACTGCGGCTTGGCGCCCATGAGCCGCGAAGTGGCAGAAAAGAAATTACAAGCTTTGGCAGAAGGCGCACGCATTGCACGTGAGCGTTATCGCTAAGCTTTACTTTTCTGAAGTCAAAAAAAAGGCCATCATTCGATGGCCTTTTTGCTGTTTGAATGCCTGTGATTTACATGCGTTCAAAAATGGCAGCAATGCCTTGACCGCCACCAATGCACATGGTGACCAAAGCATAACGACCGTTGATGCGCTGCAGCTCGTGCAATGCTTTCACGGTGATCAATGCGCCTGTTGCGCCAATAGGGTGGCCCAAAGAAATGCCCGAGCCATTGGGGTTGACCTTGGCGGGGTCTAAACCCAAGTCACGTGTGACAGCGCAAGCCTGAGCCGCAAAGGCTTCGTTGGCTTCAATCACGTCCAAATCGTTCACGGTCAGACCAGCTTTTTTCAAGGCTAACTGGGAGGCAGGGACAGGGCCAATGCCCATGTATTTGGGATCTACTCCCGCGTGCGCATAAGCGACCAGGCGGGCCAATGGTTTGGCGCCACGGGCTTTGGCAGCGCCAGCTTCCATCAACACCACGGCCGCTGCAGCATCGTTGATGCCAGATGCATTGCCTGCAGTGACAGTGCCGTTTTCTTTGACAAAGACAGGCTTGAGTTTGGCCAATTCTTCCATGGTGCAATCAGGGCGGAAGTGCTCGTCTGTGTCATAAGCCACTTCACCTTTGCGCGTTTTGAGCATGACCGGCATGATCTGGTCTTTGAAGTAGCCCGCTTGCGTGGCGCGCTCTGCGCGGTTGTGACTCTCTACTGCCAACTTGTCTTGGTCTTCGCGGGTGATGCCCCACTTGGCAGCGATATTTTCGGCAGTGACGCCCATGTGAATGGTGTGGAAGGGATCGTGCAAGGCGCCCACCATCATGTCAACCATCTTGGTATCGCCCATGCGAGCGCCAAAACGATTGGTGTTGATTGCGTAAGGTGCGCGACTCATGTTTTCAGCGCCACCGCCAATGGCCACATCGGCATCGCCCAACAAGATGGACTGGCTGGCTGAGATGATGGCTTGCAAGCCAGAGCCACACAGGCGGTTGACGTTGAATGCCGGTGTTCCCTCTGCACAGCCACCATGGATAGCCGCCACACGCGACAAGTACATGTCTTTGGGTTCTGTGTTGACCACATGGCCAAACACTACATGACCCACATCTTTGCCATCGGTGTTGGCACGCTTGAGGGCTTCGCGCACAACTTGTGCCGCTAACTCGGTGGGGGCGACGTCTTTCAGACTGCCGCCAAAAGTTCCAATGGCGGTTCGAACACCGCTGACAACAACAACTTCACGACTCATTTCTGTCTCCTTCAATTTAAATCAATTCAGCCTTGGAGTCTGCTTAAAAAAGACTACAGGGGGCTGACAAATGGGTTACTGGGCGTCTCGAACATCACTGACGGGGTTGCTACCAAAGTCAGGTCTAGCCAGGTAGTCAAGGATTCGTTTGGCTGCATCGGCGGGCGACGTCAACATGCCGGTGGCTTTCAACTGCTGAAAGCCATTTTGATCGGGAAATTTGTCGGCGGGTGCGCCGCGCAGTTGAATCTGCATGTCGGTGTCAATGACGCCGGGTGCCAGCGAGGTCACTTTGGCACCATTGGGCTTGAGCGCTTCGTCCAAGGCCAAGCAACGTGTGAAATGGTCCATGCCTGCTTTGGCAGCGCAGTAGCCTGCCTGAGAGGCCATGGCGCGGCGTCCTAGACCTGAAGAGATGTTGGCAACTTTGCGTGGCATTGACCAGTTTTCCGTGGCACCTAAAAAGGCGGCACACAGCTGCATAGGTGCTTCTAAGCCCACTCTCAGGGCCATGGCCAAGTTGTGCGGATCGGCCTGGCTCAAAGGGGCAATGGTGGGAATCACACCGGCATTGTTAATGAGCGTAGCGCTTTGAAATTGTGTTGAATCTTGGGAAGAAAGCCATTTCTTGAGTGCCTCACTGGCGCTGGCGCCATCTGCTAAATCGTGTGACCACTGTTCAAGATGAGCGCCTACTTTTTGCGCTTGCTCGGTGAGGGCGGCTTGGGTGTTGCGCGAAATACAAATGAGCGTATGGTCTTTTTGCAAAAGTTGCTCTGCGATGGCCAAGCCCATGCCGCGAGAGCCGCCTGTCAGGATGTAGAGATGTTGTGACATGCTAGATGAATAGAGTGAGTTAATTGAGTTGATAAATTGAACTAAAAAGGAACGGTGCTTTCAAACGCCATCCATTCTGCCGTAACGGGATGCTTCAATTGCAAAACTCGCGCGTGCAACAGCAAGCGGGGTGATTGAGCTTGGATGTCGGGGGAGGCATACAAGGCATCGCCCAAAATAGGGTGGCCGATGGCCATCATGTGCAGTCGCAATTGGTGTGTGCGGCCAGTGATGGGTTGAAGTTCAACGCGCGTGGCATTTGTTAAATTTGAGTGTTTGACGCGCCATTGCGTGTGGCTGGGTTTTCCGTGTTCCCAATCTACTTTGCTTTTGGGCCTGTTGGGCCAATCAATTAAGAGTGGCATGTGAATGTCAGACCAAGCGTCTGCATCACCTGTTTCGGTGGCGCTGAGTTCACCCGCCACAATGGCTTCATAGATTTTGTGAACTTCTCTTTGTGCAAACGCTAGGCTCAGGCTGCGTTGCATCTCGGGGCCTTTGGCAATCACCATCAAGCCCGATGTCGACATATCGAGGCGGTGCACTGTAAGTGCCTCAGGCCATTGCGCCTGTGCTCTGGCGATGAGGCAGTCTTGTTTGTCTTCTCCGCGCCCTGGCACGCTTAACAAACCCGACGGTTTGTTCAAAACCAACAAATGATCGTCTACAAAGACCACCTCCAGTGCAGACATGTTCAAGGTCCTTGAAGTGATCTGATGCGATTGACTTGCAATGGCGTGACTTCGGGCGCTTGGTTGCCCCACTGGGTTCTAAGGTGGGTGAGCACGGCTGCAATTTCACGATCTTCAAGGGTCAGGATATACGGAGGCATGCCAAAAGGTCTTGGGTTCAGAGACGTGGATACAGGGTAGCCGCCATACAAAACGCTTTGAACTAAGTTGGTGGGGTCACTCAAAAGCACTGCCCGATTGTTGGCCAGCGCAGGGTATGCGCCTGGCACACCTTGACCTTGGCTTTGGTGGCATTGAACGCAGTGGTCATCGTAAATTTTGGCGCCCAGACTCAAGACTTTGGCTGAAGGGCTTGAGCCTGTCTGGATGCGTTTGCCTGTTGGCGCGGCGGAAGGGCCTCGCGGTTCTTGTTGGGCCAAGTCCTTGAGGTATGTGGCTACAGCCAACAGATCTTCATTGCGCCAATGTTGTGTGCTGTGTTGAACCACTTCTGCCATGGGCCCACTGGCGGTAGCTTGGTCATTCGAGCCAGATTGAAGCAGTCGAGCGATCTCTTGCGTGCTTTGATTGGCCAAGCCTGTTTCTTTCAAGCTTGTGAGCGACGGCGCATACCAATTGATCACCGGCATGAGGCCACCAGAAAAGTCTTTCACCGATTCAATGGCGCCCCATTCATTTCGCTCGCTATGGCAAGCGGCGCAGTGGCCTAGGCCTTGTGCAATGTAGGCGCCGCGGTTCCATTCTTGGCTTTGCTGAGGATTGGGCTGATACACGCCAGGCGTGAAAAACAGACTTCGCCAAACCGCAATCGCCACGGGCGTACCGTAAGGCCAATCTAAAGTTTCAGAAGGTTTTGCGATTGATTTTGGATTGGCCGCAGGTGCCCATGTTTTGAGTGCTGCAAACATGGCATCACAGTCTTCGCGTGTGATGAGTGTGGTGTGCTGATACGGAAAGACTGGCGTCAACAAGCGGCCATCTTTGGATTTGCCGTGTTGCAATGCGCGCCAAAAATCCTGAGTATTCCATGCGCCCAAACCATGCTTGGCATCGGGTGTGATGTTGCTGCTATAGACCTTGCCAAAGGGCGTTTCAAAAGCGCGACCTCCAGCGCCTGCAGCTTGCCCGCGTTCGGTATGACAAGCCATGCAATTGCCAAGCCTCAGCAGTTGATGGCCTTTGTCGATCAAGATTTTTTCAGACAAGCTTTCAATGCGGGCGGGCGGTTGTGTTTCGAAAAGGTCGCGATGGTTGTCAAGCCAAATGGTGCCGCCAAGCAGCCCTAGTACGGTGAGCCAGGGGAGGGCAAAGTAACGCCAAAAATGAATTGGAAACATCATGGCTGTGCCTTGGACAATTCGGGTGCACTGCCGCAACGCCATGGGGCTTTCAATGGCTCTGCAATTTGCTTGGCAGGCAAGGCTGCAAGCGGAACGTTTTGGGTTGACAACCAAGTGGCGACAGCCACCAAATCTTCAGAGGAGAGTCGTTGAACGATGTCGCTCATGCAGTCGGGTGCAGCGGCTTTTCTTTGGTGGGTTTGCCAAGCGCCTAGCTGTGCATTCAAGTAGTCGAGCGGCAAGCCCAAAAGTCCGGGCACATTGGGCTGAATGCCTGTGAGTTGTGCGCCGTGGCAAGTGCTACAGGCTGGCACATTTCGCGTGCTGTCCCCCTCAAGGGCCAATTTTTTGCCTTCAAGCAAAAGTCGATTAGAAACACGTTCGGGAGGCCTGGCGGCAGGTGGGTAAGGTAATTTGAGATTGGCAAAATAGTTCGCCATTTCCTGAAGGTAGGCGTCAGACAAGGGGTCGACCAAGCGCGTCATGAGGTTGTAATGACGTCGCCCTTCTTGAAAATTTTTGAGCTGGTTGTACAAGTAACCTGCAGGCTTGCCGGCCAGTCTTGGGTAATACCCATCTGGTCCTGCTTTGCCTTGTTCACCATGGCAGGCGGTGCAGGCGCGGGTTCGTTCGGCCATGTCGTCTTTGAACACTTGAACTTGGGCTTGCAAAGGCGAAAGTTGACACATCGCCCACAAGCTCAATACCTTCAAAGTCTTCACAAACATGGCGGAAAGCTTTAGTTTCATTGAATGCCTGTGCATCAAGCCATGGGTGTCGATTTAACGTAAGCCACCAATTGATCCAGAACGACGCCCCATCCTTGGCTGAAACCCATTTGTTCGTGAGAGTCAGCATCTTTTGCGTCTTTGTGAATGGCGGTGGCTCTATAAATGGCCCCCCCAATACCGTTGGGTTCAAACTCAAGCATGGCCGTGAAGACCCAAGGAAATGCAGACGCTTCAAGCGGTCTAAAGCCAGGACCCAGTGCAGAGGTCCAAACAATTTTTCGATTGGGAACGATTTCAAGAAAACAGCCGGGTTCAGCGGGCAATTTGTTGCCTTCAGGGTCGATCATTTGGGTGAAAAACGTCCCGCCGGGGCGCAAATCAATCTCACATTCAATGGTTTGATAAGGTTTGGGACAAAACCAGGGCATCAGGTGCTGAGGCGTGGTCCAAGCCTTGAACAGAAGTTCAGGGGGGACGTCAACGATTCGTTCTAAAACCAAATTTGATGTATTTTGCTGGCTCATCCTAAGGCTCCTTCGACCTCTAAATTCCCTTGTCCGCCACTTCAGGCGACAATCTAGGGTTTTGAGACTCTAACATTGACCGATATGTCTGACTTTGAAGTACGTTTTGCCACTAAAAAAGAAGCCGCCGAAGTGGCCAATCTCCACCTGATTGCCAGCCGCGCTGCCTACGCCGGCCAAGTGCCCGAGGCGCATTGGGACGCCACGCCCATGGCCAAAAGGGTGTCTTATTGGAAAGAGGCCATTGAATACGGCGAGCCCCAAGTCATGGTGGCTTTGGAAGGCGGCAGCATTGTGGGCTTTGTGGGCTTTGACCGCTCGCGCGACCCCAAATCAAAAAACACCACTGGCGAAATTTGGGCCATTTATGCCGACCCCGATAGACTGGGAGAAGGCGTTGGCCTGGCCTTGTGGGATGCCGCTCGCGAAGGCTTGCTTGAAGAAGACTGCACCGATGTGACCATCTGGGTGCCTTTGCTGAACGAGCGCACTGTGCGCTTTCACGAAATGGCTGGCTTTAAGCGCGAAATGAACACCGCCCGCACAGTGCCGTTTGGCGCCGTCAAGGTTGAAGAAGTTCGGATGAAGCGATCTTTAAGTTAATGCTAGATTGAGTGCATTGCATCGAATGAGAATTTTGTTGGCCCCTATGGAAGGGCTGTTGGATCACAGCCTGCGCGACACGCTCACCCGTGTGGGCGGCATTGACTTGTGTGTGTCCGAATTCATTCGTGTGACCGATGCGGTTTTGCCAAAAAGAGCGTTTTACAGAGTGGTGCCGGAGCTGCTCAACGCTGGCAAAACCGTGGCGGGTGTGCCGGTCAAAGCACAGCTGCTTGGCTCAGACCCTCAAGTCCTTGCCGAAAATGCTGCACGACTCGCCAAACTCAACCCAGCTGGCATTGATTTGAATTTTGGGTGTCCTGCCAAAACTGTCAACCGACATCGGGGCGGCGCGGTGCTGCTAGACGAGCCAGAGTTGATTGGTCAAATTGTGTCTGCAGTGCGCCGAGCTGTCCCGCCGCACGTTCCGGTTTCTGCCAAGATGCGTTTGGGCTTTAACGACGACTCGCGCGCAGAAGATTGCGCGCAGGCCATTGAAGGTGCTGGGGCCAATGAGTTGGTGGTGCATGCGCGAACCAAAGCCCATGGCTACAGACCGCCCGCCTACTGGGACCGCATCGCCGATGTGCGTCAATGCGTCAAGTTGCCCATGGTGGCCAATGGTGAAATTTGGACGGTGGCCGATGCCGTGCGTTGCCGTGAGGTGACAGGTTGCCAAGACTTGATGATTGGTCGCGGCATGATCAACAATCCTGGGCTGGCATTGGAAATTAAATATCACGATGCACAAGCACAAGGCTTGGATTTGGCGGACATGCCAAAGTCATTCTCTTGGGAGCAATTGTGGCCATTGCTCAGTGTTTTTTGGAAGCGCATGAGCTTGCATGTGGCGCCTCGCCATCGCTCCGGTCGATTGAAGCAATGGCTCAATTATTTGAGGCGGCATTACCCGGAGGCGCAGCAAGCGTTTGACACCCTCCGGGTGGTTCAGGATCCTCAGGTGATGGAGGCTTGGTTGAAGCAGTCTTCGCGTAAACCTGTGCCGATAAATGTGCAGTAACCTCTGCCAACAAGCTGTTCAAACTCACTAACAAATTTGAGCTGGCATTCAATGCCTCGCTTTGCATTTGGGCGTTGTCAATTGTTTTGCAAAGTGCTTCGGTAGAAGTGATTTGAGCTAACAGATCGTCATGGCAAAACACAGGCGCAAAGCCTTTGATTTAGTGAAAATTTTTCTTCAGTGTTTCAAAATTTTTGGCTTCAATGGCCTGCGCAATTTCGTGTATTTCTGATGCCAAGGTACTTTGAAGCGTCGTCAGTAGTTGCGCGGCACTGGCGGCATCGCCCACATACTGAATGGCTTTGGCCATCGATAAATATTTCGGCAGGCTCATGCGGGGCCATGCAGTAAAGCTTGTAAACCACCCTCTGGCTCAAAGCGCTTGTTTCTAAAGTGCAGGCGAGTGGGGCCAGGTAAAGCTCTTTGTAAAACTGGATGACGTGGGTCGCCTGGGTAACAGATGACGCGCATGCCGTCTTGGTCAAAGGGCTCGGGCAGGATGACAGGCGGCGTTCGCTGCGCGGCATCTTGCATGGCTTCTTCTACGGATTGAAAAAGACTCAGGTGCGACAGGCTCATGATTTGGGGCGGCGCCAACACAATGGTGCCTTGCCAGTATTGAATCAGTGCATTGCGAGGGGTGGACCACAAGACTTCGGTGGTTTCGTGGTTGTCTTGCACAGCCGTTTGAGAATGGGGTGCGCGCGCCAGAAAAAATCGCGTGTCAAAACGCTTTGACATTAGCGAGGGCATGCGCGGCGTGATCCAGCGCGACCAGGCCTGAAGGTCTGAAGCTTGAATTTGCAAACCGCATTCTTCTTGAGCTTCACGCAGTGCGGCGACAAACAAACTGGCTGCATGTTCGGTTTGAAGTTCGGGTTCACCCAACTGCGCATGCAAGTGGCCAAGGTCTTGTTGTAGGGTGGCCAAAGCTTCAGGTGTGCCATCGGCTTCATCGCGTTTGCCCCCTGGAAACACAAAAACACCACCCAAATCTTTAGAGTCTGAATGCCGCTTGAGCATCAAGACTTCTAAGCCCTCGTGACCCTGACGCAACACAAGAACCGTGGCGGCATCGCGCGGTGGCGTGTCAATAATGTGAGAGGTGATTTCCATAGAGGCTTGGGCGTTGGGGTGAAAAGGTGAGTGAACTGGGGTGTCAATCGGGTAACAGTGACAATCGGTTTCTTGGTTTAAAGTGACAGCATTACAAGGCTATCAGATTGAGGAATCCAAATGAGCATTGATTTTCACGGACGTGTCGCCATTGTCACAGGTGCTGGCGGCGGATTGGGCAAACAACATGCCTTGGCTTTGGCCAAGAGAGGCGCCAAAGTCGTGGTCAACGACCTTGGAGGCAATGTGCGCGGCGAGGGCGGTTCGGTGAGTGCCGCTCAGGCGGTGGTCGATGAAATTGTGAAGGCAGGCGGTGAAGCCATTGCCAATGGCGCCTCCGTGACCGATTTTGAAGCTGTCAAGGGCATGGTGCAACAGGCCATGGACACTTGGGGCCGCGTGGATATATTGGTTAACAACGCAGGTATCTTGCGCGACAAAAGTTTTTCCAAAATGGAAGTCGACGAGTTTCGCTTGGTCATGGAAGTTCACGTCATGGGTGCGTTTCATTGCACCAAAGCGGTCTGGCCCATCATGCAGGCGCAAAAATATGGCCGCGTCATCATGACCACGTCTTCCAGTGGCCTCTATGGCAACTTTGGTCAGGCCAACTATGGTGCAGCCAAGATGGCCTTGGCCGGCATGATGCAAACACTGTCCATTGAAGGTGATAAGTACAACATTCGCGTGAATTCATTGGCGCCTACTGCGGCCACCCGAATGACGGAAGGTTTGATGCCTGAGGCCGTGCTAAAGGCCTTGGAGCCTCAAGCTGTAGTGCCAGCCATGTTGGTCATGGCCTCGGAAGATGCGCCCAATCGCACCATCATTTGCGCAGGTGCCGGCAGCTTTGAAGTGGCCAACATCACCCTCACGCAGGGCGTTTATTTGGGCATGGCGGAAGATACGGCAGAGCAATTATTGGCTGCCATGCCACAAGTCACAGATCGCCACAACGAATTGGTGCCTGAGTCTGGCTCGGGTCAGGGCTCGTTAGAGGTTGGCAAGGCCATGGCTGCCCAAAAGGCTTAACACCACGGGGGTGTGGTCGCTAGGCCGTTCATTTTTGCGCGGTAGTTTGTCGATCACACACGCTGAGGCTTGTGCTTTTAATGCATCGGTCACCAAAATGTGATCGATGCGCAAGCCCCTGTTTCTTTTGAAACCAAAATCGCGGTAGTCCCACCAGCTGAAACTTTTGGCGGGTTGTTCGAACAACCTAAAGCTGTCGTGCAAACCCAGCTCAACTAAGGCGTTTAAATGCGCGCGTTCTTCGGGTGTGCAGTGAATGGTGCCAGCCAATGCCACTGGATCCCAAACATCCAAATCGTCGAAGGTGATGTTGTAGTCGCCCATGAGTGCCAACTTGGGATGCGACGCCATTTCTTGTTGAACCCAGCCATGCATGGCTTCTAGCCATTTCATTTTGTAAACAAACTTGTCGCTGTCGGGGGCTTGTCCGTTTGGAAAATAAGCCCCAATGACGCGCACATCGCCATAGGTGGCAGCAATGACGCGCGACATGTCGTCTTCAAAGCCAGGAATATTTTTGACGACTTGCGTGCCTTCTGTGCGTGAGATGAGCGCCACGCCGTTGTAGGTTTTTTGACCAAACCATTGGGCGTGATAACCCGCTTCCGCAAAGATAGCATGCGGAAACTTGTCGTCAGTCATCTTGAGTTCTTGTAAGGCCAGCACATCGATGGCGTGCTCTGGGCCTAAAGTTTCTTGCGCTTTTAACCAATCAATGACTTGAGGTAGTCGAACGGTCAGCGAATTGACATTCCAGGTAGCGAGCTTCATCTTGTAAATCGCTTGTTCAAATGGATTGGCGGTAGGTGACAAAACAGAATTTCAAACCGGTCGATGAAACATGCGATTCACGTGAGACTTCTTGCCAACCGGCGCCCAGTTGAGGTGCGAAAGCATCACCTTCGTAGTCGGCTTCAATTTCAGTCACGACGGCTTCTTCTGCAATGGATGCCGCCTGGGCATAAATTTCGGCACCGCCCATGACCCACAAGTCTTTGCCTTCAGGGCAGTGAGCCAAGGCCAGCGTCAGACCTTCTTCTAGCGAGTGCACCACGTGAGCGCCTTCGGCTTGCCAATCTGGTTGGCGGGTGATGACCAAGTTGGCGCGTCCGGGCAGGGGGCGAAATTTGGCTGGGATGGACTCCCAAGTTTTGCGACCCATGAGCACAGGACAGCCAAGGGTGGTGCGTTTGAAATGTGCCAAGTCCTCAGGCAAGTGCCAAGGCATTTGGTTGTTCAAGCCAATGACGCCATTGGCCGCGCGCGCGTAGATGAGTTTGAGCTTCATCAAACAGCGACGGGTGCTTTGATGGCGGCGTGGCACTCATAGTCGAGTACCTCAAAGTCTTCGTATTCGTAGTCGAAGATGGAGGCGGGTTTGCGCTTGATGTTCAAGGTGGGATAGGCAAATGGTGCGCGACTCAATTGCAAGGCCACTTGTTCTTTGTGATTGCTATAGATGTGGCAATCGCCACCTGTCCAAATGAAATCACCCACATCCAAATCGCATTGCTGCGCCATCATGTGCGTCAGCAGGGCGTAGCTGGCAATGTTGAAGGGCACGCCCAAGAAAATGTCGGCACTGCGCTGATAAAGCTGGCAGCTGAGTTTGCCTTTGCCGCCTTCAGTCAGGGGCGGTGCCACATAAAACTGAAAGAAGGCATGGCAGGGCATGAGGGCCATCTTGGACAACTCGGCCACATTCCATGCGCTCACAATGATTCGGCGTGAATCGGGGTTGGTTTTGAGGGTGCGAATGACGTCTTCAATTTGATCGATGTGACCGCCATCGGGTGTTGGCCAACTGCGCCATTGAACGCCATACACAGGACCGAGGTCGCCGTCTTCGCGGGCCCATTCGTCCCAAATGGTCACGCCGCGTTCGCGCAGCCAGTTGTTGTTGCTTGAGCCTGTGAGGAACCACAAGAGTTCCTGAATGATGGAGCGCAGGTGTACCTTTTTGGTGGTGACCAGCGGAAAGCCTTCGTTCAGGTCAAAGCGCATTTGATGACCAAACACGCTGGTGGTGCCCGTACCAGTTCGGTCGGCTTTGAAGACGCCATGGTCGTTGACGTGGCGCATGAAATCTTCGTATTGCGATCGAATAGGGCGTGTGGTCATGAAAAGCTCAAAATGGTTTGGATGAGGGCGCTGCCGTGGGTGTCTTTGAATTGAAGACTTGGCCTAAATTTTAATCACTCTGCCAGGGTTCATGATGTTGTGAGGATCCAAGGCTAGTTTGATGGCCTTCATCATGGCCAAAGCCGTAGGATCTTTGTAATGGGTCAGCTTGCCGGCCTTGAGGCTGCCAATGCCGTGCTCGGCACTGATCGAGCCATTGAAAGCTTTGACTTGGTCAAAAACCCACGTATTGACTTCATCTTCATGATTTTTGAGGAAGGCTGGGCCGTCGGCGCCTGCGGGAGCTTGAACGTTGTAATGCAAATTGCCATCGCCCAAATGGCCGAAGTTAACCAAGCGAATGCCAGGTATTTTGGTCTGCAACAAGGCGTCGGTCTCGGCCACAAATTGAGGGATGCGCGAAACCGGCACACTGATGTCGTGTTTGATATTGAGGCCTTCTGTGGCTTGCGCCAATGGAATGCTTTCACGAATTTGCCAAAGGCTGTGCGCCTGCGCCAAACTTTCAGCCACCACGGCGTCTGTCACCCAGCCATTTTCTAGCGCGGTTTCCATGAGGCTCTCAAACCCAATACGGGCATGCGCTTCAGACTCGTGGTCTGAGTTTTCTAAGAGCACACACCAAGGCGTCTCTTTGAACAAAGGCACGCGCAGTTGAGGGTGGTGTTTGTCGACCAAGCTCAGAGCAAATTGGCCCATCACTTCAAAGCCCGTTAGGCCTGCGCCCAAGCGCTCGTGCGCCAAGCCCAAAAGCAAGACAGCCGCTTCCATGCTGGGCACCGCGGCCCATGCTGTCAGTTGTGCGGCTGGCTGAGGGTATAGCTTCATGCAGGCCGCCGTGATGATGCCCAATGTGCCTTCGCTGCCAATCATCAGATTGCGCAAATCGTAGCCCGTGTTGTCTTTGCGCAGGCCCGATAAGCCGTGCCAAATATCGCCTTGGGCTGTCACAACTTCAAGACCCAGACACAGCTCGCGTGTGTTGCCAAATCGAACCACTTGGGTGCCACCTGCATTGGTGCCTAAGTTGCCCCCCAATGTGCAACTGCCTTCGGCGGCCAGACTCAAGGGAAACAGGTAGCCCGCTTTGTCGACATGTTCTTGTACCTGTTGCAAGACACATCCGGCTTCGGCCACCACGGTCAGATTGGCCGCATCGAGCGACCGTATTTGATTCATGCGCTGCAAACTCAAGACCACTTGCTGGCCTGTGTCGTCTGGGATCGAGCCCACGGCCAGGCCAGTGTTGCCACCCTGCGGCACGATGCTAGCCTTGGCTTTGACGCAAGCTTTTACAACCTCTGAGACTTCTTGAACATTGGCGGGTCGGACCACGGCCAAGGCCAAGCCTTGCGCACGCTTGCGCCAATCTTGCTCCCAGGCACTCAAGTCGGTTTGAGGATCCTCATGGGTGAGGACATTGGAGGCGCCACAAATTTGGCGCAAGGAATCCAATAAAGCACTCATTTTGAAATTTCAGTTGGCTGTTCAGTTTCGGTGATTTGTGTATCGTTGGCCCTGGCCATTTGAAAGCGCCATCGGACATGAAAGGCACACGCTGCAAAAAGCATGACACACAAGATGGTTTCGGCCAAGGCAAGGCCTGCAGACCAACCCTTGTCGCCCCAGGCTCTGACCACGCCTTCAATGAAATAAAGCCAAACCATGAGGCTCACCCAGCGGTAGGTGTACATGCGGTTTTTGAGCAGACCGGCCAGGGGCCAGCAGAGGGGGAGGACCTTGAGGGCCCACCAGGACCCACCTTCGCGCAAGGGTGCGAGCCACAGTTCCCAGAGCAAACCCAGCAAAATGAGGGCTAAAAGACTGCCGACAGCCACCCAACGGGTGAATTCAATGCTTTGAGGGCTGAGAAAAGTGGAATTTTGAGAAGAGTTGTTCATGGCGATGGCATCATACCGGTCATGAAGCCGATTGACTCTCTCCACGCCAGTTTGAACGCATTTGTTCAATTCCCTTGGCGCCAAATGTTGCGTACTTTGTGGACACGGTTCCGTGAAGTCCGCTTGGGCATGACGGCCAGTTCACTGACTTTCACCACGGTTTTGGCCCTGGTGCCTTTGTTTACCTTGATCTTGGCCATTTTTACCGCGTTTCCCATCTTTTCTCAGGTGCAGGATCAATTGCAACGCTGGCTGATTGAAAGCTTGGTGCCAGAAAGCATTTCCCGCCAAGTCTTGGGGTCATTGACGCAATTTTCAAAGAAAGCCAGCCGATTGGGCTTGTTCGGATTGGCTGCGGTCGTTTTGGCTTCCGTTGCCTTGTTGGTGACCATTGATCGAACCATGGGTCAAATATGGCGCGTCGGTCGTCAGCGGCCCTGGTCGCAAAGGTTGCTGCTTTATTGGGCTGGGTTGACGCTGGGACCTTTGTTGCTTGGCGCAAGCTTGGCCATTTCTTCGTACTTGTTCACAGGTTATTTGTCTGGTTTGGCCGACTGGCTGCCGGTGTCTGTCAGAAACTTATTGGATTTGGTTGAGTTTTCGTTGCTGGTGGCTTGCGTCACTGGTTTGTATTACTACTTGCCCAACACGCGTGTCGAATGGCGACATGCTCTGACGGGCGGTATTGCCGTGGCTTTGGGTTTGGAATTGGCCAAAAAGGGCTTGGCAGTTTACTTGGCGCAAATGCCCAGCTACTCGGCCATTTATGGCGCCTTCGCTGCGGTGCCCATTCTGTTGGTTTGGATTTATGTGGCTTGGGTGGTGGTGTTGCTGGGTGCTGTGATCACAGCCAGCCTGCCAGAAATTGGTCGTCAATCGAAGCGCATCGCCGATGGTCCAGGCTGGTCATTTCGCTTGGCATTAGAAATTTTGAGTCAACTATCAGTCGCCAGAAAATCGTCACCACAAGGCCTGCGATTGAGCGAAATGGCGGAGGCTTTGCACATTGAACATCGACATGCGCAACAAGTGTTGAATGCCCTTCATGACTTGAAGTGGATTGGAAAGCTCGAGCAATCTAACTCGCGCCTTGAAAGCGCGTGGGTCTTGTTGGTCGACTTGCAAGAGGTCTCGTTAGCGCCCTTGATGGACAGTTTGTGTTTGCATCAAACTGAAAACACGGCACTGCTCTGGCAACAAATGCACCTGCCCACCATCAAGGTGGCCGACGTCATTAAAACTTGATCTTGCCGATCCAGATGTCCTTGTACATGACCCAATCGCCCATGAAGCTGTAAAGCGGTCTTTTGAAACTGGCGGGTTTGTTTTTCTCAAACCCAAAGTGTCCAATCCAAGCGAAACCGTAACCGCACAACAAGCCGTATAAAAAATATTGGGGCTTGCCTGTGATGAAGAGCATGGCCAAACACATCAACGACAAACTAGAACCCACGAAGTGCAAACGTCGGCAGGTTTGATTGCTGTGTTCGTTCAAGTAAAACGGATAGAACTCCGCGAATGAATTGAACGCTGAAATATCAGGCGCAGCTTGGTCCTGTGCAGGCATGTTGTTGGTGTTGTTCATGGGGTGTCCTTGGGTCTTCTGGGCTGGGTGCCATCAAGCTTTAATGTTTGCAAAAAGCCACCATGGCCTTCAATGTTTCTTCGGGCGCTTCGACCATAAGTTGATGGCCTGCATTGACATAGGCAACTTGGCCATTGTGTGCCAGTTGAATCAAAGATTGGGCTGCTTTGGGTTGAGTCATTTGGTCTTTTTGACCCAGCAAAAAGAGCGTGGGGCATTGGACTTTGGCCATATCGACTTCGCCTTGATCGTATTGATCGCAAGCCTTAAAACCAATGTTAAAAATATTCTCGTTCGGGTTGCTGGCCAAGACCCGTCGCATGAGGGCTTTGCTGCCGCCTAACAACCAAGTACCCGGGCCCAAGGCACTGGGCGGTGGGGCCAGTGTGGAATGCGAAAACACATTGACCATGTGGATGGCTTTTTCGGGGGCATTCAGTGAACCTTCCAGCAACGCGGGCGAAACGCGCATGGGATAGGCCGTTCCCACCATGGCCAACTGAGAAACGCGCGTTGGATTTTCGGCAGCAGCGTGCAGTGCAATGAGCGAGCCAAAACTGTGACCCATCAAGACGGCTTTGGAGACACCCGCGACATCCAACAAAGCCATGACACTTTGGGCCGCAGACTGAACGGTGGCGGGCGCCTTGCCACCACTCCTACCGTGGCCGGGCAGGTCGATGGCCAAAACATTCCAGCCATGGTTGGCAAAGTAACGTGATTGCAAAATCCAAACACTGTGATCGTTTAAAACGCCGTGGATGAAGACGATGGTAGGCTTCTGCGGGTCAAAGGCTTTGCCACCTGTGTAGGCATAAAGCGGCGCGCCTTGAACGGTGTAGATCATGCGGCACCTCCAGCTTTGACAACTGCTTTTTCGGCAACCCGCAAGGCACGTTTCAAGTCGTCTATCAGGTCGTCTGGATCTTCCAGGCCAATGGACAAACGCACAGTGCCAGGGCCTATGCCAGAAGCCTTCAAAGTTTCGTCATCAACCCTGAAATGGGTGGTGCTGGCAGGGTGGATGACCAAAGAACGGCAGTCACCCACATTGGCCAAATGGCTGAACACTTGCAAGGCCTCAATGAAGGCTTTGCCTTGTTGACGCGTACCTGCAATGTCGAAACTGAACACAGAGCCAGCCCCCCTTGGCAATAGTTTTTGTGCCAACGCATGGCTGGGATGGCTTTCCAGCATAGGATGCCCCACACGGCTCACCATGGGGTGCGCCGCCAAAAAGTTGACGACTTTTTCGGTATTGCTGACGTGCCGCGCCATGCGCAGTGGCAGGGTTTCGATGCCTTGCAAAATGAGCCAAGCAGTGTGCGGACTCATGCAAGCACCAAAGTCACGCAGGCCTTCACGTCGGGCGCGCAACAAGAAGGCCCCAATGGTGCTCTCTTCAGTGAACACCATGTTGTGGAAGCCTTCGTAGGCTTGTGTGAGTTCAGCAAACTTGCCGTTTGTGTTGGGTCCATCCCAATCAAAGCTGCCACCATCGACCACCAAGCCGCCAATGACGGTGCCATGACCCGATAAAAATTTGGTGGCAGAGTGCACCACCAAATCGGCGCCGTGCTCAAGTGGCTTTAAGAGCCAGGGCGAGGTGAGGGTGGCATCGACCAACAGGGGCACGCCTGCCGCGTGTGCGATTTGACTGACGGCAGGCAAATCCAGAACGTCCATGCCAGGGTTGCCAACTGTTTCGCCAAAAAATAATTTGGTGTTGGGTTGAACTGCGGCACGCCAAGCATCCAAATCACCAGGTTTGACAAAGGTGGTCTCAATGCCAAAACGCCGAAGCGTGTAATGCAGCAAGTTGTGAGAGCCGCCATAAAGCGCTGACGATGCAACAACGTGAGAGCCAGCGCCCATCAGGGTGGTAACGGCCAAGTGCAAAGCAGCTTGACCGCTGGCGGTTGCAATGGCGCCAATACCGCCCTCTAAGGCGGCAATGCGTTGCTCTAAAACTGCGTTGGTGGGGTTGCTGATTCGGCTGTAAACATGGCCACCTCGCTCAAGGTTGAAGAGCGAAGCCGCTTGGTCACTCGACTCAAAAACAAAGGATGTGGTCAGGTGGATGGGGACTGCGCGAGCACCCGTCGCGGGGTCGGGGGCGGCGCCCGCATGCAGGGCCAATGTGTCAAAACCAGGGTCTGAGTAACCAGGCATAAAAATGCTCCAACAAAATACCTAAAGATTCGGGCAAGTGCTTAAGGGTAAGCTTTTACTGTTCTTAGTCAAGATTGTGGGCTATATTTGGAACTCACTAGGAGAACTCGCCATGAAAGTCAGTGACATCCTTCGAGTCAAGGGCAACATTCTGATCACGGTCAGGCCAGATGAAACCCTGGCCACCGCGGTACAAGTCATGTCCGAAAAGGACTTGGGCTCATTGGTGGTCATGGATCGCGGCAATTTGGTCGGCATGCTCACCTTCCGTGAAGTCATGAAATCGTTGGCCGAAAATAACGGCTCCATCGGAACTGTCTTGGTAGGCAGCTCAATGGACAAAGAACCCTTAACCTGCACCAGCGAAACCGACATGGACGATGTCCGCCGCATGATGTTGACCAACCACGCCAGGTACATGCCTGTGATAGAAAATCGCGTCCTGATGGGGGTGATCAGCTTCTATGACGTGGCCAAAGCCGTTGTCGATAGCCAAAATTTTGAAAACAAAATGCTCAAAGCCTATATCCGTGACTGGCCGGATGGCGATAACAAGCAAGAGAAAGAAGCGCCCTCCCTCTGAGATAATGGGGGACTATGAGCGGTAACACCTTCGGCAATTTATTCTCGGTCACCAACTTTGGTGAATCCCACGGCCCAGCCATTGGCTGTGTAATTGACGGCTGCCCACCCGGCATGCCTTTGTCCGAGGCCGATATCCAACCCGATCTCGACAGAAGGCGGCCTGGCACTTCCAAATTTGTCACCCAGCGCAATGAACCCGACACAGTTCAAATCTTGTCGGGCGTCTACCAAGGACTGACAACTGGCACACCCATTGCCTTGCTCATTCAAAACACAGACCAGCGCAGCAAAGACTACGGCGACATTGTTCAAACCTTTCGACCAGGTCATGCCGACTTCACTTATTGGCGTAAGTATGGCTTGCGCGATCCACGCGGTGGCGGCCGTTCCTCCGCGCGTTTAACGGCGCCCATGGTGGCTGCGGGTGCCGTGGCCAAGAAGTGGTTGGCTCAACAATATGGCACCACTTTCAAAGGCTGCATGACGCAAATTGGCGATCAAGTCATTGGCTTTGAGTCTTGGGACCACGTTCCCAACAATCCCTTCTTTGCGCCAATCGCCGATGTGTCTGCCCTCGAGGACTATATGAATGCATTGCGCAAGTCGGGCGACTCTTGTGGCGCCCGTTTGCGCGTGGTGGCTCAAGGTATGCCAGTCGGCTTGGGCCAGCCATTGTTTGACAAACTAGACGCCGACATTGCCTACGCCATGATGGGGATCAATGCGGTGAAGGGTGTTGAGATCGGTGCAGGTTTTGCATCTGTGACACAAAAGGGCAGCGAGCACGGCGACCCCATCACGGCCGACGGCTTTGTGGGCAATCACTCTGGCGGTGTTTTGGGCGGTATCAGTACAGGTCAAGACATTGAGGTGTCAATTGCGATCAAGCCCACCAGCTCCATTCTGATTCCTCGACCTTCCATTGATACACATGGCAACGCAGTGGAGGTGCTGACCAAGGGTCGTCACGATCCCTGCGTGGGCATCCGGGCCACGCCCATTGCAGAGGCCATGTTGGCCTTGGTCATCATCGACCATGCACTTCAACACCGCGCACAGTGCGGTGATGTGGCGCTAGCGACAAACAACTAAGGGGCATTTGTGCCCAACTCTGGCGCTGTCACCCGTCGGCAACTTGTGCCGTTTGCAGCGGTCTCTGCCACTTACTTTGCGCACATTGGGTTTTTCAATCCCTACTTGCCGCTGTGGTTGAAGGAGCTTGGCTATGGGCTGTTTGCCATCAGCGTCTTAACTTCTGTGCAAGCTGCCACGCGCTTGTTTGCCCCCTACGGTTGGGGTTGGCTGAGTGATCACACAGGCGAACGTGTCAAGTTGCTTCGTTATGGGGCCACCGTCGCACTGCTCTGCGCTTGCATCTTGCTGTTTGATTTGAGCCCCATTGCGTTGGGCTTGGTGCTGTTGATCATGTTCACGCACACCAGTTCCATGATGCCCATGAGTGAGGCCGCGATGGCGCATCTGGTCAGCCAAGGCGGCGCCTTTGATGCCAAGCGTTATGGCCGTGTGCGGCTGTTTGGCTCCATTGGATTTTTAGTGACAGTGTTCATGGCCGGTGCGTGGTTTGAATATTTTGGCATGCAGCATTTTCCGGGTTGGACTGTTTTGAGCTTGGTCGCTGTGACCGCCAGTGTTTGGCTGCTACCAGACCTTAAAGAAGCAACATCCACCAGTGATGTGAAAGAAGCCATTTGGCCTGTGCTGCGACAAAAGCATGTCTTGTGGTTTTTTGTCACTGCATTTTTTCATGTGCTGTCGCACATGGGTGTGTATGTGTTTTTCTCTCTGTACTTAGATTCATTGGGCTACAGCAAAGTCTGGATTGGTGTTTTGTGGGCAGTCTCAGTCATTGTCGAAATTGCTTGGTTCTTTTCTCAATCTAAATGGCTGCACCGATTGCCTTTGACGGGGTGGTTGCTGGTGTGTTCTGCGGCCATGACCTTGCGCATGGGCATGACAGCTCAGTGGGCCGATGTTTTGTGGGTTTTGCTCTTGGCCCAGGCTCTTCATGCACTGACCTTTGCAGCCAATCACACGGTTTGTGTGGCCCTCTTGTCTCATTATTTTCCGGGTCGACTCAGAGGGCGTGGACAGGCTTTGTACACCGTCATTGCCTATGGGTTTCCAGGCGTGTTGGGGGGCTTGGTGGGGGGCTTGCTGAGCGACAGACTAGGCCTTCAAAGTGTTTATTGGGTGTCCATGGCCACGGCATTGTTGGCAACCCTGGCCGCCTACAAAGTTTGGCGCATGCATCATCCGTTGGCAAATTTTTCGACCCCAAATTAATCGTTTTATTGAACATGACTTTGCAAGCAGAGCCCATTCAGCTGGATGATCAACTCAAAAGTCTGTTGAGTGCAGATGTAGCGCAGTTGTTGGCATTGGGTGAAAGGTACACCCTGCCTGGGCGAATGATTTGGCACGCATGGGGCCCAGAAAATGCGCGCACCTTTGTATTACTTCACGGCGGCAGTGGCAGTTGGACGCATTGGATCCAAAACATTGCGCCTCTAGTGGCCGATGGTTATCGGGTCTTGGCTATTGATTTGCCTGGCTTTGGTGACTCAGATCCGCCAGCCAAAGGGGGCGATGCGGATGCCTTGGTTGAACCGCTTCATGCAGCATGGCAACAGATGCGCCGCCACGACAACAATATCTTCATGGGCTTTTCTTTTGGCGGGATGACGGCAGCGATGTGGTTGGCGGCTTATCCGCAAGATGCGCAAGCGCTGGTCATGGTGGGTGCGCCTGGCTTTGGGTTGGCCTCGCCCAAAAGAATCCCTTTGAAGGGTTGGCGGCACTTGGCCACTGAGGCGTTGCAAGCGCAAGCGCATCGACACAACTTGTTGGGCTTGATGCTGCACGATGAAGCCAATTTAGATCCATTGGCCATGCGGCTGCATATTTTGAATGTGGTTCGCGACCGCATGACACGTCGTCGTTTGTCATCGACGCCTGTGTTGGTGCAGGCGATGCCCAAAATCAAATGCCCGGTGCATGTGATTTATGGGGAGTTTGATGCGTTTTATTTAGACCGCTTGCCCGAGGTAGAGCGCATGTTCAAACAAGTCACGCCCCAATTGGTGGCATGGCAACTGGTTCCAGGCATGGGCCATTGGGTTCAGTATGAGAACCCTGCTGCTTTTCAGCGTGCGTTGAAACACACGCTCAGTTTGGTGTAGATTTTTAAACGGCGGCCCTCACCGCTGACACGGCTGCACGCAAGCCCAACAAATAACTGTCAACGCCAAAGCCTGCAATTTGTCCCTTTGCAATTTCTGCAATGACCGATTGATGACGGAATTCTTCACGCGCATGAATGTTGGACATGTGGACTTCAATGATGGGGCACTTTAGGATGGCCAACGCATCGCGAATGCCGTAGCTGTAGTGTGTCCAGGCACCTGCGTTAATCATGACAGCGTCAACTTTGTCGGCATGTGCTTGGTGTATTTTTTCGGCCATGGCGCCTTCAAAATTGGTTTGAAAGCATTCCACTTCAGCACCCAGCTCTGTGCCGAGTTTTTTCACTTGTGCATCAATTTCAGCCAAGGTGATGGTGCCGTATTGGGCGGGGTCACGTTTGCCAAACATGTTCAAGTTGATGCCGTTCAAACACAAAATTTTCATGATCTTCCTCTGAAGTGGGGCGGCCAAAGATCCCTAGTCAAAGCATGGAATCTGGTCCCTGTAGCCCGATTTTCCAATATTTGAGGCAATATCTGGTTTTTATTCAAAAATCTTTTGCCATGGCCGCTACGCTGAAAATCGACTTCGTCTCTGACATTGCCTGCCCATGGTGTGCTGTGGGCTTGGGGGCTTTGGAGCAAGCCTTGGGTCAACTTAAGGGGGAAGTGCAGGCTAACTTGCATTTTCAACCCTTCGAACTGAACCCCCACATGGGGCCTGGCGGCCAAGATTTGGGCGAGCACCTGACCGAAAAATACGGTTCAACGCCAGAACAACAAGCCCAAATTCGCGCCAATATTTCTGCGCGGGGTGAAGAGGTTGGCTTTAAGTTCAATCCTGGTGGACGCGGCAGGGTCTACAACACCTTCAATGCACATCGATTGTTGCATTGGGCTGGTGTGAAGGGCCCAGAAGGCAGTCAGCATGCTTTGAAGCGTGCCTTGCTTGAAGCTTATCAAGGCCGCGCTGAAGTGGTGGAGTCAGATGACGTATTGTTGGCGGTTGTCGCTTCTGTGGGCTTGGATGTGGCAGAGGCGCAAAGCATTTTGTCATCCGATACCTATGCACAGGAAGTGCGTGAAATTCAGCGCTTTTACCAACAAGCGGGTATTCACTCGGTGCCTGCGGTCATCATCAACGACAAGCATTTAATCTCGGGTGGTCAACCCGCAGCCGTGTTTGAGCAAGCACTTAGACGCATCGCATCTGGTGAAGTTTGACGCATGAGGCCCCTGACCATTTACTACGATGGCAGCTGTCCTTTGTGTCGGCGAGAGATTGCTTTTTACAAAAGCAATCCGGATGCGGCGCAACTGGTGTGGCACGACGTCAGTGTCAATTTTCAAGCCAATGACGATTCAAGTTTGGGTGATGGCCTGAGCTGTCAGCGCGCCATGGCGTACTTTCATGTTCGCGACACACAAGGGCGATTGTTTGAAGGCGGTGCTGCATTTGCTCGCCTTTGGTTGGAGTTGCGTGGCTGGCGCATGGCGGGGCGCGTGTTTTCAGTATGGCCATTTAGCTGGGCCATTCAGGTGGGTTACAAAATGTTCTTGCCCATTCGGCCTACAGTGCAAAAGTATTTACTCAAGTGGGATGCGCGGCATTCATGAGCACCTACCAAGCTTTGGTCTTGGGGGCCAGCGGCGCTATCGGCGCGGCTTTTTTAAAGCATTTTGAAAAGGACCCGCATTGCAGTTTGGCTGTGGGTTTGTCACGCCCAAAAAGTTCTCATGCTGATTTGCAATTTGAATTGGAAAATGAAGAGAGCATGGCGCACTGCGCTGCTGCGCTGCGCAATCCTTCAGGTCCCTATGGCGTCTGTGAATTCAAATGGGTCATTGACGCCACAGGTGCTCTGACCATTGACAATCTGGGGCCAGAAAAGCGTTTAGAGGCTTTAAATTCAAAACAATTGTTGCGGCAGTTTGAAGTGAATGCGGTCGGGCCGGCCTTGCTGATGAAACATTTTTTTCCTTTGCTTTTGCCGCAAGAAAATGCGTACTACGCCACGCTGTCTGCTCGCGTGGGCAGCATTGAGGACAATCACAAGGGTGGATGGTATGGCTACCGCGCGGCCAAAGCGGCCAGAAACATGTTGCTGCAAACTGCGGCCATTGAAGCCGCTAGAAAGAGACCTTTAAGTGTGTTTGTTGCATTGCAGCCAGGCACAGTCCAATCCAATTTGTCTGCTAAGTTTGTTGCTGCGCAAGATGCCCTCACACCTGAAGATTCTGTTTCTCAGATGATGAATGCGTTGACTCATTTGAAACCCACAGGCCGGGCTCAGTTTGTAGATTACGCTGGCTGTGAAATTCCATGGTGATGAACCATGCCTCTAAGGAGAATTGAATGAAAGAAGATCCAAGATGCTGCGGCACAGGTACCTGCATCATTGACCCCGAGGGGCGATGCTGGTGTGGCCAGCAATGGGATGGCGAGAAGATGGCCATGCCCAAACTGGATGCGCCCAACCCAACACCGCCCTCTAACCAGAATGGCCAAGCTAGCTCATCAGGCGAGTCCCTATGAAACAAAAACTGATGCGTTCAATGATGAGGTGGGTAGCGCTGTGCTTTGTGTTGAGCACTTTTGGCATGGCAACTGTTCATGCCAGCGAGCTGTCCGATGCATTGAAAAAATCGGACCATGTCTTGTTGATGCGCCATGCCTTGGCGCCTGGCATTGGTGACCCCGCAGGTTACACGTTGAAAGATTGCAAAACGCAAAGAAATCTAGACGGCAAGGGACGCGAACAGGCGCAGCGCACAGGCCAGTGGCTAAAGGCCCAAGGCGTTGGTCAAGCGCTAGTGTTTAGCAGCGCGTGGTGTCGTTGCAAGGAAACTGCTGAGAAATTGGGTTTAGGACTTCCGGTCCATGAAGCCTCCTTGAACTCTTTCTTTGATGACATGCGTCAGGCCTCGCAAAGCAATCAGAGACTTCAGAAGTTCATTGCAAATCAACTGAAAATCAAACAGGATCAGGCTTTGATATTGGTGACGCACCACGTCAACATTGCCGAATTCATGGGGCAGAACGTGGGGTCAGGCGACATGGTCTTGGCCAAGGTCGATGCCAATGGCAAGGTCTTGTCTTACAAAGTTTACCCAAGCCCTGAATGATGTTGATTGGCATCCCTCGGCGGATGCTTTATCGGTTCAAGGCTTGTGCAATTTTGTGTCGTGACACGGTGCTCTTAGGAATTTTGAACGCTGGGCTTTTACCGCCTGCATGTTCAATGAGTGCATCTTGGAACCAACTGCGGACATCTTCTTCAACGCCAATGCCGTGCATGTAGTTGTAGATGGCCTTCTTCAAGCCGAGGCCCAACAGATCGTGATCGACACCCGTCGGGTCAATAAAGCCGATGTCGTTTTTGCCAAAACTGACGGGCGGCAAGGGAATCAATTCAATGCCGTACTCCTTGGGATTCAAGCCAACAGGTGAGTGCACGGTACAGGCAAAGCGATGGAAGAAACCGCTTTGAATGCAGCCGTTTTCAAAGAGCTGCCGGACGTACTCGAGCGCATCCACCGTGTCTTGTACCGTCTGAGTTGGGAAGCCGTACATGAGGTAGGCATGCACCAAGATACCTGCTTCTGAAAACCCTTTGGTAACCTGCGCCACTTGCTCAACGGAGACGCCTTTCTTCATGAGCTTGAGCAATCGGTCTGAGGCCACTTCAAGGCCACCCGACATGGCAATACAGCCGCTCTCGGCTAACAATTCAGCCAACTCGGGGGTGAAGGTTTTTTCAAAGCGGATGTTGCCCCACCAAGAAATGTGCACCTTTCTGCGAATCAATTCTTCGGCCAAAGCTTTGAGGGCTTTGGGTGGTGCGGCTTCATCGACAAAGTGAAAACCCGTCTGGCCGGTTTCTTTCACAATTTGCTCAATGCGGTCTACCAGCAATGTGGCCGAGGCGGTTTCGTAGCGCGAGATGTAGTCAAGGCTGACATCGCAGAAGCTGCACTTTTTCCAATAGCAACCATGCGCCACCGTGAGCTTGTTCCAACGCCCATCACTCCAGAGGCGGTGCATGGGGTTGAGCATGTCCAGCAAAGACAAATAGTCGTTCAAGGGCAAGCCATCCCAAGTGGCGGTACCCACTTCTTCAAAGGGTACGTCGGGCTCTGACCAGTTCATCAATTGAACGGTGCCCGTGTCTGGTTTGCGAACAAAGGTACGGATCAAACGGGCAGTGGCACGTTGACCTTGCAAATGTTCGAGCAAGGCCAGCAAAGGACGTTCGCCAGAATCTAGGGTGACAAAGTCGACGTAATCGAACACCCTAGGTTCTGTGAGTTCGCGCAGTTCGGTGTTGACAAAGCCACCGCCCAACGCAATGTGAATGTGCGGGTGATGCTGCTTGATGCACTGTGCAATTCTGAAGGCAGCATAGACGGCGCCAGGGAAGGGCACGGACAGCAGGACCAAAGAAGGTTGATGTTTCTCGATGGCCTTTAGCGTCAGGGCCTGCAGTGTCTCGTCCATCAAGGTGAGGGGGGCTGCCAATGCAGTCGCCAAAGGCTCAAACGTGGCCTGGCTTCCGGCCAAGGATTCACCATAGCGCACAAATTCAAACCGGCTGTCGACAGCATCGCGCAACACATCGGCCAAGTCGTTCAAATACAAGGTGGCCAAATGACGCGCACGGTCTTGTTGGCCTAAGGCGCCAAAGGCCCATGCCAAGGGGTCGGCCGATTCGCCATCGTCGTAGGCATCAAGCGCCGCAAAGCGAGGACCTTCTGGCAAAAAGCCTCGGCCAGCGATACGGTGGCTTAAGGTGCTGTCCTTGCCTTGTAAGTAGGCGATGGTGGGCGCGATGGTGTTTTCATAGCGCTCAAAGAAATCTAAGAAAAAATTAACACTGGCACTGCGCTCGGCTTCTGGCAAGGCCAGGGCTTTGTCTCTGACTTGCTTTAAGCCATTAGAGGTGAATAATTTCAAGACCAATTTCAGGGCCAAATCTTCTTGTGTGGCTGCTACCCCGCGCGAACGCAAAAAGCCCGTCAAGTATGCAGTCGACGGATAAGGCGTGTTGAGCTGCGTCATCGGCGGGATGACGCTCAAGACGCTAAAGGGTTTTGTCGTGGGTGAGGAATTCATGCACCCGTGACTTTACAGCCACTTTTGCATGAATTGCGCTTGTCCGGCGGCTGGATCGAGTTCGTATTGTTCAAAACCAAAGCGTTTGTAGCTGGCCATGGCAGGCGCATTGCCACTCAGCACCTCTAAGGTGAGCTTGCAGCAGCCACGCGAAAGGGCATGGGCTTCGGCGGCTAGGAGCAGGGCTTGGCCAACGCCTTGGCCACGGTGGCCCGCCAAGACGGCGATGTCGTGCACATTGAGCAAGGGCTTTGCCTTGAAGGTGGAATAGCCTTCAAAGCAATTGATCAGGCCAATGGGTTGGCCGTCTAACCATGCGATGAAACTGGCCGCACCTGCAATACGTGACATGTCAGCGCACAAGCGTGACGAAGCTTCTGGTTTGAGCGCCTCGCCGCCGCCCATCGGATCTTGGGCATAGGCGTCCAGCAAAAAGACCAGCGCTTGCGCATCCTGTGCGTTGAGGTAATCAACGCGTTGTACGTTCAAGGCTTTCATCTGGCGTAGTCACTCATGGGCACGCAACTGCAGAACAGGTTGCGATCGCCGTACACGTTGTCGACACGGCCCACTTGAGGCCAGTACTTCACGCTGTTTAAAGGACGACCGGCTTGTGCCGCGCCCACTTCGCGTGAGTAAGGGCGGTTCCAATCCGCCGCCATCAAACTGGCTGCTGTGTGCGGCGCATGCTTGAGCGGGTTGTTGTCTTGTGGCCAATCACCGTTTTCAATGAGCCTGACCTCTTCGCGGATGGCAATCATCGCGTCAATGAAGCGATCGATCTCTTCCAATGTTTCACTTTCGGTAGGCTCCACCATGAGCGTATTGGCGACAGGAAAGGAGAGTGTGGGTGCATGAAAGCCATAGTCCATCAAGCGCTTGGCCACGTCTTCGGCCATCACGCCGCTGGTGTCTTTCAAGCCACGCAAATCCAAAATGCATTCATGCGCCACATGACCCGCTTTGCCGTTGGCGCCCGCGCTGGCGTACAGCGTTGGGTAGTGATCGGCCAATCGACGGCTAATGTAGTTGGCCGCCAAAATGGCCGCCTCAGTCGCGTGCTTCAATCCTTCTGCGCCCATCATGCGGCAATACATCCAGCTGATAGGTAGCACAGCCGCATTGCCCAAAGGTGCGGCAGACACGGCGCCTACGCCGTTGACTTTCAAACCGCCGGTGGCGTGGCCTGGCAAGAAAGGCACCAAGTCTTCGACCACGCAAACAGGGCCTACACCTGGTCCGCCACCGCCGTGGGGAATGCAGAATGTTTTGTGCAAATTGAGGTGGCTCACGTCGCCACCAAATTCGCCGGGCGCCGCAACACCTACCAAAGCGTTCATGTTGGCGCCATCCACATACACGCGGCCGCCGTGCTGATGCACCAACTCGCACAGTGCTTTGACTTGGGTTTCAAACACGCCATGCGTGCTGGGGTAGGTGATCATGACCGCCGCCAAGTTGGCGCTGTGCTGCTCGCACTTGGCTTGGAGGTCGTTCATGTCGACGTTGCCTTGCGCATCGCAAGCCGTCACCACCACTTGCATGCCAGCCATTTGTGCGCTAGCGGGATTGGTGCCATGGGCGCTGGAGGGAATGAGGCAGATGTTGCGATGGCCTTGGCCCTTGGCCTCGTGGAAGGCTTTGATGACCAACAGGCCTGCATATTCACCTTGCGAACCCGCGTTAGGTTGCAAGCTGATGCCGGCATAGCCTGTGGCTTGGCACAACCACTCGCGCAGCTGTTCATCGAGCAAGGCGTAGCCTTTGAGTTGATCGGCCGGTGCAAAGGGGTGCATGTTGGCAAACTCGGGCCAAGTGATGGGGATCATCTCGCTGGTGGCGTTGAGCTTCATGGTGCAAGAGCCCAGCGGAATCATGCTGCGATCGAGTGCCAAGTCTTTGTCGCTCAACTGGCGGATGTAGCGCAACATGCCCGTTTCAGAGTGATAACGATTGAACACGGGGTGCGTGAGGTATGCACTGGTGCGGCGCAGGCCTGTGGGAACGAGGTTGTCGCGGCCCTTTTCAAAAGGCGCCCAGTCGGGCAGGGCTTGACCGCCTTCTGCAAAGCTAGACCACAGCTTTTCGATGTCGTCGCGCGTGGTGGTTTCGTCCAACGAAACAACAATGCTGTCGGCAGAGAGCTTTCGCAGGTTCATGCCTTTGAGCAAGGCTTTTTGTAATACGGCATCGGTGCGTGTGCCGGTGATCACTTGCAAGGTGTCAAAGGCAGATTTGTGCGCCAGTTTGCAACCAAGTTGTTCTAAACCTTCTGCCAAGATGGCCGTGAAGCTGGCCACACGCTGCGCAATGCGCTTCAAGCCCACAGGGCCGTGGTACACGGCGTACATGCTGGCCACCACGGCAGGCAAGACCTGCGCAGTGCAAATGTTGGAGGTGGCTTTTTCGCGGCGAATATGCTGTTCGCGAGTTTGTAAAGCCAAGCGATAAGCGGGGTTGCCATGCACGTCCACACTCACGCCCACCAAGCGGCCGGGCATGGAGCGTTTGAAGTCGTCGCGGCAGGCCAAGTAAGCCGCGTGGGGGCCACCGGCGCCCATGGGCATGCCAAAGCGTTGGGTGGTGCCCACCACAATGTCAGCACCCAATTCGCCGGGTGGTGTGACCAAGGTGAGGGCTAACAAATCGGCTGCAACGATGAAGGCGGCTTGCGCAGTGTGGGCCTGCGCGATGACATCTTTCAAATCGTGAATCATGCCGGCGGTGGAGGGGTACTGCGCCACGACTGCAAAGTAGTCGTGTTGTTTCATCAACTCGGGGACAAAGCCCACCAACACGGTCAAGCCCAAAGGCGCAGCGCGAGTTTGAATCACTTCAATGGTTTGCGGATGGCAATCGCCGGCCACAAGGATGTTGTTGCTTTTCGATTTGACCGAACGCTTGGCCAAGGTCATGGCTTCGGCAGCGGCAGTGGCTTCGTCCAACATCGAGGCGTTGGCAATGGGCATGGCGGTTAAATCGCAAACCATGGTTTGGAAGTTGACCAAGGCTTCCATGCGGCCTTGGCTGATCTCGGCTTGGTAGGGTGTGTAAGCCGTGTACCACGCTGGGTTTTCCAAAATGTTGCGAAGGATCACGCCGGGTGTGTGATTGCCGTAATAGCCTTGGCCAATGAAACTTTTGAGAATTTTGTTTTGTTGCGCCATGGCTTTGAGTTCGGCCAAGGCGTTGGCCTCGGTGATGGGTGCCGGCAATTTCATGGCCACGCTGCGCGCAATGGAAGCGGGCACGATACTGTCAATGAGCGCACGGCGCGAGGCCTCGCCAATGACCGACAACATGTGATGTTCATCTGCTTCACTGATGCCAATGTGGCGTGCAATGAATTCGCTCTCATTTTCGAGCTGACTTAAAGGGGCGGCAGATGACATCAACATGGTGGGGCTTTCAAACGCAAAGTTCGATCAAAGAAAACAACTCAAAATGGATTTCAGTTTGCTGCTGCAAACGCGGTGTAGGCGGTTTCATCCAGCAACGCATTGACTTGCGATGCATCTGACAACTTCACTTTGAAGAACCAACCGGCACCCAGGGGGTCGGTGTTGGCCAAAGAAGGATCGCCACGCAGGGCTTCATTCACTTCGGTAATTTCACCGCTAATGGGCATGTAGACATCCGCCGCAGCCTTCACAGACTCAACCACGCCAGCCACAGCCTTTTGTTCAAAGCTGCTACCGACTTCGGGCAACTCCACAAACACCACATCACCCAACGCATCTTGCGCGTGGTGCGTAATGCCCACAGTGGCCACATCGCCTTCAACCTTGATCCACTCGTGCTCTTCGGTGTACTTCAAACTCATTTTTATCTCCTGTTAAATAGGTTCAGTTAATTGGGGTCAGATCACAATTAATTATCGGGGGCAGATCACAATTGTTGTGTTTTTTAGCCGCGGTAGTAGCGGTTCGGTACAAACGGCATGGCGCTCACCGTCATGGGCACCGCTTTGCCGCGCACCATGGCATTCACAACCGTGCCAATCGCAGCATTTGCAGCGTCCACATAGCCCATGGCTACGGGCAGATTGGCGGTGGGGCCTAGTAAACCACTGGACACTTCACCGATCTTGACGCCTTGCAAGCTTTGCAGTTCTACGTGTTCACGAACGGGCACACGCTCTTGCGCAATGAAACCCACACGTTTGCGGGTGAGGGGATACGTGCCATCCAATTGGCCCAACACGATGTTGGCACCTGGGAATCCGCCAGCGCGAGCACCACCAGTTCGGCGTACTTTTTGAAGGGCCCAGTTGAGGCCTGCTTCTATGGGCGTGGTGGTGGTGTCGATGTCGTTGCCGTACAAACACAAACCCGCTTCGAGGCGCAAAGAATTGCGAGCCCCCAAACCAATGGGCTTCACTTCCGCTTGCGCCAACAAAGCCCGCGCAAACGCATCGACTTGGTCGTTGCCGACAGAAATTTCAAAACCGTCTTCGCCTGTATAGCCAGAGCGTGTAATGAAAAGATCCGCACCTTGCCAATCAAACGATGCACCGGTCATGAACACTAACTTTTCAACGCCTGGCACCATGCGTGACAAGGCATCCACCGCCTTAGGACCTTGCAAAGCCAAGAGCGCACGCTCGGGCATGGGAATGACCTGGCAACGTGCGCCAATGCGCGCTTGAATGTGCGCAATGTCATTGACTTTGCAAGCGCCGTTCACAATCACAAAAATATCTGTGCCGCGGTTGACAAACATCAAGTCGTCAATGATGGTGCCTTCGTCGGTGAGCAGCAAACCATAGCGCTGTTTGCCCACTGGCAAATCGATCACGTCGATAGGCATCAAGGATTCAAACGCCGCCGCTGCATCGGGGCCTACCAAACGCAATTGGCCCATGTGAGACACATCAAACAAACCTGCTTCGGCGCGCGTGTGGTGGTGCTCAGCCATCAAACCCATGGGGTATTGCACAGGCATGCTGTAACCTGCAAAAGGCACCATGCGAGCGCCAAGCTCGATGTGCAAAGCATTGAGAGGGGTGTTGAGCAAAGCGGTGTCAGCGGACAATTGAAATCTCCAAGGGCAAAGTAAAACCATGACCGAAATCATGGGTTGCCCTCGCTGTCCGCTTTACCTGAGCGATTCGCCGGTTGCGTCCTTCATGTGAAAGACCCACTGCGGGTTGCGCCTTCGGTGGAGGGTTCGACCGGATGGTCCGCCCTCTCTCTCCAGTGAGGATGCGCTGATAAAAAAAGTTAACAGCGTTTGTCAGTCCTGGGTACCTGAGCGTTCAGAAATTTTGAGGTTTCCTGCGCCTTCGGTGGCAGCCTTGTGACAAGGCCGCGCTCTCCTGACGGTTGAAATTATAAACAGGTCTTGAGAACCTGCCAGCACTTTTTACATGCCGGAGTAGTTAGGTCCGCCACCACCTTCTGGCGTAACCCAGACGATGTTTTGCGTTGGATCTTTGATGTCGCAGGTTTTGCAATGCACGCAGTTTTGCGCATTGATTTGCAGGCGATCGGATTGATCTTCGTTCTTAACGTATTCGTAAACACCTGCTGGGCAATAACGTGCCTCAGGGCCCGCATACCTGGCCAAGTTGATACCCACTGGCACGCTGGCGTCCTTCAAGGTGAGGTGCGCCGGTTGGTTTTCTTCGTGGTTGGTGTTGCTGATGAACACACTCGACAAACGATCAAACGTGAGCTTGCCATCGGGCCTGGGGTATTCAATGGGTTGGCATTCGGCCGCAGGCTTGAGGTAAGTGTGGTCGGCTGCTGCACGGCGAAGGGTCCAGGGCACATGGCCACGCAACACAAATTGCTCCACACCGGTCATGAGCGTGCCCACCGTGCGGCCTTTTTTGAACCACTGCTTGAAGTTGCGGGCCTTGTTCAACTCGGTGTGCAACCAGCTGTTTTCAAATGCTTCTGGGTAGGCGCTGAGTTCGTCATGCGCGCGGCCCGCTTGCAAAGCATCGTACGCTGCTTCGGCGGCCAACATGCCCGTTTTGATAGCGGCGTGGCTGCCCTTGATGCGGCTGGCGTTGAGGTAACCAGCATCGCAACCCACCAATGCGCCGCCTGGGAAGACGGTTTTGGGCAGCGACAAAAGTCCGCCAGCCGTAATGGCACGTGCACCATAAGAAATGCGTTTGGCCGGTGCAATGCCTTTGGCCTCGTCGCCTTCAAAGTACCAACGGATGTTGGGGTGTGTTTTAAAGCGCTGGAATTCTTCAAAAGGGCTGAGCCATGGGTTGGTGTAATCCAAGCCCACTACAAAGCCGACCACCACTTTGTTGTCTTCCATGTGATACAGGAAAGAGCCGCCGTAAGTGTTTTCGTCCAAGGGCCAGCCGGCGCTGTGCAAAGCCAAACCAGCTTGGTGACGCGCGGGATCAATTTCCCAAAGTTCTTTGATGCCGATGCCGTAGCTTTGTGGGTCTTTGCCGTCGTCCAATTTGAATTTAGAGATGACTTGCTTGCCCAAGTGGCCGCGCGCACCTTCAGCAAACACGGTGTACTTGGCGTGCAGTTCCATGCCTAACTGGAAGCTATCAGTGGGCTCGCCATCTTTGCCAATGCCCATGTTGCCAGTGGCCACACCTTTGACAGAGCCGTCGTCGTTGTACAAAACTTCTGCCGCGGTAAAGCCAGGGAAAATTTCAACGCCCAGGGCTTCGGCTTGTTCACCTAACCAGCGGGTAAGGTTGCCCAAGCTGATGATGTAGTTGCCATCGTTGTGAAAGCAGGGGGGCAGCGCGAAGTTGGGGACGCGTGTGGCGCCGTTTTCAGTGGTCATCAAGAAGATGTCTTCTGTGACCGGTTGATTCAAGGGAGCGCCCATTTCTTTCCAATTGGGAAAGAGTTCCGTTAGCGCAATGGGGTCCATGATGGCGCCCGACAAAATGTGCGCGCCTGGCTCAGAACCTTTTTCTAACACCACGACAGAGACGTCATTGCCTTTTTCTTGCGCCAATTGTTTGAGGCGAATGGCTGTGGACAAACCTGCGGGGCCACCGCCCACCACCACCACGTCGTATTCCATGGATTCGCGGGGACCGTGTGTGTTCAAAATCTCTTCGGGTGTCATGAGGGACTCACATCAAGTTGAAAGACAGGAAACCAAATTTGGGTGAATTGTTCATTTTAAGCATGGAAGAGGCAAAATCTGGCTCTAGAAGGTCACCAAAGTGATGACTTAGGCCAATGCAATTAGTTGAGATGAACGATGAAATTCGAAATACCTGAGATCAAGAAAAAAGTTCACGAAATGATCATCCCCATTCGTTGGGGTGACATGGATGCCATGGGGCATGTGAACAACACGGTTTATTTCAGGTACCTAGAAACGGTGCGAATTGATTATTTCCAATCCATTGGCTGCGAACCTAATCCGCAAGGGCAGGGGCCCGTCATCGTGAACGCCTTTTGCAACTTCTACAAACAATTGGAATATCCGGGCAACGTGCTGGCCAAAATGTACGTGAGCGATCCTGCGCGCACCACCTTTGAAAGCTGGTGCACCTTGGAGTTGGTGGACAAGCCAGGCGTGATTTACGCAGCCGGGGGCGCCACCACCATTTGGGTGGACTTTCCGCAGCAAAAAGCCGTGACCTTGCCTGACGACATCAGGGTGCGTGTCACGCCCTGATCAAAAACAAGCGCAAGTTTGAGTTTAATTATTTCTGCTTGGGCACTCGGCCCATCAAATAAAACTCGGGGTTGGGCATCATGTTGCTAAAACTGGCCATGCGGTTGGACAAGCCAAAGAAAGCGGTAATGGCTGCAATGTCCCAAATGTCCTCGTCATTCAAGCCATGCGCATGCAAGGGCGCAAAGTCTGCATCTTCAATTTGGTCACTGTGCAGACACACTTTCATGGCGAAATCGAGCATGGCACGTTGACGCGGTGAAATATCGGCTTTGCGGTAGTTCACGGCCACTTGATCGGCCACCAAGGGTTTCTTTTCGTAAATGCGCAGAATGGCGCCGTGGGCCACCACGCAATACAAGCAGTTGTTGGCTGCGCTGGTGGTGGTGACGATCATTTCCCGATCGCCCTTGGTCAAATTGCTGGTGCGGCCCACCGATTCGGGCACCATCAATGCATCGTGATAGGCAAAAAATGCGCGCCATTCCGCAGGGCGGCGGGCAAAAGCCAAGAAAACCTGAGGCACGAACCCAGCTTTTTCTTGAACTTCCAGAATTTTGGCCCGAATGTCCTCTGGGACGTCTTGGAGTTCCGGGGCAGGGTAGCGAGGTGTTTTGGGTGTAGCGGTGTTGTTCATGGCTGTCCTTGTCAGTTTAGTGATTCTATTCACCTATTACACTATTGGTTTTAAGTTTTTCCCTCTTAGGAGCGCCCTGTGAACAAGATTTTTCCCTCTGCGGCCGAAGCGCTGAAAGGCGTTGTGGCAGATGGCCAATTGCTGGCTGTAGGTGGCTTTGGCCTCTGCGGTATTCCTGAAGCATTGATCGATGCCCTGCGCGATTCAGGCGTCAAAAACCTGACGGCCATTTCCAACAATGCGGGTGTGGATGGTTTCGGCTTGGGCAAGTTGCTTGAAACCCGTCAAATCAAAAAAATGATTTCATCGTATGTGGGTGAAAACAAAGAGTTTGAACGTCAGTTTTTGGCGGGTGAACTTGAATTGGAATTCACACCGCAGGGCACCTTGGCCGAAAAGCTTCGCGCAGGGGGCTCTGGCATTCCAGCCTTCTTTACCAAAACAGGCGTAGGCACTGTGGTGGCCGATGGCAAAGAATTGCGCGAATTCGATGGCGAAACTTATGTCATGGAACGCTCTTTGGTGCCCGACGTTTCTTTGGTCAAGGCATGGCGTGCCGATAAGTCAGGCAACTTGCAATTTCGCCTAACGGCCCGCAACTTCAATCCTGCTGTGGCCATGGCAGGCAAGTTATGCATCGTCGAAGTCGAAGAAATTGTAGAAACAGGCGACATGGTGCCTGATCAAATTCATTTGCCCGGTATTTACGTTCACCGTTTGGTGCTCAACAAACACCCCGAAAAACGCATTGAAAAACGTACCGTCACAGAAAAAGCAGGAGTCTGAATATGAGCTGGAGTCAAGATCAAATGGCAGCCCGTGCTGCACACGAACTGCAAGACGGTTTCTATGTGAACTTGGGCATTGGTATTCCCACTTTGGTGGCCAACCATGTGCCTAGCAACATTGAAGTTTGGTTGCAGTCCGAAAATGGTATGTTGGGCATTGGCCCTTTTCCCACTGAAGATGAAGTCGATGCCGACTTGATCAATGCGGGCAAGCAAACAGTCACCACCATCAAAGGCACCTCCATTTTTGGCAGCCACGACAGCTTCGCCATGATCCGTGGCGGCAAAATCAATTTGTCTATTTTGGGCGCCATGCAGGTGAGTGAAAAGGGTGACCTGGCCAATTGGATGATTCCAGGCAAGATGGTCAAGGGCATGGGCGGCGCCATGGACTTGGTGGCGGGTGTCAAGCGCGTCATCATTTTGATGGAACACGTGGCCAAGAAAAAAGACGGCACTGAAGATTTGAAAATCTTGCCTCAGTGCACTTTGCCATTAACGGGTGTGGGTGTGGTCGATCGCATCATCACCGACTTGGCCGTCATGGATGTGGTGCCTGAAGGTTTGAAGGTCATCGAATTGGCCAACGGCGTGACACCAGAATTGTTGCAAAGCAAAACAGGCGTCAAGTTGATTTTCTGAATCACCTAAGCCCATAGAAAAAGCCGCTTGAATTTATCAAGCGGCTTTTTTGTGCGTCAACTAAGCGGAAGGTGAGTTACTTATTTCAAAATATCGCCCATGCACAAGTACTTCATCTCGAGGTACTCTTCCATGCCATGGTGTGAACCTTCTCGGCCCAAGCCCGATTGCTTCACGCCGCCAAACGGCACATGCTCTGTGGCAATGACGCCCACGTTGATACCGACCATGCCGTATTCCAAACCTTCGCTGACACGGAAGATGCGGCCCACGTCGCGGCTGTAGAAATAACTGGCCAAACCAAACTCGGTGTTGTTGGCCGCATCGATGGCTTCTTGTTCTGTTTTGAATTTGAAGACCGGCGCGAAGGGGCCAAAGGTTTCTTCTTTGGCGCACAGCATGTCTGCTGTGGCATTGCCAATGACAGTGGGTTCAAAGAACTGACCGTTCAGTGCCTTGCCGCCTGCCAAAACCACGCCGCCTTTGGCTTTGGCGTCTTCGACGTGGCGCGTGACTTTTTCTAGAGCTGCTGGTTCAATCAGGGGGCCTTGCATCACGCCATCTTCAAAGCCATTGCCCACTTTGAGGGCCTTCACTTTGGCAGCGAACTTTTGCACAAACGCGTCATAAACCGACTCTTGGACGTAGATGCGATTGGCGCAAACGCAAGTCTGACCGGCGTTGCGGTACTTGCTGGCCATGGCGCCTTCTACAGCGCTGTCGATGTCGGCATCGTCAAACACGATGAAGGGCGCATTGCCACCCAATTCGAGGGAGAGTTTCTTGACGGTCGGTGCAGACTGCGCAATCAAGATGCGGCCCACTTCGGTGCTGCCCGTGAAGCTGATGTGGCGAACGATATCGCTTGAACAAAATACTTTGCCAGCCGCAATACTATTGTCTGAATCGGCAGTGAGCAAATTGATCACGCCAGCAGGAATGCCGGCACGAATGGCCAGTTCACCGGCTGCCAAAGCCGTGAGAGGCGTGAGCTCTGCAGGCTTAATGACCACGGTGCAACCAGCGGCCAGTGCGGGCGCCACTTTGCGGGTGATCATGGCCAAAGGGAAATTCCAGGGGGTGATGGCGGCACAAACGCCAATGGGTTGTTTGATGACCATCAGGCGACGGGTGTTGTCAAACTGGGGCAGGGTCTCGCCATTTACACGTTTGGCTTCCTCTGCGTACCACTCCACAAAGCTGGCGCCATACATCACTTCGCCTTTGGCTTCTGCAAAGGGCTTGCCTTGCTCGGCGGTCATGATGCGGCCTAAATCTTCGACGTTGGCCATTAGCAGGTCGTACCACTTGCGCAGCAAAATGCTTCGCTCTTTGCTGGTTTTGCCGCGCCAAGCGGGCAGTGCGGCGTTGGCGGCGGCAATGGCGGTTTCGGCTTCTTTGGCGCCTAAATTGGCCACATCGGCCAATTTCAGGCCTGTGGCTGGATCGTTGATGTCAAAACGACCACTTCCCTTGACCCATTCGCCATTGATCAAAGCATCGGTCTTGAAAAGGCTGGGGTCTTTGAGCAAAGCCAGCGGGGAGGTTTTCATGTCCATGGGGGTCTCCTAGGGGGGATCTGTTGTTTGAAGGGATATTTTGCGCTTTTTGCAATCTTATAATGGAATGTTAGGCCCTGTTGGGCTTTCATAAAGATACCCCTGCCATGAGCACACCTGTTATTTCTGTTGCTGACATTCGCAAAACCTTCCTCGACTTTTTTGCGTCCAAAGGCCATACCGTGGTGGCGTCTAGCCCCTTGGTTCCCGGCAACGACCCCACCTTGATGTTTACCAATTCGGGCATGGTGCAATTCAAGGATGTGTTCTTGGGCACCGACAAGCGCAGCTATGTGCGTGCAGCTTCTGTGCAGGCTTGTTTGCGTGCTGGCGGCAAGCACAACGATTTGGAAAACGTGGGTTACACCGCACGTCACCACACCTTCTTTGAAATGCTGGGCAACTGGAGCTTTGGCGATTACTTCAAACGCGATAGTTTGAAGTGGGCCTTTGAGTTGCTCACACAAGTTTACAAATTACCCGCCGAAAAACTCTGGGCCACGGTTTACATTGAAGACGACGAAGCCTACGACATCTGGACAAAAGAAATTGGTTTGCCGCCCGAGCGTGTGGTGCGCATTGGTGACAACAAAGGCGGACGTTACATGTCCGACAATTTCTGGATGATGGCCGACACCGGTCCCTGCGGTCCTTGTTCTGAAATCTTTTATGACCACGGCCCCGAAGTAGCAGGCGGCCCTCCCGGTAGCCCCGAGCAAGACGGCGACCGTTACATTGAAATTTGGAACAACGTGTTCATGCAGTTCGACATGCAGCCCGATGGCAGCTTGAACAACTTGCCAGCACCGTGCGTTGACACTGGCATGGGCCTGGAGCGTTTGGCAGCCATTTTGCAGCACGTGCACAGCAACTACGAAATCGATATTTTTGATGCCTTGATCAAAGCGGCATCGCGCGAAACAGGCTGTACCGATTTGCAAAACAAATCACTGCGCGTCATTGCCGACCACATTCGTGCGACTGCATTCTTGGTCAGCGATGGTGTGGTGCCTAGCAACGAAGGTCGCGGCTATGTGCAGCGCCGCATCGTTCGCCGCGCCATTCGCCATGGTTACAAGCTGGGTCAAAAAACACCGTTCTTCCACAAGCTGGTGCCCGACCTGGTTAAGTTGATGGGTGCTGCTTACCCCAGCTTGGCGTCGCAAGAAAAACGCATCACCGACATCTTGAAGGCTGAAGAGGAGCGCTTCTTTGAAACCCTTGAAGTGGGTATGCAAATTTTGGATACTGCGCTTGAAGGTGGCGTCAAAGTATTGCCTGGTGACGTGGCTTTCAAATTGCACGACACCTACGGCTTTCCCTTGGACTTGTCTGCCGACGTTTGCCGTGAGCGCGATTTGAGTGTGGACGAGGCTGGCTTTGCTGCCGCCATGGAACGCCAGAAAGCCCAAGCCCGTGCGGCTGGTAAATTCAAAATGGACCGTGCGTTGGAGTACACAGGCGCGGGTAACACCTTTGTCGGTTACGACGAACTGCAGGCCACCGCCAAAGTGTTGGCTTTGTATGTTGATGGCACACCTGCAACAGAACTCAAAGCCGGACAAAACGGCGTGGTGGTGCTCGACACCACCCCCTTCTACGCAGAGTCTGGTGGCCAAGTGGGCGATCAAGGTTTGTTGCAAACTGCAGGCGCCCAATTTGAAGTAGAAGACACGCTTAAAATTAAAGCGGATGTATTTGGTCACCATGGTGTTTTGACACAAGGCAGCCTGAAGGTGGGTGACGCTGTGCAGGCACAGGTCAATACAGAAATGCGAACAGCCACGGTGCGCAATCACTCTGCCACCCACTTGATGCACAAAGCGTTGCGCGAAGTGTTGGGCGACCACGTGCAACAAAAAGGTTCCTTGGTCAATGCCGAGCGCACACGTTTTGACTTCGCACACAACGCGCCCATCACCGATGAACAAATCTTGGCCATCGAAGCCAAAGTGAACCAAGAAATTTGGGCCAACCCCGCCACTCAAGCGCGTGTGATGGACATTGAGTCTGCACAGAAGACCGGCGCCATGATGTTGTTTGGCGAGAAGTACGGCGAAACCGTGCGTGTGCTCGACATCGGTTCTAGCCGCGAGCTGTGCGGCGGCGTTCACGTGCACCGTACGGGTGACATCGGCTTGTTCAAAGTGGTGGCTGAAAGCGGTGTGGCGGCTGGCGTGCGACGCATTGAAGCTGTCACGGGCGGCAATGCTTTGGCCTACTTGCAGTCTTTGGAAGCAACTGTTTCTAAGGCCGCAGGCAGCTTGAAAGCATCGCCTTCTGAATTGAACAGCCGGATCGCCCAAGTCTTGGAGCAAGTGAAATCCTTGGAAAAAGAAATGGCGGCGCTTAAAGGCAAGTTGGCTTCGTCACAAGGTGATGAACTCATGACGCAAGCGGCGGATGTGAAGGGCGTTAAAGTTTTGGCGGCTTTGCTGCCAGGCGCCGATGCCAAAACATTGCGCGACACCTTGGACAAGTTGAAAGACAAGCTGAAAACCGCTGCCATTGTGTTGGCTGCCGTGGACGGAGACAAAGTTCAATTGGCCGCAGGCGTGACCGCCGACACCACGGGCAAAGTGAAAGCCGGCGAGTTGGTGAACTTTGTGGCCCAGCAAGTGGGTGGCAAGGGCGGTGGTAAGCCCGACATGGCCATGGCGGGTGGTACAGACGCTACGAACCTTAATGCCGCTTTGGCCAGCGTCCAAGCTTGGGTCACCGAGCGTTTGTAATGCTTCCAATGCGCTGATCCAATTTGGGTTGGACGCTTGAGTTTGAAGAAAGCCCCGAGAGGGGCTTTCTTTATGGGTGATTCAATCGATTTTGAGAACTCTACAGCTTTCAAACGTTCTGGCAACGCCTGTGAGTGGATCCTTGAACGCAATTGACTTTGCGAGAAGCTGCAAAGGCGAACTGAAATCGTCGGGCTCATTAGCAGCGCGCCTGATCACTGGATAAAACTGATCGCCCATCAAGGCCAAGCCAAGCGAGTTCATGTGAACACGCAATTGATGGCGTTGGCCAGTGAGGGGTTTCAACACATAACGCGCCAAGCTTGGAGGCGATGCGGCGATTGTTTGTATTGCTGAATCGCTGAAATCCATCGGCTCAACACAGTCAATCCAAGTTTCGCTGTTGAAAGGTTCGCCATTTTGCATTTCATCATCAGCAAGTTCACGCATTCTGAAAAACTGCTCATCTTCTACCATTCTGCTTTTGTGTGTCAGTGGAAATCCAAGTTTCAATGGTGACGACTCAGGCCTCCCTGCAATCGCCTCATAAGTTTTCTCAACTTGCCCAAGTCTAAACAAGGCTTGATATGAGTCGCGGTCTTGTGCACGAACGCTGAAGAGCACCAAGCCTGCAGTTTCTCGGTCAATGCGATGTACCGGTGAGAGCTCAGGCAAATTTAATTGCTGCTTCAATTGAACCAACAAACTTTGTTGTACATATTGCCCGCCTGGTGTGACTGGCATGAAGTGCGGCTTGTCGGCCACTACCAAATACTCATCTTGAAAAATAATGTTTGCCTTGAAGGGCAGTGTAGGTTCGTTCGCCACATGCCGAAAGTACAGCAAGTGTGATTCACCTACCAAATTGTCCGCGGGTGCCATGCGCTCTGCCTTGGCGTTCAGCACGAGTCCTGCATCAAATCGTTCCAACCACACTGTGCGTGGAATGGCTGGAAATCGTTGCGCTAAAAATTCAATGGCCGACAGATGTGTGTTGGCGGGAATGCCCACCGTGCTGGGGCTCACCCCATTGCGAAGCCAATTAGACGCGTTGGAAGACAACATCCCACACACCATGCCCCAATTTCAAGCCGCGGTTTTCAAACTTGGTCAGTGGACGGTAGTCGGGTTTGACGGCGTAGCCACCCTGATCCATAGCGGCCGTGTTTTGCAACAAAGGCTCTGCGCTCAGTACTTCCAATATTTGAACCGCATAGGGCTCCCAATCGGTGGCGCAGTGAATATAAGCACCTGGCTTTAAGCGCGCAGCCAACTTGGCAATCAGAGGCGCTTGGATCAGTCGACGTTTGTTGTGCCTCGACTTGTGCCATGGGTCTGGAAAGAAGATGTGCACGCCATCAATCGAAGACAAGGGGAGCATGTTGTCTATGACTTCGACCGCATCGTGTTGCAAGATGCGAATGTTGTGAATGTCTTGTTCACCAATTCGCTTGAGCAATGCGCCCACGCCGGGTTCGTGCACTTCACAACACAAGAAGTAATCTGTGGGCCTAACTTTGGCTATGTGCGCTGTGGCTTCTCCCATGCCAAAACCAATTTCTAGAATGACAGGGCCTGAGGCAGCCTCTTGACCGTTGAGGCCAAACGCTTTGGCCATGTTCAGAGGCTCAGCCGCGTAGTTCAGTAAATACTGCGGACCCCAAACTTCAAAGGCTTTGGCTTGGCCAGTCGTTGTGCGGCCAGCGCGTTTGACAAAACTTTTAATGTTCTTAGGAAACGCCACACTGGCTGGCGCTTGGTTTTGGATTTCGGAGGTCATGCCCCGATTTTAGTGGGTTGGCGATGGGCCCACGCTTGGGTCCAATTGACAAGGGCTGAGGGCAGTTGTTCTAAAGAACCCAAGGCGCCAGGCCCGGCGTCAAGACCCAGCGTCGATGCAGCGGAAATCAGAGATTGGCAAATGGCCGCATCCGTGCTGAGGTCCAGTGCTTTGGCGCCGTTTTGTTTAGAGAGTTTTTCGCCATTGGCGCCCCATACCAGCGCAGTGTGCAAATATTTTGGCGCTGAGTAGCCCAGAGCCTCTTGCAGCAGCATTTGCCTGGCCGTGTTGTCGCTGAGGTCTTCCCCTCTAACCACATGCGTGATGCCTTGCTTGGCATCGTCAACCACCACAGACAACTGATAAGCCCACAGGCCATCGGCTCGCTTCAAAACAAAGTCGCCCACTTCTGCTAAAACGTTTTGTGATTGAGGGCCGAGTCGAAGATCTGTCCAATTCACCACAGGGCTAGTGCGCAATTCAGACCATTTGCGCACATTGAATCGCCATGCTCTGGCGGGCTTGCCCTGCAAACCATCGCGGCAAGTCCCTGGGTAGACGGCGGCTTTGTTTCGGCTTAAATCCAATCCCAGCAAGGCTTGATTTTCTTCGATCTCTTTGCGTGTGCAGCCGCAGGGGTAGACCAAGTCTTGCGCCAACAAATTGTCCAGGGCTTGTTGGTAATGCGAGTTGCGTTGCGATTGATAGACCACATCACCGTCCCAATGCAGACCGCACTGCTGAAGCTGCTTGAGGATCAATTTGTCAGCACCCTCTATGCAACGCGGTGCATCGACATCTTCCATGCGAACCAACCACTCGCCATGGTGCGCGCGGGAATCGAGGTAGCTGGCCAAAGCCGCTACCAAAGAGCCAGCATGCAATTCACCGGTGGGTGAGGGCGCGAATCTGCCGCGATACATTCAAACTTAAAGTGCTGCGAGCGCCAATTCCACACCGGAAATGAAGGCGTCTTCTACGCGGTGGCCCAAGCACCAATCGCCACACAAACCAATGCCTTGTTTTTTGCTCAGCATGTGTGAGGCACCTAAGGGTTGCAAAGTTTTGGCGTAGCGCCAACGATGGACTTCGGCGTGCGCAGGTGTGGCACGGATGCCAGTAATTTCAGAAAACGCTTTGAGCAATTTGGCTTGAGCGCGTTCGGGTGAGTCTTCCAAATGTTCTTGTGACCAAGCGGCACTGGCTTGGACGGTCCAGCGCTCCACATGGCCTCGGCCTGGCTTGGAAGATTCGCGCGCTAACCACGCCACGCGGTGATGCACACTGCGTGCGGCGTTCCATTGGGGACCCAGGGTAATGAGGCCAGGTTGTGCAGCGTTGGGGAAGGCCACCATGAGAGTCCAGCAAGGCGCCACTTGAACTTTTTGAAGTGCGGCCGCGTTTTCCATTTTGATTTTGGAATTGCGCAGCAAGTCGATGGCTTGGTCGGAAGGAATGGCCAACAACACTTGGTCAAAACCGCTGAACACCGATTGGGCACCTTCGGGCTCTTCGCTGTGCAGTTGCCACAGGGTGGGATGAAGCGTGTCGCGTTCAATTTTGAACACCTTCGATTCAAAATGAATGCTGTCGTTTTGCGCCAAGGGTTGTGCCCAGGCTTTGACCAAGGCGTTCATACCGGGTGTGGCCACCCAGTGTTTGTCTTCTGTGTGGCGTGCTGCTTCTAAAACGCGCCCCATGGCATCGAGGACGCGCACCGCATTGGCACTCCATGGTTTGCAAATGTTGGGTGTGGTGGCCAAGGCTTGTGCAAATCGGGCGTCGCGCACAGTGAAGTATTGGGCGCCATGGTCAAAGGTGCCAAATGCGGAGGACCGGGTTGAGATGCGGCCGCTGGCACCTTTGCTTTTTTCAAAGACAGTGACGCGATGGCCAGCTTGCACGAGGGTTCTGGCGCAAGCAATGCCCGCCATGCCGGCACCAATGATGGCAAAGTTTTGAACAGGTTTTGTTGTTGTGTTTGTTTTTGTCATAGGGCTACTCTACACGCGATGATGGGGTTGGAGCAATGCTTGTTGTGTTCGGGCTTGTTTTAACTGAGCCAACCACCAACTTAATGCATGGCCCACACTTTGACCATGGGGATTACGCCATGCATATTCAACTTGGCTGATGCGCTGTACCCGGCTGACTTTTTTGGCCACCAAGCTGCCCGTTTCTAAGTAGGGCTTGGCCAAACTTTCTGGCAAAAAGCCGCCACCGAGCCCCCTCAATTGAGCCTCCAATTTGCTGGGCATGTCGGGTACGGTAAAAACGTCTTGACCGCCCAGCAGGCCAATTGTGACGCCTTCGCCGCGAGGCACTGAGTCGGCCACGGCCACAGCGCGGTATTGTTGCAAGACGGCATCGCTAAGGGGCTCGGGGGCATTGGCCAAAGGGTGATGGGGTGCGACGGCATAAACAAAACTGACTTGACCCAGCGTTTCGTGCAACAGCTCGGCGTGGCTTGATGGCGAAATAAAGACACCAATGGCCAAGTCGGCTTGACCTGACTTGAGTGCGGCCAAGGTCCCGGACAGCGTTTCGTAGCGGATGCGCAAGCGGGTGGGTGGGTTGAGTGCCAAGAAGCCTTCGCTGAGTTCCATCACCACCGACCTTGCGATGATGCTGTCAACGGCCACCGTTAAGACTGCTTCCCAACCAGTGGCCACGCGCTTCACTCGATTGGCCAAAGCCTCCACGTCTTGGAGCAAGCGTTTGGCCTCTCGCAGCAACTCTTTACCGGCTTCTGTGGGCTTGGCTTGGCGACTGCTGCGATCAAACAACAAGACGTCCAGGGCGTCTTCTATTTGCCGGACCCGGTAGGTCAGGGCGCTAGGGACCAGGCCGCGTTGCCTGGCGGCGGCCGCAAAACTGCCGGTTTCCTCGATGGCCAGTAGCATGCTGAGGGCATCGGGTGTGAGAAGGTCGCTGGAGGCGTTGGACATTTTTATTATTCAAATAATTTGAATGATAGCTACAAATATAGTGCATCCAATTGAAACTATTGCAATTTAAAGTCGCTTCATTGTGTTTTTCTAAGCAGGAGATGTTTGTGATTCAAATTCGCCGTTCCGCAGAACGTGGCTATGCCGACCATGGCTGGCTCAAGTCCTTTCACAGCTTTTCGTTTGCTGGTTATTACGACCCTAAATTCATGGGCTGGGGCAATTTGCGCGTCATCAATGAAGACCGCATTGCCCCCGGCACCGGCTTTGGCACCCATGGCCACAAAGACATGGAAATCATCAGCTATGTGTTGTCGGGCAACTTGGCGCACAAAGACAGCATGGGCAACGTCAAAGGCATTCCACCTGGGGATATTCAGCGAATGAGCGCTGGCAAGGGTGTGATGCACAGCGAGTTCAACCATGCCGAAGGGCAGAACACGCACTTCTTCCAAATTTGGATTGAACCCAATGTGATGGGCATTGCACCTAGCTATGAGCAAAAGACGGTGCCAGCGGCCACCAAACGCGGCGCCTTGAAGGTGGTTGCTTCACCCCAAGGCGAAGGCGATGCGGTGCAGATTTCTGCTGACGCCACTTTGTATGCGGGTTTGTTGGATGGTTCAGAGCAAGCTGCCTTGGCCTTGAACCCTGCACGCAAAGCTTATGTGCACCTCATTCGCGGCGAACTGCAAGTGAATGGACAAGCTTTGAAGGGGGGCGATGCCGCCCTGATTCAGGCTGAATCGAATCTTGAACTGACGCACGGTAAGGATGCCGAGGTCTTGGTTTTTGACTTGGCTTCTTAATTTTTGAATTCGCTTTTTTTATTTTTTCAGGAGAACTCTCATGGCTAAAACAGTCGTTATTTATCACTCAGGTTACGGTCACACACAACGCGTGGCGCAATTTGTGGCACAAGGCGCAAATGCCGCTTTGATTGCCATCGATGCAGACGGTAACATCACCGATGCCGATTGGGAAACTTTGGACGCCGCCGACGCGATCATCTTTGGCTCACCCACTTACATGGGCATGGCCTCTTGGCAGTTCAAGAAATTTGCAGATGCATCTTCCAAGCGTTGGTTCACCAGCGCCTGGAAAGACAAAGTGGCCGGTGGTTTCACCATTTCTGCCAGCCCCAGTGGCGACAAGCTTTCAACGCTTCAGTACTTCATCACGTTGGCCATGCAACAAGCCATGGTGTGGGTGGGGCAGCCTGCCATGAACGACGGCACCACCAACCGCATTGGTTCCAACTCTGGTGTGATGGCGCAAGTGGGTCCTACCAGCCCCGCAGAAGACATTCCACAAGGCGACTTGGACACAGCCAAGGCTTATGGTGAGCGTGTGGCAGCTGTGGCTGCTAAATTGCGCGGTTGATTGATGGGCTGCAAATCTGCAGCTTGAGTCAGTTAGAAAGCAGTGCAGTCCCAGTGGCTGTGCTGCTTTTATTTTTGGAGCACTTCGTTGGCTTCAGTTTGCTTCACTGTTTCTAGTGAGACATCTACGGCGCGGCGTTCGTCAAAGACAAAGCAGCCGCCGTCATAGTGCGAGCCGTCTGTCTCTTCAAAGTATTTCAAGATGCCGCCTTCTAACTGATAGGTGTGGGGCAGGCCGTTTTGTTGCATGAAGATGGCGGCTTTTTCACAGCGAATCCCACCCGTGCAAAAACTGATGATGGTTTTGTCTTGCAGTTCTTCTTTGTGCGCGCGAAGTGCATCTGGGAACTCAGTGAATTTGGTCAAACGCCAGTCGATAGCGTTCTTGAACGTGCCTTCGTCCACTTCGTAATCGTTGCGCGTATCCAAAATGACCACGGGCCGGCCATTGTCGTCAAAGCCTTGATCGAGCCATCTTTTGGCGGTGGCAGGGGTGACCGCTGGCGCGCGGCCTTCGGCGGGCCGAATGGTGGGGTGGTTCATGCGAATAATTTCGCCTTTGACCTTGACCAACATTTTTTTAAAGGGCACGGTTTCCGACCAGCTTTCTTTGGGGGCTATGTCCGAAAACCTAGGATCTGTGTGGAGTTCAGCCACAAAACCGCGTACAGCCTCGGAGGGGCCTGCCAAGAACAAATTAATCCCTTCTTCTGCCAGCAATATCGTGCCTTTTAGGGCGCGAGACAAGCAGCGCTCTAGGAGGACAGGGCGAAGTTCATGGGCATCCGGCAGTGGGACGAACTTGTAGGTCGAAATATTCAAAATATTGTTCACCCCTGTATTGTAGAAAACATCTGAAGCAGCTTCTACAATGAGTGCATGTTTGTTCATTTGCGCCTTCACACCGAGTTTTCCATTGTCGATTCCACCTGTCGCATTGACGATGTGGTGCAGGCAGCGGCAAACGATCAGCAGCCTGCTTTGGCCATCACCGACCTGAGTAATTTGTTTGGCGCCATCAAGTTTTACAAAGCGGCTCGTGGCAAGGGGGTTCAGCCTATTTTGGGGGCCGAGATCTTTTTGGAAGGTTTGGGTGCAGATCCGCTGGCTTTGTCGCGTGTCATGGTGCTGGTGCAAAGTTCGCAAGGTTATTTAAACCTGTCTGAATTGTTGGCGCGCGCTTGGACGCAAAACATGGTGAAGACCAATGCTGTGGTCAAGCTGTCGTGGCTTCAAGAGCTCTCAGAAGGCCTCATCATGTTGTCGGGCGCGCAGGCAGGCCCTGTTGGCCAGGCATTGGTGCAAGGCGATACCTCGCGTGCTGCCGAAATTGCGTTGCAGTTGGCGTCTATTTTTACGCACCGCTTCTATTTGGAAATTCAGCGCGCAGGTCGTCCTGAAGACAACGCGCACGTGATTGCTGCCGTGAAATTGGCGGCGCGGTTGAGCTTGCCCGTGGTGGCCACACATCCCGTTCAGTTTTTGGCTGAAGACGATTACGAATCGCACGAAGCCCGTGTGTGTATTTCTGAGGGCGAAATTTTGGGCAACCAGCGCCGTGTTCGCAAGTTCACGCGCGACCAATACTTCAAGTCGTCTGCCGAAATGCAGGCCTTGTTTACCGATGTGCCCAGTGCCTTGGCCAACTCGGTCGAAATCGCCAAGCGCTGTAATTTGTCTTTGGTCTTGGGCAAGCCACAGCTGCCCAATTACCCTACGCCACTGACCGATGGCAAGCCCATGCCCATTGAGGATTATTTCCGCTTGTTGTCGGTGGAAGGCTTGGAAGAGCGCTTGGTGCATTTGTACCCCGATCCCGTCAAGCGAGAGGCCGAGCGTGCGCGTTATGCCGAGCGTTTGGAATTTGAGATCAACACCATCTTGAAGATGGGCTTCCCGGGCTACTTCTTAATCGTGGGTGACTTCATCAACTGGGCCAAGAAAAATGGCTGTCCGGTGGGGCCGGGACGGGGTTCGGGTGCCGGTTCATTGGTGGCGTATTCACTCAAAATTACCGACCTCGATCCGCTGCAATACAACTTGCTGTTTGAGCGTTTCTTGAACCCCGAGCGGGTCTCCATGCCCGACTTCGACATTGACTTTTGCCAAACCAATCGCGACCGCGTGATTGACTACGTCAAAGACAAATACGGCCGTGATGCCGTCAGTCAAATTGCCACCTTCGGCACCATGGCTGCACGTGCGGCCATTCGTGACGTGGGCCGTGTACTCGACATGAGCTACATGTTCTGCGACGGCATCAGCAAACTCATTCCCAATAAGCCAGGGCAGCACATCACCATCGATGGCGCCATCAAGGCCGAGCCTATTTTGGCCGAGCGCTTGGACAAAGAAGACGAAGTCAAAACGCTGCTGGCGCTGGCCCAAAAACTAGAAGGTATGACCCGTAACGTGGGCATGCATGCGGGTGGTGTGTTGATTGCGCCAGGCAAACTCACTGACTTCTGTCCTTTGTACCAACAGCCTGGCAGTACCTCGGCTGTGAGCCAGTACGACAAGGATGACGTGGAAGCCATTGGTTTGGTGAAGTTTGACTTCTTGGGCTTGGCCACCTTGACCATTTTGGAAGTGGCGCGCGAGATGATCGTGAAGCGCCACAAAGGCCAAGAAAATTTCGCTTACGAAAACATTCCCTTGGACGATGTCGCTACGTACAAGTTGTTTTCTGATGGCCGCACCGAGTCGGTGTTCCAGTTTGAAAGTCGTGGCATGCAGGGCATGTTGAAAGACGCGAGGCCTTCACGCTTAGAAGACTTGATTGCGCTCAACGCCTTGTACCGACCTGGCCCTATGGATTTGATTCCCAGTTTTGTGGCACGCAAGCACGGCCGCGAAGTGGTGGAGTATCCACACCCCTTGGTAGAAAAAGTGCTGTCCGAAACCTACGGCATCATGGTCTACCAAGAGCAGGTGATGCAAACTGCTCAGGTGCTGGGCGGTTACAGCCTGGGCGGCGCCGACTTGTTGCGCCGAGCCATGGGTAAGAAAAAAGCCGAAGAGATGGCCGAGCACCGCGCCATTTTCCGCAAGGGCGCTGAGGCCAATGGCCTGTCGGAAACCAAAGCCGATGAAGTCTTTGACTTGATGGAAAAGTTTGCGGGCTACGGTTTTAACAAATCGCACGCGGCGGCTTATTCCTTGTTGGCGTATCACACGGGTTGGTTGAAGGTCCATTTCACGGCGGAGTTTTTCTGCGCCAACATGACCATGGAAATGGACGACACCGACAAGCTCAAAGTCTTGTATGAAGACGCCTTGAAGTTTGGAATGACCTTTGATCCCCCAGACGTGAATCGCGGTACGCATCGCTTCGAGCCTGTTTCAGACAAAGTGATTCGATATGGCTTAGGCGCCATCAAGGGCACTGGCCAACAAGCCATCGATGCCATTGTGAAAGCGCGCGAGGAGGGAGGGCCCTTCACCAGCTTGTACGATTTTTGTGTGCGCGTAGACCGCAGCCGTCTGAACAAGCGCACGGTAGAAGCTTTGGTCAAAGCGGGCGCCTTCGATTCCTTGCAACGCAATCGCGCTTCATTGGCGGCCTCCATTGACCGCGCATTTGATTTTTCTACAGCCACTTCAGCCAACGCCAATCAGGGCGGCCTGTTTGACATGATGGGCGACGATGCCCACGGCTCCAGCACGCAAGAGCCTGATTTGGTGGACATGCTGCCTTGGGGCGTTAAAGAGCAGCTGACCAACGAAAAAACCGCGGTTGGTTTCTACTTGTCAGGCCATCTGTTTGATGCGGTAGAACGCGAAGTTCGCTTGTTTGCCAAGCGCAAAATTGACGACTTGATTGACAGCCGTGAGCCACAACTCTTGGCGGGCATTGTGAGCGACTTGCGAATCATCAACGGCCAACGCGGCAAACTGGCCATCTTTAAGCTGGACGACAAGAGCGCAGTCATGGAAGCCACGGCCGACGAGGCCATGATCAACGCCAATCGCCATTTGCTCAAAGATGACGAGTTGGTCATTGTGATGGCCAAGATGCAAGCCGACAGATTCTCTGGTGGTTATCGCTTGTCGATTCAACAAGTCTGGGATTTACCGTCTGCGCGTTGCCGCTTCGGCAAGTTCTTGCGTGTGGCAGTGAATGGCAGAGCGCCCGAAGTGGCCAAACTGGTCAAGGCTTTCCCGCCTCAAAGAGAGGTGTCAGAGCAGGGCGAGTTATTCAGGGGCCTCACTGTGCGCTTAAAGCTAGAGCGCAAAGCAGACAACGTTGCTGCTAGTGCCGAGCTATCACTTGGCGAGCAAGCCAAATTCTTCCCAAGCGACGCCGCCCTCTCAAGCTGGATTGCCCAAGCCGATCAAGGCAAAGCCGAAATCGTCTACGAAATTTAATTGAAGTCAGAGCCAAACAATTGGGGTCAGATCAACATTAATTTCCAATCTAAAGGGCTAAAGGCTAAGGGGGGCTGAACGATTTCTGGTACTCCAGTATGAGGAAGCCCCCCTTAGCCTTTAGCCCTTTAGATTGACCAAATTAATGTTGATCTGACCCCAATTGTTTGGCTCTGACCCCAATTAATCTTTGGGTCGGAAGCTTATTTCAAGTACGGGTGGTACGCGGCCATCTTCGTCGCGGGGCAGGGTGGCGGTTTTGTCGATGGCTTTCAGGACGGCTTCATCCCATGACTTGTTGCCACTGCTGGACAAAAGTTTGCGGCTCAGAATGGTGCCGTCGGGTGCAGTTCTGACTTCAACCTCTGCTTTAGGGTTGCCCGCAACATCCTCGGTGAAAGTGATGTTGGGTTTGATGCGCGCACGAATACGGCCCGCATAACTGGCAGAAGGACCCGATGATTTGAGTGCGGTGCCTTTGGCGTTTTCATCGCCAGATGCGCCCGCCATGCCTTGCATGCGTTTCAAGTTTTCATTGCGAAGCGCAGCGGCGCGTTTTTCCTCTGCGGCGGCTTTCTTGGCTTCCTCTTTGGCCTTGGCCGTAGCCTCTTCTTTTTTCTTCTTCTCGAGTTCCTTGGCCTTCTCTTTTTCTTTCTCTTTTTCTTTCTCTTTGGCCTTTTGTTTTTCTAACTTTTCTTTCTCAATTTTTTCTTTTTCAAGCTTCTTTTTCTTTTCTAATTCAGCTTCTTTTTTCTCTTCGAGCTTCTTCTTTTCTTTTTCTTTTTTCAGAGCGATGTCAGCCGCTTCACGCTCTGCGGCAGCACTCACTTTCGGTGGCGCAGGCTTTGGTTCTGGTTTGGGTTCAGGCTTGGACTCAACTTTTTTGACAGGCTCGGGTGGCTTCACGGGTTCTGGCGGTGTTGGCTCAGGTTCATTGGCGGCGGGTGCGGCCTCGGCGGGTACTGCCGACCAAAGTTCTGCTGAAGCGGAGAGGGTATTGGGCTCGGTCTTCCAATGGATGCCCCAAGTGAGCGCTCCCAACAACAGCAAGTGCATGAACAAAGCAAACGACAAAGAGCGACCAAATCCACCTGTCGGTGGTGGTGCAAACTCGTTGTGTGCAATGGCGTTCATGCGTTTAAAAAAGAATCACTAGAAGCTCAAGGTGCCAATTGCACCGACAGCCCCACACGCTGTATGCCAGCGCGCTGCAAGGTGTCCATCACCTTCACCACAGTTTCGTATTTGACATTGCGATCGGCACTGATGACCACGGCAGAATTGGCTTGTCCTGTTTGTGCAACGCGCACGCTGTTGGCCAAGTTGTCCAAATTGGTCTTTTGCGTTTTGCTGTCGTTCACCATCTCCAAGCTGTCGTCTTTTTGAACCACAATTTGAATCACTTGATCGGGCTGCTTGGCGGCTTTGCCCACACTGGGTAAATCGACCATGCTGGGTGTGATCATGGGTGCCGTCACCATGAAAATAATAAGCAGCACCAACATCACATCGATGAAGGGCACCATGTTGATTTCATTGATGGTGCGGCGTCCGCGGCCGCGCGAGGAAACAGCAGGCATGTGGGCGCTCCCTAAAGATCAGTGACCAGAAGCAGAAAGGTGAGAGCCAGCCGTGCCGCCCGCACCGGCCGTGCCGCCCAAACTTCTTTGCAAAATATTGGAGAACTCTTCAATGAAGGTTTCCAATTTGATGGCAATGCGGTCGATGTCACGCGCAAATCGGTTGTAGGCCACTACCGCAGGGATGGCAGAAAACAAGCCGATGGCGGTGGCCACCAAGGCCTCGGCAATGCCTGGCGCTACGGTGGCCAGAGTAACTTGCTGCATGCTGGCCAAACCAGTAAAGGCATGCATGATGCCCCACACAGTACCAAACAAACCAACATAAGGCGAAACAGAGCCCACTGAAGCTAGGAAAGAAAGCTGGGCTTCAGCAACATCCATCTCGCGTTGAAAGCTGGCACGCATGGCACGACGAGCACCGTCCAATAAGGTGCCTGTATCGGAAATTCGACGTTCACGCAGTTTTTGATATTCGCGCATGCCGCTGGCAAAAATGCGTTCCATGGGGCCGGCCATTTTTGAATTTTGGACAGCTGCTGAAAACAGGTCATTCAAGCTGGTGCCAGACCAAAACTGTTGCTCAAACTCTTCATTCAAAGTTTGAATGCGTTTGATGGCCGTGAGCTTGCGAACAATAGCGGCCCAACTGGCAATCGAGATGGCCATCAAGATGACCATGACGATTTGCACGACGAAGCTGGCGTTTAAAACCAGATGAAGGATGGACATGTCTTGGTTCATTGAAGTACTTCCAAAATCTTGGCCGGGATGCGGCCTGGTTTCATGGTTTGGCTGTCTACCCAGCCGATTCTTATCGTGCCTTCGGCCAACAGTTTGCGTTGGCCTGCCGCATTCAGCCACGCTTGTTGTGTCAAGACCAAGCTTGCGCGGCCCGACTCAGAAGTTTGTGCTGTGACTTCAAGCAAATCATCCAAGCGTGCTGGCGAAAAATATTTAAGCTGCGTTTCACTGACCACAAACATGCCGCCACTTTCGTCTTTCAAGGATTGTTGTTCAACCCCCAACGAGCGCAACCATTCGGTGCGAGCGCGTTCAAAAAACTTCAGGTAATTGGCGTAAAAAACGATGCCACCGGCATCGGTGTCTTCCCAGTAAATTCGAATGGGAAACGTGAACACAGCTTTCATGCGCGTGCGCGGCCAGCCTGTCGGTCGGCTTGAACTTCATGGGGGCGCAGCTGCGGTGCTAAGCCTTCAAGCACTGCGTTCACATACTTGTGGCCATCGGTGCCGCCAAATTCTTTGGCCAATTCGATGCACTCGTTCAGGCTGACGCGCCATGGCACTTCTAGGCAATGCTTGAGCTCGTAGGTGCCAATCCACATGGCCGCATGTTCAATGGGAGAAATTTCGGCCATGCTGCGATCAAGCAAGGGCAAGATCAGCTTGTCTAAGTCTGCCGCTTGTTCAGAGCAGCCGTACAGCAACGCATCGTAATGTGCCGAGTCTGCTTTGTGAAAGCCAGACAGGTCGCGTGTGAACACATCAATGTCGGCGGCTTCGTTTTTACCCACCAAGACTTGATACAGCGCTTGCAACGCAAATTCACGCGCACGGCTGCGCGCCGATTTGCTGGCGGACTTTCCAGGCTTGCGACTGGATGGTTTGGTACTTTTCGAAGCAGTGCCAGCCAAAGCGTTTTCGGGCAACTCGCTCATGCCAATTCCTCATCGTTCAGGTCGTCATCGCCAATCGACAAATCTTCAAGCAGCATGGCCATTTCAACCGCTACTCGGGCTGCGTCCTGACCTTTTTCGGTCTGACGTGCAATGGCTTGCTCCATGTTTTCTGTGGTCAAGATGGCATTGGCAATGGGCACGTTGTAGTCCAAAGAAATGCGACTGACGCCTGCGCCTGATTCATTGGCCACCAATTCGAAGTGATAAGTTTCACCTCGAATGATGCAACCCAAGGCCACCAAGGCGTCGTACTCGCCGCGCTCCGCCATGGCCTGCAAGGCAATGGGAACTTCCAATGCGCCGGGCACCAACACATGGTCAATGTCGTGCACGCCCAATTCTTCAAGTTCACGAATACAAGCCACCGCCAAAGCGTTGGTAATGCCCTCGTTGAACCTGGCTTGCACAATACCAATGTGCAGGCCTGTACCGTCCAACTCTTGCTCAATGCCTTTGTCTGCGCCTTGCATATTTATTCCTTCGGGATGTAGCCAATAACTTCAACGCCATAACCCGCCATGCTGGGCATGCGTCGGGGTTGGCCCATGAGTTTCATTTTGTGGACGCCGCACTCGCGAACAATTTGAATGCCTACGCCGTAGGTGCGCAAATCCATTTTGCTTCTGTTGGGGGCTTGGGCGGAGCGAGCTCTGCCTTCAAACTGCGCCAAGAGTTGCTCAGCGCTTTCACCGCAATTGAGCAGCACCGCAACGCCTTGGCCTTGCTTGTTGATGTAGTCGAGGCTGTTTTCTAAACTCCACGAGTGCATTTTGCGACCGACTTCCAGCACATCAAATACTGACAAGGGCTCGTGAACGCGAACGGGAACGATGGTGTCTTCGGCCCAATTGCCTTTGACCAAGGCCAAGTGCAGAGATTGGCTAGGCTTGTCTTTGAAGGCATGTGCGGTGAACTCGCCATGAGCCGTTTGCAAAACTCGTGTGCCCACTTTTTCGACCAAAGATTCGGTGCGACTGCGGTATTCAATGAGGTCGGCAATGGTGCCAATTTTGAGACCGTGCTCGGCTGCAAAAATTTGCAAATCGGGCAAGCGCGCCATGGTGCCATCGTCCTTCATGATTTCGCAAATGACCGAGGAGGCGCTGCAGCCGGCCATCACGCCTAAGTCGCAACCTGCTTCAGTGTGACCAGCTCGCATCAGCACGCCGCCATCCACCGCTTGCAAAGGAAAAATGTGACCGGGTTGCACCAAGTCTTTGGCTATGGCATTTGCAGCCACGGCGGTCTTGACTGTCAGTGCGCGATCGGCTGCAGAAATGCCTGTGGTCACGCCCTCGGCGGCCTCAATAGAAACTGTGAAGGCGGTGCTGTACACCGTGCCATTGCTGGCGGCCATGGGAGGCAACTTCAAGTGTTCGCAACGCTCGCGTGTCAGCGTTAAACAAATCAACCCCCGACCATACTTGGCCATGAAATTAATGGCCTCTGGTGTGACGTGGTCGGACGCAATCAGCAAGTCACCTTCGTTTTCGCGATCTTCATCGTCGACCATGATGACGATGCGGCCTGCGCGCATGTCGGCCACGATGTCTTCGACGGGAGAAATTTGGACAGGCGTCAAAGGACGTCCGGAATCTGTGCTCATGTGAGTTCTTTCAATGGGGGGAAGCTGCTTTGAAAGCAGCAGCCGCTGAGTTGGCGGATGCATCGTTGTTGAGCATGCGCTCCACATAACGTGCAATTAAATCGATTTCTAAATTGACAGGGCTGCCAGTTTGCAAAGTACCCAGTGCGGTGTTCTCGACGGTGTGCGGAATGAGGTTGATGCTGAACTCGCAACCCGCAGCCGTATCCAATACCTTGTTGACGGTCAGGCTCACGCCATTGACGGTGATAGAGCCTTTGTAGGCCAAATATTTGCCCATGTTGGCAGGGGAGAGAATTTTCAATTCCCAGCTTTCGCCTACTTGCGCAAAATGCGTGACTTTGCCAATGCCATCGACATGGCCAGACACAATGTGGCCACCCAAACGGTCATGGGCACGCAGTGCTTTTTCTAAATTGACTTTTCCCAGTTTGTCGAGCCCACACGTTTTGTCGAGCGACTCGGCGGAGATGTCGATGGTGAATTGGTGTGTGGCCACATCGAAGGAGGTGACGGTCATGCAAGCGCCGTTGATGGCAATGCTGTCACCCAAGCCGATGTCGTCCAGGTAGCCTGCGGGTACCTCGAGAGTGAGTCGCTTGCCATGGCTTAAAGAGCTGCCCAGGTCGTGGAGGGCGGCGATACGCCCCACGCCGGTGATGATTCCGGTAAACATGGCGCGTATTTTCGCAGGGATTGGGACGATTTAGGCCAAGACGCGGGCTAAAACCCGCAAATCTTTGCCGATTAGCTGTGTTTCTGTGAATTCAAGGCGCAAGGCCTGCGCCAAGTCAGTCAGGGGGCCCCATTGCGCCATGCCTTGTCCGAGCCCCAGCATTTGCGGCGCAAGGTAAAGCAACACCTCATCAATACAGCCTTCTCGAATGAGTGAACCATTGAGCTTGTGGCCGGCCTCTACATGCAACTCATTGATTTCGCGTCGCGCCAGGTCTTGGAGAAGGGCCTTCAAGTCGACTTTGCTTTGGGGGTTGGGCAGGAGGCTGACTTGGGCGCCTTGCGCTTCTAAGGCTGCCCGCTTGGCGGGGTTGTCGATGGCGGCATAAATCCAGACTTGCCGCGGTGTGGGGGCGCCGGGCCGAGAATGCTCAAACAATTGCGCATCTAAGGGGGTTTCTAGGCGGCTGTCCACAATGACCAAGTGAGGCATTCTGGGATGAGCATCAGCATGCGGGCTGAGACGCAAATCCAGGCGAGGGTTGTCTTCTAGGACAGTGCCAATGCCTGTGAGAATGGCGCAAGCTTGGGCTCGCCACGCATGGCCATCGGCCCGGGCCTCGGCACCCGTGATCCATTGGCTTTGGCCATTTTGCAAGGCCGTTTGACCGTCTAAGCTGGCGGCAATCTTCATCCTCACCCATGGTTTTTGACGCGACATGCGGCTCAAAAAGCCCGAGTTCAGAGCTGCGGATGCTGCTGCGCCATCGCCCACTTGGACCTGGATGCCGGCCGCTTTCAATGTGTCGATGCCTTTGCCAGCCACCAAGGGGTTGGGGTCGACCATGGCGACCACCACTTTGGCCACTTTGGCTTCTGCTAGGGCCACGCAGCAGGGCCCCGTTTTGCCATGGTGGGCGCAAGGCTCTAGGGTGACATAAGCCGTGGCACCCTCGACAGAGAAGTTCCGGCTAGCGGCATCGCGCAGCGCCATGACTTCAGCGTGGGGGCCACCCGCACGTTGCGTATGGCCTTGGCCCACAACCTCGCCTTGTGCATTCACGATCACGCATCCCACCCGGGGGTTAGGAGACGTGATGCGAAGGGCTTGGGCAGCCAAGTCCAAGGCTTTTTGCATGAAGGGGCTAGCAGCCATAAACAGAAAAATTTCGTGAAAAGAATTGATACTTTAAAGAGCAAGGATACGACATTTAGGAACCCACCCATGAGGGGGTTGATGCGCGTCGTTTGACCCAGACCAATTCAGCCATTTGGTCGCCTTCTGGCCAAGTGATTTTGATGCGTAACTCTTGGAGACTGCCCGAAGGCGCGCCTGAAATAAGGACGTCTGAAACCTCCCAAGTTAGGCGCCATGTAGTTTGGGTTGGGTTAGAGAGCGGAGGCAATTCTGAGGTGCTATCAAACTGTTGCAGACAGACTGGTGTTTGAACACCCCAGCACTCGCCTAAGTTTTGAGCCAAGGCGCTGGCTCTGTCTAGGTTTTGAATAGCTTGATTGGCTGACAAACTGACCATGCTGAGCCGAACCGAAGCGGCCAAGCCCAATGCCATTAAGCTGCTGGCCAGCACGGCTTCCATCAAACTGAAACCTGATGTTGAATGGGTGACAGAACTTGGCATGCTCAGTACCCCGCATTTTTCCAAGTGCCAGTCAGGCGTTGCACACGCATGGGTTGGATACCTTGAGGCCACAGCGCTGGGTTGAAGGCACTGCCGCTGGCATTCACAGGAATCAACAAAGCTTGCTGCGCTGTGGCGCGACTGCCCGCGCCGGCTTGGGCCTTGTTTAAAGTGACCTCGCTGATAAGAATGACTTTGTGAGGCGTGTTGCGCAGGTCACGAAGCAATTTGATTTGGGCATTGCTGCTGTCAACGCCATCGGGCAGCGGTAAATGTGTCAGTGACAAATTTAGGCATTGCCATGTGTTGCTTGAAGGGTTGCTTGAAGGGTTGTTTGGACAATCTTGTGGCATTGCATTTCTCCAAAAAATGGCATCTGCAGCAGAACCATTCTGAACATAAAAATTTTCGGTGTACGTAATGGCAGTTTCAAGCAAAGATTCGCTAAGAGACAATGCTTGCGCTGCAAACAGTTGATGTTGGCTGCGTGTCGTTTCTGCCATGACCGACTTGAAACTTAACCACCCCCACATGCTTGTTAGCAACAACAAGATGCTGGTGGTCATCAGTGTGGCCATGCCCAGTTGTGATTTCATCAAGGGCCCAGGCTGCAGTTGAATGCTGCGGTACGCATGCGGCTGTTGTGATTCCGAAGTCGCACCCATCTTTGCCATGTTTGCGGCACTTTTTCTGAGGTAGATTGCGCACTCAGCGATACGGCCACCACTTCGCCAGATGCTCTTGGACTGTTGTCGCATTCCATCAAAAAATCAAGCGACAAAAGTTGTAAATTTTTGGCGTCACTCAGGGTGCTCCAAACCACAGGCTGGCAAGCGGTTTTGGTTTGCAGGTCTTTGCCGTTGATGCGAAATCCGCTGCATTCATTGTTGTCTTTGACGCCATTGCTGTTTCGATCTACACTGAACAAAATTTGATGGCTGCTGATTTCAAAATCTTCTGGCAACCCACAAAATGCAGAAGGGCATGCGCCTAAATTGCCTTGCATGTTGTTGGGCATCAGCGCCTGAAAATTGGCGTTTCGAAGGTCATGAATCAGGGTGTCCATTAAGGCTCTGACGTCTTGCTGGGTGTGACTTCTAAGCCGAATTTGTCGGTCGTTTTGCCATTGAAGTTGGAGCCACAAAGCTGCAGCGCTGAGCACACTCAGGCTGAGGGCCCAGCCCAATACAAGGTTTAGCAAGGCAATCTCACCATCGCCAACATTGACCTGGATCGCTGCTGAAAGATTGCTGACTGGTTCTCAACAACTGAGCGTTGGCAGAAACGAACAAGCTCATTTTTGTGCAAGGGACGTCCCGCGTTTGCATGCCGAGGGCCGTGGCATGCAGTTCGTACGATTGAGAATTTGCATTTTGAAGAAGGAGGCTGTAATGGCCAGCGCTGCTTGCATTGCTGGTCCATCCCAGATCCGACATGCTGTTGGCGTACTGCGCATGAAGCCCGCGCCACTGCAGTTGTTTGAGATGCAATTGAAGCAAGCTGTTTTGGGCGTCTTGACGCCGACTGATTTGCCAATGCTGTTCGAAGTTGGGCAATGCAATGCCCATGAGAATGGCCATCAGGGCCACACTGAGCAGGCTTTCAATCAATGTAAAGCCCTTCAGCAAACAGAATTTAGTTGTCATGCCATCAGCATGTCTTATGGTGCAGCAGCACAAGCAAACGATGGCTTGCAGGGAGCTCGATTGCATGCACTTGCAAGGACGATCTCAACAGACGCTTTTACGATTTTGAATGTGCTCGAAAAAACCAGCTTTGCAAAATCAACACGGCCAAAGTTTGATCGAAACACTTTTTGTGTTGTTTGTCTTGGCTGTGGTGTGCGGTGTGGTGGCCTCATCCATGCGCTGGGTCCAACACAAAATTCAAATTCAAGCTGCGGCAGAGGACATGCTGAATGCAGTGTTGACGGCGCGCACCGAGGCTTTGCGCCGAGAAAAACGCGTCACCTTGTGCGTGGCCGAGGCCACGCACAACAGTGCATTGCCCAATCAATGTGAGACAACCAAGCAAAGTGCGGGCGGCACTCCAGCCACTTGGCAACAAGGTTGGCTGATGTTTGTCGACGACAACAGCAATGGTATTTGGGACCCCACAGAGGCTTTGTTGCAGCAACATCCATCACTGGCCGCCGCGGTGTCTGCTACGGGCAACAGCACCGTCAATCGTTACGTATCGTTTGGTGCAAATGGACGAAGCTTGATTTTGAATGGAGGATTCCAAGCGGGCACGCTGACATTTTGTGAGCGTGATGCGCTTGCAAGTTCAGGCTGGTTGCTGGTGATCAACGCCATTGGTCGACCGCGCCTCGAAAGAGCACAGGTGGCAAATTGTTGGTGAGTCTCAACTCGCCAATTTCATCGACATCGGCATCGGCATGCAAAAATTATTTGCTAACTTCGTCTACCAATAACTTGAAGTCGTCAATGTCTTCAAAGCTGCGGTACACGCTGGCAAATCGCACGTAGGCCACTTTGTCGAGCTTTTTCAATTCGCGCATGACCAATTCGCCCAGCTTGTTAGAAGCCACTTCACGCTGAGCCAGGTTCAGCAACTTCTCTTCAATGCGTTCGATGGCCGAGTCCACCTGCTCGGTACTGACAGGGCGTTTGCGCAGAGCCAAGTTCATGCTCGCGCGCAATTTGATGCGCTCGTATTCGATGCGCCGACCATCTTTTTTAACGATGGCCGGAAAATTAACTTCTGGCCGTTCGTAAGTGGTGAAACGTTTTTCGCATGCCGCACACTGTCGGCGGCGGCGAATCAGGTCGCCGTCTTCCGCCAGCCGCGTCTCTACCACTTGGGTGTCGGTGTGGCTGCAGAAGGGGCACTTCATTTGTAAACAGGGAAGCGTGCGGTCAAGGCATTGACCTTGGCGCGAACCGCTTCAATGTTGGCAGCATCTGTGGGGTTGTCGAGCACGTCGGCAATGAGGTGTGCCGTGATGCGGGCTTCTTCGTCCTTGAAACCGCGAGTGGTCATGGCGGGTGTGCCAATGCGCACGCCGCTGGTGACCATGGGTTTCTCGGGGTCGTTGGGGATGGAGTTTTTGTTGATGGTCATGTGCGCTTGGCCCAGTGCGGCTTCGGCCACTTTGCCGGTAATGCCTTTGGAGCGCAGGTCGACCAACATCACGTGGCTTTGTGTGCCGCCGCTCACAATGCGAAGTCCGCGTTGTGTGAGTGTCTCGGCAATGATTTGTGCGTTCTTGATCACTTGTTGCTGGTATGCCTTGAACTCAGGTGCCATGGCTTCTTTGAAGGCAACCGCTTTGGCCGCAATGACGTGCATGAGGGGGCCGCCTTGCAGGCCAGGGAAGATGGCGCTGTTGATGGCTTTCTCGTGCTCGGCCTTCATCAAGATAATGCCGCCGCGAGGGCCGCGCAAGCTCTTGTGCGTGGTGGAGGTGACCACATCGGCGTGGGGCACAGGGTTGGGGTACACGCCCGCAGCGATCAGGCCTGCGTAGTGGGCCATGTCGACCAAGAAAATAGCACCCACGTCTTTGGCCACTTTGGCAAAGCGTGCAAAGTCAATGTGCAAGCTGTAGGCAGAAGCGCCAGCAATGATCAGCTTGGGCTTGGTTTCGTGCGCCTTCTTTTCCATGGCGTCGTAGTCGATGGCTTCGTTGGCATCGAGGCCGTAGCTGACCACATTGAACCACTTGCCGCTCATGTTCAGAGGCATGCCATGCGTGAGGTGGCCGCCTTCGGCCAAGCTCATGCCCATGATGGTGTCGCCGGGCTTCAAGAAAGCCAAGAACACAGCTTCGTTGGCAGAGGCGCCGCAATGAGGTTGGACATTGGCGGCTTCTGCGCCAAAAATCTGTTTGATGCGATCGATGGCCAATTGCTCGGCGACGTCGACGTATTCGCAGCCACCGTAGTAGCGCTTGCCAGGGTAGCCTTCTGCGTATTTGTTGGTCAACTGTGAGCCTTGCGCGGCCATGACGGCAGGCGACGCATAGTTCTCGCTGGCGATCAGCTCAATGTGATGCTCTTGACGGGCGTTTTCTGCCTGGATGGCGGCAAAAATTTCGGGATCGGTTTGTTCAATCAATATGTTTTTTGAATACATGGCAGGCCTTCAATTGATGGTTCCTTGCAAACTGGCGCTCCCCTTGAAACCATTTGGGTCCATGGGAGGATGTTGACAGGTTTGCACGGGCTGCCCAGGCGAACGGCTAAAACCTTGTGCCGCAACGCCTGCGCAAGGTGCACGCTCCCCAGTGGTTGAGGGCTAGGACAGACCCGCCCATTTCCACGTCAGAGGCTGGATGACTGCGGCAGTCAAAACCAGGCTCCTATCGCCAGTTGCGCACCCCTTGAGTGTAGCCGAGGCTGGTGCCTACGGATTTGGTTTTTGCGGACTGATTTTGCCGACGTTGACCCGTGGCGGAGGTTTGGGCAAGGCGTCTTTCAGACGAGTTTGCTCAGCCATGACTCGACCTACGTAATCTGACTCAGAGGACAAAGAGTCTCCGCCTGCTTTGTAAAGTCGCAAACCTTCATGCAAGCTGCCCGATAAATCGATACTTTCCTTCAAAATCTTGACGCCAATGCGAAGGTTGGTTTTGGGGTCGAAAATGGCCATGCTCCCACCGTAGGGCGTGAATTCCTCTGCATAAATGTCAGGCAAAACCTGCATCAAGCCCTTTGCCCCCGTAGGGCTGTTGGCAAAAGGGTTGTAGTTTGATTCCACGCCGATCACCGCCAAAATCAATGGGGGATCTAAGTTCGCGCGGTTTGCCAAGTCGTAAACCTCAAGAATCAGCGCGTTGAGCGGTTCTGGGGCAATTCGATATTTGGCTCTGATGGCTTGAACCAAGGCCAGTTGGTTGGGGTTCAGTTCTGAAGACTGTGCAGCCAAACTTCTGAGCAAGACCTGTTGTTTGGCATCCTCAGCTTCTGAAATGTTCAGCCTTGTGAAAAGCCATCCTTGGACGTTTTGGACTGTCAAAGTTCGGACTTCTGGCTTGGCCAAGGCCAGCAAAGCTAAGAGCACCGCAAGCAAACCCAAAAGCGCAAAGCTGTGATGTGAAACATTGATAAAACCACGCGCGATATCCGCCGCAAAGGTCTGGAGACCTCGCCAAAAGCGATCCACCAATTGGCTGGCGTTGTGGGGAATGGAGGAGGTGGGCACTAGGGTATCAATGGTTGCAGAACTCAAGATTATAAAAAAAATCGAAAATAGACGTCTTGGGCATATATAGGGATGCCTTCCTCGGTGAAAATACGGTCTTTACCTTTTTGCGTTGTGACCGTGACTCAATCCTCTCCTAAGACCCCCGATGTTCAAGCTCTGGATACCATGACGGGGGGCGCCTTTGCTGCACAAACTTCCGGTGAGCGTGCCGCCAAATTAAGAGAGTGGTTGCTGACAGACCCCTCTCAAGAAGATCTTCAATTGGTTTTCAAAGAAATTTCAACGCGCGACAAAGGCGCTGCCAAAGTTCTGCGCGAAAAATTAGACGAACTCAAGCGCGCACATGGACAAGATGCTTTGGCCACTGAATGGGCCGAACGCGCCCAAGCCATGCTCTCTGCCGCGCGGTTGAACATTGCAGACGCCATGGCTTGGCAACGTGATGCCGCCAAAGCTGGCGCGCCTTTGTCACGCGAACCTTTGGCCGGTCTGAAGTTACAACTGAACGAAAAAATCAAAGCAGTTGAAGACCTGCAGCACCAAGTCATGGTGCAAAGAGAAACGGCTGTTTTGCTAGCGCAACGCATTGAAGTCTTGTCTACCAAAACGTTGAAAGAGGCTGACGCTGCCAATGAGCTGCTTCTGTCGGATGTGGCCAATTGGCAGCAACAAGCGCATGCCTTGACTGAAGACGCGGCATGGCAAAGTGTCGACCTCAAATTTCCACCGCAACTGGATGCCTCCAAACAGCAACTGCTAGGTGTTTGGGAAGCTTTTGAAGGAGCGCTGTTACAAGCCAAAGCAGCCAAAGACGACGCCAGCCAACCCTTGCCTTCAGTGCCTGTGTGGGCCGAAGAGTTGCGTGTGGCAAGAGGCGGTCAAGCATCGCCGGCCCAACAAGCTGAATCAAATGAAGGCCGCGCCGTTCAGGCTGAAGCAGATGGCCCTGCTGCCAACACGCAAGATGTCAATCAAGGTGACGCCAAGTCTGCCAAAGCGCCAAAGGTCAGCAACACCAAAATGGATCCGGCCCAGCGCCAGGCCCTGCGTGAAGCCGCCAATCAGGTCGTGACGGGCGCATTGGCAGTGTTGGCTGCCGAGACTAACGAAGCCAATTTAGAGTCTTTGCGTCAAACCCTCAAAGAACACGGCCGCAACATGGACACCGCCATGGATCTGCAGGTCCATGAAGCTTTGGTGGCAGCAGGCGATACCGCTGGATGGCAACGCCATGTGGCCGACCAAAGTCGTTTGGCTTTGGTACTCAAGGCTGAAGCCCTGTTCAAGAAAGTGCCTGTAGCAGCCGAAGGCGAAGAAGAAAAGTTTGTGTTGGAGCCCACCGTGGGTGGCCGCAAAATGCAAGACAACTTGCGTCAGTTGCGGGAAGAATGGAAAAAAGCAGACCAAGGTGGTTTGCCCAATCATGCGCTTTGGAAGCGCTTTGATACGGCCTGCAACAATGCCTACAAAGTGGTTCAAACGTGGTTGGAAAAAATCAAGCTAGAAGCCACCGAGCACCGCACACAGCGCTTGGCCTTGATCGACGAGGTCAAGGTTTGGGGCGAAGCCAATGCCCAAAATTCCGATTGGCGTGCGCACCTCAGAGCCTTGCATCAGTTTGGCGATCGCTGGCGCAATGCCGGCCATCTGAACGAAAAGGCGTTTGCCGAACTGCAGCCTCTCTGGAAGCAAGCCTTGCACGCTGCTGCAGCGCCACTGGAAGCTGCGCAAAAAGCCAGCACCGAGCGCCGACAGGCTTTGATTGCAGAAGCTGAGCAATTGGGCGCAGCGCCTGTTTTGCGTGTGGATGCTGTCAAAGCCTTGCAGCAAACTTGGCAAGCAGAAGCCCAGAGCGTGCCCATGGACAGGCGCATCGAACAAAAAATGTGGGAGGCATTCCGCAAGCCCATTGATGAGGCCTTCAGCCGCAAAACAAATTCACGCGAGCAGCAAACGTCTGCTCCTCTGAGTGCGCACGATCGTTTGGTGCTGGATGCCTCCAATGCTTTGAAAGCGGCCAATGCATCAGGCGATGTCCAGAAGATCAAAGCAGCCATGGCCGCTTTGGATGCCGCTTTAAAAGGGCAGGCCAAGGCAGAAGATCATGCCAAAGAAGTTTCTGTTGCAACTGCGCCATCAGCGCAAGCTGAACCGGTTGAAGTTGTCCAGTCTGAAGAAGCTGTCGCCACATCAGAGGCCCCTGCCGACGAAGCTAATGCGACTGAGCATGTTGCTGATGCAGCTGATACGGCTCAGGTACCTGAAGCACCAGCACCTGTTCAAGCTCCCAAACCTGCGCGCCCACTGGTGGCCATGCGCGGCGATGACCGTCCGGGTCAAAAGAAATCCGTGCCTGCGCCTGCAGGCCGAGGCGGTCCTGGCGACCGCCGTGATGGCAAACCCGGCGCACGCTTTGACAAAGGCGGCTTTGGCGACAAAGCGGGCGGTCGATTTGACCGTGGCGATCGTCCGGATCGGGAAGACCGGGGACCTCGCCTTAGCGATGCCGCTTTCAGAGCGCAGCGCGATGCCAAAGAGCACGCTGAAATGGCCTTGCGCAAATTGGCTGCACAGGCGCATGGTGAATCCTTGACCAACTTGTTGGCCGCTTGGGAAAAGCGCCAATCAGATTTGGTGCCTACTGCGCAAGACTTAGGTCGCAACGTCAACACTGCAGCGCGCACCGCGTGGGCGCAAGCGGTTAGCCAAGCGCCTAAAGCCAGTGCTGGCGAAGCCATTTTGCGTTTGGAAATGGCGGCGGAAGTGCCAACACCTGCCGAGCACTTGAACGAGCGTAGAGCCTTACAACTACAATTGCTAACTCGCAAAAATCAACCGGGCCCTGCCGAAACTTGGGGCTTGGATGTAACGGCGGTGCTGTCTAGCTCGCACGATGCGCAAGTGGCACGTCGCTTGCAAAACGCTTTGAAGAATTTGTTGCGCAGCTAGATGCTTAAAGGGCAATCAGGTTGATTCGTTCAACCTGACCCGAAGCATGCCAGCGCAGCACTTCGGCTCGGGGATGCTGTGTAGTGGCATCCCAATCGGACAAAACACGCCTGACAAATTGACCTGACTGACCTAAATGGTGGTCGGCAGGTTTGTGGGTATGACCGTGAATCATGCTGACGCATTGCGCGCTTTGCAGTTGATCGATGGCCCACTTTTCATCCACGTCGGCATAAACAGCCAGTGGATTCTTTTTGTTGGCCTCGCTCTGAAGGCGCATTTGGCGTGCCATCTCTTCTCGTTCTGCTAAGGGCTTGCTTAGGAATTTGCGTTGCCATTCAGAACTTCGAACCATGCGCCTGAAGATTTGGTAGTCGGCATCGTCCAAACACCCCTCATCGCCATGGCACATGAGCCATGATTGCTGGCCAAAACTCAGAAGTGTGGGGTCGTGCAAGTCATGCACATGGCAATCATTTAAAAAAGCAGAGCCCACCAAAAAATCGCGATTGCCGCGCATAAAAGCCACATGCCGATGTGATGCGGTGGTTTTTAAAACTGTTTGACAACGCTTGAGAAAATCGTGATGCAACGCAGCGTCATCGCCCACCCACACTTCAAACAAGTCGCCCAAAATAAAGACGGCATCTGCCGTCGTTTGGAGCATGTAGCTTTGCCAAAGCTCAAAGGTGGATAGGTCTTGCTCCTGCAAATGCAGGTCTGAAATGAAATCAACCGTGCGCCAAGTTTCAGGGGCTTTGAAAACCTGAAAAGGCAACACGGTTGCAGTCATTCAATGGCAAATTAGAGTGCCACAGCCTTTTCAATGATGATGGGCTCTTTGGGCACATCGTCATGGAAGCCATTGCGGCCAGTTTTGACGGCTTCGATGCTGTCAACAATGTCAGTGCCCGACACCACATGCGCAAAAACTGCGTAGCCCCAGCCCTGCAGGGAAGGGGCCGTGTGGTTCAAAAATTCGTTGTCAGCGGTGTTGATGAAAAACTGAGCCGTGGCAGAGTGGGGAGCTTGTGTGCGCGCCATGGCCAAGGTGTACTTGTTGTTTTTCAAACCATTATTGGCTTCGTTTTGAATGGCAGCGTCACTTTGCTTTTGTTCCATGTTGGGGTCAAAGCCGCCACCTTGCACCATGAAACCAGGAATCACACGGTGAAAGATGGTGTTGTCATAGTGACCTTTTTTGACGTAATGCAAAAAGTTTTCAGCGCTCAAGGGCGCTTTTTCGGCATCCAGTTCAACAAGGATGACGCCTTTGCCGGCGATATGGAGTTCGACTTGCGGATTGCTCATGCTTATGGCACCAAAGTGATTGATTGAATGACAACAGGGGTTTTGGGAACATCGGTTCTGAAAGGACCGCCCATGCCTGTTGGCGTGCCCCGTATTCTATCCACCACTTCCATGCCGGAAGTGACTTTTCCGAAAACTGTATAGCCAAAAAGCTGCAGGGCATTCAGCAGGTTCTCACGGGGGACGTTTTCGTAGACCTGACCGCGATATTCAAAGCGTTTAACGGGATCACCCTCTGGAATCGGGGTGGGGTCTAGGAAGGCGTTGTCAACCGTATTGATAAAAAACTGAGCGGTGGCCGATTGGGGGTCATTGGTTCTGGCCATGGCCAAGTAACCCGTTTGATTTTTCAGGCCAGCTGCCATGGCTTGACGGCCTTCGTGTTGTACAGGGGCTCGGGTTGCGCGCTCTTTGTACTGAAGGTCATAGCCACCGCCTTGAATCATGAAGTTGGGAATGACGCGGTGAAAAATGGTGCCGTTGTAGTGCTTATCTTTGACATATTGCAGAAAGTTGGCAACTGTTTTGGGGGCCTTGTCGGGGTAGACCTCAATCATGATGTCGCCCATATTGGTGGCAATTTTGAGTTTGGGGGCTTCCTGCGCCAGTGCTGTCAAAGGTGACAAAGCAAGGGTCCAACAAAGCGCCAAAGCACCCATGAGGGATCCGCAAAATTGAAAGGATTGACGGCGTGTCATAACTCGTTTCATAAAATTAACGCAAAGTGCGTGTGTTGGTGGTGGTGGTCACGGATGCGGCGGGTTTAGGCGGCGGCAGCACCGATTTGTCATCTGCCAGACTTCTGGCCTTGGCATAAGCTTGTTCGGCCATGGCTGCGTACAGGTCGCCTAAATTTTGCAAGGCAACTTTGTAATTTGGACGTGCTTGAATGGCTAAAAGTAAGGCCTCGTTTGCAGCCGGATAGTTGCCTTGAGCGGCCAGTAAAACACCCAAATTGTTGTATGGCTCGGGCAACTCGGGAAATTCTTGAGTCAAGGCTTGTAGCGTTTTGATGGCATCTTGGGTTTGGCCCATACCGGCCATTACTTGACTACTCATCAAGCGCCATTGTGGCGATTGGGCAGACGCTGCTTTTCGATCAAGCTCTGTTTGAAGTAAGCGCTGTGCCTGTGCCCATTGCTTGTTTTGAATCAGGGACTCTATGTCTGCCGTTGTATCAGCCAAAACAAAAGGGCTGAACAAACAAAGCCATACAGGGAAAACACGGATAAATAGCCGTTGTAAGACTTTGAAATTGCAAATTGATTGCGTGTGCGGATGAAAAGGCGTCATGGGTGCTTTGTAAGGTGCATTAAAGTTGCTTTGTCACTGACATATTTGGGCCTTATACTGAGGCAAATTGTAACGGAGGCCTTGCGTTCAGGCACTTCCAGTTACATCAATGGGGCTCGAGCCCCTTTTTGCACCCAACAACAAAAACAGTTATTCATGAGCTTGCGCATTTACAACACGCTGTCACGCGCGGTTGCCAACTTCACGCCTTTGGAGCCGGGCCACGTCCGAATGTATGTCTGCGGAATGACGGTCTATGACTTTTGCCACGTGGGCCATGCGCGGTCCAACGTGGCGTTTGATGTGGTTCAGCGTTGGCTCAAAGCCAGTGGCTACAAGGTCACGCACATCCGCAATATCACCGACATCGACGACAAGATCATCAAGCGGGCTGTTGAAAACAAAGAAAGCATTCGTGCCTTAACCGATCGAATGATCGATGCCATGCACCAAGACTTTGATGCGCTTGGCATCGCTCGGCCCACAGCCGAACCCCGCGCTACCGGATTTGTGCCGCAAATGCTCAGCATGATTGGCACGCTTGAAGAAAAGGGTTTGGCCTACCGCACCCCCCAAGGCGATGTGAATTACGCAGTTAGAAAATTCCCAGGCTACGGCAAGTTGTCTGGCAAATCTCTGGACGAGTTGCATGCGGGTGAGCGTGTAGCAGTGTTGGATGGCAAAGAAGATCCCCTCGATTTTGTTTTGTGGAAAAGCGCCAAACCGACAGAGCCTTCTGATGTGAAATGGGCTAGTAACTTTGGTGAAGGTCGCCCTGGCTGGCACATCGAATGTTCGGCCATGGCCTGTCAAATGCTGGGCAACAGCTTTGACATTCATGGCGGTGGTGCAGACTTGCAGTTTCCCCATCACGAAAATGAAATTGCCCAAAGCGAAGGCGCCACAGGGCAGCAGTTTGCGCAGTTTTGGATGCACAACGGCTTCATCAATGTCGACAACGAAAAGATGTCCAAAAGCTTGGGCAACTTTTTTACCATTCGCGACGTGCTCAAAGCTTTTGATGCAGAGACCGTTCGTTTCTTCTTGGTTCGCAGTCACTATCGCACGCCACTGAATTATTCAGATGTGCATTTGAACGATGCGCGCGGTGGGCTCAAGCGTCTGTACACCGCCTTGCAGGCTGTGCCGCCAGCTGAAGTTCAAATTGATTGGGCCAACCCCTTCGCTGCACGTTTTAAAGCGGCCATGGACGAAGACTTCGGCACACCCGAGGCGGTGGCAGTTTTGTTTGATTTGGCAGGCGAAGTCAACCGCAGTCAGTCCAAAGAACTGTCGGGCCTGCTTAAAAGCTTGGGTGCTATTTTGGGTGTGCTTCAAGCAGACCCCACCACGCACTTGCAAGCCGGCGCCGGTTTGGACGAAGCCGCTATTCAAGCGCACATTCAGGCCCGTGCCGATGCCAAAGCCGCCAAGAACTTTGCAGAGGCCGATCGCATTAGAAAACTCTTGTTAGAGCAGGGCGTGGTTTTAAAAGATTCAGCGGCAGGCACCACTTGGGAAGCAGCGCAATGAGCGTTTCAGAAACCATCATTACCCCAGAGTATTGGACGGCTGCCTGTGCGCATCTGTCTAAAAAAGACAGGGTCTTGAAACGCCTGATTCCGCAGTTTGGCGATGCCTGTTTGGTCTCTAGGGGCGATGCCTTTGTGACTTTGGCGCGCAGCATTGTGGGCCAACAAATTTCTGTCAAAGCAGCGCAATCGGTTTGGAATAAATTTGCCGCTTTGAACAAAAAAATCACGCCAGCGGGCGTGCTGAAACTCAAGGTGGACGACATGCGTGCTGCCGGTTTGTCTGCGCGCAAAGTTGAATACATTGTCGACTTGGCCCTCAATTTCCATGGCAAAAATGTCAGCGTCAAAGAGTGGCAGCACATGGAAGACGAAGCCATCATTGAAGAACTGGTGGCCATTCGGGGCATCGGCCGCTGGACGGCCGAGATGTTTTTGATCTTCCATCTCATGCGTCCCAATGTGCTACCGCTGGACGATGTGGGCCTGATTAATGGCATCAGCAAGAACTATTTTTCGGGCGAGCCCGTCAGCCGCAGCGATGCCCGCGAGGTGGCGGAAGCCTGGCGTCCCTATAGTACAGTTGCAACTTGGTATATTTGGCGGTCGCTCGACCCCTTGCCGGTTGAGTATTGAGATCCATAAAGGAGGCCCATTTTGGCCAAGCGCACATTCCTAGACTTTGAGCAGCCCGTTGCGGAACTCGAAGGCAAAATTGAAGAACTTCGCTACGTGCAAAGCGAATCAGCGGTAGACATTTCTGAAGAAATTGACCAGCTCAGCAAAAAGAGCCATCAGCTGACCAAAGACATTTATTCGGATTTGACGTCCTGGCAAATTACCAAAATTGCCCGTCACCCCGAGCGTCCCTACACCATGGATTACATTCGTGAAATTTTCACAGACTTTGTGGAAATGCACGGTGATCGCCATTTTGCTGACGACCTGTCCATTGTGGGCGGCTTGGCCCGCTTCAATGGTTCGCCTTGCATGGTCTTGGGTCATCAAAAAGGCCGAGACACCAAAGAACGCACGCAACGCAACTTTGGCATGAGCAAGCCTGAAGGCTATCGAAAAGCTTTGCGTCTTATGAAGACTGCCGAAAAATTCAAGCTGCCAGTGTTCACTTTTGTTGACACGCCTGGCGCCTACCCCGGCATTGATGCCGAAGAGCGCAGCCAGTCTGAGGCCATTGGCCGCAACATTTTTGAAATGGCCCAACTCGAAGTGCCCATCATCACCACCATCATTGGTGAGGGTGGTTCGGGTGGCGCCCTGGCCATTTCCGTGTCCGACTCTGTGCTTATGTTGCAGTACGCGGTTTACTCGGTCATCAGCCCTGAAGGCTGTGCGTCCATTTTGTGGAAAACATCCGAGAAGGCCGAAGAGGCTGCTGAAGCTTTGGGCATTACCGCTCATCGTTTAAAGGCCCTTAACTTGGTCGACAAAATTGTGAACGAGCCAGTAGGCGGCGCGCACCGTGACCATGCCCAAATGGCAGCATTTTTGAAGCGCGCTTTGGGCGATGCATGGCGCCAAGTGACCGATTTGAAACCCAAAGAATTGGTCGAGCGTCGCTACGAGCGTTTGCAAAGCTATGGCCGTTTTACCGACACCAAAGCTGGTAAGTAAGCCAGCAAAAAAGCCAGCTAACAAGCCAGCAAATCAATCTGCAGGTGGCAGCCAATTGCTGCCCCCCAGTTTTCAGCCTTACTTGCCCATGGCTGTCGCGTTTAGCGGCGGCGCAGACTCTACCGCCTTGTTGTTGGACTGCGTCAGGCAATGGCCAGGGCAGGTGAGGGCCATTCACATCCACCACGGTTTGCAAGACGCAGCCGATCAATTTGCAAACCATTGCCAGCAGCTGTGCGAGCAGTTGCAAGTGCCTTTGGTGCAATGCAAAGTCAATGCCAAAAATGAAGCAGGCCAGAGTCCGGAAGACGCTGCAAGACGCGCGCGCTATGCGGCTCTGAGCCAAGCTGTTCATACACACCCCGCATTGCAGGGCGTGAAAGATGTCGCTGTGGCCCAACATGCAGACGATCAAGTTGAAACCTTGTTGCTGGCGCTGTCGCGCGGTGCAGGTCTTGCAGGCTTGGCCAGCATGCCAGCCAAGTGGACGCGTGATGGTTTGCAATGGCACCGCCCCTTGTTGAATGTGCCTGGCGCTAAGTTGCGCGAGTACCTCTTGGATGCGCAAGTGGCTTGGGTGGAAGACCCCACCAACCAAGACGAGCAATTCACCCGCAACCGCATTCGAGCGCAATTGTTGCCGGCTTTAGAGCGAGCCTTTCCTCAGTTCAGGGACACCTTTGCGCGCAGTGCCTCGCACGCTGCTGAAGCTCAAGATATCTTGAACGAGGTGGCCGCAGTGGACCTGGCGTCAGTGCAGGAATATGGTTCGCCCAATATCAAGGCGGTTCAGCAATTAAGTCTGGCCAGGCAGTCTTTGGTGTTGCGGCATTGGTTGAAAGTTCAGCATCAAACCACCCCCAGCGCGGTGCAAATGACCGAACTTCTTTCTCAAATTGCGGCTTGCACCACTCGGGGCCATCAACTGCGTTTGAAGGTGGGGCGAGGCTATGTGCGCCGTGAAGGCCCGATTTTAGAGTGGTCGGCTGAGAATTAGGCCCTCAAAACCCCTCAAAATCAGGGTTCTCCCGGGTACAATTGTTGGGTTTTGCTGAAATTTCCCTTTAATAACTTTTAAAAATGGCACTGATCGTTCACAAATACGGCGGCACTTCCATGGGCTCGACAGAGCGCATTCGAAATGTGGCCAAACGCGTCGCCAAATGGGCAAGGGCTGGCCACCAAATGGTGGTGGTGCCCAGCGCCATGAGCGGCGAAACCAATCGCTTGTTGGGCTTGGCCAAAGAATTGGCGCCCGCCAAAACCAACACGGCCTACGACCGCGAACTCGACATGCTGGCCTCCACAGGCGAGCAAGCCTCTTCTGCTTTGCTGGCCATTGCCTTGCAATCTGAGGGCATGGCATCGGTCAGCTACGCTGGCTGGCAAGTGCCCATCAAGACCAACAGCGCATTTACCAAAGCCCGAATCGAATCGATTGACGACGTTCGCGTTCGCAAAGATTTGGCTGCCGGCCGCGTGGTCATTGTGACCGGTTTCCAAGGTGTGGACCCCGATGGCAACATCACCACCTTGGGCCGTGGTGGTTCCGATACCTCCGCAGTGGCTGTGGCTGCGGCCATGAAAGCCGACGAGTGCTTGATCTATACCGACGTGGATGGCGTGTACACCACCGACCCCCGCGTGGTGCCTGAGGCTCGTCGCCTCACCACCGTGAGCTTTGAAGAGATGTTAGAGATGGCATCCCTCGGTTCTAAAGTTTTGCAAATTCGCTCTGTTGAGTTTGCGGGTAAATACAAAGTTCCTATGCGTGTGTTGTCTAGCTTCACACCTTGGGACATCGATATCAATGAAGAAGCCAAATCTGGCACGCTGATCACTTTTGAGGAAGACGAAAAAATGGAACAAGCCGTAGTCTCCGGCATTGCCTTTAACCGCGATGAAGCCAAAATTTCTGTGGTGGGCGTGCCCGATAAGCCAGGTATTGCCTTTCAAATTTTGGGCGCTGTGGCCGATGCCAACATTGAAGTTGACATGATCATTCAGAACATCAGTAAAGAAGGCAAAACCGACTTCAGCTTCACAGTGCACCGCAACGACTTTGCGCGCACCATGGATTTGCTGAAAGAAAAAGTCGTGCCGGCTTTGGGTGCCACCGAAGTCACGGGCGACGCCAAAATTTGCAAAGTGTCTATTGTGGGCATTGGCATGCGCAGCCATGTGGGCATTGCCAGCAAGATGTTCCGCTCATTGAGCGAAGAGGGCATCAACATTCAGATGATTTCCACTTCAGAAATTAAAACCTCTGTGGTCATTGATGAGAAATACATGGAATTGGCCGTTCGAGCGCTCCACAAGGCTTTTGACCTAGACCAAGCCTGATATAATTTTTGAGTGCTGGAAACGTGACCGAGTGGCCGAAGGTGCTCCCCTGCTAAGGGAGTATGGGGTGTAGAGCCTCATCGAGGGTTCGAATCCCTCCGTTTCCGCCAGCCAAACTTAAAAACCGTTGACTTTTGTCAGCGGTTTTTTTTTGCTTTTTTTTAAGTCATTGCTGTGCTCGCTGCTTGAGCTTGAATTGGGTGGGTTCCTCATACTGGGGTACCAGAAATCGTCACCCACCCAATTCAAGCTCAAGCAGACTGCGGCCATCTTTTTTTTGAACACGTAGTAAAGTCATCGATATGATGTTTGCTGGTGTATGGAGAAGCCCCTTATGAAACTCAATGTGCTTTCTTTTGGCTTGCGACTTAGCCTTGGCGCTGCGGCCTTGGCGTGTTCTTTTTTTGTGAATGCTCAATCTATGAATCAAATCACCAACGACCCCAATTTGTGGCTTGAAGAAGTGCAGGGCGACAAAGCGCTGGCGTGGGTGCGTGAGCGCAATGCCATGTCTACGGCACAAATTCAGGCGCATCCTGTGTTTGAAGACAATCGCACCAAAGTACGTGCGGTGCTGGACAACCGTGATCAAATTCCTGGGGTCTCCCGCAGAGGCGACTACTTTTACAACTTCTGGCGCGACGCAAGCAATCCACGAGGTCTGTTGCGTCGAACCACTTTGGACGAATACCGCAAAGCACAACCTCAATGGGACGTCTTGCTTGACTTGGATGTCTTGGCCAAAGCCGAAGGTGAAAACTGGGTGTGGGGTGGCTCTAATTGCTTAGCCCCTGATTACAAGCGCTGTTTAATTTCATTGTCGCGTGGTGGTGCCGATGCCAAGGTGACGCGCGAGTTTGACATAGCCAAGCGCGAGTTCGTGAAGGATGGTTTTAATTTGCCAGAGGCCAAGTCACAGGTGGCTTGGTTGGACATCAACACTTTGTATGTCGGGACAGATTTTGGTCTAGGCAGCATGACCAAGAGTGGCTACACGCGCATCATCAAACTTTGGAAGCGTGGCACTCCCTTGAGCGAGGCAAACCAAGTGTTTGAGGGCCTAGAGGCGGACGTGTCGACGTTTATCAATGTTGATCAAACCCCGGGCTATCAGCGCGTTACTGTTGGTCGCGCAACAGATTTTTACAACACAGAAATCAATTTGCTGGTGAAGGGTCAATGGGTCAAGATTGACAAGCCCAGCGATGCGACGCTGTCTTGGCAGCGCGATTGGGCATTTTTGTTGCTCAAGAGTGATTTGAAAGTGGCATCGACCACTTACAAAAGTGGCAGTTTATTGGCCATCAAGTTCGATGCGCTCATGAAGGGTGAGCGCAGCTACCAAGTGTTGTTTGAGCCCACAGCCACACGCTCCTTGGCGCGAAGTGGACCCAGTACCACTCGAGACTATTTGCTGCTCAATATTCTGGACAACGTCGCTGGCCGCATCGAAGAGTTAAGGGCTGTGGGCAACACCTGGCAGCGACGCGAAGTGAAAGCACCTTCGCCTGGCACCTTGAATGCAATTGGTTTGCACGATCCTTTTGTCAAGGACGACCCGCTGGCCAATCACTACACCTTGTCATATGTCGACTTTCTAACGCCTGCCAGTCTTTACTTGGGCAAAGCCGGCAGTGACGAGCGTGAGCTTCTCAAAAGTAACCCCAGCTTCTTTGACAAAGCAGGCATGCGAACTGAACAGCGCTTCGCCACTTCCAAAGATGGCACCAAGGTGCCGTATTTTGTGGTCTATCCAAAAAATGCAAAAACAGATGGCACCAACCCCACTATGCTGTACGGCTATGGCGGCTTTCAAGTTTCAACGCCACCGTATTACAGCGGCGGCTGGGGCACCACTTGGTATGAGCGCGGTGGCGTGTTTGTGGTTGCCAACATTCGAGGGGGTGGTGAGTTTGGCCCAACGTGGCATCAGAGTGCCATCAAGCAGAACAAGCAAAAAAGTTATGATGACTTCGCCGCGGTGGCGGAAGATTTAATCAAAGTCGGAATTACCAAGCCACAACACCTTGGCATCATGGGTGGCAGCAATGGAGGCTTATTGGTCGGTGCGGTCATGTTGCAACGACCTGAATTGTTTGGCGCTGTGGTTTGCAGCGTGCCTTTGCTAGATATGCAGCGCTATCACAAGCTGTTGGCGGGCAACAGTTGGATGGCTGAGTATGGCAACCCAGATAAGCCCGAAGAATGGGCTTATATCAGCCAGTACAGTCCTTATCAAAACGTGAAGAAGGGGGTGAAGTACCCCAAGGTGTTGTTTGCAACTTCAACACGCGACGACCGAGTTCATCCTGGACACGCACGAAAAATGGCGGCTCGAATGATTGATCAGGGTCATGATGTTCTTTATTTCGAGAACACAGAAGGCGGTCATGGCGGCGCAGCCAACAATGAACAGCGTGCTAATTTGGTGGCGCTAGAAAATACCTTTTTGTGGGTGAGTTTGGGTGGGAAGTGAGTTTGTGCTGAAGGCAGAAAGTGTTTTTTCAAATCAAACAATGTTGATCTGACCCCAAATAATTCAAAGGGCCTTTTTACATTAAAGCCTGATATCCATCGTCAAATTGAGTTGCGGTTTTTCGTACCGCGACACCCTCGAATAGTCGCCATTGGACAGCATCGTCAGCGTAGTTAAGTTTGGAGGGCCAAATTGCTGAGTGCCAGCTCTGGCTGCAGCCCTCAAGGACACCGTAGGGCTCAAGAACATCATGGCAAACACATCAATGCTGCGAGCCTTTGATCGCTTGAAAAGTTGCTCAGTGGTCTGGCGCGTGTCATAGGAAGGTGTGTAGCTAAAGTTGCCTCCCACGTTCAGGGGCAAGCCACTGATGCGTTGATCAAAGCCTAAGTTGGTCGACCAGGGTTGCTGGCCATCCAAACGATTGTCAGGTCCAGCCAGAGCCTTCAGATTCGAATGATAGATGCTGAGAGAGGCTCGCAAGTTAAGTGCCTTGGCATGGCTTAACAACTGCGGCATTAACTCTGAAGCTCGGCCGCGTAATTCAAACTCTATACCTCGTGTCACGGCGTCTGAAAAGTTTTGTGGCTCGGTCACCCAGCGCGGGGCACTCGCCCAATCGACACTTCTGAGCGAGGTGACGTTTCTCACCACGTTTGTCAGGTTTCTCTGAAACACTCCGACACTGAAAATACCCTCGTTGGTGAGGTAGTTCTCGTAAGCGATGTCGAGGCCTGTGGCCAATTCAGGCACAAGATTGGGGTTGCCAATGCGGTCAGGGGAAAGGGCGGTATTGGTGAGGCTGATGTTGGTAAAGCCGCCATTGATTTGGGGCCGCGCCAACAGCGCGTTGAGGCCGGGTGCTTTGTAGCTTCGCGTCAGACTGGCTCGCACCATGTCACGACTTTTGGGGTCAAACTTGTAGGTGACATGGGCCAGTGGCGACAAAACACTGCTGGCGTTGCTGACCGGGTAGGAGACGTTTTCACTTTCAGAGGCAATGCGCTCATTGCGCAGGCCTAAGTAAAGTTGCCATTGAGGAGAAATCTCCCACTCATCTTGAATGTAGATGGCTTGTCGACGGACTTGTGCTTCAAACGCTTGCCCTTCAAAAGCTGGCAGGAGGGCGTTGCCAGCACTGTCCGTAGTGCTTCTGCGTTCTGTTCTGTTCTTGCTTTCAAGATCCCAACCCGCGGTCAGGGTGTGTTCTGTGCCCAGCAAGTGACTGTATTTGCCCGATTGGGTGACGGACTGTTCTTCGTTGCCGCCAACACTCCGCAAATAAACAGAATTGGTGAGAATGTTGCGCGCATCGTAGGTAGAGCGAGACTGTTGCAGACCTAGCTTGATCTCAATGCGCTGATCTTCACTGAATCGGTTGATCCAGGTCAGGTTGCCTCGACGATTTTCCCAATAACCGTTTTGAATGGTGTCGTCATCAAACACAGGACTGCCATTGAGGGCCCGATTGACGTTGTCCGTTCTGTAATTCCAAAAACCTTTTTGGAAAAACGTGGCGATGGCCAATGTCTGCTCATCGCTGAATTTGTAATTCAAGCGTGGCGAGACGTTGTAACCCCATCCGTGAGAGAGGGCACTTGCCAATTGTTCAGACGTGGCGCTTTGGCCATCCATCCCAGGCATTTGGCGTTCCGTCGCAGTTTTAATTTGACGATTCCACTCAAAAATAGAAACCGGCAAAGACATGCTCAGGGGTCCATTGGACTCGCTGATTGAGTAATTGAGGTTGGCAACAGGACGCTCATAGCCCTTTGCAACACCGATGCGCAAATTACTTTGAGCGCGCCGTGACGTCTCTTTCAAAATGATGTTGATCGACCCCGCTACAGCTTGCGCGCTTTGATCGGCTGTGGGCGCACGAATGACTTCGATGCGTTCAATTTGTGAGGGGCTGAGTTGGTCTAAGTTAAAGCCCTGCGGGGCTGGATCGCCATTGATCAAGATTTGGGTGTAACCAGCGCCAAGCCCGCGCATGCGAGGGCCGCCCGAGTCCACATTGACACCCGGCAGTCGGCGCATCACATCCAGCGCGTTGGTATCGCCATAGCGGTCAAGTTCTTCGCGGCCATAAATTTGTTTGGCCACACTGGCTGCTCGTCTCAGTTCAGTCGAACCTTGGCGCGCCACAATTTCGACGCTTTGGATGGCACTGGGCTGTGCATTGGAGCTGGTCTCAGATTGCCCACCCACACCGGCATCTTGTGCAAAGACGCCCATTTGTGCACACAGCAAAGCAATACCCGTGAGTTTGGCTACGGGGTTCTTATGAAAAAGGGGTGTGGCTCGATGGCATGCACCGTAAATTGATGGGCTGTTCATGGGGCCTTGCATGGGAAGATGATTTGAAAGCACTGGCCGTGCTCTGCACTTAGGATTGAACTCTAGGCCAATTAGACCAAAAAAATGACGATTCATTGAAATACTAGAGGATCTCTGGATTCTTCAATGTTTGGCGTAAGACTTAGGTTAACAAGTACGAGGCTTTCCCATCTAATGGCGGGAAGTTATCATGCCAAGCAATTTGAAGTGGGCAGGATAGAAAATGATCAAAACGATATTTAACGCAGTGTTGCTAGGTCTTTGGGGGCTTAGCCATTGGGCTGTGAGTGCTCAACCCGTCGCTTTTAAATTTGCGGGTGTGGATGTGCCACCTCCCTTGGCTGCCCAAATTGTTCAAGACACCTATTGGGGTGTCAAAGTTGACGACCCTTACCGATTTTTGGAGCAAGTTAAAGATCCTGCCGTTGTGACTTGGATGAAAGCACAGGCCGAGGCGACAGAAACAATTCTGCAGCGTATTCCGGGTCGACTCTCAATTTTGAGCGCCTTGAAAGAAAAGGAATTGGTCGCTGGCACCCTCATTTCTTCCATTTACAGAACCAAAGACAATCGCTGGTTTTATTTGAAACGGGCTCAAGGTCAGTCGCAAGCTAAATTGGTGTGGCGTGATGGCTTGAATGGTGACGAAAAAATCTTGGTTGATCCAGAACAAATCACCAAAGAAAAAGGCAAGCCGCACGCCATTCAAAGTTTTCATCCATCGCCGGATGGCAAGCTGATTGCCTACGGGCTGCATGCATCCGGTGCAGAAATTGGCAGCATGTACCTCCTTGATGTGGTCACTGGGCAAGAAGTTTTACCCCCCATCGATCGGGTTCGATTTGCAGGGGCAAGCTGGCGCGAAAACGGACAGGGCTTGTTTTTCTCTCGCCTTCGGCCTGGTTATGAGGGGATGAAGTCGACAGAGCGGTTTGCGGATACGGGACGCTATTACCTGGATTTGAAAAACCCCAATCCAGAACTTCGTGTTTTTAGTGTCTCTCAATATCCCGAACTTAAGCTGCCCAGCTTCGCGACCGGTTCTGTTGCAGAAATAAAGGGGACATCACTTGCAGGAATGGTTATCAATTTTGGTGTTGACCGCCGCTTGGCCATGTATGTGGCTGACCTCGATCAGGTTTTAACGGGTCAAGCCAAATGGAAAGAGGTGTTCAACCAATCTGCAAATGTGCGAGAGCTTGATATCGGTCAGGGTCATTTGTATTTAAGAAGCGCACTCAATGCGCCACGATTCAAAGTTCTCAAACTGAAATTATCCGATTTGGACATGGCAAAAGCAGAAACGCTGCTGCCTGAATCAGAGGGTGTCTTAAGAACCATCACAGCCACGCAAGATGCTTTGTATGTGACGCGCCGAGAGGGTGTGAACACGTCATTGCTGCGCTTGTCGCAGGGCAGTCCTGCTGTTCTAGAAAAATTGTCGCTGCCTTTAGAAGGCAATGTGAGTGTGTCGGGCAGTGTGGATCACAAGGACTTGGTGGTGGCTGTTAGCAGTTGGACGCAGCCCTTAAGACGTTATGTTGTGTCCGGTGATAACGCGCAATTGACTCGCTTAAATTTAGCGCCCCCAGTAGAGCCTGTTCAGAAAGTAGAAGTGGTGGCCAAGGAAGTTATGGTGCCTAGCCACGATGGCGTCAAAGTACCCGTGTCCATCATCATGCGAAAAGATACAGTATTGAATGGACAAAACCCCACCATCCTTTATGGCTACGGTGCCTATGGCACCACGGAGGAGCCCGGTCGCAGCAATGGCGTGATGACTTGGGTGGAGCGCGGCGGTATTTATGTTTTTGCACACGTCAGGGGCGGTGGCGCATTGGGAAGTCAGTGGCATGAAGCTGGCCAAAAAACGACCAAGTTCAACACTTGGAAAGATGGCATTGCCGTCGCCGAGTGGCTGGTGGCCAATGCTTACACCCGTCCTTCCAAGTTGGGAATTTATGGCGGCAGTGCTGGGGGCATTTTTGTAGGCAGAGCCATGACAGAGCGGCCTGATCTGTTTGCTGCTGCAGTCCCTTCAGTGCCAGTGCTAGACATGGTGCGCTCAGAGCAGCGAGCCAATGGGGTGGCCAATATTCCTGAATATGGCACAGTGAAAGTCGAGCCTGAGTTTCAAGCTTTGCTGCGTAACAGTTCTTACCATGCCATTCAAAATGGCATTCGATACCCTGCAACCATGCTGATGCATGGCGTGAACGATTCGCGCGTCGATGTTTGGCAGAGTTTGAAGTTTGCGTCACGCCTGGCCGATGCCCAAAAGGGACAACAAGCCGTTTTATTGCGATTGGATTACGAAGCTGGGCATGGCTCGGGTTCTAGCGCCAACCAAGCCAATCAAAGAACCGCAGACCTACAAGCCTTTATGTTGTGGCAAATGGGTGTGCCGGAATTTCAGCCTCAATAAGGTCCTCAAGATGTTGCGTGCTTTAAAAGGCGTCTTTCGAATTGTGCTCTTGATGGCGCTGATCAGTCTCACGGCTTGCGCTAGCAATACCCGCAGCATGGCGGACAGTATCAGTCCTCATGCCGAAAAATTCAATGATCCTGCATGCCAACGGTCGTTTGAATTGGCCGCACTCCATGACGATATCAAGCTCACCAGAACCATCGCCACTCCTGCGTTGTTGCTCCTGACGGGTGGCTCTTATTTGTTGCCACTGATTGGCGCCAACATGGGCCTAGATGCCCTAGACCACGTGGATGCATCCCATGTGTCTCAAGTTTGTGGAGGCTTTGCCACGCCTTCCAAAAATATCCTAGAAAAAGTATTCATCGGCGCTGGCTTTGGTGTCTTAAAAAAGTAAATTAAACCCGGATAGCTTTCAATGCCCCAGGCAGTACTTGAATGATGAGTTCTTGTGCGTGGCCAAGTGTTTCGCCATCAGCTGCAATCGGGAGTTCTTCCGTGCTGTTGATGTTGGCCTGACTAAATGCTTTGCATTGAATGCGCGCATGCCCCAAGTGCTTGCCAATCAGCAATCTGGGAAGCATCAGCAAAGTTTGTGCGCGATTGAATTGCCCCGCCAGCAGCAAATTTAACTGACCATCGTCGATGCGTGCATGTGGCACGGCGGGCATGCCCCCGCCGTAGGTTGATGTGTTAAGACTCGAGCCTAAAAGGCAAATCCCTTCATAGAAAAAATGTTGATCTAAGTGAACGCTCAGGTGCCAGTTCTTGAGATGAAACAGCTCTCTCAATGTGGCTACAAGATATCGGGGTAAGCCCGTTAATAATTTGGGACCTGCTAGCGCTCTGTTACCGACAGAGGCATCAAAGCCAATGGCTAGGCTTGAGTGAAAAAAATAGGTTTGACCGTTTGCCAATTGAACTTTGCCCATGTCGGTGGTTTTGGGCGCTGCTGTCAAAGCAAACTCCATTGCTTTTTGCCATTTGAAAGTGTGCAGGCCCCAAGACCGGGCGCAATCATTGCCACTGCCGTAAGGTACCAAGCCCACCTCAAAATCGCGGTTAACTAACCCAGGCAGCATTTGATTCAAAGTGCCATCGCCACCCACTATGACCACCCTAGAAGGGGAAGGCAATTGTTTCAAAAGGGTCAAGGCTTCCGAGATGGTCTCTGGCATGACCACGGCGGCGTGTTGTGCAAGGGCAGTGTGTGATTGGCACCAAGCCACCACTTGTGGGTAAAGCTTGCGTGCACGTCCCCCTGCTGCGTGAGGATTGACCAAAATAATTGCCGTCATGGCTAGATTTTGCGGCTTTCAAGGCGGGTTTCAGGCACGGACAAACCCTGCGCCCTTGCAGCACATGAGCCCCATCGGAATTTTGTGGATGTCTTCTTGATAGTTTGTGTCACTGAAGTAGTTCGCTGTTCAACGTTTGATCGAACTTGGTAATAACCCGAATACTGAGATCTTTAGAATGATAGGGATTCAATGACCACCTGTTTTAGGGAAGACGCACGATGAGCTTCAAAACACCATCTTTCAAACTTGCTCCTCTGTCCGCTGCTTGCTTAAGCGCATGGCTTTTGTCTGTTGCCCATGCACAAACCCCGACTGCTCCTACTGCGGCCCCTGCCAATGCAGCGCCCAGTGCAGCCCCAGGTGCGGCAACTGCCCCTGCAGCACCGCCAGCTGCCCCTGGTGCATTGCGACCTATGAAAGATTTCCTGAAGGACTCGAAGGCCACAACGGGCTACTTCACCTTGCATCAAAAAGACGACAAGGTCTGGCTTGAAATTTTGCCCAGCCAATTAGAAAAGCCATTTTTCTTTAGCTACAACATTCCGCGTTCTGTGGGCGAGCGTGGTTTGTACGGCAGCCAAATGGGTGGTTCCAAGTTGGTTGAATTTAAAAAGATTGGCAACCAAATTCAGCTGATTGCGAAGAACACGCAATTTTTTGCCAAAGAAGGAACGCCTCAAGCGCAGTTTGTGGCTGAATCTTTTTCTGACAGCTTAATGAGCAGCGCCGCAGTGCTGACGCAGCCGCACCCCGAAACCAAATCGATCTTGATTGAAGCCAACAGCCTTTTGTTTTCAGATATTCCTGGCTATCAAACACGCTTGGAAGCTGCATTTCGCATGCCATTTGGCTTAGATACTCGCAACACTTCTTTCTCAGCGATTAAAAACGCCAGCACACTAACGGGTTTGGAGGTGAGGGCGCATTTCTCTGTGCCCAGAATTGCTGCACCCCCCATGACACCCTCACCCGTGCCAACGCCACCGCCGCCAAGCGCTACACCCGATCCGCGCAGCATGTTTGTGTCGTTTTATTACAGTTTTATGCCTTTGCCTGATCCGATGCAGGCTCGCGTGGCCGACGAGCGTGTGGGTTTTTTCACGGTACCCCGCACCGACTACACCACCGATTTGAACGTCAAACCCAAATCGCATTTGGTGAAGCGCTGGCGCTTAGAAAAGAAAGAGCCAGCGGCAGTGGTTTCCGAACCCAAAGAGCCCATTGTGTATTGGCTAGACAAAAACATTCCAGAGAAATACCGTGCGACAGTTGCGCAGGGTGTTCTGGAATGGAACAAAGCGTTTGAAAAAGCCGGCTTCAAAAACGCATTGGTGGTCAAGCAGCAACAGGCTACTGACGACTTCAACAACATGGATGCTAAGCATGCGTCTGTCAGGTGGTTCACTGGTGCCGATGTTGGCTTTGCCATTGGCCCTTCGCATGCCGATCCTCGCACTGGCGAAATATTAGATGCCGACATTGGCATGTCTGATGTCTTTACGCGTGGCGCTCGAAGAGCCGTCATTGAAGACTTGGGCCGCGTCCGTGGCGCAGATGGAGAAATGTGTGAGCATGCGGCAGATGCCGCGGAAGAGTTGCACTACGCCTTGGATTTGTTGGAGGCCCGCGGCTTAGAACTCGATAGCCCAGAGGCTGATGCCTTGGCCAAAGCCTACCTGAAGGATGTGATCATGCACGAAGTGGGTCATACCATCGGCTTGCGTCACAATTTCCGTGCTTCCACCATTTATGACTTGAAGAAAATTCAAGATCCTAATTTCACCAAACAAAATGGTGTGGCTTCCTCGGTCATGGACTACAACCCCTACAACATTTCACCCAAGGGTGAAAAACAAGGTGAGTATGTGATGTCCACTTTGGGCGCATACGACTATTGGGCGGTCGAGTTTGGTTACAAACAATTCGCTGCCGGTCAAGAAGAGCAGGGCCTCGCACAAATATTGTCCAAGGCCGGCCAGCCTGAGTTGCAATACGATTCCGACGAAGACGCAGGCTACGGCAACATGGGCGGTGTCGATCCACTGGTCAATCGATTTGACTTGGGCTCAGATCCTTTGGCCTATTACAAACTTCGCATGAAGTTGTCTCGCGAATTGTGGGACCGTTTGCAAAACATGAATTTGGCAACCGGTGAAAGCTACGAGCGCCTGACGCGAAGCTTCCGCAGTGGCTTCAATCAACTCAACCGCGTTGCCCCCTTGGCTGCCAAATACATTGGCGGTGTGCACATTCGGCGCGAACGTGCCGGTAGCAAGAACGCAGTGTTTGAGCCAGTTGGCGCAGCCAAGCAAAAAGAAGCATTGGCTTTGATTACCAAAGATTTCTTTGGCACAGACAGCTTTAAATTTAAACCTGAGTTCATTGCACGTTTGGCAACTGATCGTTTCGAAAGAACGCAAGCAGATGGCAGCATGCAGACCTCTGTGGCGCGTTTGGTAGCCGGTGTTCAAAAAGAAATTTTGGATCATGTTTACTCACCTGCTGTGGCTACTCGCTTAGCAGAAGTGGGCATGAAGGTAAACGATCCCAAAGAAACGCTTGGTTTGTCTGAAGTCTATGACGCCTTGCAAGATGCTATTTGGGCGGAAGCCAAAACAGGCCAAGAAACCAGCTTGATGCGTCGCAATTTGCAGCGCGAACAACTGCGGCGTATGACTGATGTGTTGGTGAAGCCTGCCGGGCCATGGCCTGCAGATGCGCGCAGCATCTTGCGTGAAAATGCACGCCAGTTGGTCAATGCCTTAGAGAAGGCTTTGGCCAAACCGGGCTTGTCTAAAACTACGCGCGCCCATTACGCAGACGCACTCGATGCCCTCAATGTCACCTTGAAAGCCTCGTTACAACGCGCAGCGCCTTGAGCTTGTTTTAAAGAGTGCTGCTGCGCTGAATGTCTGTTTGCACCAACAACATGGCCGGTGCACCACTGGTGGCGGTGTAAACGCTGTAATAGATGCCGGCACTGTCCATCACCTCACCGGTGGTGTTCAGGGTCCAGCCGGTGGTGCTCACCTTGTCATCGCCGCTGCCGGTCACGGCCACTTGGTGGTAGTTCATCAGCGTTGAATTGATGCCCGTTGAACTGTAGGTTGTTTTATTCCAGCCGCCTGCGCCCTGGCTGTTCAGGGCGCTTAAGTTGGCCCAGTTGCTGCCCGCCATGTCGAGTACATCGGCTACACGGATGGTCAATTGGTTGGCGCCAGTGTTGGTGAGCAAATCAATGCGTTCAATGCTGTTGATTCGGCTGCTGCCTTCAATGTTGCCAACGGATGAATTGCCGATCAACGACAGATTCAAATTAAGGGTGCCCGTGCCGCCCAAGCGCAAGGTGTCAATGGCCCCACCCCCATCGATCTTGGCCAATTGAGTCGTGTTGCCACCTGCGCCAAAATTACTTTGAAGTGCCGTGATGGTGGTTTGATTCAATACAAAGGTGTCTTTGCCCATGCCGCCCAACAGTACGTCAGCACCGTTGGAGGTGAAGGTGTCGATGCCCGTGCCAGCGGAGTAGCTGCCGCCCGCCAATGTTTGCGCGCCGGTAGAGGTGAGGGTGTCGTTGGCGCTGGTGCCTGTGTTGTCAACCGCAGTGCCGGCTGCAAACGCGCCCGTCTTGCTGCCAAAGATAATGTAGGAGCGACCTGTTAGAACATTGCTGTGCGCTGCATCGTACCCATGTGCACCCACAATCAAATCGGCCAAGCCATCTCCGTTGACATCGCCCGCAGCGCCCACCGAATAACCACTCAAATCTTGGGCACCTTGCCCAATGATGGCAAAGCCGCCAATGTTGTTGCCAACGTCCGTTAAGTTAACTTGCGTGGTGCTGGATTTGCCGTACACCACAAAACTGTGGCCGGTGTTAACGCCACCACTTTCGGATTTAAAGGGTGCACCCAAAATAATGTCTGCCAAGCCGTCGCCATTGATGTCGCCAGCGCTGCTGACGCTGTGACCGCTTTGTTCGTCAGCGGTATTGGACACAATGGCAAAACCACCTACACCTGCAGCAACTTGAGCTAAGTCGATGGTGGCATTGGCGGTGTTTCTGCCAAAGACAACATAGGTTTTGCCGCTGTATGGATTGGCATTGGCCGAGCCACCAATGACGGCGCCAATGATGATGTCACCCAAGCCATCGCCATTGATGTCGCCACCACTGCTCACCGAAACGCCGCTGAAATCAGAGATGTTTTCGCCCTTGATTGCAAAACCACCCACGTTGTTCTTGATGTTTTCAAGGTCAACAGCCACGTTGCCTGTTTTGCCCAACACCACATAGGTCATGCCCGCATTGGTACCGGCCGTGTCGTTGAAATAGGCGCTAACCAGCATGTCTGCTTTGCCATCACCGTTGAAGTCGCCCGCACTGCTGACCGAGGTGCCACTTTCTTCGCCGGCTTGCCAACCCGAAATGACAAAGCCTGGCACTGTGCCGCCCACATTCCCTAGCGAGATGGTTTGCAAGGCGGATAAAGCCGAGCTGCCATACACCACATAGGTATTACCGGTGTTGCCCACCAATCCGCTGACGGTTTGAAAGTGCGCACTGATGATCATGTCGATCCAGCCGTCACCGTTCACGTCACCTGCGCTACTCACTGAAAAACCTGCCGTATCAAAGGTGCTGGTGATGCTAAGCGCATCAGGCGTTGTGGCCAAAGTCGAGATGTCCTTTTGGTATTCCGCCAAGCTGCCTGTCGTTGAATTCGCTTTTCCGTAGACCAAGAAGGCGCCGCCTGGATTGGTGCTGGCGGCATCTTGTGGCATGCCAATTAACAGATCGGCCAGACCATCGTTGTTCATGTCGCCCACACCTGCCACCGAGAAGCCCAACCAGCCTTTGTTGACGCTGTAGGTGTAATAGTGACCATTGACCTGGCCTGTGCCGCTGTAACCCTTGGGCACCAGGCTGGTGTTCAGTCCACCTTCATACAGCACGACACCACCACCTTGTGTGCGCAAGGCGGTGTCGGTAAAGGTGTTGAGCGGTGCGCCCATCACCACGTCGCCATAACCATCGCCGTTGAAGTCGCCGGCCAAGCTGACCGCAAAACCAAAGTACGAACCCGTGTTGGGTGCCTCAATGGCATAGCCGCCAATGTTGTTGGCAATGTCGTCCAAGTAGATGGCGTTTTTGAAGGTGTTGACGTTGAGGGTGGGGGAGGTGCCGGCAACGCCTGCATTGTTTTTGGCATCTGTGTAGCTGCCAGCTGGCACGGTAATGCTGGCAGCAACCAAAGGTGTGTCTGCAAAGGGTGTGTAAACAGCTGTGCGCGTCAGACCCGTTCCAGAAATAGCACTGAGCGTGCCCTGTGTCACCACCACATCGCCGGTGGTACCATTCCATGCAAAACTGCTGCCAGGGTCTTCACTGAAGGTGAAGGTGATGTTGGCGGTTTGACCCATGCCTAAGGTCGACACGTATGAGGTGATGCTCACAGTCGGCACAACAGTGTCGTAGTTGATTGAGATGACCCCGCTGGCCGACCCCAGATTGGCCGCTGCATCTTGGTAGCTGTTGTTTTTGACCGAGACTGTGCTTGTGCCATAAGTAACATTGGCTGGCGGCGTGAAAATAAAGCCCCTCGTAACGCCCACTTGTTGGCTGGGGTTAGGGACCAAAGTACCCGCGCCAGTAAAAGTTAAATCGCCAATGCTGCCATCCCAAGAGAAGCTGGTTCCTGGGTCTTCACTGAAGGTGAAATAAACCGGTGTGGTTTGGTTTGCAATCAAGTTGTTACTGCCTGCATAACCTGAAACAGTGGGTGTACGTGTGTCAATGCTGAGGCTGGGCGTGGTACCCGCCGTGCCCAAATTGCCTACGGTGTCCTGATAGCTGAGTGCCGTGACGGTGATGCTGGCATTGCCACTGGCCAAATTGGCGGTGGGTGTAAACACTGCGGTACGTGTGAGCCCTGTGCCGCTGATGGCACCCAGTGTGCCACCCGTCACGGCCACATCGCCCGTTGTGCCATTCCATGCAAAACTGGTGCCGGGGTCTTCACTGAAGGTGAAGGTGATGTTGGCGGTACCGCCCGCTTTGACGGCAGAGACATTGGACGTAATGGCCACAGACGGCGCCACCATGTCAATGCTGATGGCAGGTGATGTGCCTGCGCTGCCATTGTTACCCGGCAAGTCTTGGTAGCTATTGGCCGTCACCGTGATGCTGGCATTGCTGCTGGCTGTGTTGGCTGTTGGTGTAAATGTAGCAGTCCGTGTCAGTCCAGTACCGCTAATCGCGCCCAATGTGCCGCCTAAAACACTGATGTCACCTGTTGAGCCATCCCACACAAATGTACTGCTCGGGTCTTCAGTGAAGGTGAAGGTGATGATGGCAGTTTCGCCTGTTTTCAAACTTAATTTGTTGCTTGTAATGGTGACAGTGGGGGGTGTTGTATCAACCTTTGCACCCGCGTTGATCAGACCTGAAAAAAGCGGGCTGGCAGGGTTTCCCGAGCGGTCTTGAATGGTTGCACCATTCAATGCCAATGAATTGGCCACAAGGCTTACGCCATCGGTATCTGTTTGACCTGGTAAAACTGTGTAGAGAAACCTTTTTCGAAGTTCATCTGTGTCAGTCGTAAAGCTGGCCTTGACAATAGTACTGCCAATGAGCAAATCAACTGTAGGCAAGCCATTGCTTGTATCAACCATGGCACGTTCTGGGTAAAAAAGATACACGACAATTTCTGCACCCGCCTTGACTGTATTCGTGTTGTTGTTGGGTAACTGTACAGAAGAGATGCTCAGTCCCAAGGTGTCAATTGAAATACCGGGTGTGCTGCCCAGTGTGCCTGCATTGCCGGCGACATCGCTGTAGCTGCCTGCAGTTACTGCAATGCTGGCATTGCCGCTGGCCAAATTGGCGGTGGGTGTGAAGATGCCGGTACGTGTGAGTCCCGTGCCACTGATGGCACTCAAGGTGCCGTTACTGAGCGTAATGTCGCCAGCGCTGCCATCCCATACAAAGGTACTACCTGGATCTTCAGAAAACGAGAACGTGATGTTGGCCGTTTGGCCGATCAACAAGTTTGATTTGTTACTCGAAATGCTCACCGTGGGGGCGGTGGTGTCTACTTTGTAGGCGGCGTTATCTGCGCGTGCAATGGCGCTGAGAACGGCATTGTTGCCTGCGCTGTCTTTGATGGAACCGCCATTCAGTAGCAAGGCATTGACGGCATAGCTCAAACCATTCGCATCGTTCTCACCTGCTACAACGGTGTAGTTGAACAGCAAGTCGGTGGTGCCAGAGCCGGAAACATATGTGGCCGAGTTGCTGGCGCCGCCAATGTTCAAAACCACCTTGGGCTGATCACCTGTGGCATTGACGGTCACAGCTTCACTGAAGGTGGCTGTGATTTGCACCACATCACCTGCATTCAAAATGTTGCTCACGATGCCGCTGGCGCCAGTGATGTTCATGCTGGTGAGGGTGGGCACGCCCGTGTCGATGGACACACTGGCACTGCTGCCGACTTGGCCTGGGTTGCCAGCCAAGTCGGTGTAGACAGCTGAGGCCGTGGACACGACGCCGGCTACTGTGCTGCCAGCTGTGGGCGTGAAAGTGGCAGTGCTGACATAGTTGGCGCCACTGAGCACAAAGGGGCTGAGGGCGCCGAGGGTGCCGCCAGTGACGGTTAAATCGCCTGCAGTGCCATTCCACGTGAAGCTGGTGCCTGTTTTGTCGTTGGCTGTGACGGTGAGGGTGGCCGTTTCGCCTGCTTTTAGCGAAGCCACGTTGAAAGCCAGCGACACGGATGGGGCGAGCGTGTCGACCATGTAAGCGCTGTTGCTGCTCACTGCGACTGAGGTGGGTGTTGATGTGTTGCCAGCGGCATCCGTCAGAACAGCGCCATTCAAGCTCAAAGCATTCAGTGCAATGGCAATGCCATCGGCATCGTTTTGCCCTGATGCAATGGTGGTTGTGAACAACAGCGTGTTGCTACCTGCGCCCGACAGATAGGTTGCCTGCACGGTGCTGCTTCCTACCAGCAAGGCAAGCGTGGGTGAGCCGCTCGCAAGATTCAAGTTGACGACTTCGTCAAAGCTGACGCTGACGGTGGCAGTGTCACCTTCGTTCAGATACGCGTTGAGAATGCCCGTTGAACTGCTGAGTGCAATGCTTGAAATGGTGGGTGCCAGTGTGTCAAGGGTGAGGCTGGGTGTGCCGCCTGCGCTGCCGTTGTTGCCAGCAGCATCTTGGTAAGCACCTGCGCTGACAGAAATACTCGCGGTGCCTGAGTTCACGCCAGGTGTGGGGGTGAATACCGCGGTGCGCGTACCGCCTGTGCCCGAGATGGCGCTCAAGGTGCCATTGCTGAGTGTCACATCACCCGTGGTGCCATTCCACACAAATGTGTTGCCCGGATCTTCGCTGAAGGTGAAAGTGATGTTGGCTGTTTCGCCCACTTTCACTTGGCTCACATTGGACGTGATGCTCAAAAATGGTGACGTGGTGTCAACGGTGAAATTGCTGTTGTCAGCTGTTGCTGGCACGCTGAGCGTGGTGGTGTTGGTGCGCGGGTCTTTTAATGTGCTGCCGTTCAAGGATAGCGAATCGGCATTCAGGGCAATGCCATTGGCATCGGTCTGACCGGCAAGAATGGTGTAGGTGAAGAGCAAATCGGCGGTGCCTGCGCCAGACACATAGGTGGCATTGACCGTGCTACCGCCAATTTGTAAAGCTACCGTGGGTGAGCCCGAGGTGGTGTTGAGTGTTTGTGCTTCAGAAAAATGCGCGGTGACAGTGACCACATCGCCTGCGTTGAGTGCGTTGTTTTGCACGCCCACAGCACTCGTAATTTGCACATTCATCAAAGTGGCAGGGGTGGTGTTCACTACCAAACTGCCCAGCGAATTGCCCACGCCCAAATTGCCTGCGCTGTCCGTGAACAAATCGTTGTTGACCGTAATGCTGGCACTGCCGCCCGTCAGACCTTGTGTTGGCAAAAATGTGGCGGTGCGGGTGAGGCCTGTGCCGCTAATAGCGGACAAGGTGCCGTTGACCAATGTCACATCGCCGGCACTGCCGTTCCATGTGAAAGTGCTGCCAGGGTCTTCACTGAAGGTGAAGGTGATGAGCGCTGTTTCGCCACTTAAGAAAGTGCTGCGACTGCTGCTGACGCTCACTAAGGTTGGCGCTGTGGTGTCGACCAAATAATTGGCATTGTCGGCCGCGGCTACAAAGGTCAGCGTGGGTGTGTTGCCTGCTGTGTCAGTGAGGACTTTGCCGTTTAAGCTGAGGCTGTTGGCATTGATGGCAATGCCGTTGACATCTGTTTGGCCATTGAGAATGGTGTAGTTGAAAACGAGTTGAGAGGTGCCAGCGCCCGAAAAATATAGTGCGCTGACCACGGTGCTGCCAATGGTGAGATTGATGCTTGGGGTGCCAACGTTGGCATCCAAGAATACAGCCTCTGTGAAATTGACAGCCACCGACACCACGTCGCCTGAGTTTAATAAATTATTTTGAATGCCCGTGGCACTGAGCAAGGCCACGCTTGCAACAGTGGTGGTGCTTGTGTTGACGCTGATGTCAGCCGATTTGTCGGTGACGCCCGCCGATGCTTCTTGACCGATGTTGCCAGCGGCGTCGGTGTAGCTGTTGAGTGAAATAGCCACATTCGCGGTGCCTGCACTCACACCAGACGTGGGCGTTAGAAGTGCGGTGCGCGTCAGCGGATTGTCGGTGGTGCTGAGCGCACCCAAGGTGCCGCCTGTGACGACCAAGTCACCGCTGGTGCCGTCCCAAACAAAGCTAGTGCCAGGGTCTTCACTGAAGGTGAAGGTGATGGTGGCAGTTTGACCAGAGATTAAAGCGCTGGTGCTACTGGTGACTGTTGCTGTGGGGCGAGTAGTGTCCACCAAATACTTGCTGTTGTCGGCCACAGCCAATGATGCGATGCTGCTGTTGTTGCCCGAAGCATCTTGCAAAGTGCCACCATTGAGCGCGAGTGCATTCACGCCAATGGCCACGCCATTGCTGTCGTTGTGGCCGCTGGCTACCGTGGCCGTAAACACCAACGCATTGCTACCAGAGCCGGATATGTATGTGGCTTGAACCGCAGTGCCACCCACATTGATTGACAAGGTGGGCGTGCCGCCAGTTGTATTGACTGTGATCACATCATTGAAGGTAACAGTCGCACTCAAGGTGTCGCTGGCATTCAAATTGTTGACAGTGGCATCAGACGCGCTCACTAAGCCACCTGTTGAACTGGTCAAGGCTAAGCTAGAGATGGTGGGTGCAAGGGTGTCCAAATTGAGCGTGGGTGTTGTGCCTGCTACACCATTGTTGCCTGCCGTGTCTTGGTAGCTGTTGCCCACGACGGTGATGCTGGCCGTGCCACTGCCTTGGTTAGCAGCGGGTGTGAATACGGCTGAGCGCGTCAGACCTGTGCCGCTGATGGCGCCCAGGCTGCCGCCAGCTATTGCCACATCACCTGTCGTGCCATCCCAAGCAAAGCTGGCGCCTGGGTCTTCAGAAAACGTGAAGGTGATGTTGGCGGTATCGCTTGAAGTCAAGCTGGATTTGTCAGATGTGATGACCACGCTGGGTGCCGTGGTGTCGACCAAATAGTTGGCGTTGCTGCTGACAGCGACAGACGTGATGCTGCTGGTGTTGCCATTGGCATCTTTGAGAGTGGCGCCATTCAATGTGAGTGCATTGGCGGGCAGGGCGACGCCATCTAAATCGGTTTGTCCACTGACGATGGTGGTGGTGAATACCAAGGCATTGGTGCCTGAACCCGATACATAGGTGGCTTGCACAGTGCTAGCGCCCACAAGCAAGGCCAAGGTAGGCGATCCACCATCGGTATTGACCGTGATCGCATCGTTAAAGGTGGCCGTGAAATTCAAGGTGTCGCCCGCGTTCAAGCTGTTGTTGAGGGCGCCCGTTGAACCGCTCAATGCCACGCTGCTGACCATCGGTGCCAGGGTGTCTATGCTGATAATGGGCGTTGTGCCAGCTGTGCCCAGATTGCCAGCCACGTCGGTGTAGCTTAAATTCGCCACAGTGATGCTGGCCGAGCCATTTGCTAAGTTGGTGTCTGGGGTGAAGGTGCTGCGGCGCACATTGCCAAAGCCTGTGAGTGCGCTCAGGGTGCCGCCGGTCACGGTTACATCTGCCAACGTAAAACTGGTGTCTGGATCTTCTGTGAACGTAAAGCAAATAAGACTGGTTTCGCCTGCTTTTAAAATGGATACCGAGGAGGTGATGACCACGCCGGGTGCTGTGGTGTCTACTGGGTACAAGATGTTGTCGGCCACGCTGGCATTGCCCAAGGTCAGGCTGTTGCCGGGTACGCTTTTTAACGTGCTGCCGTTGAGGGTGATGGCCGCCGATGGAATCGAGATGCCATTGGCATCGTCTTGCCCTGCCAAGATGGTGTAGCTGAACACAAAGTCGGTGCTACCACTGCCAGACACATAAGCAGCCTGTACCAGCGTGCTGCCAATCATCAAATTCAAAGTGGGTGAGCCCCCTGTGGCATTGAGCACAATGGCTTCACTAAAGACCACGTTGCCAAAAATCACGTCACCTGCATTGAGCAAGTTGCTGACAGCACCCGTGGCGCTGCTCAGGCCCACTTGACTGACGGTGGGCGCCGCCGTTGAATAGGTGAGCAATGGCGTGCTACCCGCGCCACCTGTGTTGCCTGCGGTATCGGCGTAGGTGCCAGCGTTGATGGCAATACTGGCGGTGCCTGCAGCTACATTGTTGGTGGGCGTGAACGTGGCTGTGCGCGTTAATCCATTGCCGCTGATGTTGCCCAAAGTGCCGCCGCTAACAAGCACATCACCTGCATTAGAGGCCCAGACAAAACTGCTGCCTGGGTCTTCAGTGAATGTGAAAGTGATGGCCGCTGTTTCTCCCGTTTTTAAAGCGCTGACATCTGATGTGATGCTGACGGTAGGCGCTGTGGTATCGACCAAATATAGCGGGTTGTTGGCCACGACGTTGGATGTGATGACGCTGGTGTTGCCAGCGCTGTCTTTTAGGGTGGCGCCATTCAAGGTGAGGGCGTTCAAAGCAATGGCCACGCCATCGGTATCGTTTTGCCCACTGGCAATGGTCGTGCTAAATACCAGCGCTGTGGTGCCAGAGCCCGACACATAGGTGGCTTGGACCGTGCTGCTGCCAATGACCAAAGCCAAAGTGGGCGAGCCTGCCGTGGTGTTGAGCGTGACGGCTTCACTGAACGTCACGGTAGCGCTCAGGGTGTCGGTGTCATTCAGCAGTTTGACGCTTGCATCAAGGGGGCTGGCCACACCACCTGTGGCGCTGCTCAAGGCCAAACTTGCAAGGCTGGGTACCGCAGTGTCTATCGACAGACTGGAGAAAGCGCCGGCGCTGCCGTTGTTGCCGGCCTCGTCTTGGTAGCTGTTGGCTGTGACGGTGATGCTGCCGGTGCCGCTGGTCAGATTGGCTGTGGGCGTGAACACCGCAGTGCGTGTGAGGTCTGTTCCACTGATAGCGCCCAATGAGCCGCCTGTGACAACAATGTCTCCCGAGCTGCCATCCCAAGCCAAGCTTGTGCCTGGGTCTTCAGAAAATGTGAACGTGATGTTGGCAGTCTCGCCCGCTTTGAGTGCCGCCACGTTGCTTGCAATACTGACTGTAGGCTTCAGCGTGTCGATGCTAATGCTTGGAGAAAGACCTGCACTGCCTGTATTGCCTGCGCTGTCGGTGTAACTTAAATTGCTGACCGTGATGTTGGCACTGCCGCTGGCTAGGTTGGCAGTGGGTGTGAACACTGCAGTGCGTGTCAGTCCCGTACCGCTGACGGCGCTCAAGGTGCCGCCGCTGACTGCAAGGTCGCCAGTAGAGCCATTCCAAGCAAAGCTGGCACCTGGGTCTTCAGAAAATGTGAAGGTGATGTTGGCCGTTTCGCCCGCATTGAGTGCCGCTACATCGCTGGCAATACTGACCGTAGGCGCTATGGTGTCAATTGAAATAGCGGGTGTGACTCCGGCACTGCCTAAATTACCCGCACTGTCGGTATAACTTGAATGGTTGACGGTAATGCTGGCGGTACCGCTGGTTAAACTTGCTGTGGGCGTGAAGACTGCAGTGCGTGTGAGGCCCGTGCCACTGATGGCGTCCAGGGAGCCACCCGTGACAACCAGGTCACCCGAGCTGCCATCCCAAGCAAAGCTGGCGCCTGGATCTTCAGAAAATGTGAAGGTGATGTTGGCAGTTTGCCCAGCTTTGAGTGCCGCCAAGTTGCTGGTAATGTTGACGGTAGGCGCTAAGGTGTCAATCGAAATAACAGGTGTGATGCCCGCACTGCCTGAATTACCCGCACTGTCGGCATAACTTGAATTGGGCACAGTGATGTTGGCAGTTCCGCTGGCCAAACCCGCTGTGGGCGTGAAGACTGCAGTGCGTGTGAGGCCTGTGCCACTGATAGCGCTTAACGAGCCACCGGTGACAACAAGGTCACCCGAGTTGCCATCCCACGAAAAGCTAGTACTTGGATCTTCAGAAAAAGTGAAGGTGATGTTGGCAGTCTCACCGACTTTGAGTGCAGCCACATTGCTGCTAATGCTCACTGTCGGTGCAATGGTGTCGATGGCAATGCTAGGCGAGACACCCGAGCTTCCGGCGTTGCCAGCCGTATCGGTGTAACTTAAATCAGTGACGGTGATACTTGCGCTGCCGCTAGCCAGATTGGCCGTGGGTGTGAAGACCGCAGTGCGTGTAAGGCCCATTCCACTGATGGCGCTCAAAGTGCCACCCGTGACCAGAAGATCACCGGAGCTGCCGTTCCAGGCGAAGCTTGTTCCTGGATTTTCAGAAAATGTGAACGTGATGTTGGCAGTCTCGCCCGCTTTGAGTACCGCCACGTTGCTGGCAATGCTGACGGTAGGCGCTAAGGTGTCAATCGAAATGATGGGTGTGGTACCTGCACTGCCTGAGTTGCCTGCGGTATCGGTGTAACTTAAATTGGCCACCGTAATGCTGGCACTGCCGCTGGCAAGGTTGGCAGTAGGTGTAAAAAGAGCAGTGCGTGTGAGGCCAGTACCGCTGATAGCGCCTAGGGTGCCGCCAGCAATCACAAGATCGCCCGAGCTTCCGTCCCAAGCGAAGCTGGTTCCAGGATCTTCAGAGAATGTGAAAGTGATATTGGCAGTCTCGCCTGCCTTCAGTGCATTTGTACTGGCGGTGATGGCCACTGTAGGCGTTAGCATGTCGATGCTGATACTTGGCGTAACACCAGCAGAGCCATTGTTGCCAGCTGCATCTTGATAGCTATTGGCTGTAACTGTGATGCTGGCACTGCCGCTGGCCAGACCAGAGGTAGGTGTGAACACAGCTGTCCGTGTCAAACCAGTTCCACTCAGAGCGCTTAAGGTGCCGCCAGTGACAAGCACGTCCCCCGAGTTGCCATCCCAAACGAAGCTTGAGCCTGTCTCTTCCGAAAGGGTGAAGGTGATGTTGGCAGTCTCACCCGCTTTGAGCGAGGCCACGTTGGAGGCAATGCTGATACTTGGTGCGGTGGTGTCTACTTTGTAACCCAAATTGTCGGTGCTGACTACGCTGGTAGGCAAATCTGTGGTGTTGCCGCGGGGGTCATTGAGTGTGCTCCCATTGAGTTGCAGTGCATTGACGGTGATGGCAATGCCGTTGGTGTCTGTTTGACCGGCTAAGACCGTATAACTAAAGACTAAATCTGCGGTGCCAGCCCCAGACACATAAGTGGCCGAAACCTGGGTGCTGCCAATCTGCAACGCAAGCGTTGGCGTGCCGCCTGTGAGGCTCAGTGTTTGCGCTTCAGAAAAGTGCGCAGTCACGTTCACGGTGTCGCCTTCGTTGAGCGTGCTATTTTGCAAACCTACCGCGCTGGTGATTTGCATCGACATGAGCGTGACAGGGGTGGTGTTGATCACCAGGCCCGTGAGGGTGTTGCCAATCCCTAAGTTACCGGCCAAGTCGGTGAACACATCATTGTTAACGGTAAGACTTGCATTGGCACCCGATAAACCTTGGGTGGGATAGAAAGTGGCCGTTCTTGTAAGTCCTGTGCCGCTGATTGCGGTGAGGGTACCTTCCACCAAGGTCACATCACCGGCGGTTCCGTTCCAGGAGAAGGTACTGCCTGGGTCTTCGCTGAAAGCGAAAGTGATTGTGGCGGTTTGACCGCTTAAGAATGTACTCTGGTTGGATGTAATGTTCACCAAGGTAGGCGCTGTGGTGTCTACCAAAAAATTGACGTTGTCGGCTACAGCGTTGAACGTATTCACTACGGTATTGCCAGCCGTATCTTTTATAGTTCTGCCATTCAAGTTGAAGGTGGGGCTGCCCATGCTATTGGCCACAATTGAAATACCGTTGAGATCTGTTTGAGCCGCTAGCACGGTGTAGTTAAACACCAGTGCCGTGGTGCCAGAGCCAGATGCATACAGAGCATTAACTTCGGTGCCGCCAATGTTCAATTTGAGGCTGGGCGTGCCAGCGCCCACGTTCAGGTTGACCAGTTCGCTGAAGGTTGCGGTCACATAAACCACATCGCCAGCATTGAGCAAGTTGTTTTGGATATTGTCTGCACTGGTGATTGCTAAGGACGACAAGCTTGCGGGTATGGTATTGACATTAATGTTGGCCGATTTATCGGTAATGCCTGCTACGGCTTCTTGCCCTAAGTTGCCTGCTGTATCGGTGTAGCTGTTTAAGGTGACGGCCACGTTGGCCGTGCCGCCACTCACACCAGTGGTCGGCGTCAAGATGGCAGTACGCGTTAGGGGGTTGCCAGTGGTGCTGAGGGCGCCTAAGGTGCCACCACTGACCAGCAAATCTCCCGTGGTGCCGTTCCAGACAAATGAGTTGCCAGGATCTTCGCTGAAGGTGAAGGTGATGGTGGCTGTTTGGTTAGAAATTAAAGTGGCGGTGTCAGATGTGACGGCCACTGTGGGGCGTGTAGTGTCCACCAAATACTTGGCATTGTCTGCCACTGCAGACGAGGTGATGGTGGCGTTGTTGCCATTGGCGTCTTTGAGTGTGGCACCGTTCAAGCTAAGCGCGTTGAACGCAATGGCTACACCGTTGCTGTCGTTTTGCAAAGCAGCCACGGTAGTTGTAAACACCAAGGCGTTGGTGTCGGAGCCTGATACATAAGTGGCCTGAACCGTTCTGCCGCCAATGTCCAACGCCAAAGTGGGGGAACCATTTGTGGTGTTAACAGTCAGCACATCGTCAAAGGTGACGGTGGCAGTCAGTGTGTCTGAATCGTTCAGATTGTTAACTGTGGTCTCAGTGAAGCTGACAATGCCGCCTGTTGAACTTGTCAGGGCCAAGCTAGAAATAGCGGGTGCCAAGGTATCAATGTTAATAATGGGTGTTGTTCCTGCACTTCCAGTATTGCCAGCGTCATCGGTGTAAGCTAAATTGGTAATCGTGATGTTTGCACTACCGCTTGCGAGATTGGCTGTCGGAGTAAACACTGCTGTTCGCGTCAGACTTGCGCCGTGGATGGCGCTCAAGGTGCCACCCATCACAACTAAATCACCCGTTGATCCGTCCCATGCAAAGCTGGTTCCTGGATCCTCTGAGAATGTGAAAGTTATATTTGCAGTCTCGCCGACTTTGAGCGTATTAACACTGCTGGTAATGCTCAAGGTTGGCGCGGTGGTGTCCACCAAATAATTGGCGTTGTCGACCACTGCACTGAAGGTGTTGACAGTCGTGTTACCCGCGGTGTCGGTGAGAGTCCTGCCGTTCAGGTTGAAGGTGGGGCTGCCAACGCTACTTGCAACAATAGAAATACCGTTGATATCGGTTTGAGCCGCCAGTACGGTGTAGGTAAAAACCAATGATGTAGTGCCAGAGCCCGATGCATACAGTGCGTTGACTTCGGTGCCGCCAATGTTCAGTTTAAGGCTGGGCGTACCATCATCGTCCACGTTCAAGTTGACCAGTTCGCTATAGGTGGCAGTCACATAAACTACATCGCCTGCATTCAGCAAGTTGTTTTGAATGTTGTCAGCTCGGGTGATGGCCAAGGATGCCAAACTTGCTGGCAGGGTATTGACTGTGATGTTGGTCGATTGGTCGGTGATACCCGCTAAGGCTTCTAGCCCTAGGTTGCCTGCTGCATCGGTGTAGCTGTTCAAATTCACTGCCACGTTGGCCGTGCCTGCATTCACACCATTAGCCGGTGTCAAGATAGCTGTGCGCGTTAGAGGGTTGCCTGTGGTGCTAAGGGCGCCTAAGGTGCCACCACTGACCACTAAATCTCCCGAGCTGCCATCCCAAACAAATGAGCTGCCAGGATCTTCGCTAAAGGTGAAAGTGATGGTGGCTGTTTGCCCTGAAATTAATGTAGGTGTGTCAGAAGTAATTGCTACTGTGGGGCGAGTGGTGTCAACCAAATAATTGGCATTGTCTGCCACTGCAGCCGAAGTGATATTGACGTTGTTACCATTGGCATCTTTGAGTGTGCCGCCGTTGAGGTTGAGCGCATTGAGCCCAATGCCAACACCAGTGTTGTCGTTTTGCCCGTTCGCGATGGTGGTTGCAAAGACTAAGGTGTTGCTGCCAGAGCCAGACACATAGGTGGCTTGAACAGTGCTGGTGCCAATAAGCAATGACAAGGTGGGTGAACCCAAACTTGTATTTAGAAAAACAGCTTCATTGAATGTGACAGAGACAAAAAGACCATCGTCTGCATTGAGCCAATGAATGTTTGCATCAATCAAGCTAGATAAAGAGCCTGTAGCCCTTGTTATTTCAGAGCTGGTAATAGTTGCCAGGCTGGCTGTGACCGGCGTGCTTCCTTTTCCGCCGGTAAACACTGGAATTGCAATGGCAGTTGCTGCAATTTCCCCAAGTCCTAAAGTGGTCGGCACTGCTGCCGTAGCGCTAGGGATGAGGCCGATGAACGAGCCTGGGTTGTACAAAGCCACTTTGCAATCAAGGGCGGAATCACCTTCTGTCCATGGCAAACTCTCGGTCACTTCAAAAGTTTCAGGTGGATAGTGCGAGATCACTTGAACTTCATTGCACGACTCGTTCTCGAGTCGGTAGACAGCTGAATTTTCGACAGGCGTCAGTGAAGCTACAAAATAATCTTGAATCTCGATGACCGGCTCATCATCCAAAAAAATCTTCAGATTTTTGTTGTTTCTAATAAGTCGTTGGCCTTTTTGGTGAACACCTGTTTCAATGTTCACTAATTTGTATTGCGCTCCCAATTCTGCTTTGACAGCCAAGGGTGCATTGATCAGATTGAAGCCCAATACGGGGTCGACCAAGTTGGCCAATCGAATCGTTTTGACGGTGCCGTCAAGCAAGGCTGTTTGGAGTTGGAGCGCAGTTAAATTCATGACGGACTAACGCTCGTGAAGCGCCCCTGAGAAAGCTTTTTGAATGGGTTGGGTCAGGTATTTCCATACCGACCGAGAGCGTGTTCTTACGTCCAATGAAGCCGTCATGCCTGGTTTCAGGTCACTTGGTTTGATTCGATGAGAAGCTGCTAAAGGCGCTAATTCAACTTGAATGCGGTAATAGGTTTGCACCGAACCGTTAGGCCCCGACTCTGTGAGGGTGTCTGAACTGATGTGGCTCAATTTACCATTCAACATGCCGTACACACTGAAGTCAAATGCGTCCAACTTGATAGAAACTGGCAAACCCAATTTGAGGTCGCCAATGTCACTTGGATTGATCTTGGCTTCAATCACCTGACCACTTTCTGTGGGGGATATTTGCATCAGTTCATCGCCTGCGCGCAAAACACCGCCAACCGTATTGATTCGAATGACTTTGACAATGCCAGCGACGGGAGTGGTCAGCACACTGTGGTCAAGCAAGCTTTGACGTTCATTCAATTTGAATTGATGGGTCGAAATTTCTTCTTCTAATCGACCCAATTCTTGTTTGGCGTCTTGCAGGTATTTGTTCTTAACACTCAAGATGCGCCCTTGGCTTTCATGAATCTGGCGTTGTGATTTCATCAGCTCAATTTGGCTGAGATCACCCGATTTGAAAAGCGATTGGCTGATGCGCAGTTCTTCTTCTGAAAGAACTAGACTTGAATTTAAAAGTGCTAAATCCTCGTTCAAACTCTGTTTCTTTTGTTTGTAAATTTGTTCTTGGGCTAACTTGAAATGGCCGAGTCCATCGAACTTGGCATCAAAAGTCAAAAGTTCGCCGCTGGCTTCTGCGCTAGCGCGCATGTGGGCCGCTTGTAAAGCTGTGAGCTTGGCTTGAATTTCTTGATAGCCCGCTTCTGATCGTGTTGTTTCTAATTTGGCAACCACTTGCCCGGCTTGAACGCCTTGCCCTTCTGTGACCAAGAGTTGCGTCAATACGCCGCCATCTGCCGCTTGAATAATTTGATTTCTGGCAACTGCAATTACTTGACCGGTACTGCGAACGGTTTGGTCCATCTCGGATTGGGTCGACCAGGTGGCAAATAAAAAGAGACCGATCGCCAACAGGCGTGTTGCAGTTATTTGTTGGAGGGCATGAGCCCAAATTTGTGTATAGGTCATGCTTGAAGCTTTTGGATGACCTGCTCTTTGGGGCCGTCCAGCACAATTTGTTGATTGGCAATAACCACCAATCGGTCAACCAAGGTCAACATTTCTGGTTTGTGAGTGACCAACACCAAAGTGTCTTGGGGTCTCAAAGCTTGTTGCAGAGCCTTGGTAACGTGGTCTGCCAAGTTTCTGTCCATCGACGCTGTGGGTTCGTCCAATAGCCAAATACGCGGTCGTCTGAGAAATACGCGGGTTAAGTTCACCAGCTGACGTTGTCCGCCAGATAGACCTTGACCGCCTTCAAAAATGGGCAGATCAAAGCCCATGGGGTGTTGCGCAATGATTGCGTGATGAAGGCCAGTTTGGATGGCTACCCCTTTTAGAACTTCATCGCCCGGATCTAAGATGCCTACCAATAGGTTGTCCCGAAGGGTGCCTTCAAACAAGCGCCCCTCTTGTTGTAAATAGCCCAACTGCTCTGAGAGCAATGGTTTTGCAATGTGCGTCAGTGCAACGCCATCTAAGGTGATTTCACCTTTTTGAGGTTTGTACATGCCACTGAGCAAGCGAAGGAAGGTGGTCTTTCCCGATCCGATGGGACCCAAAACCCCAATTTTTTCGCCATGCTGTATTTGAAGCTGTGGTACTTTGAGTGCTGGCAGGGTGTTGTAGCTGTAGGCAACTTCCTCTAAGCGGTAAGCGCCTTGGATGTTCTGCAACACAATGGGTTGTTGGGCGTGATGGTCGTCAGGGAGTTGCCAAATCTGGTCAAGACCTTTCAGTGCTGATTTGCAGTAACCCCATTGAATCAATTGGCTTGGCAATGCAGCCACAGGTTGCAAAATGCGCCCCGACAAAATGGTGCAGGCAATGAGGCTGCCCATGCTCAATTGGCCTTCACTGATCATCAAGGCGCCAACCGCCACCATGCCAATGTAGGCCATTTGCTGAAAGGCCTGAATGCTGTGTTGGGCTGATTCACTGATGTTTTTCAGTCGGAATTCTTCTGTGCGGGCCGTATCTGACAGGTTTTGCCACAGACTCAATTGGCGCCAACCGCCTTGCCCTGATTTGAGAGTTTCGGCACCTTCAATGGACTCCACCAGCAAGCCTGTTTTGCGCATACTGGCCATGGCTGCCAAGTGGCTACGCGCTTCAATTTCATGAATGCTTTTTAGGCCAATCCAAATTGAAATCACTAAGAAAATCAAGGGTACCAACACAATCCAACCTGCTATGTTGGCAACGATTAAAAAGAAGATGATGGCAAATGGCGCGTCAATCAGCATTTGCGTTGCGGTGTTGCTCAAAAAACCTCTCACACTTTCGTAGGCTTTCAGCTGTCCAGCCAAGCTGCCTACGCTGTTCGGTAATGTGTCTAAGCGAATGTTCAAAAAGCGAAGAAACACCTCACGCCCCAATCGCTGGTCAATTTGGGAAATGATTTTTTCGTGAAGGTCAGACCGAATGGTGCGTGTCAGCCATTCAAAAAGGACAGCGCCCACAGCACCCAAGCTCAAGACCCAAAGGGTTGCACTAGCGCCGGTTGGCACAACACGGTCATAGACATGCATGCTGTAAAAAGAGATGACCAATGCCAGTACGTTGAGCATCAAACCACTGATGCAGGCATCGGTCAAAAGTCGTTTGTGTTGATAAAACTCAAATTTGATCAAGCGCCAGACAGGACTGGCTGATCGATCAAAAGGTGTTCGAAAATCAAGCTTGAACAAATCAAATGAACGCAGACTGCTTGTGCTTGATTCACCATCTGCCCCCTCCATAACCCACTCAGATTGCGCATTGAAGCTTTTCACAACAAAGCATTCCTCTTGTTTGGAGATGGCCAAGCAAGGTAAATAGGAAGGGTCTAAGTCAGAACCCTGAAGCCTTTGAAGGCTTGTCCACTGCATTTGCTTTTTGAGTGTGTTTAGACATTGCCCAACACGCAGGACAGTTGTGTTGATGCCTGCCAACGACATCTCAAGGGCTGGCTTGTCAATGCTTTGACGTTGCAACTGTGCCAAACGAAGAACAGCGGGGAGGAGGGTGTCCATTGCCTTTGTGGTCTTCATGGCGCAGCCCAACGCGCAACACCAAATGCAAAAATTTGTAAGCGCCAATAGCTCAGTTGCATGGCGGTGTCGTTTTCAATGAGAGCCAATTGACCTTGCATCGTTTCTTGCGCAGCATTCATGACTTCAATCCAAGTTTTCCGGCCGCTGTCAAATTGCCGAAGCCAAGCTGTTTGAATCTCTTGCATAGACTCTAAATTCAGATGCAATGTTTCGGCCTTGCTTTGCCTTGCAACGAGATTGAAAACATCAGATTGCACCGATTCGCTCAATAGGCGTTGGGTTAAGGCAATTTCATGCTGGGCACTGCCGTGTTTGGCCAACAGGCTGGCCACTTGATTTTGCAAGCTCAGCCCTGCGCCCGTAGAGGCTGTCATGCCAATCATCAGTCGATTGACATTTGGAGTGTTGGCATATGCGTAATTGCCGCGTTGGTGCTCGAAGCGCAAGTAAATGTCTGGCTGGTAGGCGGCTCGCTTCTCTTGAAGCTCAAATTCCTGCAGTCGCAATTGGCCCTCTAAACGCATTGCAACTGGCGATTGACGAGCGCTCAGTGATTCCCAATCGATGTTGTCGGTGGTGTTTAAGTGTGCTTTTAATTCAGGCCACGGTTCAGGGAAATCGATGGGGGGCTGACTGATCGACAAGGCTTCAGGCACCCATTGCTTCAATTTAAGCCATGCCAAGTCTTCTTGAATTTTTGTTTGTTTCGAAAGTTGGTTGACCATCGACACCCGAAGTCTTGAGAGCTTGACTTCACTTTGTGTCGACATGCCTTGCTCTGCGCGCCGCTCAATCTTGGTTTCTAAATTTTCAAGTTGGCTTCTGGTATTGAGCAGAACGACTTGTTGCCTTTGAGTGCTAAGCACTTCTATCCAGGCTTGTAAAGTCTTCACAGCCAGGCTCTGCTGAATCTCTAGCAGCTTGGCCAGTTCGATGTCTTGGTTGGCGAGGGTCTTGTTGAGCTGCGCGCTTAAGCGGCCACCTGTCCAGATTGGTTGTTGCAACTTGAAAATTGCCACTTGTGGTGAGCCAGCATAGGCAGGATCGATGCCGCCATTTGATTGTGCGCGCTCGACCGACAGGGTGGGCGTAGGGTAGAACGCTTGCTTAGAACCTTCAATGTCAAACCCAGCAGACTTCAAACTTTGAAGTTGGATCAATATCTGAGGATGTTCGAGAACCACCTTTTTCCAGAGAAGGTGCAGATATGCGGGAGTTTGGAAAAAAACCTGCGGCTCTTCAACCAAGCCAAGATCAGGATTTTTTGCGTTGGAATAAAGCGGTAAGACGCTTATCAACGCAAAAATACATAGCGATGTGTGCCTATATATTCTTTTGTATTTGTAAAAATGTAGCAGTAAAACTAACAGTTGTAAGTAACTTTATTATGACATCGATGTGAGTGAGCCTGTTTTTAACCAACACTTGGCCAAAGATTGAATTGTAGTAGCTATATAGTCCTCATTTTTAAATTCGAATCTCGTCGCGATAATGACCACAAACCTCTCACAAAGGGGGGCGTTTCATCAACAGAAAGCGGTCATGGCATTGGTATTTGATTTGGGCGGAGTGCTTTTAAATTGGCAACCCACAAAGTTGTTACAACAACTTTGGCCTCATCGAGTTTCATTGACGATGTGCAACACAACGTGGATGCCGCAGAGGCCCATGGTTGGACCGGTATTTGGTTTGAAAGCCATCAGCAGTTGAGGCAACACTTGGTCGTTTTCAAGCTGCTCTAAGCGTCAAATTTTGTAGGCTTAGTCTTTGGCGCCTAAGCCCAAGGCCAACTCTCTGGATTTGGCGTTGGCCACTGCTGCTTTTGCAACTTCAGAGCTCTGAGTTGGCCAGCCTTGCATGTGTTGTGCTGCAATGTCGGCCAAGGCATCTACCCACATCGGTTCATCGTTCAGGCAAGGTATGTAGTTGAAGGTTTTGCCGCCTGCATGCAAGAAGGCTTCGCGGCCTTCCATGCTAATTTCTTCAAGTGTTTCAAGGCAGTCACCCGTAAATCCTGGGCACACCACGTCGACACTTTGGGTGCCACTTTGGGCCAACGAAATCAGGGTGGGTTCGGTGTAGGGCTCAAGCCATTTGGCTTTGCCAAACCTTGACTGAAAAGTAACCATGTATTGATCTTTGCTGAGACCCAATTTTTCAGCCAACAGTCTGCCTGTTTTGTAACATTCGCAGTGGTATGGGTCGCCCAGTTGGAGTGTGCGCTCTGGCACGCCATGAAAGCTCATGACCAATTTTTCTGCACGCCCGTTTTGATCCCAATTTTTTTGGATGCGATGGGCCAGCGCGCCGATGTAGCCTGCATCGTCATGGTAATGATTGACAAACCGAAACTCAGGCAAGTTACGTGTCTTCAAACTCCAACGATGCGCCGCATCAAAAACGGGCGCTGTGGTGGTGCCGCTGTATTGTGGGTAAGCGGGCAACATCAAAATGCGTGTGGCGCCTTCTGTTTTCAAAGCATCAATTTGTGACTCAATGCTGGGCGAGCCATAGGTCATGGCGTACTTCACAGCCACGTGGTGCCCTTTTTTGTTCAATGCTTGTTGAAGGCCTTGTGCTTGTTTGTCGGTCCACACCCTGAGCGGGGAGCCTTCATCGGTCCAAATGCTGGCGTATTTGGCTGCCGATTTGGCGGGGCGAACGCGCAGAATAATGCCGTGAAGAATGAGCCACCAAATGGCTTTGGGAATTTCGACCACGCGTGAGTCGCCCAAAAATTGGGCCAAATAGCGGCGCAATGCAGGCGCTGTCGGTTCGTCGGGTGTACCCAGATTGCAGTAAAGCACACCTGTTTTGGCACTTTGTCCGTGTTGAAAAGGGGGTTCTTTTTGAAAAGCCATGCGTTATTCTCTCTCACCATGATCGATTTTTTTAAAATTAAGGCCATCTCCCTCGATTTGAACGACACTTTGTGGCCCGTTTGGCCCACCATAGGTCGTGCCGAGGAAACGCTTGCGGCCTGGCTGGCCCAAAAAGCGCCCCAAACAGTGCCCTTGTGCGCAATTCCGGGGTATCAAAGACAAATTCGCGAGGAAATGCCCAAGCTGCGTCCCGATTTGGGCAATGACTTGTCAGCGCTGCGGCGAGAGGCCATTCGGGTTCTGCTACAAAGAGCGGGTGAAGATCCCAATTTGGCTGAGCCAGCTTTCGAGGTCTTTTTTGAAGCAAGGCAAAACGTCATCTTCTTTGAAGACGCCATGCCAGCTTTAGATTTTTTGAAGTCTAAGTACCCGATGGTGGCTTTGTCCAATGGCAATGCCGATGTTCACAAGGTAGGACTTGGCAATTATTTTGTGGCCGCATTCAACCCGATTAACTTAGGGGTGAGCAAACCCGATGCCAAAATGTTTCATGTTGGCGCACAGGCCTTGGGTGTTTTGCCAGAGGAAGTGCTTCACATTGGCGACGACCCTCACTTGGATGTGTTGGCTGCGCAACGTGCCGGTATGCAATCAGTGTGGATCAATCGCGAGCAAAAACAGTGGCCCCATGAAACTCACCCCGCACCTTTTACCGTCATGGGTTTGAAAGAGTTGTGTGAGGCATGGCCTGAATTCCCGACATCACAGCCCCTTCCAAGGTAGCAGGGTAGGGGCCTTCGATGTAGTCCCCGCAGACACTCAGGTGAGGGTGCGGATTGGCACTCGGTCTTTGCAAATTGGGTGTGCAGGCAAAGGTGGCCCGCTTTTCAACCACGGTTTGAATAACTTGCAGCTTCTCTATGTCTTCGGCCGAATACCCCAAAGTTTTCAACAGGTCTTTCGCCTGTTGAATCACTTGTGTTTCTAGCACCGCGTTCGATTCTCTAGCGGAGCTGGCCACAAAGGCTAACAAGCCAGGCGTGTTGGCTTGTTGGCAGATCAAGCCTCTGTCAAAAACAAATTGTGCGGGTGCTTGTATGTTGGACACCAAGGACATCATGGGTTGAGGCAACTGCAAATCAATGGGCGCTTGAATGTAAACAGTGGCAATGGCTTCGTATTCAATTTGCTGAGTTTGTGCTGACCATGATTCGTTGAAGGGTGCTATCAATCGGGCAGCTTCACTGGCTGTTGTGGCCACCACCACATGGTCAAAATCATCGCCATTAATTTGCCAATATGACGAACTGTTATCGACCCGTTGGATGTTTTCTATTCGAATACCCAAACGGCAATCAACGCCTTTTTTTTGTAGCCATTGAACGGCGGCATTGGGAAAAATTTGTCCTAAATCTTGTTTGGGCAGCATCAAGTCAGCGCTGCCAGAAGGCCCCAGCAGTGCATCTTGCATCACTCTCAAAAACACACGGCCACTGGCTTCGTGAGAGGGCGTATTCAGGGCGGCGACACACAGCGGATCAATCAAGTCTTGCATCAGTGTGGGTGTCAGGCCATGACAGATGTCAGCCACGCTCAAGTGTGCTTCGCATAAAAACTTGTTCAGTTGCCATTGAAAGGCTTTTTGCAACAGGCGCCATTTGTCAATCAGTCGCCAGCCTTTGGCTGTAGCAATGCCCCAAACCAAATTCAAAGGGGAGGGCCAATTCTTCAAGGCCAAGCCTGTGCCATCGGGCTTGATCAAATGCAAAGGCAATCGCCAAAGTGCATCGGTTTCTTGAACGCCCACTGTCCTCATCATGCGCATGCTTTGATGGTAGGCCCCAATCAAAATGTGTTGGCCATTGTCCAACACCATGTCCTTCTTGCCCTGAACGGTCAGGCTGCGTGCACGGCCGCCCCAATGCCGACTGGCTTCTATCAAGCTGACTTGATGACCTGCTTGGGTTGCGCAGATGGCCGCACTAAGTCCAGCCCAGCCAGCGCCAATGATTGCAATTTTTTGAGGGGCTTTGTGAGTCACGTGCACTAGGCGCTTCAGAGCCGTCCGAGCGCTTGAACTTTCCACGCCAACCAAAGTTTTCGAAGCGGTGTGAGCGACACACGCTGATGCAAAACTTGAAAATTGTCGGCTTCAATTTCACGCAACAAAGTTCTGTAAATGCTGGCCATCATGAGGCCTGGTTTTTGAGTTTGCTTGTCGGCTGCGGGCAATAGCGCAAAAGCCTCTTCGTACAAAGCATGCGCGCGTGAAGCTTGAAATTTCATCAGGGCTGTGAAGCGATCTGAATACTGTCGTTGCATCAAATCCTGGGCTTTGACATCGAATTGTTTGAGCTCATCAATGGGCAAATAAATTCGGCCGCGCATGGCATCTTCACCCACATCGCGCAGGATGTTGGTTAACTGAAAGGCCAATCCCAAGGTGTGAGCGTATTGGGTGGTTTGCGGGTCTGTTTGACCAAAAATTTTGGCAGCGACTTCACCCACTACACCGGCCACCAAATGACAGTAGCGCTTTAAGCCTGGGTAATCCAAATAGCGTGTTTGGGTCAGGTCCATTTGGCAGCCTTCAATGACCGACAACAAATGGTTGGCCTCAATGCCAAAGTCATGTGTATGCACCATGAGCGCCTTCATGACAGGGTGTGTTGGATTTCCTGCAAAAGATTGAAGCACTTCGTTTTGCCACCAAGCCAATGTGCTCTGAGCCACGCTAGGGTCTGAAATTTCATCGACCACATCATCAACCTCGCGGCAGAATGCGTAAAAAGCGGTGATGGCGGCACGCCTGTTGGCGGGTAAAAACAAAAAGGCGTAATAAAAACTGCTGCCAGAATTGGCCGCCTTTTGTTGAACGTATTCTTGGGGTGTCATGGTGCTCGATTGTCTCACTCGCTGGCCTACATCCAGAGCATGCGCCACAAAATGACGGGGGCATCCCAGGCCTTCAAGGTGGCACGCTGTTCAAAAGCCATGGGGCCGAGTTTTTGAACTTTTTCCAAAACCCGTAGCCCGCCTTGAACCACCCCTCTGAGTTCCCAACCTGCTCGGCCAGGCACTTGACGGACCAAAGGTGCACCAGAGAGCATGAGTTTGTAGGCATGCTGACAAAGATGCTGTACCAGCGCTTTGTTGTCCATGGATTTTTGTAAATCTTGCGGCACATAAAACCGGCCCCTGGGAATATCCTCACTCAGGTCTTGCCAGAAGTTAATCAATTGAAGAGCGCTGCAAATGGCATCGCTTTTCCTTAGTGCGTCTTCATCGGTCACGTCATAAAGGTACAGCAAAAGACGGCCCACGGGGTTGGCTGACAACTCACAATACTGGATTAAGTCTTGAAGGGTTTGAGCTTGACTGGCCTGCGCTGTCGCGACGACATCCTGCTCAAAGGCTTTCAGTAAATCATTCAAGTACTGAACTGGTAATTTGAAATTTTGAATAATCCGGTGCAAGGGGATGAATATTTCAGGATGCAAGCCTGCGTCAGTTGGGCCGTGCATCAGTTCGTGGCGAAAGGCTTGCAATGCAGCAAGCCTTTGGGTTGCATCTTGTTGGCCTTCGTCTGCAATGTCATCGGCTGCGCGGGCAAATGCATAAATGGCCGCAATGGCGGGCCGCAAGTGCGGAGGGCACAGCCAGGACGCCACCGGAAAATTTTCGGGGTGGGTCACTGGAAGCACTTTGACTTCTTGAAAAGCTGGGGGTTGATTGGCCATGGGTTCGAGTATTTTCGCTTGACAAGACTCATGGATTACCCTAGATTACTAACCAGTCAGTCATTAATTTGGAACACGCCATGCGTCAGTCTTTTTCGCCCCTGAGGGGCACGCCATTGCTTGGCGATTCTTCTTTGAATGCTTCTTCGGGTCGTATTTTGACCGGTACGGTGGCCTTGACGTTGGCCCTCGGTAGCGTGTTGGTATTGTCGGCTTGCTCTCCCAAACAAGCAGCCCCTGAACCCATCCGTGCCGTCAAGCTCCTGACCGTCGGCGCTTCTGACCTCAATGTTCAAGGCGAATATGCGGCCGAGGTGAGGGCGCGCGTTGAAACCCGTTTGGGCTTCAGGGTGGGCGGCAAAATTTTGGTCAGACAAGCAGAAGCAGGTCAGCGCGTTCAAGCAGGTCAAGTTTTGGCTGAGGTCGATGTGCAAGATTACGCCTTGGCGGCACAAGCTGCCCAAGCCCAAGTGGTCGGCGCCAGGACACAACGTGATTTGGCCGCAGCCGATTTCAAACGCTATGAAGCGCTGTTGGCTCAAAACTTCATCAGCGCGGCTGAATTGGAAAGACGCTCAGCCGTTTTGAAGGCAGCGCAAGCCACCCTCGATCAGGCCTTGGCCCAAGCGCAATCCCAAACGAATCAAGCAAGCTATGCCAAATTAACGGCCCCCACGGCGGGTGTCATTACGGCTGTAGAGGCAGAGCCGGGCCAAGTGGTCTCGGCGGGTCAACCCGTTGTTCGCTTGGCCCAAGAGGGTCCCCGAGATGCTGTGTTTGCAGTGCCCGAGCATGTGGTCAGCCGTTTGAAAATGGGTCAAAAAATGTCTGCCACTGTGGGCAACACCAATCAAGTGGTGCAAGGCCAAGTGCGCGAAATTGGCGCCAGTGCCGATCCAGTCACGCGCACTTTCACAGTGAAGTTGGGCTTGGTCAAAGCCGAGGCCTTGCCTTTGGGTGCTACGCTGAATGTGCAAGCGCCCCAGCTGGCGGGTAGTCAATCCGATGTCATCAAAGTCCCTACCAACGCATTGCGACAAGAGGGCACTCAAACAACGGTTTGGGTTTTTGACCCACAGACTTCGACGGTGGCATCGCAAGTGGTTCAAGTGGCTACCGCCGATGGCAACGAAGTGGTCATTGCTGCAGGTTTAAAAGCGGGTCAACAAATTGTGAGTGCGGGTGTGCATGTGTTGTCGCCAGGCCAAAAAGTGTCGGTCTACAACGCCAACACAGCACCTACCACACAGGCGAAGTAAACCATGCGCACAGAACCCAAAGCAGGTTTCAACCTGTCTAAATGGGCGTTGGATCATCCTGCGCTTACCCGTTATCTCATGCTGGTCTTGATGCTCTTGGGCGTCTTTGCATTTTTCAATTTGGGTCAAGACGAAGATCCGCCCTTTACATTTCGTGTGATGGTGGTTCGGGCTTATTGGCCAGGCGCTACTGCCCAGCAAGTGGCCGAGCAGGTGACTGACAAATTGGAGCGAACACTTCAAGAAGTGCCCTTTGCAGACAAAATTCGCAGCTACTCAAAGCCCGGCGAAGCGCAAATTATTTTCCAAATCAAGGACTACTCCAAACCCGCCGAAGTGGCCAATGTTTGGTACACCGTGCGCAAAAAAATTGGTGACATGCGAGGCACCTTACCGCCAGGTGTTGTGGGCCCTTTCTTTGTGGATGATTTTGGTGACGTTTATGGTGTGATCTACGCGCTGCAGGCCGATGGTTTTTCGCCGGCAGAAGTTAAGAAATTTGCAGATGACATTCGACAAAAAATCTTACGTGTTCAAGACGTGGCCAAAGTCGAACTCTTTGGTGTTCAAGACGAAAAAGTCTTCATCGAAATTTCGCAAAAGAAACTGGCCAGCATGGGACTCGATATGGGTGCCATCATCGGTCAACTCAGTCAACAAAATGCGGTGGAGTCTGCAGGCACTTTGAACTTGCCCAAGGATGCAGTACAGCTGCGTGTCAATGGTCAATTCAATAGCCTAGAGGCTTTGCGACAAATGCCCATTCGCGGTGTATCGGGTCAGCAAATTAGGTTGGGCGACCTCGGTACTATCCGTCAAGATTACATCGATCCGCCCATGGTTAAAGTCAGGCACAACGGTGAATCTGTAATTGGTCTTGGCGTCTCTATGGCCAAGGGCGGTGACATCATCGAATTGGGCAAAGCACTCAAGGTCAGCATTGACGGTATTGAGAAATCTTTGCCTGCGGGCGTGCGCTTGGTTCAAGTGCAAGACCAACCCAAAGCGGTTTCAAGTTCTGTGAATGAGTTTTTGAAAACCTTGGTAGAAGCGGTTGGCATCGTGTTGGCCGTCAGTTTCTTGGCGCTTGGACTTCACAAGCGCCCTGGCGTTCATCCCTTGTGGCGCCGTTGGACCTTGGACATTCGGCCAGGTTTGGTGGTGGGCATCACCATTCCCTTGGTGCTAGCGGTGACGTTTTTGGCCATGGATTATTTCCACATTGGCCTGCACAAAATCTCTTTAGGTTCGCTCATTATTGCGTTGGGTTTGCTGGTGGACGACGCCATCATTGCCGTTGAGATGATGGTTCGAAAAATGGAAGAGGGCTACGACAAAGTGCGCGCGGCCACTTTTGCTTACGAACTCACGGCCATGCCCATGTTGACTGGCACGCTCATTACGGCAGCTGGTTTCTTGCCCATTGGTTTGGCCAAGTCCATGACGGGTGAGTACACCTTTGCTATTTTTGCAGTCACCGTCATTGCCCTGCTCATTAGTTGGGTGGCTTCGGTTTACTTTGTGCCTTACCTGGGCACACTGCTTTTAAAAACGCCGCCGCATGTGACGGCTTCAGAAGACGCAGTCGTTCACGAAATGTTCGATACGCCTTTCTATCAAACCTTCAGGCGTGCAGTCACTTGGTGCGTCGTACACAAATGGAAAACCATTGCCATTACGCTCTTGCTATTTGTCTTGGGTATTGTGGGCATGGGCAAAGTACAGCAGCAGTTTTTCCCAGACTCTAGCCGTCCCGAAATCATGGTCGATGTGTGGTTGCCAGAAGGCGCTAGTTTTGCGGCCACCGAAGAGGTGTCAAAACGCATCGAAAAGCGTCTGATGGATGAGCAGGGTGTGAACAGTGTCAGCACTTGGGTGGGCTCGGGCGTTCCGCGTTTTTATTTGCCACTCGACCAAGTCTTTCCTCAGTCCAATGTGTCTCAACTCATTGTGATCCCCAAGGATTTAAAAGTCAGAGAGTCTTTGAGAATCAAATTGCCAGCTTTGTTGGCCGCTGAGTTTCCTGAGGTTCGGGGTCGCGTCAAGTTGTTGCCCAATGGTCCGCCCGTTTCTTATCCTGTGCAGTTTCGAGTGGTCGGTGCCGATCCATTGGCTTTGCGTCTCAAGGCAGATGAAGTGAAGGTGGCCATGCGCGGCAATGCCAATACGCGAGGCGTGAACGACAACTGGAACGAGTCTGTCAAAGTCATTCGACTCGAAGTCGATCAAGCCAAAGCACGCGCCTTGGGTGTCACCAGTCAGTCCATTGCACAGGCCTCCAAAACTATGTCGTCTGGATCTACGGTGGGTCAGTATCGCGATGGCGATAAATTAATCGATATCGTTCTAAGGCAGCCGCTTTCAGAACGAAACGCCATCACGGATTTGGCAGGTGCCTATGTGCCTACCGCTTCTGGCAAATCAATTCCTTTATTGCAAATTGCCAAGCCTGTCTTCAATTGGGAGCCTGGTGTGATGTGGCGTGAAGGTCGAAATTACGCCATTACCGTCAATGCCGATGTCATTGAAGGCATTCAAGGCGCCACGGTTACAAACCAGTTGTTGCCAGAACTTAAAAAGTTAGAGGCCACATGGCACGGAGCAGGGCAGGGCGACTACCGCATTGAAGTGGCTGGCGCTGTTGAGGAGAGCTCTAAAGGTTCTGCATCCATTGCTGCGGGTATGCCGCTCATGTTGTTCGTCACTTTCACGCTGCTCATGCTGCAACTTCAAAGTTTCAGCCGAGCCCTCTTGGTGTTCCTAACCGGACCGCTGGGTATGGCGGGCGTGGCTGGCGCTTTGCTGGTCTTGGATCGTCCTTTTGGCTTTGTGGCTTTACTAGGCGTCATTGCCTTGATGGGCATGATTCAGCGCAACTCAGTCATTCTGATCGACCAAATTGAGCAGGACAGAGCTGCCGGTGTGCCGGCTTGGGAGGCCATTGTCGAATCCGCGGTCAGGCGTTTGAGGCCCATCGTTTTAACTGCTGCAGCCGCTGTATTGGCCATGATTCCGCTCTCAAGAAGTGTTTTCTGGGGGCCAATGGCCGTGGCCATCATGGGGGGATTGATTGTGGCAACAGCCTTAACCCTGTTGGCCTTGCCGGCCATGTATGCGGCGTGGTTCAAGGTGGCGCCACCCCCTAAATCGGTCTAAACCCGATGATTGAAAGGGGGACTTCGGCTCATAAGTCCCCACTTCCATGGTTAAAATAGAAGGTTGACCGATTCAACCCATTTGGATGGGACCCGCGCGGGTGGCGAAATTGGTAGACGCACCAGGTTTAGGTCCTGACGGTAGCAATACTGTGCGGGTTCGAGTCCCGCCCCGCGCACCACTTACTAAAAGAGAAGATCATGGCAGTTACTGTTGAAACATTGGAAAAATTGGAACGCAAAATTAGCTTGTCACTGCCAGTGACTGCAATCCAATCTGAAGTCGATGCCCGTTTGAAAAAAATGGCGCGCACCGTCAAGATGGACGGTTTCCGTCCAGGCAAAGTTCCCATGAATGTGGTTGCTCAGCGCTACGGTTATTCAGTTCAATACGAAGTCATGAACGACAAAGTGGGCGAGGCTTTTGCCCTTGCTGCCAACGAAGCCAAAGTGCGCGTTGCAGGTCAGCCCCGTATTTCTGAAAAAGAAGGCGCACCCGAAGGTGAATTGGCCTTTGACGCTATTTTTGAAGTCTATCCAGAAGTCAAACTGGGTGACTTGTCTGAAGCCAGTGTCGAAAAAACACACGCCGAAGTCACAGACGAAGCCATCGACAAAACTGTCGATATTTTGCGCAAGCAACGCCGCACTTTCTCACAGCGTCCTGCTACCGAAGCGGCCATCGACGGCGACCGCGTCACCGTTGACTTCGAAGGAAAAATTGACGGTGAAGTGTTCTCTGGCGGCAAGGCTGCTGACTTCCAATTCTTGGTTGGCGAAGGCCAAATGTTGAAGGAATTTGAAGAAGCCGTGCGCGGCATGAAAAATGGCGAAAGCAAAACTTTCCCATTGGCATTCCCAGCCGACTACCATGGTCAAGACGTGGCCGGCAAAACAGCCGACTTTATGGTCACCCTCAAGAAAATTGAAGCAGCTCACTTGCCCGAAGTGAACGAAGCTTTGGCCAAGTCACTGGGCATTGCCGACGCAACGGTTGAAGGCTTGCGTGCCGACATCCGCAAAAACCTCGAGCGCGAAGTCAAGTTCCGTTTGCAAGGCCGCAACAAACAAGCTGCCATGAATGCTTTGGTTGAAAAAGCCGAGCTCGACTTGCCCAACTCTGTGGTGCAAAACGAAATTGAGCGTTTGAAAGATGGCGCCCGCGCCGACCTCAAACAACGCGGCATCAAAGACGCCGACAAAGCCCCCATCCCTGATGACATCTTCCGTCCTCAAGCCGAAAGCCGCGTGCGCTTGGGCTTGGTGGTGGCCGAGTTGGTCAAGGCCAACACTTTGAACGCCACCGAAGCGCAAATCAAAGCCCACATTGAAGAACTGGCTTCCAGCTACGAGCGTCCTGAAGACGTGGTGCGTTGGTACTATAGCGACAACCAACGCATGGCTGAAGTTGAAGCCGTGGTCATTGAGACCAACGTGTCTGACTTCATCATGTCCAAGGCCAAAGTCACTGAAAAAACCATCTCCTTTGACGAGTTGATGGGCCAGCAGGCTTAATTCACAACCCCTTTGGAACCCACATGAATTCATTCGACATTCAAGCTCTGGGCAACGTGCCCATGGTGATCGAAACGTCAGGACGCGGTGAACGCGCCTATGACATTTACTCCCGCTTGCTCAAAGAGCGTGTGATTTTCTTGGTGGGTGAAGTCAACGACTACACAGCCAACTCTGTGGTGGCGCAGTTGTTGTTTCTAGAAAGCGAAAATCCTGAGAAGGATATCTCTTTCTACATCAACTCGCCTGGTGGTTCCGTCAGTGCAGGCATGGCCATCTATGACACCATGAACTTTATCAAGCCCGATGTGTCCACCTTGTGCACCGGCATGGCGGCCAGCATGGGCGCGTTTTTGTTGTCTGCCGGCACCAAGGGCAAGCGTTTTTCGTTGCCCAATTCCAAGGTCATGATTCACCAGCCTTTGGGCGGTACACGGGGTCAAGCTACCGAAATTGAGATTCATGCCCGTGAAATCCTCAAAACTCGCGAGCAACTCAACAGAATCTTGGCTGAGAACACCGGCCAACCCTTGGAAAAGATCCAATTGGACACCGAGCGCGACTACTATTTGTCGGCCGATGAAGCCAAAGAATACGGTCTGATTGACCAAGTTATTGCAAAACGTCCCTGAGATGCAACAAACAGGGCCAGAAAGTCAGCTTTCTGACCTGTTTTTTGAAGACGGCGCCCCCTTTATGGGAGAGCGCCGTTTTTCTTTCGTTATCATAGGGAAAACAGAATCACAGGGCGTCGTTTATGGCCGATAAAAAAGGCTCAGTTACCGAAAAGAATTTATATTGCTCCTTCTGTGGCAAAAGCCAGCACGAAGTGAAGAAGCTCATCGCGGGCCCATCGGTCTTCATTTGCGACGAGTGCATCGACTTGTGCAACGACATCATTCGCGATGAGTTGCCCGCTACCGAAATTGCCAAAGATACCAAAAATGGTTTGCCCACACCTTTGGACATCAAATCCAATTTGGACAACTACGTCATTGGTCAAGAAAAAGCCAAGCGCACTTTGGCGGTGGCTGTGTACAACCACTACAAACGCTTGAAGCACAAAGAAGGCGCCAAAAAAGAAGACGTCGAATTGGCAAAGAGCAACATCTTGCTAATTGGCCCCACTGGCTCTGGCAAAACCTTGCTGGCCCAAACTTTGGCGCGCATGCTCGATGTGCCTTTTGTCATGGCCGACGCCACCACACTGACCGAAGCCGGTTATGTGGGTGAAGACGTTGAGAACATTGTTTCCAAGTTGCTGCAAAGTTGCAACTACGACGTCGAGCGTGCACAGCGCGGCATTGTGTACATCGACGAGATCGACAAAATCACACGCAAGTCAGACAACCCCTCCATCACGCGCGACGTGTCGGGTGAGGGTGTTCAGCAAGCCTTGCTCAAGCTCATTGAAGGCACCATGGCCAGCGTGCCACCGCAAGGCGGCCGCAAGCATCCCAATCAAGACTTCTTGCAAATTGACACCACCAACATTTTGTTCATTTGCGGTGGCGCATTTGCAGGTTTAGAAAAAGTCATCGAAAACCGCACAGAAGCTTCTGGCATTGGTTTTGGCGCCGTTGTCAAAAGCAAAAAGCAACGTTCACTCACCGAAGTCTTCACAGAAGTCGAACCCGAAGATTTGATCAAGTTCGGCCTCATTCCCGAACTGGTGGGCCGCATGCCTGTGGTGGCCACTTTGGCCGAACTCACAGAAGAAGCCTTGGTTCAAATCTTGACTGAACCCAAAAATGCCTTGGTCAAACAATTTGGCCAGTTGCTCAACATGGAAGGCGTCGAACTAGAGATTCGTCCCGAAGCTTTGCACGCCATTGCCAAAAAAGCCTTGGCCCGCAAAACTGGTGCACGTGGCTTGCGTTCCATTCTGGAGCAAGCCCTGATCGACACCATGTTTGAACTGCCCAACGCAAGCAATGTCGAAAAAGTGGTGGTGGACGCGTCCACCATCGAAGAAAACCACGTGCCTTTGCTGGTCTACCGAGAGTCGGCCAAGCAAGCTTGAATTTTTTCCAGCCCACCCCCTGAACCCGATCAATAACCCTATGACCTCAAGGCTTGAAATCGGTAAAACAGGGGCCATCTATCCCCCAAACCCAAGGGAATCAAATGTCTGGACACACACCGCTACCCGCTGAATTGATTGACTTGCCGATGTTGCCTTTGCGCGATGTCGTGGTCTTTCCGCACATGGTCATCCCACTTTTTGTGGGCCGACCCAAAAGCATCAAGGCGCTCGAAAGCGCCATGCTCACCGACCGCCGCATCATGCTGGTCGCCCAAAAAACAGCCGCCAAGGATGAGCCCGAAGCCACCGACATGTTTGAAGTCGGTTGCATTTCTACCATCTTGCAAATGCTCAAACTGCCCGATGGCACCGTCAAGGTCTTGGTCGAAGGTCAGCAACGCGCCAAGGTGCAAACCATTGCCGATGGCGAAGCTCATTTTGTGGCCACCGTCATGCCCGTTCAAGTGGCTGCCGAGAAAGCCGAGCAAAGCAGCGAAATTGAAGCGCTGCGCCGCGCGGTCATGCAGCAGTTTGACCAGTACGTCAAACTGAATAAAAAGATTCCACCCGAAATTCTGACGTCCATTTCCAGCATCGATGAGCCAGGCCGTTTGGCTGACACCATCGCTGCGCACTTGCCGCTCAAGTTAGAGAACAAGCAAGTGGTGCTCGACTTGGCCAGCATTCGCGATCGTTTGGAAAATCTCTTCACGCAACTTGAGCGTGAAGTCGACATTCTTAACGTCGACAAAAAAATCCGCGGTCGCGTCAAGCGCCAGATGGAAAAGAATCAGCGCGATTTCTATTTGAATGAGCAAGTCAAGGCCATTCAAAAAGAACTGGGTGAAGGCGAAGAGGGCGCCGACATCGAAGAGATCGAAAAGAAAATCAAAGCCGCCAAAATGCCTGCGGAAGCACGCAAGAAGGCCGATGCCGAGCTCAAGAAACTCAAGCTCATGTCGCCTATGTCGGCAGAGGCTTCTGTAGTGCGCAACTACATCGAAGTACTGACCGGCTTGCCGTGGAGCAAGAAGACCAAAATCAAACACGACTTAGGCAATGCCGAAGGTGTATTGAATGAAGACCACTATGGTCTGGAAAAAGTCAAAGACCGCATCATGGAATACCTGGCGGTGCAGCAGCGCGTCGACAAAGTCAAAGCGCCTATTCTTTGTTTGGTCGGCCCTCCTGGTGTGGGTAAAACTTCCTTGGGCCAATCCATTGCCAAAGCCACAGGACGCAAATACGTTCGCATGGCCTTGGGCGGTATGCGAGACGAAGCCGAAATTCGCGGTCATCGCCGCACCTACATTGGCGCCATGCCCGGCAAAGTGTTGCAAAGCCTAACCAAGGTCGGCACGCGCAATCCTTTGTTCTTGCTGGACGAAATTGACAAGCTGGGCACCGACTTCCGCGGTGATCCTTCCAGCGCGTTGCTAGAGGTCTTAGACCCCGAGCAAAATCACACCTTTGGCGATCACTACGTCGAAGTTGATTTTGATTTGAGCGATGTCATGTTCGTGGCCACTTCCAACTCCATGAACATTCCTTCTGCGCTGTTAGACCGCATGGAAGTCATTCGTTTGTCGGGCTATACCGAAGACGAAAAAACCAGCATTGCCATTAAATATTTGCTACCCAAGCAACTTAAAAACAATGGTGTCAAGGTTGAAGAACTCAACATCAGCGATGCTGCTGTTCGCGACGTGGTTCGTTACTACACGCGTGAAGCTGGCGTGCGTTCACTCGAGCGTGAACTGTCTAAGATATGCCGCAAAGTGGTCAAGAGCTTGTTGCTCAAGCAAATGACTGCGCCTGTGCTGGTGACGCCAGACAATTTGAACGATTTCTTGGGTGTGCAGAAGTACACCTATGGCCGCGCTGAAGCAGCCAACCAAGTGGGCCAAGTGGTTGGTTTGGCTTGGACAGAAGTCGGCGGCGATTTGCTCACCATTGAAGCCGCTCTCATGCCAGGCAAGGGTGTCATTACCCGCACCGGCTCCTTGGGCGATGTCATGAAAGAGTCTGTGGAAGCCGCTCGTACCGTGGTTCGCAGCCGGTCTCGCATGTTAGGCATCAAAGACGATGTCTTTGAGAAAAAAGATTTGCACATTCACGTGCCCGATGGTGCGACACCCAAAGATGGCCCAAGTGCTGGCGCCGCCATGACCACGGCCATGGTGTCTGCTATGACAGGCATTCCTGTGCGCGCCGATGTGGCCATGACTGGCGAAATTACGTTGCGCGGTGAGGTTACAGCCATTGGCGGCTTGAAAGAAAAGCTGTTGGCTGCCTTGCGTGGTGGCATCAAGACCGTTCTCATTCCGGAAGACAACGTCAAAGACCTGCAAGACATTCCTGAAAATGTCAAAAATGGTCTGGAAATTGTGCCTGTGAAGTGGATCGACAAAGTCTTGGAAGTGGCCCTTGAGAAGATGCCTCAGGCCTTGCCTGATGACGAGCCTGCTGCCGTAGAAGCCCCCGTGGTTTCAGAGGCAAAAGCCGGTGACAAAACGGGTGCCGTAAAGCATTGAGAGAATTTTTCAAGCGCCTTTAAAAATTCTTAAAAATTGCGCTACAATTCGTCCAACGCAGACAAAGCGGCATAGAATGCTGAGTTGATTGCAAATGCGGGATTAGCTCAGTTGGTAGAGCGATACCTTGCCAAGGTATAGGTCGAGAGTTCGAGCCTCTTATCCCGCTCCAAACATTGAAAGATTGACCAACATCTTTCAGCAAATCAGGGAAGCAACCGCTTCCCTTTTTTGTCGCATATACGGCGCGGTAGCAAAGCGGTTATGCACCGGATTGCAAATCCGTGTAGGTCGGTTCGACTCCGGCCCGCGCCTCCAAATGAAAAAGCCACTGTTTTTTGAACAGTGGCTTTTTTTATGCTTTCTAGCTTTCAAATCTTTTTTGCGTCAGGCAATTTAAATCGACGAAGAAGCAGTATTGACCAGATGCCACTCAATACCAAGAAAAAAATCGATCCTAGATAAAAATCAGAAGCCGGCACAGCAGGGAGCTGTTGTGCATTGGCTTGAATGACAAGCCAATGCACATAACTTAAAAAAATCAAAAGAAAACAAGCAAATACACGCATCCATAAATTCAAGGTGTAAAAAGTATCTGCCCTGTTTTCAGGGGCAAGCCAATACTCGCGGTGAGGAATGTTGATCAAGCTAGGAGGCAACTTACCTAGCACCAGGGGCATCAGCGCCAAGAGACCAGGCACACCCACTACAACAGCAAGCATGGTGTAGGTGTAGCTTTCCTTGCTCATGAAGCCGTCAGCAATACCCTCTGCGTTGAAATGCGAGGCCATTCTGGGCGGTAGATTGGCGCTGCTACTGGTTACAAAATAAATGGCAAAAATCATCAAAACCAAAAAGCTGAGATTGATGTATTTTTGCTTGAAAAGTTTGTCCATAAAATGAAAAAAGGTTTGAAGCGAAAAAGCCACTTCCACGAGAATCAATTTGATCTCTGCCCATATTAAGGGCCAAATAATGGAGCGGCTAGATTTTAAAAATCTTCAAGCTTGATCAGTTGGGCTGCACGCCAGCCTTGATCAACAAGCCACCCAAGGTTTCAATTTCATTTTTCAAATGAGCCCTGAGTGCATTGGGCGTGGCCTGTTCCACACTGACAGCTGCAACGCCCATGCCATCCAAACGGTTGATCACTTCTGCATCAGTCACCGATTTTTGCAATGCGGCAGTGAGTTTGTCTAGGACCGGTTTGGGAGTGCCTTTTGGTGCATAAAGCCCAAATGAAATATTGATTTCAAAGCCTTTGACGCCAGCTTCTGCAATGGCCGGTGTGTTGGGCAAAGAAGGCAAGCGGTTTTTGCCTGCTGAAGCATAAGCCTTGATTTTTCCGTTCTTCACAGAAGGCACAGTGCCTGATGTTTGATCGCACAAGACATCGACCTGGCCGCCCATCAGGTCGGTCAGCGCGGGGCCTGTGCCTTTGTAGGGAATTTCATTGAGCTGCACACCCAGCACATTCATCATCATGAGGCCACACAAATGGGATGCAGAGCCTACGCCCGCATGGGCCAAGCTGACTTTCTTTTGGTTGGTTTTGAGATAAGAAACAAATTCGTTCAGGTCTTTAGGGGGGAACTCGTTTCTGGCCACAATCACCATGGGGCCGCTGGTGGCAGAGCCAATAGGCTCGAAATCGTCCACGGGGTGGTAGCTTAGGTTTTTGTACATGGCCAAATTGGTGGCGTGGCTCACGTGAATCATGAGCAGGGTGTAGCCATCAGGCTTGGAGCGAGCCACCTTGGCCGTCCCAATGGAACCGGCCGCACCCGCCGTGTTGTCAACCACAATTTGTTGCCCCAAAATCTTTTGCATTGAACCTGCAAAGAGGCGCGTGATGGTATCGCCAGGGCCGCCAGCCGCATAGGGCATCACCATGGTGATGGGTTTGTTGGGGTAGTCTTGCGCTTGCGCCTGTGTCATCCAAAAACACGCAGACGAGATGGCAAGGAGGGGCATCCATTTTTTGAGGTTCATAAGAAGTCCTGGTAGTCGTGAATTAAGAAATATTTAATTTGTTGGCGTTAGATAGCGGCCCTTAAGCCAAGAGTCGGCTGCGAATGGTCATGGGCTCTAGCACTTCAAGCGGCAACTCGCCACCCCCTGGAATGCCGACTTGTGTGGCGTTCAAAAGCATCGAGACCATGACATAAGTGCCAGACAAAACTGTCAGGTCAATGACCGCTTGTTCTCCCATTGTGTCGACAGCCTCTTGCCAAAGAGCATCTGGCACGCGGTGGTTCAGGCTGAGTTGAATGCAATAGTCATACACCAAACGCTCGTCGTCTTGCATGCTGCTGGGACGTTTGCATTCGCGCAAATCTTTCATGACAGCCTCTGACAAACCCGCTTTGCGAGCAATGATTTCGTGAGCCCACCATTCGTACTGGGCATTTGAAATACGGGCTTGAATAAGAATGGCAAATTCATTCAGTCGTTTGTTGACCGATGTTCTAAAGCGCAAGTAATCTAAATGATCAAAGCACCTTCGGGCCATTTCAGGGCTTCGAAGCAATGCGTTGTAAGGGCCGCCTAGGGCTGCACTAGAAACTTTAAGGATGTCGTCTGCCAATGGTTTAACCGCATCGGGCAGGGCGTCGTAGGAGATTTGGGTGAGTCTTTCAGTCATTCCCAAATTTTAGATTGATGCTTCTTTTTGGGGGGAGTGCTTACCCGAAGGGGTGTCAAGTTGGCGATAGTAAAAGATCAACTTGTCTTGGGGGGATGGGGTTTAGGCACAAAACCAAGACAAGGCCGTCCGTCTGAATTCATCACTTGAATGCTAGGCAATATTTGCGATTTGAATCCCAGTAGCTTGCAGGAGTAGGGCATTTTGGGATCCCAACTGGTGGCAAAGTGAACACACTTCCAACAGTTGACCTGACCTAAGTGAGAGGGGGGGCTTGCCACAGTGAATCAATGAATAAAGTTGATGGTCGCTATCATAAAGAATGATTCAGAATCAGGTGCTTTTAATTTTGAATGCGGGGTTATTCAATCGCGCCCTAAAATCATGACATCGACTTCATTTAACAGGTAAGCCTCATATGCAACCCTTCCACCTAGCATTTCCCGTCACATCCTTGGCCAAGGCGCGCGCCTTCTATGGCGATTTATTGGGATGTCCGGAGGGACGATCAAGCGAAGATTGGATCGACTTCAACTTTTATGGCCATCAAATTGTGGCGCACCTAAGCCCTTCTGAAGCGGGCCATCACAATACCAGCGCCGTTGATGGCGACAACGTGCCCGTCAGGCATTTTGGCTTGGTCATGGAGATGGGGCAGTGGGAAGCCTTGGCCGAAAAACTGAAACTGGCGGGCACCCAATTTGTGATTGAACCCCACATTCGCTTCAAAGGCCAAGTGGGTGAGCAAGCCACCATGTTTTTCTTGGACCCCTGCGGCAATGCTGTGGAGTTCAAGGCCTTTGCCAATCCTGCCAGTTTGTTTGCCAAGTAATCTAAACAAGGCTTGCAGCGACATTCAATTCGTTTGAATGTGAAGCTGCAATCAGATCCATGAAATTCAAGATGTCAGACAAATCGCTGTTTGCGATTTTGTTGCGTTCGCCCTGGTGGTACAGCTTTTTAATCGCTGCGCTCATGATGCTGCTTGCACGGGTTTTCTTGCCCGAAGCCTATCGCGGTGTCGGCATGATCAGCGCCATGCCATTTGGTATCTTGGGTGTCATTGCGGCCTGGCGTCAACGCAACAAGCCTTCGCCCGAAGCTGTCTCTTTAGCCTTGACCAACTTGGCCAGCATGTCGTGGAAGCAATTTTTGCCCGTCATGGAACAAGCATTTGTTCAGCAAGGTTTCACTGTCATTCACTTGAACTCAAGCGCTGCAGACTTGAAGCTAGATAAATCAGGTCAAGTTACTTTGGTTAGCTGCAAGCGCTGGAAGGCTGCCACCTTGGGGGTGGAGGTACTCCGTGATTTGACATCTTTGCAAGCTTCTGAAGATGCAAGCTATGCTGCTTGCATTAGCCTTAGTTTGCCAACTGGCGTGGCACTTAAATTTGCCAAAGACAACGGCATCCAATTGATCTGTCAGGACGAATTGGCTGCGCTTTGTTTGAAGGCGTTAAAGGCCTAAGCAGCTTCTTCAAGCCTTGAGGGCTTGCATGATGCGTGCAATGCAGTCATTGGTTTTGGCTGCATCAATCCAGCGCAGGATACAAACCAGTTCGAGCTCTGGATCCACCCAGGTCACAGACGAGCCGGCACCAATGGCAAACCATGAACTGCGAGGCGCATCTTTGAACAAGGCGCCGTCCTTGTTGAGCCAAATTAGGTAGCCGTAGTAGGGCGCTACATCGCAGGGTTGCTGCATCATTTGAAGCCACTTGGCCGATAGTATCTGCTGGCCCTTGTAGGTGCCATTGTCCATAAGCATCAAGCCAATCAGTGCTTGGTCCATGGCCGAAATGGAAACGCCGCCGCCCCAATGACTGCCACCTGGCACCGACATCATGCGTTGGCCATTGACCTGCGTCCAACCTTGCTCGTAGCCTACCCACTGAAACTCATCCGAACAGCCCAAAGGTTTGCGGAAATATTCTTCAAATACTTCTGGCAACGGGCGCTTGAACAAATGCAACAAGGCCAAAGAGAGTTGGTTGATGCGAACGTCGTTGTACTCAAACCTAGAGCCAGGTTCGCCAAGAGGTCTAGCGTCGCCTTTGGTACCGCCTGCTTCGCCAGTTTGGTAAGCCAGCCAGCGGTAGCGGTCTACTTGTTCTGGAATGCCTAGGCAAGTGCCTTCCCATTCGCTGGTTTGTTGGAACAGGTGATGCCACGTAATGCGTGACATGCGCTCGCCCTCAAAGCCAATGCCAGGACATTGTTGGACAACAGGGGTGTGAACGTCTTGAATCAAGCCTTGATCAAAGGCCAAACCAGCCAACAAAGCCAAATAGGTTTTTGCCACGCTGAAGGTGAGGTCGGCTTTGTGAGGCTCGCCCCATTGGGCAAGCAATTGATTCTTTTGAAAAATGACACCAGACACAGGGCCTCGGCCGTGCACCGGGCCATACAAGCGGTTGTAGGGTGGGGGGTCGGCATCGTGAATGCCCCAAGGCGGCGAGTTGTCTCGGGTCCAGGGAGTTTCGCTGGATTGAATAAATTCAATGGCGTCTTGAAGCAAATTAGGCATGGTTTAAATCAATCTATGTTGCGTCAGAAAAATAAGAAATAGCCATTCACTGTACTGATAAAGCCTAAGGTACCCAGCAAAGTGCCGGCCCAATAGAGCGCGGGTATGCCGGCAACAATAGAAACGGAGAGCAAGACAATGGCAATTTGCAATGCCCCTTCAGCGTAATCAAACCAAGGGTCTTGAAGCATGGCGTGGTCACGTATGGCTTCATGTTCTTTGGCTCTCACCATGAGTTCTTTTTTGCCTTCTTTGGTTTCAGGTTCTGACTCATAGCGATCAATGGTTTTTTTGTAGTCTGCGAGTTTCTTTTCGTACAGGGCTTTGGCGTTGGTATTCATATTGGGCTCGCGCGCCATCTGAAGTTCTAAATCGGCAGCTGCCAATTTGTAGTCAGTTTGCCGAATACTTTTAGCTTGGTAAAAGGCATATGCGTTAGCTGCCAAGATGTTTTCTTGTGTGGCCTCTTTCATGGCATTGGAGCCGCCCAAGCTGGCAATGGCCAAGACCATGGCCAAAATAGAAATGGTCAAGGCCGATCGGTTTTGCTGTTTGTTGCCATCGCCAGATTGTTCGATCAATTCTGCGGTTTCTTGTGCGTCCATTTTGTTTCCTTTGATTGTGTAAATCGCATTAGCAGAATTGACAATTGCTTATTAAGAGTTGGGATATTTTGTCTACTTTAATTGACAACTTGCGCAAATATTTTCTGAAATTTTAGTGAAAACCCTGAGGGATGTTTATGGCGGTCAATGCATGATGCTCGTTGGATTTTTTATTTACCTAAGGAATGAAATATGACAGAAAAGAAAGCTTCATCTTCACGCCGCGGCCTCCTGAAGGGTGCTGTTGCAGCGGGTGCTTTGGCAGCCCCCATGGTTTCTACGGCTCAAACCGGCCCCATCAACATGCGCTGGCAAAGTACTTGGCCATCCAAGGACATCTTCCATGAATATGCCTTAGATTTCGCCAAGAAAGTCAACGACATGACTGGTGGCGATTTGAAGATTGAAGTTTTGCCAGCAGGCGCTGTGGTACCTGCATTCGGCTTGTTGGAAGCTGTTACCAAGGGCACCTTGGACGGTGGTCACGGTGTGTTGGGATATCACTATGGCAAGCAAAACGCTTTGGCCTTGTGGAACTCTGGCCCAGCATTTGGTATGGACGCCAACATGATTTTGTCATGGCACAAATACGGCGGTGGTGCTGAACTTTTGGCCAAGCTCTACGCTTCTATTGGCGCCAACGTCCAATCTTTCTTGTACGGCCCCATGGCCACTCAGCCATTGGGTTGGTTCAAGAAGCCCATCACCAAGTCTGCAGACTTCAAAGGTTTGAAGTTCCGTACCAACGGCTTGGCCATTGATTTGTTTACCGCCATGGGTGCTGCCGTGAACGCCTTGCCAGGCGGCGAAATTGTGCCAGCCATGGACCGTGGTTTGTTGGATGGTGCCGAGTTCAACAATGCAACATCTGACCGCATCTTGGGCTTCCCCGATGTGTCCAAAGTTTGCATGTTGCAAAGCTATCACCAGAGCGCTGAAACATTTGAGATCATGTTCAACAAGACCAAATACGATGCATTGCCAGCCAAAATGAAGGCCATCATTGCAGGCGCTACAGAAGCCGCTTCTGCTGACATGTCCTGGAAAGCCATTGACCGTTACTCCAAAGACTACATCGAGTTGCAGACCAAAGACAAAGTCAAGTTCTACAAAACACCTGACGCTGTTTTGCAAGACCAATTGAAATTGTGGGATGCTATTCTGGAGAAGAAGTCTGCCGAAAACCCACTGTTCAAAGAAATCGTGGCATCACAAAAGGCCTTCGCCGAGCGCGCTGTAAAATGGGACCAAGACACTTACGTGAACCGTCGTATGGCCGTAGGTCACTTCTTCAGTGACAAGAAAAAGCCTGCTGGCAAAGCCTAATTTTCCAGCGGTCTCCAAATCAGCCATTCACCGTTTGGTGATTGGCTGATTTTTTTGATTGGTATTTATGCAAAACATTCTTCTAACCATCGACAAAATAAGCACTTGGATCGGGCAATTCTTTGCTTGGCTTATTTTCTCCTTGACCCTCATGATCAGTTGGGAAGTTTTCTCCCGCTATGTCCTTAACAATCCGCATCCTTGGGCTTTCGACGTCATGAGCATGATGTACGGCACCTTGTTCATGATGGCAGGTGCCTATACCTTGTCTAAGAATGGTCACGTGCGTGGTGATGTTTTGTACGGTTTTTTCCCGCCCCGTTTGCAAGCTGGTTTAGACCTCTTGCTTTATTTGGTGTTTTTTATTCCTGGCGTTGTCGCCATGGCTTGGGCTGGTTACAACTATGCGGCCGATTCATGGGCCATTCGCGAATATTCCAACGTCACGGCCAATGGCCCGCCGGTCTATCCATTTAAAACGGTCATTCCTATTGCGGGTGGTATTTTGTTGCTTCAAGGCTTGGTCGAAATTGTTCGCTGCGTCATTTGTTTGCAGAACGGCGAATGGCCTTCTCGAATTGAAGACGTGGAAGAAGTGGATGTCGAAAAACTCAAAGAGATGGTCAACGTCAAAGACTCTGACATCGCAAAATTAGATCAATACGTGGCAGCAGGTCAGGGTGGCCAAAAATGAAAAAAGAAATTTGGTTTGGCCTTTCCATTATGGCCATGGTAGTTTTGGCGGCGTTCGTTTTGCTCCCGCCTGTGAACGAGATGACCAACGGCCATTTGGGCCTATTGATGTTGGCCTTGGTGGTTGTGGCCATCATGTTGGGCTTTCCTACTGCGTTTACCTTGATGGGCATGGGAATGATCTTTGCCTGGATCGCCTATCGAAGTCAGAACCCTAGTTTGGCCGTTGACCAAACACTCGACTTGATGGTTCAAAGAACCTACTCAGTCATGTCCAACGACGTGCTGATTTCAATCCCTTTGTTTGTGTTCATGGGTTACCTCATTGAGCGTGCCAACTTAATTGAAAAATTGTTCAAGAGCATGCACTTGGCCACTGCGCGTGTGCCGGGCTCCTTGGCCGTAGCGACCATCATTACGTGCGCCATTTTTGCTACAGCTACTGGCATTGTGGGTGCCGTGGTTACCTTGATGGGTTTGCTGGCTTTGCCTGCCATGTTGCGAGCAGGTTACAGCGTTCAGTTGTCTGCGGGCGCCATTACAGCCGGTGGTTGTTTGGGTATTTTGATTCCACCTTCCGTGATGCTCATTGTGTATGGTGCTACGGCGGGTGTGTCGGTTGTCAAGCTTTACGCCGGTGCGTTTTTTCCTGGCGTGATGTTGGCTACTTTGTATGTGCTGTATGTCATTGTGATTGCTAAGTGGAAGCCTCACCTGGCACCTCCTATGTCAGCAGAAGACCGTTTCGTGCCTCTTCCACCTATGAATCAACAAATTGCTGAATCGTTCAGTGACAAAGCCCTTGTGGGCCTGGTTTCTGCACTCAAAGGCAAACGCAATGCCAATGTCAGCACCCAAGAAATTTTGAAGCAATTGGGCATCACTTTGCTGCCCCTAATCACCGTTGTCTTGCTATCAGGCTTGGTTTATTTCAAGTTAACTGCCCCCTTGGTTGTTGAAGCCAATGAAGGCGTTGTTGCTATGGGTGGTGCCATTGAGTCAAGTGATTCAACCGAAGCCGAATCCAATATTTCGGGCTTGCAAGAACCAGAGGCCATGGGTGATTTGAAGGCGCCGCCGTCTACGAATGAAGCCCCTCAGGCTTTGGGTGGTGCTATCTCAGAACCACCTGCAGCGTTTGCTGTCAAAGAAGCCAGCGCCGATGCTAGCAATGCTGTTGCCGTTGCAGTTGCCGATGCTGCGAAAGCGGTCGCAGCAGAACCAGAGGTTCAAGAGAGACAAGATGCGCCGCAAGGTTTTTGGATTGCCATGGCTGTTGTGGGTGCTGCACTCTTTATTTTCTATGCTTACTTCAGTTTTGTTCGCTTAGAAATTTTCAAGATGTTGCTGGGGTCCTTTTTCCCATTGGCCATCATGATTTTGGCTGTTCTCGGCACCATTGTGTTCGGCTTGGCGACACCCACTGAAGCTGCCGCCATTGGCTCTTTGGGCGGTTTGCTTTTGGCTGCGGCCTACAGGCGCTTGAATTTCACCGTCATGAAAGAGTCTGTCTATTTGACTGCCAAAACCAGTGCCATGGTGTGCTGGTTGTTTGTGGGTTCAAGTATTTTCTCTGCAGCGTTTGCTCTTTTAGGCGGCCAAGAGTTGATCAATACTTGGGTGTTGTCAATGGACCTCACGCCTGTACAGTTCATGATTTTGGCCCAAGTGGTTATTTTCCTGCTGGGTTGGCCCTTGGAGTGGACCGAAATCATTGTGATTTTCATGCCTATTTTTGTGCCGCTATTGCCGCACTTTGGCATTGACCCTCTGTTCTTTGGATTGTTGGTTGCACTCAACTTGCAAACCGCATTTTTGAGCCCACCTGTGGCCATGGCGGCTTTCTACTTGAAGGGTGTCAGCCCACCCCATGTGACCTTGAATCAGATTTTTGCAGGCATGTTGCCATTCATGGCCATCCAAGTGTTCGCAATTATTCTGCTTTATAACTTCCCCGCCATCGGACTTTGGCTCCCTGAAGTGCTTTATAAATAATCAGGGTCAAATCTGTGGCTTAATATCGCCTTGAACTTTTTTTCTGGAGCCATTGATGGGCAATAAGATCGTTACCGAAGCAGACCGTAAATTTACACCTCCCTTGAAGCCACTGCCTGGCGTTACATTGCCCACCAGCGGCCGCGGCCAGCGCGTCAGTTTAGAGCGCGGCGTTGCCACACGCAGCAAAAAGAATCCAGGCAAGCGCGCCAAAAAAGGCGGTTAACATTTGCTTTCATTTGAGCTCAAACACCCTGTTTGAGCTCAACAAAAGCCCTCATTCGAGGGCTTTTTAATGTCAAAAAGCTCAACTTGAAGGCACAATAGAGCATTAGCCCCGGTGGTGAAATTGGTAGACACATCGGACTTAAAATCCGCCGCTTCGTTAATAGCGGGCGTGCCGGTTCGATTCCGGCCCGGGGCACCACTGACCTTAAGTAGATTGCCATGACATCCTTCAACCCGCCTTTTGAAATTCATGTTCATGGTGAAGTTCCTCTTCGCGAGGATATTGACTTCAAAGCCCTCCAAGAAGCCGTCAAGCCACTTTGGAAATACGCTGGCGCCAAGTCGCTCACTGAGGGGGCCCAAAGCCTCTACGAAGAAGAAACCGGTATTCGCTTTGAAGCTGCCGATCACAAATTACAAATGTGTTGGACGGTTCGCGGCAACGACGATTTCAGGCAAGTCCTAGACGACTTGTGCATGAACATCAACGACATTTCAGCGGCAGGCGCCCAACTGGAAATCACCTTTTACGACACCGAGTTTGACGACGACGAAGAATCTCGCGGCACCGAATCTCGAGACGACTTTGTTATTTTGTTTGTCGGCCCGGATCCAGCCGCCATCATGCAAGCCCAGCGCGATTTGCTGGTTCAAGATGTTGTGGGCCTCATGGAGCGTCACTTCGATGGGTCTGAGCTCAGTGGTGTGGTGCACGAAATTGACAAACTGTTTTCACAACGCTTTGACAACTTGGTCAGTTCCCTAGAACTGGGCAAACCACCTCGCGGCGGGGGTGGCGGTGGCGGGCCACAAGGCGGTCATGGTGGTGGTCGACGTCCACGCCATTTGCACTGACCCTCATTCTTTAGCTACACAACAGCGGCTGTGCTCAATCCAGGGGTCAAACGCAAAGAAGTATTTGGCTGGGCCATGTACGACTTTGCCAACTCTGGCTACACCACCGTGGTCATCACCGCCGTATTTGCGGCCTATTTTGTAGGCGCTGTGGCCAACAAGGCCGAGTGGGCAACCTTGGCTTGGACCAGCGCCCTCAGTGTTTCATATGCCATCGTCATGCTCACCATGCCCGCCATGGGCGAGTGGGCCGACCGACACGCTGCCAAAAAGAAACTCTTGATGGCCATGACGGCCGCTTGTGTGGTCAGTACGGCAGCTTTGGCTTGGGTGGAGCCAGGCCAAGTTTTATTGGCCTTGATTTTGATTGTCATCTCCAATACTTTTTATACCTACGGCGAATCGCTTACGGCCGCTTTCTTGCCCGAGTTGGCCAAGCCTGAAGCCATGGGCCGCATCAGTGCCTGGGGATGGGCTTGGGGTTACCTCGGCGGTATGCTGACCTTGGGAGTTTGCCTGGCCTATGTTTTGTGGGCGCAAGGCCAAGGGCAAACAGCGGGGCAGTTTGTGCCCATCACCATGCTCATGACAGCAGCCATTTATGCTCTTGCTGCTGGCGTCACTTTCGCCTTGATGAAAGAGCACGCCAAACCGCAGTTGACTCGACAGTCTCAGGTCGGCGGGTGGCAACAACTGGTTCAGACATTCAAAGAAGCCAGAGCTTACAAAGATTTCATGCAATTGCTTGCATGCGCCGTTGCCTACCAAGGCGGTGTGGCGGTGGCCATTACATTGGCTGCCATTTACGCAGAGCAGGTGATTGGTTTTGAGCCCCAAGAAACCATGATGCTGATTTTTGTTCTCAACATCGCTGCTTTGTTGGGTTCCTTGGTCCTGGGCTATGCCCAAGACCGAATCGGTCATAAATTGGCGCTGTCACTCACTTTGTGGGGGTGGGGTTTAACTTGTGGATTGGCAGCTTTAAGCAGCAGTAAAGAAATGTTTTGGTGGGCGGCGGTTCTGGCAGGCGTTTGTATGGGCTCCAGTCAGTCAACGGGCAGGGCCATGGCGGGCTTATTCATTCCTTCAAATCGCTTGGCTGAATTTTTTGGGCTGTGGGCTTTTGCTATTCGCTTGGCCAGTATTTTGGGACCCATGGGGTATGGCCTGGTGACATGGGCAACGGAAGGCAATCAGCGTCTGGCCATTGCAGCCACTTCAATTCTTTTCTTATTGGGATGGTTATTGTTGCTACCCATCAATGTGCAACGAGGCCAGCGACTTGCAGTGCAAGACTTGAGCCCCGCTGCAAAGAAGCCATAAATTACAGTACGCTTGGGTCAGCTTTTATTAACTTTTTCTTCTGATGACTTTTTATGTCAACTCAATTTTCTTCACGATCAATAGCCAACTCGGCTTCAGCACTCCTAGTCTTGACGGCGTTTTTTGCCAGCTTCCCAAGCTTTGCAGGGCGCCCTTTGACCGTAGACGATGCCAATGTCAATGACACGGGTGACGGCCATATTGAAGCTTGGTGGACGCGATCTCCCAATGGTGTCCGCTCTTGGACGGTTGCGCCAGCCTACGCGCCTTTTGACAACATGGAGTTGGGGGCCGGAATTGCACGTGAGCAATTCTCAGGCATTCAAACTCAAAACATTCAAGCTAAATTCAGACTGTCACCGACGCAAGACAATGGTTGCAATTTTGGTGCGGTGACCGGTTATGCGCGTGTTGATGGTCAGTCCTCACAGCCCTATGTGAATGGTTTGTTTTCATGTAACCACCCTCGCTTGGGAAGCCTGCATACAAATTTAGGTGCGCTCAACTTTTCTAGTTCCCAAAGGGTTCGTACTTGGGGCGTGGCTTGGGAGCGCGCCTACGGAGAAGTGACCGTACACATCGAAAAATTTGGCATGGAACACGAGAAGCCCACCATTGCAGCTGGCTTGCGTTTCAATGTCATGGAAGACCTTCAACTCGACACCAGTGTGGGTCGTGCAAATAAAAACAACATCTTCACCCTTGGTTTGAAATGGATGTTCTAAAGTGATTCACTGAATTTTCACTGTGACTTCATATCGATATTTGCAAGCCTACCCTCAAGACTTGCTGCAACAAGTGCAAAAAATCAGCGAAGGCCCCGGTCTGGGCGCTTGGTTGTTGTCTAGGCATCCACAAGCACATGGTGTCCGCACTGACAGTGCTTTGTATGCCTTTGTCATGGATTTGAAGAATGAGTTTTTAAGGCAAGCCGACCCCATCAACAAGGTCAGCTTTGACAGCAAGCTGCATATCATTCAACACGCATTGGGCATGCACACCACCACCTCGCGCATCCAAGGCAGCAAGCTCAAAGCCAAGCACGACATCAAAGTTGCTGCCTTGTTCAAAGACACGCCTTTGGCATTTTTACAAATGATTGCAGTGCATGAACTGGCTCATTTGAAAATTCGCGAGCACGACAAAGCGTTTTACAAACTGTGTCATCACATGGCGCCCGATTATGCGCAGTGGGAGTTTGAGCTTCGGATCTATCTCACCCACCTAGATTTAGGCGGCGCAAAGATTTGGATGCCCGATTAAGAGGCCGAAGGTGCTATCCAATGACACCTCTGCGGGGGCAGGCTAAGCCACCTGTCTGCGGCATGCTCAAGGGCGCTTAAAGACCCATTTGTCCAGAGTTGAATGCTGTCAGGCGACGTATCGTGCAACTCCTCTTTTGTTTCGACGCCGCTTTGCGTTGGGATGGCGCTCAAACGATGTGCTTGTCTGGCCACAGCAGTCCCTGTTGAAATGATGTTGACTTTGGGCCCCACCATCTGCCTTAAGAGCTCTTCGACAAAGACATAGTGTGTGCAGCCTAAAACCAAGGTGTCTATCTGCCCAGTTGCATTACCAAAGGTGCCCATCTCATTCAAATAGTGTCGGCACAGTTGCTCAACTTCTTGCGTATCGGTTTGTGCTTTTTCAGTTTGCTTTTCGATGGCCAAAGCCAAACCTTTGCAAGGCTGAATGACAAACTCACACTGACTGGGCAATGCATCCGCTTGCACTTTGCTTAAGAGTTTTTCAAAGCGGGCGCTCTGCAAAGTGGCATGGGTGCCTATCACGCCTACGCGGCCAGTTTGGGAAACGCCGATGGCTGGTTTTAGGGCGGGTTCAACCCCTACAAAAGGCAAATCTGGAAACTGTTGACGCAGACTTTCTATGGCCACTGCGGTGGCTGAGTTGCACGCCACCACCACAGTCTTGACATTGCCTTTGGCAATCAGTTGCTCCGTAATGAAATGAGATCGGTCGATGACAAATTCATCGGACCTTTCGCCATAGGGCGCAAAGGCACTGTCAGACCAATAAATGAAACGCTCATGCGGCATTTCTGCACGCATGGCTTGCAACACACTCAGACCGCCAATGCCGCTGTCAAAAACGCCAATGGCGCGCTGAGTGTTGGGCTCAGTTGCTGGCAACTTTGATGCCTTTGAACTCGCCTGTGGCAATGCGTTTTTGCCATTCAGCGGGGCCTGTAATGTGCGCGCTGGTGCCACCGGAGTCTACGGCCACCGTGACGGGCATGTCGACCACATCAAACTCATAGATGGCTTCCATGCCCAGGTCGGCAAAGCCCACCACTTTGGATTGCTTAATGGCCTTGGATACCAAGTAAGCGGCACCACCCACGGCCATCAAATAGGCAGACTTGTGCTTTTGAATGGCTTCAATGGCAACCGGGCCGCGCTCGGCTTTGCCAACCATGGCAATGAGGCCAGTTTGGGCCAACATCATGTCGGTGAACTTGTCCATGCGCGTGGCCGTGGTAGGGCCTGCAGGGCCCACGGCTTCACCCTTGATGGGATCAACAGGGCCCACGTAGTAAATGACGCGGTTGGTGAAGTCGACAGGCAACTTCTCGCCTTTGGCCAACATGTCTTGGATGCGTTTGTGGGCAGCATCGCGACCGGTCAGCATCTTGCCATTCAGCAACAAAGTTTGGCCGGGTTTCCAGCTGGCCACTTCTGCCGGCGTGAGTGCGTTCAAATCGACGCGCTTGCTCTTCTCGGTGTCGGGTGTCCAGTTGACATCGGGCCACAAATCGAGAGATGGCACATCTAAGTAGACAGGGCCAGAGCCGTCCATGACAAAGTGGGCATGACGCGTGGCGGCGCAGTTGGGAATCATGGCCACAGGCTTGCTGGCGGCGTGCGTTGGGTACATCTTGATTTTGATGTCGAGCACAGTGGTGAGGCCGCCCAAACCTTGAGCGCCGATGCCCAGAGCGTTGACCTTTTCGTAGATTTCTAAACGCATGTTTTCAACTTGCGTCAGCTTCTCGCCTTTGCTTGATTTTTCGAGCAACTGGTACATGTCCAAGTCGTCCATCAAACTTTCTTTGGCCATGAGGACGGCTTTTTCGGCTGTGCCACCAATGCCAATGCCTAGCATGCCGGGAGGGCACCAGCCAGCACCCATTGTGGGCACTGTTTTAAGGACCCAATCAATGACGCTGTCGCTCGGGTTGAGCATGACCATTTTGGATTTGTTCTCACTGCCGCCACCCTTGGCCGCCACCGTGATGTCCAATTTGTTGCCAGGCACAATTTGCGTGAAGATGACAGCGGGGGAGTTGTCTTGCGTGTTCTTGCGAGCAAACTCGGGGTCGGCTACCACAGAGGCACGCAGCATGTTGTCGGCGTAGTTGTAACCACGGCGAACACCTTCGTTGATGGCGTCTTCTAAGCTGCCGGTGAAGTTCTCTAGCTTGACGTCCATGCCAATTTTCAAGAACACATTGACGATGCCCGTGTCTTGGCAAATAGGGCGATGACCAATGGCGCTCATTTTGCTGTTGGTCAAAATTTGTGCAATGGCGTCTTTGGCCGCAGGACTTTGCTCGCGGTGATAGGCGCTGGCCAAATGTGAAATGAAATCGGCAGGGTGGTAGTAGCTGATGTATTGCAGGGCAGCTGCAACGGATTCAATCAGGTCTTCTTGTTTAATCAGTGTGGTCATGATGAGCTTTTACAAGGGGTGTAGATTTTGGTTCAGTGTTTTGCGCTATGACCATGGTGCGACATCAACTTGTCGGTGTAGGCAATGGCCAATGCGCTCAGCAAGAAGGTCACATGAATGATGGTTTGCCACATCAAAACCTGCTCGGTGTAGTTGGCAGCATTGATGAAAGTTTTGAGCAAATGGATAGAGCTGATGCCAATGATGGCCGTACCTAACTTGACTTTAAGCACCGACGCATTGACATGGTCCAACCACTCGGGTTGATCGGGGTGACTCTCTAAGTTCATGCGAGATACAAAAGTTTCATAGCCACCCACAATGACCATGATCAGCAGATTGGAAATCATGACCACGTCGATCAATGCCAGCACCACCAGCATGATGATGGTTTCATTCAGGCTTGTGATGGGGGTGTCAACTTTGTAGCCAATGCCGGTGATCAAAGCCTGAAGGGCGGCTTGATTGCCAAACACAGCTTCCAGCAAATGCACCAACTCCACCCAAAAGTGATACACATAGACCGCTTGCGCGGCGATCAGGCCTAAATACAAAGGCAACTGTAGCCAGCGACTGGCAAAGATCAGTTTGGGAAGCGGTCTCAAGGATGCTGCTTCTGGGTGACGTGGTTTTGGTTCGGCCATAGGGTGCTTTGGGGTAAAACTGATCGTAAAGAGAGCATTTTAAAGCCCTACTGATTCCCCCTGTTGACGGTCCCATTGGCTAAATGAAAGAATGGCGTCAGTCAGGGGTCTGTAAGAGCTAAGAACGACATTCATGGGCAATATTTAGAACTTGTTCCTTCAGGAGACACAGAATGAGCGCCACCATTTATCAGCCCAGCGCTGACTTCGTCAAAAATGCCCACGTTTCTGGCATGCCCGCCTATCAGGCGCTTTGCAAAGAAGCCGAAACCGATTACGAAGGCTACTGGGGACGCCTGGCCAAGGAATTCATCTCTTGGAAAACTCCCTTCACCAAAGTCTTGGACGAATCCAAGGCACCTTTCTTCAAGTGGTTCGAAGACGGCACGCTGAATGCCTCTTACAACTGCTTAGACCGCAACATTGAAAAAGGCCTGGGCAACAAAACTGCTCTTATTTTTGAAGCGGACGGCGGCGAAGTTACACGCATCACCTACAGCGAATTGCTGGCCAAAACTTGCCAAATTGCCAATGGCCTGAAGTCCATCGGCATTCAAAAGGGCGACCGTGTCGTCATCTACATTTCCATGTCCATCGACGGTGTGGCTGCCATGCAGGCTTGCGCCCGTATCGGTGCCACACACTCTGTGGTGTTCGGTGGCTTCTCTGCCCAATCATTGCGCGACCGCATTGAAGACACTGGCGCCAAAGCCGTCATCACGGCCGATCATCAAATTCGCGGTGGCAAGCAGTTGCCCCTCAAATCCATTGTGGACGAAGCCCTCGCTTTGGGCGGTTGCGACACTATCAAAAACGTCTTGGTGGTTAAGCGCAGCGGCGCCGATGTGGCCATGACAGCAGGCCGTGACACATGGATGCAAGACCTGATTGCCAACCAAGCCACCACCTGCGAGCCAGAGTGGGTCAGCGCTGAGCACCCCTTGTTTTTGCTTTACACATCGGGCTCCACAGGCAAACCCAAAGGTGTTCAACACTCTACCGGTGGCTACTTGTTGCACGCAGCTCTCACCACCAAGTGGACCTTCGACTTGAAGCAAGACGACGTGTTCTGGTGTACCGCCGACATCGGTTGGGTCACAGGTCACACCTACATCACCTATGGCCCCTTGGCCTTGGGCGGTACCGAAATTGTCTTTGAAGGCGTGCCGACTTACCCAGACGCAGGCCGTTTCTGGAAAATGATTCAAGATCACAAAGTCTCCATTTTCTATACGGCTCCTACCGCCATTCGTTCACTCATCAAAGCAGCCGAAGCCAATGACGCTGTGCATCCTAAGAGCTACAACCTGAGCAGCTTGCGCTTGCTGGGCTCTGTGGGCGAGCCTATCAACCCGGCAGCGTGGGAGTGGTATCACAAGCACGTGGGCGGCGGCCGTTGCCCCATTGTGGACACCTTCTGGCAAACCGAAACCGGTGGTCACATGATCACGCCATTGCCCGGCGTCACACCCATGGTGCCCGGTTCTTGCACACTGCCTTTCCCTGGCATTCAAGCCGCCATCGTGGACGAAACCGGCAAAGACATGCCCAATGGCCAAGGCGGTATCTTGGTGGTCAAGCGCCCATGGCCTTCCATGATTCGCACCATCTGGGGTGACCCCGATCGCTTCGTCAAGAGCTACTACCCAGACGACTTCAAGGGCAAGTACTACTTGGCTGGCGACGGTGCCATTCGCGATGCCGAAACAGGCTACTTCACCATCACGGGCCGTATTGACGACGTGTTGAACGTGTCGGGTCACCGCATGGGCACCATGGAAATTGAATCTGCTTTAGTGAGCTGCACCGAGTTGGTGGCTGAAGCCGCTGTGGTGGGCCGTCCTGACGACACCACGGGTGAGGCTATCTGCGCCTTCGTGGTGCTCAAGCGTCCTTTGCCCACAGGCGACGAAGGCAAGGCCATTGCCAAACAATTGCGCGATCACATTGCCAAAGAAATTGGTCCCATTGCCAAGCCCAAAGACATTCGCTTTGGCGAGAACTTGCCCAAGACCCGTTCTGGCAAAATCATGCGCCGTTTGCTCCGTAGCTTGGCCAAAGGCGAAGCCATCACGCAAGACATTAGCACTTTGGAAAACCCAGCCATCTTGGGCCAGTTGGGTCAGGCATATTGATTCAAGCGACTCGATTCAAGGTTGTGGCCCCATGACCTTGCCTTCGCGTCGTGGGTCTGCACCGCCAAAGAAGCCTGAAGGCGTCACTTCAATGGCTTGAAGGCCACTGGGCATGGGGAGTTCAAGCACCTCATGCCCTTTGTTTTTGAGGCCTTGAAGGGTCTGAAGTGGAAATTTTTTGGCTTCTAAAAATGCAGGGCCATTGAGGTTGCTAAAGTTGGGCAGGTCAATGGCTTCTTGCACATTCAAATGCCAATTCAGTGAGCCCAACAACAGCTTGGTGGTGTAGTGAATGATGGCGGCACCGCCTGGACTGCCGCCGCTCAGTTTGAGCTGACCGGTTGCTTTGTCAAAGACCAAAGTGGGTGACATCGATGAGCGGGGTCGCTTACCAGGCTCAACCCGATTGGCAATGGGCAAGCCATGGACATCTTTGGGTGCAAAGCTAAAGTCGGTAAGTTCATTGTTCAGCAAAAAACCGCCTGCAAGTCCCTGATCAGAGTTGACCATCAATTTGGCGCCAAAGCTGGCTTCGATGGTGGTCGTCATTGCAACCGACCGGCCAGACGAGTCGATCACACTGATGTGGCTGGTGCCATATTCGGGTTGATCGGGCATGGGAGCCCAAGCATTGGTTTGCAGCGCTGGCTGGCCGGCTTTCACTGACTTCATGCTGTGAGTCCCAATGAGTTGGCTTCTTTGTTGCAAGTAGTTGGGGGTGAGCAAATTTTGCCAACGGCCTCCAGGCGCTTTCACAAAGTCAGGGTCGGCCACAAACATAGCGCGATCGGCAAATGCCAATTTGGCTGACTCGTTGTAAAAATGCAGCCAATCCGAAGAGGGCAGGCCTTGCATCAAGGGCATCTCAACTGCTGGGGTGTGATTCAGAATGCCCAAAATTTGGCCGATGGCCAAAGCCCCAGAACTTGGCGGCGGAAAGCCACAAATTTTGAATTCACGCACTGGCTCTTTGACTGCATGGTCAAAGCACAAAGCCTCTCGTTTGATGGCTTTGTAGTGGGTCAAATCTTCAAGCGTCATGGCCCCTGGTCGCTGAGGGTGTTGGCGTACTTTGCGGACGATGGCGTGGGCCCAAGGGCCATTCTTCAAAGCGATAGAGCCTCTAGATGCAAGGTCTTTGAAGACCTTTGCCAGTTCTGGATTTTTTAAAACGTAACCGATGGGATGGGCTTGTCCATTGGCGTCAAAAAAATATTGGCGAGCTGCCGCATCGTTTTTTAAATCTGGTGTGTCTAACAAAGCGGCATGAAGTCTGGGGCTAATTTTGAAACCGTTCTCAGCCAGGTCAATCGCGGGCTGAATCAATTGCGGCCAATCCAATTTGCCATGTTCTTTGTGAGCCAATTCAAGAACACTGAGCGTACCGGGCACACCGACAGAGAGCCCGCTGGCCACAGCTTCCTTAAAACCAATGGGTTGCCCCTTTGAGTCTAAAAAAAGGTTTTCAGTGGCAGCTGCGGGCGCTGTTTCACGGCCATCGTATGCCTCTACGCGAACCCCGTCGTGATGAAGAATCAACGCGCCGCCGCCTATGCCACTTGATTGCGGTTCTACCAAAGTCAGAACCATTTGAATGGTCACCGCGGCATCGATGGCCGATCCGCCAGCTTTCAGAATGTCATAGCCTGCTTGAGTGGCCAGTGGATGGGCGCTGGCCACAGAAAATTGCCGGCTGGCCCAGCCTTTTTGGGCTGTGAATGAAGTGGGCTCAGCAGGCAGGCGCGCCGAGTCAGAAACTTGGGCAGATTGCCCAAAGGCAAAAGATGAAATGCTGCAAGCCGAAATGGCAGCCGCAAGCCTGAGCTTGCGGTGTGCTTGCCAGAAATTCATAGGGCCCTCCAAGTAACGGAAGGCCAAGTGTATGACTTACTTGGGTGCGAGTCGAATGGCGCCATCCAAACGAATCACTTCACCGTTCAGCATGTCGTTGTCCAAAATGTGTTTGACCAATTTGGCATAGTCGTTGGGTGTGCCTAAGCGGCTTGGGAAGGGCACAGACGCGGCCAATGCATCTTGCACATCTTGCGGCATGCCAAACATCATGGGGGTGCCAAAAATACCAGGGGCAATGGTCATGTTGCGAATGCCGTTGCGAGCCAAATCGCGAGCGATGGGCAATGTCATGCCTACCACGCCGCCCTTGGAGGCGGAGTAAGCCGCTTGACCAATTTGGCCATCGTAGGCCGCCACGGAAGCCGTAGAGATCATCACACCGCGTTCACCGGTGGCCTCTGGTTGGTTTTGGCTCATGGCCTCTGCGGCCAAGCGAATCATGTTGAAGCTACCGATCAAATTGACAGTGATGGTTTTGCTGAACACAGCCAAGGAATGGGCGCCATTTTTGCCCACAGTTTTTTCAGCGGGGGCAATGCCAGCGCAGTTGACCAAGCCCACCAACTTGCCCAAGGACACCGCCTTGGCCACGACGGCTTGGCCATCGGCCTCGTTACTGACGTCGCACTTGACGAAAGCGCCGCCCAGCTCTTTGGCGATGGCTTCGCCTTTTTCGGCTTGCATGTCTGCAATAACCACTTTGCCGCCATTGGCTGCCAGCATGCGTGCAGTCCCTTCGCCTAAGCCAGATGCGCCGCCGGTCACAATGAAAACCTTGCCTTGAATGTCCATGATTGACTCCTGATTGATTGACGTTACGTAAACGTCAATTATGCCTATTTTGGTGCCCCCAGACTATCAGGGTCATAAAAACTACCAATCATGAGAGCGTTCAATCGCGTTTAGCATTGAGCCCAATGAGTTTTCTCATTAATCCTTTTTTTTAACCAACCTAAAGTCAAAACCATGTCACTCATCAACACACAAGTTCAGCCTTTCAAAAACCAAGCTTTCCACAATGGCAAGTTCATTGAAGTTACAGAAGCTAGCCTCAAAGGCAAGTGGAACGTCTTCATTTTCATGCCCGCCGCTTTCACCTTCAACTGCCCTACAGAAATTGAAGACGCTGCTGAAAACTACGCTGCTTTCCAAAAGGCTGGTGCAGAGGTTTACATCGTGACCACCGACACACACTTCTCACACAAAGTGTGGCACGAGACATCGCCTGCAGTGGGCAAAGCCAAGTTCCCATTGATCGGTGACCCAACACACAAGTTGACACGTGCTTTTGGCGTGCACATTGAAGAAGACGGTCTGGCCTTGCGCGGTACCTTCGTGATCAACCCAGACGGCATCATCAAGACCATGGAAGTGCACTCCAACGAAATCGCACGTGACGTGTCTGAAACACTGCGCAAGTTGACTGCTGCTCAGTACACAGCTGCAAACCCAGGTCAAGTTTGCCCCGCCAAGTGGAAAGAAGGCGCTAAGACTTTGACACCTTCTTTGGATTTGGTCGGCAAGATCTAATTTCAAAACCATCAATGCCCTGTCAACAGGGCGTTGTGGGAAAGACATCTGGCCAGCCATGGCTGTGTGTCTTCCCCTCAACCACTTCCCACTTTAAGTCGCAGCTTAAGGGCCTACGTTCCAGCGTGGGTCTGGCAGCGCATCGACTTTAAACGGATCACGCATTAGGAGAGAAACATGTTAGACGACACACTCAAATCGCAATTGCAAACCTACTTAGGTATGCTGCGCGCACCCATCCGCTTGATTGCCTCCTTAGACGACAGCGAGACCGGCGTGGAAATGCGCAGCCTGCTCGAGACCATTGTGAGCTTGTCTGACAAGGTGTCTTTGGACACTTCGGGAGACGATGCACGCAAGCCTTCCTTTTTGGTGGCGCGCGATGGCGAAACACAGGGCGTTCGTTTTGCAGGATTGCCTTTGGGTCATGAATTCACCTCATTGGTTTTGGCCCTGCTGTGGACGGGCGGCCATCCTCCTAAAGTTGAACAAGATGTGCTGGACGCCATCAGGGCGTTGGACGGCGATTTCAACTTTGAGGTCTACATGTCTTTGTCTTGCCACAACTGCCCAGACGTGGTTCAGGCTTTGTCGCTCATGGCCATCTTCAACCCTAAGGTCAAGACCGTGGTGATTGAAGGCGGTGCCTTCCAACAAGAAGTGACCGAGCGCGAAATCATGGCTGTGCCCATGGTGTTTTTGAACGGCAAAGTATTTGGTTCTGGCCGCATGTCGGTGGAAGAAATTGTGGCCAAGATTGATACCGGTGCCGCCAATCGCGAAGCCGCCAAAATCAATGCCAAAGAGACGTTTGACGTGCTCATCGTTGGCGGTGGTCCTGCTGGCGCTGCAGCGGCTGTGTATGCAGCCCGCAAAGGCATTCGGGTGGGTGTGGCCGCAGAGCGTTTTGGCGGTCAAGTGAACGACACCATGGCCATTGAAAACTACATCTCTGTGTTGGAAACCGATGGTCCTAAATTTGGCGCTGCCTTAGAGCAACAGGTCCGTCACTACGGTGTCGACATCATGAATTTGCAGAAGGCATCCAAAGTGGTGCCAGCCACAGAACCTGATGGCCTGATTCAAGTGCAAATGGAAAACGGCGGCTCTTTGCATGCCCGCACCGTGATTCTTTCAACGGGTGCCCGCTGGCGCAATGTCAATGTGCCTGGCGAACAGGAGTACAAAAACAAGGGTGTGGCGTATTGCCCGCATTGCGATGGCCCCTTGTTCAAAGGCAAACGCACGGCCGTCATTGGCGGTGGCAACTCTGGCATTGAAGCCGCCATCGACTTGGCCGGCATTGTGGCCCACGTGACCGTCATTGAATTTGCCGACCAACTCAAAGCCGATGCAGTCTTGGTGAACAAACTCAAGAGCTTGAACAACGTGACCATTCACACCAATGCGCAAACGACAGAAATTACGGGCGACGGCAGTGTGGTCAACGGCATTCGCTTTAAAGATCGCGCGTCTGGTGAAGAGCACCACGTGGCTTTAGAAGGCGTGTTTGTTCAGATCGGCTTGATTCCCAACACCGAGTTTTTGAAGGGCACTTTTGAACTGAGCAAGTTTGGTGAAATCATGGTTGACGCCAAAGGCCACACCAACGTGCCAGGTGTGTTTGCGGCGGGCGATTGCACCACCGTGCCTTACAAACAAATTGTGATTGCGGCCGGCGAGGGCGCCAAAGCGGCACTTAGCGCGTTTGATCACCTGATTCGGACGCCGGTGGCTGCTTAATTTTGCGCACATAAGCCAAGGCAAATGCCAACCAACCTAATATGAAGCTGGTGCCTCCCCCAGGTACCAGCGCTCTGAAGGTTTGAATGTCATGCCAAGCGCGCAGCAAAATATTGATCGAAAAAAACAAACAACCCAGCATAAAGAGGGCGCCTGCAACTTGCAGGCGTTTTTCATTGGGCCTTGACTGGCCCAGGATGCCTACCAAAATGAGGCCAATGGCGTGAAATTGGAGCAAATGCAATGCGGCTTGAATCATTGAGGGTGATGTGCCGTTTAAACTGTTGCCATGCGCAGCATAAGCTGAGGCAATGACCGATAAGGCTGCCAATAAAGCGCCCATTGCAATAAATCGAAACGGCCATTGCCGCTGCTTACTCGCTTGTAGCTGTTCCATTGAAATCTGAGACCTTTAATAAAGTCACATCATTATGCAAGTTAAGTCATGGCCCTTTGGGTCAAGCGCCTTCAGGTGGCAAGCTATTAGGCTGACGCTATTTCGAATGAGTTTGCTTGGGGTGCTGATCCTTTCGGGGTGTGCCAGCGTCAAACCGACTGAAACAAGTACTGTCAAACCACCCGCCAGCATCGATGCACCTTCGCCAAGTGTGTCACCAAGTTTGCCGCCTATAAGTCCGCCTTTTGTGGCCGAACCCATAGCACCGCCCAAGGTTTTGCATCTGGGATTGGCGTTGGGCGGCGGTGCAGCGCGAGGCTTTGCCCATGTGGGCGTCATTCAAGTTTTAGAAGAAGCGGGCATTCAACCTGAATTGGTGGTGGGCACCTCTGCAGGCAGTTTGGTTGCAGCTTTGTATGCCAGCGGCAAAAACAGCGCGCAACTGCGGCGCGTGGCCGAAACCATGGAGGAGGCCGAAATTACCGATTGGATGATGCCTATCTTGAACCGAGGTGCGTTGCGCGGAGAAGCCTTGGCGCGGTATGTCAACGCACAAGTTGGCAATCGTTTAATTGAGCAAATGAAGATGCCCTTGGGCATTGTGGCCACCGACTTGCACAATGGCGAGCCAGTCTTGTTTAGACGCGGCAATACGGGTGCCGCTGTTCGAGCTTCCAGTGCTGTTCCTGCGGTCTTTCAACCCGTCAAAATTGGCAGCAGAGAATACGTAGACGGAGGCTTGGTCTCACCCGTGCCAGTGCGTCAAGCACGAGAGATGGGCGCCAACGTGGTCATTGCGGTGGACATCTCAACAGACCCAGAGGGCAGCCCTGCATCCGATACGTTTCAAATCTTGATGCAAACCTTCAACATCATGGGCAAAAGCTTGAACACAGTCTTGTTGAAGGACGCTGACATTGTGGTCAAGCCATCCCTCACAGGGGTCAAGAGCGCCGACTTTACCGCCAGACGAAAGTCGATCGAAGCGGGTCGGGAGGCCATGCTTAAAGCTCTGCCAAAGCTAAAGGAAGTCTTGAGCGCTTACGCAGTCAAGCCTTGATATTGCGAAGGTTTCAGACATAAAAAAAGCCGATGATGAATCACCGGCTTTTTGAGAAGAGAAGGTCCGATTGGATCGGGCCTTTTCTTGGCGCGTTAATTAACGCTTTTTGGTAGCTGTCTTAGCAGTTGCAACGGCTGTGTTGGTCACAGCAGCCATGTTGGCTTCAGCCATGTCAGTGGCTTGCTTGACAGCTTTTTGAACTGATTCGTAAGCGTTGTTGGCAGCGTTGACGGCGCTCTTCATCATGGCAACAGCTGTTTCAGAGCCAGCAGGTGCGTTAGAAGTAGCAGAGTCGACCAAGTTAGCGAACTGCTTTTGGGCAGCAGCTGTTTGGGCTTCCAAAGCTTTGGTGAATTCGTTAGAAGTACCAGAAGCGATGTCATAGAGGTGACGGCTGTAAGCAGCTGTCTTCTCAGCCAAAGGCTGGAACAAGTTGGCTTGCAAAGCCATCAATTCTTGGGCGTCTTTCACGCTCAAAGCAGCTTTGGTGCTTTGTGCAGACTCGCTCAAGGCAGCTTTGGTAGCTGTCAGGTTCAATTCAACCAATTTCTCAACGCCTTCAAAGGCTTTGTGTGTCAAACCGAAGAGGGTTTCGACGTTGGCTTTGTGTGAAGCGACGATTTGTTCTGTAGTCATCATTTGGATCTCCGTAAATTAAAAAAGTTTCAAAGGGACTGCTCCGAACTGACTTGGCTTGACGCTTCGTCTACATCTTGTTGCAGTGCAGCATGGTTTGGATTTTAGGCACTTCGGAGCCGATTACAAGGGGTTTTTGTTGCAACGCAGCATTTTAGAGTCGGCTTTCTAGAAATTGAAATCGACCCGCTCAGGACACAATATCGTCATGAAAGCCTTTTATTCGGACCATTTTGTGCTGCCTCTGCCAGAGGGGCATCGCTTTCCCATGGCCAAGTACAGCATGCTGCGGCAGAGGGTGTCCCAAGAACTCCGTGCCGTTCAAATGCTGGAGGCACCGGCAGCCACCGAAGGCGAATTGGCCTTGGCCCATGCTCCAGATTATGTTCAAGCCATAATGGCTGGCACCCTGAGCCGTGAGGCACTCAGGGAAATTGGCTTTCCGTGGACGCCCGCCATGGCAGAACGGTCGGTCCGCTCGGCCGGGGCTTCCATTGCAGCAGGCAGGGTGGCCATGAAGGAGGGGATAGCCGGCAATTTGGCCGGGGGGACGCACCATGCCAGCGCCAATCAAGGCGGTGGATTTTGCGTGTTCAACGACATTGCCGTGACGGCCAGGGTGCTTCAAATGGAGCATTTTCGGCAAACCAAAACGACTTTGCAGGTGCTGGTGGTGGACTTGGATGTCCATCAAGGCAATGGCACCGCCAGCATTTTTGCCAACGACAGCTCCGTTTTTACACTCTCTTTGCATGGCGAAAAGAACTTTCCCTTTCGCAAAGTCCCAAGCGACTTGGATGTGGGTTTGCCGGACGGTTGTACCGATTTGCCCTATTTAGAGGCCTTGACGGGGGCATTGAATCAAGCATCCCAGAGCTTTAAACCTGACTTTTTGATCTATCTCGCGGGCGCTGACGCGCACGAGGGCGATAGGCTAGGGCGCCTCAAACTGACGGAGGCGGGCATGGCGGCAAGGGACCAAACTGTGTTTGATTGGGCCAAGAAAGACAACTTGCCCATGATGATTTGCATGGGCGGCGGCTATGGACACGATCTTTCATCAACCGTAGCGGTTCAAATGAATACATGGCGGCTGGCGCTGAGTCACTGGCTTCACTGGCAAAATCGAGGGTGATAAGACCTTGAAACAAATTCAAAAGGATTGGAGCAATAAACATGAAAGAACTCAGTTCACCCCAAGTTAGCACGGTGATTGCAGATCCCCACAGTGTGGACGACGCCATTTTGAGCCGCTTTTCAACCCGTGCTTATTTGGACAAGCCTGTTGAAAAATCGGTGTTGGAAGATTTGCTGCAGGTGGCGGCACGTGCTCCCAGTGGCACCAACACGCAGCCTTGGAAAGTGTATGTTTTGCAGGGCGCTGCAAAAGACAAGTTGGTAACCGAAGTTTGTGATGCCCATAACGCCATGGCGGCCAACCCTGCATTGGCAGCTGACTTTGCCGAAGAGTACGACTACTACCCCACCAAATGGGTTAGCCCCTACATCGACAGACGCCGTGAATGTGGTTTTGGTCTTTATGGTGTCCTGGGAATTGGCAAGGGCGACAAAGAAAAAATGCACTTGCAGCAGCAACAAAACTTCCGATTTTTTGGTGCCCCTGTGGGTTTGATGTTTACCTTAGACAAGGTCATGGGCCGCGGCAGTTTGCTCGACTACGGCATGTTCATTCAAAGCATCATGCTGGCGGCTCGCGCACGTGGATTGCACACCTGCCCTCAAGCTGCTTGGAATAATTTTGGAAAAATTATTTTCAAACACATTGGCGCTGGCGAGAACGAAATGATGGTGTGCGGCATGTCCTTGGGCTACGCCGATGAGTCGGCCTTGGTCAACACATTCAAAACAACACGCGTTGACGCGGGTTCTTTCACGCATTGGATTGAATGAGTTTTTGGTTGATTCAGTGCTTGAATGGCCTGAGCCATGCAAGCACATTGTTCATGATGGCTGCGGGTTTGACGTTGGTGTTTGGCGTCACCCGCATTGTCAATTTTGCGCACGGCAGTTTTTTCATGTTGGGCGCATTGGTCGCTGGCAGTTGGGTCACGCAATGGCAAGCTTCGTGGGCCGACAATGCAAGCACTTATTTTTTGGCCATGCTCATGGGCGCCCTGTGCGCAGCTTTGTTAGGGGCGTTCACAGAAGCTTTGTTGTTCAGGCCACTTCGCAATTCACCACCGCTGTATCCCTTGGTGGCGACATTTGGTTTGAGCTTGGTGGTCCATGATGTGTTGCTTTGGTGCTTAGGTCCCAATGAAATTTTTGCGCCCAGATTCCCAGGTCTGAAGGGTGCCGTTCAAATCGGTGAAGATTTTTTTCCGCAGTGGCAACTTTTGATTTTGTGCGCTGGGCCCTTGGTCTGGCTGTTGTTGCATTTGCTGCTGACCAAAACCAAATGGGGTCAACAAGTTCGTGCTGCCACTCAAGACCGCGACATGTTGGATGCCTTGGGCATTAATCCTGCGCCGCTCATGATGGGTGTGGTCGTGTTGGGCTGTGGCTTAGCCGGTTTGGCGGGCGCCTTGCAGTTGCCCAGAGAGCCCGCCAATTTGCAAATGGATTTGCAAATGGTGGTGGAGACTTTTGTGGTGGTGGTGATGGGTGGTCTGGGCAGTATTGCAGGTGCCTTCATGGCATCTGTGCTGATCGGTTGCGTGCATGCTTTTGGCATTCACTTTTTTCCACAGGCCACCTTGGTATTGGTTTTCTTAACCATGGCCTTGGTGTTGGCGGTCAGGCCTCAAGGCTTGATGGGCGAGTTGCCGGGTGCTGCCCAACGAGAACGGGTGCCAAGTTTTAATTTGGGACTTCGCAATCAAGTGCTTCAGTTGAGCTTTTGGATTTTGCTGGTTTGCTTGGCTATGGGGGTAATGGTCTCCGGTGACTATGCCCAAAGTGTCTTAGAAGATGTGCTGATCATGTTGCTCTTTGGTCTGAGCTTGCAATGGATGATGGCGCTTTCTGGGTGGGTGAGCTTTGGTCATGCAGCGTACTTTGGATTGGGGGCCTATGCCGCCGCACTGAGCCATGTGCATTGGCAATTCAATGCATGGCTTGCTGCACTTTGCGGTGTGTGTGTTTCTGTTTTGGCGGCAGCCTTGATGGTGCGTTTGCTCAAACGAAGCTCGGGTGTTTATCTGGCCATGCTCTCCATGGCTTTTGCGCAAGTGGTCTGGGCCAGTGCCAGTCAGTGGGTTAACTTAACTGGCGGCGACAATGGTTTGATAGGCCTGACATTCTTGGCGGAAACGCCTCGCTGGGTTTTTCAAACTTTGTTACTGAGCTTGTGCGTGTTGTCGATGTTGGCATTCAAACGCCTGGTGCAATCGAGCTTTGGTGCTGCCTTGCAAGCGGGCAGAGATGCGCCGCTAAGGGCCATGGCCAGTGGCTTCAAGGTGGGTCAACTCAATGCGCAAGTTTTCTTTTTAAGTGCAGCTTTGGCGGGATTGGCGGGTGCCTTATGGGCCATTAGCAAAGGTGCGGTGTTTCCCTCAGTTGCATCCATTGCCCAATCTGTAGATGCCCTCATGATGGTGTTGTTGGGCGGTGTTCACCATGTCTGGGGCAGCCTTGCAGGCAGTGTGTTTTTAAAAGGTTTGGGCGCTGAAATGGCGCGTCATTTTGAATATTGGCGTGGCTTCTTGGGCCTGGTCATCATGCTCTTGGTGGTGTTTGCGCCTGAAGGTATTTTGGGCACAAATTGGACGCAGCGCTTTGCTCGAAAGTTGAACCACGAGGGGCGCGCATGAGACCGGTTTTAGAGGTTCAAGACTTGCATCAGCACTATGGCGCTGTGCACGCCCTCAAGGGTGTTAGTTTTCAAGTCTTGGCTGGTGAGTGTGTGGCACTCATTGGCCCCAATGGTGCTGGCAAGTCCACGTGCTTTGCTTGCTTGGCAGGTCAACAACTCGCTAAGCAGGGCAGCGTCACTTGGCGTGACCAAAATTTGATGCATGTACCAGCAGAGAGTCGCCGCGGTATGGGGGTCGCCCGAACATTTCAAGTGGCGCAAGTGTTTGAGGCCTTGAGTGTGTTTCAAAATTTGCAATTGGCCTTGAAGGCTGCTCCGGGTGTGTCGATGTTTGACGCATTGGATCAATGTGAAGTGAATACCGCTACAGCCTGGCTTCAAAAAATGGGCTTGGACGACCTGAGTCACGATGCGCTCCACACACCCGCCATGAATTTGTCTTACGGCGCCAAGAAACGATTGGAACTGGCTGTGGCCATGGCTGGGCTCAACGATCCTCAAGCAGGTTTGTTACTTTTGGACGAGCCAGCTGCAGGCTTGTCACCCACTGAGCGCGCTGACATGATGCAACGCGTCAAGTCATTGGCCAAGCAAGGTACCACCGTGCTTTATACCGAGCACAACATGGATGCGGTGTTTGGGGTGGCAGACAGGGTGTTGGTGCTCATGGAGGGCCAATTGGTCGCCCAAGGCCTGCCGCATGAAGTGGCTGCCAATGCCTTGGTTCGCGAAAGATATTTGGGCGCTAGCCTGGATGCCTTGGAGTTTTCTGACCATGCTTGAGGTTCGTCATCTGAATGCCAGCTATGGCCAGGCGCAAGTCCTGTTTGACGTTTCATTGACTGTGCGTCAAGGCAGCATGGTGCTGATTCAAGGCTTGAATGGCGCGGGCAAATCAAGCTTGCTGAAATCCATCATGGGCCTCATGCCCAATGCGACCGGCGAGATTGAATGGCAAGGCATTTCGCTTGAAAAACTCCCGCCCCATGAACGTTCTCAAAAAGGGCTTGGCTATGTGCCTGAAGACAGACGCTTGTTTTCGGCACTGACGGTGCGGCAAAATTTAGAAATTGCAGTACCGGGGCAAGCTAAAACATCGGGCAATTTGGCGGCGCCGCTGCAGCTAAAAGATATCTTAGATTTGTTCCCTTCGTTGGGTGCCATGCTTGACAGACCCGCTTCACAAATGAGCGGCGGCGAGCAGCAGATGCTGGCGCTTGGGCGAACCTTGATGACGCAGGCTCACCTGCTTTTGTTGGACGAGCCTTGCGAGGGCATTGCACCCGTGTTGGCCCAGTCCATTGCACAGGCTTTGGAAATGCTTAAAAAACAAGGTTTCACGCTCCTGATTGCAGAACAAAATCAAATTCTCAGCGGTATGGCGGATCAAGTCTTGCGCATAGCGGGCGGCCATTTGACGGACCCCAAGTAAAAGTCCTGCCGTTCAGTCTTCAAAAACCCTCAAAAACATCACGTTTATCCGTAGCTCTTTCATGGTTAAAAAGGGCACGCTTCACTTACACTGCAGGGTGTACTTCTCAGGCCATTCTTTGCCATGATCATTACCAGTTTGCTGGACACGGACCTCTACAAATTCACCATGATGCAGGTGGTTCTGCATCAATTTCCGGGTGCGCAAGTAGAGTACCGTTTTAAGTGCCGAAATCCGGGTGTCGATTTGGCCCCCTATGTGGACGAAATTCGCAGCGAAATTAAGTCGCTGTGCAGTTTGCACTTCAAGGAAGATGAGCTGGCTTATTTGCGCTCTTTGCGATTTATAAAAAGCGATTTCGTCGATTTCTTGGGCTTGTTCAAGCTCAACGAAAAATACATCCAAGTCACGCCCAACTTAACGGGCGAAATTGAAATCGTCATTCAGGGGCCATGGTTGCACACCATCCTGTTTGAAATTCCGGTCTTGGCCATTGTCAACGAGGTCTACTTCAGGAATACACAGAGATTGCCCGACCTGATGGAAGGGCGCTCTCGCCTTGATACCAAAATTAAGCAGCTGCAAGTTCCAGATTTAAAGTCGCTCAAAATTGCCGATTACGGAACGCGTCGTAGATTTTCAAAGTACTGGCATGAAGAATTGCTGAGGGTGTTAATTGGCCGATTGGGCGCAGGTGCAGCAGGTCAATTTGCCGGTACCAGCAATGTTTATTTTGCGTACATGCTGGGCCTGACACCTTTGGGCACCATGGCGCATGAATATCTACAAGCCAGTCAGGCTCTCGGCCCCAGACTCAGAGACAGTCAAGTGTTCGCTTTTGAATCATGGGCCAAAGAATATCGGGGAGACTTGGGTATTGCGCTCAGTGATGTGTATGGTTTCAATGCCTTCCTGCGCGACTTTGACATGTACTTTTGCAAGTTGTTCGATGGCGCGCGCCATGACAGTGGCGATCCATTTGTCTGGGGTGAGCGCATGATTTCGCACTACCGCGCCAACCGGGTTGACCCCCTGACCAAAACTTTGATCTTCAGTGATGGCCTCACGGTGCCCAAAACCATTGAACTCTTCAGGCAATTCAATGGCCGCTGTTTGCTGGCGTTTGGTATTGGTACTAACCTCACCAATGACTTAGGCTATGAGCCCTTGCAAATTGTGATCAAGATGACGCGCTGCAACGGCCAGCCAGTGGCTAAGCTTTCTGATACGCCCGGCAAAGGCATGTGCGATGATGAAAAATACTTGGCGTATCTGGCGCAAGTGTTTGAAATTACGCCTGCCACTTAGCATTCACTTTGTTTTGTCAATGAATCAGACTCATCATTCTTCAGGTAAAAATCCCATGAATCACTTTTCTCGACTGACTGTGCTTTTTAGTTTGGGAATCATGTCATTGTTTCCGGGTGTGGCGTCTGCAGCCGATATCAATGGTGCTGAACTGAGTCCACTTTGGGGCGTTCCCTTTGCTGGCATTTTGCTTTCTATCGCTCTAATGCCTTTGTTGGCACCTCAATTTTGGCATCATCATTTTGGCAAAGTCACTGTGGCTTGGTCGTTGGCATTTTTGCTGCCATTTGCAGCCATGTACGGTGTAGGTCTTGCAGGCGCCAACTTAATTCACGCCCTGTTATCGGAATACATTCCGTTCATTATTTTGCTGACCGCTTTGTTCACTGTCTCTGGCGGTATTTTTATCCGAGGCAATTTGCATGGCAGCCCAGGCCTGAACACCAGCATCTTGGCCATCGGTGCTGTCTTGGCCAGCTTCATGGGCACCACAGGCGCCTCCATGTTGATGATTCGCCCACTCATTCGGGCCAATGACAATCGCAAGCATGTGGCGCACGTTGTTGTCTTCTTTATTTTCATTGTGGCCAATGCGGGCGGTTCTTTGACGCCATTGGGCGATCCGCCGCTGTTCTTGGGTTTCTTGAAAGGCGTTGATTTTTTCTGGACTGTCAAAACACTCTTTCCAGAAACGCTTTTCTTGGTGGGCTCTTTGTTGTTGATTTTCTTTGTACTCGACTCTTGGTTCTATCACAAGCGTGAAGAATTGCTGCCCATGGATCCAACGCCTGACTCGCGTCAAATTGGTTTTGATGGCAAAGTCAATTTCATTTTGCTGGGGGCTGTGGTTTGCTTGGTGCTCATGAGTGGCCTCTGGAAATCACCTGTGGTGTTTGACATTGCCGGTACTGAAGTGGGCCTGCAAAGTGTGATCCGTGATCTTGGCTTGATCGCCATCACGCTTTTGTCTCTCAAGCTGACACCTTCGCAAGTTCATGACGACAACCAATTCAGTTGGGGACCAATTCAAGAAGTTGCCAAATTGTTTGCTGGTATTTTTCTCACCATCATTCCCGTCATTGCCATGTTGAAGGCTGGCGTCAACGGACCATTTGGTCCCGTGGTGGCTGCTGTCACTCAGCCCGATGGCACGCCTGATGTGGTCATGTATTTCTGGATCACTGGCTTGCTAAGCTCTTTCTTGGACAACGCGCCCACTTACTTGGTGTTTTTCAACACAGCCGGCGGCGATGCGCAAGTTTTGATGACCACCATGGCCAGCACCTTGGCCGCTATTTCTGCTGGTGCCGTGTTCATGGGTGCCAACAGCTACATTGGTAACGCACCCAACCTGATGGTGAAGGCCATTGCCGAAGATCGTGGCATCAAGATGCCCAGTTTCTTTGGCTACATGGTGTGGTCGTTCTGTATCTTGATTCCTTTGTTTGTTGTCATGACTTTAATTTGGTTCCGCCCATGAAAAAACCTGCAATTTTGGTGGCCCGCGCCATCTTCCCAGAAACCTTGGCGCATTTGTCTCAGCACTTTGAGGTTGATAGCAATCAAGCCGATGATGTCTTGAGTGCTGCTGAACTCACTCAGCGCTTGCAAGGAAAAGTGGGCGCCCTGACTACTGGCAGCGAGCGAATCGACAGTGCTTTGTTACAAGCCAATCCACAATTAAAAATCGTGGCCAATATGGCCGTTGGCTTTAATAATTTTGATGTGCCTGCTATGACCGCTGCGGGTGTCTTGGCCAGCAATACGCCCGATGTCTTGACAGAAACTACGGCAGATTTTGGTTTTGCACTGGTTATGGCGACAGCTCGCCGAGTCACTGAAAGCGAACATTTTTTGCGAGCTGGCAAATGGACCAAGTGGAGCTATGACATGTTTGCAGGTGCCGAAGTGCACGGCAGCACCATGGGCATCATTGGCATGGGACGCATAGGGCAGGGCATTGCGCGTCGAGGTGCATTGGGCTTTGGTATGAAGGTCATTTATCACAATCGCTCACAACTCTCACCCCAATTAGAAGCCGAATGCAAAGCAAGCTACGTGTCAAAAGAAGAGCTCTTGAAAACAGCCGATCATGTGGTGTTGGTTGTGCCTTACAGTGCTGAGTCACATCACACCATTGGCGCCAAAGAGTTGGGTCTGATGAAGCCCACGGCAACGCTGGTCAATATTGCGCGAGGCGGCATTGTGGACGATGCGGCATTGGCCAAGGCCTTGGCGGCGCGTCAAATTGCGGCTGCAGGCTTGGATGTGTTTGAAGGCGAGCCAGCATTGAATCCAGAATTGCTGAAGGTTCCCAATGTGGTCCTAACGCCTCACATTGCCAGCTCAACCATCCAGACACGATTGGCCATGGCCCAATTGGCGGCAGACAACCTCATTGCTTACCTCACGAAGGGAAGTGCGCTAACACCGCTTAATCAACCCCAAGCCAAGGCTTAAGCAGGATGGAAGTATCGCTGCTTCAGATATCGATTGTTTTTGCAATGCTGGGTGTTGCTCTGGCAGCGCTGTTTTTAATATCGCGGCAATTGAAATCTCAGTCGAATGATGCCAATGACATAGCGCAGTTGACGATAAGCTTGCAAGCGGCCAATGAACGCCTCGAGCGTGAGTTGCGAAACGCCATCAGTGAATCTGCCAGAGGCGGGCGTCAAGAACTCATTCAAACGCTGGGAACCTTTCAGCAAAGTTTGGTGCAGCAAAGTGCAGAGGCCACTCGCACACAAAACAGTCAGATGGATGCGTTTGCGCAACAACTTTCGCTGTTGCAAAAAACCTTGTCCGATACGCTCTCGTTGCAAGTTCAACAGTTGTCAGAAACCAATGCGCGTCGCCTGACAGAAATGCGCGGCACTCTTGAAACCCAACTGGCGCAGCTGCAACTTAACAACGCCGCCAAATTGGATGAAATGCGTCAGACGGTGGACGAGAAATTGCAGACCACTTTGCAGGCCCGTCTTGGCGAGAGTTTCAAACAAGTGGCCGACCGCTTAGAGCAAGTGCACAAAGGCTTGGGCGAAATGAACACCTTGGCCCAAGGCGTAGGCGACCTCAAACACTTGCTGACCAATGTCAAAACTCGCGGCATGTTTGGCGAAGCCCAATTGGCGTCCTTGTTAGAGCAAGTGATGGCGCCAGATCAATATGCGGCGCAGCATGCAACGCGTCCGGGCAGCAAAAACCGCGTTGACTTTGCCATCAAATTGCCAGGTCGCTCTGAAGATGGACAGCCAGTTTGGTTGCCCATTGATGCCAAGTTTCCCAACGAAGACTACGAACGACTTCTTGAAGCGCAGTCCAAAGCCGATGCCATCCAAGCGGAGTTGTGCAGCAAAGCATTGGAGGCACGTGTTCGCTTAGAGGCAAAGTCGATCACAGAAAAATACGTAGAGCCGCCTTACACCACTGACTTCGCCATTCTGTTTTTGCCAACAGAAGGTTTGTATGCCGAGGTATTGCGTCGCCCAGGCCTGATTGAATCTTTGCAGCGCGATTTCAGGGTGACACTGGCAGGGCCCACCACGCTCATGGCCATGCTCAACTCTTTGCAAATGGGCTTTAGAACGCTGGCTTTGGAAAAGCGCTCCAGTGAAGTCTGGCAAGTATTGGGTGCGGTCAAAACAGAGTTTGGCAAGTTTGGTGATGTTCTGGCCAGAGTCAAAGAACAAACTCAATCGGTCTTGAACACCCTGGACAAAGCGCAAACGCGCAGCAATGTGATGCACCGCGCCTTGCGCCAGGTCGAGGCCTTGCCTGAAGGTCAGGTGCCTGGCCTCTTGCCCAATGAGGCCGAAGAAAGCGACGGCGAGGCGCAGTGAAGCGGGAACTGGCGCAGATCATTACCAGTCAGATTTTTTTGCATGCCGCCATGACGGGCATGCGCTTGGCGACACCTTTGTTGGCTCTGCAACAAGGCTACAGCGCCATGGCAGTCGGTGTGTTGCTCGCGTTGTTCTCCATCACGCAAGTGTTCATGGCCATTCCTGCAGGGCGGTTTACCGATCGGCATGGTCTTCGAAAGCCGGTTCAAATCAGTGTGGCCATTGCTGTGGTGGGGGCGTTAGCGGCTGTTCTGTTGCCAGTTTTCTCCGTCTTGTGTTTTGCTGCGCTGGCAACTGGCGGTGCCGCCGGTTTTGGCGTGATTGCCTTTCAGCGCCATGTCGGCCGAATGTCATCGGATGCCAATCAGCTTAAAGAATCTTTCAGTTGGTTAGCCATTGGTCCCTCAGTCTCTAACTTCGTTGGCCCTTTCTTTGCCGGTCTGTTAATTGACCACGCGGGTGCCGTGCCAGCAGACGCAGCAGGCTTTAGAGCTGCCTTTGTCATGTTGGCCATCATGCCTTTAGTGGCTTGGTACTGGATTCGAAATATCCAAGAGCAAGAAAGGGCGCCTGTTCATCCTGAACAAGCCAATACGCGTGTATGGGATTTGCTCAAAGAGCCTCTCATGCGCCGCTTGTTGCTGGTCAATTGGTTGCTCTCTTCTTGCTGGGATGTTCACACCTTTGTGGTGCCAGTGTTAGGGCACGAGCGGGGCTTTAGTGCTTCAGTGGTGGGCACCATCTTGGGTTCTTTTGCAGTGGCTTCTGCGCTCATTCGTGTCATCTTGCCCTGGATTGCACGCCGACTGCAAGAGTACAGGCTGCTAGCAGGGGCCATGATTTTGGCCGCCCTTATTTTTGGCACCTATCCATTTTTTGAGTCGCCCTTGACCATGGGTGTTTGTTCTGTTTGTTTGGGTTTGGTGCTGGGCGTTGTGCAACCCATGATCATGAGCACCTTGCATCAAATTACACCTGCGCACAGACAAGGCGAGGCCTTGGGCCTTCGGTTTATGGCGGTCAATGCCTCTAGCGTGGTCATGCCACTGATCTTTGGCGCTGCGGGTGCTGTGGCTGGCGTGTCGGCCGTTTTTTGGGTGGTGGGCGCTGGTGTGGCCAGTGGGTCACCGATGGCTTGGCGTCTTCGTCCTAAAAAATTGCACTAGGCTTTGTCAGTTGTTTGACAAGTCAGCAACTTTTGAATTTCTGCCCAAGCTTCTTCTGGTGAATCAACGTATTGAAAACACGCTAGATCGTTTTTAGAGATGGTGCCTGAGTCGACCATCCAATCAAAATCAATCAGACGTTTCCAATAGTCAGAACCGTACAGCAAGACGGGCGTTGGTTTGACCTTGCGCGTTTGCACCAGGGTCAACATTTCAAACAGTTCGTCTAAAGTGCCAAAGCCGCCCGGGAAAGCAATTAGCGCCTTGGCACGCATGGCGAAATGCATTTTGCGCAGGGCAAAGTAATGAAACTGAAAACACAATTCTGGCGTGACGTAGGGGTTGGGTTTTTGTTCGTGTGGCAATGAAATGTTCAAAGCCACAGAGGGTGCACCTGCTTCCATCGCGCCGCGGTTGGCCGCTTCCATGATGCCAGGACCACCTCCGGTGCAAATGGTCAGGCGTTCTGGTTTGGGCTTACTTAGGCACGCCTTTGACACCAAGCGTGCAAATTGTCGAGCGGCTTGGTAGTAGTTGTTGTCCTCATTGAAGCGGGCGCTTCCAAAAACCACGATGGTGTTGTCAATACCTGCCTCAGCTTGCACCAATTCAGGTTTGAGTAGTTCCAGCTGAAATCGAACGCCCCGCGTTTCGGGTCGGTTCAAAAATTCAGGGTCATTGAAGGCCAATCGATAGGCGTCGGCCGCGTGCTTGGATGCGTGAAGGTCAGTGTTTGATTGCATGGGTTCATTGTGAACCATGACAAACAATTTTTAAATAAAAAAAAGACCTCCGAAGAGGTCTTGATAGCAAGTGACGCAAGTCTCTTGAACTTAGACGCGCTTGCGATATTCGCCAGTGCGTGTGTCGATTTCAATCTTGTCGCCTTGATTGACGAACAAGGGCACAGGCACTTCGAAGCCAGTCGCAATTTTGGCGGGCTTGAGTACTTTGCCAGAAGTGTCGCCTTTGACGGCGGGCTCAGTCCAAGTAATTTCGCGCTCAACGCTGGTGGGCAGCTCAACAGAGATAGCCTTGCCGTCGTAGAACACCACTTCAACAGACATGCCGTCTTCGAGGTAGTTCATGGCGTCGCCCATGTTGCCAGACTCAACTTCGTATTGATTGAACTCGTCGTCCATGAACACGTACATGGGGTCGGCAAAGTAAGAATATGTGCACTCTTTTTGGTCCAAGATGACTTGGTCCATTTTGTCGTCGGCTTTGAACACAGACTCGGTGCCCATGTTGCTGAGCAGGGCCTTGAGCTTCATGCGAACGGTGGCTGCACCGCGTCCGCCGCGGCTGTATTCGGTGCGCAAAACGATCATGGGATCTTTGCCTTGCATGATGACGTTGCCAACGCGAATTTCCTGAGCTACTTTCATATCGTGTCCAATGTTTTCCCAAAGCTCACGATTTTAGCCCTTTTCTGCCACAAATTGAAGCAACTGGGTCACCAAATCTGACTGTTTCATCAATCGCCGGCGGGCCGCTTGGATGCAAGACCGCCAGGCTATCAGGTCGATTTCAGGCAGGGGCAGCTCAGACAAGCCGTTCCAACGGAGGTGAAATTGGCGCAGGCTGGGAGGGGCTTCTAACCAGTCTAAAAAAGCATTCAGTTTGACGGCATGCGCCCCATCGTCCTGGGGGTAAATGTGCCAAACCAAGGCTTGGCCGGTCCACAAAGCCCTGACCAGGGAATCTTCGCCTCTGACAAAGTTCAAATCGCACGACTGAAGCAGCTCGTCGTAGCCAGGTTGCGGCAAAGGGGCGATTTTTTCAAATCTGGGCTGGGCTAGCTTCGAAGGCAAATCGTGGAGCGCTTTGTCAAAGGCCAGTGCACCGCGACCATGTGCCACTTGCCACACATGGCCCGAGGCATTGAGCGAAGACAACTGCAGCGCTTCTGTTAAGGCCGCTGGCTCGTAGCAAAAAAGGCTGGTCTTGCTTGGGTAAGCTGGCGTGAGGGCCATGAATTGTCCAGAAGACTGTTCTTGGACAGCATTGGCCTCATCAACAAAGGATTCCCTGAGCAGACCCCCCGTTTTTTCGGTAAAGCCTGGATAGAAAAACCACTTGGTTCGTCCCTTCAACGGGCCACTCATGACGGGGGAGGGCAGGCGATGGCTGCGTTCTACATAAGACTCAGCACTCAAATATTCCAGGTTGATCCAAACGGGCGATTTCTGATGAGGGAAGTGGCTAGAAGCAACATATGCCCATTGCACAAAGTGCTCAGGTAATTCACAGCCAAAGGCCTCCACCCAAACATCGGAGGGTTCTGAAGTCTTGTTTAAGGCGGCATTCCAAGGTCTTACTTCGACCTCGCCAAGGCTGATAGACAGTTTTGCCCAGCCTTGCGCATTGAGATTTGCCTGTGGCGCCATCCAAGCCAGTGCGCTGGCATCGTCCACCCACAAGCGAATGCGGTGCCCCTTGGCCGCCAAATTGGCGCTCAGGCGCCAACAGACCCCCAAATCTCCATGGTTGTCGATAACGCGGCAAAAAATGTCCCAAAGCATGCGTGATATTGTCGCGCGCTTCGAGACACAATAGCGCCCATGTCTAGCGTTCATCCAGAATCTTTGTTGGCCGAAGTGGCCGCACTCCCGAGTTTGCCTGGGGTGTATCGGTATTTCGATGCCGAAGATCAGGTCTTGTATGTGGGCAAGGCCCGAAATTTAAAAAACCGCGTCAGCAGTTATTTCCAAAAAGACCACGGCGGTACGCGCATTGGCCACATGGTTAGCAAAATTCGGCGCATGCAGACCACCGTGGTGAGGTCTGAGGCAGAAGCCTTGTTGCTGGAAAATAACTTGATCAAAACATTGAGCCCTAAGTTCAATATTTTGTTCAGAGACGACAAAAGTTATCCTTACCTCAAAGTGTCTGGCACAGGCGCATCTAAATCTTATGGCAGCGCCCTCAAAGCCGCTGACAAAGAGGGCGTCAAGCCGGACGACTATTCGCGAATTGCTTACTACCGCGGTGGCGTTGAAAAAAGGCACCGGTACTTTGGGCCTTATCCCAGTGCATGGGCCGTCAAAGAAACCATTCAACTTTTACAAAAAGTGTTCCGGCTTAGAACCTGCGAAGACACAGTTTTTGCCAACCGAACACGCCCTTGTTTGTTGTACCAAATCAAGCGCTGTTCGGGGCCTTGTGTGGGTATGGTTTCAGTCGATCAATATGCGCAAGATGTGGCTCAGGCAGAGGCGTTTTTAAGAGGCGAAACGCAAGCGGTTTTGAAGGCCATGGAGGCGCGCATGATGGCGCACTCGGACAAGCTTGAGTTTGAATTAGCGGCCGAAGTTCGCAATCAAATGACGGCTTTATCGCGCGTGTTGCATCAGCAGTCGGTTGACAATGTGACCGAGACAGACGTCGACATCTTGGCGGTCAAAGTGCAGGGCGGCAGAGCCTGTGTCAATTTGGCCATGGTGCGCGGGGGGCGACACTTGGGCGATCGGCCTTATTTTCCGTCGCATGTGGAAGATGGTCACGCCATTGGCAGCATGGCTCTGGAAGACGACTCAGAAACAGTGGTCCAAAGTTTGGAGGTGAAGGTTTTGGAGGCTTTCATTGCCCAGCACTACCTGAATATCCCCGTGCCGGCTGTCCTCATTACCAGCGAAAAAATCAATGGCAAGGTCATTGACGCCATTACCTCGCAGTCTGGCGTCAAAGTTTCTGCGGTTCACAACCCACGAGAGCAACGGCGGTCTTGGTTAGAAATGGCTGAGAAAAACGCGGCCATTCAACTTGCCAGATTGTTGGCCGAAGAGGGTTCACAGCAAGCCAGAACCAGAGCCTTGGTGGAGGCCCTCGATTTGGCCCCCGATGACATTGATGCTTTGCGCATGGAATGTTTTGACATTTCACACACCTCGGGGGAGGCCACTCAGGCCTCGTGTGTGGTTTTTCAAAACCACAAAATGCAAAACAGCGAATACCGTCGCTACAAAATAGAAGGCATCACGCCGGGCGACGATTACGCAGCCATGCGGCAGGTCTTGATGCGTCGCTACGGCAAAGTGGCCGAGGCCTTGCAGTCGGGTGAGGCTGATCCCAAGTTGCGCATGCCCGATCTGGTCTTGATTGATGGCGGCAAAGGACAAGTCTCGATGGCCAAGGACGTCTTTGAAACTTTAGGACTAGACCTGGCCTTGATTGTGGGTGTTGAAAAGGGCGAAGGCCGCAAGGTTGGCCTGGAAGAGTTGGTCTTTGCCGATGGCCGCGAAAAAGTCTATCTGGGCAAAGACTCTGCGGCCTTGATGTTGGTGGCGCAAGTTCGAGATGAGGCGCATCGATTTGCTATTACTGGCATGCGCGCTCAAAGAGCCAAGGTCAGGGTAGGGGGCGGTCGCTTGGAAGAGATTGCCGGTATTGGGCCCAGAAAGCGGGCTAAGTTGTTGCAGCGATTTGGCGGCGTAAGGGGTGTCGAAGACGCCAGCGTGTCAGATTTGATGACTGTTGACGGCATTTCGAAGGAATTGGCGGAAATTATCTATCAGGCGCTCCACTAAGCAGCCTAGGGATTTGAACTTTGGCGTCAGCTAAATGTTGCCAAGCCATGCCACAATCACCCACATGTTTTTCACCATCCCCACCATCATGACCTGGACGCGCATTGTCGCGATCCCTTTCATTGTGGGCGTGTTCTATTCTGATTGGCCCGTAGAGTCGCAAAACTTTTGGGCCACCACCATGTTTGTGGTGTTTGCCATCACCGATTGGCTAGACGGGTATTTGGCCCGCAAGCTCAATCAGACTTCCTCCTTTGGGGCATTTTTAGACCCCGTTGCCGACAAGTTTTTGGTCTGCGCTTCTTTGTTGGTCTTGGTGCATTTGCACCGAGTGCCTGTCATGGTGGCTTTGATCATCATTGGCCGCGAAATTGCTATTTCGGCACTGCGCGAATGGATGGCGCAAATTGGCGCCAGCAAAAGTGTGGCGGTTCACTTTGTTGGCAAACTCAAGACAAGCGTCCAGATGGTGGCCATTCCATTCTTGCTCTACAACGGGCAACTCTTTGGTCTGATCGATACCCACAATTGGGGCACGGTGCTGATCTGGGCAGCTTCTATCTTGACCATTTGGTCTATGATTTATTACATGCAAAAAGCTTTGCCAGAAATACGTGCTCGCGTGAAGTGAATTCCGCAGTTCAGTTGGCAACGGCCCACCTTGATTTATGAATTCCTCTGAATCCTCCAGCAATTGGGTGCGCGCCATGCCGGCCGTCTTTGTGCTGATCTGGAGTACCGGCTTCATTGTTGCGCGCTATGGCATGCCGCACGCGCCACCTTTTTCTTTCTTGGGCATGCGTTATGCCTTTTCCATTTTTTGTTTTTCTATTTGGATTTATGTTGCCAAAGTCAAATGGCCACAAACGCGACAGGAATATTTGCATCTGGGCGTCACAGGCATCTTGATGCATGCTGGGTATTTGGGCGGCGTATGGGCGGCTGTCAAAGCGGGTATGGGTTCGGGTTTGTCAGCCCTTATCGTAGGTTTTCAGCCAGTGCTGACGGCCATCTGGCTGTCGACGCATGGCGCAACTTCAGAAAATAAAGTCAGCCAACGCCAATGGATGGGTTTGATCTTGGGCTTTTGCGGCTTGCTGTTGGTGGTGTGGCGCAAACTCACCCAAGGCAGTGCCCTAGACCATGTCACCCTTGTGAATGTGTGTTTTGCCTTGATGGCTTTGTTTGCAATTACTTTAGGCACCTTGTACCAAAAGCGATTTGTCAAACCTTGTGATGTTCGCAGTGCCAACACGGTTCAACTGATGGCTGCACTGATTGTGACCGCGCCACTGGCCTTGTTAGAAACCGAAGCCATTCAATGGAATGCAGAGCTTTGGGGCGCCATGGCTTGGTCTGTACTGGGCCTGACATTGGGCGGTAGTTCATTGCTTTACATCCTGATTCAAAAGGGCGCTGCAGCATCGGTCACCAGCCTCATGTATTTGGTGCCGCCTTGCACAGCCTTGATGGCCTGGTTTTTGTTTGATGAACCCATTACCCTTGTAACCTTGTTAGGCATCGCGCTCACAGCGCTGGGTGTTAGCTTGGTTGTCCGCACACCTAAAATCAAAGAACCCACCTAGGAGATTGAACACCATGTCTAAAAAACGAATTGCAGTGATCGCTGGCGATGGCATTGGCAAAGAAGTGATGCCTGAGGGTTTGCGCGTCATGGAAGCCGCTGCCAGCAAGTTCAATCTCGATTTGCATTTTGATCATTTCGATTTTTCAAGCTGGGATTACTACGAAAAGCACGGCCAGATGTTGCCCGACAACTGGAAAGACCAAATTGGCGGACACGATGCCATTTACTTTGGTGCCGTTGGTTGGCCAGACAAAATTCCTGACCATGTGTCGTTATGGGGTTCTTTGCTGATGTTTCGCAGAGAGTTTGATCAGTACATCAACTTGCGTCCAGCCCGCCTCATGCCCGGCATCATTGCGCCGGTGGTGCGCCGCGATGGCAGTCCTCGTCAGCCCGGCGAAATTGACATGTACATCGTGCGCGAAAACACCGAGGGTGAATACTCCAGCATTGGTGGCCGGATGTTTCCTGGCACCGAGCGCGAAATTGTCATGCAAGAAACCGTCATGTCACGCATTGGTGTAGACCGTGTTTTGAAGTTTGCTTTTGAGTTGGCGCAGTCGCGTCCCAAAAAACATTTAACCAGTGCCACCAAGTCCAATGGCATTGCCATCACCATGCCTTACTGGGATGAGCGCGTGGTTGAAATGGCCAAGAACTATCCTGGCATCAACGTCGACAAATTTCACATTGATATTTTGACGGCGCACTTTGTCCAGCGTCCAGATTTTTTTGATGTGGTGGTCGCTAGCAATTTGTTTGGCGACATCTTGAGTGATTTGGGGCCTGCATGTACAGGCACCATTGGCATTGCACCCAGTGCCAACCTCAACCCCGACAAAAAATACCCCTCCCTGTTTGAGCCCGTACATGGTTCGGCACCAGACATTGCAGGAAAAAATATGGCCAACCCGATTGGCCAAATTTGGTGTGGCGCCATGATGCTGGAATTTTTAGGTTGCAAACCAGCACACGATGCTGTGCTGAACGCCATTGAAAAAGTTTTAGCGCCCAACAGCGGTGCGCCACGCACTGCCGATATAGGGGGTTCTGCTAATACGCAAGATGTTGGCAAAGCCATTGCAGCGGCTTTATGAGAACTTTGGCAGACTTGTTTCTATAAATTAAAATTTTTTTAAGTCAAGACCTTGTCTGCATTCAGTTTGCGTCTAGAATTCGTTCCGCACTGCGGTTTCTAGACGCAAAATCATTTGACAGGCGCTGTTAGTCTGGTTAAATTGAAGTCGACAAATTCATTGCGGAGACAATGCGTTGTCTTAGAAGTTTTAAAACAACTTCAACCAAATTTTTTTCTCAATATTGAGTACTCGACTTTCGAGTGCTCTATTTTTTTCTAAGGCTCTTTGTATGAACAAGACAGAATTGATCGAGCACATTGCTAAACAAGCAGACATCTCTAAGGCTGCTGCTGGCCGCGCTTTGGAAGCCACCATTGGCGCCGTTCGCACCACATTGAAAAAGGGCGGCACTGTTGCTCTGGTCGGTTTCGGTACTTTCGCCGTCACCAAGCGTGCTGCTCGCACGGGTCGCAACCCACGTACTGGCGCTGCCATCAAGATCAAATCTGCCAAGGTGCCTAAGTTCCGTCCAGGCAAGGCTCTCAAAGACGCCTTGAACTAATCTTTGATGAAGGGGGTGATTAGCTCAGTTGGTAGAGCGGCGCCCTTACAAGGCGTAGGTCGGCGGTTCGAGCCCGTCATCACCCACCACCCCTAAGCAAAGGCGAACAAATTGTTCGCCTTTTGTGTTTTCAAGACTTTGACCGCGCAACCTTACCGAGAGTTCTCACATGTTTGATTTTGTCCGCAACAACACCAAGATCATGATGGGCTTGTTGTTCTTGCTCATCATTCCGTCCTTTGTGATGTTTGGTCTTGAGGGCTACAGCCGTTTCAACGACCAAGGCGCTGCAGTGGCCAAGGTCAATGGCAACAAAATCAGCCAAGGCGAGTGGGATGCAGCGCACAAGCGCGAAGTCGATCGCATTCGTTCCTCCATGCCCAACATTGATGTCAAGATGTTTGACACACCCGAAGCCAAATACGCCACATTAGAGCGTTTGGTGCGTGATCAAGTGGTGGCAGCAGCTGCGCAAAAGCTGCAATTGGTGGCCAGCGACACCCGCTTGGCGCGTGAACTGCAATCTATTCCAGCCATTGCAGCCCTGCGTTCGGCAGACGGCAAACTGGACATGGAGCGTTACAAGCAATTGGTTGCATCGCAAGGTATGACGCCCGAAATGTTTGAAATGCAAATGCGCTCCGACATTTCCAATCGCCAAGTGATTCAAGGTGTGCAAAGCTCAGCCTTTGCCACATTGGCCCAAACGCAAACCGCCATGAATGCCTTCATGCAGCGACGTGAAGTGCAAATTGTCAATTTCCCAGCGTCCGACTTTCTTAGCAAAGTGAACGTCAATGATGCCGATATTCAAGCTTATTACGACAAGAACACCGCCAAGTTTCAATCTGCAGAATCTGCAGACATTGAATACGTGGTGCTAGATATCGAAAGCTTGCGTCAAAGCATTGTCTTGAACGAGCAAGACTTAAAGACTTACTACGAACAAAATCTGCAGCGCTTGTCTAGCAAAGAAGAGCGACGAGCCAGCCATATTTTGATTACGGCCGCCAAAGATGCGCCAGAAGCCGAGAAAAAAGCAGCCCGCGCCAAGGCCGAGGAATTGCTAAAGGCAGTCAAAGCCAAGCCCGCCAGCTTTGCAGAAGTTGCACGCAAAAATTCACAAGACCCAGGCTCTGCCGTAAAGGGAGGCGACCTGGATTTCTTTGGTCGTGGCGCCATGGTCAAGCCTTTTGAAGATGCCGCTTTCGGCCTTAAAAAGTCTGAAATTAGCGATCTGGTTGAATCAGAGTTTGGTTATCACATCATTCAATTGACTGACATCAAGGCACCCAAGGCGCAAAGCTTTGAGTCCATGCGTCCTGCACTCGAAGCCGACTTGAAGAAACAACAAGCGCAGCGCAAATACGCAGAGATGGCGGAAACATTTTCCAACACGGTCTACGAACAATCAGACAGCCTGAAACCGGTGGCTGAGAAACTCAAGCTCAACGTTCAAAAGGCCAGCAAAGTTCTGCGCAATGCAGAAGCGCCCAATGCTCAAGGTAAAAACCTGTTGAGCCATCCCGGTTTGTTGCAGGCGCTTTTCAGTGAAGCCTCTTTGCAAAAGCAACGCAACACAGAAGCGGTTGAAGTGGCGCCCAGCACCTTGGTGTCTGCACGTGTTGTCAAACATCAGCCTGCTGCCACATTGCCATTGGCGGATGTGAAAGACTTGGTCAAACGCAGTTTGATGCAAGACAAAGCCGCAGAAATGGCCAAGGCGCAAGGCGAGCAAAAAGTCGCAAGCTTAAAGACCAGCGCAGATGGTTTGCCCAATGCCGTCGTGTTGTCTCGCGAGAAGAATCAAAAACAATTGCCGCAAGTGGTGGATGCGGTGTTGCGTGCAGACCCTAACAAACTGCCCGCTGTGAGCGGTGTCGATTTGGGTGCTCAGGGCTATGCCGTCATTCGAGTCACCAAGGTCTTACCACCTGAAGACAACAAAGACTTGATGAAGCAGGCGCAACAGCAATTTACACAGCTGTGGGGATCGGCCGAAACATTGGCTTACTTGGCAGAGCTGAAAGCGCTGTTAAAGACCGAGATTTTGGTGACCAAGCCCGCTTCCGAGAAGGCCAAAACACCAGCTTGATGTGCATTTGGCCGCAAATCTTTCGGCTATAATTTCGCTTCTACGGTGGCTGTAGCTCAGTTGGTAGAGTCCAGGATTGTGATTCCTGTTGTCGTGGGTTCGAGCCCCATCAGCCACCCCAAAAATATGAAGGGTTTACAAGGTTTCTTGTAAACCCTTTTTTCGTTTGATTTCACTAAGGACTGGAAAACCATGGCGACGTCTCAAACCAAATCTAGCTCACGAACTTCTGCCAAGCAACTCACCGTAGAGCTCCTCTGGCAACTGCAACGTGTGGGTGCCCCCAGCATCAGCCCAGATGGTTCTCAAGCGGTGTGTGCCGTGGCCCAACCCTCTGTTAAAGAAAATAGCATTCAGAGCGCCATTTGGCTGCTGTCAACCTTAGGTGGTCAACCGCGTCAGCTCACGCAATGTGGCGACAAAGATGGCCGCCCTCAGTTCTCACCCAACGGTGACTGGGTGGCCTTTATGGCCAAGCGCGAACAAAATGGCAAGAAAGACGAAACATCTCAAATTTATTTGATCCCACCCGATGGTGGCGAAGCCAAGCGGGCCGGTGAAGTAGCCACCGGCGTGGAAGATTTCAAATGGTTTCCTGATGGTCAAAAGATTGCATTCATCACTTGGGTCTGGCCCAAACTAAAAGGTGCGTCATCACAGGCCGAACAGTTGAAAAAAGACAAGGCACGCAAAGATACGGCCTTTGCCACTGAAGACGCCGTGTACCGTCATTGGGATCACAACTTGCCCATGGACCGCGTGCCACACTTGTGCGTGATGGATTTGGCCAATGGCCGTGTGGTGGACTTACTGGAAGGCACAGACTTTGAGTTGCCACGACGCGAGCCGAGCGCCAACGAATTTGACATCTCGCCCGATGGCAAAAGCATTTGTTTTGTGCACGACCCTGACAGAGGCCAAAAAGCCGCGCCGCGCATGGCCTTGGCTGAAATTCAATTGAAGGGTTTGAAGGTTCAGGCCATTCGTGATTTGGTCAAAGACAAGGGCTGGGATTTGGCGGGTCCTGCCTATAGCCCCACGGGCGATCAGTTGGCCTTTTTGGCTTCGCATCAAGCACTCAAGCACACCCAACCTAGCCATTTGGCCTTGGTCGATTTGAAGCGCAAATCAACAGCAGGGGAAAAATCTGCCGCTTGGAAAACCATCAGTGCCAAGTGGGACCGTGAACCTCAAGTGCCTTTGAAGTGGGCAGAAGATGCCAGCGCTTTGTTGTGCAAAGCAGAAGACCGCGGTCGTCAACACGTCTGGCGTTTTGACATTGCATCTGCCAAGCCCACAGTGGTCTCCGAAGGCGGCACCATTCATGCGTTTGATGAAGCGGCGGGTCAGTTGGTCACCCTCATGGACCGGGCCATTCATCCAGGTCGCATTCATGTTTTGAAGTTGGATGAATCAGGGCAAGCCCTGTCTCAGGACGCCAAACGTCTCGAGCATTTCAACGACGATTTGCTCGACGGCATTGCGCTGGGAAAAACGGAAGAACATTGGTTCAAAGGCGGGCAGGGCGATGACGTGCAAGTTTGGCTGCACTTTCCACCGGGCTTCAAATCCACACAAAAATACCCCTTGTTGCACACCATTCACGGTGGCCCTCATACAGGTCCTGGTGATGTGTGGCACTGGCGTTGGAACTACCACGTGTTTGCGGCGCAGGGCTATGTGGTGGCCAACGTCAACTACCATGGCTCTTCCGGCTTTGGCTTGAAGTTTTTAGACTCGATCACTCACAAATGGGGTGACCTGGAGCTTCAAGACATGGAAGCCTGTACCGATTGGCTGCGCAAGAAAACGTGGATCGACAAAGGCCGTGTCTTTGCCACAGGCGGCAGCTACGGCGGTTACATGGTGGCATGGATGAATGCCCACGTGAAGCCGGGTCGATATCAAGCCTATGTGTGCCATGCCGGATGTTTTGATTGGGTGGGCATGTTCTCGGACGATGCCTATGGTTGGCACGCACAAGAGCTAGGCGCTTGGTACTGGAACGATGTGCAGAAGGTGCACTCACAAAGCCCGCATGCGTATGCCGCCACCATGAAGACGCCCACGTTGGTCATTCATGGCGCCAAAGACTACCGAGTGCCCGATGCCCAAGGCTTGGCTTACTACAACACCCTCAAGGCCAAAGGTGTGGATGCACGCTTATTGTGGTACCCCGATGAGAACCATTGGATTTTGAAACCTGCCAACAACGTGATTTGGTACCACGAGTTTTTCAACTGGATCAAGCGATATGACCCAGGTTTGAAAAAGAAGAAGTAAGCGTCAGCTGGTTTGGGACCAGCATGGTGGGTCAATGGTGGAGGTCTTAATTGACCATCACCAACTTGCCCATCACGCCGCGTGATCCCATGTGCGCATAAGCGGCTTTCAGGTCGCTCATGGGCATAGTTCGATCGATGACGGGTTTGACTTTGCCTTGGGCATACCACTTGGCCAACTCGGCCATCATGGCGGCGTTGGCTTGGGGTTCACGGCGTGCAAAGTCGCCCCAGAACACGCCCACAATGGAGGCGCCTTTGAGCAATGCCAAATTGAAGGGCAGTGCAGGAATAGGGCCCGAAGCAAAGCCCACCACCAAGTAGCGACCGCGCCAGGCAATCGACCTGAAAGCAGGTTCTGCAAAATCGCCACCCACAGGGTCATAAATGACATCGGGGCCTTTGCCATCGGTCAGGGCCTTCAAGACCTCTCGCATGTTTTGCGTGGTGTAGTTGATGGTTTCGTCTGCACCCAGTGATTTGCAAAGTGCACATTTTTCGTCAGTGGAGGCTGCAGCAATGACGCGTGCGCCAGCTGCTTTAGCAATTTGAATGGCAGCGGTTCCAACGCCACCTGCCGCACCCAAAATGAACACGGTTTCGCCAGCCTTTAGCGCTGCGCGGTCTATCAGAGCGTGGTGCGATGTGGCATAAATCATGATGAAGGCCGCAGCGTCTACAGCAGGGAAGCCGGGGGGCAAGGGCATGCACAATTTGGCGGGTGCTAAAGTGTGTGTGCCAAAGCCGCCGGTGCCAGACAAGCAGGCTACCGACTGACCTACTTTGAGGTCGGTAACGCCTTCGCCTACGGCTTCAATGACGCCTGCATATTCAGAACCTGGCACGAAAGGCAGATCGGGTTTCATTTGGTATTTGTTTTGAACAATCAACAAATCGGGAAAGTTCAAACTGGCGGCTTCAATGCGCACCAAAACCTGACCTTTTTGGGGCGTTGGAGTGGGAATTTCTTTCCAATTGAGTGCTTCAACACCTACGGGGTTTTCACATAGCCAAGCGTGCACAAAAATCTCCTCAAAAAACTACTTATCTATCGAATATATCGGTCAAAGTCGCCTTCGGTATGTCTCGGTAGCGACCTACAATTGAGGCCTAGGACATACCCATGAAAATTCTCATTTCTAACGACGACGGTTACCGCGCTGAGGGCATTGTGGCGCTTTATCACGCCCTTAAGCAAGTGGCCGACGTCGAAGTGGTCGCCCCCGAGCACAACAACAGCGCCAAATCCAATGCACTCACCTTGCATTCGCCTTTGTATGTAAGGCAAGGCGAAAACGGTTTCAGGTACGTTAACGGAACGCCCGCCGACTGTGTCCACATTGCTTTAACAGGCCTTCTGGGCTATCGGCCCGACTTGGTAGTGTCTGGCATTAACAACGGTGCCAACATGGGCGACGACACGCTGTATTCAGGCACGGTGGGTGCGGCCATGGAAGGCTACTTGTTTGGAATTCCTGCGTTGGCTTTTTCTCAAACCGAAAAGGGCTGGGCGCATTTGGACAAGGCAGCCGAATTTGCCAAAAATATGGTGGCGCAATTTGAAGCGGCCCAACTCATTGGCAAATCGCCTTGGCTCTTGAATGTCAACATCCCTAACAAATCTGCAGCGATCAAAGCCGCCACTTTGTGCCGTTTGGGGCGCCGTCATGCAGCCGAGCCTGTCATTACCCAAATGAGCCCCCGCGGCGAAACCATGTATTGGATTGGCAACGCTGGCGAAGCCATGGACGACGGTGAGGGCACCGATTTCCATGCGGCCAAAAACGGCCATGCCACCATCACCCCTTTGAAGGTCGATCTAACCGATCACGACAATGCCGGCTTCTGGTCCCAAAATTTGGCCAAGCTCAAGGTGTGGGAGGGCTGATGGCGCAACGCCCTGGATTTCCCATCAAGCTAGACCAAAAGACGACGGTCAAACCAGCCAAAGTCGCCGTGGTCAGTTCCCCCGCGATCAACCCGCTGGGCTTGGGCCTAGATTCCAGCGCCGTGCGCCGCCGCATGGTCGAAAAGTTGGCAGCGCAGGGCCTCAAAGATCCGATGGTTTTGCAAGCCATGGGCACGGTTGAACGTCATCGCTTTGTAGAAAGCGCCTTGGTCAATCAGGCTTACGAAGACACCAGCTTGCCCATCGGCTTGGGTCAAACCATTTCCAAGCCCAATGTGGTGGCGCGCATGATGGAGCTGTTGCGCGAAGGTGCTACTGGCAAGTTGGGCCGCGTTTTAGAAATTGGCACGGGCTGTGGCTACCAAGCTGCGGTACTGAGCCACATTGCCACCGAGGTTTACAGCATTGAGCGGCTCAAAGGCTTGCACGAAAAAGCGCGTGCCAATTTGCGCCACTTTCGATTGCCCAATGTGCATTTGTTGTTTGGCGATGGCATGTTGGGCTATCCTAAGGGTGCGCCTTATGCTGCCATCATTTCAGCTGCGGGCGGGGAAAACTTGCCCCAAGCATGGCTTGACCAGTTGGCGGTCGGGGGCAGGTTGGTGGCGCCCACCGTCACGGCCAACGGTCAACAGGCCCTGATGGTGGTCGACAAAACTGCCCAGGGCTTTAAGCAAAGCGTGCTCGAGGCGGTTCACTTTGTCCCTTTAAAATCGGGTATCTCCTGAAGGATTCGGAATGAAACGTTTGGATGCCCGTCTTGGTTTGACGGTTCTTTGTATTCTGGCCACATGCGCCTTGGTTGCCTGCAGTTCCAAGCCGCGGGGCCCCATTCCCGTTGAAGACCGTGTGGCAGGTCAACCCCCTGTTCGCGCGCAGCAGCAGCCCATGCAAGCTCAAAGACAAAGCAGCCCAGTGGCTGTGAGTTCGCCAGTTTCCATGGGCACTCTGCCTGGCGCTGAAAATGCTGGCAAACCTGGTTACTACAGCGTTCGCCCTGGCGACACTCTCACCAAAATTGCACTTGAAAATGGCCAAGCCTGGCGCGACATTGCCAAGTGGAATGGTCTGGACAATCCCAACGTGATTGAAGTGGATCAAGTTTTGCGGGTGGTGCCACCCGCTACGGTGGCAGCCAAGCCCGCGGCCAATACAGTCGCAACAAACACTACGGCTACAAGTTCAGCAACTTCGCAAGCCAACGCACAAACAGCGGCATCAGCGCCTTCAAACTCTGGCGACGAAAGCTTGGTGTTTGCCTGGCCACACCCTGGTCAGGTCTTGACTGGTTTTGATGAAACTAAAAACAAGGGACTCGACTTTGCTGGCAAGGCAGGCGACCCTGTATTGGCCGCTGCCGATGGCAAAGTGGTTTATGCCGGTTCTGGCTTAAGAGGCTATGGCAACTTGGTCATCCTCAAGCACAACAACACCTACCTCACTGCCTATGCGCACAACCAAAGCTTGTTGGTTAAAGAAGATCAAACCGTGCAAAAGGGTCAGCGCATTGCAGAGATGGGCAGCTCTGATGCCGATCGTGTGAAGTTGCATTTTGAAATTCGCAAACAAGGCAAACCGGTGGATCCCGCCAAGTTGTTGCCCTCTCGGCCATGAGCAAACAGAACGACACAACACGAGAAGAACAGACACAAGAAATTATCTTAGGCCGTTCTGATTTGCCAGCTGGTTGGCTGCACATCGATGCACTCGATATGGAAGCCCAAGGCATTGCCCGTAGACCCGATGGCAAAGTCGTTTTCGTAGAAGGTGCCTTGCCCTTCGAGATGGTCTCCGTCAATGTTCACCGCAAGAAGAACAACTGGGAAGCCGGAGTTGTGACCCAAGTGCACCACGAATCTTCTCAGCGCGTTAAACCAGGCTGCCCCCACTTTGGATTGCATGCAGGCGCCTGTGGTGGCTGCAAGATGCAGCACTTAGAAGCCAGTGCGCAGGTGGCCATCAAGCAACGCGTGCTGGAAGACAATCTTTGGCATTTGGGCAAGGTCAAACCAGAAAATTTATTGCGCCCCATGGAAGGCCCCAGCTGGGGTTACCGTTATCGCGCGCGCATGTCAGTGCGCTATGTCCACAAAAAAGGTGAAGTGCTAATTGGTTTTCACGAGCGCAAAAGTCGTTATGTGGCCGACATCAAAACCTGCCGTGTCTTGCCGCCCAACATCAGCGGCATGTTGTTGTCGCTGCGCGAACTCATTTTTGGCATGGATGCCCGCGAGACCATTCCGCAAATTGAACTGGCCCAAGGCGACAGCGTCACTGCATTGGTGCTGCGCCATTTAGAGCCCTTGAGTCAAGCCGATCAAGATCGTTTGCGTGAGTTTGCCAAGCTGCATGAAGTGCAGTGGTGGTTGCAAATCAAAGGCCCCGACACGGTCAAATTGATGGACGAAGGCGGCCCAGAGCTGTCCTATGACTTGCCCGATTTTGGTGTGCACATGCCGTTCAAGCCCACCGACTTCACGCAGGTCAATCCACACATCAACCGTGTGTTGGTAACGCGTGCTTTGCGTTTGCTCAAGCCCCAGGCGCATGAGCGTGTGATCGATTGGTTCTGTGGTTTGGGCAACTTCACTTTGCCCATTGCCACCATGGCCAAAGAAGTGGTGGGCATTGAAGGTGCCGAAACTTTGGTGGCCCGTTCGCGTGACAACTTTGCGCGCAATCAAAGCCTGCGGGGAAAGGCTAAACAATTGGCCCCCACCACCTTCATTGCGCGCAACTTGTTTGAAATGACGCCCGAGATGCTCATGGCCGACGGCATTGCCGACAAGTGGCTCATTGATCCACCCCGCGAAGGTGCCTTTGCTTTGGCCAAGGCCATGGCTGAGCTGAATGAAAACGCGGAGCTGCGTGGCAACTGGCAATTTCCCAAACGCATTGTGTACGTCAGTTGCAACCCCGCCACATTGGCGCGCGATGCTGGCTTGCTGGTGCACAGGGCAGGTTATCGTTGTCTGAGCGCTGGCGTGGTCAATATGTTTGCGCACACCGCCCATGTGGAGAGCATGGCGGTCTTTGAGCGCATTGACTGATAGCCTATAAAAGCGCCATCACAAAGCGCCATCAATAAGCGCCAACAAAAAAGCACCTGAGTCTTTCGAACTCAGATGCTTTTCTGCTCCTAGGGTGCTGCTATGCACCGAATTAACTTGCGCCCGAGGGCGCTGCTAATTTAATCGCGCTCGCCGCCCATGATGCCCAACAGCGCCAACAAGCTTTGGAACACATTGAACAAGTCCATGTACAACATGAGTGTGGCGCTGATGTAGTTGGTCTCGCCGCCGTCCAAAATTTGCTTCAGGTCGTACAGCATGTAGGCGCTGAAGATGCCGATGGCAGCCACAGACAAAGCCATCATGCCAGCTGTAGAGCCAACAAAGATGTTGACAATGCCGCCTACCATGAGAACCAAGGCGCCGACAAACAACCACTTGCCCATGCCGGACAAGTCGCGCTTAATGACGCTGGCCAGTGAAGCCATGACAGCGAACACACCTGCAGTGCCTGCAAAGGCAGTCATGATGAGGTCGGCACCGTTCTTAAAGCCCAGCACCATGGCAATCATGCGCGATAGCATGAGACCCATGAAGAAGGTGAAGGCCAACAAGACCAGCACGCCTGTTGAGGAGTGTTTGGTTTTTTCGATGGCAAACATAAAGCCAATGGCGCCGCCAATGAACAGCACCATGCCAAGTCCACCGCCCAAAGATTGGGTAATGCCCGTTGCAACGCCTAACCAGGCGCCCAGTACGGTAGGTAACAAGCTCAGTGCCAACAACCAATAAGTGTTGCGCATGACCTTGTTGCGTTCAGCGGGGGTACTGGCAACGCCGCCCCAGCTGGGTTGTTCGATGTTTTGAAGATCGCTCATGTGTGAACTCCTGAAATAACACCCGTTATCGGGTGAGCAAATTGTAGGGCTTGTAACCCAAAATGCCCTATTTGCCGAAGTTTTCAGGGTCTTTTGTGTAGTGACTTTCAGGTCACTAATGGGTTTTCTGGGCTGCGATATGCTTAGGCTTTGCTTTTTACAACCATCTCAACATGAAAACTCAAGCCACTCTCGAATTGTCAGACGTTCAAACCATTGCTGCCGCAGCTCAAGCTGAAGCTCAGAAAAACAAGTGGGCGGTCAGCATCGCCATTGTGGACGCAGGCGGTCACTTGTTGCACTTCCAACGTTTGGATGGCGCAGCACCCGTGTCTTCTCACATTGCACCCGCCAAAGCCAAAACAGCGGCCATGGGTCAACGTGAAACCAAAATTTATGAAGATGTGATCAATGGTGGCCGTTATTCCTTCTTGTCAGCCCCCACCATTGAGGGCATGTTGGAAGGTGGCGTACCCATCATGAAAGACGGCGCCTGCTTGGGCGCCGTGGGTGTCAGCGGTGTGAAGTCCACAGAAGACGCTCAGATTGCCAAGGCGGGCATTGCCGCCATTGGCCTCTGATTGATTCTTTACAACATTTTCAATACAAATCCAGCACAGCACCTTTGCTGGCGCTGGATGCATTGAAGGCAAACTTAGCCTGTACGCCACGTGTATAACGGGGCGCAGGTGCTGTCCAACCCACACGGCGCTTGGCAATTTCTGCCTCGGGCACGTTCAATTCCAAGATCAATTTGTGAGCGTCAATGGTGATTGAGTCGCCTTCATTCACAAACGCAATGGTGCCGCCCGCAGCCGCTTCGGGGGCCACGTGACCCACCACCATGCCCCAGGTACCGCCAGAGAAGCGGCCATCGGTAATGAGGCCCACGCTTTCGCCCAAACCGGCGCCAATGAGTGCGCCTGTGGGGGCCAACATTTCGGGCATACCTGGGCCGCCTTTGGGGCCGAGGTAACGCAAAACCATAACGTCGCCCGCTTTGATCTTGCCATCCAAGATGGCCTTCAATGCAGACTGTTCGTCGTCAAACACGCGAGCAGGGCCGGTGATGACAGGGTTCTTCAAGCCCGTAATTTTGGCCACAGCACCTTCGGGTGACAGATTGCCTTTCAAAATGGCCAAGTGGCCTTCTGCATACATAGGCTTGTCGATGGTGCGAATGACATCTTGGTCGGCGCGAGGTGCGTCGGGAATGTCTTTCAAGTTTTCGGCCACGGTTTTGCCGGTGATGGTCATGCAATCGCCGTGCAACAAGCCAGCCTTCAACAAAACTTTCATGACTTGCGGAATACCGCCAGCGCGGTGCAAGTCAACGGCCAAATACTGACCGCTAGGCTTCAAATCGCAAATGACGGGAATCTTTTTGCGCATGCGCTCGAAGTCGTCAATGGTCCACTCAACACCTGCGGTGTGGGCAATGGCCAAGAAGTGCAGCACCGCATTGGTAGAGCCACCGGTGGCCATGATGACTGCCACGGCGTTTTCAATGGCTTCTTTGGTGACGATGTCGCGGGGCTTCAAATCTTTCTTGATGGCTTCGAGCAAAACCTTGGCCGATTCTTTGGCCGAGTTTTTGGTTTCATCATGGGGGTTGGCCATGGTGGAAGAGTAGGGCAGTGACATGCCCAAGGCTTCAAACGCAGACGACATGGTGTTGGCCGTGTACATTCCGCCGCACGAACCCGTGCCTGGAATGGCGCGCTTTTCAATTTCTTTCAAATCGAAGTCGCTCAAATTGCCTGCGGCGTTTTGGCCTACGGCTTCAAACACGCTGACGATGTTGAGGTCTTTGTTTTGGTAGCGGCCTGGCAAAATGGTGCCGCCGTACACGTAGATGGCTGGTACGTTGGCGCGCAAGATGCCCATCATGCCGCCGGGCATGTTTTTGTCGCAACCGCCTACCACCAAGACGCCGTCCATCCACTGGCCTTGAACGCAGGTTTCGATGCAATCAGAAATCACTTCGCGGCTAACTAAGGAGTACTTCATGCCCTCAGTGCCCATGGCCATGCCATCTGAAATAGTGGGGGTGCCAAAAATTTGAGCGTTGCCACCGGCTTCTTCAATGCCAGCTACAGCTGCATCGGCCAGTTTTTGCAGGCCACTGTTGCAAGGGGTGATGGTGCTGTGACCGTTTGCCACGCCCACCATGGGTTTGACAAAATCACCTTCTTCGTAGCCCATGGCGTAGTACATCGAGCGGTTAGGCGCCCGTGATTTGCCTTGGGTAATGTTGGCGCTACGGCGGTTGCTAGGGGTAGCCGATTGGATGGGGATGATCTTGTCGCTCATGGTTTGATGGATGGTTTAGGGTCAACAGAACAGTTATTTAGCTTGCAATTGAGACGAATTTAATCTCAGGCCAGTCATTCTAAGGGAGAGTCAGGAAGAACCCCTAGAACTTAGGGCATATAGGGGTGCATCGGGGGTCTTGAACAGGGCACAATCTGACCCCATGCTGATTCACCCTCAAATTAACCCTGTGGCCCTGCAATTAGGGCCCGTCGCTGTTCATTGGTATGGCCTGACCTATTTGGCTGCTTTTGGCTTGTTTTACTTTTTGGCCACTCGCCGTCTGACCCACTTGCCTTATGCGCGCCTAACCCAGTGGGCCGTGAAGGATGTCGAAGACATTTTGTTTGCAGGTGTTTTGGGCGTGGTTTTAGGCGGGCGTATTGGGTATTGCCTGTTTTACCAGCCAGCTTATTATTTTTCTCATCCTTTAGAGATTGCCTACGTTTGGCAAGGCGGTATGAGTTTTCATGGCGGCTTGCTGGGCGTGATGGCGGCCATGGTTTGGTTTGCCAAAACCCGTCATCGACCCTTTTTTCAAGTAATGGACTTTGTGGCGCCTTGCGTGCCGACGGGTTTGGCGGCAGGACGCATTGGCAACTTCATCAACGGCGAGTTGTGGGGTCGTCAAGCGGATGCCGATTTGCCTTGGGGCATGGTTTTTAGAGGGGCCGGAGACTTACCTAGGCACCCGTCTCAAATCTACCAATTCTTGTTAGAGGGCTTGTTGCTCTTTGTTGTGATGTGGCTGTTTGCGCGCAAAGACAGGCCCATGGGACAAGTGTCTGCCGTATTCTTGATGGGCTATGGCAGCCTGCGCTTTATTGCGGAGTATTTCAGAGAACCCGATGCGCACCTCGGCCTGTTGTCGATGGGGCTCAGCATGGGGCAGTGGTTGTGTGTGCCCATGATGTTGTTGGGTGTTGTTTTGTATGTCGGAGTTAGCAAGCCAAAGAATGCTTGACGCTTTGCAGTGGGTCAGTTTCATTTCTTAAAAGGAGACAAACATGCAGTTTTCAAAAGACGGTATTCAAAGACGCTCGCTGTTGCAATGGGCAGCAGCAGCTTCCACATCAACGCTGGTGCCAGCGTGGGCCCAGGCTGGTTGGCCCACCAAACCGGTCAACTTGATCGTGCCATTTCCTGCGGGTGGCGGCACAGACGCCTTTGCCAGACCCTTGTCAGCTATTTTTTCCAAGCAAACGGGCAAACAACTCATCATTGACAACCGCGGAGGTGCCGGCGGCACATTGGGTGCTGGCTTAGCAGCCAAGGCAGCACCCGATGGTTACAACTATTTCATGGGCGCTGTTCATCACACCATTGCACCCAGCATGTACCCCAGGCTAGATTACGACTTAGAGCGCGACTTGGCGCCTTTGATTTTGGTTGCTGCCGTGCCCCAAGTCTTGGTGGTCAATCCCAAAAAAGTTGCAGCCAACAACATCAAAGAGTTCATTGATTTTGTGAAGAAAAATCCAGGTCGTTTGAACTACGGTTCAGCGGGTGGCGGTACGTCTCACCACTTGGCCGGTGAATTGTTCAAGTTGCAAACCCAAACCTTCATTACCCACATTCCTTACCGCGGTGCAGGCCCAGCTTTGCAAGATTTGATTGCAGGCAATGTCGACATGATGTTTGATGGTTTGGGCTCGTCTGCTGCGCACATCAAGGGCGGCAGAATCAAGGCGCTCATGGTTTCGGGTACCAAGCGCAATCCTGCCTTTCCAGATGTGCCTTGCTCCTCTGAGGTTGGCTTGCCAGAGTACACCGTGAGCACTTGGTATGGACTTTGGGCGCCGAAGGCAACGACTGCAGACGCGCAGGCAAGAATGGTTGAAGAAGTTCGCAAGGCCTGCCAAAGCGATGAAGCCAAAGCGGTGTGGTCTGCGCAAGGCGCAGAGTTCCCCAACTTGGCGGGCGCACAATTTGATGCGTTCATCAAAACTGAATTGCGTAAATGGAGCCAAGTGGTGAAAGCCTCTGGCGCAAAACTGGATTGAAGATGTCTCAAGCGAGTTTGTTCGCAGCGCTGCGTGCTGCATTTCCTGCCAACTTAGATGCATTGGCGGTTGAAACTGACCAAGGCCTTCATTACACATGGCGTGATTTAGACCGCGCCAGTAGCATGATGGCCAACTTGCTCGATGGCTTGAAATTGCCCAAGGGCAGTCGCATTGCCGTTCAAGTGGAAAAGTCAGTTGAAGCCATGATGTTGTATTTGGCAACGCTGCGGGCGGGCTATGTGTTTTTGCCTTTGAACACCGCTTACCAAAGCGCTGAGATTGAGTACTTCATTGGCAACGCAGAGCCTGCGGTGGTGGTTTGTTCGGGTGCCAATTTTGGTTGGGTTAGCAAAATTGCATTCAAGGCGGGCACGCAACATGTGTTTACTTTGAATGACGATCGCACAGGCACCTTGCTTGAGCGCGCCATCCATCAAAAAGACACGCACAAAATTGCCGTAAAAAATGTAGACGACTTGGCCGCTATTTTGTACACCAGTGGCACCACGGGTCGCAGCAAAGGCGCCATGCTGACGCACGGCAACATGCTTAGCAATGCGCAAACGCTCCAGACTTATTGGGGCTGGAAAAAAGGCGATGTGCTGATTCACGCCTTGCCCATCTTCCATGTGCATGGTTTGTTTGTGGCCATTCATGGTGCACTGATCAATGGCAGCAAAATGATTTGGTTGGCCAAGTTTGACCCCAAGTTTGTCATTGCCAAAATGCCAGAGGCTACCGTGTTCATGGGCGTGCCCACGCTTTATGTTCGCATGCTGCAAGAGCAGTCACTCAACAAAGAAGCCACGCGCAACATGCGTCTTTTCGTTGCGGGTTCTGCACCTTTGCTGATTGAAACTTTCACTGAGTGGCAGCAGCGCACAGGGCATACTATTTTGGAGCGCTATGGCATGAGTGAAACTGTCATGCTCACCTCCAATCCTTATGCGGCAGACAAGCGACATGGCGGGCAAAGCGAGCGTCGCGGTGGCACAGTAGGCTTTCCGCTGCCAGGCGTGAAGTTGCGCGTGCAAGGCGACGATGGCAAAGCTTTGCCTGTGGGCGAGATTGGCAACATTCAGGTCAAAGGCCCCAATGTGTTTAAAGCTTACTGGCGCATGCCCGAAAAAACCAAAGAAGAATTTACCGCCGATGGCTTTTTTAAAACAGGCGATGTGGGCAAGTTTGACGAGCGCGGCTACGTGACCATTGTGGGCCGTAGCAAAGACCTCATCATCAGTGGCGGCTACAACGTGTATCCGGCTGAAATTGAAGGCTACATCAACGAAATGCCAGGTGTGGCCGAGAGTGCTTTGGTGGGCGTGCCCCATCCCGATTTTGGTGAAGTAGGCGTGGCGGTGGTCATTGCTAAAGCTGGTGCAATATTGGACGCCGACAAAATCATTGCCACTTTAAAATCGCAATTGGCCAACTTCAAAATACCCAAAAAGTGTTTCGTGGTGCCAGAGCTGCCACGAAATACCATGGGCAAAGTGCAGAAAAACTTATTGCGCGATCAGCACAAAAATTTGTTCTTAGCGTAAGACCAGAACAGGGACATGACAGTGCGTCAGCACTTGTTGTGTCTCACTGCCTAACAGCAAACGCTTGATGCCTTTGCGGCCATGTGAGGCCATGACCACCAAATCGGCCTTTTGTTTTTTGGCCGCTGCAATGATGGCATCGGACACGATGTCTGAGCGGCTGACCACGCCTTTGGCTTTGACGCCTTTGGCCGTTGCCAATTTGGTCACGGCATCCACGGCGGCCTGGGCTTCTGCTGCCCACTGGGCTTCAATGCGCGCCACATCTTTGGCGTTCAATGGAATGCTGCCTTCAAAGTAAGCCTGTGGGTAACGCGGTACCACCTTGAGTGCAATGAGTTCGGCGCCGCAAGTGGCGGCCAAGCCAATGGCATCGGTCACGGCTTTTTTAGAGAGTGCAGAGCCGTCGGTGGCGACAAGAATTCGTTTGTACATGGTGTGCTCCTTTGTTGAATCGGTGAACCAAGCTTAAAACTCTGAAAACCAAGCGTCTTGATCTAAATCAAGTTTCATGCAAGCTTGCTGGCTTATCTTCGAGGCATGTCGAATCAAGCAGCACTTCCAGATTTAGAGGCGTTGGCCGCCCAATGGTCATTGCTGGATCTTGCGCAAGAGTGGTCTGATTTCAGCCAGTCCAGTGAGCAAGAAGCCCATCAATGGACCTCCAGTGTTGTGTTTGAAGGCATGTACTGCACAGCCTGCGCCATCAACATTGAAGAAGCTTTGATGTCGGTGCCTGGTGTGAAGTCGGCCCAAATCAGTGCGGCCAGTCACAGGGGCAGGGTGGTGTGGTCGTCCGACCAAACGCGACCTTCCGATTGGATGAAGGCGGTTGCGAAACTTGGTTACCGCACGGTGCCAGCCAACGATGCGCTGGCCAACGAAGTGCGCCGAGAAGACGCTCGCAAAATGTTGTGGCGCTTGGGCGTAGCAGGCCTGTGCATGATGCAAGTCATGATGTACGCCACGCCGGTTTACCTGAGCGAGCCCCACGACATTGCCCCCGACATGGTGCAGTTGCTCCGGTGGGCTTCGTGGGTTTTGTCTTTGCCTGTTTTGTTTTTCTCTTGCATGCCTTTTTTCAAAACAGCATGGCTCGACTTAAAGCAAAGAAAAATCAGCATGGATTTGCCAGTGGCCATTGGCATGTTGGTCACCTTTGTGGTCAGCACCTTGGGCACCTTTGAACCGCAAGGTCCATTTGGGGCCGAAGTCTATTTCGACTCGTTCACCATGTTTGTGTTCTTCTTGCTCACAGGTAGGTGGCTAGAGCTAAGACTCAGAGACAAAACAGCAGGCGCTTTAGAAGCCGTGATGAACCGTTTGCCCGATGTGGTTCATCGAAGAACCAATGCCGGTGAGTGGGAAACCATCACACTTCGTCATTTGAGAGTGCAAGATGTCATTCAAGTCCGACCTGGTGAGGCCTTTGCTGCCGATGCGCAAATTGTGGCGGGCGAAACGCAGGTCGACGAAGCTTTGCTCACAGGTGAATCGAGGCCTTTGCCAAGAGCATTAGGCGAACATGTTTTGGCAGGTAGTTTGAACCTAACCGCAACTGTTCAAGTGCAGGTGACGACGCTAGGCAAACAAACCCGATTTGGACAGATGGTGGCCCTGATGGAAAGCGCCTCGGTGTCCAAGCCCAGCATGGCCTTGTTGGCCGATCGGGTGGCCAAACCCTTCTTGTGGGGCGTCTTGATCATGTCCGCATTGGCGGCGGTCTGGGGTTGGCAGTACAGCCCAGCGCATGCTTTGATGGTGGCGGTGTCTGTGCTCATTGTGACTTGCCCTTGCGCATTGTCATTGGCCACACCGGCCGCCATGCTGTCTACAGCCGGTGCGCTGGCCAAAGCGGGTGTGATGCTCAGGAGCTTGCAGGCTTTGCAAAGTCTGGCCAAGGTCGATACGGTCATCTTTGACAAAACGGGAACGCTGACCAGCGAAGATTTCAGTTTGCAGCACATTGCAACGCGCGACGGCATAGATGCAGATCAGGCCTTGGCTTGGGCCGCCGCTTTGGCCCAGCATTCATTGCACCCCGTCTCTCGTTCATTGTTGCGTGCAGTGGGCGACAAAACCAATACGGCTGTTGTGTTGGACAACGTCAAAGAGTTTGCAGGGCAGGGTGTGCAAGCCACTTTGCGTCAGGCTTCAGAAATGGCGGGTCTAGAGAGCCGAAAAGAATTGCGATTGGGTTCTGCCGCATTTTGTGGCGTACCCATGAAAACCAGCGAAGTTTTGCAAGCCAGTTTGAGCGATCAAGATGGTTGGCTGGCTAGCTTTGAATTTGCAGAAACACCTCGCGAAGAAGCCGCCGCCACTTTGCGCGCGCTTGAAGATTTAGGTTTGCGAATTCGCATTTTGTCGGGCGATGGCCAGGCTTCGGTTTCTCAATTGGCCACTCGTTTGCACATTGCCGATGCCATGGGCGCTTGCTCACCTGAAGAAAAGCTCAAACAAGTCAAACTAGAACAAGCGCAAGGCCATCGCGTGGCCATGGTGGGCGACGGCCTGAACGATGGCCCTGTGTTGGCCGGTGCCGATGTGTCTTTCGCTTTAGGCCAAGCCTTGCCGCTAGCCCAATCCAAAGCCGATTTTGTGTTCATGGCCAGCAATTTGAAACCGTTAGTGGCCACGATCCGTTTGAGCCAACAAACCATGCAAATTGTTCGCCAAAACTTGATTTGGGCGGCCATCTACAACTTTGCCTGCGTGCCTTTGGCCATGTTGGGTTATTTGCCCGCATGGTTGGCCGGATTGGGCATGGCTTGCAGCTCTTTGGGTGTGGTGTTGAACGCCATGCGTCTGTCAAAAACCATTCAATTTGATGCACAAGGAAACGCCTGATGGACATCCTTTATTTGTTGGTGCCTTTGTCGGTGGCCTTGGTGTTTTTTATCTTGGCGGGCCTTTGGTGGGCGGTCAATCGCGGTCAATTTGAAGACATTGAGGCAGAAGGCGAGCGAATTCTTAGAAATGATTGACTTAAGTCAACCTAAGCGTTTGGGCGAACTGCGACACTAGATTTGTAATTTAAGAAGAGGTGAAAATGAAATTTGCCAATGAACAGGCAAGCGTCTACAGCGATACCGTTGTCAGACAATTTGCCATCATGACAGTGGTGTGGGGTGTAGTGGGCATGCTGGTTGGCGTGATCATTGCAGCTCAATTAACGTGGCCAGAGCTCAACTTTGGCATTCCATGGCTTAGTTACGGTCGTTTGCGCCCGTTGCACACCAATGCCGTAATTTTTGCGTTTGGCGGTTGCGGCTTGTTCGCATCAGCCTACTACGTGGTTCAACGAACCTGCCACGTTCGCTTATTTGCCGAAAAATTGGCGGCTTTCACCTTCTGGGGTTGGCAGTTGGTCATTGTGTTGGCTGCCATTACATTGCCCTTGGGTTACACCAGCGGCAAAGAGTATGCCGAACTCGAATGGCCCATTGACATCCTGATCACTTTGGTCTGGGTGTCATTTGCCGTTGTGTTCTTTGGCACCGTGGGTACGCGCAAGGTTCGTCACATTTATGTGGCCAACTGGTTCTTTGGTGCCTTCATCATTGCCGTTGCCTTACTTCACTTGGTCAACAGTGCTGCCATGCCAGTGGGCCTCATGAAGTCTTACTCTGCATATGCAGGTGTGCAAGATGCCATGGTGCAGTGGTGGTATGGCCACAATGCGGTGGGCTTCTTCTTGACTGCTGGCTTTTTGGGCATGATGTACTACTTCATTCCTAAGCAAGCTGAGCGTCCCGTTTACAGCTACCGTTTGTCCATTGTTCACTTTTGGGCACTTATCTTTACCTACATGTGGGCGGGTCCTCACCACTTGCACTACACCGCATTGCCCGACTGGACTCAATCTATCGGCATGGTGTTCTCCCTCATTTTGTTGGCACCTAGCTGGGGCGGCATGATCAATGGTGTGATGACCTTGTCTGGCGCATGGCACAAATTGCGCGACGACCCCGTCCTGCGCTTCCTCATCGTGTCTTTGTCCTTCTACGGTATGTCCACCTTTGAAGGCCCCATGATGTCCATCAAGACAGTCAATGCTTTGTCGCATTACACCGACTGGACTGTGGGCCACGTGCACTCTGGCGCTTTGGGCTGGGTGGGCTTGGTCACCATGGGCTCTATGTACTACCTCATTCCCCGTTTGTTCGGTCAGAAAAAGATGTACAGCGTTAAAGCCATTGAAGCGCATTTCTGGGTGGCCACCATCGGTATCGTGATTTACATCGCGGCCATGTGGATTGCTGGCGTGATGCAAGGTTTGATGTGGCGCTCTGTCAATCCTGACGGCACTTTGACCTACACCTTTGTAGAGTCTGTCAAAGCCACATTTCCCTTCTATGTGTTGCGTTTGTTAGGTGGTTTGTTGTACTTGGGCGGCATGTTGATCATGTTGTGGAACACCTTGAAAACAGCCACCAGTGGTCGTGCCGTAGATGTGCAAATTCCAGCACCTGCTCACGCCTAACAGCATCAGGAGAAAAATAAGATGTCTAATTCTTCAAATTCCGGCGGTGGCATGTCCCACGAGAAAGTGGAAACCAGCAACTTCCTCATGATCGTTTTGATCTTGGTGGTCTTGTTGTTTGGCGGCATGGTGGAAATCGTTCCGTTGTTTTTCCAAAAATCAACCACAGAGCCTATTCCTGGCCTCAAGCCTTACACCGCTTTGCAAGTGGCAGGCCGCGATATTTATGTGCGTGAAGGTTGCTACAACTGCCACTCCCAAATGATTCGCCCCTTCCGTGCCGAAACACTGCGTTATGGCCCTTACTCAGTGGCTGGCGAGTTTGTCTACGACCATCCCTTCCAATGGGGCAGCAAGCGCACCGGTCCCGATTTGGCGCGCGTGGGTGGTAAGTACTCCGATGACTGGCACCGCATTCACTTGATCAACCCGCGTGACGTGGTGCCTGAGTCCAATATGCCTGCCTATGCATGGCTTGAGAAAACACCTGTGGATGGTGCCAGCTTGCCCGCGCACATGAAGGGTTTGCGCACATTGGGTGCGCCTTACAGCGATGAAGAAATTGCCAAAGCCACCGAAGAAGTGCAAGGCAAAACAGAACTCGATGCCGTCATTGCCTACCTGCAAGGCATGGGCATTCACCGCAAGTAAAGGGACTGAACTTTATGGATATCAACACACTCCGATCTGTTGTCACCGTGGTCACTTTCCTCATATTCCTTGGAATTGTGGGATGGACCCTGTCAAAGCGTCGTTCAGCCGACTTTGAAGAGGCCGCCAAGCTGCCCTTCGGTCAAGACGACTAAAGACCCCAGATCAACGAACAAGAAAGAGAATCTGAAATGAGTGACTTCACAAGCAATTTCTGGTCTTTGTATGTGGCCGGCATTGCGTTGGTCGGCATTGTGGCTTGCTTGTTGCTTTTGTACTTCAGCGGCAAAGCCAAGGCCATGACGGCCCACGACAACACCACCGGACACGTTTGGGATGGCGATTTGCGTGAGATGAACAATCCTTTGCCCCGTTGGTGGGTGGGTTTGTTTTTGATCACCATCGTTTTTGCCTTGGGCTATTTGGTCTTGTACCCAGGCTTGGGCAACAGTGCCGGCAAATTGGGCTGGTCATCTGCCGGTCAATACGAAGCAGAAGTTGCCAAAGCCAACAAAGAACTTGAACCCTTGTACGCCAAGTTTGCAGGCATGCCGCCCGAAGACGTGGCCAAAGATCCTCAGGCCATGGCCATTGGCGATCGCTTGTTCATGAACAACTGCGCACAGTGTCACGGCTCTGACGCACGCGGCAGCAAGGGCTTCCCCAATTTAACCGATGCCGATTGGTTGCATGGCGGCTCGCACGCCAAAATCAAAGAGACTTTGGTCAATGGCCGCAACGGCATGATGCCCCCCATGGCGGCAGCCGTAGGCACACCAGAAGATGTTCGCAATGTGGCGCACTATGTGTTGAGCTTGTCCAACAGCCCCCACGACTCGCTGCGCGCTTCTTTGGGCAAGTCTAAGTTTGGTACTTGCGCTGCGTGTCATGGTGGTGATGGCAAAGGCAACCAAGCCTTGGGCGCCCCCAACTTAACCGACGACATTTGGTTGCATGGTTGGGGCGAGAATGCCATTGTGGCCATGGTTAACAATGGCAAGGTCAATCAAATGCCAGCGCAAGCCAGCAAGCTCACAGATGCCCAGTTGCATGTGCTTGCATCGTATGTGTGGGGCTTGTCTAACAACCCAGCCAAAGTGGCTTCCAAATAATTAGAGTGAGTTGTTTTGGAATCTACTGACCCCTCTCCCAAGAAAGACAACGCGCCGCGTAAGTTCATCCCCATTGTGCCTTTGCCAGAAGGCGCGCCCTCAGACTCAACAGAGGAGGGGGCTTGGGGAGAGCTTTATCAGGCGCACCAGAAAATCTATCCTCGAAGCGTTCAAGGCATCTTTGCCAAATGGCGCTGGGGATTTGTGTTTCTCACGCAAATTATTTTCTACTGTTTGCCCTGGTTAGAGTGGGGGCAACGCCAGGCTGTGTTGTTTGATTTGGGTGCGCGCCGGTTTTACATTTTTGGCATTGTTCTTTACCCCCAAGACTTTATTTATCTAACCGGCTTGCTGGTTATTTCGGCGTTTTCGCTGTTTTTGTTCACTGCCATTGCGGGCCGCTTGTGGTGCGGTTATGCCTGTCCGCAAACGGTCTACAGCGAAATTTTCATGTGGATAGAGCGCAAAGTAGAGGGTGACCGAACGGCCCGCATGCGCTTAGATTCGGAAGACTTTTCTCTCGAGAAACTGGTCAAGAAATGGTACAAACATTTCCTCTGGATTGGCTTCTCCATTTGGACGGGCTTTACCTTTGTGGGCTACTTCACGCCCATCCGTGATCTGGGCATGGAATTCTTCTTGGGCAATATGTCGTCTTGGGAAGTGTTCTGGGTTTTCTTCTACGGTTTTGCCACCTATGGCAACGCTGGCTTTATGCGCGAGCAAGTGTGCAAGTACATGTGTCCTTATGCGCGCTTTCAAAGCGCCATGTTTGACAAAGACACCCTCATCGTGACTTACGACGCAGAGCGCGGCGAACCTAGGGGCTCCCGCTCTAAAAAAGCAGATCCGGCGGCTTTGAATTTGGGTGCCTGCGTCGATTGCAGCTTGTGTGTCCAAGTGTGTCCCACGGGCATTGATATTCGCAAAGGTTTGCAATACGAATGCATCGGTTGTGGTGCCTGTGCCGATGTGTGCGATACCGTGATGGACAAAGTGGGCTATGAACGTGGCTTGGTCAAGTACTCTACGCAACATGCCATGGAAAATAAATGGACTTCAGCGCAAACTTTGCGGCATGTGTTCAGGCCCCGTGTGTTGATCTACACCGGTATTTTGTTGTTGGTCATTGCATTGCTGTTTGGTAGTTTGCTTACGCGCAAATCATTCAAAGTCGATGTAGTGCGCGACCGCGCATCTTTGGCGCGCATTGTGAGTGGCGGTTTTATTGAAAACGTGTACCGATTGCAAATCATGAATGCAGCCGAAAAACGTCAACATTTCAAAGTAACGGCCGAAGGCATGTACGATTTGAAAGTGGTGACCGATTCCGAAAATTTGGTTGTCGAGTCCACTCAATCGCGCTGGGTTTCTGTGCGCCTGCAAGTTCCCTACGATTCGGCCATGCCCGGGTCTTATCCTGTGCGTTTTACCATCGAAGCTTCAGACGACGATGAGACTGTTCAAGAAACGTTGGATGAAAAGTCGGTGTTTTTAATTCCACGATAAAAAATTGAGAAAAGCAAGCCATGAATACAAATACGTTAATGAGTTCGGGCGCTTTGCCCGCCAAGCCATGGTGGTCTTTTGGCATGGTCTGGCTCATCATTGCCGGCCCAGCCATCGTCGTTGTGGCTGCATTCATCACGCTTTATTTGGCCATTACCATTCCCGATCCGGTGCTGCCCACAGAGGCATTGAATCCCCGCAATGCCATTGAAAATCAAAGCAAATTAGAAGAGGCCATGGCGCCTGCCATGCAGGCTCGCAATCATGCTGCCACTGGTGTGGTACCCCAGAAACAAGACAAAAAATAAGTTTTTGAATCTTTCAAAAACAAACGGAGAAGACAAACATGTTCGCTCAAAGATTGATGTGGATTGTGTGGCCAGCCTTTTTGGTGGCGGGGCTGATTGAGCTGGTGGTTTTTGGCATGTTCGATCCAGAAGACATGCACTGGTTTGGGCAGCAGATGCCCCTGTCAAGGCAAGGCGTTTACACGGTTTCGTTTTTTGTCTTTTGGGCTTTGACCATTGTGTCCAGTAGCCTGACCACGTTGCTGTCCATCTCGCCTTTTGAGGTCAATCGCTGCCCAGTGTCTGTTGACCAACGTCCACCCAATTGCACGCAGGGTGGCAAAGATAGCTGCTGTTAAGCGTCGTGACTATAGGCCGATTAGGCGGGCTACATTGTGCTTAATTTTAATGGCACTGAGGTTGCGAGTTGACCATGCGTTGCAGCGCTTCAGGGTCCAAAATTTTGACGTGACGCTGCTTCACTTCTACAACGCCGTCTTCCACAAATTTAGAAAAGGTGCGGCTGACAGTTTCGAGTTTGAGGCCTAAGTAGCTGCCAATTTCTTCGCGGGTCATGCGCAGTACCAACTCAGATTGAGAGAAGCCGCGTGAGTGCAAGCGCTGTACCAAGTTGAGCAAGAAAGCCGCCAAACGTTCTTCGGCGCGCATGCTTCCCAGAAGCAACATGACACCGTGCTCGCGCACAATTTCGCGGCTCATGATTTTGTGGACATGGTGTTGAAGCGCGGTAACTTCACGCGAAATTTCTTCAATCCGGTCAAAGGGCATGACGCAAACTTCGGCGTCTTCCAGGGCCACGGCGTCGCAACTGTGTTGGTCGTTGACGATACCGTCTAGGCCAATAATTTCACCCGCCATTTGGAAACCTGTGACTTGGTCGCGGCCGTCTTCAGAGGCCAGGCAAGTTTTGAAAAAACCTGTGCGAATGGCGTAAAGCGAGGTGAATTTATCGCCGTTGCTAAACAGAGTGCTGCCGCGTTTGATTTTGCGGCGCGTGGCTACCACCTCGTCTAAGCGTTGCAGATCATGTTCAGACAGACCCATGGGCATGCAGAGTTCGCGCAAGTTGCAGTTGGAACATGCGACTTTGATTGTTTCGGGTTTCATGGCGTTCTCGGTTTAGAAAAATTGACATTGAGACAAGTCAAGTCATTAGCTTATACCTACTTGAAGCCTTTGACGCATCTCAAGCTTTTCTAAAACTCTTTTCTAGGCACTGATTGGCCAAAATTTGATTTAGGTCAAGTTTAAGCGACAGCAGAAAAGGCACATTAAACAAAACCTAGAAATATGACAGCCTTGGGAAACTCCGTATGTCCTTTTTGACGCCAGACTTACTGACTCGCTTTGACGTGCCAGGGCCCCGTTACACCTCTTACCCCACGGCAGACCGTTTTGTGGAAGCATTTTCACAAGCAGATCTGCATCAAGCGCTCGATTTGCGCAACCAGGGTCTGGGGCAAAAAAACAGACCCTTGTCCATCTATGTTCACATTCCGTTTTGTGAATCGCTTTGCTACTACTGTGCCTGCAACAAAATCATCACCAAGCACCACGAAAAAGCGGAGCCGTATTTGCGCTTTTTGGCCAAAGAAATTGAGTTGTACACCTCGTCAATTGGCATGGGACAGACGGTCAGCCAGTTGCACCTGGGCGGCGGTACGCCTACTTTTTTAAGCAACGATGAATTGCGCGAACTGATGTCGATGCTCAAGCGCAGCTTCAGTTTTGTGGCGGGTGGCGAATATTCGGTTGAAGTGGATCCCCGAACTGTCGATGAAACGCGTTTGGCTTTGCTCTTTGAACTGGGCTTCAATCGCTTGAGTTTTGGCGTTCAAGACTTCGACCCTGAGGTTCAAAAAGCAGTCCACCGTATTCAACCTGCACAGCAGGTTTTTGACTTGGTGGCTTCAGCTCGAAAATTGGGCTTTGAATCCATCAATGTTGATTTGATTTATGGGCTGCCCAAACAAACCCCTGAGTCTTTTGACCGCACGTTGAAGCAAATCAATGAGCTGAGACCCGACCGCATTGCGCTTTATGCTTATGCGCATTTGCCCGAGCGATTCAAACCACAGCGGCGTATTTTGGCGGCCGAGCTGCCTGCGCCCTCTAGCAAAATTGCCATGCTGTCTAGGTCAATGGATGCGCTCATGAATGCGGGTTATGTGTATGTTGGCATGGACCACTTTGCCTTGCCAGACGACGCCTTGGCAGTGGCCAAACGCCAAGGCCGATTGCATCGCAATTTTCAGGGGTACAGCACTCAGCCCGATTGTGACTTGATTGGTTTGGGCATTTCTGCCATTGGCCGCATGGGCGGTACCTACAGCCAAAATGCCAAGACCATGGAAGAGTATGTCGACATGCTGGACCACGGCCAATTGCCCATCGTCAAAGGCTTGGCTTTGTCGCGCGACGATCTCATTCGCCGCTCATGGATCATGGCCATCATGTGCCAGGGCCATGTTCAATACGATGCTTTCAATGAAGCCTGGTTGATCGATGCCAAAAAATATTTTGCTGCAGAAATAGAGCAACTCAACAGCTTGCAAGCTCAAGGTTTGGTAGAGTTAACGAATGGCGGATTGCAGGTGACACCTATGGGATGGTTTTTTGTGCGCGGTGTGGCCATGGTCTTTGACAAGTATTTACAAGCAGATCGCAACCGAACTCGATTCTCTAAAATTATTTAAAGCTGAATGCAGACTTCTTTAGCCCTCACGGCTTTGATCATGGGCTTGGCCGGTGGGCCGCACTGTGTGGCGATGTGTGGCGCGGCATGTGCAGGCATCGGTCATGCTGCTGGGGCACAGCAAAATCGTGCACTTGTGTCTTTTCAAGCAGGCCGGTGGTTGGGCTACAGCCTCATGGGCGCACTGGCGGCACTCAGCGTTCAAGCGCTAGGTTGGCTCACTGTAGAGTCTGCAGCACTGAGGCCTGTTTGGAGCATGTTGCATGTGGCTGCAGTGGTCTTGGGACTGTTGCTAATTTGGCAAGCCAAGCAACCGGTTTGGCTTGATCAAAGTGCCCAGCAACTGTGGGCCAAGATTCGCAAACTGAATTCAAACTTGGGAAAAGTTGCACCTGCCGTGGTGGGCATGCTTTGGTCACTCATGCCTTGTGGACTTCTTTACTCTGCCCTGATGGTGGCCGCACTGACCGGCAATGCCTTAGAAGGTGCCCTCACCATGGCTTGTTTTGCGCTGGGCAGTGGCGTCAGTTTGGGCTTTGCGCCTTGGGTGCTATTAAGGCTCAAAACGCTGGGCGATGGCGCTTGGGGCATTCGCCTTGCAGGTTTGGCGCTGTCCCTGACTTCTGCTTGGGCTTTGTGGATGGGCTTGGCCCACGACCAAGCGCCTTGGTGCGTGACCTAGCCCGATGACGCTGACGCTAACTCTGAAGCTTTAGGCTGTGAAGCCTTTGTAGAGCATGTAGGCCGCTAGCAAATACAACACGCTGGCAAACACTCGCTTGAGTTGTTTGACGGGCAGTTTGTGGGCCGCACTGGCGCCCAAGGGGGCCATGAAAACGCTGCAGCTGGCAATGACCACCAAGCCAGGTAACCACAAATAGCCAACGCTAAGCTCGGGCAAGTTGGGGACATTTTGACCCGCCACCACATAGCCAATGACGTTGGCTAAGGCAATTGGAAAACCCAACGCGGAACTGGTGGCCACGGCATTGTGAATGGCCACATTGCACCACGCCATGAAGGGCACACTTACAAAACCACCGCCTGCACCCACCATGCCCGACAAGAAACCTATGACGCCGCCAGCGCCTAACAAGCCAGGGGTGCCCGGCACCTGACGGTTGGGGGCGGGCTTCTTGTCCAAAAACATTTGGGTGGCAGAGAAGCCCACAAACAAGGCAAAAAACAAAGCCAAGTAAGAGCCTTTGAGTGCTGCAAATGCACCCATGCTGGCCAAGAGACTACCCAGCACAATGCCGGGGGCCAGGCCCTTGACCAAATCCCAGCGGACTGCGCCTTTTTTGTGGTGCGCGCGGACACTGGAAATGGACGTGAAGATGATGGTGCCCATGGAGGTGGCAATGGCCATTTTGACGGCCAAGTCGGGGGAGACGCCGCGGTCGCCCAACATCATGGTGAGGAAGGGCACCATGACCATGCCGCCGCCAATGCCCAGAAGCCCAGCCAAAAATCCGGTGATGAGTCCCAAGATGCCTAATTCGAGAATGAGTGTGGGTTCTAAAAACATGTGGATCAGGCTGGGATGGTTTAAAAAAAAGGTGTCTGCAAGTGCCACTGGACCGGCATCCTGAACCGGGGTTCAGGTGGGCGAGGGCAGACTGGCGTTGGGTTCATCTGACGCGAGACGATCACGCTCACCAGACAATGTACCAAGCCCGGGCTCTAAGAGCATTGGTTCAAGGAAATATAAAGCCCAGCATGCACTGCAGACAAGGTGATTGTAGGCGCTGCCGACAATGTGTGCAGGCTTTGATGCCGCTTAGATCAATTGACCGTCTTGATGCAAGGCTTGGTCGAGTTTTTGAAGCAGCAGCTCAAGTCGAGCTTGGTCAGAAGCCTGAATGGCTGCTGGTTCTGCGGATTGCGTGGCCTCAGGTGCTGAAGTGCCAGCAGAAGCCTCTGCATCGGTTTGTTCAAAGGCCAAATTCAGAGCCGCCAACACAGCAATGCGATCGCGGGCCTTGATTTTGCCGGCATCGCGCACCTTGCACATGGCTTGATCGACTTTGTCTACCGCTGCCAACAACCTGGCTTGACCGCCATCGGGGCAACCCAGTAGGTAGCTTTGCCCCATGATTTGAACTTCTAATTGTTTGGTGCTCATGACTCGGCGTCGGTAGAGGAGTTTTGCGGCAAGCGCTCAATGAGGGCATCGACCCTAGAGCGGGCTGCGGCCAATTTGGATTTCAAAAGATCGCGCTCATGTGAAAGAGCCAGCACCTGCTGTTGTAGCAATGCGTTGGTCCTATGCAGCTCCTCATGCCTAAGCAACAAGTGCTCGACGCGATCTGCAATCTGGTCGACGGTGGTGGGATTCGTCATGTCAGATAAGTTGTAATTTGGCACATTGTAGGCTTTGTGCAAGGTCGTATCTTACAATGCCATTTGTTGGTGCTCGAGGTTTGGTTCGCAAACTTCAGTTCAACGGGAAGCAGGAGAGAAGACCCTCACAGGGCGATCTTGACCTGCGCTGCCCCCGCAACGGTCAGCAGACGGGCTTTTTGCCCCGCTTTTGTCTAAACCACTGATAGCCCTGAAACAGGCCATTGGGAAGGTGACAAAGGTTGCTCTGCTTAGCCCGGATACCGGCCAACAAGGTGGTTCGCCCTAGGGTGAGCCGTACGTCCATGCACTGTCGGGGAAGGCGGTGAGGGCACATTTTGTTGGTTTTTATCTATGAATAAATCTATTTGTCTGCGTGCGCGAGCATTCGTGCCTGCGCTTTCTGCTTTGTCTTTGGCTATTTCTGCCGGCGTTCAAGGGCAAGTTATTGAAATTAAACCTGTGATCGTGTCAGCTTCGCGCATGGCGCAGCCTTTATCTGAAGCCTCTGTTGTGGTGGATGTGATTTCTAAACAGCAAATTGAACAATCGGGTGCATCCAATATCACTGAATTTTTGGATTCAGTTGCTGGTGTGAGCGTTAATCGTTTGTTCGGTCGTGCGGGTGTTGAAGCTTCAGTTGACATTGGCTACTTAGGGGAATCGGGATCTCAAAACGTATTAATTCTGATTGATGGTCAACGCGTTAACAGCCTTGACTCATCAGGTAGTAAATTTGCAATGTTGCCCATGAGTGCAATTCAGCAAATAGAAATTCGTAAAGCAAATGGAGGTGTTTTATTTGGTGATAGGGCACAGGGTGGAGTTATCAATATCATCACTCGCACGGATTCTTACAAAGGCGTGAATTTAAGTTTAGGCAGTTTTGGATATCAAAAGCAAGACGCATATCTTGGATTCCAAGAAGAGCAGACGCGCGGTAGTGTTTCATTGATGAGTACCAAAGTGAATGGATATCGACAATTTAGTGAGACTGATCAGCGAAGCGCACAGGTCAGATTAGTCAATAGCTCTAATTTAGGACGGTTTTCATTTTTTGTTCGTGGTTTTGAAGAAACAGCAAATTTGCCGAGCTACCTGACGAAAGCGCAATTTGAAGCCGATCCAAAACAAATTGGAGCTTATCCTGTTTTAACTGAACGTTCGGGCGCTGCGGCTGGTATGAAGTATGAGCGTGCATTACAGGGAGATGACTTCCTATCGATTGATACTTTTCATCAAGAGGTAAAAGATAAAACCTACGACAGCATCAAAAACATCAGAACTTCAATTACGCCAGAGTACAAAAAAACTTGGCTTGGGAATCAATGGATTCTGGGTGGTGAATTTGTCGAAGCAAAAGCCAATACCGACACAAAAAAACAAGTCGGTCAGCAAACTCAATCTCTATTCGTTCAGATGTTCCATCCATTAACCAAACAAATAACGCTGGATATGGGCTTGCGTACGCAACGAGCTGAAAGTGATTTTCAAGTAGCAAGTGGCGCCTCAACGACTTCTTCGACCAATCACAAAACTGGTGGCTCTGTAGGTGTATTGAACCAATTGACGGACATGTCTTCTTTTCGCGCGGGTGTTTTAACTGGCTTCCGTTTCCCTAACGCGGATGAGTTGTACACATTTAATCGGTCAACTTATGCGCTGCTGGAAATCAATCCAGGGGTTCAGCCGATGTCCACGCGCGAATATTTCTTGCACTTTGAACAACGCTATCAGGCGGGGAAGTTTGCTGCGCATTACCGACATATCGCCGCTTCAGATGAAATCGCCTACCAATACAACTGTGGCATGGTTGGTGGTGTGGAAACTTCATGCAACGCCAATCTCTATGATACCCAGCGATCTGTACTTTCCCTTAGTTCAGATTGGAAATTGAGTGCATCTGCAACTCTGAAAGCAAGTGTTGATTTTGTCGATGCAACAATTGCTTCAGGCTCCAATGTGGGTTATCGGATTCCGTTGACGCCCAGGCAAGTCGTTCGACTGAGTTACGAGCAAAAAATTCAGGATTACTTAATGATGTTTTCTGTGAATCGTCGTAGCGGGATGATGCAAGCCAGCGATCAGTCTGCTTCCAGTCCAGAAATTCCTTCTCGTACCGTTGCTGATTTGGGTTTCAGAACACAATTTTTGCAAAATATGTCGGGGTCGTTGTGGGTGCGTAATTTATTCAACAAGTCCTATTACGACTACGCAACTTACAACGGCATCTACCCTGCAGATGGCCGAGGTGTGTTTGCTAATTTGAAAGTGACTTTCTGATATCAATCATGTCGTCCTCCTACTTTCCAGAAAGAATTGTCTGCCTTACCGAGGAAACAACAGAATGGCTGTACTTGCTGGGTGAAGAGGCGCGCATTGTAGGTATCTCTGGTTACACCGTGCGGCCGCGTCGCGCGCGAGAAGAGAAGCCAAAGGTCAGTGCATTTTTGAGTGCCAAGATTGACAAAATCTTCGCACTCAAGCCCGATTGCGTCTTTGGATTTTCAGACCTGCAGGCTGACATTGCTGCTTTACTGATTCGTGCAGGCGTGCAGGTCACGGTCTTCAATCAGCGCAGTGTAGATGAAATATTTTCAATGCTCTACCAAGTCGCAGCAATGGTGGGTCAAGCCGAGCAAGGACGTCAACGTTTGCAGCAGATGCGCGCCCAATTGGACGCTATTCAAAGCGCTGCTGCCACTTTCAAAAGACGACCTAAGGTGTATTTTGAAGAGTGGGATGAGCCCCACATCAGCAGCATCCGTTGGGTCTCCGAGTTGATGTGCATCGCAGGGGGTAACGATTGTTTTCCAGAGTTGGCGCAAATGCCGATGGGAAAAGATCGCATCATTGCCAGTGGCCAAACCATTGTGGACCGAGGGCCAGACATCATCATTGGCTCACTGTGCGGCAAAAAATTTCGCCCAGAAAATGCTGCGGCACGTGCAGGCTGGGAAGACGTGCCAGCGGTGCGCACCCGTCAAATTTTTGAAATCAAATCGGCTGATATTTTGCAGCCTGGTCCAGCCGCATTGACCGATGGGGTGGCGCAATTGCACCGCATTTTTCAGCAATGGGAGGCGAAGTATGCCTAAAACTATTGCCTTGATTCGCCTATTGGCGTGGTGCCTGCTGTGGAGCATCGGCGGCGCTTCGCAAGCCCTGGTTTTGCGTGACGACCGCCAAGTGGACGTCACCATCAACCAGCCCCCACAACGCATCGTGAGTCTTTTGCCTTCACTCACCGAGACCGTGTGCGCTTTGGGGCAATGCCAAAAGTTAGTCGGTGTAGACCGCTATTCCAATTGGCCTGAGCGCATTGCCCATTTGCCACGCATGGGTGGCGGGCTCGACCCCAACATCGAAAGTGTGGTGGCTGCCAAGCCCGACTTGGTGTTGATGGCTACGTCAGCTCGCGGTGCTGCACGTTTTGAAGCCTTGGGTTTGAAGGTTTTGGCGCTTGAGCCCAACACGCATATCGATGTACAGCGCGTGATGCACATCGTGGCCAAGGCCTTGGCTGTGCCCGAAGCAGAAAGCGAGCGTGTCTGGCGCACCATCGATGCCGCTGTCAACACCGCAGCGCAATCAATTCCGGCGCAGGCCAAAGGCCAATGGGTATATTTTGAAGTGGGTCCGGCACCCCATGGCGCAAGTGAGTCATCGTTCATCGGTGAAACCTTGCTTCGATTGGGGGCTCGCAATATCTTGCCAGCGTCCTTGGGACCTTTTCCCAAAATCAATCCTGAGTTTGTGGTCAAAGCGCAGCCCGACCTCATCATGGTGGGCGATAGCAGCTTTGCTGAAATGGGCGCGCGCCCAGGTTGGCAAAACATGCGTGCCATACGATCTCAGCGTGTTTGTCATTTCAAAGCCGAAGAGTCCGATGTCTTGGTGCGTGCAGGTCCACGCATGGATGAAGCTGCCCGGTTGATGGCTCAGTGTTTGATCAGCAAAGCAAGGACCAACCCATGACACAAGGCTTTGCGACATGGTCGCCTGGTCGCTTGACAGCGTTGTTGATGATCCTGAGTGTCATCGGTATCGCATTGGGAAGTGCCGTGGGAAGTGCTGGCTTAGAGAGCTTGATGTTGGCTATGCGGGATGACGTTGCTTGGCAAATTGTGTGGGACATTCGTTTGCCGCGCAGCATCGGTGCTTTTGCAGCGGGTGCTTTGCTTGGCTTGGCTGGCGCTTTGGCGCAAGGCTTGTTCCGTAACCCTTTGGCGGATCCGTATTTGCTGGGAAGCGCATCAGGTGCCTCGCTGGGCGTGGCGACTGCGCTTGCGCTGTTTGGTGGCAATCCGTTCGCCACTGAGTTGTTGGTGCGTGTGGGTTTAACTGGCGCGGCCTTTTTTGGCGCTGTATTGGCTGTGCTTCTTACGCTAGTGCTTGCACGTGGCGTGCAGCACACTCTGCGCTTGTTGTTGGCAGGCGTCATTGTGGGTGTGGTATTGGGCGCATTAACGTCTCTGGTGACCTTGTTGCGTCCGGATGTTTTGCAAGGCATGCAAGGATTTTTATTGGGTTCAACCAGTTTCATCGGCTGGACTTCTGGCTTCTTGATGTTGGTCATCCTTCTCATTTGTTTAGTGGCAGCATTTTTTTTGAGCCGTGTGCTTGATGCACTTAGCTTGGGTGAAGCTACTGCAGTCAGCTTGGGTTTGCCAATTGCACCGATGCGAGTGGTGCTAGTGTGTGTCTTGGCTTTGGCGACGGGTACAGCCGTGGCGCAAACTGGTTTGGTTGCGTTTGTAGGCCTCGCCGCTCCACATTTGGTTCGATCTGTAGTTAAGACTCCGTACAACTGGATGGTGTTGCTGTCTTCATTGATGGGGGGTGTTTTGTTGCTTGCAGCTGACTTGTTGGCTCGCATGCTCATGGCGCCACAAGAAATGCCTGTGGGTGTATTGACTGCTGTTTTGGGCGGTGGGTATTTGCTATGGCTGATGTATCGCAGCCAAGCCATGAGGGCAGTGTCATGAGTCTGCCAAAGATGGCCTTGCGTGCTACTGACTTGCATGTTTCCCTGTTGGGCAACGAAGTTTTGCGCGGTGTCGAAGTGTCGTTTTCAGAAGGGCGTTGGACCAGCATCGTTGGCCCCAATGGCGCAGGCAAATCGACCTTGCTTAAAGCCTTAGCAGGTTTGTTGTCAGCCAGTGGTCAAATCCATTTCTTTGATCAAGAATTGATGACTGTGGACCGCAAGTTGCGCGCACAACAAATGTCTTGGTTGGGACAAAACGAAACGGCCTCAGAGGACATGACCGTGTGGGATGTTGCCATGCTAGGCCGCTTGCCGCATCAAGACTGGTTGGCTGCGCCCAATGCGTACGACCATGCTGTGGTGGAAACAGCCTTGAAAGCCACCCAAGCTTGGGACTGGCGATGGCGCTCTATTGGCCAGCTCTCTGGAGGTGAGCGTCAAAGAGTGTTGTTGGCACGTGCCATGGCGGTTCAAGCGAAAGTCTTGTTGATGGACGAACCCCTTTCCAACCTCGACCCACCACACCAAGTGGACTGGCTGGAACAAGTGCGTTGTCTGACGTCACAAAACACCACCGTGATCAGCGTGTTACATGAAATCGGCATGGCACTTCATGCAGACGACATGGTGGTCATGCAATCAGGGCGTGTTGTTCACCAAGGCGCTTGTGCAGAGGCTTCTACACACCGCGCAGTTGAAGCTGTTTTTGATAATCGCATGGCTATTCATTCGCTGCAAGGTCAGTGGGTGGCCTTGTCTCGGATTTAATTTGACCAAGTCCTTAGAGTTGGGGTGGTTTGAAACTTAAGGATGAGGCGTTTTGGATTTGAAGCTACAAAAATCTGAAACTCCACATTGCCAACACATGGGCTTGCGCGCCTGACACACATAGCGCCCATGCAAAATAAGCCAGTGGTGCGCATCCACCAAATACTTTTCTGGAATTCGTTTTAAAAGTTTGAGCTCCACTTGCAGTGGGTTTTTGCCAGGCGCTAAGCCTGTCCGGTTGCCTAACCTAAAGATATGCGTGTCCACAGCCATAGTGGGTTCGCCATAAGCCACATTCAAAATCACATTGGCTGTTTTGCGACCCACGCCTGGCAAGGCTTCCAATGCTTCACGTGATCGCGGCACTTGACCGCCATGCTGCTCAATCAAAATTTGGCAAGTCTTAAGCAGGTTGCTGGCTTTGTTTCGATACAAGCCAATGGTCTTGATGTAGCTCTCGAGGCCGTCTTGCCCCAAGGCCAAAATGGCGGCGGGCGTGTTGGCCACCGGGAAAAGCTTTCGCGTGGCTTTGTTAACGCCCACATCGGTGGCCTGAGCCGACAGCAGCACCGCCGCCAGCAGTTCAAACACGTTGGTGTAAGCCAATTCTGTGGTGGGGAGGGGGTTGGCTTCTTTCAGGGTCTGAAAAAAGAGTTCGATGTTGTGTGCGTTCATGAGGGAAAATATCAGCAAAATGGCCCAATGACCGGATCAATTCCAGTCAAAATAGCTGTCTGAAATTAAAGAGTTTTGTGGAAGATACACCATGTCCTTGCAATTTGCCGATCGTTTGAACAATGTCGAAACCTCTGCCATTCGGGAGTTGTTCAAACTTCTGGGCAAGCCCGGCATCATCAGCTTTGCCGGCGGCTTCCCAGACAGCGCCATGTTCGATGTGGAGGGCATTCGCGAAGCCTCCTCTTTGGCCTTGTCCCAAGAGCCAGGTGCCGCACTTCAGTATGGCGCCACAGAAGGCTACGGCCCCCTGCGCGAACAGTTGGCGCACTTCATGGGGCAGAAGGGCGTGCAAGGCATCACCCCCGAGCAACTCATTGTGACCACGGGCAGCCAACAAGCGCTAGACCTCATTGGCAAAACCATGATCAGCCCTGGCGACAAAGTGATCGTGGAAGGCCCCACGTTCTTGGCCACCATTCAGTGTTTCAGGTTGTATGGCGCCCAGCTTATTTCTGCGCCTGTCGATGGCAACGGAGTAGATACCGATGCGCTTGAAAAACTCATTGCAGAACACAAGCCCAAGTTTGTGTATGTCATTCCTACCTTTGGCAACCCTACAGGCGCATTGCTCAGCTTAGAGCGCCGCAAAAAGTTGCTTGAGTTGGCCGTCAAATACCAAACCCTGATGGTCGAAGACGATCCTTATGGCGACTTGTATTTCAAAGATGCGCCACCACCCAGCTTGTTGGCTTTGAGCACACAAGTGCCAGGCAGCCGCGAGTGGTTGGTGCACTGCGGTTCTTTGTCCAAGGTCTTAAGCCCTGGCTTGCGTGTGGGTTGGATGATTGCACCACCCGAGCTTTTAAGCCGCGCCGTCATGTGCAAGCAATTTAGCGATGCTCACACCAGTACTTTTGCACAGGCCACTGCCGCTCAATATTTAAAAGCGGGCCGCATGCCTGCCACCTTAGACAATGTGCGCAAGGTCTATGCGGTGCGCGCTCAAACCATGTGCGATGCGCTGCGCAAAGATCTGGGCGATGCCATTTCGTTTGTGCAACCGCAAGGCGGCTTGTTTGTGTGGGCCAGCCTCACGGGCGCTGGCGGCAAAGTCAAAGATGGCAATGCCTTTGCCAAGATGGCCATCGACAAAGGCGTGGCCTTTGTGCCAGGCGCACCGTTCTATTGCCAAAACCCAGACCTCAGTACCTTGAGGTTCAGTTTTGCTACGGTGGGCGAGGACAAAATTTTGGAAGGTGTCGATCGGCTGAAGCAAGCCATGGCCACCTCAGCCTAACAGGCTTGAATCATGCTCAATATTCAAGGCGTTGACATCCACATTGAAGGCAACGGCCCTGAAACTTTGGTCATGTTGCATGGCTGGCCCGATACGCTGGCACTTTGGGACCATACGGTTCTAGCCCTGCGCGACACCCACCAATGCGTTCGCTTTACCTTGCCTGCCTTTGATGCCAATGCACCTGTGCCGCCTAAGTCATTGCTTGAAATGGTGGCCTTCATTCACGAGGTGGTTCAGCAGGTCAGCCCTCAACAACCTATCACGCTGGTGTTGCACGATTGGGGTTGTGTTTTTGGTTACGAATACGCGGCCACTTATCCAGATCGCGTCAGCCGCATGGTGGCGGTCGATGTGGGAGATCACAACTCCAGAGCGCTCAATGCATCTTTAACTGCAAAAGCCAAATGGGCCGTGTTCAGTTACCAAATTTGGCTGGCCATTGCTTGGCAAATTGCCAACAGCTTGGGTTCAATGGGTCATGCGTTGGCCAATCGAATGACGCGCTACATGGCCAAGGCCCTTAGGTGCCCCAGTCCGTTGCAACATATGCACGTTGGTATGAACATACCCTATGCCATGAAGTGGATGGGCACGCTAGAAGGCTTTGGTTTGGCTTGTAATGCACTCAAAATTTTGCCTACAGCTAGGCCCATGCTTTACATCTATGGCAAACGCAAACCCTTCATGTTTCACTCTGACCGTTGGCTAGAAAAAATTCAGTCCTACCCGGGCTCTAGGGTTGAAGGGTTTGACACTGGCCATTGGGTCATGAGTTCAAAGCCTGAGCAGTTCAATGCCTTGCTCAAAGACTGGCTAGGTTGATCTTGACCCACAAAGGCATGCCCTTGCAAAAATCAAAGCCTCAAGCTACCAGGCGTGACTTGCTGAAGTGGTCAGTCGCCGCGGTAGCCCCACTCAGTTATGCCTTGTCATCGGCTCAGACAAGCCTCAAACACAATCCATTTTCTATTGGCGTGGCCAGCGGCTCGCCCAATCACCATTCGGTGGTGCTTTGGACGCGTCTCATGGCAGAGCCAAGCAGCAGCAAGACGCATTTTGCCGATGCCGATGTGTCGGTCAAATGGGAAGTGGCCGACGATGAGAGCTTCAAAGTCAACCGCCGCGCAGGCCAAGTGGTGGCGCTGGCCGCATTGGCGCATTCCGTGCACTTAGAGCTAGATGGATTGCAAAGCGATCGATGGTATTTCTACCGCTTTCAAATCGGGGACGCGCAAAGTTCGATTGGCCGCACTCGCACCTTGCCACACCCCGAGGCCATGGTGCAAAAACTGCGAGTTGCTTATGCCTCGTGCCAGCGCTGGGAGCATGGCTACTTCAGTGCCTACGATCACATGTGCCAAGAAAACCTCGACATGGTTTTGTTCTTGGGTGACTACATTTATGAATATGCTGCAGCTGCCAATCCTGTGCGATTGCCAAAAGGTGGATGGGTCAGCAGCCTTGACGATTACCGCGAAAGATATGCCCTGCACAAAAGCGAGAAGGGCTTGCAAGCCATGCACGCACAGTGTCCGTGGCTGGTCACCTGGGACGATCACGAAGTGTCCAACGACTATGCCGGTCTTGAGCGCGGTCAAAGCGGCAACATCAGCTTTAACTTTGCGGCGCAGCGCGCGCGGGCTTATCAAGCCTTTTATGAGCACATGCCTCTCAGGGCCAGTGCGTTGACCAAATCACTTGACGGTTTGGCGCAAGGGGCTGAGTTGCGAATTTATGGACAGGTGCCTTACGGCAAGTTGGCCAATATTTATTTGCTAGACGATCGGCAATACAGAGATCGTCAAGTTTGCAACAAGTCCGATGGCTATGGCTCGGGCTTTGTCAATCCAGATCAGTGTGAAGATTGGTTCAATCCCAAACGGAGTTTGCTGGGGGCTGAGCAAACCCAGTGGCTAGACCAAGCCTTTGCCAATGCTCAAAAAGACGCTCGACCTTGGAATGTGGTGGCGCAGCAAACCATTTTTGGCCGCCGCGATTTTCGAATTGGGGCTGGATACACCTTGTGGAATGACGGCTGGGACGGCTATTCGGCGGCGCGACAACAGATGACGCAATCGATACAAAACAATGCCCTCAAAAACCCAGTACTCCTAGGTGGTGATGTTCACGAAAACTGGGTAGGCCACGTCATGGCCGATGCCTACAAAGACGACAGCGCCAAGCTGGGTGTCGAGTTTTGCGGCGCAGGCATTACAGCGCGTTCGGCGGGCAATTCAAAACTTCCCGCTCGATTGGCCGAAAACCCGCATTTCATTTTTGCCGACAGCGAGCGCAAAGGTTATGGCGTGGTTGAATTTACGGCCAAGCAAATTCAAACCGAATTGCGTGTGGTGGACGATGTGCGTCAGCCGCAAACCAAAATAGAAACGCTGGCCAAGTTTGAGGTGGAGGCGGGGGTGCCGCAATTGCACCGCAAGGCTTAAGCCAAGACTTCCAGCAAACGGTCTAAGCCGCCTTCTTCAATGGCCACCATGGCTTGCTCGCGCACTTTGGGTTTGGCGTGATAGGCCACTGACAAACCCGCTACGCCCATCATGGGCAAGTCGTTGGCGCCATCGCCCATGGCAATGGCCTGGGAGGGTTCAATGCCCATTTGTGCGCAGATCTGCAGCAGCATTTTGCGTTTTTCATCGCCATCGCAAATGTCGCCCCAGTCTTGGTCCACCATGCGGCCTGTCAATTCGCCATTGACCACTTCCAAAACATTGGAGCGCGTCCAATGGATACCTAGTCTGTCGCGCACATGGTCTGTGAAGAAGGTAAATCCGCCCGATACCAAGAGCACTTTTAGGCCCGCAGCTTGGCAGGCTTTGACCAACTTCTCTGCACCTGGGTTCAGTTGCAGTCTGTTGTTCAAGACCTCTTCCATGTGGGCTACGGTGACGCCTTTGAGCAAGGCTACGCGTCTGCGCAAGCTGTCTTTGTAATCGGTAATTTCGCCGCGCATGGCAGCTTCGGTAATGGCGGCCACTTCGGTTTTACGGCCTGCCGCATCGGCAATTTCGTCCACACATTCAATGTTGATGAGGGTGGAGTCCATGTCAAACGCAATCAGCTTGAAGTGCTTGAGTTGCAAGGGCGGTGTGAAGCCCTTTACGGTCATGCCTTGAAATGTCGGGGCGTTGCTCATGTCTTATCCTTCCACTTTCTCAACTTTGGGTTGCCCCAAGGACCGCAAAATATCTCGCACCATTTGGGCACGCGCTTTGGGGTCGGGCAGTTCACGTTCAATGCGCAACTTGTCGTTACCAGCCAATTGAATGTGCTTGTTCTTTTGAATCAACTCAATGATGCGCATGGGCTCAATGGGCGGATTGGGTTTGAAGCTAATCACGATCACGCCGGGGGTGGCGTCTACTTTGACCACGCCATAAGGCACGCTCAAAACTCTGAGGCGATGCACATCCATCAGGGTTTGTGCCTGCGGTGGCAGTTTGCCAAAGCGGTCCACAATTTCTTCTAGCAGGCTATCAATTTGATCGGGCGTTTTGGCGGTGGCCAATTTTTTGTAAAACGACAAACGCAAATGCACATCGCCGCAATAGTCGTTGGGCAGCAGGGCAGGCGCGTGCAAATTGATGTCGGTGGCCGCTGACAAGGGGCTAAGCAAGTCGGGTTCTTTGCCCGCTTTCAAACAGCGCACCGCCTCGTTCAACATTTCGTTGTAAAGCTGGAAACCAATCTCTAGCATGTTGCCGCTTTGGTTTTCGCCCAGCACTTCGCCGGCACCGCGAATTTCCAAATCGTGCATGGCCAAATAAAAGCCACTGCCCAGTTCTTCCATTTGTTGAATGGCGTCTAAGCGTTGCGAAGCTTGTTTGGTGAGGCCATCAATCTCGGGCACCATCAAGTACGCATAAGCTTGGTGGTGGCTGCGGCCCACACGGCCACGGAGCTGGTGCAACTGCGCTAGGCCAAATTTGTCGGCACGAGAAATCACAATGGTATTGGCCGTGGGCACATCAATGCCAGTCTCAATGATGGTAGAGCACAGCAGAATGTTGTAGCGCTGTGCCACAAAATCGCGCATCACTTTTTCCAAATCACGCTCGGGCATTTGACCGTGGGCCACCGCAATGCGTGCCTCTGGCAATATTTCTTCTAACTTTTGGCGACGGTTTTCAATGGTCTCTACTTCGTTGTGCAAGAAGTAAACCTGACCACCGCGCTTGAGTTCGCGAAGTACCGCTTCGCGGATCACGCCAGTGCCTTCGTTGCGCACAAACGTTTTGATGGCCAAGCGGCGTTGCGGTGCCGTGGCAATGACGCTCAAATCGCGAATGCCTTCTAGGGCCATGCCCAAGGTGCGGGGAATGGGTGTGGCGGTTAGCGTCAGCACATCCACTTCGGCGCGCATGGCCTTCATGGCTTCTTTGTGGCGCACACCAAAGCGGTGTTCTTCGTCAATGACCAACAGGCCCAGATTTTTAAACTGAGTGGAAGGGCTAAGCAGCTTGTGTGTGCCAACCACAATGTCCACAGTGCCATCGGCCAAGCCCTTGAGGGCTTCTGTCACTTCTTTGCCCGATCTAAAGCGCGACACCTCAGCGACTTTGACGGGCCATTTAGAAAAACGATCTTTGAGGGTCTGGAAATGCTGCTCGGCCAACAAGGTGGTTGGCGCCAAGATGGCCACTTGTTTACCGCCCGTGACAGCCACAAACGCTGCACGCAGCGCCACTTCGGTTTTGCCAAAGCCCACATCACCGCACACCAAGCGATCCATGGGACGCGGGCTGATCATGTCTTGAATGACCGCATGAATGGCGGCGTTTTGATCAGCGGTTTCTTGAAAACCAAAGTCGTTGGCAAAGACTTCGTAATCTTGCGGGCTGTATCGGAAGGGATGACCTTCGCGAGCGGCACGCCTTGCATAGATGTTCAATAACTCAGCCGCAGAATCGCGCACTTGCTCGGCCGCTTTGCGTTTGGCTTTTTCCCACTGACCACTGCCCAAGCGGTGCAAGGGCGCTTCGTCGGCACTGACGCCGGTGTAGCGACCAATCAGTTGCAGTTGGCTCACGGGCACATACAGCGTGGCCTTGTCGGCATATTCCAAATGCAAAAACTCTTGCAGAGCGGGCGTGCCGTCTGGGTTTTTCTCGCCCAAATCCATGTTGATCAAACCACGGTAGCGGCCAATGCCGTGGGCGTTGTGCACCACAGGATCGCCCACATTGAGCTCGGACAAGTCTTTGATGAGCGCTTCAACATCGCTGACTTGTTCTTGTTTTTTGCGGCGGCGTGTGGTGACGCCCGCTGCAAACAATTCGGTCTCGGTGACCAAATCGATGCCCGCTTCAAACCAGTGGAAACCTGAATTGAGTGCTGCAGTGGCAATGCCAATTTTTTCGTCGCTGGCTTGAAATTCTTGGAGGTTGTCAAAGGCGGGTGGATTGACGCCACTGGCGCGCAAAAAGTCGAGCAAACTCTCGCGGCGGCCTGCGCTTTCGGCCAGAATCAAAACGCGATTTTGAGAGTTTCGGATGTGCGCTTGCAGTTTGGCCAACGGCTCTTCGGCGCCTCGCACCACAGTCAGGTCGGGCAGTCTTTGCGCCAGCGTGTTGTCGGCGTTGCTCTCAGAACCTTCAGTCGCTACTTGCCTGAGCGCCAACTGCGCATGTTGGTTGGTGCCGCTATAAAACTGCTCAGCCGACAAAAACAAAGCTTCGGGCGGCAATGCCGGCCGCTCTGGGTCGCCTTGCACCAAGCGATAGCGGTCTTTGGTGTCTTGCCAAAATCTTTGGAAGGCGGGCTCAAGGTCGCCATGCAATACCAAGGTGGCGGGCGTGTCAGAGCCTGCGCCCAAATAATCAAATACTGTAGCGGTTTGTTCAAAAAACAAGGGCAAGTAATACTCAATGCCGGCCGTGGCCACGCCATTGCCCATGTCTTTGTAGATGCGGCTTTTGGTGGGGTCGCCGTCTAACAACTCACGCCAACGGCTGCGAAACTTGGCCCGCGCCGCTTCGTCCATGGGAAATTCGCGACCGGGCAGCAATCGAACCTCGGGTACCGGATACAAACTGCGTTGCGTGTCTGGATCAAAGGTGCGAATCGAGTCAATTTCGTTGTCAAACAAATCAACGCGGTAGGGCACTTGCGAGCCCATGGGAAACAAATCAATCAGGCCGCCTCGCACGGCATATTCGCCAGGACTTACCACTTGGCTGACGTGGTTGTAGCCTGCCAAAGTTAGCTGCGCTTTGAGCTTGGCTTCGTCGAGTTTTTGTTTAGTTTTAAATTGAAACGTGTAGCCTGCCAAAAATGAAGGCGGCGCCAAGCGGTACAAAGCGGTGGTGGCCGGAATGAACACCAGGTCGGCGCCTTCGGCTTTGTCACGTTGGTTAATGCGCCAAAGCGTGGCCAAGCGTTCACTGATCAGGTCTTGGTGGGGCGAAAACGTGTCGTAGGGCAGCGTTTCCCAGTCGGGAAAAATAGCGCAGCGCAGGGTGGGGGCAAAGAAAGCCACCTCGACCATCAAGCGCTGGGTGTCGGCAGCGTCAGACGTGACCACCGCGGTTAGGCGGCCTTGGGCTTTTTCTCTTTCAGCCAATTGGGCCAATAGCACAGCGTCTGCCGATCCCATGGGACGGGGCAGGGTGAAGCGTTTTCCAAGGCTAAGCGCGGGTAATTGCATGAACTCCGATAGTATAGTTGGCGTATTGTTAAACATCTTTGACGCACCGTGAATCCACCACCCATCGCAAGCCTACAAAACACCGCAAATACTGCACCTGATGCGGTATCGCGCTGCTTTGCGTTGGTGCCCTGTGCGGGCTCAGGATCGCGTGCGGGCACGGCCCAGCCCAAGCAATACGAACCGATTGCTGGCAAAAGCATGGTCATGCACACCTTGGCCGCTTTGGGGTCTGTTGAACGCTTAAGCCAAGTGGTTGTGGTGGTCTCACCAGACGATTCACATGCGTGGCCCCAAGCGCCAGAGTGGCCCGCCAATTTTCAACGGGTGGCTTGCGGCGGTGCTACACGCGCTGAATCTGTTTTCAATGGCCTAACGCAGTTGCTTGAAGAAGGACGTCGCAACCCAAAAGGTGTTCAAGCTCACGATTGGATTTTGGTACACGATGCCGCGCGGTGCCTAATTACTGCGGTGGAGATCAATCGTTTGATTGACGAATGTCTGCACGATGACGTGGGCGGCCTGTTGGCCATTCCCTTGCCAGACACCTTGAAGGCTGCCGTCAATGGCCGCGTCAGTCAGACCTTGCCTAGGCAAGACAAGTGGTTGGCGCAAACACCCCAAATGTTCAGGGCGGGGCAATTGCATGCAGCTCTAAAAGCCAAGGCCGCCGATCATTTTGAAGGCATCACAGACGAGGCCAGTGCCATGGAAATGGCGGGCTTTTCGCCTAAGTTGGTGGTGGGCAGTCCGCACAATTTCAAGGTAACCTATCCCCCCGATTTTGCATTGGCGGAAGATTTGCTGAGGAGCAGGAAATGAACATTCGAGTAGGCGAAGGTTGGGATACGCATGCCTTGGTTGAGGGCCGACCCTTGATGTTGGGCGGAGTTCAAATACCGTTTGAAAAAGGTTTGTTAGGCCATTCCGATGCCGATGTTCTTTTGCATGCCATTACCGATGCATTGCTGGGCGCAGCCGGCTTGGGCGACATTGGCCAACACTTTCCAGATACCGATGCCACTTACAAAGGCGCTGATTCTGCCAAGCTACTCAGAACAGCCTATGAGCACGTCAAACAACTGGGCTGGCACTTGGTCAATGTCGATTGCACCATCGTGGCTCAAGCGCCCAAGTTGGCACCGCACCGTTCAGACATTCGGTCATCGATTGCCAAAGCCTTGGGGCTGGCTGAATCGCAAGTGAATGTCAAAGCCAAAACAGCCGAAAAAATGGGCCCCGTAGGCGAGGGCCTCAGCATGGAAGCCAGGGCTGTGGTGTTGATTCACAAGCCCTAATTTTTTTATTGCGCGGCCCAACCGCCATCCATGTTCCAGGCCACACCGCGAATGTTGTTGCCTGTGGCCGAGCACAAGAAAACCGCCAAGTCGCCCAACTCTTCAGGGGTGGTGAATTGCATTGAGGGTTCTTTTTCCCCCAACAGCAATTTGGTAGCTTCGTCATTAGACAAGCCCAAAGCCGCGGCTTTGGCATCCACTTGTTTTTGAACCAAGGGCGTCAGCACCCAGCCTGGGCAGATGGCGTTGCATGTGACGCCAGATGTTGCGTTTTCTAACGCAGTGACCTTGGTCAAGCCCACAATGCCGTGCTTGGCGGCCACATAAGCCGACTTTTCGGCCGAGCCCACCAAACCATGAACCGACGCCACATTGATGATGCGGCCCCAGTTGGCTTTTTGCATGGCGGGCAACACAGCGCGAGAAGCGTGGAAGGCGCTAGACAAGTTGATGGCAATGATGGCGTCCCAGCGCTCAACTGGAAAGTTTTCTACGCGGGCGACGTGTTGAATACCGGCGTTGTTGACCAAAATATCGACACGGCCAAACTTCTCTTCGGCAAACTTCACCATGGCTTCAATTTCGGCAGGCTTGCTCATGTCTGCGCCGTGATAGACCACTTGGGCGCCCAATGCGGCAATCTCGGCCTGGGGGCCTGCGTGGTCACCAAAGCCATTCAGAACAATGTTGGCGCCTTGTTTGGCCAAAGCTTTGGCAATGCCGAGGCCAATGCCACTGGTAGAGCCGGTAACGAGTGCGGTTTTGCCTTTCAGCATGCTAATTCTCCGAATGAATGACGTTGGGTAAAACTTAATTATGGCGCTTCAAAGCCACACAGGGCTGACGGCTCCCCGCTAAATTTAGAATAGAGGCTCTTGGCCAAGCCCCTAAGGCAGCCTTGCAACACCATGTCCGAACCCACACTCGATTTTGTTCAATGCCCCGATGCGCAGGGCGGTCACCGCATGGCCTATTGGTCTTGGGGCGATCCTGCGGCCGCGCACGTGGTGTTTTGTGTCCATGGCCTCACGCGTCAGGGCCGAGACTTTGATGTGTTGGCCCAAGCCTTGGTGGCATCGGCGCAGGCAGCCAATTTGCCCCCGATCAGGGTGATTTGTCCCGATGTAGTGGGTCGCGGCAAAAGCGATTGGCTCAAAGATCCCATGGCCTATCAGTTTGCTCAGTATGCGGGCGATATGGCGGTGTTGCTCCAAACCCTGAATGCGCAGCGCCCCATTGAAAGGCTTGATTGGGTAGGCACCAGCATGGGCGGTGTGATTGGCATGTTGTTGGCTGCGCAGGGCTTGCCAGTGCCCATTCGACATTTAGTTTTGAACGACATTGGACCCGTGGTGTCTTGGTCTTCTATTTTGAACATGAAAAAGTACGTGGGGCAGTTTGGTCAATTTCAAACTTTGCAAGAGGCTGCCGATGCCATGTGGGAACTCTCGAAACCCTTTGGACCGCATACCAACGAGCAATGGTTGGCTTTGTCCAAGCACATGGTTCGATCTTTAGAAGCCGGTGGGTTGACTTTGCACTATGACCCTGCCATTGGCGAGCCTGTGCGCGCCGTCACCCAAGAACAAGCCCAAGCCGGCGAGGCCACACTTTGGCAGGTTTACGACGTGATTCAATCTAAAACCTTGCTGATTCATGGCGCGGAGTCTGAACTCTTGAGCCCTGCTGCCGTGACGGAAATGTCGCAACGTGGCCCGCGTGTGCAGGTAGCTACCGTAGAAGGTGTAGGCCACGCACCCACCTTGGTTCATAACGATCAAATAGACATCGTTCGCACATTTTTAGGCGTGCATGCATGAGTGTTGATTTGGCAGACGTGCTGGTTCGTGCAAGAGCTTTTGCCGAACCCTTCTTGTCCGGTGAGTCTTTAGACACCGGCGAGAACATGCTCGCTCATGCGGATGCAGTGGTCGCCATTTTGGACACCATGAACAGCGGTGACGACGTCAAGGCTGCCAGCTATTTGGTTTATGCATGTCCGCACTTGAGTCGCCCGCAAGAGGTCATTGCCAAAACATTTGGCCATGAGTTTGCCTCCTTGGCGGTAGAAACCACCAAGTTGGTAGAAGTGCAAAGAATTTCTCGCGCGGCTTCTTCGGCAGCCCAACTTCAGGACGATCCCAGAGCGCAAACTGAAAACGTCCGCAAAATGTTGTTGGCGTTTAGCAAAGATTTGCGCGTCATCATGCTGCGCTTGGCTTCGCGTTTGCAAACGCTGCGCTATTTTGCAAGTGCCAAAATAGAAGTGCCTGCGTCATTGGCCAAAGAATCTTTGCAAGTGTTTGCACCCTTGGCCAATCGCTTGGGTATTTGGGAAATTAAATGGGAATTGGAAGATTTGTCTTTCCGATTTTTAGAGCCAGACACGTACAAAAATATTGCCAAACTGCTGCATGAAAAAAGGGTAGAGCGCGAGAGCAATATGCTGGTGTTGCGTGAAAAGCTTCAATCTGAGTTGGCCGCGCAAAACATACCCGCGTATGTGCAAGGTCGTCCCAAGCACATCTACAGCATTGTCAAAAAAATGCGCGGCAAGTCGCTTGATTTTTCGCAGGTGTTTGACATTCGCGCCATGCGTGTCATTGTGCCCACTGTGGCCGATTGTTATGAGGCACTCAGTTGGGTGCACTCGCGCTTTGTACCCATTGCTTCAGAGTTTGATGATTACATTGCCAAGCCCAAAAGCAATGGTTATCAATCCTTGCACACTGTGGTGCGAGATGAAGCAGGACGTCCTATCGAAGTTCAAATTCGCACGCAGGCCATGCACGACCATGCCGAAAACGGCGTGGCTGCGCACTGGGCTTACAAAGAGGCGGGTGCCAAGGGTTATGTGGGTGTCAGTGCCAACAGCGATTACGACGCCAAGATCGCCGTGTTGCGGCAGTTGCTGGCTTGGGAGAGGGAGATGTCTTCCGAGGCCTTGAATGCGTCGGATAGTGTGGTTGCAGAAAAAAATACATCTACTGAAGTAGATGGCGCTGCGTTGTTTGACGACCGCATTTATGTGCTCACGCCCAACGCCGCCATTGTCGAATTGCCCAAGGGCGCTACGCCCATCGATTTTGCTTATACCGTGCATACCAATTTGGGTCACCGATGCCGCGGTGCCAAAGCCGATGGTGTGATGATTCCTTTGAATACGCCACTGCAAAACGGTCAAACGGTGGAAGTCACTACGGTGAAGGAGGGCGGGCCGTCGCGCGATTGGTTGAACACCGAGTTGGGCTTTTTGGTCAGTCACCGTGCGCGCGCCAAAGTGCGTGCTTGGTTCAACGCGCAGATTGCCCACGAAAACATTGCCAAGGGCCGTGAAGCTGTCGAAAAGCTTTTGCAGCGCGAAGGCAAGACCGCCATCAAGCTAGAAGATTTGGCATCTGACTTGGGATTCAAGTCGGCCGAAGCGCTGTTTGAAATGGTTGGCAAAGACGAGTTTTCTTTGCGGACCATTGAAGTTTTTTTAAGGCCCCCCGAGCCTGTGATGCAAGCCGACGAATTTTTGTTGCTCAAAAAATCGCGTGTGGTGCCGCCCAAATCTCAGTCGGGTGTGTTGGTGGTGGGGGTTGATTCGTTGCTCACCCAATTGTCCAAATGCTGCCGGCCTGCGCCCCCCGATTTGATCTGCGGTTTTGTCACGCGCGGCAAGGGCGTCAGCATTCACCGTGCAGACTGCCATCAGTTTCAGGGGCTTTTGGCCAAGCATGGCGAGCGGGTCATTGAGGTCCGTTGGGGCTTGCAAAAACCAGGTCAAACTTTGTTGTATCCGGTCGAGGTTTCAGTAGAAGCTTCTGATAGACCGGGCCTTCTGCGCGATATTTCTGAGGTCTTTGCCAAGGAGAAAATGAATGTGGTGGGGGTTCAAACCCGGTCGGTTAAGGGTTCGGCTTGGATGACCTTCACGGTGGAGGTGGCCGATGCTTCTCTCTTAAAAAGGGTGATGCAGATCGTTAAATCCGTGTCTGGGGTGGGTTTGGTCAAACGCAATTAAGGTTCAGGGCAGGGGAAATTAACGCTTTTTTTGATGCTACAATGCGGGCTGAATTTGTAGGCGCGTAGCTCAGCTGGTTAGAGCACCACCTTGACATGGTGGGGGTCGTTGGTTCGAGTCCAATCGCGCCTACCAACATTCTTCTGTACATCAAGCACCTAGTGGCAACACTCGGTGCTTTTTTAATTAAATGGGGTCAGATCAACATTAATTTCCAATCTAAAGGGCAAAAGGCAAAGGGGGGCTTCCTCATACTGGAGTACCAGAAATCGTTCAGCCCCCCTTTGCCTTTTGCCCTTTAGATTGACAAAAATTAATGTTGATCTGACCCCATTTAATTATTTCCCCCCCCCAAAAAAAGTCAGTTGATGACGATCAAGTTGCCCTCGATCAGCATCTGCGCACGTTCTTGCATTTCCTCTGTGGCCAGTTTCAGTTGACTTCTTAGCAAGCGCTTTGCGTGTTTATCGAGCAAACCCGATTGTTCAATATCGCCAAACAACCAATTGAACAGAAGTGCCCAGCTTATGGCGCTGTCTTTAGTGACTTTGGTTAGATCAATGATGACGGCAGCATAGTTGCTGGGCATGTTGAGCTTCAGCGTTTGCTGTAAGGCTATGCGGAACGATGTTGCTTGCAATGCGGCTGTGTTCAAGGCCATGGCGATGTCTACTCTTGTGGCTTCTGATGGGGCTGTTTTTAAAGTGCTATCCTCATTTTTCAGAGTGGCGGTTTGAACTGGCTTTGATGTAGTTTTTGAACTTCGAATCATTTCATCCAAAGTTGGAGCTTGCTTGCGCAAAAAGGCTGGAATTTCAATGTCGTCCATTCCCGCAGAGGCCATGCCGTCTACTTTGGATGCGGCTTGTGTGCGGTTGGTGCGCCACACACTGGGGGTATTCAGGCGGCCATAATCGCCGCCTAAGCTTGAAGCGGACAAGCTGTCGGAAATCTCAAAGGGTTCTGAGTGACAACTCATTCGCATGACAGACAAGACGGGCGCTGCTCGTGTGACAGAACCATACCCACCAAACCCAGCCGCCTGCATTTGCGCCACTTGTTGTAACTGAGGCAAACCATCTGCCTTGTTTTCTTCAGCACGTTCGTGCAGCAAGAACAGATTGGTGTGTTGGGTCACCAACTGGTATTTCATGGCCAAGGACTGGGCCAGTTTGGTGTCCGCTTTGCTTTCTGTGAGTTCGCCTATTTGAGCTGCTGCGCAAAGCCTTGCCACTATGCCTTCGGTATCCCAAGTGATGCTGGTGGGTTTGGCGCTGCTGACTTCTTGCTCAACTTCTTTGACCAAAGTTTTGCAAATGAGGACAGGGGGCTTTTCTGTTTTAGCGGGCAGTCGGGCAAACAAGTGGACCGTTTCGCCATCGATCAATTGAGGGGGCAGGGTGCTGGCCCATTCGTGGGTTTTGTTTTTCTCTTCAATGGCATTCCACTTGATGGCAAAGCGTACTTCTTGTGCACTTCGCATTCTTGTGAGCATGCGATCTACTGCGCTGCGCATGTCTTCACTGGGCGTGACAAACTCACAAGAACCGCCTGTGTCTTTGGCCAGTTCGCGTAGCAAACTTTCGGCAGGTGCACTTCCCACGCCAATGGTGTAGACGCGGTGACCGCTGATGCGAGCGGACGCCAAAATGTTTTCAATGTTCCAAACATCGCCATCGGTAATGAGCAAAACATCGGCTGAATCTGTTACTTCGGGGTTGTTGCGCGCTCTGCCATTGGCGTTCATATTGAACACATCGGTCATGGCCATGCCCAACTCGGTGCCGCCCAAGTCGGCCTCTGTTTTGTCGATGGTGCTGAGCAAGGTTTGAATGCGCTCGCTATAGGCCATCGTCATCTTTTTGGTGACGCGGTCTATGCTGCTGCCAAAGCGTGTATAGGCAAAGCTGTCTTCTTCATTCAGTTGCTTGAACAGGTGCTTAAGAGCCACGCGCGCTTGGTTCATGCTGTCGCCAGCCATGGAGCCCGAGCAATCTAAGAGCACTTTGAGCCTTAATGCGCTAGGCTTTGCGTTGGGCAGTTTGGGGCAGAAACTGGTAATGATGGCCGTGGTGTTGCTGCCTTCTGTGTCTGGGCCAGCGATGCAAAAGGATTCGCCTTCAAGGTCTTCAATGAGCAATACAAAGTCGCGGTCTAGGAAGGCTTGCTTGCCCAATTGCACGTTGATGCCATCAAAAGTTTTGCTTGTTTTGATGGGGTGAGTGGGGCTGCTCACAATGCCTTTGGCCGCAGTCCCCTTGATGTCTAAGGTCATGAAGAAGCCGTATTCCACCAAGCCGCTGGTAGCCGTGGTTTGGTGCGACGGCAGTTGGCCTTGTGTGTGCTGGTCGCCATAGCGCGGTGCAATGGTGGTTGGAATGCTGAGCCTGATGCGGTCAGTTTCAAAGTTGAGCAACTGGGCGTATTCAATTTCAATGACGGCTGTTTCGCCGGGCAATAAGTTGCCCAAGTTGGCGGTGTACAGGCCGCGGCCAGAGCGTTCCACCATGATGGGGGAGTCGCCGTTGTCAATGGCCTCTTCGTATTGTTTGACGGCTTGTTTCTTTTCTATGACTGTGCCGTTCAGTCTTTTGCCGTTGAGTTCAACCGCTAGGTTTAATAGTGTGGCGCCCCAGGCCAATGGAAACGTGTAGACGGTTTCCAGAGTTTGGTCTGTGCTGTTGGTGTAGGTTTGTCTTACCTTCATTCGCAAAAGTAAGCCATCTAGTTTGCCGTGCACGTGCACAGATTTCATGGCGACTTCTTCGCCGTCGCAGGTGAGGGTGCAGTTTTCTTGTTCTTCGTACATGGTTAGGCCTTGATTTCTTGAATGGTTTTCATGACTGCTTTAACGAGCGCGCGGATTTGCTCTGGGCTCATGTCGGCTTCTTCGGGGCTAATTTGCAACTCAATGCCAGGGGCTACGTGCACGTGGCTTTTGACTTGGATGTCGCCAGGCTTTCTGGGCTTAGTGGGTATTTGCAGTTCTTCACCGTTTTGGATTTCTGCAATTCGTTCTAAGGAAATGCCAGCGTCTGAAAGTTGCTTGACCTTTAAAAGCTGGTCTAGGTGAGCGGCCAGGTAATGCGCAGCTCTGGTTTCGCCAATGGGCCGGTCAACAAGCCCCATTTGCATGTAATACCGCACCGTGCGCTTGGGCAAATCGGTGAGGGTGCAGAGTTCATCAAGACTGAAAGTTTTGGACATGCATTTATATTAACACCAAAACTGTAAATATCAACTGTAACAATAAATTTAATTGGGGTCAGATCAACATTAATTTCCAATTCAAGGGGAGATAGCCTAAGGGGGCTTCCTCATACTGGGGTACCAGAAATCGTTCAGCCCCCTTAGGCTATCTCCCCTTGAATTGACCAAATTAATGTTGATCTGACCCCAATTAAATTTCTCCCAGTTATGAGTTACCAGGCGCTTTGGGAGAGGGCTTCCATTTGCGAGACTGCGGCTTCTAAGGCTTTGGCGGGTGGGGTTTTGCGGTTGTTGAAGATCATGGCCAATTGGCGGTAGTACCAGAGGGTTTGTTCTGTGGTGCTGCTGAACCGGTTGAACATCGATGGGCCTTCGTTGATGAGATCGGACACGATGGCTCTGGCGTTGTGCAGCTTGTCTGAGCAGCTGACAAGAAGGACTTCGTCTGAGGCTGCTTCTAGGTGGTGCAAATAGGCTGTTTTGCGTTCTAGCCAGGGAGCTTTTTTGCCACTGGCGTCTGGCGTTCCGTCTGTGCAGCCCTGAACCAAATTGTGCACATGGTCGCCAAATTGGGCTTTGATGATGTTGGCATATTGGATGCCACCGTCTTCAATGGCATCGTGAAGCAGGGCGGCGATGGCTTGGTCTTCGGTGGCGCCAAACTCGAGGGCGATGGAAGCCACTGCCATAGGGTGGGAGATGTAGGGAATGGTGGTGCTTTTGCGAACTTGACCTTGGTGAGCCTGGATGGCCAGATCAAGCGCAGATGCCAGTTTGGAGAGTTGCATGTTTGAGCGCTTTCTACACTTAAAGATTGAATGTAGTCAGCGCCAGGATCGCTACGTGAGCCAGCTTGGGGATTGCGCAGCATTTATTTGTTTTGTTTTCTGAACTCCCAAGGCGGAACCGGTTGCTTGTCTTTCCAAAGGCCTTTTAATTCTGTTTTGGCTTGCTGCTCTGCAAGGCTGTATGTTTCTCGGTCTTCTTTGGGTTGTTCGTTGGCATATTGTTTGTAATGCCAGGCCATGCCGCGCTTGAGTTGTTCAAGGCAAACATCGGTGTTGTTCAGCAGAATTTTGCCAACGACTCGGCCATATTTGTCTTTCTTTTGGTAATCGACGGTTACTTGTTTGCCATGCACCAATTCATGCAGAGACTGCTTTGATTTGTTGCCAAAGGCTTGTGCTCTTTCGGGAGCATCGATGCCTTGCAACCTGATTTTGTATTGGGTGTTGGTGGCGTCTAACACCGTGACTGTGTCGCCATCGGCCACGCTGACCACTTTCCCTTGAATCGTTGCAGCATTCAGGCCGCAGTTGATCCACAACATGGCAACGACAAAAAGTTTTGAGAAGCGCATCAATAAATCAATTGGGGTCAGATGACAATTAATTTAACAGGTTAGCCGAATGTTCAACCGCATTGCGCAGTTGAATACCTGTCAATTTACCCAATTAAATTTTGTGCTACATTTCGCACAACACATCAAGAACGGGTTTGACGCCTGTACCAACCTGCTTTCGGGCAAGGTGGTTTGCCTAATAGGCAGATGAGGCCCCCGAGGCAAACATCCGAAGTCAAACCCGCTCCTTGAGGCGGGTTTTTTTATGGCTTGACCGTCCTAAACGGTTGGGGGGAGTTGATCCCTATTGCGGCCCCCGACACTTTGTCAAAGTCGCTAAAAAGGAGATGGACCATGTCCAAACTGAACCTATTGGCAATCGATCTTGCCTATCGCCCCGAGTCCTATTTTTGGGCTTACGACAACCACATCAAACTGGCATCGGACATTCGCGGCGCAGAGCGCAAGGCAATGTATGAATGCGCAATTGAAGCTGGGGATGCTGAGCTTGCAAATGCAATCATCAAAACGCCCGAGTTGACGCATGAGGAAAGAAGGGCGCAAGGCGGCATTCACCCAGCGTGGATGGGCGGGGAGTACTTGCCTAAACGCCAGGCGCAAGAGGTAGAAATTGCGCGCATCACAATTGCCTCCACCACTCAGGATGTCACCTGCATTTATGCAAAGCGCGGCAAATCTCGCATTTATTACCGCGTGGTGGATGAGTACGAAAACATGACGCTGGAAGATAGGACCAGAACCTCTGTCAAACCCCTTACGCTGATAGAACTCTTCGATTTCTTCATCAAAGGCTGGGACTTGTTCTGCTGCCTAGAAGCCAATTTTGGCGAGCATGGCTACGACCGCGACGAAGTGCAAGGTTTTATCGTCGACGCAAGCTCTAGCTTTTATGCTGAATTTGAAGATTTAGTGAGGCAAAGGGTGGACACATGGATTGACCAACGCCGCGAGGAAAGCGGATGCAATGAGTTGGAGTCAGACGATGAATAATTATTCACGCCCTAGGTCTATCGCCAATCTCAAACTTGATTACACTCAAACCCCGACTATTCCAGGTGGTGTTGCAATCAATCTGCACAACAACGACTACATCATTGAGCAACTGTCTGTTCTGCCGCTTGCATCCTTGAACGAACACTTTGATCTTGTGATTGCCAGAAAATATTTGATTGCCAAAGAACCCGAATGGCATGTTCTTTACCGATCAACATTGCATCTTCAAGATTTAAAGAACTTGCAATCGGTGCTTGACCAACTGCTTTTGTGGGAGGCATAACATGAGTGCCAAAGCAATTTTTTACCACTATTTTCGCAAAGCGAGGGTTGAAAAAGGTTTGCCAGTCCGTGAACCAAGCCCCCCAGGACTTCATGTCAATGAACTGCGCAGCAGAAGGAAGGAGCAGATCAAATTGCAATTGCCTTCAACAGCTGATTTGACTTGCACTGGACAGTTGAGTCATTTCAATTTAACGGTAGGCCAAATTAACAACGCGTTTTCTGGCTATATGAAAACTGAGCCCCATTACAACGCGAGTTTTATTTCGGCATGGGATCCTTATTTGAATTCCAATGGTGACATTCCCAATGATGAAAATCACAGCAAGTTGAAAAACTATTTGAAAAGCAAATGTTTATTTCATTTTGAAGCTGTTGCCACCGGTGTAGATCACCTAGGTTGGTATGGCGGCGAAAGACCTTGCTTTGTTATTTTCAATATTCCCAAATACTTCTCGGACCGAATAGCCTATGAGTTTCATCAAAACACGTATGTCCGTGTACCCAACCCCATGGGATTTGCCAGGTTGGAAGTGCGGCAAGCTGTTCACAAGCCCTATGGGGCCTTAAAAGATCTTTGGCTAAGCTCACTGAAAGGTGAGGCGCATGAGGCTGCCCTTAAGTTGTCGCCCGAAATATTGTTGCAAATTATGGCGGCGCCTGAAGACGAGGAACTTCACTGGTTACTGCCCCATCGAAGAGACTTAAATAAGCCCTGGCCGCTGACAGATCCAACAGGAGAAAAAAGAGCCGTAGGCACCGAGTGGGACAGACTTGCACGCATCCAGAAAGCCATCACTTTGGAGGTTTAAAAATAATTGGGGTCAGATCAACATTAATTTACTCAACTTGCAATGCCATGTGAGCAATCAAACCTGACCTTGTTTCACCATATTTTTTGGCTTTTGAATCCAAGCGTGCCAAGACTCTTTTAGGCAGTGTGATGTTGACCCGTTCCACTTCATCAGACATCAACGCAGGGTTGATCTCGACCATTGCCCAGATCCAGCCTTTGAACTCTTTGCGCTTTTGCAATTGAGTAATGGTGCTTGGCTTCGGAATTACTTGATCCATGTCCAGTGCGGTTTCGATCCACAACTCGATAGATTCTTTGGCGTTGTCGATGGCTTCGTCGATGCCTTTATCTGAAGCAGAAAAACAGCCAGGCAGGTCGGGTACCACAACGCCCCAAGTTTGGCTGGCGGTTCCTGGCTCTATGGCAATTGGGAATTTCATAATTTACAGACCCTTCAATCCAGATTGCTTCAGTAATTTTTCAAGCAATCCAATGCCTAAATCTTTATTGCTAAGTGGCACGCTGATATGGCCCGAACGCAGAGGATGGATATACACATGGTGTGATCCTCTGACGCCACGAAGTTGCCAGCCATTCCGCAATAGCAGTGCGATGAGTTCTTTGCTTTTCATTAAAGCAAGATACACACTATACACACTTCCCGCAATTTACATATGCTTGCAGAAATAATTGGGGTCAGATCAACATTAATTTCCAAGCAGTGAGGGCTGAAGGCAAGGGGGGCTGAACGATTTCTGGTACTCCAGTATGAGGAAGCCCCCCTTGCCTTCAGCCCTCACTGCTTAACCAAATTAATGTTGATCTGACCCCAATTATTTAAAGCCAGCGGTCTAGCACGGCTGAAACATATTCTTTCGGAAGCCCATGACCCGCTCCTTCAACTACGGTAGCCTGGGCGTTGACCAAAGTAGCAAACGCAGTGACGTTGTCAGGAATGCTTTGCCAGTCTTCTGAGCCCACATGAATCTCACAGCTGGCTGGAATTGGGAACAAGCCTTTGCTGGCCAACTCATAGAGTCGCTTGGCATAGGGTGGAATAAAGCCCATGCGAATTTGTTCGCTTGAAAACTCGCCCACGATGGGGGAAAGCAGCAACAGCTTGCCTGGAAAGGGTTTGCTCAAGCTCAGGGCTTGCAATAGTAAGTAGCCGCCGTAAGAGTTGGCAACAACCCGTGCGTCCTCATGCCAGAAGTTAGCTTTTAAATCATTCGCAACAGTTTCTACTTGCGTATCAAAGTCTAGCTTTTTGAAGTCGCCCACAGTCTCTCGCCCATACACGTCATAGCCACGCGCTTTAAGGGCTTGGCCTAGACCGTTGGTGATGCGTCCGCCGTGGCCAGGTAGAAAGTAGATGGGGTTTGGCATAAATTAATGTTGATCTGACCCCAATTATTTGACCCCAATTATTCAATGTTCGCAGCCAGGAGTTGGGCGGCTTTGTCGCTTAACACCAACTCTACGCGCAGTTGTCCTCGGGTCATGCCTACGAAGAGTTTTCGGGTGTTGACCTTGCTGAGTTCATCGAAGTCAATTTCGCAAAACACCACCACGGGGGCGCTTTGGCCTTTGAAGCGGTTGACGGTTTCTACGCGCAGGTCGCCATCGGACAAAGCCCATGAACCATCGGCAAGGCGGATAGGGCGCTTGATTTTCTTGCCACCCGCATATTCCAAAGACATCACCTTGGATTTTTCTAAGCCTCTGTAAGTGACCAGGACCACCTGCGAAGGGTCAATGCCATCGGACCACAGCTTCAGCAAGCAAGCATTCAACGCCACTGTATGGCTGCCAGGCTGATCGTCGTGCGTATAAAAGTTGGGCGCCTCACCCACGTGGTGACTGCATGCCACGATGGGCTCATCAATCAGGTTTAGGCTGTTGATGGCGCTGACCACTTTTTGCGGGCTGCGAAAATTGTCAGTACATGTAATTCGTACCGCGCCCGCCAAGTCAAAGGCATCTCGGTCGTAGAGCTTTTGGTTGTCATCGCCCAGCACATAAAGGCGGCCGTTGGGTTTGAGCTCTTGGGACAGGGCGTCTACCCATTCCAAGTTGAAGTCTTGCGATTCGTCTACCACTAGCAAGTCAAACCGAGGCTCGATGTTGGGCACGTCTGTCATGTAGATCTGGGCCAGTTCGTCGTACACCTTTGCGTTAGAAAAGTCTGGCGTGTGACCATGCTGCTTGGCGTAATCGTCGCAGCGCTGATGGAAGGTGGCCACCTCAGTCAGGCTAGGTGCAAGCGTTTGTATGTGGTCTGCTAGTGGTCTGTTGTAGCAAACGTAGAGGGCGCGCTGTTTGTTCAGGGCGGCATCGCGCAACAGTTTTAAAGCCAACTGCGTTTTGCCAGAGCCTGCCGTGGCCTCCACAATGAAGGTGTTGCCCTCATGCGCAATGCGCGGCACCCACGTGGCCAAGCCGTTGGACAAATGCGCGCTGCTGCTTTGAATAGCGCTAATTTGGGCCCCCACATCGGGCACCACATCAAATTCATTGGACAGAAAGTTAAGGAGCAACTGCCTGTCGGGCTCGTTGTCCAACACGGCAAAGGAGGTTCTGACCAAGGTGCAAAACTGGTCCATTTGGGTAGAGTCGATGACACGCTCGCGAGGGTAGGCAAGACCCTCACTCAATAGCTTGTGATCTGGCAATACCAAAAACGATTGAACCTGCACGTGGTCCATGTTGGCTTGCTTCAACCGCTTCTTAAGAGCGCCGTGCTGACGACCCAGCTGCTGGCCGATGTCTTTGGGTTTTTGTTGGCTGTAGTCTTTGTAGATCAAGCCGTTGTTGGTGTAAACGCTGCCGGCCTTGACTTCCAGAATGAGAATTTGACCTTGTGGTGACACCACTGTGAGGTCTAGCTCACCAAACTTCTGAACTGACGCATGAACCGTGGACCAGGTGAGCCCGTGAAACACATCAAAGGTGTCGGGCAGGCCCAAGCGAAGTATCTCGAGCAAATTGAGCTCGAGTTGATAGCCACCGTGGGGCAGGGTGAGCGGGTGGCTGAGGCGAGGGTGGATGATGGCCATGAGGGACTATACGCTCTGCATAGCGCAGAACTGAACATGTTGGATGACAAGCACCGATTTAACTGGTTTGCAAGTTGGCGGACAGGCGATAAAACTTGGCAGCGTTGTTGACAAAGAAGTCGGCTTGCTCTTTTGGGGTAAAGCCGCTGGTCATTTGCGCAACGCTGGTGACCAAAGTGTTGTAGTCAATGCGCAAACTGGCCACGGGAAAGTTGGACGCAAACATACAACGATGGATGCCGAAAATAGACAAGGCTTCCAGCACAACGGCCTTGTTGTCTTCGTAGTTCCAGGGTTTGTCTTTTAAGCCAAATTCAGACACCTTGAGCCACACGTTAGGGCACTTGGCAATGGTCTCCATGGCTTGTCGCCAAGCGGCCAAACCCTCTGCGCTTCGGTCCCATGGAAAGCCGGTGTGATTTAACACAATGGGCGTTTGAGGAAACATGGCCGCTACTTCCGCAGCCTCAGCCAAATGCCAATAGGGCACTCTTAAGTCCCAACTAAGTTGGTACTTTTCTAGCCTTGAAAATCCTTCCAACCATTTCGGATCTTGCATGCTGCCAGGCAACTTAGCTTGCATGGCATTAGGATTGGCCGCCGTAACGGGTTTCGAACGAATGCCTTTGACCAGTGGAAATGCGGCTTGCCTCGTCAGTATTTCTTCGCTGTTGTCTGTATGAAACCAAGCGTGCGCCACAATGGCCGACGGGTGGCCAATGCGTTGGTGCATCTCTGTTAGCCACCTTGTTTCTCCGACTTGGTCGTCACGCGACCATTCAGCTTCGCAGTGAACAGTCGCGATGACGTTGTGATCAGACGAATCTTTTTGATAATCGGACCACAGGTAATTTTTCTTCAGAGCATCGTAATTGCCCATAAAGAAATGTGGTTCGTTCGCTTCCTGCAACCATGGATAGAGATTTTTTTTCAAATCCCACAGATGGTGGTGTGCGTCAATCAAAGTGACGCGCATGATTATCTCAGTGCATCAATCTTGGCCAAGATGTCGCCGCCAAATTTGTCAGCATAGATTTTGCGAACAGGTTCGTAGGCTGCTGCACGGAATGGTTCGGTGTTGACGTTTTCAATCACCTCTACGCCCGCTTTGCGAATGGCTGCCAAGCTTTCAGTTTCTAGGCTGGCATTGTTTTGGCGCTCGGCTAGGCCGCCTTCCTTGGCTGCCTTCATGAACATGGCTTGTTGTTGTGGCGTGAGTGCTTTGAATTTGGCCAAGTTCATCACCATGGGTGCTGCAGTAAAGGCATGTCGTGTCACGCTCATGTACTTTTGAACTTCTTGAAACTTCAATTTAGCAATGTGCACCGTTGGATTTTCTTGGCCATCTACCGTCTTGGTGTTCAGTGCCAGATAGACTTCAGAGATGGCCATTGGTGTTGGATTGGCACCCCAAATTTTGAAGGCTTCAATGTGCATCGGGTTGGGTGTGGTGCGCAGCTTGATGCCTTTCAAGTCGGCGGGTGTGCGGATGGGGCGTACAGAATTGGTGATGTTTCTAAAGCCAATTTCCCAGTAGGCCAAACCTTTTAGGCCGCGCGTTTCAAACTTGTCCATTAGTTCGCGGCCCAAGGGACCATCTATGACGCGGTAGGCATGGTCAACTGTGCGGAATAAAAAGGGAATGTCCAATGCAGCTTGCTCAGGCGATACACCGCCAAAGAAGGGATTGCCCGTGACGCTAACATCAATGCTGCCCACTTGGGTGCCAATGATCATATCGGCGCCTTTACCCAGTTGTTCCTGAGGGAAGATTTCAACCTTGAAAGCGCCACCACTTTCTTTCTCTAAAACTTCTTTGAATTTCAAGGCGCCAACATGAACAGGGTCAGATGTGGGGCCGTAGTGTGCAAACTTGATCACCGTTTGTGAGGAAGCCCACAGAGGGGACAGCGCCGCGGCCGTGATGAGTGTCTGCACGAGTTTCTTAGCGATGGTCATTTGTCTCTTCCTTTTGAAATCAATGAGCAAGGTAACTGCAACTGGAATTACAGCTTGATGGTGAGTTGGGTCATGTCAGCTTTTAATTTGAATTCGTAATCTGTAATTACGAAATTAAGTATAGTGAGTCTGATTGAATCAGCAATATCCGTTTTTACCCTCAGATTTTCAAAATAATTGGGCACCTAAGGCAATTCATTCCGCCAATTAACCTTCGTACTTAAGAGCGTCAAATTCGGCGGCCATGGTGGGGTTCTTTTTGGCAATGAGGGCACACAATTTCATTCATCTTATTTCTCCCATTTATTTCTTAAATTCACTCATCTTGGCCAGCTCGCGATCGGCCAGTACCCGAAAATCTTGCATATTGATCAGCGCCATCCGAACTGAATTTTGCTTCTGATATATCAATCGCAACTTGTTGTCATCGTTTCGTCTGCTGACAACTTCGTCTACATCTGACAGCACTTTCTTGAAGCCAGAGCCATCTGCAAAGACTAAATAAACAGAGCTCAAATTGCCAGTCAATACCTCTGCATCCTTAGCCTTTTCTATGGCCTCAACATAAATACCCTTGATGACGCCATCTGAAGCTTTGACAGGATGCACGCTTACAAGTTCTTGCATCTGCGTAGGAAACACCCATTTCAACGAATCAGAGTCATCCCCCACAAACACCAAGTTCCTAATTTCAGAACTTTCATAATTAGAGCCATTCTTCCTCTTGCTGGTCACTTTCAAAAGCACCAGCTTCGGCCCTAAATCTAAGTCGACATCGAGCTTGCGCAGCTCAAGTGCATCACTTGGCACACGCGCCACTTGATCTGGCGCCACCACCGTCTTGGGCGGGCGCTCTTTGTTCTGGGATAGAAATCCCCAAGCCAGCACCATTGCAAATACCAACAGTGCAAGCGCGGGGAGCAGGGCGTTAAAGCGCCTTACGTTCACAAAAAACCGAGTCATTGTCATGAGTGACCTTTAAACAAAAGAATCAAATCTCAGTCCGCCTACCTTCAGTCGATTTGCGTCGCAAAAACGCCGGCGCCACATAATCAGCATCCAAACTGAACATCACTTCGTCGGTACTCGACAAACGCTGCTCCATTTTTCTAGACTTGTACAGCATCTCCTTAGACATGCGCCGCTCATCTCTCTCGCGCATCAGTTGCCTTGTAAACGCAATGGACGCAGCCACCCAAGGCTCGTTGCGCCCCAGAATTTCTAACAGCGCAAACAAACGCTCAGCTTCAAGCCAATCGCCATTCAGCGCGGCATCTCTAATTTGCATTTGAATATGAGACGCTTGTATTTCATTCATGCGTCGCTCTACCAACTCGTGCTGCTGCTCAGACTCATACTGCGCAGGCAACACAATGGGCAAAGCGGGAAGTGCTGCTTCAAAGGTCTGTGTTTGACCATTGGAATTGACGGCTTGCACACTGATGCTCAGTGCAGAGCCATGAATTTGCTGCAGTGAAATGGCTGTCTGCATGGGTATGCGAACCAAAGCCCAGCATTCCGAGCCCATGGCAATAGAGGGCATGCGCCACGCATTGCCTGCACGCTCATAACTGTTCAAAAGCGCCATTTGATCGGAGCCATTCACAATGCACATCTCTACATTGCGCCACTGCAACTGCGACAACAAGCCAATTTCTGCATCAAATGTTTCTGCCAAATCAATGGCGCGCTCGCCGTAATGCGATCTGCCTTGCCCGGCCTGCGCCATGGCCGTCATCAGTTCTTCGTTAAAGTCTTCGCCCAGTCCTACGGTGGTAGTGGTAACGCCGGCCTCTGCCAGTGCGGCCACTTGTTCGCAAATGCGTTGGGGGTTTTTGTTGCCACGATTGGTTTGCCCATCAGACAGCAAAATGACATGGCACGTGGCATCGCGCCCAGCCGAAGGCGCCAACATTTCACCGCCCCTTAACCAGCCCGCGTGCAAATCGGTGAAGCCATTGGGCCGAATGCCGCGCACCAAAGACTCAATCACGTTGCTAACCTGGTCTACTGTAGACAGCGGCACCACCGTGTCTACCTGGTCGTCATACTGCACCACGCCCACATGGTCTTCTGGATTCATGCGCTTGATTAAATCGACTACGCAGCGCTTGGCTTCTACTAACTTAGAGCCTTGCATAGAGCCCGATCGGTCTATGACCAGCGACAAGTTGAGCGGCGTGCGCTTAAAACCTTCTTGGTGTTCAGACTGCAAACGCACCAAAACATGAAAGTCTTGGTTGCTGTTGCTGTTGTTGCAAAGGGCGGGGCGAATGGGGTTGAGGACGATCTTCATGGGTCACCTGTTGTGTGGTTGGGGTTTAGGGTTTGTTTTTTTGTTGGTTAATGAGTTGCTCTTCAAAATTGCGCAGCCTCTCGTGCAACACAGATTCAAGAATGCCAATTCGGTGTTGCGTGTCGTCGTTGGCCTTGCGATTCAATTCGCTTAGCAATTCAAATCGCTCAGCCTGCTGCATAAAAAGCTTGTCTAAATCGCGGCGTTGCTCTTGCAGCAATTCGCCAAACATGCGTTCCAGAAAATCTTTTTGACGGTGCGCTTCTTCAAACATGTAGCGCTGCTGCTCCATTTGCTTTTCAATCATTTGAATGGGGTTGCGCAGCAATTTGTCAAAGCGTTGCGCGGCCTCGTCCATCATTTGGGCCAAGGTGGACACAGCCTGCTTGAACTCATTGGCAAACATTTGCACATCGCCTTGCTGGTGGCTCATGTTGCTTACGGCGTTTTCAACCATGCGGTGAACCTTGTTCTGCATGGACATCAGTTGCTCTTTAACCCGTTGCTCCATCTCGCGCATCTCGTGCATCACGTCCACCATGCCCATGCCGGTGGACATGCTGGGCAGTGGTTTTGGAGGGGCAGCTTTGCGAGACGTTGGGGGAGGCGAGTTAAGCGCTGGTGACTCCGAACGGAAGGCTGCCACCAACAACTCTGCCTCGCTAATGCGATTGGGGTTTTCTAAATAAGCGGTGAGGGTGTCGGTGGGCACTGTGCCTGTGAACTTGGCAATCTTGGCCAACGGAAAGCCCTCGGCCAACCAGCGCCTGGCCGCCACAAATTGCACCAAGTGCCTGAAGCCGTACAGCGCATCTCGGCCATCGCGGGAGGGCTTGTCTACAACGCCCATCGACACATAGTGGCGAAGCAAACGCTCGTTGCCTTCGGTGGCTTCTTGGTCTAGTTTTAGCGTTTTGGCTAGCTCTTGGGCGGTGGCTATCAGGTGGTCGGCACTGCCCTGAAAGTCGTTGCGCAATTGATCTAAGTACTTGTTCATGTTGAAGAATTTCCTTTACTTTGAAACCCTAGAGACTTCTAGGATGCCATCGATGACTGTCATTGTGACAATCATTATTGGCATTGTCAACATGACAATTGAAATTGGCGGATAGGACTTTCCCTAGGAAGGAATTGGGTGGGGTGGTAAGGAGATGGTAGGGGGGTGGAGGATCGCTAGATGAGCCTGGCTAATGAGGTCAAACCAGTCATGCTGATCTGGTCTTGAATTGCATTTCCTGACATGCAAGGAGCGGTAAGTTTTCGCTATACAAGCTACGCCAATACTCAATTTTTCATCGAGGCAAGTACGTCACCGTGCTTGAAGCTGCATGGTCACACCTTTACAAGTCATTAAAAAGGACATGGCAAATCGTACCAAAAATGGTACATTACAGACGCTTCCAAAACTTCAAGTTTTCTTCTACAGATCTTCACTTGGCAACGAGCCAGTCAAAGTTTGGATAAAGAGCTTGGGTTTGGAAGAGCGCAAAACAATTGGCGAAGAAATCAAGTTGGTTCAGTTGGGTTGGCCAATTGGAATGCCTTTAGTCAGGAGCCTGAGAGTTGGTCTGTGGGAGATTCGTATTCGACTGGTCAATCGAATTGCAAGAGTTGTTTTTGTGGTGTTTGAAGGCAACATTGTTTTACTCCATGGGTTTATCAAAAAACAGCAAGAAACACCTAAGGCAGATTTGCAGCTGGCAGTGAAGCGATTGAAGTCGCTACAGAAAGATTGAAATGTCAAAGAAAAATATCGGCTCGAACTTCGATGAGTATTTAGAGGAAGAGGGCCAACTGTTCAGTGCAAACGCTTTGGCTTTGAAGAAAGTGATTGCTTGGAAAATTGCGCAGGAAATGGAAAAGCAGCAACTCACGAAGACAGAGCTTGCCAAGCGGATGCAAACTAGTCGTGCGGCCCTCAACAGATTGCTTGATGAGAGTGATCCTAGTCTTACTATTGCTACGTTGACATGTGCGGCAGTGGCGCTTGGTAAGAGGGTGGAAATGAATTTGACCTAAGCATGTTTGTCTTTAGTGAATTCCAAAACAATGTTGATCTGACCCCAATTAATAAGAATTGAATAAAGTGGCACCTAGTGCTAAGGTGGGTGCAACTTCATGGCGCCTACAAATGAAAACTAAAACGATCTTTAAAAGCGACATATTTGAGTCAGCTCATGGGTCAGCTACAGCTCTCTATCTGGTAGGCGCTATTGATAAAGCCACCATGCGCAAGTTTGATGAAAAGTGCACTGTTAAAACTCCAAAATTAAAACCGGTGCAAATCAAAAAAATTAGAGAGCGTGTCAAAGTCAGTCAGCCAATTTTTGCGATGTACCTGAACACAAGCCAGTCTACTGTTCAGAAGTGGGAGGCAGGTACTAAGAAGCCAAGTGGCATGGCGCTTAAGTTATTGGACATCGTTAACAAGCACGGGCTTTCTGTACTTGCTTGAGATGGCTACTCAATTCCTCTTCGCTTACACCGCGAAATTGACCTTTAAGTATTTTGGAAAGATTAGTCTTTGAAATACCTAGAAGGCTGGCGACTTCATCCTCATTCAGTCGTTTAGACAAAATCAATTCTGAAATCTTTGATACCAAATAGGCCTTGCGAAGTATTTGATCTGCATCCGGAAATTTCAAATCAGCGTAAACATTGCCCTTCGACTTCTCAATGGTGTCTGTTTCCTGCTTTCGACGGCTGATTAAATCTGACGCCGTAAGTTCCACGTCTTTTCCATCAATAGAAACCAAAATGCGAGTGTTCGTTTGAATAGCAAGGTCTTCAGCTGATCTTGCAGCGCGAAGCATTGCTGCGTAAGAGCCTGCTAAGTCTGGATCAGAGGAAGTTCGTATGTCTTGTGTGTTTATTGCCCTGTATGGTTCTTGTTCCAAAGCTGTACTGGAAATTCTGCTGTCATACTCACTTTGCAAGTTCATCCAAAAACTAGGATCCATTGAAAAAAACTTGCCGAGTTGCAATGAAATTTCGGAAGTGATTGGATGCCTGCCAGATGTGATTTCAATAATTTGACTATCAGTAAGACTAATGGCCAATGACATCTTCCTAGCGGTAATACGCCTCGGTTTCATAAATTCTTTATGCAGAATTTCGCCTGGATGAATTTCTGCCAGTTGCTGTTCAACTCTAAATGAAATAGCTTCAAACGCAGTCGGCTGACTCATGGGAAAGTGGATGGCCTCATATGCTTGAACCAGAGTAACGAGCTCTTCCAGCCTATCCCCATCAGGGGAACCCACCTCAGGATTCAGATCAAAAAGTTTTGAAAGCTCTTTTAACGCAAGGTCATACTGTTCTTCAGTTTGAATGAAATTTTGAATCACGGAGGCCTTCGCAGTTTTATTTCTAGCTTGAATAAGCTTCCGAGCCACTTAAGCCAACGGAAACTTAGGCTCACCCAGGCTTACCTTCGGCGACAGTCCAGCAAGTGCCGCCATATCTAGCAGCATGTCCAAATCAAAATGATTGAAATTGCCTTCTATCAGATTGGCAATATCTGTCTTAGAGACACCAAGCAAAGCAGCAACATCTTCATGGGTCATTTCAAGATTCTCAACAAAACTGCTGATTTCCATCATCAGCATTGAGCGAGCTTGCATGCTGGCTGCCTCACTTGGTGTTGCCGCAATAGCCTGCCAGACACTTTGAAACCTTATGCTGCGAGCTGATATTTCCTCCGCTTCAGCAACATACTTGCGAGCATTCATCAACGCTTCCTGACCTCCTGGCAAATATGATTCTTCTAAAGCGGTTGTAAGGTAAATCTCTGCCAACTCGGGGTCCTCACAAAGTAGTTCTAGAACAACGTCTTTATGAGCACGTTGATATGCCTTATGGTCCACAACGCCGGTGGTAGCAATTTGACTCCGTACTACAAGTCCAAGCTCTATTAATTTATTGAGGTTTTGATGTAAGTCGCTGGAGTTGCCTCTGAGTTCATCAACCAGCTCTTCTATGCTTTTGGGGTGACGCAAAGCGATCAGAATTTGGCGTAGAGGTTCACGGAGAATGTCCAGAAAATCATCTGGATCATCGAAGGAGAGGGTGAAGAGCTCTTCAATCTGATCGCCGCGATCTAATTTTCGACCAACCAATTGTGAACGTGCAAAAAATTCTTTTGTGCTGCCTATGCGAATGGTTGCTTTACTCATGATGCGTACCTTGAAAGTTGCTGATAAAAAACTTCAATGCAAACACTGCATTTGAAACGGAATTCAGTGTGGCATGAATCCTATTTTTGTATCATCGTTTCTTGAAAATATGTCGCGAATTGATAAAATCAACCGTAAAGAAATTTCAAAAAAATTACTTCTTTAGCAGCATTAATAAATTTTGAGATATTGCTAATTAAAGATTGGCATTCATTAAATTTTTTGCATCAGATATGACCTGATTCCCTAAGAAGCGTGTCACCATGAAGCCATCATTGCATTCATTGAAATTTATGCCTCTTCACATCACTTTACCCATTGCTTTAGAGGATCACATCAATGAGCAAGTTTCGTCTGGCCTCTATAGCTCAGCCAGTGAAATGATTGCAGAAGCACTTCTGCATTTACAGCGCTACCAACTGGTCCAATCTGCAAGTCTGATGAGGCTTCAAACAGAAATCGATAAAGGAATGCAGGATATTGATGAAGGCTTGGTGAAGAAGATGAACATTGCTGCAATCAAACGTAAGGCCAGAGCTTCCTGGAGTTGATTAATTTCCAGATATGTGCGTTCAACCCAAACAATGTTGATCTGACCCCAATTAAATTAGCCGAATCACTTGCCTGCACTTGGGGCAGCGGTAGCCCACTTCTACATGTTCCACAATTTCGGAGGCCTTGAAGTTGTGCTGGCAACTGGGGCAGGTGTTGTTGGTGGCCACAGTGTGGTGAAACTTCTTGGTCTTAATTTCTACCTGAACCACTTCTGGGTAAGGATAGGGCTCGGCCAGTAGTTCATAGGCCCGCTTTTGGATTGCAAGATTGCCATCGATCATCTCTTGCATCAATTCGACCACCATGGCTGTGCGTTGCTTCACCCAGGTGTTTTTGCTTTGCTTGAAGTCTTCCTTGTACTCTTGCAGTTCAAGTATCAAATGTTCTAGCTCGCCCTTGGAGACGCAAGAACTGGCTGTCCATGTGAACAAAAAGTCTGTGTAGTCGTGAATGGAGTGGTTCTTGAGCTTTTTGACAGCATCTTTAACGCTGCACACACTCTCTAGCAAATCGACCACCATAGCCATCTTCTGCATGGCTGTTTGCTGTTCAGTTTCAGTGAAGTTTTGGCCGGCAGACAGGGTCATCTTGTTTTTGGGTCTTCAGAACAATGTTGATCTGACCCCAATTAATCAAACTCATTGGGATTCGCAAGCTTCTTTCTGGACGCATAAAGCGCATCGGCTTCTTTAAGCAAGCTCTCAATTGAGGGATTTGTCAGTGGCGCTGGAACCCCAGTCGTGAACATGCGTACCTCTACTCTTTCAATAGAAATACACCGTCCCAATGAGCGTGCATGGTCAAGTTCATCTTGCGTTTTGCAGAGGTAAACGTCTTTTTGGCATTGATTGCAAAATTTGATATTGGATGCAACCTGAGTTTCTAAGTCATCCCATTGCTTATCGCATTTGAATTCAAAGGTGCACTCAATGTTACGAATGGTGGTTTCAACTCTTTTCATCAACTGCTTGTCCTTTACATTTCTGCATTTAAACAATCAAGAACGGCTATCTTGAAATTTTTTTGGATAGTCGGCCCTTTCAAGTCGCAAAGGGTAACTTTGTGATCAGCTTGGCTGACTACAGGCTCGCAAGATGATCTACCATTTAGTCAACAATGTTGATCTGACCCCAATTAAAAAAACACAAGCATGAACCTCGAAGACATTCCATCCACCCAAGACTTTGATCGCTCGGGGCTGCTGAAGCATGTGCTGGATCAGTTGAAGATCAGCAGGGATGGCGATCACGGGCCGGGGCACTGGGCTCGGGTGCGATTGCATGGCTTGAAGGTGGGCGGTGTGCGCGGGGCAGACTTGCTGGTGGTGGAGTTGTTCGCATTCCTTCACGACAGCCAGAGGCTGAATGAATATTCAGACCGGCTGCATGGCGCGCGGGCGGCTGACTTTGCGGCTTCGCTCAATGGGCAGTACTTCGACTTGAAGGCCGAGCAGCTCGACAAGCTTTGTCATGCCATACAGCACCACAGCGGGGGAGATGTGCACACCTGCGCCACCATTCAGTCTTGCTGGGATGGTGATCGATTGGATTTGGGCAGGGTGGGCATTAAGCCTCACAAGGACTATTTGTCGGAGGAGGGGGCTAGGTTGATTGCTCGGGCTTACAAGATGAGTCGGGGACTGTCTGCCGATTAAAACAATGTTGATCTGACCCCAATTAATTCAAACAAGCGTAGCGCGCAGTTCTATTTTGGAAGCGACGGACTTCACCGTCTTTTGCAGACCGTGTCCAGGGTTGGCGCTTTGGGTGCTTACTAGAAGCCCAAGTTCTTCAAGAATGTTGACGTCGCGCGCAATGGCGCTGCGCTTGCGTTTTAGCAGGTCTACCAATTGATTGATGGTTTTGGGCTCCTTCATGACATGCTGCATGAGGTTGCGTCTAGGCTCGCTTAAAACGCCTAGCATTTCAGCGGGGTCACCAAATGAAAGGGTGATACTTTTCGCGATGGGTTGGCCACGATCGGCTTTGCGCGCCACTGCTTGAACTCTTTCAAAAAAGTCTTCAACGCTGCTGGTGCGAATAATTACTTTACTCATGATGAGGTACCTTTAGCGTTGAGCGAACTGGCAATTTGTATCCACTCACTTGTGAATATTTTTGATGTTAGCTCAAAACTCACAAATGCAACAGCTTCTATTTTTCCCATGTAGTGCCTGTGATGAAACCCATGAGCGTTGTCATAGCCCAATACTCTTCCAGAGTCAGTTTGATTGATCGATAGATTGATGTAGGCTAAGTTGTAGCGAGTCACAATGCGACCAGCTTTAGAAATGTGTCCCCAAACCTCTAATCTGATTAATCCTCCACCAAGCTTCTTTCGAATGACATTCCTTTCGTTTTGAAGTAATTGATCTGAGAGGTGTTTTGCCATACAAGTTGGCGATCTTCTGCCAACTAACTAGGAAGCGGTCATTCATCCACTTGCACCCATACAACCCACCAAATTAATGTTGATCTGACCCCAATTACCCAGGCTCACCTAACGACCCACCCACCAAGTACCCTAAACCCCACAACTCTCCCTCGCCCCCTCACATGCCCAAAAAGCAACTCCATCCCACCCCAGTCCCTGCCTGGTTGCTAAACGCCAATGCCTCCACAAAATTCAACCCCACCGACGTACTGCAAGGCTCCATCTACTACCCAGGCTGCTACGTCGATGGCAATCCCTTGCAGGCCTATGGTGGGTTTGCGCACAGCTTTGTCTATGTGGACTATTACTGCGACAAAGAAACCATCCTTCAAGCCATTCCATGTTGAATGGCATCCAAAACTGAGCCACTTTGAAGAGAATTTGCATCCAAATTTGAGCCACCCCAATCGCCTATCCTGCTTAATTTTTGAGCAAGGATGGGCAAGGAGTGATCAACGTGGGAACTTTGAGCAAATTACGCAGACTTGTCCTTCGCGACAAGGTCTCCATCCGACAAGCTAGCCGTCAACTTGGCATCTCTCGCAACACCGCAACTCGGTGGCTTCAAGAGGCAGAGGTTACGGTGCCCAGATACCCTAAGCGTCAGCAGACCTTCGGTGTTCTGGATCCCTTCAAGGATCAATTGAGCAATTGGCTCAAAGCCGACAGCTATCGAAACAAGCGAGAGCGCCGCGGCGTCAAAGCTTTGTATGAAGCGCTCCAGGCCATGGGGTACTCGGGCAGCAGCACAACCGTCTACCGCTTTGCAAAAGATTGGCGCGAGGAGCAAAGCCAGCCTCGGGGTGCTGGCTTTGTGCCCATGCACTTTGAGCTGGGCGAAGCGTTCCAGTTTGATTGGAGCTGTGAGTACCTGGTCATTGGCGGCCTGAGAAGGCGCCTTGATGTGGCCCACATCAAACTGGCGGCAAGCCGAGCGTATTTGCTGGTGGCCTACTTCACCCAAACCCACGAGATGCTATTTGATTCTCATGCAAGGGGCTTTGCTGTCTTTGAAGGTGTAGCAAAGCGCGGCATCTACGACAACATGAGAACGGCCGTCGACAAAGTGGGCCATGGCAAAGAGCGCATCGTCAACGCCCGCTTTGAAGCGATGACGGGTCACTATCTGTTTGAGCACGAGTTCTGCAACAGAGCTGCCGGTTGGGAGAAAGGCATCGTGGAGAAGAACGTACAAGACAGGCGTCGGGGCGTTCTGAGAGAAGCGGCCGAGCGGCACTGGGCCAGCTTGGCAGAGCTCAATGATTGGCTTCAAGTCGCATGCAAAACCTCGTGGAGCGAGTTAGCCCATCCCCAGTGGCCAGAGCTCACCATTGCCGATGTGTGGCAAGACGAGGTCGCTCGGTTGATGCCATGCCCCAGACCCTTTGACGGCTATGTGGAGCAACCTGTGCGGGTGAGCTCAACGTCTTTGATCACGTACCAACGCAATCGCTACAGCGTGCCGTGTGAGTGGGTCAATCAGATGGTGAGCTTGCGTGTCTACCCAGAAACTTTGTTGGTCGTTGCCCAAGACGGCAGCCTCGTAAGGCTGACCCGCAGCTTTGAGCGTGATCAAACCATCTACGACTGGCAGCACTATATTGAGCTGATTCAGCGCAAGCCCGGAGCTCTTCGCAATGGGGCGCCATTCAAAGAGATGCCTGCTCCCTTGCAAGAGCTGCAGCGCCAACTGCTCAAACACACCGGTGGTGACCGCGTGATGGCGCAGGTGTTGGGGGCAGTGAACTTACACGGGCTTGAGGCGGTGTTGGTGGCAACCGAGTTGGCACTGCAAGCTGGGCGCGTGAGCGCTGAGCACATTCTGAATGTGCTGGGCAGACTCAAGGAGCCAACCCTCGAGCGGCTTCAAATTGAAACACCGCTGCATCTGAATACACCGGCACAGGCCAACCTTGAGCGCTACGACGCGCTCAGAAACGAGCAGGAGGTTGGATCATGAGCGATGTGATTGATGGACTCAAGTCTTTGAGCTTGCATGGGATGGCCAGTGCTTGGCCAGAGATTCTGGGCACTGCCAGAATGAAGACGCTAGATCACGAGGTGGTGCTGCACCAGCTTATTAAGTCAGAGACAGCGCAGCGGGAAGTTCGCTCCATGGCGTATCAAATGAAAGCTGCCAGGTTCCCCGCGCACCGAGACATTGTGGGCTTTGAGTTTGAGCAAGCGCATGTGGATGAGACGCTGGTCAAGCAGTTGCATGACTTGCAGTTCATAGACACCGCACAAAACGTGGTGTTTGTGGGCGGCCCGGGCACTGGCAAAACGCACCTTGCAACAAGCCTTGGCATTCAAGCGGTAAGGGCCAAGGGCAAGCGAGTTCGTTTCTTCTCAACGGTGGAGCTTGTGAATGCGCTGGAGCTTGAGAAGTCTCAAAGCAAACACGGCCAACTGGCTCACCGCTTAATGTACGTGGACCTTGTTGTTCTGGACGAGATGGGGTACTTGCCGTTTACCCAGTCTGGAGGCGCACTGCTGTTTCATTTGCTGTCCAAGCTTTATGAGAGAACCAGCGTGGTGATCACAACCAACTTGAACTTCTCTGAATGGGCCAATGTGTTTGGAGACGCCAAGATGACCACAGCTCTTCTAGACCGCCTGACGCACCGCTGTCACATTGTTGAAACCGGCAATGAGAGTTGGCGCTTCAAGCAGTCCCAAGCGAACTCTCAACAGTCAAAGAAATCAAAAGGGAAAGGAGCAAAAAACGCAGAACAGTTAAACTTATCCACAACCGACTAGGCCAAATTATTTAAAAACCGGTGGCTCAATATTGGTTGCAAATAGTGGCTCACTTTGCGTTGCAATTCAACAGTATTGCCCCTTTGTTGAAAGCGTCAGATGATGTGATCCATTCGTTAAGGATCAACAAGTGTTCAAATTAAATAAGCCAACCCACACCTTCGAATCGGATGTAGTATGAAAAACATGTTGATTCAAGGAGCGCAAGTGAAAACCACAGTCACGGTTGACGATGCCTTGTATGAAAAAGCGCTTGAGCTGGCAGGCCCCAGTTTTGACAAAGAAACAATTTTTCAAGAAGCACTCAGAACCTACGTAAGAGTTGAAATGGGAAAGCGTTTGGCAGCTTTGGGCGGGTCCAATCCCACCATGGCCGATATTCCAAGACAGCGTGGTCAAAATTAAGTGCGTTGCAGAACTTGCTTGCGGTTCGTTGGATGGCTCACGCATTCAAACCCTTTGCAATATTGAATATTTAAAGACTTCAAACAATCTCAGTCTGCGCAAAGTGAGAGATTTCATTGAGTTTGAAAAGTTACACGAACTTGGATGTGGCATTGTTGACTTAATGCTCTTGGCTTCTGCAGTAAGTACACCAGCCACAGAGCTTTGGACTTATGACAAAAGTCTGGCGTCTCTCTGTAGCAGGTTTGGTGTTGCGCACCAGTTGTCACTTCATTAGGAAAATCTCGAATAAGCATCATTATTTTTTTAAGTGGCTCATTTGATGAGCTTTTGGTGAGCCATAGTCATGGCATCAAAGGTTTTTTCTAAGGAGCACACCATGTCTATTTGGCAAATTTTGGGTAGTTTTGCAGTTTCTGATTCTGGCGACACCGTTCACAAAATCTCTGACAGCCTCAGCATTTCAACCAACGGCACGTCTTACACCACCATGGGTTTAACCACCGTGGGGTCTGATGGTTCTGTGTTTATTCAGCAGGGTTGCTTTAGCTCAGACGGCAGCACGCGCATGGGTTCTGTGGCTACTGGGCTGGGCGCGGTGTTTGGGCAGGATTACTGAGCTATCAATTCCGACAACACCACGTAATGATTTCGGATGATGTTTTGAAATCTGCTTTCGGTGCTTGCCCAATCTACTACGTCTACTTTGAATGGCAAATTGGAATGGCTGAAGGCATAAGACAGGTCGGCCATTTCGCCCAGGCTTAAGCTTTCAGATCCCATGACTGCAAGGTCGAGGTCTGAAAAAGGTTTATGTGTTTTTTTAACGCGCGAACCAAATGCCCATACTTCGCGATTGGGAATGTACTCATGCAAGATACTTTGAACTACCTGCCATTCTTCAACTGTCATGGCGATGGAAGGCTTTGTGCTAATCATGGCGAATAGTTAGTTGTCCAAGCAACGCTTGTGCTTCAGCAATAAAGTCTGGAATGATTTTGACCACAGCCACCGCGATATTTTCATCGTACGTGTGACTACTTTTGCCACGCATTTCCCGAAATATTTTCCAAGTATTCCAGTTGCCTTTGAGGCAATGCTGCTCGTTGGCAGAACGAATTAAATCTGGAAATGGCATGCCGTCGTACATCTCTGGACTAGGCGATGTCATCTCCAAATTTCGTTTGATCATTTTGTGGCTGATTTCATAAGTGAACTCAAACCTCTGAATAAGACCATCGCGAATTTGAGTGTCGGATATATCTGACAAATAACGGTCATACCCCTCCACCAAGCGCATCAGCGCTTTAGCCAACGGCGTGATGTCTAGCAGATGATTGTTCATGAACAAATCTTATCTGTTACCGCGCCTCAGTGGTGAGATTGTTAGCGAATGAATTTAATTCAGGTCAAATAATTGGGGTCAGATCAACATTAATTTACTTGGCGCATAGGCTCCTGTGAATCACAGAAAATTAATGTTGATCTGACCCCAATTATTTGACCCCAATTAAATTTCCCCCCGACTAAGCGTACTGCTTCTGCATTTTCTGCAGTGCGTCTTTCATTTGCTTCACCAAGGGCGCTGGGCCCAGCACCTTCACGTCGGGGCCCATGCGCAAAATGTCGCCAATTAGCTCGCGTTCGTCGGAGTAGGGCACCTCAAGGGTGTAGCTGCCATCCTTGTGCAAAGTGCCCTTTTGGTCGGGGTGCCACTCTTCATGTTGCACCCAACGCGCACGCTCAGGCGTGAACTTCAATTCAGCCCACGCTTTGGCCTGACCACCAAAAATACCGTAGCCACTCTGCATGGTTTTAAGCAGCTGCTCGCGATCAATGTCTTTCGCATCGTGCTCCAACAACAAACAATGCTCAATGGCATCAATCGAAAAGCTTCTAACACCACCACGCAAATGACACCACGCATCCACATACCAGTTGTCGCGGTAATGAATCAGTTGCTGCGGCGAAATGGTGCGCTTCACAGACTCGCCCGACTGCCTATTAAGGTGAACGATCTCAACTTGCTTTCGATCGACAGTAGCCTTGGCCACCAACTCAAACGACTTCAAAGGCATGCGACGTTTGCCGGCGTGCACCACGCGAATTCTTTGTGACAACACGCTGGCATCTGCGCCTTGCGTTTCCAGAATTTTGTTCAAGCGCGTTTGCAAAGGCTTGAGTTTGGGGCCCAACAAGCCAGGCTCGAGCTGACCAATCATGGTTTGAATGGTCATGAGGGCCAGAGCTTCTTCCTGGCTAAACCACAGGCCAGGGAGCTGCTGAAAGGCGTCGGGGTTTTGAAGTCGGTAGCCACCCAAATCGCGGTCGTACAAAATGGGCGTGTTTAAACGATCGCGAAGCATGGTGAGGTCGCGTTTAAACGTAGCTGGAGAAATCTCCAACTTCTTCAAGAACTCCATCTTGGGCACAGCCTTGCGGCTAGAGAACAAGGTTTGATAGGCGTAGTAGCGGTCTATTTCTGCCATGGTGATGTTTAGTCTTTGTTAATAGTTTTTGTAATTTGTGTCAGTTTAAGAGCAATTTTTTCTCTTCGGCTGAGTCTTTGGGGCTGTGGTGAATTTCCGTAGTCCAACTTGATGTTCAATGCCTGAAATTCACTGGGTTTAAACGCGGGTTGTTTAAACAAGGGTGGCAGCTGGGTCAGATGCGTGTAAACGCCTGCAAAGGGCAGCCAGAGCGCGGCAGTGATAAGTAAGGGCAAGATCATGTGTAGGTGCTTAAGTTCATTCACAAAACCATACTTTGATCCCCCAGAAGCTCAGCCCTTGAGCCTGCTAGGCTGATCGTTTGTACAGCTCTCTCGCCGGCTACAAATTTAATTGGGGTCAGAGCAACAATAATTCCCAATTAAAGGGGGGTAAGGCCAAGGGGGGCTGAACGATTTCTGGTACCCCAGTATGAGGAAGCCCCCCTTGGCCTTACCCCCCTTTAATTGACAAAATTAATGTTGATCTGACCCCAATTAAATTCACTCCCACTCGCCCAGAGGCTCCATTTCGGTTTTGTGTTGTGGACATAGGGGTGGTCCAAAAGCCAGAAACCTTTTGTACATCGGCACCTCAAAGCCACACTGTTTGCATTTAGCTCGGGGGCGAGGAGAACGTTGAACCAAACGAGTGGAAATGTGCAGACCCCCATGGGGGTAAGGGCCAAGTTGCGCTGAAAGCTCAGTTAGTTTCACCTTGAGCTCAGGCCCCGCACCCGCACTTCGCATCGGCCCCACCATCCCCAAGCTGATAGCAATCTTCTTGAACTCCTTGCCGTGCTTATGTTGGCAGTCGTCAACGGCATGAACCAACTCATGTACCAGCGTATCCAAAACCACAATAGGGTCTAGCAAAGCAGGTGAAATAAAGATCTGATTCTGATCATGCACGCTGCTTCTGCGCGACCAACATTGACCAATGTGATGCTTGCTGCCAGTGCTGGCAAAACCGCATGACACTTGGCAGTTAGGAGGAATGACGTGTTGTTTGGCATTGAACATGGGGCGCAGCAAATCAACAGCTGCAAGTAACCAGGCTTCGCGTGTGGGGTGGTTTGTCATGGCGCTTGAATAGACACTTTGGGAATGTGAATATGCAAGCGCTAGAGCTCAAGATGTGAGCTTGCAGGACTGATCGTTTTTACAGCGGTTGGGGGGAGGTTAATTGGGGTCAGAGCAACATTAATTCCCAATCAATGAGGGCAGAGGCAGAGGGGGGCTGAACGATTTCTGGTACTCCAGTATGAGGAAGCCCCCCTCTGCCTCTGCCCTCATTGATTGACCGAATTAATGTTGATCTGACCCCAATTAACTGGCTCATTTGGCGAGCCTGTGCCAATGCAAAGTGTAGGGATTGACGGAGAAAAAAATGAACGAAACCTACACCTTTGAAGAAATCGACACAGTGGTTTGGAATTGCTTGCAGGGCAGCGAAAACTCGCAAGATTATGTGAGCTATGTCAAAACCATGATGGGCTACAAAGGCCATCAGAAAGAAGCTTTAATGCTGGCTCGAAAGTACTGGGGCACCCCCGACTCTGAGGCTTACTTTCCGAAGGCCCTGGCCACAGTTACAGCCATTGCAGAAAGTGGTAACACCGCCGCCATGGCACACCTGGGCCGATGGTACCGGCATGGCACAGGCGTTGACATCGACCTAACGATTGCAGAAAAGTGGTACCAAAAAGCCGCAGATTTAAAAGACGGAAAAGGCCACAACGGCTTAGGCCGCTTGTGCTTCAAGTCAAACCCCGCTCAAGCAGAGGCGCACTTTTACAAGGCTGTAGAGCTGGGCGAACTCACAGGCTACAGCCACCTGGCCGACCTTGATCGCAAAAACGAATTGGCGCACCGACAAAACGCCCTGCAAACAGGCGAGGCCTTTGAGCATTATTCCTATGGTCAATACCTTATAAAAAACGCCCAAACCGACGAAGAAAAAGACAGCCACTTGCACTGGATAGAAAAGGCCGCCAAGAAAGGCTACGGCTTTGCCGCTTTTCAGATGGCCATGCACCACTACAAAGAAGATTCTGAAGACGACCCCAACAACGAAACCGCCAAAGAATGGTGCCGCATGGCCTGTGACACAGGCGAGTTGATGGCCATGATGTGGTTTGGCAACAGGTTTTTGCACATACCTGCATCGCAAGAAGAAGCCGAGGCCTACCTAATGTCTGCCTGCATCATGGGCGAAAAAACATCGCAGGGCTACTACGGCGGCTGGTTGGTCAACCGCGGCAAGTCATTTGAAGAGCAAGCCCGTGGCATCGCTTGGCTTAGAAGCAGTGTGGCGCAAGGCCATGCATCGGCCATGTACAACCTGGCCGATGCACTGCGCAAAGGCAAAGGCGTAGAAGCGGATGCCACCGCGGCCCACGCGCTGTTAGAGCAAGGCGCGGCACTGGGCAACTCGGAGTGCCAATGCTTCTTGGGCATCGACTACATGTACGGCGATGGCGTGCCCGTCGACAAAGAGCGTGCGCACGACTTGTTTCAAATTGCCTCACTCCAAGGCGACTTGTGGGCCATGTATTTGTTGGGCATTACTTACGAAGCTGGCGACGGAGTAAAGCAAGACCTTGCCAAGGCTTATGAATGCTTCATGACGGCCAGTGTGGCTGAGTTCTCGGGTGCGCAGTTTCGCATTGGCAGGGCGCTGATGCGCGGCCACGGAGTGCCTAAAAACAAACCTGCCGCCGTAAAGTGGTTGTTAAAAGCCGCCAACGCAGACCACACCGACGCCATGATTTTGCTTGGAGCCACCCTCATGTCGGGCGACGGCGTAGCCGTCAACTACCGCTTGGGCGCCAACTGGTTTCAAAAGGCCGCCGACCTTGGCAATGCCGAAGCCATGTACGAACTGGCCACCTTTCACATCGAAGGCGATGGCGTAGAAGCCAACGCCGACAAAGTCAAACACTGGATGTTCAAGGCCGCGGGCTTAGGCCAAGAGCAAGCGGTCAATTGGGTGAACGAAAACTACCCAGACCAACCCGACTGGCTGCAAAACTTGAAGAAAAGTGCGCAAGATTTGCCAAACCCAGATCAAACAAACGCAGATGATGTTACAAAGCCTGAAGACAAGGATGCAACTGAATGAATTTTAAAAATTGGGTTTTGGCCGGTTTGCTGTGCATAGGCACCGCTGCATTGGCGCAATACAAACCTTCGTACACGGTGGTCAAAAGCAACTCCAAATACGAAGTCAACCGCGATGCCTCTTACATCCAATACTTAGAAGAGCAAACCCGTGTGGACACCCCACAAGGTGTGCGCATGTTGGGCGAAAGAAAACTCACCTACAACTCCACGCTAGAAGATGTAGAAATATTAGAGGCCTACACCATTCAGCCCGATGGCACGCGCATTGCGGTACCTTTGGACAAAATTCGCACGCAAGACGAAGTGGAAGATGACGGCGCAATTTACAGCGACAGCAAATCGAAGGTCATCATTTACCCAAAGCTTGAGGTGGGTAGTCAGGTCTATTACCGTGCCAAGTCGGTGCAGCACACGCCCGAGTTTCCAGGGCATTTTTTCATGTGGCATCACTACAGCCCCCACGCGCGTTACGAAAGTGTCACGGTAGAACTAACACACGATGTTGGCATTGAGGTGGGCGTCAGCACCAAGGGCATGCAAGGCGGCAAACTTGATGTGTCGCCCTTGCCCAATACAGTGGCCTACAAATTGACGTTTAGCCAAGACAAGGCGTATCCCGGTGAAGAGTCGCGCCTAGACCTGTCGGACTTTGCGCCCAACTTCTCTGCAAGTACTTTTAAAACGTATGCCGATGTAGGGCAAGCCTATCAAGTTAGGGCCAAAGAAAAAGCCAAGATAACGCCCGCCATACAATCGCTGGCCAACGAGTTAATTCAAAAAGCCAATGCCAAAACCACTTTAGAAAAAGTCAAAGTGTTGCATCACTGGGTGGCTCAAAACATTCGCTACTTGGGCATTTATGTAGGGGCAGGGGGCTTTGTGCCCCACGATGCCCAAAGCATCTTGGACAACCGCTATGGCGACTGCAAAGACCATGTGGTTATTTTGGAAGCCTTGCTGGCAGCGGTGGGCATTGACAGCTCGCCGGCTTTAATCAATTCAGGCATGGCCTTCTTGCTACCCAATCTGCCCACGCCTGGTATTTTTGACCACGTCATTACGTATGTGCCCAGCCTCAATGTGTTTCTAGATTCCACCAGCCGCTTTGCGCCCTTGGGTACTTTGCCAAATGGCGACATCGACAAACCCGTGGTCATTACAGCCACCGGTGCCCTTAGCCGCACCCCCAAGACACACCCCAGCAAAGACCGCACCGAAGCGCGCATTCAAATGAAGCTGACTACTGACGGCAGCATTGAAGGCAAGAGCCAAGCCAAAATGTTGGGCGTGTTTGAAGTGTCTTCTAGAAACTCACAGTTCAACTACCAAAACAAAGACCAGGCCAATGTGGTCAACAATCTGCTGTCGCGCTTTCAAGAAACAGGCTGGGGCGAAATAGAAAAAACCGAGCCCATCAATTTTGACAAAGCCTGGCAAGTCAATGCCGTCTTTGAACTCGACCCAGTCGTTAACGTACCAGGCCCTAGCGCCTTGGCCATTCCCGTGGGCTTGGCACCTGGCCGCATGAAGCATTTGGCTGACGTGGTGTTACCTAAGGAAAGAAGGTACCCAACGTCTTGCGCGTCTACCCAACACGAAGAGTGGATTGAATTGGCTTTTCCCAAAGGCATGAAAGTCACCAGAGTGCCTAAGGGCGTTTCATTTGCAAGCGGCCCTTTGACATACCAATCTACGTATAACCTCAAGGGGCAGATCTTAAAAATCAAGCGAACCTACATGTCTGACAGAAAACAAAGCATCTGCGACGCAGAAGACGACAAATGGTTCGCCGACTTCTTGCAGGTGCTGCGCAGAGATTTGAGGCAGCAAGTCTTCTTTGAGTGATTGTCCATTGCCTCAATTGGCTTTACAAATCAATTGACCCAATTATCATGATGCCAACACTGGCTCTTCATGGAAAGCACACGCGTCTCTATGGCAACTAATTTCAACCAATTCTTAGCTTCAGCTTTGCTGTTGACCTTTGCAACGCTCTGCAACGCACAATCTAAATCCGATTGCCAACCCGCCCCGCCAGGTGTGGCGCAGCTGGTTGAAATACGCCCAGGATTCCATCTTGTGCGAGGCAATTTGGCTGAATTCGATCCGTGCCATCGGTCCGTCCAATTGTCGATGCCAGGTTTCTTTGGTGACAAGCTGGCAGACAAACCACCCCTCATGATCATTGCACATGGCGGCAACGGCCCAGGCAGCGCAGAACAAGAAATGGCGAAGCGCATGAACGCCCGAGGTGTAGCGACCTTGCTTTTTGATGCCTATGAATTGAATGGATTTCAATACCGCGGAACGTCGCTTTTTCTCACTGGCGCCACCAACGAATCACGGCAACGAATGATCTTCAAAGCCACATTGGGGGCCTACAACTGGATACTCAAAAATCCACAGGTCGATACGTCTCGACTTTACATCCATGGCTTGTCCAATGGCGGCAGTGTTGCGCTCAACATGGCGGGCGTCGTCGATCCGGCCCACGTTCGCATGGTCTTCTCTGAGGGCGCACCCTCGGCGGGCATAGGCATGCCAGACAAAATCAAAGTGCCGCTCAAGATGGTGTTTGGCAAGATCGACAACTACGGTGGCAAAACCGAAGACGACTGGATGCACTTGCGCACAGACCCTTGCGTGGTCAATCAAGCCGCTGAAAGCGCAGCACCCGGTACGGCAAATCGCTGCAGTCGGTGGGCCAATCCAAATGCGGAGGGCATATCGCCCTTTCAGTGGGGCGAACAGCTGAGGGCAGAAGGCCAGCCATTGGAGTTTTGGTTCTACGAGGGGGCCGCACATGGCTTGCTTGCAGGGCCCATCAATCGGGGCATGCGCACCTACGGCAGCGGGCCAACAGCTGCGCAGCGATACGGCTGGACAGGCGCCCCCCCAGATGCCGCCAACCGTTTTGTAGCCGATATCATCAAAGCCATTAAAGCCAGCTACCCTTAAAAATAATTGGGGTCAGATCAACATTAATTCCCAATGATTAGGGGCTAAGGCAAAGGGGGCTGAACGATTTCTGGTACCCCAGTATGAGGAAGCCCCCTTTGCCTTAGCCCCTAATCATTGACCAAATTAATGTTGATCTGACCCCAATTATTCGGCGAATCGATAGTTTGTTTATGATGACTGCCTTAGGGAGGTTTCTATGGCTATCCGCACTCCAGGTTTAGAAAGTCAGCACCAAGCATTGGCTGCCTTGTCGTCCCGTTATATCCAAGTGGACGATATCCCTTGGCAAGAAACCAGATTCAAAGGGATCAGCATCAAGGTCCTAATGGAAGACCCAGAAACTGGCCTGCAAACCGTTCTCACCAAAATGGAACCGGGCGCTGTGCTGACGGACCATCAGCATGTTCAACTTGAACAAAGCTGGGTGCTAGAAGGCTCGTTGGTAGATCACGAAGGCGCCTGCACTGCGGGCAACTATGTTTGGCGACCGGCAGGCAGCCGACACTCAGCACACGCTCCCAATGGCGCATTGGTTTTAGGATTCTTCCTTAAGCCAAACCATTTCTTTTGAATGCCTACATGAAAAAAACAGATTTATCGCCCGTCCAAATTTGGAGCATTTTGGGCGGTGCGGCCATCATGCTGAGTTTGGCCATGGGCATGCGGCAAAGTTTTGGTTTGCTGCAGCCCCACATGATTCGCGATGTTGGCATTACGGCTGCCGAATTTTCCTTGGCCGTGGCATTGCAAAACATTGTGTGGGGCGCCACTCAGCCCATTGTTGGCATTTGGGCAGACAAGTATGGCACTCGACCTGTTGCGCTTTTGGGCGTTGTGATTTACATCATCGGCCTCATCTTTTTAAGATTCGCCGACGCCACTTGGATGGTCACCATGGGCGTGGGTTTCTGCGTGGGCATTGCGCTGTCATGCACGGCCTCCAACATTGCCATGAACATTACCGCTCGAACCGTCAGTGCTGCCAAACGCGGTACTGCGATGGGCGCAGTTTCGGCCATCGGGTCTTTGGGCTTGACTCTGGCTTCACCCATGACGCAATCGCTCATTACCAACGTCAACTGGCAAATGGCCGTGGTCGGATTTATTGGCTTAGCCTGTGTCATGTTGCCAGCTGCATTCATTGGCAGCAGAGCAGACAAGATAGAACCTGAAGCCGTGGTGGGCAAACCGCAATCGGCCAAAGAAGCCATTGTTGAAGCGCTTGGCCACAAAGGCTATCGAGTATTGGCCATTGCGTTCTTTGTGTGTGGCTTGCAATTGGTTTTTATCACCACGCACTTGCCAGCCTATTTAGACATTTGCGGCATCGACCCTTCTGTGGGCAGCACCACCTTGGCTTTGATCGGTTTGTTCAACGTCATCGGCTCTTACTTGTTTGGATGGCTTGGCGATCGATACTCCAAACGAATGCTGCTGGGCGGTATCTACATGCTGCGCTCTTTGGCCTTGTTCGCATTCTTTGCATATCCACCAACACCTGTTAGCACCTTGGTCTTTGGCGCCATCATGGGCTCGTTGTGGTTGGGCGTGGTGCCTTTGGTTTCTGGCCTGATTGTTCACTTATTTGGCCTGCGGTTTATGGCGACCTTGGCGGGCATCGCATTCATGAGCCATCAAGTAGGCTCCTTCTTAGGCGCGTGGGGCGGTGGCTATATTTTCAATGCGTTTGGCAATTACGACCTGGCCTGGAAACTGGCCGTTGCCATTGGCCTAGCCGCTGGCCTTTTCCAAATGACCATGAACATCCAACCTTCAGAACGAATTCGCCTTCAATCTGCGTAAGAAAATAATTGGGGTCAGATCAACATTAATTTCTAATCAGTGAGGGCAGAGGCAGAGGGGGGCTCAATAAATGGGGTCAGATCAACATTAATTTACTAGGCGCATAGGCTCCTGTGATTCACAAAAAATTAATGTTGATCTGACCCCAATTATTGTCAGCCCCCCTCTGCCTCTGCCCTCACTGATTGACAAAATTAATGTTGATCTGACCCCAATTATTTTTTAGTCAGCGTAGCCCGGGTTGGTGCGGTCTAGGATGCGCATGTTGGCTTCAAAGTAAAGCCTCTCTCGTTCGCCTCTGGGGTGACGATCGGCGCCAGAAGGTTTCTGAACGCGTTCTATGACTTCTTCGCTCAAGATGTTCAATGCATTGCCGGTACTCATGGCTAAGATTTGTGTTTGACAGGCTTTTTCTAGCTTGTACAAACGGCGATAGGCTTGCGCCACCGTATCGCCAATAGCAACTACACCATGATTTTTCATGAACAACACAGTTTTGTCACCCATCAAAGCTGCCAACCGTTCACCTTCTTCCAAGGACGAAGCCAGTCCCGTGTAGGTATCGTCATAGGCAATGCGCCCATGAAAAAATGCCGCAGTTTGGGTGGCGGGCAGCAGGCGATTGTCTTGCAGCATGTTGAGTGCTGTTGCCCAAGGCTGATGCGTATGCAAAACTACTCTGGCGCCAGTTAAACGGTGCAAAGGCGCATGAATGCTTTGTGCAGACAGCTCCACAACGCCGCGGCCTTCTAGTGTCTGACCAGCTTCATTGAAAATCATCATGTCGCTGGCCCTGGCTTCTGACCAATGCAGACCAAAAGGCAACACAAAATATTGATCGGGCCGACCGGGTACACACGCTGTGAAATGGTTGTCGATGCCTTCATCAAAACCATCTAAGACAGCCATGCGCAAAGCCGCGGCCAAATGAACTTTAACTTGTTGTAAAGCATCTGTTGTGCTAGAAGTGTGTAGTGCGTGAACTGTCATGATGAAATTCGAAGCATTAGATAAAGTAACCTAAAGCATAAACAAAGCCTTTCGATTTTCAATCGGTAGAACCCTGATAACAAAGTAATGTTGATCTGACCCCAATTAAATCTTGGGGATAAAAATGATGGCACCTACGGCGGCGGCGCCTTGGCTGATGATTAAGACGGCTGCTGCGTCTTTGGCGTAGTGCTTGTCTGCCTTGACGCGCGCAACGGCGGTCAGATCGGCCGCTGCATAAAGGTAGGGCGAAGCTTCGGTGGCATAGTGCTTGTCATAAAAGCGGGCTGCCGCAAAGGCAATGGCAGTTTGACCTGATGGGAAGCTGTCGTTGCCAGAGCCGTCTGGCCTTTTTTCATGGACCAAAGACCTGAGCGCTTAGGCTGCGACAAAGGAGGTGCCAAGGGCAAGCCGATGGCCAAACCGTCAGACACATTACCCCAAGATTGGCGGCCACCTGCGTGAGTCAGGCTGGTGAAGGTGACTGCCAGGACAAGGAGGAATGGATTTGAATGGATTCATGATTCAGAAGACCTATTTTTAGTGTGTCTAGATCGTTTAGATCATCGATTCGTTTGAAAACGGCTTTATTTCAAATGCAGAAAAGGCTTCACCAAAACACATGTCAATATTTTACAAAATATACATATGTGATATTGATTTGTACCATCAAATAAAACTTGATAACCTGCCGAACGGTAAGGCATCATGCGCCAACAGACACAGGAGACAAAAAATGAGCTCAGAAAAAACGACACAAAGCAACACTGTTCGCCGCTTGGATGTGGTGGTGGTGGGTGCAGGTTTTGGGGGCATGTATGCCGTCTACAAGTTCAACCAAATGGGCTTGAAGATTCAAGGCTTCGAAGCGGGCAGCAACGTGGGAGGTGTTTGGTTTTGGAACCGCTACCCTGGCGCCCGAGTTGATTTGCCCAGCATCGATTACAGCTTTGGTTTTTCTCATGAAGTCGAGCAAGAGTGGACTTGGTCAGAGCAGTTTGCAGCGCAACCTGAATTGCTGCAGTACATCAACTTTGTTGCAGACCGGCTAGACTTACGGCGTCATATTCAATTCAATACGCGAGTGACCAGCGCCGAATGGAACGAACAACGCCAAGTTTGGGTGGTCAAGACCGACCAAGGCGAAGTGCTTGAAGCCACTTACTGCGTCATGGCCACAGGGCCACTTTCAATTCCCAGAGATCCAGACATTCCGGGCATTGGCAGTTTTAAAGGCGAGTTGTATCGCGCTGCGCGATGGCCTCATCAACCCGTCAGTTATGCCGGCAAGCGAGTGGGCGTCATTGGCACAGGATCAACAGGCATTCAAATTATTCAAGAGGTTGGCCCGCAGTCTGGCGAGTTGTTTGTGTTTCAAAGAACCCCCAGCTTCACCATGCCCATGCGCAATGTGAAGCTTGAGGCGAACTATGTGGCAGAGGTCAAGCGCAACTATGCAGGTCTGCGCGAAATTGCACGTAACAGCCCAGCAGGTGGTAACAGGCCAGCCAGTACTCGCGCGTTTTTCAGTGTGACACCCGAGCAACGTCTTTCTTTGATGGAAGACGCTTGGAAACAAGGTGGCTTGGCCATGTTGGGAACCTTTGCAGATTTGATGGTCAATGAAGAAGCCAACGAGCATGTCGCCAATTTTGTTCGAGGCAAAATTGGTGATGTTGTCAAAGATCCAGTTACCGCAGAAAAACTCAAACCAAAGGGCTATCCCATTTTTGCGCGCAGACCTTGTTTAGACACCAGTTATTACGAAACCTTCAATCTGCCCACTGTCCATTTGGTGGATTGCAACGAAGAAGAAATTTTGGAAATTACACCCAAAGGCATCAGAACAAAAAATCGCGAAATTGAGTTGGACATGCTCATTTTGGCAACCGGTTATGACGGCTTAACCGGCGCCATGTTGGCCGTAGATGTCAAAGGCCGCAATGGCTTGAAGGTGAGTCAAAAGTGGGCTGAGGGTGCAAGCTCTTATTTAGGTCTCATGATGGCGGGCTTTCCCAATTTGTTCATGACCACAGGACCGAATGGCCCCGCAGCCTTGGCCAACATCATTCGCATCAGTGAAAACGACGTCGATTGGATTGCATCTGCCATTGAGCACATGGCAAAAAATAAGCAGACTGCCATGGAGCCAACAAGCCAAGCCGAGGAGGGCTGGATGACAGTGGTTGCCACGCTGTCAAAACGCTCGCTTTTGAACAAGGCAAAAACATGGTACTTGGGCGCCAATGTGAAGGACAAGCCTCAGGGCCTCACGATGTTTGTGGGCGGTTTTCCGAAGTACCGAGAGTATTGCGGTCTGGCCACCCAAGACAATTACAAAGCCAATTTCAAATTTGAAGCTGACGCTGCGCGCGTCTAATTTGAATGTCATCAACATGGGTGTGACATCGGTCAAGTCTGCGGTGCGGGTGCTAGAGGTTTTGGCGCACTTTAGAAATTCGCAGCGCCCGCAAAGCTTGAGAGAAATTTGCCAAGGCCTTGGCTATCCTCAGTCAAGTGCAACCGTGCTTTTGAAGAATCTCACGCAACTGGGTTATTTGAGTTATGACCGGGGTACGCGTTTGTATTTCCCCACCTTGCAAGTCACAGCCCTGGGTGATTGGATCAGCCATGCTTTGTTTGGGCAAGGTGAGGTTTTTGAAATCATGCAAGACCTGCATAGCGCCACCGGCGAGACGGTGTCGATTGCGCTGCAGAACGATGTGTACGTTCAATACATTCGCGTCATTCAATCAGTGCATCCTCTTCGCTTTGTGACGGAGGAGGGCAGTATGCGTCCCTTGACACAATCGGCTACAGGCTGGTTGCTAATGGCGGCTCACCCAGATGCTGAAGTAGAGAGATTGGTTCGAAGGGCCAACATTGCAACCGAATCTCATTCGACAAGGCAGCCGATGGAACTGATGATGCAGCGTGTAGCCGATGCGCGCCAACAGGGGTGGGCAACGGCAGAAAATATTCCGCTCATTGGGGGTGCCACAATTTGCGTCAATTTGCCAATCACAGCGCAGGGGCGTGCAGTGGTTTTGGGGATGGGGGGAACCCATGAGCGAATTGCACCGAAAAAGGCCGAATACCTTGCGCTGATGCAAGGCTTGGCCGCGCAATTGTCAAAACGCGTTTCACGCAAATCTTAAAGTTCGGGCAACACAGGTGACAGCACTTCTTGATGCAGCCTTGACAGGTAACTTGCCGACAGGTAACCTTTTCTACAGATCAGATTTTTAGACCTATTTGGAGACACCATGGAATACAACACACTCAAAGTTGAGATTGCAGATTACGTTGCAGTCGTCACCTTGAACCGTCCGCCTGTCAATGCGCAGAATGCCGAAAACCGCGCTGAAATTACAGAATTGTTTGATCTGTTGTCTGACATGGATGAGGTTCGTGTGATTGTTTTAACAGGATCCGGCAAGGTCTTTTCAGCTGGTGCCGATATTCGCGAACGCCCTAATTTGGCAGGCAAACCTGGTGCTTACGGGCGCCACAACCGTTTGGTACGTGAAAGCTATTACGCGGTGGCAGAGTGCAGCAAACCCATCATTGCAGCCATCAACGGCCCAGCCATGGGCGCTGGATTTGGTTTGGTCATGGCATCAGACATTTGGGTGGCTTCAAAAGACGCTTATGTGTCCATGCCCGAAATTAACGTGGGTCTGGCGGGTGGTTTAACCTTTGTCCGCAAGTACTTCAGCCAGTCTACAGCGCGCCGTATGTTCTTTACCGGCATGAAAGTATCCGGCGATGAGTTGTATCGCTTGGGTTTGGTGGAGGCTTCATTGCCCGCAGATCAGTTGATGCCTTACTGCATGGAGTTAGCACACGAAATTGCAGGTAAGAGCCCAACAGCCTTGCGTTTGGCCAAGGAAGCCGCTCGCATGACCGAAGTCATGCCGGTCAGAGATGCTTACCGTTATGAGCAAGGCAATACGGTTGCCTTGTCTAAAACTGAAGACACGCGTGAGGCTCAATTGGCATTTTTAGAAAAACGCAAACCCAACTTTGTGGGGCGTTGAAACGCTTGGGTGACTTGATATAAGCTAGCGGTTTGGGTTTGGGAGCATTTATGGCAACTAAAGTTACTAAGAAGACCGTCACTAAGTCAGCAGGCAAACCTGTTGCCAAAACTTCCCGTAAGACAGAGCTGCAAACTTCGGCTGCAACGCCCAGAGGCGACGATCGTCAAGCCCAGCTGCTTGGCATTGCGTGTCGTTTGTTTTCAGAACGAGGATTTAACGGCACTTCACTGCGCGATATAGCTGAAGAGGCCAAAGTAACGAAAGCTGCCCTTTACTATCACTTCCCTAACAAAGAATCACTGTTTGCCAAAATTGTGTTGGAGTCACTGGAGGCCCTGGTCAATCAGGTGCGAGAAGCCTGTGACGAAGCGGGCACACCAGAAGCCAAGGTGCGCGCTTTCATGATCACCACCGCCGAAAACTACCAGCACAACCGAGAGGCTTGGATCGCATCGTCCAACGCTTTCAGAACCCATGGCGATTCTCCATCCAAGGCCAAAGCGGTTGCATTGCGCGATCAATACGAAAAGCTTCTTCGCGGCTGTATTCGCGAAGGCATTGACAGCGGTCATTTCCGTGAAGTCGATCCCGCAATGGCTGGCAGGGTGCTGTTGTCTGCGGTCAACTCCATGAGCCGCTGGCACAACCCCAAAGGAAAGCTGGCGCCGCCGATCGTTGTCGATCAATTTGTCGACATCGTTCTGCACGGTATGTTGGCCTAATAAAGGCCTGATTGACGCATTGTTTTGGCATGAGAACTAAGGGTTAGCACGGGGTTGGAAACTTACCGGTCGTAAAGTAAATTAAAGACATTATTTCCCCACCGCGAATCAGTTCGCCAGCTTGCCATCTCATGACCGATTCCAACTTCAATCTCGCTAACAAAGTCGCAATCGATTACGTGAAATTCCGTCATGAATTGACAGAGTTCATGCGTACCCATTGTCCTGAATCGCTCCGCAACAAGGTTTGCAGTAATCAAAAAATTGGCCGTGCCGACTACGCAGAATGGCAGAAAATCTTGCATCAAAAAGGCTGGTCTGCGCCGAACTGGCCCATCTCTGAAGGCGGTACAGGTTGGGATTTGCGCCAACGATATTTGTTTGAAGAAGTCAGTGCTGAACTTGATTGCCCACCGCTGTATCACCACGGGCTGGGACACATTGGTCCGGTCATCATGCACTTTGGCACACCAGAGCAAAAGGCAAGATTTTTACCTCGAATTTTGGATGGCACAGAATGGTGGTGCCAGGGCTACTCCGAACCAGGTGCCGGTTCCGACTTGGCATCCCTTAGAACCTCTGCTGTTTTGGAGGGAGACGAATACGTCATCAATGGTCAAAAAATCTGGACCTCTCATGCGCATGAAGCCGACATGATGTACACCCTTGTTCGCACTTCGACTGAAGGGCGTAAACAAGCCGGCATCACTTTGCTCTTGGTGCCCGTCAATTCGCCCGGCATCGAGATTAAACCCATTCGCACCATCGATCAATGGCATCACGTCAATGAAGTATTTTTAACGAATGTCAGAGTGCCGGCCTTCAATCGGATCAGCGAAGAGGGGGGCGGTTGGGCCTGCGCAAAGTTTTTGTTGGACCGTGAGCGTTTGTCGCCCGCCATGGTGCCCAGATTGCTGCGTCAATTGCAGCAAGTGGAAGAGCTGATTAAATCCAAAATCAAATCGGCGGGTGCAAGCCCCAGTTTGCAGTCGGCTATTTCTAGATTGCTGCATGCCAAGGCTTCGGCCATGGGTGCCAAAGAAATGCTTTTAAGTGCCATCACGGAAGAGATGAGTGGCACGTTGCGTTCGTCTAAGTCTTCGGCTTTAAAACTGCATTGCACAGAACTCTCACAGCAAATTTCAAGTTTGGCTTACGACTTGGTGGCGCCGCAATATGCACAGCGTTTGATACCGCAAATTCCAGCAAGCGATGGTTCGGATGATTTGGACTTAGAGCGTCAGTTGCTGCATACCTATTTGTTTTATCGTTCTCGCACCATCGCTGGGGGTACCAGCGAAGTGCAAAAGAATGTCATTGCCCGAGATATTTTTGGAGTCTAAGTATGTCGTTTCGTTCAACACCGCTGTTTGCGGGAGACCTCTACGACACAGCGCTGCGATTGGCGCAAGAAGATGTGTTGAAACCAAGCGCGGCCCAAGAAGGCGCGCCGTCCAACAACTGGCAGCAAATGTTGGCCTTAGGTTGGCAAGGTGTTCTTGTTGCTGAAGACGATGGCGGTGTGGGTGCCAGCATTCAAGATTTGTCGGCCATTGTTGAAGCAATTGCTAGACATGGCAATGACGCACCCTTGGTAGACCGCTGTGCTGTGGCGCCAGTCTTGTTGTCGGCTGCCAAATCACATCCTCAAGCCGCCCAATTGCTGAGCGAACTCATGACAGGTGAAGTGTCTGTTTGTACCGCATTGGATGCAGGTGATAAAGGTCCTGGCCAATTGACAGCGCCTTGGCTGAGCGCTCAACAAAGCTTGCAAGGCGAGCTGTTCGGCATTGATTTGTCAGAGCCGGCCACGCACGTGTTGTTCAGGGCGCGCGATGTGGCATCGCAAGAATCTGTTTTGGTCTTGCTCAAATGGGACCAATTATCTGGTCGTGTCAAAAAATACACCGGCACCGATGGACGCCAGTATGCTGATGTAACTTTGACGGGCCTCAGCTTGTCGCCATCCAATACCTTGTTGACGGGCGTTGCTGCAACCAAAGCTGTTTCAGAGGCCCGTCAAATGGGTGCCTTGATGTCTTGTGTTCAAACAGTGGGTGCTGCTGCGGCCATGATTGAACTCAGCATTGAATACCTCAACACCCGCCAGCAGTTTGGTGTGGCTTTGTCTAGCTTTCAGGCATTGCGTCACCGCACCGTAGAAATGTACGTGGCCTACGAAAACGCCCGCGGTCTGGTGCTCAATCAAATTGAGCACATTGATGCGCATGGCTTCTCGGACGACCCTTACAAAATGACGCTCATTAAATTGTATTTGGCCGGTTTGTCCAGGTTGGTTGCTGAATCTTCCATTCAACTGCATGGCGGCATGGGCATGAGTTGGGAAACCTTGGTGGCACGCTTGGCCATGCAAGCCATGAGCGGTAGCTTGCAGCACGGGGGACCGTCAGAATGCCTTGATTGGTTGACGGCTCAAACTTTGACTGAATCCATCTAAACCTATCTAGCCATCATGCACAGTCTTCAGCCTGTTTTTGTTCCCCAATCTGTCGCTGTTGTGGGCGCTTCGTCGGACCCCGATCGGATTGGCGGTCGTTTGTTGCGTTTTTTGTTAGAAGCTCAATTCGAAGGAACCATTTATCCCATTAACAAAAGTGGTGCATTAGAAATTCAAGGTCTGCCGGCCTATGCCAGCGTGCTAGACATCCCTGGTAATGTGGATCAAGCGGTCATTGTGGTTCCTGCGCCTGGGGTCGAGACGGCTGTGCGTGAGTCTATTGCGAAGGGTGTTAAATGTGTTGTTGTGCTCACTTCTGGTTTTGCCGAATTAGGGGATGCAGGGCGCCTTGCCCAAAACAAATTGCTTCAAATGTGCCAACAGGCGGGGGTTCGAATGTTAGGCCCCAATTCCTTGGGTTTGCTGAACGTCGACACCCGATACTTTGCAACTTTCTCAACAGTGCTCTATGGCCTACAACCCCGCAGTGGCAACATCTCGTTGGCCACCCAAAGCGGTGCCTTTGGCTCTTGTGCTTATGGCATGGCCACACTGCGCGGTTTGGGCCTAAGCAAAATCATTGCAACCGGCAACGAAGCCGACATCGATGTTGCCGAATGCATCGATTATTTGGCTGAAGATCCACAAACCAAAGTCATCTGTGCTGCACTTGAATCATGCCGCGATGGGCAGCGCTTGCGAGCTGCCTTGTTAAAGGCTGCAGCAGCTGGTAAACCCGTCTTGGTCATGAAAGTGGGGCGCACTGAATTGGGTGCGGCTGCCGCCAGTACGCATACGGGTTCCTTGGCAGGCAATGATGCGGTGTTTGATGCCGTCTTTCTAGAGTGCGGTGCCTATCGGCCGCATTCCATTGAGGAAATGTTAGACATTGCTTACTACTGCACTGTGACTGGCCGTTTGCCGTCCAATAATGCGCTTGGCATCATTACTGGTTCAGGCGGTATTGGTGTGCTCATGGCTGATCATGCGGGCGACCTTAACCTGACCATGCCTGCATTGCCACCTGAGGGTGTGGCAGCTGCACAAGCGTTGTTGCCTTTTGCTGTAGCAGCCAATCCGCTAGACATGACAGCGCAGGTCACTTCTTTGCCTAATGGTGTAGCGCGCACCCTTGAAATTATGTTGGCGCATGGCGACTATGGCACCGTGTTTGCCTACCTGGCCCATGCGGGACTGGCGCCAGAACGCTTTGCCAGCACCATTGATCGACTGGCAGAATTGCGACTGCAATATCCGCACAAAGATGTGGTGATGGTGATGTTGTCTGCAACCCAGTCAACAGAAAAACTCGAGGCCATTGGTATTCCTGTTTTTGCCGATCCAACGCGTGCCATGATGGCCATGGGTGCAGCCGCGAAAATGGCAGCGCAGCGCAAACACTTGTACGCTATGCCTGCCAAAAAACCAGCAGCTTCAAGACTGACCGATGTGAGTACCGAACAAGGTGCAAAGCATGTTCTTAAACTGGCGGGGCTGCCTGTTCTTTCCGAGCAAGTGTGCAGCACGGCTAACGCGGCTGCAAAGTTTGCCAGTGAAATTGGTTTCCCTGTTGTTGCCAAAATTGCATCGCCCGATATTCTGCACAAAACAGAAATAGGGGGCGTGCTTTTAAATCTTCAAGATGCCAAGGCTGTTGAATCGGCATTTGAAACTTTACTGGCCCGTGCGCATCAGCACATGCCCAATGCCCAAATAGACGGCGTGTTAATCACCCCCATGGTTAAAGGTGGGGTGGAGACCATCTTGGGGGTTCAAGTCGATCCTACATTTGGCCCCATGATTTTGTATGGTGCTGGCGGAACGGCAGTTGAATTGTTCAAGGATGTGGCGCTTGCTTCTGCACCCCTTACCCCAGACAGCGCCAAAGCCTTGATTGACAAAGTGAAGTCCAGTGCTTTGTTGCGGGGGTGGCGTGGGGCCCATGCGGCCGATGAAAACGCGGTTGTTAACGCCCTGTGCAAGTTGTCTGAATTTGCCATGACTCATGCCGATCAACTCCAAAGCGTGGACATTAACCCCCTGTTGGTTCAGCAGCAGGGCGCGGTTTGCTTAGATGCCGTCATTACCCTGCAATCTGGCCATTGAAATGAAAGAGGTGTTGAACATGACAAGCTACACACTTGAGACCTTGCTTGACCGAGAAGCCATTCGCGATTGTTTGTTCCTTTACTGTCGCGGCATTGATCGCTTAGACGAAAAAGCACTGCGCGCCGCTTATTGGCCAGACGCTACCGACAACCATGGCGCTTACAAGGGCACGGCTTCGGGCTTTATAGACATGGCGTTGGTCAAGCTGCAGCAAGCCGGGCGCATGGTGCATCAAATTAGCAACATCCTAATTGAGTTGCATGGCAATGTGGCAGCGGTGGAATCTTATTTTGCTGCCTACCAAGAAGAAAAAGACGCCAATGGACAAGCCTTTGAAACCATGCTTTGCGGCCGATACGTTGACCGCTTTGAAAAACGCAATGGCGAATGGCGAGTCGCGGCCCGAACGGTGGTGTATGACTGGCAGCGCAAAACAGATTTGCCTAATGAATTAACGCCAGATAGTTTTGGGTTGCGCCAACCGACAGGCGGACGACAACCCAACGATCCCATTTATGCATTGCTTGCCAGTGTGCAAGCTCAAAAGGAGTTGCCATGAGCCTCTTGGGTTTAATGCAAAAAAGGTCCTTGCTCATTTCGGGTTTACTGACCCATGCGGCCACTTACCATGGTGATGTCGAAATTGTGTCGCATCTTTATGGCGGTGAAGAGCGTCGAAGCAATTGGCGAACGGTTGCCAAGCGCGCTTCACAATTGGCACATGCTTTACCCAGCTTGGATGTGGGTGAGGGCGACCGCGTGGCCACACTGGCTTGGAATACTGACCGGCACTTGGAACTCTACTATGCTGTTGCAGGCGTGGGCTCTGTTTTGCACACAGTCAATCCGCGCTTGTTTCCCGAGCAAATCGCTTATATCCTGAATCACGCAGCCGATGGCGTGGTGTTTTTTGATTTGGATTTTGGCGATTTGCTGGTCAAGTTGGCGCCCCAACTGACAAGCGTTAAAAAGTATGTGGCACTTTGCCGGCCAGATCAAATGCCCGCACTTGATTTGCCCAATTTGCATTGCTACGAGTCGCTCCTAGCGCCTCAGCCAGATCAATACGAATGGCCGGCATTGGACGAAGAGACAGCGTCTTCCATGTGCTACACATCAGGCACCACGGGAAATCCAAAAGGGGTTCTGTACAGCCATCGCTCAACCTTGTTGCATTCCTTTGGCATTTGCGCCACAGATGGCTTGGCCCTGTGCGCGCGCGACTCAGTTTTGTTGTCAGTCCCCATGTTTCATGTAAACGCTTGGGGCATACCTTATGCCTCGGCCATGTGCGGTGCCAAGTTGGTATTGCCAGGTTCTGGCCTAACCGGTGACCGCCTGTATGCGCACATGGTGAAGGAGGGCTGTACCTTCTCATTGGGCGTGCCGACTGTATGGCTAGGCCTGTTTCAGTACATTGAACAAAATGCCAAACAACTAGACCTTCAAAGCTTGAAGCTAAAGCGCGTGGTCGTGGGCGGGTCTGCTGCACCAAGAGCCATGATTGAAAAGTTTGAAAACTTATTGGGGGTCTTTGTCATTCAAGCTTGGGGCATGACGGAAACCAGCCCAGTGGCAACAGTGGCCAACTTGTTGCCCAAGCACCAGGGCATTGACTTGCAAACACGTTTTGATGTTCAAGCACGACAGGGTCGCGCCATCTTTGGTGTTGAAGTGGCTGTCTTTGGTGCTGAGGGCCAGCGTTTGCCGCACGACGGTCAATCGGTGGGAGAGATTCGCGTGAGAGGGCCCTGGGTTTTGTCCGGCTACTTTGGCAATGAAGCAGGTTCTGCATTGGATGCCCAAGGTTGGTTCAGTACAGGCGATGTGGCTTACATCGACCCCGATGGTTTTGTGCAAATTACCGATCGCTCCAAAGATGTGATCAAGTCGGGGGGCGAGTGGATTTCATCCATCGATCTCGAGAATGCCGCAGTGGGTCACCCCAGTGTGCAAGAGGCTGCTGTCATTGGTGTGGCCCACAGCAAATGGCAAGAACGCCCCTTGCTGATCGTCATTAAAAAGCCAAATCAAGATGTGACGCCCGAAGAGTTGTTGGCCTACCTTAGCGAGCGCGTAGCGCGGTGGTGGTTGCCAGACGATGTGGTGTTTGTCGATGAATTGCCACACACAGCGACAGGCAAGCTTCTCAAAACCAAATTGCGTGAACGATTCAAAGACTTTAAGTTGTCGACTGACAAGGCTTAAAGCAAAGGTGTACTGATTCATGCCATTGACCATTGACATTGTGTTGAACCAAAGAGATGACTTAGGTGAGTCACCTCTGTGGGACAGTCGCGATCAATGCCTTTATTGGATTGATTCACGCAGGCGTTTGGTTCAACGCCTTCACACACAGTCTGGCGATTATCAAAGTTGGCAGACACCCCAAGACATTGGCTCAATTGCGCTATGCCAAAGTGGTCGAATTCTGGTTGCGCTGCAAAATGAATTGCAGTTTTTGGACACCACCACGGGCACTTTGACCCCTTTCATTGACATCCAGCATCCTGCCGAGCGCATGCGCTTAAACGATGGCAGAACCGACAAAGCAGGCCGCTTGTGCCTAGGGTCTTTGGTCTTGGGACGGCATGAACAACATGGGGTGTTGTATCAAATTGAGGCCAGTGGTCAGGTGACAGAAATTGACCGCGGTTTCTGTGTCTCCAACACCACGTGTTTCAGTCCAGATGGCAAATGGCTCTATTTTGCCGACAGCTTGGCTCGGCAAATTTGGCGCTATGCCTATCACCCTGAAACAGGCCAGACCGGTCCTCGCGAAGTCTTCGTTGATACAGCCCCTTGGGGTTCTGGTCCTGATGGTGCCACCGTTGATGCCGAAGGCCGCTTGTGGGTGGCCTTGGTCTTAACGGGTCAAGTCGCTTGTTTTTCAGCAGAGGGTGCCTTGTTGCAATTGATCAAGGTGCCGGTGCCTTATCCCACCTGCCCGAGTTTTGGTGGTGAAGACTTAAGCACCTTGTATGTCACCAGCATTCGCAATAGCGGCAATTTGTTGGTCAGTGATGACCCGCAAAGCGGAGCGCTGATTGCGATCAAGGGTTTGGGAGTACGTGGCCTGCCCGAAGTATTGTTTGCAGATGGGCTTTTGCATAAGAGAGCTCCCGAGACTACGAATAAAGGAAGTTGAAATGAAACGCTTTGAAGGACAAGTGGCCTTGGTCACAGGGGGTGCAAGAGGCATCGGACGCGGTGTGGTGAATCAATTGGCGCGCGAGGGCGCCGTGGTGGGCATCATCGATTTGAAACTCGATTTGGCGCAAGCCGCTGCTGCCGAAGTGATTGCGGCCGGAGGACAAGCCGTGGCTTATGGTGGCGATGTGGCACAGCGTGCAACTTTGTTTGATGCAGCGACCGATTTGAAACAACGCCACGGCAAATTGGATGTGTTGGTCAACAACGCCATGTGGGTGCGCTATGGCGCGATTGAAGACATCACCCCAGAGATGTTGCAACGCATGGTAGGCACCGGACTGTATTCGGTGGTTTGGGGCATGCAGGTGGCGGCCGAGTTCATGACCCGTGGTGGCAGTGTGATCAATGTGGCATCGGCAGCAGCCTTCCTGGGCATTCCTCAAGCTATGGTTTATTGTGGCGTTAAATCGGGTGTACTCGGTCTGACTCGTTCTGCCGCTGTCGACTTTGGCCCCAAGGGTATTAGAGTCAATGCTGTGGCACCTGGCTCGGTGCCCACAGAAGGTGTCGGCGTCAATGTGGATGCTGCCATGGTTGAGAAACGAATTGCCAAAACACCCATGCGGCGCTTGGGAACTGTTGAAGACATCGCTGCGGCGGTTTGCTATTTGGCGTCTGCAGAAAGTGCTTGGGTGACTGGCGAGTGCATCAAAGTTGATGGTGGCGTGACGCACGCCTTTTTGTGAATATTTAAAAAGAGGGTCTGAAGAATGAGTGAAGACTTCATCTTGGAAGCGAAGGGCTTGACCAAACAGTTCAGGGGCTTCTATGCAGTGAAAGGCGTCAATTTGCACGTTCGCCGTCACAGCATTCATGCCCTGATTGGCCCCAATGGCGCTGGAAAAACCACTTGCTTTAATTTGCTCACCACATTTTTAAAACCAACTGGAGGCACCATTCTTTTCAATGGGCGTCAGATTGAAAAGAAAGACCCTGCCGCGGTGGCTAACATGGGCTTGGTGAGATCGTTCCAAATTTCTGCTGTGTTTTCGCAACTGACTGTTTTAGAAAACGTTCGCGTCGCCTTGCAGCGAAAAACTGAGTGGCACTACACATTTTGGCGCAGTCACAAAGTTTTAGAGAACTTGAATGAACGCGCATTAGAGTTGATCGCCATGGTGGGTTTGGACAAATGGGCGAATGTCAATGCGGGGGACCTTTCCTATGGTCGTAAGCGTGTTCTGGAATTGATCACCACCATCGCATTGGAGCCCGAACTTATTTTGCTAGATGAACCCATGGCTGGCTTAGGCCATGAAGACATCGGGCCTGTCATGCAATTGATCAGACAAGTGGCCAAGGGCAGGACGGTTTTAATGGTTGAACACAATATGAAAGTCATTTCAGAGTTGTGCGATCGTGTGACTGTTTTGCAATCGGGCGAGGTCTTGGCGGAAGGTACTTACGACGAAGTGTCCCGCAATCCCTTGGTGATGGACGCATACATGGGGGGCGGTCATGCCTGAAGCCACATCCAAAGTTGTCATTGATGTAGAAGCCTTGACAGGCTACTACGGCGAAACACAGGCACTTCACAACATCAAGCTCCAAGTCAAGGAAGGTGAAATTGTTTGCTTGCTAGGTCGAAATGGCGCAGGAAAAACCACAACACTGCGTGCGGTGATGGGTTTGTTGTCGCGTGCCGAAGGGAAAATTGAAATACAGGGCCAATCGGTTGTGGGCATGCCACCCGAAAAAATTGCTCACTTAGGAGTGGCCTATTGTCCTGAAGAGCGTGGCATTTTTGCAAGCTTGAGTACGGAAGAAAATTTAATGTTGCCGCCCATTCTTAAACCAGGCGGTTTGTCGGTGGAGGAAATTTACGAACTGTTTCCCAACCTATTGGCCAGGCGTCACAGTCAAGGCACCAAATTGTCGGGTGGTGAGCAGCAAATGTTGGCCATCGCTCGTATTCTGCGAACAGGTGCTAAGTTGTTATTGTTGGATGAGTGCACCGAAGGTTTAGCGCCGGTCATTGTGGAGCGCATTGGGCAGGTCATTAGCTTGTTGAAAAGTCGTGGTTTCACAGTGCTAATGGTGGAGCAAAACTTTCGCTTTGCGTCTCGCTATGCCGATCGTTTTTATGTGATTGAAGAGGGGCAAGTGATTGAAGCCTTCCGCCAAGAAGACATTGCTAGCAATCGTGAACGCATTGAGCGATTGCTTGGCTTATGAACTTGCAAATCACTTCATCTTTGGATTAAGAAAATGGACACAATTTTTGGCGTACCGACCTCAGCCCTGGCCGGCCAAGTTTTTTTAGGACTGATCAACGGCTCTTTTTATGCCTTGATGAGTCTAGGCTTGGCCATCATTTTTGGTCTTTTGCATGTGGTCAATTTTGCGCATGGCGTGCAATACATGCTGGGCGCTTTGGTGGCTTGGGTGCTGCTGGATGTTTGGGGCTTGAGCTATTGGTGGGCATTGTTGCTTGCGCCAATGGTGGTGGGCTTGTCAGGCTTGTTCATTGAGCGTTTTTTCTTGCGTCATTTGTACCACCTCGATCATGTTTATGCCTTGCTTTTGACCGTCGGTATGGGTATCCTGATTGAAGGCTTGGTGAAGTACAAATTCGGCATCGGCGGACAGCCTTATCCCAACCCTTTGTTAGGCGGCGTTGATCTGAAGTTAACCTTTGTACCCTTGTATCGCCTGTGGGTCATTGTGGTGGCTTTGGTGGCTTGCTTGGGCACTTGGTATTTCATCGACCGCACCAAGCTGGGCTCATACTTGCGTGCAGCCAATGAGAATCCCAACTTGGTTCGAACCTTTGGTGTCAATGTGCCGCGCATGTTGATGCTGACCTACGCTTTTGCTGTGGCCTTGGCTGGCTTTAGTGGTGTGATGGCAGCGCCCATCTATCAGGTCAGCCCCTTTATGGGCAGCAATCTCATCATTGTGGTGTTTGCAGTGGTGGTCATTGGTGGCATGGGCTCTATCTTGGGCTCCATCGTGACTGGATTTGGCTTGGGTATCATTGAAGGACTGACCAAGGTGTTTTATCCCGAGGGCGCCAGCGTGGTCATTTTTGTTGTCATGATTCTCATGTTGGCCATTCGTCCTAACGGCCTATTTGGTCGCAGCCAGTGAAAGGTTCTCTGATGACATCTCTGACTTACAAACGATTCTTGTGGCTGTTAGTGGGGGCTGCGTTCTTGGTTGCACCCTTTGTCGCCTATCCCTTATTCATCATCAAAATGTTATGTGTTGCCTTGCTGGCAGCCTCTGTTAATTTTTTGGTAGGCTATGCAGGTTTGCTGTCATTTGGGCATGCAATGTTCTTTGGCTCTGCTGGCTACATTGCTGGTTATGTCTTAAAAACTTGGACGGGTGAAGGCCTCATTGGTGTACTGGCCGGTGTAGGTTGTTCGGCGCTCTTAGGGCTTGTGACTGGTATGTTGGCCATTCGCCGTCAGGGTGTTTATTTCTCAATGATTACGCTGGCTTTTGCGCAGGTGGTCTATTTCTTGGCTTTGCGTTTGCCATTCACGGGAGGTGAAGACGGTTTACAAAACGTTGCACGCCCCGTTTTTCTCGGCTTCATTGACACAACGGACAATCAAACACTTTACTTCGTCGCTTTGGCGCTAATTGGTTTTGGATTTTGGTGTATCTGGCGCATTGTTTATTCACCATTTGGCCAAGTACTCACCGCCATTCGAGACAACGAAGCCCGTGCCATCTCTTTGGGCTATCAGGTAAATCGTTACAAATTAATTGCCTTTACATTGTCCGCCGCTATTGCCGGATTGGCAGGCAGTGTCAAAGTTATTTCTTTTGGCTTGGCCTCACTGACCGATGTGGGGTGGGGTACCTCAGGTGACGCTTTGCTGATTTGCATTGTGGGCGGCATGCAAACTCTTTGGGGACCTTTGATTGGAGCTATTTTGATCGTCGCTTTAGAGCATTTGATGGTGTCATCACCTGAACTGATTCAAATTGTTCAAGGCTTGGTTTTTGTAGCTGTTGTGATGCTTTTCCGAAAAGGCATTGTGGGTCAATGGTTGGTTTGGTGGCGTGCACGTCAAGCCAATGCGGAGGCTACTAAATCTCATCACATTTCCTAATTCAGGAGAGTTTATAAATGGCTCAATTACTGACTGACAAAATTGCCTTAGTCACTGGTGCCGGAAGTGGCATTGGACAGGCAATCGCTGTGGCATATGCGAAAGAGGGCGCTAAGGTCATCATTACTGATCTTGATGTGTCAGGGTGTCATCAAACACTAGGAAAAGTAAAAGAAGCCGGTGGTCAAGGCTGGGTTTACGCACTGGATGTCACAGATGTTGCATCTGTGCAAAAGCTTGCTGATCAGGTCCAAGAAGAAGCTGGAAATATTGATATTCTGGTTAACAACGCAGGTGTCATTTTGCGTGAAGGTATAGACAGTCCTAACGCGCATGCAGTGATTCGAAAGGTCATGGACGTCAATTTGCTGGGTGTCTTCAATACCATTCATGCATGGTTGCCGGCTTTGAGAAAATCCCGTGGGTGTATTGTCAATATTTCCTCTGGTGCTGCATTTTTAGGTCAGCCTCGTGCTTTGGGTTACTCTGCTTCAAAGGGAGCCGTCAAAATGCTGACCCAATCGATGGCCGCCGATTTAGGTATTGATGGAATCAGGGTCAATGCCATAGCGCCAGGCGTTATCGTTACGCCCATGACGGATGCCACTCGATCAGATCCTCAGAGATTAGAGAAATTCATGGTTCGCATTCCCTTAGGACGTTTGGGGGAAGGACATGAAATTGCAGGTGCTGCCGTATTCTTGGCGTCAGACTTGGCAACTTATGTGACGGGTATCACGTTGCCGGTCGACGGCGGTATATTGGCCGTCTAATACAAATCATCTCAATGCGTCAGAGAGGTATGCCCTCTCTGACGCATTGATTATTTACTTCTTCGCAATAAAGTCACAACCACCGTCCGCCAATGGACGGAAAGCTTGCTCAGCTGGGATCTCACCTTTGATGTTGTAAAGGTCGTATTTGCTTTTTGACTCAGCCGGTGTTTTGACTTGAACAATGTAGACAGGTCGCATGGTTTGGCCGTCTTCACGAATGCGCACATTCTTCATCGAGAAGTCGTTGATAGGCGTGGCTTTCATTTTGGCCATGACCGCTTTGCCTTCATCGGTTCCTGCTGCTTGGACCGCTTTCAGGTAGTGCATGGTGGCGCTGTAGTTGCCTGCCATGATGTAGGTGGGCAGCACGCCCTTGTTACGCTCTAAGAAACGCTTGGTCCAAGCGCGTGTTTCATCGTTTTGATCCCAGTAGAAGGGCGCAGTAATTTGAAGTCCTTGCGCAACGTCAAGACCCATGGCACTGACGCTATTGATAGTCATTCCAAAAACGCTAACGGACTGGCCTTTTTTATTGATACCAAATTCTGCAGCTTGTTTGAGTGCGTTGCTCAAGTCAGCACCAGCATTCAACACCACAATGGCGTCAGCCTTGCTGGCTTGCGCTTGCATCAAATAGGACGAGAAGTCGGTTGTACCCAGAGGGTGCTTGACGGAACCTACCACTTTACCGCCTGCGGCTTCAATAAATTTAGTGCCTTCACCTTGGAGCGCTGCGCCAAAAGCGTAATCAACAGTTACGAAGAAGAAATTCTTGATGCCTTGTTTGACCATACTTTGCACGCCAGCCTTTGGCAAAGAATAAGTGTCTACCAGGAACTGAATATTCATGGGTGAGCAAGCTTTGCCTGTCAATGCATCTGTCACTGTACCCGCTACCAAATAGGGCTTGTTGGCTTGCTTCATCAGGTTACTAACGCTCAATGCAATGGAAGAAGCAGATCCGCCTAAGATGGCGTCGACGTTGTCTTTTTCGATCCACTGACGAGCAAGGTTGGTACCGATATCAGGTTTGTTTTGATCATCCGCCACAACCAGCTCAATGTTTTTACCCAAAACTTTGCCACCGAAATCTTCAATGGCCATTCGCGCTGCAATGACAGAGCCTGGACCGCCGTTGGCAGCGTAGGGGCCATTCAAGTCGCCCATGATGCCAATTCGAACTACATCGTTGGATACCTGTGCTTGGGCACCGGTTGCGCACAAGATAGCAAGGCCCACCGCAGAGGCTAGGCTAGATATGCGGAATAAGCGATTCATGGTTGTCTCCTGAAAATGGAATTTAAAAATCTAAACTTGCCTATCGGCATGCAATCAATTTGTTTTTTACATGCCGACCGGTAAGTAGAGCAAATACTATCACTCAAGTATTTGCTTCGCAAGATAAACCAGCAAGCTATTTGATAGGGTTTACCTTGATTCTTAGCTCCTGGAAGGGCTCGTCAATCAAGTCGAATGTTGCGCGAGCGGATCAAAGGGCCCCAGCGCGTCAGCTCGCTTTGAAGATAGTTGGCAAATTCGGTTCGGGTCATGCTACGCACATCGACACCCGTGCGCATCAACGCCTCCCGGACTTCTTTGTTATCTACCACGGTTTTCATGTCATTGAAGATTTTTTGCTGAATGTTTTCAGGGGTGCTGGTGGGAATGAAAATACCAAACCAACCACCTGCCATGAATTGACTGAGGGCAGGAATGCCTGCTTGGCTAATGGCGGGAACTTTGGGTAAGCGTGGATTGGGTTGATCGTAGCCGTGGCCAAGAACTTTGAGTTTGCCAGTGGCCACATGCGACATGGTGGCTGGCGAGTCAAACAAAGCGTCTACTTGGCCGCCCAACAAATCATTGATGGCTGGGCCATTACCGCGGTAGGGAACGTGCACGATTTGCAGGCCGGCCATGTCGGCAAATTGCTCGGCTGCGATGTGTGGGCTCGATGCATTGCCTGAAGACGCAAAGGTGAGTTTGCCGGGGTTGGCTTTGCCATAGGCAATCAGTTCTGACAAATTGTTGACAGGCAGGTTTGCCCTGACGTAGAGCACGCTAGGGCTGTCTGCCACCATGAACAAAGGTGTGAGTGCTTTGGGGTCGTAGGGCAAATTGGGCATCATGATTTGATTGCCAATGAAGCCAAACGCCGTCATGAGCAATGTGTGACCATCGCCTGTTGCGCGAGCGACGGCGGCCGTACCAATGGTGGTTCCACCCCCTGCGCGGTTTTCCACAATGACCGTTTGGTTCCATTTTTCTGTCAGGCGAGGTGCCAGCACCCGGGCCAGCACATCGGTCAATCCACCCGCCACATAGGGGACCACCAAAGAGACAGATTTGCTTGGGAATGTTGGCTGGACTTGTGCATAAGCTTTGGGGATGAGGCCACTGCTGACAATGCTCAATAGAAGTAAGTTGCGTCGTTTCATGTTCCGTACAAATTGGTTAAAGAGGCTTTTAAAAAACCACCGTCTACAACGATGTCTTGGCCATTGACATAAATGGACGCATTGCAAGCTAAAAATCCGACCGCGTCTGCAATGTCTTGGGGTTGTCCAATGCGCCTAGTGGGGATGCTGTTGATGCGTTGCTGTTTCTTTTCTGGATCACGGTAATAGCCCTCGGACAGTGGCGTCAAAATCATGCCTGGGCTGATGGCATTGGTTCTGATACCGCGAGGTCCCCATTCCACAGCCATTTGGCGGGTTAAGCCCAAAAGCCCCGATTTGGTGGGCCCATAAGCACCGATCTTGGTGGCCACTTGTGCCGCAATGGATGAGACATTGACGATGCTGCCAGATTGACGCTCAAACATCATGGGCACCAAGGCCTGTGCGCACAGCAATGCGCCACGCAGATTGATATTGAACATTTTGTCCCAGAGATCGATCGGAAAATCTTCCAATGCGACAGGATTAGCACCCACTGCCGCATTGTTGACCAACACATCACATCTGCCAAAACGAGTTTGAACAAACTGACCCATCTTGGCAACTGCATCGGGATTGCCTATATCGCACTGAACCTGAATCCCTTGCTCTGATTCTTCTGGCGTTTCACCATAACTCACATCAACCATCACCACCGTAGCGCCCATTTGTTTGAGTTGCTCGCAAATGGACAGACCCAAACCACCTGCAGCGCCTGTGACGACGGCGACTTGGTTAACAAGGGCATTGGTATCAAAACTGTTGGGTGTACTCATGTTTATTTGTTTAAGCTCGTATTTGATCAGTTTACAAATTCTGTAGCGAGAAGGTGTGTGCTGGCGTTGAAGTTAACCATTGGATTGCCGTAGGCATGCGAAGATTTCTGAACTTTGCCGACGATCAGAAAGTGAGTACCTAATTTTTGCGTCAAAACAATCTCACAGTCAAGACTGGCGAGGGCATTTTGAAGAACGGGTACCTCTTGTTCATTGAGCTGCCAATGACCTGTGTTGAATCGAGCGGTGCCCTGAGGCTGCTGCAAAAAAACGGACATCAGGTCTCTGTGATCTTCACCCAATATGTTTGCAACGAATCGGCCGCTTTTCAATAGCGTGGTATGGATCGATGAGTTTTGATGGGCAAAAAAGCCGACCATGGGCGGATCGGCGGAAACAGAAGTAAGGCTTGAGACAATCATGCCTGCAACATCGCTGTTAAAGGCTGTCGTGATTGCGGCAATGCCTGCAGGCAAAGCTCGCATGGCCGCTTTGAAGTCGTCCGCAGAGATCAAGGCCTCATTTTTTTTGACAATCAGATGCGCTCGAATCTCCCCTGACGCGTTGACCCAACCCTTCTTCGCAGCGTAGTTCAACATGGCAGAAAAGCCAGCTTCCCATTCGGTTTCACCTGCATGCCCTGACAGGAAACGCAGCACCGAAGGTGTCAATCGCACATGGTCATTACCCTCACTATGGCCAATTCGGGCAATGGCTTGAGCCAGTTTTTCGGGCGATTGAGGATCGACCAAAACATCCAATTGATTGAAGACGGTGGGGTAAAGCAGGGTGACTGCCCCTGCATTAGTCAGGTGAACTTGCATTGATCAAGCCAACTCAAGCTTCGGTGTCAGCCAGGTCTTTTTGCCCAATTTCTTTGCGAATGGCTGGAATGATTCTTTCGCCCCAAAGCTCAATTTGTTTGAGCATGGTTTTTTGATCAAAGTCACCAAGCTGTGTTTGCAGTGCAATGTGTTTGGGTCTAAGGATGCTGATTTCTTCTAGCATTTTGTCGATGACCTGATTGACAGAGCCGACCGGCAGATTTTTCTTCATTTGCTCAAATGTGGGGTCAGTGTCTGAAGGCTTCTCTTGGATCATGTAGCCATCTTCAGATTGCGCACGGCGAAATTTAAGGCTCTCAGAAATGCGGCGTTGGAATCGTGCATTGTCTAAAAACGAATCAATCTCAGACATGTTGTCTGAGGCATATGCGCAGCGTAAAAATCCAAACTTCAAATCTCGGTCTACATCCTTACCATTTTCTTGGGCGACTTTGTCCAATCGACCCCTTAGTTCTGTAATGGCCTGGTTGCCGTTTAGCAAGGCTGTGACGAACAGGTTATGGTTTTCCCGCATGGCTCTGGCAAAGGTCACCGGATTTCCTGATGTGATCCAGATGGGCGGAATCGGATCTTGTACGCAACGTACCGCGATTGAACTTGGCAAAACTTTGAGATGCTTGCCCTCATATTCAAAAATCTTTTGAGTCAGAGCCTTGGGGATGATGTCTAAAAATTCGTTGAAGATGGCGCCAGATTCGGCAATGTTCACCCCAAATCTTTCGAATTCAAACTCTTGATAGCCTGAGCCAATGCCTAAATCCAATCTGCCATTGGAGACCGTGTCCACAAAACCAACTTCTGCTAAGAAGCGGGCGGGGTGATACAGAGGCAAAATGCAGACCGCTGTACCAAGTCGAATGCGTTTGGTTTTGGCGGCCATGTGCGCCACCATCATCAAAGGCGAGGGCGACAGCGAATAATTGTTGAAGTGGTGCTCGGCATACCAAGCGGTATTAAAGCCCGCTTGTTCTGCAACCACAGTCTGTTCGATCGAATTGCTGATGACCTGTTGCGAAGTCTGATGGTAGCCACGTTGCTGGGCCAGAATAAACACACCAAATTGCATGACTTGTCTCCGTTTGTTGAAATGAGTGATTGAACTGTGGGAGATTTTGAGGTATCGTTTTCCGAACTGGAATAGCGAAAATTCGCGATTCTGTGCTGCAGAAAATGGAGTAATCATGGATCGCTTACGTGCGATGGAATTGTTTCTGTCGGTGTCTCAAACCAAGAGTTTTTCAGAAACTGCGCGTCAATTTGGTATTTCTGCAACCGCGGTATCCCGGGCGGTGACTGAATTTGAAATTACCTTGAACGCCAAGCTTTTGTTACGTTCTACGCGGCAGGTGGTCCTCACTGAATCGGGGCAGGAGTATGCAGAACAGCTCGAGGGCTTGCTGTTAAATATCAAAGACTTACATCACAACATCACCGAAATCAGGGCTGCGCCTAAGGGCTTATTGCGTGTGCATTCTCGAATGATGTTTGGTTTGCGTGTGCTGCCAGCTTTGATTGCCCAATTTCGTCAAAAGTACCCCGAGATTCACATTGAGTTGACCTTGTCTGAAAAACCAATTGATCTAAGGCGAAATCAGATCGACGTTGATTTTAGAATTTCTCCACCTGCCGAGGCCGGCATCAAGCGGCGCAGGTTGTTTCACAGCGAGCGCTATTTGGTAGCCGCCCCCAAATACTTGGCCAACCATTCACTCGTCAATCTTCCGGAAGATATTTCTCAGCACGATTGTCTGGCATACATGCGACCGGGCGAACAATATGCTTGGCACTTTTGTCACACCTTGGATAAAGACATCGAGACGGTGTATTTCAAACCACGACATGTTTCCAACAATGGCATGGCTTTGTTGGAACTAGCGCGTTTGGGCGAGGGTATTGCACTGCTGGATGACTACACCGTGCAATATGACTTGTCGCAAGGATCTTTGGTTCGCTTATTGCCAGGCATCCGCATCAGCAATGCCACGTTTGAGGAGGGCATGTACGCCACTATCCTCGATACCACTATGGTGCCAACCAAGATCAGATTGTTCTTGGATTTTGTGTCCGAACGCGTGGCAGGAGAGTCTTTGCGTTTTGCAGCTGCACAAACTTCTTCCATTCAGGGTGAAGCCCATTCAGTGGTCTGAAGAAGTCAGTTGCCGCTTTGATTCTGCTGCGAATCGCAGAACACATTCAACCATTGAGTATGTAATCTAAAAGTTCTGCGTTCATAGAATGGCACATCACCCTAGGGCCCTCGGCAAAGGGTGGGGACGTTTCAACTGGAGACAAACAAATCATGAAGCATGTGAACCCTATGACGGCGCAGTGCCTTCGCGTGGATGTTGCTGACGGCGTGGCCTTGGTGACTTTGGACCGTCCACCCGTCAATGCACTCAACCGAGAGATGAGATACCAAATCGTCGCGACCTTCGATGAAATATCTGCCCGTGATGATGTGCAATGTGCCGTCTTGACGGGACAGGGTTCTGTATTTTGCGCAGGCGCAGATTTAAAAGACCGTCCTGATGATGAGGTTCCTGGAGATTTTCTGGAGCACAACCGAATTACCCGTGAAACCGGCAATGCCATACGCGAGTGCGCAAAACCTGTGATTGCTGCTGTCAACGGTGCGGCTCTGGGTGCGGGATTGGGTTTGGTTGCAGCCTGCGATATTTTGTACGCCTCCGAAAATGCCACTTTTGGGATGCCCGAGATCAACGTGGGTTTGGCCGGGGGGGCATCCATGTTGCGAACCTTGTTTGGCAGATCAACAACTCGGCGTATGTTTTTTTCGGGACAACGGCTGACAGCTGCTGACCTGCTGCGCAGAAATGTGATTGAAGATGTACTGCCACCAGATAGGCTGTTGCCGGTCACGATGGAATTGGCTCTTGAAATTGCATCAAAATCGCCGCTGGCACTGATGTATGCCAAGCGGGCCACCAACATGGTCGATGTGATGCCACAGCGAGATGCCTATCGTTTTGAGCAGGAATTTACATTGGCACTTTCCAAAACGGAAGATGCGCGGGAAGCCCGAATGGCATTTCTTGAGAAGCGTAAGCCAGTGTTCAAAGGGCGCTGAAATGGGCGCCCCCGATATTCTCAATGCGACCCCGCCTGACCCTCAAGTCGGGCGGCACGTTTACAGGCAGCATGCGCATGAATGGTTAATTGCCAATTTACCCAATCACATGCGCGCCAATCAATTGGACTACCGAACGCCGACGCTGACAGAGTGTCGTGATTGGGAGTTGGCCATGTACAGGGCAGGCTTGGCGGGGATGACATGGCCTCAGGTTTATGGGGGCCATGGCCTGAGCTTGCGAGAGCACTTGGCAGTCAACAAAGAAATTGGTGCCTTGCTGATGCCGGAAAGTGTCAGTTCCATTGGCAAGGAATTGGTCGGTCCTATCATCATGGCGATTGGCACAGAGAATCAAAAACAAAAATTTCTGCCCGCCATCTTGCGCATGGAAAATTATTGGTGCCAAGGATTTTCTGAACCCGATGCCGGTTCCGATTTGGCAAGATTGAGAACGCGTGCAGTTCAGGATGGCGCCCATTGGCGAATCGATGGCCAAAAAATTTGGACCAGTGGTGCTGCGAAAGCCAACTATTGCCTGCTGTTAACTCGAACTGGCACCGTGGCAGATGCGCACCGCGGCATGTTGATGTTTGCGGTTCCTATGAATACGCCTGGTATCCGGGTGGTTCCCATTCGGTCGATTGACAACAAAGAATCCTTTGCAGAAGTTTTTTTTGACAATGTCATTGTTCCAGATAGCGCGCGTTTAGGCGAACCCGATCAGGGGTGGAACACGGCTGTTCGCGTTCTCTCAATCGAGCGTGCCACCAACCGAATGTATCGGCCATGGCGTTTTGAGAGCGAATTGCGACACTTGGTGCAGGCCTGTCAGTCTGATCGTGTTTTATCGGCGCATCTCAAAGAAAGCTATTTCCAACGACGAGTTGGCGAGGTGCTCGGTCAAATCGATAACCTCAAAGGCTTGGTTGAAAGAACGGTAGACACGATGATGGCAGGCCAAGAAATTGGAACGAAAGGATCGTTGACCAAGTTGTATTGGTCTGAATGCCATCAAGCGTTTGCTTCTTTTGCTTTGGAGATGACCTCGCGAGTCAATCCGTCTTCCAGTCCGCATGCTAGACGTGCACGCCAGGCGTTTACAGCGGCCTACTTATTCTCGAGAGCAGAAACGATTTATGCTGGAACCACTGAGGTGCAATTGGATGTCATTGCGCAGCGTATCTTAAAACTGCCGAAGGAACTTTCATGAGCGCACAAGACGATACCCTTCGACCTGAGGAGTTTGCTGAGGCATCACTTGCAGTGATTGAAAACGCACTTGGAAAGCCTGCATCCGAAACAGCTCTGTTACTGGCGCAAGCGGGTTTGATGGGCGTATGTGTACCAGAGGCTCAGGGTGGGCTAGGCCTGGACATTGCTTTTGCAGTCCCGTTGGCGCATGCCGCAGGAAAGTTGCGTTTTCAGTTTCCGCTGATTGAACAAGTCTTGATGGCCAAAGCATTGTCTGGCACATCACACGGTGAGCTTTTGGCAACAGGTGAAAAATTAGCCGGCATTGCATTTCAGGGTCAACTTATGCAAGGCTGGGTAGGCGGCGCACGTCATGCTAATTTGTGTGATTGGGTGTTGGTGTTTGAAGGTCAGGAGGCTGTCCTGGTCAGTATGTCGGATGTATCGATCGAAGAAGATCAATCGCTGGACCCTGATTATCCTCAACATTGGCTGGAAGCCTGCAACGCCCAAGTGATACTGCGTTTAGATGCCGCAAAGTGTGAGGCCCTTTGGCGTGACGCCCAAATTTTGATGTCGGCCTGGGTCAATGGTGCCGCTGAAGGGGCATTTGAAGATACGGCCTCGTATCTTTCGACCCGTGTTCAGTTTGGCCGCCCCCTGACTGCCAAACAAGCTGTTCGGCACACCTTCTCTCGAATGAAATTGGCACAAGAGGCCACTGCGGCTGCGATTCAACGTGTTTTATCAAGCAACGAGCTTGGACAAGTCAGGACTGTCGATGCTGTCTTTGTCAGTGCCATTCAAAATGCCACTTGGGTGATTGAAAAAGCCATTCATTTACAGGGTGGAATGGGTTTTACCTGGGACGTTCCTTTGCATTATGCGTTGAGAGAAGTTCGCAAAATCGAGGCCATGTTTGGGTCATCTGAATTGGCCATTCGTACAGGTCGCGAATGGATAGAGGCAAATTCATGCACACAACTTTGAGAGATTTTGAAGGCAAAGTGGCCTTGGTCACGGGTGCTGGCAATGGCATTGGCAAAGAGACGGCCTTCCAATTGGCTGTGCGTGGAGCGATCGTAGGCGTGAACGATCTCAAGCCAGAGTTTGTCCTTCCAGTGGTGGAGGCCATTGTCCAGTCGGGTGGTCAAGCATTTGCAGTCATTCAAAACATTGCAAGCCGGGAGGGCATCACAGCGGCTGTTGAGCAAGCACATCAGAAACATGGACGCTTGGATATTCTGATCAATAACGCTGCGTGGGTGCGTTACCAATCCCTTCCTGACATCCTTCCTGAAACCATGGATCGAATGCTGGACGTGGGGTTTAAGTCGGTCATCTGGGGCATGCAAGCTGCCTCGAATTTGATGGACCCGATCAGAGGCGGTGCGATTGTCAATGTGGCGTCGACAGCGGCATTGCGCTCTGCGCCAAATTCAGTGGTTTATTCAGGTATCAAAGCCGGCATTCTGGGGGTAACCCGAGCCGCCGCTGCCGAGTTGGGTTCTCGCCATATTCGCGTGAATGCAGTCTGTCCATCGGCTGTGCCCACTGAAGGGACACAGCGCAACCGAAATGCTGAACGCGATGCGCAAAGAGCCGCGCACACCCCTTTAGGGCGATTGGGAACGGTAGAAGACATTGCCAAAGGAATTTGTTTCTTAGCAAGTGATCAAGCCAACTTCATGACAGCGCAAGCCATGGTGCTTGATGGCGGCGTCACTTTCACCAACCTATGAAGTTCTAACTTGTCGAATGAATAACCTAACAGTGATGATCACAGGTGCTGCGTCTGGCATTGGCCTCGCCACTGCACATTTTTTTGCTGAAAAGAATTGGCGTTGCATTTTGGTGGACTGTGATGAAGTTAAATTGCGCGACTTGTCAAAAGCTTTGCCAAATCCAACAGAGGGTTTTCATTCATTCGAATGTTTGGATTTAACCTCGACCCAAGACATTGCGGCGCTAGCATCCAGAGTCACAAGTTTAGACGTATTGATCAATAATGCTGGCATCACAGATTCATTGAATGTACCATTGGTCAATCAAACTGAGGCCAATTTCAGATCGCTTTTGAAATTGAATTTGCAAGTTCCAGCGGATCTGACGCAGGCTTTGAATGCATCTCTAAAACCAGGCGCTCACATTATTAATGTAGCCTCCGGTGCAGGCTTGAAGGCCATTCCTTGGCGAGGAGCGTACAGCACCAGCAAAGCGGGTTTGATTGCACAAACTCAGGCCCTTGCAAAGGCCCGGCCCGATCTTTGTGTCACCGTACTTTGTCCTGGCTTTGTTAGAACCGATTTGGTTGAACGCTTGATCGCATCAGGCCGTTTGAAAGTTGAAGCTGCAGTTGCCAAAATCCCATTGGGCAGAATTGCTACACCGGATGAAATGGCTGAAGCGCTTTATTTTTTGGCGACTCCGGCCGCTGTTCAATTGTCGGGCCAACAAATCTGTGTAGACGGTGGGTCTTCCGTTTTTGGTGGTAGTCAGCCTTATGCAACAGCGGCGCATGCACCACGGTCGTCGAACACACCACTGGCGTTGAATGTAAAAGGCGGTGAGGTCTCTGATTGGCTACCTCCAAGCACTTTGAACGCAGAGTCACCATATCTAGCATGTTTAAATTTGAGTTTGATGTCACTCAAGCCAGAACAAGCCTTAAATCAATTGTGCCAAGTAGCAACTGAATTTGCCAATGAATTTACAGCACAAGCCAGTCTGACAGTTTTGATTCCTTTGCGATTGGGTGAGTCATGGCAAGATGCTGGTCACAATGCAGCAATCCGCATGTTGATTTCAAGCTTGGCCTGTGAGTGGGGACCGCAATCCTTGCGCATCAATGCACTAGAAATTCCTTCGAGCATGAGCGCATGCGATGTCGCGCCGGTGGTCCATTTTCTGGCAGGCGCTAGCGCTCAGTACATCACAGGTCAGACCTGGGTGTTAAATCCACCCACTAAAAAGACATGAATTCATTGAGCTTTTTCACTTCACTTCAACAGGAGACAAACCATGTTTAAACATTCAATGGGCCGAAGAGCCTTGATCGTCCTCAGTCTGTGTTTGACGTTTGCAGCACACGCGCAAACGACCAAAGTTAACAACTGGCCGCTTCGGCCCATCAAAGTAATTGTGGCGGGCCCAGCAGGTTCTGGTGGTGACATCTTCGCCCGCATGATCACGGTTCAACTGCAGGAAGCTTTGAAGCAACCGGTCATTGTTGACAACAAAGTAGGGGCCAACGGCATCATCGGCAATGACGCGGTTGCCAAATCCGCACCTGACGGCTACACCTTTTTGTTTACGCCATCATCTTCTATTGCCATCAATCCCATTTTGCAAAGCAAAATGCCTTATGACACTGCAAAAGACTTGTTACCAGTGGCTCAGGTGGGGTTGTCTGGATTTTTGTTGATGGCCAATCCAGCCTCTGGTTTTAAAAATTTGGCAGATATGGTCAAGTTTGCAAAAGAGAACCCTGGTAAGTTGTCCTACGGCACTTGGGGCAATGGTTCAAGTGGTCATCTGGCCATGGAAGGCATCAAATCGCATTACAAAATTTTCATGCCGCACATACCCTACCGTGGCACATCTGCAGCCATGACAGATTTGTTGGCCAACAACATCAGCGTGGCTTTTTTGGACATTGCATCGCCCATTCCACACGTTAAAAGCGGACGCTTGGTGCCATTGGCTGTGACGGGGTCGTCGCGAGGCCCCGCATTACCTGATTTGCAAAGACTGACAGAGCAAGGCTTTAAATTTGATTCTGATGGCTGGTATGGTTTCTTTGCCCCAGCAGGTACCCCTGTTGATATCGTGCGTCGCATGAACGAGGAAATCAATAAAATTTTGAGCACCGAAGAAATGAAGCAGAACTTCATCTCTAAAAACATGCCACCACCGCCCATTAAAACGGCAGAACAATTTGCGGCAACTGTCATGTCGGATGTGGCCATTTGGCAGGGCTTAGCCAAATCAATCAAATTACAAGTCGACTAATGGTATTCAGGACCTTGTTCTAGTGTTGGGTGAGTCCTTCAATTTTGCCTCTCGCTTAAGAGTCAAAACAATGTTGATTTGACCCCAATTGAGGGGTAGATTGCGGTGATGTCTGAGTTGATACTTCACCAGTTTGCGGCTTCGCCTTTTTCGGAGAAGCTTCGGTGGGTGTTGGCGATTAAGGGTTTCGCTTACAAGTCGGTTTCGGTGCCGGTCATTATGCCTAATCCCGATGCAGTGTCGTTCACATGGGGGTATGGGCGCGCGACTTTTTTGATAATCGGTGCTGATATTTATTGCGTACAGCCTGGATTTGCAAAGTGCTTGAAGCACTTCAGCATTCACCCAGTTTGTATCCATTGCACGACCGGGGACCTCATGGGTCAGGGGGCAATTTCCTGCCAGCATGCAAATCGCCGCCGCGGCCACTTTTGAAGATCGCAAAGCCATGGGCTTTGATGTGGCTTGGTTTGAAACGGGTGATGCAACACCTGCCTACAAAACTTACCTGGCCTGTTTAAACGACATGCTTGTCCAACCCAGCCGTCTGAGGACGCTTGGGTTGAGCATGTCAATCAATTGGCAAATGCCACCCTATTTCCAAAGGGAAACTCTTGGTAATTGGGTGCCAATGTTCCTGGTAAGCCTCGTGTTTTTATGCCTTATGTGGGCGGGGTTGGTCGATACCGAGAGGAGTGCTCTGAAATTGCTGCCAGCAATTACAAAGGGTTTCAATTCACGCACTGAAAGAAACTGTCTTCAAAGGTCCAAGTTCACTGGGTTGTGTTTGAAAGCCCCTATTCAGACTTAGGGGTTGTTTTGAATCTGGTAAGCTATTTCAATGAGTAAGCTCCTTAGCGACACATCCCAAAATCGCCGAATAGGTATTGCCTTGGTCACGGCCACCACGTTGATGTTTGCAACATTGGACACCAGCGCCAAATGGTTGGTACAAACAATCCCTGTCATCCAAGTGGTGTGGCTCAGATTCTTGTTTCACACCATTTTGACAACAGCAATCTTTATGCCCTCCATGGGGGTTCAATTATTTTCAGTTCAAAATCCCAAGCTGCAACTTCTCCGTGGTTTGATGCTGGCAATCATGACTGGTATGAATTTCTTCGCCTTGCAATATTTGCAGTTGGCTGAAGTGGGTGCCGTTCAGTTTTCTGTGCCCTTGCTCATTGCGCTTATTTCTGCGTGGTTCTTGCATGAGAAGTTAGACACGCAGCGCTGGTTGGCCATTGGTTTTGGGTTTGTGGGGGTGCTGGTCATTATTCGGCCAGGCAGTCATGGGTTTCATCCGGCTATTTTGTTGAGCATCATGAACGCCTTGTTGTATGCCGCATTCAACCTCATGACGCGTCGCTTGGCCAGCAGCGATCATCCTATCTCGACCCAGTTGGCTTCGGCGGTGGTGCCATCGTTGTTGTTGGCGCCCTTTGCTTTGTGGCATTGGCAGATGCCTGAAGGTTGGCTCACTTGGGGTTTGATTGTGTTGATGGGGCTTGCTGGCGGCCTGGGTCATTCAGCTTCTGCATTGGCGCATCGCTACGCCACGGCCGCCGTGCTGGGCCCTTTCTTGTACCAACAAATCATTTACATGACACTGGGTGGATGGTTGGTGTTTGGCCAAGTGCCAGACAGCGCGGTCATCATTGGTGCCTGCATTGTGGTGATGAGTGGTTTGTATTTGTTGTGGCGTGAGTTCAGGCTGCAACAGCCTGCACCATCTGTCGGCGCCAATACCTAATTAACTTTGATGCCTACTGGGTGGTATTGAGTTCAGCAAATGACTGAGCTTTGAGATTTGCCATCCGTTAACTTAACTTTACGTCTGTCGCCCGCTTGGCGGCTTCTCTTGGTGTCATCATCAAGCTTCATTCCAACTGATATGAATCTAATGACACAACCGATTCTGAAATCCAAAGTTATTTCAAACCTATTGATCCTTTCAATGTGCTTGGGACTGGCTTCATGTGGCGGTGGTTCTACTAGCAATACAAACACCGAAACCACAACTGAGCTAATAACGCCCGCCAGCGTTTCTGCCATCACCACCCTAAACCTCAGCGCGCTAGCCAACTACGCAGCGCCCGTGCTACCTGCATATTACGACGGCACCGTATTGGCACTGGACAACACGCCAAACACCAACGTGATCACCAACAAAGTGGCCACGCTGGGACGAGTTTTGTTTTATGACAAACGCCTCAGCATCAACGACAGCATTTCATGCAGTTCCTGTCACCAACAGTCTGTCGGTTTTGATGACCCAAGAAGGTTCAGCGTTGGATTTTCTGGTTCGGCCTTTACCGATGCGCATGCCATGCGATTGGGCAATGTTCGTTACTACCAACCGGGCAGCATGTTCTGGGACAAAAGAACTGCGTCTGTTGAATTGCAGGCTAGTCAACCGATTCAACATCCTGTAGAGATGGGTTTTGTGGCGGGGGTGGGCGGTATCAATGCGCTCATTACCAAGTTGAGCGCCACCACCTATTACCCCGACTTGTTTACATTTGCTTTTGGCGATGCAGTCATTACGGAGGCACGCATTCAACAGGCACTTGCTCAATTTGAGCGCGCCATGGTTTCGACCAACAGCAAATGGGACACAGCCTATGCGCAGGTCTATACGCCCAACGGCAACAGAGGGCTGGGTACTTCTTTGGTGCCTAATTTCACGGCAGTAGAAGATCGCGGTCGGCAGTTGTTTGTAACCGGCCCCAACGCTGGTGGGGCAGGTTGTGCGGCTTGTCATCAACCGCCCACGTTTGCGTTGGCTGCAAATTCTCAAAGCAATGGTTTGGATGCAGGCGAAACTCGAGTCTTTAAAGCGCCTTCTTTGAAAAATGTGGCGCTATCACAAGCCTTTATGCATGACGGTCGTTTCTCTACGCTAGAGCAAGTGGTGGAGCATTACAACAGCGGGGTGCAGTTGGGCCGTGCATTGGACAATCGACTGTCTCCTAACGGTCAGCCTCTGAGGTTGAACATGTCAGCAGATGACAAGGCCGCCTTGGTGGCATTCATGCGAACCTTGACTGACACATCCCTCACAACCGACGCAAAGTTCAGCGACCCCTTTAGGAATTAATCGCTACGCAGAGGTTAGGTTCAAATCAGTTGCCTGCTTTGGCGGCTTCAATTTCAATCATGATTTCGTTGCGCCTAAACATGGGCAGGGTCCAAGGTGGGTCGTACCTAGACAGTTGGGGGCTGCTCAAAGGCTTTAACTTCTGTGAGCTAACCCAAGCGGACAGCTCATCCGTTTTGGACTGAACGCGCGCTTCGGTATTGAAGCCTGTATAGCCGTTGACTGCAAAAACTTTGCCCGGAATTTCGCGCAACTTGACTTCCGAATTTTTGGGCTGAGGAATGTTGGCAAGAGTGTATTGCGAAGGCATCACAAAATGCACTCGCCATTTGTTGCTGGCCGTCATGGCAGATTCTGGCCCAGCGGTGCTCACGGTGACGGGGGCCGTCATGGCAATTTTTTCGGATTGCGGCTCAAGCGTCACTGGGGCTGTCATGGCAATTTTGGCAGAAGTGCCGCCTTGTGCGGCCTGGTTGTTGCCAAAAATATAGTCGGCAATTCTTCTGAAGCCTCGGTTGGAGGCTTCGTCCATGTCGCCTTCCACCATGGTTTCGGCCACCAACATGGGGGCGTATTGTCTGATTTCAAAGGAACCTGATTTTGAGATGACTTTGAAGGCTGGCTCTTCAATGGCCATGGCGGCTTGTTGGCATAAGAGAAGACCTGTGAGGAGTAGATGGCGGAGGTTCATGCCTTACTTTAGTCGAACTGGGTCGACGTGTCTTCAAAAACAATGTTGATCTGACCCCAATTAATTTGGTTGAGGGTAACTCCGCGTATCGTTTGTCAGTTTGCTAACTTTAAAATCTATTGCGCTGCAGCATACTGTGGTGCTTGGCTGCGTTCATTGACGCGCCCAGTCTATTTTGAGAAGAGTTTAAATCATGGCCCGTAAATCAGCCAATACAGCAAAAACTGACAACGCATCTGCGACAGGTACCCAGCAAAGTCCTGGTGGCGCTGCGCCCGAGGCCGACACATTGAAAGCCCCGCGTGTCATTAAAAAATACCCCAACCGCAGGCTCTACGACACCCAAACCTCAAGTTATGTCACCTTGACTGAAATCAAGCAGTTGGTCATGGACGGTCAGTCTTTTGTGGTTCGCGATGCCAAATCGGGTGACGACCTCACGCGAAGCCTGTTGCTGCAAATCATCCTAGAAGAAGAATCGGCAGGGGCGCCCATGTTCACCGAGGCGGTTTTGTCCAACATCATTCGGTTTTACGGCCACGCCATGCAGGGCCACATGGGGGCATATTTAGAGAGTAATTTGCAGTCTCTGATGATGATGCAGTCCAAAATGGGCCACCAGCAGCAAAACATCATGAGCCAAATGCAAGAGCAAATGCAGAAGCAAACGGCACAGTTTTTGAGCGCTTTTGGCTTGAAGTCTTAAGGATCTGACCCTTCCAAGGGGAGTGGGGACTGAAATACTGGGACAATAGCTTCATGAACGAATTAGCCACCGCCGCCCCCGTTTCGGGCTCATCCGCTGCCCCCAAAGTGGGCTTTGTCAGCTTGGGCTGCCCCAAAGCCTTGACCGATTCCGAACTCATCCTGACCCAGCTCAGTGCCGAAGGCTACGAGACCTCCAAAACATTTGAGGGTGCCGACCTGGTGATTGTCAACACTTGCGGCTTCATTGACGATGCGGTCAAGGAAAGCCTAGACACCATCTCCGAAGCTTTGAATGTCAATGGCAAAGTCATTGTGACGGGTTGCCTGGGTGCGCGTGAAGCCGAAGGCGGCGGCAATATGGTGCGCGAAATGCATCCCAGCGTGCTGGCGGTCACCGGCCCCCACGCCACCCAAGAGGTGATGGATGCGGTGCATGCGCACTTGCCCAAACCGCACGATCCATTTTTAGATTTGGTCCCCAACGCATTTGGCGACGCGGGCCTCAAGCTCACACCTCGCCACTATGCCTATTTAAAAATCAGCGAAGGCTGCAACCATCGATGTACTTTCTGCATCATTCCCTCCATGCGCGGCGACTTGGTCTCGCGGCCCATTGGCGATGTACTAAAAGAAGCCAAAGCGCTTTTTGAAGGCGGCGTCAAAGAGTTGCTGGTCATTAGCCAAGACACTTCTGCCTATGGTGTCGATGTCAAATACAGAATGGGCTTCTGGGAAGGCCGACCCGTTAAAACGCGCATGTTTGAGCTGGTTCAAGCCTTGGGCGAAATGGCGCAACAACATGGTGCTTGGGTTCGTTTGCACTATGTCTACCCCTATCCCAGTGTGGACGAAGTGCTGCCGCTGATGGCCACGGGTTCAATCTTGCCTTATTTGGATGTGCCTTTGCAGCACAGCCACCCTGATGTTTTGAAGCGCATGAAACGACCCGCCAGTGGCGAAAAGAATTTAGAGCGCATTCAAAAGTGGCGTGAGGCTTGCCCGCAGTTGGTCATTCGCAGCACCTTCATTGCAGGCTTTCCTGGCGAAACAGAAGAAGAGTTTGAGCATTTGCTCAACTTTGTCCGCGAAGCTCAAATTGACAGAGCCGGTTGCTTTGCCTACAGCCCCGTCAAAGGTGCTTTGGCCAACGAGTTGCCTGGCATGTTGCCGCAAGAAGTGCGCGAAGAACGTCGCTCGCGTTTCATGGCGGTGGCCGAAGAAGTTTCTGTTCAGCGCCTTCAACTGCGGGTGGGCTCCACCATGCAAGTCTTGGTCGACAAAGCCATTGCTTTGGGCAAAAAAGGCGGGGTGGGGCGCTCTTACGCCGATGCCCCCGAAATTGATGGCGTGGTGAAATTGTTGCCACCCGAGAAAATTAGCAAGACTTACAAGGCGGGTGAGTTAATTCGCGCCAGAATTGTGGGCGTTGAGGGGCATGACTTAATTGGCTTGCCAATTTAATGAATACGGCTTGCCAATTTAAGAGTGTTGGCTGCCAATTTAAAAATAGGCGAAAAAAAAGCTGCGAAGTCTGCAGCTTTGATTAAACTTGGTGCCCAGGAAGGGACTCGAACCCCCACGAAGTTACTCGCTAGTACCTGAAACTAGTGCGTCTACCAATTCCGCCACCTGGGCTTTCAGGGAAAAAAGGATTGTATATCAAAAAAATTAGCCACCCCTCTGGACTCCTCGACGAGATCGAAGGCAGCGTGCAAGGCCACCGCGATGGACATGGCTTCTTAATCCGCGACGACAGTGAAGGCGATATCTTTTTGTCGCCCAACGAAATGCGCGCGGTGTTGCACAAAGATCGCGTCAAAGTTCGCATCGTGCGGCAAGACCGAAAAGGCAGGCCCGAAGGTCGTGTGGTTGAAATTGTGGAGCGTCCGCCTCAGCCCATCATTGGCCGCTTGTTAAACGAAGGCGGCATTTGGATTGTGGCGCCGGAGGACAAACGCTACGGTCAAGACATTCTCATTCCCAAAGTAGGTATTGGCGCTGGCAAGCCAGGTCAAGTGGTGGTGGTCGAGCTCACTGAGCCGCCAGCATTGTTTGGGCAGCCTGTGGGCCGCGTCAAAGAAGTGTTGGGCGAGATTGACGACCCCGGCATGGAAATCGACATTGCCGTTCGCAAGTACAGCGTGCCGCATGAATTTTCTGCCGCGTGCTTGAACTTGGCCCGTGAGTTGCCGGACAAAGTGCGCCCGCAAGATTCCAAAGATCGCATTGACCTGACCGACGTGCCCTTGGTCACCATTGACGGTGAAGATGCCCGTGACTTTGACGACGCAGTGTATTGCGAGCCCGCCAAAATTGGCAAAGCCAAAGGCTGGCGCTTGTTGGTGGCCATTGCCGATGTCAGCAACTATGTAGAAACCGGTAGCGCCATCGACATCGATGCATACGACCGTGCCACCAGTGTGTATTTTCCGCGCCGTGTCATTCCCATGTTGCCCGAAAAACTCTCCAACGGTTTGTGTTCACTCAACCCCGAAGTAGAGCGCTTGTGCATGGTATGTGACATGCTCATTACTGCCAAGGGCGATATTCACGCGTACCAGTTTTATCCGGCTGTGATGTACAGCCACGCGCGTTTTACCTACACCGAAGTGGCTGCCATTTTGGCCAACACGCGTGGCCCTGAGGCCATCAAGCGCAAAGCGCGAGTGAATGATTTGCTCAACTTGCACGATGTGTATCGCGCCTTGTTGTCTTCACGTGCTGTGCGTGGCGCGGTCGATTTTGAAACCACTGAAACGCAAATCATTTGTGACGACAACGGTCGCATCGAAAAAATTGTGCCGCGCACCCGCACAGAAGCGCACCGCCTCATTGAAGAGGCCATGTTGGCCGCCAATGTGTGCAGTGCTGACTTTATTCAAACCAGCAAGCATCCTGGTTTGTTCCGCGTGCACGAAGGCCCAACGCCAGAGAAAAAAGATTTGCTGCGCAATTACTTGAAGTCTTTGGGCCTGCCTTACACCGTCAGTGACGAGCCCAAGCCCAGCGAGTTTCAACATATTGCACAGGCCACCAAAGACAGGCCAGACGCGCAACAAATTCACACCATGTTGTTGCGCTCTATGCAGCAAGCCATTTACACGCCCATCAACAGCGGACACTTTGGCTTGGCCTACGAGGCCTACACACACTTCACCAGCCCCATTCGACGTTATCCCGATTTGTTGGTGCACCGTGTCATCAAGGCCATCTTGGCGCACAAGAAATACCAGCTGCCTGCATTGCCATTGCCCGGTGAGGCGCATGCCAAATTGGCCAAGCGTTTGCAGAAAAACAAATCTGGCGCACAAATGGACGATGCACCTCGCATCAAAATGTCGCCCGCCGAGCAACAGGCTTGGGAAGCCGCTGGCTTGCACTGCAGCGCCAACGAGCGCCGCGCCGATGAAGCCAGCCGCGATGTAGAGGCATGGCTTAAATGCAAATACATGCGCGAGCATTTGGGCGAGGAATATTCGGGCGTGGTCACCTCTGCCACCAGCTTCGGCATCTTTGTCACCTTGGACAACTTGTACGTAGAAGGCTTGGTGCACATCACCGAACTAGGCGGCGAGTATTTCCGTTTTGATGAAGCCCGCCAAGAGTTACGCGGCGAACGCACTGGCATTCGCTATGCCATTGGCACCCGCGTGCAAATTCAGGTCAGCCGCGTCGATTTGGACGGTCGCAAAATTGACTTCCGTTTGGTCAATCCAGCGGAGGAGTTCAGTCCCCGCCAAATGCGCGAAAAAGGCCCAGGCAAACAAGGCGGCAGTCGCAATGACGGCGGTATGGCGCGGGGCGCTTTGTCCGCCGCTGAAGGGCCCAAGTCCAAATCTCGCCCGTTCAATGCTCGCAAAGCAGAAGGTGGCAAACCAGCCACCCGACATGGCAAGGTCAGCCCCAAAGGTGCGCCTTCCAAGTCGGCGGGTTCAAAAAAATCAAGTCAAGCACGCAAGAGTCGTCGTTGAAGCCGACAGCTTTGCAAGATCTATATACACAGTTTTTTCATTTGAAGATTTAAGCAGGAGACAAAATTCATGACAAGCACATCAAAAATTGCCATCGTCACAGGCGCTGGGTCTGGCATTGGCAAAGCAACGGCAATGGCCCTGCTCAAAGACGGCTGGTCTGTTGTGTTGGCTGGCCGCCGTTTGGCCAATTTGGAAGAGGTGGCCGCAGAAGCCAAGGCTTTGAATGCCAACTACCAAGTGCTGGCTGTGCCCACCGATGTCACACAAGAAGACTCTGTTGCTAACCTCTTTGCCCAATGCGTCAAAACTTTTGGTCGTGTTGACTTGTTGTTTAACAACGCAGGTGTTAGCACGCCCGCCATTCCCTTGCCCGAACTCAGTTTGGAAATGTGGAAAGGTGTGGTCGATACCAACCTCACCGGCATGTTCTTGTGCATTCGTGAAGCCTTCCGCGTCATGAAAGATCAAAAGCCCATGGGCGGCCGCATCATCAACAACGGTTCTATCTCTGCCACCACACCGCGTCCATTTTCGATTGCCTACACTTCTACCAAGCATGCAGTTTCTGGCTTGACCAAAACTGCCTCTTTAGATGGTCGTCAGTACGACATCGCAGTGGGTCAAATTGATGTGGGCAATGCAGCGACGCCGATGGCCATGAAGATGGCCAAGGGAGTGCCGCAAGCCAACCTCGAAATCAAAGCAGAACCACTCATGGATGTGGCTTTGGTCGGGAGCTCGGTGGTTTACATGGCCAGCTTGCCATTAGAAGCCAACGTGATGTTCCACACCGTGATGGCCACTAAGATGCCGTTTGCGGGCCGCGGATAAGTTGTGCCAGGGTGCTGGCCGTCAAGCTGGCACCTTCAAATAAATCGGCTGCTTGGCCGTGTTCAAACGCGGCAGTGCATGCCGCACCAAAGGCTGATAAGCCTTGAGCCATGCGCGCGCCCACCACCCCCGCCAACACATCGCCCGTGCCAGCCGTTGCCAAGCGCGCGTTGCCGGTGGGGTTGATCACAGAGGTGTGTGCAATTTGGGCAATGACAGTGCCTGAACCTTTTAGAACCACCGTGCAATCAAACACTGCCGCCAAGCTTTGGGCTGCCTTTAGTCGGTCTTGCTGCACGTGAGCGGTGTCTGTTTTTAAAAGCCGCGCAGCTTCTAAAGGGTGGGGCGTGATCACTGTTGCTTGGTTGAGCGTTGATCTTTTCTTTAGAAGATCTTGCAGCCAAGGGTCTTGCGAAATGGCATTCAATGCATCGGCGTCCAACACAAGTTGCTTGCTCTCTTGAAGGACCTGCGGCAAAACTTTTTGAATGGCAATACCGCCGCCACATCCACAGACAACAACCCCACTAGCGAGATGAAGCGCCTTAAAGTTGCGCGGCATAATTTCCGGCAAAACAGGGTTGTGATAGAGCGCAAACTCAGAGGTCGGTTGTTGCGCACTTTGATCAGAAGATTCATCTGAAAGAAAGCAAGTCATGACGCGACCTGCGCCTGCGTGCAATGCGGCAGAGGCAGCTAAATCAACAGCGCCAGTCATGCCCATGCCCCTGACGTTCAGAGGTTCGCCACCCACAACCGCCACATCGCCAAAGCTGCCCTTGTGGCTAGCATGCAAGCTAGAAACGGACGGCAAAGGTTGATGATTGAGCAGTGCTGCGCTGGGTCTATTTTCTTGGAGCGCTTCAGTGCCTAAATCTTCCAACCACAAGGTGCCGCACGCATCGCGTCCATGGGCTGTGAAGCAACCTGGCTTGGCATTGAGCAATTGCAAAGTGTGCGTAGCACGTATGCTCAAGCCTTGTAATTTTTCATCTTGAAAATTCCCTGTGTTGGCATTCAGGCCGGAGGGAATGTCAACCGCCAAAACACTAGGCCCATAGGCGTAGATGTTGGCGATCCAATCTTCTAAGCGGGGCTGGTGCGCTTGTTCAAGGCCCGCGTTTGTGGCGGCTCTTTCACGAATGCCTACACCCAATAAAGCATCGATGATCAAGTCATTGGCTTGTAGCTCTTCTGGCAAAGGCAAATGATCTTGAATGGCAATGGCCAACGATTGAACCTTCTTCAAGGCCTTCTCTGAATCGTTGGGTCGCTTTGAATGGGGCTGCCATAAAACCACTTGCACGCGCTGCCCCCATGCCTGCAAATGGGTGGCCGCTTCTAGTCCGTCGCCGCCGTTGTTGCCCGGGCCACAAAAAATCCAATGGCAGTTGGCAAAAGGTTGGATGGCCATGGCCAGTTTGGCAATGGCCAAACCAGCGTTTTCCATCAAAGACTGTGGCTCAGAATTCAAGGCTGCGGCTGCAACTTCTAACTGGCGCGTTTGCGCCACATCGAACAATTTCAGGGGCGCTTGCCAGTTGATTTTTTTCAATGGCTTAGGCGCGAAGTGCGTCCTCAATGGTGAGAGAGATGTTCAAGACAGCATCGTCGTGCATGGGGCCTTGCCAGACCATCATGCTGCTGGGCAGTTCACCGGCTTGATGCATGGGCAATGACAAGGCGCAGCCATCCAACATGTTGACCACACTGGTATTGCGCAGCAACAAACCATTGACAGCAAAGAAGGCCTCATCGCGCTCTTTGCCAGGTGCCACGCTTTCGATGGTGGGTCCGTAGACAGGGACCGTGGGCGATAGCGCTGCATCAAATGAATTCAAAGCAGCCTGGATGCTTTGGATCCATTCGGCACGGCCTTTTTGCAGGTCTAAATATTCAAAGGCTTTCATGTTGGCGCCTCGCAAGATGCGAGCCGCTACGCGGGGGTCATAGGCCACTTCATCTTTGGCCAAAAGTTGTCTGTGCCATGTGTAGCTCTCTGCGGCGCTAAAGCCACCCGTGACCAACAAACCTGCCAAGGCGTGTATCTCTGCCATGGGCGTCTCTACCAATTGGGCGCCTGCTTTTGATAGCTTAGACAGGCTGCGCTCCCAAGCTTTTTGCACGCCGGCTGCCATGCCATCGAACATGAGGCTGGTGGGCACGGCCAGTCGATAACTAGACAGCGGACGCTGAGACCGAGCCACTCTGCGTGCAGACAGTATTTCTTGGGCCAAGATGGCATCGCGCACGCTGCGTGTCATGGCGCACACGGTGTCCATGGTGGTGGAGAGGGGCACCGCGCCCTCTGTTGGAACCCTGCGCGCCGTATTTTTAAAACCCACAATGCCGTTCAGGGCTGCGGGAATGCGAATGGATCCGCCCGTGTCAGACCCCAGGCCAATAAAGGCGGCGCCTGTGGCCACGGACACAGCTGCGCCCGATGAAGATCCGCCGGGGGCGTGGGCTTTGCCTTCAGTCAAGACGGGGGTGTTTGTGAGAGCATCCCAAGCCGCTGGCGTGCCATAGTGTGGATTGATGCCAACCCCAGAAAAGGCAAATTCCACCATGTTGGTTCTGCCTAAAAACGCGCCGCCAGCCTGCTTCAGTCTGGCAACGGCCGGGCAATCAGCCTGAGCAGGGGGTGCGCCTTTCAGAACAACCGAGCCCGCCAATGTCGGACTGCCCGCCACATCAAACAAGTCCTTGACCGTAAAAGCCAAGCCTTTCAGGGGGGCGTTGAGCAAGCTTGGCTCGTTCAAAAGTTCGGGCGATTCAGCAGGCTCAAGCGCCATGAACACTTTGTCGCAGGCTGAGGATTGGGCGATGGCCTGGCTTTTTTGCCATTCGGCCAATGGGCTGGTCTGTTGGGTGGCCAGTGCTTGCAAAGTGGCGATCAGGTCTTGGCGCATGGTTTTAAGAGGAGGATTTGTGTGTAAAGAGCGGGGAAGGGGCTGGAAAAAGTGCAATTTGGGATGCTATACTCGACTGGCTTAGCAGGAATTTCCCTGCTAGTAAATCGCAAACCGGCTCCTTCAAGGTGTTGGTTGTTGTGCAAAGTCCCGTAAGGGGCTGACGTCAGCAACCGATGTGTGAGCCGATTTTAGACCCAACCTTCGGAGAAACAATATGTCCGTTACCATGCGCGAAATGCTGGAAGCCGGTGTCCACTTTGGTCACCAAACTCGCTTCTGGAACCCCAAGATGTCCCCCTTCATCTTCGGTCACCGCAACAAAATCCACATCATCAACTTGGAAAAATCTTTACCGATGTTCCAAGACGCATTGAAGTTCGTCAAACAACTCTCTGCAAACCGCGGCAACATCCTCATGGTTGGCACTAAGCGCCAAGCCCGTGAAACCGTGGCAGCTGAAGCTCAGCGCGCTGGCGTGCCTTATGTTGACCAACGCTGGTTGGGCGGCATGCTCACCAACTTCAAAACCGTCAAGACTTCCATCAAGCGCTTGAAGGACATGAAAGCTCAACAAGAAGTCGGCCTCGACTCTTTGAGCAAAAAAGAACAACTCATGTTCAAACGTGAAATCGAGAAGCTTGAAAAAGACATCGGTGGCATTCAAGACATGGCCACATTGCCTGATGCTATTTTCGTGATCGACGTGGGTTACCACAAGATTGCCATCTTGGAAGCCAAGAAATTGGGCATTCCATTGATCGGCGTGGTTGACTCCAACCACTCACCCGAAGGCATCGACTACATCATTCCAGGTAACGACGACTCTTCTAAAGCCGTTACTTTGTACGCTCGCGGCATTGCCGACGCCATCATTGAAGGTCGTGCCAACGCCGTTCAAGACGTGGTCAATGCTGTTGCCGCCGAAGGCGCAGACGAATTCGTTGAAGTGCAAGAAGCTTCTGCTTAATGCCCTCTCAACCAGAGAAAAGGGGCTTCTTGCCCCTTTTTTTTAACCTGAGTTGCACTGAGTTTTTATCAATTTTTAATTAATTCGAACCTTAATTCGAAGACGAAACGGAGAAATCAAATGGCTGCTATTACCGCAAGCATGGTCGCAGAACTGCGTGCTAAAACCGATGCCCCCATGATGGAATGCAAAAAAGCTTTGACCGAAGCCGAAGGCGACATGGCCAAAGCAGAAGAGTTGTTGCGCGTTAAATTGGGTACAAAAGCTGGCAAAGCCGCTTCCCGCGTCACAGCCGAAGGCGTGATCGTTGCCTTCACCGAAGGCAACACAGGCGCCATGCTCGAAGTCAACTGCGAAACCGACTTCGTGACCAAAAACGACAGCTTCTTGGCTTTGGCCAATGCCGCTGCCAAATTGGCCGCTTTGCACAACCCAGCCGACGTGGCTGCCTTGGGCGAACTGCCTTACACACAAGACGGCTTCGGTCCTACATTGGAAGAAGTTCGCAAGGGCCTGATCGGCAAGATCGGCGAGAACATGAGCTTCCGCCGCTTCAAGCGCGTGGCCGGTGGTGCCCAAATCGCTACCTACTTGCACGGCACACGCATTGGTGTGTTGGTTGAGTACGAAGGCAAAGAAACAGCGGCCAAAGACGTTGCCATGCACGTTGCCGCCATGAAGCCTGTGGCTTTGACCAGCAACGATGTGCCTGCCGACCTGATCGACAAAGAGCGTTCAGTGGCCACAGCCAAGGCTGCAGAGTCTGGCAAGCCTGCCGACATCGCTGCCAAAATGATCGAAGGTTCTGTTCAGAAGTACCTCAAAGAAGTGTCTTTGAACAACCAAACTTTCGTCAAAAACGACAAGCAAACTGTTGAGCAAATGCTCAAAGCCGAAGCCACCCAAGTCAAAGCTTTCACTTTGTATGTGGTGGGCGAGGGCATTGAGAAGAAGGTAGACGACTTTGCCGCCGAAGTGGCTGCACAAGTGGCTGCTGCTCAAAACGCAGCTTAATCTGCTTCTATCGGGGGTCAAACCCGGTTAAAAAGGGTCGCCCAAAAGGGCGATTCAACGCTAAACTTCAATCTGTCTTTATGAGGAGCCTGTCATGACCATTGCCCAACCAGCCCACAAGCGTATTTTGCTCAAGCTGTCGGGTGAGGCCTTGATGGGCGATGATCAGTTTGGCATCAACCGCGCCACCATCGTGCGCATGGTTGAAGAAATCGCCGATGTCACGCGCTTGGGTGTCCAAGTGGCAGTGGTCATCGGCGGTGGCAACATCTTCCGCGGTGTTGCCGGCGGTTCTGTCGGTATGGACCGCGCCACAGCAGATTACATGGGCATGTTGGCCACAGTCATGAATGCCTTGGCACTAGCAGACACCATGGACAAAGCAGGCCTGACGGCACGCGTCATGTCGGCCATTGCCATTGAGCAGGTGGTCGAGCCTTATGTTCGCCCCAAAGCCCTGCAGTACCTCGAAGAGGGCAAAGTGGTTATTTTTGCCGCCGGTACCGGTAATCCTTTCTTTACCACCGACACCGCTGCGGCTTTGCGCGGCGCTGAAATTGGTGCTGAATTGGTTCTCAAAGCCACCAAAGTCGACGGCGTTTACACGGCCGATCCCAAAAAAGATCCCGCTGCCACCCGTTACACCAAAATTTCTTTCGACGAAGCCATTTCTCAAAATCTCGGCATCATGGATGCCACAGCATTTGCCTTGTGCCGAGATCAAAAGTTGCCCGTTAAAGTGTTCTCGATTTTCAAGCATGGGGCCCTCAAGCGAGTGGTCATGGGTGAGGACGAAGGCACTTTGGTTTACGCCTAATACCTCTCTCATTCTTGTTTTTGCCAGTTCTGGCCCCGGAGAATTTCATGAGCTTAGAAGACATCAAGAAAACCACACAAACCAAAATGGACCAGTCCATTGCGGCTTTCAAAAACAACCTCACCAAAATTCGCACTGGCCGTGCCAATCCCGCCATCTTGGACACCATCCAAGTCGATTACTACGGCTCTGTGGTGCCTTTGTCCCAAGTGGCCAATGTGTCCCTCATTGACTCGCGCACCATCAGCGTTCAGCCCTGGGAAAAAAACATGGGCGCCAAGATTGAAAAAGCCATTCGCGAAAGCGATTTGGGCTTGAACCCTGCATCCATGGGTGATTTGATCCGCGTGCCCATGCCGCCCATGAGCGAAGAGCGCCGCAAGGAAATGACCAAGCTGGTTCGCACCGAAGGCGAGAACGCCAAAATTGCAGTGCGCAATTTGCGCCGAGATGCCAACGAATCCGTTAAGAAATTGGTCAAGGACAAACTGGCTTCCGAAGACGAGCAAAAACGCTCAGAAGCCGAAGTGCAAAAGGTCACCGACAAACACATTGCCGAGATTGACCAATTGGTAGCTGGCAAAGAACAAGAAATCATGGCCGTTTGATGAAGCTGTTCACTCGCTTCATGCATCGAATCGCTGACACATTGACTGTGACGGACTGATTCGATGCTCAAGCAACGCATCATCACTGCACTGGCCTTGTTGGCCATTTTGTTGCCAGCACTGTTCGCAGACTCTCCACAGCCATTTCTCATTTTGTCCATCGTGCTCATCGCCGCGGGCTCGTGGGAGTGGGGCAGGATGAATGGCCTCAATTCGTTTCACTCCATTCTTTCCGGTTTGCTGTGCGCCATTTTGTGTGGCTTTGCGTGGTGGGCCCATTGGACGGTTGAGTCTCCCGCATGGGTCTGGTGGTTGGCGGGCTCAAGTTGGGTGGGGCTAACCGCCTGGATGTTGCAACGTGGCGTTGAAGGTTGGCGTTTCTGGCCACGTGGCCTGCGCTGGGTTGTCGGGGTTGGTTTGCTATTTTTGGCTTGGTTGGCCATGGCACAAGCGCGCACGGCCAGCATTCAATTGTTGTTGTCGATTTTTGTGGCGGTTTGGGCTGCAGATGTTTTTGCCTATTTCTTTGGACGCGCCTTAGGAACCAAAATTTTTCCTCGCAAATTGGCGCCATCGGTCAGTCCAGGCAAAAGTTGGGAGGGTGCCATCGGTGGCCTGATGGGTGTTTTTGCGGTGGCATTCATTTGGATGCAATTGGCGCAAAACTATGCATGGCCGGGTACCAATCTGTTTGCCCACATGTGGCAGCACGGTCCTTTCTTGTGGGCTCTGAGTTTGATATTTCTTACGGCCATGAGCGTGGTCGGCGATCTGGTCGAGTCTTTGGTCAAGCGCAGTGCGGGCGTCAAAGACAGCTCCAATTTATTGCCGGGTCATGGCGGCGTGCTCGATCGTTTAGATGCGTTGTTGCCTGCGTTGCCCATCGCCATGATGTTGCTGCACTGGCCTCAGGTTTAAACAGGTGAATTGAACTATGAAACAAAACATCACCATTCTTGGTTCAACAGGCTCTATTGGCACCAACACCTTGGATGTGCTCTCCAGACACCTTGATCGTTTTCAAGTGTTTGCCTTAACAGCAGCCACACAAGTCGATTTGATTTTGTCGCAATGCGCCCAATTCAAGCCTCAATTTGCCGTCATGGCGCACGAACAAGCTGGCCGCAAATTGGCGGAGCGAGTCAAAGCCGAAGGACTGCCGGTTCAGGTTTTGTGGGGCGCTGAGGCACTCGATACAGTGTCGTCACATCCAGACGTTCATGCGGTCATGGCCGCTATTGTGGGCGCAGCAGGTCTGTCACCTTGTTTGGCGGCAGCCCATGCGGGCAAACGATTGTTGTTGGCCAACAAAGAGGCCTTGGTGGTGGGCGGTGAGGTGTTTTTAAATGCTGTCAAAAAAGGGGGCGCCATTTTGTTGCCCATCGACAGCGAACATTCAGCGGTGTTTCAGTCACTTCCTGAAAATCCTGTCACTTGGGCTGATCGAATCGACCAAATTATTTTGACGGCCTCTGGCGGCCCTTTCAGGTCGCGCGCTGTAGACACTTTGCGCAATGTCACACCAGAAGAAGCTTGCGCACATCCCAATTGGGTTATGGGCCGAAAAATTTCTGTCGACTCTGCCACCATGATGAACAAGGCCCTTGAAGTGATTGAGGCGCGCTATTTGTTTGGTGTGTCGCCCGATCAACTCAATGTGGTCATTCACCCCCAAAGCATCATTCACTCCATGGTGAAGTACAAAGACACATCGGTGGTGGCACAGCTAGGCACCCCCGACATGCGCGTGCCCATTGCCTATGGCTTGAGTTGGCCCGAACGCATCACTTCAGGCGCTCAAACTTTGGACTTTCACAACCTCAAACCCATGACCTTTGAAGCCATTGACGATCATGGCCACCCTGAAAGATTTCCGGGTCTTCAATTGGCATGGCATGCTTTGAAATCGGCTTCGGGCACTTGTGCTGTTTTGAACGCCGCCAACGAAATTGCAGTAGAGGCTTTTTTAAACAAGCAAATCAGGTTCGATCAAATTCACCTCGTGAACACAGAGACGCTGGCGCATGTGGTGCCGCAGTCGCCTCAAAATTTAGAAGACTTGCTTCAACTGGACACGCAGAGCCGTCAACGTGCAGCCCAAATTGTTCGCGACATGGCTGTGAACTAGTTTGACACTGCTGTGCTAACCCTCATTGCTTTTCTCTTTGCGTTAACCCTGCTCATTGCCGTCCATGAGTATGGACATTACCGCATGGCCGTGGCTTTCAACGTACCGGTGCTGGTGTTTTCAATTGGCTTTGGAAAAACCATTTACCGCTGGCGCCCCAAAAAACCCAGGGCAGGGCAAAACACAGAGTTTGTCATAGGCATGTTGCCCTTGGGTGGCTTCATTCAAATGCTCGACAGCCGAGAAGCCAATGTGGCCCCAGAGCTTTTGCCTCTAGCCTTTGACCAGCGCAGCGTCAAAGTAAGAGTGGCCATTGTGGCCGCCGGCCCCTTGGCCAATTTGCTGTTGGCAGGCGCTTTGTTTTCTTGCCTGGCCTGGTGGGGCCAGCCCCAAGCCTTGCCAATCTTGGCCAGCCCTACGCCTGCAAGTTGGGCGGCCCAAGCGGGTTTGACCGGGGCCGAGCGCGTGCTGTCTGTGCAATTGGATGGCCAGGAGAGCCAAGAGGTCACGTCATTTCAAAAGCTTTTGGCAAGCACTGTCGACGCTGAAATGGCCAATGTGGCCATGGTCTGGACCCTGCAGCGCGCTGATTCTTCCAAAACCTTCGAACTGGAAGTTCCTTCGCCTGGCGAACTCCAGCGCCCCAACCTGAGCGACAGTGGTTCGGGTCTTGGGTATTGGACGGTTTTGGGCATGCGCGGCCCCTTGTCGCCCCCGATCATTGGCCGACTAGAAGAAGACGGTGCTGCCAAATTGGCTGGCTTGCAGACCGGTGACAGGGTGGTTCGGGTAGATGGCCGGCCCGTTGTGGACGCACAGCAATTGCGTGATTGGATCAGGGCTGAACCAGCGTCGCTTGATAGCCAGAAAAGTGGCGAGAAAAGTGGCGAACAAAATGGCCAGCAACTTTGGGAAATAGAGCGCCAAGGTCAATTTCTGAATCTAAGTGTCTACCCCAAATCGTCAACTTTACAAAGCCAAGGGCAGGGCGCGCCCTTTAGGCGCATTGGTGCTGTGGTGGGTGCACAGCCAGCGACCGAATGGCTTCAATTGGGCTTGATCGAGGGACTGGCGCAAGGGTTTGGCAAGGTACTTCAGATTGGCCAAATGACTGTCAACCTCATTGGCAAAATGATCACTGGCGATGCGTCGTCTAAGCATTTAAGTGGCCCCTTAACCATTGCCGAGCAAGCGGGACAGTCTGCGCAGCTGGGTTGGGCCCCTTATTTGACCTATTTGGCCCTCATTAGCGTCAGTTTGGGGCTTTTAAATCTACTGCCTTTACCTATGTTGGATGGGGGGCACCTGATGTATTATCTTTGGGAGTCTTTGACCGGCAAACCGGTTTCCGTTGCTTGGCAGCGGGGTTTGCAAAAAGTCGGTTTGGCTTTGTTGATTTTCATCATGTCTTTGGCGTTTTTCAATGATCTAACCCGGCTGTTTAATTAGTTCAATCGCATGAAATTATTTCCTAATCGATTCCCTTTGCAACAAGTCTGTGTTGCCGTGGCGGCTGCACTCAGCACCCTGTCAGCCTGGGCCATCGAGCCCTTCAAACTCAAAGACATTCGCATTGAAGGTTTGCAGCGCATTGAATCCGGCACTGTCTTTGCCTCCTTGCCCTTTCGCATTGGCGATACCTACAGCGACGAGTCGGGCGCAGCGGCCATTCGTGCACTGTTCGCGCTGGGCTTGTTCAAAGACATCAGGCTAGAAGCCCAAGGCGATGTGCTGGTTGTCATCCTCGAAGAGCGTCCTTCCATTTCTGAGGTGGAGTGGGTTGGCCTGAAAGAATTTGACAAAGATGTCCTGATCAAAGCCTTGAAAGAAGTTGGCATTGCAGAAGGTCGCCCTTTTGATAAGGCTCTCGCTGACAAAGCAGAGCAAGAGTTGAAGCGTCAATACATCACACGAAGTCTGTATGGCGCTCAAGTGTTGACCACCGTCACGCCGGTTGAGCGCAATCGTGTCAAATTGACCTTCACGGTGACGGAGGGCGGACCTTCCAAAATCAAAGACATTCAAATCACCGGCAATCAAGCTTTTTCCCAAGATACCTTGAAGGATCAATTCAATTTGGATGTGGGCAATTGGCTCAGTTGGTACACCAAATCTGATCGCTACTCGCGGACCAAGTTGAATGCCGATTTAGAAAGCTTGCGGTCTTATTACCTGGCTAGGGGCTTCTTAGAGTTTCGGATTGACTCAACCCAAGTCGCCATTTCTCCAGACAAGCAAGACATTTCCATCAGCATCAACATCACAGAGGGTGAGCGATTTGTAGTGTCAGGGGTTCAGCTTGACGGCAACTACTTGGGCAAGGACGATGAATTCAAAGCCTTGGTCAAGATTGGTTTGGGTCAACCATACAACGCAGAAAAGGTGGCCGAAACCACCAAGGCCTTCACAGATTACTTTGGTAAGTTTGGTTACGCTTTTGCACGTATTGATGTTCGCCCTGAAATAGATCGCCTTAACAATCGGGTCAGTTTTGTTCTGCAGGCAGACCCTTCTCGCCGTGCTTATGTCCGGCGAATTAATCTCACAGGAAATAATCGCACCCGTGATGAAGTGATCCGTCGCGAGTTCCGTCAATTGGAAGCTGCTTGGTACGATGGCGACAAAATCAAGTTATCCCGCGATCGCATAGACCGCTTGGGCTTTTTTACGGATATCAACATTGAGACCCAAGAAGTGCCCGCTACGACAGATCAAGTCGACCTGATCTTCAGCCTTGTCGAAAAACCAACTGGAAGCGTCTCTCTGGGGGCTGGTTTCTCTTCTGCTGAAAAAGTGGCTTTGTCTTTTGGAATTCGGCAAGAAAACGCATTTGGATCTGGCAAATATTTGGCCACTGAAGTCAATACCAGCCGTTACAACAAAACGATTGTTGTGAGCACGACTGATCCTTATTACACACAGGACGGGATCTCTAGGACCATCGACGTCTTCCACCGAACAGCGCGTCCTTACTTGGGCGATTTGAATGCTTACAGCTTGGTGAGCTCAGGCGCCGGCATGCGATTTGGCGTGCCTTTCACTGAAATTGACACTGTGTTTTTTGGTGTTAACTATGAGCAGACAACCATCAATGCTGGCACCTACTTGCCAGCTGCATACCAAACTTACATCAATGACTTTGGTGCTACCAGCAATGCTTTGCCACTGACAGTAGGTTGGGCGCGGGATGGTCGTGACAGTGCTTTGGTGCCCAACCGCGGCACTCTGCAGCGATTCAATGCCGATTTGAGTGCGACAGGCGACTCCAGGTACCTGCGAACCAACTATCAAATTCAGCAATACACACCTTTGTCTAAAAAGTTTACGTTGGCTCTGAATGCCGATTTGGGTTGGGGGCAGGGCATCAGTGGTCGTCCCTATCCCTTGTTTAAAAACTACTTTGTAGGTGGTTTGGGAAGTGTTCGGGGCTTCCAACAATCAACTTTAGGCCCACCTTCTACCGATCCGAACAGCGCTGTCTTTCTGGGCGGTTCAAAGAAAATTGTGTTGAACGCTGAGGTTTTGGCCCCATTTCCTGGTGCAGGTAATGACCGCACGCTGCGTTTGTTCGGATTTGCGGATGCCGGGCGAGCATTTGGCGAAAATGAAAAAATCACTCTCAAGGAGCTGCGTTCCTCGGTGGGCATTGGCTTGAGCTGGGTCTCTCCCATGGGACCCTTGCGTTTTTCGTACGCATTCCCTGTGAAACGTCAAGATACGGATAAAATCCAAAAATTGCAATTCCAAATTGGAACCTCTTTCTAATGAAAACACTTCTTCAATTCTCTCAAATGGTTCTGTTGGCTCTGACCGCACTTTGCGTCACTGCGGTCAACGCGCAAGAGTTCAAAATTGGTTTTGTCAATACCGATCGTATTTTCAGAGAGGCCAGCACAGCCAAAGCAGCTCAAGTCAAGTTGGAACAAGAATTTTCCAAACGCGAAAAAGAATTGGTAGATTTGGGTAACACTCTCAAAAATGCCTCCGAAAAATTTGAGCGTGAGGCCCCAACGCTTGCTGAATCGCAGCGCAATACCCGTCAAAAGCAATTGATGGAACAAGACCGCGAGTTTCAACGCAAGCGACGTGAATTTCAAGAAGACTTGAACACCCGCAAAAACGAAGAGCAGCAAGTGGTTATTGAACGTGCCAACTTGGCTGTCAAACGCGTTGCCGAAACAGAAAAGTACGACGTTATTTTTCAAGAAGCGGTTTACATCAATCCCAAGCACGACATTACAGAGAAAGTTATCAAGTCTCTCAATGCCTCAGCAGGCAAGTAATTGCTGGTAGAAGTGGACTTGCTTTGTGGTGCAGCTCGGCGACATTGTTAAAGCTTTAGGCGGAACTCTGCACGGCAGTCCACAAACTTCCATTCAAAATATCGCGCCGCTAGATTCTGCGGGCCTCCAAGACCTGAGTTTTCTCAGTCATCCCAAATACCAATCTCAGTTAAGTCAGACCCGTGCGGCGTGTGTCATTGTTGCGCCGCAGTTCCAAGCTCTGGCCAGCTCGCGCGGTGCTTGCATCGTGGCTGATGACCCCTATCTTTATTTTGCGCGCCTGACGCAATATTGGAAAAAGTTATCGGCGCCTCTGGTTGTTGCCAACATTCATCCTTCCGCTGTTGTTCATCCTGATGCCATGATTGCCGACTCTGCCATCATTGGTCCGTTGTGTGTGGTTGAACGTGGTGCCAAAGTGGGTGATCATTCTCAACTCAAATCCAGAGTGACTTTGGGTGAGTTCTGCGAAGTAGGGCAGCGCTGTATCGTTCACTCGGGTGTTGTCATTGGCGCCGATGGTTTCGGTTTTGCACCCAACCAAGGTGCCTGGGAAAAAATTGAGCAATTGGGCGCGGTCAAAATTGGCAACGATGTCGAAATTGGTGCCAACACGTGCATCGATCGCGGTGCGCTCAATGACACCGTCATCGAAGACGGCGTCAAGCTAGACAACCTCATTCAAATTGGACACAACGTGCACATTGGCAAGCACACCGCCATGGCCGGCTGCGTCGGTGTGGCTGGCAGTGCCCGCATTGGTGCGCATTGCACTGTGGGGGGCGGTGCCGTTATTTTGGGGCACCTTAGTTTGGTCGATGGCGTGCATATTTCTGCGGCCTCTGTCGTCACCCGATCCATTACCAAGCCAGGCTCATACACTGGTCTGTTTCCCATTGATGACAATGCCAGCTGGGAAAAAAATGCTGCCAGCCTTAAGCAGTTGCATCAAATTCGTCACCGTCTCAAATTGGTGGAGACCCACATTCAACAGTCTCCCGTACAGGAAAAATAATCATGATGGACATTTATCAAATTCTCAAGCAATTGCCGCACCGTTTTCCCATCTTGCTGGTCGATCGTGTTTTGGAAATCGAAAAAGGTGTGCGCATCAAGGCCTTGAAAAACGTCTCGGTCAACGAGCCTTATTTCACGGGACACTTTCCTTCCAGACCCGTCATGCCCGGTGTCTTGATGCTAGAGGCGCTGGCCCAAGCTGCAGCACTTTTGGCTTTCGATACCTTGGGTGAGACGCCCGATGAGAAAACGGTTTATTACTTTGCAGGCATCGATGGCGCACGTTTCAAACGCCCAGTTGAGCCAGGTGACCAACTGATTTTGGAAGTTGAACTCGACCGCATGAAATCAGGCATTTTTAAATTCAAGGCACGCGCCAAAGTGGGCGAAGAGATTGCCGTTGAAGCTGAACTGATGTGCACCATGCGCAAGATTGCCTAAATAAGAAGGCATCGGCATGACGCGCATTCACCCAACAGCTCTTGTTGATTCTGGAGCCCAACTTGACAGCAGTGTCACGGTAGGGCCTTACACCGTCATTGGCCCCCATGTTCGCATTGATGCTGGTACCACTGTGGCCAGTCACTGCGTCATTGAGGGCCACACCACCATTGGCAAAGACAACAAAATTTTCCAATTCAATTCATTAGGTGCCGTACCGCAAGACAAAAAATATGCGGGCGAGCCGTGTAAATTGATCATTGGCGATCGCAACACCATTCGCGAGTTTTGTACCTTCAACATTGGCTCGCCAGGCGATACCGGCGTTACCAAGTTGGGCAATGACAACTGGATCATGGCTTATGTGCATTTGGCACACGACTGCGTGGTGGGCAACCACACCATCTTTGCCAACAGCTCGCAATTGGCCGGTCACGTGCATGTCGACGACTGGGTTATTTTGGGCGGCTTTACCGTGGTCCATCAATTTTGCCGATTGGGTGCGCACAGTTTTACGGCCATGCATTCTTTGTTGTTTGCCGATTTGCCGCCTTTTGTCATGGCGCAAGGTCAACCTGCGCAAGCACGCTCTATGAACTTTGAAGGCTTGCGCCGGCGCGGTTTTTCAGCCGAAAGAATTGCAGCTGTCAAGGCCATGCACAAAAGTTTGTACCGTCAGAAACTCACCTTGGTTCAAGCCCAAGCAGAGATTGAGTTGATCACTCAAAAGTACCCAGAGGCCAAAGCCGATGTCGACATGATGCTAGGTTTTTTGCAAGGCACTTCGCCCGAGCGCGGCATTGTGAGATAAGCGGTGCCCAACTTGCCCACATCCTCGCCTTCAAAAGCCCCTGATGGGGCTTTTTCCATGGCCATGGTGGCTGGCGAAACTTCGGGCGATTTGTTAGCAGGCTTGATGATGCAGGGCATCCGTGCGCAATGGCCAGAGGCTCACTTGTATGGCATTGGTGGCCCGCGCATGCAGTCGCAGGGATTCAATGCTTTGTGGTCTTCAGACAAATTGGCAGTGCGCGGCTATGTCGAAGTCTTGCGGCACTACCGAGAAATTGTGGGCATTCGCAAGCAGCTTAAAGAGAGGCTGTTGGCAAATCCACCCCATGTGTTTGTGGGAGTGGACGCACCCGATTTCAATCTCGATTTAGAGCGAGATCTAAAACAAGCGGGCATTCCCACCGTGCATTTTGTCTGCCCCTCTATTTGGGCGTGGCGCGCTGAGCGCATTGAAAAAATCAAACAAAGCGTCGACCATGTGCTTTGCATTTTTCCCTTTGAAACAGATTTGTTAAGCGCGCAGGGTATTCCTGCAACTTACGTAGGACATCCTTTGGCTCAGGCCATTCCGATGCATGTAGACACACTCAAAGCCCGGCATGACTTGAAGCTTGACCCAGATCGACCTGTGGTGGCATTGCTTCCGGGAAGTCGCGAATCTGAAATCACATATTTGGCCGAACGCTTTTTTCTGACAGCCCAGTTGCTCAGTCAGCAACAACCCAACTTGCAGTTTGTCTTGCCAGCCATGCCGTCTATGATGGCGCGCATTGAACACATTCGTGACCAAGTAGGCGCAACCCAGGTGCAGGTCCTGAAAGGGCAATCGCATGCGGCTTTGGCAGCTTGTGATGTCACCCTCATAGCCAGTGGCACTGCCACCCTTGAGGCGGCGCTGTTTAAAAAGCCCATGGTCATTGCTTACAACATGAACTGGCTCAGTTGGCAAATGATGAAGCGAAAAAAACTTCAGCTATGGGTCGGTTTGCCCAACATCTTGGCACAAGAATTTTGTGTGCCCGAATTGCTGCAAGACCAAGCCACACCATCGAACATGTCCGATGCAGTTTTGGACTGGCTGCGTTCTCCGGAAAAGGCGCAAGCCTTGGTGGGGCGATTTGAAACCATGCACGCGTCATTGATGCGCGACACACCCTCATTGGCCGCCCATGCGATCCAAACGCTTGTCAAAGCCTGAGCAAGTGAGCTTGGCTTGGGACACGCCCGGTTTGTTGGCGGGTGTGGACGAGGCTGGACGGGGTCCTTTGGCGGGTCCTGTGGTGGCAGCGGCAGTCATTTTGGACGAACTCAAACCCATCAAGGGTTTGGCCGATTCCAAAAAATTAACCGCCAAAATCCGTGACCGTTTGTTTGACGAAATTCGCGCCAAGGCTTTGTGTTTTGCCATTGCAGAGGCTAGTGTCGAAGAGATTGACACTTTAAATATTTTGCAAGCCACGATGCTGGCGATGCAAAGGGCTGTGGAGGCCTTGCGCCTCAAGCCTACTTTGGTTTACGTCGATGGCAATCGTTTGCCCATCTTGGATGTGCGCGGTGAAGCCATTGTGAAGGGCGATGAAAAAGTGCAAGAGATTTCTGCGGCTTCCATTTTGGCCAAAGTGCACCGCGACCGCATGTGCGAAGAAATGCACCGCCAATACCCTGACTACGGCTTTGATACTCACAAAGGTTATGGCACTGCAGTGCATTTGAAGGCGTTACAAACTTTAGGGGTCACACCGTTTCACCGCAAAACCTTTGCCCCTGTGACGCAGGCCATTCTGGCGTTTCAAAAATCATGAAGCTGATCACCTCCAAAGACAACCCGCGGTTAAAAACCATTCGCCGTTTGGCGCAAGACTCTCAGGCGTATCGCAAATTGGGCTTGGTGTGGCTGGAGGGTGACCACCTTTGTAGGGCGGCACTGGCCCGCGGCGTAAAGCCCGAGTTGGCCATCTTTTCAGAATCTATTTGGCAAGCTTCTGAATTTGAATGGGGGCAGTGTGCTTCAGAAGTGTGGACCGTGCCCGACGATTTGTTTGCAAGTTTGAGCGGGCTTGAGTCGCCAGCCAAGATGGGTTTCTTATTGACGCTGCCCTTAGCCCCTGAGTTAGACCCTCAAGCAGCCACCGTTGTTTTGGACAGATTGCAAGATGCTGGCAATGTCGGATCCATTTTGCGCAGTGCCTCCGCCTTTGGTTTCAAGCAAGTGGTGGCCATTAAAGGAACCGCAGGTCTTTGGTCGCCCAAGGTTTTGCGAGCTGGCATGGGCGCCCATTTCGGTATGCGCTTGATCGAGTCGGCCAGCTTGGAAGATTTGCAGTCCCTTGAGGTGCCTATTCTTGGAACGGACGTCCATGAAGGTCCGTTTTTGCACGAGTTGCTTAATCAGGGGCAGCTGCCTCAAACCTGCGCTTGGGTTATGGGTCACGAAGGGCAGGGCGTTTCGCCCGAACTGATGGCCCTGGTTCAGCAAAAGGTTCGCATTGCCCAGCCGGGTGGCGAAGAATCTTTGAACGTGGCAACCGCCGCCGCCGTCTGCCTTCACGCTAGCGCCACAGCCGGCCTCGCTGCTTGAGCTTTGTACCGACTCATCATTTGAAAAAATCAGCGCTTTAGGGCTTGGGTTAGGGAATACTCGCGGCTATAATGAGAGGCTTTCCCGCATCAACCTGTACGCACCCGCTCACAACAAGCCATTTCCCTTCAAAAGCAGCCAAAAAGCCAACCTTTCTAGGTGAAGCTTGCGCGTGCTGGGGCGTACCCGAACCATACCGGAGAACCCAGTGCTTTTGTCTCTTCAGGGAACCTTCCCCTTAGCCATTTTGGCGCTTGCAGACGGCACAGTCTTTGTCGGCAATTCCATTGGAGCCCCTGGCTCCACAGTGGGTGAGGTGGTTTTCAATACCTCCCTCACAGGCTATCAAGAAATCCTCACAGACCCCAGCTACTGCCAGCAGATCGTAACCCTCACGTATCCGCACATTGGCAATTACGGCGTCAACCCCGAGGATGTCGAATCCGACAAAGTCCATGCTGCTGGCCTGATCATCAAAGATCTGCCCATGGTTGCAAGCAATTTCCGCTCTACCGAAACGCTCTCGGCCTACTTGTCACGCAGTGGCACCGTGGCCATTGCCAACATTGACACCCGCAAACTCACACGCCTGTTGCGCACAAAGGGTGCCCAAAACGGCGCCATTGTGGCTTTGGCTGCTGGTCAGGCGGTCACGCCCGAACTCACAGCCCAAGCAGTGCAAGCGGCTAAAGCAGCACCTGCCATGGCCGGTTTGGACTTGGCCCAAAAGGTCAGCGTTTCAGATTCTTACGATTGGACCGAGTCCGAGTGGAAGTTGGGCAGTGGTTATGGTCAACAAACAGCCCCTCGTTTTCACGTGGTGGCTTACGACTTTGGCGTCAAGAAAAACATCTTGCGCATGCTGGCCGAGCGCGGTTGCCAAGTCACAGTGGTACCGGCCAAAACGCCCGCCGCCGAAGTGCTCAAGCACAAGCCCGATGGCATCTTCTTGTCTAATGGTCCTGGCGATCCAGAACCTTGCGACTACGCCATTGCTGCTGCCAAAGAATTGATCGAAACTGGCATTCCCACTTTTGGCATTTGCTTGGGTCACCAAATCATGGCCTTGGCCAGCGGTGCCAAAACTTTCAAAATGAAGTTTGGTCACCACGGTGCCAACCACCCCGTCAAAGACCTCGACTCGGGTCGCGTGTCCATCACCAGTCAAAACCACGGTTTTGCGGTAGACGAGAAATCTTTACCCGCCAACTTGCGCGCTACGCACGTGTCTTTGTTTGACGGCACCTTGCAAGGCTTGGCCCGCACGGACAAACCTGCGTTCTGTTTCCAAGGTCACCCCGAGGCCTCACCTGGTCCTCACGACATTGCCTACCTCTTCGATCGCTTCATCAACCTGATGGAGACCAAATAACATGCCAAAGCGGACCGACCTAAAAAGCATTCTCATCATTGGCGCTGGCCCCATCATCATTGGCCAGGCCTGTGAGTTCGACTACTCTGGCGTGCAAGCTTGTAAAGCTTTGCGCGAAGAGGGCTACAAAGTCATCTTGATCAACAGCAACCCTGCCACGATCATGACCGACCCCGCCACCGCGGACGTCACCTACATTGAGCCCATCACTTGGCAAACGGTTGAGAAGATCATTGCCAAAGAGCGTCCCGATGCCATCCTGCCCACCATGGGGGGCCAAACAGCGCTCAACTGTGCGCTGGATTTGTGGCACCACGGCGTGCTCGACAAATACAAAGTCGAGCTCATTGGCGCCACACCCGAAGCCATCGACAAAGCCGAAGACCGCCTCAAGTTCAAAGATGCCATGACCAAAATTGGTCTGGGCTCTGCGCGCTCTGGCATTGCACACAGCATGGACGAAGCCTGGGCTGTTCAACGCAGCGTGGGTTTCCCCACCGTCATTCGCCCCAGCTTTACCTTGGGCGGCACAGGCGGCGGTATTGCCTACAACCCTGAAGAATTCGAAACCATCTGCAAACGCGGTTTGGAAGCGTCTCCCACCAACGAACTCCTCATTGAAGAGTCGTTGTTGGGTTGGAAAGAGTACGAGATGGAAGTGGTTCGCGACAAGGCGGACAACTGCATCATCATTTGCTCCATCGAAAACTTAGACCCCATGGGTGTGCACACCGGCGACTCCATCACGGTTGCGCCTGCCCAAACATTGACGGACAAAGAATATCAAATCATGCGAAATGCCAGCTTGGCAGTTTTGCGTGAAATTGGTGTCGATACAGGCGGCTCTAACGTTCAGTTCTCGATCAATCCCAAAGACGGCCGCATGGTGGTCATTGAGATGAACCCACGTGTGTCACGTTCCTCTGCGTTGGCTTCCAAAGCAACAGGTTTCCCCATTGCCAAAGTAGCCGCCAAATTGGCCGTGGGTTACACACTCGATGAATTGCGCAACGAAATTACGGGTGGTGCCACACCTGCCAGTTTCGAGCCCAGCATCGATTACGTGGTGACTAAGATTCCACGTTTTGCCTTCGAAAAATTCCCCACAGCCGACAGCCGCCTGACCACTCAGATGAAGTCGGTGGGCGAGGTGATGGCCATGGGCCGTACGTTCCAAGAATCCTTTCAGAAAGCCTTGCGCGGTTTGGAAGTGGGCGTTGATGGCTTGAACGAAAAAACACAAGACCGCGAAGTTCTTGAAAAAGAATTGGGTGAGCCAGGCCCTGACCGCATTTGGTACGTGGGCGATGCTTTCGCCATGGGCCTCAGTGTCGATGAAGTGTTTGAACTCACCAAAATTGACCGCTGGTTCTTGGTGCAAATTGAAGACATCGTCAAGATTGAACTTGAACTTGAAACCACCAACTTGAAAGCCATCACGGCCGACGAGCTTCGCGCTTTGAAGAAAAAAGGTTTCTCAGATCGCCGCCTGGCCAAACTGCTCAAAACAACCGAACACGAAGTGCGTGCGCAGCGCCACGCTATGAATGTGCGCCCCGTTTACAAACGTGTGGACACTTGCGCGGCCGAGTTTTCTACCGACACGGCTTACATGTATTCCACTTATGAAGATGAGTGCGAAGCAGAGCCCACCACCAACAAAAAGATCATGGTCTTGGGTGGCGGTCCCAACCGAATTGGTCAGGGCATTGAGTTTGACTATTGCTGCGTGCACGCCGCTTTGGCCATGCGCGAAGATGGTTACGAAACCATCATGGTCAACTGCAACCCCGAAACGGTTTCAACCGACTACGACACGTCAGACCGCTTGTACTTCGAGCCGCTGACGCTAGAAGACGTGCTCGAAATTGTGGACAAAGAAAAGCCAACGGGCGTGATTGTTCAATACGGTGGTCAAACACCTTTGAAATTGGCCCTCGGTTTGGAAGAAGCTGGCGTGCCTATCATTGGCACCAGCCCCGACATGATTGACGCTGCAGAAGACCGCGAACGTTTCCAAAAGTTGTTGCACGAATTGGGCTTGCGTCAGCCGCCCAATGCCACAGCCCGCACAGAGCCAGAAGCATTGGAAAAAGCCGCCGCCTTGGGTTACCCCTTGGTGGTTCGCCCCAGCTACGTGTTGGGTGGCCGTGCCATGGAAATCGTTCACGAGCAACGCGACCTCGAGCGTTACATGCGCGAAGCGGTCAAGGTCAGCAACGATTCCCCCGTGCTGCTCGATCGCTTCTTAAACGACGCCATTGAGTGCGACGTCGATTGCTTGCGCGACCCTGAAGGCAAGACCTTCATTGGCGGCGTGATGGAGCACATTGAACAAGCTGGCGTGCACAGCGGTGACTCTGCTTGCTCCTTGCCCCCTTACAGCTTGAGCGCAGCCACAGTGGATGAACTCAAACGTCAATCAGCTGCCATGGCGGGTGCTTTGAATGTGGTGGGTTTGATGAACGTGCAGTTTGCCATTCAGCACGTCGATGGCAAAGATGTGATTTTTGTGCTCGAGGTGAATCCACGTGCTTCACGCACCGTGCCTTACGTTTCTAAAGCCACTGGTATTCAGTTGGCCAAGGTGGCCGCACGTTGCATGGCGGGCCAAACACTCGCCTCGCAAGGCATCACCAAAGAAGTCACGCCGCCTTATTTCAGCGTCAAAGAAGCCGTGTTCCCGTTTGTGAAGTTCCCAGGCGTCGACACTATTTTGGGCCCAGAAATGAAGTCCACTGGCGAAGTGATGGGTGTGGGCAAAACATTTGGCGAAGCATTTGTGAAGAGCCAAATGGGTGCGGGCACCAAGTTGCCTCGTGAAGGCAAAGTGTTCTTGACAGTTAAAAATGGCGACAAGCCACGTGCTGTCAAAGTTGCGCGCGATTTGGTGGCCTTGGGCTTCCAAATTTTTGCCACCAAGGGAACCGCTGCTGCCATTGCTGCCGAGGGTGTTGCCGTTCAAGCGGTCAACAAAGTCACAGAAGGCCGCCCCCACATTGTGGACATGATCAAGAACAACGAAATTGCCTTGGTCATCAACACGGTCGAAGAGCGCCGCAATGCCATTGCAGACTCGCGCGTCATTCGCACCTCTGCTTTGCTGGCCAGGGTCACAACCTTCACGACCATTGCAGGCGCTGAAGCTGCGGTTGAAGGCATGAAGTACATGGACAAACTGGATGTCATTTCTGTTCAAGAAATGCACGCCATGTTGACTGCTTAATAAAAAATCGGAGACATCTCTTGGCTACTATTCCCATTACCCTTCGCGGTGCTGAAAAGCTGAAGGCCGAACTTCACCAGTTAAAAACGGTGGAGCGCCCATCGGTCATCAATGCCATCGCAGAAGCACGCGCGCAAGGCGACTTGAGTGAGAACGCTGAATACGAAGCCGCCAAAGACCGTCAAGGTTTTGTTGAGGGTCGCATTCAAGAGGTCGAAGGCAAACTTTCTGCGGCTCAAATCATCGATCCCGCCTCAGTGGATGCTGGCGGCAAAGTGGTCTTTGGCACCACCGTCGAGTTGGAAGAAGAAAGCACCGGCGAAGTGGTCAAATACCAAATCGTTGGTGAAGACGAGGCCGATCTCAAGTTGGGTTTGATCAATATCAGCAGCCCTATTGCACGCGCACTCATTGGCAAAGAAGAGGGTGATGTGGCCGTGGTGCAAGCGCCTGGCGGTGAGAAGCGCTACGAAATTGTGGCGGTGTCTTACATCTAAAACGATGGCAAGCCATGAAAAAAGCGCTCTTGATTGAGCGCTTTTGACCTTTTAGGCTTGGTTGCGCTTTTTGATTGATTTTTGTTTGACCTTGGCTCGCTTGACCTGACCGCCAGACGTGAGGCGCTGGTTGCCCAACACACGCAATGTTTTGACCTCGGGGCGTTGGCCGCCGCGGCTGCTGTACTTCAAGACCTTAAAATCGCGGGGTCCGGCCATGCGATCTTCTGAAATGGTTTTTTCCTTTTCGGGCACAGGGCGCCAGAGCACCAGCAATTTGCCGATGTGCTGAATGGGCGCAGCGCTAAGGTCTTCGGCCAGCTGGTTGAACATGGCTTCACGGGCGACACGGTCGTCTCCCAGAACACGAATTTTGATCAAGCCGTGCGCCTTGAGGGCCGCGTCGGTTTCTTTGACAACGGCAGGCGTGAGGCCATCGTTGCCAATCATGACAACGGGGTCGAGGTGGTGCGCTTCGGCTCTGTGAACCTTGCGTTGAGCGGGAGTCAATTGAATTTGAGGCATGGCGCTATTATCCCTGCTTGAACGGAAGAACATGAAAGTAAAAACCAAAAGTAAAAAAGTCAATAAGTCGTGGTTGAACGACCACGTCAATGACCCCTACGTCAAATTGGCCAAAAAAGAGGGCTACCGGGCGCGGGCCGCCTACAAATTGAAGGAAATTGACGAAACCTTTGGTTTGATCAAGCCTGGCAATTTGGTGGTCGACTTGGGCTCTGCGCCTGGCGCTTGGAGCCAGTATGTGCGCCGCAGGTTATCGCCGCAAGGCGCTGCCGCGGGCGATTTGAACGGCACCATCTTGGCCGTTGACCTCCTGCCCATGGAGCCTGTAGAGGGTGTGCACTTCATCCAGGGTGACTTCACGGAAGCCGATGTCTTGGCCCAATTGCAAGCCATTGTGGGTGACCGTCCCGTCGATGTGGTGGTCTCCGACATGGCGCCCAACTTGTCTGGTATCGACTCTGTCGATGCTGCGCGAATCACGCACCTCATTGAGCTTGCCGTTGAATTTGCACAAATGCACCTCAAGCCGCAGGGTGCCTTGGTGGTCAAGGTGTTTCACGGCAGTGGTTACAGCCAATTGGTGAAGCTGTTCAAAGATTCATTCAAGGTTGTGAAACCCATCAAACCCAAGGCTTCCCGCGACAAATCGTCCGAGCAGTTTTTGGTTGGCATCGAGCCCAAAAACAGGCCGTCGGCAGATTAAATGTTGTAAGGAAGGGTCTTTCCATTAAATTTCCCTCTACTTTTAAGGCTTAGTCAAGGGAAATCACGTGTTCTGCGCTTTCAAAAGCCTAGAATGAAGACCAATTAGACGTTTATTGATGGGAGCTCTTCTTGAACAACCCCTGGTTTTCCAAGATCGCCGTATGGCTTGTGATTGGCATGGTGCTTTTCACTGTATTCAAACAATTTGACAACCGCGCTGGCGTCGGGTCTGGCTACATGGGCTATTCCGACTTCCTAGAAGAAGTCAGAGGCAACCGCATCAAAACGGCCACCATCCAAGAAGGTCAGGGCGGCACAGAAATCGCGGCTGTTACCACCGACGACCGCCGCATCAAAACCACGGCCACTTATTTGGACCGCGGCTTGGTGGGCGACCTCATTGCCAACGGCGTCAAGTTCGACGTCAAGCCGCGTGAAGAAGGCTCTTTGCTTATGAGCCTGCTGGTCAGCTGGGGCCCCATGTTGTTGCTCATTGGTGTGTGGGTTTATTTCATGCGCCAAATGCAAGGTGGCGGCAAAGGCGGTGCCTTTAGCTTTGGCAAAAGCAAAGCGCGCATGCTCGACGAAAACGCCAACCAAGTTACCTTCGCCGATGTCGCTGGTTGCGACGAAGCCAAAGAAGAAGTGAAAGAAGTCGTTGACTTCTTGAAGGATCCACAACGCTTTCAAAAGCTGGGCGGACGAATTCCACGTGGCTTGTTGCTGGTTGGCCCTCCAGGTACCGGTAAAACCTTGTTGGCCAAGAGCATTGCGGGTGAGGCCAAAGTACCTTTCTTCAGCATCTCGGGCTCCGACTTTGTCGAGATGTTTGTGGGTGTGGGTGCAGCCCGTGTTCGCGACATGTTCGAGAACGCCAAGAAAAATGCACCTTGCATTATTTTTGTGGACGAAATTGACGCCGTTGGCCGTCAGCGTGGTGCTGGCTTGGGCGGTGGCAACGACGAGCGCGAACAAACCCTCAACCAGATGCTGGTCGAAATGGACGGCTTTGAAACCAATTTGGGCGTCATCGTGGTGGCTGCCACCAACCGTCCCGACATTTTGGACGCTGCTTTGCTGCGTCCAGGTCGTTTTGACCGCCAGGTGTACGTCACATTGCCCGACATTCGCGGCCGCGAACAAATCTTGGCTGTGCACATGCGCAAAATCCCCATTGGCCAAGACATGAACCCCGGCGTCATTGCCCGCGGAACACCTGGCATGAGCGGCGCCGATTTGGCCAACTTGTGCAACGAAGCGGCCCTCATGGCTGCACGCCGCAACGCCCGCGTTGTGGAAATGCAAGACTTCGAAAAAGCCAAAGACAAAATTCTGATGGGCCCCGAGCGCAAGAGCATGGTCATGCCCGAAGAAGAGCGTCGCAACACGGCTTATCACGAGTCGGGCCATGCCCTCATTGGCAAGCTGTTGCCTAAGTGCGATCCTGTGCACAAGGTCACTATCATTCCTCGCGGCCGTGCCTTGGGTGTCACCATGAGCCTGCCCGAAAAAGACCGTTACAGCTACGACAGCGAATACATGTTGAACCAAATCAGCATGTTGTTTGGTGGCCGTATTGCCGAAGAAGTGTTCATGAAACAAATGACCACGGGTGCTAGCAACGACTTTGAACGTGCCACCCAAATTGCCCGTGACATGGTCATGCGCTACGGCATGACCACAGCCTTGGGCCCCATGGTCTACGCCGAAAACGAAGGCGAAGTGTTCTTGGGTCGCTCGGTCACCAAAACCACCAACATGTCCGAGTCCACCATGCAAAAGGTCGACTCTGAAGTTCGCCGCATCATCGACGAGCAATACAACTTGGCGCGTCGCCTGATTGAAGAAAACAGCGACAAGATGCACGCCATGGCCAAGGCGTTGTTGGAGTGGGAAACCATTGATGTCACTCAACTTGACGACATCATGGCCGGCCGCGAGCCTACAGCCCCCAAGGACTGGACGCCTCGTATTCCACCCTCTGGCAATGACGATGCCGGCGGAACGCCTGCTGTCAAAACAGATCCAGAGCCCAACGCGGCCTGATTTAGGACTTGAATCAACGGGGCTTCGGCCCCGTTATTATTTAAAATTTACTTTTCCGTTTTCATTAAACCCACATGCCCACAACTTCCTGGCAGACATCTCGGTTTGTGATTGATTTGTCACAACCCAAGGTCATGGGCATTGTGAACATCACTCCCGATTCATTTTCGGACGGTGGCCAATTTGAATCCAACTCACAAGCTTTGCAGCATGCCGAGAATTTGCTGCAACAGGGCGCAGACATTCTGGACATTGGGGGTGAATCTTCTAGGCCTGGCTCACAGCCGCTCAGCCTCGAAGAAGAGTTGTCACGGGTGCTTCCTTTTGTCCGCGAGGCTGTGAAGTGGCAAGTGCCTTTGTCGATTGACACCTACAAGCCCCAAGTCATGAAAGCTGCGCTTGATTTGGGTGCAGACATCATCAATGACATTTGGGCCATGCGACAAGCCGGCGCGTGGGATTTGATGGCGCAGTTTCCAGACTGCGGTATTTGTTTGATGCACATGCACAGAGATCCCCTAACGATGCAAACGGCGCCTATGACAAGCAATGTGGTGCAAGTGGTTAAAGATTTCCTAGCCCAGCAGTTGTCTACAGCCTTCCATTTGGGTGTTCAAAAAGAGCGCATTGTTATAGATCCTGGTGTCGGCTTTGGCAAAACACCTGACCAAAATCTAGCCATGCTCATGCACCAGTCCGAATTCATGTCACTAGGGCAGCCCCTATTGGCGGGTTGGTCACGCAAATCCACCCTCGGCAAGATGGTGGCTCCCAAGGGTCAAGAGCCTGTGCCATCCGATAGGCTGGGTGCGAGTTTGTCAGCCGCCTTGTTGGCCGTTCAAAAAGGCGCCGCCATTGTGCGCGTGCACGATGTGAAAGAAACAGTCCAAGCCTTGAAAATATGGCAAGCGGTTCAAGCCAATCTCTCAGCTGAGTGAGAACTTCAGGTGTATAAAATTAAAAACTATGACTAGAAAATATTTTGGAACAGACGGCATTCGCGGCACCGTTGGCCAAGCACCCATTACCCCAGACTTTGTTATGCGCTTGGCGCATGCTGTTGGCCGCGTCTTGCGCCAATCTGAAAAACATCCTGTCGTTTTAATTGGCAAAGACACTCGAATCTCAGGCTACATGCTTGAAAGCGCCTTGGAGTCTGGCTTTAACTCTGCTGGCGTTGATGTGGTCCTCTTGGGGCCTATTCCCACCCCCGCAGTTGCTTATCTCACGCGTGCGCGGCGCGCAACTTTGGGGGTCGTGATCAGTGCAAGCCACAATCCCTATGATGACAATGGCATCAAGTTTTTCAGTGCCAAAGGTACCAAGCTGAGCGATGACTGGGAGCTTGCTGTTGAAAAGCTGGTCGACCAAGCGCCTGTCTGGGTCACATCGGCTGAGTTGGGCAAAGCCAAGCGTCTGGATGATGCTGCGGGGCGCTACATTGAGTTTTGTAAGAGCACCTTTAGCAATGAATTTTCGCTGAAGGGCATGAAAATTGTGGTCGATGCTGCCCATGGCGCGGCCTATCAAATCGCTCCCAAGGTGTTTCACGAATTGGGTGCCGAAGTTATTGCCATTGGCTGCTCGCCCGATGGTCTTAACATCAACAAAGATGTGGGTGCAACGCATCCTGAGGCACTGGTTGCCGCAGTCAAGTTACATCAAGCCGACTACGGCGTGGCGCTAGATGGCGATGCCGACAGATTGCAATTTGTTGACCAAGAAGGCCGTTTGTACAATGGAGATGAGCTGTTGTACCTGATGGTGACCGATCGCATTGCACGAGGTGAAGTGGTGCCTGGTGTGGTGGGTACCCTGATGACCAACATGGCTGTTGAGTTGGCCATCAAAGCCAAGAACATCGAATTTGTCAGAAGCAAAGTAGGAGACCGCTACGTTCTTGAAGCGCTTCAAGAGAAAAAATGGTTGTTGGGCGGTGAAGGCTCCGGTCACTTGTTGGCCCTCGACAAACACACCACCGGCGATGGTTTGATCAGTGCGCTTCAAGTGCTTCAAGCCTGTGTTGCAACGGGCCGCACCATGGCCGAGTTGTTGTCTGATGTGGTTTTGTTCCCCCAAGTTTTGATCAATGTTCGCTTAGACAAAGATCAAAACTGGCAAGCCAATACCCAGCTGTCCAAAGCCATTCAAGAAGTCGAAGCCGAACTGGGTCAAAGTGGCCGCGTTTTGATTCGGGCCAGCGGTACCGAGCCTTTGGTTCGCGTGATGGTGGAGGCAAGGAGCCAAGAAGTCGCTCAGCGCTGCGCCGAAAAAATGGCCGCAACGCTTCGCTAATTGCCGATTTACAGGTTCTGCTCAATAAATCAAACGGTCGGGTTTGATTTCTTGCAGGATGGTGGTGGCTATTTCTTCAATCGATTTGCTGGTAGTAGAAAGCCAACGAATGCCTGATCGGCGCATCATCGATTCTGCATCCGACACTTCTTGACGACAGTTTTCTAAACTTGCGTACTTGGAGTTGGGGCGGCGCTCTGACCTGATTTCAGACAAGCGGTCTGGGTGAATGGAGAGACCAAAAATTTTCTTCCGATGAGGGACCAATGCGGGTGGCAATTGCTTGCGCTCAAAATCTTCGGGAATGAGCGGGTAGTTGGCAGCTTTCATGCCGTGCTGCATAGCCAGGTAAAGGCTGGTAGGTGTTTTGCCACTGCGGCTAACACCCACTAAGATCACTTCAGCAGATTCCAAGTCGCGGTTCGATTGTCCGTCGTCGTGCGCCAAAGAAAAGTTGATGGCCTCAATGCGGTCGTGGTATTCCTTGCTTTTGCTGGCGTCAGAAAAACGGCCCACACGGTGGTGGGACTTGATGCCAAGTTCTACCTCAAGGGGGTTGACGAACGTGCCAAACATGTCCAAAAGCATGCCCTTACAGCCCGCCCGTATTACTTCCAAAACCTCCATGTTCACCAAAGTGGTGAACACAATGGGTTTGACGTTCTCGATTTCGGCCGTGTGATTGATTTGCCTTACAACCTGGTGCGCCTTGTCGGCATTGTCAACAAAGGGCAGCCTGACGTGCCTGGTTTTCATCTCAAATTGGGCCAAGATGGCATTGCCAAAGGTCTCTGCCGTGATGCCGGTGCCGTCAGAGATGAAAAATACGGTGCGATGGGGCATGGTCGTTAATTTCCAGAATGCTTAAATTTTATGAACAAGTGGCTCTTTGGGTCCTAAAATCACATCCATTATCTACTGCCCGCTGGCTGCGCTGAGTCACATCTAAGAACAATCAAGATTGAGCGCTTTGGTTCGGGTTGAAAGTGCCGTTTTTTAACTTTGGAGCTTTTATGTCTAACCTTTTTGCAAAGGACGCTTTGGTCGTTCCATTTGAACAATTGCGAATGACCGATGTGGAGTCGGTCGGCGGCAAAAATGCCAGCCTAGGCGAAATGATTTCTCAATTGCCCAATGGTGTCAGGGTGCCTACTGGCTTTGCCACCACGGCCTTTGCCTTCAGAGCGTTTTTAAAGCACGATGGCTTGGTTGATCGCATCAATCAAAAGCTCGATGCTTTGGATGTCGAAGATGTGCGTGCCTTGGCATCGGTCGGCGCAGAAATCAGGGGCATGGTGGAGGCGCAGCCTTTTCCGGCTGACCTTGAAAAATCCATTCGCGAACAATTCGCCATTCTCAGCGCTGGCAATCCCCAAGCTTCCTTTGCGGTCAGATCTTCTGCCACTGCCGAAGACTTGCCAGATGCGTCCTTTGCAGGACAACAGGAAACATTCTTGAATGTGGTCGGCATTGAAGATGTGCTGCACAAAATGAAAGAAGTGTTTGCGTCTTTGTACAACGATCGCGCTATCAGCTACCGTGTGCACAAAGGCTTTGCGCATGCCGAGGTGGCCCTTTCTGCGGGTGTGCAGCGCATGGTCCGTTCCGATTTGGGCGCAGCAGGTGTCATGTTCACCATCGACACCGAAACAGGTTTTGAAGATGTGGTTTTCATCACCTCCAGCTATGGCTTAGGTGAAACCGTGGTGCAAGGTGCGGTCAACCCTGACGAGTTCTATGTTCACAAGCCCATGTTGGCAGCCGGTAAAAAAGCTGTCATTCGTCGCAATCTGGGTTCTAAATTGATCCAGATGGTTTTCTCTTCTGCTGAAGAAAAAGCCAGTTCAGGCAAGCTGGTCAAAACCGTCGATGTGGCCATGGAGTTGCGCAATCGCTATTCCTTAACAGACGAAGACATCACCCAATTGGCGCAATACGCCATGGTCATTGAGAAGCACTACGGCCGACCGATGGACATCGAGTGGGGCAAGGATGGCACAGACGGCTTGCTTTATATCTTGCAAGCTCGCCCAGAGACCGTCAAGAGTCAGGCCAAAGGCACGGCCGAATTACGCTACACCTTGAAAGGCAAAGGCGCTGTGTTGGCCGAGGGCCGCGCGATTGGTCAAAAAATTGGGACTGGGCCTGTTCGCTTGGTCCATAGCATCTCTGAGATGGACCAAGTTAAGGCAGGTGATGTGTTGGTCACTGACATGACAGATCCCAATTGGGAGCCCGTGATGAAGCGCGCCAGTGCCATTGTCACCAACCGAGGCGGCCGCACGTGTCACGCCGCCATCATTGCGCGTGAATTGGGTATTCCTGCCGTGGTGGGTTGTGGCAACGCTACCGATCAACTCCAAGATGGCACCTTGGTCACAGTCAGCTGTGCAGAGGGCGACACCGGCCGAATCTATGACGGCTTGTTGGAAACAGAAATCACGGAAGTCAAGCGCGGGACCATGCCCGACATTGCGACCAAAATCATGATGAACGTGGGTAACCCCCAGTTGGCATTTGACTTTGCCCAATTGCCCAACCAAGGCGTTGGCTTGGCCCGCCTGGAATTCATCATCAACAACAACATTGGTGTCCATCCCAAGGCCATCTTGGACTACCCCAACATCGACAGCGACCTCAAAAAAGCAGTCGAGTCTGTGGCGCGTGGCCATGCCTCGCCCAAAGCCTTCTACATCGACAAAGTCACCGAAGGCGTTGCCAGCATTGCGGCGGCATTTTGGCCCAAGCCGGTCATCGTTCGCTTGTCCGATTTCAAGAGCAACGAATACCGAAAACTCATTGGCGGTAGCCGCTACGAGCCAGAGGAAGAAAACCCCATGTTGGGCTTTCGCGGTGCGGCGCGCTACATCAGTTCAGACTTTGGTGAAGCCTTCGCCATGGAGTGTGAAGCCATCAAGCGCGTGCGCGGCGAAATGGGCCTCAGCAATGTACAAGTGATGGTGCCGTTTGTGCGAACCTTGGCGCAGGCCGATCGTGTCACTTCTTTGCTTGCCAAACACGGTTTGAAGCGCGGTCAAGATGATTTGAAAGTCATCATGATGTGCGAGGTGCCCAGCAATGCCATCTTGGCGGAGAAGTTTTTAGAGTATTTCGATGGTTTCTCGATTGGCTCCAACGATCTCACCCAATTGACTTTGGGCTTGGACCGCGACTCGGGTCTTGAGCTGTTGGCGGTCGATTTTGATGAGCGCGACTTGGCTGTTCAGACTTTGATTTCTCAAGCCATCAAGGCCTGTCTCAGTCAGGGCAAATATGTGGGTATTTGCGGCCAAGGCCCCAGCGACCACCCCGATTTTGCAAGGTGGTTGATGGCCCAGGGCATCAGTTCAATTTCTTTGAATCCTGACACTGTGGTTGAGACCTGGACCCAATTAGGAAAAGTCGATTGAGTTCAGCATCGCACTTCAAGCAGCTCTATGACGCCTATCGCTGGCGTCTGCATCGAAACGTCATCTTGTATGTCGTTTTATTGCTGAGCCTCTTGGGTGTGATGGGCTGGGCAGAATCGCAGGGGCTGTCAAGAAGCTTGATTGGCCCTATTTTTTTATTTTCGACGGTCATGATTTACGCCCTGATTGGGGTTTCTGGCCGCACTAGCGATGCCGATGAATACTATGTGGCGGGCCGTCGAATTCCGGCTTTTTACAACGGCATGGCCACAGCTGCCGACTGGATGAGCGCGGCTTCATTTATCAGTTTGGCAGGCGCACTTTATTTACAAGGCTTTTCTGGCGCAGGGGGGCAAGCTGGAGGCCTAGCTTATGTGATGGGATGGACCGGTGGTTTTTGCCTTGTGGCTTTGTTGATTGCGCCACACCTTCGTGCCATGGAGCTGTACACCTTGCCCGATTTTTTCAGCCAAAGATTTGGAGGGCGGTGGCCTAGACTGATTGCAGCTTGGGCGGCCATTTTGTGTTCGTTTACCTATGTGATTGCTCAAATCTATGGCATTGGGCTGATTGCCTCTAGGTTGACGGGTGTGCAATTTGAGATTGGCATTTTGTTGGGCTTGGGCGGCGTGTTGTTGTGCTCTTTTTTGGGCGGTATGCGGGCCATCACTTGGACCCAAGTCGCTCAGTACATTATTTTATTGATCGCGTTTTTAATCCCAGTTTCTTGGCTGGCCTACAAACAATTGGGTTCGCCATGGGCGCCGTTGGCCTACAGCACGCAGCTTTCAAAGATCGCTGAGTTAGAGCAAGAGCTCATTTCAAATCCTTCCGAAATTGCAGTTCGACAAGAGTTCTTAAGGCGCGCCGAGGTTTACAAAACGCGGCTAGAAAACGTCGACTTGGCTTTGCAAAAAGAAAGGGTTTTGCTTGAGCGACAACTCAGTGAACTCAAACTCCAAAATGCCGAGTTCTCCGTCATTGTCAAAACCAGAAGAGAGCTGCAAGCTTTGCCCAAGGATGCGGCGGCGGCCAAAGAAGTTTGGCAAAAGGCCATGCTTGAAAACTACGAGCGAGCCAAACCACTTGGCGGGATGCCTCTGCACGGTCAAGCCTTTCAGGGGCGACCTGATGGCACTCCTGCGCAGCAAGAAGCATTCAACCTGTCCCGCATCAATTTTGTGGCTTTGATTTTTTGTTTGATGGCCGGTACAGCAGGCTTGCCCCATTTACTCACGCGGTTCTACACAGTCCCCAACGCGGCAGAAGCCAGGTTGTCTGTTGCTTGGTCTTTGTTGTTCATTGCCATTTTGTATTTGAGTGCCCCCGCTTTGGCCGTTTTGGTCAAATTCGAAGTCATGAACAATTTGGTGGGCAGCCCCTTTTCGGAATTGCCGCCTTGGTTGTCTCAATGGTCAAGGGTCGACAGTGCTTTGGTGGAAGTGGCCGACATCAACCTTGATGGCGTGCTGCAATTTGGCGAGTTAAAACTGGGTGCCGACATGATCATGCTGGCCAGTCCTGAGTTGGCTGGCTTGCCCTATGTGATATCGGGCTTGGTTGCCGCTGGTGGTTTTGCCGCAGCGCTTTCCACGGCCGATGGCTTGCTGTTGACCATCAGCAACGCTTTTATTCACGACATGCGCTTGGGCATGAAAGACGGCGTTGAAACCGATGAGGGCAGGGTGATCTTGTCCAAGTTTGCCTTGTTGGCGGTTGCCATGTCGGCTGCGTTTGTGGCGGCTTGGAAACCCGCAGAAATTCTCGCCCTGGTGTCAGCTTCTTTTTCGATGGCCGCTTCCGCATTTTTCCCAGGGATGGTCATGGGCATTTTCTGGAAGAAAGCCAGCCGAAAAGGCGTGGTTTTGGGCATGTTGCTGGGCTTAAGCGTGACCATTTTCTACATGATCCTGAATGCACCCGCTTTAAGGGGCTTGCTCAATTTGCCCTTGAACTCCAGTTTGGTGTTTGGCATCCAACCCATTTCTGCGGGAATTTTGGGCGCACCTGCTGGGTTTTTGGCCATCTGGATCGGCAGTCTCCTTTGGCCTGATCTCGAAAAATCCCCCTCAGAGACAAATTTGTCCTCTGAAACACCCTTCCCAGGCCTCTAATTCCTGGGCTATAATCGCGGGTTAAGCCTTGCTGCACCCCATCCGACGCTGGGGGTAGCTTTTTTCAATACCTCAAAGGTAAAAACCCAAAAGGAGTCTCAATGCGTCATTACGAAATCATTTTGCTGATTCACCCGGATCAGAGCGAACAAGTTCCAGCCATGCTGGAGCGTTACAAGGGCATGATCGTTGCCGGCGGTGGCAAGATTCACCGTGTCGAAGACTGGGGTCGCCGCCAGTTGGCCTACCAAATTAACAAGTTGGGCAAAGCCCACTACTTGTGCGTGAACATTGAAGCTGATCAGGCTGTGATGGCCGAACTCGAACACGCCTTCAAGTTCAACGACGCTGTTTTGCGCCACATGACTGTTCTCAAGAAGAAAGCCGAAACAGGTCCATCTTCTATGATGAAACAAGTCGAGCGCGAAGAAGCTCGCAAAGCCCAACAAGCCGAGTTTGCAGGCTAATTACATTTGTTTGCGGGAGTGACGGAACAAAACCACCTTGAATTAACCGCTGGTATCGCAGAGCAAAAAGCACTTCGATACACACCGGCTGGATTACCAGTCATCGACTTGGTTCTAGAGCACAGCTCTAGCATGCAAGAAGCGGGAACTCTCAGACAGGTTAATGCCACAGTCAAAGCTGTTGCCATCGGATCTGTTGCAGAGAGAATTCAAACCCAGCCCATTGGCAGCGTTTGGAAATTCAGCGGTTTTTTGGCCACACCCAAAAACGGAAAAAATGTAGTTCTGCATATTCAAGAATTCAAGACACTTTAATTTTCAGGAGGCCCCATGGCCACTTTCAAAAAATTTAACAAAGACAAGCGCCCTAAGCGCAACACCCAGTCATTGCTGTTCAAGCGCAAGCGTTTCTGCCGCTTCACAGTCACAGGCGTGGAAGAGATTGATTACAAAGACGTCGACACATTGCGCGACTTCATCGCCGAAAACGGCAAAATCATCCCCGCACGTCTGACAGGCACACGCGCTATTTATCAGCGCCAGTTAAACACTGCCATTAAGCGCGCTCGCTTCTTGGCCATGTTGCCTTACAGCGACCAGCACAAAGTTTAAGGAGAACAACCATGCAAATTATTCTGCTCGATAAGGTTGTGAACCTTGGCAATTTGGGTGAAATCGTTAAAGTTAAAGACGGTTATGCTCGTAACTTCTTGATCCCCAGCGGTCGTGCACGTCGCGCCACTGAAGCCAACAAAGCAGAGTTCGAAGCACGCCGTGCCGAACTCGAAAAAGCAGCAGCTGCCAAGTTGTCCGAAGCTCAAGCGCAAGGCGAAAAATTGGCTGGCGCAGTGGTCAAGATCACTCAGAAAGCTGGCGTTGATGGCCGTTTGTTCGGTTCCGTCACCAACCACGACATCGCTGAAGAGTTGAACAAATCGGGTTACGGTTTGGCCAAAGCTCAAATCCGTATGCCTAACGGTCCTATCAAAACTGTGAGCGAATCAACTGTTGCTGTGGCATTGCACACAGACGTGGTGGTCGAAGTCACCGTTTCTGTTTACGGCGAAACAGCTTAATTTATAAGCTCTATCAAAAGCCGCCCGTCGAAAGACTGGCGGCTTTTTCATTCCTGCAAGTTTTTTGCTTTATTCACAAGACTTTCTACACTTACCAACGACTTATCCACAGGCTTGTCCCATGACCAAAGTTCAATCCGTGCTTAAGATCTAGCATTCAATTTAGAACGTCCATGTCAGCACTTTTCTCTCCTCAATCCCATTCAGAATCCGAGTTGGGATTTTCGCCAGTCAGCCAAGATCAACAGATCGCGCAGCTGCGTGTACCGCCTCATTCCATCGAGGCCGAGTCCAGTGTGTTGGGCGGCTTGTTGCTCGACAACAGTGCTTGGGACCGCATGGGCGATTTGCTGTCTGACAACGATTTTTATCGGCATGAGCACAAGCTGATTTTTGCGGCCATTTCTACCTTGATCAACGGCTCCAAACCTGCCGACGTGATCACTGTCTATGAGCAATTGCAAAATCAAGGCAAAGCAGAAGGCATGGGCGGCTTGGGCTATTTGAATTCTTTGGCCCAATACGTGCCCAGTGCCAGCAACATCAGGCGCTATGCCGAAATTGTGCGCGAGCGCTCTATCCTACGCAAATTGGTCACCGCCAGCGACGAGATTGCCACCAACGCGTTCAGCCCGCAGGGTAGGGCGGTTGAAAAAATATTAGACGAAGCCGAGCAAAAAATCTTCAACATTGGTGAAGAAGGCTCGCGCATGAAGCAAGGCTTCCAGTCCATGGACACCTTGGTGGTCGACCTCATGGATCGCGTCCAGGAGATGGCTGACAACCCCAACGACATCACGGGCGTGCCCACCGGTTTCTACGACTTAGACCGCATGACTTCCGGTTTGCAAGCGGGCGATTTGGTGGTGTTGGCTGCCCGTCCTTCCATGGGTAAAACAGCTTTCGCCATCAACATTGCCGAGCATGTGGCTTTGAACGAGGGCCTGCCTGTGGCGGTGTTCTCGATGGAGATGGGCGCCGCCCAACTGGCGGTTCGTGTGGTCGGCTCCATTGGCCGCATTGACCAAGGTCACTTGCGCACCGGCAAGCTAACCGATGAAGAGTGGCCACGTTTGACCGATGCCATTGAGCGTCTGCGAACAGTGTCATTGCACATTGACGAAACACCCGGTTTAACGCCCAGCGAGCTGCGAGCCAATGCGCGTCGCTTGGCGCGCAAGTGCGGCAAGTTAGGCTTAATTGTGGTTGACTACTTGCAACTCATGAGCGGCTCGTCAGGCAGCGATGGCGACAACCGAGCCACCGAGTTGGGTGAAATTTCTCGTGGCCTCAAAATGTTGGCCAAAGAACTTCAGTGTCCTGTCATTGCCTTGTCGCAGCTGAACCGTGGTGTGGAGCAAAGAACCGACAAGCGCCCCATGATGAGTGACTTGCGCGAATCGGGTGCCATTGAGCAAGATGCCGACATCATCATGTTCATTTACCGCGACGACTACTACAACAAAGATTCCAAAGATCCTGGTGTGGCCGAGATCATTATTGGCAAGCAGCGAAACGGCCCCACCGGCGCCGTTCGCTTAACCTTCTTGAAACCACTGACTCGCTTCGAGAGCTTGGCCTCATCAAGCAGTGATGGCGACTATTAAAGAACGTCGCTGGCAAAATCAGCCAGCCTAGAGCGCTCACCCCGTGCCAATGTAATGTGACCGCCGTGGGCCCAGCCCTTGAAGCGGTCAACGGCATAGGTCAAGCCAGAAGAGCCTTCGGTGAGGTAGGGCGTATCGATCTGCGCCAAGTTGCCCATGCAAATGATTTTGGTACCAGGACCCGCCCGGGTAATCAAGGTCTTCATTTGCTTGGGCGTTAAGTTTTGCGCTTCATCAATGATGACGTACTTGTTCATGAAGGTTCGGCCGCGCATGAAGTTCATGCTCTTGATCTTGATGCGGCTCCGAATCAGTTCATTGGTCGCTGCACGGCCCCATTCGCCTGCATTGCCGCCGTCGCCTTTGGCCAAAAACTCCAGGTTGTCATCCAGTGCGCCCATCCAGGGGCCCATTTTTTCTTCTTCGGTGCCCGGCAAGAAACCAATGTCTTCACCCACGCTGACAGTTGCGCGGGTCATGATGATTTCTGTGTAGCGGCGGTCGTCTAAAACCTGTGTGAGGCCTGCTGCCAGTGCCATCAGTGTTTTGCCAGTGCCTGCTGTGCCGGCCAAGGTGACAAAGTCAACATCAGGGTCCATCAGCATGTTCATTGCAAAATTTTGTTCCCGATTGCGCGTGGCCACACCCCAGACGGCATTTTTGGCATTGCCAAAGTCTTTGAGAGTTTTGAGGACAGCTGTTTTGCCGCGAATTTCGGTCACTCGGGCATGCAGGCTTGGCTCACCGGGTGCTTCTAAGTAAACAAATTGGTTGATCAGAAGGCTGGGAACCAATGGCCCTGAAATGCGATAAAAAGTATGGCTGCCTTGTTGCCAGCTTTCGATGGATTTGCCATGGCGATTCCAAAAATCAGTAGGCAAGGCCAGGGCGCCTGAGTACATCAAGTCGCCGTCTTCTAAGACCTTGTCGTTTTGATAGTCTTCTGCGGCCAGGCCGAGCGCTCTGGCTTTGACTCGCATGTTGATGTCTTTGGAGACCAAGACCACTTCGCGAGGTGCATGCAATTTGCCCAGGGCCTGAACGACACCCAAGATTTGGTTGTCGGCTTTGCCTTGGGGTAGACTAATTGGCAAACTGACATCCATGACTTGCGTCTGGAAGTAGAGCTTGCCTCGGGCTTCAATGTGGCCTGTGGTGCTGAGGGGCAAGCCTAGCTTCATGTCAGTGCCTGGCTCTGCCGCCAATGCATCGAGCGAGCGACTGGTTTGGCGGGCGTTTCTAGCAACCTCTGTCATGCCTTTCTTGTGACTGTCGAGTTCTTCCAAAACAATCATGGGCAAATAGATGTCGTGTTCTTCAAATTGGAACAAGCACATGGGGTCGTGCATCAGCACGTTGGTGTCCAACACAAAAAGCTTGGTTGGGCCATTGTGCTTTTTGACCGCTTTGGTTTTCTTCTGGGGCTCTGGTGCGCTGACTTTGGCGCGTGAAACCTCGGAGGTCTCGGTGGCTGCTGCACTCATGGGTGCCAAATCGACCTTGGGGGTCGATTTTTTAGGAGTGGGTTCACTGGCAGCTGGCCGTGAAGTAGCGTTTGTGGCTTTGGGTGATTTAGCGATGGTTTGATTGGAAATCAGAGAAGCGCGCTGAGTGGGGGCAGGGGGCAATGGCATAAATCGAGGCCTCAGGTAAAAAGTAAAAAACTTTGGCGCAAAGAAAAAGCCGCCTTGAGACCGAGGCGGCTTGACTTTTGGGGGATGAAACGGATGGGGCTGTTTTTCAGCTGCATGCCGCCATTATGCGGCTTTTTTGAGGGCCTTGACGGCTTTTAAAACATCTTCTACGTGCCCTGGCACTTTCAGGCCGCGCCATTCTTCTTTGACCAAGCCATCGGGCCCAATCAAGAAGGTGCTGCGCTCGATGCCTTTGACTTTTTTGCCGTACATGATCTTGTTTTTGACCACGCCAAACATGTGACACATTTTTTCTTCGGTGTCGGCTATTAATTCAAAGGGCAGTTCGAGTTTGGCTTTGAAATCGTCATGCGATTTCATGTTGTCGCGTGAAACGCCAAAAACGGTTGCGCCGGCCTTGGTGAAGTCTTTGAATTTGTCTCTGAATTGCATGGCTTCAGTGGTGCAACCAGGCGTGTTGTCCTTCGGGTAGAAGTACAAAATCATGATTTTGCCGTTGTGAGATGTGTTTGAAACCTTGACTCCGCTTGTTGCGTTTGCTTCAAATTCAGGGAGGGGTTTATTAACAACGATCGCCATAGAACTAATCTCGCGTGACAGAAATGAACCGCTTAAGCTTTGAGCTGCACTGGGCAAGCTCACCTCACGGCAATCTGATATTTTATCCTGAAACCTGAGGGGTTTTATGCGGTTTCTAAAACACTTTGTAAATGCTAGGCCACTGGCAGAAGGGCCATCAGCACGAGCCGCCCTTCACCGGCCAGCACATTGAACGTGCGGCAGGCTGCCCCGTTGTCCATGGTTTCCACCCCAATTCCCTTGTGAATCAAGCCCTGCAGGAGACGGGGGGAGGGAAACCTAATGCGTTCCCCACTGCCAAAGATGACCAGCTCTGGCTGAAAGGGCAAAAGTTCGTCAAAACTGTCTTGGGTCAAGTTGTCGAAGCTGATGGCGGACCAAGTTTGGGGGCCCTGCACGGCGCACAAAATTAAGGGAACCGAATGAATTTGTCCGTTGACCACGACACCATTTCGGTCATAGCTTTGAATGGCAAAGGCATTGCTGGCATCGGGGTGGAGTTTCATAGGCGGTGGACTTAAAAAAAGGGTCTTTATGTGTTCAAATTATAGGTTTTCACTAGCTATATTCCCTAGCGCCATTACCCCTCGGAGGGATTTTGAAAACTATTCACAAATCAGCCAAGCTTGCCAACGTTTGCTACGACATTCGCGGGCCCATCATGGACCGGGCGCGTCAAATGGAGGAGGAAGGGCACAAGATCATCAAGCTCAACATCGGCAATTTGGCGGTGTTTGGTTTTGATGCACCTGAGGAAATTCAGCAGGACATGATTCGTAACTTGCCCAACTCCGCAGGTTACTCCGACAGTAAGGGTATTTTTGGTGCGCGCAAAGCCGTCATGCATGAGACGCAAAAGCAGGGCATCAAGGGTGTCACACTAGAAGACATTTATTTAGGCAACGGTGCCAGCGAACTGATCGTGATGGCCACCAATGCACTTCTAGACACCGGCGACGAGTTGTTGTTGCCTGCGCCTGACTATCCCCTGTGGACGGCAGCCGCCAGTTTGTCCGGCGGTACACCGGTCCATTACATTTGTGACGAGTCCAAAGGTTGGATGCCCAATCTGGAAGATATTCGCTCCAAAATCACGCCTAAAACCAAAGGCATTGTGGTCATCAACCCCAATAATCCAACCGGTGCCTTGTACTCTGACGAGATATTGCAGGCCATCGTCAACATTGCCAGAGAACATGGCTTGGTGATTTTTGCCGATGAGGTGTATGACAAGGTGTTGTACGACGGTGTGAAGCACACCCCCATTGCCAGCCTGAGCCAAGATGTTTTGACCCTCACGTTCAATTCATTGTCCAAAAGCTACAGGTCCTGTGGTTATCGTGCAGGTTGGCTTGTTGTAAGTGGTGACAAGCTGCCCGCCAAAGATTACATCGAAGGCTTGAACATGTTATCCAACATGCGCCTTTGCGCTAATGTGCCAGGTCAATGGGCCATTCAAACCGCATTGGGCGGCCACCAAAGCATCAATGAGTTGGTCAATGAAGGTGGCCGTTTGCGCAAGCAACGGGATTTGGCTTACGAATTGATCAGCGCCATTCCAGGTGTTTCTTGTGTCAAGCCCACTGCGGCCTTGTACATGTTTCCAAGGCTGGATCCGAAGGTCTATCCCATCGAGGACGACCAACAATTTTTCTTGGAGATGTTGCAAGAAACCAAAGTGATGTTGGTTCAAGGCACAGGCTTCAATTGGCATGCACCCGACCATTTCAGAATTGTTTTCTTGCCGCATCTCGATGATTTGCGCGAAGCAATTGAAAGAATGGCCAAGTTTTTAGAGAAAGCGCGTCGTCGCTTTGGTACAGCGGTATAAGAAAGAGAAGCAATGAAATCGATTCAAGTGGGCCTGATGGGCATGGGCACTGTGGGCAGTGGCACATTCAATGTGCTGCAGCGCAATCAATCCGAAATCAAACGACGCGCGGGTCGCGGCATTGAAATTAGCATGGTGGCAGACCTTGACGTTGCCAAAGCGCAAGCCATGGCTGGCGCGAATGTCAAAGTGGTCAGCGATGCGCGGCAAATCATTGCCAACCCCGAAATCGATATCGTGGTCGAACTCATTGGTGGCTATGGCATTGCCAAGACCTTGGTGCTAGAAGCCATTGCGGCCGGCAAGCATGTGGTCACTGCCAACAAAGCTTTGCTGGCTGTCCATGGCACCGAAATTTTTGCAGCTGCGCATGCCAAGGGCGTGATGGTTGCTTTTGAAGCTGCCGTTGCAGGTGGTATTCCCATCATCAAGGCGCTGCGTGAAGGCTTGACAGCCAACAGCATCCAATGGGTTGCAGGCATCATCAATGGCACCACCAATTTCATCTTGTCTGAAATGCGTGACAAAGGCTTGGATTTTGACGTGGTCCTCCAAGAAGCACAGCGACTGGGTTATGCCGAAGCCGATCCAACTTTTGACATTGAAGGCGTTGATGCGGCTCACAAAGCCACGCTCATGAGTGCCATCGCTTTTGGTATTCCTGTTCAGTTCGACAAGGCTTATGTTGAAGGCATTACCAAGCTGGGTGCTGCCGACATCAAATACGCAGAACAACTGGGATACAGAATTAAGTTGTTGGGCATTACCAAACGCACTGCAACTGGCATTGAACTGCGCGTTCACCCAAGCTTGGTGCCAACACAACGCTTGATTGCCAATGTGGAGGGCGCCATGAATGCGGTCATGGTGCAGGGCGATGCAGTGGGCACTACGCTGTATTACGGCAAGGGTGCAGGTTCTGAGCCCACAGCCAGCGCTGTCATTGCCGATTTGGTCGACATCACGCGCTTGCACACAGCCGATCCACTCAATCGCGTTCCGCATTTGGCGTTCCAGCCTGATGCCATGAGTGCTGCCAAAATTTTGCCCATGGCAGATGTGGTGACCAGCTATTACTTGCGCCTTCGAGTCGCCGATGAGGCCGGTGTGTTGGCCAAACTCACTGGTTTGCTGGCCGAGGCCAATATCAGCATTGACGCCGTTTTGCAGCGTGAAGCCGATCAAGTGAGCCAAGCGGGCGAGAACCAAACCGATGTGATTATTCTCACGCACGACACGCGTGAAGGCAAAATGAATGAAGTGTTGGCGCAAATGCAGGCCCTGCCTACAGTGATGGCGCCCATCACCAAAATTCGCAAGGAAGAGTTGAACTGATGCGTTACATGTCGACACGCGGTCATGCCGATCGCAAGCAGTTTTGTGAAATTTTGCTCGAAGGCTTGGCCCCTGATGGTGGCTTGTACTTGCCAGAGTCTTATCCGCAAATTTCCGCCATTGATTTGGCCAAGTTGCGTGGTGTTTGGAACACCCAAGGCTACGCTGCTTTAGCGTTTGAAGTTTTGTCTTTGTACATTGACGACATACCCGCCCAAGACCTGCGAGAGCTGTGTCTAAAGACCTACACCAAAGACTGCTTTGGCACGTCCGAAATTGTGCCTATCAAAGCACTGAAGACCGACGCTGCTCCAGGTGCAGAAGTCAGTCTGGAAGCATTGTCCAATGGCCCCACTTTGGCCTTCAAAGACATGGCCATGCAGTTGCTCGGCAATTTGTTTGAATACGAATTGGCACGTCGCAATGCTGAACTCAATATTTTGGGCGCGACATCGGGCGACACAGGCAGTGCAGCTGAGTACGCCATGCGTGGCAAAAAGGGCGTGCGGGTTTTTATGACCAGCCCCTTGGGCCGCATGAGTCCTTTTCAGCAAGCACAAATGTTCAGCTTGCTAGATGAAAACATTCACAACATTGCCATTGAAGGTGTCTTTGATGATTGCCAAGACATCGTTAAAGCGGTTAGTAACGATTTGGAATTCAAACGCAAATACAAAATTGGCACAGTGAACTCCATCAATTGGGCGCGCTTGTTGGCCCAAGTGGTTTACTACTTTGCAGGTTATTTTCAGGCCACTCACAATGACTCTCAAAAAGTCAGTTTCTGTGTGCCAAGCGGCAATTTTGGCAATGTGTGCGCAGGCCATGTGGCCCGCATGATGGGATTGCCCATCGATCAATTGGTGGTTGCCACCAATGAAAACGATGTGCTGGACGAGTTCTTCAGAACAGGTGTTTACCGCGTACGGGGCACTGCCGACACTCACGAAACTTCCAGTCCTTCGATGGACATTTCAAAGGCCAGTAACTTTGAACGTTTCGTCTTTGACTTGCTGCAACGCGATGCGAGCCAAACCAAGAATTTATTCCACGATCAACTGAACCAAAAGGGTCAATTCGACTTAGGCTCGAACCCCTTGTTTGCCAACGCCAAATCCAAATTTGGTTTTGCCAGTGGCAAAAGCACGCATACAGACCGACTCAAAACCATTCAAGAAACCTATGCCAACAATCACATCATGATTGACACGCATACAGCAGACGGTTTGAAAGTAGCGGTGCCTTTGGCCAAGCCGGGTATTCCCATGTTGGTGCTAGAGACTGCGCTGCCCATCAAGTTTGCGGCAACACTGGTCGAGGCACTGGGTAAGGAACCCGATCGTCCCCCCAAGTTTGAAGGCATTGAAGCTTTGCCCAAGCGCGTGATGGTCTTGCCTCAATCGGCCGCAGCCGTTAAAGAGTACATTGCATCGCATTGCAATTGAGAAGACTGTGAACATGGCGTCCAACCAAACCCCTCAACGTGCGCCCCTGATGTCTCTGGATGAGGCCTTGAGCCAAGTGCTGGCTCAGGCGAGGGTGTTGCCAGACACTGAAAGTGTTGCCATCTTGGATGCGGATGGTCGTTTTTTGGCTGAAGACTTAATCTCTGGCTTGCAGGTGCCGCCCCAAGACAATTCCTCCATGGATGGCTATGCCGTTCGACTTGAAGACTTGCCTATGGCTGGCGCCAAACTCAAGGTCACCCAAAGAATTCCTGCGGGGCAGTCTGGACATGCGCTGCTGGCTGGTGAAGCCGCGCGTATTTTTACCGGCGCGCCCATCCCCCCAGGCGCCAATGCGGTGGTGATGCAAGAAGATACGCAAGCGCTAGATACCGAAAGTCAGCAAGAAGGCCATCCAGTGGTGCAAGTCAATGTGCTGCCTACCCAAGGTCAATGGATTAGGCGCAGTGGAGAAGACGTTCGCAAGGGTGACATTGTTTTGCCTAAAGGGACTCGACTCAATCCCGCTTCGCTGGGTTTGGCGGCCAGCATTGGACGAGCACAGGTCAGCGTGATCCGAAAACCGCGCGTGGCTTTGTTCTCCACAGGTGATGAATTGGTCATGCCTGGTGCCATTGCGCCAGAGGCTATGCGCCCAGGCGCAATTTACAACTCAAATCGTTTCTTCTTGCGCGCCTTGCTCTTGCGTGCAGGATGCGAGGTCACCGACCTTGGTATTGTTCCAGACAACTTGCCAGACACACTCAAGGTCTTGAAAGCGGCAGCGCAGGGCCACGACTTGGTGTTGACCAGTGGCGGTGTTTCTGTGGGTGAAGAAGATCATGTCAAGCCTGCCGTCGAGCAGTTAGGTCATCTGAACCTGTGGCAAATTTCAATGAAGCCTGGCAAGCCCTTTGCATTTGGTCAACTCAATGTGCAAGACACGTCCAAACAAGCAGCGGCTTACTTCATGGGTTTGCCCGGCAATCCTGTTTCGAGTTTTGTCACATTTCAATTGATGGTCCGGCCTTTTTTAATGGCGCTTCAGGGGCAAGTTGAGACAGCTTCAAAGCCTTACTTGATTCAAGCTAATTTTGATTTTCCAAAACCTGACAAACGTCGCGAGTTTCTTAGGGTGCAACGCAACGCATCTGGCAGTTTAGATTTGTTTCCCAATCAAAGTTCTGGTGTCCTAACGTCTGTTGTGTGGGGCGATGGGGTCATTGACAACCCCAGCCTGCAAGCCATCAAGCAGGGTGATTGGGTTCGGTATTTTCCGTTTGCAGATTGGCTTCAATGAAACTCAAAATTCGTTATTTCGCCTCCTTGCGCGAAGCCATTGGTTTTTCACAAGAAGAACTTGAGTCGGCCGCCGTCACAGTGGGCGAAGTGAGGGACGAATTGTTGGCAAAAGGTGGCGTGTATGTTTGCCTTGAAAGAACGCGTTCTGTTCGAATGGCCTTGAACCAAGTCATGGTCAATGAAGATGCCAAGATTCAAGACAATTCCGAGCTTGCATTTTTTCCACCCGTTACCGGAGGCTGAACTGTGACTGACCGGGTTGTCATTCAATTAGAAGACTTCAATGTCGCCGACGTCTTGGAAAAACTCAGGGCGGACGATTTGCGCGTCGGTGCAGTTTGTAGCTTTGTTGGAACAGTTCGTGACACCCGCCTCTTGTCGGGACAAGCTGCTGACCAAGTGGTTTCAATGGAGCTCGAACATTACCCCGGCATGACAGAGTCTTCTATTGAGGCCATGATTGACCAAGCCCACGCGCGATTTGATTTTTACCAAGCGCATGTGATTCACCGTGTTGGTGTGCTCAAGCCAGCAGATCAAATTGTGATGGTGGCCGTGACTTCGGCTCATCGAGGCGAGAGTTTCAAAGCCTGTGAATTTTTAATGGACTACTTGAAAACGCAGGCGCCATTTTGGAAAAAAGAGGCAACACCCTCGGGTGCTCAGTGGGTCGATGCGCGGGTGTCGGATGACCAGGCTCTGGCGCGTTGGGGCATTCAGGCTCAAAACGCAGCAAACTAATCAGTTAAGCCCTGCCGCAGTTTTCAATGGCTGTAAGCAGGCCGCTCAGAGGACAAGTTTTCAACTGCATCATTGCGCTGAGAAAAATCAGGTTGTTGCCATTGTGCCTTTTTGAGGGCGGCTTCCAGCAGATGCAACAAGCCATGCAAAAGGGCGGCTTGTAGACTCAACTCACACGAGGCACCACTGGCACTGTCGCCGCTTTTGTCTTGCAACAACAAATCCAAACGGCCACCGTTGTGAAGCTTCAGCTGAACGTCTGTGACCAACATGGGCGTCTCTCCCAAAGGAAGGCTCAGGTTTTGTGTGGCAAACGGGGTTGAGAAATCAGCTTGCGACAAGAAGTTTTCGCGTTTTAGTTCGGTCAGCATTTGCTGAGCGGTGGTGTCGCTGGCCATCACCTGAGGGTCACTGGACTCCAATTGAACCACGGAGGCCTGCAAGTGGGGCAACAGTCTCAAAGTCATGGCCCTAGTGAGCCAAAGTCGAAACTCTTGCTGTTCTTGATTGCTGACCCGAACTGCCAATCGATCTTGACGCTCGTCATATTGGACTGACATTTGATGAATGTTCATGCCGCCATTTTAGACCTCAGTAGGATCAATGTTCCAAAATCGCCAAGCCTCTTGAAATAAAGCCTTTTTGGCCCAAGATAGGACTTAACAGGAGATTCAGATGCGAATTGACAAATTAACCACTAAATTTCAAGAAGCACTTGCCGATGCGCAGTCCTTGGCTTTAGGCAAAGATCACGCCTACATTGACCCAGCGCACGTGTTGATGGCCATGTTGAGTCAGCAAGATGGTCCCAAGGCCTTGTTGCAGCGAGCAGGCGTTAACCTGACCGCCATGAGCTCTGCCGTCAGTTTGGCCGTCGAGCGATTGCCCCAAGTCACAGGTCAAGATCAGGTCCAAGTTGGCCCCGAGTTGGTTAAATTGTTGCAAGCGGCCGAGAAAGAGTCCCTGAAACGGGGTGACTCGTTCATTGCCAGCGAATTATTTTTGCTTTCTTTGACTGACAGCAAAACAGAATTGGCGCGCGCAGTCAAAGATGCAGGCCTGAGTCGAAAAAGTTTAGAAGCTGCAGTCGATGCAGTGCGTGGAGGACAAAACGTGAACAGTGCAGACGCTGAAGGTCAACGCGAATCGTTGAAAAAATATTGCCTCGACCTGACCGAGCGCGCCCGCATGGGTAAGTTAGACCCGGTCATTGGGCGTGACGACGAAATTCGCAGAGCCATTCAGGTTTTGCAACGCCGTACCAAAAACAACCCGGTGCTGATTGGTGAGCCCGGCGTTGGAAAAACTGCCATCGTAGAAGGTTTGGCGCAGCGCATTGTGGCAGGTGAAGTGCCAGATTCTTTAAAAGGCAAGCGCGTCTTGTCTTTGGACATGGCGTCGCTGTTGGCGGGTGCCAAGTTTCGCGGCGAATTTGAAGAACGCCTCAAATCAGTCTTGAATGAATTGGCCAAAGACGAAGGACAAACGATTGTCTTTATCGATGAATTGCACACCATGGTGGGTGCCGGTAAAGCTGAAGGTGCCATGGATGCTGGCAATATGCTCAAGCCTGCATTGGCCCGTGGCGAACTGCATTGTGTGGGTGCCACCACCTTGGACGAGTACCGAAAATACATCGAAAAAGATGCCGCGCTAGAGCGCCGTTTTCAAAAGATCTTGGTGGGCGAGCCCAGTGTCGAGGCCACCATTGCCATTCTTCGCGGCCTGCAAGAAAAATACGAAATTCACCATGGTGTGGACATCACCGATCCTGCCATTGTGGCGGCCGCCGAATTGAGCCACCGTTACATCACCGACCGATTCCTGCCCGACAAAGCCATCGATCTGATCGACGAGGCAGCTTCCAAAATCAAGATTGAAATTGACTCGAAACCAGAGGTGATCGACAAGTTAGACCGCCGTCTCATTCAACTTCAAATTGAACGAGAAGCTGTCAAGAAAGAAACCGATGAGGCGTCGCAAAAACGTCTGGGCTTAATTGAAGAAGAAATTGTCAGCCTGAAAAAAGAAGCGGCAGACTTAGAAGAAATTTGGAAAACAGAAAAAGCGCAAGCACAGGGCAGTCAAAATGTTCGTGAAAAAATTGATCAACTGCGCCAGCAAATTGAAGAACTCACGCGCAAAGGCGATTTCAACAAAGTAGCAGAGTTGCAGTACGGCAAACTGCCAGAGTTGGAAAAGCTACTTAAAGAGACGCAGGCCAAGGAACTCAATCCTGCTGCAGGATCTGCACCTAGGCTCTTGCGGACGCAAGTTGGCGCCGAAGAAATTGCCGAGGTGGTCAGCCGTGCCACAGGTATTCCTGTGTCCAAAATGATGCAGGGCGAACGCGAGAAGTTATTGCAAATGGAAGTCAAATTGCACGAGCGTGTGGTCGGACAAGATGAGGCCATCACGGCGGTATCGCACGCAATTCGCCGTTCGCGTTCAGGTTTGTCAGATCCCCAAAGACCAACTGGTTCATTTTTGTTTCTGGGCCCAACGGGTGTGGGTAAAACGGAGTTGTGCAAGGCACTGGCGGGCTTCTTGTTTGACAGCGAAGATCACCTCATTCGCATTGACATGAGTGAGTTCATGGAGAAACATTCCGTCGCTCGTCTCATTGGTGCGCCACCAGGCTACGTGGGATACGAGGAGGGCGGCTATTTGACTGAGGCTGTTCGCCGCAAACCTTACTCGGTGTTGCTCTTGGATGAAGTTGAAAAAGCCCACCCTGATGTTTTCAATGTGCTTCTGCAAGTTCTAGACGATGGCCGCCTTACCGATGGTCAAGGTCGAACCGTCGACTTTAAAAACACCGTCATTGTGATGACCTCCAACATTGGCTCGCATTTAATCCAGGCCATGGTGGGCCAGCCCAATGAAGACATTAAAGACGCTGTGTCGGGTGAACTCAAAAACCACTTCCGCCCTGAGTTTTTGAACCGAATTGACGAAACGGTGGTTTTCCACAGTTTGGATGCCAAACACATCGAGTCGATTGCCAAAATTCAGTTACAAATCTTGGAAACCAGGTTGGCCAAAATGGACTTGCATTTGGAAGTATCCAGTGCGGCTTTGGCGGAGTTGGCCAAGGTGGGCTTTGACCCCGTGTTTGGGGCACGTCCTTTGAAGCGTGCTGTGCAACAACGCATCGAGAATCCCTTGTCCAAGTTGTTGCTTGAAGGCAAGTTCTTGCCGAAGTCTGTCATTCCTGTCGATGTCGATCCGGTGAAGGAGCCTGGAATCTTTAAGTTTGATCGGGTAGTCAACTAAAGCTCACCCCAGACGATACGTTCAGACAGCTTTGAAAGTATCATGCGGCCTTCAACGAGTGAGGCCGTATGAGCAATTCCAATGTCAGTTTGAATGATGCCAACAATTCCGATCAAATTGGCGGCCATCTGTTGGTCGAGTGTTTGATCGCTCAAGGCGTGACGCACGCCTTTGGTGTGCCAGGCGAAAGCTACTTGGCTGTGCTAGATGGCTTTCACAAGTATCAAAGTCAAATTGAATTTGTCACTTGTCGCCAAGAGGGTGGAGCGGCCTTCATGGCAGACGCGCAAGGGCGTTTAACGGGCCGCCCTGGCGTTTGTTTTGTCACGCGGGGGCCAGGTGCTACCAATGCGTCTATTGGCGTCCATACGGCGTTTCAAGATTCAACCCCCATGGTTTTGTTTGTGGGTGATGTGGCCAGCGAAACCAGGGACCGCGAAGCATTCCAAGAGGTTGATTTCTGTTCCTTTTTTGGCCCAAGCACCAAAGGCATGGCCAAACGCGTTGAGCGAATTGACGATGCCAGGCGCATTCCAGAGTATGTGGCCCGTGCATTTGCAACCGCCATGAACGGCCGTCCTGGGCCTGTGGTGTTGGTCTTGCCAGAAGATATGTTGACGCACGTCGTGTCATCAAGACCTGTGCCCAAAATAGAGCCTGTCGAAGCCTGGAGCGATCCCGGCAGTTTGCGAACGCTGCGAGAAATACTGATGAAGGCAGAGCGGCCCTTTGTGATTGCGGGCGGCGGCGGTTGGACCGTCCAAGCGGCTCAAGCGTTGCAGAGATTTGCAGAAAATTGGCAGCTGCCCGTTGGCAACGCTTTTAGGTTTCAGGACACCTTTGATAATTTCCATCCCCTCTATGCCGGCGATGTGGGGATTGGTATCAATCCCAAATTGGCGCAACGCATCAAAGACAGCGACCTGATATTGGCCATCGGTCCTAGGCTGGGTGAAATGACCACAAGTGGTTACACGCTTTTAGAGGTTCCTAAGCCACGTCAAAAATTGGTCCACATTCATGCCAGTGCCGAAGAACTGAATCGGGTGTTCCACGCCGATTTGGCCATCTGTGCCACCATGAATGCAGCCGCACGCAGCTTGGAGGTGTTGACCGCTCCTGTTGAAGTGCCTTGGTCTGAATGGGCTAAACAAGCCAATGCTGATTACATTGCCAATACGCAACCGCAAAGCATTGCAGGGTTGCCCAAAGACTCAGAAAACGGTTTGGTCAACATGCCCGAAGTGGTGGCGGTTTTGCAGCGCCATCTCCCTGCGGATGCCGTATTGACCAACGGCGCGGGCAACTTTGCCAGTTGGGTGCATCGTTACTTCAAGCACCATGGTTTGAGCAAAGGCTTTAAAACGCAATTGGCACCCACAGTGGGCGCGATGGGTTACGGCGTCCCTGCAGGTATTGCTGCAGCCATTGTGTCCGGTCGGGTTGCGTTCACCATTGCAGGTGATGGCGACTTTTTGATGAATGGTCAGGAATTGGCGACAGCGTCGCAGCACGGTGCCAAGTCCATCGTGGTCTTGCTCAACAACGGCATGTACGGCACCATCCGCATGCATCAAGAGCGTGAATTTCCAACCCACACCATGGGCTCTCACCTCAACAATCCGAACTTTGCCAACCTGGCCAAGGCGTATGGCTACGAGGGCGTTCGAATTAGCAAGACGGAAGAGTTTGAACCTGCCTTCGTAGCGGCATTGCAGCGTGAGCAGGGGACCTTGATTGAAATCATGTTGGACCCAGAAGCCATCACCACTCGAGGTACATTGAGTTCAATCACGCAGCACGCATTGAAACAACAAAAATAAACATCATGCAGCCATAAAAAAAGCCGGGCGAACCCGGCTTTTTTTATTCAAGGACGCTGAATTACTTCAGGTGCTTGCCGATCAAACCAGCCAATTCGAACATGGTGACTTGAGCTTTGCCAAAGACAGCTTTCAGCTTGTCATCGGCATTGATGTTGCGCTTGTTGACCTTGTCTTGCAGGCCATTTTTCTTGATGTAGACCCACAACTTGCTCACGACTTCTGTACGTGGCAGAGGAGCTGCACCCACCACAGCGGCCAAAGCGGCGCTAGGTGTCAAAGCCTTCATGAAAGCGGCATTGGGTGTGCGCTTTTTAGCGGGGGCCTTTTTGGCTGCTGGCTTTTTAGCTGGAGCAGCTTTCTTGGCTGGTGCAGCTTTTTTAGCTGGTGCAGCCTTTTTTGCAGGAGCAGCTTTTTTAGCTACGGGTTTTTTGGCGGGTGCTGCCTTCTTTGCAGGAGCAGCTTTTTTTGCCGGGGTCTTTTTTGCAGTTGCCATTTTTAAAATTCCTTAAGTCGGAAGTTGGTTCGCAGCCGGAAACTTATTTATCCGGCTGAGCGCATGCTACTGGAGAAAATGCTTGTTTCCAAGGGGAGAACGAGTTTTTTTAAGGGCAATGTTGCAGATATCCATCTCGAGGAATCATTGAAATTGACTTTCAGCTTCAACATCGTTTTTTAAAAGCTTCCCCAGAGCATTTTGAAAATTGCAATCTTGTTTCGCATTGCGAAATGCGCGCATGTTGCAATGCGTCATTTTTTCTCGATATGAGAAACATAATTCCATAATGCAATATATAAAAAATAAGTCATTGATTTTAAATGAATAAATATTTGTCTTATATAAGACATAAGATGTTTTAGGACTCTTCTATAAGACTTAGAATTCTCCTCAGCGCTGAATCTTTCTCACCGAAGAATTGGCCGAAACATCAACCACTCTGAAGGAAATCGTCATGCCACAAAATCTCGTTGAACAACTCAGCCGTGAACAACAAATTGCAGCCCTTGAAAAAGATTGGGCCACCAACCCCCGTTGGAAAGGCATCAAACGCGGTTACTCCGCAGCAGATGTGGTGCGTTTGCGCGGCTCATTCCCCATCGAGCACACATTGGCTCGTCGCGGTGCTGAAAAATTGTGGAGCTTGCTGCACACTGAGGACTACATCAATTGCTTGGGCGCATTGACTGGCGGTCAAGCCATGCAACAAGTGAAGGCCGGTATCAAGGCCATCTATTTGTCTGGCTGGCAAGTTGCTGCCGACAACAACTCATACGCATCGATGTACCCCGACCAATCTTTGTATCCAGTGGATTCCGTGCCAAAGGTGGTTGAGCGCATCAACAACAGCTTCCGCCGTGCAGATGAGATTCAATGGTCTAAGGGCACTAACCCTGGCGACAAAGATTACACAGATTACTTCGCGCCTATCGTGGCCGATGCTGAAGCAGGTTTTGGTGGCGTGTTGAATGCCTTCGAATTGATGAAAGCCATGATCACTTCGGGTGCTGGTGGCGTTCACTTTGAAGACCAATTGGCTTCTGTGAAAAAGTGCGGTCACATGGGCGGCAAAGTGCTGGTACCTACCACTGAAGCTTGCCAAAAACTCATCGCAGCTCGCATGGCTGCTGACGTTTGCGGCGTACCTACATTGGTCATTGCACGTACCGACGCAGAAGCTGCTGACTTGCTCACCAGCGACTATGACGAAAACGACAAACCTTTCTTGACAGGCGAGCGCACTGCAGAAGGTTTCTACAAAACCAAGAAGGGCATGGCGCAAGCCATCAGCCGTGCAGTGGCCTACGCTGAATACGCCGACTTGGTGTGGTGTGAGACCGGTACCCCTGATTTGGAATTTGCTCGCAAGTTTGCTGAAGCCGTTCATGCAAAGCACCCAGGCAAATTGTTGGCCTACAACTGCTCGCCTTCTTTCAACTGGAAGAAAAACTTGGACGATGCCACCATCGCCAAATTCCAGAAAGAACTCGGCGCCATGGGTTACAAGTACCAGTTCATCACATTGGCTGGCATTCACTCCATGTGGTACAACATGTTCGACTTGGCACAGGCCTACGTTCAGCGCGGCATGTCTGCCTATGTTGAGAAGGTGCAAGAACCCGAGTTCGCAGCGCGCGATCGTGGCTATTCCTTCGTGTCGCACCAGCAAGAAGTGGGCACCGGTTACTTCGACGAAGTGACTACCGTGATTCAAGGCGGCCGCTCTAGCGTCACGGCTTTGACCGGTTCGACTGAAGAAGAACAGTTCCACTGATCGAAAAATACCTCGGGCACAGCGTAAAATCTGGCCTGAGCGTTTGAAGACGCGGCTCATGCCGCGTTTTTCATGTCTGGCGCCTTCAGGGCGCCTTCCTTTTTTCTTAGTTCGAGCATGGTTCAGATCACACTTCCCGACGGTTCATTGCGTGAGTTTCCCGGTCCCGTGACCGTGGCAGAGGTGGCGGCCTCTATTGGCGCCGGCTTGGCCAAAGCGGCCTTGGCAGGCAAAGTGGACGGCAAAGTGGTCGACACGAGTTTCACCATGGCGGCCAATGCCCAATTGGCCATCATTACAGCCAAAGATGCAGAAGGCCTCGAAGTGGTTCGTCATTCAACCGCGCACTTGCTGGCTTATGCCGTTAAGGATTTATTTCCCGAAGCACAAGTCACCATTGGCCCTGTTATTGAAAACGGCTTCTACTACGACTTTTCGTACAGCCGTCCCTTCACCTTAGATGACTTGGCGGCCATTGAAAAGCGCATGACCGAATTGGCCAACAAAGACGAGCCTGTGCTTCGTCGTGTGTTGCCGCGCGATGAGGCTGTGACCTACTTCAAGGGTTTGGGTGAGCATTACAAGGCAGAAATCATTGGCAGTATTCCTTCCAATGAAGACGTGAGCTTGTACAAAGAGGGCGCTTTTGAAGACTTGTGCCGCGGCCCTCACGTGCCAAGCACTGGCAAGCTGAAGCACTTCAAACTCATGAAGGTGGCCGGTGCCTACTGGCGCGGCGACAGCAAAAACGAAATGCTGCAGCGAATTTACGGAACCGCCTGGACCAGCAAAGACGATTTACAAAACTACCTGACTCAATTGGAAGAGGCGGAGAAGCGCGATCACCGCAAATTAGGCCGAGAACTAGACCTGTTTCACATTGATGAACACGCGCCTGGTTTGGTGTTCTGGCACCCTAAAGGTTGGTCTGTTTGGCAAAAGGTTGAGCAGTACATGCGTGCTGTTTATCAAGACAACGGCTACCAAGAGGTCAAAGGTCCACAGATCATTGACAAGTCCTTGTGGGAAAAAACAGGCCACTGGGACAAATACCGCGACAACATGTTCACCACAGAGTCTGAGAAGCGCGATTACGCTTTGAAGCCCATGAACTGCCCGGGTCACATCTTGATTTTCAAGCAGGGTATCAAGAGCTATCGCGATTTGCCACTGCGCTATGGTGAATTTGGTCAGTGCCACCGCAACGAGCCCACAGGCGGCTTGCACGGCATCATGCGGGTGCGCGGCTTTACGCAAGACGATGGCCACATCTTCTGTACGGAAGACCAAATCTTGGATGAAAGCGTTAACTTCACCACGCTTTTGCAGAAGGTCTACAAAGATTTTGGATTTACCGACATCATTTACAAAGTGGCCACCCGTCCGGCACAGCGCATTGGTTCCGATGAAATTTGGGACAAAGCCGAACATGCCCTGATGGAAAGCCTGCGTGCCTCCAACTGTGATTTTGAAATTGCCCCAGGTGACGGTGCTTTCTATGGCCCCAAAATTGAATACACCCTGAAAGATGCCATTGGTCGTCAATGGCAGTGCGGCACCATACAGGTTGACTTCTCTATGGCTGAGCGGCTAGATGCAGAGTACGTAGGGGAGGACGGCAACCGCCATCGACCCGTTATGTTGCACCGTGCCATCGTGGGCAGCATGGAGCGATTCATTGGTATTTTGATCGAGCAACACGCCGGCGCCTTGCCTGTTTGGCTGGCCCCAACGCAGGTGGTGGTGTGCAACATTACCGATTCCCAAAGCGATTACTGTCGCGAAATTGCCCAAAAAATGCAAAAACTGGCGGGAAATCAAGGCCTTAGGGTCGATTTAGACCTCCGGAACGAGAAAATCACGTATAAAATACGCGAGCATTCATTGCAGAAGCCGCCTTACATCCTTGTCGCTGGCGACAAAGAAAAGGCTGCGGGTACTGTCGCAGTCCGCGCCCGAGGTAACAAAGACCTCGGTGTCATGTCGGTTGACGCGTTCATCGAACTCGTCCAATCAGACATTGAATCTAAAGTTTGAAGAAATTTTCCGATTGCTTTAGCTTGACGCTTGCTCGTCGGTTTGTGCTGCCTTGTGCAGTTTTTAATTAAAGGATTTGAACCATCGCTACCACCGAATTTCGTGACCGCCGTCAGCGCGAAGAGCGTAAGCATCGCCTGAACCGTGAAATCACTTTCCCTGAAGTCCGTTTGTCCGGACCCGAGAACGAGCCACTGGGCATTGTTTCTTTAGCAGATGCTTTGCGCATGGCGGGAGAGTTGGATGTTGACTTGGTTGAAATTGCAGCCACGGCCACACCCCCGGTTTGTCGTTTGATGGACTACGGCAAGTTCAAATACCAAGAACAAAAACGTGCTGCCGAAGCCAAAGCCAAGCAGACGGTCATTGAGATCAAGGAAATCAAATTCCGCCCCGGTACCGATGACGGTGACTACAACATCAAGATGCGCAACATCCGCCGCTTTTTGGCCGATGGTGACAAGTGCAAAGTGACCCTGCGTTTTCGCGGTCGCGAAATTACCCACCAAGAGTTGGGCATGGCACTGTTACAGCGTATTCGCGATGACTTGGGCGATCTGATTGTGGTCGAGCAGTTTCCAAAGTTGGAAGGCCGCCAAATGATCATGATGATTGCACCCGGTCGCAAAAAACCGGCTGGTAAATCAGCCAACGAAGCCGCTCCGGCAGCTTCAGAGTGAGTTTGAAGAGTTCCTTCGGGAGCTCTTACAAATGAGGTTGTCACCAACCTCAAACAGCAAAACACTTCGGTGTGTTGCTGATTAAAAGTGGCTCGGGGCCAACAAGGCTGCAAGGAGTTTGCAGACGCCTCACGAGCACAAAATAAGGAGCAGTCAAATGCCCAAAATGAAGACCAAAAGCAGCGCCAAAAAGCGCTTCCGTGTTCGTCCTGGTGGTACCGTTAAACGCGGTCAAGCCTTCAAGCGTCACATCTTGACGAAGAAGACAACCAAGAACAAACGTCACCTCCGCGGTGCAGTAGGCGTGCATGAGACCAACATGGGTCACATGGCACAAATGCTGCCTTCGGCTGGCCTGTAATTCACTGACGAACAAGGAGAAAATATGCCTCGCGTAAAACGTGGTGTTACGGCACGAGCCCGTCACAAAAAAGTATTGGCCCTGGCCAAAGGTTTCCGCGGTCGCCGCGGTAATGTCTTCCGCATCGCTAAACAAGCGGTGATGAAGGCTGGACAGTACGCATACCGCGACCGTCGTGCCAAAAAACGTGTGTTCCGTCAGTTGTGGATTGCGCGTATCAACGCTGCAGCCCGTGAATGCGGTCTGACATACAGCCAATTCGCCAACGGCCTCAAAAAGGCTGCCATTGAAATCGACCGTAAAGTGTTGGCTGATATTGCCGTGCACGACAAGGCCGCTTTTGCTGGCATCGTGAACCAAGTTAAGGCCAAGTTGGCCGCAGCTTAAGTACTCACGCAGTCGATCACAATCGATCGTTATCGATCGCAATCGATCTAAGGGGTTGAAGCTTGCGAAGGCTTCAATCCTTTTTTCATTTTGAATTTAAGTTCCTTTTAAAGTTTCCACCATGACCGAGTTGGACAGTTTGGTTGAAGCGGCCCGCGGCAGTTTTGCGCAGGCCCAAACCCCCGCCGATCTTGAAAATGCCAAAGCCCTGTATTTGGGCAAGTCAGGCCGCATCACCGAAATGATGAAGGGCATGGCCGCCTTGAGCGTTGAAGAGAAGAAAACATTCGGCGCAGCGGTCAACGTTGCCAAGCAGGGCATTGAAGCCGCGCTGAACGCGCGCCGCCAAGCTTTGGCCGATGCCGAGTTGGCCGTTCAACTCAAAGCGGAAGCTTTTGACGTCACATTACCGGGCCGCCCCCTCACGCAAGGCGGCTTGCACCCTGTGTCACTCACCTTAGAGCGCATCGAGCAAATTTTTGGCTCCATGGGTTTTGAAGTGGCACAAGGCCCCGAAATTGAAACCGACTGGTTCAATTTCACAGCGCTCAACACGCCCGAAGATCACCCCGCACGCTCGATGCACGACACCTTCTATGTAGAAGGCGGTCATCTGCTGCGTACACACACCAGCCCCATGCAAATTCGCCATGCGGTGCAACATGTGAAGCGTCACAAAGCGCAATTGGATGCAGGGCGGGGCATGCCCGAAATTCGGGTCATTGCGCCTGGCCGCACTTACCGTGTCGATAGCGATGCCACTCATTCGCCCATGTTCCATCAGTGCGAAGGCTTGTGGATTGGCGAGAACGTCAGCTTCAAAGACTTGAAGGTGGTGTTTACCGATTTTTGCCGTACGTTTTTTGAAAGCGACGACTTGGTCTTGCGCTTCCGTCCTAGCTTTTTCCCATTTACAGAGCCCAGTGCCGAAGTGGACATTCAATTTCAATCGGGTCCTTTGGCAGGCCGTTGGTTGGAAGTGGCGGGCTCGGGTCAAGTTCATCCCAACGTGGTTCGCAACATGGGACTCGACCCCGAAAAATTCATTGGCTTTGCCTTCGGCATGGGCCCCGACCGTCTCACCATGCTCCGATATGGCGTGAATGATTTGCGCTTGTTCTTCGACGGCGACGTTCGCTTCTTGAGTCAATTTCAATAATTAAAGACCATGCAATTTCCTGAATCCTGGCTGCGTGAGTTTTGCAACCCACCCCTCAACACAGAACAACTCGCCGAAACACTCACCATGGCGGGCTTAGAGGTTGAAGAACTTCAACCTGTGGCCCCGCCTTTTACAAATGTTGTGATTGGCGAAATCAAAAGTGCAGAGCAGCACCCCAATGCCGACCGCTTGCGTGTGTGTCAAGTGGATGTGGGCCAACCCACATTGCTCAACATTGTTTGCGGCGCACCCAATGCGCGCGTTGGCATTCGCATCCCTTGCGCCATGGTGGGCGCAGAGTTGCCGCCTGGCGAAGACGGCAAACCCTTCCTCATCAAGGTGGGCAAGTTGCGCGGCGTTGAAAGCCAAGGCATGTTGTGCTCGGCCAAAGAGTTGAAAATTGCGGACGACCATGGCGGCTTGCTGGAGTTGCCAGCTGATGCACCTTTGGGCCAAAGCATTCGTACTTATTTAAACTTGGACGATACCTTGCTCACGCTCAAGCTCACGCCTAATTTGGCGCATTGCTTAAGTGTGTATGGCATTGCACGTGAAGTGTCGGCACTGACAGGTACGCCTTTGAAGGCGCCAGTCTTCAAAGCCTTAACAGCGCAAGTGCAAGACAAATTGGCTGTGAAAGTAGAAGCCACAGATTTGTGCGGCCGCTTCAGTGGCCGCGTGGTGAAGGGTGTCAATCCCAAAGCCCAAACACCGGCTTGGATGGTTGACCGATTGGCGCGTTGTGGCCAACGCAGCGTTAGCCCGCTGGTGGACATTTCCAACTATGTGATGTTTGAATTTGGCCGTCCGTCACACATTTTTGACCTCGACAAAATTCATGGCGGACTCCAAGTTCGCTGGGGCCATGCAGAAGAATCATTGAAGCTGCTCAATGGCAACACGGTTACAGTGGACGATAAAGTGGGCGTCATTGCCGACGACTCACAAGTAGAGTCATTGGCAGGCATCATGGGCGGCGACGCCACAGCCGTGTCTGATGACACTCAAAACATTTACATCGAAGCTGCGTTCTGGTGGCCTAAAGCCATTGCCGGCCGTTCACGCCGTTACAACTTTTCTACTGATGCCGGACATCGCTTTGAGCGGGGTGTTGACCCAGAAAGCACCGCAGAGCACATCGAGCGCATCACCCAGTTAGTGATCGATATCTGCGGTACCTCTTCCACGCAAGTGGGCCCTGTGGACGACCAAAAACTGAACATGCCAGTACGTAAACCCGTCACGCTGCGTGTCGCACGTGCCGTCAAAGTGATTGGTATGCCGCTGACGCAAAAGCAATGCGCTGATGCCTTGCGTGGTTTGGGTTTTGAGGTCACTGAAGCCGAAGGCTTGGTCACCGTCAATCCCCCCAGCTGGCGTTTCGATTTGGAAATTGAGGAAGACCTCATTGAAGAAGTGGCGCGCATGGTGGGCTATACCCAATTGCCCACCACACCGCCTTTGGCCCCCATCACAGCCAAAATCCGCAAAGAAAATGTGCGCGGTCCTTTTGCTGTGCGTCGCAGTATTGCCGCATTGGGTTACCAAGAAACCATCAACTTCAGCTTTGTCGAAGAGCGTTGGGAACATGAGTTGGCTGGCAATGCCAACCCTATCAAGTTGCTCAACCCCATCGCCAGTCAAATGAGCGTGATGCGCACCAGCTTGCTGGGCTCCTTGTTGCAAGTGGTCAAGTTCAACACCGATCGCAAAGCCGACCGTGTGCGTGTGTTCGAATTGGGTCGCGTGTTTTTGCGTGACGAATCCATCGAGGACAGTGACAGCACGGTTGAGGGCTTGAACCAGCCCATGCGCGTCTCGGGTGTGGCTTATGGTCCTGTGACCACCACCACTTGGGGCGGCAAAGTCCGCAATGTCGACTTCTTTGATGTCAAAGGCGAAGTGGAGGCTTTATTGGCACCCGCCAAGCCTGTGTTTGAAGCTGCGGAACACCCAGCCATGCACCCAGGTCGTTGCGCGCAAGTTAAGCTCAATGGCCAAGTGATTGGCCATGTGGGCGAGTTGCATCCTCGGTGGCGTCAATCTTGGGATTTGCAGTTGGCACCCATCCTGTTCGAATTGGATTTGGAAGCCGTGCTCCAACGCGACGTTCCGGTTGCGCAAGGTGTGGCCCGATTCCAAGCCGTCGAGCGCGACATTGCCGTCATCGTGGCAGAAAAAGTCAGCCATGCAGAATTGATGAACGCCATCCACGAAGCACCCACAGCAGGTTTGCTGAAAAATGCCGTTTTGTTTGATGTGTTCCGTCCTCAGGCTACGCAGGGTGTTGAGAAAAGTCTTGCAGTGCGCCTTACGCTAAACAGCGAAGAGGCAACCTTGACAGATGTTCAAATCGAATCCACAGTCAAAGCTGTTTTGGATCACTTGGCATTGAAACTGTCAGCACGTTTGCGCTCTTAAATTGAGTCAGAAAGACGCTATGAATTTTTCAGTTGAAAGTCTTGAAACGCCTGCCTTGACCAAAGCGCATTTGGCGGACATGCTGTTTGAGCAAATTGGTTTGAACAAGCGCGAGTCCAAGGACATGGTGGACTCATTTTTTGATTTGATCGCCACGCAGTTGGTGCAAGGCACGGATGTCAAAATTTCTGGCTTTGGTAATTTTCAAATTCGGGAAAAAGCACCCCGTCCAGGCCGCAATCCCAGAACGGGCGAGTTGATCCCTATTGAAGCTAGGCGTGTGGCCACATTTCATGCCAGTCACAAGCTCAAAGCTGTCATTCAGGGCGATGAGAAATCAGAAGTCTGAGCGCTTTATCAAACTTAGAAATTTCCCTTAGATACAAAAAATTTCTTGTCTTAGGACTTTACGCAGGCCACTTGCTTAGAGTAAGCTTGTAGGTTCCCTCAGCAAGTTTGTGATTTCAATGGAGAACTCCCTCCCGTCTATCCCCGCCAAGCGCTATTTCACCATCGGTGAAGTGGGCGAGCTTTGCGGTGTCAAGCCGCATGTGCTCCGATATTGGGAGCAGGAGTTCACGCAACTACGGCCCGTCAAGCGCCGCGGCAATCGCCGGTATTACCAGCACCACGAAGTGCTCATGATTCGCCGCATTCGAGACTTGCTTTATGAGCAGGGGTTCACCATCAGTGGTGCTCGAAACAAAATGCAAGAGATGATGCAATCTCAAAGAGGTCTTAAAAAAGAAGCACCCGGCGAAAATGATTTAGACGATGTCTTTGCAGAAGAGATGGTGTCTGGGGCCGACGATGACATGCCCGTTGAAGAGAAAGAACTGGCCATGGAAAGCGCGCAACGAGCTTCTAGTTTTCAGGCCACTTCCAGCTTGCCGACGCTTCGTCGTGAATTAATGGATATTAGAGATTTGCTCTCTATTTGAGACAAATCTCGGGCTATAATTTAAAGCTTGTCGGCGTGTAGCGCAGCCTGGTAGCGCACTTGCATGGGGTGCAAGGGGTCGCGAGTTCGAATCCCGCCACGCCGACCATTAAACTGAATCAAGCTCTTAAGAATTATTTCTTAAGAGCTTTTTTCTTGTCTTATTTCTTGTTGAGCGACTGACCAAGCTCAAGAGCCACTTAGGCGTCTGGTGCAGGCGTTGCGGGTGCAGCACCCGCTTCAGCCTGTATGTTGACGGCCATCGGGCCCTTGGGGCCATCACTCAACTCAAAAGTGACGCGAGCACCTTCTTTCAGGCTTTTGAAACCTTCCATCGCAATGGCAGAGAAGTGCGCAAAAGCATCTGGACCGCCACCATCGGGCTGTATGAATCCAAATCCCTTGGCGTCATTGAACCATTTGACTGTTCCACTGGGCATGCCTGTCTCCATCGTTTTGACTGTGTAAAGTTCATTTAAAGCACACAATTGATTCTTGTCAATTCAAGGTTTACCCGACTGCGACTGAATTGTTGCAATGCGGCATAAGGACTTTTTATCAACGCAAAGCCGAAGGCCCCTAAGGCTCGCTAGAATGAAAACATGGCTACAGAGAAACCCAAAAAACCAAATTTCCCCAAAGTTCCCGGGGGCGCCGGCGACCCCGCTGGTATTCCTGGAAATAGCGATTCTGTGGTTTTAGAAAGACGTCCTGCCAAAGTAGGACCACCCCAGATGTACCAGGTCGTCATGCTGAATGACGACTACACGCCCATGGAGTTTGTGGTCTTGGTCCTTCAAGAATTTTTCAACAAAGACCGAGAAGCCGCTACCCAAATCATGCTCAAAATTCATTTGGACGGCAAAGGTGTGTGTGGCGTCTTTACGCGTGATGTTGCAGCGACCAAAGTGGATCAAGTGCTTGATGCCGCCAACCAGGCTGGTCATCCACTTCAGTGTGTCAGTGAGCCTGTTGCATGAGTTTCTCAAGAGCGATCTCAAAATGTGGCATAAAGGAGTTGAAATTCAACAAATTTGCCCAACCTATTATTTTTCACCTCCGCAAGGCATTTAAGGAAATCACATGATTGCCCAAGAATTGGAAGTCAGTTTGCACATGGCCTTCGTTGAGGCGCGACAGCAGCGACACGAGTTCATTACCGTGGAACACTTGTTGTTGGCATTGCTGGACAACCCCAGCGCAGCAGAAGTGTTGCGTGCGTGTTCAGCGCAAGTGGACGATCTGCGTCAATCGCTGTCGTCATTTATCAAAGACAACACGCCCCAAGTGGCTGGCACAGAAGAAGTTGATACCCAACCCACATTGGGTTTTCAGCGTGTCATTCAACGTGCCATCATGCACGTGCAATCCACAGGCAGTGGCAAAAAAGAAGTGACCGGTGCTAATGTGCTGGTGGCTATCTTTGGCGAAAAAGACTCGCACGCTGTTTACTATTTGCACCAGCAAGGCATTACGCGTTTGGATGTGGTGAACTTCATTGCGCACGGTATTCGCAAGAGCGATCCACCTGAAGCCGCCAAAGGCAGCGATGCTGCGCCTGCGCCTGAAAGCGAAGAGGGCGGCAGTGGTGGTGAGCGCAATGAAAAAGCCTCACCGCTGGAGCAGTTCACGCAGAACCTGAACCAGATGGCCAAAGAAGGCAAGATCGATCCGCTCATTGGCCGTGAATACGAAGTTGAGCGCACCATTCAAATTCTGTGTCGTCGTCGCAAAAACAACCCCTTGTTGGTGGGCGAAGCAGGTGTTGGCAAGACTGCCATTGCCGAAGGCTTGGCATGGCGCATCACGCAAGGCAGCGTGCCCGAAATTTTGAACGAAGCTGTGGTCTATTCACTCGACATGGGCGCCCTGTTGGCAGGCACCAAGTACCGTGGTGATTTTGAACAACGCTTGAAGGGCGTTTTGAAAGCCTTGAAGGACAAGCCACACGCTGTGTTGTTCATTGACGAAATTCACACCTTGATTGGTGCTGGTGCGGCCTCTGGCGGTACTTTGGATGCCTCCAATTTGCTCAAACCCGCACTGTCTAGTGGCCAATTGAAATGCATTGGTGCCACCACCTTCACTGAATACCGCGGCATCTTTGAAAAAGATGCAGCCTTGTCACGTCGCTTCCAAAAGGTCGATGTGGTTGAGCCAACTGTGCCCGAGACGATTGACATTTTGAAGGGCTTGAAGTCTCGCTTCGAAGAGCACCACAGTGTGAAGTACGCCAATGCGGCACTGCAAGCCGCTGCCGAGTTGTCTGCCAAGTTCATCAACGACCGTCAGTTGCCCGACAAGGCCATTGACGTGATTGACGAAGCCGGCGCTGCACAGCGCATCTTGCCGCCTTCCAAGCGCAAGAAGACCATTGGCAAAGCCGAGATCGAGGACATCGTGGCCAAGATTGCACGCATTCCGCCAGCCAATGTGTCCAACGACGATCGCAGCAAATTGCAAACCATTGAGCGCGATTTGAAGAGCGTGGTGTTTGGTCAAGACAAGGCCCTCGAAGTGTTGGCCTCGGCCGTCAAAATGGCGCGCTCTGGCTTGGGCAAAACAGACAAGCCGATTGGTGCTTTCTTGTTCAGCGGCCCTACAGGCGTAGGCAAAACAGAAGCCGCCAAACAGTTGGCCTACATCATGGGCATTGAGCTCATTCGCTTTGACATGTCGGAGTACATGGAGCGTCATGCGGTGAGCCGCCTCATTGGCGCGCCTCCAGGCTATGTGGGCTTTGACCAAGGTGGTTTGCTGACAGAAGCGGTCACCAAGAAACCGCATTGCGTGTTGCTGCTCGACGAAATTGAAAAAGCGCACCCCGATATTTTCAATGTCTTGCTGCAGGTCATGGACCATGGCACTTTGACGGACAACAACGGCCGCAAAGCCGACTTCCGCAACGTGATCATCATCATGACCACCAATGCCGGTGCCGAGACCATGAACAAGGCCACCATTGGCTTTACCAACCCGCGTCAAGCAGGCGATGAAATGGGCGATATCAAGCGCTTGTTCACCCCTGAGTTCCGCAACCGTTTGGATGCCATGGTCAGCTTCAAGGCTTTGGACGAGCAAATCATCATGCGCGTGGTCGACAAGTTCTTGCTGCAACTCGAAACACAGTTGTCAGAGAAGAAAGTGGACGTCACGTTCAGCGACAAGCTGCGCAAGTTCTTGGCCAAAAAAGGTTTCGACCCGCTCATGGGCGCCCGCCCCATGCAGCGTTTGATTCAAGACACCATTCGCAAGGCTTTGGCCGACGAGTTGTTGTTTGGTCGATTGATCGATGGTGGACGTTTGAGTGTCGACTTGGACGACAAAGACGAAGTGTTATTGGACATCACGCCGTTGCCTAAAAAAGAAGGACGTCACTCAAAGTCGGAGCCGCATGAGCCAGAAGAGGCAACGACCAACTAAGGACCTCACTCAGTTCCTTCAACAAAAAAGCCGGACTTGTTCCGGCTTTTTTTATCGTTTTCTGCCGCCCAAAATGCCGCCCAACACACCTCGAACTATTTCCCGCCCCACACTCGAACCAATGGTTCGAACGGCAGACTTCACCATCGCCTGAGCCAAGCCATCGTGCTTCGCGCCTCTTGGACCTGTGCGACCAAATAAAACATCACCAAGGCCAGTTAAAAGTGCATTGCTGCCTTGAGACTCATTAGAGGAGGACTTGTTATCACCAGCGTTGCCAGATGGCTGGGCCTCATTACCCTGAACTGAAGCAGCATGAGCGCCCTTGAGTTTTTCATAAGCGGACTCTCTGTCGATGGCTTTTTCATAAACCCCCGCCACCAATGAGTTGTCGAGCAAGGCTTTGCGTTGTTCTGGCGTAATGGGTCCCAATTGGCTGCCAGGCATCAACACAAAAGCTTGCTCGGTGATGCCAGGCCGACCCTTCTCGTCTAAGAAGCTAACCAAGGCTTCGCCCACGCCCAACTCTGTGATGGCTTTCTCAATGTCCAAGTTGGGATTGGGGCGCATAGTTTGCGCACTGGCTTTGACTGCCTTTTGATCGCGCGGTGTGAACGCACGCAGGGCATGCTGAACACGGTTCCCCAATTGGCCCAGAACTGTTTCGGGCACATCCAGTGGGTTTTGTGTGACGAAATAAACGCCCACACCTTTGGACCGAATGAGGCGGACCAAGAGTTCCATGCGTTCAATGAGCACCTTGGGGGCCTCATTGAACAACAGGTGTGCTTCGTCAAAAAAGAACACCAACTTGGGTTTTTCGGGGTCGCCAATTTCAGGCAGTTGCTCGAACAACTCGGACAGCAACCACAGCAAGAAGGTGCCGTAAAGGCGAGGTGCATTCATCAACTCGCTGGCACACAGCAAATTAATCACACCTTTGCCTTTGGCGTCCGTTTGCAAAAAGTCTTGGATGTTGAGCATGGGCTCGCCAAAGAATTTGTCAGCGCCTTGCGTTTCAATTTCGAGCAAGCCACGTTGAATGGCGCCCACGCTGGCAGCGCTCACATTGCCGTATTCGGTGGTGAATTGGCTGGCGTTTTCGCCCACGTGTTGCAACATGGCACGCAAATCTTTAAGGTCGAGCAGCAACAAGCCTTGGTCATCGGCAATTTTGAAGACCAAATTGAGGACACCCGCCTGCGTGTCGTTCAGATTGAGCATGCGGCCCAAAAGCAAGGGACCCATGTCAGACACCGTGGCCCTGACGGGGTGACCTTGCTTGCCAAACACATCCCACAGCGTGGTAGGGCAGCTTTGTGCGGAAGGCTCGTCCATTTGGCGATCCTTCAAAATGCCCTTGAGCTTGTCGCTCAGGTGGCCAGTTTGGCTGATACCCACCAAATCGCCTTTGACGTCGGCCATGAAGACGGGCACCCCATGATTGGAGAAATTCTCGGCCAAAGTCTGCAAACTGACCGTTTTACCAGTGCCTGTGGCTCCGGTAATGAGGCCGTGACGGTTGGCCATGCCCATCAGAATGTGGCAATCTGTGGTTTTATTGCGGGCAATCAAAAGCTGATTTGGCATGAAAAGGGGTCCCCTCAACTAGAAAAGTAAAATCTCACCCAATAGATTAAATCAACATCAAGGAATTTGAGATGGCTGGCCACAGTAAATGGGCAAATATTCAGCACCGCAAGGGCAGACAAGACGAGAAACGCCAGCGCATTTGGACCCGGGTGGTTCGTGAAATCATGGTGGCCGCCAGAACGGGTGGAGGCGACCCTACAGCCAATCCGCGTTTGCGCTTGGCCATTGAGAAAGCCAAAGCCGCCAATATGCCGGCCGATACAGTCAAACGCAACATCGACAAGGCCACGGGCAATTTGGAAGGTGTGACCTACGAAGAGATTCGATACGAAGGCTATGGCATTGGCGGCGCCGCCATCATTGTGGACACCATGACCGACAACCGTGTGCGCACGGTGGCTGAAGTGCGACATGCTTTTAGCAAACACGGTGGCAACATGGGCACTGAAGGCTCTGTGGCTTTTCAGTTCAAGCATTGCGGCCAATTGATTTTTGCACCTGGCACCTCAGAAGACAAAGTGATGGAAGTTGCTTTGGAAGCAGGCGCCGAAGATGTGATTGCAGACGATGAGGGCGCCATTGAAGTGTTGACGTCGCCCACAGATTTTGAAGTGGTTAAAAATGCATTGGAAGCAGCGGGCTTAATGGCTGAGATGGCCGAAGTCACCATGCGCGCTGAGAACACCATTGACATGGTGGGGGACGATGCTGCCAAAATGCAAAAACTCTTGGATATCTTGGAAGATTTGGACGATGTGCAAAACGTTTTCCACAACGCAACCATTTCTGAATAAGGCTTGATCGATGAAAGTATTGGTAGTAGGCGGTGGCGGGCGCGAACATGCGCTGGCTTGGAAGTTGTCACAATCTGAACGCATTCAAAAAGTATTTGTAGCCCCCGGCAATGGTGGTACAGCTCGCGATCCCAACTTGGTCGATGTGCCCATTACGGATGTGAAAGCATTGCGTGAATGGGCGCAACTAGAAAAAATTGAGTTGACAGTTGTGGGGCCTGAAGCGCCTTTGGCCGCTGGTGTTGTGGACGAGTTTCGTGCACACGGTATGCGCATTTTTGGGCCTACAAAAGCTGCTGCTCAATTGGAAAGCTCCAAGGCATTTTCCAAAGCCTTCATGCAGCGCCATGGTATTCCAACGGCCATTTACGAAACTTTCACTGACCCTGTTCAAGCTCACGCCTATATCGACAAAATGGGTGCCCCCATTGTGGTGAAGGCCGATGGTTTGGCGGCAGGCAAGGGTGTTGTGGTGGCCATGTCCGCAGCAGAAGCACACGAAGCTATTGACTTTATGTTGCTCGACAACCAACTGGGCGTGGTGCACAACGCCGGCGCTGACGGCGCTGCTGTTCCCCGTGTGGTCATTGAAGAATTTTTGCAAGGCGAAGAAGCCAGCTTCATCGTTTTGTGTGATGGCAAGAATGTGGTGGCTTTGGCCACCAGCCAAGATCACAAACGCTTGCTTGACGGCGACCAAGGCCCCAACACCGGTGGCATGGGCGCCTATTCACCTGCACCGGTTGTGACAGCCCAAGTACACGCCCGGGCCATGCGGGAAGTCATCATGCCCACCATCAAGGGCATGGAAAAAGACGGCATTCCCTACACCGGCTTTTTGTATGCTGGACTGATGATTGACGCGCAAGGGCTGCCTAAAACATTGGAATTCAATTGCCGCATGGGCGACCCAGAAACCCAGCCCATCATGATGCGTTTGAAAAGCGATTTGGTAGATGTCATGTTGGCGGCCACCAGCGAAAAACTGGACACTGTTGAATTGGAATGGGATCGACGCACAGCACTGGGTGTGGTCATGGCAGCTGCAGGCTACCCCATGAACCCCCGCAAGGGCGATGTCATTACTGGCTTGCCCAAAGACGATCCTGAGGCCATGGTGTTCCATGCGGGAACCACGCCTCAAGATGGACAAACATTGACTTCGGGCGGCCGTGTTTTGTGTGTCACAGTCTTGGCGGACTCCGTCAAGCAAGCGCAACAAAAAGCTTATGAAGTGGCCAAAGGCATTCACTTTGAGGGTCAACAATATCGAAAAGATATTGGTTTCAGGGCCATCAAATCATGAGCCAACAAGAAACGCCAAAATTGTTGCAACCCGAGTTGATCCCTGGGCCTTATCCGGTCCAATTCAAAGGCCACATGTGGGCTGCTTGGCTTTTGAAATTGATTGGCTGGCGAGTTGATTTTCAAGGACTGCCAAGCATGCAAGGCGTTGCCATTGTGTATCCACACACCAGCAACTGGGATTTCCTGACCGCCATGCTAAGCAAGTGGACCATGGGCATGCCCATTTATTTTTTAACCAAAGATTCTTTGTTTAAGATTCCCTTGGTGGGCCCATGGATACGTTGGATTGGTGGTGTTCCCACTGTCCGTTCCTCCAGCCAGGGCGTTGTGGGCTCTATGGTTGAAGTTTTTGCAGAACACGAGCGTGCCAACACATTTTTCTGGCTGGGTTTATCACCAGAGGGCACACGAAAGCACACTGAAGGATGGCGTAGTGGTTTTTATCAGTTGGCCCTCAGAGCTAAGTTGCCATTGGCCGTCGTCAGACTTGACTACAAAAAGAAAGAACTCAAGTTTGAAGGCTTCATCAAGCTGACAGGTGATCTAGAAGTTGACTACGCTTACCTTCGTAAAATGTACGAAGGTGCAGAAGGTTTCAATCTGCACCAAGCGGCCCCCATACGACCCTTGCCTAGTCAAGAATCCAAAAAATAATTTGTATTTCAAATGCCCGCAGAAAGACGACCTATGAAAGTAAGCCAAGCTCAATCAGTTCGCGAGTATTTAATCAAGCTTCAATCCAACATCACCCAAGCACTGAAAGACTTGGATGGCACAGATTTTGTGGTGGATGCTTGGCGCAAACCTGAGGGCGAAATGCTTCAAGGTGATGGCATTACCCAAATCTTGGAAGGCGGCCCTGTCTTTGAAAGAGCTGGGTGTGGCTTCTCTCATGTCAGCGGACCTAAGCTTCCGCCTTCAGCAACGCAGCATCGCCCAGAATTGGCCGGTGCGCCTTTTGAAGCCATGGGCGTGTCTTTGGTCTTTCATCCGCGCAACCCTTATGTGCCCACCGTGCACATGAACATTCGAATGATTGTGGCCAAGCCTGAGGGCAAAGAGCCTGTGTCCTGGTTTGGCGGCGGCATGGACCTGACACCTTATTACGCTTTTGAAGAAGACGCGGTGCACTTTCACCAAACATGCAAGGATGCAGTTCAACCTTATGGCGCTGAGTTGCATCCCAGGTTTAAAAAGTGGTGCGATGAATACTTCTTCTTGAAGCATCGCAACGAAGCCCGCGGTGTGGGTGGTATTTTTTACGATGACTTTTCCGAGCTTGGCTTTGAAAAGGGTTTTGCCATGATGCAGGATGTGGGCAACGGCTTGTTGAAGGCCTACATGCCCCTGGTCATGAAACGCAAAGACACGCCCTATGGCGAACGTGAACGCGACTTTCAGTTGTACAGACGCGGCCGTTACGTTGAATTCAATTTGGTTTGGGACCGAGGCACCCACTTTGGCCTGCAATCAGGTGGTCGAACAGAATCCATTTTGCTGTCCATGCCTTCATTGGTCAGTTGGTCCTACAACCGCGTGGATGCCCCCGATTCAGCGGAGGCTCAATTGGTTTCCAAGTTTTTAAAGCCTAGGGATTGGGTTTGACACCACAACGCGTTGGCATCTTGGGGGGTGCCTTCGATCCACCGCACCTGGCCCATGTGGCCATGGCGGAGGCGGCTATTGCGCAGTTTCAACTCGATGAATTGCGGATCATTCCAACAGGCGATGCCTGGCACAAGCCGCGCACCTTGAGTGATGGTGTGCATCGCTTAAAAATGGCGCAGCTGGCTTTTGGGCATCTGCCACGGGTCAAAGTGGATGATATGGAGCTCAAGCGCCAAGGCCCCAGCTTTACGGTTGAAACTTTGCGAGACCTCCAATTACAGCTTCCTGAAGCCCAATTTTTCTTATTTGTCGGGGAAGATCAGGGCAAAGCCTTGGGCACATGGCATGAAATCAAGGAAATTTCTCAGCGGGCTATAATTTGCGTTGCTGAGCGCGAGACGCCTGACTCACCAGGCCCTGACGCTTCTAGCCATGACATTCCCACCCAAACCTTGAAATTACCCCCCTTGCCACACAGCGCAACGGAAGTTCGAACTCGGGTAGCCCATGGCCAACCCATCGGCGCACTGGTCCCCAAGGCCGTTGCGCTGTATATTGACCGCCATCACCTTTACCAGCTAGCACGATGACTGATACCTCTGCCAAAAAAGACACCCAAAAACTCCAGCGCGCCATTGTGGACGCTTTGGAGGATGTGAAAGCACAAGAAATTGTGGTGTTCGATACAGAGGCCATGTCGCCTTTGTTTGAGCGCGTCATCATTGCCTCTGGTACGTCCAATCGCCAAACCAAAGCCTTGGCCGCCAGTGTCCGCGACAAAGTTCGTGAGGCGGGCTATCCCAAGCCACGCATTGAAGGCGAAGACAATGGTGAATGGATCATTGTGGACTGTGGCAGTGCCGTGGCGCACATCATGCAGCCCACCATTCGTTCGTACTACAACCTCGAAGAAATTTGGGGTGACAAACCTGTTCGATTGAAGCTGGGTGCACCCAAACCTGTTGAACCTGTGCGCAAACCAGTCGCCAAGAAAAAGGCCAACGTCAGTGCCGGCAGAACACCCACTCGACGCGATGCTGTGCCCGTTGGACCTATGGGCTCAGAGTCAGCTAAACCTGCTCGCAAAACATCCGCTAAAACGTCGGCTAAAAATGGCGCTAAATCGGTCGTTAAATCTGGTGCCAAAGCTGCTGTGAAATCTACAGCCAAGCCCGCTGTCAAATCAACTTCCAAGCCGGCTTCCAAGTCATCTTCGAAGCCAGCTTCTAAAACCGCATCCCAGGCTAAGCCCAAGGCCAAGGCAAAACCTAAGGCTTAACGCGAATGAGGCTGCTCATTGTGGCCGTGGGGCAACGGATCCCCGATTGGGCTCAAACCGCTTGGGACGATTACGCCAAAAGATTTCCACCCGAACTCAAAGTGGAACTCAAGGCCGTCAAAACGGAGCCTCGCGGTTCTAAAACCTATGAAACCCTGGTAGCGGCTGAGCGGCAACGCATAGAGGCCGTCATTCCGCGCGGCACTCGCATTGTGGTGTTAGACGAGCGCGGTACGTCTTTGCGGACAACGGCCCTAGCACAGCGCTTAAAGGACTGGCAGTTGAGTGGTGATGATGTGGCCCTCATCATTGGCGGGCCCGATGGTCTCGAGCCTGCATTTAGGGATGCAGCCCACGAAAGAATTCGTTTGTCAGACCTGACTTTGCCGCATGCCATGGCGCGCGTGCTTCTGATTGAACAGTTGTATCGGGCATGGTCTGTGAACGCAAACCACCCTTATCACCGTGAGTAAGATGCCCATGAAGAACTTTGTTTATCTGGCGTCACAAAGCCCACGCCGCAGACAACTGCTAGAACAAATTGGAGTTCGTTACGAATTGCTTTTGCCATCGCCTGAAGAAGACGCGGAAGCCCTCGAAATGGGCAGGCCTGGCGAGGCGCCCTTGACCTACGTCAAGCGTGTCACGCAACTCAAGTTAGAAGCCGCGGTGGTCCGCATGAAGCAGCGAGGCTTGCCTCAAGCGCCCATCCTTTGCGCAGACACCACAGTGGCCTTGGGCCGTGAAATATTGGGCAAGCCTCAAGACGACAAAGATGCTTTGAGAATTTTGAAAATGTTGTCGGGTCAAACCCACCGTGTTTTGACGGCAGTGGCTGTGGCTTCAAATCGCAAACGCGCAATCTGCGTGTCAGTTTCACAAGTTACTTTTGCACCTATGAAATTGGCCGACATCAAATCCTACATCGCCAGTGGAGAGCCCATGGGCAAAGCGGGCGCATATGGTGTGCAAGGATTGGCTGCCACCCATATTTCAGAAATTAAAGGTTCCTATTCCGGCATCATGGGCTTGCCTTTGTTTGAAACAGCGCAACTCTTAAAGCAAATTTGAAGCATGACAACCGTGGCGACCGATGCCGTTTATTTAACAGCGGCGTTTTATAAATTTGTTGACCTCCCAGACTTTGCAGAGCGCAGGCCTGGCTTGCTGGCGTTTTGTGAAGCGCACCACGTCAAAGGTTTGATTTTGTTGGCCCGCGAAGGCATCAACAGCACCATTGCCGGTGCACCTGAGGATGTGCATGCCGTATTGGCCTATCTCAGATCCGATCCTAAGCTTGTAGATTTAGAGCACAAGGAATCCTTTTCAAATAAGGCACCTTTTCACCGCATGAAGGTCAGGCTCAAAAAAGAGATTGTGACTTTGGGGGTTGAAGGCATTAGCCCCACCAAGCGAGTAGGGCAGTACGTGAAGCCAGAAGATTGGAACGACTTAATTTCTTCGCCCGACGTGGTGGTGATTGATACGCGCAACGACTATGAAGTTGAAATTGGCACCTTCAAAGGCGCCGTCGATCCCAATATTCAGAGCTTCTCGCAGCTTACAGAGTGGGTGCAAAAAGCCAAGGTTTTAGAAGAAAAGAACGGTCAGAAACCCAGGGTGGCGATGTTTTGCACAGGCGGCATTCGCTGTGAAAAATCAACCTCCCTCATGCTGGAACATGGCTTTGAGGATGTTTATCATTTACAAGGCGGCATCCTCAAATATTTAGAAGTGGTGCCGCCGCAAAACAGCCTTTGGGAAGGTGAGTGTTTTGTTTTTGACGAGCGCGTCTCTGTGGGGCATGGTTTAAAGCCTGGACCGCATGAGCTTTGCCGTTGCTGCCGCGAGCCGTTGCCTAATGGCGCGAAGATTTCACCCTTGTTTGAATTGGGCGTCAGTTGTCCGAGGTGTCATGCGCACACAAGCGATGTGCAAAAAAACAGTGCACGCGAGCGTCAGCGACAATGGGAAATTGCCAAAGCCAAACAAATCAATCACATTGGAACGCCGCAACGTCAACAAAAAATAGCCAATCTTCTGCCCATGGACGCCCCCATTTTGTATTCCTTTAGACGCTGCCCCTACGCCATGCGCGCGCGTTTGGCTTTGTTGGCCAGCGGCATTCGATGCGAGATTCGCGAAATAGCCTTGTCGCAAAAGCCAGAAAGTATGTTGGCGGCTTCGCCCAAGGGAACGGTCCCTGTCATGTTGGTTAACGGACGGGTGCTGGAAGAAAGTCTGGACATCATGCGTTGGGCCCTGAGCCAAAACGATCCTGCGCATTGGCAAACACAGGACTCAGAGGGTCATGAAGACGCGCTCCAATTGGTCAAGGTGTGTGATCAAGAATTCAAGCTCAATTTAGATCGTTACAAATACCCCAATCGCTATGACTTGAGCGATGGCATGACGCACAGAGAGCAGGGTGCAGACTATTTAAAGCAATTGGAAAAACGTTTGTCACAAACTGCCAATTTGATGGGCGCTAATTGGACCTGGGTAGATGCCGCCATTGCACCATTTGTCAGGCAATTTGCCAGAACAGATCGCGCGTGGTTTGACGCACAAGCCTGGCCAGCCTTAAAGCTGTGGTTAGAAAAATTTGAGCAATCACCCGAATTTGAAACCGTGATGCACAAGTACAAAGTTTGGCATCAAGATGCCAAACCTGTGGCTTTTCCTGCAACGGTCTCTACAAACTGAAGGCTTTGTTCGATTTGTGTCACAGGCAGCATGTGACCGCCACTGACCAGGGTCAATTGCAAACCTTGAATGCGATCCGTCATGTCCTCGCCATTTTGCTTGCAACTCAATATGCGGTCTTCACGGCCAAATAAAACACTGGTGGGTGTGGTCATGCCTGCGTAGCCTTCTTCAATGCTAGGCATGCTGGATTTGGCCTGTTGCAAATCATTCGAGGCAGTGATGAATGTCTTGGGCTTGAGCGCCAAAATGCCGCCACCGCGTATGGCGAAATCAGCAGGTGCTTTCTCAGGGCCAAAAATCACTTTGAGGCTGGCATTCATTCGGTAAATAGTGCCAGGTACAGCCAGCGTCCAGCCCAACAGTCTCCTCACCACAGGTGAGGCAATGTCGAGTGGTTTAAACACAGGTGCTGTCTCATCGGGCAGATGGGTGAGGGGGGCAATCAAGGCCAGTGCTTTGACTTTTTGCGGGTGCCTTTGCGCCATGGCCAATGAAATAGCACCGCCCAAAGAATGCCCCACAAAGACGGCCGATTCTATGGCCAGATGGTCTAACAAAAGCGCCAAGGTATCGGCTTGCGCTTCGAGGCTTGAATCAGCATGGCCAGCCCGCTCTGAGTAGCCGCATCCCGGGCGATCGACACATATGACACGGTAGTTTTTGGCCAAGGGCGAAGCCAGGCCATAGGTGAAGTTGTGAAGGTTGCCTGCCAAGCCATGAACCATGACGATGACAGGACCTTGTCCTTGATCGACGTAGTGAAGTTTGGTGGTGCCCAATTGTGCAAAGGTGCCAGAAGGTGGCAAATATTGCGCTGCTTTTTTGTTGGAAAAAGTGGCAAACAAGACCAAGCCCAAGGTGCTCATCCCCAGTAAAAACAAAATCCATAAAGCAAGCATGCGATAGCCCCGAAAAAATTAACTCAGCTGAACTTCATGACGCCATCGTTCAGGCGGCCATATCTAATCAGCATGATGTCTTTGAAGTAATTTTGATTCACTTGCCATGGGGCCTGCACGCCTTGTTTAGGCAATACATTTTTGGCACGTTGCACATAACCCGAAGTGAATGACAAGTAGTCTTGCTCTGCCATGTTGGGATCTCGTACTGGTACAGCTTTTTGATGGCCATGTTTTCGCATGTAGTTCAACAGGCGGCACGTGTAGGTGGCTGTCAGGTCGGCCTTCAAGGTCCACGAGGCATTGGTGTAGCCAAATGTCATGATGGCGTTGGGCAAGTCTGACAGCCACATGCCGCGGTAAGCCATGGCTTGCGATGCATTGAAAACTTTGCCGTCCACTTCAATGTGAATATCGCCCAAAATGTTCAAGGAGAGGCCTGTGGCAGACACAATGATGTCGGCTTCTAGCGTCTTGCCACTGCTTAACTCAATACCCCGTTCAGTGAAATTTTGAATGGTGTCGGTCACCACACTGGCATTGCCTTTTCGAATTTGTTTGAACAAATCGCCATCGGGCACCAGGCACAGGCGCTGATCCCATGGTTTGTAGCTGGGTGAAAAGTGTTGCGCCTTTTCATCGGACCTTAATTGCTTGGCGGCCAATTTCACCAAATAGTTCTTCACAAACTGAGGCTGACTTCTGGCCAGCTGATACGACAGCATGCCTAAGCAGACGTTCTTGAAGCGGGTGACTTGATACGCCAATTGTTGAGGTAAGAATTTTTGAAACCACAAAGAAACGGCATCAGAGCCTGGCCGAGACACAACGTAGGTGGGCGTGCGTTGAAGCATGGTGACATGCGACGCTGTCTTGGCCATTTCGGGTACCAATGTGACGGCTGTGGCACCACTGCCAATGACCACCACTTGTTTGTCGGCGTAATTGAGTTGTTTGGGCCAAAACTGCGGATGAACCCACTGACCCTTGAAGTTGGACTGCCCTGGAAAATCTGGCTGGTGACCTTTTTGGTAGCTGTAATAGCCGCAGCACAAATACAGAAACTTGGCTTTCACCACAACAGGTTCAGAACTGCCTTTGCTGGTCGCCGTAATGGTCCAATGCGAATGCTCGCTTGACCATGAAGCATGCGTCACTTGACGGCCATGTCGGATGTACTGGGTGATGCCATTTTCATCCGCAGTTTCTTGAATGTAGTTGCGGATGGTGCTGCCATCTGCAATGGATTTGTGATCGAGCCAGGGCTTGAATGCATAACCCAAGGTGTACATGTCGGAGTCTGAGCGGATGCCTGGATAACGAAATAAATCCCAGGTACCGCCAATGGCATCTCTTGATTCGAAAATGCGCCAAGTGGCAAAGGGGCAATGCATTTGCAAATGTTTGGCTGCTCCTATGCCCGATAAACCCGCACCCACAATGAGCACATCCAAAATTTCGGACGCGTTGTCGCCTGAGTTGGTTTGCGACTTGTTGGGCATGATCAAATGCCTAAACTCTCTAAAGTGACCAAGCCTTTGGGCGTCTGAAGTGTGGCAATCAGGTTGGCTGGGCCTTCCGTGATCTCAATGTGATCGAGTCCGATCGACTCATACGCCAGTTTGATTTTTGATGCACTTGGGTGCGACACCATGAGGCTTTTGAGCGAAACCTTGGACCTTGGCAAGTGATTGCGAGGATGCAATTGCATGGGGTCAGTAGCTTCTGGTTTGCCCCACTGAATCAGGGTTGGCAATGTGCCGTTGAACAATCTGTCGCCATCAGGTCTGACCGTAATTTGCCATTGCAACAAGCCCTTAGGTGTTTTGCGACTGGCATGAATGATGGGGCCACGATCGATGCCTTGGGCTTTCCAGGCATGCCGCGCATCTTGGATGCTGCTGGTGTTGGTTACAAAATGAATGAGCCTTGGAGAATTTTTTAATTCTGCTTGCAGTTCTTTGTTATCTAAGTCGAACCAACGCGTTGGTGGCGGTTTTTTTTCAATCACTGCTTCGGGGTTGATGGCAATAATTTCTAGATAAGCCACAGGAAAACCGGGCGTGGCTATTTTTAAAAGACGGTTGTGTGTTCCGTACTTTTCATGTTCACCGCCCGCAGCTGGGGTCACACCTAAAACAGACTGGCACCATTCAACGCCTTGTTGCAAGCTGTGAGCCGCAATTACCAAGTGGTCAATTTGGCTTTTCATCAAGCTGCTTCAAAGTCGATTTGAACTTTCAAGGATTGCGATTTGTCGCAGGCCAACTCAAACGCTTCGACCGCTTTGTCCATGGGCAACACACTGGTAATCACGGGCTTGCCATTGATCAGACCAGAGTTGAGGAATTGCACGGCATTGGCAAACTCAGCGTGGAAGCGGAAGGTACCACGCAGATCGACTTCTTTGGCCACCAGTTGAGTCATGGGGATGCTCATGTCGCCCCCCATGCCCACAGAGACCAAGATGCCGCGCGGCATGATGACATCCAACCCAGCTCGCAAAGCGGGTTCGCTGCCGGAGGCTTCAAAGACAGCTTCAAACTGGCCCTTGTCGACTTTGTATTTGTCGAGCAACTCGGGCTGAGTCTTGAGATTGATGGTTTCGTCAGCGCCCATTTCCTTGGCGCATTTGAGCGGCAGGTCGGCAATGTCGGCTGCCACAATGCGAGCGGCACCGGCGCGGCGCAAGCCGCCAATGAGCAGGGCGCCAATAGGGCCACAGCCTGTCACGAACACTTGTTTGCCCAACACGCCGCCAGCACGTTGAATGGCATGCAAGCCCACAGACAAAGGTTCTGCCAACGCAGCCTCTGACAGGCTGAGGTGTTGGCCAATGGGGTGTGCCTGGTAGCCTTCAATGATGAGCTGTTCGGCAAATGCGCCTTGAATGTGGGGAAAGGGCATGGCGCTGCCAAAGAAGCGCATGTTCAAGCAATGGTTTTGCTGACCCAGTTGGCAGAAGCGGCAAGCTCCGCAAGGACGAGAAGGGGAGATGGCAATGCGTTGCCCCACAGCCAGATGCTTGACATTGGCGCCCAAGCCGTCGACCACGCCGGAAATTTCGTGACCCAAGGCCATGGGCTGTTTGATGCGCACCGTGCCAAAGCCACCGTGCTGGTAGTAGTGCAAATCGGAACCGCAGATCCCGCCAAAGGCGACTTTGACGCGGACTTGATCCGGCCCCATGGCTGGCAATTCGGTGTTTTCGATTCTTAAATCTTTGGCAGAGTGGCAAATCAGAGCGCGCATAAGTGAGCCTTTCTGGGAAACTTTGTTTCAATGCTTAGAGTGTAGCCGTGACGCCGCCATCCACATACAGGATATGGCCATTGACAAACTTGGACGCATCGCTGGCCAAAAATACCGCGGCGCCGCCTAAATCTTCAACATCGCCCCAGCGTCTGCTGGGCGTGCGGCCGACTAACCAAGATGAAAACTGAGGGTCATCCACCAATTTTTGGTTGAGTTCGGTTTTGAAATAGCCGGGGCCAATGCCGTTGACTTGAATGCCAAATTGGCCCCAATCGATGGCCATGCCTTTGGTGAACATTTTGACCGCGCCTTTGGAGGCTGTGTAAGGCGCAATGCCAGGACGGCCCAATTCGCTTTGAACGGAACAAATGTTGATGATCTTGCCGCGGCCGCGAGGAATCATTTGTTGGGCCACTGTTTTGCCAACGAAATAAACGCTGTCCAAATTGGTTCGCATGAGCGTGTGCCAATCTTCGTCCTTGTATTCATGCAAGGGACCTCGAATTTGCATGCCGGCGTTGTTGATCAAAATATCAATCGCACCCACTTGGGTTTCAATTTGCTGAACCGCTTCTGAAACCGATTTGGCGTTGGTCACATCAAACACGGACTCACTGACCGTTAAGCCTTCGTCTTTCAGAGTTTGGGCTGCCGCAGAAACTTTTTGCGCATTGCGGCCATTGATGACGACATGGGCGCCTGCTTGACCCAAAGCGCGCGCTAAGGCAAAGCCGATACCTGCAGAAGAGCCCGTAATCAGGGCTAATTTGCCATTCAATTGAAAGGAGCTGAGAACTGTCATTGTTTAACTCGACTTAACTAGATAACCATTTAAGAGGACCCATCACCAAGATGGGGAAGGCGATGAGGAGACCCATGACCACCACTTGAGAGATCAAGAAGGGCATGACGCCGCGAATCACTTCATGCATGGGAATACGGCCGACCCCGCAAACCACATTGAGAACCGTACCCACCGGCGGCGTGAGCAAACCAATGGCATTGTTAATGATGAACAACACGCCAAAGTAAACCGGATTGATGCCTGCTTCACGCACCAAGGGCATTAACACAGGCGTCAAAATTAGCACGGTGGGCGCAAAGTCAAGGGCAGTGCCGACGACGAGAACCACCAGCATCAACATGATCATCAAGAGCGTGGGATTGTCGATGAAGGGGCGCAGCATCTCAACTACTTGGGCTGGAATGTTGGCGATGGTGATCAACCAAGCGGAAACCAATGCCGCTGCAACCAAGAACATCACAACAGAAGATGTTTTGGCGGCTGCCAAAATGATGCCGTACAAATCCTTCACTTTGATTTCACGGTAGACAAAGAGGCCAACGAACAAGGCATACACCACAGCCACCACTGCGGCTTCTGTGGGCGTGAAGATGCCCATTTTCATGCCGCCTATGATGGTGAAGGCCAAAAGGTAGCACCAGAAAGCATCGACTGTGACGCGTATTTTTTCCTTCATGGGCACACGTGGTGACACTTTGACGTCGTCTTTTCTGGCTACGATCCACCAAGTAATCAGCAAAGCCAGGCCCATCAAAATGCCTGGAAAAATGCCAGCCATGAACAGTTTGGAAATAGACACACCGCCAATCACGCCAAACAAAATGAAGCCGATGGAGGGCGGAATAACCGGGGCAATGATGCCGCCTGCTGCAATCAGGCCTGCCGAACGGTCCATGCGATAACCCGCATCGCGCATCATGGGCATGAGCACCGCAGCCAAAGCGGCGGTATCTGCCACGGCAGAGCCAGACAAGCTGGCCATGATGATGGCTGCAAACACAGCCACATAGCCAAGGCCGCCTTTAAAGTGCCCCACCCACACCATGGCTGAATTGACGATGCGTCGGCTCATACCACCTGCATTCATCAATTCGCCGGCCAGCATGAAAAAAGGGACGGCCATCAATGGGAAGTTGTCTGCCCCATTGATTAAATTTTGTGACACGATTTGAGTGTCAAAGTTGTCCAAGTGCAGCATGAGTGCCACACCAGATACGATCAGTGAGAAGGCCAGGGGCATGCCCAAAGCCATGGCCGCCAACAAAGAGCCGATGAAAACTAAGACGGTCATTTGGCGCTCTCTTGCAAATGCGGTTTGGCGTCTTCTTCAGAGTCTGTGACTTGAATGAGATCGGCTTCGTTGAATTCACCTTTGGCCAGTCGGACCAATTTGCCAATGATCATGAGGCCCATGGCAATGCTGGTGACATAGCCCACACCGTAAACCCAGCTCATGGGGAGTTCAGTGACGCCTGATCGGGTGGTGGCGTTAATGCCGTGCTGTTTCAAAGTGCCGTAGAACATGAGGACGCAGCACCCGAGCATCAATAAATTAGAAATGCCAAATGCAATTTTTTTGCCGTTCAAACTGAGTTTGCGCACGACAGAATCAAGACCCAAATGCGCATTGTCACGCATGGTGACAATGGCGCCTAAAAACGTAATCCAGATGAACAAAAATCGTGACAACTCTTCCGAGCTGATGATGCCGTCGTTAAAGCCATATCGCAAAACGACGTTGCCAAAAACCATGATGACCATGGCTGACAACATGATCACCAAGGTGAACTCAGCGATACGGAAAAATAAGTCGTTGATTTTTTTCATAGAACACACATTAAAAAGCCCTCTTCAAGTGAAGAGGGCTTTTGGATCACACATTACTTCGTGTTTTCGATGGCTTGCAACAAAGCAGGGCCGTTCTTTTCACCAAAAGTTTTGGCAATTTCAGCAGACACAATTTTCTGGAAAGGTGCCATGTCGACATTCTCGATCACTTGCATGCCAGACTTCTTCAAGTCGGCTACAACTTTGCCAGCGTTGGCTGCGTTCAAACTGCGTTGGTACTTGGCAGCTTCACGCGCAGCTTCCACCACAATGGTTTGGTAGTTGGCAGGCAATGAGTCAAACTTGCCTTTGTTCATGGCAACAACCAAAGGTGAGTAAACGTGGTTACTCACGGTCAAGTGCTTTTGAACTTCATAAAACTTAGAAGACCAGGTCACGTTGATGGGGTGCTCTTGTGCATCAAAGGTGCCAGTTTCCAAGGCGGTGTACAGCTCGGCGATAGGCATGGGTGATGGGTTCATTCCCAACAGTTTGAAGGCTTGAATGTGATAGGGGTTGGGCGTAGAGCGAATCTTCAAGCCCTTCAAATCTTCAGGCTTGTTCACAGGGCGCTTGTTGTTGGTGAATGCGCGCCAGCCGTTTTCCCAGTAGGCCAAGCCCTTCATGCCGTGGGGTGCCAACTCGTTCAACACGCCAGTGCCCACAGCGCCGTCAAGCACTGTGTAGGCGTGCTGCGCGCTACGGAACACAAAAGGCAATTCCATGGCGGCTGTGTTGGGCACAATGCCGTTGAAGTTAGAAGCACCGCTAGAAACGATGTCAATCGTGCCACCGCGCACGCCATTGATCATGGCGGCATCGTTGCCCAATTGGTTGGCTGGGAAGATGGTGATTTCAACTTCACCGTTGGTGCGTTGTTTGACCAACTCGGCCAATTTCATGGCGGCTGCGTGTTGGCCGTCGGTGGTGTTGACCGCGTGGCCCATTTTGAGGTTGAACTTGGCAGCAAATGCGGCCGAGCCCATGCTAGCGATCAGGCAAGCAACGAGAATGCGAGAAATTTTCATGATGAGTCTCCTGTGGTTTTAACGTGGGTGAAAAAAATCAATCGGTGGGCAGTGCATATTCGTCAGCACTGAACACGGTATGGAACACGGTGCCATCAAACATGGCGATGAGGTCTTTAGAAACTTCGCGGCTCTTCATTCGAACTTCAGAGGCCAAGGCAATTTCAATGGATTCGCGTGTGGGGTAACGCACTGATAAAACCATGCCAAAGTGTGGATCGGCTACATCGCTTTCAACCTGACGCAACACCCGAACTTCTTGGGCGCCGGGAAAGCGTGTCCACAATGGCACAAGCTCTTTGCGGATGTAGTCGTTGAAGGCTTGTTCTTTGCCAGGTTTGACATTGCCTTGAAAAAATGCGCATCGAATGAACATGGAAATCCTATGGTTGGGTAAATCAGGTGAGGGCCTCAGAGGCTTGCGCTCTCAAGGCATGGAGTGCTTGTTCAGCAATTTGAGCAAGCGGTTGATCGATTGACAGCGTGATGACATCGGTCTCGTCGGTGGTGGGCTTTTCCAAAGTTTGCAGTTGGCTGTCTAGCAGGCCTGGTTGCATGTAATGCCCCACGCGCTGTTGCATCCGTTGGCGAATAAGCTCGGGTGGACCTTCTAAAAAAACAAAGACAACAGGTCCAGCCTGTTGGCGAATGCGATCACGGTATATCTTTTTAAGGGCTGAGCAGGCAACGATGCCGCCCGGGCCGTTTTCAGTCTCTGAACTTTTGAGGTAGCTTGCAATTCGATCCAGCCAGGGCCAACGGTCTTCATCTTGGAGGGCAATTCCCGCGCTCATCTTGGCCACACTTTCTGGTAAGTGCAATTCATCCCCGTCTTTCATGCGCAAATGAAGGGCTTCACTGAGGCTTTGTGACAAGCTTGACTTGCCGCAGCCTGAGACGCCCATCACAATGATTCGCAAAGCTTGATCTACGGATGACATGGGATAAAGAGTGGGGGAGAAGTGGCTTTGGATAGCGCTGTCCTGATGTTCAAAAAAAGAGAAAACATGAAGTTTTCAATTTTTCATTAGGGAAATCGAGCGCTAAACAATCAATCAGTTTCAGGTTAAATTCTTTGGATAGCGCTATCCTAACGAGATTGATTTCGTTTTTTCTACGGACAAACCCTTGAAAACTGCTTCGAGCCTTTCCAGAAACCACCGTTCCACAGGTCGAGTGACCTTGAGCGATGTGGCCAAGGCTGCGGGTGTCAGTTCCAGCACGGTGTCTCGTGCCCTAAGAGGTGAGAGAGCGGTTGACCCGGACCTGGTCGCTCGTGTGTTGTCAGTGTCAGACAAGCTGGGATATGTGCCCGACCCTGCCGCGCGGGCATTGGCCTCACAGCGCAGCAACCACGTCACCATTTTGATTCCCTTGCTGTCAAACACCTTGTTTGTGGACTTGTTAGAGGCGGCACAAAGAACCTTGCGATCGGCGGGCTTTCAGACCCTGATGGGCGTTACGCATTACAACAGCAGCGAGGAAGAGCAACTGATGCGCGAGCAATTGCTGCACAGGCCAGCAGGCATGTTGATCACTGGTTTGGACCACAGTGCCAGCACCCAAAAATTGATGGCTCGCAGCAATGTCCCTTGTGTTCACTTGATGGACTTGCCTGAAAACTCTGAATCAAATGCAGCCCAAATTGCCTCGGCCAATGAACCACTCTTGAACCCTTACTGCGTGGGTTTTAGGCAAACTGATGCGGGTGAGGCTATGGCCCACCATTTGATTGCCAAAGGCAAAAAACGCATAGTGTTTGCTGCAGCGCAGCTCGATCCTCGCGTCATGCAACGCTTGAATGGATGGCGCAAAGCTTTGAAATCCAAGCAACTCTACGACCCAACGTTGGAGTGGCTGAACCCTGCACCGTCTTCGTTGGCTTTGGGTGGCTTGATGTTCGAGCAAATCATGAAGCAAAGTCCCGCTGTCGATGCCATCTTTTTTTGCAACGACGATTTGGCGCAAGGCGCTCTGTTGGCCGCGATGCGTTTGGGCATCTCAGTGCCCCAGCAAGTGGCGATTGCCGGCTTCAATGATTTGACCGGAAGCGATCAAATGTGGCCGCCGTTGACCACGGTTCGAACACCCCGAGCCAAAGTGGGTGAGGCCGCGGCGCACATGTTGCTACAGTTAATTCAAGGCGATGAACCGAGCCAGCCGCAACTCGATCTGGGCTTTGACATTGTTGCAAGGCAAAGCACTTAGGCCTTGTCCTTTCAATTTGTTCTTTATGTCAGAACATTCAGCAAGCCTTGGCCAGCACACAAACGGTTGATGTTTTCGGCAATGCTTTGTTTGCGACGCTGAACCGTGCCCTCGGTCCATCCAGACATATGGGGAGTCATGAGCACGTTGCTTAGGCTGGCAAAATCAAATTGCGAGGGTGCGCATTGGGGCTTTTCTGCATTGGGGTACTGATACCAAGTGTCAATGATGGCGCCCCCAATAGATTTTTGTTGCAGTGCTTCAAACAAAGCATGCTCGTCAATCACAGCGCCTCTCCCTACATTGAGAATGAGGGCGTCAGGGTGCATGCAGGCTAAAGCCTTGGCATCGACCAGCCCTCTGGTGGTGTCTGTTAAAGGCAATGTCACCACCACCGCATCGCAAGCGGCCATGAACGCAGGCAAGTCTGCCAGCTTAAAACTTTGATCAACGTCTGGGCTGTGGACAGGACTTCGGTTGGCGACAACTACGCGCATTCCAAATGCTTTGGCACGTTGCGCCAATGTTTTGGCGATGTGCCCAAAGCCCATTAACCCCAAGGTTTGCGATCCTAATTCTGTGCGCAGAGCGCCGGGACTGCCCGCAAAAAAGCGCCACTCACCTTGTCGGAGCGCTTGATCGGCTGCTTGCAGGGGAACATGGCGCGCTAAGAGCGCGGCCATGACATATTCGGCAATGGCGTTTTCATGGCCAAAGCAATTGGCCAACAGCGCCTGCGGAGGCAGACAAGCCCGATCAATGCCATCGGTACCTGCTGCAGGTGCTTGTAGCAATTGCAATTTGTGGGGGCGGGGCATGTCCCGACTTAACTGAACACCCACGAGAACATCGGCAGTCTCAAAATGTTCGGTCTCACCCGCCTGAAGAAGCGCTTGTGAAACCGAAACAATTTGATGGGTATGGTGTAGAAGACTTTCGATGCCTGTTCTAAAGTTGGCAGCATTCTCGCCATGAAAAACAATTTTCAAACTGGATTGCATACTGCCTTTGGAAACAGGAGGGTCTGGAAGACGCGATTAGTCCGCTTTGGCGCCAGAGGCCTTCACAATCGGACCCCAACGTTGAACTTCGGCTTTGTTCATCTCGGCCATTGTTTCGGGGCTGGTACCCATGATGATGTAACCCAAATCGGTCATGCGCTTGACGAACTCTGGTGATTTGATGCCTTTGTTGGCTTCGGCGTTGAGTTTCATCACCACATCGCGGGGTGTGTTGGCAGGAACTGCCAAGCCAAACCAAACACCTGACTCGTAGCCCGCCACACCGGCTTCAGCCAATGTCGGCAAATCGGGCAACAAAGGATCGCGCTTGGCACCGGTGGTGGCCAGTGCTCTCAGCTTGCCAGATTTAATATGGGGAATGGCAGAGGGGATGTTGTCAAACATCATCATGACTTGGCCACCCAGCAGGTCATTGATGGCGGGCGCACTGCCTTTGTAAGGGATGTGCGTCATGTTGACATTGGTGAGCGACTTGAACATTTCACCCGACATGTGGATGCTGGTGCCGCTGCCACTGGAAGCGTAGTTGATGGCGCCTGGTTGTGCCTTGGCCAACGCAATCACTTCGGATACAGAGTTGGCTTTGACCGATGGGTGCAACACCAAGACATTGTTCAAGGACACCAACGCTGTAATGGGCGTCAAGTCTTTATTGGGATCGAAGGGCATCTTGGCATACAGCGCGGGGTTGATGGCCTGAATACCGCTGGTGGTCATGAAGATGGTGTAGCCATCGGGGGTGGCGCGGGCCACTTCAGCGCCGCCAATGTTGCCGCCTGCACCTGGTTTGTTGTCGACAGTGACGGGTTGACCTAAGTTCTTGGACAACTCTTGGGCAATGGCACGCGATGCAATGTCGACGGCGCCGCCTGGAGGGAAAGGGCAAACCAAGCGGATGGGCTTGTTGGGAAAGGCTTGCGCTTGTGCACTCAGGGTTGTGAGAAAAGAACCCGCAACGCCCAAGCTCAAAATGATGGCAGGAATGATTGCATGTGGCTTGTTGGAACCGCCGGCTTTGGCAGATTGCTTGAACTTAAAACCAGTCAAAAATGTCATGTTGATGCCTCAGGGTCTAAAGAGACAGTCAGAATATTGGAAATTTTTCATTTTCATCACAGGATATTCCCTTGCTTCTTGTCGCTGTGTTGACGTGCGCAATGGGGCATTTCGGGGTTTAATTCAAAGAACTTCTAGATTCAATCTCAAATTCCCATGCCGATGATTCCCGCACTGTTGTTGAATGTTGGTCATGCCCTTGACCATTTGTTTTTATTGATTTTTGCAACCGCAGTCAGTGCCATTGCCATCGACTTTGGTGTGGGCCGTTGGGAAGACATGATGCCTTACACCGTGGGGGCATTTTTGATGTTTGGCTTGGGTTCCATTCCAGCCGGTCGACTGGGAGACCTGTGGGGCAGACGGCCCATGATGATTGTTTTCTTTTTGGGAATGGGTGCATCTTCGATTGCTGTCGCTTTGACTCAAACCCCCCTGCAAATGGCCATGGCTTTGACTGTTTTGGGCATTTTTTCTGCCATCTACCATCCCGTTGGCATCCCCTTGTTGGTTCAAAAATCAAGTCGACCTGGCTTAACCATTGGCGTCAATGGTTTGGCCGGTAATTTAGGGATTGCCTTGGCGGCCTTGGTCACTGGGTTTTTGGTGGCCTGGCAAGGTTGGCGCGTTGCCTTCATTGTTCCCGGTGTGGTGTCGATTGTTTGTGGCTTCTTGTTTGCATGGTTTGCGCCGCAAGAGCAAGCACCTTCCAGCAAGAAAAAAAGTAGCTCGGTTCAGCTACCCAAGGGCTTGGCCGTTCGTACCTTTATCGTCATGGTGGGCACAGCCACCACAACCAGTTTGCTCTTTAACATTACCACCAACGGCAACACGCAGTTGCTGGCCGAAAAGTTGGATGGTCTGGTGACAGATCCCTCCAAGATGGGCTTGCTACTTGCTGCCGTCTATGCCATTGCTTCTTTGGCCCAACTGGTGGTGGGGCGTTTGCTAGACAAGTTTCCTGTGAAGCCTTTGTTTTTTGCCATCCTCTTTTTGCAAATAGTCATGTTTGGTGTCGCTTCTCAAAGTTCGGGCTGGGCTTGGTATGTTGCAGCCATTGGTTACATGGTGATGGTTTTTGGCTCCATCCCATTCAGTGACACCATGGTGGTGAGGTACATCGATGACAGCATGCGTTCGCGCGTCAGTGGCACACGGATTGCCATCTCATTTGGCATCAGTTCTATGGCCGTTTATTTGTTAGGCCCAGTGGTAAAACACGCCGGCTTTACCCAATTGATGTTGGGCTTGACTGTCATTTCAGCCTTGGGTGCACTGATGGTGCTTTTCTTGCCGGGTGAATCCCAAATGAAAGCCCATGCCATGCCTGTGCCAGAGGCATGAGCTTCAACATCATGTCCTCGTGAAAAGCATCGTGGCCTTAAGGGGTGTGCTCAACTAAGTAAGCGATCGCAGCGGTCATGCCCTGATCGCCATATGGAATTTTTTGAACCCGCATGGCCGCTTCGATGCCGGCCAATGCGCCCAAGATCATGGGTTCGTTCATGTCGCCCAAATGGCCAATGCGAAACACGCGTCCACTCAATGCACCCAGCCCGCCAGCCATGGCCACTTGAAACCGCTCACGAGCCACCATTCGAAGTGCCTCTGGATCAATGCCTTGAGCCACTTCAACCGCAGTGACTGAATTGGAAAATCCATGGGGATCTTGGCAGTGCAGTTTCAAAGCGCCCTGGGTGGACCAAGCCTTGACAGCGGCCCTGACGGCCCCGCCCAAACGTTGGTGTCTGGCATAGACGGCTGGCAGTCCCTCTTGTTGCAAAAGTCGAAGTGAAGTTTCAAGTCCAGCCAGGTGGGCAAGGGGAGGCGTGCCACAAAACCTGGCGGATTGGACAGGCGATTTGCGCTCGAACCAGCTCCAATAAAAGCGGGGCTTGGCATGCTGGTGGGACCAGTCAAAGGCTTTGGCATTGACGGCCACAAAACCCAATCCAGAGGGCATCATCAAACCTTTTTGAGAGCTACCCAGACAAACATCAACCCCCAAGCCATCCATGTCAAAGGGGGTGGCAGCCAATGAGGCCACCACATCGACCACATAAATGGCGGGGTGTTGGGTGCGGTCAATGGCTTTTCGAATTTCAAGAAGATCGCTGGTGATGCCGCTGGCGGTGTCTGTTTGCACCACCATGACCGCTGCAATTTTGTGGGCAGTATCAGCCCTGAGCGCCGCCTCGATGGCATCGACATCGATTTGATGCCCCTCGGTGTGCGGCGTCCTGATGACCGACAGACCAAGCCCTTCGGTCTGAATGGCCCACTGATCAGAAAAATGGCCAGAACCCGCAATCAAGAGGCTGTGTTTGTCTGAGCCTAAATTGGCGCAAACAGCTTCCCAAACGCCATGGCCATTGCTGGCATAAAAGAAAATTTCAGATTGGGGGGAATTGAGCAAATTTTTCATGCCGGCTTCGCATGCGGCAATGAGTGCTGCAACGCGGGGGTCGGCCAAATCCGTCATGGGCCTTTGCATGGCGTGCATGACTTCATCGGGAACATGGGTTGGTCCGGGTGAGTGCACAAACCGGATTCCGGGCAAGCGAGGCGTGATGGGTGAATTCATGTGAATGACTTTATCAGAGCCACGACTTAAAAAACACTAAACTCTCCAGACACAAGCAACCGAAGGAGCCCGTCTTGTTGCACAAAGCCTTGAGTTCATTTGAGAAGTCGACCCATGACTGATTCCAAAAAAGCATGGGTCGTGGTGTGGGCCGCTTTTGTCTGCCTTGCCTTGATCTTTGGCGTTTCGTATTCCTTTGCCGCATTTTTTGAAAATTTTGCACAGGAATTTGCAGCCAACCGCGCTGATGTTTCATGGATCTTTGGACTCTGCGGCTTGGTCTATTTTGTCTTGGGCGCCTTGGGCGGCATGTTGGCCGACCGCTGGGGCCCTCGTGTCGTTTGCATGGTTGGGATGGGGCTCATAGCGATTGGACTTTTGGGCACCAGCTTGGCCCAATCGCTCTCTAGCATTTACATCAGCTATGGCATCTTGGTGGGATTGGGCATTGCTTTTGTATATACCCCCTCCATTGCATGTGTTCAGCCCTGGTTTACCAAACATCGTGGTTTGGCCTCAGGCGTTGCCAGTTCTGGGGTAGGGGCTGGCACCTTGTTAGTTCCTTTGGCCGTTAGTTATTTGTTGCTTGCAGTCACGTGGCGAGAAGCTCTGCAAATCATGGCTTTTTGCGTTCTGGTCCTTGGTTTGGTGGCCGCATTTTTATTACAACGCGCGCCCTCGGTCGTCAAAGGTAACGCGGCCCAAAGCAGTGGCAAGACATTGAAAGAGGCCTTGCAAACGCCAAGTTTCAGATGGCTTTACATGGGGGTTATTTTGGGTTCCCCAGTGATGTTCATTCCGTTTGCCCACATCTCTGCCGCTGCTAGAGACGCTGGTGTGAGCGACTCTCAAGCCGTTGCGCTGGTGGGCTTGATTGGCATTGGCAGTTTGGTGGGTCGATTTGCCATTGGCTGGTTGGCCGATCGAATTGGTCGTGTCCAAACCCTCATGTTGATGCAATGTGCGATGGGTTTGTCGTTCTTAATTTGGGCCGTGGCTAAGGACCAACAAGTATTTGCTATTTTTGCCGTGGTTTTCGGCTTAAGTTACGGCAGCATCGTTTCTTTGTTGCCTGCCATTTGCATGGACTTGTTTGGTGGTCGGGCTGTTTCAGCCATCATTGGCACGCTTTATTCAGGTGCAGCATTGGGGAATTTATTGGGGCCCGTGTGGGCGGGGCGCGTATTTGATGTGAACCAATCTTATAGCTTGGTCATCTGGATTACTTTGTGCGTCTCTGCGCTAGCCACCTTTTGTTGCAGTCGCATCGTTCGGCATTCGCAAATCAATTATTGATTGGCCACTTGCTACTGGCCATTCTCCATTTTTCATTTGCCATTTGCCATTTCACTCAAATTTTAGATAAGTATGCCCATTGACTCGTATTTGATTCTTGCAAGCCTTGGGGCGCTGCTCATTGGGATGTCCAAGGGTGGGCTGCCCATGGTCGGCATGATGTCCGTGCCGCTGCTTTCTTTGGTGATGTCGCCGGTTAAAGCGGCCGTCTTGTTGTTGCCGCTTTTCGTGATTTCGGATGTTGTGGGTGTATGGCTCTACAGGCGTCAATACAGCGCCCCCAATCTTAAAATTTTAATTCCGACCGGTGTGATGGGCGTTTTTATTGGATGGCTTACCGCGTCCATGATTTCTGATCAAACGATCAAATTCATCATTGGTTTGGTGGGGGTCGGATTTTGCTTGCAGATCTGGTTTCGACGGGGGCAATCCTTAGAACCGCAGCCAGCGAACAAGGTCAAAGGCTATTTTTGGGGAATCGTGGCTGGCTTCACCAGCTTTATCTCGCATGCCGGCGGACCCCCTTTTCAAATTTATATGCTGCCCCAAAAACTCCCCAAAGCCGAATTTGCAGGAACAGCAACCATTTTGTTTGCCATCATCAATCTGTCCAAAATTCTGCCGTATCAAAATCTGAGCCCTTATAGCCAAGAAGATTTAATGAAGGCTGCCGTCTTGGTACCGATCGCCTTGCTGGGCACTTATTTAGGCGCTTATCTCACCCGCAGAATCAATGATGTTTGGTTTTACAAACTGGTTCAAACGGGTTTGTTTCTGGTTTCGTGCAAATTGATTTGGGATGCGGTTGGAATTTAAGTTGTTGTTTTTAAACGATCCAATTCAACATATTGATAGCCAACCATTTGTTGGTAAACTTATTGTTTTTAAACCATACGTTGCTCAACTAGAGTTTTGAATGAATAAGATCATTTTGAGAGCCATCACGGCTTATTCCAGAACAGATTTAAAAGACGTTGCCACGCCTTTGGCAGTGAAAGGGCGTGAAGTGACTTACGGCGGCAAGCAATACGTCATTTTGGAAAATGAGCAAACTCAGTTGCATGTGGCAATTTATCGCTGCATGAACAGGGGTGAGTTAAAAAGACTCAAACGTTGGCCTGCAGATCTGTTGGCCAAGCCAGAAGTCAAAGTCATCAAACAGGAGAGGCCTGCCATTTTGGAACTTTCGCCTGTTAAGGGTTCTGGCAAAGTAAGCAAGCTAAGCAAGGTAAGCAAGGTCAATAAGCCCAAGCCCGTTACAGACAAAAATCAAACGGATCTTTTTGAATAAAGAGTAGACCCAAAAAAGAAAGCCGCTGAAACAGCGGCTTTCTTTTGGGGACGACAGCGCCAAAGCTGGCGCTGTCTCCAATTGACTTAGGCTTGAGCGGCCTTGATCAATGCATTGAAGGTTGGGCTAGGGCACATGACCTTTTGCAACAAATCGGCAGAAGGCATGAAATAACCGCCAATGTCGGCAGGTTTGCCTTGGACCGCTTTGAGTTCTTCAATGATCTTCTTCTCGTTGTCGGTCAAGCCCTTGGCCAAAGGTGCAAACTTGGCTTGCAGTTCCTTGTCCTCGGTCTGAGCGGCCAATTCTTGTGCCCAGTACATGGACAGATAGAACTGACTACCGCGGTTGTCGAGCTCGCCTGTTTTAGGTGAAGGGTTCTTGTTGTTGTCCAACAAGGCGCCAGTGGCTGCATCCAATGTTTTGGCCAAGATTTTGGCTTTTGGATTGTTGTTTTTGATGCCCAGGTCTTCCAAAGAAACAGCCAAGGCCATGAACTCGCCCAATGAGTCCCAACGCAAATGGTTTTCTTCGACCAATTGCTGAACGTGTTTGGGGGCGGAGCCGCCTGCACCTGTTTCGTACATGCCGCCGCCAGCCATCAAAGGCACGATGGACAGCATTTTGGCGCTGGTGCCCAGTTCCATGATGGGGAACAGATCTGTCAGGTAATCGCGCAAGATGTTGCCAGTGGCACTGATGGTGTCAAGGCCGCGAACAACGCGCTCGAGGGTGTAACGCATGGCGCGAACTTGGCTCATGATTTGGATGTCCAAACCATTGATGTCGTGCTCGTGCAAGTACATCTTGACTTTGCGGATCAATTGGGCTTCGTGAGGACGGTATGCATCCAACCAGAACACGACGGGCATGCCAGAGTTGCGTGCACGGTTGACAGCCAACTTGACCCAGTCGCGAATGGCGGCGTCTTTGACTTCACACATGCGCCAGATGTCGCCGGCTTCGACGTTTTGGCTGAGCAACACTTCGCCAGTTTCCAGGTCAGTGATGTTAGCCACGCCGTCTTCTGCAATTTCAAAAGTCTTGTCGTGTGAGCCGTATTCTTCGGCTTGCTGCGCCATCAAACCTACGTTGGGTACAGTGCCCATGGTTTTGGGGTCGAAGGCACCATGCCACTTGCAGAAGTTAATGATCTCTTGGTAAATGCGAGCGAAGGTGGACTCAGGCATAACGGCCTTGACGTCTTGCAATCGACCCGCAGCGTCCCACATTTTGCCGCCGTTGCGAATCATGGCGGGCATTGAAGCATCCACAATCACATCGTTGGGGGAGTGGAAGTTGGTAATACCCTTGGCAGAGTCGACCATGGCCAAACCAGGGCGATGCTCATGACATGCGTGCAAATCGCGCATGATTTCTTCGCGCTTGGAATCGGGCAGTGTGGCAATCTTGTTGTACAGGTCAACCATGCCGTTGTTAACGTTGACGCCCAAGCTGTCAAAGAGTTCTTTGTGCTTTTTGAACGCGTCTTTGTAGAAGATCTTGACGCAGTGACCAAACACGATGGGGTGTGACACCTTCATCATGGTGGCTTTGACGTGCAAGGAGAACATCACGCCTGTTTTGTGAGCGTCTTCAATTTCTTTTTCGTAGAAAGCTTCCAAAGCTTTCTTGCTCATGAACATGCTGTCAATGACTTCGCGGTCGACCAAGGAAACCTTGGGCTTCAGCACAATGGCTTTGCCGCTCTTGGTGATAAGTTCCATTTTGACGTCACGTGCACGCTCAATGGTCATTGATTTTTCGCCATGGTAGAAGTCGCCATGGTGCATGTGTGAAACGTGCGAGCGTGAAGCTTGGCTCCACTCGGCCATGCTGTGTGGGTTTTTGCGGGCAAATTCTTTAACAGCGCGTGGTGCACGGCGGTCAGAGTTGCCTTCGCGCAGAACAGGATTCACGGCCGAGCCAGTGCACTTGGAATAGCGCGCTTTGATGGCTTTTTCTTCGTCTGTTTTGGGGTTGTCTGGATAGTTAGGCAGGGCGTAGCCTTTTGACTGCAGCTCTTTGATGGCAATGTTCAGTTGACCCACGGAGGCACTGATGTTGGGCAACTTGATGATGTTTGCTTCTGGTTTTAGCGTCAACTTACCCAAAGCGGCCAAATTGTTGGGAATGCGTTGCGCTTCGGGCAACAAGTCTGAAAACTCGCCCAAGATACGCCCAGCCAATGAAATGTCGCTGGATTCCACTTCAATGCCGGCGGGTGACGCAAAAGTGCGAATGACGGGCAAAAAGGCCGCTGTCGCCAACAAAGGGGCTTCATCGGTCAATGTGTAAATGATTTTGGATTTTTCGTTAGCCATTTGCTTCCTCGTTTTTGTTGTGCAACAGTAAATCTTGCAAGCCAGTATTAGATCTTAAAAGTAGCGCCTGACACTGTGCTGATAGGGGTGAAATTGAAGATTTTGAGATCAAATTTCACAAGATGAAATAACCGTGCATTTCGGATGAGTCTTGTGGGATGAATATTTCGGTTGGCCTCATGCCTTGCGCACAAATTCGGTTTTGAGCTGCATTGCGCCAAAACCATCAATCTTGCAGTCAATGTCGTGGTCGCCCTCTACCAAGCGAATGTTTTTGACTTTCGTCCCAACTTTGATCACGCTAGAGGACCCTTTCAGTTTGAGGTCCTTGATCAAAGTGACTGTGTCGCCGTCTTGCAAGACATTGCCCGAAGCGTCTTTGAAAATCTTGACTGTGTCCATCTCGACTTGGACGTGCTGTGGCCATTCATGAGCGCATTCAGGGCAGACGAAGTTGGCACCATCTTCGTAAGTGAATTCAGATTTGCATTGGGGGCAGTTTGGGAGCGTCATGTTTCTATCAGGTCAAGTGCAAGTTGCATGAACTTTAGCATCTTGCAATTTGATTGAGGGAGGGAAGCGGCTTAGGTCGCTTTTTCTTCTCCAACAGTTGCTTGATCCCCAAAGAGTTTGCGCATCAACTGACGTAACCACTGGTGGCCAGGATCTCGGTGCAGACGGCCATGCCAACACTGATGGATGGCGCTGTCCTCTACCTTGACAGGAGAGTCCCGCATCACCAGGTCAAAGGGTTTAACAATGCGCTGTGCAAAACGCTCGGGCACCACGGCGATCAAATTGGAGTGTTGCAACACATCGCCCAATGCCACATAGTGGGGCACCGTTAGGCGCACTTTGCGTTTGTTTTTTTGTTTGTCTAAGGCTGCATCGACGCGGCCATGCCCCGTGCCAGTTGCCAAAACTCGCACATGTTCTGCTGCAAATAAAGCGGAAGTCGTTAAAGATGGCAACAGCGCCAAAGGATGTTTTTTGCGCATCAAGCAGATGTATTTTTGCTTGAACAAAGATTGTTGAAAAAACCCTGCCTGCAATTGAGGCAAGAGGCCCATGGCCAGATCAATCTTGCCCGTCGACATGTCTTCTTTGAGGGTTGACTGCGCCACGCTGACCACTTGCAAAGTAACGCCAGGCGCCGCTTTGGCCAATGCATCGACTAGGACGGGTAAAAAATACATTTCGCCGACATCGGTCAAGGCAATGGTGAAGTTGCGTGTGCTGCTTGAGGGATCGAAAGCGCCGCGGACATTCAAAGCCTGTTGCAAAACATCCAAGGCCATGGCCACTGGTTCAGCAAGCTGAATGGCGTAGGGCGTCGGTGTCATTCCCCCTTGAGTGCGAATAAACAGCTCGTCATCCAAACTTGCCCGGAGTCTGCCCAAGGCACTGCTCACGGCGGGTTGGCTCATGTTTAACAGGTCTGCCACCGCAGAGACCCGCTTCAGAATGAGCAGGTGGTGAAAAACCAAGAGCAAATTGAGGTCCAGTTTGGCAAGGTCCATGCGTGCGTCTAAATATTTGATAATCGAATAATGATTATATGTAAATTAAGATTTACTAAATTGGTGTGACTGGCATGATCCAGCTCAAGAATCTTGTCGAGATCAACACACATGCAAGAGCATCCAATTCATTGGGAATCGTCAGGCACCAGCCGCATTCCGTTTGCTGTCTACACCAACCAAGACAGCCACAAAAAAGAACTCGAGCGCTTTTTTTACAAGTCGCACTGGAGTTATGTCGGGCTTGAGGCCGAAATTCCAAATGCGGGTGATTTCAAACGCACCGTTGTCGGCGAGCGCTCTGTTGTCATGACCCGGGCCCAAGATGGGCACATCCACGTGGTTGAAAACGTGTGTGCACATCGCGGCATGGCATTTTGTCGAGAGCGTCATGGCAACAAAAAGGAATTGGTGTGCCCTTACCACCAGTGGAGCTATGCCTTGGATGGCAAGTTGCAAGGTGTTCCCTTCAGACGGGGCGTGCGCCAAGATGGCAAAGTAAACGGCGGGATGCCGGCCGACTTTGATCCCAAAGACCATGGCTTAACGGCCTTGAAAGTGGCGGTTCGAGGCGGCGTTGTCTTTGCTTCTTTTGATCTCGATGTGGAATCTCTTGAAGACTTCATGGGGCCCACCATCCTGAAATACTTTGACCGACTCTTCAATGGGCGGCAGTTGAAAATTTTGGGCTACAACCGCCAGCGAATTCCAGGCAACTGGAAGTTGATGCAAGAGAACATCAAAGACCCTTACCACCCAGGCTTGTTGCACACTTGGTTTGTGACCTTTGGCCTCTGGCGTGCAGACAACAAAAGTGAATTGCGGATGGATGATCACCATCGCCATGCCGCCATGATTTCAACGCGAGGCAGTGCAGGGGAAGCCAAGGGGGCATCGGCCGATGTCACTCAGGTGAGTAGTTTCAAAGCCAGCATGCAATTGCACGACCCCAGTTTTCTGGACATCGTGCCAGAGGCTTGGTGGGGCGGTCCGACTGCCGTCATGATGACCTTGTTTCCGAGTGTCATTTTTCAGCAGCAAGTCAACAGCGTCTCAACGCGCCATATTCAGCCCGATGGCCATGGTGCTTTTGATTTTGTCTGGACGCATTTTGGTTTTGAAGACGACACGCCCGACATGACGGAACGCAGACTGCGCCAAGCCAATTTGTTTGGGCCTGCCGGTTTTGTGTCTGCCGATGACGGCGAAGTGATTGAATTTTCTCAAAAAGCTTTTGAGACCAAACCTCAGCATCGAACTTTGGCTGAATTGGGCGGATGTGAAGTGGGTGAGACCGATCACATGGTCACGGAAACATTGATCCGTGGCATGTACGAATATTGGCGAAAAGTGATGGAGGCTTGATCATGGTGGACATGCAAACTTGGTTTGGCATCCAGCAACTTTATGCCGATTACGCCAGCGCTGTCGACAGCGGCCAATGGGATTTATGGCCTGAGTTTTTTACGGAGCAGTGTGTTTATAAGCTTCAGCCCAGAGAAAATTACGAAAGAGGATTTCCGCTTTCGACCTTGTCCTTGACCAGCAAAGGCATGCTCAAAGATCGTGTCTATGGCATCAGCGAAACCTTGTATCACGACCCCTACTATCAACGCCATGTGGTGGGTGCGCCTATCGTTCGAAAAGTGGAGGAGGGCCGTATTTACAGCGAAGCCAATTACGCCGTGTTTAGAACCAAATACGACAAGGAAAGTACTGTCTTCAATGTAGGACGCTACTTGGATATCATTGTGCAAACCCCCGAGGGCTTCAAATTTGCTGAGCGTGTGTGCGTCTACGACAGCGAGATGATTCCCAACTCCATCATTTATCCCATCTAATCATGAGCCAATGGATCGATGTTGCCGCAGAGGCAGATTTGTTTGAAGGTGCTGGCATTGCGGTTACACCGCAAGATCAAGACATTGCAATTTTTAAAGTAGACGATGGCGTGTTTGCCATCAACAACGACTGCAGTCACGGCAACGCCAAGTTGTGCGAAGGTTTTGTGGAGGGCAACTACGTCGAGTGCCCCTTCCATCAAGCCTTGTTTGATGTGCGCGATGGCACCGTCGGTTGTGGACCTGCCACAGAGCCTGTGAAGTCTTGGCCAGTCAAGATTGAAGCAGGGCGCGTTTATATCGACCTAGCGAGCTAAATCAAGTCAGTTCAGGTCCAATTGGGCTTGCGCTTTTCGATGAAGGCTTGAACGCCCTCTAGCGCGCTGTTGTCCATCATGTTGCACGCCATGGTTTGGGCCGCATACTCGTAGGCTTTTTCGATGCCGGTTTCCAGTTGCATGTAGAAAAGCTCTTTGCCCATGGCCAGCGCCACAGGGGGCTTGGCCAGTATTTTTTGGACCAAAGACTCCAGGACATTGTCGAGCTCGCTTGGGTCTGCAATCTGATTGACCAAGCCTTGCTTCAAAGCTTCTTGGGCTGACAGAAAATCGCCAGTGACCAACATTTCAAAGGCTGCTTTGCGTGACAAATTGCGCGACAAAGCCACGCTAGGCGTTGAGCAAAAAAGCCCCAGGTTGACGCCGCTCACTGCAAACTTGGCTTCTGCTGAAGCCACCGCCAAATCGCATTGGGCTACCAGTTGACAACCCGCAGCCGTGGCAATGCCTTGCACCTTGGCAATGACAGGCACCTGCAATTTTTGGATGCGCATCATCATGTCACCACACTGCGCAAACAGTTTTTGGTAATAGTCCATGGACGGCTCTGCGCGCATTTCTTTTAAATCGTGGCCCGCGCAAAAGGCTTTGCCAGCGGCTGCTATAACCAAGACGCGAAGTTTTTGACTCCTGGCTAAATCTTCCAGTTCAGTTTGCAGCGCAGTCAGCATGCCTTCGCTCAGGGCGTTGAAGGCGGCCGGGCGATTCAAAGTTAGAGTGGTCACGCCACGGTCGTCGTCTGCTCGAATCACAAAGGGAGTGTCTGGTGTTGTCATGTGTATCTTCTGTATGTCCTGTAGCTTGAGTCAGATGCCTTTGGCACGTTGACGCAACTGAAATTTTTGAATTTTGCCGGTAGATGTTTTGGGTATTTCTTCGAATCGAATATCCCTTGGCACTTTGTAACCGGCGAGTAATGATTTGCAATGCGCAATCAAGTCTTCTGCGGTGACTGATGCCCCAACTTTCAATTCGACAAACGCCACGGGCGACTCGCCCCATTTGGGATCGGGCTTGGCAACCACGGCGCAAGCCAGCACGGTAGCGTGCCTGTACAGGGCATCTTCCACTTCCAGTGAACTGATGTTTTCTCCGCCTGAAATGATGATGTCTTTGCTGCGGTCTTTGATCTTCACATAACGGTCGGGCTCCATGACCGCCAAGTCGCCAGTGTGAAACCAGCCGCCCGCAAAAGCCTCCTGCGTGGCTTTGGGGTTTTTCAAGTACCCCTTCATGACAATGTTGCCCTTGAACATGATCTCGCCCATGGTGGTGCCATCGGCCGGGCATTCTTCTAGGGTTTCCGGGTTGAGTACGGTCATGCCTTCTTGCAGCACATACCGAACACCTTGTCTGCCATTTAAGCGAGTTTGCTCTGACAGGTTTTCGTGGGCCCAAGACTCACGCTTGACGGCCACACTGGCGGGGCCGTAGACTTCTGTGAGGCCATAAACGTGGGTGATGTCAAAACCAATTTTGGCCATACCCTCAATCATGGCTGCTGGTGGCGCAGCACCTGCCACCATGCCTCTGACTTGCTGAGAAATACCTGCCCGCATTGAATCGGGTGCGTTGTAAATGAGGCTGTGCACAATGGGGGCTGCACAGTAATGGTTGACATTGTGTTTGCGCATGGCATCCAAAATAGGTTGCGCTTCAACACGCCGCAAACACACATGGGTACCCGCCAACATGGCCACCGTCCATGGAAAACACCAGCCATTGCAATGGAACATGGGCAGTGTCCACAGGTAGGTGGGGAAGTGCGGCATAGTCCATGTGGCTACGTTGCTAACTGCATTTAGGTAAGCGCCTCGGTGGTGTGTGACCACGCCTTTAGGATCGCCAGTTGTGCCGCTGGTGTAGCTCACTGCAATGGCATCCCATTCGTCTTGGGGGCCTTCGAGTTGGGTCAGAGGCAGGTGTGACGTTAACAAAGATTCATACTCAAACGTGCCCAATTTGTCGCCAGGGCCTGTGTACTCACTGTCGCACACATCAATGACCACGATGTCTCTGTTGTGCTCACTTTTTAAGAGGGCCAAAGCTTGACGCATGACTGGCGAAAATTCTCGGTCAGTGAGAATCACCTGGCATTCGCAGTGGTTTAGTTGCCACGCAATCAGTGCAGCATCTAAGCGCGTGTTGAGTGTGTTCAGTACAGCATTGAGTGCTGGCACCGCGTAGTGCACCTCGACCATTTCGGGTGTGTTGGGCAGCATGGCACTGACGGTGCTACCACGCTTGATACCCAACGACTTTAAGGCGGCAGCCAAGCGGGCAGAGCGCTCTCGGGTTTGGGCCCATGTGTATTTTCTTTGCCCGTGAATAACGGCGGGTAAATCGCCAAAAATCTCTGCACTGCGCTCAACAAAACTCACGGGCGAAAGTGCTGTGAAATTGGCGGAATTTTTGTCTAGGCCTTGTTCAAAAATATGGCTCATTCAAACACTTTCTAAATATTGAGTTCAGCTTGAAGCCACGTTCAACGCCTGATCAATGTCCCACAGAATGTCATCGATGTGCTCCAAGCCCACTGAAATTCTAATCATGTCGGGACCAACGCCTGCTGCCAATTGCTGTTGTTCATCCAACTGACGATGGGTGGTGCTGGCAGGGTGGCTAATTAGGGTGCGGGTATCGCCAATGTTGACCAAATGGCTCATGAACCTGGCTGCTTCAATGAATTTGACGCCTTGCGCCAGACCGCCTTTGACGCCAAATGCCAGCAAGCCGGATGCGCCGCGCATCTGTTTTTGCATGAGCTGGTGTTGTGGGTGGTCTGGCAAGCCTGGGTAGTTGACCCACGCCACGCGTTTGTCTTTTTGTAAGAAATTGGCAACTGCCAATGCATTGCTGCAATGCCTTTCCATGCGCAAGGGCAAGGTTTCAACGCCTTGCAATATTTGCCACGCGCTCATGGGGCTAAGTGAAGCGCCATACACGCGCAAACTTTCCATGCGGCATCGCATGGTAAAGCCAAAGTTGCCAAACGTTTCGTAGAACTTCACGCCGTGGTAGCCCTTGGAGGGCTCGGTCATGCCAGGAAATTTGCCGTTGTCCCAAGGAAATTTGCCACTCTCCACAATGACGCCGCCCAAGGTGGTGCCATGGCCCGCCAAATATTTGGTGGCCGAATGCACCACGATGTCGGCCCCTAAAGCAATCGGATTGCACAAGAAGGGGCTGGGCACCGTGTTGTCAATGATCAGGGGGAGGCCATGTGCATGGGCAACTTCTGCAACCGCTGCAATGTCCAAAATCACCATGCTGGGGTTGCCCAAACTTTCTGCGTAAACAGCACGGGTATTGGGCTTGATGGCGGCCGCAAACGCTTCAGGCTGGTTGGCATCTACAAAGGTGGTCTCAATGCCAAACTTAGAAAGACTGACGGACAACAAAGTAACCGATCCGCCATACAGGGCGCCTGCCGCCACCACATGATCGCCTGCTTGCAAGATGGTCATGAGCGCCATGGCCTCGGCCGCCATGCCAGAGGCAGAGGCTACCGCCGCTCTGCCGCCTTCCAAAGCTGCCACACGTTCTTCGAGGACTGCCACGGTGGGATTGCTGAGGCGAGAGTAAACATTGCCAAAGGTTTGCAAATTGAAAAGCGCAGCAGCATGTTCTGCACTGTCAAACACAAAGCTGCTGGTTTGGTAGATGGGCAATGCTCTGGCGCCCGTGGCCGCATCCGGAATTTGACCTGCATGAATAGCCAGAGTTTCAGGTTTAAATCTGTGATCGCTCATAAGACCTCAAACAGGGCGCTTGGCCGAAATAATGCCAGTGTTGACACCGACCCAATTGAGGCCGCCAAAAATTCTGGCGTGCTCAATTTTGACGCAGCGGTTGGTGACCGACTGTCGTCCGGCATTTTGAAAGAGCAAATTGGCTTCGTGATTTTCGACGCCCAGTTGCTGCCACAAACAGGCAGCGCCAATTTGAAGGGCTTCTTGGGCAATGGGCAATACATCTTCCGCCTTTCGAAAGACATCCACCATGTCGACTTTTTCGGGAATGTCGAGCAGACTGGCGTAACAGGTTTGACCCAGAATTTCTTCTGCGGGATATTGACCGCCGCCTGCATATCGGGGGTTGACCGGAATGATTTTGTAGCCATGCTCTTGCATGTACTTGGCCGCAAAAAAACTGGGGCGGTGCCATTGGGCAGAGAGGCCCACTACGGCTATGGTCTTGGCAGATTTAAGAATGTGCCGCAGTTGCTGAACATCGTTGTGCATACAGAATTAAAGTGAAGTTAAATGAAATCGGGGAGATGGATTTCCCTTAGTATTCATTTAGTATTCATTGGGATTTGTATTTATACCCCTTAAAAGAAAGTTTGAATGCGCAAGTCTTTCGTGTGGACCTTTCTATTTGTTGCTTATGCGACAAATTTGAGAGCAGAGGAGGCCCTGGTCGCTGTTGCCGCCAATTTTTCTGCGCCGATGCAGCAAATTGCGGCATCTTTTCAGAAAGACACAGGCCATCAGCTAAAGATGTCCTTTGGCGCAACGGGCGGCATCTATGCCCAAATTAAAAATGGTGGCCCCTTTGATGTCTTCTTATCAGCCGATCAAATCACCCCGCAAAAGCTAGAAACAGAAGGCTTGGGCGTAGCCGCCACGCGCTTTAACTATGCCATCGGTCAATTGGTTCTGTGGAGCAAACAAGACGGCTTGGTCGATGACAAAGGCCAAGTGCTGAGTGGCAAAAATATTCAGCGCATCGCTTTGGCCAATCCCAAACTGGCCCCTTACGGTGTGGCCGCATGGGAAACCATGACAGCCTTGGGACTGCTGGAGGAACTAAAGCCCAAAATGGTTCAGGGTGACAACATTGCACAAACCTACCAGTTTGTTTCGACGCAGAACGCACAAGTCGGATTTGTGGCTTTGTCGCAAGTCTTTGCCAATGGCCAATTGACATCTGGATCGGCCTGGATTGTTCCGCCCCATTTGTACAAACCAATTCGCCAAGATGTTATTCTGCTAAAAAACGGTAAAGACAATTCGGCAGCTAAAGCGCTTTTGATGTACCTGAAGGGCGAAAAAGCCAAAGCAGTCATGAAGTCCTATGGCTACTTAACAGAATAAAGAAGTTGATAGACGCGTCCATTCAATCACAGGAGACAAAAATGAAGAAGTTATTTAAAGCCATGCTGGCTACTACGGTGCTGTGTGGTTTGAGCTTTCAAGCCAGTGCTCAAAACGAATGGCCCAAGGCCAAGCCCGTCACACTGGTGGTGGCCTTTGCCCCAGGATCTTCTACCGACATTGTGGCCAGGTCCTTGACTCAAAAATTGAATGAATTGACGGGTGGCAATTTCATTGTCGACAACAAAGGCGGGGCAGGGGGCAACATTGCAACGGCTCAAGTTAAACGGGCCCCAGCAGATGGCTATACGGTCTTGGTTCACAGCGTTGCATTTGCTGTTAACCCTTCTTTGTATGCCGATGCGGGATACGACGCCCTGAAAGATTTTGTGCCTGTGGCCTTGGGACCCAAAACACCCAATATCTTCACAGTCAATCCCAGTGTGTCAGCCAAAACACTGCCAGAGCTAATTGATCTTGCCAAAAAATCGCCCTTTAACTATGCGTCTTCAGGCATCGGCACCACCACCCATTTGTCGATGGAGCGTTTAAAAACAGCCGCCAAAATTGACATCGTTCATGTGCCTTACCAACCTGCGGCGGCCATCAATGCGGTGGTAGCTGGGCATACCCAAATTGCCTCCACCTCCATGCCGCCTGCTGTACCCATGATCAAAGCTGGCAAACTTAAAGCCTTGGCCGTGACAAGTGCAACACGCTCGCCTTTGCTGCCCGATGTACCGTCCATTACAGAATATGGCTTCAAGGAATTTGATGACTACACGTGGTTTGGCTTCTTTGCACCAGCGGGCACACCACCCGATGTCATTAACAAATTGAATGCCGCTCTCAACAAGGCCATGGCCTCGGCCGATGTGGTGGATCGATTTACTCAGTTGGGCATGGCGGCAGCCCCCAACTCAGTCTCTGAGTTTGGTTCATTTTTAAAAGCGGAGGTACCCAAATGGGCCGCTGTGGTCAAAAGCTCTGGCGCCAAAGCCGATTAAGTGCAATTGCCAATGAAAAAATTACCCTTGGTTTTAATTCCCGGACTGATGTGCGACCACACAGTTTGGGAGCCGCTGTTGCCTTACTTTGATGCCACCCAAACTTGCCAAATGGTGGATCATCAAAATGCCAATTCATTGACGCAAATGGCGCAGCAGGTCCTAGACAGTGCACCGCCCCAGTTTTTGATGGCTGGACATTCTATGGGGGGCAGGGTTGCCCTGGAGGTTCTTCGCATGGCACCCGAACGTGTGGCGGGTGTTGCCTTGATGGATACGGGTTGCCTACCCAAGGCCGAAGGGGCAGCAGGAGAAATTGAAGTTGGCAAACGATTGGCATTGCTAGAGATAGCCCAATCAAGAGGTGTCCGAGCAATGGCCCAAGAATGGGTCAAGGGCATGGTGAGCCCAAGCCGTTTGGCCGATACAGATTTGATTGACCAAATATTGAACATGTTTGAGACCAAAACTTCAGACATCTTTGCCCGTCAACTTTTGGCTTTGATCTTCCGCCAAGACGCCACAGATGTTCTCAAAACCATTCAAGTGCCAACACTTATTTTGTGTGGCGAGCATGACTCATGGTCAACCCCAACCCAACACGAAGAAATGATGCCCTACGTGCCCCATGCAATGCTTTCTATCATTGCCGGGGCAGGTCATATGGCCACCATGGAGAAGCCTCAGGAAGTGGCGCATGCAATGAATCTGTGGCTTTCAAAATGCGCCTGATCTTTGTCACGCCATGATGGCTGAGCTACAACAACACAACCCTGCCATCATTTTGTGCACCTTGAATGCCAAGTACATTCATGCGTCTTTGGGCCTGCGATATTTGTTAGCCAATATGAGTCGGCATGGGCGGCCCGAGTTGGCTGCTCAAACTTTGATTGTGGAATACACCCTGGCGCGCCAAACGGCTGACATGGTAGAAGACCTGCTAGCCAAGTTGGGCCCCGTCAATTTGGGCCAAACTCAAATCATTGGCTTTGGCGTTTACATCTGGAATGTGTTGCAAACGACTGTCTTGGTCCGTCAGCTCAAAATGGCCAGGCCCTCGATCAAGATCATTCTTGGCGGACCCGAGGTGAGTCACGAAATTGAGCAGCAAGACATAGTTCAAATGGCCGACCACGTCATTACGGGTTGGGGTGATGTGAGTTTCCCTAAACTTTGCAATGCCCTGGTCTATGGCCCCAAGCCACTCATGAAAGTGATTCAAGGCGAACAACCGCCCATGGATCAAATTGAATTGCCTTATCAGCACTTTTCAGATGACGATTTGGCGCACCGCGTTTTGTATGTGGAGGCGTCGCGTGGTTGCCCTTTTAAATGTGAGTTTTGCCTCAGTTCATTGGACAAAACAGCTTGGGCTTTTGACCTGTCGCCCTTTCTGAATGAGTTAGACATTCTGTACAAACGGGGTGCTCGGAACTTTAAATTCGTCGACCGTACCTTCAATCTCAAAATTGAATCGTCGATTCAAATCCTGCAGTTTTTCTTAGATCGATTGGCAAGCGAATCACCTGAAAATTTGCTGGTTCACTTCGAGGTAATTCCCGATCATTTGCCCGATCGACTTAAGGCCATGATTGCCCAATTCCCGCCAGGCGTTTTGCAGTTTGAGGTGGGCATTCAGAGTTTCAATGAAGAAGTTCAAAAACTCATTTCTAGGCGTCAAGACAATGTTCAAACTGAAGCCAACTTACGCTGGTTGATCACGCAATCCAATGCGCACTTGCATACTGATTTGATTTTTGGGCTGCCTGGTGAAACCATGGAGAGTTTTGCCATTGGCTTTGACAGGCTTTGGGCCATTGGCCCCCAAGAAATTCAACTGGGTATTTTGAAACGTTTGCGCGGCACACCCATTGATCGGCACACACAAACACATGGCATGGTGTACGACGCGCAGCCGCCCTATATGGTTCAACAAACCAAGGATTTGGATCGCACCTCGATTCAAAGGTTTGCAAGAATGGCCAAGTATTGGGATTTGGTCGTCAATTCAGGCCGATTCAAAAAAACAATTTCGCTCTTGATGGCGCCCACTGAAACGCAAAACTCTGCATTTTGGTCTTTCATGCAGTTTTCAGATGCACTTTGGGCGGGCACGGGCAAGACCTATGGGCTCAGTCCTGAAATATTGGTCGACGGTGTTTTTGACTATTTAACGAAGGCGCGTGGCTTCGATGCGGATCTAGTCAGGCCCCTTTTGTTGGAAGACTATCTGGCCAGTGGCGCAAGGGCTAGGCCCCAATGTTTGGCGCAGGAGCGCTTGTTGTTGGGCGGCGATAAGTTAGACCAAGTTCATACCAATGGTGGAGAATTGCAGTCATTTAAAAACCGTCAAAATCGGCACGTTGCCTAATTAATCTCTGCAGGACCCTGCACCATGACCGAAAAACAAAAGCCAACTCAGCGCTCAGATTACAAACAGTTTTCTCACATTGAAACCCGTTGGAACGACAACGACTCCTATGGTCATGTCAACAACATTGTTTACTATTCTTATTTTGATACCGCTGTCAATCGCCATTTGATTCAACAAGGCGTTCTCGACTTGTCTAGCAGTGACGCGATTGGTTTGGTCATCGAAAGCAAGTGCACGTACTTCTCATCGATTACTTTTCCAGACACTGTGGCAGTAGGGCTCAAGGTAATACATCTGGGCAATAGCAGCGTGCGTTACCAAATTGGCTTGTTCTGCAATGACGCCAATGATGCCTCGGCAGTGGGTGAGTTTGTGCATGTCTATGTTAATCGCAGTACCAGCAAACCTGTTCCCATTCCTGAGAATACTCGCGCGGTCTTGCAGGCTTTATGCGATTGACATGAATTGGGTTTGCTAGATTAAAATCTTTAACCAGTAGATCCATCTCTGTCTATTTTTATCTTTCATGAAGCTTTAATAAATGATCCCAATTCACATTGAATCTGCTTGGAAAGGCACTTCTGATTGCCGATCTTGCGGCGTTCGCGATTTGGTCTTATTTGCTGATTTGAATGAAGAAGACTTTGGGCTCATTCATGCCCCCATTGATGACATGGCATACCCAGTTGGCGGACTTTTGTATTCAGAGGGCGACAAAGCCATAGGTGTCTATACCTTGCGCCAAGGCATGGTTAAATTGGTTCGTTCTACGTCAGACGGCAGAGAGCGCATCATTCGTGTTTTGCGAGCTGGCGATGTAGTCGGTATTGAGGCTTTAGCGACAGGATACTTTGATTCTGAAGCTGTCGCACTGAATGATGTCAAGGTTTGCAGAATTCCTCTCAGTGTGATGCACAACTTGAGTACCCAGTCGCCCAGACTTCACAACCGCTTGATGCAAAAATGGCAACAAGCCCTGAAAGGCGCTGACGATTGGTTGGCTGACTTGAATTTTGGAACAGCACGCCAAAGGGTATCCAAATTCATTCTCAAAATGCGCCACGACGAGTCTTCCGATGAAAGCAGCATGTTCTCGCGTGAAGACATGGGTGCCATGATGGACCTCAAGCTTGAAACCGTCAGTCGCGAAGTGAGCGGTCTAGTTCGCGAGCAAGTAATTCAGCCACTGGACAAAGCGGGTCGTCTGTACCGCATTCAAAACGAAAAAGCATTGCACTCCGCCTGACTGTGGCGCTCAGGGTTTAGGCGCTGTACCAGACAAAAACAGCCTCAGAAAAAATACCCCCATGCCAAGCATGAACACGATGCCGATGAAGCTCATCAGGCCGTAGTCTGTGAAAAACAAGTCGTGTAAAAGTTTCATTATTTTCTCCTTCTGTGAGTGATTGAAATAGCAAACTACATGGGTGCATCTTGCTGGTGTTGCAACAAGCTCGCTTTGATCTACGTTAAGTCTTGTGTAGATTTAATTGGCATAAATGACTGGACATTTTTATACCTAAGGGGGTATATTTGGGCGTACTTGAATTGATTGAAATGGTTCGCAAAATGAAAACACCCCACGACTTGGTAGCAGCCGCCAAACAAGCGGTCCTTGAAGTTCCAATCGACAAAGCACCTGCTGTGATTGCGCAAAACGACGTCTTGATAGACGTTCGTGAAGCAGAGGAGTTTCAGGCAGGACATTTGCCAGGTGCTATTCACATGTCACGCGGCATGTTGGAGTTCAAGCTTGCGGCTAACCCGCAATTTCAATCGCGCGATCTCAAAATTACCTTGTATTGCAAAACAAGTGGCAGGGCAGCCTTGTGCGCTCAATCGCTCAAGGAAATGGGCTACTCAAATGTCAGCTCTATTGCGGGTGGTTTTGACGCATGGCAAGCGGCTGGTTTTCATGTTGAAAAACCAGTTGCGCCATCTTTTGACTAATCCTCTCTAGAAAGAACGATTTCATGAGTACCTTTGAACACGCTGAATTGATTCAAAACATCAATGAATCCCTTACGCCTTTTCGCAAATCACAATCTCAAGCCATGCAAGGATTTGGTCAATTGGCAAAGGCGGCCATGGCTGAAGGCGCTATCAGCGCAAAAAACAAAGAACTGATTGCGCTGGCGATTGGCATCACGCAGCATTGCTCGGGTTGTGTCGCATTTCATGTGAAGGCCTTACTCAAGATGGGTTGTACACGAGAAGAATTAGAAGAGATGCTGACCATTTGCGTTTATATGGGCGGCGGCCCCGCTCTGATGTATTCTGCAGAAGCCCTCAAAGCTTGGGATACCTTGGCTTGATTTCGGCCTCATTCACCTCATACAGAAATACATAGCATGGACGCGCTTGATCCCATTGTTTTGGCTAGGTTGCAATTTGCAGCCAACATCACGTTCCATATTTTGTTTCCAACGATCAGCATCGCCTTGGGGTGGTTTTTGTTGTTTTTCAAAACTCGGTTTGTTGCCACGGGCCTGCAGCATTGGATGGATGCATACCAGTTTTGGGTCAAGATCTTTGCACTGACCTTTGCCTTGGGTGTTGTCAGTGGCATCACCATGAGTTTCCAGTTTGGAACCAATTGGCCAGGTTTTATGAACGCCGTTGGCAATGTGGCGGGTCCCTTGTTGGCTTATGAGGTCTTGACGGCATTCTTCTTGGAGGCCACCTTCTTGGGCATCATGCTGTTTGGCCGAGGACGCGTAAGCGAAAGTGTGCACACCTTGGCCACTTGGTTGGTGGCTTTAGGCACCACTGCTTCCGCTTTTTGGATTTTGGCCCTCAACTCATGGATGCACACACCTGCAGGCTTTGAGATGATCAACGGGCAAGCTCACGTCACAAGTTGGTTGGAGGTTATCTTCAACCCCTCGTTTCCTTATCGCATGACGCACATGCTCATCGCTTCTGGCTTGACAGGCTCATTTCTGCTCGCCGGTATAAGCGCTTACCGTTGGCTTAAAAACGATCGCGCCAAAGACGTGATGGCCGCTTTGCGCACAGGTGTGATGGTGGCCGCCGTGCTCATTCCTGTGCAAATTGTGGTGGGCGATTTACATGGCCTCAATACCCTCAAATACCAACCTGCCAAATTGGCAGCCATGGAAGGTATTTGGGAAACACAGCGGGGCGTCCCGGCGGTGTTATTTGCCATCCCAGACAAGGCCACGCAATCTAATCTATATGAAATTGCCATCCCTAAGTTGGCATCTTTTTATCTGACTCACGATTGGAACGGTGAGGTCAAGGGCATCAAAGATTTTGGTGATCAGCATCCACCGGTTGGGCCGGTTTTTTGGGCATTTCGCATCATGGTGGGCATGGGGCTCCTGATGCTGGCGGTCAGTTGGTTTGCAAGCTACGAGCTTAAATTTAAAAATACACTTTCAAAGCGCACTGCCATGATCTTGGTGGCCATGACTTTTGCAGGTTGGGTAGCGCTTGTGTCGGGGTGGTACGTTACAGAAATTGGTCGCCAACCCTGGCTGGTGCATGGCGTTTTGACGACGGCCCAAGCAGCCTCGCAAGTGCCTGCGGCAAACATTGCGCTTTCATTGGCCATGTATCTCACCTTGTATGCCGCTTTGCTGAGTGCATATGTGTCTGTGGTTTTTTACCTGGCCAAGAAGGCTGTAGATGGCGGGCTTGAAACCAAGACCAACCTGAAAGAGTTAAGCCATGTCTGAGTTTGGTGTGGATTTGACGACCCCAGCGGGGTGGCTTCCATTGGTATTTGCATTGGTCATGGCCTTGTCTATGCTGGCTTACGTCATTTTGGATGGCTACGACTTGGGTGTCGGTGCTTTGCTAGACAGCGCCGATTCAGTGGCACAAAAAGACATCATGATTGCCAGCATCGGCCCATTTTGGGACGCCAACGAAACCTGGTTGGTGTTGGGCGTGGGCGTTTTGCTGGTCGGTTTTCCCATGGCCCATGGCGTTATTTTGGGCGCTTTGTATTTGCCTGTCGCGCTCATGCTGGTGGCACTATCTTTGCGCGGTGTGGCGTTTGACTTTCGGGTCAAAGCCAAGGCGCAGCATCGCCCTTTGTGGGACAAAACTTTTTACATCGGTTCTTTGCTCGCCTCTTGGTCGCAAGGCTTTATGTTGGGCCAGCTCATCACGGGCTTCCAACAAGATGCGGCAGGCTACTTGTTCAGCGCCTTGATTGGCTTTTGCTTGGTGTTTGCTTACCGCTTATTGGGCGCTGGGTGGTTGATCATGAAAACTGAAGGTGCGCTGCAATTGAAGGCTGTCAAGTGGGCCAAGGCTAGTTTGTGGTTGACTGCTGCAGGCGTATTGGCCATTTCTGTGGCAACCCCCTTGGTCAGTCCACGCATCTTCGACAAGTGGTTTAGCTTTCCAAACTTGCTGATGCTGTTGCCCATTCCAGCCACGACACTGGCTTTATTTGTGGTCATATGGCGTAGCTTGTCCAGATTGCCAACACGCTTTGCTCAAGGAAATCAATACGGGGCAGGGGTGCCATTCGCCAGCAGTGTGGGTGTCTTTTTGCTCTCTTTTTACGGGTTGGCCTACAGCCTGTTCCCATGGTTGGTCATTGACAAGATCAACATTTGGCAAGCAGCCAGTTCACCAGAGGCATTGCTGGTCATTTTCTATGGCGTAGTGCTTGTGCTGCCTGTGATCATTGGCTACACCGTCTTTGCATACCGAGTGTTTTGGGGCAAGTCGACCCAGCTTCGCTATTGAGCGCTTGCTCTCGGGTTATGGCTTTTGCCCAATGAATCCTACGAGCGCCGAGAGGCCGCTGTGGCCAGGACCTTCATCGACTTCTTGAAGATAGGTTTTAAGGTCTAAGATTTTGTAGCCTTTAAATGAGCTGATCAGCAGCGCTTCGTCATACAGGTTTTCAAGAATGCCAGGACCACCTGTTTTGTATTGCATTTGCGCCTTGTCATAACCTTGAATGATCAAGGTACCACCGGCTTTGAGCGAGAAGTTTAATTTCTCAAAGAGTTGTGTGCGAGCTTGTGGATCGGCAAACTGAAAGAAGACGCCTGCAATGGTGTCGTATTGATTGGCCTTCCAATCAAAGCTTTCCCAGTCGCTGCAATGAAAGTTGACGTTGACTTTGTGTTTGGTTGCCAATTTTTGAGCTTTCTCAATGGCAACAGGCGAGAAGTCAAAGGCATCTACATCAAATCCTTGAGACGCTAGCCAGACACTGTTTCGGCCTTCACCGTCTGCGATCGACAATGCTTTGCCTTTTTGCAGAAAGGGTGTTTTGTCAGCCAAGTACTGGTTGGGTTTTTCACCAAAAAGGTAATCGTCTGTCGCGAAGCGCTCATTCCAACGCGCCAATGGGTTTGAAAACTGCGTCATGCCAGGTTGCTCCAATTGCCAATGTTGTGAACGTTGCGGTAGCCATTCTTGAGCAATAAAAGTTTGGCCATACCACTTCTCGAGCCGCTGGCACAACACACAACCACAGGCTTGTCTTTTGGAATTTCGTTGAGACGACTGCCCAACTCTGACAAGGGAATGTTCAAGGTGCCTGGTGCATTGGCATGAGCAAACTCACCTACGGATCGCACATCGACCAATGTTGCCCCTTCACTTTTGAGTGCCGGCAGTTGTGTTTTGACTTGCTTAGCGCGCCACCACTTGTAGGTGAACCAAAGAATCAATAGTAGAAACGGCCAATACTCTTTTAAAAATTGTTCCATCATGAACTTTCTAGCAACGACTAATCGTTAATTTGTTGGTGAATTTTTTGAATTGTTTTTCTTGCAAAAAACAAAATAAATGGAATCATCAATCCTGCAAATAGCTCAGGATTGATATTCAGCCCTAGTGCTTTGATGGCTTTACCAACATACAGTGCCAAGCTAACGACGTAGTAAGTGATGGCGGCAATGGACAAACCCTCCACCGTTGACTGCAGGCGCAATTGAAGCGCTTGGCCGCGCGTTAACTTTTCAAGCAGTTGCTGGTTGTGCTGTTCGGCAACAATTTCGACACGCGTTCTGAGCAAGGCGCTGGCTCTTGAAATACGTTGAGCCAAGTTGCCCAATCGGTCTGATGTGGCATTGACTGTGGCCATGGCTGGAGCAAGCCGTCGCTGCATGAATTCTCCGACAGATTGCATTCCTGACAGCGGACTTTCTCGCATTTCTGAAATTCGTTCTAGCACAATGGCGTTGTAAGCTCGCGCTGCAGAGAACCTGTAACTGTGCTCTGCGGTTGCACTTTCAACTTGTACGGCTAAGCTGGCCAAGTCTTTCAGTAAGACTTCATCTGCATCAACTTTCTTTTCGAGTCTTTGTGTGATTTCGACCAACTGAACCTCAGTTTGCGCAAGTTTGCTACCAAGGCTTTTGGCAACGGGCAGACTGAGCAAGGCCATCATTCGGTAAGTCTCTAGTTCCAAAATACGTTGAGCTATTCGACCTGCACGGTTGGGTGAAGTTTCTGGTGAGGCCAGGACCAAAACTCTTTCAAATCCTTGAGAGTCAATTCTTAAATTGGACATCAAATGTGAGTGTGGGTGGCCAGTGGCGGTTCTGCCCATCTTGGCGCCAATCAATGAGCTATCGCCTAGCCAAAGTTTTGCATGGCGAAGTGCTCGAGGGTCATCCATGCCTTCCTTCAAAATGACCAATTGAATGGCTGTAATGGTTTTGCCAGGAATTGACTCCAACCACTCGCTGCCTGTGGCAACAGCAGGCGATAGATCGGGAAAGGCGTGCCCCCAAATGACCTCATCTGGCAATTTTTGAATGATGGTGTAGCGCGTGAATTCTGTGTGACGCTCCCAGATTAAAGTATGCGATTCAAACTGAATTTGGCAGAAGTTTGTTTTTAACTTTTCGATTGAACAAGACGATTGACCTGGCAGTTGTTGCAGGTGTTTCAGTTCATCTTGAAGAGTCACCTCCCGGTTGATGACTGCAACATAAAAAATCAATGCAGGGAGTCCAATGCTTGCAGACGGACGTGTGTGAATTTCGTTGTGCAGGACGAAGCGCAAGTCATCGTCGCGAGGTAATTTGAATGGTGTGAGCTCAGTCATTGAATTTCTCTGGTGCGTCTAACATGTTAGATCTTGTTGGACAGCAAATTTGACTAAGAGCCCACCGTACCCGGGTTGAAAACTAAAGCTCAGAACGCTTCTTTTTCAGCTTCCAAATAAGCCAGACTGATATATTTTCCGATGTTGCCGTCAAAACCCTGCATGGTTTTTGCTCGTTTTTGAACACGAGGATCTTTCAGTACCATGGCTTTTGCCTCTGCTTCAGACTTTCCGTCTTTGACAGCTTGCAAACAAGGCTCCCAGATGCCCGCCATAAATTCACCATATGTTTGCAATAGATCCTTGGCAGGTTGACCATGGCCTGGTAGCCAAATTTGCTCGCCAATGCTGTCGGTCAGTGCTTTATAGTATTTGAAGGTGCCAGCATATGAGCCATCGTCGATATTGGCAATGCGGTTGGACATGGCAATGTCTCCAATGCAGGTGACCTTGTCTTGGACCACTTGCACACTCAAATCTGCGTCGGTGTGCGCTCGTCCGTAATGGTGCATGACGAAGTCAACATCACCAAAACTCAATTTTTGACCGTTCGTGACCACACGATTAGGCGCCACTGTTTTGGTGCCCGCACTCGATTGGTTGGTCCATCGCTCCATCAAGAGACGCCATGTATTGCCTTCCATGCCTTTGATGGTTTCAATTGTTTTGGCCAAAGCATAAATGGGCAACTGAGCGCCATATGCCTCTGCAAAAGCGTGGTTGCCTAACCAATGGTCGCCGTGGAAATGGCTGTTGAAGACTGCAATGACAGGTAAGGGGGTAACCTTTTTAATCATGCGAATGGCCATTTGCCCAATTTGCAATGAACTGCCTGAATCCAAAACCACTACGCCAGCTGAAGTGACAACAAAAGTGACGTTAGACATCATGCCGCGATTTTCTGGCGTTGGAAAACCATCTGGCGCATAAATCATCCAAACATGCTTGGACACTTGAACAGGGGGAATGTCTTTGACAGGGGGGCCTGTGACAAAGTCATTGACGTCGGCTGCAAAAGTTTGTATTTCTGGCCACATGCCCAAGGCACCTAAACCGATTGCACCCGCCCCCAAAAAGGAGCGACGCTTCAGAGTGGCCTGAGCCAAGGAATTGAATTGAGCATGGGCCATAAAAGAACTCCCTTAAGCAACGTAACCTGGGTTAGGCAATCCACCTGTGATTTTAGGTGCATTGAGTTGCCTTGGTTTGATGCGACCGTTGGGTTGTGTTTTGAGCCATTGCTCAACCACTTCCCAGACTTGCTTGTTGCCTTGCGTGCGGGCTTCTTCCGCAACAGGCGCCCAGCCAGCCACTTTGTATTTTTTGCCTGATTCAATGAGCTTGCCGTTCAAACGCATTTCTTCAATGCGCTTGCCCATGGTGGCGGTAGGGTTGCACTGATATTGCAAGCCGCCCACACGCACCATGTCGCCGCCTTGTTGGTAGTAGGGGTCTGGGTTGAACAGGTTGTCGCAAACGTCTTCCAGAACCGTTTTGATGGTTTCTCCGGTCATCTCTGTGACGGTCGCATAGGAGTAAGTGGTGGCAGTCATGTCGAGCAACCATTCACGCGTGATGGCTTGGCCTGGTAGCAGCGTTGTACCCCAACGGAAGCCAGGTGAGAAGGCAATCTCAGCGCCTTGCACATCCATCAAGGCGTCGACCAGCAATTGATCGCCAGTGCCATTGAAGTTGCCACGACGGTACAACAAGCCTTCTGAGATGCCGAGCTTTTCGTTCAGCTTGGTTTCGTAGGGCGCACGAATTTTGGTAATGAGCGCATCCATCTCTTTGTCCGCTGGGAGCATGTTCGAGAACACGGGCAACAACTTGTAACGGAAATCTGTGACGCGTTTTTCTTTGACTTCAAAGTCGAGTACACCCAAGAACTTGCCGTTGGAGCCGGCATTGGTCACGATGGTTTTGCCACCCTTGTTGCTGACCAACGTTGCCACGGGCATACCGTCGTGCGTATGACCACCCATGATGGCGTCGATACCACTGACTCGGCTGGCCATCTTGAGGTCAACGTCCATGCCGTTGTGGCTAATGACCACCACCACTTGGGCGCCTTTGCCTCGGGCCTCATTGACCATGTTTTGCATGTTCTCGTCTTGAATACCGAAGGCCCAGTCGGCCACCATGTAACGAGGGTTGGCAATAGGCGTGTAGGGGAACGCTTGACCAATGATGGCGCAGGGTACGCCGTTGATTTCTTTAATGACGTAGGGTTTAAAAACTTGATCGCCAAAGTCTTGTGTTTTGACGTTTTGTGCAACAAAGTCAACTTTGCCAGCAAAGTCTTTTTCGACAATTTCTTTGACGCGGTCCATGCCCAAAGTAAATTCCCAATGGCCAGTCATGACATCGACACCCAGCAATTTGCATGCATCGACCATGTCTTGTCCGTTGGTCCACAAGCAAGTACCAGAGCCCTGCCATGTATCACCGCCATCAAGTAACAATGCACCAGGGCGGCTAGCTTTCATGCGTTTGACCAAAGTGGCCAAGTGAGCAAAACCACCGACCTTGCCGTAGCGCGCTGCAGCTTTTTCGTAGTTCAAATAGGTGAGCGCGTGGGCTTCGGAGGTGCCTGGGCGAATTTTGGCAAACTTCAGCAAATGCTCACCTACCAAGTGCGGCAAATTGCCTTTCATGCTGCCCAAGCCCAAATTGATGTTGGGCTCGCGGAAATAAATCGGTTTAAGTTGCGCGTGGCAATCGGTCATGTGCAAAAAGGAGACATTACCAAATTTTGGAATGTCATACAGACCGTTGGCAGCAGTGGCTGCATCGGCATCTGCATAGGTGCCCATGCCCAAACCGGCCATGGTGCCAGCGCCCATGACTTGCATAAATTCACGTTTAGAGAGGTTCATACTTTTGTCTTCGCTAATATATGGTGACCAAAAAAACCCGGCGCAACCGGGTTTTTGAAAGGATTATTTGTTAACAGGTGATTTTGGATCGAGCAACAAAGCCACAACGTGACGAACTTGAGCTTCAGTCAAGATGCCGCTGTGACCAGCACGTGGCATGTTCGAGCAGGCGTTGTAAGCCTTTGCATTCCAAATTTTGCCCCATGTGTATTCCACGATGGGTTTGGCTGAGGCACTGTTGGGGTCTGTGATGCCACGGATTTTGCCGTAGTTGTGCAGGCTAGGGCCAATGGTGCCGTAAGAGATTTCTTTGTCGTCAATTTTGTGGCAGTTGTAGCAATTGCCGCCATTGACAGTACTTGCCGTGTCAGTGAAGGTCAGACCACGGCCATTTTGAGCAATTTTCTCGCCTTCTTTCCAGTCACCCAAGAACTTGCCATCTGAAGGCCATTTGATGGCTTTCATGTTGATCTGTTCAATGACCTTGGCTGTTTTTTCGTCTAAAGGCTTGCCCATGACGTCGGCTTCGCTACAAGCACGGTTGGTTTCGTCGGTGTTCAGAAGGCTGGCTTTGACAATGCCTTGATCGCGAAAAGATGCCTTCGCAATTTGATCTGTGAGTGCATTGAGTTCGGCAACAGAAGGGGCCGATGCGCAACCGGCGACAAGCAGAGAAACACCCGCAATGGCGAGCGTGTTACGAAGTTTTGAATTGATTTTTTTCATTGCAATGTCTCCTATTAACGCTTAATGGCGGGGGCAATGGACGCAGAACCCTTGGAGTTCACGCCTAAGTAAACGCCCAACGCGATGGTGGCATCACTGGCAAAGCCAGGGTAGGGGAATCGTTGTTGCCTGTAGCAGTCGTTCAAACGCTGCTGCATGCCCCACATTTGACCGTTGGACACACGGTAGGCAGGCCAAGCTGCAAAACCAATGCCATCGCCAGGATTCTTGGTCAGGTTGGGCAGATCTTGCAAGCGAATGCGTTTGCCATCTTCAGCATGGCATGACGCACATGAAAAGTCATGTGGACCGCCTCGTTGGAAAAACAAGCGCTTGCCTACTTCATAAAAAGTTTTTTCGTTTTGATGCGCTTGGGACAAATTAAATTTCATGCCTTTAGACTCGGCTGCGATCCATGTGGCCAAGGCAGTCATGTTGACTTGTTCGCCTTTGCCAAAAGAAGTCTTGGCAATTTCAGCAGCATTCAAACCTTGAAGCGTTTCCATGCAGGTTAGCAAGCGTGATTCAAGGTCTTGGACACGGCCAGTGTCTGCAAAATATTTGGGTAACTCAACAAATACGCCCTTGTAAACGCCAGGGCCTTTTCCTAAATCGCATTGCTCAAGGGATGCGTTTTTGGGGCCGCGTTTCTGTTTCCACAGGCCTTCACCTTTGGCTTCGAACAAGTCCGCGGGGTTGCCGTCTTGCAACATAGCCCGGTATTCATCAATGCCTTGGCTAGCCGTTTTTTGTGCGAGGCTAGGGAGGCTGAAGGCGAAGCACGCTGCAGCTGCAATTACGCTTAAGGTTTGTTTCATGGTCATCTCTGTGAGTTAACTTTTTAAACAGAAAAAGGGTGAAGATTGATTCTTCACCCTTGTTTGTTCACTGCATCAATTAAGACACAGTGGCTTCGTCAGTGCGTGTGTCGCCTTTGCTGTCTTTCCATGTCACAGCAATTTTGTCGCCAGCCTTAGCGCCTTTGACTGCAAATTGCAAGAATGGATTCTTTGACACGGCGGGGCCCCACTCGGCTGACAAAACAGGTTTGCCATTGAGGGACGCTGTGACTTCTTGAATGTACATTGCTGGAACCAATTTGCCAGCTGCATCTTTGCGCTGACCGGATTCCATTTCGTGACTCATCAAAACACGAACAGTTGCTTTGTCGCCAGAGGCTTGAGCGCGAATGCGCATTGGATCTGCCATTTTTTCTCTCCTGAATATGTGTAAATAAACTTGGGTTTAGGGCTTAACCGCCGCAACCGCCCAAAGTAACTTTGACTTCTTTTTTGGCAAACAAAGCCTTGCCGTCAGCCATGATGGCCACAGCGTAAACGTCTGAAGATTGGCCCATTTTGGCGCGTGTAGAGAAGTTGGCTTCTACGGCATCGCTGACATGGAACATGGCAACCAATGCGGAAGGGTTCTTTTCAACCAAAACCAACATGTGCTTGACGCCTGGCAATGTTGTACTGGCGCCCAAAGGCACGACAGCACCGTTTTCAGCGATGTCTGGACCAGAGATGGTGACATCTTTGCTTTCAGTGATGTTGCCACCACCGTAAGCTTTGACTGCATCTTGAACAGACTTGGCATCGAAGCCAACTTTGTTGAAGGCTGCATGCGCAAATTGAGGGAAGCCAGCAGAAGCTAGCAAACCTGCAACCACCATGCTCTGTTTGAGTGTCTCGCGACGTGTTTGCATCTGAATTCTCCTTGTGAATAAGTTGATGCTATTGAAATGGTTGCCAAAGTCAACTCTGGAAAACCAGAATTTCATTAGCATGCCTGATTATTTTGGTGCGCCGTTTGCAATCCAAGTTGCAATTGTTTTGGCATCACCATCGCTCAAGTTTTGTGCCGGCATGGGGATGGGTCCCCAAACGCCCGCGCCACCTGCCTTGATTTTTCCTGCCAAATAATCAACTTTGCCAGGATACTTTTTGGCAATCTCATTGAAGCCAGGGCCGACAATTTTCTTGTCAATGCCGTGGCAGGCTGTGCAAGTGTATTTGCCCAGCATGGCGATCACAGCTTTGTTGTCTGACTTGGCGTCGACAGCTTTGCCTGCAGCAGGTGCGGTAGCTGGCGGAGCAGCGGCAGGTGCTGTAGCGCCTGAATTTGTGGCCGCGCTTTCTGGTTTGGTTGTGTCCGCGCCTTTTTGCTGTCCGACCAAACGATTTTGCTCGCTCAAATTGCCGTGTGCATTGCGTGCAAAGTCTGGCAAGAAAGAGGCGACTTTGGCTTCAGGCGCACAGTCTTTCATACACACCACATTTTGTGTGTCTGGCTTGGCAACACCGCCAAACTCCTTGCCTGGCCACATGGCATGAGCTGTGGTCATGCCATTGCGGTTTGGCATGCGGTTTTGTACCTCGGCAATATTTTTGTCAGACAACACATAGTTGTCAGGCACGATACCTGCCAAATTCAGCAAGAAACCCGTGACAGCGTACACCTCTTCGGTGGTCAATGTTTTGGGGTTGGTCCAAGGCATAGCACGGTTGATGTAGTCCCACAAGGTGGATACCGTTGCAACCTTCATGATGGTAGTACGACCGGGGTAGTCGGTACGAGTCAGGTTTGCCACTCGTCCATTTTTGATGTCTTCTGCAGTTGTGCCACCGATCAATGGGCTGAACACTTCATTGGATTCACCAAAAATGCCGTGGCAATGGGCGCATTTGGCTTCCCAAACATCCTGTCCTTTGGCCACAGAACCAGAACCCACTGGCAAGCCTTTGAAATCAGGGCGAACATCGATATCCCAGGCTGCAACTTCTTTTGGCGTCGCATCGCGGCCGACACCAGGGTACTTGGTACTTTGAGCCAACACGGTTGCGCTTGAGAAGAGCGCAGCGAGGATCAAAACTGTATTACGAAACTTGAACATTTTTCACCTCGCCATTTTCTTGAACCAACCATGACTGAATGGCATTGTTGTGATAGATGGAGCGTGTGCCACGGACATCACGCAGTTGTTTGTAAGTTGGTTGCACATAGCCTGTGTCGTCTTGTGCGCGGCTTTGGATAATGGCAGGCTTGCCATCCCAAACCCAATCTAAGTTGAAGCGAGTCAAGGCTTTGGACAAAACGGGGGTTTCAAGCCTTGCTTGGCGCCAGTTTCGGCCGCCATCTGTAGACACATCTACGCGTTTGATCTTGCCCTTGCCAGACCAAGCCAAGCCCGTGATGTTGTAGAAACCTTTGTCAAGCATCACCTGACCGCCAGAGGGTGTGGTGACCACGCTCTTGCACTCTTGAATGTTGGTGTATTGGCGGTGCAGACCACTGGGTTGCAAGTCAATGTAGTGAATGGCTTCGTCTTTGGCAGCATAGGGCTTGTCACCCACTTCGACGCGACGCAGGTATTTGACCCAACTGACGCCTTGAATACCGGGCACCACTAAACGCAGGGGGTAACCGTTTTCAGGACGAAGCATTTCGCCGTTTTGACCATAGGCCACCAAAACTTCACCTGATGTAATCAGGCTCATGGGAATGGTGCGGGTCATGGAAGAACCGTCGCCACCTTCAGCCAAGACAAACTTGCCGTTTTTCAAGTCGGCACCAGCCAACTCAAGCAAGGTAATCAGGGGAACGCCAGTGAATTCACTGCAAGACAACATGCCGTGTGTGTATTGCACAGTTGGTACGGCCACATTGCCCCAATCAACAGCTGTGTTGGCGCCGCACTCGATGAAGTGAAAGCGTGACACAGAAGGCAAACGCATGATCTCGTCCATGGTGAAAACCTTTGGGTTTTTAACCATGCCATTGATCATGAAGCGGTGTTTGGAGGGATCAATATCCCACCAGCCTTGGTGGTGGCGTTCGAAGTGCAAGCCACTGGGCGTGACGATGCCAAACAAAGATTGAAGAGGTGCAAATGAAACCGAAGCTTGAGTGGTTTGTGTCAAACCTGGGCTTTGACGCCTTTGCAAATTGGATTCAAATTTGGAAGGTTTGCCATAACCTTCAGTTGCTACGCCTTGACCGAGGCCAGTAGCGTGTTCTGGCAAATTCAAGATATTGGGATCGCCACCTTCTTTCGGAAGGGGATTGCCTTGCGCAAAGGCAGCCGGTGCTGAAACCGCTGCAACACCTGCAGCAGTTGCGGTTGAGGCAGCTGCAAAGGCGCTGCGAATAAAGTCACGACGACCTTGTTTGCCCTCTGCAAAGACAGTTTTGACGCCCTCTGGGCTTATGAAATTTTCAGGCGCTTTGATAATGCGTCCTGAAGCATTTATTTGATCTTTCACCATTGCTCCTTGTTTTACGCTTTTTGACGGACTTTAAATTAGTTATTGCTTATATAGTAAGCCCATTTTCTGGGACTCAACTGAATGCAAAATTACAAAGTAAACGAATAATTATGTCAAAGTCAATTGACAGCCAATTGACTTATGTCAATTGGCTGTCAGGAGATGCCATCAATAGCGGTGGCTCAGCATGAGTTGCCAATTGTTTTGGCTGTGAGAGATAGAAGCCATGGGTGAAGCTACTGTCACTTTGCTTGCATGTGACAGCGCAAAATCTAGTTGAGTTTGCTTGCTGATTTGATAACCAACACCCAAAGTCATGTGGTCTTCTATGATGGCAGGGAACAAGGGGTTCACCCATTGATTGGGAATGGGGTTGCTTGCCATATTAATGCCGCCACGAACAGTCAGTTGGTCATTCATGCGGTACGCAGCGCCCAAAGAAACCACGGTTTGGTCTTCCCAGTGTTGAGGCATGGCAAAACTAACGCTGCCGCCCATACCGGCGCTGGTGTAGCTCATGGAGAACTGACGCATCACTTTGGACCATTCAATGCGTTTGATGTCTGCAGCCCATGTCAGGGATGGTGATGCTTGCATGGCCATGCCAACCGTCAGAGTTGCAGGCATTTGAAAGTCCAGCACTTTAATCTGCCCCATGTCTGCAAAACCGCCAGGGGCACTTAAACTGGCACCTGTGGTCGATGTCTTCATGTCACCTTGTGATGTTTTGAAGTGGTAACTGGCACCCAAGGTCATCTCAGGCGTGGCCTGGTAGGTTAAGCCCAATTTGCCAGTCCAACCAGTGGCTTTGGCAGCGCCGCTGTAATCACTGGTGTTGGAGAAGTCGATTCGAGCCCATGGTGCTTGTGCCAGTTGTGGCAATGCCATACCCAAGTTGCCAGACGGCATGCCATTGACCATGGCACCTAGTTGAGCACCTGTAGCGGCCATCTTCATGTCCAAGTTAGACCAAGCATAGTCCAGCGTGGCGCCCACATTCAATTTGTCATTGACTTGCATGGCAACTGGAAATAACACACGACCCACGCTCAATTCTGAACGCACATCTGAACCTGAGCCCATGGCCAGAGAGGTGTTGGCAGCATATTCAGTGCCCATGCCACCTTGACCAAACATGCCGACGCCCCACGTTGTATTGCCAGTTTTACGAACCCAGCCCACAGCTGGCATTACATAGGAGGTTCCACCTGACTTGGCGCTAGGAAAACCTGGCACAGTCGTGGACACCTTGGGGCCTAAAACACCCACTGCCAAATCCAAGCGTGTACCTTCTGGTCCCATTTGCAAGGTGGCAGGGTTGTTCATCATGGCGGCTGTGCCATTGTCAAAGGCGGCAGCTGCACCACCCATGGCCATGGCGACGGGGCCATAGCCCTCAAGAACCATGCCATTGGTGGCCCAGGCTGAAGTGCCCGCCATTAAGAGAGAAGCAGCAATAGCGGTTGTTTGTTTTTTAAATTGAATGCGCATGTTGTTTCCTTGAATTAAATTTCACCTTTGGAGGCGCGCTCCATCATTTCCCAGAGGGTGTCTCGCACGGCTCTGGCTTCTTCTTTTAAGGGGGATGGCAATTTGCGGCCCATCTTGACCATCATGTCCATGTTCAGGGTGTAAAGCCAAAGACCGTCTTCTTTTTCGACCACGGTGATGCGGCAGGGCAGATATGCTGCCATGTGGGGGCTAAAGTCCACCATTCTGCGTGCTGTAGTGGGTGTACAGAAGGAGTAAACGGTCAAGAGTTTTTGCTTTTGGCCGGTACGCGCTTCGAGTTCCTTTGACAAAGGCAAGGTCCCCACGTCTTTCATATTGCGCTCTGTGGCAACTTGCTTCAGGATTTGTTCGATGTCATTGGCTGTCACGCCTTTGGCAACTTTGCGCTCCCAAGTGGTTGCTACCGCAATGTCGCCATTGCCTTCGATCCAACGATCCCACATGCGACTGGCTTCAGCGCCAGCGCCATCTTCTAATTTGGAAAGGGTGCCAATGGTGCTGCAGCCAGACAATGTAAAAACAGCTGTCAAAAGGCCAATCCATGTGGCTTGTTTTAATCCGAATCGCATAATTTCTCCTTAGTTACACACAATGCTGTCAAGATTTGTGTGCATACCCAAATCTCCAGTTCAATAGAGATTGTCAACTCATTGTGACAATTGCGGTATCGGAGAATACCCTAGGGGGTAGGGTAAGATGGACGTCAGGAACTGTTATTTGAACTTGTAATGGTCACGGTTTAAGACTGCTGCAACAGCGGTGACTTCTTCGGGGAAAAAGCCTAGGTTGAGTTCGGTATTGCATTGCTCAACCATGCCTCTTAAAAAGCCTGGGGTGTTGATACGACCCTGTGGCTTATACATGGCACTGCCATTGCCTCCAACTCTTTGTTGATGACAGGCATCGCATTTGTTTTGAGCAATTAATTGAGCGCCGAGTTTCAAGTCGGCGTCTTTGAACAAAGCAGGCTGGGCCAAAGCGTTTTGATTGAACATTGCAAAAAACAATGCACCTCCAGCAATGAAGGATTTGCAAAGTGTATTCATGGCTTTAATCCACCTGTTTGAAGAAGAGATTATTTGGCGCCAGCCAAAATCCAAGTTGCCAGTGTCGTTGCGTCGGCATCGCTCAGTGCTGCCTGAGCGGGCATGGGAACAGGGCCCCACTTGCCAGAACCACCAGCTTTGATGCTTTTAGCCAAAGTAGCGGCAGCATCTTTTTGTCCTGCGTATTTCTTTGCAACTTCTTGATAGGCTGGGCCCACCAATTTTTTGTCGACGGCATGGCAGGCCATGCAGGCGTTCTTTTTGGCCAAATCACTGTTGGCCATTGCGGACATAGAAGCCAAAAAGGCGGTGATTAAAGTTGCTTTAAGCGCTGTGTTGAAAGTCATTTTTTCCCTCATGAGTTGAATATATAACCAAGCGCTAATTTAACTGAAGTCAAGACTTTTGGGATAAAGTTGTAATGATTGATGCCTAAGTATTTACCCGATGGCGTGGTCGACTTTTAGTTTACAAATTTCCCCTTAAGCCCGCAAAATTTTGCGGGCTGCCGAAATTCTCTCGTCAAGGTAGGCACCGTAAAAATCAGGCAAATAACCGCCTTCCATTCTCTCGGCCACTTCTTTGCCTTTGGGACCAAAGAAAAGAAGGGTTGGCGCAATGCTGACACGCCAAGCTTTGACCATTTGGTCGTGGGTTTGAGATTGTCCTGCAAAATTCTTCAACAGCGACTCGCTTCGCATGTCAACTTGCACGATGGGCATGCCTTGTTTTTGCATGGGTCCCAGGTAGCTGTCACGCGCCACTCTGCAAAACGGACAACCTTCCAAACTGACCATCACAATCAGTGGTTCTTTGGTTTTGAGCGCCGTCTCCAACTCTTCATTTAATGACTTCGAAGAAGGCAGTTTGGCTGACGCTGCAGTGACGTTGAGAGCTAGACTGCCTAGGCTTAAAGCGCTCAATGACCCCCAATTTTGTAAAAACTGACGTCTTTTTATACCTATGGGGGTAAATTCATCTAGCGATGACATGATGTTTCTGCTTGTTAAGAGGCGACAATTGAAGGCTGTTTCATTTTTGTCCAAGTAAAGGCTTTGCAGCCTGAAGCTTGAGTCAAGTTTTATATCAGCGTTAAGTGAATTATTGGGGAAGTTTGTGAATCTCGCAAGTCTGCTTGAAACTTATGGTGACCACTGGATCTTGGCGATAGGTGGTGGACTGATCGGATTGTTATTTGGCTTTACTGCTCAGCGCTCAAAATTCTGTGCTCGCGCCGCAGTCATTGAGGGCTCCGATGGTGTCTGGGGACCTCGATTTGCAGGGTGGTTACTGGCATTTGCGTCTGCCATTTTGATGGTTCAAGCATTCACGGCAACTGGGTTTCTCAAAACAGAAAGCGCGCGCCATCTCGGCGCCCAAGGCAGTATCTCTGGCGCTATTTTGGGTGGATTAATGTTTGGCATCGGCATGATCATGACACGGGGCTGTGCCAGCCGATTGATCATTTTGTCTGCCAATGGAAATTTGAGAGCTTGGATTTCTGGTTTGGTGTTTGCTGTCACCGTTCAAGCCAGTATCTCTGGATCATTGGCGCCTCTTCGAAAGCAGATGGCAGGCTGGTGGCTGGTTGACGGGGGACCGGATAGGAATTTATTGATCTTGACGTCTTCTTCAGCTTGGATGGGTTGGCTCATTGGTTTTGTGTTCTTGGTGTTGGCACTTTGGCGATTTAAAAACAATGCCTCAAGTTCAGTCCCAAGCAAGCTGGGCAGTGTGCTGGTTGGTGCAGCCATCGCGCTGGGTTGGTGCTTTACTCAGTGGGTTGCCAATGCATCCTTTGAGCCCATCGCAGTTCAAAGCTTAACGTTCAGCGGTCCTTCTGCTGAATGGTTAACTCGCGTGCTGTACACCGAAACAGCACCCAAATTTGGATTTGATGCAGGGCTGTTACCCAGTGTATTTGTGGGCTCTTTGTTGGCCGGCCTCATTTTTGGTGAATTCAAATTTGAAGGCTTTCAAACTGAAAACAAATTAGGTCACTACCTGAGTGGGGCGCTACTGATGGGATTTGGTGCTGTGTTGGCTGGCGGTTGTACTGTAGGTGCTGGCATGACTGGCGGCGTTATTTTTTCAAACACTGCTTGGCTCACTTTGATTTCAATTGCTATCGGTGCTGCCTTTACCTACAAATTCTTAAAGTCAATTGGTGCTCCCACCTGAGAAACTCGCGCCAGTTCCCATTCATTGACTTAGGTCAAGTCTTTCAAATGCCAGATTGCTACAGTACAGGCTCATTAGATCAATGCCAAAAGTGAGTCGAGTTTGAACCAATTGATGTCAGTCGTGCTTGAAATGTATGGAGAAGGTGCTGTCTTGGCAGCCGGTGGCGGTTTGATTGGATTGCTCTTCGGCTTCTTCGCTCAACGCTCTAAATTTTGTTTGAGAGCTGCGGTCATTGACTTTTGGCACGGGCACTTTAAGGGCAAACTTTCAATTTGGTTGCTTGCATTTTCTGCGGCCGTGATCGGTACGCAGGCCCTTTCGTTGTGGGGCGGTCTTGATAGCAGCAGTGCTCGTCAAATTGCGGCCAAAGGCAGCTTGTCTGGCGCATTGCTGGGTGGCTTGTTATTTGGCGTCGGCATGATCATGACCCGAGGCTGCGCAAGCCGCTTGTTAGTGCTATCTGCCAATGGCAATTTGCGTGCGCTTTTATCGGGGCTTATTTTCGCCGTCGTCGCTCAATCTAGTTTGAATGGCGCACTCATGCCCGCACGATTGGCAATCAGTGAAATTTATACGGTTGAAGGCGGGCCAAGCCGTAACCTATTGGCGTGGGTTGGCATGGGCCATGAGGCAGGTTTGGCATTGGGCGGCATTTGGTTTTTGATCGCCATTTATTTTGCCAGTAGAAGTTCGGGTAAGACCCTGGGCGTTTGGATTGGGGCTGTTGGTACGGGCCTCAGCGTGGCCGCCGCATGGGGTTTTTCGCAGTGGGTTGCCAAAAACTCATTTGAGCCCATACAAATTCAAGGCTTAACTTTCAGTGGCCCTTCTGCGGAGTGGTTGATGCGTGTGTTGCAAACGCCCGCACCCAAAATTGGTTTCGAATTTGGACTGATGCCAGGTGTCTTTTTGGGATCTCTTGCGGGTGCCTTGTTTGGCCGAGAATTCAAGCTGGAGGGCTTCAAAGACGGTTACAGCATGCGACGCTACATTGGCGGCGCCATTTTGATGGGCTTTGGCTCGATGTTGGCTGGGGGATGCGCTATCGGTGCAGGCGTTACAGGCGGTGCAATTTTTGCATTGACCGCATGGCTGACCTTGGTGGGGATGTGGCTGGGAGCAGGGCTAACGGACAGGTGGCTCGATTCACCGGCCACCCATCGCTTGCCTTAAAGTTTATTTACCACTCAAATATTCGGCAACAGCGGCCATTTCAAGTGGCGTCATTTTGCTCACAATGGCATGCATGACGGCATTGTCATTGTTGCGCTCTCGCGTGTTAAATTGCTTTAACTGTGTTTCTGTATAGATGGCGTACTGGCTCGCCAACCTTGGCAGAGAAACAGTACCTTTGGCTTCTGCACCATGACAGCTTGCGCAAGCGGGAAGCCCGCTGAACTTGTTGCCATTGTGAAATATGTACTGTCCGACTGAAGCCAAACCTTTGTCTTTGGGCGCTTCTACTGGAACCTTTTGGCTCTCATAAAAACGACCCACAGCCGCCATGTCTTCAGGACTTAACTTGGCCACCATGTCGGCCATAGCCGTGCTTTTTCGTTTGCCCGACTTGAAGTTGTCAAGCTGTTTGGCAATGTATTCAGCGTGCTGGCCCGCCAACCGAGGGAACATTTCGCTAGAAGACTCTCCTTCCGCACCATGGCACAAGAAGCAGGAGCCAGAAACAATTTTCTTAGCCCTTGCTTCATCTGCTTGTGCCAAGGCTGAACCGCAAAGCAAAGCCCAACCCACTGACAGTAAAAGTTGAGTGAATTTCAATTTTTGTGTCATGACTTTGATTAGGCGAGTGTGTCCGCCCAGATGTTGCGAGCCCAAGCCATGGCGTAACGGCCTTCGAGTTCGTTGGCCGCAGCAGATACGCCGCCAGAGCCAGGCACTGTCAACATGGTCTTTTTGTCGGCGTCATAGGCGTGAACGCTTGCCACGTGCACCACATCTTCTGAACTGACAAAGCTGTAGCAGGTGTTGTTGTAAATGGGCAATTTGTTGGGCTCTTTACCAGTCAACAATGCCACAACAGCGGCCGCACACGTTTTGCCGTGTTGGTTGGCCATGTGTCCCGATTTAGGCATGGCGGGGGCAATTTGAATGGAGTCGCCCAAAACGTGAACGTTCTTGGCGGCTTTAGATTCAAATGTCAAGAAATCAACTTCGCACCAGCGTTTGTTGGCCGTTGCCAATCCTGATTTGACTGCGATGTCGCCAGCACGCATAGGTGGAATGACATTCAGCACATTGGCTTTAACGTCACTGTTGAATTCAAATTTGAGGGTGTTGGTGGCAGCATCGACATCGGACAAGCCGTGCTTTCCACGGTACTCAACGATGCCTTTATAGCGCTCAGCCCATGCCTTCTTGAACAAGGGGCCTTTGGAGGTCACGTCATCGTTGGCATCCAAGATGAGTACTTTGCTCTTTGGCTTTGCTTTACTGAAATATTCGGCAACTTGGCAAGCGCGCTCGTACGGGCCGGGAGGGCAGCGGTAGGGCGCCAAAGGAATGGCCAACGCATAGACGCCGCCATCGGGCATGGCTTCGAGTTGCTTTCGCAATGCAACCGTTTGTGCGCCTGCTTTCCAAGCATGCAAAACTTTGTCTTGTGCACCTGGTTTTTGCAAACCTGGCAAGTTTTCCATCATGAAGTCAACGCCGGGTGACAGGATCAATCGGTCGTAAGGCACTTCGCCGCCGCTGGCCAATTTGACGACTCGTTTGTCGGGGTCAACTTGGGTGACGTAATCTTTGATTAGATTGACGCCATGACGCTTTACGAGGTTGTCGTAAGACGTGGTGATGTCGGCCATTGTTTTGCTGCCGCCGATGACCAAATTGGAAATGGGGCAAGAAATGAAGCTAGCGTTGGGCTCAATCAACGTGACTTGGATGCCATAGTCAGACCACATCCGCACGTACTTGGCAGCTGTAGCACCACCATAGCCACCACCGACCACCACAACTTTGGGGCCATTAGCGCCGCCAATGCTGGCGCAACCTGATGTGAGTCCCAATGCGCCTAATGCAGAAGCTGTTGAAGCGGTTTGAATAAATTGACGACGTTTCATGACAACTCCTTATTTTTTCTGTGCTGCAAAATAACCCGCGATGGCCTTAATTTGGTCATCGCTGTACCCTTTTGCCAACTGATGCATGATGGTGGCAGGCTTGCGGCCAGCTTTGAAATCAAGCATTTTTTTGATCATGTCGTCTTTGTTAGCGCCAGCCAAAGACTCGCTGCCTGATTCGGCACGGCCATTGGTGCCATGACAATTTGAGCAGCTTGCTGCCCAGCCTCTAACTTGCAATGGGTCGGGGGTTGTTTGGGCGTTTACGCTGGAAACTGCGCAAAACAAGGCTGCAATTAAGAAGGGTATTTTTGTCATCTTTTGTCTCAACTTTTAAATGTAAATGGGGCTGAAAAAGATCAGGGCTTCAGGTAAACATATCCAGATTTGGCTTGCAGCAGCGTTACTTCGGATACCCCGGAAGGCACCACAGATGCTTCCATGACCAATTTATCTTTAGAAATTTTGCGTGTGGTCAGGGTGTTGTTGCAGACTTTGAATTCAACGCCTTTAGAGGCCAAATCGCCAATACTGCCGGCAAAACTTTCACCAATGGCATTGGTGGCGCCATCTAGCAAGAAGTCAATGCCTGGGCCATGCGTGACCACCGTGATTTTGGCAGTGGGGTCTGCCGCCAAATGATTGCGAATGTTGCCCATGGCTCTGTAGGCTTGCGCAACACCTTCATTGATGTGATAGACAACTTTGACTTGAGAGAAAGCACTGGTGCCGCAAAGTAAAGTGAGACCCAAAAGAGCAGCGCGCAAAGTAGATGAGAGTTTCATATTAGTGAGTCCTTATTTACGATGATCTTAAACCCGTATAGGAGCCTTTTTTCACAGTAATAACCCCATCTCAAACTGACGCGATACTTTCATTTTCAACCTGGGAGCAAACAGCGCGGCACAAGTCTACAAAGCTTGGATTGGCAATTTGATAATAAATTTGGACACCCTCGCGTCGCTTGGACAAAATGCCGGCCTGATACAAAGTACTGAGGTGCTGCGACATGTTGGACTGAGTCGTGTTGACATCTGTCAGCAGCTCTGAAACGTTTTTTTCGCCAGCGCACAAGCAACTCATGATACGCAGTCGCATGGGCGCCGACATGATGCGAAATATCTCGGCAGCCTTTTGAAAGGTTGCGTCATCTTTGCTCAAAGTTTCAAACTTTAACGGCGGCTGGCCCTTTGTTGATTTGCGAGTTGATGTCATGCGTTGAAATATAGCTTGAAATAGCGCTGGTTGACAATCTAACTCAATCGATAGGCTACAGGTGAGATTTCACCCATTTTGCAAGGTCAGGGGCCGATCTTGCTCCAGATATTCTGGCTATTTCTTGGCCGCCTTTAAAGATGGCGATGGTTGGAATGCTGCGAATGTTGTGACGCTGACCTGCATCCTGGTGTGCTTCAGTATCTACTTTGACCAAGCGTGCAAATGGCTCCAACATGGCGCAAGCCTTTTCATATTCGGGTGCCATCATGCGACAGGGCCCGCACCATGGGGCCCAGAAATCAACCACAACAGGTATGTCGCTTTTTGCGATTTGTGCATTTAGTCCGGCTGTCGATAAGGCAGAAGGATGTTTGTCGAAAAGCGCTTTGTGGCAATGCCCACACGACAGTTCTGCCTCCAATTTGTCAGAGTCGACGCGGTTGGTGCTGTTGCAATGTGGGCAAACGAGGTGAGTTTTCATGGTTTTGTGAAATGATTGTTTGGTATTTTAGTTATGGCTTAGATGCGCATTTTTCAAGACATGACTGCCTAAAAGTCTTTATTTCATTGACATAAATTAAATAACCACCACACTTATATATTAGTATTGGCTCATATTATTTTTGTGGGCTGCCGATTTTCAAGAAAGCTTAGAAGGCGATTGAATGTATAGAAAAAAGCCTCAGTTGAATTGACTCAAGTCATGGACGCAAAGGGTCTCAACTTGAAAGGTCATTGACGGCCGTTTTAATCGGTGCACAATGAAATGCTGAATTGATCAAGGAGAATTTTGATGTTGAAAAATGTTGGCGGTGTAGACCGCATTTTGCGAATTGTGGTGGGTGTTGTCTTGCTTGCTTTGGCAGCATCAGGACAGGTTGGTGCTTGGGGTTGGGTGGGCGTCGTATTGTTGGCGACTGGCCTGTTTAGCTTTTGCGGTGCCTACACCTTGTTTGGCTTTAATACTTGTCCAATGCCCAAAGATCAGAAGCCGCAAGAATGAAGTTCAAATCTATTTTTTTCAGTAGTTTGTTAGTAGCGTTGTCTGCGTGCTCGTCGGGAAATGAAGCCGACAAAGTATCGCTGCAGCAAGCCAGGGATGAGCACGAAGCAGGTCGGGTCTTGCTCATTGACATCCGCGAAACTCGAGAGCATCAGACCGGTGTTGCACAAGGTGCTGTGTTATTGCCCATGAGTCAGTTATCACAAAAGCAAACGCTCATTCCTAAAAATCCAGATCAGCCCGTCTTGCTAATATGCAATACCCAAAATCGCTCAAAAGCCAGCCTCGAAAAACTCAAGGCGCAAGGCTATCAAAACATCCGCTATGTTGAAGGCGGCATGAGTGAATGGGCTTCCAAGGGTTGGCCCATGGTTGCACCCACTCAGTCACAGTGAATTGATTTTTTGATCAGGTGCTTCGCAGTGGGAGCGCTGCACCAAATTGACGAGCCAAATGCGCTTCACCATTTTCCAAAATGAAGTACCTGAACGCTTCTGCAGCAGGTGACAGCATTTTGGATTGCGTGTGCACCACATTCCACGCGCGAACAACGGGTGAGCCATCGACGGGAAGAATTTCAATGAGCCCTTGGGACAGTTCTTGACCAATGGTATGAAGCGAAATAAATCCCAAGCCCAAACCTGCCATCACAGCCTGCTTGATCATCTCGTTGCTTTTCAATTGCATGTTCAGACGCGGTTCAACCTTGGCATCGGCCATGAATTTTTCCATGGCAACACGGGTACCAGATCCTACCTCTCGCACAATGAAATCATACAAGCGCAAATCCTCAGGTGTCAGTTGCGCTTGTTTAGTTAGCGCATGACCTGGTGCCGCGATAAAAACATGCGGATGCGCTGCAAATGGCTCTGCACGCGTTTGTAACTCTTTCGGTGGTCTTCCCATGACTGCAATGTCAACTTCGTTGTTTTGCAACATTTGAACCAATTGATCACGGTTACCAAGGGCTAGCTTTAATTCAACGCCTGGATGCTTTTTGCGAAACTCCGCCAACATTTTCATCATGAAATATTTGGCGGTACTGACCAAGCCAATTGTCAGTACCCCGGCTTCAGCCCTTTGCAATCGGGCAGCAGCGTCTTCCGCGTCTTTCAAGGTCGACAGAATTTTGCGGGCGTAAACCAACATGTACTCACCTGTCGTCGTCAAACTGACTTGCTTCCCTCGCCGCTCAAAAAGGGGCGCGCCAACATGTCCCTCAAGTTCTTTGATTTGCATGGTGACAGCGGGCGGCGTCAGGTGCAGGTTCTCTGCCGCTCGGATGAAGCTCAAATGCCGTGCGACTTCGTTGAAAACCTTCAGTTGTCGAAATGTTGCATTTTTCATTCAGCAATTACTTAATCGGTAAGTTATAAATATTGAATTTACCTTATCTTATAAGCTCAATACAGTCCTGTCATTCTTTCATCGCAACTATTTTTTGGAGAGTGACATGGACCAATCTGCACGCTACGCCGACCTCAGTCTTAAAGAGTCTGATTTGATCGCTGGGGGTCGACATATTTTGGTGGCCTACAAAATGAAGCCCAAAACAGGTTACGGTTATTTGGAGGCCGCAGCACACTTTGCCGCGGAGTCTTCGACCGGCACCAACGTAGAAGTTTCAACAACAGATGACTTTACCAAAGGACTGGATGCTTTGGTTTATTACATCGATGAAGCGACAGAAGACATGCGCATTGCGTATCCAATCGATTTATTCGATCGCAATGTGACCGATGGCCGAATGATGATGGTTTCTTTCTTAACCTTGGTCATTGGCAATAACCAAGGCATGGGCGATATCCAACATGCCAAGATTCACGACTTTTACATGCCTGAGCGCGCGATACAGTTGTTTGATGGCCCGAGCAAAGATATTTCTGATATGTGGCGTGTATTGGGCCGTCCGCTGAAAGACGGTGGTTACATTGCAGGCACCATCATCAAACCAAAATTGGGCCTGCGCCCCGAGCCGTTTGCAAAGGCTGCCTACCAGTTCTGGTTAGGGGGAGACTTCATTAAGAACGATGAGCCGCAAGGCAACCAAGTTTTCGCGCCCATGAAGAAAACCATTCCTTTGGTGGTGGATGCCATGAAACGTGCCATGGATGAAACTGGCCAAGCCAAGTTGTTTTCAGCCAACATCACGGCCGATGACCACTATGAAATGTTGGCGCGTGCCGACTTTATTTTGGAAGCTTTTGGTCCGGATGCTGACAAAGTGGCTTTTCTGGTCGATGGTTTTGTGGGCGGCCCAGGCATGATTACCACAGCGCGTCGCCAGTATCCAAGTCAGTATTTGCACTACCACCGCGCGGGACACGGCATGATCACCAGCCCTAGCGCCAAGCGTGGCTACACCGCATTTGTTTTGGCCAAAATTTCGCGTCTGCAAGGTGCCTCTGGTATCCACGTCGGAACGATGGGTTACGGCAAAATGGAAGGCGAAAATGATGACCGCTTGATTGCTTACATGATTGAACGCGACGAGTGCCAAGGACCTGTTTATTTCCAAAAATGGTATGGCATGAAGCCAACGACGCCCATTATTTCTGGCGGCATGAATGCCTTGCGTTTGCCTGGCTTCTTCAAAAATTTGGGACATGGCAACGTGATCAATACATCAGGCGGTGGCTCTTATGGTCACATCGACAGCCCAGCAGCAGGTGCCATCTCTTTGCGGCAGTCGTATGAGTGCTGGAAATCAGGTGCCGATCCTATTGAGTTCGCCAAAGAACACAAAGAGTTTGCGCGTGCATTTGCCTCATTCCCCGGTGATGCAGACAAACTGTTCCCAGGATGGCGTGACAAATTGTCTGCACACAAGTAATTGAAAGTCCTTCGTTACAACTAAGTGTGAAAGTGCAAACATGACTTGGATGGTCGTTGATGAACCCCTCTACCTGCCCTTGGGCGATGAGGTGGCGTTGTACGAAGCTGCTTATGCAGCGCGCTTGCCTGTGATGGTCAAGGGCCCGACCGGCTGTGGCAAATCTCGTTTTATAGAGCACATGGCTTGGCGGCTTAAAAAGCCCTTCATCACAGTGGCTTGCAATGAGGACATGACCGCTTCAGATTTGGTGGGTCGCTTTTTGTTGGACCAGCAAGGGACACGATGGGTAGATGGTCCTCTGACGCAAGCTGCTCGCATGGGCGCCATTTGCTATCTAGATGAGGTGGTCGAGGCAAGGCAAGACACGACCGTGGTGATTCACGCATTGACGGACCATCGCCGCAGTTTGCCGATTGACAAGAAAGCTGAGCTTGTTCAAGCGCATCCCGACTTTCAGCTGGTGATTTCATACAACCCTGGCTATCAAAGTGTCATGAAGGATTTGAAACAATCCACCAAACAACGATTTGTAGCTTTTGATTTTGACTACCCAGAGGCACACAAAGAAGCTCAAATCTTGGTTGCAGAAACAGGTGTGACGCAAGCCATTGCAGATGTCTTGGTGCGCATAGCAACATCGGCGCGTGCCCTTAAAGGGCATGGTTTAACGGAAGGTGTATCGACACGTTTATTGGTCTATACCGCCATTCTGATTCAGCAGGGGGTTTCACCTGCTGCGGCTTGTCGAATGGCCTTGGTTCGCCCCATCACCGATGATGTCGACATTCGTCAAAGCCTCGACCATGTCATCGACGCATGCTGGGCTTGATCTAAGCGCTGAGGCTTCAAGCCCTTGGGCCGATGAGCCGCAGGTTCAAGCCGGTTGGGCTTTGCTCGACTGTTCCTTGCCAGCTGTTAGGCCCATCTTTGAGGCCACTGCGCACGAAGCCATTCGCCGTTTAACACCCGAAACACTGCTGGCCTATTGGTCTGCTGGCCACACGCTTGGGCGCCTAGGGCGGGGCGCTGAGCCATTGATCGCATGGTTGACTTATTGGCCTGAAGTGGTGGAAGCCATCGGCGATGAACACGCGCAAGTTTGTCTAGAAAAAACCATGGCGCTTTTGATGCGAATGCACAAGTCGCCTAACAGCAAAGCCATGGCGCCTTTGCTTTTCTCTTTGGGGCCGACAGCACATTGCCTCGGCAGCTTTTCGTTGTTAAAAGCTTATCTCCATTCTGTGTCGAATTTCATGGATGCGACTACGGGCTCGATTCATGGACGTCAAGCCAGTTTGGCCAGTCCGAGCCTGATTGACATGTTGGCACAAACACCCAGCTTGTTGCAAAAGCTGTCTTTGGAAGGTTGGCAGGCATGGTTAGACTTTGGCCAGCGTGCTTATGCGAATCATCCGCCGCAACAAGTTGAGTATTTTTCACTTCGCAGCACAGACAGCTTGGCTGTCATTCAGCGCGAGAGACATGGCTTGCTGATGCGGGATGCAGAACGCATCTTGTCTTTGAGCTTGAAAGCATTGTGGAACACCCAAGCACATTTTGAACCGCTCCCAACAGCACAGATTGATGTAGCTTTGGGTTTGCAAGAAAAATCCGTCTTACCGTGCATTCAAATTGATCGTCATTCGTCAGAGGCAGATGACATTGTGACGATGGGTTTGCCAGATGTTTTAGACGATTTATCGGGTGTCAGCGCAATCAATCGCTACTTATTGATGACGATGCACATGGCAGCGCACAAGCGCTGGTCAACACCTTGTATTGCTGACAACTGGAGCCCCTCTCAGCGAGTGGCTGTTGAATGGTTTGAAGACACGCGCATAGATTTAAAACTCATGACGCTCTGGCCAGGTCTGCGGCAAAGCATGATGGCCTTGTATCCTCCCGTGAAAGAGGGTGAATGCAATGAAGCGACGCATGCCTGTTTGCTTCACCGCTTGAGTATTTTCAGTCGGTCTGTGCTCGATCCCTCGATCGAGTTGCAAGATGTGGGACTTTCTGACTGGCGCAGTCGATTCATCGATTTACTCAATGACCCCGCTGTGAACACGGAGCGTGTTGCGCAGTTGGCCTTGCAGTTTGTGGCAAAAACAAGGCGGCCTACTGATTCTCAAGCTGAGGTGTATTTCACCCATACGCAAGTCGACTGGCGAGATGACAATCGCCATTTGTGGCGATTTATAGAAGAGGGCGATGAAGAGGACACATCGCCTAGCAGAAGCGCAACGACCGAGGAAGAATTGAAGAGCCTGCCCCCTCAACTTTATCCTGAATGGGACGAAGCAGCAGGCAATGAACGACCCGATTGGGTCAGGGTCTATGAATTTTTACATCCATCGGGTCAGGCTTCAGACATTGATCAATTGCTTTTGAAGCATGATGCACTGTCAAAAAAATTAAAGCGTGTCATAGATCAACTCAAACCGCAAGGTCGAACACGAACCAGACATTTAGAGTTTGGCAGTGAACTGGATCTTGATTTGGCCATTGCAGCTCAGATTGATATCAAAGCTGGGTTGATCCCCAGTCAACGCATTGAGCAGCACTTTAAGCACATTGAGCGAGACCTCAGCGTGCAATTGGTGATGGACCTGTCGGCCTCCCTGAACGAAGAAGCGCCCGGAACAAGGCAAACTGTTTTGCAAATAAGTCAAGAAGCCGTGTCAATTTTGGCATGGGCATTGTCTGAACTAGGCGACTCTTTGGCCATTGGCGGATTTCACTCCAACACAAGGCATGATGTTCGCTACATGCACATCAAAGGATTTGAAGAAAGCTGGGCCGAAGAGACCAAAGCTCGATTGGCGGCCATTCAGCCTGCCTATTCGACGCGCATGGGCGCTGCCATTCGGCATGCCTCACGTCCTTTAATGTCTCGGAAAAGTGCCAAAAAAATGTTGTTGGTGTTGACAGACGGAGAGCCCTCGGATGTCGATGTGAGCGACCCGCAATATCTCACTCACGATGCACGCCAAATCGTTAAAGAGTTGCAAGCACAAGGGGTGTTTGTTTGGTGCATTCAACTTCACCCTGACTTTGAATCCAGTGTGCGTACCATCTTTGGTGATCATTGCACCTTGGTTGATCAAATTCAAAAGCTGCCAGAAATTTTGGCCAACTTATTCATTCGACTGACGCGTTGAGTATTTAAATGTTTAACGTCTTTAGTTAGAACTGCGAGTACGTTGTGCTCTCATTTCAATAGGAATTATTTTTATTGCATAAATCTTCAATTTGCGACGAACATCTTTCCTTTCCACTCATCTTCTGACTTTATCCAAGTCAATGATTTGCTTAAGAAATTTAGCTAATTAAGTAATTCCTTAATTAACTTTTCGCTAATATTGAATTTACCTGTGTGTCATACCTTTTTAAAGTTGCATCTTCCAATTTTTAAAGGTTAACCCCTATGCTCAAAGCTCTGATTTTTGATGTCGATGGCACCCTTGCTGACACAGAAATGGCTCATTTGGCTGCGTTTAACCATGCCTTTTCTGAAATGGGATTTGACTGGCGCTGGGACGTTCCTTTGTACAGAAGCTTGTTGTCGGTTTCGGGTGGAAAAGAACGAATCAAGGCCTATTGGCTCACACAATCCCCCGAAATAAGCGACATCAGTGGTTCAGGCATCCAAGAAACGATTGATCGATTGCACGCGCTGAAAACTGCGGCATATGAGCAGGCAGTGCAAGATGGCTTGGTGGCCATGCGACCAGGTGTTTTGGCGCTGCTGTCTGCAGCCAAAGACGCTGATCTTCAATTGGCCATCGCCACAACCACATCGCCTGTGAACATTGCGGCCTTATTGCGGCAAGCGATTGGACTCGATTGGAGAATGAATTTTGGCGTGATTGAAGATGCATCAACAGCCCCAAGAAAAAAACCCGATCCGATGGTCTACGCGCAAACATTGTCTCGTTTGGGATTACGGTCGCATAGATGCCTTGCGTTTGAAGATTCAGAAAATGGCTTGAAGGCTGCAATGGCGACAGGTTTGCACACCATCATTACCCCAAACGATTTCACATCACATCACAACTTTGAGGGGGCCTTGAAAGTATTGCCCAATTTGTCAGGTGTCGGCATTGCACAACTGCGTGAATGGCATCAATCAGTCACAAAGGACATCGCATGAAAACTGTCAATATCGCGCCTTCTATTTTGTCCGCAGATTTCTCGCGATTAGGCGAGGAGGTGCGTGCCATTGAATCTGCTGGCGCTGATTGGGTGCACTTTGATGTGATGGACAACCACTATGTGCCAAATTTGACCATCGGTCCTTTGGTTTGCGAAGCCATTCGTCCGCATGTGCAAATTCCAATTGATGTTCATTTGATGGTGGAGCCCGTTGATGCGTTGGTCCCTTTGTTTGCAAAAGCGGGGGCCAACATCATTACTTTTCACCCCGAAGCTTCTAAGCACGTCGATCGGACTTTGCAAATGATTCGCGATCATGGCTGCAAAGCGGGATTGGTGTTCAATCCAGCGACACCTTTGGAGTGGATGGATCACGTCATGGAACGTCTAGATGTAGTCTTGTTGATGAGCGTCAATCCAGGGTTTGGAGGGCAAAAATTCATTCCTTCGACCTTGCCCAAACTGCGTGCAGCAACAGCACGCATTGATGCGCATGTCCGTGACGGCGGGCAGTCGATCATTCTTGAAGTGGACGGCGGTGTGAAAACAGACAATATTTCTGCAATCGTTGCGGCAGGCGCAGACACCTGTGTCGCCGGAAGTGCCGTATTCGGCGCGCCTGATCCAGATGGTGGCTACCGAAATGTGATGCAGGCATTGAAGCACGCAGCTTTCGCCTGAAGCAGCGCACTAGATTTAATTCATTGAAAGCACAAAAACCATTATGTCCTTGAGCCCTCGTACCACCCCCACGCTGACACAGTATTTGATTGAAGAGCGGCGACGTTTTCCAGATGCCAGTGGCGATTTCAACGCTTTGATTTTAGATGTTGCCATGGCTTGCAAAGCCATTGCCAAATCGGTTGCTTATGGTGCTCTGGCTGACATGTACGGCAATCATGCTGCTGACCAAGGCGGTAGCGTCAATGTTCAAGGTGAAACGCAAAAGAAATTGGATGTTGTCAGCAATGAACTCTTCATTCGCATGAATGAATGGGGTGGTCATTTGGCAGGCATGGCCTCAGAAGAGATGGAGGCGCCTTACGACATACCTGCGAATCATCCTAAGGGAAAATACCTTTTGGTATTCGACCCCTTGGATGGCTCTAGCAACATTGATGTCAATGTTTCAGTCGGTAGCATTTTCAGTGTTTTGCGCGCACCTTCAGACACCGTCGAAGGACGCGCTTTAACCGATGCTGATTTCTTCCAGCCAGGTGTCCAACAAGTGGCTGCTGGCTATGCTTTGTATGGTCCTACCACCATGTTGGTGCTAAGTGTAGGCAATGGTGTTGCTGGCTTTACCTTGGACCCTGTGATGGGTGAGTTCATGCTGACCCACCCTGAGTTGAAGGTGCCAGAAAATACACAAGAGTTCGCCATCAATGCCTCCAACAGCCGCTTTTGGGAAGCGCCTGTGAAACGCTATGTTGATGAATGCATGGCGGGGAAAACAGGCCCAAGAGGCAAAGACTTCAACATGCGTTGGATTGCCTCTATGGTGGCAGAGGCCCACCGAATTTTAATGCGAGGTGGCGTCTTCATGTATCCGCGTGATACCAAAGATCCAAGCAAGCCTGGTCGCCTTCGCCTGTTGTACGAGGCCAATCCTGTAGGTTTCATCATGGAGCAAGCGGGCGGCAGGGCCAGCACGGGACGCGTTCCCATGCTGACTGTTCAGCCTACAAATTTGCACCAAAGAATTGGTTTTGTGTTTGGGTCAAAAAACGAAGTGGAGCGTATTGAGCGCTATCACGCCGAACCCGTTAATTTAGATACAAACACGCCATTATTTGTTGAAAGAAGTCTATTTAGAGATTGAGACATAGCAGTCAATCACGCCGAAATTAAACTAAGGAGCAACAATGTCTGAAAGACATCCCATCATCGCAATTACTGGCTCGTCAGGTGCTGGCACTTCAACGGTCACACGCACGTTTTCAAACATATTCCGTCGTGAGGGTGTGAACGCGGCCATCATTGAAGGTGACAGCTTTCATCGCTATGACCGAAAGGAAATGAAACTTCGTGGTGCTGATGCAGAGAAGAATGGCAACAAACATTTCAGTCATTTCAGCGACGAAAATAATTTGTTTGGTGAAATTGAAAATTTATTCAAGACTTATAGCCAAACAGGTCAGGGTAAATCAAGAAAATATTTGCACAACGCAGAAGAAGCTGCGCCCTACAAACAAGAGCCAGGTACCTTTACCCCATGGGAAGATTTGCCGCAGCAAACCGATATGCTGTTTTACGAGGGCTTGCATGGTGCAGTTGTAACGCCAGAGCACAATATTGCCCAATACCCTGATTTGCGGGTGGGTGTGGTGCCTGTTATCAACTTGGAATGGATTCAAAAGCTGTGGCGTGACAAGCACCAGCGTGGCTATAGCACTGAAGCCGTGACCGATACCATTTTGCGCCGCATGCCAGACTATGTGAACTACATCGTTCCACAGTTTGCTCACACGCATGTCAATTTTCAAAGGGTGCCATTGGTCGACACGTCTAATCCCTTCATCTCGCGAGATATTCCATCGGCTGACGAAAGTGTTGTGGTGATCCGATTTGCAAATCCAAAGGGAATTGATTTTCAATATTTGCTCAACATGATCAATGATTCTTGGATGAGCCGAGCCAACACCATCGTGGTGCCTGGTGGAAAAATGGAAATTGCGATGCAGCTAATTTTCACGCCCTTTGTGTGGCGCATGATGGAGCGACGTAAACGCGCGCTGGGTTTGGCATAAAAGGAGCAGGCACATGAATACAAATACACACTCCGAGCCAAGCCTGACACAGCAAATGGCCAATGCCATCCGCATGCTGGCGGTGGATGCTGTTGAGGCTGCTAAATCTGGCCACCCCGGTGCGCCCATGGGCATGGCTGACATCGCAGAGGTGCTTTGGAGCAGACACCTCAAACACAATCCCAACAATCCTCAGTGGGCAGATCGTGACCGTTTTGTTTTGTCAAACGGACACGGATCCATGTTGATCTATGCCTTGTTGCATTTGACAGGCTATGCATTGCCAATGGATGAGTTGAAAAAATTTCGGCAACTTCACAGCTTGACGCCAGGTCATCCGGAAGTCGACATAACGCCTGGCGTTGAAACCACGACAGGCCCCTTGGGACAAGGCATTACCAATGCGGTTGGCATGGCCTTGGCCGAATACATGTTGGCCAAAGAATTCAATCGAACTGTTGCTGACAAAAACTTGAACATTGTCGATCATATGACCTATGTTTTTTTAGGCGATGGTTGTTTGATGGAGGGGATCAGTCACGAGGCTTGTTCGTTGGCAGGTACGCTTAAGTTGTCAAAACTCGTGGCCATTTACGACGACAACGGAATCTCGATTGATGGTCATGTCGATGGCTGGTTTACAGATGACACCCCTCAACGTTTTGAAGCTTACGGTTGGCATGTTATTCCCAAAGTGAATGGGCATGATGCAGCGGCGGTGAACGCTGCCATTGAGGCTGCAAAGGCCCAATCTCATCGCATGGACGGACGTCCAACTTTGATTTGCTGTCAAACAGTCATTGGGCAAGGTTCTCCCAACAAGGCGGGTACCCATGACGTACATGGCGCAGCATTGGGCAGTGCAGAAGTGTTGGCCACACGCCAAGCTTTGAATTGGCCCCATGCGCCTTTTGAGTTACCGCAAGAGCTGGTTAATGCTTGGGACGCAAAAGCCAGAGGCAGGGCAGCTGAAAGTCAATGGCAACAAACCATGGACACTTACAAAGAGTATTTTCCTAAAGAAGCAGCAGAGTTTGAGCGCCGCATGGCAGGTCGTTTGAGTGAGAACTATCAGCAGGGCGTTGAAGCTGCATTCGATGCGATTGTTGCCAAGTCAGATTCTTTTGCAACGCGAAAAGCAAGTCAAAATGCCTTAGATGTTTTGGCACCTCTGCTGCCAGAATTTTTTGGCGGTAGCGCCGACCTCACGGGTTCCAATTTAACCAATTTCAAAACCTGCGTGAGAGTTGAAAAAGGCGCCTGGGGTAACCATTTGTCCTATGGCGTGCGAGAGTTTGGCATGGCTGCCATCATGAATGGCATGGCACTGCACGGGGGCTACATCCCTTATGGCGGTACCTTCCTGACTTTTTCAGATTATTCACGCAATGCCATTCGAATGGCCGCATTGATGAAAAAGCGAGTCATTCACGTGTTTACGCACGACTCCATCGGATTGGGCGAGGACGGACCTACCCACCAAAGCGTGGAGCACATTCCCAGCTTGCGAATCATTCCAGGTTTGGATGTGTGGCGCCCCGCAGATGGTTTGGAAACAGCCGTGGCTTGGGCCTGTGCCATCGAACGTCAAAATGGTCCAAGCGTGCTGGCCTTGTCTCGTCAAAATCTGCCACAAATGCTCAAGCAATCGGCTGATGCAGAAAAAGTTCGACACGGCGGATACATTCTTTCGGACATGTCAAACGCGCAAGCCATCATCGTGGCCACAGGCTCTGAAATCGGCTTGGCAATGCATGCACAAGCAGAATTGGCGACGCAGGGAGTGGCAACACGCGTGGTGTCCATGCCATGTACCAATGTCTTCGATCGACAGACTGAAGCCTATCAAGACATGGTGTTACCTCTGAATTTGCCAACAGTTGCCGTTGAGGCGGCGCATCCAGATTTTTGGCGTAAATACGTGGGCCGTACTGGCATGGTGATTGGCATGTCAAGCTTTGGTGAATCTGCACCAGCACCCGCTTTGTACGAGTACTTTGGGATCACGAAGGAAAGAATTTGCGAAGCAGTCCGAACTTTGGTTCACAGGCATCAATTTAAAACTGCTGAGACTTTGCCATCGCACATCATTCCTTCTACCAATTAACGCCTGAAGCATATGTTTGAAGCCTATTTTTTTGATTTAGATGGCACCTTGGTTGAAACAGCACCCGAAATTGCAGATGCTGTGAACGATACCTTGCGTTACTTTGATTGGCCCGTCGTGACGCAGCAACAAGTCAACGACTGGATTGGCCATGGTACAAAAGAATTGTTGATCATGGCACTGGCCAGTGTGACGCAATCGTCAGTAGAGGCGGTTCGTGTGAGCGATGATTTAAAACAAGCACTTCCGATTTTTGATCGTTACTACCAAGAACGTTGTGGAACACGCAGTCATTTGTACCCCCATGTCAAAGAAGTGTTGACGCGTTTGCGTCAACAGGGTAGCAAACTTGCAGTTGTGACCAATAAGGAAGGTCGATACACGGACATCGTTTTGCGTGTTCATGAATTGACAGACCTGTTTGACATTGTCATCAGTGGTGACAGTTTTCCTGTGAAGAAACCCAACCCAACCAGCGTACAAAACTGCTTGGCACGTTGGAATGTGTTACCTCAACAAGCCTTGTTTGTGGGGGACTCTTCAATTGATGCGCAAACTGCGCGCAATGCAAATGTACCGGTATGGCTCCTACCTTATGGCTACAACATGGGCCAAACCGTTCAGTCGTGTCAACCTGATCGCGTCATTGCCAATTTTTCAGAGTTGTTATCTTCCCCCGAACCTTGATCTCCAGAAAGAATTTTCATGACTACCAAAATAGGCATCAATGGATTTGGCCGTATCGGCAGGATGGTGTTTCGTGCAGCCATCCAAAACTTTAAAGACATCGAAATTGTGGCGATCAATGACCTGCTTGAGCCCGATTATTTGGCGTACATGTTGAAGTACGACAGTGTTCACGGTCGTTTTGAAGGAGACGTTCGTGTTGAGGGCAAGGACTTGTGGGTCAACGGCAAGCGGATTCGATTGACTCAAGAGCGTCAACCTTCCCAATTAAAGTGGGATCAGGTTGGCGCAACTGTGGTCATTGAGGCCACTGGCTTGTTTTTAGACAAAGAAACAGCCAGCCAGCATTTAGCAGCCGGAGCCCAAAAAGTATTGCTGTCTGCCCCGTCTAAAGACGATACGCCTATGTTCGTCTACGGCGTGAACCATGCGAGTTATGCGGGTGAATCCATCATCAGCAACGCCAGTTGCACAACCAATTGTTTGGCACCCATCGTCAAAGTATTGAATGACAAGTGGGGAATCAAACGTGGCTTGATGACCACGGTTCATGCAGCCACAGCAACGCAAAAAACAGTTGATGGACCTAGCAACAAAGACTGGCGTGGGGGTCGAGGCATTCTTGAAAACATCATCCCATCGAGCACGGGAGCAGCGAAGGCTGTGGGCGTTGTCATTCCGTCTATCAAAGGAAAACTGACGGGGATGTCATTCCGTGTACCAACGTCAGATGTTTCAGTGGTGGATTTGACCGCTGAATTGCAGCAATCTGCAAGTTATTCAGAAATTTGCGCAGAAATGAAGGCGCAAAGTGAGGGGGCCCTTCAAGGCGTATTGGGTTACACCACCGACAAAGTGGTTTCGACAGACTTCAGAGGCGAGGTTTGTACCAGCGTATTTGACGCAGACGCTGGGATTGCATTGGACAGTACGTTTGTCAAAGTGGTCGCTTGGTATGACAACGAATGGGGCTACTCCAATAAGTGCCTTGAAATGGTCAGAATTTTGGGAGCAACACCATGAAGGTATTGCGTTTCGAGGAAGTCGTCCAAAGTGGATTTGCTCAAAATCGCCGAGTCTTTGTTCGCGCAGACATGAATGTGCCCCAGAATGCAGATGGGTCCATCACCGAAGACACTCGAATTAGAGCCAGTGTGCCTTGCTTGCAAATGGCTTTAGAGGCCGGTGCAGCGGTCATGGTGACCAGTCATTTAGGGCGTCCTACAGAAGGTGACTACACGCCAAAAGATTCATTGGCACCTGTTGCGAAGCGTTTGGGGGAGTTGTTGGGCCGCGAGGTTTCTTTGGTGCAAGACTGGATTGATGGTGTTGATGTCATGCCAGGACAAATCGTCATGCTTGAAAATTGCCGACTGAATGTGGGCGAAAAGAAAAATGACGAAACACTGGCTCGAAAAATGGCCAAACTCTGTGACATTTACGTGAATGACGCATTTGGTACTGCCCACCGTGCAGAAGGAACTACCTACGGTATTGCGCAGTTTGCGCCGATTGCCTGCGCTGGACCGTTGTTGTCTGCAGAAATAGATGCCATTGAGAAAGCCTTGACAGCCCCTAAGCGGCCGTTGATTGCAATCGTTGCGGGCAGTAAAGTCTCAACAAAATTAAGTATTTTGGAGAGTTTGGCGCGCAATGTTGATCAATTGATTGTGGGGGGAGGGATTGCCAATACTTTCATGTTGGCAGCAGGGCACAACATTGGCAAAAGTCTGGCTGAGCACAATTTGGTGAAAGACGCTAAGTCAGTGATGGATGCCATGAAAGCTCGCGGTGCTGAAGTTCCCATCCCTACAGATGTCGTGACTGCGAAAACCTTTGCAGCTGACGCTGTAGCAACTGTGAAGCATGCAAGTGAAGTTGCTGAAGACGATTTGATTTTGGACATTGGCCCCGAAACTGCTCAGAAATTGGCAAGCCAATTGAAACAAGCAGGGACCATCGTATGGAATGGTCCTGTGGGTGTCTTTGAGTTTTCAGCATTTGAACAAGGTACTAAAACCATTGCAAAAGCGGTGGCTGAATCCAGTGCATTCAGCATTGCGGGCGGTGGTGACACTTTAGCGGCTATTGCCAAATATGGCATTGAAAAAAACGTCGGCTACATTTCCACAGGCGGCGGTGCTTTTCTTGAAATTCTTGAAGGCAAAACATTACCCGCTCTTTCGATTTTGTCGCAACGTGCAGCAACTTAATTCTCTTTAAAAGATTCATTTAATACACACTAAAGGATATTTATCATGGCTCTGGTTTCTTTGCGTCAAGTTCTTGATCATGCTGCAGAATTTGGCTACGGCGTTCCTGCTTTCAACGTCAACAACTTGGAGCAGGTTCAAGCCATCATGGAGGCAGCGCAAGCAACTCAGAGCCCTGTGATCTTGCAAGCCTCTGCTGGTGCTCGCAAATACGCGGGTGAAGCCTATTTGCGCCATTTGGTACTAGCGGCCATTGAGACCCACCCAGATTTGCCAGTGGTGCTGCATCAAGATCACGGAGCGTCTCCGGCTCAATGTCAACAGTCCATACGTTCTGGCTTTTCAAGTGTGATGATGGATGGCTCTTTAATGGAAGATGCCAAAACACCTGCCAGTTACGAGTACAACCTCGCTGTAACGCGTCGCGTTTGTGAAATGGCGCATCCCGTGGGCGTTTCTGTAGAAGGCGAACTGGGTTGCCTGGGTTCTTTGGAAACGGGTGAAGCAGGCGAAGAGGACGGCGTCGGTGCTGAAGGTAAACTAAGTCATGATCAAATGCTCACCGATCCAGAGCAAGCCAAAGATTTTGTAGCTCAAACGGGCGTTGATGCGTTGGCCATCGCCATTGGAACAAGCCATGGTGCTTACAAATTCACACGTCCGCCAACAGGCGAGATCTTGGCCATTGACCGCATTGCGGCCATTCACAAAGCCATTCCCAATACACATTTGGTGATGCATGGCAGTTCAAGTGTGCCCCAAGAGTGGCTCGAAATTATTCGCCAGTATGGTGGTGACATCAAGGAGACTTATGGCGTGCCAGTAGAAGAAATTGTCAAAGGCATTCGCCACGGCGTTCGCAAAGTGAACATTGATACCGACATTCGCCTGGCCATGACGGGTGCCATGCGACAATTGTTTGCCAAGCAGCCCTCTGAATTCGATCCGCGAAAAGCATTGATTGCTGCCAAAAAAGCAGCTGCAGACATTTGCAAGGCTCGATTTGAGGCTTTTGGCTGCGCAGGTCATGCGCTCAAGATCAAGCCCATTCAACTTGAAATGATGGCGTCTACTTACTGAAAAAGTGTCATTTTCAATCGGCCCCATTTCTTTTCCATTCTTGCCATTTTGGGTCTTACTTAGCTTTTTTTTGACAAGCTGGGTTTTTGCCCGAAGAGTGGCCACGGATGACAAGACATTTGCGCAGGCGCTTTCAACGTCGACCTTTTGGGTTGGCTTGATCGCTTCTCGCTTGGCGTATGTGCTGTTGCATGCCGATGCCTATTTGAGCAATCCGTGGGCATTGATTGACATTCGCGATGGTGGTTGGCATGCCACTGTGGGCTGTGCTGCCATCGTGGTTTGGTTGGTATGGCAACTTAGAGATCGCGTTGCTGTTCGGTGGCTTGCATTTCAATCTGCAGCATTGGGTTTCACGCTTTGCTGGGCAGGCTTCTGGTGGTCTGATCAACAGCAGATACCTCAACTGCCCAATGTCCAGGTGATGGCGCTTGAGCACGGCAAGGTCAGTCAACTGGAAGGACTACTGGATGGTCGGCCACTGGTGGTGAACTTGTGGGCCTCCTGGTGCGGTCCATGTCGCCAAGAAATGCCGATACTTTCAAGGGCTCAAAAGTCTGACACGCAAGTCAGGTTTGTTTTTGTCAATCAGGGCGAAACTCAAACGCATGTCAAAGAATTTTTGAAGCAACAAAACTGGCAGTTAGAGGATGTTTGGCTAGATCCTTCTTCATCTTTAGGGCCAGCTGTTGGCAGCCAAAGCCTGCCAACCACTTTGTTTTATGACGCAAAGGGTGCATTGATCAAAATACACATCGGCGTACTAACCGCTTCAAGTTTGCAAATTCAACTCTCTCTTCTAAATTAGAAATATTTTTGAGAATTGGGGATGCACCTAAGCCTTTTTCATTGATCTGCTTAGGAGTATCACTGGCAGCAGGCCCACCATGACCAAGGCCAAGCTGGGCAGTGCGGCTTCACCCAAGCGTTCATCTCTTGCTAGCTGATAGGCCACTACAGCCAGCGTGTCTGTATTGAAAGGCCTCAGCACCAAAGTCACAGGCAGCTCTTTCATGACATCGACAAACACAAGCAATGCCGCTGCCGCTACAGACTTTTGAAGCAAAGGCGCATGCACTTTTTGCAGCATACTGAAGCCAGAAACGCCCAGCATTCGTGATGTGTCGTCTAAGCTCACTGGTATGCGCGCGTAGCCGCTTTGCACAGACTGAAGTGCCACTGCACAAAACCGAACCAGATAAGCCCAAATGAGTCCCAAACTGGTAGCAGTTAACCAATAACCCACTTTAGATTCTGGCCAGTGCTGTTGAAGCCATGTGATGGGCAAGAGTAAACCCACCACAATGACTGCGCCTGGAACGGCATAGCCTAAGCCGACCAATTGGGTGGTCATTCGATTGAATACATTTGGTTTTTGCCTAAGGCTAAAAGACAGAAGCAGGGCAACACCCACAGCCAACAAAGCGGTGAGGGCGCCCAATTGCAAGCTGTTAAAGGCCCAGCCCATAAAGCGATCCCAAGGAATGCTGACATCTGACGCCAACAAAGGTTTGACCATAAAACCAATGGGCAAAATAAAACCAAACAAGATGGGCAAGCTGCAAGCAACACTGACAGCCCATCCTTTAGAGCCTATAAGTTTGACGGGTTGGGCTTCGCTAGAAGAGACGCCGCTTGGTTTAGCCAGTGCAAATCGCATGCGCGACTGTGCTTTTTTTTCAATTTGTAGCAGCATCAAAACCACGACCAACAAAAGGCTGGCCAGTTGTGCCGCTGCCACTCGGTTGTCCAGGATTAACCAAGATTTATAGATGCCCGCGGTGAAAGTTTGAATGCCAAAATAACTAGAGACGCCATAGTCAGCCAAGGTTTCCATCAAGGCAAGCGCCACGCCGGCCGCAATGGCTGGCCTCGCTAGAGGCAATGCCACTTTGAGAATACGGCGGTGCAGGGGAGCACCTAGCAGTCGTGCGGCCTCCATCAAATGCGATGCGCGTTCACTAAGGGCAGTTCGTGCCAACAGGTAGACGTAGGGATAAAGCGCCAATGTGAAGACCACCATGGCGCCGCCTAAACTTCTAATCTCTGGAAACACGCGACCTTCTAATCCCCAATTTGTTCGAATGAAGTTTTGAAAGGGGCCGCTGAATTGGAAGAAGTCTGTGTAGGCGTAGGCCACCACATAAGCAGGAATGGCCATGGGCAACAACAAGGCCCATTCGAAAAAGCTTTGACCTGGAAATTTGAACAAGGTCACGGTTGCAGCCATGCTGGTACCCAACACACTGACGCCCAAGGCAACCCCCAGGCACAACCACAAACTGGTGCTGGTGTAGTCTGGCAAAACTGTTTGAAACATCTCAAGCAGAACCTGCGCAGAGCCAGAATTCCACTCGGCCCATGAGGCAATGAGGGCCAAGACCGGCAGGCTGACGACCAAGGCCAGCAAGCTGATCAAGACTGAGCGGATTCGTAAAAATTGCATAAGAGCAGGGATGTTTTTTGGGGCAGCTGGGCTAACTACAGAAAAAATAGCCACACAGCATTGTAAGGAGCAAGCAGCGGCACTGGCTGTTTTGAACGTCTTCTGTCCTTACAATCTGTGTCTATGTTTCTGAAAGTGTCTCAAGTCGATGTTCGCTATGCTGGCCAAAGCAGGTCGGCAGTTGAAGGCGTTTCGCTGCAGCTCGAAGCTGGCCAAATTGGCGTGCTGATTGGGCCCTCAGGTTGTGGCAAGACCAGCTTGTTGCGAGCCATTGCAGGTCTAGAAGACTTGAATGCTGGCCAAATTGAACTCTCCGATCGAGTGGTCAGCAGGCACGGCTTTACGGAAGCGCCCGAAAAACGCCGCATGGGCATGGTTTTCCAAGATTACGCTTTGTTCCCGCACCTCACCGTGGCCGAGAACATCGCATTTGGCATTCAAGGCCTTCCAAAATCTGATCAGACAAAGCGCATTCAAGAAGTCCTTGGCTTGGTGGGTTTGGAGGAGGTCAAGCTGCGTTACCCCCATGAACTTTCTGGTGGTCAACAGCAGCGCGTCGCATTAGCTCGCGCTTTGGCACCCAAACCTGATCTCTTGTTATTGGACGAGCCGTTTTCAAACTTGGATGTCGATTTGCGTGAGCGACTTGCCGTCGAAATCAGATCAATTTTGAAGGCAGCCAATGCCACAGCGCTTTTTGTCACGCACGATCAAATGGAAGCCTTTGCCATTGGTGATGTGATTGGCGTTATTCAAGAAGGGCATTTGGCACAGTGGGCCGATGCGTACCACCTCTATCACCGACCTGCCTCCCGATTTGTGGCGGAATTTATTGGACACGGTGTTTTTATTCCAGGCGTACGTCAGTCTGCAAATGGTCGATTAGAAGTTCAGACGGTATTAGGATTGCTGTCAGACGAGCACGAAGTCAATGAAGTGGACCTTGTTCATGATGCCCGTTGTGATGTATTGCTTCGTGCTGATGACATTGTTCATGATGACCATGCAGCGGTTAAAGCCGAAATCATTCGCAAAGCATTTCGGGGCTCCGAATTTTTGTATACCTTGCGCCTGCAATCTGGCGATATCGTCTTAGCCCACGTTCCTAGTCACCACGACCACCATTTGGGGGAGTGGATTGGCATCAGAGCCGAAGTGGACCATGTGGTGACATTCAATCAAAAGTCGAATTGACGGTTTCAAATGCCAATTCCCCCTTTTTTGAGTCTGGTTGCAAATGAGAATCATTCTTATTTGATGTAGAATTTAGGCATTCAATCTCTAAAAGAGTGCCGCATGCGTCAGATATCTCTCAAAAACACTGGTTTTCAGGTGCCCCAAGTTCTAGGCGCGCTTTTGCTTTGCACATTGCCTCAAGTTCTGTTTGCCCAAACGCCCGCACCATCGATCAACATTTACTCAGCCAGGCACTACCCCACAGATGAGGCCCTGTACAGCGATTTCACCAAAATCACGGGCATCAAAATAAACCGAGTCGATGCAGACGATGCTGGCATTTTGACCCGGCTGAAAGCCGAAGGTGCCGCATCGCCAGCAGACGTGATTTTGTTGGTGGATGCCTCTCGCTTATGGCGTGCCGAGGTCGATGGCTTGTTTTTGCCCATCAAATCCAAATTGCTGGAAGAGGCTATTCCAGAAAATCTGAGAGCAAAACGTTCGGACAATGGCGGCACTGCTTGGTTTGGACTGTCTACTCGCGCCCGCGTCATTGTTTATGACAAAGTCAAAGTTAAAAAGACAGACGTAGATACTTACGAAAAACTAGCCGACCCTCAGTTAAAAGGGAAGTTGTGCATTCGCTCTGGGTCTCATCCTTACAACCTGAGTTTGTTTGGCGCCATGATGGACCACATGGGACCACAACAAACCGAGGCTTGGTTAAAAGGCCTAGTGGCCAACATGGCCCGCAATCCTGCGGGGGGTGATACCGACCAAATCAAAGGTGTTGCTTCTGGGGAGTGCGCAGTTGCGGTCACCAACACTTATTATTTGGCGCGTTTGATGCGATCTAGCAATCCGGCAGACAAAGCCTTGGTGGACAAAGTGGGCGTGGTATTCCCCAACCAATCCAGTTGGGGTACGCACTTGAACATTGCGGGAGGGGCTGTAGCCAAGAATTCAAAAAACACGGTTAACGCCGTGAAGTTCTTGGAGTATTTGGCCAGTACATCCGCACAAAATCATTTTGCCAACGGCAACAATGAATGGCCAGTGGCCAAAGGTGTTTCATTTGACAACCCCGCCCTCAAAGCCATGTCGGGTGGGAGCTTTAAAAGTGAAGTGCTGCCTATCAGTGCGGTGGGTATGAATCAAATCAAAGTGCAGCAGATGTTGGACCGGGTGGGATTTAAGTAATCTTGAATTGATTAATCGATGAGGGTGTCTGCTTGTTGACTGGCACGTCTACCATTTTTTGGTTATTTCATCCTAGTTGATTTCTTGCTTCCATTTGTTTTCTAACTTTTTCTAGGTAAGCCTCAAAGTCAAAGTCTGGGCCTTGTTCATAAGCAAGGGCTTGCCAATGTCTTTGGGATTCAAGCAACTTTTTCTCTTTGTGCTTGATGGGGCAAAAATACGACTCAGTGGCTTTGATGATTTCACTGACATAGGAAACCACACCGACACCGTAGGCGCAATAGGTGCAGTGAAACTTTGAAATCCAATCTAAGTATTTCAGTTCTTGACGATCAAAAATAATAAAGTCATGCCGTGAAAATTTCTGAATGCCATAAATCGGAAAGCATGTCCATTGATAAAACGACACACAGATGTCGAGCAGCACAATAGGCAAAATCATGCTGTAGATGATGGGGCCCGTGATGAGGTTGATGGGCCTTGATCGCTTTATCAGCGCTATCAGGCCAAGTTGGTGATTTGTTTTCATGAAATTGCCTCGCAAATATCGTCGCGTTTTAAATTCGAAAACGTAGGTTCAATGTAGGCTTTGGGGTCGGGTGTGGGCTTGATCTTTGTCAAATTACATCTCCTTGATGCGTTTTTAGTTCTATGCCTGGGTTTCTGACAAATTGATCTAGGCATATGGACGCCTCTTGACCCTTGAGGCTCGATAAATAGGCGTCATAATTCAGTCATATATTTCTAATATCATTGAATTATGGAGAACAAATCCGTTATCAAAGCCTTGGCTGCGTTGGCTCAGACCCATCGTTTGCAAATCTTTCGTGCCTTGGTCGTCAAGGGCAGCGTTGGGCTAACGCCAGCTGACTTGGCTAACTCCTTAGGTTTGCCAGCCAACACACTTTCATTTCATTTGAAAGAGTTGATGAACGCCGATTTGATTTCTCAAGAGCGCAGTGGTCGCAACCTTATTTACCGGGCTCAATACGACCGCATGAATGCCGTCTTGGCATATCTGTCGGAAAACTGTTGCCAAGGTGAAGTGTGTGAAGTGACGACTGACAACATTTGTAAAACTTGTTAGCCCCTTAGGAAACCGAAGTGTCCGATACAAAACCCTTGAACGTTCTATTTTTATGCACGCACAACTCAGCTAGAAGTATTCTGGCTGAAGCATTGCTTAACCACATGGGACAAGGCAAGTTCAAAGCTTTTTCTGCTGGTAGCAGCCCTAGGGAAAATCAATCACCCAATCCGTTGGCCCTTGTCACTTTAGAAAAAGCCAGAATTTCAACGGCTGGTTTGAGCAGCAAAAGTTGGGATGTTTTTGCAACGCCTGATGCCCCTCAAATGGACTTGGTCATCACGGTTTGCGACAACGCCGCTGGCGAAGTTTGCCCTTATTGGCCAGGTCAGCCTGCAACGGCACATTGGGGCTATGCCGATCCTTCTGAAGGCAATGGCTCTGATGCTGAAAAATTAGAAGCCTTTTCACAAACACTGCATCTGATTAAAAGAAGGCTAGAGATCTTTATCAACCTGCCGATGAGCAGTTTGAACAAAATCGTTCTAGAGAAAACAGCGCGCGATTTGTCCAACAAATGATCCATTGGAAACGTTATTTTGCCGAGCTGGTTGGCACTGCAGCATTGCTGTGTGCCGTCATTGGCTCAGGCATCATGGCAGAGCAATTGGCTGGTGGCAATGTGGCCGTTGCACTTTTGGCCAATACGTTGGCCACACTATTTGCTCTGTATGTGTTGATTGAAACAATGGGCCCTATCAGCGGTGCGCATTTCAATCCAGTGGTTTCCTTGGTCCTTGCCATCCGAAAGGATCTGGATCGGCATCAATTATTGGGTTACGTTGTGGCCCAACTCATGGGTGCTGCTTTGGGGGCTTGGTTAGCGCATGCCATGTTTGAGCTTGAAATATTCCAGTGGTCTGCCAAAGTTCGCACAGGCCAAGCTCAGTGGTTGGCAGAAGCAGTGGCTACAGGTGGTTTGTTGTTTGTCATTTTGCGTTCCCCGCAAGGCAAGGCTTCTAGCATAGTGGCTTGCTATATTGGCGCGGCTTATTGGTTTACAGCCAGCACGTCCTTTGCCAACCCTGCAGCAGCATTCGGGCGTATGTTTTCAAATACATTCGCTGGAATTTCTCCAGCAGATGTGCCTGCGTTTATCATCGCGCAGCTGGTAGGTGGGCTGCTAGGTTGGGCGCTGCATGAAATCTATCGGGATTAATTTTCAAAGCAATTTGCATGACTCAAATTTTTGATGCATCTACTAATCTTGATCTTCAATGTTTCAAGATCCCTCAGCAGCAGTTTCTCTTGGCGCCAACTATTTCCACGCATGCACCAAGAATTTTGATGTTGTACGGGTCCTTGCGTGAGCGGTCGTATAGCAAGCTGTTAACGCTAGAGGCTGCATGCATATTGACTTCGATGGGCGCAGAGGTGAGGGTGTTTGATCCCCTCGGTCTGCCGCAACCGGATGCCGCGCCTGATACACATCCTAAAGTTCAGGAATTAAGAGACTTAGCTGCTTGGTCTGAGGGTATGGTTTGGTGTTCGCCTGAGCGTCATGGTGCCATGACAGGCATTCTCAAAAGCCAGATTGATTGGATCCCGTTGTCTGTCGGTGCTGTGCGTCCTACCCAAGGAAAAACCTTGGCGGTCATGGAAGTATGCGGTGGGTCGCAGTCATTCAATGCGGTCAATCAAATGCGCATTCTAGGTCGATGGATGCGAATGCTGACCATCCCCAATCAAAGTTCTGTGGCCAAAGCATTCTTGGAGTTTGAAGAAAATGGCCGAATGAAGCCATCCGCTTATTACGACAGGGTGGTCGATGTCATGGAAGAGTTGATGAAGTTCACACTGCTGACTCGAGATATTTCACCTTATTTGGTTGACCGCTACAGTGAGCGCAAAGAGTCTGCCGAAGAGCTCTCCAAAAGAGTGAATCAAAAAAGCATTTAATGGCTTAAATTAATGTTGATCTGACCCCAATTAAGGGGACCTTATGACTGGCTTAGGTGCCGATGATGCAGCCGTCTAGTTTGCGGATGACGACGGTTGCAGAACGGGGGCGACCTGTGGGTTTTTGATCGGGCCAATTGGAGATGGCACGGGGGTTGGCAGGGTTGGTTTGTTCGCTGGGTGTTTCGCCTGGGTGCTGAATGTTGACGAACATGGTTTTGCCGTCGGGTGTTTCAGTTACACCTGTAACCTCGGAACCAACAGGTCCGACCAAGAAGCGGCGTGTTTCACCAGTTTGAACGTCAGCCGCCAACATCATGTTGTTGCCAAAGTTCTTCAGGTCGCCTTTGCCCATGTTGGATGTAGACATGTCCGTCTGAATCCACATCAAGCCGCGGCCGTCGACCCACAAACCATCTGGGCAAGAGAAGATGTCGCCTTTGATGTTGCCTTTGGCATCTGCGCGGTCTGCTGATGGGTCACCGGCCATGATGAATTGGTTCCATGCAAAAGTAGTGGCATGGAAATCGACATCTTCCTTCCAACGAATGATATTGCCCTGGGTGTTGTTGGCGCGAGGATTGGCTGCGTCTACTGCAGGACGCTTGTTGCCACCGCGGTTGCTGTTGTTGGTGAGGGTGGCGTAGACCCAGCCTTGCTTGTCGACATCAATCCATTCAGGTCGGTCCATTTTGGTGGCACCCAAAATATCGCTGGCTTGGCGAGCTTTGATCAGAACTTCGCCTTGGTCTGCAAAACCATTGGCCGCTGTCAAAGGACCTTGACCGTGCGTTAACGCGAGCCATTGGCCCTTGCCATCTGCATTGAATTTGGCAACGTACAGTGTGCCGTGATCGAGCAGGGTAGTGTTGGCCGCAGCACCGCCTGGCTTGATGGCGTCTCTGCTGACAAACTTGTAAATGTATTCAAAGCGGGCGTCTTCACCCATGTAAACAACCGCGCGATTGTCCTTAGTGACGGCAACGGTAGCGCCTTCGTGCGCACCACGACCCATGGCTGTTCGCTTCACGGGCGTGGCATTGGGGTTTTGAGGATCTATTTCAACAATCCAGCCAAATCGGTTGGGCTCATTGGGGTTTTGGGTGGCATCAAAACGCGCATCGTGTTCGTGCCAACGATAGCCCACACCACCTTTTTTCAAGCCCCAGCGACGTTCGTGCTCAGACAGTTTGTCGCCGCCGCTAAAGTAATTGATGAAGTTTTCTTCAGAGGTCAGGTAAGTGCCCCAAGGAGTGATGCCACTGGCGCAGTTGTTCAAAGTACCCAGTACCACTTTGCCTTCTGGATCGGCAGCGGTTTTAACCATGGCATGACCAGCAACAGGACCGCCCAATGCCATGCGTGTATTGGTGGTAATGCGGCGTGCATATTTGGAGGGGTTGACCACTTCCCACTTGCCACCTTTTTCTTGAACCTCAATGACGGACACGCCATGCGCAGCCTGAGATTTGCGTACTTTCTCGGCACTCCAATTGGCCGCACCATCTTTGAACAACAAGCCGTGGTCAACGTATTCGTGGTTCATGGCCAACAAGCCGCGCTTTGAACCATCGAGCGCATAAAAATGAATGCCATCGTGGTGCATGCCCATTTGAGTTTCTTGCTCAGCGGCAGTGTTGCTGGCGTCTTCTTTAAACTGGTTGTTTTGACCCGCAATACCTACCGGTTCGCCCCAGGCAGCAATGACATGCGCCATGTAACCCTCTGGGACAGTGATTCTGTCGGCAGTTGAAATGGCAACACTTTTAAAGCCAATTTTGGCCGCTGGGCTCATGCCAAGCGATGCACAGCCCGTTAGGGCAGCTGCGCCGCCGATGGCGCTAAGGGGTGCTAGGAAACTGCTGGCCAATGCGCCTAGACCGCCGCGCAATACTTGGCGACGCGAAGGGTCAGAAACATCATGAATGCTGGGGTTAGAAGAACGGTTGCTGTCTTCCATCAAAGAAAAGTCTTTTGCCATGGTGATTGGTCTGCCTCAAGTTAAGCGAATAGAAACTCAGCTTGTTGTAAGCGATTTGTTTGTCAATTGTGTGACAAACATTAAAAAGGCTACCAATGAGCTTTTATGATGTTGGGCCTGAAAATAATTGGTCGCATATCTTTGCCATCTGGATGTCTTTCAGACTCAATCCATCGACGTCATGCGTGGTCCATGTCACCCAAACTTTGTTATAAACATTGCGCCATTCAGGGTGGTGATTGTGTGTTTCAGCAGCTTTGGCGACTTGCGTCATGAACATAAATGCTTGGCCGAAGTCTGAAAAACGAAACTCTCTGCAAAGAGCCTTTAACCCAGTGTCAAGTGACCATAAAGGTAAGCTTTGAAGATTAGGTGCAATTTCGTCTGCATTCATGCGATTTAAAGCTTGCATTTTTCCCTCTTTTTCAGTCGGTCATTCAATTTCAAATTGTGACATTCCCATTAAATTTTGATGATAATCGGGTCAATATCTATTTGCTTTCAAAGGTCTTCATGCAATCCAAATTGATCAGAAGTTTCACTGTGATGTTGGTTATCGGCACTTCTTTGCCAACATTGGCCCAGCATGCACATGGTAAGGGTACGCTACAGCTCAGCCTCCATAGTGATGTTTTGCAAGGACAGTGGACCATGCCCATGGAAGCTTTACTCGGATTTGAACAACTGCCCAAAAATACGGCACAAACTGAGGCTATGAACAAGCTTCAAAAGTCACTTGAAAATGCCAGTTACTTCATTGAATTGCCAAGTGATGCAAAGTGTCAGCAGCTTGAAGTACTGGCAGAGTCAGACATGTTCAAAGGTATCAAAGGCAAAGGGCATGGAGATCTTCAATATGGCTTTAAGTTCAAATGTGCCAATCCAAAAGCCTTAACCAAGTTTGATTTTCCTTTTTTCAAATTTCATCTTAAATCGCATCAACTCAAAATAGAGTGGGTCTCTCAAGGTGTTCAAAAATCAGCAACCATCCGCTCTAGCAAGCCTACTTTTTCGCTATGAATGCTTCGGCGCTGTCCTTGACCAACATCCAATTTGCTTGGCCCAAGCAGTCCCGTCCGTTATTTTCTATTGAATCACTCAATTTGCCACAAGGGCAAACCTTGTTCATTGGCGGGCCAAGCGGTTGCGGTAAGTCTAGCCTGCTCAGTTTGATAACTGGTATTCAAGTAGCGCAGCAGGGCGCTTGTGAGGTTCTGGGAACGTCTTTAGGTGAACTGTCTTCTTCTGACCGCGATCGATTCCGTGGAGAGCACCTGGGACTTATTTTTCAGCAGTTCAACTTATTGCCATTCTTAACAGTTCAAGAAAACATTGAATTGCCCAGCAAGCTGTTTGACAGCCGACTTCAGAAATCGATTCAACTTTATGGCAGTGTTCAGTCGCATGTTGAATTTTTGTGCAATGCACTTCATTTGTCACCAGAATTGCGAGCTCGGCAAGCCAATCTTTTGTCTGTGGGAGAACAGCAAAGAGTGGCAGCTGCAAGAGCACTTTTGGGCTGTCCAGCCCTAATCGTTGCTGATGAACCGACGTCGGCATTGGACGAGGACAACAAGATTGATTTTTTGAATCTTTTGCTTTCTACGGCCAAGGCGCAAAATTCAAGCGTGGTGACTGTTAGCCATGACATGCGAATTGCGTCTCAGTTTGACCAGGTGTTTTTAATGCCACGTTCGGAGTCGAAGCATGTTTTGGCTTAATTTAGTTGTCAAAAGTGCATGGTCCAGAAAATATTCACTCAGCCTTGTGGCCGCGGCTGTGTGCCTGTCGGTCATTGTCTTGTTGGGTGTGCAACAGATTCGTGCCGATGCCAAGCGCAGCTTTTCCAATGCATTGAGCGGTGTTGATTTGGTGGTGGGTCCACGCGGTAGCCAAACAGATCTTCTTTTGTACAGCGTCTTTCAGTTGGGTACGCCCACCCAAAATATGCCTTATGCCGACTTGAAGCGCATCAAAGAACTACCCACTGTGGCGTGGACGATCCCCATCCAGTTGGGTGACTCATTTGATGGTTTTCCAGTCATGGGAACTTCGGTAGATTTTTTTAAGCACTACCGATCTGCGGGCAAAGAATTGTTGTTCAATGAAGGGCGGGCTTTTCAAGATCCAAATATTGATCCGAATTCTTTGATGCAAGTTGTCATTGGTTCAGAGATTGCGCAATCTAAAAAACTGAAACTCAACGATACGTTTGCCCTGACCCATGGCTATCAAGCCATTGAAGAAACTATTCATGCAGACCATCCCTTTAAATTGGTGGGAATCTTAAAGCCAACTGGAACGCCCTTGGACAGGTCGGTTTTGATCAGTCTAGAAGCCTTTGAATCGCTGCATGTCGGCTGGGGTATGGGTTTGCGTCCCTCTGCATTTGATTCCAAACAGAACTTGGCAACTTCTTTGCCCAATGTCAGTGACCTGCAGCCAACTGAGTTGACGGCAGTGTGGGTAGGTTTACATTCTCGCATCAGCGTTTTTTCTGCGCGGAAAGCAATCGAGAGTTTGATTCCCAGCTCGTCGTCTGTACCCCTCATGGCTGTATTGCCCGGTGTGGCCCTTGATGAGTTGTGGCAAATTGTTCGAGTTGTAGAAAACGCACTCATTGTGATGGGAGCACTGGTGGCAGTTTGTTCTTTGTTGGGTGTTGTATCGGTCTTGTTGGTGGGCTTGTCCTCGCGTCGCAAAGAGTTGGCCATTTATCGCTCATTGGGGGCAAGACCTTTTTCAATTTTCACCATGGTGGCTTGTGAGTCGTTCCTGGTCTGTATGGTCGCCATTGCGGGGGGCGTATTAGGCGCTCAAGCGCTCATCTATGTTTTTCAAGACCATCTGCTTCAAAATTTTGGCATTCAAACTTTCAACGGCTGGCCAGCGCATGAAGCTTGGTTGAGCATCCACATTTTGTTAGGTAGCGCCCTGTTGACCAGCGCTTTTCCTGCTTGGCGTGCTTATCGTATGTCCTTGTCAGATGGTCTTAACCCGCCTAACTGACTTCATTCAAATTCAGAATGACGACCATGAAATTTAATTTAATCAGATATACCTTGATCAAGGTCTTGCTGGGGCTTTTCAGTTTGTTGTTTTCGGCTTCAGTCTTTGCTCAAACACCTGGCTATCAAAAAATCACTTGGGACGACTTGTTGAACGAAGAGTGGTATCAGCAAATGAAAAAAGACATGGCCAGCTATGGCCGCATGGCTTTTTTAAAGGATGGTTCGGAAGAGGCTGAAAAATTGATGGCCAGCATGCGCAAAAAATTGGACGAGGCGCCTATTTCAACCAAATACATCAATCAAAAAATTCGCATGCCTGGGTTTGTCGTCCCCTTAGATGCCGTGCGAACTGGTCAACGCGAATTCTTATTGGTCCCTTATTTTGGCGCCTGCATTCACACACCGCCGCCGCCGGCCAATCAAATTGTGTTGGTAACGCCTCATCCACAACTCAATGTGTCAAAGACCTTAGAGTCGATGGAAGTCATTTGGGTAGAGGGAGAGCTAAAAGAATCTAGAACCAAAACAGCCTCAGGCGTTTCAGGATATTCTCTCGAAGCAATCCAAATTTATCCCTACAAGGCGTTGCACAATATCAAGAAATAGAATGCACAAGGATTGACCTCTATCGGTTTTCTTAATCCATGTGAATTTGAATATTTACGATAGTTTTGTTCAAACTTTCGCCCGAATAAAGGCTTGATTATTCAAGCCCGCTAGCTCTTCTAACTTCGATGCGAATCTCTTCTGTCAGTTTGGCTTTTAACTCTGAAAACATGAGTGAAGTCTTGACAGAGTAGTGGCGAGGGTAGGGCAACTCAATGGGCAAATCACACTTAATTCTGCCTGGCCGCGCACTCATGACCATGACACGATTGCCCATGAAGATTGCTTCATCGATATCGTGCGTGACAAACAAAACCGTTTTTCTCTCGGATTGCCAGATGTCTTGGAGCAACTCCTGCATCAACTCACGTGTTTGATGGTCTAAAGCGCCAAAAGGTTCATCCATGAGCAGAATACGTGGGTTGTTGGCCAAGGCCCGGGCCAAAGCTGTACGTTGCTGCATGCCGCCTGAAAGTTGCTTTGGAAAATGATTGGCGAAATCCTGTAAGCCAACTTGCTTTAAAAATCGGTGGGCAATTTCATGTTGTTGAGCCAAGGGCAAGCCCTTTTGGCGCAAGCCAAAACACACGTTTTCTAAAACGTTGAGCCAAGGAAAAAGAGTGTAGCTTTGAAACACCATGCCTCGATCGGCGCCAGGTCCTGTGACTTGTACGCCGTCAAGTTTGATTTCACCCGAGGACGGGGTATCGAGCCCCGCAACCATGCGGAGCAATGTTGATTTGCCACACCCAGAAGGACCCAGTAGGGTGATGAAATCATTTTCCTCAACAGTCAGATCGGTTGCGGTCAGGGCTTGCGTGACGGCACCTTGTGTGCTGAATGTTTTGCTAACTTGGGAGATTTGAAGAATGGACATTATTTAACTTAAACGTGCCCATGGGAAGAGCCATCGGTTGAATGTTTTGAAGGCGATGTCGGTAATCAAACCGATCAAACCAATGACAATAATTCCAAAAATAATTTGGTCAGTGGCCATCAATGCTTGGCTGTCGGTAATCATGTGGCCAATGCCGTTGGAGGCGCCAATGAGTTCGGCCACAATGACATAGGTCCAGGCCCAACCTAAAACCATTCTGAGTGTTTCTGCCAATTCTGGCGATGCACTTGGCAGAAGAACACGCGTTACAACACCGCTGTCTTTGGCGCCTAGGGTGTAGGCCGCTTCTACCAAATCACGTCGGGTGTTGCCAACAGAGACGGCGATCATGAGAATCAATTGAAAAAATGAGCCAATGAAAATGACTGACAATTTTTGCGCTTCTCCAATGCCGGCCCACAAAATCAAAAGTGGAATGAATGCAGATGCAGGCAAGTAACGAGCAAAGCTAACGAAAGGCTCTAGAAAGGCTTCAATGGGTTTGTAGGCACCCATCAAAATACCAATGGGGATTGCAAGAATTGCAGCAATGAAGAAGCCCCCTAAAACCCGCCATACAGTCATGCCTATGTCATAGCCAAAACCTTGGTTGACCAGGAGATCAAATCCCGATCGAACCATGGTAATGGGGTCTGCCAAAAACGTCTTTGAAACGTAACCTCCCAATGTGGCAAAGGCCCACACTGCAAAGAACAAGACAAAGAATGAAATGCCCAGCGCCACTTTGGCGCTGGGAGAGACGGGTTGTAAGGGGCGCATTGTGCTTACTTGATGAAACGCGTGTCAGCCAATTTACTCATGTCAGGCAATTGCTTGATGATGCCGGCTTCTAACAACAAATCTGCAGCCTCTTTGCTGAATTGCGCATGCTCGCCACTGAAGAACTTCAGATTGGCTGCACGATCTTGCCAACGCAAATACTTTTGGCTTGCTTCGAAGGCTTCACCTGTTTGCTTCACATCGGCGCCCATGATTTCAAAGCTTTTCTTGGGTTCTTTGCTGATCATTTCGACCGCTTCGAAGTAGCTGTCTGCAATGGCTTTGGCGGCCTTTGGATTGTCAGCCAAGAATTTAGGAACACAACCGAATGTGTCCATGATCATGGGATAGTCAAGGGTGGTGGCAATGATCTTGCCAGCTTCAGGTTTGGCACGCACTGCGCTGAGATAAGGCTCATATGTCAAGGCGGCATCAAGGCCTGCGTTACCAGCAATCATTGCATTGGCCGCAGCTTGAGGTTCTAAGTTCACGATCTTGACGTCTTTGGTTGTCATGCCATTTTTCTTGAGCATCCAAGCCAAAGTAAAGAACGGTGCTGTGCCTGGCGCACTGGCAGCAACAGTTTTACCTTTCAGGTCGGTAATTTTGGCAATGTCGTTTTTCACAACCATGCCATCAGCACCAAAGCTCTTGTCGAGTTGGAAAATTTGAGTGGTAGCAACACCATTGGCATTCCAAACAATCCACGTTTCAACAGTCGTTGCAGCGCATTGCACATCGCCTGAGGCCAGCACCAAATGGCGATCTTTTTGGGGTACTTTGCGCAAAGTGACATCCAAGCCATTCTTCTTGAAGATGCCGGCTTCTTTGGCCAAAGTGAGGGGGGCAAAGCCTGTCCAACCAGAAAGCGCAATGCTCACTTTGGTTTCTTGGGCGAGTGCCACACAGCTAAGGGTTGAGGCCAAAGCCAGGGTAACGAGACGTTTCATGCGAGCTCCTTGGTGGTTAAAAGTTGAAGTGAAAAAGTACGGCGAAAAATAAATCAGGACATCATGGGCAACTGTAAACGGTTCAGCTTGGCTGATTCTTTGGCCAAGTCATAACCTGCATCGGCATGACGCATGACGCCCGTAGCGGGATCATTGAAAAGGACTCTGGACAACTTTTCGTCAGCTGCTTGGGTGCCATCACAAACGATGACCACCCCCGAATGTTGAGAGTAGCCCATGCCCACACCGCCGCCGTGGTGCAGGCTAACCCAGGTGGCGCCGCTGGCAGTGTTTAAAAGGGCGTTGAGCAATGGCCAGTCACTGACCGCATCACTGCCATCCATCATGGCTTCTGTTTCGCGGTTGGGCGAAGCAACGGAGCCGCTGTCTAGGTGATCTCTGCCAATGACGATGGGGCCTTTGAGCTCGCCATTTCGAACCATTTCGTTGAAAGCCAAACCAGCCAAATGGCGTTCGCCCAATCCAATCCAGCAAATGCGAGCTGGCAAGCCTTGGAAGCTGATGCGCTCTTCAGCCATGTCCAGCCAACGGTGCAAATGTTTGTGATTAGGAAAGAGTTCCTTCATCTTGGCGTCGGTTTTTAAAATGTCTTCTGGATCACCGCTCAGTGCAACCCAGCGAAATGGCCCAATGCCTTGGCAAAACAAGGGGCGGATGTAAGCGGGTACAAAGCCAGGGTAGTCAAACGCGTTGTCAACACCGTAGTCCTTTGCAACTTGTCGGAGGTTGTTGCCGTAATCGACGGTGGGTATGCCCATTTCATGGAAGGCCAACAAGGCTTTGACATGGGTTGCGCAAGACTGACCTGCAGCTGCAGTCAGGGCTGCATGACGGCTTGGGTCTTTTTGCGCTTCACGCCATTCTTCGATAGACCAGCCCAGCGGCAAGTAGCCATTGATGATGTCGTGTGCAGATGTTTGGTCGGTGACAATGTCTGGGCGCATACCGCCTTGTTTTGCAATTTCGACCAGTTGGGGCAATAGCTCTGCTGCATTGCCGCAAAGCGCAATGGACACAGCTTCTTTGCGCGCTGTGTGATAAGCAATCATGTCGAGTGCCTCTTGAACAGTAGCGGCCTGCTTGTCGACATATTTGGTTTTTAAGCGAAAGTCGATACGAGACTGTTGACATTCAATGTTGAGGGAGCAGGCGCCTGCAAAAGTAGCTGCCAGGGGTTGCGCGCCCCCCATGCCACCCAGTCCCGCTGTCAAAATCCAACGACCCGACAAATCGCCATTGAAGTGCTGTCGACCCGCTTCAACAAATGTTTCGTAAGTACCTTGAACAATGCCTTGACTGCCAATGTAGATCCAGCTACCTGCTGTCATTTGCCCGTACATCATGAGCCCTGCACGGTCTAATTCGTTGAAGTGTTCCCAGGTGGCCCATTTAGGAACCAAATTTGAATTGGCCAACAAGACCCGGGGAGCGCCGGTGTGGGTTTTGAAAATACCTACGGGTTTACCCGACTGAACCAAGAGTGTTTCATCGGGCTTCAGCTTGCGAAGCGACTCCAAGATAGCTTCGAAGCAATCCCAATTGCGGGCTGCTTTGCCAATGCCGCCATAGACCACCAATTCGTCTGGATTTTCTGCAACTTCGGGATCGAGGTTGTTTTGAATCATCCGGTATGCAGCCTCAATTTCCCAATTGGCGCAACTGATTTCAGGGCCGCGAGGCGCTCTGACGGGCCGCGCTTTTCTGCTTGATGTGTTTGGATTTGATGGGGCGGTCATGGTGCTAGAGGGTGTCTATTTAAACAAATTGGAGTTCATCCTAGTTGTCTATACAACTTCTGTCAATCGTAGTATTCTCTACTGCATGCGTTCCCAAAAAGTGCCCATTTACGAGCAAGTCAAGGCCTTCATTTGCACCAAAATTAAGAATGGTGAATGGGTCGCTGGCGACTCTGTGCCCAGTGAAAGTGCATTGATGCACCAGTTCGGTATTAGCCGTATGACCGTTAACCGGGCACTTAGAGAATTGATGACTGAAGGTGTTGTCAGGCGCGTACAAGGGTCTGGTACTTTTGTGGCCAAAATAGACCATGTGTCTTCAAAACTTGAGATTCGAGACATTCAAGAGGAAATTGAAGAGCGGGGCCATGTGCATGGCACCGAAGTTATTTTTGTAGGGACCATCAAAGCCAACAAGGCGCTCTCACAATGCTTCAACTTGCCCAGCAAAAGTCTGTTGTTTCATACCATCATGGTTCACCTAGAAAATGGCTTACCGCTTCAATTTGAAGATCGCTTTGTGAATCCGGCTTTGGCGCCTGATTATTTGACAGTTGATTTTTCAAAAACGACACCCACTCGTCATTTGTTAGATGTCGTTCCCGTAACCAGTGCCGCCTATTCCATTGAAGCCGCCATGCCAAGTGAGATTGAAGCTCGGCATTTAAAAATTAAAACTTCACAAGCTTGCTTGGTCATGGTCAGAACCACTGTGAGCTCCAATCAGGTGGCCTCTTTGGCGCGTCTTATTTACCCCGCCAGCCGTTACAGTTTTAAAGGTGCTTTCCAATGATGCAACTGCAAGACTGGCAGCAAATTAAGCTTCAGGATGTTCCTCCAAGCCCTTGGAAAAATGGTGGAGGCACCACCCAAGCTTTGGTATGTTGGCCCAATTCAACTGAGTGGATCTTTAGAATGTCGGTGGCACGCATTGACAGTGATGGCCCATTTTCTGAGTTCAAAGGTGTCAGTCGTTGGTTTGCGGTTCTGCAAGGAGAGGGTGTTGCCTTGCAGTTTCCAGAAAAGAGAGTTGTTCTGGGAGCCAAGGATCCTGTCATACAGTTTTCGGGCAATGCGCCATGCCACTGTTGTTTGACAAATGGTCCGACCTTGGACTTCAACCTCATGGTGCAAGGTATCTCTGCCACCATGACTCGCATCAACCGATCGAACTTCATTCAAAATTTTAGGGCAGGCACCACATTGGCCATCTTTATGGTGGAAGAGGGTGGTCAATGTGTCCTCAATGAACAAAGTTATGCATTGGACAATGCGTCTTTGTACTGGGTCACACTAAAACAGGACGTGCAAATTGCCTTGAAAGACATGCATGTGCTGTTGATTCAAATGGAGTGTTCTGCATGAGTTATGAGATTTGGGAAAACGCACGCCTTGCAACGATGCAAGAAGGCCAAGATGCGAACTATGGCCTGATAGACGATGGTGTCCTTGTCGTTGAGGGGAAGCAGTTGGCATGGGTAGGACCCAGATCTGACATGCCGATGCAATATCGCCACGGCGCTTTTATGCACGATGCGCGCAACGCGCTGGTGACCCCTGGTTTGATTGATTGTCATACCCATTTGGTTTATGGCGGACACCGCGCCAATGAGTTCGAGTTGCGCTTGAATGGCGCCAGTTATGAAGACATTGCCCGAGCTGGCGGTGGCATTAAATCGACTGTGCAAGCCACTCGGATGGCTTCGGAAGCTGAACTCTACAAAGCAGCCCTAAAGCGCTTGACCCATTTAATGAAAGAAGGTGTCACAACCCTTGAGATTAAATCTGGCTATGGTTTGTCACTGGAAAATGAAGCTAAGTGTTTGCGGGTTGCTAGGCAACTTGCCTTGGATTGCCCTATTCAAATAAAAAATACCTTTTTAGGGGCCCATGCTGTGCCGCCCGAGTTTCAAGACAATGCCGATGCTTACATCGATGCGGTCGTTACCATGATGGCGCCCCTTCAAGCACAAGGCCTTATCGATGCGGTCGATGCGTTCTGTGACCGAATTGGTTTTACCTATGCACAGACAGAAAAAGTATTCAAAGAAGCACAGCGCTTGAATTTGCCGGTCAAGTTGCACGCAGAACAATTGACGGACAGTCATGGCGCTTCCTTGGCGGCAAAGTATGGTGCCTTAAGTTGTGACCATTTGGAATGGCTTAGCGAAGAGGGTGCGGCTGCCATGGCCAAGGCGGGTACTGTGGCTGTGTTGTTGCCGGGTGCTTTTTATTTTATTCGTGAGACTAAGTTGCCGCCGATTGAGCTTCTAAGGCAACACAAAGTGCCAATGGCCATTTCTACCGATTCAAATCCTGGTAGCTCTCCCTGTACATCACTGTTGCTGATGTTGAACATGGCGTGTACCTTGATGCGTTTGACACCTCAAGAGGCCTTGGCTGGCGTTACCCGAGTAGCTGCTCAGGCCTTGGGCTTGATAGACCGGGGTGCTTTGTGTGCAAATCAGCGCGCTGATTTTGTTTTGTGGGATGTTCAACATCCTGCTGAACTGGCCTATGCATTTGGATCCAATCCCTGTTTGTCGACTGTGTGGGGCGGCCAGGTTCGCTAACCCCCTTCATCATTTCAATACTCTATAACCATGGCACCTTTATTTAATTTACATCAGGGCACAGCGCCAATGCTTGTGAGCATGCCTCACTTGGGCACCCTCATACCAGACGAGTTAAAACCGAACTATGTTCCTCGTGCGCTGGCGGTAGAGGATGCAGATTGGCACTTAGATCACTTGTACAATTTTTTGAAAGACATGGGCGCAAGTATCTTGACCCCAGTATTTTCTCGGTATGTGATTGACTTGAATCGCCCGCCAGATGATGCGCCCATGTATCCCGGTGCCTCCAATACGGAGCTTTGCCCAACTCGTTTTTTTACTGGCGAACCACTTTACACAGAAGGCTGCCAGCCAGATGCCAACGAAAAATTACGCCGTCGGGAGACCTACTGGCAACCGTATCACCAAGCGCTTTCTGGAGAATTAAGCAGATTGCGTTTAGTGCATACCAATGTGCTTCTGTGGGACGCTCACAGTATCCGTGGTCAAATTCCGTGGCTCTTCGATGGCAAACTACCCGATTTAAATGTTGGTACAGCAAACGGTTTGTCTGCTGCCGAATCTGTCGGCCGTGCAGTGATGGCAGCCTGCTCACAACAAGACCAATTTACCCATGTGTTAAATGGTCGATTTAAAGGCGGGTACATCACCCGTCAATACGGTAATCCGCAAGCTGGTATTCATGCCGTTCAGCTGGAAAAATGCCAGTCTATTTACATGAGCGAATTGCCGCCTTATGACTACAAGCCTGCGCTTGCCTCTCAAGTTCAGCCGCTGCTGCATCAGATGATGCTGGCCGCTCTGAATCAAGTTAAATCATTGAATGTATGAAGTTCAAAGCTAAATTGGCTTGGGTTGATGGCGCCTGGGCTAGCCATGTGCTTTTGGAGTCGGATGCGCAGGGTTACTGGGTGCGTATTCAACCGAATGCAACTGACACAGATTGCCAATCTGCCATAGAGCTTGGGTGCGTCATTCCTGGATTGGTCAATGCACACAGCCATGCCTTTCAAAGAGCAATTGCCGGATTGACAGAGCACAGCGAGCAATCGGGCGATGACTTCTGGAGTTGGCGCGATCGCATGTACCGAGTTGCTTTAAGCATTGGCCCTGATCATTTGGAATCTATCGCAACCTGGCTCTACAGCGAGATGCTGAAGAGTGGGTATACGCATGTTTGTGAGTTTCATTATTTGCACCGGAATCCAGATGGGCTGGCATACGCCGACGCTGCAGAGATGACTTGGGCCTTGGTCCGTGCTGCAGAAAATGTGGGTATGGGTCTCACCATGTTGCCAACCCTTTACATGAATCAAGGCTTTGGACAACCCGGTTTAAATTCAATGCAAAGAAGATTTGCATCGACACCAGATTCCATTTTGAATTTACAGCAATTGGTCGTTCAGTATGCCAATTCGAAAGGCAAGCAAGCCAGCTTGACCTCAGGTGTGGCCATTCACTCCTTGAGAGCTGTGAGTCTTGCCGAGATTCTTCATTTGACTGCAAACAGTGGCGCAGCGCCCGTGCATATTCATGTGGCTGAACAAACCAAAGAAGTTGCTGACTGCGTTGCCTACACGGGACTTAGGCCCGTGGCATGGTTGCTTGCAAATGCCAATCTGGATAAGCGCTGGAATTTGGTACATGCCACACACACCGCCGCCGACGAAATCAAGAGTATTCAAACGCAACAAGCCTCTGTAGTGATATGTCCCACCACAGAAGCCAACTTAGGCGATGGTTTTTTCGACTTGCCTGAAGCCCTTCGGCAGTCTATGCGTTGGTCAATCGGCACAGACAGTCATGTCAATCGGAATTGGACTGAGGAACTTCGCTTGTTAGAGTACGGTGGCCGACTGTCTATGCGGAAACGCAATGTCAGCTTGCTTCACCAGAACGGCTGCGGCTCTTCAAGCCAAGTGTTGTTTGAAAATGCCATTCGCGGTGGCTCCCAAGCTGCTGGTTTGCCCTTGGCAGGTCTGGCTTTGGGACAACGTGCCGACATGGTTGAAATTGACCTAGCGTCCGATTCGTTGCTGGGTGTACCTACTGATCGTTTGCTAGACGCTTTGATTTTTTCAACGCCTTCAGCCAACTTCAAGAGCATTTTTGTCGCAGGCAAAAAAGTGGATGCCAATTCAGATCGATGGAAGCCCCAATTTATTCAAACAATGTCACAGCTTGAGTGGCACTGATGAGGGGGCTGACTGGACATTCATTTTTGAGCGGCTAGTTCTTTTGCAAACGTGCAAACATGCGCGACACCCACTGACCTAAATCATCTAGGTAAGTGAACACAACAGGTATCACCAGCAAACTAAGAACCGTGCTGGTGATCAATCCGCCGATCACGGCAATGGCCATGGGTGATCTGAAACTGGTATCGGCTGCGCCCCAACCCACAGCAATAGGCAACATGCCAGCCCCCATCGCTATGGTGGTCATGACCACTGGGCGGGCTCGTTTGTGACAGGCATCAAAGATAGCGTCCCACCTGCTCATGCCTGGTACGGCCGGTTTGCCTTCTTCTGCGGGTTTGCCGCGACGCGCTTCAATGGCGTACTCCACCAGCAAAATGGAATTTTTAGTGGCGATGCCCATCAACATGATCAATCCAATGAGCGAGGGCATGGAAAAGCTCTTTTGGGCAATCAACAGACCTACAAAAGCGCCACCCAATGATAGTGGTAGGGCTGCCAAGATGGTGACTGGGTGCAAAAAGCCTTTGAACAGTAGCACTAGCACGATGTAAATGCAAAGCACGCCAATGGTCATTGCTAAGCCGAAGCTGGCAAACAGCTCTCCCATGACTTCGGCATCGCCCACTTCAACCACTTTGACGCCTGTCGGTAAGCTTTGTAGCGAAGGCAGTTTTTGGACAGCTTGCGTCACATCTCCCAGTGGCATGCCAGACAGTTCAATTTCAAAATTGACATTGCGTTGACGGTCATAGCGGTCAATCACAGCAGGCCCGCTAGCCAACTCGATGCTGGCAACTTGGCCCAACATGACGGGCCCACGGCTACCAGGAACGCTTAAGCGCTCTAGCACCTCGAGGTCTTTGCGCGCATCGTCACTCAGTTTGACGACGATAGGTACTTGGCGTTGAGACAGATTGAGCTTGGGCAGGGCGGCGTCATAGTCGCCCAAAGTAGCGACGCGCAGTGTGTCGCTGATGGCGGCACTGGTCACACCCAAATCAGCAGCTTTGGCAAAGTCGGGGCGCACTGCAATCTCGGGTCTGACTAAGCTGGCGGTAGACGCAATGGAGCCTAAACCTTGAATGGTCCGGAGATCATTTTCAACGGCCAAGGCCGCTGTTTGCAAGGCTTGTGGGTCTTCACCAGTAAGCACCAAAATGTATTTTTCGCCAGAGCCGCCCAAGCCAACCTTGGTTCTGACACCAGGCAATTGCTGCAAAGCGATTCGAATGTCGTTTTCAATTTGCTGCTTGAGTGGGCGTTTGCCACGTTCGGTCAGTTGAATGGTTAAGGTGGCTTTGCGCACTTCGGCTGCGCCACTGCCTGCAAATGGATCTGTACCTGCGCTGCCGCCACCAATGGTGGTGTAGACGCTTTGAACATCTTTGACCGTTGTCAGCAATTTGCGAGCTTGCTCGGCACTGTCCTGAGTTTGTTGCAAGCTTGAACCTGGAGGGAGCTCAACATAGACTTGGGTTTGCGAATTGTCATCGGGCGGAATAAACCCTTGAGGCAGCAGCGGCACCAGCATGATGGAGCCAATAAAAAACAGCGTCGCCATCACCATGGTCACTACGCGGTGCTTCATGCACCAAGCCACCCAAACCATGTAGCGAACCAACCATTGGGGTTCTTTCTCGGGCGTGACGATGGGCTTTAGGATGTAAGCGGCCATCATGGGTGTGAGTACTCGGGCTACCACCAAAGAGGCAAATACGGCAAGCGAGGCCGTCCAACCAAATTGTTTAAAAAACTTACCAGGAATACCCGACATGAAGGCGGTGGGCAAGAACACGGCAATGAGGGTGAAGGTGGTGGCAATCACGGCCAAGCCAATTTCGTCTGCAGCCTCCATGGCCGCTTGGTAGGGCGTTTTGCCCATGCGCAAGTGGCGCACGATGTTTTCTACTTCAACAATGGCATCGTCTACCAGCACCCCAATGACCAATGACAAAGCGAGCAGGGTGACCACATTGATAGAAAACCCCAAATAGGCCATGCCAATGAAAGCAGGGATGACCGACAAAGGCAAAGCCACAGCCGATACAAAGGTGGCTCTAAAGTCACGCAAAAACAACCAGACCACCAGCACCGCCAATATTGCACCTTCGTAAAGGAGTATCAAGGAGCCAGAGTATTCTTCTTCGACGGGCGTCACAAAGTCGAAAGACTCTGTGATTTCGATATCGGGATTCTGAATCCGAAAATCTGCCAAGGCTTTGCGCACCAAATGACCCACAGCCACTTCGCTTTCGCCTTTGCTGCGCACCACTTCAAAACCCACCACGGGTGTGCCATTCAAACTAGCAGCAGAGCGCGGCTCTGCGAGGGTGTCGCGCACGTTAGCCACTTGGTCCAAACGGATGCGTGCACCGCGTGAGGTCGCCAGCTCAATTTGTCCAACTTCTTGCGCGGTTTTCACTGTGGCCAAAGTGCGCACAGCTTGCTCGCCGATACCCAAGTCCATTCGACCGCCAGAGCCTTCTTGTTGAACTTGCTTGAGCTGGCGAGAGACTTCAGCCGCAGTAATGCCCAATGATTGCAAGCGGTTGACGTCAAGGGCAATGTGGACTTCTCGGGTTACGCCACCTACGCGGTTGACTGCACCGACGCCACGCAAGGACAAAAGTTTGCGGGTAATTTCTTTATCGACCAACCACGACAAGGCTTCGTCATCCAAGCGGCTTGAGCGCACGGTGTAGGCCAGTACGGGTGTTCCTGCCAGATTGATTTTTTGCACAATAGGATCGCGCAATTCGCCGGGCAAGTCGGCGCGAACGCTTTGAATGGCGGAGCGCACATCGTCCACCGCTTCTTGCACGGGTTTTTCCATGCGGAATTCAGCTGTCATAGACACAGCGCCATCTTGTACTTTGGTGGTGATGTGTTTCAAACCTTGCAAGGGTGCTAACGCATTCTCTAGCTTGCGGGCTACATCGGTTTCTAACTGGGTGGGCGCTGCACCTGGCAAGCTGGCAGTCACGGTAATGGTGGGCAGGTCTAGGTCAGGAAAGTTCTGCACCTTCATAGACCCAAATGCAATGAAGCCTGCCACCGTGAGCAGCACAAAAAGCATGACCGCAGGAATAGGGTTACGGATCGACCAAGAGGAGACGTTCAACATCGTGTCTACCTTTTATTTGGTCGCAGGAGCTTGATTGACAACGCGCACGGTATCGCCAGAGTTTAGAAAAGCGCCGCCACTGACAACCACGCGTTCATCTGATTTCAAGCCACTGAGTATTTCTTGTCTGTCACCACTCAAACGTCCTGTTTGAACCTTGGCCTGAGTCACTTTGTTGTCAGCACCCACGGTGTAGACGTAGCTAAATCCATCTCTCACAACCACTGCGGTTTGAGGAACCGTCATAGCTTTGCTTTGGCCAAGCACGATGTCGCCCTTGGCATACATGCCTGCGCGGGCTGAGCCTAATTGCTCGGTCAAGTCGACATAGACCAAAGCGTTGCGGGTTTGGGCGTCTACCGATGGCGCCACCATTCGAACTTTGCCTTGCAACACTTGTCCACTGGCCGCCGTAATCTTGACGGGTGAACCAACTTTGATGCGGCCAATGTCGGAAGCGGTGACCTCTGCGCGCCATTCAAGGCGGCCTTGACGAATGAGACGAAACAGCTCTGCGCCTGGATTGACGACGCTACCAACGGTGGCCAAACGAGATGAAATAACGCCGGCATCGGGCGACTTCACTTGGGTTTGGGCAAGTCGAACAGTTTGTAATTGAACTGCAGCGCGAGCTGACTGAACTCGGGCTTGGGCAATGGCATCGGTAGCCAAGGTTTGGCTTAACTGAGCATTGCTAAAAAATCCCTGCTGTTGCAATGATTTTGCGCGATCAGTTTGAACGCGGGCCTCTAAGGCGCTGGCGATGGCTTCAGCCAAGCTGCCTTCCGCCTGAGCCAATTCGGCTTTCAAAGTATCAGACTGCAGCACCGCAAGCACATCACCTTTTTTAACGCGGTCGCCCACATTGACAAGAACTTCGCTAATTTTTAAGCCATTGGCTTCAGCACCAATGATGGCTTCTTGCCAAGCTGCAAGTGAGCCGTTGGCCGAAACATGTTGGTTAATGTCTAGCTGGCTTGGGCTAACCACATTGACTGTGAGCGATGGTTTGGTGACCGGCGCTGAGGTGTTGGCTTTGGGGTCAGTTGCGTTAACAGATAAGGCCAATGTGGACACTAAAACACCAAGGATTGCTTTCATACTGACTCGCTAATTCATACACTGATTTGAATTGTACATGGGTCATTGATTTATCAAGCAAAAAACCCGATGGAATTATTGTCTTGAATGTGCTACTGTGGACAGAAATTGTGTCTGGGAGGCCTATATGTCAGTCGATATCCACCCCATTGACCCTGCAAGCCCCACCTTCATTGGTGAGGTTTCAGGCATTGATCTAAGCCGCAAGCTGACAGATCAAGAGGTCAGCGCCATCCATGCTGCCATGGACCATTTTGGGGTGCTGATATTTCATGACCAACATTTGGACGATGAACAGCAAATTTCATTCAGTCGTCAACTGGGCATGTTAGAAGAAGCCACTGGCGACATCATGTCTGTCAAGGACAGGCGGATTGGCATGGCCTTGAACGATATTTCCAACCTCGACAAAAATGGCGAATTGCTGCCACGCGACGATCGCAGACGTTTGTTTGGTTTGGGCAATATGCTGTGGCACTCAGACAGCTCCTTCAAGGAAGTGCCCGCCAAGTATTCAATGCTCTCGGCCCGAAAAATTCCGGCAACCGGTGGCAATACCGAATTTGCGGACATGCGTGCTGCCTATGATGCTCTAGAAGATGAAACAAAGGCTGAGGTGCACGACCTCATTTGTTTACACAGCCAAATTTACTCTCGAGGTGTTTTGGGCTTTGATGATTTCACAGACGAAGAGCGCGCTAAGTGGGCGCCAGTGCGCCAACGCCTTGTGCGCCGACATCCAACGACAGGACGGCTTTCTCTGTATTTGGCAAGCCATGCTGGCGGCATTGAAGGTTGGCCAATGCCTGAGGCGCGTTCATTTTTACGTGACCTCAACGAACACGCTACACAGCGTCAGTTTGTTTATGCGCATGTATGGCGCCCATGGGATCTGGTGATGTGGGACAACCGCGTCACGATGCACCGTGCGCGCCGGTACGACCCTACTGAAGTTCGCGATTTGCGCAGAACAACCTTGACCAATGAGGTCTCTAGTTTGGCGCAGATCTAAGGCTGAGTGAATCAACCCTTGATTGCTGTCAAGGGGGTCTTCATTCAGTAGTCTTTATCGCGCCTTGCCGAAAGCGGGTAAGACGGGTCGTTGTAGCCTGGCGTAGAAGGATGGCCAGGCGAGACAAGTTGATTGACGAAGTCTTCGTCTTCTTGCGTAATGGTTACATCCAGCGCGCCCCAATAGTCCTGCCACTGCGCCAAGGTGCGGGGGCCGCCAATGACCGATGTGACTGCGTGGTTTGCCAACACCCAAGCCAATGCAAAGTGCGACAGCTGAATGCCTTTTTCTTGACAACGCAAGCTGAGCTTTTGTGCAATTTCTAGCGACTCTTTGCGGTACTCGGTTTCAAGAATGCGTTTGTCGTTACGGGCTAAACGGCTTTCGGGTAGAGGGGCAGCGCCAGGTGCATATTTGCCTGTGAGGATGCCTCTGGCAATAGGGCTGTAGGGCGCAACACCTATGCCGTAATGAGCACAGGCTTCCAATATTTCAACCTCTGGCAAACGGTTGAGCAAGTTGTAATAAGGTTGGCACACCACAGGGGCGGGCATGTTGAATTGCTGGCACAAGCGCATGACTTCGGCAATGCGCCAGCCTCTGAAGTTAGACAAACCCCAGTATCGAATTTTGCCGTCGCGCAGCAAAGCTTCAATGGCTCGCAAGGGCTCTTCGAGGTGCATGCCGTTGAAGTCGCGGTGCAAGTAATAAATATCTAAGTGATCGGTTTGCAAGCGGCTCAAACTGTCTTCGCAGGCGCGCATCATCCAAGTACGAGAGAAATGGCTCTCGTTGATGTTGTCTGACATGCTGTTGCCAACTTTGCTGGCCAAGAGCCACTGATTGCGATTGGGTTTGATCAATTCGCCAGTCATGACTTCTGATTTGCCAAAGCTGTAGACATCGGCGGTGTCGATGAAGTTGCAACCATTTTGCAGTGCATGGTCCACGATGCTGCGAGCCTCTGACATGCTTGTTTGGTCTGCAAACATCATGGTCCCAAGGCAAATCCGCGAGACTTTCAGGGGGCTGCGCCCTAAGTTTTTGTAAATCATGTGAAGTACCTTTGAATCTGATTGATCAAGAAGCCGTTAGGGGCTGAGCACACTTCCATTAAGGATGCGGTCCCCAAGGTGCAGCCACCATGAGCTGAACATTCTGTGCATGAATGAGAGGGCGAATTTGTTTAGCGAAAGCCATGAAGGATTCGTCGGCAAAAAGCCTGGCCCAAAAGTCGCGTCGATCGGCGTCGCTGTCAAAGCGCCAAAGGTGGATGAGTTGATGCAGATTGCCTGTATCGCTCACAAAGTAGCCAATCAATTTGTTGTCAAAACCACCCTTGCTTAGGGCAGCCCAGCCTTCAGTGGAGTACAACTGTTTGACCTGCTGCATCTCTCCAACCTTGACGTCGTAGGTGCGTTTTTCGTAAATTACTGTCATGGAATGGACTCCTTGAGATGCATTTGGGGGGTGTATTGAAAAGGGCTGCAATGCCTGCATTCAATCAAAGGATGCACTTTTCCGATATAGCGGGTTCTACTGAGATGCAAGACCGCCCAAAGAAAAACCCCTTGAGCATTGCTGCTGAAGGGGTTCTTTTATTTGGCTCCTCGACCTGGGCTCGAACCAGGGACCTACGGATTAACAGAAATCCAGGCTCGTCAAAAATCTATATAAATCAACGACTTATAGGTGTTTTTATTAAACGTGTAATATTTCGTGCAATAACCCCAAAAGTTACATTATGTAACTTTCCAGCCAAAACATCCAAATTTGCGTTGAGCCGTGTCATTTTGCACCCAAAAGTTAGACGCTTGGCTTGGGGCTCGCGCTTGTTTTCGAAAAAGTTAGACGCCATGCGTGGGCATCAAGCCCTGTTTTTCGTAGTAACGGATGGTTTCGACATCCACGCCGGTGGCGAGGGCAAGTTCCTTTATCTGCATTAGATGGTCCTGCTTTAAATAAGTATTTGACACTGTAGCGGCTCCAGGGTTTCTAATGCAAGAATTGAAAGGAAAACCCATGTCCACCCACTGCTGTGACCATGTCGCACCCAAACTTGATGCCATTGTGAACCTGGTCCGTTACCGCAAGATCCTCTGGATCGCCCTCGTGGTCAATGCCGCGATGTTCCTGGTCGAGATCGTGGCTGGCGTTCAGTCTGGGTCACTTTCTTTGCTGGCGGACGCGGTCGATTTTGCGGGCGACGCGATGAACTACGCGGTATCGCTCGCGGTGCTGGCTTCGGCGCTGGCATGGCGAGCGCGCGCCGCCATGCTCAAAGCCTTGAGCATGATGGGTTTTGGCCTGTATGTGCTGGGCGCAGCACTGTGGTCGGTGTGGAATGGCGGCGTGCCCCAGGCCACCACTATGGGTTCAATAGCCCTCGTGGCGCTGGTGGCCAACGTGGCCGTGGCATGGATGCTCTATGCCTTCCGAGAAGGCGATGCCAACATGCGAAGCGTGTGGCTATGCTCTCGCAACGACGCCATCGGCAACCTTGCCGTGTTCATCGCCGCCTTGGGCGTGTTTGGCACTGGATCGGCTTGGCCTGATCTTGCGGTGGCAAGCCTGATGGCGGCGCTCGCCTTGCACGGTGGCTGGACCGTGCTGCAGCAGGCGCGCGGTGAACTGGGCGAAGATAGTGCCAAGGAAGACCGCCATGGCCACGTCCACTGAACCAATCCGATGGAATCCTTCCGCTGTGTGTCAGACAAACTCGGTATGAATAGAGCTGTCCTTTAAGCGCTTTGTGCTGCAGCACTGTTTGGCGCTAGCCCCCCGTTTGCCAAGCTATTGACGGGTGATACACCACCAGTTCTTTTGGCGGGGTTACTTTATTTGGGAAGCGGGCTTGGCCTAAGTCTGGCACGCGTGATTCGTGATCACGGCGTAAGGCCGTCGGGCCTGCCCAAAGGTGACTGGCCCTGGCTGCTGGGGGCGATCTTTTTTGGTGGGATGCTAGGCCCTGTGGCGCTGATGTTTGGATTGCTATCAACAAGCGGTTCCACTGCATCGCTGTTGCTGAACCTCGAAGCTTTGAATGGGATGGCGTTGAGCCTCACACACATGATCACAAGCATGCAAAACTCAAACACGAGCATGCACATTTTCCGGACATTCACCACCGACATTCACATTCATGACACCGATCCAAGCATTGGGCCTGTACGCGCTAACCGCCTTCGCAGAGATTATTGGTTGCTACCTGCCGTACTTATGGCTCAAGAAAAGTGCGTCTCAATGGTGGTTGATTGTTGCCGCAGCAAGTTTGGGCCTGTTCGCGTGGCTGCTGACGCTGCATCCACATCCTGCTGGACGTGTGTATGCCGCCTACGGTGGGGTATACATCGTTGTTTCAGTCTTGTGGCTGTGGTTAGTAGATGGCGTGTTGCCTGATCGCTGGGACTTGGTAGGCGCATCACTCGTGCTTGCCGGAGTGGCTGTGATTTATTTTGCACCGCGCAACGTGTCGCTTTGACTCAGCATGTGCTTTCGTGCGTCTAGTCGGTAAGCGCTGCCCTCGCTTCTCAGAGTCATGCTCAAAACTCTCCAAACGCACCATTCCCAATGACGGCCTGGCATGGCAGAAGCTTCCAGAACATCAGAGCAACAAGTGCTACAAAGACCATCCAAAGTCTTGCGGAGTAAAGATGGTACTTGTCCAGACAGGTTGAAGCAATCCCGCCAATGACAACCAGTCATGGCGGGGGCCCCAGAACATCAAAGCAAAGTGATGTCTTTGATCAAACGGGAACGCAGTGCGCGCCGTTTGAGTTGATCAACTGAGTCATCTGTCCACCAATGTGAAGAGTTGCCCCAGATCCAATCGGTACCCGTAATCCCTAGTAACTGAACTTCTCCCTTCGTACCTGAAATTGTTCGATCAAAGGTCTTGCCTCCAACATTGAAGGTGATTTGATGAGTCCCCTCTTTTAATCGCAGGCGAATCATGGAGTTTGGAACAGTCTCCATCGCTGCGCCACCATCCACAGAAATGTCCAACGGATGATGTCCGTCGCCCCAATAACGCACGACGTAAACCGTCAGAGCTTCAGGCACTGAGGCAAACAACTTTGCTTCATCATCTTTGGCAATGCTGGGTGCAGGATCTTTGGTGCAGTAAGCATTTCTGCCTCGATCCGTATGGCAATGCGGCTTCTCAGCGATTCGATCAACCGGTGAAGCGCAGCCTGCGATGCCAAGTACGCAAGCTGAGACGACGATTGTTTTAGTAATCCAAGTTTTCATAATATTTTCCCAAAATTGATCCACCATTTGTGGCAAATACAAGTAAGTTGTAAACGCCTCATTTCAGAACAAAACGTGCAGAAGTGGTTTTCCCAGCTGAACTGAATTGAGCAACAACCTTTGTCCCAGGAGCTACCTTGAAGCTACCTTTGGCTTCAAGCTTGTCGCCTGTTGGTTTCAACTCAACTTCTTGCTTGTCAGCGCCAGAAAGCAGTGTGACTTTTGCCGTCGTTTTACTCACGTCAACGGGTTTGCCATGGTCACGCACGAACAACTGCAGCACATCAGGTTTGGCGACCAGTTCGTAGTCAACATCCTTGACGGTGGTCAAAACACCCCCTTGCATGGGTTTGTGATCTGTATCGTGTGGCCCTGCCCATGCGAGTCCGCTGAGAAAAAGCGACGAAGTGATCAAAAGCGTGTGAAATTTCATGAGATGTCCTTTTGAGGTTTTGGTTGAGGTTGAAGAAACGAATGAATGGTCAGAATGCTTCAGCATCTTTGTCTTGTAAAAGCGCCTCGGCAGGTTTGCGGCCAAAGAGCCAAAACATGGCAGGCGTCAGAAAGGTGTCGAGCAGCGTCGAGCTGATCAAGCCCGAGAAAATCACCACGGCGACCGGGTGCAAAATTTCGGTGCCGGGGCGTTCGGCCTCGAAGAGCAATGGTGCCAATGCGAAGGCAGTCACCAAGGCCGTCATCAACACCGGGCTCAAACGTTCCATCGAACCGCGCAAGATCATGGGCTTGGTGAAGGACTCTCCTTCAAAGCGCATCAGGTTGATGTAATGACTGACCTTCAAAATGCCGTTACGCACCGAAATGCCAGCCAACGTGATGAACCCGACCAAGGCGGCCACCGACAAGGGCTGACCTGACAACCACAGACCCAACACGGCACCCACGAGCGCCAAGGGAATGTTCACCATGATTAAGGCCGACAAAACGGCGGACTTGTAGCGGCTGTAAAGCACCACAAACATCAACACCACAGAGACCACCGAGAGCAAAGAGATCAGGCGTGAGGCTTCTTCTTGCGCCTGAAACTGTCCTCCAAGGGTGATGAAGTAGCCCTCTGGCAATCGAGAATCCGCCGTCACTTTGCGTATGTCGGCCACAACTTCTGACAATGGGCGGCCCGAAGCGTTGGCAGAAATCACGATACGCCGCTTGCCGTTGTCGCGACTGATTTGGTTGGGACCATCGGCGTCTTCAATCGTTGCGATTTTGGACAGCGGAATTCTGCCCGAGGGTGTTTCGATCAACACCTGGCCCAAGCCTTCCAGCGATCGTGCGGATTCTGGTAAACGCACAACCAACGCAAAGCGGCGACCTCCCTCCATGATTTGCGTGACACGTTCACCTTCCACCAAGGTCTGCAGTGTGGCAAGCACTTGCGCGCCAGACAGGCCGTATTGCGCCGCTGCCGCATAGTCCAACCGTACCTTGATCTGGGGCGCAAGAACTTGTTTTTCGATTTGCAGGTCAGCTATGCCCTCGATGCCTGACAGCCGTGAGCGCAGCGCATCGGCTTGCCCGCGCAGCACGTCCAGGTCTTCGCCAAAAATCTTGATGGCGATTTGGGAGCGCACGCCCGACAGCATGTGGTCGATACGGTGTGAGATGGGTTGCCCCACCTCAATCGAAGCAGGCAGGTTGACCAAGCGTGCACGGATGTCGGCACGGACCTCATCCATCGAGCGCGTCAACTCGCCTGAGGGTTTGATGCCCACGTCTAATTCGCTGACATGAACGCCTTCGGCATGCTCATCGAGTTCAGCACGTCCGCTGCGCCTGCCCACATGCAGCACTTCGGGCACTTGCTTGACCAGCACTTCCGCCTGGCGTGCCAGGTCAGAGGACTCGGTCAAGGTCACGCCCGGGTTCAGACGTATCCCGACCAGCAGCGTCCCTTCATTGAAGGGGGGCAAGAAGGTGGTCGGAAAAAACGGAACAGCCGCCGCTGCAAACACTACCGCCACACATGCACTGGTTATCGCCACGCGTGGCTTGTCCAGCACTTTTTGCAAACTGCCTTTGTAGCCTTGCTTGAGCCATGCCAGCACTTTGGTGTCGCCATGGTCCAGGTTTTTCATGCCCGGCAAGAGGTAGTAGCTCAGCACCGGCGTCATCGTTACCGACACCAACAAAGAGGCCAGTGTCGAGATGATGAAGGCAATGCCCAGCGGCACAAACAACTTGCCTTCCAGGCCCGGCAAAGCAAAAAGCGGAAGGAAGACCAGCACGATGATCACCGTCGCATAGAGGATCGCCGAGCGGACTTCCATGGACGCCTTGGCCACGAGCGCGAGCAGCGACAGGCGCTGGCTTGGGTCCTTGGCGCGGTCTTCTTTCATGCGCCGCAAGATATTTTCCACATCCACCACGGCATCGTCCACCAGTCCGCCAATGGCAATCGCCAGCCCCCCCAGCGTCATGGTGTTGATCGACAAGCCAAAATACTTGAACACCAGTGCCGTGATGAAGATGGACACTGGGATGGCGGTGAGCGCAATGATGGTGGGGCGAACCGTGCCCAGGAAGAAGAACAGGATCGCGGCCACAAACAGCGAGGCGCCGATGAGTTTGCCTTGCAGCGTCGAGATCGAGGCCTCGATGAAGCTGGCCTGCCGGAAGGTCACACGGGGTGCCTCCATCCCCGCAGGAAGGGATGCCTTGAGATCCGTAATCGCTTCTTCAATCGACTGTGTTAAACGGGTCGTGTCAGCGGTTGGCTGCTTTTGAACGCCCAGAATCACGGCTGGCTTGCCTTCAAAGCCTGCATCCCCACGTTTGATGGCTGCGGCAAAAGTGACCTCAGCGATCTGGCGCAACAAGATGGGCTGACCGTTCTTGGCGGTAATAGCCAGATTGCGCAAGTCCTCCAGGCGGGAAGTGCGACCAAGATTTCGAATCAGGTACTCGCGCCCGTTGAGCTCCAGAAATCCCCCTGAGGTGTTGGCCGAAAACCCGCGCAACGCCGACTCCAACTGGTCCAAGGAGATACCCAAGTCCGACAGGCGCGCTGTGTTGGGCTGCACCTGAAACTGGCGCACTTCGCCGCCAATGGGGATGATCTGTGCGACGCCGGGGATGGCCAGGAGTCGAGGCCGGAGCACCCAGTCGGCGTACTCACGCACGGCCATAGGGGAGATCTTCTGCGGATCGACAGGAATAGCGATCTGCATGATCTCACCCATGATGGAGCTGATCGGCCCCATCCGTGGTATTACCCCGGCAGCCAAACCTTCTTCCATGGACGAGAGGCGTTCAGACACCAGTTGGCGTGCCCGAAAAATCTCCGTGTCCCAGTTGAAGGTGACATACAAAAAGGACAGGCCAGCAGAAGAGGTTGAACGAACCGATTCGACCCCAGGCAAGCCATTCATGGCCGTCTCCAGAGGAAAGGTAATCAGTTGCTCGACCTCTTCAGGCGCCATGCCACCCGCCTCGGTCATGATCGTCACAGTAGGTTTGTTGAGATCGGGAAAGACATCGACTGGCGTTCGAGACAATGTGAATGCCCCGTAAGCCATCAATACGGCACCCGCTATCAACACCAGAAGCCGGTTGGTCAGGCTATTTTCGAGAAGCCACTTGAACATATCGTGACCCCTTTACCGGACTTGATTGATGAGCGTGGCACCTTGGGTCGCCACACGATCGCCAGACTTCAAGCCCGAGATCACCGTGACGCGCGCTCCATCCAGGGGCTCGAACGTCACCGTGCGGGGTTCAAACTGCTCAGCTGCAGACTTGACCCACACCACGTTCTGATTGGCAGCGTTTTTCATCAGTGCCGACTGGGGGACCGCAATACCCTGTGTCTTTTGCTTGGACTGCACATAGACTTTGACGGGCTGTCCAACGGCCAGGCCTAATAGTTCCGGGCTTTGCACTTGGAAGTTCAGCGGCAGAGCTTGCTCTCGCAAACTGCGCGCTGCACCCATGAAAACCAGTGGCGTGCGCTGGTCGCCGACAGCCAATGTGGCACCGCCGATGTTGTTGGCCACTGAGATATCAAAAGCCAAGGCTTCAATGCGCAGCCGCTTCGGGTCGACAATTTCAAAAATCAATTCCCGCGTGTCCACCACTTGACCTGCCACGACATGCGCCGAGGCAATCACGCCAGAAACGGGCGCGACCAGTGCTTCTTTGCTGCTGAGGCCGCCACCGACGGCCGACATGCGATCGGTCAGGCTGAGCACGTCGCTCTCTGCGGCTTCCACTTCCTTGCGCGGCACCGTGTCCGACAACTCGCGCAAACGTGCCAAACGCTTTTCAGCAAGCGCTTTGGCAGCGCGAAATTCGGCCAATTGAGTCAATTGGCTGGCCCGTTCCAGGGGGGCGACCGCTGGGACCACGTAGGCCAAGACCTGTCCCTTCTTGACGGTTTGCCCTGCGTTGGGCAGGCCATTAGGGCCGGGTTCTATGCGTCCGGCGTTGATGGGCTGGACTTTGCCCCCAGCGTTGGGGTCCATCAGTACCTGACCATTGAGTTCAAAGGCGCGTGGCAGCTCAGCGGTTTCCACCACCATCGTGCGCACATTCAGTTGGCGTTGGGCTGGTTTGGGCAGAAACACGCTGCCATCGGCCATGCGCTGTGGACCATTGGCATTGGCCGTCGCAGGCGCAGGGCCGTGGTCATGGCCTTCGCCCGCGTACGTAGGCAGCGCAGCACCTGCAAGGGTCAAAGCAGTGGCCAGTGCCATCCAGTGGCGTTTTTTTGAAGTGTTGATTGTTTTCATGCTGAGGCTCCTTAGGCCGTACGAGCTTGTTGACGAAAGCGAACGATCACGCCTAATGCCATCAGGGCCAATAACCCCCCGCCGATCCACAGGGCGATGCCTTTCCAAGAAGAACCACTGACAGGTTCATCTTCGTCCTCGTGCAAATCGAGTTCGCCAGTCAGCAGGTCGTTCAGTTCACCGGCCTGAATGGTTGCGGTGATGGCAATGACGCCAGGTTTGAGCGTGTCCTTGAGGATGACTTCGTATTCACCTACGCCATGTTTTTCGGCTTTGTATTTGCCGCCTTGAATATCGATGTCAATTAGGGCGTCATTGACCGGACTGTTGTCTGTAAAACGGTCCAGGTAAATCGTCAGCTGCTTGCCATTGACAATGCCGACCATTTCCAGATCCTCTGAAAACGCGACGAAACGCGGCAGTGCTGTTCCCTGGGTTTTTGGCGCAGCTTCCGCGTGATCGTGACCCGCACCGGCAATGGCCATAGGACTGAGTAATGTGAATATCAGCGCCATAAAGGTGGCGACTGTTGAATGAATGATCTTCATGGTGTTCCTTGAATTTTTGAGGGGTGTCAGCATCACTGAGGCAGCAGGCCCAAGGACTGCCGCAATGCCGAAATGGCGGAGGCCAGGTCAATTCGGCTTCGAGCGGCTTGTCTCGCGGCCTCTGCAGCCTCTGCTTCAATGCGCAAGCGGGTGGGCAGATCCGACTCGCCCAGCCTGAACGACTTGTCAAAAAAGCTGCGGGACTCGTTGGCCAGCTGGGCTCGTCGCTGCGCAGCATCAAGTTGAGTGCGTGCGGCCTCCAGACGAGCAGCAGCGCCTTGTTTGTCGGCTTGAATGCGCGCCTGCTCGAGGACCAGTTGTGACTGCACTTCTATCGCTTCGGCTTGTGCAGTCGCAAGACGGGCGTCATGCCTAGGGCCTGCACCCAAGGGCACGCGAATGCCAATCAGCACAGTCTGGCCATAGCGTTCTCCAAATGCCCCACGGCCGCGCGTGGTGGCCACCGTGAGTTCCGGGTTGGATCGCCTCTGGGCGCTGATCAGCTGAGCCGTCCGCTCGGCCATCGTGATGCGATCCTCCAGTTCAGCCAACAAGGGATGCCCCACTGACGCACCCGTATGTGGGGTCGAATCTGGCGTTGGCTCCACCGCCGCGTTGACTTTCAAGTCTGCCGGTGCCGTCCTGCCTGTTAGCGCCATCACTTGTGCCAAGGCTGCGGCAGATGCAGCTTGAGCTTGGGCGGCATGCGCTTGGGCCGCAGCGACAGCGCCTTCGGCTTGATGCTGGTCGGACTTTGCCAGATCACCCGCGTTGGTCCGTTTGGCAACATCAGCGGCGAGGCGTTGTGCATTGGCCAGTTGTTCGCTCGCCAGTTCAGCATCGAGGCGAGCTCGCAACCAGCCCCACCAAGCATCCCTGACGGAAGAGGCGAGCCGCAGTTGTGAGGCGAGCAGCTTGCGCTCAACCAACGAGATTTCAGCTTGCGCCAGATCGGTACTGGCCGTGCGTTGTCCGGGTAGCCAGATGGGAACGGCGATACCCACCTCAGCTTCCCGCGCACCGCTGTTGCCTGTCATCCGGTCTGATCGCTGACTTATCTCCAGCGAGGGCGGCTCGGGGGACAGCATCGACGCGGCTTTGGCCTGGGCCTGGGCGGCATCGCGACGCGATTGAAGCGCGTGCGCCTCGGGTTGCCTTTGCCACGCCGTTTCGAAAACATCTTTCAAGGACACCGATCCACTCAACGCGGCGGCGGATGTGCCTTGTGCTTGGGCCGTCAGCACCAAGCCACTCAGGGTCATGACCGACAGCGCGATTCGAATCGGTGCCGATCTTTTTTTGTACAAACTCATAGCTCATCTCCAATGGTGAAAACATCCAAGGAGATCAGCGAGCAGCGACAACACGTCGCTAGGCGATGACGCACAACGCGCAAAGCGTCATGTGCATCCGCACACAGGGGATTCGAAAAGAGGGAAAGGTAAAGAAACCCGAGGCTCGCCGATCAGGCAAGCACGGGCCATTGAGGCCGTTCAGGACGTTCACTTGCCATATGAGAAGCAATGACCTGAAGGTGAAGTGGGTGATCGTCAGAGGCTGCTAATGTGGTCTTGCTCAGATCGCTGACCAGGGCAGCGGCACAACCCATGTGACAAGTGGCACAGTCATGGTCCATGCCCGCCGATTGGGGTGAGTTTTTGCTGGACTCTTGGTGGTCAACTGACGCATGGTCATGGGTGTGATGTCCCGGGTGGTTGGCGGTCACACCGCTTTCATGCTGGCAATAGCTAGCCACTGCTGCCCAGCTAAATTGCAAGGGTAACAGAACCAGCAAAAAAATTGCCAAGTACCTTTTCATATCTCAACAGTGTAGGAGCTTCAGGCTTTCGGCGCCACTTTCCCAGTCGTTGACCTCAGGAATTTTGAGGTCAATGGGGCGAGCTGGTGGCGGCCAAGAGCCATCACTTGGCGGTCTTGAGAAGGCGCAGCCCATTGAAAACCACCAACAAGCTTGCGCCCATGTCGGCAAAGACCGCCATCCACATAGAAGCGTCATCAAAAATGGCCATGATCAGGAATACCGCCTTGATGCCCAGAGCCAGGGTGATGTTCTGCCACAAAATGATGTGGGTCTGTTTGGATAGGCGAATCGTCTCGGGCAAGCGGCGCAGGTCGTCGTTCATGACGACGACGTCGGCCGCTTCCATGGCCGTGTGAGTGCCCGCAGCGCCCATCGCAAAGCCGATGTTCGCCTTTGCAAGTGCCGGGGCATCATTGATGCCGTCACCGGTCATGGCCGTCACACCGTATCTTCCTTGGAACTCTTCAATCGCCTTGAGCTTGTCCTCGGGCAGCAGGTTGCCTCGGATTTCTGAAATGCCTGCCAAGTGTCCGACGGTGCGCGCCGTGGCGGCGTTATCACCGGTCAACATGATGGGAACGACCCCCAGCGCCTTCATCTCGGAAATGGCCTCGATCGATGACGGTTTGATCGTGTCCGCTACAGCGAAGAGCGCGATCACCCGGTCCCGATTGGCCAAAAGGGTCACAGTTCGTCCTGCCTCCTCATGAACTGCGAGGCGTGCTTCCAATGTCGCAGAACACTGGCCGCGCTCTTCGATCCAGCGGTGATTGGCGAGAATGTAGGGGTGGCCATCGATCACCCCCTGGACGCCACGACCTGCGACAGCTTCAAATGCTTCGACTTCTTGGGCTTGTAACGCTAGGCCTTGAGCAATCGCTTTCGAGACGGGGTGGTCTGAACGAGCAGCCAGGCTCTTTGCGAGCAGTTCTACCCGTTGCTCAGGCTCGTCGGGCGCGATGGGCTCGAACGCCACCAATTTGGGCTTCCCTTCGGTGATGGTGCCGGTTTTGTCCAAAGCGACGGCTTTGATCTTTCGGGCTTCCTCAAGGTAAACGCCTCCCTTGATCAAGATGCCCCGCCGTGCACCTGCGGCCAGACCACTCACCACCGTGACGGGTGTGGAGATGACCAAGGCGCAAGGGCATGCAATCACAAGCAGGACCAAAGCCTTGTAGACCGCTTCTATCCACGTGATCTCGGCCACCCAGGGCATCAGGACGGCAACCAGCAGCGCAAGGGCAAAGACCGCAGGTGTGTAGACGGCGGCGAACTGGTCAACGAAACGCTGCGTCGGTGCGCGAGAGGCCTGCGCTTCCTCGACGGCTTTGATGATCCGGCTGAGCGTGCTGTCTGAGGCAGGCGATGTGACCCGAACTTCCAGAGCAGAGGCCTGGTTGATGGTTCCGGCAAACACCTCATCACCCGGTCCTTTGTCCACGGGCAGGCTCTCGCCTGTCAAAGGCGATTGATCCACCGCGCTCTGACCCGCCAGCACGGTGCCATCAAGCGGAACACGCTCACCCGGAGAGATACGTACCACCGAGTTCAATGCAACAGACTTGACGCCAATCCGAAGCCAGCCGCCGTCGGCCTGGCGTACCTCGGCTTGCTCTGGTGATAAGGCAAGAAGGCTTTTGATGGCACCTCGCGCACGGTCGACCGCCCGCGCCTCGATGGCCTCCGCAATGGCATAGAGCGCCATCACCATGGCGGCCTCAGGCCACTGGCCGATCAAGAAGGCGCCTGTGACGGCTACTGCCATGAGGGCGTTGATGTTCAATCTTCCTTGCCGCAGCGCAGCCAGGCCTTTTCCGTAGACGCCGAAGCCTGAAAGGAAGATGGCACCCAAAGCGATGGCCATGCCCAGGCCTTTGATCCAGGTCGTCGCAGGGAAGGCGTACGCGATCGCCTCTGCTGCCAATGCCAAGCCGAGCGCCGCCAGAAGCTTTCCCCACATGTCCCAAAACGTCGCAGACGCATTAGTAGTACCGGAAGGTTTTTTGTCGGCTTCGTCAATGGGCTCAGGCTTAAACCCTGCCTTTCGAATCGCCTGTAGTGCGTTTGGCAATGCAGCTTGGCTCGCAGAAATGGTCAGCACGCGTGCCCCCAGATCGAATCGCAAGGCTTCAATTTCCGGGATGCCATCCACAGCGCGCCGGATCTCGGACTCCTCTGAGGCGCAGTCCATGTTGGAGATACGGAACCTTTTCTGTGTCTGGTCTGTGTTCATATGCGCCACGTCCTGCTCAGATTGCACCAAGGGTACGCACGAAGCGGCTGAACATCCGTTCTCAGTCGGGCGGACCTGTGGCTTTGCGCCTTCGCAAGATGTACTTGTACTCATGATTTCTTCCTCGTTGCAGCGATTAGAAACCCTGTAGCCACTTTAGAGTCAAGCTCCTAAAATATGGTCACCCGCTGATGGAGGACACCATGAGGATTGGAGAGCTCGCCAAGGCCACCGATACACAGGTGGAGACGATTCGCTACTACGAGCGAGAGGCCTTGTTGCCGCAGCCGGGGCGAACAGAAGGCAACTACCGCGTCTATGGACCGGAGCACGTTGAACGACTTTCGTTCATTCGGTACTGCCGTAGCTTGGACATGGCCCTGGATGAGATTCGAGCGCTGTTGCGCATGAAAGATTCCCCGCCACAGGACTGTTCTGAAATCAACGCCTTGATTGATGAGCACATCAAGCATGTGGCGGTTCGAATCAAAGAGCTGAAGGTCTTGCAAAGGCAACTTGTTGAGTTGCGAACCGGTTGTGCCGGAAACGGCTCTGTCAGTGAGTGCGGTGTGCTTTCCGGAATTGCTCAGGCCTCTAAGGAAGTGGGGCCGGTGGGCAAGCGAGGCGCGCGCCATGTGCATGGGGCGCACTGATTTGCGTCAAAGGGGTACGGCTCACGTTTTACACTGATTTTTCCAGCTTCACGCATTGTGTTGCCAACAGCTTGATTCAGTTGATGGCGTAACTGCCAAAACAAATTAAACCCTCTTTGTGACGCAGGTGTGACGCATCTGCATGAGTTGTGGTGCTGCAACATTTCATGCAATTGTCATATGATTCGTTTGAAATTGCTTCAGCTTCTACTTCAGAAGTTATTTCAACTTAACTTTGAATCAACACACCATGAAAACTCAACACACCCTTTTGACTGCAGCCATGTTGCTTGCATTTTCTGCCCAAGCACAAACTTCTGTGACTGTTTATGGCAATGCTGACATTGCATACAACAACAACGTTTCCAATACCAGCGCCGGTGTTAAAACTGAAGAGAACAACATTGTGACTGGCGGTATGTCGACCAGCAACGTTGGTTTTCGCGGCGATCGTGAAATTGCAACTGGCCTGAAAGCAACTTATCAATTTGAATTTGAAATTGATCAGTCTTCTGATTCTGGCATTGCCAAAACGCGTGCAGGTCTGATTGGTTTGAGCAGCCCCATGGGCTCTGTAACTTTGGGCCGCAGAACCACATTGCTCAAAGTGGCAATCAATGCATTGGATGCTGGTGATGGCATCAATACGGCAGGCTTCATTGGCGACAATGCACGCGATTCACGTCGCAACGACATGATCACATTGTCTACGCCTGTTTATTCTGGTTTTTCAGCAGACGTGCAACTTGGCTTGGGCGCATCAAACCGTACAACCAGTGCCGCCAATGTGGTAACAGCTGACGGTAAAGCGGAAGATTCAAATTCTATTGGTTTGACTTATGCCAATGGCCCATTCTCTGTTCGCTTTGCAACTGAGACCATCAAGAACTACAGCAAAACAGTCAAGATTGGTGGCGACTTTGGCTACACCATTGCCAACCCCACTGGCATTGCCGATCGTAAAAACGATGCATTTGGTGGCACCTACGACTTTGGCGTTGCCAAAGTATTTTTTGTTGATACCAAAATGTCTCAAGGCACAGCGGCCAGCCTAGTGACGTTCGACACACAAAACGTTGGTGTGCTTGCACCCTTTGGCAAATTCAGAGTGCTGGCTTCTGCAGGTACAGGTAAGGCCAAATTAACTTCTTCAACCATCAAGGCTGAAGTTGAAGCCATGCAATTTGCGGTGATGTACACACTTGCAAAAGATACAACGGCTTACTTTGCCTACGGTACAGAAACTATGGACCATCCTTCATTCGCCAAAAAAATTGAGCAGAAAAATACTCAACTTGGCATGCGCTACAGATTCTGATTTGCTTCAGCCAAAAGGCTCACGCTGTGGTCCTTTTTTCAATCGTCACAAATATTTAACGCTTGACTGCAACACTCAAGCATCGATTTTTTAAACAGGAGTATTTCTCATGTCCTTCAATGATGATGTCATTTACAACAATTCATCCAACCCACATTTTCAAGACGTTCTGAAAGAAGCTGTCAAAGATCCAGCACGTCGCAATATTTTGCGTGGCGGTTTGGGCTTGGCTTCTATGCCAAAGATTACAAGTGGCTAACGCAAGTTTATGAGTCTGTGAAACCAGTTAGCGGTAACGGCAAACTGCTCTGGCATCGTCTGGGCGCAAAGACCATTGAACTTATTAATGAGAATGTTCATGTTGAAGCTGTGCGGGACGACATCGATGCGCTGGTGCTAGACGCCGAAGTCCTTGACAGCATTCTGAAAGATGAAAATCCGGAGAAGAAAGCCCGTGAGGTGGAAATCAAACTTATCGCTCGCCTGCGCAAACATGCTGGAAATCCTAAGTTTAAAGAACTCGGCGAGTGACTAGAAAAAATACGTGAGAAGCACGAGCAGGGGTTGATAAATAGTTTGGAGTTTTTGAAGGCAATTCTAGAAATCGCTAAAGACACAGTAGAAGCAGAAAACCAGACTGATCCCGAAGAAGATAAAAACAAGGCATTGGCAGCACTGACTGACTTATTTAATGAAGTGAAAAATAAGAACACTCACGTTATTGTGGAACGTATTGTTGCTGACATTGATGCAATCGTGAAACAGGTGCGGTTCGACGGCTGGCAGTCCACAAAGCAAGGGGAGCGGGAAGTACAACAAGCCCTGCGCAGATCACTATTGAAATACCGCCTGCATACCGATCAGGAGCTCTTTGATAAGGCTTATGGCTATATCCGCGAATACTACTGATTGTTTCGAAATAAAATGGTAAAAAAATGAAAAGCTTCTACCGTGTAATGCTTGGCAGGAAGTCAATTCACGCTGAGACCTGTTTTGCTGAAGGCTTCATCGGTACTGACTTTGAAGTCAACCAAGACCTAACAAACGAGCTGACAGAAAATTGGCGTGATTTCAACGCAAAGTTCCGCGATATCTTTAAGTCGAATCATCCCGATAAAACAAATGTGGGAGCTGGCTTAGCTTGTGGTTTTCTTTGGACAGTATCCAAGGGCATAAAGATTGGTGATATTGTTCTCTGTCCTGACGGCTCTGGCACATATCAAGTCGGCGAAATTTCGAGCAACTACTTTCACCACCCAGGTGGGATCTTGCCTCATCGGCGTAATGTTAAGTGGATGGCCAAGCATGTTGAGCGCGAAGCTATGTCGGACATGCTTAAGAAAAGTACCGGTTCTATTGGTACGGTTAGCAACATTACTGGCTATGCACAAGAGCTTGAGTCATTGATCGCTGGCGAATATAAATCACCAATTATTTCCACGGATTCAACAGTTGAAGATCCCTCTGAATTTGCGCTTGAAAAGCATCTTGAAGATTTCTTGGTTCAGAACTGGAAACAAACTGAATTGGGTAAAGACTTCGATATCTTCGAAGAGGATGGTGAGCTTGTTGGTCAGCAGTACCAATCTGACACTGGCCCAATGGACATTTTGGCTATAAAAAAAGACAAGACACAGCTGTTGGTTGTTGAGTTGAAAAAGGGTAGGGCAAGCGATGCAGTAGTAGGGCAGGTGCTTCGCTACATGGGCTACGTCAAGCAAGAGCTTGCTGAACCGAATCAAAGCGTGAAAGGTGTCATCATTGCTCTAGACGATGACACTCGGATTCGACGTGCTTTAGCAATGACTCCGGATATCTCTTTCTACCGATACGAAGTTTCTTTTAAATTAAACAAAGCTAACTAGCCTTAGACTAATTCCACTGCGGCTTTTAACTGGCTTGGGCTGCTGTACAGGTAAGCAGCGGTGGTGCTGATGCTGCGGTGACCAGCCAGCGTTTTCAAAATATGAATGGCAGTGCCCTTGTTCGCAAGGTTCGTTAAGAACGTCCTGCGTCCACTGTGACTGCTGGCACCCTCTAGGCCAGCGCCCTCGTAGAGCAGCGCGAACGTTTGAGCCAAGCTGTTTGCGTTGAAACCAGCCCTGATGCTCTTTTGGCTTGCGAAGAATGGGTAGCTTCGATCCACGCACTTGGCTTGCTGTGCGTAGGCTTGCAATTCTGCCTTCAGCTTGGCGCTGACAAACACTGTTCTAGCATGACGGCCTTTGGTCATGTCGGGCAGCAAGCGAATCTCATCTTTAATTTCGCCATCTGTGGTTGTGACATCACTCCAGCGTAAACAGGCTACTTCGCCAATTCGTAAACCAGCCCAGTGTGTGAGCAACATCATTGATCTGTTACGGGCTGCGTACTTGCGTGTATTGATATGCGCTAACAAGCGCTCAATTTCAGCAGTTGTCAGTGTCTTTGCTTGTGCCATGGTCATGTCTCCTAAATCATGTGTTTGCGTTAATTGCATTGTGTTTTCATATATTTATCTGGACAACCGGAGTCCTGCCAAAGTGATGGGTTTCTGGGCCGGAGCAGGGCAAAATGAACTGGCTGTGGATAACTTTTTAGTGGTTTTTTTCTTCAATGATTTCAACGCTCATCCAGTGAAATCATGTAATTACTGTATTTCTCGTGATTTTTCTTGGATAACTCACGCGAGCTGTGGATAACCAGCGCAGATTGGCGAGCAAGCCCTACAAGCGCTGATCTGGGTTCTCAGCACTCCAAGTATTCGCTCGGGTAAATCGATGCGCTATAGGGCTTTTAAATGCGTGGCATTTTGCGATTAACGTCTGAAATTTATGCAAGTAGTGCGGTTTGTATCTGTAGCCCGAATGGGTCCTGCAGATCTAAATTTCTGGGCTGCGGATTTTTTAGGTGGAGTACTTATCAATTCACCATGGTGATTTTTACTCGGTACCCCGCCAAGTTTTCGGGTTACCACGCATCGGTTGTCCATATGCGTGTCTGAAAACAAACTGTAGTTACACAAACAGAAGTGAACTACAGATGAAAAACTTTGATGAAACCCAACTGACACAATTTATTGGAACAACTGGTTATTTCCGTATCAGCCGCAGGCACCTGCTGACTGATGGCACCAAGTACTTGGCCGAAGAGGCTGAGTGCTTTTGGATGATGGATGCCATTGCCAGTCACCTAAGCGAGATTGGCACAGAGGACTGGTTTGTGCAAGTGCGCATGACAGTTACGGGCAACAGGGCAACAATGATCTACGAGGACGGCAGTGGCAGTGAACATGCCCGTCAAGAGATCCCATATACGGACTTTCCAATGCACGCCATTTCACTTTATGCCTGCTGGGACGGTGAGCACTGGGTGATCATGCTGCCTAGCGAGTATTGACCTGATTAGGGCCAGACTGGATGCTGTGAAATCCCCACTGAGCCCATAGCAACCAACGCGCGTCTTGCGCGTTCATGGCCCGAACTTCGGTCCTGATCACTTGGCTGCGGCCTTTGACCTGTGCGCGAACTGATGCTTGGTAGGTGTGCATCAAGTACTTATCGAAATTGCCGCCGGCTCATTTCGGAACCAATGCCAGACAAAGAAGGACTTGCTTGATTTGACTTCAATCAGTCCAAGTGACCCATTTATGGGTCATTTGGGCACTTGTGCTCATTACTTAATTGATTAATTACTATAAGCGTGTGACTTTTTCAATTTTCTAGATAATCTGTATATTCCAGCTAAATACGTGTGAATTCCAGGATTTCCAAGTCCTGACTACATGGGGTGGCAGATGATCAAAATCACCGTTGATGCACAGGTCTACGAAGCGCTGCAAAAGGCGTTTCCCAAGCCTGCCAATACAGCGCACAGAGCACTGGCTAAATACATCAGCGTGCTGGAAGCCATGCTGTTCAAAAGCCTGCACTTTGCTGCGACACCCCTGCAGCGCAAGTTGGACTTATTCGCCATATCGCTTCAACAACTGGCAAATCAAGGCGGTCAGATTGGACCCAAGAAGCTGCGTGTGCATGCATGGCTCAGGAACAACAACTTCAACTTGGTTGAGTCGGTGATCACTGGGTCAAACTTAACTGGTAGTGTGAGCCAGTGCAAATTGACCAGCCTCGTGACCATGGTTGACACGCTGGCAGTAGAGGACAAGATATTGCGTTCAGGCAAAAGCGATAGAGAAATTGATCAGTACCTATGCGGCGATGACTTTGGCAACTACCAAGTTTTAAATCTGCTGTTTCCCGAGTTCAAGCAAAGGATCAAATTACCAGAGATTGAAGAGTTATTTGACCTTGTACCGGTTGACAAGGAAAGCGTCAAAAGCTACATCATTTGGCTCACCACAGAATCCGAACACATTACAAAAGAGAAGATGGACCAAGCGCTGCGTCAAGCGCGAATTATTTTGGCGATCTCCAGCGTCATGGATGGCTATTACGTTCAGCGTAAGAAGCCCAGCCTATTTGGACGCATGTACTACGAGGGCACCAGTGTTCAAAACATCAACAAGGAATTAAGACGCGCAGTGCTGGGTGACTGTTGGGAGTACGACATCCGCTCAAGTGTTGTGGCTTGGAAGATGGGTTGGGCCAAACAATACATCGATGCGTATGGACAGGGCAAGGATTTGCGTAAGGTCTTTAGCGCCACGTTGAATTTTCTGGAAGACAAAGCGGACTTCATGGGCACAGTGCAGTACTTCACATTTGGAGATGACAGCCCAGTACACAAAGATCTGCAACCGAAATTGCTCAAGCAGGCGTTTACGGCTATCAGCTTTGGCGCCCGTCAAAACACCACTGGCTGGCAAAACGAATCAGGTGGGTGGACAAATCCCGCACTGGTGGACATCATTAAAAACGGCACTGACAGGGAACGTTTTCTTGCCGACCCCACTGTGCAGGCCTACATTAACGAGCAGAGCATCCTTGATACGCATCTATATGAATTAGTCAAAGTTACACGTAGGGACTTGCTCAGCAAATCATTCCTTCAAACGCCCAGTGGCAGACCCAGCAAGTCCAAGATCCTTGCTTACCTTTACCAGCATGATGAAACCGAAGTCATGGACATTGTTTGTGAAGTAGCTGCCCAACATGGCCGTGAGCCCATTGCCCGTGTGCATGACGCTATCTTCTTCAAGCATAAGCTCAGCGTGGACTTGCGCCATGAGATAGAAATGACCATGCAAGACCGAACTGCCAATCCATATTGGCGTCTGAGTCACAAGCAGTTGGAGCGTTATGAGCCTCGTTATTTGGATTTGAAAATGGATGAAGCTGCGCATAAAGAGCGCATACTTCAAGAGACAATTCGTGCTCGAGAGCACTACGCAAACCTATCTGTTGATTGATCTGTCAACCGATAGCGTGAGTCCCGATAAGTAGTCGGGTTACCAGTCTTTTCGGTTGCTCAACGCCATGGTTCGACAATAAATTAGCTATTCCTGCAACACACACAAGGAGTAGCTATGTCAGGTTTAAGCGCGTTGAAATTAGTTCAAGCCAAGCGTGAAAAGGGCATGAGCTGGCATTCCCCCAATTTTGTAGACACTCTTCATAACGCAATTTGACGTCTCTCGAACTCAAGGGGGCTGAGTTGGTCAAGATGTTTGTGACGCCGAACTGGATTGTAGAAGCCTTCAATGTACTCAAAGACCTCAGACTTGGCCTCCTGCCTTGTTTTATAAATCCTCTTTTTGATTTTTTCACTCTTCAAGTTACTGAAGAACGATTCAGCCACCGCGTTGTCCCAGCAGTTGCCTCTTCTGCTCATGCTGGGGCTCAATCGGTTTTCCTTGCACCAACGGCTGAACTCGTCACTGCCAAACTGCGAACCCTGATCCGAGTGAATGATCACGGAACCCTTTGGACGGCGACGCCACACAGCCATCGTCAAAGCATCAAGAACTAAAGTGGTCTCCATGCTGCCTCGCATGCTCCAACCCACCACCGCCCTTGAGTGCAAATCCAGCACCACCGCCAAGTAGAGCCACCCTTCATATGTGCGGATGTACGTGATATCGGTCACCCAAACTTGATCCGCCGCGTCTTGCTGGAACTGGCGCTGCAACTGGTTGGGCGAGACCTGTGAGGGCCGGCCCACCTTGTAGCGAGGCCGCTTGTAGCCCCGCACAGACTTGATTTGAGCCATCCGCATCAGTCTGGCCACTCGGTTCTCGCTGCACTGAACTCCTGCCTCCCTCAAATCACAAAAGATTCGGGGGCTGCCGTAGATACCCATGCTCTGCTCATAGAACTCTTTGATCTGCGCTGTCAGGGCTTGGTTCTCCACAGCCCTTGCCGACAAGGGCTCCAGCAACCAGGCATAGAAGCCACTGCGGTGAACGTCCAGCACCCGGCACATCCCGCTCAAAGTGAACTCTGCCCGGTTCTCTTGGATAAACGCGTACTTCACTCTGACTGTTTGGCAAAGTACGCGGCGGCCTTTTTTAGAATGTCGCGCTCCTCTGTAGTGCGCCTGAGTTCAGCCTTTAAGCGGTTGAGCTCCGCTTGCATAGACTTCATGTCATCAATGGCAACTGGTTCATTGGCGGCCTTGAACTTCTTGACCCAGGTGTACAGAAGGCCGTCCCCAAGGCCTAGTCGCTTGGCTACATCGATGACAGAGTGGCCCCTGTCGATAACTTGGCGAACTGCCTCTTCTTTGAACTCAGCTGTGTATTTGGCTCTTTGCATTTACATTTCTCCCATTCAGATTTTGACAATAATATTTGTCTACTGAATTGGGGGAATGCCACTCCAGTTAAAACAACGCAAGTTCCGCAAGATGCTGCTATTGACACGGACGAAACACAGCCAGAGTTGTCAGATGACGGAACAATTCTTCCTGTAAAACCCGTCAAACGAGTCGCTAGAGCGGTAAATGCGCCGAGATAATGCTGCTTAAAAAGCATAGTGCGACACTGATGACAGGCATAGTAAAAATACTTTCAGTCTCAGTGCGAAGGTTAAAACAAGGTTGCTACGCTCAACACAAACTTAGTGCGTTGGTTTTTGCGCATAGGCAAAAGTTAAAGCAACGCTAAAACGAAACAAGGTCACAAACTTTATTCAAAAGTTCTAACAATCAGCCCATTTCATTTGCTATAATTTTTGGCTCAGGCTCTTTAGCTCAGTCGGTTAGAGCGATGGAATCATAATCCACAGGTCCGCGGTTCGAATCCGTGAAGAGCCACCAAACACAGAGGGTACATACTGGAGACATCGTTTACAGTTTGTACCGGTCACATCGTTAACACCCTAGGCCCAAACGGATTGGGCCCGGGTTCTAGGCGACAACTGTCCATATCGAAGTACCCCAGATCGTAGTCCATAAAGCTGACTTGCCAGATCTGGTCTTCCACCTGCATCACTCCCACCCTCTGCCCAGCCAACACCGAGCTGAGCATGATCTTCTTGCGGTCCATGCAGATGCGGCCACACTCGGTGATCACAATCGTCCTGTCATGAAACGGATACGCCAACTCTGGCAACCCCGTGTATTGGCGGCTTGAGGGCTGGTATAGATCCCCCGGAATCTTCATCTCAATGCCCTCGTGCGGACGCTCGTAGTTGTACACCCGCATGAAGTGCTCGAACTTGTCTTGCTGCTGCAGCATGTTGATCGCCGGCGGCCTTGTCGTCTCTTGCTTGAGCACACGGTGCATGCGCTCGTGGCGTCCGTTTTGCTGCGGATTACCGGGCTTGATGCGCTCAATCTCAATGCCCAAACGCAACCACCACACCGCCAACTTGCTCAACCCATGTAGCGCGTGCGAGCTGGCAAAGGGCACGCCGTTGTCTGAGCGGATGCGCTTGGGTAAGCCGTATTCCCTGAACAAATGCTCGTATACGCTCAGAGCCGTCAGCTCCCGCGTGCTTTGCAGGCCCTCACAGCACAGCAAGAACCTGGAGTGATAGTCCGTCACCGTTAAGGGGTAGCAATAACTTCTGTCAGCCATCATGAACTCGCCCTTGAAGTCCGTGCACCACAAGTCGTTGGGCTCCTGACCTCCCATCAGCACCGTCCCCTGCGCTTTAGGCCTTGCATTGGCCCTCTTGTGCTTCACAAGCGCGTTGCGCTCTAGCACCGCATGCACCGTGCTCTTGGCTGGGGTTTTGATCTCCGGATACCTGGCCAACAGGCGCTCCCGAATCTTGGGCGCACCCCAAGTTGGAAACTCATTCTTGATTTGAACAATCAGAGCCTCCACTTGAAACGGCAACTGGTTGGCCATCCGGTAAGGGCGCCGGCTTCGGTCGCTGAATGCTTCCAAACCGTTTTGACGGTAACGCTCCACAAGTTTGTGGCCCGTGACGCGAGAGATTCCAAACTCCCGACACAGCTGAGATATTGACTCGCCCTCTAAGTGGCGAGAGACAAAACGTAGTTTTTCATCCATTTTCTGACACTCCTTCCAGGGCATAGAGAGCTCCTCCTATGCCAAAAAACTGTAAAGGATGTATCCGGTATAAACTGTTAACTATGTATCAATATGTTCAAAGGACTTATTCGAGTCGCTTTTTTCTTTGAAGCATACGATCTCTAATAAATGCTCGGAGCGCTAGGCGGAATTGTGGCGCCGGCTTGTACATAAGCGTCGTCAGACAAATCGGCCAGCTCGCCTGCACCTTGCTCAATCACCACAGCAAAGCCAAGCTTGATCAGCTTGGTGACCTTATCGGGAACTGTGGTCACACGCTTTTCTAGCGGGAATGTCTCCCGTGGCATGCCAATGCGTTGCGGTTTTGGGGCGACAACGCTGCCTGCAGCATTGTCGGTCGGTTGGACAGTAGTCATGAAAAAAACCTCAATGCGGGTATTTGAACGATGGGTGGAATACGTTAATTGAATTTTTTTTAAGTTTGGGGAATAGGGGAACTTAGCACGAACGAAAGTTGCCGCAAATGGCCGATTGAGTCGCCAACGTGCCTAGTTGCAGCTAGCACTCGCCTTTAAGTTGGTTTTGACTATGCTATGTAAATATAGCGTTACAAGCGGAACCCTAGACGCCTAGATACTTCGCTTGCGCAGTCTTTCACTGCGTTCGCTTGTATGCCTGACCAAGATGGATCAAATGCACCTGAAGAACCCATCAAGGTGATGCCTAGTACGATCTTTTTGGAGTAATCAAAAACAGGTGCAGCAAATGAATTAACGCCTGGCGTTGGATGATTGACGCTTCTAGAGAGGCCATGCTTGCGAACCTCTTTGAGGCGTTTCTCAACGACTTCTGATTTCAATGGATGTGAAATATCCGGCCCCAGTCGTTTGTAATCCTCGCGCATAGAAACTTCAATTAATTTTGCAGGTAGGTATGCAGCAAACAACCTACCAGTGGCCGTTCCTGCAAGAGACATGACTGTGCCGGTGCGTAAATTGACATGCAATGGATAGATGGGTTCGACCAGTAAAACGATGGTAGGACCGTGATTACCCCAAACTGAGAGTGCAACGCTGTGGCCTGTTTTTTGAGCCAAACTTTCTGCGAAGTGTGTTGCCTCTCGAACAGGGTTCAACATTTGAAGGCTGACCAAGCCTAGTTGAATGGCTGTGGGCCCTAACCAATAATGACCTGTCGCAGCATCTTGCGTGACAAGTTGAAGTTTGCTGTAACTCACAAGATAGGGGTGGGCTTTGCCCGCTGGCATCTTGGCCGCTCTTGCCAAATCACCCAATGACATGGGGCGGCCGTGGTGCGCCAGGGCCAACAATATTTGGCCCCCCACTTCGATCGATTGAATTCCGCGTCTTTCTTTGACCAAATCATGCTCCCCTTCATTGAGCAACATTCTTCACGGATAAGGTCTTAAGTGGTTTGGGGTTTACCATTAATCTTTAAAAGATTCATTTGACATAGACTAATTGATAACAGGAGTGTTCCACATGAACCAAGAAGTTATCGAAGTCGATGTGCTGGTGGTTGGTACAGGTGCTTCAGGCATGTCGACCGCAGTCACGGCCGCTCACCATGGCTTGAATGTCTTGGTTGTGGAAAAAGAACCCATGTTTGGTGGAACCACTGCGCGCTCTGGTGGTTGGTTATGGGTGCCTGGAACGCATTTGGCAAAAGAGCAGGGCATTGAAGAGCCGGTCGGTGCAGCCAAAGCGTATTTAAAGGACCAGGGGGGGAATCACTTTGATGAGCAACGCGTCGATGCATTCATCGAAAATGGTCCGAAGGCACTAGAGTTCTTCATGCACAACACCTGCGTGCAATTTGACATGCCCGCCGTGTTCCCAGACTATCACGCAGAAGCGCCGGGAGGTTTGCCAGGGGGACGCTCCATGGTGACGCGTCCGTATGACGCCAGAGAATTGGGTGAACGAATCAAGTATTTGGCACCACCTGTGCCAGAGCTCACGGTCTTTGGAATGATGTTGGGCTCGGGCAAAGAGCTTTGGCATTTTTTACGTGCTTTTAAATCCTGGGAGTCGTTCTTCTTTGTGGCTAAACGATTTGGCAGGCATTTGTTGGATGTGTTGACCCATGGCCGAGGCATGACCTTGACCAACGGCAATGCATTGGCCGGACGATTGGCAAAAGCGGCCATGGATTTAGACATTGATGTTTGGTTGTCTTCCCCTTTAATGGACTTGATCACCGAAGGCGGCAAAGTGACTGGTGCCATCGTCAAACATGAAGGTAAAAACTTAGAGGTCCACGTGCGCCAAGGCGTTGTTTTGGCCTGTGGTGGATTTCCGCATGACATTTTGCGCCGCAAGCAATTGTTTCCTCATACACCCACTGGCACAGAGCACTTTACGCCTTCGCCCAAAGCCAATACAGGCGATGGCTTGAGGATTGCCGAGAAGGTTGGTGCTTGGGTTGACACCACCATTCCGAATGCTGCAGCTTGGTGCCCTACTTCAGTGGTGCCACGCAAAGATGGCACCACTGGCGTCATGCCTCACTTCATTGACCGTGCCAAACCTGGCGTCATAGCAGTCACGGCCAATGGTGAGCGATTCACCAACGAAGCTTTTTCGTACCACGACTTTGTTCAAGATTGGGTCAAAGCGTGTCAAGCAAGAGGGCAGAAGGAATTCTTTGCGTGGTTGATTTGTGATCACAAGCATTTGCGCGAATATGGTCTGGGCGCAGCAGCGCCGTTCCCGCTGCCCATTGGACGCCATTTGAAATCTGGGTATTTAAAGCGTGGCCAAACGATTCAAGAGTTGGCTTCCAACATCGATGTTCCTGCCAATGTGATCGAGCAACAAATTGCTTGGTTCAATGAAGATGCCAAGACTGGCATTGACCGACAGTTTGGCAAAGGCAGTACGGCCTATAACCGGTATCAAGGCGATGCCATGGTGAAGCCCAATCCTTGTATGGCCCCCATTGTGAACGGACCCTTCTATGCCATTCGAATTGTGATTGGCGAAATTGGCACCTTCGCAGGCTTGGCAACCAATGCTGAGTGCCAAGTAATAGATCAGCATAAAAAAGCAATTGAAGGCTTGTATGCCGTTGGCAATGATGCAGCTAGCATCATGGGTGGCAATTATCCAGGTGCTGGCATTACTTTGGGACCAGCTGTTACCTTGGGTTACGTGGCTGCCATGTCAATGGTCAAAGCGCAGGCGAGCTGGTCGCAACTTTTGTTGCAACCTAATTTGAAGCAGTTGGAAAAAGTTCGTGTGAACTATTAAAGGTTTAGAAACGATGCTGATCACCTCACAAATTGCACCCCATGTTTTGGGCGGTAAATTGGCACTTGTGACGGGTGCAGGGCAAGGCAATGGCCGCGCCATTTCCAAGGGCTTAGCGCAGGCGGGTGCCAAGGTGGTGGTAACCGACATTCATGGCGAAAATGCAAAAGCTGTTGCCAAAGAAATCACCGATTCAGGTGGGCAAGCTTGGCATTATGTTTTAGACGTCACATCTGAATCTGAATGCCAAGCTTTAGCGGCATTGGTAGCCAACGATGTTGGGCACATCAATGTATTGGTCAACAACGCTGGCATCATTATTCGAGAAGGTGTCGACAGTCCAAAAGCTGTGCAAAACCTAGAGCGAATGATGGAAGTCAATGTCTTGGGAACTTTCAAACCAACCCATGCATTTTTGCCAGCTTTGCGCGCTACCAAAGGTTGCATCATCAACTTGGCATCCATTGCAGCCCAAGCAGGTTTGCCAGGCACGATGGGGTATTCGCCCTCTAAAGGCGCCGTCAAATTGATGACCCAGGCCTTGGCGGTAGAGCTTGCCAAAGAGGGCGTTCGTGTCAATTCACTTGCCCCTGGCGTGATGGCTACTCCCATGACCGAAGTAACGCGCAGTACCCCCGAAAAATTAGACAAATTCATGTTGCGAACGCCCATGGCCAGGGTGGGTCAAGCAGAAGAATTGATTGGACCCGTGGTGTTTCTGGCTTCGGAGATGGCCTCTTATGTGACGGGTGTCACGCTGCCAGTGGACGGGGGATTTTTGGCGTCGTAGACGATTGACGTTGAGGATGCTTTTGAGGTTTTTTTAGAAGTTGGTGTGAAAGTTGATATGAAAGAAGAGTGAGTGTGTGATTTACAAGGGCAATCAAGTCCATTTACAAAAAAGGAGACAGTATGAAATTCACAAAGTTTATTAAAAAGACAGCATTTGCCTTGGCGCTGGCTAGCGCTTTGGGTGTGCATGCGCAAGATATCAAATTGGGATTCAACGGCGATTTGTCGGCATCACCATCTGCGCAAAGCGGTCGTGCTGGCGTACTTGGAATTGAGGCGGCCATTGAAGACATCAATGCGGCTGGCGGTGTACTTGGCCGCAAACTCACACTGGTCTCGCGTGACGACCAATCACAGCCGCCAAAGTCGATCCAAAACATGAGTGATTTAATTGACAACGAAAAAGTTGTTGCCGTATTTGGCCCCACCAACTCTGGCAATGCGCTGGCATGGCGACACATTCCAAATCAGAAAAAGGTGCCCACCATGGGCATGATCGGATCCGGTACCGACATCACCAAACCCATGTCGCCTGGTGCTGATAACTACATGTTCCGTGTTTCCATGATGGACCGTGAGCAAGTGGCTGCTTTGGTGGCCTATGCGCTCAAGTCGGGTTCGAAGAAAATTGGTGTCATGGGTGAAACCACCGGTTATGGTCAAGGTGGCGTCAAAGATTTGCTTGAAATATTAAAACTCCACAATATTGAACCTGTGGGTGTGGAGAAATTCGCAGTTAGCGATACCGATATGACATCTCAACTCAGTAAGCTAAAAAGTGCGGGTGCAGATACTTTGATGGTTTGGGCGCAAGGCACACCGATTGGTCAATTGGTGCGCAGCATGGACAAGATCAATTACTTCCCAACCTTGCTCACATCTTGGGCGGCTGACAACATCACTTATTTTGACGCTGCTGGCAAGACCTTGGCCGACAAGCCAGTGTTTTTAAGAACTATGGCTGATCCCTCTACGCCAAAACAGAAAAAACTTTATGACCGAATAGGTAGCAAGTTGGCTGCGCCCAGTGCGTTTCCTTTTGCCGTCCATGGTTATGACGCGACATTGCTCATAGCAGCAGCCATTCGCCAAGCCGGTAGCACGGACGGCTCCAAAATGCGTGAAGCATTGGAAGACATGAAATCACCTGTGGATGGTGTGATGAAAGTTTATGTCAAGCCATTTTCAAAGACAGACCGTGAAGGCTTGACCGCTGAAGACTTGGTGTTTATCAAGTGGCGCGATGGTAAGTTGGTGCAATACTCTGACAACACAATCAAGCAAATGAGTCCTGCGGATTTCAAGAAGTAAACAAACTAAGCGGCACCTTTTTTTGAAATTGGTGCCGCTTTTCATTCTTTAATTCGATGACGGATACTGCATTTTTACAAGCACTCATCAGTGGCTTAGCCGTTGGTAGTGCTTATGCTTTGGTGGCCCTTGGGTTTGGGGTTACCTTTACCACCACCAAAACACTCAATTTCGGCCACGGAGAATTCGTTTCTGCGGGTGCGTTTATTGGCATGAGTGTTTTGTTTGTCGCTTTAGGATTGCCAATTAGCTCAAACTCATTTGGCGCAAATACACCGGACATGGGTAGTCAGTGGCTTGCTTTGATTGTTGCCATGGCTTGTATGGGTTTCTTGGGTTGGATGTTATTTCTTTTGGGCGTGCGGCCTTTTGCAGGCAAGCCCGGCATGGCCTGGGTGATGAGCACTTTAGGTTTTGGTGTTGTATTGCAAAGCATTGGATTGGCTATTTGGGGGCCCAAACCTGTCGTGGTTCCCAGCCCATTGGGCGACGATATTGTTCGCTTGTGGGGTGTCGGTGTTCGGCCCCAAGAATTATTAATGTTAGGGGTCTCTATCGTTGTGATGGTGCTCTTCGATTTTGTGGTGCGAACCACCATGGTTGGCAAGGCCATGCGAGCCGTGGCGCATCAACCCCAAATAGCAAGCTTGATGGGTATCAATGTGCAAGCTGTGATGGTGGCCTCGTTTGCAGTCAGTTGCGGGCTTGCTGGCTTGTCTGGATTTTTGTTGGCGCCCATTGCACAAGCGTCCTTGTACATGGGGTTATCGGTTGGGCTCAAAGGATTTTCTGGTGCCATGGTGGGCGGCCTCAATAATCCTCGTGGTTGCGTCATCGGCGGCCTCGTATTGGGTGTACTCGAGTCCATGATCAATCTGTGGAATGCTCAATGGCGTGAAGTTGCGGTATTTGCCTTGGTGATCGTCGTGCTTGCTGTGCGGCCTAATGGTTTGTTTGGCCACCGCGTGGTTGAAAAAGTATGAACTTGCGACAGCCTCTGTTCATCGTCGCACTCGTGGCTATGGCTTTAAGTGTCTTGGCCATGCAAATTAACAATGACTATTACTTGCGAATTGGCTTCATGGCCTGCGTTTACTACATTTGTGGTGCAGGCATGCAAGTATTGGTTGGCTATGCTGGCCAAAAATCATTAGGTCAAGCGGGATTGTTTGCAGCAGGCGCTTATTCGGTTGCATTGCTCACCACAATGACCGATATGGCGCCTTGGCTGGCTTTGGTGATCTCTGTTGTCATCTCGGGTCTTTGTGGCGTTTTAATTGCGCTGCCATCTCTGCGCGTTAAGGGGCCTTACTTGGCCATGGTCACATTGGCCTTTGGCATCGTCGTCGAGAAAATCGTCACTGAGTGGGTTGACGTTTTTGGAGGTGCCCAGGGCATTTATGGCATTCGATCTCTAACTTGGGATCAGCAGCCCTTGAGCGTTCAACAATGGGTCGTCTTGGGCGTTGTCTTGAGTGCTGTGGTTTATGTTCTTCTTCGCAATTTACTCATCGGAAGCTTAGGCAGAACTTTACTGGCGGTCCAAGCCGACGAAATTGCGTCTGCCAGTGTGGGCGTTCAGGTCTACCGATCCAAGGTTTTGGCGTTTGTGATTGCCGCGATGACATGTGGACTGGCTGGTGCACTGGTGGCACAGCAGAATCAATACATCAACTCTGATTTCATCACCTTCCACCTGTCGATTTTTATTTTGTTGTTGGTTTTATTTGGTGGAGTCAGTTCACGGCATGGCCCTCTGATTGGGGCAGTCTTTCTGACTTTGATCGATGCGATGCTTGCACGGTGGCCTTCTGTTCAACATTTTGTATACGGGGGCCTGTTGTTATTTGCGCTGTATGTTATGCCGGGCGGTGTCATGGGCGTGTTATCGAACTGGTTCAGGGCTAAAGGACAAAACAAGTCAGAAACTCAAGGATCAGATGTGGGCGATGGACAGTCGTTTGCGCTGCGTCAAATTAGCAAGTCCCTGCAAAGCAAAGAAAGTCAATCTGATCTCTTGCTTGTCAAAGGCCTCTGCAAGGCCTACGGTGGTGTGAAAACAGCTCAAAACATTGAAATGCGTTTACAGCGAGGCCAAGTGCATGCCCTGATAGGCCCTAATGGCGCTGGTAAAACGACCATGGTCAACATGTTGACAGGCATTGTGCATGCAGACCAAGGCCGCATCGTTTTAAATGGTCGAGACATTACAAGCGCAAGTCCACATCAAATTTCTCAAAATGGAATTGCCCGTACCTTCCAAAATCTACGTTTGTTTGGCGAACTAAGTGTTTTGGACAATGTCATGGTGGGCTGTCAAGCGCATGAGCCAAGTGGCTTGTGGCGAGCGATGTGGATGTTGCCTTCAGCCAGACAAAGTGAGCATGCAGCTAAAGATCGGGCCCTTGAGTTGCTTGACTTTGTAGGCTTGCGTCAGCACGCTACAACACCAGCAGGCGATTTGCCTTATGGCCTGCAAAGACGGGTCGAACTGGCACGAGCTTTGGCGACGGACCCAGAGCTGCTTTTGCTGGATGAACCCGCCGCAGGCTTAAATCCGCAAGAAACTGCAGCGTTGGCCAATTTGTTGTTGGAAATTCGCAAGCTGGGTATGACGCTTTTGATGGTTGAGCACCATATGGACTTGGTCATGCAGGTCTCAGATCACATCACTGTTTTGGATTACGGCGTCAAAATTGCTGAAGGAACGCCTGCAGAAATTCAAGCCAATCCCAAGGTCATCGAGGCTTATCTCGGAACTGAAACTATCCATTGATACACCTGGCTTATTTATGTTGCAAATTGATTCCATCGAAATGTCTTATGGTGCCATTCAAGCCATTCGAGGCGTATCGTTTTCTGTTGCAAAGGGCGAGGTGGTTGCCATCATTGGTGCGAATGGCGCGGGCAAAAGCACCTTGCTTAAAGGGGTTGCCGGTATTGAGCCCTTGAAGCAGGGACGTATCATTTGGAATGGCATAGATATCTCTCAAGTACCGGCTCATGAACGGCTGCGTTTTGGCATTGCTTTAGCGCCCGAAGGGCGTGGCGTTTTTCCAGATCAAAGCATCCGCGACAATCTTTTGTTGGGGGCATATGCCATCAGAAACGACAAAGAACGCGTTGCAAATTTGCTGGAACAGGAGTTCCAACGATTTCCCCGTCTTAAAGAGCGATCCGAACAAATGGCTGGGACCTTGTCGGGCGGAGAACAGCAAATGCTAGCAATTTCTCGCGCTTTGATGAGTCAGCCGCAATTGCTTTTATTGGATGAGCCCTCTTTGGGTTTGGCGCCTTTGATCATGCGAGAAATTTTTCAGAGTATCAAGTCGCTTAGAGAAGCTGGATTGACCATCTTATTGGTCGAACAAATGGCCAATCAAGCCCTCAAGGTTGCCGACAGGGCCTATGTGCTGGAAACGGGAAGCGTCAAACTGGGCGGGAGTGGCAAAGAATTAGCAGATCACCCTGATGTGCGTGCCGCATACCTTGGGCAAACTGGTTCTAATTGAAGCTGTACGGTTTGAACTCAATTGCAGTTATTCTCTGAACGTCATTCAAGAAAAAAATCCTTATCAACTTATCCCATCTTTTTTTTGTTGCCGCCTTGTGTGTTAACAGTCCGCAGCTTGGTTGAAGTAAATAAACGATGCTTCCGCATTCGCTTCCACACCTACACAGACCGCTAGTAAGCTATTGATTTGTAATAGATTTTACTTCTTGAGGTTGCTCATAATCCTTTGGTACCGTGTTCAAGTCCTGGTGGGCCCACCAATTCATCAACCCCCGCTTCAAAAATGTCGGGGGGGTGTTTGGGGAGAACTTTTACAGCTTGAAGCCTCTGTTTAGCCCGTTATGATTGCTCCAGTAAATAATTCCTCTATTGGTGAATTCAGAATGGCTAAACAATTGAAGACTCTAGATGACGCGGGTGAATCAGAAGTCAGTGTCTACTCCGCACCGGCTCTTACTGGAACAAAAGTTTGACGGCCAATGCCAGTTATGGCGATGGCCAGGCCATGCGCCATTTAGTTCAGATTCTGGGGCGCTTGGATTTCTGGAATAAGTTGGATCAAAAAGTTTTTTATCAAACAAGTTGATGCACTGAGATGGCCCTTTTGAAATCTCTTTCAGAACCCCGAATTTGGGTTTTGCTTTTTGTTTTTTTGTGTCAACTGGTCTTTGCATCCCCAGAGTTGATGCTGATTTGTATGGCTAGTGCAGGTACCTGGTTGTTTCTCCGTCGGCGTAAACAACCGAATTTCACAGCTTTGCCTGTTGCTGCAGGACATGCAATGTGGCTAGTGCCCTTGTTTTTTGTGTCTGTGTTTTTTTTCAAATTGCTGTCGGCTACTTGGGCGCTTGTACCGAAAGAGGCCATCGATAGTGCATTCAACAGCTTTCATTTCTTGTTATGGCCCGCTCTGGTCGTGTACATCAGAAATGCCAACTTGTCCGTTCGGCGAGCAGAACCCTGGATAGCGGGCAGCATGCTCGTCTTGATGCTTTGGTACCTCGGGGCTCGTTTTTTCTTCCCTATGTCGATTGATGCACAGTGCTTCAAGGCAGGCGCACACAATTGTGGTTTGCTGGGTCAAACCATGGCCTTCATGTTGTTATGGTTGTTCATTGCAGTGACGCGTCCAGATTCAAGAGGTGTTAACAGAATGCTGTTGGTGGGTGGCTTGCTGGCAGGGTGGATCGCCTTTCTTGGCACTATTCGCAGAACCGAAATGTTGGGCTTGTTGTTGGGTATGGCGGTTGTTTTGGTGTGGCGTTTCAATGAGCGTATTTCAATAAAAAGGGTGGTCGTCACGCTGGGACTTTGTTTCGCCGTTCTGGTCATGGCCTGGCCTGTCATGGCATCCCGATTTTCAATCGTCACCCAAGAGGTCAGTATGTACTTCCAAGGTGAAGCTGCTCGTGGCCAGGCCCTTCACACATCAGTGGGGGCACGTCTGGAAATGTACAGAGTTGCTCTGGAGGCCATCGAAGAGCGTCCACTGTTGGGTTGGGGGGCAGGACTTAAACCTCGAGATGTTCCTCAGTACGCAACCGACCCTCAAAATCCCTACGCTTTCAGTAATTTTCATCAGCAATACTTGCAGGTCATTCTGGAGGTCGGTCTCATTGGTGGCCTTTTGGCGTTCATCATGGTGGGCTACATCTGCAGACAGATGATTGTTGTGCCATGGCGGCAAGGCCATCGTGAGTTAGTGGCTATCGTGGCAGCTTTGTTTTTTACATATGCTTGGAAAGCGTTGGCCAATGGTGCCTTGCTCTACAGCGTGACCAACAGTGTTTTTGTATTTTTCAGCGCGTGGGTCTGGGCCGAATTGATGTGCGCAAACAACAATGCGCGCCTGGATCAATTGCCAGTGCATTCATGACACGTATATTTTCAAATCGTTCTCGCCACTTCGATATGGGAGATCTACCCACTGAATTGCTAGCGCGCGATGCCCACGCCGAAGAAATCAAGGTTGAATCACCTAAGGATCAATATCCTGCAGGTCCAAATTCGCTAAACGATGCCTTGTCAATTTATCAAACGCTTTTTGAACAGTACTTGGATGGCGAGAAAGCCAACGCATGTGCGCCGCTGCCTGAAAATTTAAGCGTTCGCACTAAAAACCTCAAAGCTTCTGCCTATTTTTTAGATGCGACGCTGGCTGGCGTATGCGCTATCAAACCGACTGATTTTGTCAGGGGAGATTTGAAGCACACCCATGCTTTCATTTTTCTGGTTGAGTTCAGTCGCGAACCCAAGTCTGAAGAACCTGGCGCCAAATGGCTGCATGGCAGCAACAAAGCCCGAACAGATGCACGCGCCACCGAAGTAGCCGTTGTCTTAGCTGGCTATGTTCGTGCATTGGGGTACAGCGCGCGCGGTCATGTTGCAGGCAACACACTTCTAAACTTGGAAGCCTTAGCGCAACGCGCAGGCATCGTGAGAGCAGAAAACGGTTTTCTCAAAATGCCTTTTCTAAAAAACGGCTTTGCGCTGGCGGCCATCAGCACCGATTTGCCATTGGAAATTGATCTGCCAATCGCCTCAGACGCTTCCTTAGATTGGCCTGATTCGGATGCCTACATGGGAAGGCATGGAACGCGACCAGGCTGGGAGGAATCTGAAGCCCTACTGCGCCCTTTACATTTGGGTCGCTATCCCATGGAAACATTGAAGCGTGTGCCTGAGCCTACAACGCTGATTATTCGCGAAGAGATCATTCGCAACAGCAAGCGTGCCGATTTATTCACTCGAGCAATTTCTGGTGATTTAGGTGAAAAAGCCAAGGTGCAGCGCATGCGCTTTGCGACCAAGCATCCGCTGGCATCTGCCATGACGCCATTGATACGCAACATGGTGCCCCTGCAGGGAAGCTACGAGCGCCTTGTGCCCGTCAATCAAAACGAAGATTTTTCAGATGCTCAAAGAAATGCAGATTCAATCAAGGCACTGGCCCATTTTTTAGGTGCTGATTTGGTTGGCATTTGCGAAGCAGAGCCTTGGATGTTTTATTCACATGAAGCGCAACAAGGCAAGCCCATTGAGCCAAGCCACAAACACTGCATTGTTATTTTGCTGGACCAAGGATTTGAAACCATGGAAGGCGCCTCCGGCGACGATTGGATTTCGGGTGCGCAGTCTATGCGGGGGTACATGCGAGGCGCCTTTATAGCGGGTGTGATGGGTGCTCATTTACGTCGCCTAGGTTTTTCCTCCCGTTCACACACCAACGCAGAATCGGATATTTTGCATATTCCCGCAACATTATTGGCTGGCTTAGGCGAGCTTTCGCGCATTGGCGAATTGGTTTTAAATCCATTCATTGGACCGCGATCAAAGAGCGTGTTACTGACGACTGACTTGCCGTTGGCTTTCGATCAACCTATCGATTTTGGCTTGCAATCTGTGTGCAACATGTGCCTAAAGTGCGCACGTGAGTGTCCATGTAATGCGATTCCGTTCGGACCCAAGGTCATGTTCAATGGCTATGAAATTTGGAAGCCTGATGTTGAAAAATGCGGCAAATATCGCTTAACCAATATGAAGGGCTCAGCCTGCGGACGATGTATGAAAACATGTCCTTACAACAGAGAAGATCTTGTTGAATCGACTCGTCTGCTTGAGTTGTCAATCCAAGTCCCTAGTGCAAGAAGAGCGCTCATTGATTACGATGATCAAATTGGCGCTGGCATGCGCAATTCTTTTAAAAGATGGTGGTTTGATCTGGAGATTCTTAACGGCGTTTGCGTGACTCCCAGTGGCGTTAACGAGCGTGATTTGAATTTGGATCGAACCCATAAACTGGCTCAAAACCAAAAGTTAGCTTTTTATCCGCCGCATTTGCAGCCGGCTGCGCACATCACTACCGCAACCACCGTACCGCTTGATCGTCAAGCTGGACTTGAAGCTTATGCCAATGCGGAAAAACCACATCAAGCCAAAAAGAGAAAAAATTAAAAAAGCCACTGATTTTGAAGTCAGTGGCTTTTCGTTGAATTGCGAAGCCTCAAACCCAAGCTTGAAGCACGTAATCGTAGGCGGCTTGGCCGTTGGTCATGTCAACGCGTTGTAATTTGATTTTTAAATCCGGGCCTTGTTTGACCAGAGTGTGACGGTAGCTGCCACCAAAATGACGGATGTTGTCTCGACGCATTTCCATCATTTGAAACCGAGAGTAAACCTCGATGCTTGTATCGCTGGCCGCCTCAATCACGATGTTGCCAACGATGTGGTTCGTGCCCCACTGGGCAGCTTGTGACCACGCGTTGGGATGAAGCAATCGGCTCATTCGAACTTCCATCAGCAAACGGTCCTCCGCAAAAATGGAAGCTTCACGACGCCAATCTGTTTGAGTGGGGGTGGATGGCATCCAATAAACGCCATCATCACTGAACAGTTTGCCCCACTCACCCCAGGCTTTGTTGTCGAGCAAAGCGGCTTGGTGAAACAACAATTCGTCAACTTGTCGCTGTAAAGCAGGATCGACTTTGATGGCTTTGGGAATATAGCCTTGGCTGGGCACTCGGCCTCGCCCCATATGATCGGGCTCTATGGAGTCAGCGCCAGACATCGATTGGATGCCTTCAATCACAACGCCTGTGCCAAGTGCTTCTTTGACTTCGTTAGTTTTCATGAAAGTTAACTCCTGTTCAGGCTTTGGTCGAAGGTTGAATAGCGGCACGGATGTAAGACTCCCAGGCCTTGAACTGATTGCGCATCACGACTTCGCTGGTGCCGTTGTTGGAATACAAAACGCCATCCTTTTCGGTATCGCCGCCGTAGTTTCTGTGGAAGCTGACCCATTCGCCGCCTTTGGATTCCAGACCCAACTGACCCTTGGTCCAGTTTTCCAAGTCATCGGCATTGATCATGGTAGCGGGTGAGTTCACCAAGTTGAAATACCAAAGTGATCTCTCGTAGATGGCCTCAGGTACACCTTTTAAACGGAAGTGCCAAATTTCAGACAAGGTTTTGTTGGGCGCAATGGGGCGCAAGCAACGCACTTGTTGCAGGGGGGACTGAACCGACAAGTAGGGGTAAATTAGCACGTGATGAATGCTGCGTGCCAAGTACTCTTCGCCTTTTTCTTCGCCGTAAGCTTTCTTGATCAGTGCTTCGTATTCCACTGTGTCAGGGTCGGTGGGTCGCAAGCCCATATAGGCTTTCAAAATACCGTGACCGTATTTGAAGTTGACTGTTTGAACCGAGTCCCACTGATCAAAGCTAGAGGCAAAAGTGGACAGGTAGTGGAAGAACAGCGGTGCATCGCCTTTTTCTTTTTTCAGACGTTGCTCCACTTTGCGTGCAGACACACCCGTCGATTGGTGTGTGACCGAAGGATGCAGAGCATCCAATTGGTTCTCCATGAAGAACTTCCAATTGGAGTGCTGAATGACGCGGTGGCAAACAGGTACGGCTTCAACCTCTCCTACGGGTGAGCGGTCGCACATGTCGTCAAAGGCAACTTTGGCCTCGCCCAAGAACTCCACCAGGCCAGGGCCTTCCTTGGACAAACTGGCAAATACAAAACCACGGTAACTTTCTACACGGGCGGCTGGCACCATGCTGCAGTCTGGGGTGTCGGGTGTCATGCGCGTGCCGTCATAGCCTTTGACCAAGGGAATGGCTTTGATCTTTCCGTTTAAGTGGAAGCTCCATGCATGGTAGGAACACACAAAACCTTTGCCTGTGTTGCCACTTTGATTGCCACAAAGTTCTACGCCGCGGTGAGGACACCGGTTGTAGAGGACTTTCACGCTCTTGTCATCGTCACGCACCATGACCATAGGTTGACGACCAATTTGCATGGTGAAGTAGTCGCCCACCTCTTTGACTTGCGACTCATGGCCGCAATAGACCCAAGCCTTTTCAAAGATGTGTTCCATTTCAAGATCAAACAATTGTTGATCGGTGTAGACGCTCTTGTGAACGCGGTCTGGTTGAACCAGTTGGTCTAAATCTATCGATGACATGAAAACTCCATTTCAGGGCTTGAGATGAACACGAGCCGCTAACTTAACGCAGGTCAAGCAATAGATCTACAACAATTCATGCTTTTTCTATTACCATAGGTTATGGATTACAGAAAAGTTCAACTCTTTCTTGCGGCCGCGCGCTATGGCAATCTCACCGAAGCAGCCGCCTCGATGGAAATATCGCAGCCGGCACTGTCAAAGAGCATCAAGGCCTTAGAAAAAACGCTAGGGGTTCGTCTGCTTGAACGCGGCCGCTTTGGGGTGAGCGTCACACCCTTTGGTCAGGCACTCATGGAGCACGGCCGGGTCATTGAGGCCGAAATGCGCAACGCCGTGGGCGAAATTCAGTCGATGAGAGGGGCGCAAAGAGGGCACGTCATGATTGGCTGCGGACCCACCGAAGCCACTCGGCTTTTGCCCATGGCGCTTAAGATGTTGTCAGAACAAAATCCTGAAGTTCACGTCACGGTGATGTACGGATTGAATGAAGCCTTGATGCCTTGGGTGAAGCAAGGCGAAGTAGATTTTGCCTTGTCTTCTGTGCCTGCCAGATCAGCCGATCCCGAAATGGTGCATGACTATTTGTTCACAGAGAGCGCCACTGTGGTGGCTCGCTCAGAACACCCCTTGTCCAAAAACAAAGTGGTCACGCCTAACATGCTGGTGAAGTTTCCCTGGATCTTGCCAAGGCAGCGCGAATTAGAGCGACTGGCGTTTGACGATTACTTTGCTTCTCACGATCTAGACCCACCCAAAGCCCAAGTGGAAACCACCTCCACCGTTTTGATGAAAGCCATGGTGATGCAGAGCGATGCCTTGACCTTCATTCCCAAGGAATTAATTTATTGGGAAGAGAAAGCAGGGCAGCTTAAATCGCTTGAAGCGACCGGCAATCAGTGGGAGCGCCGTGTGGGCATGACGCGACGTCGTAAAGGGACGCTTAGTCCTGCCAGCAAGTTACTAATACAAGCCGTCAAAACAGTGGCGCTATCGTTTTAAATACTTACACGCCCAAGTAGCGGGTCCACAATTGCCGGTCGTGGCGGAGTGCGTCAGAGTTGCCTTTCCAAGCCACTTGACCCCGCTCCATGATGAGGTGGTGAGACGCAATGTCGACCAAGCGATTGACGTATTTGTCTACCACGATCAAGGTTTGCCCCTCACTGCACAGGAGTTTTAGACACTTCCAAATTTCTTCGCGAATGAGGGGTGCCAAGCCTTCAGTGGCTTCGTCCAAGATGATCAAGCGGGGGTTAGTGACCAACGCGCGTCCAATGGCCAGCATTTGTTGCTCGCCCCCTGACAGTTGCGAGCCTAAGTTCTTTTTGCGTTCTGCCAGCCGCGGAAACAATTCATAAACTCGCGCGGGTGTCCACAATGTTTTGCTGTTGTGGCGATTGCTGACAAAGGCCGTGAGGTGCTCATCAACGGACAGATTTGGAAAAACCTGTCGGCCTTCCGGTACCACCGCAATCCCCATGCGCGCAATTTTGTCAGCAGGTACGTGGGTGATGTCTTGACCGTCAAAGATGACCTGACCGCCTTGTACCGACTTGAGTCCTAGGATGCTTCGGATCAGGGTGGTTTTGCCCATCCCGTTTCGGCCCAGCAACCCCATGGATTCGCCCGCTTTTAGGGTGAAGTCAATGCCAAACAGGACCTGACTTTCTTGGTAGGCCGATTGAACATTTTGAACTTGCAGCAAGCTCATGCGTTCTCCTCGCCTAAGTAAGCCGCAATGACTTGGGGGTGATGACGGATCTCTTCGGGAGTGCCTGTGGCAATGACGGCACCGCTGACCAACACTGAAATTCTGTCGGCCAATCTGAACACAGCGTCCATGTCGTGCTCGATGAGCAAGATGGAAGATTGTTGGCGCAGCTTCAAGATGAGATTCAGGATTCGTTCTGACTCAACGGGGCCAGCACCGGCCATGGGTTCATCTAGCAAAAGCAGTTTGGGTTGGGTGGCCACGGCCAAGCCCAATTCCAAAATACGTTGCTCGCCATGGGAGAGTTCACTGGCCCGGTCATGAGCACGAGGTGCTAAGCCCAGATCGTTGAGCAGGCTCATGGCTTTGTCTGTAAGCGCAAGCTCTTGACTGACTGGTTTCCAAAATGAAAAACTGTGGCCCATTTGAGCTTGGACCGACAAGGCCACATTTTCTAGGACGGTAAACGACTTGAAGAGGCGCGTGATTTGAAAAGACCGCGCCAAACCTAGATGGACACGTTCATGGGTAGACAAAGCAGTGATGTCTTGCCCCTGAAACAAAATGTGTCCGCTGTCACTGGTCAGCAAACCAGACAACTGGGCAACCAAACTGGTCTTACCAGCGCCATTGGGCCCAATCAAAGCATGAATTTCATTTGGGAAAACTTGAAGGCTGACATGGTCGGTGGCCAGCAAGGCGCCAAAGCGCTTGACCAAGTTTTGAATGTCGAGCAAGGGTGGCTGACTCATGCGTGTCCCTTGCTTTCAACTTTGGCTGGTCGGTTGAAAAAGCTTGACAAGCCCTTGGGCGCCAACAGCACCACGGCCAACAAGAACCATCCAATGTAGAACTGCCAATACACCGTGTGTTCGGCCACAACGTCTTCCAAAATGAGCAAGACCAGCGCACCCCATAAACCGCCAGACAGCGTACCGACGCCGCCCAGAATGACCATGACCATCAAAATGCCCGATTGCGTCCAATGCATGAGGTTGGGGCTGACGTAGTTTTGATGGTTCACCATCAATGCGCCAGCCAAGCCACCCAAGGTGCCAGCAATGATGAACAGCACCCATTTGTAGGTGTAGGCCGGAAAGCCAATGGCGTCGACACGGGTGTCATCGTCGCGAATGGCCAAAATGACACGGCCAAAACGCGACTTCATCATGCGTGAAATGATGACCAAAGTAAGTACCAAAACCAAGAGCACCACAAAGTAGAAGGTGACATCATTTTTTAAATCAAGGCCCATGCCAAAGTTGGAGCGCGATTTGATGTTCAATCCCTCGTCACCGCCATAGGCTTTGATGGAATTGACCAAGTAGTAAATCATTTGCGCAAAGGCCAGCGTGATCATGATGAAGTACACGCCGCGGGTGCGCAAGGAAATAGCGCCAATGATGGCGGCGGCTATGGCAGAGATGCCCATGGCCACACCAAAGTTGATCCAGCCGTTGGTCACACCTTCTGTGATCATGATGCCAACAGCATAGGCACCAATGCCCACAAATGCTGCATGCCCAAACGAGACCAAACCACCAAAACCTAAGATGAGATTCAGGCTGCAGGCTGCGATCCCATAAATCATCATACGGCTCAGCATGCTGATATAAAAATCTTGCCCCCGTGCATGCAATACCAAAGGCAGTGCTATGGACAGTGCCAGCAGCAGGGTCCAAAGCCAAGGAGGTGTTTCGCGCTTCATGGTGACTTGGCTTTAAGAGCGACCGGAAAAAAGCCCTTGAGGGCGAACAAAAAGTACCGCAGCCATCAAGACATAAACCAAGATGGATGCAACAGCAGGGCCAGCTGCACTGGCAAATTGAGGTGAGAAAATTTCGCGGAACAAATGTGGCAAGAGAGTGCGGCCCAGCGTATCGACAAAGCCCACCAAGATGGCACCCACAAAGGCACCCCAAACTGAGCCAATGCCGCCAATCACAATGACCACAAAGGCCAGAATGAGGATGTTCTCTCCCATGCCAACTTGAACAGCCAACAGAGGGCCTAACATGGCGCCGGCCACAGCACACAATGCTGCACCGATGCCAAAAACTCCTGTGAAGAGCACCTTGATGTTGATGCCCATGGCCATGGCCATTTCGCGATTCGATGCGCCTGCACGCACCCAAGCGCCCATGCGTGTTTGTGTCACCATCAAAAACAACAGCAACGCAATGGCCAATCCCACCGCAATGATCACGAGTCGGTAGCTTGGGTACAGCAAACCAGGCAACAGTTCAACAGGGCCCGACAGGGCTTGTGGCGCAGACAAGGCCAAGTCTGAGCCCCAGATCATGCGAACCGATTCATTGATGATGAGAATGAGGGCGAATGTGGCCAGCACTTGAGACAAGTGATCGCGCGCATAAAGTGTTCTAAGCAGGGTGGCTTCCAACACCATACCCACCACTGCGGTGAGCCCCACGGCCAAGACAACGCCCAGCAAGAACGACTGCGTGAGTTGAACCAACCAAGCGGCCAGAAAGGCGCCCACCATGTAGAGGGCGCCGTGGGCCAAGTTGATCATGTCCATGATGCCGAACACCAGCGTTAAGCCAGACGCTAGCAAGAACAACATCAAGCCAAACTGCAGGCCATTCAAGGCCTGCTCTAACAACAAAATACTGCTCATGGGGAGATCTTAACCCCCCAATTACTTCATGGGGCAGTCTTTGACGTAGGCATCTCCATGGTTGGTCATGACGGGCTGGCCCACAATGCGATTCACCAAACGACCTTGTGCATCTTTTTGGACTTCACGCAGGTAATAGTTTTGGATAGGGTACTGGTTGGTGTTGAAACGGAAGTCGCCTCGAACAGAATTGAACTTCACCGTTTTCAATGTTTTGATCATGGCCTCTTTGTCTTCAATCTTGCCATTGGCCGCACGCACAGCAGCATCAATCAGCAAAGCGGTGTCATAACCTTGAGCTGCGTACAAAGTTGGGAGGCGTTTGTATTCTTTTTCAAACTCGGCCACAAACTTCTTATTGGCTTCGTTTGGCAAATCTAGACCCCAGTGAGCGGTGTCAAAAATGCCCAGCATGTCATTGCCCACAGCGCGAATCACATCTTGGTCAGCGCCAAAGCCAGGCTGAATCAGACGGATGTCTTTGTTCAAACCAGCGGCCATGAACTGCTTGATGAAGTTGATGCCCATGCCGCCTGGTAAAAATGTGTACACCACTTCAGGTTTGGCGGCACGGATCTCAGCCAATTCAGCGGAGTAATCCAATTGGCCCAATTTGGTGTAAACCTCACCGGTCACGTTGCCTTTAAAGAATCGTTTGAAGCCAGCCAATGAATCTTTGCCCGCTTGATAATTGGGCGCCAGCAAGTAGGCAGACTTTACTTTTTGATTGGTGGCATGTTGACCTGCCGCTTCGTGGTAAGCGTCATTGGGCCAAGACACTGCAAAGAAGTACGGAGTGCACTGCGCACCTGCAATGGGTGAGGGCGCTGCATTAGGGCTCAGGTAGATGGTCTTGCTTTCGACCGCTTCAGGCAAACCTGCCAACATGATGTTGGAGAATACAACGCCTGTTAAGAAATCAACTTTGTCGCGTTTGACATAGCGCTCGAACAATTGTTTGCCCACATCGGGTTTGAATTGGTCGTCGGAAATAGACACATCGGCGGGTAAGCCGCCCAGCTTTCCACCATTGAGTTTGACCGCCAGCATGAAGGCATCGCGAATGTCCACGCCAAGTGCTGCAGAAGGGCCCGACAGCGTGCTGACAAAGCCAACTTTTACTTTATCGGCCGCCAATGCAGGTTGCATAGCCAAGGTGGCCGCAGCAGCTAGGGTGACAAGACTTTTTACGAAGGGAAAAGACATAAAGTACTCCTGGTTAGACCGAAAAAATGACTTACAAACACTCTCTTTGATAACCCTGCATTCTTTGCTGAAATTGAAAGACATCCAAGTCAGGGTTTTCCCGCTTAAAAAACTTAAAGTTAGCCAATCCACTTAGGAAGCCACGTGGCGATGCCTGGAATGAAAAAAACTGCCAGCAATAAAAACAAACTCATCAGTACATAAGGCCCTACAGCTATAAAAATATGAGCCATGGTGACTGAAGGGGGCGCTACGCCGCGCATGGTCATGAGCAACAAACCATGGGGTGGCAGTAACAGGCCTAACTGCATGCAGATCAGGAACATGACGCCAAACCAAATAGGATCGACACCTAAAGCATTCACGATGGGCATGAATATGGGCAAGGTGATCATCATCATGCTGACTTGGTCGACAAAGATGCCCAAGAAAATAAGCATCAGCATCATGCCCACCACAATCCATTCCGTCGACAAACCTTGCCCGGTAATAAATTGCACCAAGCCCGTACTGGCTCCTGAAAACGACAGAATTTGGGCAAAGGTGGTGGCGCCCAAAATGATGAAGAGGATCATGCCTGAAATACCCGCCGTTCCCTTGAGTGATTTCAGAACGGCATCCCACTTCAAAGATTTGTAGAGCGCTGCCAACACCATGGTTGCAAACGCACCCAATGCCGCACATTCAGTGGGCGTGGCCCAGCCAGCGGCCAAAGCACCGACCACAACGCCAAAAATAGACAGTGTGGGCAAGACATAAGCAAAGAAAGGTTGCCAACGGTTCCAACCTTTGTGGACGACGGCATTGGTTTCTTCAGGTGCTAAATGGGGGCTAATGCGCACTCGAATGATGATCCATGCCACAAATGAAATGGACAACAAGATGCCGGGCAAGACACCGCCAATGAGCAATTTAGAAATAGAAATGCCTGACAAAGAACCCAGCAAGACCGTCAGTGCTGAGGGTGGAATCAACATGTCAACGGCGCCAATGGCCATGATGGGGCCTGTGGCAATGGTCGGGTGATAGCCCCTTTTCAACATGACAGGCAGCATCAGGGATCCCAGCATGGCGGTGGTGGCAATGGTTGACCCTGAAATGGCCGAGAACACCGTACCAGCCACCACAGCCACCACAGCCAAGCGGCCAGGTACGCGCAAGATCAGGCGCTCTACACCTTCAATCACTTTGAAGGCCAAGCCTGTGTGAAACAAGATCTCGCCCATAAGCACAAAGAGGGGAATAGGCGTTAAAGAAAAGGCCATGACAGAACTCACACTGCTGCGAGCCAGTTGAACCATGCCAGGTTCGCCTCCCATATAAAGCCAAGCACCCACAATGTTGATGCCAATGAACGTGAGGGCCACAGGCATACCAATGAACAGCAAAACCGTGGAGCCACCCAGCATGAGGCATGCTGCAAATTGCCAAGTATTCATGCTGCACTCACCGCGTCACTGCGTGGGCCTCGTTCTGCCAGCCAAAGCCGGTGCATGCGAAAGATCATTTCAATGCTGAGCAAAATGAAAACCACGGGCAAAGGTGCCAATGACCACCATTCGGGCGTGACCAATGTTTTGATGCTGAGTGAGTTGGCACTGTAGCTGGCCCATGTGGCTTGAGCACCATACGTGCTCATCACAAGGCAACATGCCAGACCCAATAGATCGCCCACCCACTCAAGTGCCCAAGCTAATTTTTTAGGAATGGCTTGCAGCAGAATATCCACTCGAATGTGTTGCCCTTGGCGCAGCAGCCAAGGTGCCACACTGAGCGTTATTAAATACAACAAAAATTCTGAAACCTCATTGCTCCAGCCTAGGCCCTGTGGCCCACCACTGACAGCAAAATTGCGCAAGGCCACATCGGTCACGATGATGAGCATCATGGCTAACAGCAACAGACACCCGAAGAGTGCCAGTGCTGAAATAAAACGCCCGTAGGCTTCAGAAAGTTTGTCAATCATTTAGAAAACAATGATTTGAATCTGGCGGCAATTTCTGGGCTTTGCTTTAATGCAGACGTCCAAGCAATGTCATAAGCTTTGTCTTTGTAGGCTTTGCTTGTGGCCGCATCAAAAGAAATGGTTTGAATGCCAGCCTTGGCTTGACGCGCAGTTTCGTCGATGCCGTACTTTACCCAGAATGTGTTCTCAGCTTCTAAAGCCAGCAATTGTTTTTGCAAATAGTTGCGCTGTGCGTCAGTGAGCTTTTTGTAGGCGGGCAAGTTCATGACCAAGGACACTTCGGCATCGTAGAAACCGGGGTCAATGCGAAACTTGGTTTTTTCGTGCCAGTTCAAATCAAAGATGCCACCAATGGGCCAACCATAGCCATCTACAACACCACGCTCAAGTGCTGTGTAGACCTCGCCTGGCGGCGTTGTAATGACATTGGCGTTCAGTGATTGGAAAAAATCACGGTAGACCGGTGTGATGCGAATTTTCTGGCCACTTAAATCGGGCTTGTCTACTTTCTTGTTGGTGTAAATGTGGAAAGGTTGGCTCTCAACCGTACGCGCCAAATACTGCATATTGCCTTTTTCATTCCATACTTTGTTGATGGCATCGAAGGCGCCGTTTTTGCGCTGCTCCGCCACTGGAATTTGGGTGAGCTTCAGAAAATCAGCCTCTGGCATCACATTGGTATAAAAAGCGCCAGTGTTCAGGGCCATGTCAACCACACCTGTTTTGACTGCATTGCCTACCTCAAAGGTTGGAATGGCTTTGGGACCACCAATGAAATTGATCTGCAAAACACCTTTGCCCTCGGCGTTGACTTTGCTGATCCAAGGCAGCAGGTGTTGCACATAGATGCCGTTTTCAGCAAATGCACTGACCAAGCGCAGCGTAACTTCTTGCGCCGAAACGGTTGCGCTGCTAGCGGCTGCAATGGCCAGAACTAGCGCCGATTTGATGATTTTTGTCTTCATGGTGTTGTCTCCTGTGTGAGGGGGTCAGTCAAAAAAATGGTGTTCGATACGGTGGCTATCAATTCGGATGCAGTAAACCCTGCGCCCTTAAACTTGTCAACAGTTCTTGTTCTGAGTCGTCATTCAGTGCAATTTTTTGAAGCTGTAGAAGCTTATCTGCAGCGTCTGGTTCATTTTGAAACAATGGCAGGGCCGTGATCAAACGTTGGAAATTGCGCCAACCACGGCTGTGTGTATCGCCGTAGCCCTTCACCAATTGTTGGGCCTTGACGACTTGCAAGGCCAATTTCGCGTTGGTGTGAATCAGATGGGTGATGCATGTCAACCAAGCGTTGATGCGTTCTTGTTCGTGAAAAAATCGCAAAGAGTAAGGACGTGTCACGCGCAAAGAGGCGATGAAATACAGGAGCAGGTAACCTCGCAGGGATGTCGTTTTGACAATTCGTCCCTTTTGGGTAAAGCGCCCTAGCAGCTGGCGTGCCCAGGTGGTTTTAAGCAGCCAATTTCCGATTGAGACTGGCAATGTGTCTGCAATCTCTTCGACGCGCGGATGCAAAAATTCATGGATGTCTAAAAATTGTTCGGTGCTTTGTTTGACTTCATGGCTCACTCGTTCAAAACGTGAGCGGCGAATTTTTAAATCGGCCACGCGCACGGTGTCCTCATAGCTCATCCACAAGGCCAAGTGCCTAGCAGCTTCGGACACCAGCTCATCACCTTCGTCATTGCTAGGTGCCTGTTGGTTGATTGGTTTTAGCCTGTCTAAATACAGCGCGGCATAGACTTCGCTTTGGTAGTCGGTCATGCGTTCAATGCCAGCTAGCAGATGGGCTTGCGCAGCAGGACGGAACTCTGACTGAATTCTTTGAGCCAATGCTTGTAATCGGGGCCCTACGGCAGGGAGATGCGAGTGCTTGGCGCCTTGAGGTTCTGGGGTGGATGATGCGCCGCCGCTCAATTGGCGTTGCGCTTCATGGAAAGCTGCACTAAATGCTTGAAGACTGGACGACACACCAATACCGCCGCGTTGAATGGTGGCTTCAAACTGCTCGCGTGTGAATGGGAGTTGGCCTGAAGCGGCCAAGGCGCCATACAAAGCGGGGCCAATCAAGCTGCCAAAACTCTCGGCCATGGTTGAGAAATCTGCTGCGATGAATTGGTGTGCTGCCGCTTTGGCGCCTGCCAACAGTTTTTCAGAGTCCATGCGCCCATCGCCCATTGCAATGCGTTCTGTCATGGCATAAACACGGTGCGAAGAAGTGATGAGGGTTGTGCGTTCCGAATTGACCAAGCCGCGTTGAAGAGCTCGGCCAGCTTCCATTAACTCAGAAGCCAACACAATGTCGACGTGGCCAGGGAAGGGACTGAGTGCGAACACAGGCTCTCGACCTTCGGGAATCAGGGCCTTGTTAAACATTTCAAGGTAATAAATCGTGGCGCCTGTGCGTTGTGCCACACCAGGAACCGAGGTGGTTTGAGCCACAAAGCCATTGTGTTCAGCCAGATCGACCAGCCAATCGGCTAAAACGCCGCCACCTTCTCCACCCATCGCCAAGATGGCAATGGTGATGGCGTGCGATTGTGATTGTGTAGGGTTCATTCTCGTGTCCATCAAGCAGCCGAGATGCCCTGTAAGCGACGTTCAATGCGGTTTTGCAATCGACCAATGATCCACTTGCGCAATTTGACTTTGAAGCGATCCCATCCGCTCGGATTATTGATAATCTCCGCCCGATAAAACGAGGGACATAAAACCGCCGCATGGGAAACTTCGCCGCACAAGCCACAGCCCACACAGCTGTCGGCCACTGCAACAACGGGGTCAGTTCTCAAGGGGTCTGGATTGGCTTTGATGCTCAATGAGGGACAGCCCGACAAACGGATGCAGGAGTGATCTCCTGTGCACGTGTCGGGATCCACGCCAAATTTTTCTCGAACCACGCGCTCGCCTTGTTTGATGCGTTGCCTAATTTGAGGCTTCACCCGTCGCTGACGGTTGAGCATGCACTCACTTTGCGCAATCACCACTTTGGGGCCTTTGGTTTGCGTGGTTAGAGCTTCTCGCAGGGCACCTCGCATTTGATCTAAGCTGTAGGTGTGTGTGACGGTTTTGACCCAATCGACCCCCACACCCTTCACCGCTTTTTCAATGGGGTTGTTGGTGCTTCGAATCGGGTTGATGGCTTTGGAAGACAAAACGTCTTGACCGCCTGTTGCGGCTGAGTAGCCGTTGTCAACCACTAGCAAAACATTGTCTGTTTGATTGAAAACGGCGTTGCCAACGCCACTGGTGAGACCGTTGTGCCAAAAGCCACCATCGCCCATGATGGCCATGGTTCGGTGTTCGGTTTCAGGTGTATTGAAAGCGGAAGCGCCGGCCCAACCTAAACCATAGCCCATGGTGGTTGCGCCAACATTGAAGGGGGGCAAGATAGAAAACAGGTGACAGCCGATGTCGCAGCTGATGTGACGCGGCCCCAGCTCTTTTTCAAGCATCTTGATGGCTGTGAAGATGGGCCTCTCAGGACAGCCTGTGCAAAAGGATGGCGGCCGCGGAAGCACTTGGGCCGTAGCTTCGGCAATCACCTGGTTTATCAGGGCATTGCTTTGAATGGCTGGAACCTGGTGCCTGGCGTTATTCAGCAATTCAGGCGCATAAAGTTCAATGAACTTTTTGATGCCTTGCAACATCACGCCGCCCGTGTACTCTCCCGCCATGGGTAAGAAATCTTTGCCATGTACGCGCGTCTGCAGATCGGCTTTGCGCAAGATGGAATGAATGTTTTGTTCAATGAAGTCGGGTTGCCCTTCTTCCACAATGAAGAGCCCACGCTTCCCGGTGCAGAAGGTTTTGAATTCATCGTCAACCAAAGGGTAGGTGACATTCAAAACATAAAGAGGAATTTGGGACTCACCAAATGCATTGGCCAGGCCGAGAATTTCCAGAGCGCGAAGCACGCCGTTGTACAGGCCGCCTTGCATCACAATGCCAAAGTCATTGGCATCGCTGGCAAAAAACTCATTGAGCTGATTTTCTTGAATAAATTTGACAGCAGCTGGCCAGCGTTCTTTGACCTTCTCTTGCTCGTGCAAATAACTGGAAGGTGGAAGCACAATGCGATTGACATCACGTTTGGGATGCTCAATGGCATCTTTGAGCGTGAAGGCCGGCCGCACATTGTCTTTGGTCGCAAAATGGCCGTGCACGTGACAGGCGCGAATGCGAAGCTCCAGCATGACAGGGGTATTGCTGGCCTCCGACAACTCAAAGCCTTGCTCCACAGCTTTAACAATGCTGGGCAAATTGGGTCGGGGGTCTAAGAGCCACACCTGTGATTTCATGGCAAATGCATGCGAGCGCTCTTGCATGATGCTTGAACCTTCGCCGTAGTCCTCGCCCACAATGAGCATGGCCCCGCCGATGACACCGCCAGATGCCAAATTGGCCAAAGCATCAGAGGCGACATTGGTACCAACGGTCGACTTGAAGGTGACTGCGCCTCGAAGCGGGTAATTCACCGAAGCTGCCAAAGTGGCTGTGGCCGTGGCTTCAGAGGCACTGTGTTCAAAGTGAACTCCCAATTCAGCCAAGATATCGTTGGCGTCTGTGAGCACATCCATTAAGTGAGAGATGGGCGCCCCTTGGTAGCCCGCAACGTAGGACACACCTGACTGCAACAAGGCTTTGGTGACAGCCAAAATACCTTCGCCGTGAAATTCTTCACCGGCACCCAGCTTGAGTTTTTCAACCTCTGCAAGGAATGAACGTTCAGCCATTGTTGCAATGTCCTTTTGAATGAACTGTGTTTTGAGTTCAATATTTATTGCAATTTAGGATAGATTTCAACATTCGACAAATGGATAAATCAAATATCGTTCATTGATTTGGTGAATAATTAGGCCTTACCCTTAGGAGGTGCATGGTATGAATTTTCGGCAGCTTGACTTGAACCTTTTGCGCGTTTTGGTGGCTATTCACCGAACGGGCTCTGTCACCTTGGCTGGAAAGTCTCTGGCCTTGTCTCAGCCAGCAACCAGCAATGCGTTGGCCCGTTTACGCGACTTTTTTGAGGATGAGCTCTTTGTTCGTGCGCCCACGGGTCTCAAGCCCACCAGATTGTGTGAGCAATTGGCGGCCGACATGCACGAGCAGCTTCTGCTGATGGAGTCTATGTTGGTGGGAAGGCAAGAATTTGACCCTGCCAATAGCGATGTGCACTGGAAAATTTCTTTGTCTGATTTGGGCGAAATGATGTTTCTTCCGAAGTTGGCAGCAGCTTTGCGCATCGATGCGCCACATGCACGTTTGTCCAATATCGCGGTGAATGCGGATCAGGTGACAGCAGCACTCGAATCGCGTGAAATTGATTTGGCCGTAGGCATTTTGGCACCTGAGCATCGTGGTATTCGCTCTGAGCTGCTGTTTCATGAGCGCTATATGGCGGTGACTTCATTGAATTGGAAGCCGCCCAGCGGTAGGGCCGGTAAAACCTTGAGCTTGGAACAGCTTCGTCAGTCGGGTTTTGCCGTAGCTTCACCCACTGCCACATTTCATGGCAGTGTTGAAAAAATGTTGACGCGAATGAAATTGGAAGAGCGCATTGTCTTGCGATCTAGGCACTTTAGTGCCATGCCCGACATAGTTCGCCAAACTGATTTGGTAGGCATCATTCCAGAGATGTTTGTGCGCGAATTGAAGACCCGTCAAGATCTTCGCGTTTGGGACATCACGGATGCACCGGTTTATGAGGTTCAAATAATTTGGCACAAGAGTACCGACACTGATTCGCGACATATTTGGATGCGCGATTTGGTGTGCAAGTTATTTCAGCGATTTAGAAAAAATATTTCTAGACAATGATTTCTTTCCACACTTGTAGCGCACTTCTTCTAAGCGCAAATATTAAATCCGTCTTCTTTTGTTCTAGGGCCAAACACCGGTTAGAAAATTAAAAAAGCCACTGATTTTTAAGTCAGTGGCTTTTGGCTTTACTAAATCAACAGGGTGTTTGACTTGTTGATCAGGTCAATGCGCTTTTCACGCGTTGCGGCGACATTGGCAAAGAACGCAAACGTTTGCCCGTGAGTTGGAAGATGGCGTTGGCGATGGCAGGTGCCACGGGCAATACCCCAATTTCACCCATGCCGGTGGGAGCAGCATCAGACTGAACAAGCTTCGTATGGATTTCGGGCATTTCACTCATTCGCAGCACTTGGTAGTCATGGAAGTACGATTGAACAGGTGCGCCATTTTGGATGGTTAACTCCTCAAGAAGGGCAACTGACAATCCAAACACGGCAGCCCCTTCAAGTTGAGCCAACACGTTAGTTGGTTGAATTGCCAAGCCAGGATCAACAGCCAGCCACATGTGATGGACTTTGATTTTTCCAGTTTGTCTGTTGCTTGTCGTCTTTGAGGGCTTTCTACAAGTATTTTTAAGGCACATCCAAGAGTTTTGGGATACAAAAACCCTATTTTTTCGCCCAAATGGCAGGCTGAACTGGGGATATTAGGGTGATTCTGTATACAGAAAATCGAGTTGAGTGGTTTAATCTCGTTTTCTCAAAACCCACACATGCACTCTTTGAAAATTCACATTCAGGACCCGGATGCTGCTGAAGAAGGCAGCACGCAGGCCGTTAAGGCGCAGCAGCGCCTGCGTGAATTGATCTTGGCTGGCCATCTGGCTGCAGGAAGTCGCATTGCAGAGTTGGCGTTGGTAGAACGTCTGGGCATGTCACGCACCCCTATTCGAGTTGCCCTCATGCGTCTTGGCCAAGAAGGTTTACTCGACGCCTTGCCTGGGGGAGGTTATGCCGTGCGCACTTTCTCTGAGCATGATGTGGCCGACGCCATTGAGCTACGCGGCACGCTCGAAGGACTGGCGGCGCGGTTGGCCGCAGAGAGAGGTGTTAGTCCAGTGCTGCTTCAAGAGGCCGATGCCTGTCTTGACCAAATCGATCAAGTGATGCGCCAGGGGGGTCTGGATGACGAAGATTTTTCTGCTTACGTTCGTTTGAACGCTTGTTTTCACAAAATGTTGTCTGAGATGGCAGGTAGTGCAGTTTTGGCTCGTGAAATTGAGCGGGCATCAAGTCTGCCATTCGCTTCTGCTTCCGGCTTTGTCGGGGTGCAGGCCAGCAAGCCAGATGCCCGCGATTTGCTGGTCGTGGCGCAACATCAGCATCGTCAAGTGTTACAAGCCATTGCGCAGCGCGAGGCCGGTCGTGCAGAAGCACTCATGCGCGAACATTCCCGCATTGCACGCCACAATTTGGGGCTGGCGTTACAAAATCCACAGCCCTCGGTCACACCGGGTGTTCAACTAATTAAAAACAAGAGGTGAATTATTTTTATTAAAAATACTTGGTATGTGGCCTGTTCAATAGATGAACTGGACGGCTTAGGGACGAGACCCCTTGGCCGTACCATTTGCAACGAACAAATGGTATTTTTCAAGGGCCCAGAAAATAAGGTTGCGGCAGTAGAAGACTTTTGTCCGCATCGTGGTGCGCCTTTGTCACTTGGCAAAGTGTGTGAAGGTAAGTTAGTTTGCGGGTACCATGGTTTGGAGATGGGTTGCGAGGGCAAAACCGTTCACATGCCAGGGCAGCGCGTCCGTGGATTTCCTGCCATCAAAAACTATGCGGTGATCGAGCGCTATGGTTTTGTGTGGGTTTGGCCGGGGGATCAATCACAGGTCGACGAGGCATTGATGCCTAGCTTTGAGTTTTTTGATAACCCCGCATGGGCCTACGGTGGTGGTTTGTATCATGTCAAAGCCGATTACCGACTCATGGTCGACAACTTGATGGACTTGACCCACGAGACTTATGTTCATGCCAACAGCATTGGTCAACCCGAGATCGATGAGACGCCATGCAAAACCACCGTAGAGGGTGACAAGGTGATCTTGCAGCGTCACATGGAGGGCATTCAGGCGCCACCGTTTTGGCAAATGGCAATGAGCGCCAACGGTCTAGACCCCAATGCTCGCGTAGACCGCTGGCAGATTTGTCGCTTTACACCGCCCAGTCACATCATGATTGACGTCGGTGTTGCCCTAGCAGGGCGAGGCGGCTTTGATGCCGACCCAGCGGACAAAGCGTATAGCGTGGTCGTAGACTTCATCACGCCTGAGACTGAAACTTCGCATTGGTACCACTGGGGTATGGCGCGTCAGTTCAAGCCACATGATGCAGAGCTCACGATCAAAATTCGTGAGGGACAAGGCAAGATTTTTAACGAGGACATGGAGATGTTGCAGTTGCAGCAGGCTAACATCAGCAAATGGCCCGACCGAAAATTGCTGCTGCTCAACATCGACTCGGGCGGCGTGCAATCTCGCAGAATCATCGACCGTCTCTTGGCTCAAGAACAGGCCAGCAGCAGTCTTGAGCCTGAAGGTATCACCCATGGAGTTAACCCATGAGCAACGATGATCTAACGAAGACCCCATTGGGAGCCGACGGGGCTTTTGAAGTGCATTTAGCAAAACGTGGCGAGAAGTACCGTGTCCCTGCCGACCAGTCTATCTTGCGAGTATTAAGTGACGCCGGTGTTGACGTTCCGTTTGCCTGTGAGCAAGGTGTTTGCGGCACTTGCCTGACCAAGGTGTTGGCCGGACAGCCAGATCACTGGGACATGTTTTTGACACCAGAAGAGCAAGAGGCCAACACCCAAATGATGATTTGCTGCTCGCGCAGCCAGACAGCTGTTTTGGTGCTAGATATCTGAATTAAATTCACCCCTTTTTAAATTTTCAAAACCAACCAACCAGGAGACAACCATGACTTTTAAAAAACGACTCTTACAAGGCACAGCAGTGCTTGCCCTTGCAGCTGCAGCGCAAGCGCAAGCTCAGGAAGTGCTTCTCAAAGTGCACCACATTTGGCCTACAGTGGCCATGGGCCACTCACGCGTTGTAACGCCTTGGTGTGAAGCCATTGCCAAAGACTCTAACAATCGCATGCGCTGCCAAATTTTGCCCGCCATGACAGGTGGCGGTACGCCGGCTCAATTGGTTGACCGCGTGAAAGACGGTGTGGACGACGTGGTGCTGACGCTGCCCGGCTACACGCCAGGCCGCTTCCCCATCATGGAGGCATTGGAATTACCTTTCATGACCAACACCGCCGAAGCTGCTTCAGCCGCTGCTTGGGATTTTTACAGCAAGTACGCTACCAAAGAATTTGCGGGTACCAAAATTTTGGCAACCTGGGTTCATGACGAAGGCTTCGTCAGTACTTCAAGCAAGTCCATCAAAAACATGAACGACTTTAAGGGTCTGAAGATCCGCGCGGCCAGCCGCCAATCTTCTAAGTTGTTGGCCAGACTTGGTGCAACACCGGTGGGCATGCCTATTCCGCCAGTGGCCGATGCCATGACCAAAGGCACCATCGATGGTTTCTTGACTGCTTGGGAAATTATTCCCGCCTTTAAGTTGCACGAGGTCAGTAAATTTCACACCGAAATTGAACAAAGCCGTCCTTCGATGTTCACAGCAGGTTTTGTCATGGCCATGAACCAGGCCAAGTACGACAGCCTGCCCGCAGATCTGAAGAGTGTGATTGACAAGCACAGCGGTGCTGCATTGTCTCGCACCATTGGACGTTATTGGGATGAAGCGACTGTACCTGGCCGCAATGCAGCAATTGCACGCGGCAACACGTTCAACAAAATTGATGCAGCAGAAACTGATCGCTGGATTCAAGCTTCAGCGCCTCTTTATGAAGAGTGGGTTGCTGACATGGACAAGCGTGGTTTGCCCGGCAAACAAATGTTGCAAGATGCCAAAGACTTGATTAAAAAATACACCAAGTGATCTTGTACCTGCCCCTCTTTGATGAGGGGCAGATTTGCTAAATTTAAATTGGACTGTTGATGTTTCTTTCGACATTGATGCTGGCGCCTGTGTGCCGTCTTTTTGCGGTCATAGGTGCAGCGGTTGCACTGATCACAGGGTTGTTGACCACCTTGAGCGTGATCATGCGAGCCGGTTGGTCTCAGCCCATTCCAGGGGATGTCGAAATGACTCAAATGGGAATTGCTTTTGCCATATCCCTTTGCCTGCCGTTTTGTCAGTTGCAAAGAGCCAACATCATTGTTGATTTTTTTACCCAATCGACCTCTAACAAAACCAGACAATCTTTAGACGCAATGGGCAACCTGCTGCTGATTGTGCTGTATTGGTTGTTGGCGTGGCGAACCAGTGTGGGTGCCCTGTCTGTTCGTGAAGCAGGTGAAACCACCATGATCATTAGCTTGCCCATGTGGTGGGCTTATGCTTGTTTAGCGCCAGGCTTAGCCTTGGCCGGGTGGGTGGCCTTGATGCAAGCCTTGTCCGGGTGGACTTCCCTTGAACATGAGGCGCAAGCATGAGCTCGATGGCCCCTCAAATTGGTTTGGCCATGTTTGTGGTCATGATTTTGCTCATGGCTTTGCGTGTGCCTATCGCTGTCGCCATGTTCATTCCTGGCTTGGTCGGCTATTGGTTAATGAGCGATAGCATCACCACACTTAACTTCCTTAAAGGCAGCGCTGTAGCGCGTCTGACGGTTTATGAACTGAGTGTGATTCCCTTGTTTCTACTGATGGGACAATTTGCCACACAAGGTGGATTGAGTCGCGACTTGTTCAAGGCAGCTGCTGCCTTGGTGGGGCATGTAAGGGGGGGTCTGGCCATGGCCTCTGTATTGTCTGCTGGCGCTTTTGGTGCAGTTTGTGGTTCATCTGTTGCGACCTCCGCCACCATCACGCAAGTGGCCTATCCCGAGATGCGTCGGCATGGCTATATGGGCCGTTTGTCTACAGCTTCATTGGCGGCAGGTGGCACGCTGGGTATTTTGATTCCACCTTCGGTACCCCTGGTGGTTTACGCCATATTGACTGAGCAAAACATTGCCAAACTGTTTGCGGCTGCCCTTGTACCTGGTATCTTGGCCATGACGGGATACCTCTTGGTAATTTTTCTTTATGCCAGATCGCGTCCCGACATGGCACCCCTGAGTCCAACCTTGGCCGGTTCAGAAAAATGGAGCGCATTGATCGCCATTTGGCCTGTCGTTGGCGTCTTTTTCATTGTGTTTGCAGGAATTTATGGTGGCTTTTTCTCACCCACTGAGGGGGCTGGTATTGGCGCTGTCTTGACCATGTTGGTGGGGCTGGCCAAAAAAGATTTGACACTCTCCGGCATGCAAGTCGCTTTGCTTAGCACTGCAGAAACCACCGCCATGGTCTTTCTGATTTTTCTCGGCGCAGACATGATGAATGCCACATTGGCTTTAACCGAAATGCCCAAAATGGTCGCCACTTGGGTGTCCGGCTTGCCTGTTGCACCTCTAGGTATCGTGACAGCTGTTTTGATTTTGTACATTGTGTTGGGATGCGTCATGGACGAGTTGTCAATGCTCTTGTTGACCATTCCTGTCATATTTCCTGCTGTGATGGCGCTGGACTTATGGGGTCTGTCTTACGAGCTCAAAGCGTTGTGGTTCGGAATTTTGGTGCTAATGACAGTCAGCTTTGGCTTGATTGCCCCACCCGTTGGCTTGAACGTCTACGTGGTCAACAACTTGGCTCGTGACGTTCCAATGTCTGAAACCTACAAAGGTTTGGTGCCATTCTTAATTTGGGACATTCTTCGTTTGGCCGTTTTACTTTTTGTCCCGGCTTTGAGTTTGTGGTTGGTGGGTGTTTTATTTACTCGCTGAACTATTGAACCCAATCGCAAGAATGTCCACGTACAACATCTGAATGGTTAATGATTGACTTTCTGTCAATCGCCCACAATTTTACGTTCGCGAATAATTTCGCCAAATCGCTTGGAGTCATCATTTGCGCGCGCACCAAACTCAGCGGGCGTTAAAGGCAGAGCCTCGCCGCCCAAATTCATGATGCGATCTTTCAATGTCTGGGTCGACAAAATGCGATTGATTTCTCGGTTGACCTTGGCAATCACATCAGCGGGCGTACCGGCCGGTGCATAAAACCCAAACACGGAGTCAGCATCAAAACTTTTAAGGCCAGCCTCATCCAAGGTGGGCACATTGGGGAACAAAGGTGAACGCTTCAGGCTACCCACCGCCAAGAGTTTGAGCTTGCCTGCGCGTACTTGACCCAGACCAATACCAGGATCAAAGTAAAAATCAAGCTGGCCGGCCAATACATCTTGCAATGCGGGTGCGGCGCCTCGGTATGGCACGTGAACAGCAAACAAGCCGGCCTGGCTCTTCATCATTTCACCAGCCAAATGGGGTGAGCTGCCGTTGCCTGCAGAGCCATAGGACAGTTTGCCTGGATTGTCTTTGACGTACTTTAAAAATCCTTGAATGTTGTCGACTGGCAAAGTGGGCTTGGCCACCAAATAAACCAGCACTCTGGCAGCTGAAGCTACAGGTACCAGGTCCTTGGCTGGATCAAAAGACATGCGCGGATAAATATGCGGGTTCACAGACACCATGCCGCCCGAGCTCATGAGCAGGGTATAGCCATCGGGCGCTGATTTGGCCACCATGTCGCCGCCAAGGTTGCCATTGGCACCGCCTCTGTTTTCAATCACGACGGGCTGGCCTAAAGCTTCTGCCAAAGGAATGCCAATAGCACGCGCTATTTGATCGGCTGCGCCACCTGGTGGAAAGTTAACCACCACCTTGATGGGCTTGGAGGGCCAAGCTTGGGCCAGCGCACTGGCACACAATGCGGGGCCCAGCAAAAGCGCTGACAACGCAGTAGCCAAGACTCGCCTGTTGATCTGGAAGCTGAAATTGGATGGATTGTTATGTTTCATGCTGTCTCCTAATAAATTGATTCAAATTCAGCGGCTTATGAAGCTTTGGTTAACCTTGGATTTTTCATCCACAAAATAGGTTGTTCTTTGACGGGGCGCGCTGGCGCACCATGTTGCAGCAGGGCCAGGTCAAATTGCTGACCTTTTTCATCTTGGAGTGCCACTTTTCTAATTTGCGCTACCACAGCAGTTTGTTCTTCTAACGATTTAACCGCTGAAGGCTGACAGACCGTCCGCAAGATGTGAAGCAAGTTGTCTTTGCCGCGCTCATTGGTGCTGCCATAGCCCTTGATGAGTTGTCCACAGCGTGCAACTTCTAAAGCCAGTGCGGGCGAACGAACGCAAGCTTGGCCAATGCCAGTTAGCCATTCTTCTATCAACAATTGTTCGCTGGCATAACGGCTGCCGATAGGGCGCAGCACGCGCATGGCAGCCAAGATACGCAAACTCACAAGACCCACAACGGAATGACGCGCTAACTTAATGGGCATAGACCAAGCAGCCTTGCCTTTTGCAATGCGTGCACGATCCCACTTCAATAAAGCCTGTGCCCAAGTAGAGGGCAACATGGCTGCTATCTCAGGCACACCTGGTTTGAAGTGGTCGTAGACTTTTAGCAATTCACCTTCTTTGAGTTTGACTTCAGTGGACACACGTTGCCAACGCGTTGCTTTGCTTTTTAGATGGGCCACTTGAATGATGTCGTCAAACGCCATCCACAGTGCCAACCATCGAATGGTTTCTGTGGTGACCGGGCATTCGGCAGAAGCAGCAGGGCTGGCCAATTCAATGGCTTTTAAATTTGACAAGCGGGTCACCATGAGCTGGGCATAGGACTCACTTTGGTATTGCACCAAACGATCAAATGCCAAAGCCAACAACTCGTGCGTGTGTTTGGGAAATTGCTGCGCAACCTGCGCTGGCAAGGCGGGTGCAGAACTTGTCTTGGGCGCAGCAGGTGTCAATACTTTTTCAACATACTGCGCTTGTTCGCGTTGCAGGCTGACCCGATCGAAGGCCAAGGTAAATCCACGCAGGCTGGCTTTTGCCGCATTGCTGTTACCAGACAACACCGCTTCGTAATGACGGCGCTCAAACGGCAGCAAACCACTGGCTGCAATGGCACCCAACATGACAGCGCTGACCATGGTGCCCGCTTGCTGGCACATGGCTGCCATGTCCAGTACATGGTGTCTTAAGCTATTGGCAGCAATGACATTGAACAGGGGTGCGTCGTCACGGCGACCATCGCCCATGACCATTTTCTCGGCCGTGGTCAGTGCGCGCGAAGATGAGCTGATGATGCAGGTACGGTCTGAGGATGCAAACCCATTGCCAATTTGCCTTGCGGTTTCTAACAACTCGGAAGAAATCAAGGCATCTAATCGGCCAGGCAAAGGGTTTAAACCCAGGACTGGTTTTTGCCCGTTCAGTTGACTGTTTGAAACGGGAAAAATTTCAAGATAGTAAGTGGTTGCACCTGTGCGCTGAGCCACGCCAGGAATAGAAGTGGCTTGAGCAGGGTAGTTGGCTACACGCGCAACTTCCACCAGCCAATCGGCCAAGACGCCACCGCCTTCGCCGCCCAAGGCGCACAACAAAATCGATACTGCTTGTGTCATGTTGATATCTATTCAGTTGCCATTAGGCAGGTTGCAAAAAGCGGGTGAACCACGTCTGAAGGCGTGCGCCCATGCGCTCCCACTGGCCAGGATTCTGAACCACTTCTGCTCGGTAAAAGGAAGGACACAAAGTGGCTGCATGGGCGTTTTCTCCGCACAAACCACAACCAACACAACCATCAATGACGGTAGCCACAGGGTCAACTTTCAAAGGATCGGGGTTGTCCTTCAAAGTGAGGGTGGGGCAACCAGAGAGCCGAATGCATGCATGATCGCCATTGCAAACATCTTCATCAACACCATACTTCACACGCTCAACACGTTGGCCTTTGGCCAGCAAAGAGGCCAGCCAAGGTTTGATGCGACGTTGCCTTTCAAGCTGGCATTCACCCTCCGCCACAATGACTTTCAGTCCCTGAAAGTCGGTGGTAAAAGCTTCAGTGAGCGTGGCCTGCATTTGGGCAACTTCATAGGTGTGAACTGTTTTGAGCCACTTCACTCCCAAGCCCTTTAGCGTAGACTCGATCACATGGTTGGTGTGCACCAAACTTTCTCGTTTGTCGCTGTTAATTTCTTTAGACAACTCGGTGGGTGTGTTGATAATGTCTTGCGTGCCAGTGGCCGACGTGTAGCCATTTTTAAAGATCAGCAATACTGCGTCGTCGCCATTGAACAGCGCGCTTTGAACGCCTGTTAGCAAACCGTTGTGCCAGAAGCCACCGTCGCCCATGACCGACAAAACTCGGCGCTTCATGAGGGGCGAGACGCCCGCACGGCTGGCCAAGCTCATGCCATAGCCCAAAATGGAATGGCCTACTGAAAACGGCTCAAACGTGGCAAGCGCATGGCAACCAATGTCACCAGAGATATGCACAGGGCCTACTGTTTCTTGGGCCAATTTCAAAGCAGAAAAAACAGGGCGCTCGGGGCAGCCAATGCACATGCTGGGGGGCCGTGCAGGCACAGGTGTGCCCAACATGGCTTGAACTTCTTGCCGCCTTTTGATATTGCCTTGCAACCATTCTTGAGTGGATGTGGGTACTGCATTGGGCTCGTGGCGATTCAGAAAATTCAACAAGCCATCAGCCATGACTTCGGCGGTGTACTCGCCACCCGAGGGCAACATGTCTTTGCCATGCAGGGGCGTTTGCAAATCCAAACGCCTTAGCATCAGTGCCAACTCTTGCTCAATGTACTCAGGCTGCCCTTCTTCCAACAAAAGAACGGCCGACTTGTCTTTGCAAAAATCTACCAGCTCATCGGGTACCAACGGATAGGTGACGTTCAAAACCAAAATGGAGACACTTGAAACACCAAAGGCATCGGCTAAATCAAATTGCTGCAGTGCCCTGATCAGGGTGTTGTACAGACCTCCTTGCACAATCAAACCCAAATGCTTGTGCTGGCTGCCTGGAAAATGTTCGTTCAACTTGTTGGCCTGAATGAACTCGCGTGCAGCTGGCAGCCGGTGTGCCACTTTGCGTTTCTCTTGTGCAAAAGTAACCGGCGGATGTGCCAAGCGCATGTAATCAAAGCCAGCGGGCTCAGCAATCAAATTCTTCTTTGAAAGCAAAGGGGCTTGATTGGTTTTGGCCACAAATTCACCGCGCACATGACAAGCGCGAATGCGCAGTTCCATCATGACGGGCATGTTGGAGGCCTCAGACAATCGGAAACCTTGCTCGACCATGTTGACCATTTGACCCAGCTCGGGCCGGGGGTCAAGCAAGCACATGCCCGATTTCAAGGCATAGGCATGCGTCCGTTCTTGAATGACGCTGGCACCTTCGCCGTAATCTTCGCCCACCACAATCAGCACGCCCCCTGTAACGCCTGGGGATGACAAGTTGGACAAGGCATCGGCCGCCACATTGGTGCCCACAATGGATTTCCAAGTGACGGCCCCGCGAATGGGGTAATGAATAGAGGCGCCCAACATGGCGGCAGCCGAGGCTTCATTGGAGCAGGCTTCTACATGTACGCCCAACTCATCCATGTAGGGCTTGGCCTGCACCATCACATCTAAAAGGTGAGAAACAGGGGCACCTTGGTAGCCACCGACATAGGCCACGCCCGATTGAAGCAAGCCTTTGGTGATGGCCAGAATGCCTTCGCCTCTAAATACTTCACCATGGCCCATGCGAAGGGCCTTGATTTCTTCGTGAAACGATACTTCCAAAAGTAACTCCAAGTCTATTGATGCTCAGGCAGCACCTGCATGATGAACTACTATAGCCAAGGAGCCTGTCTACCTGAGGTCACCCTCGGGAACACCCTGATAAGGTGCTGACGATAAATTCTCTATAGTGAAGGCTTGTTAATAAATTAGGCATATTTTGTGCATACACTGGAGGGTGTGGTTTTAAGCCTGACCATTCTGGTGCGCAGCTGCTGAAAATTAGCTGTCCTTGAACTTTTCGTTTTAATTTCTGGAGAAACCTATGAAAAAACAATTGCTGGCGGTTGCCATTGCTGCGTTGACCTGTGTCGCTGCTCAAGCAGACACCATTGCCAAGGTGAAGGGCTCAGGCACCATTACCATGGGTGTGCGCGATTCATCAGGTGCTTTGTCCTACACCTTGGGTGATGGCAAGTACGCTGGCTTCCACTATGAAGTCTGTCAACGCATCATTGCCAACGTCGAAAAAGCTGCTGGCAAAAAAGTCGAAGTGAAGTACCAGGCGGTCACCTCACAAAACCGCATTCCTTTGGTGCAAAACGGCACTGTCGACATCGAGTGTGGCTCCACCACCAATAACGCTGCTCGCCAAAAAGACGTTGCGTTTGTCTTGACCACTTTTGTGGAAGAAGTTCGCATTGCTGTGAAGGCCAACTCTGGCATCACTTCCATCGCGCAATTGAAAGACCGCAACGTGGCGACCACCACAGGCACCACTTCCGTGCAATTGCTGCGCAAGCACGAGCGCGCCAATGGCATTGACTTCAAAGAAGTCTTTGGCAAAGACCACGCCGACAGCTTCTTGCTGTTGGAATCAGGTCGTGCTGACGCTTTTGTCATGGACGGTCAAATCTTGGCTGGCAACATTGCCACTGCCAAAGCCCCTGCCGACTTCAAAATCGTGGGTGAAGTGCTCAACGTCGAGCCCATTGCCATCATGATTCGCAAAGACGATCCCGCCTTCAAGAAATTGGCTGACGACACCGTGCGTGATTTGGTCAAGAGCGGCGACATGGCCAAAATGTATGACAAGTGGTTCATGCAACCCATTCCACCAAAGAACACCCGCGTGGGCTTGGCTGCCAGCGATGCCACCAAAACCGCTTGGGCCAACCTGAACGACAAGCCTGCTGAAGACTACGCCAAGAAGTAAGCCTTCCAGACTTTGAGCAAACCCCGCCGGGGATAACTTGGGCGGGGTTTTCTTTTTGGGAAATCGATTTGGGCTTGTGTTTGGCTTGAGTTGGGCTTCAGTTGCGTATTGTGCAGAGATAGGAAATCACAATGACATGGGATTGGCAGTTTTTTTTGGCCGATGACGGCAGTGGCCGGACCTATCTGGAATGGATGTTTGAAGCCTGGCGCTGGACCTTGGCCGTGGCGGGTTGCTCCTGGGTGGTGGCCATGAGTGTCGGCGCCGTGGTGGGCACTTTGCGCACCTTGCCCGGGCGTCCCGTGGTGTCGGCGCTGGCCTATGCCTGGGTGGAGTTGTTTCGCAACATACCGCTGCTGGTCCAAATTTTCTTGTGGTACTTTGTGGTGCCCAAAATCTTCCCTGCTTTTCAACAAGTGCCTGGATTCTTGTTGGTCGTTTTTGCTTTGGGCTTTTTTACTTCGGCGCGCATTGCCGAGCAGGTCCGTGCAGGTATTCAGTCGTTGCCCAAGGGACAAAGTTATGCGGCCATGGCCATGGGCTTTACCACCGCGCAGTCGTACCGCTATGTGATTTTGCCAATGGCCTTTCGCATCATCTTGCCGCCGCTTACCAGCGAGTCTATGAACCTGCTGAAAAACTCTTCAGTGGCCTTTGCGGTGTCCATTGCAGAACTCACCATGTATGCCATGCAGGTGCAAGAAGAAACCTCGCGTGGCATTGAGGTGTACTTGGCCGTTACGGGCTTGTATGCCTTGTCTGCCTTCACGGTCAACCGCGTCTTTGCGCTAATCGAAAAGAAAATGCGCGTACCTGGTTTCATTGTTTCTGGCGGAAGCGGAGGTCACTGACATGTTTGGACTCGACCTTTCCTTTTTCGATCTGGACATGCTGCGCAAGTTTGTCTGGAACGGCCTTATTTTCAGTGTGCAGCTGACCATCACTGCCACCATTGGCGGCGTTATTTTTGGCACGGTGCTGGCGCTCATGCGCCTTTCAGGCTCCAAATTTTTGGCAGCTCCGGCTACGTTCTATGTCAACGGCATGCGCTCTGTGCCGCTGGTCATGGTCATTCTTTGGTTCTACCTGCTCATGCCGTTTTTGATCGGTCGCCCCATTGGGGCCGAGTGGTCGGCCATCATCACCTTCGTGGCCTTTGAGGCTGCGTATTTCAGCGAAATCATGCGCGCAGGCATTCAGTCTATTCCACGTGCGCAGGTGTTTGCTGGGCAGGCCTTGGGCATGACCTATGGGCAGAACATGCGCCTGATTATTTTGCCGCAGGCTTTTCGCAACATGCTGCCGGTGCTGCTGACGCAAACCATCATTTTGTTTCAAGACACCTCGCTGGTGTATGCCATTGGCGCCTACGACTTGCTCAAGGGCTTTACCAACGCAGGCAAGATTTATGGCCGACCCGAAGAGGCTTACATCATGGCCGCAGCGGTCTATTTTGTAATCTGTTTTGCACTGTCCTGGAGCGTCAAACGCCTGCAGGCCAGGATTGCCATCGTGCGCTAAAGCACGTGCTGAAATTGAGGAATAAAAATGATTGAAATTAAAAATGTCTCGAAATGGTATGGCCCTGTGCAGGTGCTTAACGACTGTTCTGTCAGCATCAACAAAGGCGATGTGGTGGTGGTTTGCGGTCCCTCGGGTTCGGGCAAGTCCACCCTCATTAAAACGGTCAATGGCCTAGAGCCGGTTCAGCAGGGCAGCATTCATGTCGATGGCGTGTCACTCATGGATGCCGGCACCAATTTGCCCCAACTGCGTTCGCGCGTGGGCATGGTGTTTCAAAGCTTTGAGCTTTTCCCGCACCTGTCGGTCACTGAAAACCTAACGATTGCACAGGTTAAGGTGCTGGGTCGTTCAGAAGACGAAGCGCGAGAGCGCGGCCTCAAAATGCTCGATCGTGTGGGCCTGTTGGCGCACAAGGACAAGTTTCCAGGCCAACTGTCGGGAGGTCAGCAGCAGCGCGTGGCCATTGCCCGTGCCTTGTCGATGGACCCCATTGTGATGTTGTTTGACGAGCCCACCTCAGCGCTCGACCCCGAGATGGTGGGTGAGGTGTTAGATGTCATGGTGCAACTGGCCCACGAAGGCATGACCATGATGGTGGTGACGCACGAGATGGGCTTTGCTCGCAAGGTGGCCAACCGCGTGATCTTTATCGATGTGGGTGGCCGCATTTTGGAAGACTGCTCCAAGGATGAATTCTTCAATCATCCAGAAAATCGACAGCCTCGGACCAAAGATTTCTTGAACAAGATTCTGCAGCACTGACGTTCAATAATGAACATCAGTGCTGATTACAGCCAAAGGGTCGTGATCAATCACCATGACCTGCCATTGACTTCCAGCCCCGAAGCAGGCGTTGAAAGGCGCATGTTAGATCAGAAGCCCTCAAATGAGTCTGCACAAACCTTTCAGCAAAGAGGGTTGTACTATTTTTGTTAAAACAGGACATCTACTCATTTAGATTTCAGCTAAATTTCAAACGTCCATCAAAGGGAAAACAATGTTCAGTCACGTCATGGTCGGTGCCAATGATCTTGAGGCATCCAAAAAATTTTATGATGCAGTTTTGGGCACGCTCGGCATTGCGCCAGGTGTCATCAATAACAACTCGCGTTATTTCTACAGAACACCCAAGGGTTCTTTTTCAATTACCAAGCCTCTAGATGGCCAGCCTGCAACGCCTGCCAATGGTGGCACGATTGGATTTTCGGCAGAGACCTTAGAGCAAGTGCATGCATTTCATGCCGCAGGGGTTGCCAATGGCGGCACGCACTGCGAAGAACCACCAGGACCCAGAGAAGGACCATTTGGAACGTTAAATCTTGCCTATCTGCGAGATCCAATTGGCAACAAGATTTGCGTTTTGCATCGACCTGCCAAGCCAGCCTAATAAGCGCTTAGCAACTTACTACCCGATGAGAAATCTTCAAATTTCTCATCGGGTGTCAGTTAAGACTTGTTGTAGATGCCAATCAAGAGTCGGCCTGCACCTTGGCATCCTTGATCACTTTGGCCCACTTCTGAGTTTCGCTGCGAATAAATTCTGCAAAGCGCTCGGGTGAACCGCCGCCATCTTCTGCGCCGTATTGATCAAACTTCTCAATCACATCGGGCATGGCCATGACACGGTTCATGTCTTCGTTGATGCGTTTAACAAAGGCGGGGTTCATGCGGGCCGGGCCTACCAAGCCGTACCATGTGGTGGCATCAAATCCACTGAAGCCTTGTTCTTCCATGGTGGGTACGTTGGGGTGACCTTTGGCGCGCTTGGTGCGTGTTTGCGCCAACGCAATGGCCTTGCCGCTTTTGACATGTGGTGTGGCAGAAGTCATGGTTTCAAAGCAATACTGAACTTGGCCACCAATTAAATCTGTGAGCGCTGGGCCAGAGCCTTTGTAGGGCACATGCAGGGCATCAATGCCTGCACGCAGCTTGAACATTTCAAGCGCCAAGTGTTGCGCCGAGCCACCGCCTGCAGACGCAAAACTGATCTTGCCAGGATTTTGTTTGCAAAGATTGACCAAGTCTTTCACCGTCTTGGCAGGTTGGCTTTCGTTGCAAATTAGCAAATTGGGCGTGACGCCCACCAAGCCAATGGGTGTGAAGTCACGCTCCACGTTGTAGCCCAACTTGGGCTGCAAACTGGTGGCCAAAGCATGGCTGTTGATGTGGGCCATCAGAAGTGTGTTGCCATCGCTGGGCTGCTTGGCCACAAAGTCTGCAGCTATCACGCCCGCAGCGCCGGCCTTGTTGTCAATGATGATGCTGACGCCCCACATGGCTTGAAGTTTTTGTGCCAGAACCCTGGCCAACGCATCGGTGCCACCCCCTGGCGGAAAGCCCACCACAATTCGAATCGGACCGCTGGGCAAGCTTTGCGCTTTGATCATGGGCGCGCTAAGTGTGGCTGCAGAGGCTACGGTAGCTTGCAAGAGGGTTCTGCGTTTCATGGTGTCTCCTGTTGTTGTGATGAAGATGGCTTGTATTGAATCAGGGCCTGATCAATGCGGGAATAGGGTTGGCTGAAAAATAGTCCATGGCAGCTTGCACGCCCGAACCACTTAATTTGACGCCACTGAGTTTCAATCCCATTTCGCAAGCAGACAAGGCTGCAATCAAGGTGAGGTCGTTGCAGTCGCCCAAGTGGCCAATGCGGAACATGCGGCCTTTTACTTTTCCCAAGCCAGTGCCCAGTGAACAATCGAAGCGCTCGTAGATGACTTTGCGCACAGCATCGGCATCAATGCCCTCAGGTGTCATCACGCCAGTTAGGATGGGTGAATACAGTTCGGGGTCGGCGCATTGCACTTCGAGTCCCCAAGCCTTGACCGCTGCCACAGCGCCTTTGGACCAGCGCTTGTGACGCGCAAAGACAACGTCCAAACCTTGACCCAGAATCATGTCGCAGGCTTCGCTCAAGCCGTACATGAGGTTGGTGTTGGGCGTGTAGGGAAAGTAACCTGTTTTGTTCATTTCCAGCATTTCGTCCCATGCCCAGAATGATTTTGGCAAGGTCGAATTTTTGCTGAATTCAATGGCCTTGGGAGAGATGGCATTGAAGCTGATGCCAGGCGGCAGCATCAAGCCTTTTTGGGAGCCACTGACCGTCACGTCCACGCCCCATTCGTCGTGACGGTAGTCGGCAGAGGCCAAACCAGAGATGGTGTCCACCATCAGCAAAGCAGGGTGCTTGGCATTGTCGATGGCACGGCGAACAGCGGCAATGTCGCTTGTCACACCCGTTGATGTTTCGTTGTGCACAACGCAAACCGCTTTGATACTGTGACCAGAATCTTGCTTGAGACGCGCCTCAATCATCTCGGCTTTAACGCCTTGACGCCAACCTTCAGCACCTGGCAAGCCGATGAATTCGGCCTTGAGCCCCATGCGCACTGCAAGCTTGTTCCACAAAGATGCAAAGTGGCCTGTTTCAAACATCAAGACGTGATCGCCTGCGGAGAGTGTGTTGACCAGAGCCGCCTCCCAAGCGCCCGTGCCCGAAGCTGGGTAAATGATGACGGGGTGTTGGGTTTGAAAGATCTTCTGCATGTCTTTCAAGACCTTGGATCCAAGGACGCCAAATTCGGGGCCGCGGTGGTCAATGGTGGGCAGGCTCATGGCGCGCAAGATTCTGTCTGGCACGGGTGAAGGACCAGGAATTTGCAAGAAGTGACGGCCTACGGGGTGAAAATCAAGCGAAATCATGAAAAAGATACTCCTTTGTATATCAGTATTTTTTGCATACAAAAACAATTTGTCAACCAAGTTTCGTTCATATTTACCCTATTGACCCTCAAATATTTTGCATACAAAATACAAATATGAGTGCAGAGATCTTATCTATCCCGCGTGCAGCCTTGCACGGCCAAGTGACCCACCGCCTGCGGCAAATGTTGGTGGAAAACCAAATCCAACCCGGCGCCAAGCTCAATGAACGCGCCTTGTGTGAGGGCCTCAACGTTTCGCGAACGCCACTAAGAGAAGCCATCAAAACCCTGGCGGCAGAAGGCTTGGTTGAGTTGCTGCCCAATCGGGGGGCCGTTGCGGCCAGCCTCAGCGTCGACGACGTGGTGCACACATTCGAAGTGATGGCATGTCTTGAGGCGCAGTCTGGCTGGCTGGCCGCAGAGCGCGTCACAGATCAAGAGCTGGCCGAAATCAAGGCCTTGCACTTTGAAATGATGGCAGCCTTTACCCGGCGCGACTTGTCCAATTACTACCGCCTCAATGCAGCCATTCATCGCGCCATCAATGCAGCGGCCAAAAATCCAATTTTGACGGCCACCTACGAACAAGTGAATGCGCGCTTGCAAGCCTTGCGCTTCAAGTCCAATCAGGACGAAGAAAAATGGAAGTGCGCCGTCAAGGAGCATGAACAAATGATTGATGCGCTCGACAGAAAAGATGCACAAGCTCTGCAGGACGTTTTGTTGAAACACCTTAACAACAAACGAGACGTCGTCGTGATGCAACTGCAAGCTGCAATCAACCAAGCCTCTGATCAGAACCAAAAAGCTTGAACCACAAGCTGCCATTGAAAGCTGTTTGAAATGAATGCCCCATTGCCCAAAGAAGCCACTGAGTCTGCTGCAAATATCTACGAGCGTGTGTCTCAGAATTTCAACGAAGTTGCCGGCAAACTGGCTGCTCGCTTAAGTTCCGAAACGCAGGGCGAGGTTTTGTTTGGTGCTGCAGACCGCGGACGCTACGCCACCGATGCTTCTATCTATCAAGTCAAACCTGTGGGTGTGTTTGTACCAAGGTCTGCCCATGAAGTGCCCATGGCCATGGCCATCTGCCGCGATCTTGGGGTGCCCATTGTTCCGCGCGGCGGCGGTACCAGTCAGTGTGGCCAAACCACTGGCGCAGGCTTGGTCATTGACCACACCAAATACATCCGCAATGTGCTGGAGGTCGATCTTGATCAGCGCACTGTCGAAGTAGAGCCCGGTATCGTGCTCGATCATTTGAATGCTTCATTAAAGAAGCATGGTTTGTGGTTTCCTGTCGATGTGTCTACCAGCGCCCAAGCTACTTTGGGCGGCATGGCGGGCAACAATTCATGCGGTAGCCGCTCTATTGCCTACGGCAACATGGTGCACAACGTATTGGGTGCCAAAGCCTGGCTCAGCGATGGCACGCCCATTCAAATGGGCGCGTTTGATCAAAGTACAGGCAGTGCCAAAGCCATTGGCGAATTTGTACAACAGCTGGCGCTTCAATTAAAGCCAGAACTTGAAGCCCATTGGCCCAAAGTATTGCGCCGTGTGGCAGGCTACAACTTAGACATTTTTCACAACCAAAATGAAAAGCCCTATACGGGCGATGGCTCGGTCAACTTAGCGCATTTGCTGGTGGGCAGCGAAGGCACCTTGGCCATGACTCAATCGCTCACCCTGCAATTGAGCGAATTGCCCAAGGCCAAAGTATTGGGCGTTGTGAATTTCCCCACGTTTTATCAAGCCATGGATGCGGCGCAGCACATCGTAAAGTTAGGGCAGGGCCGCCTAACGGCTGTGGAGTTGGTCGATCGCACCATGATCGATTTGTCTTTGCAAAACCCCGCCTTTGCGCCCACCATCAGAACCGCCTTGATAGGCCAGCCCGAAGCCGTGTTGTTGGTGGAGTTTGCTGGCGCTGATAAAGCCAGCTTGTTGCCACACATGCGCCAGTTGGTAGAGCTCATGGGAGATTTGGGCTTGCCCAATAGCGTGGTTGAAATGGTTGACGACGCACCACAGAAAAACTTATGGGAAGTGCGCAAAGCAGGCCTCAACATCATGATGAGCCTGAAGGGCGATGGCAAACCAGTGAGCTTCATTGAAGACTGCGCGGTGCCATTGGTGCACTTGGCCGAATACACCGACGAGCTGACGCAGGTTTTCAAACGCCATGGCACCAAGGGCACTTGGTATGCGCACGCTTCTGTGGGTACTTTGCACGTTCGCCCCATCTTGGACATGCGCCGTGATGGCGCCAAGCGCATGCGTCAAATTGCAGAAGAGGCCAGTGCCCTGGTGCGCAAATACAAAGGCGCCTACAGCGGCGAGCATGGCGATGGCTTGTGCCGTGGTGAATGGATTGAATGGCAATTTGGTCCTCAAATTACGCAAGCCTTTGCCAGCATCAAGCAACATTTCGATCCACTTAATCTGTTGTCACCGCAGCGCATGGTCAATCCACCCAAAATGGACGACACCTCGCTCATGCGTTATGGCAATCAGTATCAAGTCATCCCCATTCAACCGGCGCTTGATTGGCAGTTGTGGAATGTTCAGAACGACCCAGCCACTGAGCAAACAACAGCGCCAGGTACCGGTGGCGACCCTGCACAAGGTTTTGCCAAAGCGGTAGAAATGTGCAACAACAATGGCACTTGCCGAAAGTTCGATGCAGGCACCATGTGCCCTAGCTATCGCGTCACACGCGATGAGCAGCACCTCACACGCGGCAGGGCCAATACTTTGCGTTTGGCCTTAAGTGGTCAGCTGGGCAAAGATGCCCTCAGCGGCGAAGAAGTTCAGCAAGCCATGGACTTGTGTGTTGGCTGCAAAGGTTGCAAGCGCGATTGCCCAACCGGCGTCGATATGGCGCGTATGAAAATTGAAACCACGCACCAATACAAATCGAAGCATGGCTTTACGCTGAAGGACCGTTTGATTGCACATCTGCCTCGCTATGCTCATTTGGCCGCGCCTTTTTCTGGGCTCTTGAATTTACGAAACAGCATGCCGTGGTTGGCCCAAGTGGCCGAAAATTTCACAGGCTTGTCGGCCAAGCGCAGTTGGCCAACTTGGCATTCAGATCATTTCTTCAATGCTGCAACGCAAGGCGTGACGCGTGAACAAGTGTTGCAGGCTGCAAAGCCAGTGGTGATGTTTGTGGACACCTTCAACGGCTACTTTGAATCAGAAAATGCTTTTGCGGCCATGCGTGTCTTGAAGGCTGCCGGTTACAGCGTGCATGTGGCCAGCAAAGAGGGCTTGAGCAATGAGACAGGCTCTAAGCACTTGTGCTGCGGCCGCACATATTTGGCCAATGGCATGGTTGACATGGCGCGCGAACAAGCCCGCGAACTGGTCAATGCGCTCTTGCCTTTTGCAGAAAAGAAAATTGCCATTGTTGGCTTAGAGCCTTCTTGCTTACTCACCTTGCGCGATGAGGCCTTGGTGCTTGGATTGGGCGAGGCGGCGCAAGTTGTGAGTCAACAAGCCATGTTGCTGGAAGAGTTTTTGGCCCGTGAAAATCAGAACAAGCAGTTGGTAGGTTTGAAGGAAAAACTAAATGCCGCTCAACAGCCCATTTTGTTGCACGGTCACTGCCACCAAAAAGCATTTGGTGTGATGTCGCCAGTGATGGAAGTCATTGGACTAATTCCCAACGCCAAGCCTGAGCTGATTGAAAGCAGTTGCTGCGGCATGGCGGGAAGTTTTGGCTACGAGGCAAGTCACCTTGACGTATCGATGCAGATGGCTGAGCTGAGTTTGCTGCCAGCTGTGCGGGCAAAAGCGGATGCCATTGTGGTGGCCGATGGCACCAGTTGCCGCCATCAAATTAAAGACGGTGCTAGTCGTGATGCCATTCACGTGGCACAGTTGTTAAGTCAACATTTAATGTGATTACCACCGCCCACGATGCCATTGGCTCTGAGCTTTTGAATTTGTTCTGAGCTCAAACCCATTTCTTTCAGAATGACATCGGTGTCTTGGCCTAGATCAGGCGCATTGCGACGATGTTGACCCGGCGTCAAGGACAGCTTGGGCACAAAGCCTGGAACTTTCAAGCTGCTGCCATCTGTCAGAGTGACTTGCTCCAACATGCCTCTGGCTTCGTAATGCGGATCAGCAGCAATGTCCGCTATGTCGTAAATGCGTCCAGCTGGCACAGATGCACTCTCTAAGGCGTGAAGCACTTCTTCCACGCTTTTTTGCAATGTCCAGTTTTCAATGGCTTGATCAATCTCTTCGACTCTTGCCACTCTTCCTGTGTTGTCTGAAAGGCTTGGATCATTGGCTAAATCGGTACGGCCAATCAGGTTCATCAAGCGTTTGAAAATACTATCGCCGTTGCCTGCAACCAATGCGTAGGCGCCATCTTTGCAGCGATAGGCATTGGTAGGTGCAATGCCCGGTAAAGCACTGCCAGCAGGACCACGTACTGCGCCGAAGGCGCTGTATTCAGGCAACAAGCTTTCCATGCAGTTAAACACCGATTCATACAAAGCGACATCAATCACTTGGCCTTTGCCGGTGGCATGGCGATGTTGAAGTGCAAGCAAGATACCGATCACGCCATGTAACGCAGAGAGGGTGTCGCCAATGCTCACCCCTACGCGCACAGGCACGCGACCTGGTTCTGCCGTTAAGTGACGCAAGCCGCCCATGGCCTCACCGATCACACCAAAACCTGGCCGATTGCGATAGGGGCCTGTTTGGCCGTACCCGCTAATGCGCAAGACAATTAATTTTGGATTTTGGGCAATGAGATCGTCAGGTGCAAGGTCCCAGCCCTCCATGGCGCCGGGGCGGAAATTTTCGATCAGGACATCGGCTTCCGTGGCCAGTTGGCGAACAATGCCCTGTCCCTCTGGTGTCCGAAGATCAAGTGCCAATGAGCGTTTGTTGCGCGATTGAACTTGCCACCAAACCGAAGTACCGTCTTTGAGTAGGCGCCATTTGCGCAGTGGATCGCCGCTGTCGGGTGCTTCAACTTTGATGACTTCTGCGCCGAAGTCGGCCAATGTTTTGGCTGCAAAGGGGCCTGCAATGAGTTGACCTAGTTCAAGAACTTTGAGGCCAGATAGAGCTGAGGAATTGGACGTTGCTTTCGAGTTCATGCTTAGCTTTTCACAACTTCAAATTGCGAAGTTTATGGCTTCATTGGTCAATATGTCTGTGGAATTGATCTGGGAGCACACAAGATTCATGGGGTAAACGCTAGTTTTAGGTGTATTTTCCAATCCCTATTCTAGGCAGGCGCAGTGCGGTAAAGGGTAGCGATGTAAATACCTTGGAACGATGTCGATTACGATACCACTCTAGTGTTGGCTTTTAATTAAAGAAAAATAAGCCATCTTACGAAAAGAAATATCTCACTCAATGGGAAAGTAAAGTGAATTTATCTCAACGCTTTTTGATGGCACTCGGTTTGTGCACTGTTTCAATCTCGCCTGCTTTGGCGCAAGCCGATTTTGCGCAAATGGCTGCCAAAGAGCCGGGTGCCCAAGTGACAAGCTCAGGCTTGGTTTACCGCTCGCTTCAAGAGGGGCAAGGTGCCAAACCAGTGGCCGCCGACAAAGTCAAGGTCCACTATCGCGGCACTTTGCCAGATGGCAAAGAATTTGACAGCTCCTACAAGCGCAACAAGCCCATTGATTTTCCTTTGACTGCCGTCATTCCTTGTTGGACAGAGGGCGTTCAATTGATGAAGGTCGGCGGCAAAGCCAAGCTGACTTGCCCACCCGCCATTGCCTACGGTTCACGCGGTGCAGGGGGTGTCATTCCGCCCAATGCCACATTGCAATTCGAAGTCGAACTCATTGCTATTGCAGGTCGATAAAGAAATCGACGCAGGTCCCAAACTTCAAAATATCTGTGAGCCAAAGTAAATGACCGATTTACCAACACCCGAACTCAAATTCTTTGCCGATCTTTCGGTTCAAGTTGATAAGCCGCAGGAAGTGGGCGACGCAGTGCACGGAAAGCGCCGTGTCATCCCTATTTTGGGCGGACAAGTTCAGGGGCAAGGTTGGACGGCACGCGTGCTACCAGGGGGTGCAGATTTTCAGTTGATTGTGAATCAAAGTTTGGCGGAATTGGACGCGCGTTATGTTTTGGAAACAGACGCAGGCGACCTAATTTTTGTGCAAAATCGCGCGGTTCGAACGGCATCGCCTGAAGTGATGGCGCGTTTAATTCGCGGTGAGCTTGTCGATCCAGCGCAAGTTTATTTTCGCTGTACACCGCAGTTTGAAACGGCCTCCAAGTCTCTTGCTTGGATCAGTGAAAAACTATTCATTGGAACGGGTGCGCGGCATCCCGATCGGGTTGTGATGCGGTTTTTTGAAGTTCTTTGAACTTTGATTTTTCAACAGCATTACAAAAGCAAGTGTTCGCATCCAACCTGCTTAGGCCTGCGCTTCATTAAATCAACGGTCTCAATGCTTGTGCTGTTTGTTGCAGCAATGGCAACCACCGGGTGGCCAAGTCAGGCGCGTTGGGGCCAGCGCCAGAGCGAACCAAGTTAAGCGCTGCAACCGTCTCGCCTCGTTCGTTGCGCAAAGGCACGGCCAAAGCGTCAACACCTAACTCATGCTCCTGTTTAGCGAGGCAATAGTCTTGTTGCGCAACGCGTTTGAGTTTTTTTCGCAAGTCTTTAACTTGAGTTGCGGTATGCGAAGTGAGTCGGCTTAAAGCGGAAGTGCTAAGCCAAGTTTTAAGCTGAGCGGCAGGCAGGTTGGCCAAAAGCACTTGCCCCGTCGATGTGGCGTGGGCTGGCAGCCTGGTGCCAACATGAAGCCCGTAAGCCAAAACGGTGTGGCTGGCTTTGACGGGGAGGTCAGAGCCTTGCCAGATGCCCCGCGCCACAATGATCACGGCGTCGTTTTGCAAGACCGCTACTGAGCAAGAAAGCTGCGTAGCCAAACTCAGTTGATGCAAAGTGGGTTGAACCGCTCGAGGCAAGCGTGCGCCCGACAAGTAACTGCCAGCAAACCCTAAAACCTTGGCCGACAGCCAGTAATACTGACCATCGGTTTCTAAATAACCAAGGTGTGCAAGGGTGAGCAAATGGCGTCTGGCCGTGGCACGCGTCAGTCCTGTTCGCTGAGCGGTGAGGGTGGCATTCAGGCGCTGCCGCTCGGTATCAAAGCTTTCCAAGACGGCCATGCCCCGGGCCATGCCTTCGATCCAGTCGGCTTTGTTGAAGGTGTTGATTAAGTTCGGTTGCGCGATCATCGTGCGGCTATTATATTCATCGTGCAGCATTCCGTACAAGACTTTGCGATAAGTCAAATGAGCCTTTAATCTTGACGCATACAGAGGTAAATGGAATTAGTCATGCGCACACAAGTAGTCATCGTTGGCGGCGGCCCATCGGGTTTGTTGTTGGGGCAGTTGCTGTACAAGGCAGGTGTAGACACCGTGATCTTGGAGAGACAAAGTGCAGATTACGTCCTAGGCCGAATTCGCGCGGGCGTGTTGGAACAAGTCACTTTGGATGTCCTTACGCAAGCTGGGGTAGACCAGCGAATGAACAAAGAAGGCTTGGTTCATACCGGCTTTGACTTGCTGTTCAAGGGCGAGCGGCACCGCATCGACTTGGAGAGCCTCACGGGTGGCAAAAAAGTCATGGTGTATGGCCAAACCGAAGTGACGCGCGATTTGATGGATGCCCGTGCAGCGGCAGGCCTAACCACCATTTACGAAGCCGGCGATGTTCAAATCCATAACTTTGACAGCGACCGTCCTCACGTCACTTACAGCAAAGACGGCGTCAGTCACACCATTGAGTGCGACTTTATTGCGGGCTGCGATGGCTTTCACGGTGTTTGCCGCGCCTCTGTGCCGCGTCAGTCAATCCAAGAATATGAAAAAGTTTATCCCTTCGGTTGGCTGGGTGTGTTGTCTGATACGCCGCCAGTGCATGAAGAGCTGATTTACGTCAACAGTCAACGCGGCTTTGCATTGTGTTCACAGCGCAGTCACACGCGCAGCCGTTATTACTTGCAAGTGCCATTGACCGACAAAGTAGAGCAATGGAGTGACGACGCATTTTGGACAGAGCTTCGTCACCGCTTAGACCCAGAAGCGCGCGAGCAATTGGTTACTGGCCCCAGCATTGAAAAAAGCATTGCCCCATTGCGCAGCTTTGTGACTGAGCCAATGCGCTTTGGCACCTTGTTCTTGGCCGGCGATGCGGCGCACATCGTGCCACCGACAGGCGCCAAAGGTTTGAATCTGGCTGCCACCGATGTGAAGTATTTGTCAGATGCCCTGATTGAGGCGTGTGTAGAAAAATCGCATGCCGGTATTGACCACTACTCAGCACGCTGCCTGGCCCGCATTTGGCGAGCCGAGCGCTTCTCTTGGTGGTTTACAAGTCTGATGCACAGCTTTCCCGAGCAGGGTGCCATTGGCCAGAAGTTTCAGGAAGCCGAATTGGATTACTTGGTGAACAGTGAGGCAGGTTCACGCACCATGGCAGAAAACTATGTGGGTTTGCCACTTAATTTTGGCGAGTGATAGGCAAATTTTTAGTGGCCTCACGCACGGATAAATTTGAAAATACCCCGCCATTCTTTTTCATAAATCGGGCAACAAATTCAGGATTGCACTTTGCGTAATCCCTAAATGCCCATCCAATGGCTTTGCGAATAAAAAACTCCGATTCGTTTGCCAATTGCAGTGCATAGCTGCTTAATCGGTCGGCGTCCGTATTGGTTTTCCAACCCAGCTGGTGAATCATCGCGGAACGTCTGACCCAAAAATCTGAATCTAGTATCCAGCCATCCATGACAGATTGGCTTGGTTGACCGATTCGTTTTTCGTTCAAAACAATGTCGCTAATGGCGCTTGACAGACTGTCTACCGTTTCCCACCATGAGTCTGTTTGAAGCAGTTTTTTAATGGCGGGTAAGTGTTCGATGCTCAAAATATTGGCATGCTGACTAAGCAAGTCGCAAGCCACATACCGATATTCTCGTTCTGGTTTTTTCCAAAGTGATTTGGCAATTTGAAGAATCAATTCAGGGTCTTTGGGAAGCTTGGGTAGATTTTTTGAAAGCTCACGTCGGATGGGTGTTTGAATGCCCAAGAACTCAAATTGATGGCGCAAATAGGCTTTCATTTCAATTGCCCGTTGTGGATTGGCGCTGGCGCTAAGTAGTTCAACGACTAAGGCTGTATATTCCTTATGATTCATGACTTCCCCCCTCGCTTTTGGTCATTGTAATTTCGTGTGCACCAACTTCACGCCAACCAAAAATACCCAATGGGTCAAAGACACTCTGGGTGTCGAAATTCCACTTGAATTTCCATCAGAGTCATACCCAGGCTTTGCATCCCCCATCGTTGTCCAAAGTCATCAGACCCAACGGGTTGCTTCAGGCTTAGCCAAGTTTGGTCTGATTCCAGCGTGGGCCAAAGACGACAAAATTGCGCGACACACCTACAACGCTCGAAGTGAAACTGCTTCACAAAAACCAAGTTTTAGATCTGCATGGCGCAACCGTCAATTTGGTTTGGTGCTGTGCGACAACTTCTATGAACCCAGTTACGAGTCGGGCAAGGCCGTCAGATGGAAAATTGAGCGTGCTGACCAACAGCCTTTTGGCATTGCTTGCCTTTGGGATCGTTGGACCGATCCAAGCTCCGGTGAGTTGGTGGTTAGTTTTTCGATGCTAACGGTCAATGCCGACGAGCATCCGGTCATGAACCAATTTCACAAACCAGGCGACGAAAAACGCACGCCTGTGATTATTTCGCCGGAGTATCATGGTGCTTGGCTTGGCGCGCAGTTGGATGAAGCGAAAGATTGGATGTCTTGGCATCACATGCCATCACTTAAGGCCAGCGCAAGCCCTCGCATCGCACTTTAAAAGTCTCTGTTCAGATTAGGAATTCAACCTATGCCACGCATGCCTTCTATCTTCATCCCTCATGGTGGCGGCCCATCCTTTTTTATGACCGGCGAGCGGAAAATCCAATACCAGCCTACCGAAGATTTCTTGCGCAGTGTTCAACACTTGTTGCCTGAAAAGCCTAAAACCATTTTGATCATTACTGCCCACTGGGAAACTCGCACACCTAGTTTTACGGGGGGTACAAATCCTGGTTTGATTTTTGACTATTTCGGTTTTCCGCCAGAGACCTACGAGTTAACTTACCCAGCGCTTGGTTCGCCATCACTGGCCCAGCGTGCAGCTGACTTACTCAAAGAAGCCGGTTTGCCGGCATTGGTGGAGACCGACTACGGCTGGGACCATGGGGTTTTCATACCGCTCAAGGTGATGTACCCAGAGGCCGATGTGCCAGTGGTGGCCATGTCATTGCATGAGAGTTTGAATCCGGAATTGCATGCTCATTTTGGCCGCGCTTTGGCGCCTCTGCGTGACGAAGGCGTGCTGATTGTGGGCTCAGGTATGAGTTATCACAACTTACGTCACTTTGCGGACTACGCGCCAGAGTCGTTTGCTTTTCACGATTGGATAGACCAAGCGGTACAAGGCTCGTGGCAAGAACGGTGCGACCAACTCGGCAACTGGCACGCAGCACCAGGGGGTCGAGCCTCGCACCCAAGGGAGGAGCACTTGCTACCCTTGATGGTAGCAAGCGGTGCGGGCTCAGACTTGCCTGGTCGCGTTATTTGGCGGGGTTCAGTTGGCCCAACTTGTATTGGTGCTTGGGCGTTTGATTAACACCGGTCATTTGTTGCACCACAATGTCTGCCACCATGTCCGCCGTCATAGCCGACAAGGTCCATCCTAAGTGGCCGTGGCCCGTGTTGTAAAACACATTGGCGGCCTTGCCGCGTCCCACCTTGGGCATCATGTTGGGCATCATGGGGCGTAGGCCTGCCCAAGAAACCACCGAGCGTGTGTTGATTTTCGGAAAGCACTGCTGCACCCAATCGATCAATGGCTTGATGCGGTCGGCACGAATGTCTTTGTTGTAGCCATTGAACTCTGCTGTGCCGGCCACACGGAATCGGTCTACACCCAAGCGGCTGGTGACCAGTTTGGTTTCGTCGTCCAACAGGCTGACTTGAGGTGCGCCTGCTTGGCTCTCCTGGTCGTTCAAATTGACTGTGATGGAGTAACCCTTCACCGGATAAATATTCACTCTGTCGCCCAGCTGCGCAGCAAATTGTTTGCTTGCCACACCCGCACACACAACCACGCCATCGAAGCTGTGCACCGTGGGTGGTGAATCGGTGTGCGCCACCTTGATGGTGGCTGTCTGGTTGTCTGAAGAGACCGATGTCACGTCTTGATCGTAAAGCGTTCGCACGCCCAATCGTTGCGCGGCCAAGGCCAGCCCTGTGGTGAACTTGTGAATATCGCCAGTGGAGTCACTCTCGGTAAAGTATCCACCGTAATAGTTGCCTGCCAAGGTGGGCTCGATGGCCTTCATTTCTTCGGGGGTGACCGCTTGTCTGGGCAGGCCGCCTTTGGCCAGCAGGGCAGAGACCTTGCCCGCGTGATCAAAGCCTTTTTTGTCACGATAAATATGCAAGATACCTTGCTTCTTTAAGTCGAAGTCAATGCGCTCTTCGTGAGCCCATGCAAATAAGTGCTGGCGTGCAGCTACAGCCAAGCGAGCTGTTTCTACCGTATTGCGCTCGTAGTCTTTCATGGAGGCCATGAACTCGGCAAACCAAGAAATTTTGTGCCAACTGGGTTTGGGGTTGACTAACAGCGGCGCATCGCTTTTGAGCATCCACTTCAAGCCTTTCAGAATGGTCGAGTGATGCGTCCAAACTTCAGCATTGGAAGCAGAGAGTTGGCCCCCATTGGCAAACGAGGTTTCCATGGCGGCATAGCGATGGCGCTCAAACAAAGTAACGGCAAAGCCTTGTTTGGCCAAAGCGTACGCGGTGGTGATGCCAGTAATGCCACCACCGATGACTGCAATTTTTTTCATGATTAAATCGTTTTAGAAAAATATTTTTGAACCAAGTGAACCCAGTAGGCCGAACCTGTGGCGATGTTGTCATCGTTGAAGTCGTAGCCAGGGTTGTGCACCATACAGGCACCTGCTGAGTCGCCATCGCCGTTGCCAATGAGTAAATAGCTGCCAGGAATCTTTTCCAGCATGAAGGCAAAATCTTCGCTGCCTGTCAGGGGCGGGCCATTGGCAATGACTTTGTCGGCGCCTACCAGTTCCAAACCAACTTCTCTTGCAAAGTTGGTTTCTTCAACGGTGTTCACCAACACGCAATAGCCCTCGCGCCAATCGACATGGCCCTTGACGCCAAAGCTTTCTGCTTGCAGGGCCACCAGCGATTTGATGCGTTGTTCTAACAGTCGACGAACAGCGGGATCCAATGCGCGAACGCTTAGCTCTAACTGAGCCGATGCGGGTATGACATTGTTGGCTTTTCCGGAATGAACAGAGCCGACTGTAACAACGGCAGTGTGCAGGGGATCCACATTGCGCGAAACCACGGTCTGAAGTGCCATAACCAAGGAGGCTGCAGCAACGATGGGATCGGCTGCGCGGTGAGGCATAGCGCCATGGCCACCAGTGCCTTCCAGCCGAATGCTGACATAGTCGCTAGAAGCCATGGCAGCACCTTCGCGAAATACCAAATGGCCTGTGGGCACGCCAGGCATGTTGTGCATGGCAAAAATGGCTTCACATGGAAACAGCTCAAAGAGGCCATCTTGCATCATGCGCAGAGCACCGCCGCCGCCTTCTTCTGCCGGCTGAAAAATGAGGTGCAAAGTACCGTCAAAATCTGCGTTTCGGGCCAACTCATGCGCTGCAGCCAGCAGCATGGCCGTATGACCATCGTGGCCACACGCATGCATCAAACCAAGTTTTGTACTGGCCCATTCTGCGCCGCTGTCTTCTTGAATGGGCAGGGCGTCCATGTCTGCACGAAGTCCTAGGGTGCGAGTACTGGTGCCACGCTTGAGTGTGCCCACAACACCTGTGCCGCCTAGGCCGCGATGCACAGCGTAACCCCATGCTTCTAACTTGGAGGCAACCAGTTCTGATGTGCGATGTTCTTCAAACGCCAACTCCGGATGACGGTGAATATCACGTCGGAGTTGAATGAATTCACCCACTCTGGCTGTGAGGGCTTCGCGCAGGTAGCTCATGCTTATTGGGGTTGCAAGTTGATGGACTTGGCAATGGCGCGGAACTGAGCTGTGCCATCGGTATAAGCTTTGTCAACGGCTTGCAAAGACAGTGGCTTGGCAACCAGTTGGCTGTTGGCTTCTAAGCCGTTGCGAACAGCGGGGTCACTCAAAGCGTCCGTGATGGTTTTGTGAATGACTTGAACGATGGGTTCGGGCGTATCTTTTTTCACAAAATAACCCGTCCAAATGTTGAACGTGAAGTTCTTCAAAGACTTGCTTTCAGAAATGGCTGGGTAAGCTTTGACAGATTCCAAACGCTCGCTGTTCAGCATGGCCAAGACTTTGACCTTGCCTTGCTTTTGCAACTCGTCATAGGCTTTGCCAAAGGGTGCCAAAAAGATATCGACTTGGCCGCCAATCAAGTCTTGGTTTGCAGGCGCAGCGCCTTTGTAGGGGATGTGCGTCATGGGGATGTTGGTTGTCTTAGACAAGTGCTCGCCCAGCAGGTGATAGAAAGAACCTGGGCCCACACTGGCGTAAGTAATGGGGCGACCTGCCTGTGCTTCTTTGCGTGCATAGTCCAAAAATTCGTCGACGTTGTTCACGGGCAAATCTTTGCGTGCCAAGAAACCAATTTGCGCAGTGGCAATCATTTGAACCAAGCGGAAGTCTTCGCTCTTGAACTTGACTGCAGAAATAGCCAAAGGTGCCAAGATCAGCTCGTTGGGAGAGCCTTGAAAAATGATCTGACCATCAGAAGGTGCGCTCAGAACTTTTTGAGCGGCAATGGCGCCACTGGCCCCCCCCAAGTTGTCAACAATGACGGGTTGACCCAAGTTTTTTGACAAGGTGTTGTTCACGGTACGGGCAATCACATCAGACAAACCGCCGGCGGGGTAGGGCACCAAAAGAGTCACGGGCTTGCTTGGGTAAGCTTGTGCAAAAACGGAGCCGGCCACCAACAGCGTCGCAACGGCTGACACGACTTGCTTGATGCTTTGTTCAAAGACTGTTTTCATGCTGCATTCCTTTTGAGTGTGTGATTAAAAAATTGATCGGTGTGTGCACTTTAAAAACACCACAATTTAAAGTCCAATGCATAATAATATGCATTAGCATAATTTAAATGCATAGGTGGTGGCGCATGACTTTGGTTCAACTCAAGCACTTCTTGGATCTGGCCAGTACGGGCTCATTCAGCAAATCTGCTGAAAAACTGTTTCTAACGCAACCCGCGTTAAGCCGCAGCATCAAGTCATTGGAAGACGAATTAGGTCAGCCTTTGTTTGACAGGGTGGGACGCAAAAATGAACTGACGGCTTTTGGCAAACACATCTTGCTGCAGGCCAAAGATTTACTGGCTGCTGCGCAGCACCTCAAGCACAGCAGTCAAGAACTTTTGAGCGGTCAAACCGGTCAGGTCAAATTGGGCTTGGGTTCGGGGCCTGGCGCCTTGTGGATGACGCCTTTGCTGACGCACATGGCCACAGAATTTCCGCAAGCGCGTCTGGACATAGCAAGAGGCGCCACGCCCATGTTGGTTCAGCAATTACGCGATCGAACATTGGACGCATTGATCTTAGACATTCGTTCACTGAGCCCCGCCAATGATTTGCAAGTCGAACCGCTGTGCGAGTTACCTGGCGCGTTCATGTGCCGCAAAGGCCATCCTTTGGCCAAATTGAAGAGCGTGCGTTTAGAGCAAGTGTGTGCATATCCAGTAGCTTCAACGCCTCTCAGTGACGAAGTCGCCCGCGTCTTGATCGAACGTTATGGTCCCCAGGCGCACCCGGATCAAATGGTCAAGCTTAGGTGTGAAGAAATTTCCAGTTTGTTGGATGTGGCCAGGAGCACACAAACGGTGGTGGTGGCCGTGCGTGCACTTGCGCCAGACTTGGTTGAATTGAAGATGTCACCGCCCTTGAATGCCAACGCCCGGTTCGGATGGGTCACTTTGAAGTCCAGAACAGAGTCGCCTTTGGCTAGATTGTTGTTTCAGGCGGCCCGAAGCATGCTTGAACGTGGGCGACAGTAGCCTCTGCAAACTTTTTTCAAATGACTAAACTAACCCTTTTGAACAGGTAGTCCAATGAATAGATTTAGTGGCAAAGTCGCGGTAGTGACGGGTGCAGGTTGTATTGCATCGGGATGGGGAAATGGGCGCGCCATGGCAGTGCGTTTGGCAGAAGAAGGGGCTCTGGTATTTGCGGTGGACCGCGATGCCGCAAGTCTTGACGAAACATTGACCCGAGCGGGCAGCGCCAGCAATTCGATTCACACGCATGTTTGCGACGTGACCAATTCAAATAGCGTTCAAGCCATGGTCCAGGCATGCTTGGAAAAATACAAGACCATCGACATTCTCATTAATAACGTGGGCGGTTCTGCTGCAGGTGGCCCCGTTGAAATGACCGAGGAAGTTTGGGATTCGCAGTTCAACGTGAATTTGAAAAGTGTCTTTTTGACTTGCAAACATGTTTTGCCAACTATGATTGCCAACAAACGTGGCGCTATTGTCAATGTGGCATCGACATCCGGCACGCGTTGGACAGGCAGTGCACAAGTGGCCTATGCCGCCGCCAAAGCGGGCGTGATTCAAATGTCCAAAGTGGTGGCAGTTCAGCACGCGCCCTATGGCATCAGGGTTAACACAGTGGTCCCTGGTCAACTGAACACACCCATGGTGGAAGCCCGATTGGCCAAGCAAAGAACTGGCGGCGATGTAGAGGCATTGCTGGCGGCAAGGGTCAAGCGAATTCCCTTGGGATTTATGGGCGATGGCCGCGATACAGCCAGCGCAGCCTTATTTTTGGCCAGCGATGAAGCACAATTTATTACCGGCACAGAAATTGTGGTGGACGGCGGTATGACCGCTCGTTGTGATTGATTGACCTGTTATTTTGAACCATTGGAGACAAGACATGACTAAAAGAAAAATTTTCAAATCGCTAGGCCTTGCGCTTGCATTGGCCATGACAGGGTGGAGTGCTTTGGCACAAACACCCAACAAACCCGTTCGAATCATTGTGGCTTTTGCAGCCGGCGGTCCCGTTGACGCCATGGCCAGAACCTTGGCCGAACCGCTTGGGCGAGCACTTGGCAAAACCGTCATTGTTGAAAACAAGCCAGGTGCCAGTGGTGCCATTGGCGCCAACGAAGTTTTGAAATCCGAAGCGGATGGCTCAACCCTTTGGTTGACCAGCGTAGGTGCTGCAGCCATCAACCCAGCGTTGTTTCCCAAACTGTCTTACAACATGCAAAAAGACTTTGCACCTGTTTCATTGGCAGCCAACAATGTGGAGGTGTTTGTGGTGAATACAAACAATCCGGCAAAGGATGCAGTTGAATTGATGGCAGCTGCAAAAGCCAAAAAAGAACCTATGGCGATTGCCTCATCAGGCAAAGGCAGCATTCCGCATTTGGCACTTTTGCAATTGGAGTATTCAACTGGCATTGATATGCTTCATGTTCCCTACAACGGCATGGCGCCGGCATTGAACGATTTGTTAGGTGGCCAAGTGATTGGTTTCTTTGCCGATGTGCCTGCAGTCATGGCGCAAATTAAAGGCGGCAAACTGCGTGCCTTGGGTATGGCTTCCAAGACACGCCATCCTTTATTGCCTGAAGTTAAAACGTTTGAAGAGCAAGGCTTTAAGTCTGTCGACACCAACAATTGGTATGGTTTTTTTGTATCTTCCAAAACAGCGCCTGACACGGTCAAGGCGCTTAACCGTGCTATTCAACAAGCCGTTGCCGATCCAGCTGCCAATGCCAAAATGACGCAGTCGGGCGCTGAGCCCAAAGCCACCTCTCCTGAAGAGCTGGGTGCCATGCTGGCCGCAGACACAGAAAAGTGGGCGCGCCTCGTCAAAGCTCGAAACATCACGGCCGACTGATGAGCACCGATCACATCCGAGTTCCTTTGGTGGTGGGCGGTACACGCCCCGAGCTTAAAGAGATTGAAGAGCGCATCCTCAAAGAGCGTGGCCGCATCTCTTTGCTCTACCAAGTCCTGCTGAACAGCGCACCCATTGCAAAGGGCTGGGAGGCCATGCTGACTGCAGTACGCAATCAATCATCTGTCCCCGCAGACCTGCGAGAACTCATGATTTTGCGAGTTGCGGTTTTGAACAAAGCCAGCTTTGAATTTGAAGCGCACATTCCACATGCGCTAAAAGCCGGTGTTCCGCAAGCCAAAATTGACGCGCTTCGAGACCTGACGCTGCCTGATGTATTTAGTGCTGAAGAAAAAAGACTTCTACAAATGACAGACCACATGACGCGCGACGTTGAAGTGCCCGCCGAGTTGATGGCAGAAGTCACTCGCCAATACTCCGCAGAGAAAGTGGTGGAGTTGGTGGCCACGGTCGCTGCATACAACATGGTCTCGCGCTTCTTGGTAGCGCTCAACATTGTTCATTGAGAGGAATTCGGATGATCGCCACTCATCTGTTAGAGCGGACGGGCTCGTTTTTAGAGACCGATGAATACAAACGCTCGGCTGCTGATTTAATTTGGTGGCAAGCCGTTGATCAAGCTTTGTATCGAGCCTATTGGCACGCTGACACCCCCCCAATGCTTGAGGCAACTTCCTTGAGTTTGCTCTTGGATTTGAAGGGGGCTAGCTACCAATCCGCAGGGAATTTTCACTATGTTGTGGAAACAGATGTGAAGCCGGAGCAAGAAGAAGAGATGAACGCTTGGTACAACACAGAGCATCTGGTGGGTTTGTCGCAGGTTGCGGGCGTCATTTCAGCCAAAAGGTACTTGCGTTTGTCTGGTGGTCCTCGTTTTATTGCTTGCTATGAATTGGAGTCTCCCCATATTCTGGAAAGTAAGGAGTGGTTGGCAGTTCGCCATACAGCTTGGAGCTCAAGGGTGAGGCCTATGTTTTTTAATACTTTTCGGCAGCACTTCGTGCGATGCACTTAATTTCTTGAGTTCAAGTTTCAATGATTAACAAAATTGCAGACTCCATTGCGCAAGCAGTCGCAGGGACGCAAGATGGGGCCACCGTTTTAATCGGTGGGTTTGGCACCGCTGGCATTCCTAGTGAATTGGTCGATGGTTTGATCGATCAAGGTGCTCGTGATCTGGTCGTTGTCAACAACAACGCTGGAAATGCTGAGCATGGTTTGGCAGCCTTGCTAAAAGCGGGGCGCATTCGCAAAATTATTTGCAGTTTTCCAAGGCAGGCCGACTCCTATGTGTTTGATGAGCTTTATTTGTCAAAAAAAGTAGAACTCGAGTTGGTGCCGCAGGGCAATTTGGCTGAGCGTTTGCGCGCAGCAGGTGCTGGTGTTGGGGCTTTTTTTACACCCACAGGGTATGGCACCCTCATGGCCTTGAACGCAGACGGCTCTCCCAAAGAAACACGCCTGATCAATGGCAAAAATTATGTCTTGGAATACCCCATCCATGGCGATTTGGCCTTGATCAAAGCAGAAGCGGGCGACAGATGGGGTAACTTGATTTATAGAAAAGCAGCTCGAAACTTTGGGCCAGTCATGGCAATGGCTGCAAAGAAAACGGTGGCCTCCGTCCACAAGATTGTGGAATTGGGTGAGCTAGATCCTGAAGCAGTCATTACCCCTGGCATTTTTGTCAGCAAGATTGTGCGCATAGAGCACAAGGCCACCACAGCTGGAGGCTTTCAATGAGCAATTACAAAGCTAGAGCCAAACAAGAGTTGGCGCATCGCGTTGCGCAAGATATTCCTGAAGGCGCCTATGTCAATTTGGGAATTGGTCAGCCTACCTTGGTAGCCAACTTCATTCCTCGGGAAAAAGAAGTCATTCTGCAAAGCGAAAACGGCATTCTGGGCATGGGCCCAGCCCCCGCAGCTGGCGATGAAGACTTTGATTTGATCAATGCGGGCAAGCAGCCTGTGACGATGTTGAAGGGTGGTGCATTCTTTCACCATGCCGATAGCTTCGCCATGATGCGTGGCGGCCACATTGACATCTGTGTATTGGGTGCCTTTCAGGTTTCAGCGACAGGTGATTTGGCCAATTGGAGCACGGGTGAGAAAGGCTCTATTCCAGCCGTAGGTGGCGCCATGGATTTGGCCGTAGGAGCCAAGGAAACGTGGGTCATGATGGACCTGCTCACCAAGAAGGGTGAAAGCAAATTGGTATCGGCCTGCACTTATCCCTTAACGGGTGTGGCTTGTGTCAGCCGCATTTATTCAGATCTTGCAACTTTGGCTTGTGGACCTGAGGGTCTCACTCTGATCGATGTGGTGGATGGATTGAATCTGCAGACGCTGTCACACATGATTGGCCTCCCTATCAGACCAGCGGCGTCATCAATTTAGAAGGCTAGCATGTCTCAATCAACGTCCTCTGAATCAGTTGTTCAAACTTATTTGGACATACCGTCGCTATCCAAATTGACATTGCCAGCCAAGTCATGCGATGCCCACGTGCATGTGTTTGGGCCTCGGGCAAGGTTTCCTTTTTCTCCCACCCGGAAAATCACGCCAGCCGATGCGTCCAAGGAGAAGCTATTTGCGCTGCATCAACGTTTGGGTATTGAGCGTTGCATCATTGTTCAGTCGATTGTTCATGGCAATGACAACTCAGTGGTGGAAGATGCCATCGATGCTGGCGGCGGCAATTACTTGGGCGTAGCCTTGGTAGACGTTGATGTGTCAGATGCAGAACTCAAACGCCTGGCCGCCAGAGGCTTCAGAGCTTTGCGATTTCACTTCATGAAGCATATCTCAGGGGGCTATGACGTCAATGATGTTCTCAAGCTGACCCCAAGGATGGCAGATGTCGGCATGCACCTGCAGGTTCACTTTGAAAGTGAATTGGTGCATAGCGTAGGGGCCGCATTGTTGAAGAGTTCGGTGCCCGTGGTCATTGATCACATGGGCCGTGTCGATGCGACTTTGGGTGAAAACCACGCCGATTTTCAAGCTTTGATGAAAATGCTAGACAAAGAAAATGTGCGCGTCAAAGTGAGTGGCATTGACCGCATAGATTCGTCATCTCACGCGGGAAGCGGCTACCCCATGGGTACGCCTTTGGCCGCTCGCTTGGTGGCCAATTTTCCTATGCAATGTGTTTGGGGATTGGATTGGCCACATCCTAATCACACGCACATACCTGATGATGGCGAATTGGTTGATGCACTTTCAAAAATTGCACCAAGCGAACAAGCCCTGCATCAATTGTTGGTGATCAATCCGCAAGTACTCTATCGGTTTGATACTTAAGCCAACTAAATACTTCACTGAAATGCCTCATTGAACTGCCTCATTGATGATGCAGTCCTCCCTGCCAGTTTCAATAACTGTATTTTTTCTCAAGACTGTCAAAGTAGGGCTTGTTCACCATGCGCTGTCGCTCTAGAAACGGCACCACCACAGAGGGGTCTTCATCCAAGCGGCCATTTTGCTTGAGTTGACCTAAAGATTTCTGCATTCCCAAGGCAGCACCTTGCAATGCTGCATTGGCGTAGAGCACCACACCAAAACCCAGTTCAGCCAATTCGGCCTGATCGAGCGCTGGCGTTTTGCCGCCAATCACAATGTTAATGAGCTGTGGTCTCTCTAGTAGCTTGGTCAGAGCGCGCACCTCTTCCATGCTTTCAGTGGCTTCTACAAACAAAATATCAGCACCTGCTTCCGTAAATTGGATGGCGCGCTCAATGGCTGCTTCAAAACCATACTTGGCGCGCGCATCGGTTCGGGCAATGATCTGAAAATTTTGATCTTGCCTGGCATCCACGGCGGCCTTGATTTTGGAAATCATTTCTTCTACTGGGGCTACGTCTTTGCCTGAAAAGTGACCACAACGTTTAGGGAAAGTTTGATCTTCAATTTGAACGGCATCCGCACCAGCTCGCTCTAATGCGCGCACAGTTTGCCGAACATTCAGTGCATTACCGAATCCGGTATCAATGTCCACAATCAATGGAATTTCTACCGCATCCCGAATGGCACAAGTGTGTTCTACCACATCGCGCAAACTGATGAATGCCAGGTCGGGTAGGCCGTAATACATGTTGGTGAGACCTGCACCGCTCAGGTACACCGCTTCAAACCCGAGGTCTGCAATGGTGCGCGCACTCATTGCGTTGAAGGCGCCTGGAACCAACAAGCCATTGCGCTGATTGACGCGATCACGAAGAATGGCTTTGGAATTTTTGCTCATGCTGATCTCAATGTAAAAATTTTCAGGGTGATGTCAATTTATGTTTCAGGACGGATCATTTCAAATGGACTGCCCAGTTCGAAATAATCGCCTTTGTACCCAGCTCGCAAGACAGGTTGTGCGGCTTGGAGGTTGAAGCGTCCATCTTCCATGAATTCATGTCGAATATGAACCCCCACGACTTGCCCAATGGCTATCCAATTGTGAATCGCTTGGCCTTCAAGGTCATTCAAGCGCAAAATTTGGAGGAGCTTGCATTCAAAGGAAGCGGGAGACTCCCCTACGCGTGGCGCTTTGACATGACGGCCCGGCACTTGTGTCAGTCCTGCCATTTCAAACTCATTCACTTCAGGGGGCACTGGCGCTGAACTTTTATTCATGGCTTGCGCCAGTTGGCGACTCGTGAGGTTCCAAGTGAATTCGCCTGTTTCTTCAATGTTCCGAATGCTGTCTTTGTAGCCGTCGCTTGAAAACGCAATGACTTTGGGTTTGTCGGAGAAGCCGCCAAAGAAACTATAGGGCGCCAAGTTGGCTTGGCCCTTTGAATTCAAACTGCCAATCCAACCAATGACACGGGGCGCCAAAATGGCTTTAAAGGGATCATGCGGTAGGCCATGACCTTTTAGGGGATCGTAAAAATAAGTATCGGTGTTCATTGGCAGCAAAGGATGTAAATCAATTAGCGGGAAACAAGTAACTCACTGAGCTTTGCGACAGGTAAGTCATTAGCGCCCTGCAATATGAGATCAATGACTGCATTTTGTGTTTGCGTTTTAAATCTGGCGGAGGTGTTGGATTTGAACTTGGTTTCTATCTCTGCCACTGAAGCCGGTCGGTCTGCGCTGCCCTTGACTTGGTCAATGCGTATGATCGAAGCATTTCCACTTGTGTGATGAACTTCAATTTCTGCTTGAAACTTGTTGGGAAAGTCTGCGTCCAACATAGGCGTCCAACTGATCTTTTGTGCAAATGCAACAGCCTCAGCATTGACCGTGTCTGAAAGGAAGTGCTGAGCAGTAATGGGAATATCCAGAAATACCAATGCCATGCAATAGGGCAGGCTGTATTTGGCTTCGTTCAGAATGGTGGGCGTTTGTTTGCGACGCCAAGGTTCGCAAATGATGGCAGCGGCACCTTGCGGTACTTTGCATTCAATCGACTGGATATTTTGAAGCGATGAGTTTTGCAACTTGAGTTGCTGCACAGCTTCTAAAAATGGATGGATGTAATGACAGCAAGGAAATAGTTTGAATGCGGCTTCGCGCAGTGTCCATGCTTGCCCCAAGCTATTGAGTTCTTGGCCTAAGGCTGAAGCAGCATCGGCATGGTCGGTGTACGTGTTGTACAAACCAAACCGACCTTCGTAAACTGTCGATGGGCCCGTCATTCCTGCAATGGCCAATGTGGCGGCCATACTGCCAGAGTGCGCGGCCCACCCTGGATGCATGGCCTTCACGGTGGCACCTTCGCTTAAAAATTCAAAAATACCCGATGCTTGGCTTCCGGCAATGCCCTGTGCCGAAACCAGTTGATTGCGCGATGCGCCCGCAGCAAGCCCACTCAAAAGTGCAGAGACCAAACCCCCACCCACGGACGTGACTTGAAAGCCTCGACGTTGAAATGCGCCTGGCGCTGCCAAACCCACACGAATCAAAACTTCCCACCCAATGGTGATCAAACGCGTGAGTTCGCCCAAGCTGAGTTGGTTTTGCTCGGCTGCGGCCAAGGCAGCAGGCACGATGACTGCGCTGCCATGCACGATGGAGGCCATGTGCGTGTCATCGTACTCAAGCGCATGAATAAAGCTGCCATTGAGGAGGGCTGCATTGGCGCTGTGTGTTGAGACGCTGTGGCCTAACACGGTACATAGACCTTGCGCCTGATTCTTTAAAAGACTGTGCGCCATTTGTTGCTGCACCAAACCACCCGATGCAGCAATACCAACACCCAATGCATCCAAAGTGTGAAGTCGTGCTAACGAAGACACATCGGACGGAATGTCGCTTTGACTTAGGGCGAGCGCAAAGTCAACCATCCGCTCGCTGTGCGTCATGACTGATGGCCTTTGAGTTGAGCGCTGTCTTTGAGTACTTGTGTGGCATCTTTGCCACTGATGTAACCCAAACCGATCGCTGTCAGAAGTCCGTTGCCCGAGGCATAGCCCATGGCACCCGTTTGACCGCTGATGCCGCCAGCAGCACCGCCACCAGCATACAAGTTAGGGATGGGCGTGCCGTCTTTTTTCAAGACGCGACCACGGGTGTCGATGGCCAAGCCCCCTTGCGTGTGAAACAAGCCTGGTGTAACGCGACAAATCCAGAGATTCGACTGGAGTGGGGCCAAGGCAAATTTGCTGCGACCAAAGCTGTCGGTCTGTTTGCCTTGCGCAGCCTCGTTGTAAGCATGAAGCGTTTGCGCCAAGCTTTCTGCAGGGAGCTTGAACAGCGCGGCCAACGCTTCAATATTGTCAGCTGACTTGATGCCACCTAAATTGACCAATTCTCGAAACTCTTCTTCTTTGTCTGCAATGGCTTTGATGCGATCGTCAAAAATAGCAAAGACTTCGGTTTGCTGTCCCAGCACCATGCGTGCATAGCCAGAGTACCCGATGTCTTCATTGCCAAAACGCTCACCCCGTGAATTGACCAAAATGCCACCTTTTTCCAGTGTGGTCCAAGAAAGCAATGAGCCGTGGGGGTACGCTACTGCGGCATAGCCTTGATAAGCACCCATGTTGGCAAGACCTGCGCCTAATTCGCGGCCCCATTGAACCGCTTCGCCTTGGCTTCCTAAGGCACCAAAATATTCAGCACCGGCAATTTCAGGACAAAATTCTTTGACCAAATCGCGATTGGCTGCGAAGCCATTGCAAGCCAAGATCACTTTGCCCGCTTTGATGCGTGTGGTCTCAACGCCCTTGCCGCCAATCACAGCGCCAATGACTTCGCCTTGCGCAGAGGTGATCAACGATTGAACCGGATTGCCAACTGCCAGCGGGATGTCGCGCTTTTCAACGCCAGCCAGCAAGTCGTCCATCAAGTCTTGTCCGCGCCGAGAGGCTGGCGCATGCAAACGTGGCACTGTGTGTCCCACATGGCAATAATCCGTAATCAGGCTCATGCGCGCAGGAACGCTGTCTACCAACCATTCACAAAGCTCAGCTGAAATGCGCGACAGTTTGTCGCTGACATCGCTCAGTTCATGGCGACCCGCGATGCGTTCAAGATCAGCGATCAGCACTTCAGGTGAGTCAACAATGTTGGCGGCTTTTTGGAATCGACTGCCAGCACCCGGAATCGAGCCGGTGCTCAGCGCTGTATTGCCGCCAGGTTGATCTCGTTTTTCGACGATGGCCACGTTGGCCCCGTCGTCATGCGCGGCAATGGCGGCACTCAAGCCGCAGCCACCCGCGCCGATGATCAAAACATCTACTTCCATATCTGGGTTGTCAAGCACAGTCATTGCAATCTTTCAAGCGGCTGAATTAGGACGGGGTTGGAACATCTGATCGACCACAGCATGCCAAGACGTTGACCAAGCGCTGTTGTGGCTGTTTTGGGTGCACAGTGAGTGAAGCGCTTGCATCGCTTGCGTTAAGCCAGGAGCAGGGCGCTGGGACAGTGCTTCAATTTTTTGCCACAACTCATCGTCAGTGAAAGGACGATCTGGGCCGCCTCGTGCACTTAAACAATTGGCGCTGTAGCGCTGACCCTCTGAGGTGACCAGTGTGATAAACGCGGGCCTGTCGTAGGGCCAGGGTAATTCTTCTTCAACCAAACGCATGGCTACCTTTTGACGCATATTGGCGACACGTTCATCTTGCATAGATTGGGTGCTGAAGGCTTCAGCACCGCCATGACCATAAACAAGCGAGGCGGCAAGTGCGTGCGGCATGGAGAATTTGGCGCCCAAGGTGGTGACCGGTTGCGTATCAGTCAGTGTCATGCCAAGGCGATGCGTTTGAAGTTCAATTTGACTGACGCCTTGACCGCCTTGAAGTTCAGGGTGTTGGTCCAAAATTTCGCGCATGGCTTCAATGGACGAGTGCGCGTATTGGCAGCAAGCATTGATTTTGTGATAACCCGAACTCACAGCCCAATCAGTGCCCAAGTCTTTGGTGAGTTCGTCAATGTGCGCTTCACTGTGCAATGTTTCGTGATACACATCGTGAGGCGTTGCAGGCAAGCTGGTGACCCCTGCTTGGGCCCAATCAATGGCCTGAAGACCATTGAAAATGCCAGCAGCTGCCCAAGCATTGCGAATCAACGAACCCCTGATCGCTTGGTTATAAGGGCCTACAACACCTAGCGTACTGGCATTGCAAATGGCATCTTGCATTTGCGCTGCAGGCAGTCGGCGCAAGAAGCCCACAGCAGCGGCCGCACCCACAGCATTGAACAGTGCGTGTGGGTGAATGGTCAGTGCGCTGAATTTCCAAGTACGGGCAAACCGGGCAGTCACTTCATAAGACAAAGTGCTGGCCCGCAAAACTTCGCTGATTGCAATTTTTTCAGATTCGGCAATGGCCAGCAAAATAGGCAAGGTGTAGAGACCAGCGTGACAAACTGCTTTGCGATAACCTTCGTCGAGCTCATTCCAACTGGCGGCCAGCGCGTTGGCCAATGCCGCTTGCAAGGGTGCTAATTTGGCGCGATCCGTGCGAATGACACTGGCTTCACCCACAGGGCCACGGGAAATTTGCATGGCCTGAGAGGCCATCACTTGGGGTTCTGTTTCAGCAGAAAGCATGGCCGCCAAATCGTCACCAATGATCATGACGGTTTGTTGTCGGACTTCAGTTGGAATGTTGTCCAGCTCTTGCTGGGTTGCCCATTCAATGAGTTTTTGTACGCCGAGTCCGGCTGCGTCACGCAATGTAGGCTGTGTCATATTTTTAAAACAAATGCCAGAGGCTTTTTTCTTCCAGCAATTGCTTGCTGGCGCCATCAAAAATAACTCGCCCTGATTTGAGAACAACGGCGCGATTAACTTGCTTCAAAGTGGCTTGAACATTCTGCTCAACAATGAGGACAGTGGTGCCTTCCTTTTCATTGATGTCGCGGATGGATGTAAGCACATCTTTCACAATGATGGGGGCTAAACCTGTGGTGGGCTCGTCCAAAAGCAAGAGACGCGGGCGAGTCATGAGTGACATGCCCAAGGCCAGCATTTGTTGCTGACCTCCACTCAATGAACCCGCCACTTGTGTCTTTCGTTCTTTCAGAATGGGGAAAATTTCGCAAACTGTTTGCGCATAGGCGGGGTCGTGCAGAAGGCCCGCAATCCGAAGGTTTTGCTCGACTGATAGTTCTCTAAAAACGTTGTGTCCTTGCGGCACAAAACCAATGCCCTGACGCACATTCAAATGAACCTGGCCAGCCACAATTTTTTGATTTTGATATTGAATTTGACCTTCAATTTGCGCGAGGTCGCCCACCAGGGACTTGAGCAAGGTGGTCTTGCCAGCGCCATTGTGACCAAAAATACCAACACGTTCTCCGTCCTGAATACTCAGTGACAAATCATGCAGGACTTGGAGTTTTCCATAATAAGCGTTGACGTGATCGACTTGAAGCACTTGGGCCTCTCCTTCTGGTTGATCGTCGCTTACGCGCCGAAATACAAATCTGCCAAAGTTTGACTGGCTAACAGTGAATCAACACTGCCGCGCTCAAGAATTTTGCCGCTGGCCATGAATACAGCTGTGTTGCACAGGTCCTTGATGAAGGACACGTTGTGTTCCACCACACACACAGCCCGACCAGAGGCAGCCTCTTCTCGAACGATGCTTTTCATGGTTTCGTAGGCATTGCCCTCAACGCCCGCCATGGGCTCGTCCAGCAAGAGACACTCACCGTCGTTCATCAAAGCGCGGGCTAAGCCCACCAATTTTTGTTGACCAAATGTGATGTCGTTCACACTGCTGTCTGCAATGGCCTGCAGGTTCATGCGTTTCAAAATGCCCATGGCACGCTCATGCATGGCGACGTTGGCTGCTGCTGTCTGTTTGGGCCTGAACAGTATGTTGCTGATTTTTTCACCGGGATAATCGCGCGGTGCCACCAACATGTTGTCTAAAACACTCATGCTGGCAAACAAGCGCATGTGTTGCCAGGTTCGTGCCACACCTAAGCGTGCACGTTGGTGCAGGTTCAAGCCATCCAATGACTGGCCAGACACAGAAATACTGCCAGAGTCTGCAGGGTAGACGCCTGAAATTAAATTGAACAAAGATGTTTTGCCAGCGCCATTGGGTCCAATCAAACCCAGAATTTCGCCGCGTTGAATGTCAATGGAAATATGATCGGCTACGACAATGCCGCCAAAGCTTTTGCAAACATCTTTGAGTGAAATCAAGGCACTCATATCACGCCTCCTTTGCAGATTGGCGTTGGCTGGGGGCAATCAAACCTTGAGGCCGCCAGAACAAAAAGACAATCACCAGCGATGTGTAGATAACGCCCTGGAGCGGGGCCATCACACTGGGCGGTAAATTCAAAAAGCTAATGGCTTGCGGTAATAAAAGTAACAAAATCGAACCCACAACCGGGCCCAGTTGCGAGCCCATACCGCCCACCACTACCATGGTCAGCAACATGGCTGATTGCAAAATTTCAAATTGATCAGGGCTGATGTATTGGTAGTAGTAGGCATAAATGCCACCCGCAATGCCCGCAAAGCCAGAGCCAATGGCAAACAAACTGAGCTTGATCATCATGGCGTTGCGGCCAAGCGCGGAGAAAGCCAGTTCGTCATCGCGCATCGCGGCAATGACACGGCCATAGGGCCCATTGAGAAGCCACCGAATAGCCAAAACGACCACTGCGGCAATGGCACAAGAAACAAGTGCAAATAAGGTACTGCGTGAGGAACCCTCAACGATATTGGGAATATTGCCCAAACCGCTTGCACCGCCCGTGACGCTCAAGTGTTTGATGACTTCAAGCAGGCCCAACTGAAAGCCGATGCTGGTGATCATCAAGTAGTCACCCGATATTCGCAGCGATGGCAGGGAAAGCATCATGGAGGACAAGAAGGCAACGCCACCACCGGCCAGAACAGCCAGCACAGGATGCATTTGAAAATGAATGGCCAGCAGGCCCGTGGTGTAAGCACCCAATGCAAAGAAGATGGGGTGTGCAATGCTCACCAAACCGCCAAAGCCAATGATGAGGTTGAAACTGGAACTCAGGGTAATGTAGATGCCTACCAAAACCGCCAGAGAGATGAAATACTCCATGTTCAGATACCTTTAATGAGCGGCTTATTGTTTTTTCGACAGGCTGATCAGTTGCTTGAATTTTTGCAAACTGACACCCTGTGGGAAAAACAAAATCGTGATGAAAAGAAACACGTAAAGAATGAGGCCTTGCCATTGCGACGGAATGACAAAAATACTCAAACCTTGAATGAGTGAAAGGCCCACGGCCGCCACTGCCGCACCAAAAATTTTGCCCATGCCGCCCAAGAGTGTGGCAATGACTGCAAAGAGCATCATTTGCAAAGGCGTATTGGGAATGATGGAAGCCCTTGTTCCAAATAAATACATGCCTGCGGTAATGAGCACGCCCGTGATGACAAAGGTGAGGACGTAGGCCCGCGTCACGTTAATGCCATATAGCCTAGACAATTCAGGGTTGTCGGAAACTGCTGCCATAAACTGACCATCGTGCGTACGCGTCATGAAGAGGTAAAGCGCAAGCAACAAAACGAATGTGACGCACACCGCTTCGATGTCCCAATTGCTAATCACAATGCCATGAACAATGTTCACGCCCGACATGATGTTGGGTTTGAGTGCAACGGGTTCTGTGCCAAAAATCATGGCCAACAAATAAGCTAAAAATTCGGACACCACCAGGGTGAAAATGAAAAAAGTCAGACTGGGTGAATTTCTATTTCGCAGGATTTGCAGTCCATACCTGTCCATGAACACATTGGCAGCAATGGTGACGACAAGGCCAATACCCACTGAGGGCAGGATGGCAATGCCGAATTTATTGTGTGCTGCGTACATGACATAAAACGACAGAGCCATCATGCCGGCCTGTGCAAAGTTCCATACCTTGACCACTTTGACCACCAGTGAGAACGCCACAGCAAACAAGATGGCATAGGTGGAAGCGGCAAAACCTGTCCAAACGATTTGCAGCAAAATAGAAATATCAATCACACCAATCCTTTGAGAGATGAGCTGGTCACGACTGACATCAGTCGTGACCGATTCAAAGACGCTTTACTTGATTGTGGCCAAAGGCACGAATTGGCCTTTGTCAACAGTCAATAGATAAACTGGCTTGTTCACACGGTGGTCTTCGCCAACCGTCAATCCGCCAGTCATGGGTAACTCAAAGGTTTTGGCAGTGATCAAAGCCTTGCGCATGTTTTCACCTGTGGCTGGCAACTTGTTTTTCTCAATCCATTTGTAAAGTTCAGCTACCAAGTAAGGGCCGTCATACAAGTACTGTGTGTAAGGCAAGCCATTGGGCACGCGCTTTTCAGTTTCTTTCCAGCGGTTGATGAACGGTGTGAGGTTGGGGTTATCTGATGGTCCAGGAGCCAAGGAGGTCACGATCAAACCTTCAGCGGCTGCACCCAGTTGCTCGATCACTTTAGGGTTGTAGCCCGCAGAGTAAGTCGAGACACGTTGCTGCAAACCCAATTGACGCATTTGCGCAATCACTTGTGGCAAATCAGACACCAGGCCCTGAATGTGAATCATGTCTGGATTGGCTGCTTTCACTTTGAGCAAGGCACCTGTGAATTCGGTAGCTTTGGTGTCATAGGCTTCATACGCCACCACTTTGCCACCTGCTTTTTCAAATACGCTCTTGTAAATGGCTGCACCCTCAACGCCGCTGTCGTTGTTGATGTACATCACAGCAGCAGTTTTCTTGCCCAGTGTGGCGTAGGTGTATTTGGCCAAGCCACTGACGTCCACTTCAGCCAATGGGAAAGTGGTGTAAACATAATCGCCCAGTTTGGCTATGTCGGGCGAGTTCGCGCCAACGCTAAGTTCCAATATTTTTTCTCGATTGGCAATGGGGGCCACAGCTTTGACCACCGAGCTCCATGCTGTGATGAAAACTGGCACTTTGTCCACACTGGCCAAGCGATTGACCGCATTGATACCCAGTTGGGGGTCGGCTTGGGTGTCAAGCACAATCATTTCAAGTTGCTTACCGTTCACGCCACCTTTGGCGTTGATGTCGGCAACAGCCCATTGCGCGGCCTTGACTTGGTCTGCGCCGTAAAGCGCTTGTGAACCAGACAAAGGCATGGCAAGACCAAACTTGAGGGTTGGCTTGCTTTGCGCTAACGCAGCACCTGTAAAGGCTGCGCCACTCATGATCAGCGCTGAAAGCGCCAACATACGACGACGATTTGAAAGTTTCATTTTCTCTCCTGGTTGGTAGAACAAACAATGGCCCTCTTGGACCGACTTTAGGGAACGCTTAACAACTGACTCAAATCTTTCTCAAGGTTTCTAGAACCTCCTGTGTGGGCGCGACATCGGCATACTTTTCTGACATGTCAAACAAATTGACCGCATGTGACACGTGGCTCCGGTCATAGACCGCATCTTCAGGTACCAATACTTTGAAGTTCAAAGAAAATGCATCCACCACGCTAGAGCGTACGCACCCACTGGTGCTGCAACCTGTCACGATCAGCGTGTCAGCTTGCAAGTCAATCAGGTGGCTGGTGAGTGCCGTCGCAAAGAATGCACTTGGATGTTTTTTGGGTAGCAACACATCGCCAGGGTGGGGTTCAATGTCTTTGACAAATTGATAGCCATTGGCGGCAATGTTCATGATGGCAGGGACTTTGTCTGCCAAACGACCGCCTTCGTTTTGCACTTTGGGTGCTACGTGTGGATAAAGAACGGGCCAACCGCGCTTGCGAAATTCATCGGCCAACAATTTGATGTTGCCCACGGCCTTCCATGCTACTTCGCCACAACTGGTGGGAAACTCTTTGATCGCTTCAAAAAATGGCTGGGGTGTTGTTCCCGTTGTGCGGTACTGAACATCAATGATCAATAAAGCGGGACGTTTGCCAATGCCCGTGGGGCGTCCAAAGCCTGCAGCGCGATAGGCGCGCTGTTCTTCCTCGCTGATGATGCCGTGCCATGGTTTCATGAAAGTGCTCCTTCTTTGGGCTCTGTCAGTGAGCGGAAAATGTAGTTGCCGTAGCCAGGTTGACCCAAAATCTTGCCATTGGCCATGACGGTGTTGCCGCGGACAATGGTTTGGACGGGCCAACCTTTGAGGTTTTGGCCTTCGTACAAGCTGTAGTCAGAGTAAGAGCCCAACTCAGCAGGATTGACCACACGACTTAAGTTCAAGTCGACCAGGGTGATGTCTGCATCAGAGCCAATGTCTAAGCTTCCCTTATGGGGTGCCACATTGAAAATGGCTGCTGGGGCTTTGGTTAGTACTTCTGCAATGCGACGCAGACTGAGGCGGCCCTTGTGATAGCCCTCGTGCAACAGCACCGGCAAAATAGTGGCGGTACCTGGGAAGCCTTGAGATGCCAACCACAAAGGTTTTTCTTTGGTGGCACGTTTGCGCGGGCAATGGTCGGATGCCACTACGTCGATGCTGCCATCTTGCAAGCCTTCCCACATCGCTGCCACGTCGTCGGCGCTTCTGAAGGGTGGATTGGCTTTGCCCATGCCTAGCAAATCAGAGTCTTCGGTGTGAGTGAGGTAATGCGGACAAGTTTCAACAAACACTTTGTCGTAACGGCTACGCCATTTACGTACTTCGTCCAGGGCCATCCGAGTGCTGATGTGCGGTATGTAAATTTGGGCACCCAAATGCTCGGCAAAGTACATGGCCCGCACAGAACTTTCAGCCTCTGTAAAAGCTGGTTTGGCGCGAGACCAATCTTTCAAGGTGGTGCCACCGCTAGCTTGAATTCGTGTCCGAATTCGGTTGACAACTTCAATGTTCTCGGTGTGACAAACTACTTTGACATCGCCAATGCTAGCGGCCATGGTCAGGAGGTCAAAGAGATAGCCATCGTCCGTGCCGTCAAGGCCCAAGTAGCGACCTTCCTCGCCCTTGAAGTTCATGAAATATTTGAATGATGTCACGCCGTAGGTTTTGACGTAATCGGCCAACTCTTTAATGTGTTCTTCATTGGCAGTGCTAAAGTGAAACGCATAGTCGATATAGGCGCGCGTTCTGGCGTATTCCTGCTCACGCTTGTAGACATCGGCATAAGCTTCATTGTTCAGGAAATAGCCAAGAACCGTGGTAAAGCCACCTTGAGCGGCGTAGATGGTTTCAGTTTCGTATTCGGTAATTTTTTCACCAAAGCCGAAATGCATGTGTGCATCAATCAGACCAGGAAAGATGTGCAGTCCTTCAGCTGACATAACAGGAATTGACACATCGACAGGTGTTCCAGGTGCTAAGTGCGCTGCAATTTTGCCGTCTCTAATCAGCAAGTCTGTGGGGGTTCCATCGGTGTTAGCGTCAACAAGTGTGCCACTGCGAAGAACAAATTCAGTGCTATTCATGCGAGTCTCTTTTTTAAAAACATTCGTTCAATTCTTCGAGGTTGCGAGGCCTGCAAGAGGCTTCCTTCAAAGTGAGTGCCTTCAAGCTGGCTTCCAGCCAATCTGGATCGAGGTCTTGCCCAATGCAAACAATTCGCCCGCGCAAATCTGTGTCTGGCCAAGCTTGCAGAAACGTAGGCGAATGAAAAACTTTGCCCACACCTTGAATCAGTACAAAGGGCCTGGCATCGTTGACAGCCAATAAGCCTTTACACCGCAGAAGTTGATTGCCAAATCTCAAGGTGAGCAAGTGCCACCATGCAGAGATACCTACCCATGTGGGTTGAATGTCGGTGAATACACTCCAACTGCCGATGCCTGAACCATGCGGGCTGCCATGAGAATTTTCGTCAAATGCTTTTGGCAATAATTTAAAAGTATTGCTCGGCAAGTCGATCGTGAAAATGGCTGCTGCAGATTGCCCTGAAACTGATTCCGTGATGTGGGCATAGGGGTTAAGTTTCTTGAGCTGAATCTTCAGTTCAAGCAAGATCGGTGCACTGGCCATGTCGGTCTTGGTGATGACCAAATGCTCTGCAACGCTTGCCTGTTTTCGAGATTCAACGTGCAAATGCAGTTGTTGCAAACCTTGCACTGCATCGATCGTGGTGATAACTTGCCCCAAGCGAAAGTGTTGCATGAGCGATTTGTCACCCAACAACGCATGCATGACTGGCAAAGGGTCGGCCAAGCCGGTGGTTTCTATGACAACGCGTTTCAAAGGTGGTCTGCCTATGCGCTGGGTGAGATCTTTGATTTCTAAAAGCGTCTCGCGCAGTGAGTGTGTAACGGTGCAGCACAAACAACCGTTGTCCAGCAAATAGACATCTTCCGATAGTTCTTTGTACTGGAGTTGATCAAGGCCGATAGCTCCAAACTCGTTGACGATGACAGCCGTGTCCTGACCTACTTCTAGCCGAAGGTACGCGTTAAGGAGTGTGGTTTTGCCACTTCCTAAAAACCCTGTGAGCAGATCAAAAACAATCATTCCAGGTTGGGTCCGGTTGAATTCAATGGATGAACTTTGAATTCATTAGATCATATTTTTACGCCTAGCGTTATTTTATTTCGCCTAGTGTGCCTATCATCTGTATCAAAATACGTCCAAAATTGAGACAAAACATGCCAATCAATTCAAAAAAACTGCAATCTGCCAAGGCAAAAACCACCTCGGTGGGGGAAGACGGCCGTAAAACAAACTCCGTTGAGGCCGTTAAAGTGGCCATGCGCTTGCTCAATGAAATGGCATTGGCCAGGCGGGCCATGCGAATCACTGAACTTGCAGATTTGATGGGGGAGACCAAGCCTCGTATTCATCGGCATTTGGCCACTCTGAAAGAAATGGGCATGGTGGAGCAAGAGCATTCCACCGAACGCTACCGCTTGGGTTGGCGCCTTTTCCAATTAGGGGAGGCTGCTGGCGCCCAATTTGACTTGCGCTACCGAGCCGAACCTTATTTGGTTAAGTTGCGTGATGAGTTGAGGCAAACCGCCGTACTGGCCATTCCCATTAACGGCCAACCCATGGTCATTGCAACCTCTGACAACATCTATGCGAGGATTTGCATCTCTGTAAAGCCTGGCAATCGACCGTTGCCGCATTGCTCAGCTTTTGGCCGTTTGATGTTGGCCTATGCAACAGAGCCTGCGCAGCGCGCTTTGCTGGCGGAGTCGTTACAGGCTGAAACAGAGCAGTCGGTGGTTGACCCTCAAACTGTTTTGAACCGTTTGCCTGTCATTCGCAAACGTTTTTACGATTACGCTGCCAGTGAAATGCTGCTGGGAATTAACACCATTGCCGTGCCTATTTTCAGAGACGATGATGTGTTAGCCGGCGCTATTGGCATAGTGGGTTCTATCCAAGAAATTCCAGATCCTCCGCCTAAAGCGCAAATCGATCTTCTACGGCAATATGCGGACGAGTTGTCAGTGCAATTGAAAAGTAACGCTTACCGTCAAACTCGGCCTTGAGCATGAAAAACCAAGATATCGCCTTACTATCGTCAGAAGCATTGAAATTGATAAGTCAATCAAAGCCATCTGAATGCAACTGCGCCTTGAAACATTGTCTTGGCTGGGAAAGTGTCAGTGACGATCGCTGGCCGGCAGACCAGATGCAAAGCAAAGGGACCCTTCGTGAACCTTTACAAGACGGACAAACCGAGCCGAGCTTTGAAGAGTTTCACCCTGATGGCACTCGCTACGACTCGCCTCAAGCACCCATTGCACCCAAGCACTTCCCCTACAACCGATGCGACGTCTTTGCATGTCAGAAGTGCGGTTGTGGTGTGATGAAGTACACGGAATATGGGGGTTATTACGTCGACAACCGGGTTCGGTTGTTCAACCCTGAATTGCTTGTCGATGTCAGCCTGTAACTTCATCTAAATCCTATGACTCAATCTAAACAGCCGGTCTATCGAATTGGGTCTGGTGCAGGTTTTGCCGGTGACCGTGTAGATCCAGCTGTCGCGTTGGCTGCATCGGGTCAAGTAGACGCTGTGGCACTGGAGTGCTTGGCCGAACGAACCTTAGTTCCCGGCATCAAAGCGCGTCATGACAATCCAAACGCGGGTTTTGATACGCGTTTGCGACGGCGCTTGACGCCTTTGTTGCCTGCTGCAGCCAAGACAAATTGCAAAATTATTTCTAATTTGGGTTCTGCCAATCCCGGTGCTGCGGGTCAAGCCATTGCTGACTTGGCCAAGACGCTGGGCGTGTCAGGCTTGCGCATTGCGGCGGTTGAGGGCGATGACGTGATGGCGCTGTCCGACCAAGTCAAATGGATGAAACCATTGACAGGAAGATTGTTGGGTGCACACGCCTATTTGGGATGCGTCCCAATGGCTGAAGCTTTGGAAGCCGGTGCCGATGTGGTGGTGACCGGACGCGTTGCCGACTCTGCCTTGTTTGCGGCGCCAGTGCGTCAGTATTTAAATCAAGACCCCAATGCGTTGGCGGGTGCGCTGACGGTGGGGCACTTGTTGGAGTGTGGCGGACAGTTGACGGGGGGTAACTACGATCCCTTGGGCGGCCCCAAGTCTGGCAATCCTTTGTCTGCGGCTGAATTTGCGGCCATCGGTTATCCCTTGGCACATGTTTACGCTGATGGCTCTGCAGACATCACGGTGCTAGACGGTGCGCCGGCCATCGTCGATGCCCTCACTTGCACTTTGCAACTGTTGTACGAAGTGCACGATCCTTTTCGATACATCACGCCCGATTTGGTCTTGGATTTTTCTGGCATTCGCTTTGAGCAAATCGGCCATAACCGCATTCGCATGACGGGTGCGCGGACTTCAGGCCCGCCGCCTTCCTTGAAAGTTGCAGGCTTTTTAGAACTGCCAGGGTTCATTGCCGATTGTGAAATTGGCTTTGCGGGATCAGGTGCCTTTGGGCGTGCCAAGAAAGCCGCAGAGATCTTGCGCAGGCGCCTGTCAGATTGGTCAGATGACGATGTGGCCATCGACTTGGTGGGTGTTAACTCGGTGTTGCGTGCAGGTTCATTGGACGCGCCACCCCCTGCCGAACTTCGGGTGCATGTCTCTGCACGTTGCAAAGATGCTGAGATGGCGCAGGTCATTGAGGACGAAATTTATACATTGACGGTATCCGGCCCTGCTGGCGGGTGCAGCGTGCGAAGTGAAAGACGAAACCGCATCGAAATCGTGGATGGTTTCATCGATCCGTCGCTAGTCAAAACAAATTTGCGCTGGAGTCAGTCATGAGAGTCGGAGACATTGCAGTTGGCCGCGCGGGCGACAAAGGGGACATGCTGGACCTCACGCTGGTAGCGCCAGATGACGCCACCTATCACTTCTTGAGTCAGGCGTTGACCACTCAGGCCGTCGCCCTCATGCTAAACAAAGTGGTGCCAGGGCCCGTGCTTCGCTATGACCTGCCAGGTCTTAAAGCTTTGAAGTTTGTCATGCCAGAGGCTTTGATGGGCGGAGTTTTCGCCACCTTGCGCCCAGGCCTTCATTGGCAGAAAGCAGCCATTTGGTTGTTGCTAGATTTGGACATTCACCCTGAAACCTTGGCTTTGAGTTTGGCGCAAACCGAGGCCGCCCACAAATGAGTTGGCAAGTCGCAGGGTGAGGCATAAAAAATGGAGATCAGTTCATGAGCGATTGGGGAGATCAGTGGCCTGAGATGCGCCAAGAAGCGCATTTTGGTGATCGCGTGGTGACATGCTTTCAACATAGACCGCTTAGTCTGTATGCACTGCTACACGAGGCATTCAAAAGCAACCCCACCGGCGAGGCTTTGGTGTGTGGCCCAGAGCGCCTTCGCTACGACGAATTGATCAAGCAGTCTTCACAATTGGCAACGGGCTTGGCCCGACGCGGCGTCAAGGCGGGTGATCGGGTGGCCATGTTGCTTGGCAATCGAAATGAATTTGTCGTCACGTTGTTTGCATTGGCTCATTTAGGCGCTATTGCTGTTCCCATCAGCATTCGGGAGCAGGCACCGGGCTTGGCTTATATGTTGTCGCATTGCGCTGCTGTCATGGTGGTGCATGAGGCCGATTTATCGCCTCTGTTGCCTTCAGCAGTCGACGCGCCGGCACTCCACCATCGCGTCGCCATGGCGGCGTGCGAGGGTTCTGAATTGTTTGCCAGTCTGTTAGAAGACGGGGTGGTACCTCCCATTCACGAAGTAGCGGAGGAAGACACAGCAGTCATTTTGTACACCTCGGGCACAACGGGGCGGCCCAAGGGTGCCATGCTGACGCATTTGGGCATTGTGCATTCTTCTTTGCACTACCAAATTGCCATGGACCTCAAGGCTTCAGACGCTTCCATTGCGGCTGTGCCCTTGAGTCATGTGACCGGCTTGATTGCCTTGATTACCACCCTCACTTTGGTGGCTGGCAAGCTGGTCATCATGCCCAGTTTTAAAGCAGCAGACTTCTTGATGTTGGCTGAGCGTGAGGGCATGACCCACACCCTCATGGTGCCTGCCATGTACAACTTGTGTTTGTTGCAAAGTGATTTCGATCAATACAACTTATCGCGCTGGCGCATTGGTGCGTTTGGCGGTGCGCCCATGCCTGTGGCCACCATCGAGCGTTTGGCGCATAGCGTGCCATCGCTCATGCTGATGAATTGCTATGGCTCCACAGAATCTACGTCGCCCTCAACGATCATGCCATCTGGACAAACAGCGGCGCACAACGATTCGGTTGGCTTGCCATTGGTCTATGCCGAAATTCGAATCATGGACGATAACGGCCGTGAGGTGCCACCCAATGTGCTGGGTGAAATTTGGATCAAAGGCCCGCATGTAGTGCCTGGTTATTGGGACAATCTAGAGGCCACTCAGGCCAATTTCACAGGTGGGTTTTGGCGCTCTGGCGACATTGGTTCGATGGACGCACAGGGCTACGTCAAAGTGGTTGATCGCAAAAAAGACATGATCAATCGCGGTGGTTACAAAATTTTTACCATTGAAGTTGAGAACGCGCTCTATGCACATCCGACAGTTCAAGAGTGTGCGGTGGTGTCAAAGCCCTGTCCCGTGTTGGGTGAGCGTGTGCATGCCTTTGTGATGCTCAAGACGGCGGACGCCGTGGAGGACGAACTGCGTGAGTTTTGTCTCACCAGACTGTCAGATTACAAGGTGCCTGAAAGCTTCACTTTTTCAACGACACCGCTGCCTCGAAACGCCAATGGCAAGTTGGTTAAAAAAGAGATGCGTGATCAATTGCTAAAGTCGCTATCGTCAATCAACAAAGCCTTCTAGCAAATCGACTGGATCGCCAAACCGGCTGGCAATTTCAATCACCTCAGGGTCGCGAAGTGCAGACAAGAAGCCTTGATCAATCAGGGTATTGTCGCCAGCTTTCACAGTGGCATCTAGCGTAACCAGGTCCATGTGAATCGGCGGCTCTTCCCAGTCTGGCATGACGCGTCGGATGTAATCGTTGGGCTTGGTGAGGTCTATGCCAAAGTGCAATGCCCCTGGAGAGTTAGACCCAGCTGGGTAGATCGTGTGCCTAGGTGACTTGGGGTTAAAACCACAACCGCCGCCTTCGATCATTCGGCCGCCCACCAACATGTCGCGCAAAATAATTGCCTCTTGAGAGTGCCCAGTGACTTGGCTGACGTACTCGCCTTCAAAGTGAACCCCAATGCGCTCTTCAAAGGGTTTGGGAAAACCGACAGCCCATTGAGGATACAAAACGCCGCTCATTTGCGTTGGAATAGACAGGTTATTTTTGACTGCGTTGTGGTCCCATAAATTAGGGCCATGGGTGGGTAAGTAATGCACATACGAGCCATCCGTTTCGGCGGTCATGAGGCCGCGCCAACGGTTGGTGGAAAGTTGGTTAGCGCGCATCTCTGGCGTAAAGTGAATTTTGAAATCGCTGCCCCGCTCATCAGAAAACTGCAAATCGAATTCACCTTCTTGGGGATATCGTTTGGCAGTGGCTTGAATGATGGCGCCAATGACATCGATGGGAAATCTGGCCTCTGGTGTCTGCAGCAAGTCCAAGTTTCTAAAATAAGTGATCTTGACCCAGCGCTGGCCTTTACGTCGCATGGCAATGAAGAATGGGTCGATGATGGAGCAGAACCACGTGGACACCACAAATTGCGAAGCTTCGACCAAAGCCTTGATGTGTTCTGGCATGGCCGTGACGCGTGAGTTGGGTTCAGTGTAAATGCGAACCGTAGCGCCTCTGGCCTTGGCCAGTCCTATGACTGCGTCAATGACGCGATGATCGAGCAGCGGATCAGACAAAATGAGTACTTGATCGCCGGGTCGAATGGCGAAGACTCTTTGAAAATTTTCTAAAGCCTGAAAAAAGTTTTTAGTTTCAGTAGCTGACGCAGCAGGCGCTATTGGCATGCCTCGGTATATTGTGTGATCCATGCAAAGCCTCAATCAACAGTGGTGCCCGAACGTTTGATGGCTTGTCCCCAGCGCTCAATTTCAACTTGAATGAATGAGCGCAACGCAGCAGGACTGGTGGGCGATGATTCTGAACCGCGGCTATTCAGTTGCTGTTTGAGTGCATCATCCGCCAAGATCTTTTGCATGGCTTGGCCCACTTTTTCAAGAACGGCGGGTGGTGTACCAGCTGGGGCAAACAAGGCGTCCCACGCACTCACGTCAAAGCCTGGTACGCCTGACTCGGCAATGGTGGGGATGTCTGGAAAACTGCTGACTCTTTGCAGTGTGCTCACGGCCAAGCCTTTGAGCCTGCCGTTGCGCACATGAGGTGCCGTATTGGGCATGACGTCAATCATGAAATCGATGCGATCGGCAATGACGTCAGTAATGGCGGCTGCACCGCCGCGATATGGAATGTGAACAACGGCCAAGCCGGCTTGGGCCTTGAGCGTCTCGCCGGCCAAATGTGAGGTGGTTCCGTTGCCTGCAGAAGCAAAAGAATATTTACCAGGATTTTTCTTCAGCTCAACCAGCAATTCTTTCATGGACTTCACTTGCAGGCCAGGCCGAACAACCAATAAAGCAGCAATTCTGGAAAGACGCGTGATGGGTTCAAAATCTTTGATGGGATCGAAGCCCGGGTTCTTGTAAAGCGTTTGATTGATGGCATGCGTGCCATTGGTGCCATACACCAAGGTATAACCATCTGCCGCTGCGCGGCTGCCGTTGCTGACACCCACATTGCCGCCTGCACCGCCAATGTTTTCAAACACAACACTCTGCCCCAACTCTTGCGCAAGCTTAGACAAAGTGAGGCGCGCCAAGATGTCGCCACCGCCACCTGCAGGAAACGGCACAATGATTTTGATGGGTTTGGTGGGGTAGTCTGTGGTGCTGCGTTGGGCATAGGCTTGACTTGCAAAGCCAGCGGCCAAGGCCATGAGTGTTTGACGCCTAGAAAGCATGGGTCTTGTCTCCTGTTGTTGTCGTTTCGATCATACGACAGAGTGCCAAAAAATCACCCCCATGCTAACGCTTAGTTTGCTGATCGCGACCTTGTGATGGCATGCTTTGCAGCCAAATAACCAAAGGTGATGGCAGGGCCAATGGTGATGCCCGGCGCCGGATAAACACCGCCCATGATGGAATGCATATCGTTGCCACATGCATACAAGCCAGATATGACATCTCTTTGTGCGTTTAGTACTTGTGCATTGGCGTTGGTGATCAAGCCGGTTGCTGCACCAATGTCCCCCGGATAAAGTGCAATGGCGTAGAAAGGGCCATTGGTCAATGCGCCCAAGCAGGGGTTAGGGCCTGGCCAGGTAGCGTCGCCATTGGCGCGTTGGTAATCTGTGGTGCCACGTTGAAAATCTAAATCAACGCCTTCCTTGGCCATCTGATTAAAGCGTTCTACCGTGGCTTGCAATTGGTTTGATGGCAGCTTGATTTGCAATGCCAAATCCTTGAGTGATTGACCTTGTTTCAAATAGCCATCTGCTAGGAAAGGTGCTAATCCTTTGCCACCTGGACGAATCATGCCAAGGCCGTAACGTTTCAATGCACCTGCATCGCAAACCAGCCAAGAAGGAATGCAAGGTGTACGGGTGTGATGCACTTGCATGGCAATGCCAAAGAGGTGATACGAAGTCGATTCGTTCACAAAGCGTTGACCTTGGCTGTCAACAGTCAGCATGCCCGGCTTGCCACGGTCCATCACAAAGTGAGGAAAGGATGCGATGGTGCCATCGGCACGTTGACGTATGGAAACCGGCGCCCAAAATGCATGGCTAAAGCCGCCTGTGCCCAAATGACCACCCGCTTTGAATGCCAAGTCTTGTGCGCGGCCCGTATGGCCGGGTCCTGCTGGGCACCAGATTTCTTTGGCGCCAGGTAACAGATCTGCACGCCGCTCAGCATGGCGGTTAAATCCGCCGCTAGCCATCACCACACCACCCTTGCTGTTCACGGTGATACGTTGGCCATTTTGCGCGAGTACGACACCTTGAATGCCCTTGTCGTTTTGAACCAAATCCGTGAGTTCTGTGTTGGTGAGCAGCAAGCCCTTGCGTTCAATGTAGCTGTGCAGCATGCGACCGATCATGGCGTTGCCCATGACCCAGCGGGTACTGCGGGGCTGAACCAGTTTGTCCCAGCAGTGACGCAGCACAATGCGCAGGCTGTAGTTGAATGATTGAAAAGTTTCAGTGAGTCGCAATAGATGAAAAATATCATCGCGATCTACCATCATGCCACCAAGCACCGTGAATTCAGGAATGGGATGCCGCACCAGTCCAATGTTAGGCCCTAACAATTTACCATCGAAGGGTTGGGGTTCAATGGCCCTGCCTCTTAAAACGGAGCCCTCTAGTTCCGACAAGTAATCTGGGTGCAGCATTCGGACTTGGAATTGCAATGCGCTGTTATTTTCTAGATTGGCAATGGCTTTGGGGCCGTTGTCAATGAAAGCTTGACGCATCTCAGGTTCAGACCGATCGCCCACAGCGTTGTTCAAAAATGTAGTCACGCGTTCAGGTGTGTCTTCGGGATTAACTTCTAGGCCTCGTTTTGTACCAGGCACCCATGCTGTGGAAGCTGACAAGGCGGTGGTGCCGCCGACATGCGCCATGCGTTCGACCAATAAAACACGCGCGCCATCGATCGCAGCATTGAGCGCAGCAGAAAAACCTGCGGCGCCAGAACCAATGACGATCAAGTCGACGGTGTCTTGGTCTTTAAATTGAGAAAGATCGGTGCTGATGCGATCTTGAAGCTTTGAGATTTTCATGGCCATCACCTCTAGGGCCCCTTCACTGGTCTAACAAGAACTGAACCATGAGCTCTCGAACTTGAACAAACATGTCTGCACCCGTAGAAGTGTTGCAACCTTTGGCTCGCGCGGCTGCTATCAATGGCGGAATGGCTGGCGCTGTAATCACGCAACCAATGAACATATGGGGCTTGATGGCGTCGATGTCGATGGGTGAAGCGTCGCTCTCCCGCATCCCCATGGGCGTGGCATTGATGGCAATATCACAGCCGCTTGGGTTGGAGGAGCCCGCAGTGACATGGCCCAACTTCAAAGTGTTGAGACGTTGAATGAGCGAATTGCGACGATCGGTATTTTCATCATGAATGGTCAACTCACTGACGCCGGCCAACACCATGGCATGTGCAATGGCAGAGCCAGCGCCACCTGCACCCACTAACAATGCTTTTTTGTTTCGAAGATGAAAGCCTTTTGACTCAATGGCTTTGACATAACCCAGTCCATCGAACATATCGCCATGCCATGAGCCATCTGCATTGCGACGAATGGTGTTGACTGCGCCCAAGAAATCTGCTCGAGGTGAGTGGGTGGCGCAAAGCGCATGGCAATCAAATTTATGGGGGATGGTGACGATGATGCCATCAACATTGCGTGCCAAAGAAACGCCCTCAAACCATTGTGTTAAATCTTGGGTGGGCACTTGGGCGGGAATACAAATGGCGTCTTTGCCATTCAGTTCAAAAGCTTGCGTCATGCCAAAAGGTGATTTCACTTGAGCAATGGGGTCGCCCACAATGATGTGAACTCGGGTGGCGCCGCTTAATTTGTCGAGCATGGTGAATGGATGGAAAGACTTGAAGATGTCGCAGTTTATCCAAAATTGGAACGTTGTTCAACTTTCGAACATAATGTCATTTTCATGATAAAGTTTGAAAAATTTTGTAATCCTTCAACCACTTTTTTAAACACATGAGCGGCGTCCTAGAAAGAACCTTGGGCATTTTGGAGCTCCTGTCAGCGCAAGGGCAGGGCATGGAATTGGTGGCCATTGCCGACCGGCTCAACATGCCCAAAAGTGCTGCACATCGATTGTTGGTTGACCTGATTCGCTTGGGTTATGTCAGGCAAGCGCGCGACTTGGGTGAATATGTGCTCACCACCAAATTGGTATCGATGGGTTTGAGCTACCTTAGTCAAACGGGTGTGATTGATGTGGCACAGCCGTTGTTAGACAGGTTGGCAGAGCAAACGGGCGAGTTGGTTCGCCTGTCTGTGGTGGACGGTGACAGGTTGACCTGGGTGGCTCGTGCACAGGGGGCCAGGCAAGGATTGCGTTATGACCCAGACATGGGCAGTATTGCGCGCCTGAGTTGTTCGTCTTCGGGTTGGGCATGGCTTTCCACGTTAAAAGACGATGCCGCATTGAAATTGGTGTCCCAACAAGGTTTGGGCATGCCACAAGAATTTGGTCCCAATGCGCCAAAAAATTTAAAAGTGCTACTCAAGGTTTTGCAAGACACACGCAAAGCAGGTTTTGCATTGACAGAAGAAACTTACACGGCAGGCTTGAACGCCATTGCGGTACCGGTGGGTCTGGCGGGCCAATTGCCTATGGGAACCATCAGTGTGGCTGGGCCTTCTTCACGCCTAACGCGTGAACGCATGTTGAGCATGGTGCCGCAGCTAATGTCGGCTGCTGCGCAATTGGCCGCTGCCAGCGGTGCATCCCCTATTTTGTCTCGCGGTTCCAGCAAATCTTCTTTGCAGCCGATTTACGCCGCTTAGATCCGCCATTACCAACTGCCATGAACTTGAACGCCGATTCAACCGCATCTCAGTGGGACTGCGATCTATTGGTTGTAGGTTCGGGTGCGGGAGCTTTGTCGACAGCTGTGACTGCGGCGCATTTAGGTCTGAAAGTTTTGGTCGTAGAAAAAGACCCACACTATGGTGGTACCACCGCATGGTCCGGCGGTTGGATGTGGATTCCACGCAATCATTTGGCGCTGAAGGCGGGTATTGCTGAACCCATTGAAAAGCCACTTTCTTATTTGCGACATGAATTGGGTGAACAGTTTGATGAAGTTCGTGTTCGGACGTTTTTAAGGCATGGACCGCAAATGCTTCGCTTCTTTGAAGCGCAAACGGCTTTGCAATTCATCGATGGCAACGGCATTCCAGATTTTCATGGCCGTACCAACGATTCGGTGTTGGGCGGCCGATCAGTCTGTGCGGCGCCCATCGATGGCCGTTTGCTGGGATCCAATGTCAAGCAACTTAAAACGCCTCTTTGGGAAACAACGTTCTTGGGCATGGGCATTGCATCAGGAACAGACATCAAGCATTTTTTCAATGCCATGCGCTCAGGTACTTCCTTTTTGTATGTTGTAAAAAGGGTGTTGCGCCATCTGAGAGATGGCTTAATCCATGGCCGTGGCATGCATCTGGTGAATGGCAATGCTTTGATTGCAGGTTTAGCCAAATCGGCATTTGACAAAGGCATCGAAATTCGTGTCAACACACCCGCAGTTCGGTTGATCACTGAGCAGGGCCGAGTGTGTGGAGCAGTGGTCATGCATGATGGTCACGAACAAACCATTCGAGCCAAGCGCGGTGTGATGTTGGCTACAGGAGGTTTTCCGCACGACCCTTTACGAAAACGTCAACTTCTGCCGCATGACCCGACGGGGCAGCAGCACTTTTCTGCAGCGTCCAAAGGAAATACGGGCGATGGCTTGCGCATGGGTGAATCGGTGGGGGCAGTTGTCGCCACGGATTTGAAACACGCTGCAGCCATGGCGCCTGTGTCGTTGGTCAGTCGCGCCGACGGGCATGTGGCGCACTTTCCTCATTTGTTAGAACGTGCCAAGCCAGGCTTGATCGCCGTCACTCGATTTGGTAAACGATTTACCAATGAAGCCGATTCGTATCACGACTTCATGCAAGGATTGTTGAATGCATTGCCTGTTGGCGAAGACGTACAAGCCTGGTTGGTGGTTGACCACCGGTTCATTCGCCGATGGGGTTTGGGTGCTGTCAAGCCAGCACCTGTCAGCCTAAGCCGCATGGTGGCCAATGGCTATTTAAAAAGAGGTAAGACCCTTGAAGAATTGGCCTTGAAATGTGGCATCGATCCAGTTAATTTTCGACAAACTGTTGCACGCTTTAACACCATGGCTGACGTTGGCTATGACAGCGAATATGGCAAGGGTCAAACACCCTATAACCGAATTCAAGGTGATGCATCACATCCAGGACGCAACCCATGCATGGCGCCATTGGTAGATGGCCCGTTTTATGCGGTTCGAGTGGTCGCTGGAAGTCTGGGCACCTTTGCAGGTTTGCGCTGTAACGAGCATGCCCAAGTCTTGAACGAACAAGGCAAAGCCATTCAAGGACTGTATGCAGGCGGCAATGACTTATCCAGTGTGATGGGGGGCAACTATCCCAGCGGTGGCATCACCTTGGGGCCTGCTATGACCTTCGGGTATTTGGCCGCGCACCATGCCGCACAAGTATCTCCAGAACATTATTTTTACAAAAGGACGACACCCATGTATTACGAACTTGCCACCATGACCTTGCCTTTTGGCACGGCTGCACAGGCCGCCATCAACGTCCAAACCTTTGCCTCGCAAGGTCATGGTGAATTGCTGGGTTGTTGGTTCACCGACATTGGTGTTCTAAACCAAATGATTGTGTTGCGCGGCTTTGATGATCTGGCCAACTTGCAAGCTGAACGCCAACGCACCCAGCAAAATGCAAGTCCTTTTGGCTGCGGCGAAATCTTCCAAAGCTTGGAGCAACACAGCTACCAAGGCTTCCCTTGGATGAAGCCGGTTCGTCCCAGCGCAGAAAGTGGCATCAACGGGCCTGTGTATGAAATTCGAACCTATGGCATCAAGCCTGGTGGCGTACAACCCACCATCGACTTATGGGAGCAGGCTGTACCCGCTCGTGAAAAAATTTCACCTTGTGTTGTAGCCATGATTGCATTGGATGGACCCTTGCGCTTCACCAATATTTGGGCTTACCCGAACATTGAGTCACGCAGCAAAGCTCGCGCGGAAGCAGTGGCACAAGGTGTCTGGCCCCCCAAAGGGGGCCCGGCGCATCTGACAACCAACATGGTCTCCACCATTGCCATGCCGACTGCTGTATCGCCTTTGAAGTAAAGAGATGCTGCGTTCTTATTCTTTGGCGTATCTGACGGTTAACGAGTCTTCTGTGCCGGAGGCCATCAGCATCGCTGCTGAATTAGGCTATTCGTCTGTTGGTTTGAGATTGAAGCCCAATGCGCCTGGCGCACCGTTTCAAAGTTTCATCGATGACGTGCAGATTCAACGCGAAACTTTGGCAAGAATGGCTGATACCGGCGTGACGGTGTTTGACATTGAAATCATTCGAATTGGTGAAGTATTTGACCCAGCACCTTATCGTGCTCTGTTAGAGGCGGGCGCAGCACTGAATGCAAAAGCTGTGCTGGTGGCTGCGGATGACACGCATGAGCCACGTTTGGCGCAGCATTACGCGCAGTTGTGCGAATACATGCAACCCTATGGCTTGACTGCCGATTTGGAGTTCATGCCCTGGACAGGCGTCAAAGATGCGAAGGCTGCCCTGCGGATCATGGCATTGGCGGGACATCCGAAAAATGCAGGCATCTTGGTCGATGCGCTTCACTTTGGCAGGTCCACCAGTACGCTAGAAGATATTGCCGACATCCCTTCTCACTTGTTGCATTACGCACAAATGTGCGATGCAAAAGCAGGGCTTCATTTTTCTACAGAAGAGCTTATTCATACAGCAAGGCAGGAGCGAATGTTGCCAGGAGAAGGTAGTATCGATTTAAAGGGCTTGTTCAACGCCTTACCAAGAGATGTGCCGGTGAGTATTGAAATTCCAGACATGATTCGCGCCAAAGCCATGGGTGACAAGGCGTGGGCTGAAAAGGCTTTGCAGGCAACAAGGTATGTCTTGGGTGACCTTTAAAACGGTCCGTTTGGCCTGTTCATTGAGATAACAAAATGAAAATTGCGGTTGTGGGCGCTGGCGCTATTGGACTAGTTCACATGAAAGTCATTCAAGCGCACTCTGAGTGCGAGTTGAGTGCCGTGGTAGATCCAACGGAAGCGGCTGAAAAATTATCCCAGTCTCTTAACGTTCCCTATTTTCAAAGTTTAGACAATTTACTCAGTCATTCACCTCCGGATGGCATCATTTTGGCAACACCCAATGCCTTGCACGTTTCCCAAGCGCTGCAATGTCTTGATGCAGGCGTGGCGGTTTTGGTGGAGAAACCGATTGCCCATACGGTACTGGATGCTCTTAGATTGGTGAATGCAACGGATTCAACAAAATATCATGTACCCGCAAAAGTTCTCATTGGCCATCATCGTGCACACAGCCCTATCATGGCCAAGGCCAAGAAGGTCATTGCAGAGGGCCGCTTGGGTCGACTGGTCAGTGTCATGGGCAGTGCGCTATTTTGCAAACCAGACGACTACTTTACGGTTGCGCCTTGGCGAACCGTGCATGGCGGTGGTCCCATTCTGATTAACCTCATCCACGAAATTCACAACTTGCGAATGCTCTGCGGCGATATTGTGGAGGTTCAGGCCATGTCATCCAACGCCGTACGCGGTTTTGAAGTAGAAGATACCGCCGCCATTAACTTTCGTTTTGCATCAGGGGTGCTGGGTACTTTCTTGTTGTCAGATACTTCTGCCAGCGCCAGAAGTTGGGAGCAGACTAGCCAAGAAAACAAAGACTATTCCACCTATGATGACGAGGATTGTTATGTCATTGCAGGGACTCTGGGAAGCTTGTCCATTCCCACCATGCGATTGAAAAGCTATACCCGCGTGGAAGATCGGTCTTGGTTCAAACCATTTCATACAGACACGCTGGAATTGCAGCGCGCAGATCCGTTAATGCTTCAGCTTCAGCACTTTTTAGGAGTCATTCAAGGTGAAATAAGTCCGCTAGTGAGTGCTCGCGACGGCTTGCAAAATCTGCAAGTGGTGGAGGCCATAGCAAGCGCCATCAAAACGCAACAAGCGGTGAAGCTTGTTGCTGATTAAAACTCAAGGCGTTGTGGCGCTAGTGTGCGCCCCACCCAAGAACAAACGTTCCATGTTGGGGTCATTCAAAATATCAGAAGCAGGTTTGTGCAAGACTAAACGGCCCGACTCCAATGCAATGGCGTCATCCGAATAAGCCAATGCGCTCTTGACGTTTTGTTCCACCATCAGAATGGTGGTGCCTTGTTCTGCCAACTTGCGCAGCAACTTAAATACATCCAAAACCACCATGGGCGAGAGACCGATGGAGGGCTCGTCAATGAGCAACACCTTGGGTCGTAAGAGCAAAGCGCGGCCAATTTCCAATTGTTTTTGTTCACCACCCGACAATGAAGCAGCACGCGAGTTCAAACGTTCTTTGACGCGCGGGAAAAACTCCAAGACTTCAGGAATTCGCTCGTGCGTGGTTTTCATGCCCAGCGTAATGCCGCCCAATTCAAGGTTTTCATACACCGTCAATTGGCCAAACAAATTACGACCCTGAGGGACAAAGGCAATGCCTTTGGCCAGCAAATCTTTTTGGCTGGCGCCATTGATGTTTTCGCCATTTAAGAGCACTTTGCCTTGTCGTGGCTTGAGCAAACCAAACAAAGTTTTGAGCACGGTCGACTTGCCAGCACCGTTGGGGCCAATCAGCAAAGTGATGGCCCCCCGGCGTGCTTTGAAGGACAGGTTGTTCAGGATCATGAAATCCTTGTAGCCCGATACCACATCGTCAAATTCTATGCAGGCGTCTGCGCTGCTGATATTGTTGGTTGTCATGTTCAGCTTCCCAAGTAGGCGTCAAGCACCTGTTTGTTGGCGCGAATTTCTTCAGGGGTACCTATGGCCAGCACTTTGCCTTCCACCATCACCATGATGCGATGACAGAGGCCCATCACAAAGTCCATGTTGTGCTCAATGACCACAAACGAGCCTTTGCGCGTTTGGTTCAGTTCACGCAGCAGGGTGCTGATGCCGCCCACCAGCGAGGGATTCACACCGGCACAGGGTTCGTCTAGCAAGACCAGGTCGGGCTCGCTCATAAAAGCCATGGCAATGTCGACCAATTTTTGTTGGCCGTAGCTGAGCTCGCCGGCTTTCTTGTGGGCCACATGGCTGATGCGGAACTGTTCGATCAAGGCATCGGCCTTGTCGCCCAGATTGGAATCGGTGGGTGCAAACATGCGGCTGAACATGCTGCCTTGGTGCTCTTGCGCCGCCACAATCAAATTGTCACGAACAGTCATCTTTCCAAACACTTGCAGGGTTTGGAAGGTTCTGCCCACACCGCGGCGGTTGAGTTCCAAGGGACCCAGTTGGGTCACGTCTTCACCTTTGAGTTCAATGCGGCCTTCATCGGGCGTGATTTGCCCCAGCATGCTGTTGAACAAGGTGGTTTTGCCGGAACCGTTGGGGCCAATTACGCCAAAGATTTCGCCAGGGCGAACTTCAAAGGAGACACCACCCACGGCTTGAATGGCGCCGTAGGCCTTTTTCAAGTTGTGAACTTGCAAAACGGGCGCGCTCATACGGCACCTCCTTGTTGAACAGGCTGTGCGGCTTGTGACGTTTGGGCGCTCAGTCGACGTGTTTCAGATTCTTGACGTGATTGGCGGCGTGCGCGAATGCGGTCTGGAATGCTAAGCAAACCATCGGGCAGCCAAATCATCAGCAGAACCACGGCCGATCCAAAGACAAACAAATACCAAGCTTGGGCAAAGCGCAACCATTCAGGCAGCACCACACCCACAGCAGAGCCAAGGATGGGACCCAGGAAATAGCCAGGGCCGCCCACCACCACCATCAGGTACATCATGATGGAAGCACCAACGGTAAACAGCGCAGGGTCGATGAAGCCCACTTGCGATGCGTAGAGCCCGCCTGCAAGACCCGCAAAGGTGGCGCCAATGGCAAAGCTCATCAAGGTGTAGCTGCGTGTGTCAATGCCCAAACTCTCGGCACGAATGGGGTTGTCACGCAGTGCTGTAAAAGCCTTGCCCCAGGGGGAGCGCAACAGGGCCCACAAAATCAATGCCAGTAAAACGGTAAAGACCAAGACCATGCGGTAGTAAGCCAGATTGCCATCAAAACTGATGCCGCCCAAACTGGGTCTTGCAATGTTGTTGATGCCAAAGGTGCCGCCTGTGAGCCACTCTTCGTTGCGCATGACCAACCAAGCTGCGGTGTTAAAGCCCAAGGTGGCAAAGGCGAGGTAAATGGTTTGAACGCGCAGGGCAGGGAAGCCCACAATCAAGCCGGTAAAGAAGCACAACAAACCGCCAGCGGGCAGGGCTAGCCAAAAGCTGATGCCGGCCTTTAAGCAGATGGCCACAGTGTAAGCACCGATGCCAAAGAAGGCTGCATGTCCCAAAGATTTTTGGCCAGCATAACCCACCGTCAAATTCAAACCCATGGTGGCAATGATGAAAACCAGCCAGGTTGTGAAGATGTGAATGCCATAGTTTTTGAAATAGGCCGGCACAATGGCCATGGCAACCAACAACGCCAAGCCTAAAAATAGATTGAGCTTTTTCATACTTTGCGCTCCTCTTTGCGACCCAAGAGACCTTGTGGTTTAAACAAAATAACCACCATGAAAATAATCAAGGCCACAGCATCTTTGTAAGCCGACGAAATGTAAGCGGCTGCCAAGTTTTCGGACACGCCCACAATCAAACCGCCCAGCAAAGCACCGCGCGTGTTGTTGAAGCCACCGATGATGGCGGCAAAGAATGCTTTGGTACCCAAGGATTCACCCATGTCGAACTTGGCCAAATAAATGGGCGTCACCAAGAGTGCCGCAGCAGCAGCCAAGATGGCATTGATGGCGAAGGTGTAAAAAATCATGCGCGGCACATTGATGCCCAGCACAGACGCACTCTCTGTGTTTTGTGCCACCGCTTGCATGGCACGACCCGTGACAGTTTTGGCCAAGAAGGCTTGCGTAATTAACACCAAACCCAGCGCCATGATGAAGGTGCCTACATCGGATGCCGAAATATTGATGCCCGCCAAGTTGTAAACCTTGTCTGGGAAGATCATGGGAAAGGGCTGTGGCTCTGAGCTGTAACCCGCGCGCACGCCATTGCGCATGGCGATGGACAAGCCAATGGTGGCCACCACAATAGGCATCATGCCGTACTTGAACAAAGGATCTACCAAGCCGCGCTTGAACAGCCATCCAAGCACCAAGACCGATACCACCACACTGATGGCAAAACTGGCAGACAGTGCCATGCCGTTGTGCAGCATGATGACCATGATGAAGGCGGGCAGCATGACAAATTCGCCTTGGGCAAAGTTGATGGTGCCTGAGGCTTGCCACAACAAAGTAAAACCTAGCGCTGCCAGCGCATAGATGCTGCCGGTTGCCAGGCCGCTAAAGAAGAGTTGAAAAAAGTCGGTCATTGTTTGTTCACCATCCTAAAATTTTGGCGGGAGTGTCCCACATCATGGCTTGCAGTTGCGCAGGCGTGAACCAACGCTCTGTCAACTTCAAAAGCGTGCCGTAATCAAGGCGATAGGTACCCCTTAAGTGCGGCCAATCTGAAGCCCAAATACAACGCTCAGGGCCAAATGCATTCCATACTTTCATGACATGTGCGTGCGTGTCATCAAAGGGGAAACCTGTTTGAGAAAACTTACCAAAGCCAGAAATCTTAATCACGCCTAAGCCACTGTCGGCCAGTTTCCAGAGAGCTTGCAAACCAGGCGCATTGGGCCCGTCTGCCAAGTGCGGTCTGCCGCAATGGTCAATCAAGGTTTTGACGCCGATGCGTTCAATGCGTGGCCAAAGTGCCTCAAGTTGATTGGCCGATGTCTGAAATTGCGCCCACATGTCTAGATCACGCAGATGCGCAAGCAAAGGGTCGATATCAGCGTAATAGTCCAGGCCATGCAAAGACGTATTGAAAGCGACGCCCACAATGCCTTGCGCTTGAAAATCTTTCAAGGCTTGCTTGCTGATGTTGGCGGGTACAACGGCGATGCCTTTAAAGCGACCTTCACCTTGTGCAATGGCATCGAGCATGCAACGGTTGTCTAGGCCATAGCCTGAATTGGGTCCGACCAATAAAGCATGCTTGGCGCCATACGCGGCCATCACATGTTTGTAATAGTCGGCAGTGCCAATTTCTTGACCTTGCGGGTGGTAGGGCACCTCGGCAGGGTAGGGGAATCTTTGTGGATCAAGGACATGACAATGTCCATCGATCTTAGGTCGATCGAAGATGTTCATCGGTCAACTTTGAATTAGAAGGTCGCTTGGACGGCGGCACGCAACTCTGCCGTCACTTCAGGACGAACACCAAACCAAGCTTCAAATGCGGGTACAGCTTGGTTCAATAACATGCCCAGACCATTGACTGTGACGTGGCCGCGTTTGCGTGCTTGTTCAAGCAGGGGTGTTTCAAGCGGAATATAGATAGCGTCAGAAACCATGGCACTGGCTGGCAATGCATCCAAATGCACATCGAGTGCGGGTTGTCCATGCATCCCTTGTGTGGTGGTGTTGACCAACAATTTGACATCGGCCATGGCTTCGTTGCGCTCTGCCCATGAAACCACTTTTACACGGGGTCCAAATGCGTCTGCCAAAGCTTGTGCACGTTCTGCGGTTCTGTTTGCAATGCGGACTTCTGGTACGCCTTGCTCGAGCAAGCCCACCACAATGGCGCGTGCTGCACCGCCTGCACCTAAGACCAAAGCGGAGCCAGCATCACCGCGCCATGCTGGGTTGGCATCTCGCAGGCTTTGGATATAACCATTGCCATCGTTGTTGGCACCCAGCAAACTGCCATCGGGTCGAACCACGATGGTGTTGATGGCTGCAATGTGACGGGCTGCAGGTGTCAGCTCGTCCATGAATTTCATGGCGTTAACTTTGTGGGGCACCGTGACGTTGCAACCTGCGAAACCCAAGGCTGAAAGACCGCGAATAGCGGCTTCCAACTTTTCGGGTTGAACTGGCAGTTGCACATACGCGCCTTTAAGCTCGTGTTTGGCAATCCAGTGGTTGTGAATGGCGGGAGATCTGGTGTGAGCCACGGGCCAACCCATGACACCCGCTAATACAAATCGCTTGTCGGACATTTCTAGTACCAATACAAAGTTAATGCGGCAAGATTACTTCTTGTTCAAAGGTGGCAGTGTTTCTGCAACCACTGTTTTGCCGTTGCGAATTTCAGTGATGAAGCTTTCGCGGTCAATGTCGCCTTTGTCATCAAAGCAAACATCCATCAAAACACCGGGGTGTTGCTTGGCAGAGAAGCAGCTGTTGCGAATGGCCGCGGCTGCAGCTTTGCGATCTACCTTGCCAGATTTTTCAATGGCGGCTTTCAAAACGTAAACCGCTGTGTAGCCTTTCACGCCGTTGTGATCAGACGCTGTTTTGTATTCGGCTTGGTACTTCTTGCCAAAGGCTTGGAGCTGAGGCGCTTCAACCGTCAAGCCCACGTGTGCCACAGCACCGTTAGCGGCTTCACCAGCCAACTCAACCACCTTGGCGCTGGTCAACACTGTTTCGCCAATGACGGGCTTGTTCCAGCCTTGCTTGCGCAATTCGCGCAACAAGCGTGCGGATTCTTCTTCGTTGGTGTAAGCAAACAAAGCGTCAGCGCCAGATTGCTTGGCTTGAATCACGGCAGCAGAGAAGTCCACTTGACCAGACTCGGTAGAAATTTCTGTCACGATTTGTGTGGGGCCTGTGGCCAACAAACCTTTGATGGTGGCATGACCGCCTTTGCCGAAGTCGTTGTTCACATACAAGACGGCCAACTTTTTAGATTTAGCTTGGATATAACGTGCCAACTTGGGGAAAGAAACGCTTTGGCCGAAAGCCGTGCGGAACACGTAGGGATTGCCTTGCTGGGTAATGGCAGCCGCTTCACCACCTGTGAAGTTAGGAATCTCACCGCGCTTGCTTTCAGTCATGGAAACCATGATGGAGCCAGAGTAAACAGGACCCATGATGGCGAACACGTCGTTGTCGACAGCCTTTTGTGTCAAACCTTTGGCCACGCCGGGATTGGTTTGAGTGTCTTCGGATGTGTAGCTAATTTTGCGACCAGAAATGCCGCCTGCAGCATTGATTTCCTTAATGGCCAACTCAACGCCTTGTTTGAACATCACGCCAGACGTCGTACCAGGGCCAGACATCTCAACGATGTTGGCAATCTTGATATCTTGGGCTTGTGCCACGGCAGCACCTGCGGTGATGACGGTAGCCAATGCAATGCGGGTCATTTTCTGAATAGACATAGTTTCTTTTCCTTGAGTCTGAAATACCAGGCCAACAGATGACCTAGCGCTGAGTGAACACAGGGTTGCGATATGTGTGAAAGCAACTGAAGTGAGCAACCTTGGACTGTACCCATTGCAACTTGAAAATTGCGATTTTTAGTCAGTCAAAAGTGCGATGAACGAACTTATTTGTGCGATGATCGACCTAATTTAGGGTAAATAGGGGGTCTGAATTGAAAATTGGTTTGACCAAAAGCAAAGCAAGCTCATTCGAACCCTTGTTAGCGCGTGATTGGATTGCAGGTTTAGAGCGGGGCTTGGCTGTCATTGAGGCCTTTGACGAAAATCACTCGCGCATGACTGCGCAGCAAGTCGGCGAACGTTGTGGGCTTTCACGCACAGCAGCCAGAAGGTATTTGTTGACTTTGCAACATTTGGGCTATGTGAGCGGAGACACCAAACAGTTTTGGTTAACGCCCCGCATCATGCGTTTAGGACAATCTTATTTGGCATCCGCAAGATTGCCACGCATCGCGCAGCCCGTTTTGCAAAGGGTCTCGGCCAGCTTGCAAGAAGTGGTGTACTTGGCGGTGCTAGATGCAGGGGAGGTTGTGTATGTCTCGCGAAACGGCCCCAACCGCGCCATGAGTTCTGGTTTTGTCTTGGGCGCTCGTGTACCGGGGCACGTGACTTCTGCCGGCATGTTGATGCTGGCCAATTTGCCTGAGCCTCAATTAGAGCAATGGTTTGCTACACACAGGTTGCCGGCGTACACGCCTTACACCATCGCCAACCCAGAAGATTTAAGAACGGAACTCAAGCGCATCCGACGTCAAGGCTGGTCTTTGTCTGAGCAGCAATTTGATTTGGCTTTCAGGGGTATTGCGGTGCCAATCAAAGATTTGCGCGGCGATTTGTGTGGCGCACTCAGTGTGTTGATGCCGATCCAAGGGGAAAGTTCGGAGGCTGTGGTCAAGCGCATCGTCCCGGTCTTGCAAGAGGCTGCGCAATCCTTGCGCAACCTCATTTGAATGCTTATAAATCTTTCAGACCTTGGTGAATTTTTTGAATCATTCGCCAGCTGAAAAACAGAACGATGGGTGTGCTAAATCCAGCCAATATTTCTGGATTCACATTGATGCCGGAAGCCTTCATGGCTTTGCCCAAATAAAGCACCAAGCTCACCACATAGTAGGTAATCGCGGCAATCGACAAACCCTCCACCGTGGTTTGCAGTCTGAGTTGTAAGGCCTGACCGCGTGTGAGTTTTTCTAACAGCTGTTGGTTCTGCGCCTCTGCCGCAATTTCAACCCGGGTACGAAGCAATGCACTGGCTCTGGCCACCCGCTCAGCCAAGGCAGACAAGCGAATAGAGGTGGCATTGACGGTGGCCATGGCAGGGGCCAATCGGCGTTGCATAAATTCGCCCAAAGTCTGAATGCCAGACAAAGGCCTCTCGCGCATCTCAGAAATTCGTTCACGCACAATAGCGTCGTAGGCGCGTGCAGCACTGAACCTGTAGCTGTTTTCTGCGGTGGTACTTTCAACTTGCGCCGCCAAGCTGGCAAGACTGCTAAGCAGTACCTCGTCGCTGTCTGTATTGGCCTCTAGTTTGGCCGTGATGTTGACCAAGGCTTTCTCTGTTTCTGACAGCTTGCCCGACAACTTTTTTGCCACGGGCAAACTCAGCAAAGACATGATGCGATAGGTCTCGAGCTCTAACAAGCGCTGAGCAATACGGCCCGCTCTGTTTTCAGAAGTTTCAGGCGACGCCAAGATCAGCATCCTGATAAAGCCATCGTCGCCAATTCGCAAATTGGTAATCAAGTGAGAATGTGATTGATCTCCGGCGGTGCGGCCCATCTTGGAGCCAATCACGGTGCCTTCTCCCAGCCATTGTTTCGATTTGTAAATGGCATCGGGGTCGTCCATGCCCTCGTTCAGCATGGCCAACTGAATGGCGGTAATGGTTTTGCCTGGAATGGCGCGCAGCCAATCAATGCCGGTGGCCACATGAGCTGCCAGCTCAGGCAGTTTGCTGCCCCACTTGGCGTGTTCGGGCAGTGCTTGAACGATGGTGTAGCGCGTGAACTCGGTGTGTCTTTCCCATATCAGCTTGCAGTTGCTGCACTGAAGTTGCAAGAAGTTGCCCTTCAATTGATCTAACTCTAAATTTTGGTGGCCGGACAACTTCTGCAAATGCGCAAGTTCGTCTGCAAGGCTGACCCCCGAATTGAGTACCGCCACATAAACAATCAAAGCGGGCAGCTTGAAGGTGGCTGAGGGCCGGGTGTGAATTTCGTTGTGCAACACCAAGCGTTGATCGTCGTTGGCTGGCAAATACACAGAATTTGGTTGGTTCATAGGTGTCTCTCAGGCATAGCACTCACTGTATAGGACCCGTTTTAAGTAAAAACAGGTTTAGTGTCAACATGTATTGACAATTATCAATGTATTGATATATTGACATCTTAATCTGTCACTTTTTCTTGACGGATTCCTCCCGGGGGTGTCATGAGTCTATTAACAAGAGCCGAAGAAGCGCTGAAGTCCCATTTTGAGGCTGCGGCTGGCGTGGGCGCACCCCAAAGGTTGCAGGCTGCCATGGCACATGCGATTTTTTCGGGTGGCGCGAGAATTCGCCCTCAGCTGTGCATGGCTGTAGCCACGGCCTGTGGCGACGATGCCCCAGAGCTGACCAACGCGGCTGCAGTGGCCTTGGAATTCATGCACTGCGCCTCCTTGGTGCATGACGACATGCCCACCTTTGACAACGCCGATTTTCGGCGTGGTCAGCCCACAGTTCACAAAGCCTTTTCTGAGCCGCTGGCGCTCTTAACCGGCGATGGCTTGATCGTCATGGCGTATCAAGTTTTGTTACAAGCCGGGCGCCCCTATCCCGAGCGTTTGATCGAATTGATGGACAACCTCTCTAGGGGTGTGGGTCTGCCCAACGGCATTGTGGCGGGACAGGCTTGGGAATGCGAAACCACGGCCGATTTGGGTCAGTATCAGCGTGCCAAAACAGGTGCCTTGTTTGTTTCTGCCACCTGCGCTGGCGCCATTGCCAGTGGACAAGCACATGAGCCTTGGGCGCCCTTAGGTGCTTACCTGGGCGAGGCCTATCAGGTGGCCGATGACATTCGAGATGTGCTGGGTGATGTGGCCAGTTTAGGCAAACCTGCCGGGCAAGATGTCTTGAATGCCAGGCCCAGTTCGGCCCAGGCCTTGGGTCTTGAGGGCGCCATCAAACATTTCGACAGCTTGATTGCCAGGGCAGGGGATTCAATTCCAGACTGCAGCAGCCGCGACATGTTGAGGCAGTTGGTTTTGATGGAGTCAGAGAGACTGGTTCCCAAATCCATGTGCGATGGTTATCGCAAGCGGGCAGGTAAGTTGAAGGTTGAAAAAACCAAGGGAGCCACGCGCGTTTCCGGTGCTCCCAACGTGTCCAACTTGCCCCGCTAACCAGGACCGATGCAATGAATCAAAACCTGGATCTGGCCACACTGCCTACCAGCCTGAAGGCTGGCAATTCTTGGCATGACAGGTTTTCGCAATGGCTTGAACGCCTCTATGCCAGCCCCAAACTTTACAGTTTTTCGCTGACCAATCCCTTCACGCGTTGGGTGACTCGCAGACGCACACAAAAGCTGTTTGACCTGATGGCTGGCTTCGTGCACACCCAAGTCATGCTGGGTTGTATTCGCTTGAATTTGTTCAAGATGTTGCACCAAGCACCAGCAGATTTAAAACAAATTGCACAGCGCGTGAACATGCCCGAGCCTGTTTTGCAGCGCTTGTTGTTGTCTGCCGTTTCCTTGGGTTTGCTGGAGTACCGAAGCCAATCGCGTTTTGGTTTAGGACCCTTGGGCGTGCCTTTGGCAACGCACGATGGCATTGCCGCCATGATTGAGCACAACCACCTGCTGTATGCCGACATGCAAGACCCTTTGGGCTTCTTGAGCAACGCCTGGCAGGGCAGCATGGCGGCTTACTGGCCCTATGCACACGATGCGCAAGCTGCCACCCGTGCTGCGCAAGACAAGTTCAGCCGATATTCCGATTTGATGGCCGCCTCACAAGGTTTTGTGGTGGAAGAAATTCTGTCGACTTATTTCTTTGGTGAGCACCAATGTGTGTTGGACGTGGGGGCAGGCAAGGGCCGGTTTGCTTGTGACATGGCCGCCCATGCGCCGCATTTGCAAGTGAAGTTGTTTGATCTGCCGCCCGTTTTGGAGCTGGCTAAAAACAATGTTCAGCAGCGCGGCATGAGCGATCGGATGAGCTTTTACCCAGGTAGTTTTTTGCATGACGAATTGCCCAAGGGTGCCGATTTGGTGACCCTGGTTCGCGTGGCGCATGACCATCCCGATGACGTTGTCAAACAGCTGCTGCAAAAAATTCATGCAGCCCTGCCTTTGGGCGGTGTGTTGCTGCTGGCAGAGCCCATGGCGCAAACCCTGTCCGAGTCCTATTCAGGCCCTACGCAATCGGACGCGTATTTCCATTTTTATTTGCTGGCCATGGGCGCGGGTCGACTGCGTACACCCGAAGAAATCATGCATTTGATGGCAGAGGCCGGATTTGGCCAGATTGAGCACTTGCCCAACGCCATGCCTATCCATGCCCAGCTGATTGTGGGTAGAAAGTCTAAGTGTTTACCCTAATAAACATCGTAATATGTAAATCTAATTTGACACAAATTGATGTAACGCAAAGAATACACACATGAAAGCCACCGCAGTCGTTTTTAACAACCCCAAGCAATTGTCGCTTCAGGCGCTTGACTTGCCTTCTTTGCAGGATGGACAAGTGGAAGTGGCTGTTCAATACAGTGGTATCAGCACGGGCACAGAGCGCATGTTGTGGGATGGCAGCATGCCTCCATTTCCAGGTATGGGCTATCCCTTGGTGCCAGGCTACGAAACAGTCGGTCAAGTGGTGAAGGCCCCTGCAGGCGCCAAGCTCAAAGAAGGCCAAACGGTGTTTGTGCCGGGGGCCAATTGCTTCACGGGTGTGCGCAGCTTGTTTGGTGGTGCTGCTTCACGCTTGGTGGTGTCGGATCAAAAAATTCTGCCGGTGGCCAATGAGTTGGGCAGTGATGCTGTGCTGTTTGCATTGGCGGCCACGGCATATCACGCGGTTTCTGGTGGTGGCAATCAAGAACCCTACAACCCACCCGATTTGATCATTGGCCATGGTGTCATGGGTCGCTTGTTGGCGCGCCTGACTGTGGCTGCAGGATTCCCACCGCCCACAGTTTGGGAAACCAACACCGAGCGTGCCAAGGGCGCTGAAGGCTACAACGTGATTCATCCTGATGATGACAGTCACAAGGCCTATCAGGCTATTTACGACGTCAGCGGTGACGCCTCCTTGCTCGACAAATTGATCCAAAGAATCCGCCCTGGTGGCGAAGTGGTTCTGGCTGGTTTTTACAAAGACGATTTGAAGTTTGCCTACGCGCCCGCCTTCATGCGTGAAGCTCGCATTCGCGTGGCAGCCGAATGGAAACGTCCCGATTTATTGGCTGTCAATGAATTGGTCAACAACGGACAACTTTCACTCAAAGGTTTGGTCACACATGTCCAAACCTCAAACTCTGCCACCGTTGCGTATGAGACCGCGTTCGGTGATGTTTCTTGTCTCAAGATGGTCCTTGATTGGAGCGCACACGCATGAACACACAAACTACCACCGAGCACACCGTTCAATTTGTTGATCGACTTCGCAGTGAGGCCTCAGAACCTCTGGAGCCCATCAGCACCAAAGAGGTGACCAAGGAAACTCAAATCATTGCCATCTACGGCAAAGGCGGTATTGGTAAAAGTTTCACGCTGGCCAACCTGAGTTACATGATGGCGCAGCAGGGCAAAAAAGTTTTGCTCATTGGCTGCGATCCCAAAAGCGATACCACCAGCTTGTTGTTTGGTGGCAAGGCTTGCCCCACCATCATTGAAACCTCTTCACGTTTGAAACTGGCCGGTCAAGCCGTCAGCATCAGCGACGTGTGCTTCAAGCGCGATGGCGTGTTTGCCATGGAGTTGGGTGGCCCAGAAGTGGGTCGTGGCTGTGGTGGTCGCGGCATCATTCACGGTTTTGAAACGCTTGAAAAATTAGGCTTCCACGATTGGGGCTTTGACTATGTGTTGCTCGACTTTTTGGGCGACGTGGTGTGCGGTGGCTTTGGTTTGCCTATTGCCCGCGACATGTGCCAAAAAGTAATTGTGGTGGGCAGCAACGACTTGCAGTCCTTGTATGTGGCCAACAACGTTTGCTCTGCCGTGGAGTACTTCCGCAAGTTGGGTGGCAATGTGGGCGTGGCCGGTATGGTGATTAACAAAGACGATGGCACTGGCGAAGCGCAAGCCTTTGCCGCCAACGCCGGCATTCCAGTGTTGGCAGCAATTCCTGCCAACGAAGACATTCGCCGCAAGAGTGCCAGCTACGAAATCATTGGCAAGCCCGACAGTGAGTGGGGCTCCTTGTTTGCTGACTTGGCCAAGAACGTGGCTGAAGCACCACCGATGCGTCCAAAACCACAAACTCAGGATGAGCTGTTAGGTTTGTTCAGCGCCGACACCGTTGGTCGCAACGTGGTGTTGGAACCTGCCACCTTGTTTGACATGGTGGGCAAAAACGAAGTCATCAAGCCCAGCCTCGAAGTTATTTACGACCAGGCCTAAGCACCATGGCACGTACCATCCCTATTCAAGCTGTGCCTGCCCAAGCAGCGCAGGCGCCTGCAGATGGCTTAGGCTGTCATGCGGGTGCAGACCAAATGCTGGAAGCTGCTCGCAGCGCTGGCAAGTCAGAGGTGCTGGACCAATACGCCAAAGACTATCCCCGTAAAGCCGATGCGGGCCCGCACGATCAACCGCAAAGCATGTGCCCAGCGTTTGGCTCATTGCGCGTTGGTTTGCGCATGAAGCGCACCGCCACTATTTTGTCGGGCTCTGCATGTTGTGTGTATGGACTCACATTCACATCGCATTTTTATGGCGCCCGCCGCAGTGTGGGCTATGTGCCCTTCAACTCCGAAACACTGGTCACTGGCAAACTGTTTGAAGACATTCGCGAAGCAGTGCATGCTGAAGCCGATCCCAACAAAGTTGACACCGTGGTAATCATCAACTTGTGCGTCCCCACCGCCAGTGGTGTGCCGCTTCAGTTGTTACCCAAAGAGATCAACGGCGTCCGCATTATTGGCATCGATGTGCCAGGCTTTGGTGTACCCACACATGCAGAAGCCAAAGATGTGTTGGCTGGCGCCATGCTCAAGTACGCACGTGAAGAGGTCATGAATGGCCCTGTGGCGTCGCCTAAGGGTGGACGATCAGCAGTGCCTACAGTGGCCTTGCTGGGTGAAATGTTCCCTGCCGATCCCGTCATCATTGGTCAAATGCTGGCGCCGATGGGCTTGGCCGCAGGTCCTGTTGTGCCTACCAGAGAATGGCGCGAACTGTATGCGGCGCTTGACTGCTCAGTAGCTGCTGCAATCCATCCGTTTTACACCGCCAGTGTGCGTGAGTTCCAAGCAGCAGGTCGTCCCGTTGTTGGTTCTGCACCTGTGGGTTTAGAAGGCACGCAAGACTGGTTGCAAAACATTGGTATTTCGGCTGGTATTGCCCAAGACCAAATTGATGCCGCACGCAATCAACAACTGGGCGCCATGCGCGGCTTGTTGTCGCAAAAGCCCATCAAGGGTCGCATCACGCTCAGTGGCTATGAAGGCTCTGAGTTGTTGGTGGCCCGATTGCTGGTGGAGTGCGGTGCCGACCTGCGCTACGTTGGCTCGGCTTGCCCCGCCACACCTTGGAATGAACACGACAGGCAATGGTTGGCAGCACACGGTGTGCAAGTGCAAATGCGCGCATCGCTTGAGCAAGACATGGCGGCCGTTCACGAGTTCCGCCCCGATTTGGCCATTGGCACCACGCCCTTGGTTCAAGCGGCCAAAGAACTCAGCATTCCTTCTTTGTATTTCACCAACCTAATTTCTGCACGCCCCTTGATGGGTGTGGCAGGTGCGGGTTCATTGGTGCAAGTGGTGCAGTCTGCCATTGGCAACCAACACCGCTTTGACGAAATGAAAGCCTTCTTCGGTGAAGTGGGTTTAGGCCCGAACGCTGGCGTTTGGGAGTCTGTGCCTGTCGATCGCCCTGAGTTCAAAAAAGAAACTCGCCGCTTGCTTGAAAAGCAGATTCAAAAACGCAAATCGGAGGCGATGGGAACATGAGCGCCGTCAAGTCTCCTCTCATTTTGGACCATGACCGTGCAGGCGGTTATTGGGGCGCCGTGTATGTGTTCACCGCCATCAAAGGTTTGCAGGTGGTCATTGACGGCCCAGTCGGCTGCGAAAATTTGCCAGTCACCTCGGTGCTGCATTACACCGATGGCTTGCCACCGCACGAGTTGCCCATTGTGGTGACGGGTTTGGCAGAAGAACAATTGGGCCGTGAAGGTACTGAAGGTTCCATGAAGCGTGCGCATGCCACGCTAGACCCTGATTTGCCAGCTGTGGTGGTGACAGGCTCCATTGCCGAAATGATTGGTGGTGGCGTGACGCCAGAAGGCACCAACATTCAGCGCTTCTTGCCCCGTACCATTGACGAAGATCAGTGGCAGTGTGCCAACCGCGCCATGTATTGGTTGTGGAGCGAATATGGCCTGCGCAAAATTCCAGCACGCAAGCCTTTCAGTGAAAGACCTGCGGGCGAAAAGCCGCGTGTGAACATCATTGGTCCATCTTATGGCACCTTCAACAGTGCCAGTGATTTGGCAGAAATTCGCCGCTTAATCGAAGGCATTGGTGCCGAAGTCAACATGGTGTTCCCATTAGGAAGCCACTTGGCCGATGTGCCCAAACTGGCCGATGCCGATGTCAATGTTTGCATGTACCGCGAGTTCGGCCGCATGCTGTGTGAAGCTTTAGAGCGCCCCTATTTGCAGGCGCCCATTGGCTTGCACACCACCACGCGTTTCCTGCGCAAGCTTGGGCAGATGCTCGAGATCGATCCCGAGCCCTTCATCGAACGAGAACGTCATACCACGCTCAAACCTCTTTGGGATCTATGGCGTTCGGTGACGCAGGACTTTTTCAGCACAGCCAGCTTTGCAGTGGTCGCAGGTGAGACCTACTCAAGAGGGCTGAAAAACTTTTTGGAAGCCGAGATGGGCTTGCCTTGCCGCTTCAGTGTGTCGCGCACAGCTGGCAACAAAACGGATAACGCCAAGGTGCGTGAGTTGGTGCACACCCAAACACCGCTGATTTTGTTTGGCAGCTACAACGAGCGCATGTACATGAGCGAAATGGCAGGCCAAGGCCCCATGAAGCCCGCCTACATTCCTGCTTCGTTCCCTGGCGCCATCATTCGGCGCCATACCGGTACGCCATTCATGGGTTACAGCGGTGCAACTTACCTGATTCAGGAAGTCTGCAACGCTTTGTTTGATGCCTTGTTCCATATTTTGCCCTTGGGCACCGACATGGACAAAGTGGAAGCCACCCAAGCCCGTGGCTTGGTCACGCCCAATGCCACATGGCAAGACGACGCACAAACCTTGCTGCGTGAATTGATTCAGCACCAACCCGTGTTAGTTCAGATCTCTGCCGCCAAACGTTTGCGTGATCAGTCAGAACAAATTTCTCGCATCACAGGCGGCGAAACCGTGACGCGTGAACATGTTGAAGCAGCGGGTCATGCCTTGGGCATGGGAGTCACTGCATGACGCACAGCTTGAAAGTTGATCGTTTGAATACAGGCCACATCGCAGGGTGCGATGGGTCAAACCAGATGTCGTGGCCTTCGGGTTGCGGCTGCCTATCTGCGCGGGCTGTGCGCACTTTGGCCGCAAGGCCGTATTGAAGGGAGCAAATATGTCGAATAAGGCATCCATTTCAGGACTGTCCGACGAAGAAGCTCAGGAGTTTCACCACTACTGGATGCAAGGTGCAGTGGGCTTTACGGCTGTGGCTGTATTGGCACACATCTTGGTTTGGGCGTGGCGACCCTGGTTCTAAGTTAGATATTTTTTCATCCGATTGAAGGAGAAACTTCATGAGATCAACACCGTCACTCAACTCTGTGCAGTCAACTGAGACTGAATCAAAGGCGTACTGGACCATCTTCATGGTGGGCTTTGCGTTTTTGTTTGTGCTGGTTCTTTTGGGAAATATTTTTGGCATTCATTGGCGAAATTATTTGCCCGGTGCTGAAGACGCAAAGAGCATGAGCCAAGGTGTGAAATCTGCGGTTTATACCTTCATGTCCCACATCATTTAGGAGATACATCATGTGGCGAATTTGGCGACTTTTCGATCCCCTGCGAGCCATGGTGGTTCAAGGGATTTTCTTGTTTGGACTGGCAGCAATGATTCACCTCATTTTGCTCAGCACCAACAAATTTAATTGGTTAGACGGTGCAAAGAAACCTGTTGCAACATCGGCGCAAAACTCGCCAATGCCTGCTGCGGTTCCTGCTGCAAAGTCTTAATCGGATTAAAGAAGTACGGGTGCTGTTTGTGTACATCCTGCGCAAATAGCACCTGATTGAGTTTTAAAAGCTGGAGACCGAACCATGGCCATGCTGAACTTTGAGAAAAAATATCGCGTCCGAGGTGGAACCTTGGTGGGCGGGGATTTATTTGACTTTTGGGTCGGTCCTTTCTATGTGGGCTTCTTTGGAGTCACCACCATCTTTTTTGCGTTCTTAGGAACGGCCATGATTTTGTGGGGCGCCTCGCAAGGACCTACTTGGAATCTGTGGCAAATTAACATTGCACCTCCAGACATCTCTTATGGTCTTGGCTTTGCCCCTTTGCTTGAGGGCGGCTTGTGGCAACTCATCACGGTATGTGCCTTGGGCGCCTTTGTCTCTTGGATGCTGCGCGAAGTTGAAATTTGTCGAAAGCTAGGCATGGGCTATCACGTGCCGTTTGCATTTGGCGTGGCGATCTTTGCTTATTTCACCTTGGTGGTCATCCGCCCTGTGTTGATGGGTGCATGGGGGCATGGTTTCCCTTATGGCATTTACAGCCACTTGGATTGGGTGTCTAACGTGGGTTATCAGTACCTGCACTTTCACTACAACCCCGCACACATGATTGCGGTGAGCTTCTTTTTTGCCAGCGTGTTTGCCTTGTCATTGCACGGTGGCTTGATTTTGTCTTCTACCAATCCTGCACCTGGCCAAACCGTTCGCACGCCAGAGCATGAAGACACATTCTTCCGCGACATCATTGGTTATTCCATCGGTACCTTGGGCATTCACCGTTTGGGTTTGTTCTTGGCCTTGGCAGCCGTTCTCTTCAGCGCGCTGTGCATTGTGCTCAGCGGTCCGTTCTGGAGCAAAGGCTGGCCCGAATGGTGGAGCTGGTGGCTCAACCTTCCCATCTGGTCGCAGTGGCCGGTGACTAAATAAACAGGAGCGGAATCATGGCGCAATATCAAAACCTGTTCACCACGGTTCAAGCCATTGGACCCGTTCACGACGGCGTGCCACTGGGCAAGGGCAACAGCCCACGTGTGGGTCAGCCCATGCTCAATTATTGGATTGGCAAAATTGGCAATGCACAACTCGGCCCCATTTACTTGGGCGGCTTGGGCATTGCATCGCTCATCTGTGGCTTGATTGCCTTTGTCACCATCGGCTTCAACATGTTGGCCTCGGTCAACTACGACCCCATTCAGTTTGTTCGCCAGCTTTTTTGGTTGGCCCTTGAGCCGCCACCCCCCAGCTACGGTTTGCAAATTCCACCGCTGAATCAGGGTGGTTGGTGGCTGATCACGGGTATTTTCCTCACGGCTTCCTTGTTCTTCTGGTGGGCACGCACTTATCGTCGTGCCCGTGAACTCGGCATGGGCACTCACATTGCTTGGGCCTTTGCAGCAGCCATTTGGTTGTACCTGGTCTTGGGTTTGTTCCGTCCTATCTTGATGGGCTCATGGGGTGAAGCCGTTCCTTATGGCATCTTCCCGCACCTTGATTGGACGGCCGCTTTCTCATTGAGATATGGCAACCTGTTCTACAACCCGTTCCATGCGCTGTCGATTGTGTTCTTGTATGGCTCTGCCTTGTTGTTTGCCATGCACGGCGCCACCATTTTGGCGGTGACACGCTTTGGCGGTGAACGCGAGATTGAGCAAATTACCGATCGCGGAACAGCTTCTGAGCGCGCTGCATTGTTCTGGCGTTGGACCATGGGCTTTAACGCCACGATGGAATCGATTCACCGTTGGGCTTGGTGGTTTGCGGTGTTGTGTCCTATTACCGGCGGTATTGGTATTTTGTTGACCGGTACCGTGGTGGACAACTGGTACTTGTGGGCCATCAAGCATGGCGTAGCACCACCTTACCCAGAGGTTTTCCCTGCGGTGATGGATCCTTCTTTGGCGACAGGAGTTAAGCCATGAATCATTCAATGACAACAGGCTCAAAAGTATTGAGCAGGGGCTTTCATGGCTTGCTGCTTATCTTGGTGGCCATGCTTTTATCTGCCTGTGAAAAACCCGTGCAGGAATCTGTGCAACGCGGCTTTCGCGGTACAGGTATGGTGCAAATTTATAGCCCTAGCACCGTCGAAGAAAATGCAGAAAAGAACACACCACCGTTTGCGTTGCCTGCAGGTGATCCATCCGGTCCTAAGGCTTCCCAAGTTTATAAAAATGTGAAGTTGTTGGGCGATTTGAGCGTGGGTCAATTCACGCGCTTGATGGTTTCTATGACCACTTGGGTGGCACCTACGGAAGGCTGTACTTACTGTCACAACCCCGTTAATTTTGCGGAAGACACCAAGTACACCAAAGTGGTGGCGCGTCGCATGATTGAAATGACCCGCCACATCAACAAAGATTGGCAACCCCACGTTAGCACCACAGGCGTGACATGTCACACGTGCCACCGCGGTCAAGCCATTCCTCAAGAGATTTGGTTCAAAGCCAATCACCAGCCTTATGGCTCCAACTTCATGGGCGACAAAGCAGGTCAGAACGAGCCTTCTAAAGTGGTGAACTTGAGTTCATTGCCCAATGACCCGTTCACACCATTTTTGTTGGGCAAAGAAAACATTCGCGTGGGTGCCACCACAGCCTTACCGGCTGGCAATGTGCAGTCCATCAAACAAGCCGAGTGGACTTATGGCTTGATGACGCACATGTCGACATCCTTGGGCGTCAACTGTACGTATTGCCACAACACCCAATCCTTTACCAACTGGAAGGGGAACCCGCCACAGCGCGTGACGGCTTGGTACGGTATTCGCATGGCACGTGATTTGAATTTGGCTTACATGGAGCCTTTGACAGACACTTTCCCCGCGCATCGCAAGGGCGAAACGGGTGACGTTGCCAAAGTCAATTGCGCCACTTGCCACCAAGGTGCCTACAAGCCCTTGAATGGCGCCAAGATGGCCAAAGACTTTCCTGAATTAGGTGGGCAAGCAGACGCTGCGCCCACCACGGTTGCTGCCAAGTAAAGCAACCCCCACACCATCGCCACTATGACCACGCTTGATCTTGTCAATACAGACGTATCAGGCGTGGTGGTGGTCGTTTTGGTGGACTATTTGCGTCAGTACCGCAGTTGGGGATGGATGCGCCTTGTGGCGGGTCCGGCTGCCATCAAGCAGGTGCCCGGTTTGTTGTTTGCCAAAGTGATGGGCAGTGGTCATGGCGGTGGTTTTAGCATTCGCCCCAGTCCTTCGCACCAAGGTGTGATTTGCCGCTTTAGAAACGTCGACTCTGCACTCAAATTTTTGCAAGGCCCCCATGTGAGTGGCATGCGAGAAAAAGCGCGTGAAAGTTGGTGCGGTCTGTTGGCCGTGACATCGGCTCGCGGCTCCTGGGATCAATCAAGTTGGCCCTTGACCGATGAGTTCAGTCGCAAGTATGGCGATGTGTTGTCACCCAACAAAGAACAGCCTTTGGCCGTGATTACCCGTGCCAGCATCGTGCCCTCTAAGACCATGTCTTTTTGGCGGTATGCGCCCGCTGCACAAGCTGATTTAAAAGACTCAAAAGGCTGTTTGTTGTCAATGGGCTTGGGTGAGATTCCGCTGGTGAGGCAATGCACTTTCAGCCTTTGGAAAGACAAATCGGCCATGCGCGATTACGCCTTCCAAGGTGCGCACCAAACGGCCATCACTGCGGCCTACCGCAATGATTTCTTTTCAGAATCCATGTTCGTGCATTTGCAAGTGCTGGGGATGAGCGGCCATTGGATGGGACAAGACTTTGGCGATGACTTGGCTTTGAACCAGTCTTCAGCCAATGGGTCATCCCATGTTCAAGACAAAGAGGTGGCGCATGTCTAAGCGGCGTGTGGTCATCATTGGTGCAGGCATGGGTGGCCTGACCAGTGCTTTGCGCTTGTCGCATCATGGCTATGACGTCACGGTGTTAGAAGCTGCATCCGTACCAGGCGGCAAGGTGCACACCCGAGAAGTAGCGGGTGCCAAAATTGACAGTGGCCCCACCGTCTTCACCATGCGTTGGGTCTTTGAAGAGCTCTTTCAAGAAGTCGGCAGCAGTCTGTCACAAGAACTCACGCTGACACCTTTGACTGTGTTGGCTAGACACTTCTGGCCCGACGGTAGTGCCTTAGATTTATCTGCCAACGCGCAAGAGAGCGAAGCCAATATAGAGAAATGGTCTAGCCCTTCGGAAGCCTTGTTGTTCAGGAAGTTTTGTCAAACAGCACAAGACACCTACAACAGCTTAGAAGGCCCCGTTATTCGATCGCCTCGCCCCAATATGTTGTCGCTCATGGGCAGTTTGGGTCCGCGCGGTTTGGGGCAGTTGGCACAGTTGGGTCCCATGCGAACGCTTTGGCAGCAAATGTGTTTGCAATTTAAAGATGAGCGTTTGCGTCAGTTGTTTGCGCGGTATGCCACCTATTGTGGTTCGTCCCCTTGGGAGGCGCCCGCCACGTTGTTGTTGATCGCGCAAGTTGAAATGGCAGGCGTTTGGTCAGCCAAAGGTGGCATGACCGCATTGTCCAATGCCTTGATGCGTTTGTCCCAAGCACGCGGTGCCGAATTTAAATTCAACGCGCCTTGCCAACAAATTTTGCAAACGCAGGGTCGTGTCTCAGGCGTGAAGTTGAGCACAGGCGAAGTCATTCCCGCAGATGCGGTGGTTTTCAATGGCGATGCATCCGCATTGCGCGAGGGCTTGCTGTCAGATGATGTGCGGCAGGCTGTGCCAAGCAAAGCGCCTCCGCGCTCGCTGTCAGCTTTGACTTGGTCGGTGTATGCCAAAGCGCAAGGCGTTGAGTTGGATCGTCACAACGTCTTTTTCCATGCCAATTATTCCAGCGAGTTTGAAGACATCTTCAAGCATCGCCAATTGCCACATCAACCGACTGTCTATGTGTGTGCACAAGATCAGCCAGGTCATGTTTCTCAAGATGAACCGCAGCGACTGCTTTGTTTGGTCAATGCACCCGCCGTGGGCGATTCGAACGTGTTGAATGAGGAGGCCTTAGCCCAATGTCAAACAGAAAGCTTCCAACACCTAGAGCGGTTGGGTTTGAAACTGGAAATTACGCCTTTCAACACGGTGCGGACCAGTCCCACGGAATTTCATCAGCGCTTTCCGGCATCGGCGGGCGCGCTGTATGGGCAGGCAACACACGGATGGACCAGCCTGTTCTCTCGTCCTGGATCGAAAACGCCCCTGCCGGGCCTGTTTCTGGCCGGGGGCAGCGTGCACCCGGGACCTGGCGTACCCATGGCAGCGATGTCCGGACGATTGGCGGCAGAGGCACTTATGGCCAGCCACAGTTTGACCAAGTTGTTCCCCCAAACGGCTACCTCTGGTGGTACATCGATGCGATGAGTGACGATGGACAACACGGTATGACGCTCATCGCATTTGTGGGAAGTGTGTTCTCACCCTATTACGCATGGGCGCGGCGCTCAGGCCAGGCCGATCCTGAAAATCATTGCGCCTTGAATGTCGCCATTTACAGCAAAGGTGCCAGTCGCTGGGCCATGACCGAGCGCGGCAGAAATAGTTGCAGCAGAGACAAAAATGAATTTGTCATCGGCCCCAGTTACATCACGTGGGACGGCGATTCTCTGCACATTGAAATCAATGAAATTTCAACCCCTTGGCTCAAAAATATCCAAGGTGAAATCCGAGTGTGGCCCGAACAGATGTTTAACTTTTCTGTCCCCATCGATCAACAGGGCTCACACCGTTGGGGGCCACTGGCGCCTTCAGCCAGGGTCGAGGTCAATTTGACCGAACCCAATTTGAGCTGGAAGGGTCAGGCCTATCTGGATTCCAACGAAGGCGATGAACCCATCACGGAAGCATTTCATGTCTGGAATTGGTCGCGCGCCAAGATGAAAGACAACAGCAGTTTGGTGTTCTACGACATGGCTTGGCCGGGACAAGAAGACAAGTTGTTGTCGCTTCGTTTTACGCCCCAAGGACAAGTTGAGCCTCTACCTGCTGCACCCATTCAAACCATGCACAAAACAGCTTGGCAAATTGGCAGACGCATGCGCAGTGATGGGCCTGTTGAGCTTCATGAACAACTCGAAGACACGCCTTTTTACCAACGTGCATTGTTGAAGTTTTCGTATGCCGGCGAAAAGCTTTTGGCTTTTCACGAGACCTTGTCGGTGCCTCGATTGTTGTCGCCTGTGGTGCAGGCGATGCTCCCATTTCGAATGCCAAGGAGAGCTTGAGTGTTGAACTCGCTTTTCCGTCATTCAATCACGCTGCTTTTGCAACGTGATGTTCCGAATTCTGGGTCAACCGACCCTGAATACCCTCGTGCGGGTTGTGCACGTCTTCCTCCTAGGAGAATGCTATGTCATCTGACAAAGTAGGGCCCAGCGGTTTGACCGAGGCCGAATCAGAAGAGATTCACCGTAATCTCATCCAAGGCACACAGATTTTCGGCATGATTGCCGCATTTGCTCATCTGTTGGCCTATATCTATTCACCCTGGCTTAAGTAAGGAGACACCATGATTTACGCAAAAATGTGGACCGTGGTCAAACCTTCAGTCGGTATTCCAGTGTTCATTGCTGCTGTGGCGATTGCCTCATTCAGCGTGCACTTGGCGCTGACGCTTAACACCACTTGGGTGAAAGGCTTTTTGAATGGCGGTGCAGGTAAAGTCGTCGCGGCGGCACCTGCAGCAGAACCTGCTGTTAAAAAGTAACGGGGTGATTCCCGACGAAAGACCAAGCGCTTTACCGCGCTTGGTACTTTCTTTTGATTTTTTCAAATGAACAGAACTCGTTCTAGCAAAGTAGTTTCTTGGGCCAGTCAGCTGGGCCCACGGTTTTTGCCGTTCGCCGACGCCGCCAGTGAAGATTTGCCACTGTCCCGTTTGTTGCGGCTGTCTTTGTTTCAAATTTCAGTCGGCATGGCCATGGTCATGCTGGTGGGGACTCTCAATCGCGTCATGATTGTCGAGTTGGGTGTGCCCACAAGTTTGGTGTCTTTCATGGTGGCCTTGCCCTTATTGATCGCACCCTTCAGAGCCCTCATCGGTTTTCAATCGGATCATCATCGCTCCCATTTGGGGTGGCGCCGCGTGCCCTACATTTGGATGGGTACCTTGATGCAGTTCGGCGGTTTTTCTATCATGCCTTTTGCCTTGTTGGTGTTGTCGGGTGCTGGCCAGTCAGCCCAGGCGCCGCAATGGGTGGGGCAGTTTGGTGCTGCTGTTGCGTTTATTTTGGTAGGGGTTGGTATGCACACCACCCAAACCGCTGGATTGGCTTTGGCCACTGACTTGGCGCCTCAAGACAAACAAGCCAAAGTGGTGGGCCTCATGTATGTGATGCAGCTCTTTGGCATGATGGGCAGCGCGCTTATTTTGGGTGACCTGTTGGCCGATTACAGCCCAGGCTCATTGATTCGAGTGGTGCAGGCAGTGGCTGTGGTGACTTTGGTTTTGAATGTGATTGCTGTCTGGAAGCAAGAGGCGCGCAGTCGCAAGCGCCAACCTGGTACGCCGCTTGAAGAAAGCTTCCAACACTCCTGGAAAATGTTTTGTGAAGGTCCTCATACCGTCCGCCGGCTGTTTGTGGTCGGCTTGGGGTCGATGGCTTTCACCATGGAAGATGTCTTGTTAGAGCCCTATGGCGGAGAAATATTGAAGCTCAGCGTCTCATCGACCACCCTGTTGACATTCACGTTGGCTTTGGGCGGCTTGATTGGATTTGCCTGGGCATCGCGTGTCATCACAAGAGGGACAGACCCTTATCAAATGGCCAGCTGGGGCGCATTGACAGGTTTGCCAGCCTTTGTGTGTGTCATTTTGGCGGCGCCCATGATGTCAGTGCCCCTGTTTGTACTAGGCATATTTTTGATTGGATTGGGTGGTGGCCTCTTTGCTCACGGCACACTGACAGCCAGTATGAACTTGGCGCAGCCCGAGCAAACGGGCTTGGCCATTGGGGCCTGGGGTGCTGTGCAAGCCACTGCTGCAGGCATCGGAGTGGCCTTGGGTGGCGTGCTGCGTGATGGCGTGGCACAATGGTCGGATTCTGTGACCGGTTATACAACGGTCTATAGCATTGAAGTCGTGATGCTAATTCTCACCCTGGTGGCCATGCGGCCCCTACTTCGAAATTCACGTTAATTGAAAATTGGTAAAGGAAGATACGATGCAAACGACTCACATTCTCATCATCTTGTACGTGGTGTTCTGCCTGTTCTTTTTGGCGAACTGGTTCAATCGCCCCCGCAAATAAACTCAACACACTGAGCGTCAGTGTATGACGCAGTTGAAACTGGTGGGTCTACTCAAGACAAACCTATCAAGTTGATTGCCATGCAATCAACTTGATGTGCTGGCAGTCAAGACGCTTAATGCGCCGCTGACTTGTTGGCCTGCATGGCCTTGAATTTATCAATCGCCATTGTGGTGACCTTGTGCATGCCCATGCACGCCACCAGCGCAGCCCCAAACACATAAAAATAGCCCGTGTCACGGTATTGAATCAATCCCACCAACGACAGCGTGGCCCAAAAGGTCCAAAAGAAAGCACTGACAACGTTCAGTCCGCTTTGAAGTTTCATCATTTTCTCCTTGATAAATTTCTAAATGCATTAAGAGTGAAGCCGCTGACGTCCTTGCAGACGTTCGTTTTCACGCCGTTCTAATAAATCGAAAACCCAAGCAACGCGTTGCGGCATGGCCCGATTGGGAAAATAAGCACCGGCCCATTGCGCGCTGGCTTGGGTGTCTTGGTTGCGCAAGGCCAAAAATTGAATGGCCTGGAGTGGCAATGGGGGCGTTTCGGCGGTTCGAATCCAAGCCGCCTGCGTCCAAGCAGAAGCCAGCAAAACCAACTTGCGTGTGGTACTGACCACAGTCCGGGTTGAAACTGAATCTAGGCCATCACGTTTCAACTGAACACCAATTTCGCGGTAAATCATGCTGGCTGCCAAAATGGCAGACCGACAATCTGGGGGCAAGGCGGCAATGCCAGGTTGGGCTTGTTTGTAAAGACGATCTGCTTCTTCAAGCAATCGGGCCACAACGATCTTGATACCTGCAGTTATTTTGGGATTTTTGAGCCAAACTTCAGGCTGAACGCCAGCTTCTATTAACCACCTTCTTGGTAAATAGATACGGCCCAAGGCAGCGTCTGCACCCACATCACGTGCAATGTTGGTCAGTTGCATGGCTACACCTAGCTCGCATGCTCTTTCTAGCGTCTCGGTATTTTGAGGTCCCATGATCCAACACATCATGGCACCCACACTGCCGGCTACTCTTGCGGCGTAATCGTGGACATCTTCAATGCTGTTGTAGGTTCTGCCTTTGGCGTCCCATGCAAAGCCTTCAATCAAGGCATCTAAGAAATGTCGTGGCAACTCGTATTGCTGAACCACCACGCTCAGCGCTTGATCTTCTACATGGTCTTGGGGTGTGCCTGCATAAATGGCATCCAATCGTTCGCGCAAAACATCCAAAGGTGCTTGACCGGGTTGTGCTTCGTCAACCAAATCATCGGCTACGCGGCAAAAGGCATACAGCGCAATGGATGCCTTGCGAATTCGGGGTGGCAACAAACGGCTAGCAGCAAAAAATGTTTTGGAGCCGCCCTTCATCATGGCCACACAGGCCTCCAAATTGGCAGTGTTGGACGCAGGCTTAAACTGAAACATGGGGAACCACCGTTTCAAGGGCCTTGGCCGACATCAAGACGCCGGGTACACCCGCGCCAGGATGCGTGCCTGCGCCCACCATGTACAAACCGGGAATGTCTTCGCTGCGGTTGTGAGGGCGGAACCAGGCACTTTGTAAAAGCAAAGGTTCAAGACCAAATCCAGCACCTTTGTAAGACCACAAGCGGTCGTGAAAATCTTGGGGCGTGCTCACTTTGGAGGTGACGATTGAATCGCGCAAGCCGGGCAACACGCTTGCCTCTAAAGCTTCTGCAATCGCTGCGCGATAGGTTTCGGCAAAGCTGGCCCAATCGGTTCCGCTGTCTAAATGCGGTACTGGAGAAAGCGCATAAAAAGTGTCGTAGCCTTCAGGTGCCAAAGAGGGATCCGTGGCAGTGGGGCGGTGCAAGTACAAGCTGAAGTCTTTGGCCAGATGATGGCGTTTAAAAATATCGTTCAGCAACTCTTTGTAGCGGGGCCCCAGCACCATCATGTGATGAGGCACGTCGTGGTATTGCTTGGAAGTACCAAAGTACCAAACAAACAATCCCATGGAATAGCGGCCGTTTTCGATCTTGCGATTGGTCCAATGGCGGCGGTGTTGTGGTGCGACCAAATTTTTGTAGGTCCAGGCTGTGTCGGCATTGCTCACCACAATGTCGGCAGCAATGAATTCACCGGAGTCAAGTTCAACGCCACAGGCTTTGCCGTTTTCTATGCGAATTTGCGTAACGGGCGCATTGAGACGCAATTGAATGCCACGCGATTCGAGCAAGCCCACCATGGCCTTGACGATGGCGCCCGTGCCGCCCATGGCGGAGTGCACGCCCCAGGTTCGCTCTAAAGAATTGATCAAGGCGTAAGCTGCCGTGACAGAGAAAGGATTGCCACCAATCAACAAGGGGTGGAAGCTCATCACCGTCCGCAGCTTGTCGTTGCTAAAGTGTTTGGCCACCAAGGTGTAGATGCTGCGCCATGCGCCCATTTTGAGGAAAGAGGGGATGGCTTTGATCAAGTCGCCCAAGGTGTCAAAGGCAATGGAGCCCAAGCCTTCAAAACCCAGGGTTTTACAGCGCTCTGCATCTTGCACAAAGTCCAAATACCCTTGCACATCTTCTGGACAAAAACGCGCTACTTCGTCTAGCATTTTGGCTTCGTCGGCACTGTAGTCAAACCATGTGCCATCGTCAAAGCGAATTCTGTAAAACGGGTCCATGGGGACCAGCGTCACATCATCCTGAAACTTCTTGCCGCACAAAGTCCAAAGTTCTTCCAGTAAAAATGGCGCTGTGATGATGGTAGGACCCGCATCAAAGGTAAAGCCATCTTGACGGTGCACATAGGCTCTGCCACCAGGCGCATCCAACTTTTCTAAGACCTTGACTTGATAGCCCTTGACGCTCAGGCGAATGGCTGCTGCCAGACCGCCAAAGCCACTGCCAATGATGACTGCCATGGGCCTTGGATCTGAGTTGCCGCCATTGCCGTTACTGCCGCCTGGCTGCCGAGAGTGCAGGCCAGGATGCGAAAAACCATTGGCGTTGAATGCGTTCATGGAGGGCCTTAATGTGGGGTAGTGAGTGGTGTTTCCACCGAGGATTGGCCCATGGCCCAACCCCAAAGCCGCTCAAGTGGCAATGGAAAAATCATGATGAGGTGCTCAACAATGGCCAAGCCCAACAGGGTTGCCAGCATGACCCACCCAGTGGTGATGGCCATGGCGCCTTGCTGTGCTTGCCAAACCAACCAACACCAGGTGCCAATGGCGGCACTGATGGAAATCACAAACCAAGGCGTGATAAGCCTGGTTCTGAAATAACTGGCCAAATAAACCAAATGCGAAGGTAAATATTGCGCGCCGTTTTGCGGCACACCAAAGTACAAATTCAGCTTGGCAGACAGACGCATGAACCACAGCAAGGCATAGGTGCAAAGCGCCACGTGGTTGGGCTGGTCTTTTTGCATCAGCCACAAAATGCCAAAGTTGAGGAGCAAGGCCACTTCATGGTGAAGCATGACTTGCACAGATTCTTTAAAACGTTGCCAGCCTTGAGCACCCTCGGTCAGTGCCACTTTGCGAGGACCCGTGATCCAACCCGTCAGGAAGGCCAACTCGTGCCAACCCCACATCACAATGACACTGCCAAAGGCCAAGTAAGCATTGGCGACGCTGACTTCGCGCATGCTTTCATAAACGCCCTTGAAACTCAAAATCAAGAGCATGGTCCAGCCCAGCAAACTCCATCTGAAGCTTGCAGGGGGCAGACGATCGAGCCACAAAATCACGCCCGTGCCAAACCACCAGCACATGGCTGTGAAAACACAGGCCCAAACGACGTCAATTACCATGCGGGTTCCATGCGAACTTGCGGCGACAAGTCTTGTTGAATGACCGGCATCATGTACAAGCCTGCGAAGGTCACAAAGGCCTTGGCTGCGCAAACGCCTTGCTGCAATTTACCGACAACGCCACCACGGGCTTTGGCTTTTTCCATGGCTTGTGAAATAGCAAACAAGCGCTCTAGACCCCGACGGAACTTAGGGTTGTCGGTGTCAAGGGCCAAGGGAAATACTTGTTGCGTGATGGCTGTGGTGATGCGGAACACTTGATAGTCGTATTCGCTAGAGTCCAAGCCCATGGCTTCGTGCAACATGGGACGTGTGTGGTCACGCACATACATGGTGGCATAGACCGCCAACAAGAAAAAGCGAATCCACAACTTGTTGCCACCGCTGAGCAGTTTGGGATTGGCGCGCATGATGAGCGCAAACGATTCACCATGACGGAACTCGTCATTGCACCAGAGTTCAAACCAACGGAAGATGGGATGGAAACGCTTTTCGGGATGCTTCTCTAACTGGCGGAAGATGGTGATGTAGCGTGCATAGCCAATCTTTTCGGACAGGTAAGTAGCGTAATAAATGTATTTGGGTTTGAAGTAAGTGTATTTTTTGGTGCGCTTCAGGTTGCCCAAATCAATGCCCAAATTGAAATCACGCAACGACAAGTTGATGAAGCCAGCATGGCGCGATTCGTCGCGGGCCAAGTAGGTCATCAGTTGTTTGATGTCGGGGTTGGTCACGTTCTTGCGAATTTCGTTGTACAACACACACCCAGAAAACTCAGAGGTGAGGGAGCTGACCAAAAAGTCCATGAACTCTTGGCGCATCTCGGGCGAGAGCTTGGCCATGTTGTCGCGCACTTCGTCTGCAAAGGCGGCATCACGCTGAAAGTGATCGTGGTTGTTGTCGCCCTCGTACTCGGCCATCATCCGGTCCCACTCTGCGCGGACAGGCTCAATGTTGATGCGGTCCATGGCTGCAAAGTCGGTGGTGTAAAAGCGGGGGCTTATCAAGTCGTCGTGAACCGCTTTTTTGTTAGCGTCTTCAATGGTTTCGATGCTGCGGACGGCATTGGCGTTCATCGTGAGCTCCTGTTATTTTCTAAAATTTGAACGTTCTGTAGAGGCGTCAAGCCTGCCTTTTGCAATCCTGCAAAGACGGATGCATTGCTTGGACCAAAGGCTTCTAAATCAATTCTTTGTTGGGTGCTGGGGTCGAGCAAGGTCAAACGACCATCGGCGCGGCCCAGCAATTGCATGGGTGCATCAGGGCCGATGTTTTGACGTTTACGTTCACGAACCAAAGCACGCAAGGTGCTTCTCAAGAAGCCTTGTTCACCTTCAAATTGGGCAATCTCGGTTTGGCTCTGTGCATCTTTCACAATCACACTGCCTTGAGGTCCATCGGCAAATACCAAATCACGCTGCCAGACGGTGGCTGCATCTGCTTGCTTGTCCGAAATGCCTTGCCATCTTGCAAAGCCAATGGCCAACAAGATCAACAGCAGCATGCTGCCGATCAATTTGACGGCCAATGGCAGTGTGGGGTTGGGCACAGGCAAAGCAGTTTGGGAAGTCATGCCATTGCGCCTTGTGGTGCGCTGCTGTGGCTGTCATTGGCAGGCCTTGGTGCTGAGACGCCCGTGACAATTTTTTCAGCTTGGTGGTGTTCTTGCCATACTTTGAACAGCAATTCACTGACCTGCTTGCCGTTAGGGATGCAACGCAAAGTTGGCTGGGGGTGCTTTACATGCCAGGCTTTTTGATGGGGCCACAGATGAGCCCAGCCGATACGGTCTTCTGAATAAAGCTCCAAAGCAATGTCTTGACAGCCATCCGCATAATCTTTGGCTGAAGCGCCTGCAATGCGGCGATAAGGCAAGTTGAAAGTCAGTGTCAACACAATACCAATGCGCATCACGACGCGCTTGTTGGTGAAGGTGTAGAGCGAACTCTTACCCGCAAACCATGCGCAAGTGGTCAGCAAGGCCAGTGCCAATGATGCCATTGAGAGACTCACCACAATAGGCACAATCAACTCTCGGCCAACAAGGCCGTCACCCCAAAGGTGCGTGAACTGAACGCCGACCATCAAGGCAAAGTAAATAGCAATTTTGCGGACATGAAAGGCATGCACAGCCAACTGTTTCCAGTCAGGCGTGCCTTGCCACACGATGGTTTCACCGTCTGGCAATGTGGAGGGCAAGCCTGGGGCGGCTTCCCATTCATGTTCGTGAGTGGCACTGACGGTTCTGGCTTTCACAGCAGGGGCTCCTGACGCTCAGGGGTTGCATACAAAGTGCCTGCACCAAAATACGCTGTGATTTTTTCTTCTTCTAACAAAGTAATTTGATCTGGCGATTTGGTTTGCGGCACATTGGCAAATTGGTGTGCCAACAAAGCGTGCACATGAATGCCTTGCGGCTTGATCCTGGCAAAGTTCATGGGCAACAAGACAGTTTTTTCAGAGCCTTCCAATTTCACTTCGATGTAACGGAAGACCATTTCCATGCGGTCGACCCAAAGTTCTACCACATGGCCTGCCACATTGCGATCGGCACCCACAACGGCTAAGCCGCGTGGCTCTGTGTCTTGATGGGCCACCGCAAAATCGGGCGCCAAACGCAATGGCACAATTTTGGGAGCACCGTGTTCCATGTCGGGGACATCGGCACGCATCGCCCAGGCACCAGGACCTACACCGGCCAACAAGGGATCGCCCACGGGTTCAATCGGGGCGCCATTCCATTGTGTAGTTGGTTGTGCGCTGTACTGACCGTCTGGGCGGTTCAGATCGGGTGACAAATATGTATGGCCATCCATGGTCTTGTAAGCAACTGGGGAGGGCACGGGCGGCCAGCCTTCCTGCTTGGGACCGTTTTCACGGCCTGAATCCATGGGATAACCCTCGCGGTGATTTTCACGCAAGAGGTAATAAATCAGGCCGGCGAAGAACGCCCAAAAGATGTAAAGCACAATTTGTGCAACGTCGACATACTGAGTAATAGCGCCTGTTTCCATAAGACTGCTCCTTGTTAAATCAATGCAGATCAGTTTGGCAATTCAGCCAAACCAAATTTCAAAATAGGTTGAGAAGGTTCGTGTCGACTTTTCTTGAGCAAGGGGCCCAAGGCAATCAACACCACAAATAACAAATACATTTCCAAGTGATACACAAAGCTGTAACCCGTGATGGGTGAGTTCAGGGCTTCACCCAAACGGCCCGACAAAGCCATCTCTGTCACGAGGTCGCGCACAGCGCCGCCCATGGCCATGGCAGCACCCGTGGCAGTGGCTTGGACGGCACCCCAGGTGCCCAAAATCAATCCACTCATGCGGGTGTTTTCAAAAGACATGGCCGTGACCAGCATGCCCACTGAAAACAAACCAGAACCAAAACCAATCAAGACCACACCTGTTCTAAACATGGCCACTGACTCGGTGGGTGCAGCAAAAATAACCAATGCAAATGCGGGCAAGCCAATCAAGACGCCAAAGCTGGCCAAGCGGCAGGCATGCCATCCGGAAGCCAGCCATTTGGCAGACAGACCAAAGGCCACCAATGAACCAATTGCGCCTAATGCTGTTAGTGAACTGGTGTTGCCCACGTTGAGGCCCAATATTTCAGCACCATAGGGCTCTAAAACGATGTCTTGCATGCTGAAGGCAAAAGAGCCCAAGCCCACTGTCCATAAGAAGCGACGCATTTGCGGCATGGCAATGAGTTCTTTCCAGCTGGCGCTGAAGCCACCTGCTTTGCGTGCACCGCGTTTGGCCTGACGTGATTCTTGTTTCCACATCGACACAAGATTGATCACAATGACCAGCACCGCAGAGCCTTGAATGACTTGAATCATTCTGAGGGGGGTGAAGTCGGATAAGAACAAACCGTACAAGACGCTGCTCAAAATCATGCCCAACAGCAACATGCAATACAGCAAGGCCACCACGCGCGGACGTTTGTCTTCTTGTGCCACATCGTTGGCCAATGCCATGCCTGCCGTTTGGGTCACTTGCAGGCCAGTCCCAATCATGATGAAAGAAAGCCCTGCACCCAGTTGGCCGAGCAACAAGGTTTCGGGCACAGCTTCAGCCAACAGCAGCAAGGCGAAGGGCATGACTGCCAGGCCGCCAAATAACAACAAGCTGCCGGTCCACAAATAAGGAATACGTCTTAGACCCAATGCCGAAGGGTGAGTGTCACTGCGATAGCCAATGAGGGTGCGAAGCGGTGCAAACACCATGGGGATGGCCACTGCCATGGCCACCCACCACGCGGGCACATGCAGCTCCACAATCATGACGCGGTTCAGGGTGCCCACCATCAAAGCCATGATCATGCCAATGACCAACTGGAACATGGACAAACGCAGCAACCTGCCCAAAGGCAGGTCGTGCGAAGCCGCATCTGCAAACGGCAAAAAGCGCGTTGCATAAGCAGACATCCATGCTGGCATTTTCAGGCTCATGCGCGTGTCCACTCCCAGGCTTGTGAAGTGTAGAAACCACTGGCCACGCGTTGCATGCGGCCGCCTTGCCATTGCGTCAACTCGGGGTGAGTGTCGAGCTTATGAAGCAAAGCCGAATGGGCCACAGGTGACAAAGAGGGCGAACGATCAGAGCTTGGGAAAAGTCGGCCCATGCTGTGCATCAATGCAAGTAAAGGGGTGCGTGGTGCAAAGGTAAATACCATAGAGCCACTGGTGCGTTGGCCCAATGCAGCCAATGCATCGGAAATCTGATCGCAGTTGTAATGGATCAAAGAATCCATGCACACCACATGATCAAAGTGACCTAGATCTGGGCTGAGCATGTCGCCCGACAAAAACTCAATGCTGCCAGTCAAGTTGGGGTGATCGCTGGCCACACGCTCGCCGGCCAGCTTGACCAGGGTAGGCGACAAATCAATGGCCACCACTTCTGCACCGCGAAGCGCCGCTTGAACGGCCAATGCGCCTGTGCCACAACCTGCATCTAAGATGCGTTTGCCATTTAAGTCTTCTGGCAACCAAGACAGAAGGGTGTTACGCATGGTGTCGCGACCTGCACGAACGGTGGCGCGAATGCGTCCCACAGGTTCGTTGGAGGTGAGGCGAGCCCAGGCGTCAGCAGCCGTGCGATCGAAGTAATGTTCGATCTGGCTGCGACGTTGTTCGTAAGCGCGAGTGTTCATGTTGTTTGAATTCCAGTGATTCGCTTCAATCAAAACCGAGCAGATCAAAAATATCGCGGTCTTTCATAGGCACGGAAGGTAAGGGGTCGCTACCCAACCACAAGGCTGCAGCAAGGCGCATGTACTCGTCTTGAACAGCCTTCACTGCGGGTGTTGGCTCCAGTTCAAACAGAGTGCTCTTCATCAAACGGCTCTTGCGAATTTCGTCCAGCATGGGGAAGTGCGCCATGGTTTTCAAACCCACCACGGCGTTGTACTTGTCAATTTGGTCTGTCGCATCGCTGCGGTTGGCAATCACCCCGCCCAAACGCACGTTGTAGTTCTTGGCCTTGGCACCGATAGCCTGAACGATGCGGTTCATGGCAAAGATGGAGTCAAAGTCGTTGGCTGTGACAATCAGCGCACGGTCGGCATGTTGCAAGGGCGCTGCAAAGCCGCCGCACACCACATCGCCCAAGACGTCAAAAATCACCACATCGGTGTCTTCCAGCAGGTGATGCTCTTTGAGCAACTTGACGGTTTGTCCCACCACATAACCGCCGCAGCCTGTGCCTGCGGGAGGTCCACCGGCTTCAACGCACATCACGCCGTTATAGCCTTTGAACACAAAGTCATCGAGGCGAAGTTCTTCAGCGTGAAAGTCCACGCTCTCCAAGGCATCAATGACCGTGGGCATTAATTTTTTGGTCAGCGTAAACGTCGAGTCGTGTTTTGGGTCGCACCCAATTTGCAACACTCGCTTGCCCAACTTGCTGAAAGCAACTGACAAGTTGGAAGAGGTGGTGCTCTTGCCAATACCGCCTTTGCCGTACACAGCAAAAACTTTGGCATTGCCAATTTTGACAGTGGGGTCCATTTGGAATTGAACACTGCCCTCACCATCAAGTTTGGAATTCTTTTTGATGTTTTGCACTGGGATGCTGGTCGTTTCGATCATGCTGGTTGTCCCTCTTTAATGCCTTCAAGGCGGTCTTCAAGTTCCTCGCCGGCGCGCAGCAAGGCATTCATAGTCTCAGCATCGGGTTTCCAATACTCGCGACGAGATGCTTCGATCAAGCGATTTGCAAGCTTGGCCGATGATGTGGGGTTCAATTGCGCCATGCGCTCACGCATGGCAGGGTCGAGCACAAAAGTTTGCGCCAGTTGCTGATAGACCCAAGGTTGGACTTGACCTGTGGTGGCCGACCAACCCATGGTGTTGGTCAGGTGCACTTCAATTTGACGGACGCCTTCGTAGCCGTGTTGCAGCATGCCTTCGTGCCACTTGGGGTTGAGCATGCGTGTGCGTGTTTCTAAAGCGACTTGTTCAGTCAGGCTGCGTACCACGCCATCGCCTTGTGTTTGGTCCACGATATAAACAGGCGGTGCAGTCGCTGCATCACCATCGCGGTCGTGCTTGGCTTGGAGTACAGCGCGGCTGATACCGCCTAAAGTGTCAAAGTAAGTGTCGATGCTGGTCACGCCCAACTCCACAGAGTCAAGGTTTTGATAAGTCAGTGACACATCAGCCAACACACTCTTCAGCAATTGGTTGTTGCGAACAGGCTTGCCTTCGCGGCCATACGCAAATCCTTTGCGCGAGGTAAAGGCATCGCCCAATTCATCCTCTTGCTGCCATGAGGAGCTGTCCACCAACATGTTGACGTTGGAGCCGTAGGCACCTTCGGTATTGCCAAACACACGCAAGGATGCTGCTTCGATGTCACCGCCATGCTCTGCCATATAGGCCAAAGCATGCTTGCGGATGAAGTTCATTTCGCTGGGCTCGTCTGCACTGGCAGCCAAGAAACTGGCTTCCGCCAAGAGCTTGATCTGCATGGGCAGCAAGTCGCGGAAGATGCCTGACAAAGTAATCACCACATCAATGCGGGGACGATTCAAGGTTTCCAAAGGAACCAATTGCGCACCCGTCAAACGGCCGTAGGAATCAAAGCGTGGCAAAACACCCATCAAAGCCAATGCCTGCGACATGGGGCCGCCCTCGGTTTTGAGGTTGTCTGTGCCCCACAACACCATGGCAATGGACTCTGGTAAACCTGAGCCATCTTGTGCGTAGCGCTGTAAGAGTTTTTCGGCTTGCTTTTGACCATCACGCACAGCAAAGGCTGTTGGCAATTTGAAAGGGTCCAAACCGTGCAAGTTGCGGCCGGTAGGCAACACATCCGGATTGCGGAGCAAATCGCCACCCGGTGCTGGCAAAGCGTAGCGACCATCCAGGGCGCGCAGCAGGCCATTCAGTTCACTTTCTTGGTTCAACAGCACGTTGGAATGAACCAATTGGTGCAAGGCATCTTGTTGTGCTGCTGTCAGGTGCTTAGCACTGCGTTTGAGTTGGTCTTCAGTCACACCATCTACCAAACGTTCCAACAACTCTGGCTCTTCAATTTCCATGGCCTTGGCCATGGCTTTCAAAGTGGCCAAACGCTGTGATCGTGTCGGTAATTGGCCAATCACGTGCAAGCCTTCAGGAATGAGCGAGTACTCAAGCTCAAGCAGTTGGTCCACCAAGGAATTGATCCAAGGCTCTGACAGGGAGGCTTCAGCAGAAACAGAGGCGGGAACCCTAAGCTCCAACGCGACGGCTTGTTGATGAATCATCGCTGCCAAGTCGTTGCGCTCTTCGCTCAATTCATCGTCTAGGGCGCGCCATCTGTCCAGCGTTTGTTTCAACTCTGACAAGCCTTTGTACAAACCAGACTCTGCAAACGTAGGTGGCAAATAGCTCACCAGGGTGGCACTGCCACGGCGTTTGGCAATGGCGCCTTCAGAAGGATTGTTGGAAGCGTAGAAATACAGGTTGGGCAAATCGTCAATTAAGCGATCGGGCCAGCAATTGCCAGACAAGCCAGATTGCTTGCCAGGCATGAATTCCAAGGCACCGTGCGTGCCAAAGTGCAAGACGGCATCGGCTTTGAAATCCTTGCGCAAGTAGCGATAGAAAGCGCTGAAAGCATGCGTGGGTGCAAAGCCTGCTTCAAACAGCAATCGCATGGGATCACCTTCGTAGCCAAAGCCGGGTTGAATGCAAACCAAGGCCTGTCCCAACTGAACGCCTTGTACAAACAAGCCTTGGCCATTGGTTAACAACTTGCCAGGGGCGGGGCCCCACTGCGCTTCAATTTGCTTTAACCAACGTTCGTTGCGCACGTGCTCAGAAGACGGAATGATGTGATGCACATTGGCATCGGCGCCGTACATTTCGCGGTTGCCATTCAAGACCATTTCACGCAGCACATCCGCATTGGCTGGGACATCAATGTTGTAGCCTTCGTTGCTGAGTGTTTTGAGGGTGTTGAACAAAGACTCAAACACCGACAGGTAAGCGGCTGTGCCCACATTGCCGCTGTTGGGTGGGAAGTTAAAAATCACCAAGGCCAGCTTGCGCTCGCTTCTATGCTTCAAGCGGCTTTGAACCAACTTTTCAACGCGTCTAGACAACATGTCGGTGCGCTCGGCGCAGGTGAACATGTCTTGCGATTGGTGTTCTGTGGTGAAGTGGCAATTGCGCTCGCAACCCGTGCAGCTAGAGCCAGCTGGGCCGGGTCTGCCGCCATAGACCATGGGAATGGTGGAGCCATCCAACTCAGGAATAGCCACCATGATGGTGCTCTCAACAGGCATCAAGCCGCGTTGCGAACTGCCCCATTGGTCTAATGATTGAAATTCAACGGGGTGAGCCGCAATGTAGGGCACATCGAGTTGCGACAAGATTTGCTCTGCTGCTTTGGCATCGTTGTAGGCAGGGCCGCCCACCAAAGAGAAACCCGTCAAAGAGACCAGGGCATCAATTTTGGACTTGCCGTTGTGCAAAAAGAAATTCTCAATGGCAGGACGAGAATCCAGGCCGCTGGCAAATGCCGGAATGACGCGCAAGCCACGTGATTCAATGGCTGCAATGACTGCATCGTAGTGAAGGGCATTGCCTGCCAACAAGTAGGAGCGCAGGAGCAACAAACCAACAGTAGGCTTGCCTTCGAGTTCTTTAGGCAACTGCTGCAGACTCTCGGAGATCTTGCCCTTCATCTTGGGGTGATACAAGCCTACCTCTGGGTACTCAATAGGTTCTTCGGCTTGTGATCCCAATTTGAAAGTCTGACGTTCTGGTGCTGCATATCGGCCCACCAAATTCAACACCATGTTGGTGATGTTTTGCTCTGACCCAGCCAGCCAGTAGCGCATGGTAAGAAAGAACATGCGCAAATCCTGCGCAGTACCTGGAATAAATCGCAGCAACTTGGGCAAGCGGCGTAACATGGCCATTTGCTTGGCGCCTTCAGATTTTCCAGAAGATTTTTCTTCGGTGTTTTCTTTGGCCTTAGGACGCAACTTTTTCAGCAAACTCATCAAGCCAGACGATTGGCCACCCATGGTGAACTTGCCCATGCGGGTCAGCTGCATCACAGGGGGCGCCGACATGATGCACACCATGGCATCGCAGTGATCGCGTTTGGCAGTGAGTGCTTCAATCACGGGTAAGTAGTGATCTTCCATGAACAACATGGACACAATCACCATGTGCGCGCGATCAATGTCTTGCAAACAACGCTTCAAGGCATCATCACTGGCGCGGTATTCACTGGCGGCGTGCAGTTTGAACTCCAAACCGGGCAACTTCTGCGCTAACTTGGCCGCAGACCGTTGTGCTGCACTGGACAAATGCGTGTCCAGCGTCAGCATCACCACCCGCATGCCAGCGCGAGCTGACTTGGTGGTGGATGAAGAACCCTTCATCTCAACGGCTGTAGTGAGCTTTGGCATCGTAAAGTGTGTCCACAGTGATGGTTGCTACGCCTTGATCGAGGGCATATTTTTCGGTGTTGCGACGGGCTTTGCCGCGCACAAAAAATGGAATCTTGCCCAGTTCTTTTTCAGCCTCCACACTCCAAGTGGCTTGGTTAGAAGCCTCTTTTTGTGTGACCGCTTGTTCCACAATGATTTCTGCGGGGCGTGCACTTCCCAAGTGAGAGGGTGATGCACCTTCGTGAAACTCGAAGTCTTGCTTGAACATGCCTAACAAGTGTTCTTCCAGGCCCATCATGAGTGGGTGAACCCAGGTGTCAAACAACACATTGGCACCCTCTAAGCCCATTTGAGGGGCGTAGCGTGCAGGGAAATCTTGTACGTGCACGGGTGCAGAAATAACGGCGCATGGAATGCCATGTCGCTTGGCAATGTGACGCTCCATTTGCGTGCCCAAAATAAGTTCTGGGTGCAGCTCTGTAATCTGAGCTTCGACTTCCAAGTAATCGTCGGTGATCAAGGCTTCTACGCCGTACTTCTTGGCGCAATCGCGCACTTCGCGTGCAAACTCTCTGCTGTAGGTGCCCAAGCCAACCACTTCAAAGCCCATCTCCTCGGAGGCAATGCGAGCAGCGCTGACCACGTGCGTGGCATCGCCAAACAAATACACGCGCTTGCCGGTGAGATAGGTGGAATCGACAGATTGCGCGTACCAGCGTGCTCGGGCTGTCATCTCTTCAATGGCGGGTACTTCAATGCCAGCCAGGGCACACACCTCGCGAATAAAATCTTGTGTGGCGTTGGAACCCAATGGAACTGTCTTTGTATGCGGCTGATCAAACTGACGCAATAGCCATAGCGCAGTGCTCATGCCGATCTCGGGGTACAGCACCACGTTGAAGTCGGCATCTGCCAACTTGCGAATGTCTGCAACCGTGGCTTCCAAAGGCGCAACCACGTTGATGTCGACCCCCAATTTGTTGAGCAACTGCGTGATTTCTTTCACGTCGTCACGGTGTCTAAAGCCCAATGCGCTTGGACCCAAAATGTTGCAGCTAGGACGGCTCTTTGCAGTCTTTTCTTCTGGCTTCAAAACCAGATGGCGGCACAGTTGATAAAACGTTTCGCTGGCGCCCCAATTCTCTTTGCGCTGATACGAAGGCAGCTCCAAAGGAATGACAGGAATGTCCAACTTCAAGGCGTGTGCCAAACCGCCTGGATCGTCCTGAATCAGTTCGGCGGTACAGGATGAACCTACCAACATGGCCGCAGGTTTGAAGCGTTCAATGGCTTGACGTGCCGCATCTTTGAAAAGCTCTGCCGTGTCGCCACCCAAGTCACGTGCTTGGAATGTGGTGTATGTGACTGGCGGGCGGCGGGGCAAGCGCTCAATCATGGTGAACAGCAAGTCTGCGTAGGTGTCGCCTTGGGGTGCGTGCAACACATAGTGCACATCGCGCATGGCGGTGGCAATGCGCATGGCGCCAACGTGTGGCGGTCCTTCGTATGTCCAAAGCGTGAGTTGCATCTTGTATTCCTATGCCGCCAGCTTTTCGCGACGTCGTAACGGACGGCTGAACAGGCCTGCCAAATCGGCAGCTTGCTCGTAGCCTTGAATGGGGGTGAAGACCAACTCGATGGCCCACTTGGTGGTCATGCCTTGGGCTTCCAGGGGGTTGGCCAAGCCGAGGCCACACACCACCATGTCGGGTTTGTCTTCGACACAACGATCGAGTTGCAAGTCGACATCTTGGCCTTCGCTAATGCGGGTGCCTGTGGGCAACAACGCCAACTCAGCGGCCATGTGTTGACGGTGTAAATAAGGCGTACCCACTTCGACCAAGTCCATGTTCATTTCGCGATTCAAGAAGCGCGCCAATGGAATTTCGAGCTGCGAATCTGGGAAGAAGAAAATGCGTTTGCCATCGAGCATTTGACGGTGCACGGCCAAAGCTTTTTCAGCGCGTTGCTTCGGTGCTGCTGTGACTTTTTCAAACAACAAAGGCGAAACACCAAATTCTTGTGCGGCAGCTTGAAGCCATGAGGTGGTGCCTTCAATGCCCAATGGAAAGGTGGCTGGTAAATGCTGAGCGCCTCTATCTTGCAAGGCTCTGGCTGTGTCTGCCAAGAAGGGTTGTGCCAATAAGAAACGCGTGTTAGCGCCCACTGCAGGCATTTTTTGACTGTTGCGAGGTGGGAAAAAATTTACCGTGATGTTCATTTGCTCTAGCAAATGACGCAGCTGGTCTTCCACCACATCGGCCAAGGTGCCCACTACCATCAGTTGTGGTTTGGTTTGCGAAGGCACTTGAGGATTCATGCTAGGTAAGCCTGGTACCAGTGCGGCCAAGCAGGCGTCTTCGCCCTGTGTAAACGTGGTTTCAATGCCGCTGCCAGAGTAGTTGAGCACTCGCACGGCAGGATGGTGAATTTGATTCAAACGCTGTGCTGCGCGTGACAAATCCAACTTGATCACCTCAGAGGGGCAAGAGCCCACCAAGAACAGCATGCGTATGTCGGGGCGGCGGTTCAACAACTGGTGCACCACGCGATCGAGTTCCTCGTGCACATCGGCCAAGCCAGCCAAATCACGCTCGTCAATGATGGCGGTGCCAAAGCGTGGTTCAGCAAAAATCATCACACCGGCAGCAGATTGAATCAAATGGGCGCAGGTGCGAGAACCCACGACCAAAAAGAAGGCGTCTTGAATTTTTCGGTGCAACCAAATGATGCCTGTGAGACCGCAGAAAACCTCGCGTTGTCCGCGTTGAACCAAAGGCGTGACATCGGTGCAACCGGTGGTGGTTTCAGCGCGAATAGGAATGACGGGGCTCATAGACTCACCTGTGGACCTGTTGCGGTCGTTTGTTCAAGATCGCTGGACTGTGTTGAAGGCCGTTGCAAACGAGCCATGCGCAATTTGCGGATGTACTGCGCGGCATTGATGCCGTAGGTGACATAGGCGGCCAGGGCTAACAGCAGCTGGTCATTGGAAGACCAATGACCTTGCCACCACACCCACAAGTAAGCGGTGTGAAGCGCCAAGACCAACATGCTGACCACGTCTTCCCAGAAGAAAGCATGTGCAAAAAGGTACTTGCCAAACACCACTTTTTCCCAAATGGAGCCTGTAATCATGATGGCGTAGAGCACCAGTGTTTTGATCACCACGGAGGCCAGCGCCCAGTCGGTGTGCTCGCCGGTCTGCAAACTGTTCAGCACCAAGTACAAGCTGACCAAGAAAATCAAGAACTGAACAGGCGCTAACAAGCCTTGAACCAAGGTCCACTTTGTTGCATCACGCCGAGCACGTTGCTCTGGTGTGTACAAAACCTGTGGTTGCTTATCCTGCATGCTGCCCTTTGTTAGCGAATGAACTGAGGCAACTTTACGGCCCAATCTGATAAGTGTCAATATAAATTGACAATAAATATGTTATGTAGGGTTTACACCAAATTGAAACTCTGTTAAGTTCTAGGACACTGAAGGCGTCAAAAAAAGGCATAGGTGAACGCTGTGAGTCAGCATCAATTGGATCGTTCAGAGGGGCAAAAGCAAGCGCGCTGGGATGCTGGCACGCCCGTGAGCGCCAAAAAAGCGAACCAGAATGTCGGTCCCCGCCTGGTGGGGGGTACTACTTTTGGCAAAAATGATGGAATTGACAAGGCGCAGGTGGTCCTGTTGGCCGATGCCAGTCTTGAAAGTTTGGAGGAAACCCGCAAAGTGATTGTGGGTTGGCAGCGCCAGGGACTGACTTTGTCCCAGATTTACTTAAATGGCATTGCAGAAAGCGCCAAGGCCTTGGGCGACCACTGGCTCTCAGACAAACTGAGTTTTGTCGAGTGCACCATCGGGTTTTCTAGGCTCCACCAAATGCTGCACGATTACAGTGCCGAGTTTGTCACTGAAGGTCGGTTGGAGCCCAATGGGTACAGCCTTTTGCTCATGACCGAGCCCGGATCGCAGCATGGCTTGGGCGTCTTCATGCTGAGCGAGTTTTTCAGGCGCGCTGGCTGGAATGTCACTTTGGCCAACCCTACAGACATGAGCGACTTCAAAAGAAGCTTCCAATCAGATTGGTTTGATGCCGTGGGTTTGTCCTTGGCGACCGACCGGCATTTGACAGAAATTCAACAGTCCCTGCCAGAATTGTTGGCAGGCAGCGTTAACTCGGCGCTTCAGGTTTTTGTCGGCGGTCCTATGGCGTCGCTGGCCCCAGACACTGTGACCTGGCCCAAGACAGTTCTATTGAAAGGCAATGCCATTCAAGCTGTCGAAAAAGTCACCCAAACCCTACTGAACATGGAGCGTCAAATTAAATTGACACCTTGATTTGTCTTCGATCAATTCCCAAGATCTGCCCTAATCCTTCAGGGCAATTTTTGAGTGTATGCTTCGCCAACAATAAAAAGTGTCAACTTCACATCACTGAAGTCAATTTGCAGTACCAATGAACACCAAAAACCTCGATCCAGCCACTTTCTCCAAGCTTTTGGGCGTGGTTTCGGACGTCAGTTTGATCATTGACAGCCAAGGCGTCATTGAGGACGTGTCCACGGCGCAAGACACCATGGCCACCTTGGGTTGCCAGGCTTGGATGGGCAAGCGTTGGATCGACACTGTCACGGTGGAAAGTAAGAAGAAAATTCAAGAGCTCCTGCAAGTTTCAGATGAGAACGCAGTGCTCAATTGGCGCCACGTCAATCACCCCACGCCCTCTGGCGGTGAGGCGGCCATTCAATACGTTACAGTCCCCCAAAAAGGCGGCAAGTTTTTAGCCGTAGGTCGAAACCTCGAACGGCTGGCAGAGTTGCAGCGCAGATTGGTCGAAACACAACAATCGGTAGAGCGAGACTATTTGCGTCTGCGCCACATCGAAGCGCGTTATCGAATTTTGTTTGAAACATCGCCCGAAGCGGTGCTCATGATCGATGCCGCTTCTTACCGCTTAATCGAAGCCAACGTGGGTGCGCAGGCCTTGTTCAAAGATGCCGGCAAGCGCTTGGTAGGCCGTGATTTCAGAGAGTGCTTCGATGCAGGCAGCCAAGGCGAAGTGCAATCATTGCTTCGGACAGCTTTGGCCACAGGCCGCATTGAAATGTGTTCGGCCGTGTTGTTAGGCGCCCCATCGCCCCTGACGGTGTCGGCGACTGTGTTCAGACAAGAGGGCGGCGCACAATTTTTGGTGCGATTAACGCAAAGAGAGTCTTCTGCCGTTTCGCTGGTCGATTCAGAGTCTTCTGTCGTGCTGAGCGAAGCCATGGAAAAATTCCCCGATGGTTGGTTACTCACCGACACGTCTGGCACCGTCAAAAGCGTCAACGAAGAAGGCATGGCCTTGTTGGGCCTCACGGCATCTTCTCAAGTCATTGGCCAGTCCATGGAGCGTTGGTTGCAAAGGGGGGCGGTTGATTGGGGTGTGCTGAATACGTCGCTCAAGCAGCACTTGCCCGTTCGCAACTTTGCCACCGAGGTCAAAACCTTGTCTGGCATGACGCTGCCTGTTGAAGTCAGTGCCGTGTACTTGTCGCGCCCTGAGCCCATGTATGCCTTCTTTGTTAGAGACATGGACCGCCGCATGCAGGCGGCCTCCGGTGCCAGCACCGCTGCTGTACCTCACCCTTTTGCCGAATTGTCCCAATTGGTCGGTCGCCGCCCCATCAAGGACATTGTGGGCGAAACCGTCGACACCATCGAGCGCATGTGCATTGAAGCTGCGCTGGAGTTAACGCACAACAATCGCGCCTCCGCAGCCGAGATGTTGGGCCTTTCAAGGCAGAGCCTTTACGTCAAACTTCGACGCTTTGGCATCTTGTCCGACACCGAAGTCGATTCAGAGCTGCCCTGAGTCTTTAAAGCACAGTCCGCATTTATTTTGCTGATGTGTATTTAAATATTGACACTTAGTGTCAATCCTAGTTGACATTTCTCAAAGACTTCTCACAATGGTGGCATGGACAATCCCATGCTCACGCTCACACCACCGCCGCAGCGCCCCAGCCTGCGCACGGTTGCTGAACTTCTCAAGCCCATCACTTGGTTTCCACCAGTGTGGGCTTTTGCATGTGGTGCCGTTGCCTCTGGACAGAGCCTTTCCGACAACTGGGTCTTGATCGTGTTGGGCCTTGTTTTGACGGGCCCATTGGTGTGTGCCAGCAGTCAAGCCGTCAACGATTGGTTTGACCGACATGTCGACGCCATCAACGAACCTCAAAGACCTATTCCATCGGGCCGCATGCCTGGCAAGTGGGGCTTGGGAATTGCCGTGTTGTGGACCGCTTTGTCTTTGCTCTGGGCCACGCTCATGGGCACGTGGGGTTTTGTGGCTTGCGCTTTGGCCATTGCATTTTCCTGGGCTTATAGCGCGCCCCCTGTGCGTTTAAAAAACAATGGGTGGTGGGGCGCTGCAGCCTGCGCACTCAGCTATGAAGGTTTGGCTTGGCTTACAGGCACAGCAGTCATGTTGGGCGGTGCATGGCCAGGCAGTTACTCAATTGGTTTGGCCTTGCTTTACAGCTTAGGTGCGCACGGCATCATGACCTTGAACGATTTCAAAGCCATTGAGGGTGACAGGCAAATGGGCATTGCGTCATTGCCTGTGAAGTATGGCCCCGTGGGTGCCGCACGCATTGCATGTTTGATGATGTGGACCCCGCAAGTGGTAGTGGCTGTGCTGCTGTTCAATTGGCAGTTGCCTCTGCACGCAATGACGGTGTTGGTCTTGAGCTTGATGCAATGGCCACTGATGATCAAATTTCTTAAAAATCCTGTTGAGCGCGCACTGTATGTCAGTGCCTTCAATGTCCCCATGTTTGTCACCGGCATGATGGTCAGTGCCTGGGGCTTGCGCCAACTCAATGCGGGAGGCGTCTTATGACATCGCCATTATTTGGATGGTTTCAAATCATTCGACTGGGTCTCATTCAAGCCTGCTTGGGTGCTGTGGTGGTGGTCACTACATCAACGCTCAATCGCATCATGGTGGTGGAGTTGGCGTTTCCTGCTTTGTTGCCTGGCGCTTTAGTGGCCTGGCACTATGCTGTGCAAATGGTGCGCCCCCGCATGGGCTATGGCGCTGACAAAGGCAGACGCAGCACGCCTTGGATGATGGGCGGCATGATGGTGCTTGGCGTAGGCGGTGTGATGGCTGCTGTATCCACCATTTGGATGGCCACTGAGCCGGTGTGGGGCATTGCATTGGCCGTGCTGTCTTTCAGTTTGATTGGCTTGGGTGTGAGTGCTTGCGGTACGTCCTTGCTCACCTTAATGGCCAAGCAAGTGCCCGATCAAAAACGGGCACAAGCGGCTACCACTGTGTGGCTCATGATGATCATGGGCTTTGCCATTACCGCTGGCACTGTCGGCAAGTTGATCGACCCCTACACGCCAGAAATTTTGTTGAAGGTATCGGCCAGTTTGAGTTTGCTCACGACCTGTATCACGGCGCTGTGCTTGTGGCGATTAGAAAAACCCACGGCAGATGTCGCGCCAGAAAACAAACCCACAGCAGCAGATTTCAAACAAACTTTCAAAGAAGTTTGGTCTGAGCCCAAAGCCAGAACTTTTACCATTTTTGTGTTCTTGTCGATGCTGGCCTACAGCGCCCAAGATTTAATTTTGGAGCCCTTTGCTGGCGCCATTCACGGCATGTCGCCCGGCAAAACCACGCAGCTATCTGGCTGGCACCACATGGGTGTGCTGTTCGGTATGTTGGCAGTCGCTGGTGCCAGCACCCGTTGGGTGGCAGGCCGCTTGGGTTCTGTGCAAGCTTGGATGGTGGGCGGCTGTGTGTTCTCAGCCATTGCCACAGTGGGCTTGTCTTCGTCTGCGTTGGTCAACATGACCGAGGCTTGGCCGCTCAAGGCCAACGTCATTTTCTTAGGCATCGCCAACGGTGCATTCTCTATTGCAGCCATCGCCACCATGATGCGCTTGGCAGGTGAGGGCGGACCTGGCCGCGAAGGCACGCGCATGGGCCTGTGGGGCGCTGCACAAGCGGCCGCATTTGGTTTGGGTGGCCTCGTTGGAACGGCTGCCAGCGATTTGGCACATGCCCTGCTTCAAGATTCTCGATCAGCCTATGTGGCTGTGTTTGCATTTCAATCCCTGATGTTTTTGGCCTCTGCAGTGGTTGCCATGCGCATGCGCGCTGGTGATGTGAAGCCTTCAGAAATGTCTCTCGACAACCATGTCCTCTGGAAAGGTGGATCCACATCATGAGCCAAACCGATTACGATTTTGTGGTGGTAGGAGGTGGCCCTTCTGGCGCCACAGCCGCCAACGATTTAGCCAAAGAAGGCTGGCGCGTTTTGTTGCTAGACCGACAAGGCAGGCCCAAGCCTTGTGGTGGCGCCATACCGCCCAGATTGATCAAAGACTTTGAAATTCCAGACCATTTGTTGGTGGCCAAAGTCAATTGCGCCCGCATGATCTCGCCTGCAGACAACAAGGTCGACATTCACATTGACAATGGTTTTGTGGGCATGGTCGACAGGATCGACTTTGATGAATTTTTGCGGACACGTGCAGCACAGTCGGGCGCTATTCGTCAACAAGCCATCTTTGACAAAGTGCAGCACGATGATGCGGGTACCCTTTGGGTGCATTACACGCCTGTTCACTCTAAAGAACATTCGGCTACTGAGCATGCCAAACCCATCAAGGTCAGTGCGCGCATGGTGATTGGTGCCGATGGCGCCAAATCAGAAGTAGCGCGTCAGCAAATTCCCGATGCCGACAAAACCAAGTATGTGTTTGCTTATCACGAGATCATTCAAGCACCTGTGCAAAAACCATCGCACGATGGCCAGCGCTGTGACGTGTATTACCAAGGCGAAGTGTCGCCCGACTTTTATGGTTGGGTGTTTCCCCACGGCAACACCATGAGTGTGGGCACAGGCAGTGCTGACAAGGGTTTTTCGCTCAGAACTGCAACGGGACACTTGCGCAAAGTGGCGGGTCTCACAGACGAGCCAACGCTCCGAAGAGAAGGTGCGCCTATTCCATTGAAGCCTCTTCCAAAATGGGACAACGGCAAAGATGTGTTGGTGGTGGGTGATGCCGCCGGTGTGGTGGCACCATCTTCTGGTGAAGGCATTTACTACGCCATGGACTGCGCCCGAACCATGGCCCGTGCTGCACACGAAGCTTTAAAAACCGGCAACCCTGCGTGTTTGAAACAAGGCCGTAAAAAATTCATGAAACAACACGGCAAGGTGTTCTGGATTTTGGCCATCATGCAATACTTCTGGTATCAGAATGACAAGCGCCGTGAAAAGTTCGTCAAAATTTGCGAAGATCGCGACGTACAGAGACTCACCTTTGAGTCTTACATGAACAAAGAGTTGGCCAGAAAAGACCCTATGGCGCATGTCCGAATATTCTTCAAAGACATGGCCCATTTGTTAGGATTGGCCCGAACCTAAAGGGGCCCCATTGCAAATCAATTCAGCAACTCTCAAAACTTTTGCAATTGCATTTGCACTGAGCTACCTCACGGCAGGTATTGGCGGCGGCCTCACAGAGTTGGGGCCTTGGTATTTTTCGCTTAAACACCCTGAATGGAAGCCGCCAGACCCCTATTTTGGGGTCATTTGGACCACCATCTTTACGCTGTGCGCCATCAGTGGGGCACTGGCTTGGCAGGCTGCTAAGGGGCCCCATGAACAAAAAAGAATTATTTTGTTGTTTGGGATTAACGCTTTTTTAAATATTTTGTGGAGCGCCATCTACTTCAAATTGCAGCGCCCTGACTTTGCTGTTTTTGAAGTGGTTTTTCTGTGGCTTTCCATTTTGTTTCTCATCATGGGCCTTTGGCGCATCTCTAAAAAAGCGGCTTTGTTGTTGATACCCTATTGGGTATGGGTCAGCATCGCCACTGTCTTGAATGTTGAAACCGTCAAGTTGAACGGCCCTTTTTGAATGAACTTTGTCTTCACATTTAATACAAAGTTCATCAATACCCATTAGATTTGTAGGAGATACTAAGGGTTAAAGAGGGTTGAAGCGAGTCAAACTTCAATTTATAAACTAGGTTCGATACGCGGATCGGTAAGCTATTTTGCTGGCGAAATTAACGCCCCGATCACCCACCCAGTTTGGCACGCTATCCCTCGCAAGGAAATTGCATGTCTAAGTTCAATGGCTTAGGGAGTTCTTCTCAGCGCCCCAATGAGTCGGGTGCCGCGAATGACGAGTGCAAGGATTCCCTCCTAGACGTGATTGAGTCTCAAATCATTCCTAGGCTGTTGAATTCTCAGCAACTCATCTCTAGCCAGTCCATCAGCGCCGACTCGCCTGAGTTTGGCGAACCAGTCCCAGAAATGTTGGACTTCACTGGGTGCTGCCTGAAAGGTGATACGGCTGGCGTCAATCAAATTGTCGATCGCTTGCTAGACCGCGGTTTAAAGCAAGACCGAATTTTCATGGAACTCATTACGCCAGCTGCCAGGCACTTGGGCGTTTTGTGGGAAAAAGACCTGTGTGATTTCAGCGATGTAACTTGCGGATTAGCACAGATGCACCAAGTGACACACCGCTTAGGTTACGGGTATCACGAGGGCCCTACGGTTGAAGGCGAAACCCAACGCGTCATGCTGTCGTGTGCGCCAGGTTCTCAGCACTTTTTGGGCTTGACCATCGTCGCAGATTTTTTCCGTCGTTCCGGCGCCCATGTGGTCATTGAAATTTCGTCCACTGAATCTGAACTGATGCGCGCTATTGCCAATGAATGGTTTGACGTCATTGGTATTTCTGTGGCCATCGAAACGCAATTGCCCCAACTGCGTGATTTGATTGCCAACTTCAGACGAAACTCCGGCAACCCGAATATCAAGGTCATGTTGGGTGGCCCTATCTTTATGCTCAAAGATTTGTCGGCCGACATGTTTGGCGCCGATGCCATCTCTACCGACCCCATTGAAGCGGTTAATCTCTTAAAGAGTTTTGCTGTCAAATAGATTCACAGATTTTGAGAATCGTTTGAGCAGTACCGGCGGGGTCTTCCTCGTGCGCCAAATGTCCCAAGTTTGGCTGTTCATAAAGGCGCGTTTGCGGCATCAATTTGCAAGCCTCGTACGCCATTGATGGTGGCACGGTTTGATCTTGCGTGCCTACCAAAATGGCCACTTCATTTTTAATTTGCGACAAGGCACTGGACAGGGCGTTCAGTTGCCATGCGGCCATCATGTTGAGCACGCTGTGCACATGTCCCGAATGGCTGAACACACTTTGATACAAGGCCAAACCTTCTGCATCAAGCTGCGAGCCTGTTTGTGAAATTGATTTTTGTATCATGGCCGGTTTGCTGGCCAGCTTGGCCGTAGCCCATGCAGAAATTGGATTGATGGCTGCCAATTTGGCAGCGGGCCTGAAAATCAAAGAGGGCAGGCCAGGCAAAGGCAGCCAAGCCGGATTGAAACCAATCAGCTGAGTCTCAGACAAAGTGCGCTGCTGCAGCAACATGTTGGCGGCAATAGCAGCACCTGCAGAGTGCCCACCAATTACCGAGGGTGTCACATTCAATTGCAACAATAAAGCGCGCAGGCCTTCACTCATGCCTTGCAATGACAAGCTGCCTTCTGGACCTCTGCTGGTAAATGCATGGCCCGGTAAGTCTGGCGCAATCACTTGAAAGTGCGAGCTGAGCAACGGCATCAACCCGCGCCAACTGAAGCTGCCAGAACCGGTGCCGTGCAACAACAACAAGACGGGGCCTTGCCCCATGATTTGCACATGCCACTGAATGCCGCCCGCTTGAATAAATTGGCTGTGCTGCGCATGAGGCCAAGTACTTCGGTAGTTGGCCCACTGCATGGTGGGATACAAACTGTCAAACATGATTTGTATCTCAGGCAGCCAACTGCCTCAAGTTGTCCATGGCATTGGCAACACGTTGGGCTTGCACTTGCGGCATGGGCAAGTAACTGCCGCCCATGGTGTGAGCCAAGTTTTGCACTTGCGGATCAGGCTGAATGGAGGTGTCAATCCACAAGGAGCGATGACCTGTTTGTCGCCACTGCGCACTCCATTGCAGGGCATCGGCTTGTGCTTGCGCTCTGCCGCCTAAGCCTTGCAGTGTGACGTTGGCGCGGCCATCGCTGAGCATTACCAAAATAGGCGTGACACCTTGACGGTGCAACTGTGCGGCTTGCTCGTATGCCATTTTTAAAGCCAAAGCCAAGGGTGTACCGCCACCGCCCGGCAAACCGGTCATGGCACGTTTGGCACGCACCAAAGAGCGTGTCATTGGAAGAAGCAATTGTGCGTTAGCGCCTCTGAAGGCCACAATGCAAACACTGTCCCGGCGTGCGTACGATTGTTGAAGCAACAATTCAACTGCCCCTTTGGCTTCAGCCAATCGTTGCAGTGCGGCTGATCCCGATGCATCGAGCGCCAAGATCAAGCAACTGGAGGAGTGCTGTTGGTATCGGTGCACATGAAAATCTTCAGACCGAATGGCAACACGGCCTTGAACCTTGGCGCCTCTTAATTTTTGTTTGGGTGCAGCTGCGCGCAAGGTGGCCAGCACATGCAATCGAGAATTGCCGCCGGGCCTACCTGGCCTTGGGGGCAGGGGCCTGCCGCGTTGCGAGCCTGTTTTGAATTGACCGCTTCTGCCAGAGGTGTTTCCTTGGCTGCGGCCTGCCTGTGTCATCAGAGCGTCGAGCATGCCCGGGGGCAAACTGGCCAAGGCCGCGGCCACCATCATCTCTTGCAAGTCTTCCGCTGTGGGCTCTGATGGCGTTTCAGGCGGCTGATCCTCTGAGTCTTGTTCAGAATCTTTTTCTGACTCAGGCGGTGGCTTGTTGGCGTCGTTGTTGGGCTCTGGCGGCTGTTCTGTTTTTTCTTCTGAAGTCTCTTCTGCCGCAGACTCTTCTTGATTTTCTTGCGGCCATTGCGTGGCTCTGGGGGCCAACACGCGACGAGCTGCAAATTCCAAATCTTCATCTTCAACGATCGAACGCAAATTCAAGGCCGCATGACAGCAGGCCACGCGCAACGCCAGACTGGGTATGCGCAATGAATCAATCCCGAGTCCTTGCGCTGTAGCGCACATGGCCAATGCTTGATCGTGTGTCCATTGAATTTTATGCAGCAGCGCTTGCATCTGTTGCAAATGCGCTTCGCTAAATTGAACGTGAATGGCTTGAGACTCTGAGTCCAACGCATCCACAGTCATGGCTTGAATGTCTGATGGCGCGAGGTCTTTTAAATCCAGCCAAATACCCAATCGCTCTTGCAATGATTTGCCGATGGGCGCATCGTCTTCTAGCGATTCGTCCAAAGCAATCACGCCAAATTGCGTGCTAATGGGCGCAGCATCTGAACGGACATTCAAAGGGGGAATGGACTGTGTGTCCATGGCCTGCGTGATGGGGGCTACCAAAGCACTGGGAAATCTTTCTGCCATGCTGATGCAAACCGCACCTTGATGGGCCTGCTGCAACAAACCGTTCTGCATGTGAAGCTTGCCCGTTTGCAAGGTGGCCGATAAATCAATGCCGCCTAACAAGCGTTCAAGGTCAATACTGCCTGGCAGTTTGATGGTTTTGACGCTGCTGTTGTGCAAGGCTTGTAGCCATCGTTCGCGCACAGGGCCAAAGGGTGCTTTCAGCCAAACACCGCCAAAACCGTGGGGGTCAATTTGTAAAAGCTGCAAGGATGTGATGGCATCGTTCCATGCCGCGATCCCTTGCAATTGGTTTGGCATGGCCAAGCTTCAAGCGCCCAAAATTTCTTGCAAGCACCTTTGCACGCGCTCGCCAGAATCTGTGTCGTCTAATGGGTTGCGACGCAAGCGATGGCGCAAGGCCAGTGGCGCAATGGTTTGAAGGTGCTCGGGCTTCACCGTTTTGCTGCCTTGCATGGCAGCCAGTGCACGCGTGGCACGCAACAGGGTGAGTTCTGCTCGCAAACCATCGGTACCCAGTTGCTGACACAAGCGGGCGCACAGCGTCAGCATCTCGTCACTGACGACCACCGATTCCAACAACTTGCGCGCTTTGACAATGCGCTTTTGCAGTTTGTCGCTTTCGTCTTGCCATTGGGCTTTGTAAGCCACAGGGTCTTTGTCAAACGCATCGCGGCGTTTGATGACTTCAACGCGCAGCGCAATATCTTGCGGTGTACGAACTTGGACGGATAAACCAAAACGATCGAGCAATTGAGGGCGCAGTTCGCCTTCTTCAGGGTTGCCACTGCCCACCAACACAAAGCGGGCAGGGTGGCGAATGCTTAGGCCTTCTCGCTCGACCAAGTTTTCGCCAGAGGCTGCTACGTCAATGAGCAAGTCGACCAAATGGTCGTCTAGCAAGTTGACTTCATCGATGTACAAGAAACCGCGGTGCGCTTGCGCCAACAAACCGGGTGAGAATTCTTTGATACCTTGTGATAAGGCTTTTTCTAAATCGAGTGCGCCCACAATGCGGTCTTCGGTGGCACCCAGTGGCAAGTCCACCACGCTGACGGCTCGGCTCTCTGTTTGAGGCTTGGCGGCTTTGCCACCCGATACGCTTTGTGATGCTTGGCACACAGGGCAAGCCTGGGCTGGTTTCTGCGGGTCGCATTTGTAGGGGCAGCCCTTCACCACTTGGATGGGGGGCAGCAAGTCGGCCAGTGCCCTGACGGCGGTTGATTTGCCTGTGCCGCGGTCGCCCAGCACCAGCACGCCGCCGACCGTGGGGTCGATGGCCACCACCTGGATGGCCAGCGTCATCTCGTCTTGACCGACGATGGCTGCAAAAGGAAAGGTGGATGCCATGGAAAATCCCACTGAACTGGTTCAGATCATCATCTAAAAACTGCCCCAAACTGTCAAGTTAAATTTACAGTTTGAGGCCGCGTGAGGGTTTGTGTTGTCAGTTTATGGCGACGAACGCAGCTTTTTGGAGTGGCGATGAATAGATTCCACCAGGGCCGTCACATGCTCTGGCGGGGTATGCTGGTTAATGCCGTGGCCCAAATTGAAAATGTGGGTGGGACCCGTTTGAGTGGGGTCGGTATGGGGTTTGCCAAAGCTGTCCAGCACCCGAACCACTTCTTTTTCGATGCAATCTGGCGGTGCAAACAGCACATTAGGGTCTATGTTGCCTTGCAACGCCTTGCCCGGGCCACCTACTTGACCACCCACCATGGCGCGGGCTTTGCCCAGGTTCATGGTCCAGTCGAGGCCCAAAACTTCGCAGTCGAGCTGCCCCATTTCATCTAGCCACAAGCCGCCACCTTTGGTGAACACAATGCGAGGAATTTGTTGGCCTTCATGGTGTGTTTTGAGCTTAGAAAGCACCAATTCGGTGTATTTGAGGCTGAATTGCTGGAAGGCACCATCGGCCATCACACCGCCCCAACTGTCAAAAATCATGACTGCTTGCGCACCCGCATCAATTTGGGCATTGAGGTATTCCGCCACAGACAGGGCGTTGACTTCCAAAATACGGTGCATCAAGTCTGGGCGGCTGTACATCAGGCTTTTGACCAGTCGGTAGTCGTCAGAGCCAGCGCCTTCCACCATGTAGCAGGCCAAAGTCCAAGGGCTGCCTGAGAAGCCTATGAGGGGCACTCGGCCGTTCAAAGCCTTTCGAATGGAGGTGACCGCGTCAAACACATAGCGCAGTTTGTTCATGTCGGGCACTTGAAGGGCGGCAACAGCGGCCTCATCGCGCACCACTTTTTCGAATTTGGGGCCTTCGCCAAGGGCAAAACTCAAACCCAAACCCATGGCATCTGGCACGGTTAGGATGTCCGAAAACAAAATGGCGGCGTCTAAGGGGTACCGGTCCAATGGTTGAAGCGTCACCTCGGTGGCGAAGTCTGTGTTGGTGGCCAGACCCATGAAGCTTCCTGCTTTTTCGCGTGTTTTGCGGTATTCAGGCAGGTATCGTCCCGCTTGGCGCATCAACCAAACAGGGGTGTGGTCAGTTGATTGGCGGAGACAAGCCCGCAGGAATTGGTCGTTTTGTAAAGCTGGGTACATAGTGTCTTGGGGTGGTTAAAGCCAATACTTTTGAAAAGTGTCAATTAAGAATTTAACCGAAGTGTCAATTTAACTTGACGTTTTGTCAAATCTGGGTAAATTACAGGTCTGTCAATCACCTCGTCAGGCCAATCATGGACGCCTTGTTGGAATGGATTCAATCGCCCTCTCATTTGAGGAAGCTCTCGCGTGAGAGCTTGCCGGGCTTGGCTCACGAATTGCGTGAGCGTTTGATCCAATCGGTCTCCCAAACGGGCGGCCATTTCAGTTCCAACCTGGGGACGGTGGAACTCACCATCGCCTTGCACTATGTTTTCAACACACCCGAAGATCGCTTAATTTGGGATGTGGGACATCAAACCTACCCTCACAAAATGCTCACGGGCCGAATGGAGCAAATGAGCACCTTGCGCCAGAAGGGCGGCTTGAGTGGATTCCCAAGGCGCGAGGAAAGCGAGTACGACGCATTTGGTACAGCGCATTCTTCAACCAGCATTTCGGCGGCGCTTGGCATGGCCATGGCGGCCAAGCAAACAGGCAGTCAACGCAAGGCTGTGGCCATCATTGGCGATGGTGCACTGACCGCTGGCATGGCTTACGAAGCCATGAACAATGCGGGCACAGCCGATTGTGATTTGCTGGTGATCTTGAACGACAACGACATGTCGATCAGCCCGCCCGTTGGTGCGCTCAACCAATACTTGGGCGAGTTGATGTCAGGTCGGTTTTATGCCGAAGCCAAAAAATTAGGTGAGAAGTTTTTAAAAAATGCGCCGCCTTTGTTTGCCATAGCGCGCCAACTCGAGCAGCAAACACACAACTTCATTCAACCCAACACCATTTTTGAAAAGTTGGGCTTCACTTACACCGGCCCCATCGATGGCCACGATGTGAACGGCTTGGTCGATGTGATGCAAAAATTGTCCCAAGCCAAGGGACCCCAGTTTTTGCATGTGGTCACCCGCAAAGGCAAGGGCTATGCCAAGGCCGAGGCCGATCCTATTTCGTACCATGGCCCTGGCAAATTCGATCCAGCGGTGGGCCTCACGCCCGCAGCCAGTAGCAAAACTACTTTTACACAAGTGTTTGGGCAGTGGCTCTGCGACATGGCAGCGAAAGATCCTCGCTTGGTAGGCATCACCCCCGCAATGCGTGAAGGCTCTGGCATGGTGGAGTTCAGCCAGCGCTTTGCGCATCGGTATCACGATGTGGGCATTGCAGAACAGCACGCCGTCACCTTTGCGGCAGGCATGGCCTGTGAAGGCTTGAAACCCGTCGTGGCCATCTATTCCACGTTTTTGCAACGCGCTTACGACCAGCTGATTCATGACGTGGCGTTGCAAAATTTGCCTGTGGTATTTGCGCTGGACCGTGCTGGTTTGGTGGGTGCCGACGGTGCCACGCATGCCGGCATGTTCGACATTGCTTTCACCCGCTGTATTCCCAATATGAGCGTGGCCTGTCCAGCCGATGAAAATGAATGTCGTCAACTGCTGAGCACGGCTTATGCGCAAGACCATTCAGTCACCGTGCGATACCCGAGAGGCGCTGGTGTGAGCAAAGAAGTTTCTAAAGATTTAAGCACCTTGCCATTCGGTAAAGGTGAAATCAGAAGAGAAGGCAAGGGTGTGGCCATCTTGTCGTTTGGGCCCTTGCTTTACGAAGCTTTAAAAGTGGCTGAGCAAATCGACGCTACCGTGGTCAACATGCGCTGGGCCAAGCCCATCGACATTGAATTGCTCAAAGAAGTTGCGCAAACGCATGAACATTTGGTGACCTTGGAAGATGGCACTCGCAAGGGCGGCGCTGGCGCTGCCGTGCTAGAAACTCTGCAAGACTTGGGCATGGCCAAGCCTGTATTGGTTATCGGCTTTGAAGATGAATTTACAGAGCATGGCGATCCTAATTTGCTGATGCAGCAATACGGACTGACTGCTGCAGGCATTCAAAAGCGCATTCATGACGCTTGGCCAGAAACGCAAGCCATGCCTGCCCTTAGAAGGGTTGTCTAAATGGCTGTTTGGACGCTAGGCCTCAACCACCGCACCGCGCCAATTGATCTGCGCGAGCGGTTTGCCTTTGCGTCTGAACAATTAGAAAACTCTTTGATTGGCTTACGGCAAAGTTTTGAGAGCCACAAAGAAGTGGCCATTTTGTCCACTTGCAACAGAACAGAAATTTATTGTGCGGGTGACGCCGTTCAATTGCCTCAAACCCTCTCGTGGTTAGCCGAAAAGGGTCAAACACAAGTTGAAGTTTTGCAATCTCACATTTACCGCTTAGAAGGTGATGCCTCAGCGCGGCATGCTTTCAGAGTGGCCAGTGGGCTCGACTCCATGGTGTTGGGTGAATCTCAAATTTTGGGACAACTGAAGGACGCAGTGAAGTTGGCGGCCGACACAGGCGCTTTAGGGACGACCTTGAATCAATTGTTTCAGCGTTCGTTTGCTGTAGCCAAAGAGGTTAGAACCTCAACAGAGATTGGTGCACATTCCATCAGCATGGCTGCGGCCTCAGTGCGATTGGCTTCGCGAATTTTTGAAAACATCAAAGACACCCACGTGCTGTTTGTCGGTGCGGGTGAAATGATTGAATTGTGCGTCGCACATTTTGGCGCCAAGTTGCCTCGCTCGATCACCATTGCCAACCGGTCTATCGAAAGAGCGCAAACACTGGCTGCAGCGCATGGCGGAAAATCGATTGCGCTAGCCGACTTGCCCAAAAAACTGCACGAGTTTGACATTGTCATCAGCTGCACAGCCAGTACGCTGCCATTGATTGGTTTGGGTGCGGTTAAAAGTGCGCTGCGTGCACGTAAAAATAAGCCAATTTTCATGGTCGATCTGGCTGTTCCTCGCGACATTGAGCCCGAAGTCAAAGACCTACGCGATGTTTATTTGTACACCGTAGACGACCTCACCGAAGTGATCAACAGTGGGCAGTCGCAACGTCAAGCCGCTGTGGTGGATGCAGAAGTCATCATCGACGATGGGGTGAGAAAGTTCATGTCATGGCTTGATCAACGAACGCATGTGCCCCTGATTCAAGAGTTGAATTCGCAAGCAGACACCTGGCGCCAAGCAGAGCTGATACGCGCCCGCAAGCTGATAGAAAAAGGTCAGCCGCTTGAAGAAGTATTGGAGGCCTTTTCTCTAGGATTGATGAAGAAAATGCTGAATGGTCCTTTGCGTGAACTGCATCATGAAGAAGTTGAGCAAAGAGACAAAGCCAGAGAAGCTGTTCGCAAAATGTTTTTGAACGCTTGATCGATCCATGCGTGTATTTTTGTTGGGTGCATCAGGCACCATCGGCATGGCAACAGCGCGTGCATTGATGCGCCATGGTCACGAAGTGGTCTGTTTTTTAAGACGCCCTTCAAATTCCCCAAATCCTAATTCCCCAACTTCTAATGCCAAGGACAAGCTGTTAAAGCAGCTGGCCGGCGCAACGCTCCGTTATGGCAACCCTTGTTCCCTTGCTTCTTTGCAAAAAGATGGCTTTGCCAATGAGCGTTTTGATGCCGTTGTTTCTTGTATGGCCTCTAGAACTGGAACGCCCAAAGATGCATGGCTGGTGGATCACCAAGCACATCTGTGGGTCCTGCAAGCGGCTCAAGAATCGGGTGTTCAACATTTTGTGCAACTGTCCGCCATTTGCGTGCAAAAGCCTTTGCTGGCGTTTCAGCATGCCAAGTTGGCCTTTGAAAAAGCTTTGATGTCATCGGGTTTAATCTACACCATCGTCAGGCCTACGGCGTTTTTCAAATCACTTTCGGGCCAGTTGGAACGGGTTAAAAAGGGCAAGCCATTCCTGATTTTTGGCGATGGCAAGTTAACCGCATGCAAACCTATCAGCGACGATGACTTGGCTGATTTCATTGCGGGCTGCCTCAACGATCCAAGCCGGCACAACCAAATCTTGCCCATTGGTGGCCCCGGTCCTGCCATCACCCCGTTTGAGCTAGGCGAGTCTTTGTTTCAATTGCTTGGCAAGCCGCCTCGGTTCAATAGCGTGCCTGTTGGCATGCTGGATGTCATCATTGGCGTGCTGAGTGTTTTGGGCAAGGTCATACCGGCCGCGGCTGACAAGGCAGAGCTGGCGCGCATTGGCCGGTATTACGCAACAGAATCGATGTTGGTGTGGAATGCTTCAGCCCACCAATATGATCCAGAGGGTACCCCCTCCCATGGCCGTCAAACTTTGTTGGATGTCTATGCCACATGGCTTCAGGGCGAGGGCGCGCCCGATCGGCGAGAGCACGCCGTTTTTTAGGGGGTTTTCATTCGGAGATTGAGCCCAGTCGGCATTAGAATGCCTTCTAACTATGCAGATCTCTTCTGACCCTAGCGCCGTTCAGTCGCCTTCCTCCCGTGGACCCTCGGTCCAGTGGATTGGCGTCCAGTGGCAGGGCGGCCACTACGCCTTACCCCTCTCTAGCCTAGCCGCTGTTTTCAAAACCGCCAGCATTCAGGGTGCCGACCTTCAATCAGAGCTAGACATTGAGATTCATGATGGTGCGCCAGTTTTCATGCGCGCCTTCTCTCATTGCTTCGATTTAAGCGCGAATGTTCTACCAAGTTTTGCCCCAGAAGAGTTGAAGTGGGCCCTCATATTGAACATTCCAGGGGCTGCACCACTAGGGTGTCGTGTCCACCAAGTGCTGGGACCATTTTGGGATGAGATGAAATCGACTTCTGTTCATCATGACGGACAAGATTGGCTCTTGGTTCATGCCCGTGGGGTTGTCCATGCTTGAAGCGCGCAAACTGAGTGCCCAAGTTAGACAAGACCAAGTCGGCAGAGTTTGGTCTTGGTTGTCAGGCTTGGTGTGGTTGGCAACCGTGGCCATTTTGATCAGTGTTTGGCTTGGCATCAATTTTGAGGCGCCACCCCCAGACAAGTCACAAGAAAAAATGGCAGCAGCGCATGCCCAAACACTGTCAGTCGTGGCCAATTTAAATGCCATGCTGGCACCAGATCAAGAATTAACCCCCGAACTTATTCAGCAGCTTTCAGCGTTCAACGCCCCCTTGTCAGCGTTCGGTCAAACGGTCGCCGCCAGCTCGCGCATTTCACCAGACTCTTCTGACATTCAAACGTGGCCCGGAAAAATCAATGCCATGGTGGCAGACATCCAAGTTCTGAGTGGCAGTCAAGATAGCTTGAGCCCATACTTTCCGTTGAGAGATGCGCTCTTGGGTTTGTTCAAACCCAAAGGATCTGTGAATGCCAAACAAATGGCCGAAGGTTCAGCCGCGCGTGGTTTTTACAAAGCCACCCTAGATTGGGCCAATGTGACTGTCTTGTCAGACGCTGTGCCTGCGCCAGGGACTAACCCGACAGCATCACCTGTTATGGCTTTGGGTGCGACACCCAAGCTCACTTGGGCTAGCTTGGCCAAAGGCCAACCCATCTGGCGCGAAATCAACGTCCAGTTGGATGCATTGGAGCAAGAAGCCAAGCAAACAGAAGATGCTGCTCGCGCTAAGTTGGCCAAAGAAACTTTGGCACTGCTGGCCAAAAACGATGGTTTGCAAACCATTCGCAAGGCCGATGATGATTGGTCAAAAATTTTGGCGGCATACGATCGTTTAAAAACTTCTGCCAGCCTGTTGCCGCCGGTACCCCGCATCGTGTTGGCTTCGCCACCTTGGCACTGGTCCAATTTGGCGTTTCCGGGCACAAGTTCACAAGGTCTTCTTGCTGCTTTGTGTTTGTTGATCATGGGTCTGGCTGTCAATGTGGCCGGGTATGTAGCCCGACGCCAACATTTACAGAGGATGTCTGAGCGCTGGTTAAACGTGACCCAAGAACTTGAAGCAGCGATTCGCACAGTCGACGCACCTCTAGCCAACGCCGTGCAACGCACAGATGCTTTGTCCTTAGAGTTTGGCCCCCTTCTGGAAAAGTTAAAGAACCTGCAGCAGGCCCTCAGCGGTCCAGTTGAATCGCCCCCCAAAACCATGGAAGCCCAAGCCTGGAATGCCGTCATGCGCATGCAGACAGAGCTGGAGAGTGATTTGAATTTGCTGCGCGAAAAAATGTTGAACATTCACCTTCAATTTTGCAGCGGTCAGACCCACGAAAACTTGGTGTACGACTTGGCTTTCACCACAGAAGCTATTCAAACTGTCTTTAACACTGCCCGAGATTTAGGTCGCTCTGTGGCTTTGCTCAAGGACAACTTGCAGCAGCTTGAAGTTCCTAGGGACAGCCATGAGATCGAGGCCGTCATGACGCAAGTCAATGGTCTGCGCAACACGACCAAGCGCATTTCTCTTTCCTTGCAAGATTTGTCGGGTCGGTTGCAGGTCGCTGTCGAAGACGTGCCTGAAGGCCGGCGCTTTGACGCTGACCTTCCTGATGATGAAACCGGGAGGCCGCGTGTCAACCAACCGATTTGATCATTTGTCCTTGGTAATGGCCGATGCCGAACGCAGTTTGGAAGGCCTCAAACACAGTTTGCAAGGTGGCTCAGACGACATGATGCAAGGTGCTTTGCATTGTCGTGACTTGTCGGGCGCCTTGTCTATATTGGGCTTGGACACAGCTGCTGGATTGGTCGACGATGTGGCGCGACAAATGACATTGGGTCAACCCAGCGTCATTGATGTGGCATATGGTCTTTTGCCAATCATTGGTCAGGCCATCAAAGACATTCAACTGGGTCAGGTGCCTAACGCAGAAGTGCAGCTCAAGGTCTGGGAACCCTGGATGGCCAGGCTGCAAGTTCTAGTCACGCGCGACTCTACATCCCTCAGCAACTTCGAAGCAGTCATGCCCAAAGCCGTGGGTGCGCAATTGGTTGGCGCGGCCGATCCTGGTTTTAAGGCGCTGCGATTGAAGGGTCTGAACCTCATTCAAAATGCACGCATCGTCAATCAGCGTGACGATGAAAGAACTGTTCGTCAAATGGACGCCTTGCTCAGTGAATTGCAAGACTGGTCTTTGCGCGTTGGCCAAGTACCTTTGGCGCAGATGTTTCCTTTGTCTGCCCATGAGCTGGTGGACATTTGGCTGGACGCCAGTTTGTTAGACCGCGTGGACCCATTGCGTGACTTTGGTGCCAAAGCTGAAAGCATCAAAGCCCAGTCTCGCAGCTTGACCATTTATATGGATTGGGTGGCCCCCAGTCTGACACATGAAGACTATGTGCAAATTGGAGAATGTTTAAAAAAAGTAGCGGGTCACATCAAGCGAACGCCTGAGGGCTTTCGTTTGGTGTTCCCTTCTAGCCTGACGCGCATGCGCATGATGCCCTTCATGCACAAAAACCAAAGGTATGTGGCCGCTGCTGGGCAATTTGTTCAATTTCAGCCAGACTCAGAGGATGCTGGTTTTTCGGGAACCCTGATGTTGCGTGCAGGCATTGACAATCAAAATCTGCAAGTTGACCGCATGTTGCCAGCCGAGAACATGAACGTCTTTGAGGTGCCAGAAGGGATTCAGCGCCCAGAAGGTGTTTCCGCAGTCGCGCTAGATGGCACCGGCGAAATTTATTATTTCTTAGGTCCCCCATGAAAGCCCAGAACTTGGTTCTTTGGCTGGGGTTCCTGTGCATGTCGCTCAATGTCGCAATGCCAGCTCATGCTGCTTGGACTGCCCAGTCCAAAGAAGCCGTGAACAAATTTCTTAAAAATCACCCTTCATTGGAAGGACGTGACTTTTCCGTTCAATGGTCCGAGCCTAGGGCCAATTTGCCAGTCTGCGATAAACCGCCTAGAGTCAGCCTGCAAAGCCGTGACCGTGCATGGGGCAAGATTTTCTTAGCCTTGAACTGTGAAGAAGGTCGGCCCTGGGTCCGCCCAGTCAGTGTCTATGTGGCGGTCAAAGGTCGATATTTGGTCGCTAACCAGGCTTTGCGCAAGGGCCAAGCCCTGAATGTGGCCGATTTGCAGTGGGCAGAAGGTGACCTGACCAAGATGGGTGACACCCTGCTAGAAGATCCTGAAGAGACCAAAAACATGGAATTGGTCCGCCCCATTCAAGCGGGAACCCCACTCCGATTAAACGATTTGAAGCCAATCGCCGTAATTAAATCGGGAGACCAAGTTCGGGTCACTTTGCTGGGCAAAGGCTTTGCCATCGACACCTCGGGGCAGGCCATGTCGCAGGCTGCCCTAGGTAGCTCAGTCAAAGTTCGAATTTCTGACGGTAAAATTGTCCAAGGCACCGCAGTTTCCCAGGGTGCCGTGGAAGTGTTGATAGATTAAGGTGCGGCATGATTATCAAAGTAAATGATGTACGAGGATTGGGACAACCACAGGCCACTGGCTTGAATGGTGGCTCGGCTGCTGCGCCTTTGCAACAAGCTGCAGGTGGCAAAGCCGAACCTGCTGTCGTCATCGGCCTTAGCGATGCAGCCAAAGCGGCGCAAGCGCAACCCGTGGCTGCTAGTGCTGCCAACGCCGACAAATTGGACCTCGACTTGGTGCAAGAAATTCGCCAGCGCATTGCAGAGGGCACCTTTGAAATTGACTACCAAAAAGTGGCCGGCAATTTGTTGGGCAACGCAGTGGCTGCCGTCCGCGCAGGCCGCGGCTAATCTCTCTTGAATTTAAGCGCTCAACACACATGAGTTTTCAACATGCTCACAACTTGGTCGAGCAGGTTGCAACAGCCGTCGCTGAACTGCGAACCACATTAGAGAACCACGCGCTACCGGGTCTTGAAGCCGCCATCTTAAACAGTCAAATGGCATTGAAGGCATTGGAAGACTACCCCGGTGGTGTGGAAGGTGTACGCCAGTTCATTGCCACGCTGCCCGAAGACGAACAAATACAACTTAACACGCGTTTAACGCAAGCCCGCGATGACCATCAGCTCAACACAGACCTGATCAAGCTGGCCATGCAGCGCAATGCGGCCCTGCAAGCCTATGCGGCGCAATCTTCCGCGGGTGCCACCTACTCGAGTGAGGGCGGTGTATCGTTCTTGGGTGGTGGTCAGTTGTTGGGCAAGTTCTAAGCCAAGCCCTGCTTATGCGCCCAACAAGGCGCGAATTGAAATCATTGCTTGTGTATGCAGCTGACTAATGCGGCCCGGCGTTAAGTCCATCACTGCAGCAATTTCTCTGTACGACAAATCTTCTTGATAGTGCAAAGCCACCACCATCTTTTGGTTCTCTGGCAGATCTTTCAAAATCTCAACGACTTGCCCTAAAAACTGTTTGCTAGAAAACTTCTCTAGTGGGTCGGCCGATAAATCAGCGGGCAATAAGTTTTCAGGAATATCGTCTATGGGCAGCACATTGAACAGACTGTCGAGCACTTGGTAGTACTCGTTAGATTCCATGCCTGCAGCTTTCGCCACTTCTTGTTCAGACGGTAATCGCCCCAAACTTTGCTCTAAGCGTTGCGTTACTTTTTCCAGCTGGTCCAACTTGTCGCGTTGATTGCGCGGCAAGATGTCTTCCTTGCGGCATGCATCGTAGATGGCACCCCGAATGCGCATGCTGGCATAGCTTTCAAAACTTTGATTCGGCTGGGGCACATAGCGCTGCAATGCATCCAGCAAACCCGTCATGCCTTCTTGAATCAAATCGTCTAGCATCACATTGGCGGGCAGTCGTGAGCCAATCTGTGACGCAATTCTGCGCACCAGCGGTTGGTATTTTTTGAGCTGCTCACCCAGGTCTTGCTGATATTTGGTGGCCATGTCAGTGGTTGATCAGCAAATGGCGTTTCAGAGTTGACATAAGCTCTGGCAGTCCGGTCCAAGCTCCTGCCAAGGCGGCACTCAATCGTTCGGTATTCACAGTGCCCAATACTTGCACATCACGCAGCAAGTGCGCTTTGGCAGTTTGTGCCAGCCAGTTCTGAGCTTGCGTCAGTTGATCTGTGTCGCCTGCTAAGACAATACCCCAAGAAGCTACGGTGCATTTAGCTTGAGCCTGTTGCATCCAGGTCATGGTTTGCTGCAACTGATCTTCTGTGCAAGCGCAAACAGCCGTGAAGTGAATCTGTGCGCCATATTTGGCAAAACTTTCGGGCTTGTTTGAAGCTGCGGACACCACTATGCTGTCAAAGCGAACATTGCTATTGGTTAATCGTTCTGCCAACGGCTGAACAGGCCTTGCAATCCGATGCGTGTGCAAAGACAAGCCATACCAAAGTGACGGGGACATCTTGGTCACGCCTTGGTCCAGTGCCACATGGCCTTCTATACTTTTTGAGAGATCAAACTTCACAATGCAGGGTAGTGGCCAATACTCTCTGTCGTTCAGTGCAACTTCGTCAACCCACAAAATGGTTTGGCCGTCGTTCGTCAAGTCTTTGCTGAGTGCATCGACCAAGGGCAAGGTCAGGGCTGGCCTAGAAGGGCAGTACAGCACATGCACGGGCGCCGTGGCGTTGCCAAACAAATAGCGCAGCCCAGCAGCCTGGTCGATCACATCGGAAGACTGCGCATCACTCATTGCGAATTCTTTATCCAGTCGTTCAGCTGGTCCATGAGGTGCATGGAAATTTGCTCATCTGGAATTTCCATGCGGCCAGAAATGCTACGGGGGTGCAGGGCACGGTGGCTCAAGTAAGCTGTGTTGGCTTGGCTCAAATCTTCTGGCACACGCTGGCCATTGGCCAAGAACATCAGCGGCAGTTTGTGACGAATGAGGCAATCAACCACAGGGCCAATTTGAGCCGCTTCATCAGTCTTGGTAATGATGGCGCCAATGAGTGCTTTCTGCGCTTCATTTTGCGTGGCCATTTGATGCATCAAGATCACGTCTTCTTGGGTGCGCAAGTCGGTGGTGCTGCTCATCACCAAAATGCGTTTCAGCGAAGGCGCACCTTCAAGCAGCAACTTGGCTTGCTCTAGCATTTGCGTATCGCGCTGACTGACACCAGCGGTGTCCAGCAAGATCACGCGGCGATCTTTCATGCTGTTGAGTTTGGTGGTGAGGTCGTCGCTGTCGCGCAAGGTGACCACTGGCACGCCAATGATCTTGGCATACACCTTCAGTTGCTCTTGCGCACCAATGCGAAATGTATCGGTGGTGAGCAGGGCCAATTGGTCACGGCCATAACGCAACACACAGCGTGCCGCAATCTTGGCAATGGCGGTAGTCTTGCCTACGCCGGTAGGTCCGATGAACGCGAAGATGCCGCCAGGATCAAACACGGACAAGGGGTCCAGTGTTTCAATTTTGGGTTCTAACAAACTTTGCAGGCGATCGATCAAACGTGTGCTTGGGTCTGCAGGCAATGCCGCCAATTCATCGGCTAACTCGCCGCACAGTTGCGGAGAGAAACCAGCGTTCAGCAAAATGCGCAAGGCTTCTGCCTTGTCAGTTGATTGCGCTTGAATGTCATCCCATGCACGCGCTGACAAATGGGTTTGCAAGAGTTGCTTCACGGCAGAGAACTCGGCCAGCAGCTTTTCAACTTGGGGCGCTGTGGGGTTGTCAGCTGCAGATGCGGGAACAGCAGCAGGTGCTGGAAAGCCTGCAGCGGTATTGCTAGTGTCAGGTGAAAAAACAGAATTTGAAGTGGTGGAAATGGAAGTCGTGATCGTCGGCGCAGAAAAATCGGAACTGGCGCCTTCTTTGCGTTGCGACAAGCTGCTCAAAGCCTCGGGTGAGATGGCCACTATTTCTACGCCTTGCGGTGTGTCGCGGGTGGACAGCACCATGGCATCCCCGCCCACTTGCTGGCGCACAAGCTTGAGCGCTTCGGTGGTGTTGGCTGCGATGAATTTTTGGGGACCCATGTACTACTCCGCTTTAGGTGGGGCTGGCCTGAGAACAAATGAACTTTTCAAAGGTCAAATTTGTTTCCAGAGGCAATTCGGTCATGGCCAGCACGTGCGCCTGACTGCGTATTTTTTTAACAATGCGCGCAAACGTCAAGCGGGTGCGAGGATTGCACACAATCACGGGTGGCAAGTTCTTGGCTTCCATGGCGTCCACATGGGTGGAAATTTCTGTCACCAACAGGCGCATCAAAGAAGGTTCAATCACACCATCGGGTGCCACTGCAGCACCGCCAATGGCTTGCTCAATGAGGCGTTCAAACTCTGGCTGCACGCCCAACACGCGGACTTCCAAAGTGCTGCCCAAGGCCTGCTGAACAATGGTCCGACGCAGGGCTTGGCGAACCATGGGCAGAATGTCCAGCGGGTCAGGGGTCTTGGGTGCATGTTCGGCGGCCACCTCAATGATGGTGCGCAAGTCTTTCACGCTGATGCCTTCTTCTAGCAACAGCTGCAACAAGCGCTGCAACAAAGCCAATGACACCACCTTGGGAATAACGTCTTCCACCAGTTTGGGGAAGCTACCCTTGAAGTGGTCCACCAACTCTTGCGTTTCTTGACGGCCCAACAATTCATTGGCGTGGCGGTGAATCAAGGTGTCTAAGTGCGTGGCCATTACCACGGCAGGCTCCACCACCGTGTGGCCTCGGCTAATGGCCAAGTCTCTTGACTTCACATCGATCCAGGTGGCGGGCATGCCAAACGAGGGGTCGCGTACTTGCAGACCAGGCATGGGGTCCAAACCTTCAGGGGCAATGGCCAACAAGCGGTCTGGTAAACACTGACCGCGGCCCACCTCACCGCCATAGACTAAAAAACGGTAGGTTTCTGCAGGCAGTTGCAGGTTGTCTCGAATGTGCACTGAGGGCGTTAGGAAGCCCATGTCGTTGATGAACTTGCGACGAATGGCGCGAATGCGCTTGATCAAATCGCTTTCCTCGCCTTTGTCCACCATGGGAATCAGGCGGTAGGGCAGCTCTAAGCACAATGGTTCCACCACGGGCACATCCGTCCAGCCCAGCTCTTGGCGGCCAGCCTCGCTCTTGGTTTGAACCGCAGTCTCTTTGGCCGCATTGGCCGCTTTGCGTCGAATCAAATAAGCCAAGCCAATGAACAAGCCTGCAAAAATCACGAAGGTGAAATGCGGCATGCCTGGCAGCAAACCCAACAAGCCCAGCACCCCGCCCGCAATGAGCAGCGCGCTTTGGTTGCTGTTCATCTGCTTGGACAGCTGCTCAGAAAAATCGTCTTCGGTGGCTACACGAGTTACCAAAATACCCGCTGCCGTAGAAATAATCAGGGCAGGAACCTGGGCTACCAAGCCATCACCAATGGTCAGCGTGCCGTACAAAGTGATCGCTTTGCTGAAGCTCAGGTTGTGAGTAATCATCCCAATGATCAAGCCGCCCACCAGATTGATGATCAAAATCAGGATGCCGGCAATGGCATCGCCCCGCACAAATTTAGACGCACCATCCATCGAGCCAAAAAAGTCTGCCTCTTGAGCTACCTCGGCCCGGCGCTGCTTGGCCTCTTCTTGCTTAATAAGGCCAGCGTTTAGGTCAGCATCGATGGCCATTTGCTTGCCGGGCATCGAATCCAGGGCAAAACGGGCTGAAACCTCAGCCACCCGGCCCGAACCCTTGGTAATCACCACAAAGTTGATGATGGTGATCAAGATGAAAATGACCACACCCACGGTGAAATTGCCGCCAATGAGGAACTTGCCAAAAGACTCAATAACCTTACCGGCAGCGTCAGTGCCAGAGTGGCCTTCTAACAACACAATTCGGGAAGAAGCCACATTCAGCGACAAACGCATGAGCGTCGTCACCAGCAAAAGGGTGGGAAAGGACACAAAGTCCTTGAAATTTTTAATGTTCAGGGCGGCAATCAAGACCATGATGGCCATGCCGATGTTGAGCGTGAACAGCATGTCCAACAGCAGCGGTGGCAGGGGCACCAGCATCATCACAAGGATGAGCAAGACCATAACCGGCACAGCGGCCTGAGCGGCAGGCTTCAAATACTCCGTGAATTTGGACAGAAAAGTATTCATTTATGGGTGTTGATTCTATCGATATTAACAATTTATAGAGGGAAACCACAAATTCTTTTAAAAACGCTAAACGCTTTTGGATGGGGGGCCGTAAAGCTACCTGAGGGCCACTGGAAAAGCAGCCCCCGAATAACTTCCAAACTCATTAGGAGCATTTCATGCCAGCTGTTTTAAATACCAATGTTGCCTCTTTGTGGGCCTCTAAGAATCTTTTGGGTGCACAAAGCAAGATGGCCGACTCAGTCGAGCGCTTGTCTTCTGGTTTGCGCATTAACCGTGCGCGTGATGATGCTGCTGGTTTGGGTATCGCTACCACTTTGACAAATCAAATTAATGGCGCGAATCAAGGTGCACGTAATTTAAATGACGGTATATCAATGGTTCAAACTGCTGAAGGTGCTATTGCAGCCGCGGCAGAAATGGGGCAAAGGATTCTTACCCTCGCCACACAGGGCGCCAATAGTACTTACGGTCCGGCAGAAAGAAGTGCATTGAAGGCTGAGATGCAGCAGCTAATCGTGTCCATTAATTCGATCACAAATCGCACAACATTTTCAACAAATTCATTGCTCAATGAGTCTGCTACAGCCACCGGAATTAAATTCACAATTCAAATAAGTAACACGTCAACTGATGTAGTTAATTTGGATGCAGCAGCATTTAGGAACGTGGGAACTGCATCTACCTTTACCTACACAGCGTTAACAGCTGATACTGATGTAAGTGGTCTTGCTGATGGAAATTACACCAGATATGTTGACGTTGGTGGTGTAAAGGTTGCAAAAACTTTGAATGTGAATGGATCAGATTATTTGTTGGATGGTTTAGCTTTTGATAAAGCAAATTATGCGACTCTTTACACTCAATCAGTAGGTGCTGGTGCCGCTGGATCAGCAGCTGCTCTGAGTACAGCCATCAACAGTGCAGACAACACTGCTACTTTTCAAGCTGTTCAAACCGCCGCATCTACTTACGTGACTGCACTATCAACTCAGCGCAGTTTGCTTGGTGCATATCAAAATCAATTGGAATATACAGTTAGTAACGTAACTGCACTATCTGCAAATCTATCAGCAGCTAAGAGTCGTGTAATTGACACTGATTACGCAGCAGAGACGGCCAACTTGACAAAAGGTCAAATTCTGCAGCAGGCAGCGACGGCGATGTTGGCACAAGCCAACCAAATGCCTAACGTCATTTTGACACTTTTGAAGTAATATCTCGGTATGACTTGTTCGTGGCCTTCGGGCTGCGAACAGGGTTTCCTCACGGAGTGAAGCCATGGAACCGGTACAGAAAGTAAGCGCTAATGCTGCAGCCCTTCCGGCAATGCAGATGCCCACCGAACCGGCCCCCAATCAAAATGCGGAGGCTGTGTCTAAGGTCGCCAGTGTGCCTGTTCAACCTAAAGCCAGCATTCATGAGTATGGTCAGGATGTGAAACAGGTTGCTGAAGCTGCCATGGCCGACATTCAGCACTTTATTTCTTCTCAGCAGCGTTCAGTGCGCGTTTCGAAGGACGAAGCCTCAGGTTACATGGTTGTACAACTTGTAGACCCCAGCTCGGGTGAAGTTATTCGCACGCTACCCTCGGAAGAACTGCTTCGCATAGCCCGTACATTTGAAATGCTGGGCAGCGTAATGGTGAATCAAAGAGCGTAACAGCTCTGTCAATACTGAACCCAAATGGCTGTAAATTCCTCAACTAGTGCAACTGGCAGTTCTCTGGATGTTGCCAGCATTGTTAGCCAGCTCATGCAGGTGGAGAGCAAGCCACTGACGGTACTTGACAATAAAATTAGCAAGTCAACAGTCAAGATCAGCGCCTTAGGACAATTGAAGGGGCAGCTTTCATCTCTGCAAGCTGCCATCAATGATCTTCAAACACCCAGTAATTTTTCTGCAAATGCAGCCACGTTCAGTACCAACGGAATTGCCACTGCAGAACTGACCAATGCTGCTGTGGCTGGCAGTTATCAGATTGAAGTTTCAAATTTGGCTTTGCCTTCAATTTGGCATGTGTCTAATTTCACTTCTGAAATTGATGCTTTGGATTGGTTTCAGAACACCGCGCCAGCTGAAGTTCGCACAAAAGCAGACGCCACCGTTTTTAAAGCAGATGCCACGCACTATGCCTTGTCTTTGAAAGCCAAGTCTACGGGTGTCGATGCAGGGTTCGACAGCAGTTTGGCTGTGGCCGGCAATGTTTATCAAGACCAAGCCGCACAAAATTCAACTTTCAAGCTCAATGGCATTGAGTTTGTTCGAGGCTCCAACACGGTAGCGGATGTGCTGACGGGTGTCACTTTGAACCTGACCGCTAAAACTACGGCACCCATAAACCTGACGGTTGCGCAAGCTGCTTCCACCGCACGACCTAAAGTGGAGGCGTTGGTAAAGGCCTATAACGATTTACTTGGTTTTTACAAAGCACAAACCCAGTCGAGTACCGATGCAGCTTCGCGTGGTGTTTTGAACAGTGACTTTGCTGTTGGCAGCATGATGCGCCAATTGTTGAATGGCCTAATGATGCCGCTTAAAGGCATTGCCGGGGCTTCTCTGACTGGCGCTAGCGATTTGTCGACTTTGGGCGTCAAGCTTCAAGACAATGGCCAGTTGGCGGTTGACGATACACTTTTCACAAAGGCTTCAACCACTTTGCAAGCCAGGTTGGCTGCCGGTCTTGTGATTGGATATGACGCAACCACTTCAAAAGACTTGTCCACGCGAATTACTGAGATGTACACCAGTGGTGGTGTATTGCAAGATCGAATTGACAATGAACAAAATGTTCAAAAAGAATTGAACACGCGTAAAACTGAACTTCAGGAAAAACTTGTAACTGTTCAAGCCAGATATACAGCGCAGTACGCAGCACTAGATGCATTACTTTTTAAACTAAACAGCACCAGCACTTCACTTAAAAGTGCACTCGATGGCCTAACCGCCTCTCAGAAAAACAATTGAAGTACCAAGGTATCACCATGACCATGCGTTCTCATCGTGCCTATGCGGCCACACAACGTGAAACTTCCGTCTCTTCAGCCAGACCCATTGACTTGGTGGTGATGGTTTACGAACGCTTGTTGGACCATTTACGCAGTGCGCAATTGCAAATGGCCGAAGGTGCAGATTCGTCTGATTCACTTACCAAAGCCGTCGACCTGATCACTACTGGTTTAGATGCTTGCCTTGACAAAGCACAAGGCGGCGAAATTGCAGAGAACTTGGCCGTGATTTATGACTGGGCCAATCGCGAGATCATGCTGGCGCGTCTTCGCCGCGATCCAATCATGCTGCAAGGTGTCATCAATGCATTGCAACCCTTGGCAGAGGCATGGCGTGAACATGCCGGACTCACCAATGATCTCTTCGAAGCGGCCAATCAGCCCATGGGCATGGCTGGCGTTGAAGCTCGATCAGTGGGTTCTGCCATGGCAGCCTAAGGGGAACTTTCCCTGAAGGGTTGAGCTTTTTCAGTTGCTTGGCCCATGTTCATTCCTGCTCAAACCCCAGACCTTCATCTGCCCCTGACGCAGTTGTTAGAGGCCAAGCCTGTGACGCCTGTTACAGCAGTGCCGGGTATTCCTGAAGACGCACAGCACTTAGACAGTCGCGTTGCATTGCAATGGACGCAGCCTGTGTTGCAAGGTGATCCATCTCATGCTTCTAGAAATTCCTTAGCTGCAACATCCAATCCCGAGCCAGTCAAGGTGTTGGCCCTGACAGGTTTTGAGCCGCAAGGCCCAGACCCGGATGCTTTGCGAAAAGGTGAAGTGCATCCTTTAATGACTCGGGGCTTGGCGTCTTGGTTGGCTTTTGTATTGAGCAAGCCTGCGCGCATTCAACGCATCACCCCAGATGCAGCACCATCGCCATCGGACGACGTCATGCCTGCATTGCTCAGCATCTATCAGCAAATTGCCAGCAGTGACATGTTTGCCGCGCAACGTTTAAGTGAAGCTTGGTTGCCGAACAAACAAAAAACGCAAGTTCACGATTCTGTTGGCTTGCTGAAAGAGTTCAAGGCAATAGCGCAGCCCACGTCAGAAAACACCACGGTCCAACTCAGCAAATGGGTAGCAGCGTTAGAGCCAGACAATGACAACGCGCAACAAGCCGCGCACATGCTGACGCAAGGTCAGATGATGTGGCAAGCCGATTTGGCACCAGGCATTACCATGCGCATGGTGCGTGAAGATGCTTGGCGCAATGCAGCCAACAAGCCAGCACAATTGGAAAAAGGCGCCCTGTTGAAAGTTGAAGTCGAGCTTCCCAATTTGGGCCGGATTCGCATTACGGGCTCTCAATGGGGTGAAGATTTGTCACTTCAAATTGCCCATGCAAGCGAAGCGCAAGGCCATTGGACAAATCATGTACCGTCCCTTTTGCAAGACCTGAAAGCCAGTGGTATTTCAGATGTCCGTTTGGAAACTTTCCCGAATGATTCCGAGGTGCCCAATGGCTAGCGCACCACCTGACACCGTCATGCAAGCAGTGGCTTTGGGTTACAAACCCGGCATGCCTGCACCGCGCGTGCTGGCGCAAGGCAAAGGCGAATTGGCACAAGCCATTTTGGACAGAGCGAAAGCTTTGGGCATACCTACTCGCACGGAGCCTAGCCTGGTGGCCTTCCTGATGGAGCTAGAACTCAACGCGTGGGTGCCGCCAGAACTGTTTGCAGCTGTGGCGCAAGTGCTGGCGTGGGCTTATGAGATGGATGGCAAGTTGATCGATGCTGACATGCAGCAGCTGAAAGCGGAAGTCCGAGACTCAGCTTAAACCTGCAGGTTGGTGACTTCTTTGTACGCATCGACCAAGCGGTTGCGCACGGCAATCATGGTCTGGAAAGAAAGGTTAGCTTTTTGCAAGGACACCATGACTTCTTCAAGGGTCATGTTGCTTTCGCCTGTGGAGAAGGTTTGCACTTTGGCTTGTGCCACGTTTTGCGCTTCGTTCACAGACAAGACGGCTTTTTTGAGGACGTCTTGGAAATCGGGTTCGCCTGCGGCGGGAAGTGCAGACGTGGCGTTCAGCTGGCCCGCAGCCATATCGGCCATGACTTTCATCTGGCTTGATAAGGATTCGAGTGAGTTGGTCGACATGTTTTGGATCTTAATTCAATTTATTCAAAAAGAAAACCAGCTTCTTTGTAGGCCTTGAGCTTGTATCGCAATGCTCGTTCAGACAATCCCAGAATGTTCACGGCTTCCTTGCGGTTGCCCCCCACTTGTTTGAGAACCTTCAAAATGTGTTCTCTTTCAATGGAGTCCATGTCTTGGGCACCCGAAGCGGTGCTTTCTTGGTCTGAAACGTATGCAAGAGCTGTGCCATCGAGGGCCGTTGATTGCGCTGAGACCGCCGTTGGGGTGGGCACTTGGCTGCCATGCAACTCAATGTCGGCTGGTTCAATCATTTCGCCATCGCTCAAAAGCAGGGCGCGCTGAATGGCGTTTTCCAATTCGCGCACGTTGCCTGGCCAAGGGTAGTTAACCAGGTCATTTTGGCTGGCAGGCGATAGCTGAAGGCCTTGGCGTCCCATGGTTCGGCCGTAGCGAACCAAGAAATGTTCGGCCAAAGGCAAGATGTCATTCTTGCGCTCGCGAAGGGGCGGAATTCGAATGGGAAAGACCGCCAAACGGAAGTACAAATCTTCGCGAAACTTGCCGTCTTTCACTCTCTGTTGCAGGTCTTGGTTGGTCGCGGCCACGATGCGCACATCGCAGTGAATGGAGCGCAAGGAACCCAGTCGTTCAACCACCTGATCTTGTAAAACACGCAGCAGTTTGGCCTGCAATTCGAGGGGCATCTCCCCAATTTCGTCCAAGAAAAGGGTGCCGCCGTTGGCTTGTTCAAACTTGCCTGGCTGGGCTTTAGCAGCCCCCGTGAAGGCGCCTTTTTCATAACCAAACAGGGTAGATTCGAGCAGGTTTTCTGGAATGGCTGCGCAGTTAATGGCCACGTAGGGCTTGTTACGGCGCTCGGAAAGCTGGTGAATTTGTTTGGCAAAAACATCTTTGCCAACGCCTGATTCACCGGTCAAAAGTACTGTGGCGCCGGTACCTGCCACACGTTCACAGCGGTTCTTAACGGCAAGAATTGCCGGGTCGGCTGCAATGATTTCCGCATCCAACCCTGTTTTTGCCGGCTTGGGGCTGGGGTTGTGCCGAGCAATCACCTCTAAAAGTTGCTGCGGCATGAAGGGCTTGATCAAGAAATCTCTGGCGCCGCCCTTCAAAGCTTGAACTGCCAGTTGCGTATCGGCATAGGCCGTCATGACCACCACTGGCAGTTGAGGATGGCGTTCGCGGGCCTGGGCCAGCAGTTGCAAGCCGTTCATGCCTGGCAACCTGAAGTCAGTCACCAGCATTTGTTCGGTTTCGGGATCGATGGCGGGCAGGGCATCTTCTGCGCATTCAAAGGCGCGATGTTCTACACCGCCCAAGCGCAATGTGACGCTGATGGCTTCGCGCAAATCGGTATCGTCTTCAACCAGGAGAATTTGGAACGGTGTGATGGAGGACATGGGTTGCGACTGATTAGAGGTTGGCCATGCTCGGCAATGCGACGGTAAAGAGGGCGCCGCCCTCGGCTTTGTTTTGAACATTGATTTCGCCGCGATGGCTGCGAATGGCGTTTTGAGCAATGGCCAAACCCAGACCGGTGCCCGTCACGCGGTTGGTGGCAAAGGGTTCGAACAGGCGCGGCAGCATGTCGGAAGCAATACCGGGGCCATTGTCTTCAATGGTGAGTATGCCGCGCAAATGGTCAGTCTGTGTGCGCACATGGATGGTCTGCCCATCACTGGAATGTTGAATGGCATTTTCCAAAATGGCCACCAAGGCTGAGACCACGGAGGGTCGCTCTACGCTGACCAAGCAATCGGCGGCGTTCAGCTCGGCTTGAATAACGATCTTTTTGGATTGGCTCAAACCTTCAAGGGTTTGCATGGCTTCTTGCACCAGTTCATCCAGAGCAATGATCTGTGTTTTTTGCGGTCTGGCGCGCACGAACTGCAGCATTTCACCGGCCATTTTTTCCAAATGCACCAGTTGATTTTGAAGCTTCTGCGCAAAGTTCACGCGGTCTTCGGTGCCCAAATCTGGCGTGCACAAATGCGAGGAATAGAGCAGGGCGGTCGACAAGGGGGTGCGAAGTTGGTGGGCAATGCCCGCCGACATTTTGCCCATGGCCGCAAGGCGATCCACGCGTTCGCTTTCTTCCAGGGTGCGCAAGTTGGCCGTGATGTCTTGAATTTGAATCACACTTCGCTGGCCATCTTGTACGCGCTGCGCTTGCAAGGTGCGTGTACCCGAGGGGGTGTTGAGGTGGTACTCGTCAGGGCCATTGCCCGGCCGCCAACTGGAAGGTGTCTGCCATGGGGTGCCTGTTTGCAGGCCGTTGATCAGGAGGGCAGCTGCTTGATTGAAATGGCTGATGTGGTCGTTTTCAATCAGAACCACCGCTGCTGGCAAGGCGTTGAGCAAGACGGTTAGGCGGTCGTTGGCTTGAACCAAGTCGGCGCTGAGGTCCTCCACTTTGCGGCTGAGGGCGGCGTACTGTTGCTCCAAAGCCTGTGAGGCTTCGACAAACAATTCAAATGCCCCAGCAAGTTCACTGGCTTTGGCCGGCTGCTCTATTTCTGGGGTTTCTGACATTTAAGTGTTTGTTGTTAATTTCCCAACGATTATTGGTAATAACGGTAAGAATACAAGCAAGCTATCATAAAATACATATTGAATAAATGTATCAAGTGACGGAAATTTACTTGGTACCCTTTTTGAATTTCAAGAGAGGCTCAGTACTTGGACGCTCCCAAAGATCTCCCTTTAGATCGTGATGCAGTCGTGTTGTCCATGGGTAACTCAGGTACCACTGCCACTTCTGCTGCGCCATCTTCTCCTTTGGACACGCTGACACAGCGTTTTCAAGCCCTCACCACCAATCAACGTTTGCTCATGGGCGCTGGCGTCCTGGGCTTGGTGTTGGCGTTGGGCGTTGGCTTCTCGTCTGTCAAAAGCAATCAAGACTATCGTGTTCTTTTCACCAATGTGAACGACGGTGATGGCGCCGCCATTGTGGCGTCATTGCAGCAAATGAACGTGCCGTATCAGTTCACTGAGGGTGGTGCGGCCATCATGGTGCCGCAAGCGATGGTGTACGAAACGCGCTTGAAGCTAGCGGGTCAAGGTTTGCCAAAGGCTGGCAATGTTGGTTTTGAATTGCTGGAAAACCAAAAGTTTGGCACCAGCCAATTTGTGGAGCGAGTGAACTATTTGCGTGGCTTGGAAGGTGAGCTGGCGCGCAGTGTGAGTTCCATGGGTCAAGTGAAGTCGGCTCGTGTGCACTTGGCGGTCCCAAAGCCTTCCGCCTTTGTGCGTGAGCAAGAGCGTCCAACGGCTTCGGTTATTTTGACTTTGCATCCCGGCCGTGTTTTAGATCCTGCACAAATTGCGGCTGTTTCTAGATTGGTCAGTTCTGCCGTGCCTGGCATGAAGGTGCAAGACGTCGCCATCATGGACACAGAAGGTGGTGTGTTGGGCTCCAACGCCAATCGTTTGGCAGGGTTGGATGCATCGCAACTGAAGTACACCGCTGAAATTGAAGCGGCACTTGCCAGTCGTTTGTCTTCGATCTTGGAGCCCTTGGCGGGCAAAGATGGTTTCCGTGCGCAAGTGACGGTCGATGTTGACTTCGACGAGCGTGAACGCACATCAGAGACTTATGGCAAAAACTCTCCACCCAATCCACAGGCTATACGAAGCCAGCAGTCGATTGATGCAGGTGGTAACAAAAATGGTGCAGGTGGTATTCCTGGGTCATTAACCAATCAACCACCACAACCGCCTGAAGCGCCCATCGTCAACCAAGTGCAGACACAAGCAGATGGCAGCCCCCGCAACTTGCGTGCGCCTGGCACTGTTGAAACGGGTGTGGCAGTCTCGGAAGATTCAAACTATCGCAAAGAACAGACGGTCAACTATGAAGTAGACCGCGCCATTGAAAAACTCAAGTCGAGCAAAGGCAAATTGGTCCGCGTCTCTGCTGCGGTTGTGTTGGACAACAAATATGAAAAGGGCGCAGCGCCAACAGCAGGCCGCAAGCTGGCCTACACACCTGATGAAATTCAGAAGATCAACAGCCTGGTGAAAGATGCCATTGGCTACGTTCAAGCCAGAGGCGATACGGTCAGTGTGATGAACTTGCCTTTCTCAGAGGAGCCCGTTGTGCCGCCTTCCATCGTGAATCCAGATCTTGTCTCACAACTGGTGAGGTATGGCGCCATTGCGTTGGCTGTGTTGTTTGCTTATTTTGCAATTTTGCGCCCACTGTTGTGGCCGAAACCACCCGCACCTGTTGAGCCTGAATTCAAAGAGCCTGCAATGCCAGAGATCAGTGAAATTGATCGCTTGCGTGAAGAGATCCAGATGCAAGAAGAAACATGGGCTGTTCAACAAGAAGCTAAGAAAGCCAGAGAAGAACGCGTTGAGCGAGAAATCCAAGAACTGACTGAGCGCATGCGTGAAAAAGAGATTGCCAGCAAAGCCAAGATTGATGAGCTGGTCAATTACGCGATTTCGTATGCCAAGGATCAGCCTGAAGAAGCTGCGTTGCTGCTTCGCGCTTGGACATCAGAGCCGCAATCAGGACAGCAGGAGCTTTCATGAACACCACGGCTACAAATTACAGCCCCAACATCTTGGGCGGCGCCTTGCGCAAGGGGTTGCAAAAGCCTGACGCAGGCAGCGCTGGCATCAATTCACTCGACGGCCCTTCACGTGCCGCCATTGTGCTGATGGCCATGGGTCCGGAGGTGGCGAGCGATTTGATCAAATCTTTTTCGCCAGCCGAAGCGCAAAAAGTTTCATCTTTATTGGCAACAGTGCGCAGTTTAGACCGCGATGTGATGATCGATGTTCTTGAAAATTTCAAGAACGTTACGGAGCATCGCAAGCAAGTGCCGTTTGATCCGAAGGCCTTTGTTTCTGCGCTTGTGAAGAAGTTTTCAGGTGAAGTGCCTAACCTGTGGCCAATGCCACAGAGTTCAAATCCGTTGGCTCAAAACGTACCAGCCCTCGACTTGATCAGCAATGTGACGCCTGACCAATTGCACTTCCATTTGAAGGAAGAACATCCTCAGGTGGTTGCAACTTTGTTGTCGCTTATTCCATCAGAGCTGTCTGCTGCTGTACTGGAAAAATTTGACGAACAAATGCGTGATGAATTGGTGTTGCGTGTTGCCTTGTTGGATCAAGTCGACCCAACAGCCTTGATTGAGTTGAATGACATGTTAGAGCGCACCATTGGTGTTGATTCAGTGTCTCATATGGGCGGTATTGGCGGGGCTGCACCAGCAGCTGAGATTTTGAGTTTGTTTTCAGGTGGCATTGAGAAGAAAACACTTGAGAGTATTCGCGTGCATTCGCCCAAGTTGGCAGACCAAATCGCAGCACGCATCTTTAAATTTGATGACTTCTTGCACATTGCACCGCAGTCTTTGCAACGTGTTTTGGCGGAAGTTACCAACGACGTTTTGCTAATTGCCTTGAAAGGCGCGAGCCCAACCGTGCGTGACTTTATGTTGTCCAATGTGACCAAGAGCAAGGCTGACCGTTTGCGCTTCGAAATGGACGGGTTGCCGCCTGTTCGAGTTCAAGAAGTTGAATCGAAGCAACGCGAAGTCGTGCAGTTGGCGCGCAGTTTGCAAGAAAATAGATTGGTTTCACTGGACCTTGTGGGTGCTGATGCATCAACAGGTATGGTCTAAGCATTAACTTGTGATGGACCGCTGGACCCCGCCTTCATTTGACGCTGAACCAGCCCCTCAAGCTGCCAGCGTGAAAGTTTCGGCGGCCTCCATGCCAGTTTCGGGCGTTACCCTGCCCACCATTGACGAAATTCAAGACATTCGCGCCAAGGCCTATCAAGAAGCCTTTACCCGGGGCCTGCAAGAAGGCATGGTAGAAGGACGTCAACAAGCCGCCGCATTGGGAAGAGAAGAGGGCTTTGAGAAAGGCCGAGAAGAGGGTTTTCAAACGGGTTATCAGCAAGGCTATCAAAGCGGTGCGCAAGACATTGAGCAATTGGGTCAATCTTTGAAGCAAGTCTTGCAAAGACTGGCTGGTTTGCCGGATTCATTTCAAACAGCCTTGCCTGAGTGGGTTTACGAAACTGCCTTGCGTTTGGCTGGCAAAGAACAAATGGACCGATCTGTGTTTGTGGCTGCTGTGCAAGAAGCTTTGTTGCGATTGCCACGACCTGGCCAAAGCTTGACAGTGGGTGTACCCGCTGCTGAATTGGACGCCTGGGAAAAATTATTGCAAGACCCCGACATGCCCTTTACGGCATTGGTCAGGGCAGATCCTGAACTCAGCGCAGGCTATGCCTATGTTCAAGTGGAGGGTACGCGTTTGGACGTGGGCAGTCGTGCACGTGAAGCCCTGGTTCGCAGTGCGCTTGGCCTGTTGCCTCATTCTGCGCCTGGTCAAGTTTGATCAGTTTGAACATCACAGGCCCCGCAGTGAGCACCGTTGATTTAGATGAGTTTGTTCAGTCGCAGCGTGCCAAGCTGGCGCAGTTACCTTTGTCTGTGCGCGAAGGTTGTGTGAAACGCGTTTCAGGCTTGATGATTGAAGTGGAGGGCTTGCCACTTCCTATCGGCTCCCACGCATGTGTTGAGAACAGTCGACAAAACATGTGGATCGATGCCGAGTGCATTGGCTTTGAAGGCAATACCACTTACCTCATGGCATTTGATCAGGTGAATGGACTTTCACCGGGTGCTGTGGTGTATCCACTGCTCACACCGCAAAGAGGCCCACAGGGTTACCAAATGCGCCAGGGCATCGCCTCCTTACCCATCGGTCCTCAGCTGTTAGGTCGCGTGGTCGATGGCTTAGGTCGCCCACTGGATGGTTTGGGCGGCGCCACTTGGACCGACGTCCTCACACGGCCTGCATCGCCCAACCCTCTGAAACGTGCACCGATTCATGAACCATTGGATACGGGCGTCAGGGCCATCAATGCAATGCTGACGGTTGGCCGCGGGCAGCGGCTCGGCTTGTTTGCAGGTTCTGGTGTGGGTAAAAGTGTTTTGTTGTCGATGCTGACACGCAATTGTGTGGCCGATGTGATTGTGATTGCCTTGGTGGGGGAACGCAGTCGCGAAGTGCGCGAGTTTTGTGACGACCAATTGGACGAGACCTCGCGTGCACGCGCTGTGGTGGTGGCATCGCCCGCAGATACATCGCCATTGGCACGCGCCAAAGGTGCTGAATACGCCACCGATGTGGCCACATGGTTTCGCGACCAAGGCAAGCATGTGGTTTTGATCGTCGATTCCCTCACGCGCTATGCCATGGCCCAACGTGAAATTGGACTGAGCTTAGGCGAAGCACCCGTCGCGAGGGGCTATCCTGCCAGCGTTTTTGGTCGACTGCCTGCCTTGGTAGAGAGGGTGGGTAACGGTGAAAAGGACGAGGGCTCCTTAACGGCTTTTTACACCGTGCTGCTAGAGGGTGATGATGTTCATGACCCCGTCGCGGATGCTGCGCGCGGAGTTTTAGACGGGCATATCTTTTTGTCGCGCGAGCTGGCCGATGCCGGTCATTACCCGGCCATTGATATTGAGAAATCTATTTCAAGGGTGATGCCCAAAGTGGCAAGCCCCGAACATGTCCTGGCTGCGCGACGCATTAAGCAGTTGATCAGTCGGCATGCGCAAAGCCGTGACATGGTGGCCATGGGCGCTTACATGGCGGGCTCAGACCCAGACCTGGACGCAGCCCTGAAGCTTTGGTCGCACATTCGAACATTTTTGCAGCAAGACTCTCACATGGTGGCCGACATAGACGGCAGCATTGAGGCACTGTCGACCCTTGCGAGGGCCTCGCAGCTATGAGTGGTCGCGTCTTTCAAGTCTTGCAGCAGATGCTCAAAATGCGCAAGGACAGGTCGGTGGCCAAGTCAAAAATGGTCAAGGCTGAATTGGACCGTGTGAGCAGCTTCAACGCGCAAATTGAGTCGTATGCCAATGAGTACGAGTCGCAGTGGATGAACACTGCGCAGAAGGGCGATACCGTGTTGCACCTTCAAACACAGGCCAGTTTTGGGCAGAAGCTACGTGCCACCGCAGCCTCTCAAGTGCCTGAAATTCAGAATCTCCAGGCTCAAACCAAAGAGGCAATGACCAAGGCGCAACAAGACGCTGAGCGACTGAAGACTTTTGAGAGCTACATGGCCAATCGGCAACGGCTGAAGCAAAAGGCTTTGGATCAGCAGGACGAGAAGACCTTAGAAGACGTTTTACAGGCGCGGCATCGATCTTCGTGAAGGGTGGCATCTAATTTGCATGACATGGTTACATTTTGGGAAATTCAACCATGGCAATTATTGTTACCAACCCATCAACCGTTCAATTTTCAGGCGCCGTCTCTGACGCGCAAGATCCTGCTGCAAACCCAATAGACACGGGCTTTACAGAGGAGCTGGCCAATGCCATGCAGCCTGTGACTTCGGTTGCGGAAGGCGGTCAAAGCGGACCTCAAATGGACGCAGATCCCGCTGATGAAAAATTGCTAGACCTGCAAATTTTGCCGGCCGATGTGTTGCTAAACGCCGTGGGGGATGCAAATTTTGCCCTTGCTGCACAAGGACTGAAGGCAGAGACCACTCAGCAGGTTCCGTTAGACCAACCCGCAGATCTGAAACTCGCCGACCCTAATTTAGCGGCCGACATGGCAGCCGCTGCACTGGCGGCGCAGATGGCGGGTGCAGCCTTGCCAGTGGCTGTGACTTCACAACAAGTCGCTTCAAACAACGCGAAAGATCTTGCTGTAGACGCTGTTGCCCAAGCTGGCGCGTTGGCATCCAATGTCTCACTTCAATCCAATGATGCAGCCACTGGCGCTGTGCCGCAGGCATTGATCGACGCAACAGGCGCAGACCAATCCGCCAACCCAGTATTGACCAGCCAGGTCCAGAGCACGCAGACTGCTGTGACTAGCGATTTGAGCCAGGCCTTGCCTCATGTTAAAGAAGACCTTGGCGCCAGTGTTCAAACCATTTCGGCCAGCGCTTTGTCAATGGACGGTAACGCACAGTCTGATGTTCAGTCTGTAACCACGACCACGATCCAACAATTGACCAAGGCCGAAGTAACAGGGCCTGGCCCCGAAGCAGCGGCTTTGGTGAGTGTGCCTAACAACAACTCTCAAACTGCGACGCAAGCTGTTGCTGTATTGGCATCCCAAGCTCAGCCGGTAGCGGCGACATCCAATGAAGCCGATCCAACGAACATCCATGCTACCGATGCGTCACTCTCGAATGTGAAAGCGCAAGTTTCGGATGGGGCAATGGTCAGCTCGGAAATCACTGCAGAGGCAATTACCTCGCAAAGCTTGAATCCTAATATGCCTGTTCAATCGATATTCGCGCAAACGTCAGTCAGCACACCGGTGAATGCGCAATTGACAGGGGTTGAAGTTGCTCAGCAAAGCCAATCTGTTGCCGTCACAGCCAAGCTGCAAACTGTTGAAGACGCTGCGAATTTGGCAACCGACAACCTGGATGTTGCTGATGCAGACAAGCCAGTTGTCGTTCAAAAGTCAGCCAGCAGTGTTGAAGAATCTGCCTTAAAGTTCGATGCCAAATTGGGTGGCGATCAAGATCTTGACGCGGCAAGCATCAACGCAGCGCAGCAGGCGCTTGACTTGCAAGCGCAGGCAGCAGAGTTGCCTCGCGCCAACAGAGATGTCGTTCAATCAGTTGCAAAAAGCTTTGAAGAGGTGTCTTCCACTTTTGTCAGCAGCTTGGTAGGCGGTGCGCAACGCCCCGTCACGACAGTGATGGACTGGGTTGCCTTGAAGACGCAAGAAACTCCACGGCCTGTCATGCCACATGAAGTTCGTCTGGATTCGGGGGCTGTTCAGGTGGAAATTCAGCGCATGGTCAAACAAGGTGGCGGTCATGTAGTGATGGAATTAACGCCGCCTGACCAAAGCAAGTTCACCATCGAATTAAAGTTAGATGACAAGGGAGGCGCTTATTTGCGAGTTGAAGGTGTCAGCGACTCAACGAAGACACGTTTGGAGCAAAGTGCGCCGCAGCTTCAAGAACAATTTCAGCAAATGGGCTTGAACTTGCAACTGGACATGCGTCAAAATCAGGAATCTGCTTCGCAGGTTTTCGACAACCCATCCAATGACGCTGGTTTTGACAATCAGCTTCCAGAAACCTTGGTTGACTCCGCGCGACCTCAAAATGCTGGTAGATCACGGCCAAACAATGGCAATCAAATCTATTTGTACGCTTAAGACTGCCCCAACATGAATTCATCATCAACCCCTGTGCATTTCCCCTTTGCCAAAGACGCGTTTGTGGGAATTGACTGGAATCGCGAACAGGTCGAGTCATTGCACATGCATTTTTTGGCGCAATGGCGCCAATCTTTGTCGGCTTTGGTTCCCGCAGTTGTGCAAATCCAAATTGGCGATATTGAACTGAAAAGCTATCAGCAATACCTGAAAGATGTGCCGACCCAAGCTGATATTCAGGTTTTTGAAATCGAAGCCATGCAATCGCTTTGTGCTTGGAGCTTTGACAGTCGCTGGGTTGCTACAGCAGTTGATTGCATTTTCGGGGGTGCTGGTCGCATTCCTGTGCGGGATTTACCGCGCCGAGTCACCCACATTGAATTGGGTGTGCGTCAACGTTTGATGGAGTCGCTGGCCACTGCCTATGAATCTGCATGGCAAGCGATGTATCCCATTCGCATGAAGCCCTTGCGCCAAGAGCAGCAGATGTCAGCTCTGCGCCTTGCAGCCATGCAAGACGCTGTTTTGCATGCCCAATTTCACATCACATTCAACAGCGTTCAGTTGAACGTCAATTTGTGCATGCCACGGCGCGCCCTGGAATGTTTGAGTCCTGACGAAACACAAAATGAAAGTTCAGCCACGCAGTCTGTGGCTTGGAGTCGAAGTTTGCAGCATCAATTGCATTCCACCATGGTTGATGCAGTTGCTGTACTGTGTGAAAAAGAATTAACGGTGGCGCAGCTTTTATCGCTGTCCATTGGTCAGGTGTTGCCGATCGAGTTGTCAGAACCAGTGCGTCTGATGGCAGATGGTGTGAGCATTCTGAACGGCCGATACGGTGTTCGCAACGGTCACTACGCACTCAAAGTAGAGCACATCAATGAACAGCACAATTACCACGAAGCGACAGAGAACAACGCTGCCCATGTGATGGCTGACGATCTGCAGACTGCGCATCCTGTTTTGCCAGAGCAAGCCCAGGCTGATTTGAGTTCAGCTGCAGCAGCCTTGAACCAACTGTCCGATCAAATTCAAAAAAATGAGGGAGCCCAATAATGGACGGTCTTTCTAACTTGGGCGGTAACACCCCAGCTGACGACCTCACCCGTTGGCTCAAAAACGCACCTGCCACAGGAACGGTACAAAAAGCCACTTTTGAGAATTTAGAATCCACCGAATCGGCGGAATCTGGCGTTCGAGACGTGGGCATGATCATGGACCTGCCGGTCAAAGTCATGGTTGAGCTTGGCAGAACCAAGATGTCCATTGGCGAACTCTTGGCTCTGCACAAAGGCTCGGTCATTGAGCTTAATGTCCATGCGGGAGATCCACTAGATTTGGTGGTCAATGGATGCTTGATTGCCCAGGGAGAAGTCGTTATCGTGAATGATCGTTATGGTATCCGTCTGACTGATATCATTTCACCTTCGGAACGATTACGAAAAACCAGTCGGTAACCTATGAAATTTCATGCACGCACCCTAGTTGGAACTTTTTTTGGAATTTTCATTTGGAGCGTGCAGGCCCAGACAGCTGCACCGTTCAGCAGTGCAGCTCAGGCGCCGGCCAGTTCATCTTCCGTCTGGGGCGGTGCCTGGTTAGGCTTGGTTACCTTGTCGATGTTGGTGGTGCTGGTGGCAGTGGTGGTGTGGCTCTATCGCAGGGGCACTCAAGGAACAGCTACAGGCGGACAGATTCAACTGTTGGCAGCTTTCCCAGTCGGCCCCAGAGAGCGCTTGCTGGTGGTCCGAATGGGCGATCGAATTTTGGCTCTGGGTCACACGCCCAGTCAAATCACTTACCTCACAGAATTAGAAAGCTTTGAGCCCACCTTGGGCAACGGTGCCTTGCCCGCTGGCTTCGCAGGCCAATTGCAAGCGCTGCTTTCTGGAAAGACCGGCGCATGAACTTCCAAAAATTCATGGGCACGGGTTGGCTGAAGGCCTTGTTGGCACTGACCTTATTGGCTTTGGGAGGGGTTGCCATGGCGCAAAACTTACCCTTGGTCACTGCAACTTCCTCCAAAGCAGGCACGGTCTACGCCGTTCCAGTACAAACCCTTCTGGCCCTCACCGCACTGTCTTTCTTGCCTGCTGCGTTGATGTTGATGACCAGCTTCATTCGCATTTTGATTGTGTTCTCCATGCTGCGCCAAGCTTTGGGTTTACAAAGCATGCCGCCAAATCTGGTGTTGGTGGGCTTGGCGGTTTTCTTAACCTTGTTTGTTATGAACCCCGTGCTCATGGCCATGTACAACGATGCTTATTTGCCCTTGTCTGCAGGCAAGATTGGGTTTGAGGAAGCCGTCGCCATTGGCTCTGAACCTTTGAAGCAATTCATGCTGTCGCAGACCAACAAAGACGATCTCAATTTGTTTGTGCGCTTGTGGGGGCAGCCCATTCAAACGCGCGCTGATGTGCCCATGACCTTATTGATCCCTGCATTTGCGGTGTCAGAAATCAAAACAGGCTTCTTGTTTGGCTTCTTGATTTACTTGCCTTTCTTGGCCATTGACTTTGCAGTGGCCAGTATCCTCACATCGCTGGGCATGGTCATGGTGTCGCCCATGATGTTCTCTTTGCCGCTGAAGTTGGTGGTGTTTGCATTGGCCGATGGTTGGTCATTACTGGCAGCTTCTTTGGTCAACAGTTTCAAGGTGACCTGACATGGACTCAGGCCTCGTCATTGAAGTGACCTTCAAAGCGCTGTGGATGGCGTTTGTTTTAAGTGGACCTGTCCTCATTGCACTCTTGGTCGTCGGCTTAATCATTGGTATTTTGCAAGCCGCCACCTCCGTGAATGAAAGCTCTGTCGCCTTCATTCCTAAATTACTAGTAATTGCTGTGGTCCTCTTGGTCGCTGGGCCCGTCAGCTTGGCACTGTTTGTGGATTACCTGCGCGAGGTAATCATGGAATTGCCCGACATCTTGCGTTAAGCCATGTTGCCCATTAGTCCAGATTGGATGACGCAGACGGTCACTGTCTGGATGCTCATCTCTGTGCGTTTGTTGGGTTGCTTTTTGGCGATGCCGCTATTTGCATTCCGGGCGGCCCCTTTGCGCTTGCGTGTTTTGTTGGCCTTGGTGTTGGCTTTTTCCTTGCTGCCATTGGTTCAAAAAAACTTGCCCAATTTGGCCGACTTTCCACCAGGCTATTCACTTGTTTTCATTGAGCTTGCCATTGGACTGGCATCCGGTTGGATCATTCGTGTGGGGTTGACGGCCGTGGACATGTTGGCCGATGTGTTGTCGCAGCAATCCGGCTTGAGCTTTGCGGCCACCCTGCAGCACGACCCCAATTTGGCATCTGGCTTGGTGGGTGAGTTGTTGGGCATGCTGACTCTGGCATTGGCCTTTTCTCTCAATGTGCACTTGGTCATGCTGGAAGTGTTGATACAAAGCTTCTTGGTGCTGCCTTTGGGAACTTGGCCTGAAGCTTGGCATTTTGGATCGGTGTTGGTCTTGTTTCAAGAAGCTTTTGCACTGGGCCTGATCTTGGCCTTGCCCGCTATCGTCATTTATTTCTTATTCAACATGACACAGGCTGTGTTGGCCCGGGTGAGTCCACAGATGAATTTGTTCTCTGTGGGTTTTGCCATCATGATTCCCGTAGCATTTCTGGTGCTAACGTTGCTGCTGCCTTCGTTTGGCGATTTGGTTCAACGCGCTTTGGAATCACCGTTTGAATTGATTCGCGCCGGCTTACTGGTCAAACCTTAGGCGCTATCTCTGGTAGAGCGCCAATCTCGGGCAAGGGCAGTTCGCTAGCGCCAGTCGCTTGCTTTAACTCGTAGGCCCAAGCCAAGACCTTGGCCACTGCTTCAAACAAGGCCGCAGGAATGGGTTCTCCTACTTTCAAATGACGGTGCAACATTCGGGCGAGCGGCGGAATGCGCGCAATGGGCACTTGATGTTCTCGCGCCAAGGTTTGAATGACAAGAGCCACTTCATCCACACCCTTGGCCACCACAATGGGTGCCCGCATTTTTTCAGGATCGTAGCGAAGTGCCACAGAGTAGTGGTCTGGGTTGGCGAGCACCACGTCTGCTTTCTCCAAGGCGGACATCATCCTGGAAGTTGCAATTTGACGCTGGCGTTGCCGCATGCGGTTGCGCAATTCAGGTGAGCCTTCGCTTTCCTTCATTTCTTGCTTCATTTCCTCTGGGCTCATCTTCATGCGCTTTTGGAAATTGAACCATTGAATGACCACATCCACGCCAGCCACGATCACAATGGGCATGAGCAACAGCAACAAACCGGTTTCAATCAAACCAACACTGTTATGAAGAGCTTGCTTGATGTCTTGATGGGCTAGAGCGCTGAGGCTGTTGAACAGGCTCATGACATACATCACGCCCACGCCAAAAATCACTGTCACTTTGAGGATATTTTTAAATACCTCAGTGAGTGTCTGGGTCGAAAAAATTCTGCCGAAACCCGCTATGGGATCAAGTCGGCCAGGATTCATCTTGAACGCCCAGACAGGCCTGAACTTCACCAGTGCCAAAGGTGCAAGCGATGTGACAAACCAGAGCGGCACAATGATGGCCAAGACCCATAAGAAACTTTGGGTCAATGGGCCCATGGCCCAAGCCAGCAAATGATCTTGCCAGTCGTCGCTCTTGTCAAAGGTTAAACCAGCTTTGACCAGCGCCACCAAGCCATTCATCAAAGCGCCACCGGCACTTAAAAGAAAGGCGGTGAACAACACCAGCACGATGAGGGTGGTGAGATCACGAGATTGTGCAAATTGACCTTCTTCACGCGCGCGTTCTATCCGCCGCTCTGTAGGGTCTAATTGTTTTTCTTCGCTGGTGTCTGAAGATTCAGCCAAATCTAAGCAAGTCCTTCGTTGTGTTCAAAGCCGAGAGAGGCCTTATTGCCCGAGATCTGCCCGGCATAAATTTCCAAGTGGCCACAGACCGCGCCTGCAAATTTTGCCGCGAAAACAGCCTCTCCTTGAAATTTCGGTCATTTGTACCACTTAATTGGCCCTAAACGGGCTTTTGCGGGGGTTTTGAGGGTTGGCACGGGGTTTGCGAAGGTATCTCCAAACAACTTTTGTAGAACCGGAATTTAAAGTGAACACCGTTCCTCGTTTTGACCCGCTAGCCTTTGGTGAGACTGCACTCAAGTTGCGCAGCTTTCGCCATGAAGTGTTGAGCTCAAACTTGGTGAATGCAGACACGCCCAACTACAAAGCTCGCGATATTGATTTTCCATCTGTTCTAGAAGCACGCTTGAAGGGTCAATTGGACCCAACGTCTTTGGGGCTGGACTTAACCCACCAAGCGCACATTGCGGTGCCTGTTCGTGTGGGTGGTCCTCACAAAATGTTTCGTGTACCCGTTCAGCCGTCAGTCGATGGCAACACCGTTGATCCAGATATTGAGCGTGGACACTTTGTGAAGAACTCGATGCTCACTGAAAGTGCCTTGAGTTTCTTGGGCTCTACATTGCGGACGCGTTTGTCTGCCATTACAGGACAACCCTCATGAGCTTGATGGGCACTTTTGATGTAGGTACAACGGGCTTGGTCGCGCAGTCTTTGCGCTTGAACCTGATTGCCTCCAATGTGGCCAATGCAGAAACGGCGGTCAGTGCAGATGGCCAGCCCTATCGTGCACGCCATGCTGTGTTCCAAGCTGAACCCCGCAATGGTCATGCAGGGCAGGGCGTCAAAGTTGCGCGTATTGTCGAGAGTGACGCAGCACCCCGCATGGAATATCGCCCAGGCCACCCGTTGGCCAATGCGCAAGGTTATGTGGTCATGCCCAACGTGAACCCCGCAGAACAAATGGTGGACATGGTGTCTGCCTCGCGTGCTTATCAATTCAACGTCGAAATGATGAACACCACCAAACAGTTGTTACTCAAGACGCTTGATCTTGGCAAATAAAGGAAATTTCAATGTCTACCAGCATTAGCGACATTCCAGTCTATGACCCAAGTAAAGCGCCAGTTGCTTCAACCAGCAACGGCACTTCGGCGAAAGACTTGTCACAAAACTTTTTGAAGATGCTAACTGTGCAACTTCAAAATCAAGATCCATTGAATCCAATGGACAACGCCTCGATGACAGCGCAGTTGGCGTCTTTGAATCAAGTAGATGGCATTAACAAGCTCAACACATCGATCAATTCTTTGGTTGCGCAAATGCAATCTGCCAACTTTATGAATTTGGCCTCTAGCGTTGGTAAAACTGCATTGGCTTCGGGTTCAAAAGCTTACTACGCAGGCAACCCCATCAGCATGGCTGCCAAGTTGGACAACTCCGCCACTTCCCTTAAGGCGGTCATCCGTGACGTCAACGGCCAAGTGGTGAATCATTTTGATTTTGGTGCAACAGCCTCTGGCATCACAGATTTCATCTGGGACGGTGCTAACGACGAAGGTCAGCAAGTTGCGCAAGGCATGTACACCTTGGAACTGACGGCAACCGATTCCGAAGGTAAAGAAACATACCCCGCTTCCTATGTGGGTGCCATGGTGGCCAGCATAGGACAAGAAGGCGCTGACCTGCAAGTCGGTTTGAGCGATGGTCGTCGTATTTTGTCTTCCGAAATTCTCAAATGGCTTGCCATTTGAATTACCCAACATCTAACTAATTTTTACCTGAGGACCCTGAAATGAGCAATTACACCGTGGCACTCTCCGGCTTGCAAAATACTTCGCTTGCCATCGACACCGTCAGTAACAACATTGCCAACGCCAACACCGTTGGTTACAAGGCTGGTGAGTATGTTTTTGCCGATCAATTTGTGAAGGCCATTAACCCAGCTGACCAAGCGCGCGTTGGCATGGGAACACAGTCATTGGGCGTACGCCGTCCTATGCTGCAGGGCACGATTACCAACTCTGCCAATCCATTGGACTTGGCCATCAGTGGTAAAGGCATGTTCCGTTTGTTGCAAGGCTCTGGTGGCGCAGGCAGCGTTGATCCCTCAGCTGTGTATTACTCACGCAATGGTCAATTTAACATTGACAAAGAAGGTTACATCGTCAATGAAAATGGCATGTATCTGACGGGTTACCAGCCTTCATTGGATGGCAACTCTGTGACCGATGACCTGATTAAAAACAATGGTTTGCTGCGCATGCCTAACAGCAATTTGCCTGGTAATGAAACCACCACGTCGCACATTGCCGCCTTGTTAGATTCCAAAGCGCAAGCTTTCACGACCACTGCCAACGTAGCCTTTGATCCTACGCAGGCAACTTACAACAACAAAACCTCGCAAACTGTTTTCGACAACGAAGGCAACTCACACACCCTAGAGGTCTACTATCGTCGCGTTTCTGATGGTTCTTTGACCATTGAATCTAAAGCTGACGGCTCTGGCTACACCTACAGCCCAGGCCCATCTTCTTCGCCCAATACATTGGGCGCAACCTTGGTGACTTTGAACAAAGAGTCATTGCTCCGAGTAGATTCTCCAGCCATGGCAGCCGCCATGAGCAATGTCACGGTCAGCGGCCAAACTTCTTTCACACTTTCATCTGCACCTAATTTGGCTGGAACGAATGTTTCAGTGGCAGGTAAGAAAATTTTCATCAACGGCGTAGATTCTGGCGCTGTTGTGGGTGCTCATACAGCAGGCGGAACCACCATCAACGTGGCTAATGCTGGAACTATCTCGGTGCCCAATGGTGCAGCCGTTACTTTTTATGATCCAGATTTAACAGCTACAGCCAATAGTGCACCAACTGCGGCAACAACTTTGACATTGAGCACTGTCGCGGACATGAAGCTTGGTGACAAGATTTACCTGGGTTCACCAGCAGTTGATTCGGGCGCAACCATTATTGCCATCAATGGTTCAGTTGTGACCCTTTCACAAGCTGTTACCAGCACCAGCACAGCGGTGACAGTCAAACATGCCCTCAACATGACCTTGATCACACCAGACGGCACAGAAATTACCGTACAAGGTGCTACCAACCGAAAGAGTTCTGGCGAAAACTTGACCACCACCATGGCGCGTGTTGAGGTCTATTCTTCTTTGGACAATAAATTTTACGATTATCAAGACGCCAGTTCTACATCAAGCCGTCACCTGACACCCGACACGCAAGGTATCAATGGTGGCTATAAAGCGGTTTCATTGTTGAACTTTATTGGTGGTCGAAACATTGACTCCCTTGTAACAGATCCTTTGTCTGGTAACCCTACGTTTACAACCACAACCAAGCTTTCAACCCGAGTTACCAATCAAGCAGGTGGCAGTTCAGATTTGGTCATAGATTTGGATCTGTCGGACACAACTTTACAAGCTGGCGCCTTCCAAATTACGCACAGCCGACAAAATGGCGAACCTTTGGCGCGTCTTACGAACGTCACAGTCGATAACCAAGGCCGTATCGTAGGTGTTTACGGCACGGGCAAGCAGCAATTTGTAGGTCAGGTTGCACTGGTTCATTTCGAAAATTCGGAAGGTTTGATTCCAGTTGGTAAAAATGCATTTGCGGCCTCAGTTGATTCTGGTACTGAGCATTCAGCGGATGGTGTTGTTGTCGGCCGTGCTGGCACTGGCATCTTTGGCGACGTCAAGGGACAAGCGCTTGAATCTTCTAATGTGGATTTGGCCAATGAACTGGTTCGTTTGATGGTCTTGCAACGCTCGTACAGCGCTAACTCACAAAGCATGAAAGCTTTTGACCAAACGCTGCGCGACACTTTGCAGATGGTCAGCTAAGCCATTCTCTGATTTGAACGGCACTGAACCATGATTGATCGTTTTGCATTCACAGCGATGACTGGCGCCAAGCATGCCATGGGGCAGCTTGCGACCACAACGCACAACATGGCCAACCTGCAAACACCGGGTTTCCGTGAAATGCTGTCGACTTTTCGTGCTGTGCCCATCGATGGCGCAAGTGCTGATTCACGGGCTTTTGTGGTGGACTCCACGCCCGGTGCCGATTGGTCGCATGGTTCTGTCACCCCCACTGGTAACCCTTTGGACCTGGCGATTCAAGATCAAGGGATGTTCACGGTTCTGCGGGCAGATGGCCAAGAGGCTTACACCCGCTCCGGTAAATTTCAGTTGGACTCCCGTGGTTTCTTAACCACTACAACAGGTCAAAGGGTCTTAAACGATCAAAACGGCTTAGTTCAAATTCCTGAAGGCAGTCAGAACATTCAAATTCAAGCCAACGGCTCTGTTTGGGTGACGCTACAAGGGCAATTGAATGAGACCGCCGTTGCACGGCTGAAGTTGGTCAATCCGGCACCGCAAGATTTAGAGCGCCAAGCCGACGGTTTGTTCACTGCATCTAAAGCATTGCCTGCATCAGATGAAGTGCAAATTTTGCAAGGCTCACTTGAGGGTAGCAATGTGAATGCAGCGCAAGCCATGGTGCAGATGATTGCCCAAAATCGTTTATTTGACTTGAACATTCGTTTGGTTCAAGTGGCAGAACAAAATTCAAAATCAGCAGGGACCTTGATGTCCTTGTCTCGGGTCTAAGGCCCAGTGAAATCAGGAGTTAACCCATGTTGAGATCCCTATGGACCGCAAAAACAGGTATGGATGCACAGCAGACCAACCTGGACACGATCTCCAACAACTTGGCCAACGTTTCCACGACAGCCTACAAGCGTGTTCGCCCTGTCTTTGAAGATTTGTTGTATCAAAATTTACGCAGCCCAGGCTTGATGGAAGACTCTAACGGCGAATACCTGCCCACAGGTTTGCAAGCCGGTAATGGTTCAAGAGTGTCTGCTACACAGCGCATTAACAGCGCAGGCTCTTTGTTGCAAAGCCAAAACCCCTTAGACATGGCCATCAGCGGCAACGGGTTCTTTACGGTTGCAACAGGCAATGGTACGGCCTACACCCGTGCTGGAAATTTCATGCGCAATGACAAAGGTCAAATTGTGACGGCCTCAGGCAATGTGGTCATGAGCCAAAGCAGTGTGGGCGGCAAAGCGGGTTCGCTGAATTCGGCCGGCATTGTGATTCCTGGAAATGCCACTGCTGTGGTGGTGGGGAGTGACGGTACCGTGAGCTATTACGGTCCCAGTACCACCAATCCTATTGTTGCAGGCCACATTGCCATGGCGAACTTTGTCAACCCCGCTGGTTTGTCAACGGGCGGCGGAGGCTTGTATTTTGAAACGGCTTCTTCTGGTGAGCCGCAGATGGGTGTTCCTAGTTATGACGGCTTTGGCGCTATCAATCAATACTACACAGAACAATCTAACGTCAATGTCGCTGAAGAATTGGTGTCGCTGATCGCAGCGCAGCGCGCCTACGAAATTACCGCCAAGTCAGTTTCTGCTTCAGATCAGATTCTTCAAAAATTAGGACAACTGTGATGAAAAATGTTGCATTGTTGATAACGGCACTTTCTGCTCTGACAGTTTTGTCTGGCTGTGCGGAATTGCCATCGCAGGCAAAACCTTCTTTGCTGAAAAGCGAAACGACCATCCGCCCACAACCTCAGGAAATGGCCACGGCCAGTCGAGGATCATTGGTTCCTGCAGCGCAAGTCAGTCCTGCTGCGTTTCGCGGTTTGTTCGAAGATCGTCGTGCAGCTCGCGTTGGCGATACTTTGACGGTGTTATTGAACGAAACCACCAGGGCCAGTAAAGATGGAGGTACCTCTGCAAGCCGAAGCTCAGCCAACAATGCCAGTTTTGGGATGAACGCCTCTAAGAGCAGATCCGGAACAACCAGTAGCGCATCAAGTGGCGATGCGAACTTAGGCATGTCCAACAGTGGCGGTTCAAATTTTGACAGCAAAGGTGTTTCATCTGCTTCGAATCAATTCAGCGGCACGATTACCGTGACGGTCCTAGAGGTTTTGTCAAACGGTAACTTAAACGTTGCAGGCGAAAAGCGCTTGGCTGTTGGTACAGAAGAAGAAGTCATTCGATTTGGCGGCATTGTTTCGCCTGTGAACCTTCAAGGAAACACCATCTTGTCATCTCAAGTGGCAGACGCTCGCATTGAATATCGTGGTGCTGGCATTACTGATGAAGTGAAAAGCGCAAGTTGGTTGACAAAATTATTTGTGCGTTATTCGCCTAACTGAGGTTGCAATCATGACTTTGCGTTTCATTCTAAAAAGCTGCTTGGCATTGGCGGTAATCATTTTTGCCAACATGGTTTGGGCTGAGCGTCTCAAAGACATGGCGGTGGTCTCGGGTCAACGTCCCAATCAGTTGATTGGTTACGGCTTGGTTGTAGGGCTGGATGGTACGGGTGACAGTGCTGGCCCCAATCCAGTCACTGGTCAGACCATCGTGACCATGCTCAATTCATTGGGCGTCTCGGTTCCAGTTGGTGTCAATTTGCAAGCGCGAAATGCTGCTGCGGTCATGGTGACTGCCGAATTGGGCGCTTTGGCCAGGCCGGGTCAGGCCATGGACGTGACAGTCTCTTCTTTGGCCAACGCACGCAGCTTGCGCGGTGGCACTTTGCTCATGACACCATTGCGCGCAGCCAATGGTCAGGTGTATGGCCAAGCCCAAGGATCGGTGGTGATTCCTGGCGCATCAGTAGGCACATCGCTTGCCAGGACCACCGTGAACCAATTGTCTTCAGGGCGCATCCCAGGCGGTGCCATTGTGGAGCAATCGGCACCAGAAGCTGATTTGAGTCCGTTGATTGAATTTAATTTCCACAAAGCAGATTACGTTCAAACCAAGCGTGCGGTTGAGGCTTTGGAGCGCGTGGTTGGTCCGCAAGATGTATTGCCTGTTGATGCGCGTACTGTTGCAGTACGAGTACCCACTGATCGAACACAAAGAATGAACATCATGGCCCAATTGTTGGAGCTGGATGTTGAGTCGTCTGTTGATGTCGCCAAGGTGGTCGTCAATGCACGGACAGGCTCGGTGGTGGTGAATCAATCGGTTCGATTGGCGCCATTCGCTGTAACGCACGGCAATTTAACCATTCGTGTTCAGGCAAGTAATCAACTTTCAACACCCTCATTGATGGCACGCACGCGTCCAGTCACTGTCAGAAATGACCGTGTCAACATCGATGCAGGACCAACTGGTCAAATGATCCAAGTTGAAGAAGGTGCTTCGTTGGAGCAAGTGGTTAGAGCTATCAACATGTTGGGCGCCACACCACAAGATCTGATGTCCATTCTGCAAGCTATGAAATCAGCAGGCGCTTTGCGTGCTGAGTTGGAAGTTATTTGACATGGCAGACCTCGTCATTTCAGGCTTGATTTCAGCCAAGCCCATCACACCACCAGCGGCTGATACACCGCAGGTGAAGAAGATCAAGCAAAGCGCCCAAGAGTTTGAGGCTGTGCTGTTGCGTCAATTTTTAAAGGAAGTCAGAACTTCTGCAATGGCCGAAACCAAAAAGGGCAGCAATGCGGCTTACCTAGAAATGGCCGATGAGCAAATGGCCAACCAACTGGCTGCGCAAGGTGGCTTCGGATTTGGCAAGTCCATGGCAGATCAAATGTTGCGACAAGTTCAGGCTGCGAAGCTAATCACTTCGGGGTCGAATGCCGTAAAACCAGATAACACCTTGTCCGCAGGCCTGTTGGCCCCCGCGAATTGACCTAACGGAACTACCAAGTGAGATCAGCTGCCCTTTTCGATAGCGCCATGGCTGGCCTGCAATCTGCGCAGGCGGGCATGATGGTGACGTCGCAAAACGTAACTGGATCTTCCATTGACGGTTATGTGCGCCGTACGTCCAATCCGCGCATCAATGGCATGTCGCCCACATCCATTGATTTGACAGGTACCTCTTTTGCAGTTGAAGGATTCAGTCGTTACTTTGACAACCTTTTGCAAGTACAGGTTTTGTCGCAACAGAGTAAAACCACTTACACACAAACATTGGTTCAGTCCGTTTCGTCCTTGGATGCGATGCTGACAGACCCAGCCACATCTATCGCGCAAGCACTGGGTAATTTTTTCAATGCTGCGGGGTCAATTGCCAATGAGCCAAGTAATTTTGCATATCAGCAAAGTTTGATCGGTACTGCTCGTCAGGTGGCCGATCGAATACGAGGCATGGCCGAAATGGTGGGGCAAATATCTAGCAATGCTTCAACGGCTTTGGCAGATGTGTTGAATCAAGCTAATACCTTAACACCACAACTTGCATCTGTGAATGCCAAGATCAGATCGTCAGCCACGCCGGGGTTATCTTACCCATCTGCAGATTTGTTGGATGAACGTGATCGAATTGTTGCGAAGCTGCAAGACTTGGTTGGTGGTACAACATTGATCAACGAAGATGGCACAGCAAGCTACATGGTAGATGGCCAACATCTGGTCGACAGAGAAATTGCAAATACATTTGCAAACGAGACGGGTACATCACCTGTTCGAAGTGACTTGCCGTTGACCGGATTGAAAATCAAAATGGTCTCGCCAGACTCTAGAAACCCCGTCTTGATTCCAATCGTCATGAGTCAAGTCATGTCCAATAGTGGTGCAAATACAGTTTTGATGGGAGGGCAAAGTTTGTTGCAAGAGGGTAAGGCTGGTGCTTACATTCACTTGATTCAAAATTTTGTGCCCAATGTGCAAAAAAGTATTAACTTGCTGGCTGCTCAATTGGTTCGCCAGGTAAACACGGCTGTCAGCGCAACAGGGGGCGCCATTGCGCCCATCTTTGGATTCAAAGCAACTGCCAGTGGCGCACCTCCCGTTACTGCCGGCGCTTTGCTAAACGACTTGTTCAGGCCTGCTGGTGGTGCGGGTCCAGACAGCACCTATGCCAACATTGTGGAGGCTGCTAATCCGCAAAGCAGTCAGTACAAAACGTCGGTCGAATTTAATTTAAACAAAGCTGACTTAGATGCGCGTTTGTTCACTGTGGTCGGTAGCTTTGACACAGCCCAATTTACCAACCTTGATGCCACAGCTTCTTCATCCATTGAGAAATTGCGTGAAACATTTGCATCGCCACTGACATTCATTACCAGCAGTATTGCCACCACTGTGGCCACTTGGAAAAATGACAACAAAGCCAATGAGGCGCTGCAAAAAACACTGAAGGAGCAAAAGTCTGCTATCACAGGCGTTAACTTGGATGAAGAGGCAGCCAATTTGGTAAAGTACCAACAGCTTTACAACGCCTCTAGTAAATTAATGCAAACAGGGCGCCAAATGTTTGATACCTTGCTGGGCATGCTGTCCAGTTAACACGCGAGATCTTAAATCATGAGAATTAGCAGCCAACAGGTATTCGACAGCAGTTTGCAATCGATCCAACAACATACCTCGGATGTGGTGGAAACACAGCGACAAATATCTTCTGGCCAGAAATACCGCTTGGCTTCTGATGACGCGCTTGCTGCAGGGTTGGGCGTTCAGGTTGCATGGAACAAGTCGCAATATGCCATGTTCAAGGTGAACCAAGATCACATCAATGCGTCACTGACCTCCACTGATGCACAACTTAGCAGCATTAACATTGCATTGACCAAATTTCAACAAATGATGGTCCAAGGCCGAAACGACCCGCTTGGATCGGACGGTCGGAAAATCTTAGGGCAGCAAGCAGAATCACTTATTGCAGCAGTGACTCAATTTTCAAATGCCAAAGACGCCAATGGTCAAAATATTCTTCGCTCCGGGCCAGTATCTACCGTACTCATAGCGCCCAGTGTCAGCTTAGAGTCTGGCATCAGCTACAACGAGGTCATGATGGGACCGGTGGGCACTGGCAAAGATGTTTTGGCAATCATGACATCTATCAAAGTCAAGCTGGCTGGCGGGAATTCCCCCTCCGATGAGGATATGGTGAATTTTCAGGCTGCGCTGACGCAAGTAACACGTGCTCAAGTTAAAACCGGCTTGTTACAAAATCAGTTAGATGCCGCGACCGAATCGGCTGAAGTACAAAAAACAAATGTAGAGTTGCAAAGAAGTAACTTGCTTGACACTGATTTGGCCACAGCCACTGCCAGTTTGGTGAAGTCTAATGCCTTGCTGCAGGCCGCTCAATCCGTCATGACCAAACTTGACGTTAACACTCTGTTTCAAAAATTATGAATATTCCAATTGGTTGGCTTATAGCCTTTGCTACAGCGCTTGGCGGATTTTTTTGGCTGGGCGGAGAACTCAATAACCTGTGGGTGCCAGAAGAATATTTGATTATTTTTGGCGCTGCGTTGGGCACCTTGATCGCTTCTAATAAATGGCGCAATCTGAAAAACTTGTTCAAGGCGTTTGGTCGAATTTTTGTTCGCTCTGAATCTAACAAAGCTGCCAATCTTGCTTTGTTGTGTTTGATGTTTGAATTGCTTCAAAAAATCAAACGCGATGGATCTCTCTCGATTGAGGCAGACATTACCAGCCCAAAATCGAGCGCCTTGTTTGCAAAATATCCAGTTGTTTTAAAACAAAATCGTTTGCTTGAATTTATTACTGACTACTTTCGCATGATGATGGATGGCACGGTGACGCTGAGCCAACTCGAAACCGTCATGGCGCAAGAAATTGAAGTCATGAATCAAGAGTCATTGGAGCCATCCGACTCCATGGTGACCCTTGCTGACAGCATGCCAGCTTTTGGTATTGTGGCCGCCATTGTGGGCGTGATCCACACCTTGGCTTCTATCAAGCTTGGCAAGTCGCCTGGCGAAATTGGTGCAAGCATTGCCGCTGCCCTGACAGGTACATTGTTTGGCGTTTTCAGTGCTTATGCTTTGTTCGCGCCCATTGCGCGAACCCTCGAACAAAATGCAGCGTCTGATGTAAAGCCCTATGAAGCTGTCAAAGAAATTTTGATTGCTTATTACAGCAATTTCTCACCACTGGTGGCAGTTGAGTACGGCCGTAAAGTTCTATTCACAGATCAGCGTCCAAGCATGACTGAGCTGGAGGCGGGTGTGCTGTCAACATCTGGAACCAGCCTTCGCGGTTAATTAGCAAATGGCTACTATCAAAATCGAGCCAGTTGTCAGGCGAGGCCGTCCACAAAAGAAGGCGCGCCGAGAAGCTGCCCACGGCAACTGGAAGTTGGTGTATGCCGATTTCGTCACTGTCCTCATGGCTTTTTTCATTGTGGTTTGGATTTTGCTGTTCGATCTGGTTTCTGAGCGCGAAAGATTTGACAAGACTTGCCTTGACCCCCTCAATGAAGCATTGCAGAAACAGATCAATGAAGATCAGGCATTGCAGTCTGGCACCAATCCATTGCAGATTGAATATTCGCAAGAAGGCTTAAGGGTCACCCTTTTAGATACGCGAGAACCTATGTTCCAACGTGGTGGCACAACACTCTCTGATTTTGCCAAAAAGCAATTTCAAAAAATTGCTTCAGTGGTTGATATTTGCCCAACCCATAAATTGAAGATCGAGGGTTATACGGACTCCATGCCATATTCGGGTGGGGCAACTGGCTATGGGAATTGGGAGCTTTCAGGTGAACGTGCCAATGCTGCACGCCGAGAGTTGATTGCGCAAAAGGTTTCGATTGATCGTATTGCACAAGTCATTGGCTATGGGGACAGCGTTCCCACATTGCCAGACGATCCCACCAATGCCATTAACCGTAGAATTTCAATCACCATCTTGCCGCCCTTGAAGGTGAAGCGAGACTTGATGATGAATGACAAGGAAGAGTCGCCTGCGAAGTCTTCCGTCAAAGGCTATTAAGGTTTGTCTTGTTGAGGGGCGCTATAGCCCCTCAGCGCTGCCACATTCTCAATGACAATGTCACTTGAGTTGGGCATGCGTGATGCAGCTTTTCTGGCCATCTCTGCCGTCCTGAATGGCCCGTCCACCAACATATACTTCACGTCATTGGCGCCTTCAATTCGGACTGGCACCACATAAGTTCGCTTGAGCCAATCTTTGCCTTCGGTTTCTTTTTGAGCTTCTTGCGCGGTGGCAAAAGTTTGAAATTCCAAGACAAAATGATCTTCAGGCAATTTCGTCAGCCAGCGCTGCCCTTGCAATGCAATCTCTGGCATTTCAGTCGTGGCATCCTTGTCTTTTTCATTCGCGTTGCCAGAAGGTGCTGAACCTTCAGATGGTACCGCTTTGATGCTCTTGCTTTTGGCAGCAAAGACGCTGAGAATTTTTTCACCAAATTCGGGATGCAATACGGCGGACACGCCCACAGAAATAGTCAATAGCCCAAGGACGATGACGACCCAAGGCAAGATTTTTTTCTGAGACGGCGACGCCTTTGAACTTTTGCTTGGCGTAGCTTTGGGAGCGGAAAAGGGGGCTGCTGTGCGTAAGGGGGCTTCTGGCTTTTCTTCAGCGTTAGAAGATGTGTCCGGTACAACATATCTAACGCCACTTAATCTTTTTTCCGATTTAGCCAAGTGGTTAAAAAACTCAATGGCAATCTCTTCGGTACCGTTTCGCCGTGCTTCCTGGATTGCATTTAATTTTTGTTCAGGTGTTGGCAGACTCAAAACCCACGTATTGATTTTTGGGTTGTTGTCAAAAATTGGCAGTGATTCTGTTTCACTGGCATCAAACATCAGTACAGCGCAAATGCCCGCGCCTGGAAAATTCTCAATCAGTTTGAGTAATATTTGAATGTCTTTCTCGCCTAAGGCATTGGCATTTTGAATGAGCCAAATTTTGTCAGGCAGGCCCTTGCTTGTAGGCTGCGTAGCGATTTGAAAAGACAAGCTGTTCAAAATCGCATTGAAGCGTTCTAGAAGCCCTTCGGTGTCGGCGGGCAGCAATACTTCTAGCGATGTTTGCGGGAAATCTTGGTTGATTCTTCTGACAACCCGCTCGCCGTAATAAGTTAGAAGTTCTTTGTACTTGCTGACCAGCACCAGGCTTTTGTTGTCCTGGCGTAGTGAAGTTAAGTAGCTTTCAATTTGCAAACGATCAACTGCCCTGAAAAAAATGTCAGGGTTGGGGGAGGCGGTTTGATCGTTGAATCCACTCATGTATCAGGTGGATTCTAGTGTGCTTAGCCTCATGTCATACGGCCAATGGCGCAACTGACAAAGGATTTGGCATTGGTGATGCCGGCTTCAAGGCCAGCAACAGAGCCTTTTTCTGGATAGCCCATAGAGCGCAGTTTGTCGATGACGCTTTGTTTGATGGACGCTTCGCCCTCAAAGCTGACCAATTGTTTTTCGCGATCAATGACCAAATTGGAAACCTGCGCGACGCTGTTGATGCCCTTGACGATTGAGTTCTCGCAGCCACCGCATTTGATGTTCTCAACTTCAACTTGGAAAGTTTGTGTCATGACATGTTCCTTTGTGAAATGCCGCTGCATCAGTGCGGCGGTAAGCAATAAGTATGCGCTTCTGAAATAATTATCGTCTGATTTACATCAATCAAGCTAATCCAAGTAGCACTATTTTTGTGGTTTTTAGGTGCAAAACGCCAATATCAGCGGTGTTGGCGGGGCTCATAATGCTCACTTAGAATTGCAGCCAACACCTTTCAACCCAGAACCTGGCAGTTTCACATGAGCCTCAAAATCGTTGTTTATTCCAAGTCAGCTTGCCCCCAGTGCGAGTCTGCCAAGATGATTCTCAAGTCCAAGTCTTTGGCCTATGAGGAAATCAAAATCGATGACGAAGCCGAGCGCATGGCCTTTTATGAAAAGTGTGGCCCTTCTGTCCGCCAGATGCCCCAAATTTTTATCAACGATCAGCGAGTGGGTGGGCTGGCTGGCTTACAAGCCGCCCTGGCCCAAATTACGCAGTAGTCTGCCCGTTCAATTTGTCTTGAGTGCGGTGCAGGAAATCACTTGCATCGTGACGCTCATGCAATTGGGTGTTGGGTGGCCCAATGACGCGATTGACCATGCGGCCACGTTGAACGGCTGGCCTGGCCTCAATTTCATCTGCCCATCGAATCACATGCGTGTATTCGTGTACTTGTAAAAACTCGCCTGAGTCGTAGCGCTCACCTTTGGCCAGGCTGCCATACCAAGGCCAAATGGCCATGTCGGCAATGGTGTAGTCATCGCCCGCAATGAACCGATGATCGGCCAGTCGGCGGTTGAGCACGTCGAGTTCGCGTTTGACTTCCATGGCAAAGCGATCGATGGCATATTCAATTTTGGTGGGCGCGTAGGCATAAAAGTGACCAAAGCCGCCCCCTAAATAAGGCGCGCTGCCCATCTGCCACATGAGCCACGACATGCACTCGGTGCGCTGAGCCACATCGGTTGGCAAGAAGGCTTTGAATTTTTCAGCCAAATAAAAAAGGATCGAACCTGACTCAAAAACACGCACAGGCTCAGTCGTGCTGTAGTCCATCAGGGCTGGAATTTTGGAGTTGGGATTGACGTCGACAAAGCCACTGCTGAACTGCATGCCTTCAGTAATGCGAATGAGCCACGCATCGTATTCAGCGCCGCTGTGTCCCAGCTCTAGCAACTCTTCCAGCATGACAGTAACTTTGATGCCGTTGGGCGTTCCCAATGAGTAGAGCTGCAGAGGGTGCTTGCCGCGGGGCAAGGCTTGCTCGTGAGTAGGGCCCGCTACAGGGCGATTGATGTTGGCAAAACGGCCGCCACTGGCTTTTTGCCAAGTCCAAACTTTAGGGGGTGTGTAGTGGGAATCAGACATTCAAGGACCTCTTCAGAATTGGGCCTAAGCGTACACGAGAATGGCGCTGATTCACACGAGGAAAAACACGGACTAACTTAAGTGAAAGCAATTCCAAGAGCCGTGGCAAATACAAACAGCGATAAAGCCCCCGTCATCTTTAGGCCATAGCTTGAACCGCCACTTATGAAGCTCAAACCAGTGGTAACCAATGCCACACCAAAAATGCTGGAGCCTAAGCTGAACGCAACGGCACCCATCATGGCGGCCACGGTGTGTGTTCTAACGCCAGCCATCATGGTACCCGGCTGATGCAAACGTTCTCGCACAATGCCAATCAGAAATCCCACCCCCAAGGCGGTTAGAAAACTCAAGGTTTCGGGTGGAAGGTTCATTGAAACATCTTATGCCTCATTGGCAAACAAGATAAGCCCGAAACACAGCAATCCTCTAAAATTGCGCCATATGTCAGCTACAAAACCGCCATCGCAGTCTGTCGTTGCTTTAGCCAGCCTCGAAGACATGACCCTCAAAATTCGCCAGAGGCGTCAACTCAAGGGCCGCCAAGCCGACGAAGTCGCCATGGAAGAAGTGCAGGCGCTCCTGCCCTTGGATGGCGATTTTCTAAAACAGCGTCGCGATTTGCTAATTGAGCATCTGCACAAAATTAACGATACCTATCGAGGTCTACACGAGCATCACTTGGTTGCGTTGGCCAAGCTGATGAACATCTCGATGGCCGAAGTGTATGAGGTCGCTACTTTCTATCATCACTTTGAAATTATTCGCAATGGTGACCAAGCACCCCAGTTCACAGTGCGGGTGTGTGATGGACTGAGCTGCGACATGGCGGGAGCCAATTCCTTGCTTGCCAAGTTGCAGGCATCACTTGGCACTGACAATGTCATAGTTGTTGCTGCGCCCTGTGTGGGCCGATGCGAACAAGCACCCGTTGCGGTTGTGCATCAACACGAAATTGGACACGCCTCTGTAGACAAGGTCATGCAGGCAGTTCAATCACAAGCCATTCAGGCGGTGGTGCCCGACTACATTGACTTCAATGCGTATGTGGCCGAAGGCGGATACGCATTGCTTCAAGCTTTGGCCACCGGTCAAAAAGATTCAGAGGCTGTAATGAAGGCCATGGAAGACTCTGGCTTGCGCGGTTTAGGGGGAGCAGGATTCCCTGCTGGCCGCAAGTGGCGCATTGTGCGAGAGAAAGCTGCAACGCGGCTAATGGCGGTCAATATTGACGAAGGCGAGCCAGGCACCTTCAAAGACAGAACGTATTTAGAACGCGACCCACATCGTTTTTTAGAAGGTATGTTGGTAGCTGCACAGGTGGTGGGCATTGAGGCCATCTACATTTATCTGCGCGATGAGTACCACGGTTGCCGACAAATTCTGGAAGCAGAACTCCTTAAGCTTCAAGCAAATCCGCCCGTTGATTTGCCCAAGATTGAATTGCGCCGCGGTGCTGGTGCGTACATTTGCGGCGAAGAGTCGGCCATGATTGAAAGCATTGAAGGCAAGCGGGGAGAGCCGCGCATGCGACCGCCCTACATTGCGCAGCTTGGTTTGTTTGGCAGACCCACTTTAGAGCACAACTTTGAAACCCTTTATTGGGTGCGCGACATTGTGCAAAAAGGACCTGATTGGTTTTCTGGTTATGGCCGTCACAATCGCAAAGGCCTGCGCAGCTTCAGTGTCAGTGGACGTGTCAAAAAGCCAGGCGTTAAGTTGGCGCCTGCAGGCATCACCATTGCCGAGTTAATTGAAGAGTATTGCGGTGGCATGCAAGACGGCCACGAGTTCTACGCTTACTTGCCTGGCGGTGCTTCGGGCGGCATTCTTCCCGCATCGCTCAAAGATATTCCACTCGACTTTGACACCCTGCAACCCTACGGTTGCTTTATTGGTTCTGCCGCAGTCATTGTGTTGGGTCATCAAGACTCGGCGCGCCACGCAGCGCTCAACATGATGAACTTCTTTGCGCATGAAAGCTGCGGACAGTGCACGCCATGTCGCGTGGGCACAGCCAAAGCTGTTCAGTTGATGCAAGCCCCCAAGTGGGACAACAGCACTTTAGAAGATTTGAACCAAGTGATGACAGACGCCTCCATTTGTGGTTTGGGCCAAGCCGCACCCAACCCTATTCGGTGTGTGCAAAAGTATTTTCCACAGGAGATCATTTAAATGAACGCCCCTGTGTCCAAAGAATTGTTGGCCCCGCCCACAGTTGAATTCAAGCTCAACGACCAATCGGTGGTGGGTTTTGAAGGCGAGTCCATCCTCAATGCGGCCAAGCGCCATGGCGTCGACATTCCTCACCTTTGCTACAAGGAAGGCATGCGAGCCGATGGTAATTGCCGTGCGTGCGTGGTCGAAATTAAGGGCGAGAGAACGCTGGCGCCCAGTTGCTGTCGCAATGTCACGCCTGGCTTAGAGGTGTTGAGCCAAAGTCTTCGCGCCAAGAAAAGCCAAGAGATGGTGTTGGAGTTGTTGCTGTCTGATATGCCCGAGCAAGGTCACAAATGGACCGAGGCAGGACAGCATGGCGAGCTGAGTGATTGGGCGCAGACATTGAACGTGACAGTTAGGCCCGAACTGCAAAGCCTCAGACGTGAGCAGCCCAGTGCCGATGTGACTCACCCCGCTATGGCCGTTAACCTTGATGCATGTATACAGTGCAATCGCTGCGTACGGGCTTGCCGCGAAGAGCAAGTGAACGATGTCATTGGCTACGCGCATCGCGGTGCGCACAGTCAAATTGTGTTCGACCTTCAAGACGAAATGGGCAGCAGCAGTTGCGTGGCTTGTGGTGAATGCGTCCAGGCCTGCCCAACTGGCGCGCTCATGCCCAAGACGCAAGTGGGCTCGCAAGTGGTCGACAAAAAGGTGGATTCGGTCTGTCCTTTCTGTGGCGTGGGCTGCTTGCTTACCTACAACGTCAAAGAAAACCGCATTGTGAGTGTGGAGGGGCGCGATGGGCCTGCCAATCACAATCGCTTGTGTGTCAAAGGACGATTTGGCTTTGACTATATTCAGCACCCGCAACGTCTCACCGTGCCCCTCATTCGCAAAGCAGGCATCCCCAAGGATCCAGAAGCCATTCAACATCTGAATCGCAATGCAGCCAATTGGTCGGATGTGTTCAGAGAAGCGACATGGGAAGAAGCGCTGACCTTAGGTGCTGGCAAATTAAAACAATTGCGCGATACCCATGGCCCCAAGTCGTTGGCGGGCTTTGGTTCTGCCAAGGGCAGCAACGAAGAAGCCTATTTGTTCCAGAAGTTGGTACGCACAGGTTTTGGCTCCAACAACGTCGACCATTGCACACGCTTGTGCCATGCCTCCAGTGTGTCTGCATTGCTAGAGGGCGTAGGTTCTGCCGCCGTCAGCAATCAGGTGAATGATGTCGAACATGCTGGCCTGATTTTTGTCATTGGCTCCAACCCCACTGCCAATCACCCAGTGGCTGCCACGTGGATGAAAAACGCGGCCAAGCGCGGCGCCAAAATTGTCTTGGCCGACCCTCGTGTGACCGACATTGGCAAACACGCATGGCGCACGCTGCAGTTCAAGCCAGACACCGATGTGGCCATGCTCAATGCGCTCATCTACACCGTCATTGAAGAAGGTTTGGTCGATCAAGAATTTGTTCAAACGCGTGCCAGCAATTACGAAGCACTGAAACAAAACATTCAAGGCTATAGCCCTGAGGCCATGGCGCCCATTTGCGGCGTGCCCGCAGAAGCGCTGCGTGAAGTAGCGCGCGAGTTTGCCACAAGCAAAGGTTCAATGATTTTGTGGGGCATGGGCGTTAGCCAGCACGTGCATGGCACCGACAACGCGCGTTGCCTGATTGCATTGGTCACGGTGACCGGCCAAATTGGCAAGCCAGGCTCTGGACTGCACCCGTTGCGCGGACAAAACAATGTGCAAGGCGCTAGCGATGCGGGTCTCATTCCGATGATGTACCCCAACTACCAGCGTGTGAGCAACCCAGAGGCACACAACTGGTTTGAAAAGTTTTGGAAGACGCCCTTAGACAGCCAGCCGGGTTATACCGTGGTGGAGATCATGCACAAGGCCTTAGCCGATGACGCAGATCCGCACAAAATTCGCGGCATGTACGTCATGGGTGAAAACCCCGCCATGAGCGATCCAGACTTAAACCATGCAAGGCATGCGCTGGCTTCGCTAGAACATTTGGTGGTGCAGGATATTTTCATGACCGAGACTGCTTGGCTGGCCGATGTTGTTTTGCCTGCGACCGCTTGGCCAGAAAAAACCGGCACTGTGACCAACACCGATCGCATGGTGCAAATGGGTCGGCAAGCTGTTGAAGCGCCAGGTCAAGCCAAAGCCGATTTGTGGATCATTCAGCAAATTGCCAAGGGCATGGGCTTGAAGTGGCAGTACGAAGGCGAACACCATGGTGTGGCTCAGGTGTATGAGGAAATGCGCCAGGCCATGCACGAAGTGATCAGCGGCATCTCATGGGATCGATTGGTGCGTGAGTCCAGTGTCACGTATCCCTGCCTGTCGGAGGAGGACCCTGGCGAGCCGACGGTGTTCAAAGATCACTTTGCAACCACCGATGGCCGTGTGCATTTGGTCCCTGCAGACATCATTCCTGCCGATGAGCGTCCTGATGCTCAATATCCCTTTGTGTTGATTACAGGCCGTCAGTTAGAACATTGGCACACCGGCAGCATGACGCGCCGCGCCACAGTGCTAGATGCCATTGAGCCTGAAGCCACAGCATCCTTGTGCGGAGCTGATTTGTTGTCATTGGGTTTGAATGCTGGCGACACTATCACCTTGGCTTCTAGGCGAGGCGAAGTGTGCTTGCGTGTAAGGCGTGACGATGGCACACCGCAAGGCGCTGTGTTTGTGCCGTTTGCTTATTACGAAGCAGCAGCCAACCTCATGACCAATGCTGCCCTTGACCCGTTTGGCAAAATTCCAGAATTCAAATATTGCGCTATTGCTGTGAAAGCAGGTGGGCAATTGTCTGAAGCTGTTGGATTTTTTCAAGCGCCTGCTTGATGGCTTTCTAGTATGTAACGTTCATGCCCCGCGCGGCGCAAGTCGCAAGCGGGGCAGGTGTTGCAACCATAACCCCAAGCGTGCCGATGGGTGCGGTCCCCCAAATAGCAGGTGTGGGTTTCCTCTTCAATCAAAGACACCAAAGCTTGTCCTCCCAAGCTTTCGGCCATCTTCCATGTTTGCGCTTTGTCTAGCCACATCAAGGGTGTCTCAAGGACCACGCGTGTGTCTAGGCCCAAGCTCAAAGCCACTTGCAAGGCTTTGAGGGTGTCGTCGCGACAGTCGGGGTAACCAGAGTAATCGGTTTCGCACATACCGCCCACAATGTATTTGAGCTGACGTCTGTAGGCAATGGTGGCTGCAAAAGTGAGGAACAACAAATTGCGGCCCGGCACAAATGTGTTGGGCAAGCCGTTTTGTTGCATTTCAATGGCTTTGTCTTCAGTCAGGGCCGTGTTGCTGATTTGACCTAGCAAGCTGAGGTCTAGCATGTGGTCTTGGTCTAGCTTGTGTGCCCATTGAGGAAACTGTTGTTTGATGCCGTTTAAAAATTGCTCACGACAGGCCAGTTCAATGACATGCCTTTGACCATATTGAAAGCCAAGCGTTTCAACGCGCTCAAAGCGCTCTAGTGCCCAAGCCAGGCAAGTGGCAGAGTCTTGTCCACCTGAAAAAAGAACAAGGGCTGAGGCGTTGAATTGAGACATGTTGAAAGGGGACGCTGAGCAAAAAGTAGCTAAAGTTTAAATGACGCGCTGTGCCATCATGTGAATTTGTCCTGCACTCCACACAATGGCAGGAAAACTGGCCACCCAAGCCCAGAAAAAGCGATTCAAGCCAAAGAACCAAAACACCAAGAAATGAAAGAGTGCGGCAATGAAGCAAAACATCAGAGCTAGCCTGGTGTCTAGGAGTGCCAAAGGTGCGGCGCACTCCCAAAGAATAAAAGTCCAAGAACCCAAAGCCGGAAGCCAAGGTTTTCTGAGGTGGTGTGAATCATTCAGCGGTCCGTGAATGGCTGCGTTGAGAAAGATGGTCATGGCACTGCCATTGCGCCATTCAGGCCGAAGCAATTTGACTGCGCCAGACACAAAATAAGAGGTGATCGACTGAATGGTGATGTACCAAAAGCAGGCATGCCAGCCTAGTTCTACACTATTCAATGCCCCGACCAACTGCGAAATGAGCAAGCCAGTCAGCACCACCAAAGTCATGAAATCGCTGCCGCCATTGAAGGCGCCGCGCCACCGAATCAATACGGCCAAATTACTAACGAACAAAAACCCGACATTGCCCAAATTGGCACCCAAGGCCACCAGGCTGATGAGCGCAAGAAGTCGGGCCCAAAGAAGCGCAGTGAATATGTTTTCGGCAAACAGAAAATCGAAGAACTTTTGTGCAGTGGCATTGGGGATGTCTTGCCTTTGAATAGCCCAAGACCACAGCCCGTTCTGGTTCATGGCGGGGCGCATGCGCAAATACTCCAAGGTCTGAATACCTGCACTGAGTGCAAACAAACATTCCAGCCAACGGGCAGCCAGTGGTGTACTTAAGGTGAAGGCCGAAAGCCAGTCCAGTGTCATGGCCGCACCTCTATGGGTGAGGTCATCATGACGTGGGTGTGGGTTGTCTGGGACGGGTTGTCTAGCAACATCCTGAGTTCAAACTGTGTGTGTGAATGCGCTGGATAGGCTTCTGATAATTTGACCGCCACAAAATGCGAAACCATTTTGTAAGTAACCAACTGCCTTGGATCACTGCCTTCCGCAGAATCGTTCAAATCGGCCCAGAAATGGTCAATTAAATTTTGTTGTGCCAAGCCCAAATTGGTTTGAGTGTTGTGAAACAGCTGCCAAAAGCTTTGCGGCTGGCGAGGGTAGAGGTGCAGCCACTCAGTCCATTCAAACTGTCCCTGCACATCGACTTTGGCGGCACGTGCATAAAGGTGCGGCACATAGCCCACAGCATGAAAAAACTTCCAATTGGGAAAAAACGATCGCAACAAAAACAGCCAGGGACCCCGCACAATGGGCGTTTTGTAGAGCAAAGCCACCAACAGCACCAAAAAGTAAGCGATGACCCAATACATTGTCATGGTTTAAATGAGGTGCTGTTTGCGAAAGTGGTTGGAGTTTCTAAAAGGGGCCGATGCTTTATTCTATGCAGGAATTGAGTGGCCAAGGCAAATTTTCAGGATAGGATAGACCCATGAAAATACTGTCACTGCTCCCTTGGGCCGACTGGCTGGCCATGGCTTTGTTTTTCGGACTTTGGATTGGCTACGCTTGGTTTGCGCGTGTTAATGGCACCCGCAACATGACCCTGATAGCCACCACGAATCACTATCGGCAGTTGTGGATGTTGCAGGCCACAGCCCGAGACCCTCGCATGTTGGATGGCCTCATTACCCAAAACCTGTCGCAAACCCCGGCGTTTTTCTCGTCCACTTCGATCATCATCATGGGTGGCTTGTTTGCACTTTTGGGTACCACGGACAAGGCGGCAGACTTGGTGCGCGAAATTCCATTTGCAGTGCAAACACCCCTGTTGGTGTTTGAATTAAAAATCTTGGTGTTGGTGGGCATCTTTGTTTATGCCTTTTTTAGATTTTCATGGTCAATGCGCCAATACACCTTTGTGGCATTGGTCATTGGCGCTATGCCGCCACCTGATGAGTTTGCAGATGGTCGTCACGACCGTGTCAAGTTTGCTGAAAGGGCCGGCAACTTGGTCAGTGCCGCAGCCGAAACATTCAACGATGGCTTAAGGGCCTATTACTTTTCGTTTGCGGCCATGGCGTGGTTCTTTTCGCCCATTGCGCTGGTGCTGGCCACTGCCTTAGTGGTCTTGATTTTGTATGGCCGTGAATTTAAATCGGATGTGCTGGAAGTACTTAGAGACGAAAGTTGAGTACTATTTCATTGTCATGAATATTTCATAGAAACGCAACATTGCTGCAATGTAGGCGGCACATCATCAGCTTCCAAGTTAACCCAACTTGGAGCTGATGATGAAAGAACTTCCAAACCCCACTTTCCCAATTTCGCAAATCAATTTGCCACGGGGGTCACTTCACTCCAGAGATTTGCAACGTCGTTACCGCAAACACTTTGAGGGGGTGTGATGCGCTATTCCAAATTTGATTCCCAACTGGAACAGCCCTTTGAGTCCAATGTATGGGTTACCCGCTCACCCACTCATTTTCGATCTATCTTCATTTCTGACTTGCACTTGGGAACTCCCGGCTGTCAGGCCGATGCGTTACTCAAATTTTTGAAAACCTACACCTGCGACAACCTCTACTTAGTCGGTGACATTGTCGATGGCTGGCAGTTGCGCAGAAAATGGTACTGGCCCCAAAGCCACAACGATGTCGTCCAAAAATTATTGCGCAAAGCCAGAAAAGGTTGCCGGGTTATTTTTGTCCCGGGCAATCACGATGAGTTTGGGCGACATTTTTTAGACCACTCTTTTGGTGGCATCGAAATTCTAGAAGAAGCGGTCCACATTACTGCGGACGGCAAAAAGCTGTGGGTCATTCATGGTGACTACTTTGATGGCGTCATTCAATGTGCCAAGTGGTTAGCCTACGTGGGCGACAACTTGTACGAGTTCACTTTAAAACTCAACAGATATTTGAATCATCTGCGTGCGCGCATGGGTATGCCCTATTGGTCGTTGTCTGCTTACTTAAAACTTAAAGTTAAAAAAGCTGTCAACTTTATTTCTGACTTTGAAGTGGCAGTGGCCAATGAAGCCCGAAAGCTGGGATACCACGGCGCTATTTGCGGCCATATTCACCAAGCTGAAATACGAAACATCGATGGTATTTTGTATTGCAACGACGGCGATTGGGTAGAGAGTTGCACCGCATTGGTTGAACACGCCGATGGTCGCCTTGAAATACTGCGATTCAATCCTAACGATGCCTCACAAGGTTTGAGTCCTGAAATCAAGCAATCTGCCAATGAACCGTCTAAAGTTAAAGAATGGGCTGCTGTATGAGACTTCTCTTGATCACAGATGCTTGGGCGCCTCAAGTCAATGGTGTGGTGACCACTTTGGTTGAATTGGTCAGGGAGCTCAAACTCCAGGGAAACGAAGTGACGGTGGTTCATCCAGGCTTATTTAAGACCCGTCCATGTCCTGGTTATGCGGGCATTGATTTAGCCATTCGACCCAAGAAGCAATTGCAAACTTTGTTTGCATCCAATCAATTTGATGCAGTACACATTGCCACTGAGGGCCCTTTGGGATGGGCTGCACGCAGCATTTGTATGAAGCGTCAATGGCCATTTACAACAGCTTTTCACACCCGCTTTCCAGAGGTTTTGAAGGCCGCTATGGGCCTCCCACTTTGGATTGGCTATGCGTTGTTCCGTCACTTCCACAAGCCATCTTCCGGTGTCATGGTGCCTACTCAGGGCGTGTTGCAGCTTCTTCAGGATAGAGGCTTTGATAACCTGAAGTTGTGGACTCATGGTGTAGACACCGACTTGTTTGAATATGCAAGCAAAAGCAAGATCTGTGAGCAGCTTTCTCATTTACAAAGGCCCATCAGTATTTTTGTGGGCCGTGTATCTTACGAAAAAAACATCGAAACGTATTTAAAAATGCCTTTTGAGGGCAGCAAAGTGGTCTGTGGCGTGGGGCCTTTGGAAGCAGATTTGAAGGCTAGATATCCAGATGTCACCTGGTTAGGCCTTTTGCCCAGACCCGAATTGGCCAAAATTTATGCTGCGGCCGATGTGTTTGTTTTTCCCAGCCGAAACGAAACTTTCGGACTGGTCATGCTGGAGGCTATGGCTTGCGGCACCCCTGTAGCGGCTTATCCTGTGGATGGCCCTCTAGAGGTACTGACAGAAGCTTCTGGCCAGGTTTCAGGTGGCGTGCTTCATTCCGATCTGGCCGAGGCTACACGTCAGGCTTTGAGTATTCCCAGGGCCACAGCGCGCGCTAGGGCCTATGACTTTAGTTGGGAAAAAGCTTCTCAACTGTTCGTTAGTTATGTGCGTCAGATAACAGTCTAATTTTGATTGAGTGGCTAGGATGAACCCGAATTTTCACTACTTTGTCATCAATCTGACACAGACCACCGAAAGAATCGTTTGAGTTCAGAACGTCCAGATCCTGGGCTTCAACCCCATGACAAGAAAAGGAGGTCTTCGTGAGTAGACCGATTTCAAGCGCAAAGCGAGACTCAAACCAGACAGGTGTGGTGCTGATTGACCGCGATCAAAGCATTCTGGCTTTCAATGAGCGTGTCTTAGATTGGGCCAAAAGACCCGAAGTGCCATTGCTAGAGCGACTGCGATATCTATGCATTGTTTCATCCAATCTCGATGAATTTTTTGAGGTACGGGCAGATTTGCACATGTCTGCCTTTAGATCAGATGAGTTAAAGGGACCCTACAGAAAAGATACCTTTGAAGGTGTGTATGAGCACGCAAGGCAAGTCGTTAATGAGCAATATAGGTTGTACAACGACGTGCTTTTGCCCAAGTTGCAAAAACAGGACATCAGAATTCTCTCCCATGGTGAAAGAACGCCTGCGCAGCGCCAATGGGTCAGTGAATATTTCCAACGAGAAGTGCGTCCTTTGTTGGTCCCCGTTGGCTTAGACCCTGCGCATCCGTTTCCGCAGGTGGCCAATAAATCTCTCAATTTCATTGTGCAGTTATCCGGCAAAGACGCTTTCGGTAAGACAAACGACATCGCCATTGTGAAGGTCCCTCGCGTGTTACCGCGAGTGATTCTTTTGCCGAGCAAAGTTTCCGGCAAAACAGTCTCCGTGGTTTTGCTGTCCAGTGTGATTCGGGCTCATTTGGCTGAATTGTTTCCTGGCCGAACGGTTGAGCATTTTTCCCAGTTCCGCGTCACCAGAAATTCAGACCTTTCAGTGGATGAAGAAGATGTTGAAAATCTAAGAACCGCTTTGCGAAAAGGATTGCAACACCGCCAATATGGCCAAGCCCTTCGACTTGAGGTTTCCGACAGTTGCATGTCGCACTTGTCTAACTTTTTACTTAAGCAATTTGATTTGCCCGAAATAGCGCTTTTCAAAGTGGCGGGGCCTGTCAATTTGGTGCGACTGAGTCAATTGATTGACTTGGTTAACCAAGCTAAGCTGCTGTTCACACCCTATCACGCCAGCTTTCCCAAACAACTTGTTAAAGGCGCTTCCATCATGGCGCGCATGCGTCAAGGCGATGTCTTGATTCACCAGCCCTTTGAAAGTTTTGATGGCGTGTTGGCTTTTCTGAAAGAAGCGGTAGAAGATCCGCATGTTCTGGCTATCAAGCAAACGATTTACAGAACAGGTAGCGACCCTGTCATGATGAATTTGCTCCGCGAAGCCGTAAGACGTGGCAAAGAGGTGACCGCCGTAGTTGAACTCAAAGCACGCTTTGACGAAGAAGCCAATATCAATTGGGCTGAGCAGCTAGAGTCTGTGGGGGCCCAGGTTGTGTATGGGGTTGTTGGCTTGAAGACGCATGCCAAGATGCTCTTGGTCACGCGCAAAGAAGGGCGAACGCTGAAGCGCTACGGGCATTTATCCACTGGCAACTACAACCCAAGAACAGCCAAGCTTTACACAGACTTAAGTTACCTGACTTGTGATGCCGCAATGACCGCAGACATGGACCGCTTGTTTGTGCATTTGGCAAGTCCTTCCCGCTTGAGTCGTATGAGTAAACTCATCACAGCGCCTTTTCACATGCAGAAAAAGTTGGTTGAGAAAATTGAATCTGTCGGTGCGGCCGCAGAAGCAGGATTGAATGCGCGGGTTGTTGTGAAAATGAATTCTCTGACAGATCCAGTGCTCATTCATGCCTTGATTCGAGCAGGCAAGCAAGGTGCGCAAATTGATTTGATCGTACGAGGCGCATGCATGTTGCCTGCGGGGCTCCCTGGCCAGACTGACAATATTCGAGTGCGGTCCATTATTGGGCGATTTTTAGAACACTCAAGGGTGTTCTATTTTGAAAAGGGCGAAACACAAGAGATGTATTTGGCCAGTGCTGATTGGATGAGTCGCAATATGACGCGTCGCATTGAATTGGCTTGGCCTGTGGTCGACCCTGTACTGCGTCGCCGAATTATTGATGAGTGTTTGCTGGCATATTTGTACGACACCCGAAACGCTTGGACGCTGGAGCCCGATGGTCTTTATCGACGTGTAGAGAAAAAGGGACAAAAGGTCCAAAGCGCGCAAGCCTTGCTGATGAGTCAGTACGCCACTGGTGCTTAAACCTTGTAATGGATGGATTCAAATGGATCTTATTTTTTGGCGCCATGCCGAGGCTTACGACCCTGAAGAGGGGCAGGAAGATCTAAAGCGCGAACTAACACCAAAAGGCGAAAAGCAAGCTGCCAAGATTGGGGCTTGGCTTGATCGTCAGTTGCCAGAGGGCGTTCGCGTCATTTGCAGCCCAGCTGTTAGAACAGAGCAAACAGCCAAAGCTTTAGGGCGTAAATATAAATTGAAAGCAGATTTGCTGCCCAATGCTACAGCCTCAGAAGTCCTTGAAGCGGTAGGCTGGCCCGAATCAAAAATGTCTGTGGTGGTGGTGGGGCATCAACCTGTGCTGGGTCAATGCATTTCTTATTTATTGGGCATTCCAGAGGGTGAATGCGCAGTCAGGAAGGGCGCCGTTTGGTGGCTTAGAAGCAGGGTGCGAGATGGTGCAACTCAAACGGTCGTAGTCAGTGTTCAGACCCCTGAGCTTATTTGAAATTCAAGTTGCCAATCTGACTTTTGCCATGCTTCGCATTCTTCTTGAATGAGGTGAGCCGATTGGGGCCATTGTTGGATCCAAGATTTTTTACAGGTGATGACAAAGTTCTGACTGCTGGGCAAGCGCTTAAGACTGATACCTTTTAATTCGGGTTCGCGTCTTGCATGGCAAAGTATGGCGGCCATCCTGAGGCTCATGAGTTGGCATACAAAATCTTCTTCTCGAAGTTCGGAATCGAGTTTTTTAAGTTTTCCTCTGTGGCCCAAAATCAGTTGGCTTAGGCGGTGCAGCTCTGGCATCGAAAAACCTGTCAAGTCGGCATTGTCCAAAATGTAGGCGCCATGTTTGTGAAAGTCACTGTGCGAAATACGAGTGCCAATTTCTAACAATTGCGCAGCCCATCCCAATTTATTTTCTAGGCGGATGACTCGGCCTGATTTTTTACTTTCAGCGCCTTGAAGACTTTGAAACAAATGCAATGCGGTTCTTGTAACGCGGTCAGCTTGCGCCATGTCAACCGCAAATCGATTGGCCAGCGCAGTGACCATGGCGCTTCGCAAATCGGTGGTTTCGTCGCGCTCCAATCGGTCGATCAAATCCTGAATCACACCTTGACGCAACGCGCCCTGCGCTGCATGCATCTCTTCGATGCCTAGCAAATCAAACAACGCATACAAAATAGCCAAGCCGCCACCAATAACTGGTTTCCTGTCATCTTTGACACCCTCTAACTTGAGACTGTCCACATTGCCCATCTTGATCAGTTTTTCCTTGAGCCAATCGAGGCCATCGCGTGTAATTTTTCCGATTGGCCATCCAGCTGAGGCCAAAACATCGGCCACAGCCCCCACAGTGCCAGATGAGCCATAGGCTATGTCCCAAGCGTTTTGGGGGTACAGATTGAGTGCTTCGTCTAAAACGGCTTTTGCGGCGACTTCTGCTTTGGCAAACGCAGCGGCATTGAACAGGCCATTGGCAAAGTACTTCATCGACCACTTCACACTGCCAACTCGGTAGGATTCCATGACGTTTGGCTTGTATGCGCGTCCCAAAATCATTTCTGTCGATCTGCCGCCAATGTCAATCACCAATCTTTTTTCATCGGATTGAGGCAAGCTGTGCGCGACGCCTAAGTAGATCAATCGGGCTTCCTCTTTGCCAGAGATAACTTCGATAGGGAAGCCCAAAATGGTGGTGGCCTGAATCAGAAAAACATCTCTGTTTTTGGCCTCTCTCAAGGTCTGAGTCGCTACTGCTCGAACGTGTTCTGGACCAAACCCTGCCAGTCTCTCTGCAAATCGCGCCAGGCAGTCCCAGCCTCTTTGCATGGCTTCCTTGGACAACATGCGGTCTGCGTCTAGGCCATTGCCTTGTCGGACCGTTTCTTTGAGGTAATCGACGCGGCGAATTTGGCCGTCTTCAAAAACGCCAATTTCAAGGCGAAAACTGTTAGAGCCTAAATCGACGGCTGCGACAAGTTGTCCGTTTTGCATGCAAGTAAGTCATTTCCTGAATGACGCCATTCTGTGTCTATTTTTTGTCAATTTCATGACAATATAGGGCCTGCAGATTTTCTTTACAGTGAATAGAGGCTGTAATTTGAGGTGGGAAAAGTCAAAAAATGGGAATTTGACACGAATTTGTCACAATCGATCACTAAAGTTGCCTTGTGACAAAGGGCGGCAAGCCAGCCGTGTTTAGTCATTTACCTCTGAGTTTCAACCTCTGAATCAAGGATTCAACATGCTAAAGATCAAAACTTGGGTAGCCGCTTTGGGCTTATCCGCGATTGCAATGTCTGCCATGGCTGCCGAAATTACAGGCGCTGGCGCAACATTTCCCTTCCCAATTTATGCCAAGTGGGCTGAAGCCTACAAAGCCAAATCTGGCAACAGCATGAACTATCAATCCATCGGTTCTTCCGGTGGCATCAAACAGATCAAAGCAAAAACAGTTGACTTCGGCGCTACCGACGCACCCGTCAGCTTTGCTGATTTGGAAAAAGACGGTTTGGTTCAATTCCCAGCCATCATTGGCGGCGTAGTCCCTGTGGCCAACATTGAAGGTATCAAGCCTGGTCAATTGAAATTGACGGGCGAATTGCTTGCCGATGTCTTTGCTGGTGTGATTCCAAAGTGGAACGACAAGCGCATTGCAGACATGAACCCTGGTGTGGCATTGCCTGATACCGCAATTACAGTCGTGCACCGTGCCGATGGCTCAGGTACAACCGCTGTTTTTACTGACTATTTGGCCAAAGTCAATGCCAATTGGAAGTCAACGGTAGGTGCTGGTGCGGCTGTCAAATGGCCTGCGGCTTCCTCGGTCGGTGGCAAGGGCAACGAGGGTGTTGCCGCCAACGTGAGTCGCATTAAAAATTCAATCGGTTATGTTGAATACGCTTATGCCAAGAAAAACAACATGACACACATCAACTTGCGTAACCAAGCAGGTCAATTTGTAGCACCAGACGATGAGACCTTCGCGGCCGCATCCGCCAGCACAGACTGGGCTAAAGTACCTGGCATGGGCATCTATTTGACGAACGCACCAGGTGCCAAATCTTGGCCCATCACTGGCGCATCATTTATCTTGATGTACAAAGACCCTGCCAACAAAGCCAACGCTGCTGAAGTGATAAAGTTTTTTGACTTCGCCTTCAAAGAAGGTAAAAAGATGGCTGTCGATTTGGAATATGTCCCAATGCCTGACGCTACAACTGACTTCATCCGTAAAAACGTTTGGAATCAAATCAAAGCGAAGTAATTGCAAATTAATTTGCAGATAGATTGAAACTAGACATGAACAATGCAGACGAATTGATGACCTCGCACCGCCAGAGCGTGTTGCGCTGGCAGCGGTGGCAAGATTTTTTCTTTGAAAAAACCACCTTGGTTTTTGCCATGTCCACCTTGGTGGCATTGACGGGCATCATCGTCTCATTGTTTGTGAGTTCGTTGCCGGTGTTAGAAACATTTGGCCTGAAGTTCTTCTATACCGTTGAGTGGGACATTATCAATTCCCAGTTTGGTGGTTTGATTGCTATTTTTGGTACGGTGGTTACGGCCACCATTGCCATTGTGATTGCCTTGCCCTTGAGTTTTGGCATCGCCGTTTTCTTAACTGAAACGTGCCCCATGAGTCTTCGCCGACCCTTGGGTACTGCCATTGAGTTATTGGCTGCGGTGCCATCCATTATTTATGGCATGTTTGGTTTGTTTATATTTGCGCCCTTGTTTGCCGAGTATGTGCAGCCCTCACTGGCTGCTACTGTGGGCCAGTTGCCAGTGATTGGCATTTTGTTCACTGGCGCCTTCAATGGCATCGGTATTTTGGCAGCTGGCCTCATTTTGGCCATGATGATTCTGCCTTTCATTGCATCCGTCATGCGCGATGTGTTTGAAATCGTCCCGCCCATTTTGAAAGAGTCTGCCTACGGCATTGGTTGTACCACTTGGGAGGTTGTGACCAAAATTGTTTTGCCCTACACCAAAACGGGTGTTGTAGGTGGTGTCATGTTGGGCTTGGGCCGCGCACTGGGCGAAACCATGGCCGTCACGTTTGTCATTGGAAACGCTCACAAACTCTCGCCATCCTTGTTTTCACCTGGTAACTCCATTGCTTCAACCTTGGCCAATGAATTTGGTGAAGCAGAACCCGGTTTGCATTACTCATCTCTGTTTGCGCTGGCACTGGCTTTGTTTGTGATCACCCTGGTGGTGTTGTCATTGGCCAAATGGATGCTGCTGCGCGCCGAAGCTAAGAAAGGTCTAAAAACATGAGCAACAAAGACCCCAGCATTTACGCAAGGCGTAAACGTACTAATTTCTTTGGCATGGTCTTGTCGATGACTGCCATGGCAGTGGGCCTGAGTTTCTTGCTTTGGATCTTGAGCATCTTGCTCATTAAAGGATTTTCTGCACTCGATTTGGCCATGTTCACGCAAAGTACGCCTGCGCCTGGATCAGAGGGCGGTGGCTTGGCCAACGCCATTGTTGGCAGTTTGATGATCGTGGTGTCGTGCTCCTTAATTAGCACCCCCATTGGTGTGTTGGCCGGCGTGTATTTGTCAGAGTTTGGCGACAGAAGCCGCCTCGCATCTGTCACGCGCTTCGTGAACGACATCATGTTGTCTGCGCCTTCTATCGTGATTGGCTTGTTTGTCTATGCCATGGTGGTTGTGCCTTTCAAACACTTCTCAGGATGGGCCGGCACCGTCGCGCTCACTTTGATTGCTATTCCAGTCGTGGTTCGCACTACTGAGAACATGCTGAAGCTAGTGCCTGTGAGTTTGCGCGAAGCTGCATTTGCTCTGGGTGCACCCAAATGGAAAGTGTCGACATCGGTAGTGCTCAAAGCTGCTCGAAGCGGCGTGATGACTGGCTTGCTGCTGGCCTTGGCGCGCGTCAGTGGTGAGACGGCCCCCTTGTTGTTTACGGCGCTTAACAATCAATTCTTCAACATGGACATGAGCAAACCCATGGCCAATTTGCCTGTGGTTATTTTCCAATTTGCCATGAGTCCCTACGAGAACTGGGTTAACTTGGCTTGGGGTGGGGCGCTCTTAATTACCCTGACTGTCTTGACCTTGAACATCATTGCCCGCGTTGTATTCCGCGAAAAAGTAGCGGCTTAACCAGATCTATTCAAAATGAATTCAAAACCAGAACCCAAAGAAACGATTTTAGAAGTTCGTGATTTGAACTTCTACTATGGCGCTTTTCAAGGCTTAAAGCACATCAATCTGAATATTCTAAAGAACACAGTCACTGCGTTCATTGGCCCTTCTGGTTGCGGCAAGTCAACGCTGCTGCGAACCCTGAATCGCATGTATGACTTGTATCCAGGTCAGCGTGCTGAAGGCGAGATTCTGTTTGATGGCAAAAACATATTGGAGCCTAAACAAGACTTGAACTTGTTGCGTTCGCGAATTGGCATGGTGTTCCAAAAGCCAACACCTTTTCCCATGTCCATCTATGACAACATTGCGTTTGGCGTTCGTTTGTACGAAAAGTTATCCCGCAGCGACATGGACGACCGCGTTGAATGGGCCTTGCAAAAGGCAGCCATTTGGGACGAAGTGAAGAACAAACTCAACCAAAGCGGCTTGTCCTTGTCGGGTGGCCAGCAGCAGCGTCTATGTATCGCCCGCGGCATTGCGGTAAAGCCCTCCATTTTGTTGTTGGACGAACCCACCTCAGCACTCGATCCAATCTCAACGGGCAAGGTTGAAGAGTTGGTGCACACCCTAAAGAGCGAATACACCGTGGTCATTGTGACGCACAACATGCAACAAGCAGCGCGAGTCTCTGATTACACCGCCTACATGTATTTGGGCGAATTGATGGAGTTTGGCGAAACAGACCAAATCTTCATGAAGCCAGCACGTCAAGAAACTGAAGATTACATTACTGGCCGATTCGGCTAAACAGGAGCCCTGAAAATGGATAAACACATTTCAAGTCAATTTGACAACGAGTTAGGCAGTGTCTCCAGCCGCGTGCTTGAGCTTGGCGGGCTTGTTGAATCGCAAATTAGGCATGCCGTTTTTGCATTGGCGCAATTCAGTAATGAAGTGGCAGATCAAGTCATTGCCACCGAGTCGCAAGTCAATTCTATGGAAGTCGAAATCGACCGTGATTTGTCTTCCATCATTGCACGTCGTCAACCCACAGCACGAGACCTTCGACTGCTGATTGCCATTTCCAAAATTACTGCCAATTTAGAGCGCGTCGGCGATGAGGCAGAGAAAATTGCACGCATGGTGAAAGCGATCAGTGCCAGCGGCAACTCTCGTTCATTGCCAGCATCAGAATTGCGCATTGCCTCTGACTTGGCTTCAGGTCTGTTGCGTAAAGCGCTCGATTCGTTTGCACGTCTCGACGTCACAGAGGCCGTCAATATTTTGAAAGAAGACGACTTGATTGATGCCGAGTTTGATGGCTTTGTTCGCAAGTTGGTCACTTACATGATGGAAGACCCACGCACCATCTCTGCCAGCTTAGACCTTTTGTTTGTGGCCAAAGCCATTGAGCGAATTGGTGACCATGCCAAGAACATTGCAGAGTTCATTATTTATGTGGTGAAGGGCGCTGATGTGCGTCACATTGCTTTGGCAGATGTGGAGTCAGCGGTTAAATGAGAAATTTGCCGCGCATCTTGATTGTTGAGGATGAGCCTGCCATTGCAGAACTGATTGCTGTCAATTTGCGTCACAACGGATTTCAGCCCATTTGGGCCATGGATGGCATCACAGCTCAGAAAGAGCTAGATGATGTTCTTCCGGATGTCATTCTGCTCGATTGGATGCTGCCTGGCGACAGTGGCTTGAGTTTGTCAAAGAGATGGCGAGGTCATGCCAGAACCAAGGACATTCCAATCATCATGTTGACTGCGCGAAGTGATGAGTCTGATCGCGTGGCTGGCCTGGACTCTGGCGCAGACGACTACATTGTCAAACCGTTTTCTACCAAAGAACTGTTAGCTCGAGTTCGTGCGGTACTGCGTCGAAGAGCCCCCGAGCAATCAGGTGGCCGAATTGAAACCAATGATTTGATTTTGGATGCAGACACGCATCGAGTCACTTATCAAGATCAGCCCTTAAAATTAGGGCCGACAGAATTCAAGTTATTGCAGTACTTCATGACTCACAAAGAACGAGTTCACAGCCGCGGACAACTTTTGGATCGAGTGTGGGGCGATCATGTTTTCATTGAAGAGAGAACTGTCGATGTTCACGTGAAGCGTTTGCGTGAGGCCTTGGGTGCTGCTGGTGCCATGGTCGAAACTGTCCGTGGCGCCGGTTATCGCTTCTCGCAATCGGCATCGGCCGCTCAGGTTCAGATCGAAAAGAAGTTGAACTGATTTATGTTGCCTCGGTTCTTAGGCTTGTTTTTCTGGATGGCCATTGCGGCTATTGCAGGATTTTGGTACGCCGATTTAATCGGCGCTTTGAGCGGCGCTTTGCTGGTCACATTGTTTACCAACTTGATTGATTTGTGGCGAGCTCAAAAAATTTCAAAATGGCTCAGACACAATTTGGTCTTAGAACCACCTGTTTTGGGTGGATTGTGGGGTGATCTGATCGATCGATTGCGCCGTCTTTTAAGCGATCAAAAAAAGCAAACAGCGTCCCACCAGCAGCGCTTACAAGATTTTCTTTTGGCCATTCAAGCGTCACCCAATGGGGTGGTGTTGCTTGATCCTGAAGGCCGAATTGAGTGGTGTAATCAAACAGCCGCGCAGCATTTGGGCTTTGATACCAAGCGAGACCTGATGCAGCACATCATTCATTTGGTGCGTGACCCTGTGTTCAATAAGTACTTTGCACAAGAGAGTCATGACAATGAAGTGGTCATTGAGGGGCGCTCCGAGTCATTGATGAAAAGCGTCAAACTGTCGGTCCAGTTGCATGCCTATGCCGAAACAAGAAAATTGTTATTGACCCGCGACGTAACCGCATTAGCGCAGGCAGATGCCATGCGAAGAGATTTTGTAGCCAATGTCTCGCACGAAATCCGCACGCCTTTGACGGTTCTGAGCGGCTTTATTGAGACCCTCCAAAGTTTAAGTTTGCAGCCAGAGGAGCGCGCTAATTATTTGGGCTTAATGGCTGTCCAAGCGGGTCGTATGCAAGGATTGGTCAGCGACTTATTGATATTGTCTCAACTTGAAGGCAGTCCTTTGCCGCAGCTAACTGAACAAGTTGAACTGTCGGCGTTGATGACCACAATTGAAATCGAAGCGAGAGGGTTGTCTGATACGCACATCGGAGCTTTTGATACGCCCCAAGTTTTAGAGTTTAATTTGCTGCCCGCAATTCATCTGATTGGTGCTAGAAATGAGATCTACAGCGCTGTCTCTAATCTGGTCAATAATGCGGTGAGGTATACCCCTGCTGGTGGCAAAGTAACTTGTACATGGTCTGAGCAAGCCGATAACCGCTTGTACTTTTCAGTCTCTGATACGGGTCCTGGTATAGGGTCTGAGCATTTGCCAAGATTGACTGAACGGTTCTACCGAGTCGATAGAAGCAGGTCACGCGAATCCGGTGGAACAGGACTTGGATTGGCCATTACCAAACATGTGATGCAACGTCACGGCGGTGAACTCAAAATTGAAAGCGAGCTTGGCAAAGGTTCAAAGTTCACTTTGATATTTCCTTCTGCGCGGTATCTAAGGTAATACAAAACTGTTCTGGATTGTCAGTGACAAATTAAAAATTGATCCTCTAGAATAAAGGGCATGCGTCGCATGCCCTTTATTTTTTTGATGTGCCTGTCACTGCCAGCCCTGGCATGGAATCCATTTTCTAATGGAGGCTTGGTGGATGTTCCGTTGTCTAAAACCGAGCTTCAAAAAATCAAACTGAATGCGGGTTGGGCTAAAGATGACACTCAAACCCTCATCTTTGAATTGAACAACGGCCTCAAAGGCCCCATTCAATGTGCAGCCGCCAATGTAGAGCTAACAGATGGCCGCACAGTGGGCAAAGTGTTTGTGCCAAAATTTGCCATTCCAGGAAACGCCACGCGCAATGCCAGCATGCCCGTGGTCAAAGGCACCATGAAATCGTATGCACTCACTTGCTCTTGTTTCAAAGTCAAGGGTCAAGATGAATGCGTCAAGCCTTGAATATTTGTCAATCGAAAAATCATGTCACTTCAGCTCACTTCAGAATTTGCGCCCACAGGAACGCTCAGAGCCGCCATCAATTTGGGTAACCCTATTTTAGCCAACCAAAACGCCGATGGTCAACCTTATGGCATCTCCATTGACATTGCCACCGAACTAGCAAGGCGCTTGAACGTTCCCTTGACTTTGCTAGTGGGGCAGACGGCAGCTCAATCTGTGGAAGCTGTGACCCAAGAAACGGCCGACTTTGGCTTCTTTGCCATAGACCCCATCCGCGGAAAAGGCATTGCCTTCACGGCGCCCTACGTCTTGATTGAAGGCAGTTATTTGGTGCCCAATGACTCTCCCTTCACCGCCAACGATCAAGTGGACCAAGCAGGCATTCGCATTGCAGTGGGCAAAGGCAGTGCCTACGACTTGTTTCTAACGCGTGAAATTAAAAATGCCGAAATTCAGCGTGCACCTTCATCGCCCACCACAGTCGATTTTTTCTTGTCTGAAAAATTAGAAGTGGCGGCTGGCGTCAAACAACAACTGGAAATGGATGCCAAACGCTTGCCCAATTTGCGTTTGTTGCCTGGCCGCTTCATGGTCATCGAGCAAGCCATGGGCCTACCCAAAACACGCAGCCCAGAAGCCCAAGCTTATTTGAAACAATTTGTAGAAGACCTCAAAGCCTCCGGCTTTGTGAGCCAGTCGATGGCGCGGCACAACATTCAAGGTGCGGCGGTAGCACCTGCCAGCTCAAGCTAAGTAGCTGGCCCTGAGTTTTTGCAAAGCTGCAGGCGATAGCTTTAGCTTCTGGTTGAGGTAGTTTTGCATGCCGCCATGGTCTTGGTGAATGATGTCCAAAGAGGCCTGCAAGAAGCTCTCTTGCACTTCCCAAACAATTTTCAGCACATCGGGCGACAGCAGGGTTGCGCCTATGCTGTTGCGCTTGTAAAGCTGGTTGGTTAGCAAGTAATCTTGCCAAATGTCTTTTTCAGACACACCCAAAGCCGACAAAATAAGGGCTGCAGCCAAGCCGGTTCTGTCTTTGCCTGCAGTGCAATGAAACAGCAGGGGCTCTGGCTTGGCCAGCAAATGTTCAAACAACTCTGCGAAGCGATTGGAGTCTGCTTTCACAAAGTCGCGGTAGGTGGTTTGCATGGCGTCCAGTGCATCTGCCGCCGACAAAGGCTTGCCACTGAGGTGCTGTGCTTGCAGACGTTGAACCACAGTGGGTTCAATGCTGAGGCTGTGACGTTGAATACCTGGCCATGCATACGACTGGGCTTGGCTTTCTAAAACACCTCTGAAATCAAAGGTGCGCGCAATGCCCAAGGTTTGGAGCTGCTTGAGATCGTGTTCATCCAGCGAGGCCAGATGGTCGGAGCGAAATATTTTGCGCCACTGGACGGGGCGGCCTTCATGGCCCACATAGCCACCAAGGTCACGAAAATTGGAGGCACCCTTTAAGGGAATATGCCGTTGCGAAAGGTCTTGGGGGCTGTGAGTCAACATGGCTTTGATATTAACGCGGTTTGCCGTTGTAACGAACCAGAATTTAGAAGCCCGTGCACTAGATAATTTTGCCCATCCGAACAAAGTTGCGGGTGATGCTAGCCAAAACTAGCAGCATGCCAAGTAAGGCAACTTGCGCGCTAATTTCACTCATGGAGCGCTTTTCAAAACGCAGCTTGAAACCGAGTTTGTCGTACACATTCTTCAGGCCTTCTGTGCTGTCTGCTCTGAAGTATTCGCCTTGAGTTATGGCCGACACTTTTTTAAGCGCTTCGTCTTCCAGTTTGACTCGCATGCTGCGCCCTTGCATGTGCACCACATCACCTTCTGGGGTGCCAATGCCCACGGTGTAGACCTTGACTTCGTGCTTGGCCGCCAGTTCAGCCATTTTGAGTAACTCGGGGCCCATGTTGCTCTGACCGTCGCTCATTAAAACGATGGCCATGTTTTTGCCGCGACTGGCGGACGCTTCCGATTCTTTGGGCGGCTTGTTTTTATCGTCCAGAGATTTGCCTGTGTCTGTAGGTTTTTTGGCGCCCCCCATGTCGGAGGCTTCATTGATAATTTTTTGGGCATCAATGCCAGCTCCTGGCAAAAGTGCTTCTAAAGAAACCAATAGGCCAGTGCCCAAAGCCGATCCATATTGCAATGGCAAATAGTCCAAGGCCTTTAACAAAGAATCACGTTCTTCTGTAGGCGCTTGAACCAAGGCGGCAGTACCTGCTGCCGTGACCAAGCCCACGCGCAGTCTGCTGGGCTTGTCTTGAATAAATTGTTGGGCGGCTTCTTGGGCTGCTTCTATGCGCGAGGGTTTGATATCTTTAGCGCGCATGCTGCCAGAGGTGTCCATCACCAGCATCACAGTGGCTTCGCGCAGGGGCGTCATCATGACGGTTTGGGGCCGTGCCAGTGCGGTGCAAAGTAAGAGCAAACCTAGGCACAAGAAAACGGGTGGTATTTTTCTGGTTTTGTAGCTGTAGACGAGCGCAAAGAGTGGCACCCCAGCACAGGCATACAACATCAAGGGCCACAAAAATTGAAGGGAGCTTAAATCAGGCACGCCAGACTCTCCGCTTTCTCAATTCTGAAAATTGCAACAAGGCACTGGCCAAGTCGTCCTGAGTAGACAGTTCCAGTGCATCCACGCCAGCTTGCGCAAAGCATGTGGCCAACTGCTGCTCGCGTTCTTCGACCAATTGCGCGTAACGGTTTCTGAACTTGGCATTGGTGGTGTCCAGCAATAACTGCTGCGCAGTTTCAGAGTCTTGCAGCAACATCAATCCTGCATTGGGCAGATTCATTTCGGCAGGATCGAACAGGCGTGCTGCCACCGTGTCGTGCCTGCGCCCCATGGCACTCAACTCGGAGGACCAATTGAAGTCACCCATAAAGTCGGACACGACAAAGACACTGGAGCGGCGTTTGAGCAGCCCATTGGCTCTGGACAGCCACTCATTCAGTGGGGTTTGATGAGTTTGCTGTGTTTGGGGTGATGTTTCTAAAACATGCAACACATGCAGCAAGTGACGCCGGCCCATGCGTGCCGGAATGTGTTTGAAACCATCCGGTTCAGCAGGGTTCAAAATCAAGGCGCCAATGCGATTGCCCCGTTTCATGAGCAACTTGGCCATGACGCCGACAAAGTTCATCATCACCTGGCGTTTGGTTTGGTTGGCGCTGCCAAAATCCATCGAGCCACTAACATCCAACAAAAACCACGCGCTGATTTCTCGGTCTTCTTGATGCTCTCGCACAAAGGGTGTTTGCATGCGCGCCGTCACGTTCCAATCGATATGCCGCACATCGTCATGCGCTTGGTATTCGCGCAGGTCGGCCAGCTCTAACCCCGAACCTCTGAACAAGGTTTTGTGATCGCCTTGCAGCAAGCCATCGAGACGGCGCAGCACCGTCCACTCAAGTTGCTGAAGCAATGCCTCAGCGGACATGCGCTTCCAGCGGTTGCTCTGGCATGGGCACCGCTTTCATGATGTCTTGAATGAGAGTGTCTGCAGTTTTGCCCTCGGCCAACGCGGTGTAAGACAAAACCAAACGGTGTCTCAGAATGTCGGGCACCAAATCGGCCAAGTCTTGCGGCAATGCATAGTCGCGGCCGCGCAGCAAGGCAAGTGCGCGAGCGCCTTCAATCAGGCCAATGCTGGCACGAGGGCTAGCGCCAAAGCTAATCAAGCCAGCCAAAGATTCAAGCCCATACCGCGCAGGAAAGCGCGTGGCTGAAATTAGTTTGACGGCATAGTGAATGAGGCTAGGATCTACATAGCAATGACGGCACTGCACTTGCAATGCTTTGAGATCTTCTGGGCTGACCACGCCAGTCACTTGCGCACCGCCAGCAATGACCCTTTGCACAATGACAAACTCGTCGTCTTCGCTGGGGTAGTCAATCAAGACTTTCATCATGAAGCGGTCGACTTGCGCTTCGGGCAGGGGATAGGTGCCTTCTGTTTCAATGGGGTTTTGGGTGGCCATGACCAAAAAAGGTGAGGGCACACGATGCGTTTGACCCGCAATGGTCACTTGTCGTTCTTGCATCACTTCCAACAACGCGCTTTGAACTTTGGCGGGGGCTCGGTTAATTTCATCGGCCAGCAACAAGTTAGCAAACACAGGCCCCAAGACGGTGCTGAATTCGCTGGTCTGTTGATTGAAGATGCGCGTGCCCACCAGGTCGGCGGGCAGCAAGTCTGGTGTGAATTGAATGCGACTGAAACTGCCATTGAGGGTTTTGGCCAATGTATTGACGGTGAGGGTTTTGGCCAAGCCGGGCACACCTTCAATGAGCAAATGACCTTGTGCTAACAAAGCAATCAGCACCCGTTCTAAAAATGCATCTTGACCGACCACCACGCGCTTGACTTCGTACATCAGCCTTTGCATGAGGGCTGCGGCCTCTTCGGGTTTGGAGTTGGTGGGATTGCCACCGTGACCTCGCCAAGCTTCGTTTGAAACGCTCATGTTGTCTCCTTCAAATTCTAGAAAGGGGGTAAGCCCACAGCGCTGCCAGCACTTTCGATGGTGGTGGCAAAGCCAATGCCAATGAAGGTGCGCGCTGACGTTGGGTTAAGGATGGCGGTCACAATGCCCACCACCTCGCCAGACAGGTTGACTAGCGGACCGCCTGAGTTGCCGGGGTTGGCTGCTGCATCAAATTGAATTAAGCCACTCAGTTCTTGTTTACCATCTGGCGATTTAAAGCTTCGATTCAAACCAGATACGACGCCAGAAGACACCGATGGCCCAATGCCAAATGGAAACCCGACTGCCACCACCGCATCGCCTGGAACCAACTGTTGGCTTGAACCCAAAATGGCAGGCTCTAAATCATCTGGAATTTTTTGCGGCTTGATGACTGCCAAATCTTTTTCGGGTTGAACCCCAATGACGATGGCGTCGGCTTCAGTGCCGTCAAAAAACGTCACGCGCAATTTTTTGGCACCCGAGATGACATGGAAGTTGGTCAGGATGGTGCCGTCGTCTTTAATGACCACCCCAGTACCTACACCGCTTTCGATATCAGCATCTTTCTTTTTGGGATTGGCCACATAAGCTTGCACGTGAACCACTGCACCTTGAATGGACGCTGCTGCTTTGGCGCTTTGAGACGGGAGTTCTTTGGTTTGCAAGGTGTGCAGCACAGCGGCATCAATGTCTTTTTGTGTGAGTGCACTGCGCGCTTGAAACGATGGCGAAAAAATACCCACAGCCAAAAGACTCAAGGCTACACCCAATAAAAAGACAGCCAAAAAATCCCAACGGAGCAGTGATTTGAATGAAGGCAACCTGGACTTTTCAGAACTCGAGGCTGTGCCTGAATCGATGTGGGTCGTCTGGGGTGATTGGGAGGAATTGGCAGAGCTTGCTGAAGTAGGCGCGTGCTTATCTAAACCTGCTGGTCGCGGGCTTTTGCTAAAAACCGCTTCACGTTTCATCAAATAACCATAGCATAAGCTTCGGTGTTAAATTGGCGTATCTGGCTATAACCCTGATGGCAATGCAATTTCTACAACCCTTCATGCTCTGGTCGCTGCTGCTTGTGCCCTTGATGGTGGCGGGGTATCTTTGGCTGTTAAAGAGAAAGCGCAAACAAACGGTCTCGTTTTCTGCCGTTTCCTGGATCTTGCAAAACATGGAGACGCCGTCGCCTTGGCGCCGTCATGTCCCCCCCGCATTGTTGGCTTTGGCTTTGGCACTCTTGCTGTTTGCCAGTGCCCGGCCCATGGCCCGCGTCACTTTGCCAGCCGACTACATGACCCTCATCATGGCCATGGACGTGTCCAGAAGCATGTTGGCAGAAGATGTCGATCCGAGTCGCATCAAGGCTGCGCAAAAAGCTGCCAAAGATTTTTTACAAGAATTGCCGCCCAATGTCAGGGTGGGCGTGGTGTCTTTTGCGGGCAATGCGCAAGTGGTTCAGCATGTGACCAACCAAAGAGAAGAATTGGTATCGGCCATAGACCGCTTTCAACTGCAAAGAGGCACGGCCACGGGCAGTGGCTTGCTGTTGGCATTGGCCACGCTGAGGCCCGAGGCCAAAATCGATTTGGAAGCATTGCTTTATAGCGCCAACCCCTATGGCTATGGCGATGCCTCGTCCTATGGCGCATCGGGTGGGGCCAAAAGTTTAGATGCCAAGCCCGCCGCTAAAGAGCGCCCGCCAGAGCCCCCTGGTTCCTACAAAGGCGGTGCCATAGTGCTGCTGTCGGACGGTCGCAGAACCACTGGTCCCGATCCTTTGATGGCCGCCAAGAAAGCCGCAGACTTAGGCGTGCGTGTTTACACCGTGGGCTTTGGCACGCCCAATGGTTTCATTCCTGGTTACGAGGGTTATTCGTTTTTTACGCAGGTGGATGAAGAGGCCCTTAAAGCCGTGGCCAAAATCACGGAAGCCGATTACTTCAAGGCAGGTTCTGCAGAAGACTTGAAAAAAGTCTATCAACATCTCTCGACCCAATTTACCCTGGAAAAAAGAGACACAGAAATCACGGCCATTCTTGCCGGAGTTGCACTCATTCTCGTCTTGTTGGCCATTGCTTTGTCGGGCTTCTGGTTTAGGTTGGGGCCCCAAAATTCGAAAAACGCATTTCAATAAAAAAGTCATGCTATAATCCACAGCTTCGCGGCTGTAGCTCAGCTGGATAGAGTACTTGGCTACGAACCAAGGGGTCGTGGGTTCGATTCCTGCCAGCCGCACCAGATTTCGATTTATCGAGACTAGAACACAGCTTAGAGGCTTACGCCCCTAGGCTGTTTTTCTTTGTGCTGCCAGATTTAATTTCAATTCTTGATACTTTGGCCATGAGCAAAGCATTTACCCGCGAATCAGACGCAGATCCCCAAGACGACGGCGAAGACCCCAGCCTGCCGCCTTTGCCTGCAGGTGCGCGCAATTACATGACGCCCAAAGGCTATGCCGACCTCAGGGCCGAGCTGTTTACCTTGATCGATGACGAACGCCCTAAAGTGGTGGAAATTGTTCATTGGGCAGCCAGCAATGGCGACCGCTCCGAAAACGGCGATTATTTGTACGGAAAAAAACGCCTAAGAGAAATTGACCGACGCATTCGATTCCTCACCAAACGCCTCGAAATTGCAGAAGTGACAGACCCCAGTGCGCATCACGGCAAAGATCAAATTTTCTTTGGCGCCACCGTCACCTATGTGGAAGAAAACGGCGATGAACGCACTGTCACCATTCGCGGTATTGATGAGGCTGACAGCCTAAAAGGGGAGGTGAGCTGGGTGTCTCCCATTGCCAGGACCCTTCTCAAATCAAGCACGGGCGATGTTCTGAAATTGGTCACGCCCCAAGGATGGCGTGAAATAGAAGTCTTGTCAGTGTCGTATCCCAAGCCGTCTACCGAAGCCAAATCAGACTGAAGCCTGGCTTATTCTTCGCTAGTGGCTTGTCCTCGCACGCGGTGTGTGATGCGCTCGGCATTCAAAACCGCAGGTGTGCGTTTCAAATTCTTGAGCACTGTCTCTAGGTGACTCAAATCGCGCACCGAAATGATGAAGGTGTTTTCGGCCGCATCTTGCGCACTGGCTTGACCCATCTCTACGTGAACAATGTCGACTTCTGAATTGGCCAAGGTGCCAGCCACTCGGGCCAGAACGCCCTTGGTGTTGACCACCGTGACACGGATGCTGGTTTCAAAATTGCGCAGCGGTTCATCAGACCATTCCACCCCAATGAAGCGCTCGCTGTCTTTTTGCTGAAGCTTGAGGCCCACGCTGCAATCTGCGGTGTGAACTGCCAAGCCTTCGCCGCGGCCCAAATAACCAATGATTTGATCGCCAGGCAAGGGGCGGCAGCAAGTGGCATAGACCACCGAAGCGTTTTCGGTGCCGTCCAAAAGAATGGCGCCTTGCGACAAACTGTCGCTGGCCATAAAGCGTTCGCGCGTCATGAGCAAGGGGTCTGGTTTTTCGCCCATTTCAGACAACAAGGCTGCAATGCGTTTGGCCACAATGCTGGCAATGCGTTTGCCCAAGCCCACATCGACCAACAGGTCGCTGCGATTTTTGTTGCCCGTGAAACGGAATAATTTTTCCCACAAGGCTTGATACCGCGTTGGGTCATCGGGCAATTTTTCAATGCCTTCTGCACGGAGGGCCTGTGTCAAAAGCTTCAAGCCCAAATCCATGGATTCGCTGTGCGCCATGGTTTTAAGGTGATGCCTAATTCGAGAACGCGCGCGACCTGTTCTGACAAAGCCCAACCAAGATGGATTGGGCGTTGAAGTGGGGTCGGTCATCACTTCCACGATGTCGCCATTTTTCAACTCGGTACGCAAAGGCACTTGCTGGTTGTTGATCTTGGCAGCCAACAAATGGTCGCCCAAGTTGCTGTGAATCATGTAGGCAAAGTCGACCACGGTAGCGCCACGCGGCAGCGACATGATTTGGCTCTTGGGTGTGAACACATAAACAGCATCGGGGAACAAGTCAACTTTGACGTGGTCCCAAAACTCTGTGGCATCGCGCGTTTCTTTTTGGATATCGAGCAATGATTGAAGCCACTGCGTACCCAGGCGTTCAGCTTCCATGCCGTTGCTGCTTTTGTCTTTGTACAACCAATGTGCTGCAACGCCCGACTCAGCCACCACATTCATGGCTTCGGTGCGCATTTGAAACTCTACGTTGACGCCCGAGGGGCCAACCAAGGTGGTGTGCAGAGACTGATAGCCATTGACCTTGCCAATGGCAATGTGGTCCTTAAAGCGGCCTGGCACAGGCTTGTACATTTGGTGCAAGATGCCCAGCGCTGTGTAGCAATCAATCACAGAAGGAACGATGAGTCTGAAGCCGTAAATGTCGGTCACTTGCGCAAAGCTTAGGTGCTTGCCATCCATTTTTTTGTAAATGGAATAGAGCGTTTTTTCGCGGCCAGATATTTGAACGTTGATGCCTGCTTTTGAAAACGTAGACTCTAATTCGCCTTGCACTTTTTGAATTAAATCGCGTCTTCTGTTGCGCGCCTTGGCCACCGCTTTGGCCAGGACGTTGTAGCGCCAGGGCATGGAATAACGGAACGACAAATCTTGCAATTCACGATAGGTTTGATTCAAACCCAAGCGGTGTGCAATCGGTGCATAGATCTCTAAAGTTTCAGAAGAAATGCGTCCCCATTTTTCGCGCGGCATGTCGGACATGGTGCGCATGTTGTGCGTGCGGTCGGCCAGTTTGATGAGAATAACGCGCACATCGCGGGCCATGGCCAACAGCATTTTTCTAAACGACTCGGCTTGATTTTCTTCGCGCGTATTGAATTCGAGTTTGTCGAGTTTGGTCAGGCCATCTACCAGCTCTGCAACCGACGAACCAAACTTCTCAATCAAGTCTGATTTGGTCACGCCGCAGTCTTCCATCACATCGTGCATGAGGGCGGCCATGAGGGCTGGCGCATCCAGTTTCCATTCGGTGCACTGCGCGGCCACAGCAATTGGGTGGGTGATGTAGGGCTCGCCATTTTTGCGCAGCTGGCCCAGGTGTGCTTCGTCTGCAAATTTGTAGGCTTTGCGAACCAATTCAATGTCTGAAGCTGTCAGATAACCCAATTGGGCGACTAAGGCCGCAAAACTTGCGGCCGCGGCATTGGCGGCACTGGCCGTGGGCGTGCCAACTTGGATGTTGTGGGCGTTGTCGCGCTTTCCGGGTATTGAAGTACTACCGGATTTGTGAAAAATAGATGTAAAAGCTGCGCGCATGCCTCAAATGTAACGCTTGTCTGACAGACGTGAAAAAGCCCCAAGTGATGAGACTTTGGGGCTTGTGGGCTTGGACTGTTAGAAGTCCAAGCAGTGAGCGCTTTAGTTTACTTTTTTGAGCATTTCCAAACCGACTTTGCCAGCTGCAATTTCGCGCAGGGCTGTGACGGCGGGTTTGTTTTTGCTTTCAACGCGGGGTGTGTGGCCTTGGCTCAGCATGCGGGCGCGGTAAGTAGCGGCCAATACCAATTGGAAACGGTTAGGGATCTGTTCCAAGCAATCTTCAACAGTGATGCGGGCCATGACGGTCTCCGGTAAGTAAATCAGGTGATATGGAGGGATTCGAAAGTTTCGGCACGGGCTCGGCGCTGGGCAAGGTACTTGAGGCGCTGAGCGTGCACGATGGCCTTGAGGTCAAACAAGGCGCGATCGAAAACTTCGTTGATTATAACGAAGTCAAATTCTTTAACCTGAGCCAGCTCAATGGCCGCATTTTGGAGGCGCAATTCGATGGTTTCGGTGCTGTCTTCGCCCCGGCGCTCTAAACGGCTGCGCAATTCTTCCCAGCTGGGGGGCAAAATGAAGATCAGGATGGCATTGGCGTACATCTTTTGAATTTGGATGGCGCCCTGGTAGTCAATTTCCAAAATAACGTCTGAGCCTTGCGTCATGCGCTCTTCGAGCATTTTTTTGGAGGTGCCATAGCGGTGGCTGTGCACATTGGCCCATTCCACAAAAGCATCGGCGGCCACCATGGCGTCAAACTCTTGCTGAGGCACAAAGAAGTATTCGCGGCCATGTTTTTCTTGCCCGCGCGGAGCTCGGGTGGTGTGTGATACCGAAGGCAGTACGCGCGCGTCAAGCTCCATGAGGGCCTTGACCAGGCTGGACTTACCCGCACCACTGGGGGCGGCTACAACGTAGAGGTTTCCAGGATATTCCATGGCAAGGAGTGTAGTCAACTTATTCGATGTTTTGCACTTGCTCACGCATTTGCTCAATCAAGACCTTCATGTCGACCGAGATTTTGGTGAGTTCGAGGGCGGCCGATTTGGAGCCCAGTGTGTTGGCTTCGCGGTGAAGTTCTTGAATCAGGAAGTCGAGGCGCTTGCCAATGTCGCCGCCCTTTTTGATGAGTCGGCTCAGTTCGTCTAAGTGAGAGGCCAAACGCGTCAGTTCTTCAGCCACGTCGATTCGAATGGCAAATGCCGTAGCCTCGGTCAGTGCGCGGTCTTTGGCCACGTCAGAAGACACATTGCCCTCTGACAAAGCCATGGCCTCGTTCCAGCGATCGATGAAGCGCTGGCGCTGTTGTTCCACCAATTGGGGCAGCAAGGGGGCGGCTTGTTCTGCCAAGCTTCGGAGTTGACCAATGCGGTCTTGCAGCATTTCGGCCAAGCGCGCGCCTTCGCGGGAGCGAGCATCTTTGAGCGCTTTAACGGCTTGTGTGGCCAAGGGCATGAGGTCGGCTTCGTTCAAGCCGGTGCCAGACTTTTCGTGAGAGGCCAGTTTGATGACATCCGACACGCTCAGGTCGCGGGCACCTGGTAGCCAGCTTTGAATTTTGTTTTGCAGACTCAATAGCTTTTGGAGTGTGCCAATAGACGGATCGGCCAAGTCGCTGTCTTGGTTGCTGTGATAAACGGCGCGAACCTCTACTTTGCCGCGCTTGATGTGTTGGGTGATGTGTTCGCGCAGAGCGGGTTCTGTGTGTCTAAGCTCATCGGGCAACCTGAAGCTGAGGTCTAAGAAGCGACTGTTGACCGAGCGAATTTCCAGTCCGAAACGAACCGATGCCGCGGCCGAAGATTCGGTCTGGGCGTCTGGGGAGGGCGTGCTGGACTGCACGCTGGCGTACCCGGTCATACTGTAAACTGGCATGGATTCTTTCTAGGGTGCAGCAGTTTGAACTGCTGATCAAGGTGGGGCCCAAATTCGAGGCCCGAAGCACATTCCCGATTATCTCAAACTTAAGACATCTCTTAACAAGCCGTACCCCAACATGACCCAAGCTAAGCCAAACCCAGAAAATGCACGCGCCCATGGCCGAGCTCAAGATCAACTTCGCAATGTGCGCATCACGCGCGGCTACACCGTTCACGCCGAAGGTTCTGTGCTGATTGAGTTTGGCGACACGCGCGTGCTGTGCACCGCTTCTGTCGAAGAAAAAGTACCGGGTCACAAAAAGGGCAGTGGCGAGGGTTGGGTCACAGCCGAATACGGTATGTTGCCCCGCGCCACCCATACCCGCGGCGACCGCGAAGCCGCACGTGGCAAACAAAGTGGTCGCACCCAAGAAATTCAACGCCTCATTGGCCGCTCTATGCGCGCCGTGTTCGATTTGAAAAAGTTGGGCGAGCGCACCATTCATTTGGATTGCGATGTGCTGCAAGCCGACGGCGGTACGCGCACAGCCAGCATCACGGGTGCATTTGTGGCAGCGCAAGACGCTGTCGATTGGCTCATGCACCAAGGCAAACTGACAGAGACTCCGATCATTGATTCAGTGGCTGCTATCTCTGTAGGTCTGAAAAACGGCACTGCATTACTTGACTTGGACTACACCGAAGACTCTTCGTGCGATACCGACATGAATGTGGTCATGACAGGTGCGGGCAACTTTGTGGAAGTGCAGGGCACTGCAGAGGGCGTGGCATTTACGCGCAAAGAAATGGACAGCTTGTTGGCCTTGGCTGAAAAAGGCATTGCCGAATTGGTGGTCCTGCAAAAGACATCACGTCAAACCCACGTGCAGGCTGGAGCTTGATGCCATGAAGATGGTTCTGGCTTCCAACAATGCCGGCAAATTGGCCGAATTGCAAACCCTGTTTGGCACGCTCAATGTGCAGCTGGTACGGCAGTCTGAACTGAATATTTCTGAAGCGGCAGAGCCTTTCAAAACCTTTGTCGAAAACGCTTTGGCCAAGGCCAGACATGCCGCACAACACAGCGGCTTGCCTGCCGTGGCAGACGATGCGGGTTTGTGCATTGATGCCTTCGGTGGCTTGCCGGGTGTCGACACGGCTTACTACTGCACGCAGTTTGGCTATGAAAAATCCGATGTCAACAATGTCAAGGCGGTGCTTGAACAAATGGCCCACATCGACAACCGGCGCGCCGCCATGGTCAGCACCTTGGTGGCTGTTAGAAGTGCCTTTGACCCCGAGCCCCTGATTGCGGTGGGGCGTGTGGTGGTCGACATTGCGCGCGAACCCATTGGCAGCAATGGCTTTGGTTTTGACCCCGTGTTGTTCTTGCCCGAGTTTGGTCAAACGTTTGCCCAATTGCCTGTTGAAGTTAAAAACGCCAACAGCCACCGCGGCAGATCCTCTCAAGCCATGCTTGCTCTCATGCGTGAGCGTTGGGGTTTGTAAAGCATGAAGCAAGCTTTTGATGTGGTGCATGCCATGCGGCCTGGCTTGCTGCAATTGCAAGCCTTGCCGCCCCTGTCCTTGTATGTGCACTTGCCTTGGTGCATCAAAAAATGTCCCTATTGCGATTTCAATTCGCACGAGTGGCAAAGCAAGCAAGAAGGCATGCCCGAGGATCGTTACATCGATGCCTTGCTGGCCGATTTAGAGACCAGCCTGCCATTGGTTTGGGGCCGACCAGTGCACAGTGTATTCATTGGCGGCGGCACACCCAGTTTGTTTGAGCCGGCCAGCATTGACAGATTGATCAGTGGCATTCGCGCCAGATTGCCCCTAGAGGCCGAAGCCGAAATTACATTAGAAGCCAATCCTGGCACTTTTGAAAAAGATCGCTTCAAGGCGTTTAGAGCGGCAGGCGTGACGCGCTTGTCCATTGGTGTGCAAAGTTTCAATGATGCGCATTTAAAGGCCTTGGGCCGTGTGCACAACCGAGACCAAGCCATGGCCGCTGTGGAAGAAGCACAAGCGGCATTTGACACCTTCAATTTGGATGTGATGTATGCCTTGCCTGGCCAAACTTTGCAAGATTTGTCAAAAGACATTGAAACGGCTTTGAGTTTCAAGCCCCCCCACATTTCAATCTATCACCTCACCATTGAGCCCAATACCTTGTTTGCTAAACATCCCCCTGTGTTGCCAGAGGATGACGATGCTTACGCCATGATGGATTTGATTACGGAGATGACAGGCGCTGAGGGTTTGCAACGCTACGAAGTTTCGGCCTATGCCAAGCCAGCCCACAAGTGCTGGCACAACTTGAACTATTGGCAGTTTGGCGATTATTTGGGCATTGGTGCTGGGGCGCACAGCAAGCTGAGTTTTGCGCACCGTATTACGCGACAAGTGCGCTACCGTGAACCGCAGCTTTACATGGCGCAAGCTTTAAGGGGTGAGCCTGCTACGCAACACGAAGAAGTCAAGCGTGAAGATTTGCCTTTTGAATACATGCTGAACGCCCTGCGTTTGAAAGACGGTTTTGCCTTGACCGATTTCATGGCGCGAACTGGCTTGGCCATGACCGCCATTCAAAAAGGCTTGTCAGAAGCTGAAGCCAAGGGTTTGATTGCCAGAGACATGGCCAAAGTGTGGCCCACTGAGCGCGGGTTTGATTTCTTGAGTGACCTGCAAGAATTGTTTTTGGCAGATCGCTGAAACGCGAACGGCCTAGGGGTAATTTAGGTAGCGCTAGAAGCTACAACCACGATCTTTTTGCCAAAGTCATTGAACATGGCCAATGTTTTTTCGGTGGGGATGAGGTATTTGGCACGCTTGTCGTCGGGCTGGTTGAATGCTTCCACCATGCCTTTGCTGCGCAGGCGCGTAATGCGCTTGTGCAAGGTTGCAGGCGAGCCCAACTCCGACAGACCAATGGCCTCACGAACGGTCATGGATTTTTGTTCGAACCAGCGAAGGGCAATGGCTTCTAGAAGCGCATTCTCGTTAGCATCCAAAATTTGGCCATCTGGCAAATTTTGAATAGCCTTGGCCAACTGCAAAAAACGCAGGTAAGTGTTGTCTGTGTTTGAGTTTTGGTTCGAGGACATGATCTCATTCTAATCAAAGAAAAGAGCCTAGATTAGTAATAAGTACTCTAATTTTGATCAATTTTACTTACAACTTTAGTTTGCTTGCATTTGCTCCCAGAGCTTGTAGGGTGTCAGGGGCATTTGAAGTTGAGGGGCTTTATCAGCTTGCCCATTTCTGGCCAAAGCATCGGCAATGGCGTTAACCACACAGGGCGTTGCGCCAATGGTGCCCAATTCGCCCACACCTTTGACGCCAAGCACATTGTTGGTGCTTGGTACGCTTTGGTTTGTGTAGGTTTTGAACATTTGCGGCATGATGTCTGCGCGGGGTGCGGCATAGTCCATCAAGCTGCCTGTGACCAACTGGCCACTTTCTGCGTCGTACACAAGCGCCTCTAACAAAGCTTGACCCATGCCTTGAACTGCGCCGCCGTCCAATTGGCCTTCCACAATCATGGGGTTGACCACCCGGCCAATGTCGTTGACGGAGGTGTAGGACACCACTTGGGTTTCGCCTGTAGAAGGGTTAACTTCCACTTCGCAAATATGACAGCCATTGGGCCATGTCGGACCGCTGGCTGTGGTGCTCGATTGAATTTCAATGCGCGCATCAGGCTGGCGCTTGGCCAATTCGGCCAATGAAATTTTCAAATCGGTGCCCTTCACACTAAAGCTTCCCGATTGATAAGCCAAATCTGCAGGCGATGCCTCCAGGGCTTGGCCGGCTAGTTCGCGCGCTTTGTCCAATGTTTTTTCTGCGCCCACTCGCATGGCCGAGCCGCCTGTAAACAGGGAGCGAGAGCCTGCACTGCCAAAGCCATTGGCACGGTCGGTGTCGCCCAAAATGACGCGCACTTGGGAGATGTCTACGCCAAATACATCGACCACCAGTTGCGCCAAAGAGGTGGCAATGCCTTGGCCCATGGCATTGACGGCAGAGGCCACTTCAATCATGCCGTCTGCCAAAATTTGCACCTGGACGTTTTCTTCGAGTGCGTTACCGCCAGTCCATTCGAGGAAGGTGGCTACGCCCAAACCACGCCACAAGCCTTTGGCCTTAGAAGAGGCTTCGCGCTGGGCAAAACCTTTCCAGTCGGCTTTTTGCAGTGCTTCGTCCATGATCATTTCGAAAGCGCCAACGTCATAGACTTGGCCCATCGGATTTTTGTAGGGCATTTGTGAGGGCGTTACAAAATTCTTGCGACGCAATTCAATGCGATCGATGCCGCTCACTCTGGCGGCTTCGTCCATCAAGCGTTCTATGTTGTAGATGGCCTCAGGCCGGCCCGCGCCGCGGTATGCGCCTGTGCTGGCGGTGTTGGTCAGCACGCCCGTAAAGTGGTAGTCGATGGTTTGAATGTCGTACACACTGCTCTGGACCCAAGGTCCAATGAGCATTTGAATGGCCAAGCCTGTCATGGTGGGGTAGGCGCCCACGTTGGCCAAGGTTTCGATGCGCAGTCCCAAAATTTTGCCGTCTTGGGCAAGGGCCATGGACGCTTGGGTTTCAATGTCGCGGCCATGCGAGCTGCTTAAAAATTCTTCGTTGCGGTCGGCAATCCATTTGACGGGTCGGCCCAATTTGTGCGCGCAATAAGCGGTCACCAGATCTTCAGCGTAGGCGCCTGTTTTCATGCCAAAGCCGCCGCCGACATCGCCCACAATGACACGAACGTTTTCTTTGTTCAAACCAATGACATCGCAGACGGCTGTGCGAACGCCAGTGGGCATTTGGCTGCTTAGGCGAATGGTCAGGCGGCCGTTGTCGACATATGCCAAGACACTGCGCGGTTCGATGGATAAAGCGGCCAAGCGTTGGTTCACGATGTTCAGGTGAACCACATGGGCCGCTTGGTCGAAGGCTCTTTGTGTGGCGGCGGCGTCACCGTAGCGGGTTTCGGCCACGCGGTTGTCTGGGGCTTCCGTCAAAAGTGGGGCTGAAGGCGCTAAGGCATCCGACAAAAGCGTTGCACTGGCCAAAGGCTCAAAGTCAATTTGAATGGCTTCAGCCGCATTCTTGGCTTGTTCTTCGGTGTCAGCTACCACTGCCACAATGGGTTCACCCACAAATCGAACGGTGTCTGTGGCCAAGATGAAACGGGTGGTGCTAGACAGGGGACTGCCATCAGCCCGTTTGAAATTCATGGGGCGAGCCATCGGTTTAAGACCAGCCGCTAACAAATCTTGCCCAGTCAAAACGCCATGGACGCCAGGCATGGCTTTGGCGGCTTGGGTGTCAATGCTTGTAATTTTGGCGTGGGGGTAGGGCGATCTTAAAAATACCAGGTGAGTTTGACCTGGCAAGCTCACATCGTTGGCGTACGTACCAGAACCCAACAGCAGCAATTGGTCTTCAACGCGTTTGACAGCATTGCCACTGCCAAATCGGGTTGTTTGTTCTGGAATGGCTTGGATGGTGTTGTCTGACATGGTATTGGTTGACTTAAAGAATGTGCTCTTGGCTTTGCAGTTTAGCTTTGATGCTGTTTTTCTGCATCAAAGACCCCGATCGGTAGGCTTCGTATTGCCGCCTAGGAGACAGTTGATTAGGATAGGGTCATCTGATGATGCAAATGGAGCGAGGCCCTGGATGGACAATTTTTTTCTGCTGGTAATTGGCGTGTTGTTTATTTTGGTGGCTGGGCTGCTAATCTTTTACTTCCAAACACAGCAAAACTTCAAAGAAATTGCGGAAAAATTAGAAGCAATAGAGCATCCCCACACTGGCGCTCGCTCCACAGAATCTTTAAAACGCGACTTGGCCTTGCACCGCGATGTGTTGTTTGTACTCGAGGCAGATATTTCTAAAAACAAAAGAGAGTCCTTGACGGAAGACGAGTTAAAAACATTTGACGTGGCCAGGCACCATATCAAGGCAAGCATTGCGGGCTTGAAAGCGAATGGCGATTGGATTGGCTTGCCATTCGATTACGAATGGGTTGAACTGCTAGAGCGCATCCCCAATGTGCTCAGTCTTTATCGAAAAGCAGAAGCAGAAAAACAAGCGCAAGAACTTCAGCCAAATCAAGGCCACTAAAACCTTGAATTCTGGCGGATATCACCGGATATCTTGTTTTAAAGGCTCTTTTTGCCTTGCTTGGGGAGCGTCAAAGTTAGAATGCCTTTGCTTTCTAAAATTTAGCCCTTGTCAATTGACATGAGTCAATTCTTGATGGGCCTGATCTGCGATGATTCAGCCACATGTTCAGCATCTCCAATCTTTCTTGTTCCCGCGGTGATAAGCGCCTGTTTTCAGGCGTTTCTTTTGCATTGCAGCCGGGTGAATGGCTGCATTTGGAAGGGGACAACGGCGTTGGTAAAACCAGCTTGCTCAGATTGGCCTGCGGTTTAAGCGCCCTAGAACAAGGCCAAATTCAATGGCAGGGCCAGCCAGTTTCAAGCAATATCGATGAATTTAGAGCCAATTTGGCGTATTTAGGCCACCAATTGGCACTTAAAGAAGATTTAACCCCCTTGGAAAACCTGCGCGCGGATACCGCCATTGCGGGCCGCGCCTTGTCTTTGGCGGATGCCAAGGCTGCTTTGGCCCAGCTGGGCCTCAAGGGTCGGGAGCATTTGCCGGTACGTGTTCTGTCTCAAGGACAAAAGCGCCGCACGGCTTTGGCGCGCTTGTTGGTCAGTTCGGCCCCGCTGTGGATTTTGGACGAGCCTTTTGTGGCTTTGGATGCCGCTGCCCAAAAAGTGCTGTCAGAAGTCATCAATGGCCACTTAAACAGGCAGGGGATGGTTCTTTTTACCAGCCACCAAATGGTGACATTGGCGGGTCAAGGCCGTTCTTACAGGCTGAAGGCATGAGTGCATTTATCACCATCGTCAAACGCGACCTGACCTTGGCCCTCAGGCGCAAGAATGAGGTCATTACCTCCGTGTTTTTCTTTGTGGTGGTGGCCGCTTTGTTTCCTTTGGGCATTGGCCCCGAAATGAATACCTTGCGTCTGGTGGCACCAGGTATTTTGTGGGTAGGGGCCTTGTTGGCCAGCATGCTTTCTTTGGGGCGCATGTTTGCCGCCGATTACGCCGACGGCACCCTCGAGCAAATGGCCCTATCGCCAAATAGCCTTTCAGTTCTTGTGGCTGCCAAAATTCTGGCGCATTGGTTACTCTCGGGCTTGCCTTTGGTGTTGTTGGCGCCTATTTTGGGCTTGCAATTTGACCTTTCTGCCAGCGCACTGTGGGTTTTAACTTTGAGTCTTCTAATTGGGACGCCTGTTTTGTCTTTGATTGGTTCAATTGGTGCTGCACTGACCTTGGGTGTCCGAGGGGGTGATGTTTTGTTGACCTTGCTGGTGTTGCCGCTTTATGTGCCTGCATTGGTTTTTGGTGCGGGTGCAGTACAAGCCGAAATCAGTGGCCTAGGTGCTTCAGCGCATTTGTCTATTTTGGCGGCCATGGTACTGATTGCTGCAGTGTTCAGTCCATGGGCTAGCGCGGCCTCAGTTCGCGTTGCGCTTGAATCTTAAGAATCGTTTCATGTTCCAGAAATTATTTCATTTCGCATCGCCTCAAAACTTTTACCCATTGGCTGGAAAGTTGTGGCCTTTGTTTGCCTTGTTAGGCACAGGCCTTGCGGTTTGGGGTTTGTGGTTGGGCATGTTTGTGGCGCCCTCAGATTTTCAGCAAGGTGAGGGCTACCGAATTATTTTTGTCCATGTGCCTGTTTCATGGATGTCGATGGTCATCTATTTGGCCATGGCTTTTTGGGCTATTTTGGGCATCACGCTAAACACCCGTTTGTCGGGCATGATGTGCCGCGCTTTGGCACCTACCGGCGCCATCTTTGCATTTCTTTCATTGTGGACCGGGGCCTTGTGGGGCAAGCCCATGTGGGGCGCTTGGTGGGTCTGGGATGCACGACTGACTTCAGAGCTCATTTTGTTTTTCTTGTACTTGGGCTACATCGCATTAACCAGCGCCATTGACGACCCACGACGTGCCGATAAAGCAGGTGGCATTTTGGCCATCGTGGGTGCACTCAACGTGCCGGTCATTTATTTTTCTGTGAAGTGGTGGAACACTTTGCACCAAGGCGCATCGGTGTCCTTGACCAAAGGCTCCAGCATGGCGCAAATCATGTTGGAGGCCATGCTGATCATGGGCATCGCATTTTGGATGTACGCAGTGGCCATGGCGCTTTACAGAGTGCGCAGCATTATTTTGATCCGAGAACGCCACGCCCAATGGGTGGCCGATTTGCCCGAAGTGAAAACCATTCGTTCAGGAGCAACAGCATGATTTGGAACAGCGCCGCAGATTTTTGGGCTATGGGCGGCTATGGCATTTATGTGTGGGGCAGCTTTGGCGTCACGGCTTTGTGCATGGTCATTGAAGCGATGTGGGTCAAGCATGCGCGGGGCCAAGCCCTTACCCAAGTTGTTCATGAATTGGAAGCCCAAGAGACGCAGGGCAAGGACTGGCAGACATGAAACCTAGACACCAAAGATTTTTATTGATTGCCCTGGGCGTGAGTGCCTTGGCCATTGCGGGCATGTTTGTTTTGAATGCATTTCAAAGCAATTTGGTTTTCTTTTTTACACCCACCCAAGTCTTCCAAGGTGAAGCCCCCAAGGAGCGCGCGTTTCGGGTGGGCGGTATGGTCAAAGAAGGTAGCTTGGTTAAAGATGGTGAGAACATTCTGTTTGTGGTGACTGACTTTGCCCACGAGGTGCCTGTGAAGTACAAGGGCTTGTTGCCCGATTTGTTCAAAGAAGGCAAGGGTGTTGTGGCCCAAGGCAAATTGTCTGACAACAAATTGTTTGCAGCCTCTGAAGTTTTGGCCAAGCACGACGAAAATTACATGCCTCCAGAAGCGCAACATGCTTTGGACCAAGCTGCTGCAGCCAAGGCCGCTCAATCAGTTAAGCCGGGCAATTGACAAGCCGCATGACCTACCTTCATGACCGGCCCTACGGCTTGCACCCCACACATCAGAAAAGAGTTTTGAATGATTGTTGAATTTGGTCACTTTGCTTTGATCCTTGCCGCTTGTGTGGCGCTGATTCAAGGTGTCTTACCGCTTGCCGGCACTGTGAATGATCATCAGCGTTGGCAAGCGTTGGCCAGACCCACGGCCATCGTTCAGTTTTTGCTCATCGCCTTTTCGTTTGCTGTGTTGGCCAATGCTGCAATGTCCGATGACTTCTCCATCAAATACGTTGCCCAACACTCCAACTCCTTGTTGCCATCGCAGTACAAGTTTGCGTCTGTTTGGGGCGGACACGAAGGTTCTTTGTTGCTTTGGGTTCTGATGCTGTCGGGTTGGACAGTCGCTGTTGCGCTGTTCTCACGCACCTTGCCTTTGGCCATGGTGGCGCGCGTCATTGGCATTTTGGGTTTGGTGTCAACGGGCTTCTTGTTGTTCATCTTGATCACCTCCAGTCCTTTCGAGCGCTTGTTGCCAGCCCCGCCTGATGGTCGTGATTTAAATCCATTGTTGCAAGACCCTGGATTGGTCATTCACCCGCCCATGTTGTACATGGGCTATGTGGGCTTTTCTGTGGCGTTTGCATTCTCGGTTGCTGCCTTGCTGTCGGGCCGCTTAGATGCGGCTTGGGCGCGTTGGTCACGTCCATGGACGGTGGTGGCTTGGGTCTTCATGACAGCCGGTATCGCTTTGGGATCTTGGTGGGCTTATTACGAATTGGGTTGGGGCGGATGGTGGTTTTGGGACCCCGTCGAAAACGCATCACTCATGCCATGGTTGTTTGGCACGGCCTTGATTCATGCCTTAATGGTGACCGACAAGCGCGGTGGTTTTAAGGCTTGGTCGGTGTTGTTGGCCATTGGTGCCTTCTCTTTGTCGTTGTTGGGCACGTTCTTGGTTCGCTCTGGCGTGCTGACTTCGGTTCATGCTTTTGCATCCGACCCCAAGCGCGGCGTGTTCATTTTGATTTTCTTGGCCTTGGTGGTGGGCATTTCCCTTACCTTGTTTGCATGGCGCGCGCCCAAGGCTACATTGGGCGGCAAGATTGGCTTGGTGTCTCGTGAGTCGATGTTGTTGGTCAACAGTGTCTTGTTGGTCGTGGCAACTGGCGCGGTCTTGTTGGGTACGGTTTATCCACTCATTGTGGATGCTCTGAATTTGGGCAAGCTCTCGGTGGGCGCACCTTATTTCAATGCCGTGTTTGTACCGCTCATGGTGCCGGTGGTTTTCTTAATGGTGCCCGGCGGCATTGCACACTGGCGTGAAGCGCGTTGGAAAGAATTGGGCACCGCCATGCGAGTGCCTGCCGCTACAGCCATTCTGGCGGGCGCATCCGTTTGGGCTTTCACTGAGCGTGGTACTTGGTTAACCGGCATGGGTTTGGCATTGGCCACTTGGGTGCTGGTTGGTTTGATCATGCAAATTGTGGCAAGGCTTAAAAAGCCCGGACGCATTGCGCCTTCATTCTGGGGCATGCACCTGGCTCACTTGGGTATTGCGGTGGTGGTGGTGGGCGTCACCATGGTCAAGGGCTATGAGGTGGAGCGTGATGTTCGAATGGGCATTAACGACACTGTCAGCATTGAGAACTACACCTTTGAGCTGGTGGGCGTGTCCGAAGTGAATGGCCCCAACTACAAAGCCATTCGGGGTGAGGTTAACGTTAGCAAAGACGGCAAACCCTTGGAAGTGTTGTTCCCTGAAAAACGCAAGTACTTTTCTTCGGCCATGCCCATGACAGAGGCATCCATTGACTCTGGACTGTTCCGCGATTTGTATGTTTCATTGGGCGAAGCCATTCAGGGCGACAAGCCTCAGTGGAGCGTGCGTGTTTTCTATAAACCGTTTGTGTCTTGGCTTTGGTACGGCGCCATTCTGATGGTCTTGGGTGGCTTGCTGGCTGTCAGTGATCGACGTTATCGCAAGTCTGCTGACAGTGCGGCCTAAGCGTTTCAGGAATTTCAAGTGAAAAAGTTTTTAATTCCATTGGCCTTGTTTGTAGGCTTGTTAGTATTTTTGGCGGTTGGTTTGAATCGCGATCCCAAGGAAATTCCTTCCCCCTTGGTAGGCAAGCCAGCACCTGAATTCTCTTTGAATACATTGGATGCCAAAGCGCCACCGTTTGGTCCTCAAGACATGAAGGGCAAAGTGTGGATGCTCAATGTGTGGGCTACCTGGTGTGTGTCATGCCGTGAAGAACACCCAGTGTTGGTGGCTTTTTCTAAAGCCAATCAGTTGCCTATCGTCGGACTGAGTTACAAAGAAGTTCAGCCACAAGATGAACCTGCAGGCCGCAAGTTCACACCTGAAGAGAAATTGAAGTTGGCCAGAGAGCGCAGTGAAATTTGGCTCAAGCGTCATGGCAACCCTTATGTGTTGTCGGTTCTGGATTTGGATGGTCGTGTGGGCATTGACTATGGTGTCTACGGTGTGCCTGAAACCTATGTCATCGACAAAGAAGGTGTGATTCGATACAAGCGAGTGGGTGTGGTCACGCCAGAGCTTTTGCAGACCACCATTTTGCCTTTGGTTCAAAAACTCAACGCGTCTTAAGGCCCCTTGAAAGAATTCATGAAACTCACATTGCAATGCTTCAAATGGACGGGTGCGTTGGCCTTTGTCTTGCTGTCATTTTTAGGAACTGTTCATGCCAAAGAAGCTGCGCTCTTGGCAGAAGATCCAGTGGTTGAAAAACGCTTGGTTCACATTTCGGAAGAGTTGCGTTGCTTGGTTTGCCAGAATGAATCATTGGCTTCATCGCGTGCCGAGTTGGCCAATGATTTGCGCGAGGAAGTTCGCAAACTGATTAAACAAGACAAGAGTGACACGCAAATCAAAGATTACTTGGTGGCCCGTTACGGCGATTTTGTTTTGTACAAGCCCGAAGTCAAACCACTCACTTGGATCTTGTGGTTTGGGCCCTTCTTGTTGTTGGCACTAGGTGTGATTGGCATGGCCCTTTACCTCAGACAAAGACAATCTGAGCAAACTGCACCATCTTCACTGAGCGATGCAGATCGACTGAAGGTTCAAGCCTTGTTGAAGTCTGGAGATAAGTCATGAGCCCCAATACCTTGTTTGTCATATTGGCGCTTGCCCTGGTTGTGTGCGTGGCGGCCATTATTTTGTGGGTCTTGTTGCGCCAACGTGCTGTACCTACTTCGGCCAGTCAGGCCAAGGCCAATGCCAGCGTTTACAGGGCTCAAATTTTGGACCTGGACCGCGAACATGAAAGCGGCCACATCAGCGATGAAGAATGGCAGATGTCGCGCGATGAGTTGAGCTTGCGTTTGCTAGAAGACACCACTGCGGTGGATGACCCTGTTGCTAAAAAAGAAAAACCAGCCGTTTGGACGGCCGCAGTGTTGGCCATTGCGTTGCCAGTGTCTGCCATGGGTTTGTACATGTGGGTAGGCGAGCCTGCAGCACTCAATCCTTTGGCTCTTAAATCGGAAGACAAAGCGGGCCCGCAAGAGTTGGCCAAAATGGCCGAGATGTTGGCCCAAAAACTAGAAGAGAAGCCTGAAAATTTGCAGGGCTGGGTTATGTTGGCGCGCACCTATCGCACCTTGGAGCAGTTCGATCCTTCTTTGAAGGCCTACGACCGTGCTTTGAAACTAACCGCTGACGACGACCTTCGAATTGAGCGCGTAGAAGTTCTGGCCATGCAACGTCAGGGCAACTTTGAAGGCGAGCCGTGGGACGTAATTCTGGACATTCTGCAAAGAGATCCGCAACACTATGCAGCGCTTTTGATGGCTGGCAGTGCGTCTTATGCTCACGAGAAATATGCCGATGCTTTGAACTATTGGCAGAAGGCTCGCAAGCCGCTAACGGCAGACAACCCCGATGTACCTAGCTTGGACGATGCCATTGCTTCTGTCGAGCTTAAGTTGGGCATTCCTCCTAAACCAGCTTCTGCTGCTTTGAAGGCCTCACCTGCTGCTGGTTCGGGCAGCAGTGTGTCTGGCAAGGTCAGTTTGGCTGCTGCCCTTAAAGGCAAAACCAGTCCTACGGATGTGGTGTTTGTCTATGCAACGCCTGCCAACGGTGAGCGCATGCCATTGGCCATTTATAAAACCACGGTGGCTAACTTGCCCTTGAGTTTTACTTTGGATGACAGCACCGCCATGTCGCCAGATCGCAAGCTGTCGGGTGCGGGCGAAGTGTTTGTGAAAGTGCGCGTTTCTAAATCTGGCAACGCGATGCCGCAGTCTGGCGACTTGATGGGCAGCTTGGGGCCTGTGAAGGTCGGGTCTAAAGACCTGCAGTTGGAAATTAAGGATCAGGTGCCTTGAGCTAAAGTTTGTAGCTCAGCGTCAGTCCCTTGAAATCAACGGCAATAACAAATACCAAAGCTAAGAAAATACCAACTTCTTTACGAAACGCAACCGCTGGGTCGTCCTTGAACTTGCTGAATTAATTCAAATTCAGCGCAATAAAAAGCAATAAAAATAGCTGCCTGTGCAGAGAAAATGCCTCACTTTACGTTGACAGAGAGCATTTGCGCGACAGAAAGAGAGCCGCTTAGCCCGCGGCGTATCAACCCATCTGGATAATTAGTTAACCAGTCACCAGTTTTCCATGAGTTCCCCACCGCACATACTTGCATAGCCTACTGAACAAGCAAGATGCTCATTGGAATAATGAGAAACCCGTAAGAAATTTTGAATCAATTAAGTTTCATAAATAGCTCACGCTGACCTGCCCCCTTGAGACGTACCATTGATTAAGAAGTAGTCCGGTTTTGTGACCCTGACCCAGTTTCCTTACCACTCAGAAGTTAGTAAATCCGGCTCCTTGTTGTTCTGAAGACAGGGTTTTGATCCGTTCTTCAGAGCGAACTCTTTTGGTGTTTGCCAGTCTAGCGCACTGTGAGGTCTCTCCTCGTTATAGAAGCCCCGCCATGCCTCAATTTTATTCCTGGCATCTTGCAAGCTCATAAACCAATGTTCGTTCAAACATTCTTGGCGTAGCCTGCCATTGAAGCTTTCCACCATTGCATTGTCCGTTGGCTTGCCTGGTCTGCTGAAGTCCAGTTCAACACCTCTTTCATAAGCCCATTTGTCCATCACCTTGCTGATGAACTCGCTGCCATTATCGGTTTTGATTGTCATAGGTTTGCCTCTGGCCGCCACGATGTTGTTCAGAACCCGAACGACATCTTCGCCTTTTAAACTTTGGTCAACATGTATATCCAGACTTTCTCGGGTGTAGCAGTCAACCACTGTGAGCATTCGCAGCTTGCGCCCGTCAAACAAGTTATCTGCAACAAAGTCCATGCTCCAGATTTGGTTGATGTGCAACGCCAACTTCTTCGGTTGTCTGAGCTGAGCTGCTTTGTTGCGCTTTGGACGCTTTTGCCGCAATGACCAACCCTGCTCCCGGTACAGCCTATAAACGCGCTTATGGTTGTCTCTAAAGCCTTCACGCCTGAGCATGACATGAACTCGCCTATAGCCGTAATGGACGCGAGTCTGCGTAATCTCTTTCATTCGCATGACCAAAGCAGAGTTGTCGCGAGCATTGGATTTGTATAAATACACAACCCGGCTGAGCTTGATCACAGCACAAGCCTTCCGCATGCTGGCACCAAACCTCTCCATCAATTCGGTGGCCAGCTCACGCTTGCGTGAAGGCTTTAGAGCTTTTTTGACAAGACGTCCTGCAGCATGGCTTTGTCCAGGCTAAGGTCAGCAACGATACGCTTGAGTTTGCTGTTCTCCTCCTCCAGCTGCTTAAGTTTCCTGAGCTCTGAAGGCCCCAAGCCACCATACTTTTGACGCCACTTGTAAAAAGTGGCATCGCTAATGCCCATCTTGCGGCAAATCTCGTCAATCCTGGTGCCAGTCTCTGCCTGCTTAAGTGCAAAGGCAATTTGCTCGTCCGTAAATCTGCTCTTTTTCACGGCATGTCCCCTTTTTCAATAGGTGAAATATCATGCCGGATTTTTATACTTTTAAATGGTTAGGTTTTTCGGGTCAGGGTCAAACGATCGGTAACTTAAACATACCGGCGGTACTGGAATACAGGGTCAAGACCACAAACCTAAACCGAGGGGCCGTGTTGATGTTGATGTTTATTTTGATTTTAGTATTTCTGTAGACAATCAGAAATTTGACGACTATATTGAATGAATCATGATTTGTCTAGGGGTCTTATGATGCGACGTATTTTTCTAATCTTTTCGACTTTGTTCATCATTAATTTGCTTGCCGCTTGCGGTGGCTCTTCAGGTTCCACCACTTACCCTGCGACCTTGACGTCGACTTTTGGAACCCCAACACCAACTAGCGATGGATTCACTGTACAGATCACAAACTATGACGCTACCTATACATATTCTGGCACTGCGACAGCATCAGGAACAGTAACAGTTAGTGGTAGTGGTCTTGTAACAGTCACTGGCATAGCCCCAAATACAAGTTCAACGGCAACAATCACAACTAGCAAAGTTCAAGCGTCTGATGGGTCGGCAACAGTCTCAGCAACTTCACTGCGACGTCTTCTTGCTTTTGTTTCCAACTATCTGTCAGACACCATTTCTGTATTAAATCCTTTGACTGGTTCGGTCGAATCAACAATTGCGATAGGGGTTTCTGCCCCTGTCGGACTAGTTGCATCACGTGTAGGAACTAAGATTTATGTTGCTAATGCCACTGGTAACTCTGTAAGTGTGATCGATACTGCGATTAACTCAGTAGTGTCGACAATTATCGTTGGTTCTAGTCCAAGAAAATTAGCGATTTCTCTTGATGGAAGTAAGGTCTTCGCCGCTAACTTTTCGAGTAACACTGTCTCAATCATTGATACTGCAACCAATTCAGTTGTGTCAACAATTACGGTTGGAAATTCTCCATTTGGAGTTGCTTCATCACCCGATGGAAGTACTGGCTACGTTGCCAACTCCTCAGATAATACTGTCTCAGTCATTGATGCAACTACCAATTCAGTCGTTCGTACAATTACGGTTGGAAATTCTCCATATGGAGTTGCGACTTCACCGAATGGCAGTAAGGTCTACGTTACCAACTTAGCAGATGGCACTATTTCTATAATAAATACTGCTAATAACATTGTTGAATCTACAATTACAGTTGGAAATTTCCCTTTTGAAATAGCACTTTCACCCGATGGAAACAAAATCTATGTTGCCAACTACGGGGCTGTTTTAGTATTGAATGCTGCGACTAATACAGTCGCTTCAACAATTATGGTTGGAGCAGACCCAATAGGCGTTGCGGTTTCACCTGATGGAACTATGGTCTACGTAACAAACCGTGGAGATGGTACTGTTTCGTTGATAGATACTAGGACTAATACAGTCGTGTCAACAACTACAGTAGGAACTACTCCAGAAGGAGTGACGTTCAATTCCAGATGAGGCTATGCCAACTCTCACAATCAGAGTTGGCACCATCCACATCTCAGAAAAAGAATCAAGCCAACTTGAAAGTAGCCATAGTTGTCGTCAACTTGCTGTAGTGCCGCTCAATCATTGCCGCTGAATTTCCCATCTGCTTGCTGGGCGTGTGTATGTCAGTGCCCCCGCGCAAGAGTTCAAAAGTAGCGTAGGTATGCCGTAGGATTTACAGCGTTATGTTCTGCCCATCCTCGTTCTTTGAGTTAGCCCCCTGAATGACAGTCCCATCGGTATTCCTTAAACTAACAACTAGGAATAAGACTATGGATATGACTATGTCATCAATAAGACCTAACCGGGTGGAAGTGGTCACCAGTGTTCAGCGCCGCAGGCGCTGGACTCCTGAGCAAAAGCTTGAAATCGTCAAACAAACCAATGAACCAGGAAGTTCTGTTTCTTTGGTTGCCCGCCAACATGGCTTGACTGCAGCACAGTTGTTTCAGTGGCGCAAAGCTTATTTGGAAGGTTCTTTGGTCGCAGTCGGTGCCAATGAAACCGTTGTCCCAGCTTCTGAACTTCAAGAGGCCATGAGACGCATTAAACAACTTGAAGGTGCGCTTGGCCGCAAGACTTTGGAGAACGAGATTCTCAAGGAGGCTGTGGACTTTGCCAAAGCAAAAAAGTGGATTGTGCGCTCGAGCAGTTTATGAAACGTCATTGGCAAAAAAAGCCCTTGCTGATTCGGCAAGCCGTGCCGAACAT
>NZ_CXOM01000002.1 GCF_001269365.1 Limnohabitans sp. Rim11
GAGCTCACCCGCACAGGTTGCTCCACATAGCCATCAAAGGGTCTGGGGCATGGCATTAGCCGGGCGACCTCGTCTTGCCATACATCGGCAATAGTCAGCTCAGGCCACTGGGGATGGGCTAACTCGCTCCACGAGGTTTTGCATGCAGTCTGAAGCCAATCATTGAGCTCTGCCAAGCTGGTCCAGTGGCGCTCTGCCGCTTCTCTCAGAACGCCCCGGCGCCTGTCTTGTACGTTCTTCTCCACGATGCCTTTCTCCCAACCGGCGGCTCTGTTGCAGAACTCGTGCTCAAACAGGTAGTGACCCGTCATCGCTTCAAAGCGGGCGTTGACGGTGCGCTCTTTGCCATGGCCAACTTTGTCGACAGCCGTTCTCATGTTGTCGTAAATACCGCGCTTTGCTACACCTTCAAAGACAGCAAAGCCCCTTGCATGAGAATCAAATAGCATCTCGTGAGTTTGGGTGAAGTAGGCCACCAGCAAATACGCTCGGCTTGCCGCCAGTTTGATGTGGGCCACATCAAGGCGCCTTCTCAAACCGCCAATGACCAGGTACTCACAGCTCCAGTCAAACTGGAACGCTTCGCCAAGCTCAAAGTGCATGGGCACAAAGCCAGCACCCCGAGGCTGGCTTTGCTCCTCGCGCCAATCTTTTGCAAAGCGGTAGACGGTTGTGCTGCTGCCCGAGTACCCCATGGCCTGCAGCGCTTCGTACAAAGCTTTGACGCCGCGGCGCTCTCGCTTATTTCGATAGCTGTCGGCTTTGAGCCAATTGCTCAATTGATCTTTGAAAGGATCCAGAACACCAAAGGTCGGCTGACGCTTAGGGTATCTGGGCACCGTAACCTCTGCCTCTTGAAGCCACCGAGTTGCGGTGTTGCGAGAGATGCCAAGTTGACGGCTAGCTTGCCGGATGGAGACCTTGTCGCGAAGGACAAGTCTGCGTAATTTGCTCAAAGTTCCCACGTTGATCACTCCTTGCCCATCCTTGCTCAAAAATTAAGCAGGATAGGCGATTGGGGTGGCTCAAATTTGGATGCAAATTCTCTTCAAAGTGGCTCAGTTTTGGATGCCATTCAACACTATCTGTCACCCACAGTCATTGAAGCCATCCTAGACGGGAAGTACCCGGCGCAACTAACGATGAAAGATCTGATGGAGCCGTTTCCAATGGAGTGGGATGCGCAGGCCAGGCATTTTGGAATTGAAAGCAACCACGTCGCTTAAAAAGATCTCAGACCTTCATAACGAATGCGCATGCCAACACCCCTGAAAAGGGGAACGTAATTTCCATTGCTTTTAGCACCGGGATCAAAAGGATCATCAGCACTCGCTACGGCCACCGAGGCAAAGTGTCCAGGAAAGCCCATCTATGTCTATAAGATTTTGAACAACCCGCTCTACTACGGGATGATTCAGTTCAAAGGTGAAAAATACCGTGGTGAACACTCACCAATCATCACCCAAGAAATGTGGGAAACAACTCAGGCCAAGCTTGCATCCTCAACTCGGGGCTCCAAGAAAGGTCAACGCAAGGGCAAGCACGCCGCATTACTCAAGGGTTTGATTTTCTCCTCTGACGGAAGCGCCATGTCGCCTGTAGGAAAAGCGATACCGGGCACGACAAAGAATTACCGGTACTACCGTGCTGTTATCGATCAAAAGGTCAAGGTTGGCACATCCGGCTTGCCAATGATGCCTGCGCATGAAGTAGAAAAAGCTGTCATGGATAACGTTCGAAAAATCTTGAAATCCACAGACATAACCGCTGAGGTCTACAAAGCCATAAAGATTTTGGACAACCCATACACGAGAGACTTAGACCAATACAAAACAAGCAATCTGATGGCTGGTGTCGAGAAAATTTGGGATTCTCTTTATCCATTAGAGCAACACCGAATCGTGCACCTACTGGTCAAGAAGGTAGTGGTCTACCCAGAACGCATCGAGGTATCGCTGCACCCCTCAGGAATTGCGAACTTGGTCATTGAAGTTGCACATAAAAATCTGGAGTTACAAGAACCATGAAACTAACTACCCTTGAACAAAAAGACGCCTCCACAATGCGTCGAGAAGAGGATGGAACGATCACCATCTCGATCCCGATTCGAATTCGCAAATACAGCGGCAGGCAACAAGTTTTCTTGCCACAGAACATCGTCTTTAATGACTTTAAAGAGAAGCAAGATTTGACCGTCTTGCAAACTTCGCTTGCTCGCGGACGTCAATGGCAAATGATGCTGGAGTCAGGGAAATTCAAAAATCTGCGTGAAATTGCTGCTGACGAAAAGGTGGATCCAGGCTATGTCAGTCGAATGATGAACATGAACCTGCTTTGCCCAGAGCTTGTCAGACGCATACTGGACGATGATCTTGATTCTGATTTTTCTTTTAGCGAAATTTATCGAAATATCCCAGTTCTTTGGGAGGATCAATTCAAGAAATTCAAAGTGCCGATGACCGCATAACATCCTCTGCGTTCAAATCTGCGCAGCGACCTTTGTGGGACGACACTCTTCGCAGATAAACATACTCTGATTGAGCAGGCGTTTGAAACTGCCAAGCCCTCGAGGCTTGTGCAATCCACACTTGTAGCAGCTCATCGTGCTTGTGGGGCTTGATCCACCGAACGGTGAGCCGCCAACTTTGGCTTTGTACCTCAGGCCGGTCTTGTCAATTTTTGTTTCTGTGGGTTGGCGACTCATGTGAGAAATTTTAGAAGGTGAAAACCCATTTCCTGTTAATGAATCAGACAACACCAACCTACTCACATACTTACTTTCCACCCCGTCGACGCGTCATTTCCCTCGAAATTACACTCATCTGTTCGGGGTTCAATTCTCGTCTGGCCTCTGGAAACACCAGACCTTCTTCGGACCGGATGTGATTGATGTAGATAGCAACAAATGCGTCCATGCAGGCCAGTTCTGCTTGACTGAAGGGGACCTTGGTGTTGGCATTTTCTTGCTCCACACGCGCTAGCGCCAGACGCACCTGACACCAGAGGTTTTCCATTTCAAGATGCTCTTGCCTAAGACGCAAAACCAGCAGATCTAGCTGGTCGTTGCGCATCGCCAGTACTGCCGGAAATACATGTAGCTCTTCGTCCTGATGGTGCAAAGGTGCAGCCAGATCAAAGTAGCGCATCACGTCCACCGCAGCGTCATTTGCTTGGACGTCGCATCCGTTTTTTGCTACATGATTCCTGAGCCGGGTCAACAGATCCAGCATGCGCTGAACTCGCTCATGGCAGGCCTCAAGCATTTCAAACGGTGCTTCAAAACCCACGCCAGGAGAACGCACGCCTGGCAAACTGACACCAATGGCAACCCCCGATTTGGTCAGGCGGCTCATGCGCTGTCTCCCCAAATACGAGTGAACTGCTTCACCTCAGGGCGTGGTTTAAAGGGTTTGCGCAAACTCACGGAGCCCACACTCAAACAGCAAATAACATGTTCAGAAGCCCCCAGCCCCAAGCCAGCCCGAAAACAGGTGGCTTTGAGCGCCTTGCCACTCGTCAGGGCCGAGCCGTAGCCCATGGCATTGGCCAGTAGCATGAGGTTTTGCACGGCGCAGCCCGCGCTCAACACGCGCTCGTTCAGGTCAATTTCGATAGAGCCCTTGACCCCGTCCACGATCAGCAGCATCAGCAAAGGGGCCCTCAGGGCCTTGTCGCGGGCTTGTTCAAGTTGCTCGGTCGATGCGCTCGGGTCACGCTCCAGCAAGGCGGCCGCAAAGAGATCACCCAAATCGGCTCGTTTGTGCTCGGGGATGATCAAAAACCGCCAAGGGTTGATCAAATCATGGTCAGGCGCAGCCGCAGCAGCCTGAAACAATTGCGCCAGTTCCGCCGCGTCTGGCCCGGGTGCCACCAGGCGCTTGGGCAGCACCGTCTGGCGCGAAGCCATCAGATGGCTGGCCAGACGGATGGCGGTGCGTTTGTCGTTATCGCTCATATATGTATTTCTCCATGGCCTCACCTATTGCTTTCAATTCGCCATGATCTGACCATCATGCTCCACATACGGCGCAAACGGTCCGGTGCCGCTGTGCGAGGACTTCGAAGCGGGCACAAAATCGCCTTGCTGCACATCAAACACATGCACTTCGCCATCTTCAATCACATAGTGCCAGCCATGCAGGGTCAGGTGACCCGTTTCCACTTCACGACGCACCATGGGGTAGTCCATCAGGCGTTCAAGTTGTAAGACTACCGAACGCTGCTCAGTGCGCATCAAAGCCTCGGGACTGGGTCGCACTGGCAGCAACGCCTCGTCGGCCAGTTTGAGCCAGCTTTGCAGCGCCTTCGCTTCTGCTGGTGCGCCTTCATAGGCGGTGCGGATGGCGCCGCAATGGCTGTGTCCGCACACGATGATGCGCTGCACATGCAACTGAAGCACCGCAAACTCAATGCCCGCCATGGTGCCGTGCAGCCCGTGCGAACCATCGTAGGGCGGCACCAGTGCGCCCACATTGCGCACAATGAACAACTCGCCTGGTCCAGTGCCTGTCAAAAGATAAGGCACAAGACGCGAGTCTGAACAACCGATGAACAAGGTTTTGGGATGCTGCCCCTGCGCCACCAGATCCTGAAAACGCTGCTGGTGCAGCGGAAAATAATTCGCATGAAAACGCTGCAAACGCAGCAACAGTTCGTCGGCCGAATCCGGCATCAAATGCTCACTCATGGTCGTCGCTTCACTGCACCAGGGTCGAGGCGTCTCCATCCAGCGCCAAGCCTTGCACCTGCGCCAATCCGACCAGTCGGCGCATGTATTGCCCTAAGGCGGTGGCGCGTGACTGCCAATGCAGACGGGTGGCAATCTGGTTTTGCAACTTTGCAAATTCAGGCAGGTGCCCTGGATTCACTTCTAGTACATCGACAATGTGAAAGCCAAAGCGAGTGTGCACCAAGCGCGGACGCAAGCCCACTACTAGGCTGGACTCGACTAGGAAGAACAACTCTTTTGCGAGTTCAGGGGCGCAGTCATTCGGCGTGAGCCAGCCCAAATCGCCTCCATGTGCGCCCGAGGGACAATTGGACAACTCGGCCGCAAGCTGCGCAAAGCGCTCGGGTGAGACTGATGTGTTGCTCAGCTCCAGCAACGCCGCTTCGGCGCGTTGCGCCAGAGCGGGCACGTTCACACCCGGCGTCACGGCAAACAGAATATGGCGCACACGGCGGGCTTGCCCCACCGTGAACTGTGCCTTGTGCGCATCGTAATAGCGCTGCGCTTCTTCTGGTGTGGGTTGGGGCGATACCACTTCCTTGTCCAGCATGCGGTCGATCACGGCCTGCTCTTTGGCACAAAGCTCGGGTGCGCTCGAACCAGCATAGGCAGGCAACAGGCCCAACCGCACAGCCTCTTGCCGCAACAGTTCAGCATACGCCCGCTCCATCAGATTTTCTGCCAACAAGCTCTCGCCAGGGGCGAGCAAGGCGATGCCGTTAATGGAAGGTGGCGTGGAAGACATCTCAGCCATCAAAACATCGTTGGTCGCTTCATACTGCGCGGCAGGCACCGCCATTGACGTAGATGTTGCTATGCGCTCATAAGCTGTAGATGAAGCCGAAGATACAGACGAGCTGCCGCAACCGCAAGAACCGCTGCCGCACGAACCAGATGCGCCCACAGCGCCCGACAACTGGTCTGCCAAAGTTTCAAAAGTCATGTCAAGCCCCAATGCATGGTTTCAAAAATGTAGACGTCCGATCAGCCACGGCCAAACGGGGGACGTGACATCATGCCCACGCGGCGGCTGCGCACCACCTGGTAGGGGCGCACCACATAGGCCAGTGTGCCAAAGCCGCTCCAGACATGCACCAGCCGGGTGAACGGGAAGATGAAGAAGATGCTCATGCCCAGGAACATGTGGGCCTTGAAAATCCAGCTGGCTTCAGCCAGCAACTCCACTCCACCGCCGCGGAAAGTGACGATGCGCTGAGCCCATTCGGCCAGCTTGAGCATCATGCTGCCATCCAGGTGCTGAGCCGACAGCGGTATGGTGGCCAGGCCCAACGCAAACTGCGCCCACAACAAGACCAGCAGCACGATGTCGCTGGTTTTACTGTTCAACCGAATGCGCTCATCCGACAGACGGCGGTGCAAGAGCAGCGTGACGCCCACAAAGCCCAATACCCCAAACACACCGCCCGAGACCATGGCCAGAAACTGCTTGTCGCCTGCGCTCATGAAAGACTCGTACACAAAATGCGGCGTGAGCATGCCCACGCTGTGCCCGCCAAACAAGAACAGCACGCCCACATGGAACAGGTTGCTGCCCAAGCGCAACTGGCCTTTGCGCAGCAACTGCGAGGAATCGCTCTTCCAGCTGTACTGGTCGCGGTCAAAACGGATCAGGCTGCCGAGTAAAAACACGCTCAGCGCGATGTAGGGATAAACGCCAAAGATGAAATGGTCCAAGTAGCTCATGCTGCAACTCCCCGGGTCTGGGTGGATGTTTTTCTGACGATGTGAATGGGCTGCGCCTCACCCGGCCGGGCCTGCCCGCGTGTGCTGCAGCCATCAAATGCCTCGGGCTCGCTCCAGCTTTCGTCCAGCGGTTCGTCGGCCACGATCGGCACGGCCTGCGCCTTGTGCCCGGCCAGCTCCAGCACCGCCGCCAGCACCACCGCATAAGGGCTTTCGCGTTTGAGCAGGGCGCTGAAAATAGCATTCAGGATGTGTACCATCTCGCCTAGAAAGGCCTTGGCCACCTCGGGCGTCTGAGTCGATGCAAACTCCAGCACCACACACAAATGGTCGGGCAGCTCGTCGGGCGACAGGAACAGGCCCGACTGTTCATAGGTCTTGGTCAGGTCGATCATGGCCGGACCCCGGTCACGCGAATCGCCGTGCACATGCTCAAACAGGTGCAGGCAGGTGGCACGGCCTCTGTCAAAGGTCTCCACATAGCGCGACTCGGCGTCCATGCTGTCTAGGCGCCGCAAGTGCGTGGCCAAAGTTTGCAGTTCAGCCTGGCGGCCGGAGCTCAAAGCATCCTCTTTCTGCATCACTGAAATTAGCTGGGGCAGCTGTGCACGCTGTGTAGCGTCAGGGTAAGACAAGAGTTGCGACAGAACGCGCAAGGTGTATCGGTTGTTTTTCATAAATAAGCTCTCTTCAAACCACGGGCTGTATGGGGATGGTGCGGCGCTTGTCGCCACCGAACAGGCTGGCCTCTGACTGGCCATCCGAGCAACCGTTGCCAAACGAGAAGCCGCAGCCGCCGCGCATGTCAAAAGTGTTCTCTGCGTATTCGCGGTGCGAGCTGGGGATCACGAAGCGGTCTTCGTAATTGGCAATCGCCATGATGTGGTACATCTCTTCGACTTGGGCTACTGTCAGGCCGGTTTGCTCCAGCACCGCCAGGTTGTCCACGCCGTCCACGTGTTTGCTACGCTGGTAAGTGCGCATGGCCAGCATGCGCTCCAGAGCGCGGGTCACGGGTGTTGTGTCACCGGCAGTTAGCAGGTTGGCCAGGTACTGCACTGGAATACGCATCTGCGACACATCGGGCAACTCGCCGTTCATGCCCACATGGCCCGCGTTGGCAGCGGCCGTGATAGGCGAAAGTGGCGGAACGTACCAGACCATGGGCAGTGTGCGGTACTCGGGGTGCAGCGGCAGTGCCACTTTCCAGTCGATGGCCATTTTGTAGACAGGGCTGTTGCGTGCGCCTTCCAGCCAGGCCTCGGGGATGCCGTCCAGCCGGGCCTGCTCGATCACTTTGGGGTCGTGTGGGTTCAGAAAGATGTCGAGCTGCGCCTGGTACAGGTCTTTCTCGTTTTCGGTGCTAGCAGCTTCGGCGATGCGGTCGGCGTCGTACAGCACAACACCCAGATAACGGATGCGGCCGACACAGGTTTCCGAGCACACAGTGGGCTGGCCCGCTTCAATGCGTGGGTAGCAGAAAATACATTTCTCGGCCTTGCCGCTTTGCCAGTTGTAGTAAATCTTTTTGTAGGGGCAACCGCTCACGCACATGCGCCAGCCACGGCACTTGTCCTGGTCGATCAGCACGATGCCGTCGTCCTCGCGCTTGTAGATCGAGCCCGAAGGGCATGACGCCACGCAAGCCGGGTTCAAGCAGTGCTCGCACAGACGGGGCAGATACATCATGAAGGTGTTTTCAAACTGGCCGACCATGTCTTTTTGTACCTGATCGAAGCTGGCCAGGTTGGCGTCTTTGCTGCGCTTACTGAACTCGCCGCCAAGAATTTCCTCCCAGTTGGGGCCCCACTCGATCTTTTGCATACGCTGACCCGTGATCAGGCTGCGCGGGCGTGCTGTTGGTGTCGCCTTGGACTCTGGTGCGCCCTGTAGGTGCTCGTAGTCGTAGGTGAATGGCTCATAGTAATCGTCGATCTGCGGCATGTTGGGATTGGAGAAAATTTGCATCAACAGTTTCCATTTGCCACCTTGCTTTGGCTCAATCGAACCATCGGTCTTGCGGGTCCAGCCACCGTTCCAGCGGTCCTGGTTTTCCCAATCTTTAGGGTAGCCAATGCCAGGCTTGGTTTCCACGTTGTTGAACCAGGCGTATTCCACGCCAGGTCGACTGGTCCAGACGTTTTTGCACGTGACCGAGCAAGTGTGGCAGCCGATGCATTTGTCCAGGTTCAGCACCATCGCAATTTGCGCACGAATTTTCATGTTATTTCTCCTTCAAGCCTGCACGGTGGCAGGGGCTTCACCATCGAGCCAATCGATCTTGCGCATCTTGCGCACCACAACAAATTCATCGCGGTTGGTGCCAATGGTTCCGTAGTAGTTGAAGCCGTAGCTGAACTGGGCGTAGCCGCCAATCATGTGGGTCGGCTTGGTCACGATGCGCGTGACTGAGTTGTGGATGCCGCCGCGGATGCCGGTGATTTCCGAGCCGGGCGTGTTGATGGTTTTTTCCTGAGCGTGGTACATCATGACCATGCCAGGATTGACCCGCTGGCTGACCACGGCGCGGGCAGCGATCGCGCCATTGCTGTTGAACAGCTCGACCCAGTCGTTGTCCACGATGCCTGCACTCTTGGCGTCGTCTTCGCTCAGCCAGATCACCGGGCCGCCCCGGTTGAGCGTGAGCATGTGCAGGTTGTCACTGTAGGTGCTGTGGATGCCCCACTTCTGGTGCGGCGTAATGAAGTTGAGCGAAATCTCTTTGTGACCGTTAGGCTTGCGGTCGATCATCTCGTCCACCGTTTTCAGGTCCACGGGTGGCCGGTAGCTGGTCATGCCTTCGCCAAAAGCCAGCATCCAAGGGTGGTCCAGATAGAACTGCTGGCGCCCAGTGAGCGTGCGCCACGGAATGTACTCATGCACATTCGTGTAGCCCGCGTTATACGAGACCTTTTCGCTCTCCAGGCCCGACCAGGTGGGAGAACTGATGATCTTGCGCGGCTGGGCCTGGATGTCGCGAAAACGAATTTTTTCATCTTCGCGGTGCAAGGCCAGGTGCGTGTGGTCGCGTCCGGTGATTTTGGAGAGTGCCTCCCAAGCCTTGACGGCTACATGGCCGTTGGTCTCGGGGGCCAGCTGCAGCACCACCTCGCAAGCATCGATGTCGGTGCTGATGTTGGGCATGCCCTTGGTCACGCCTTCGGCACGCACCTTGCCATTGAGCTCCCCGAGTTGGTGCACCTCGTCGGCGGTATTCCAACCAATACCCTTGCCTCCGTTGCCCGCTTTTTCCATCAAAGGGCCAAGCGCGGTGAAGCGTTTGTAGGTGTTAGGGTAATCGCGCTCAACCACTGAGATTTGTGGTGCGGTTTTGCCTGGAATCAGTTCGCACTCGCCTTTTTTCCACTCTTTCACATCAAAGGCTTGTGCCAGCTCGGCAGGCGTGTCATGCATGAGTGGTGTGAGCATCAATTCTTTTTCGACGCCTAGATGGCCCACACACACTTCACTAAAGGCTTTAGCAAACCCTTTGTAAATCTCCCAGTCGCTCTTGCTTTGCCAAGCTGGATCCACAGCGGTGGACAGCGGATGGATGAAAGGGTGCATGTCGCTGGTATTGAGATCGTTCTTCTCATACCAGGTGGCGGTGGGCAGCACGATGTCCGAATACAGGCAGGTCGTGCTCATGCGAAAGTCCAGCGTCACCAAAAGGTCCAACTTGCCCTCAGGGGCTTGGTCGTGCCAGTGCACTTCGGTTGGTTTGGCATCTTCGATACCCAAGTCTTTGCCTTGCACACCGTGTGAAGTACCCAGCAGGTGCTTGAGAAAATACTCGTGTCCCTTCCCTGAAGATCCCAGAATGTTAGAGCGCCAGACAAACATGTTGCGCGGCCAGTTGAGCGGGTGGTCCGGGTCTTCGCAGCTCATCTTGAGACTGCCGTCCTTTAGGGACTTGACCGCATAGTCTTTGGGGTCCATGCCTTGGGCTAGCGCATCCTTGACTACTTTCATCGGGTTGGTCTGCAACTGCGGTGCGCTGGGCAGCCAGCCCATGCGTTCGGCACGCACGTTGTAGTCGATCATGCTGCCACCGAACTTGGATTTGTCGGCCAGCGGAGAGAGGATCTCTTCCACACCCAAACGTTCGTAGCGCCACTGGTCGGTGTGCGCATAAAAGAAGCTGGTGCTGTTCATCTGGCGCGGTGGGCGAACCCAGTCCAAGGCAAAAGCCAGCGGGGTCCAACCGGTCTGAGGGCGCAGCTTTTCCTGGCCCACATAGTGGGCCCAGCCGCCGCCGCTTTGACCAATGCAGCCACACATCATCAGCATATTGATGATGCCTCGGTAGTTCATGTCGCTGTGGTACCAGTGGTTCATGGCTGCGCCGATGATGACCATGGACTTGCCACGGGTTTTGTCCGCGTTGTCGGCAAACTGGCGGGCCACGGCGATCACCTGGTCCTGCTTCACGCCTGTGATTTTTTCCTGCCAAGCAGGTGTATACGGGGTGTCGTGATCGTAGCTGGTGGCGGCGTTTTCGCCGGGCAGACCACGGGCCACGCCATAATTTGCAGCAGTCAGGTCAAAGACCGTAGCCACCAATGCGTAGCGCTCTTCACCGGCCTTGCCCAGCTTGACGCGGCGCACGGGAACATGGCGAACCAGTACATCGTCCACAGCGCTGGCCTGCTTGTTGGCACTGAAGTTGGGGGTATCAATGCCGCCGAAATACGGAAAAGCCACCTCGCCAACCTCGTAGTCACTGCCTTCACCTTCCATCAGGCTCAGTTTGAGCTTAACTTCGTTGTCGCCTCGCGCCTCTTTGTTTTCCAGATTCCATTTACCTGCGTCGCTGCGTCCTTCAGCACCCCAGCGGAAACCGATTGAACCATTGGGCAAAACCACACGGTCGTTCTGATCCAGTGCCACGGTTTTCCACTCGGGGTTGTTGTCCTGGCCCAGCTTGCCATTGAAGTCGCTGGCACGCAGGTAGCGACCAGGCACCATGACCTTACGGCCATCAGGCAAGTTTCGTTCTTCTAGCTGCACCAAGTTGGGCATGTCTGTGTAGCGTCGCACATAGTCGTCAAAGTAGGCGCTGCGCTTGTCGAAGTAAAACTCTTTCAGGATCACATGGCCCATGGCCATGGCGATGGCCGCATCGGTGCCCTGCTTGGGGTGCATCCACAAATCGGCCAGCTTGCTGATCTCGGCATAGTCGGGCGTGATGGCCACGGTCTTGGCACCCTTGTAGCGCACCTCGGTGAAGAAGTGGGCATCGGGTGTGCGCGTTTGCGGCACGTTGGATCCCCAGGCAATGATGAAGTTCGAGTTGTACCAGTCGGCCGATTCAGGCACATCGGTCTGCTCACCCCAGACTTGTGGGCTGGCGGGTGGCAGGTCGCAATACCAGTCGTAAAAGCTCATGCAAACGCCGCCAATGAGTGACAGGTAACGGCTGCCTGCGGCGTAACTGACCATTGACATGGCAGGAATGGGCGAGAAACCGATGATACGGTCCGGTCCGTATTGCTTGGCGGTGTAGACGTTAGCGCTGGCAATGAGCTGGTTGACCTCGTCCCAGGTGCTGCGCACAAAGCCGCCCAGCCCGCGCTGCTGCTGCCACTCGCGACGGGCGTCTTCGTTTTGCACGATGCTGGTCCAGGCGTCTACCGGGCTCTTGGCCACGGCCAGCGCAGCGCGCCAGTGCTGAAGTAAACGGGCGCGGATCATCGGGTACTTGACGCGGTTGGCGCTGTACAAATACCAAGAATAAGAAGCGCCTCGCGCACAGCCACGCGGCTCGTGGTTGGGCAAATCTGCGCGAGTGCGCGGGTAATCGGTCTGCTGGGTTTCCCAGGTGACAATGCCGCCCTTGACATAGATTTTCCACGAGCACGAGCCGGTGCAGTTTACGCCGTGCGTGCTGCGTACGATTTTGTCGTGGGCCCAGCGGTCGCGGTAGGCATCCTCCCAAGTGCGGTCTTCGCCGGTGGTGACACCGTGCCTGCCCGAGAAGGGCTCCTTAGGGTTTGTGAAGTAATTCAGTCGGTCTAGAAAATGGCTCATCTTTTTCTCCAATTCAGCGGGACTGGATCAGCCCCGTTTGTAAACAGTATTCAGGTGGTGTCAGGGGTTACGGATCTCTGCACCGGCGCGCAGGTAAAACCACCAGTTAAGTAAGAGACACAGTGCGTAAAACACTGCAAAGCCGTACATCGCCACCTCGGGCGAGCCTGCCTTGATCTGCTGGCCAATCACCACGGGCGCAATGAAAGCGCCGTACGCAGCCACAGCCGATGTCCAGCCCAGCACGGGGCCGGCTTGTTGGCGGTCAAAGATCACAGCAATGCTGCGGAAGGTCGAGCCGTTGCCAATGCCGCTTGCTGTGAACAGCAAAACAAACAGCAGCATGAACATCAAAAAGTACTGCTCGGGCGTAGCTGACTGGTAGGCAAGCCACATGACATAACCCACCGCACCTGAAGCAAACACCATCACCGCCGAAATGCATTGCGTGACGATAGAGCCGCCGGTTTTGTCCGACAGCCAGCCACCAATAGGTCGCACCAACGCGCCCACAAAGGGTCCGATCCAGGCGTAGGTCAGGGCCGAAGGCGCGTTGGGGTTTTTGAGCGTGTGCTGCAACACGCCGCTGGCATCAGGTACATGGCTGATGCCAAAGATCACCGTGATTGACAAAGGCAAGGCCATCGAAAAGCCAATGAAACTCCCGAAAGTGACGATGTAGAGCATCGTCATGGCCCAGGTGTGCTTGTTCTTGAAGATCGAGAACTGGGCAGCGATGTTGTCCTTCATGGTGCCAAAGGCGGTGAGCTTCATCACCATCAAAGTGCTCACGATGATGAGCGGCATGGCCAGCCACATGTTGAGCACGCCCAGGCCGCTGGGTGCAGGCAGGTACAAATACAAGCCAAGACCTGCGGGCACAAATGACAAGGTGTACAGCCAGATGATTTTCAAAAAGGCGGGGATGGTGCCGCCGATGTTAGGAGAGACGGTGGTCAGGTTGTTCATGCCAAAAAAGCAGATCACTGACAAAGGCGCCAGCGACAGTACCCAGGCAAAGCCCGCGTTTTGTATCCAGGTGGGCGTTCCTGCGGCGATCTTGCCGAAAATCCACCCGCTGTCTTTGACCAGCGTCGTGGGCTCTCCTCCCAAGCCGCCAAACAGGCTCACGGTCATGACCAGCGGAATGACGATCTGCATGGTCGTCACGCCAAAGTTGCCCAACCCTGCATTAAGGCCCAGCGCCGTGCCTTGCAAGCGCTTTGGGAAAAAGGTGCCAATATTGGACATGGAGCTGGCGAAGTTGCCGCCGCCTACGCCCGACCACAAGGCCATGAGCTGGAACACCCACAAGGGCCACTCAGGGTGTTGCAAGGCGATCCCCGTGCCTATGGCCGGGGCCAGCAACATGGCGGTCGTCAAGAAAATGGTGTTGCGCCCACCGGACAAGCGAATCAAAAACGAAGCGGGAATGCGCATGGTCGCGCCCGCTAGGCCCGAGATGGCTGTCAGGCTGAACAGTTCGGCCTGGCTGAACGGGAAGCCCAGGTTGAGCATCTGCACGGTGATGATGCCCCACATGCCCCAGATGGCGAAGCCGCACAAAAGCGCAGGTACCGAGATCCAAAGGTTGCGGTAAGCGATGCGCTTGCCGGTTGTTTCCCAGAATTTTTCGTCTTCGGGACGCCAGTCGCCAATGTCGGTCGAGCTGCCTTCAGTTTGTTTGGAAGAATTGTTCATTTTGATTCCTTCAGAATGGTTCAGGTGCGCTGATCGGCTGGTGCAGCAATCACTGCGCTTGACCCCATGACGTCGGTCTGGCGCACTTCGGTCCAGTACATCCAGATGAGCGAGACCCAAACCACGCCGTACATCAGCATGAAGGCGCTGCTGCGTACGCCGGTCAGGTCCACCAACGCACCAAACAGGATGGGTAAGACAAAACCGCCCAGACCACCGGCCAGCCCCACGATGCCGCTGATGGCACCGATGTTGCCGGGGTAGTCGTTGGCGATGTACTTGAAGACACTTGCTTTGCCAAAGGCCCAAGCGATGCCCAAGATGAACATCAAACCAGTGAAGGCGTATACGTTCAGTCCGATCACAAAAGTTTTGGGACCAGTCACGGTTGCGATGGTGAATTCGGTTTGGGGGTAAGACAGAAGGAACAGGCAGATCCAACTGACCCACAGCACCCACCAGGTGACGTTGTGCGCGCCGTATTTATCGCTTAGCACGCCGCCCACCGCGCGCAACACGCCACCGGGCAGCGAGAAGCAAGCCGCCAGCAAAGCGGCTAAACGGATGTCTAGGCCGTATTCGCCGATGTAATATTGCACCATCCACAATGCCAGGGCGACATAACCACCAAACACGATGCTGTAATACTGACAGTACTTGAGCACGCGGGGGTCTTTGAGCGCCTTTAGCTGGTCGGTGAACGAGACCTGACTGGGCACCAGGTGTGCCGGGTCGCTGTGGCTGAACAACCAGAAGAGCACCACCGTGGCCGCCATGATGGCTGCATAAGCCTGCGGCACCGCCGTCCAGCCAAAGGCCACCAGTATGACTGGGGCCACAAATTTATTGACGGCCGAGCCCGAGTTGCCCGCGCCGTACACGCCCATGGCCATGCCCTGCTTGTGTTTTGGAAACCAGCGCGCCACATACGGCGTGCCCACCGAAAACGAGCCACCTGCCAGGCCCACAAACAGGCCGATGACCAGAAAATGCCAATACGCTGTGGCGTAGGACATGAGCCAGATGGCCGGTACTGTCAGCGCCATTAGCACCGTCATCACGATGCGACCGCCATAGCGGTCAGTCCAGATGCCCAGCGGCACCCGCACCAGCGAGCCGGTCAGTACCGGCATGGCCATCAACAGACCGAATTGCGTGGCGTTGAGGTCCAGGGTTTTCCTGATGGGTACCCCGATCACACCAAACATCATCCAAACCATGAAGCAAACCGTGAATGCCAGGGTGCTGACAATCAGCACCGACCATGCTTTTCGCTGTTGAACCAGATCACTTGCCATTTGTATTCTCCAAACTCATGCATTGAGTGTGGTTTTTTTGGCAAGCCTTGGGTATCCATCTGAAGCTTATCTACCCCCAAGCAAAAGGAGGATGAAGATTGATCTTCATCCTCCTTTGGAACTATCAAAATTGATGAATATCAAACGATTCCGTTTGTTGCCGCAAAAATCGCGATCTGAACTCGGGAATTCAGCGTCATCTTTTTGAAGATATGCTGAATGTGGATCTTCACAGTGGTCTCGGCGATGTCCAGATCACGTGCAATTTGCTTGTTGCTCAGGCTTTGGGCTACCAGGATAAAGATATCTTTTTCGCGGGGCGAGAGCATGTCTAGCAGTTGCAATGGTGATTTCGCGATGCAAGGATTTTCAGGTGTCGTGGGCGCAACAGCAGGGTGGCGCAATCCAGACACTAATTTGTTCAGCATGGTAGGACTGATGACCGAATGACCTTCGTTCACCTTTACAAGTGCCTCGCACAGTTGGTCCGATTCAGCGGTTTTGAGCAAATAACCATCGGCCCCGTTGTGCAGGGCTCGGGACAAATCGTCCTCGTCCTCACTTACGGTGAGCATCAGAATGCGTAAATCAGGGGCTGCCTCTTTAAGCGATCCAATGGCATCCACCCCCTTAACACCTGGTAGGTGGTTGTCCAGCAGCAACATATGTGGCCGAGTTGTGGCCAGCACGCGCAATGCCTCACCCACATCACCGGCCTCGCCCACGATGCGAAAGCGCTCGTCCTGCGATAGCAGGGCCATCAGACCTCGGCGAAACAAGGTGTGGTCATCGACCACCAAAAGTTCAATGGGTTCGATCATTTGAAAGAGGACAGGATCGCTGCCGGTTTGGTTTTAGACGGGGGCGTTTGGAGCGTGGGCACTCGCAAGGTCATCACAGTGCCTTGCTCAATGACTGAGTCCACGGTCACCGTTGCGCCAATCTGCTGGGCGCGCTCGCGCATGATTTTCAGCCCCACCTGCAGTTCAGTGCGCTGGCCGCCTTCGTCAAAACCTGCGCCGTCGTCGCGGACCACAAAGCGCCAGATTTCGCCTTTGTGGATTTCAATCTCGACGCTTCGCGCCCCAGCATGTTTGCGAACATTGGACAGCGCCTCTTGTAAAACATGCAGCACATGGATCTGCACATCCTGCGGTAGAGGCAAGCTCTCTCCGATCACCTTGCGGCTAACCTTCAGTCCTGTCTGGTGTTGGAATTTTTGTAAAGTCTCCCGCACGGCCAGATCAATGTCATCAGCCTGAGCTCGGGTGCGAAAATGCACCAACAACTCTCGCACATCGGCAATGCTGTCCTTGAGTCCGCTGTCGAGTTCCCCCAAGACCAATGCTGTTTTTTCGACATCGTTTTTAGCCATGGCGGTGCGCAAAAGCTGCACTTGAATTTTGAGAAATGCCAGAGACTGAGCAATCGAGTCATGTAACTCGCGGGCCAATAAAGCACGCTCACCCGATATGGCCGCCTCCCGTTCTAACACCACCGCGCGCAAACCCTCAACCGCTGTGGCGAGGTGACTGGCAAGAGTGTCCATCAGCTCCAACTCTTCCGCTGGAAGGCTGATCTGGTTTTTGTAGAACAGATTAATCTCTCCTAGCACTTTGTGGTGCATGCGCACAGGCACAGAAATCATGCCAACATAGCCCATGCGCGAGCAGTGCTGCAATGGAGCCACATCACTGTTCATGATCGGGATCACGCGTATGCGGGCATCAGACTGGGGTTGGCCGCAGGCGCAAACCCCCGCCATCAGGCATTTCTCTTCTTCCTGCATGAATTCTGGGAATTCGTCCGTCGCCAGCAACAGCGATTTGCTAGGATCTTCGCCCGACCAACGCAGAGCCATCGCATCGGCTCGCATCATCAGTCGCACCCTTTGCACAAACCCGTGAGTCAATGCGGTCAAATCATTGGTCTGCGCCAGAAAGACGCTCACGCCATACAGCGCTTCAAGTCGCTCCTTTTGCGCCGCAATACGCTGAGTCTTGGTAGCAACCTGACTTTCCAAATTACCGTACAAAGACTGCAAAGTTGCCGCCATGCGATTAAAACTTGATGACACTTGACCAAATTCGTCGTTCGAGGATACATCGACTCGAACCGAAAACTTGGCCGACTCAATCTTGTGTAATCCATCGCGCAATTGGCTCAACGGGTTGATCACAAACATATAACCCGTGTACAGCATGATGACCGCGCCACCAACCGCTAGCGCCATCATCACGAACTGAAAGAGGTTGAGTATTGCCGTCAATCCCGTCATCTGGTCTTCGATGGACAAGACGAAACTGTCAATCGCCACCAAAAAAGTGTTGGCGCGCAGCACCAGACTGGCATGGTCAAGCGCAGGTTGAGACATGAAGAGACTTTTCTGTTCACGCCACAAGTCTTCGACCTTGCTGTATTGCTCGTGAACGACATCATTCCAAGGCACAAAAAGTGGCCGCGTTGCATCACCATCTTTGAGAACCTGCATGCTGCGGTCAAATTCACGAGTCAATTTCTCAATTTCAGAAACAGATAACTGCGCCTGTACCCCACTGGTCAGACGCCATGTCTGCATGCGCATGCGCCCAGCCTCGTTCAAAGCAGCAGCTCCTCCGCTAAGCTTCCAAGTCACCCATAAGGTCAGGCCAATCGAGATCAGCACGACAACCAACAAGCCCGCCCCTACGCGCACCAGCTTGGCTGACAGAGATGCTGTGTGTTTCATGCTTTCACTTTTAACGCTTTAGGCTGAAACGTAAGTGCTTGAAAGCCCGGCAATCGCTCTTGAGTGATGTTCATCAAATCAGCCAAAGTGACCCCGTCTAGTTTGGCTAAAAACGCATCTAGGGCTTCAGCCAAGATTTGCTTCAAATAGCAGGCTGGCATCAATGCGCAACTGCTGGGCGCATCACGAAAGCACTCGACCATCTGAAAATCGGTTTCGGTCTTGCGCACCACATCACCCAGCACGATCTGCGTTGCAGGTCGCCCTAGCCGAATGCCTCCGCCCCGACCCCGGCTTGTCAGCAAATAACCATCAGCCGCCAGCGTCATCACAATCTTAGTAAGGTGGCTTTTGGAGATGCCGTGCTGATCAGCAATGGCTTGTATGGTCGCCACAGTTTGCAGCGACTCACATTGCGCGCAATACATCAGTACGCGCAAACTGTAATCGGTCCATTGGGTCAGTCGCATGGTTGTGAAGTCTTGGTTTTAGAGGCGTCGGCCTTAAATGTGCATGAAAGATGCATTTTATAAGCAACGAACCGCGCCTATGCATGAATTTGCGCCTGCTGGCAACGCTCAGCCTCAACCACAGGCCCCAACAAACCCGCATGCTGTGCAGTAGTTGCAACCGTCTTTCTTGATCACAGCATGCGCACCGCAGTCGGCGCACTTTTTTCCGGCCAACACTGCGCTGGCTGAAGCGGCAGTTGTAGGGTTTTTAATTTCACCCAGTGGAAGCGTCTGCTGTTTGGCGTTGAGCTGACGCTGGGATCGCAGGTCCAGAATGTTCTGAATGGACCATGCTATGGCGGCAACTTCGGAGTCGTGCCATAGCGGCACGCTGGATCCGTCTTCGCGCACTTTGGAGCCGCAACGCACTGGTCCGCGATCCCAAGCTACTTTTCTCATATCTGATAGGGCGCGCTCCAGAAAGCCTCCTCGTGCCGCTAGTGACAGCAGTCGCATGCTTGACGTGATCCACTGCTGCGATTCGCCACTTTGACCCACAGGCATGAAAAATTCAATGGCTCGTTCCACTGTGCCCCCGTCTTCGCAGCGCGCCATTGGGAGGAAAGACACGATCAAGTAAAGCGACTTTGCGCCTTCGCTGGTCCAGTATTCAATTTTTTCGGCCACGGCGTCGAGCGCTCCCAGCGGACGGCTTTCGATGACAACGCGCATCGGGTCCACCATGGTGGCGGAGGGGGCGAACGTAGCAGTGCTGTGGTGAGCTGCTACAGCGGATTTTTCAGTTTTGACTTCTAACACTGCTCCCAGAATGCTGTTGGGTCGGTAGGTGGCTAGGCCCTTAAGGCGCGCCCCCCAAGCCTGCATGTACAAGTTTTTGAAGTCCTCGTAGGGGTAGTCAGCGGCAACGTTAACCGTTTTGGAAATTGAGGTGTCGATGTACGGCTGCACTGCCTGCATCATTGCAATGTGGTCTTGCGCACTCATTTCTAGCGCACCTACAAAGGCTGGTGGCAGCTTAGATGTGTCACCACCTAGCGCTTTGTACAGCCGAAAAGCGTGGTCCTGCACTTCGTATTCGCTACGAGTACCGTCGGCTTCTCGCTTTTTCCGGGTGTAGGTCCAACTGAAGGCTGGTTCGATGCCATTGGATGCGTTGTCGGCAAAAGCCAAGCTCACGGTGCCAGTAGGCGCGATCGAGAGCAGGTGGCTGTTGCGCAAGCCGTGCAGTCTAATTTGGGCCTTGATGGCGTCGGGTAAGCGGCTAGCAAAGGTACCCTCAGCTAAGAAAGTATGAACATCCAACAGAGGAAAGGCACCTTTCTCTTTCGCAATGTCAATTGATGCGGTGTAAGCCGCATCGCGCATGCACTCGGCAATGCGCTGAGCCATATTTCGGCCTTCGATTAAGTTGTAAGGTAGACCCAGCATGACGAGCGCATCTCCCAGCCCCGTAAAGCCCACGCCAATGCGGCGCTTGGCTTGTGCCTCTTGCTGTTGTTGGGCAAGCGGCCAGTGTGTCAGATCGAGCACGTTGTCGAGTGCACGCACTTGCAGCACCACACTTTGTGCAAACCCTTCAAAGTCAAAGCTAGCCGCTCCACCATGGTTGAAGGCATGGTGCACAAACTTCGGAAGGATGATTGGGCCCAGATCGCAACAGCCGTAAGGCGGCAGGGGTTGCTCGCCGCAGGGATTGGTTGCGTTGATCGACTCGACCGAACGCAGGTTGTTGTCAGTCTGGATGCGATCTAGAAACAGGATACCAGGTTCGGCAAAGTCGTAGGCCGATGTCATGATGGTGTCCCACAGTTCACGGGCAGGCACCGTACGGTAAACCCATTGGCCATCGGCTCGGGCGTGTGCGCCTTGCTGGATCTGCTCGGCCCCCGGCTCAGACGAGTGCACGAGCTCCCAGTCGGCGCCTCGTTGGACAGCGCTGATGAAAGCATCGGTCACGCCCACAGAGACATTGAAGTTGTTCCAACGGCCCGGCGTGCGCTTGGCGGTGATGAATTCGAGTACATCGGGGTGGTCGATGCGCAGCACACCCATTTGCGCACCACGCCGCGCACCGGCGCTTTCGACCGTGGCACAAGACTGGTCAAACACATTGATGTAGCTACAGGGACCGGATGCGATGGATGCCGTGCCTTTGACGTACGCACCCTTGGGGCGGATACGCGAGAAGTCGTAGCCCACGCCGCCGCCACGTCGCATGGTTTCGGCGGCTTCGCGCAGTGCTTCGTAAATGCCAGGGTAGCCGTCTTCGTCCACACCCTGGATACAGTCGCCCACCGGCTGAACAAAGCAGTTGATCAAAGTGGCCTGGATACCTGCGCCCGCCGCGCTCATGATGCGACCCGCACCGATGGCGCCAGCGTCCAGGTTGCGACGGAATCGGGCTTCGTATTCGGCCTGCAGCTCAGGTTTTTCAACGCTGGCCAGGGCACGGGCCACGCGGTCATAGATCTCGTTGATGGTCGTTTCACCATGCTTGAGGTACTTTTCGCGCAGCACATCGGTGCTGATAGGTTGAGGAGACAAAAACGGAAATGCGTCTGTCAATTGAGAGAATTCAGCGAGTTGATTCATTTGGGTTTTCCTTCAAAAAATGGATGTAGCCATGCATCAAGCGGATAGGTGAGGCTGTGCGGACATTTGTTCGGGGGTGGTGAAGTAGGCTGCGGTTTGTCCCATGCGCTCACGCGCTTTTTGCAGCTCGTGCCGAGCCACGGTGCGCAAATGGACTTCATCGGGGCCGTCCATCAGATGCATGGCGCGGCCCCAGGTCCAGAAATACGCCAGAGGCGTGTCGGGCGACAGGCCCATAGCCCCAAAGACCTGCATGGCGCGGTCGACCACGCGAGTTTGCAGCCGTGCCGCCACGACCTTGATCGCCGACACTTGGGCTCGCAGGTCGGCTACAGGTGCCTGACCGAAATCCAGCATCCATGCGGCCTTGAGCACCAATAGCCGTGCCTGATCAATCTCCAGCCTGGACTCGGCCAACCAGTCCTGCACATTGGACTGGTCAGACAAATGCTTGCCAAAAGTGCTGCGCTCTAGAGCTCGTTCGGTGGCCATCTCCAGCGCTAGCTCGCACTGACCGATAGTCCGCATGCAGTGGTGCACCCGCCCGGGACCTAGCCGCGCTTGCGCCATAGCAAAGCCCTGCCCCCATGCGCCCAGCAAATGATCTTTGGGCACACGCACTTGGCGGAACACGATTTCGCAATGACCTTCAGGAGCCCGGTGGTGCACCACCGGGATGTTGCGCACCACCTCGACACCCGGGGTGTTCAGTGGCACGAGCACCATGCTGTGTTGCAGGTGTGCGGGCTGGTCGGATGCATTTTCATTTCGGCACATCACGATCAGTAATTGGCAGCGAGGATGTGCGGCACCGGTGATAAACCATTTGCGGCCACTTACAACCCAGTCGTTGCCATCAGAGTGCAGTGTGGTTTGCAGGTTGGTCGGATCAGACGAAGCTACATCGGGTTCGGACATGGCAAAGGCCGAACGGATCTCGCCGCGCAACAAGGGCGCGAGCCAGGTTTGCTTTTGGGCATCGCTGGCAAAGCGGTGCAGCAGTTCCATATTGCCGCTGTCGGGCGCGTTGCAATTGAAGACCTCGGCAGCCCAAGGCAAACGACCCATCGTTTCCGCCAGCGGGGCATAGTCCAGGTGGCTCAGCCCCGTGCCGGGCTCGCTTGCCTTAAGGTTCGGCAGAAACATATTCCACAAGCCTTCTTCCTTTGCCAGCACTTTCAGGTCGTCAACAAAGGGCGGTGGGAACACGTCGTCTTTCACGCACTGATGCCACGCTGCGTTGTATGGCAACAAATAGCGGTCCATAAAGGCCTGTAGGCGTGCGTGCCACTGGCGTGCTTGAGGCGATGGCAAAAAATCCATATCAATTCTCCAGACAAATCCAACAGCTGACTTCATTTGGCGTCCAAATACCAGCGCAGGGCACGGCAAAAACCTGAAGATCATCATGGCAAACATTCAGACCAGATGAATCTTAATGCATAATAGATTCATTTCAAAAGAATCTTTAAAGGAAATACCATGACCTTACCCATCCAGTCCCAACAAAGCATTGGCTCGATCGCCGTCCAGATTCCTGGTGCGACCGCCATTTTTCGAAAGCTCAAGCTCGACTTTTGCTGCGGCGGACAACAGCCCCTTGCCAAAGCTTGTGCCGACAAAGGGCTAGACACCGAGCTGGTGATACAAGCCATCCAGGCGCTGGAGCACAAGGCCGAACTAACAAAGGCCCCCACGCCCGGGGAACTGATAGACCACATCCTGCAGCGCTACCACGAGGTGCATCGGCAACAACTTACCGAGCTAATCCGAATGGCGCGCCGCGTCGAGGCCGTGCACCGGGATCATCCCCAAGTACCTCAAGGCCTAGCCGTCCACCTAGAAGCCATGGAACAAGAACTGCTGGACCACATGGCAAAAGAGGAGCAGATCCTGTTCCCTATGCTCAAACAAGAAGTCAACCCTATGGTGGTGCACCCGATCAGCATGATGAGGCACGAACATGTGAACCACGGAACGCAGCTCGAAAAACTAGCTAATTTAACGTCTAACCACCAACCACCAGTCGGCGCATGCAATACATGGCAAGCCCTCTATGCTGGAACTGCGCGCTTGACTGAAGATCTCATAGAACACATTCATACTGAAAACAATCTCCTGTTTCCAATGTTTGAACCCATAGCATCGCAAAGCCATTAAGAAGACTCAGCATCTCAAGGAGACTTCTTATGACCTCAGACACAACTTATTGGTTAAACCAGACTGAAGCTGCAGGTTTGAAGCCACTAATTATTAAGGGTAAAACACTATTACCAATAGTTCAAGGGGGCATGGGCGTTGGTGTTTCAGCCTCCGGCCTTTCATCTGCAGTTGCCAAATTAGGTGGTATGGGAACTATTTCCTCAGTTGATTTACGGCGCCGCCATGCCGATTTGATGATGAGAACAGGTCATTTGGATAAAGAGCCCGATGCGCGGGCTCAAATTGATGCTGCAAACCTTGAAGGGCTTGACCGCGAAATTAAAACTGCCAAGTTTAATTCGAATGGTCAAGGCTGGATAGCCGTCAATATCATGAAAGCGCTAAGTGCCTATGAGGGCTACATCAAACAATCTATCGAAAGTGGGGCAAATGCACTGGTTGTTGGAGCAGGTCTGCCACTAGATCTCCCTGAGCTAACAAAAGATCATCCAGAGCTTGCATTGATCCCGATTCTTTCAGATGCGCGTGGTGTTCAACTTCTTGTTCGGAAGTGGGAAAAGAAAGGACGATTACCAGATGCCATCATCATTGAAAATCCCAGATTAGCAGGCGGTCATTTAGGGGCAGCAAAGGTAGCTGATCTTCGCGATTCACGTTTTGAGTTCGACGTTGCGATTCCTCAAATTCTTGAATTTTTCAAAGCTTCAGGCATTGAACAGCAGATACCACTTATCGCTGCTGGCGGTATCAATAGTCACGCTGAGATTTTGCGTCTTCAAAGCATGGGCGCAAGCGGCGTCCAACTAGGAACAGCGTTTGCAGTAACTCAAGAGTGCGATGCTTCACAGGGTTTTAAGGAAATTTTGGCTCAAGCTAGACCGCAGGACATAGTTGAATTTTTAAGTGTTGCAGGACTACCCGCTCGAGCGGTTCGAACGCCGTGGTTAGATAAGTATTTGCGCATATTGCCAATTCTTCAAGAAAGAGCTCATCAAAAAAACAAGTGCAATATGTCGTTTGACTGCTTACAGCATTGTGGCTTGCGTGATGGCGATTCAAACATCGGTCAGTTTTGCATTGATCAGCAATTGAGTCACGCATTGGAAGGAGATATGAAAAAAGGGCTTTTCTTCAGAGGTGCAGGGACACTCCCATTTGGCGAAAAAATTAAAAAGGTTTCCGATCTGATAAATTTTTTACTCACACCTGTTATGACAAACACTTCAATTCAATCTATATAACCGAGGAGTTAAACATGCAGCACATCAGCATACGAATCATCAATGAAGAACACGCGTCATTGTCTTCAGTATTGCAATCTATAAGGATGATGATAAAACGCGGCCCTCAAAATAGTCCCGAAGCTTTTTTTGATGTCATGAGGGCCATGCTTTTTTATATTGATGAAATCCCTGAAAAACAACATCACATCAAAGAGTCAACTCTTTTGTTCCCGCCTCTAGCAGCTCGTTCGGCTCAGTGTGCTGCTGTCATTGAAAAACTCGAAAAAGATCACGAGACAGGTGAACCAGCCGTTCGCGAGTTGCAACATTTACTTGCCGCATGGGAAATGTTAGGTGAATCACGCCGTCAAGAGTTTGAAAAAGAAGCATTGAATTACATCGACTTTTACATGGATCATATGAATCGTGAGGATACACTCATCATCCCAGAAGCTCTGAAATTATTGACTGATGAAGATTGGGAAAAGCTAGATTCAGCGTTTCAAAGTAATACTGATCCGTTGTCTGAAAGAATTCAAAGAATTCCAGTTTATGACCGATTATTTACAAAAATTGTTATGCGCGCACCTGCGCCAATTGGCTTAGGTCGCAGTTAAATTTGCAACAAGCAAATAAATAATTCTCAGTTGACAGCTATCTCCTCAGAAGCGATCTTCTTCGTCTTGATTAAATACAGCCCCCAACCCGGTCGCCGTGGTTCCCAATTTGGTGCTTCCGTCCGAGCTGAAACTACCCATCTGTATAAAGACTGAGCCATCGCTGCCCACGGTTGTGTTGCCTATTACTGTGTCCTCACACCCAACTGAAATCATGTTCGGCAAGGAAGTCATGAAGGCTCGGATGTCAGAAATCATTGAGAAGTTGACCCCTGATCAATGTGAGCACTTTGCTTACGCGCTTGAGCAGGTGGCGAGTTGCTATCTGAGCTCATCCAGCCACGGGGCACTACTCATAGCGGCCGCCATAAAAAAGCTTCATTTAGTTGGTCTGCTTAAGGTAAGCAAATCCAAAAAACCCTCAACAACGAAATTTCATTCAACTTGGTTCAAAGCCCGTTTTGCAGAAACCTGCAAATTCACGGCTCGGAACCAAGTCCGAAAAAGTCATGAGGTTTTGAGACAAACGGAGTTTGAGACGCCTTTCCCGGGCCAATGGTGCAGGCTACAGTCAGGAGCCCAAAGCAAAAAGCCCCGCATGGTGCGGGGCCTGAGGCTGCCTCAAGGCCTGCTGAGCAGGTTTGAGGTCTTTGTACTGGCGGAGAAGGTGGGATTCGAACCCACGGTGATGTTGCCACCACGCCTGATTTCGAGTACAGGGAGAAGCGTTGCAGACTGCATGAACATTGGCTCGCGAGAGACATGGTCTTTTTTGTGTAGTCAATGTGCAGTTTATTAAACTTTTTCCTTGTACTTAGGAATCAATCCCATCGCCAACTTAGCATCAATTCGGTGTCAGTCGTTGTTAAAGAATTCCATCGAATTTTAACTCACTTGAGCATTGGGGTTGGGCTACACAATCTATGTTGCTAACTATAAAAATATAGTTAGAGAAATGACGCTTAGACTTACTCAACAGTCATCAAATTAATCACTAGCAGAATCATGTCAATTTCATCTTGGCTTTCTAATTTCAAGCCAATCAAACATCGCTATCAGCTACTTCTACTTGTAGTTGCATGGCTGATTTGCAATGAAGTACTTTCTAGAGTCTTGTTTGACAACTTAGAAAAAGAGATTTATCCAATGGAGAGTGACTCAATTGGAATCCCAATGATGGAGAACTTGTTCTTAGGCGTAGTTGTTGGATTTCTATGTGCTGTTGGTTTGTTAATTCCAAAGACAAAGTACTTTGGTTTTGTGTCCATTGCGTTCATTGGGCTTGGTGCACTAATGACTTTGCAAGGCGTTGCATATTGGATGTTCCCAAATCATTACATCGCATCAATTGGACACTTAATTCCATTTATTGCTTGCACTTACATGCTCGTAAGTGCATGGGCGAAACGTAAGCAAGCAATGAGCAGTCAAGAAACAGCTAACGAACAAGAATCGTGAATCCAATCTACCTCACATTACTTTCGCTATCAATTGGCTTTACTTTAGGCTACAGCGCACACAGAGTCTATTCATCACAAAATCGTGGCGAATTGCTCGTGAGAAAAGCGATAAAGAAGCACTTCCATTCACCCAACTATCACCTTCTAAATCACATTACGCTGAAGCATGGCAAGAGCACGACACAGATAGACCATATCTTGGTTTCAAGCTATGGCGTATTCGTGATTGAGACTAAGAACTACAAGGGATGGATATTTGCGAATCCCAAGCATGAGACTTGGACACAAGTTTTATTCAAAGCAAAGTTCAAATTTCAGAACCCAATTTATCAAAACCATCGTCATGTTGTTGCAGTCAGAGAACTCTTAGACTTCTTGCCTCAAGAAGCTATCAAGTCAGTTGTTGTTTTCAGTGGTGATGCTGAGTTCAAAACAGACATGCCAAGTAATGTCTTCACTTTACCAATGCTGATTGATTACTTGAATAGCTGTACTGAAGAACTATTGTCACTGAACAGAGTTCAGTTCTCAGTTGGGCGCATTGAGACAGCTCGTTTGGAAATCAGTGAAATGACTGATGTTGAGCATGTCAAAGCACTTCAGAAACGCTATGGGCACAAATAGATGTCTAGCTTTGAACTGATAAAGGTGCGCTTGCGTCTCGCATCTTCGCTTGTGCTTTGGTCAATGCTTGTCTAGCGACAAGCTGTTTCTTCTGTTGTTTCAGCTTGGCTTCTTGGTCAGCAAGTGATTTGACTTGAAGTTCTTGCGAACTGAGCGTTTTGGTTCCCTCGTCAATCACACTGTCACTGACTTGAGTGACTGAGAACACATTCTTGTCACCAAACTTGTGTTGAAAGAGCATCCTCGCAGAATTGAGTGAATCTGTGCGCTCTGAAGCTGTGACAGTTGAGCCATTCTTCAGCTTGACTTTCGCTATGAAAGTCTTGAGGGGTGATGTAAATTCGTGAAGTCTCATATATGTATTTATGAAGAAATCAAATCAGAAAAAAGAGCGTCTAAGACGCTCTTTTTTACTTAGTGAATCTTGCTCGTACAGACTCACTAGCAATTTCAATGGCTGTATCAAGTTCGCCACCAAGAACAGCTTGGTCTAGCTTCTCTAAAACTTGAATCAGTTCATCAGCGTTAGACACTTCAACTGAGTTCTTGTCACCCTTCGCTGTGAGTGGAACAACTTTAGAACCGTACTTCACTTGCACAAACACTTTATTGTTCTGTGTGAACCAAAGTGGCTTGACTCGTTTAGACACTTCTACAGTCTGACGAATTCCATCTGAGTCAGTGACAGTACGCAGACGCTTTGCTGTGTATGTCACACCATTTTTCAGCGCAATCGCAAGAGCTACTTGCTCTTTCAGTTTGTTGCTCAACTTTTGACGACGAAACTCAATTGGGTTGGACACTTGTTGACGCTTTGCAGAAGTCAACTTCAAGGAAGACAAGATTGAAGACATAAATCACTCCATGTATTGTTAAAGACAGAGTGATTTTTCGCCCATTTACCATTTATTCCTATCCATTTACAACATCTAGTATTTGGTTTTTTTATGGAATTATTTGGTTAGGCATAAATAGTCTTATGACTACTCTAAGCGACCAAATTAACAGTGATTTTTGGACAAATGTTGCCAAGTACAAAGAACAACACTATCAATGGATGTTGACTCACAAGGACTTAGCAACACATGCAGTAACACTGACATTTGATCCAACCAAAATTCAATCATTTTTGGAAAAAAACAAAATGGAAATGAAGTTAAACAATCCATATTTGTTAAAGATGTACAAGAAAGAAATGAAGTACTTTGGGCGTCTTTTGAGTAGAAGTCTTTTTGGTAAGTCAGCAGAGCGTTTTGGTGAAAGATTACTTTTAATTCCTTGTTTGGAAGGAATTGAAGAAGGAAAGATTCCACACTTTCACTGCACGATTGGAGTTGACGACAACAGAATGGAAGTGGCAGCAACCAAAATTTTGGATTGTTGGCTACAGACACGATTCTGTGGATACCACAATGAGGTCAAGCTGTTTAGAGATGAAGGATGGCTTGGTTACAACACGAAACGATGCATGTTTCCCAAAAAAGAAGTGATTGATTGGGAAAGTGTTCTTGTGCCTACTTCGTCTCAGTCTATTCTTGGGTGAATCTCGCTTAGATTGGGTCAGAAAGAGTCTGTAGACTCTTTATTAGTATTCCTTTGTCTTTTTCTTTTAGAACACCAAAACAAACAAAGAGCTGTTGAAGACAAAGGAATGATTGATACAATCTAGGTAAACAGTCAAAATCAAGAACGAATTGGAGACTAAATGCAGACTAACGAGACAAAAGGAATGTTACTTGGCTTCATTGGAGTCTTGATGTTCAGTCTGACACTCCCATTCACACGAATTGCTGTTGCAGAATTAAGTCCATACTTCGTGACATTTGGTAGGTCATCACTTGGTGGAATTTGTGCGCTACTGCTGTTTGCATTCACAAAGCCAAAACTTCCCACAAAAAGTCAGTTAATACGCTTGAGCGTAATGGCACTTGGCGTTGTTTATGGATTTCCACTATTTGTATCTCTCGCTATGAAAACGCTTCCATCAGCGCATGGAGGAATTGTTCTTGGTGTGCTTCCACTAGCAACAGCAGTTGTTGGAGCACTACGCTTTAACGAGCGTCCATCACTAGCGTTTTGGATAACAGCAGTGATGGGCAGTTTGCTAGTCATCACTTATGCATCACTAAATGGAAGTGGTGGTCTTGCTAGTGAAGATTGGCTTTTGTTCGTTGCAATCGCTAGTGCATCAATTGGTTACAGCGAAGGGGGAAAACTCAGTGAGGAAATGAGTTCTGTTGATGTGATAAGTTGGGCACTTGTTCTGACACTACCCATAAACATCTTCTTGACTTATCAGTACATAGATTTTGAAATCAGTGCTGTGTCTACATCAGCAATCATTTCATTCGTCTATGTTGGCTTGATTTCTATGTACATTGCATTCTTCTTTTGGTACAGAGGAATCGCACTTGGGGGCGTTGCAAGGGTTGGTCAAGTTCAGCTACTTCAACCCTTTTTGACGCTTGTTGGAGCGTACTTCTTACTAGACGAGCAAATCACAGCTATGAACATTGGATTTGCTTTGTGTGTTCTTGCAGTTGTCGTTTTGGGTAAAAGAACAAGGGCAAAGTAAATTCAGTACTCGCTAGTGAGCATGATGACCCAATACTCACCATCAAACTGACAGTACAGCTTGATTTCACTTAATGGAAAGTCTGTGTACTCAATCTTCTGACGAGCGTACACATTGTCATTTCCATCATCAATCACAAGTTCAGCACTTGAGTCTTGGACTGTAAGACGAGCTACGCAGAAGTAGTCGTTGAAGTACTTGGGCAGATGTGACGCAATCGCATCAAAAAACCAAAAACACTTTGCTTGTTCAGCAAGATACTTAGTTCCATCAGTTAGCAAGTGACGCTGAGTGATGCGATAGTACTTTTCAGTTCCAATGAATTGACTGAGTTCAGATTGAAGGTTTTGTGTTGAGTTCATGTACTCAACTTTGAACCCATCTCCAAATCATTCCTAGCCTCGTTCAAGATTTCCGTTGTACGAGGTAGACACTCATTCATCTTGCAGAGTGAAATGGTAGGAATGGCGAAATCGTGTTGTTGTGTATTTCAGCAACCATAGATAGGACTCAATACAAGACGCCACACACGAGCTATTTCATTCGTATACGGACCATATACGGCAGAGCTGCGTGGGAGCGTTCTAGCTTGGATTTAACGAGTCACGCACGAAAGGTGAAACTTTATGATTGTCTTTGTTACTATATTTTTATAGCAACAGATTTCTGTGACGACTCACACGCACTCACAGACGCTTCAAATCCAACTACAAGCGATTCTTCTGACTGAGATGACTCAGAGTTACAGTGGACTTGTGCGTGTCTCAAATCGCTCGTGAGCAAAAAAATCAAACGAAATACAGATAAGTAAAGATAACCAAAACAGCTTGTTGATTCCCAACGAAAAGGCATGGGAATTGGAGTTCGGTTGCTGAACCAAATGTTTGGGAATAACGTCTAGCTCATAAATAGTTAGATTAGTAAGGAACAACATGTCACAAGCAAAGATTCTCACCCCCTCTGAATTTCGCAAAATTCTTCTGCACATCGCAAAGAAGAAACATCACGCACGAAACAAAGCAATCGTCTATTGCAGTTTCTTTGGATGCATGAGAGTTGGTGAGATTGCAAGTCTCACAATCAAAGATGTACTCGCTGAAGATGGCTCAATCAAAGAAGAGGTCTATCTGAAACCATTTCAGACGAAAGGTTCACGAGGTCGCACTGTCTACTTCCCAACGAAACTGCAAGACGAAATCAAGAGCTATCTGAGTGTCAGATTTGGACTTAAAGACAAGGACTTGAAAGTGCTGAACTTGACTGACACAAGCAAAGCACTGTTTGGCTCGCAGAAGAACACTCAGCGAGGTTTCTCCCCAAATACTTTATGCCAATGGTTCACAAAACTTTTTTCTGACTGCCAAATAAATGGAGCCTCGAGCCACAGTGGAAGGCGTTGGGGAGCTACGCAACTTTGTGAACAGTCAGTGAACCCAAAAATCATTCAGAAGATTTTGGGTCATCGTCAGTTGCAGACGACCATGCTCTATTACGAGGTCTCTCCTAAGAGCATGAGAAACGCTGTTGAGTTACTTTCTTGAGAATTCTTAAAAAATCATACTCGCAGCAACGACTACAACACACATGATTAGGAAGTACTTCTTCATTTGAGAATTCACATCTTCAATCTTTGAAAAGATTACTTGCTCATCATTAGCTCTCTTCGAATCACTTTCTCCAATTCTTTTCGAAAGTATTTCGAACATCTCAGCATACTTCTTTACGAGTTTTTTATGAGTCGAATCGCTGAGTGCATCACTCATCTCAGAAATATCTCCTTTAATCTTCTGAAGATGTTCAAACGATGTAGTGAGTCGAAGCTCGTCTTCAGTTTTCTCACTCGCTTTGGCTTTTCTTTCAACTTGAACTTGTATGTCGTAGACGCTACCATCAAAGTACAGATGTGAGTTACTTTTCCCAAGCGCTTCAAAACGTCTAAGAAATATTGATGTTAGTGTCTCCCATACTTCTAGGTCCTCTTCTTCAACAAAGTCATTAATCTGTTGCTGTAACCAAAGAAGTTTTTGTGCTGATGCTCGTAAGAAGAATGAATCGTTATCTAAGACTGCTGCCAAAAAAACTCTTCCATCAGTCTTCAAGTAGTACTCAAGCTCATCAATTGTTACTGCGTACGACTCGATGGATTTATAAAAACCAACTCTATAAGCAACATCTTTAAGAGAAAAAATCTTTTTCTTATGGCTCTTCATTAAGTAGTTAGGTATTCTCTCTATCAAAGAAACTCTGATTTGATAGCAGTCATCTTGAAAGTATTTGTTGTCCTCACTAGCCTCTTCTTTAGGAGTCCAATTCTTTAGGAACTCTTCAAGATAGCATTCCTGTGATTTTGCTGACCATGATTGATCCTCATCAAGACCACGTTCTTTTGCAAATGTCCAACTTACTTCGAATGGTGCGATATTCTGAATTGCATCCCTCACATAGAAAGCTGATTGTTTGCTTTGACTAACTTTCAAGAGGCTTTCCCAAGCAAGTTGAATCAAGTCATGTTGTGACATGTCATAGTCGAAATTATCCTCAGCAGACTTACCAATCTTTGATGAAATAAGAACTCTGTGGAGAATAGCTAGGTAACGTTCTTCACTTATTTGAGTTAACAATTCATCTCTTCGAAGAATTGACTTAAACATCTCTTGTGGAGCGTTCAAATTTTTTATCACTGCATCGAGAACATCCAATTCTGCTTCGTGATAAAGCCATTGGCGCATCAAATAGAACTCTTCAGACTGCGAGTGTGACCAACAAAAAGTATTGGGATTGCCAAGAAGTGCGATTGCAATCGTAAGTGGCAAAGAAAAACTATCAACTCCGTTAACGTTGACTAGCTTCTTGTAACGCTCAAACAAATGTTTTGTCTGTGTGCGATTTGCAATCTTAGAAAGAGCAACATCAACAATTTCACTTTTTCGAGAGAACAGCGTTGAGAAGACTTCTTCATCTAACTCAAACGCCAACCTCCAAGATAAAAACTTCGATGTTTCTTTACTTTTTTCATCAAAATAAACTAACAGTTCAGATTCAGTAAGTGACTGTATGTAGAGCTTCTCAAGAGTTGGATGTGTGAATTTATGTGTCATTTATTTCTTCTCTGTCCATCGCTAAACTGAATCAGTTTTTTCATGGTTCTTTGCGAAACGTCTACTCATTTTGTTAACTTCGTTGATGAGTGCTCGAACCTCGTCAACATTCTCCTCTTTGAAGCAATCTAATCGCCACATCATTTCATGTGTTAATTGATTTCTTTTCATAGCTACAGAATTGATTTTCTCTGCAATTGTTTCATCAAAAACTCCCATCGCAAGAAGATTGCCAACCATGTTTCTGAATGCAATCTTTTTTAGGTCTTCAAACTGTGGTGGATTCTTATCATTCAATGCACGATAGCAAGTCACATAAGCTGCTGTAACTCTATCTTCAAGAATTGAAAATATCAGCATATGTGCAGCTAGATAGTTCCCTTGACTCTTGAACATGTTGACATTTGAAAAGGCTTTCCTAAAGACGCCATACTTTACATATGGATCTAACTCGTTATGCTCTTGTGAACGTCCCATTTTTTTCTTCAACGAACTTCATCTTCAACTGCTGCTGAAGGAGCTTCTGATTCTTTCTTGATTTTTTTAGAGATTCTGTTCAAGTAGTCTTTGTGCTTCTTGTACTTAGCCATCCAACTATCAGATGTAATTAAGTCGTGAATTATTTCAACAGCATCCATGATTTCAGGTGGCGTATATAAACTTGCCTCTGATGGACGCATGAAGACCATTTCGTTTGCTTCAAGAAACGCTCTTACGTAAACGTAAAGAGTGTGATTCATCAAAAGCAAATCAGAAAATATGTCTGTTGGTTTATTTTCAAACAATCCACTTTTAACATTCAAGTGCTCTAAGTTCATCATGTCGCCAAGTGGTGACTGAAATGGAAAGTGAAATTGCTTTCCACCATCTGCATAACTTGAACTTAATGGACTTGGCTGACTTGTCATCACCCATGACTTCAAATCTTTTGTGAATTTGGGATAACGAATCAGTTTTCTCGCCATTCCTACAGTCTGAAATGGACTTGCACTGTCATAGCTGATGCGAAGTTTAGGGTTGCATTTTTCTCTAAGACTCAACTGAATCGCTGTCAACATTACAGCCCATGTAGGCTGAGAAACACCAAGTACGTGCATCCAATCTTGTCCATCTTCAAATGCACCATCGTCTCGCATTCGCAAGACGTTGTACATAACAGAGTCAAGACCACCTCGCCAACCTACTGAACCTGCAAGTGCCCATCCATCGAACTTGTACTTCTTAACACGACTCCACCAATACTCTGTATCCTCTTCATTAGTGCCTTGTATTACGTTAAGCCACTTAGTTTTGCCATGTTTGTTCTGCTTGATATGTTCAAGATTCTCAATAGTAAGTTGAGTCAACTGCTCTCTGCTACAAATCTTGAATGGACTTTTAGACGTTTTAGAAACAAGCACCCACAGTGGCATGTCAATCGTCATCGCATAGTCACTCGTTGCACAAAGCCAATCTACAACGTTGTCACGTACATCTCCACACTGCCTCCATGCTTCGCACATTTCATTTGCATCTTTAATTTTCTTTAAGTGCTCAGTGCCACTAAATGACCCCATGCCTATTTGGAAACCTCCACTATCACCAAGAATGATTGTTTTACTTTCCCCATTTGCATCTAGCGTTCTGTCTCTCAACGAAACAGAGCATTCTTTTGTGTCGTGTTTTTTGAACTGTCCTGCAGAGTACAACCCATACTTGTAGTGCCACAGTTTGCTCTTTGGATTCATGTAATCAAGGTCTGATAACTTGAGTCCATTTGGAAATGGTCTTGACTTCTCTAGCTTCTTACTTGCATGAACGTTCTTCGAGTACCACTCTTGAATTGCAGGCAAATAGACTGCAAACTCGTCCCATCGTGGAGATAAATCAATGCTCATTGATTTTCCTTTTCATAGTACTCACGACTATTCATTGAATTTAATACAGCAATGTCAATCGAACATTCGTGCGCTTTATCAAGCAACTCTGCATAGTCCTCTTCATACGCATCTTCAGTCCATTGCTTCAACAGCATTTCCTCGTACTCACGTTGATATCTCACATGCCCAATGCCATTAGCGTGATTCATTAATGAGTATTGCTTCTCCTCTGCTTTCATCGACAACTCTTTTAAGCAGTAACTTTGATGGTCAATCTTTCTCATCAGCCCTACGAACATCACATACATCATTGAGATGATGATGAGACTCATCGTTGTCTGCTGCTCCCAAAAACTAAAAATTGAATTTCCAACAATTGCAACAAGTAAAAAAATGCCAATTTTCTTTAAGTTCTTTTCAACTAACTCACTAGCCTCTTTTTCTGTTTTTTTCATTTCACTCAAATCACCATTGATTTGCCTTATTGCATGACTAGATGAAACGTACGTTTTTTTTCTGCGAATGAATTCCATCCACTGCAAATCTGTAAACAATTCTGTTTTTTCATGAAGGTAGCTCGTCATCGACCTTAGACGTTTTTCAATGTTTTCTTTATCTTCCACTTGGAACTCCGTATCCAACGAATGCAGCATTCTTTCGTCTGCCTGTTGAGTTGCTTGTTGGCACTGCAATGTAGTACTGTGCAATCTCTGTTTTATAAATGAAGCCAAGTGCATCTTCGTTTGCAATTAGCTTCACTCGCCCAACAATTGATTGTTCAGTTAATGCATTCAAAGTTGGTATCAAGTCTTTTGATAAGAATGTAAGTTTCAAATTCTTTTTCGACTTCTTAACGCTTGGGTCTAACAATCCCTTCGACTGCTTGTCGAAATGAGCACCAACACCATCGTAATGAATCACAAGAGATGATTTTGTTAAGTCAACTCTTAAAAGCTGATTTCTTCTTTGGTTAACACTTGCTCCAAATGTTCGCAACCAATGATTTAGAAAGTTTGCATTAAATGAAGCGATCCAAGCTGCATCTACTTCAGCTTCCCATAGAGGTTCTGATGCAGTTGGATTGAAGTCTGCTTGTTGTTTACTCTGCTCAGCTAATGTGTCCAAGCTATAAAAGTATAGATTTCGTACATATCCATCAATCTTGTACTTTGACATGATGAAGTGTGTTGCTTTGACTTCATCGTCTTCGTTTTCAAGAATTTCTTTCCCACTAGCGATGTCGAAGAATGAAAGATTTTTTGCTTGAACAATCTGCTGCTCTACGAAAGTTCTGTCGTTTGCATTCAAGAACGTATCTGATTGAGTTTTGAATGGAAAGTCGAATGGTTTTGCAATCGTGACGACTGAGCAATCAGTTCTGTTTTCACTGAGCAAGAAGTCTTTAGTTTTTGCCCTATAAAGCAATCGTTTGATTTGCTTCATTGGTTTCTTCTGTTCGTTGAGAACTTTTGACTTTGGTGCAAGACTTTGTCTGTGTTTTTCAAATGCAATTGGTAAGGCTTGCGTCTGTATCACTTCTGAAATCAATCTAAGCGTCTTAGGCGCTGAGTCTTGTTGACGCTTGTACGTCTTAATCATCGCTTCTGTAATCAGCGTATCGTTCTCTGTAATGCTGAGAATTTGATATTTTGATTCTGCTGTTCTTCGCACAAGTGCAAGTGCATAGCTTTTGTCATTTGTAACGATTGGTTGGTCACCCAAGTCCAATCTGATGATTGGTTTTGCATCGTTTGCAAAGTATTTTTCAGCGAGTTCCAAATGCTTTGCATTTAGAAGCAATGCATTCTCTTGCTCTCGTGTCTGTTTTGCTTTGCTTTTGCTCTTAGCACCTACTTCAATGTCTTGTTTACTTGCCAAGTCTTGAGTGATGCCAATCAATCCATTGACACCACCACTTGCTTGAATAAACAAGATGATGTTTTCAATCGTATTGGCTTTGTATTTGTTTTTGTTTGTTTCAACTTCGTGATGCACTTTTCTCAGTGCTTGACTCCATTTTTGAAGTGAAGGTGAACGTCTTCCACTCCAATCAATTCGCCACATGAGTCTGATGACTCGAACAAAGTTTTCTTCGCCTTGATTTCTTGTTCTGATGTTGAACTCGTCATAGAGTTCATCTAAAAAGCCTTCGTATGCGTTTGCTTCTTTCCACCACACATATAGCTCTGCCAATCCTCGATACAGCATTCGTGTTGCTGAATCGTGCAATCGTGTCTGCTTGTCTGCTTCACTTGCGAGTTCATCTAATCGCTTGCGAAGTTCTTGTTTAGTTGCCATGCATCGCCCCTATTCATCACAATCAAAACGTTTATTGATTCTGACAATATAAGTGCTGTGAAGTTGCGTGTGCAGTGAAATTGCAGCTTCATACTATTTATTTTTTCCTTCACACTCAATGCACACTTGCACTGCGAAGGTCTGTCGACAACGCTCTACAAGCGTTTGCGAGTAGAATCATTTTTGTGGAGAGATGGCAGAGTGGTCGAATGTACCTGACTCGAAATCAGGCGTAGGGTTTTCCCCTACCGAGGGTTCGAATCCCTCTCTCTCCGCCATAATTCTTTTTGGTTACTTATTAGGTTCACTTTCCCAATCTTCGTAACCAAGTCTGTTGATGTTTCTCATTAACTGCCCTCCAAGCTGCTTTGCGTAATGCTCTTGAATCATCGCTACTGATGTTCGACAGTTGTTCGCAATTTCGTAGATTGGTGCACCTCTCAACAGTCTGAAACAAATGTAAGTAGAACGCAACGACACAAAGTCACGCTTTGTAGATGGTGTTGTCTTCGTGTGCTTCAGCTTCGTTTTCTCAAGAATCTTGTTGAACATTGTTCTGTGATGAACCAAGAACAACTTCTCAGTTGAGTCTTTTGCTTTTGCGTGAGTCATTCCTCTACGCTTCAAGATGCGCTCGTAAGCAGCAACAGCACCATAAAAACTCTGACAGTTCCCAATTCCTCGTTTACCTTTGATGTTCGAGATGACTAAGATTCGCTTGTCAGTTGTCTTTTCTTTGACGATTTTTACATCGCAGAAACGACATGCATTCATCTCTCCAACACGCATTCCTGTATTTGTTCCAAAAATCACATAGTCGTAGAGTTCAAGTGCATGTTGATGCAGCAGCTTGTCTCTTGTACTCAAATACTCAGCATGTGCAGCAATTGTTCGATGTAACTTTGAGTACTCGTGTGCAGTAAACCACGCTCTAGTTGAGTTGTTCTTCTTTGTGTCGTATTCATCTTTGAACTGTGGCAACTGCTTCAAGATGCCTTGTCTGAACGCATAGTTCAAGACCATTCTGATAGCGTTCTTGTACTGATGCAAAGTGCCACGCTTGATGCTTGGGTACGTAGCGACCATGTCTTCTTTGTACTTGTGCCAAGCTGTGTTGTCGATGTTCTGAACAGCTACTTTCTTGAAATAGTCTTTGACTCTAGAGTTCAAGATGCCTTCAATGCCCTCGTATGTCTTCAGACTACGCTGTCCTCTGTCCACAAACATACTTTTATAGTTAGCAAGTGCTTCGTCTGCTAACTTCCCAAACTCATGCTTTGGAGACGAAATCTCGCCACTTGCAATCTCTGTCTGTTTGCTGAAGTACCAATCCTTAGCGAATGCTTTTGCAGCTTCAAGGTGCTTCTGCTTTGTTGATGCTCGTATGTACTTGCCCTTGAAGTGAAATCCACACCACCAAAAAGGCGAACCACTACGCATGAAGACATGCACTTTGTCTTCAAGAATCGTTACAGATTGGGGGAGTTTGTTATCAGTCATTTGGACTACACATTTGAGGCATCATTGAAAAATGATACTCCCAAAACTGATAATTGTGTAGTCCGTGTGTAGCTGCACAAAACCGATAAAAGCTAGTGTTTATGCGCTATAGAGAACGAAGTTGGCTGATTTCGAGTCAGGTACATTCGACCACTCTGCCACTTCTCCTGCGTTCCACATTGCGGCTGGTCACTGCCGCAAATTCTATCAGTAGCCTTTAAGCACGCAGCTCTGTTACGCCGCTCATATAAGGCCGCAACACTTCAGGGACTGTCACAGAACCATCTGCATTCTGATAATTCTCAAGCACCGCCACCAGCGCACGGCCCACTGCCAAACCAGAGCCATTCAAGGTGTGCACCAACTCGTTCTTACCTTGCGCATTTTTAAAGCGCGCTTGCAAACGACGCGCTTGAAATGCTTCGCAGTTAGAGCAAGAACTGATTTCGCGATAGGTGCCTTGCGCTGGCACCCACACTTCCAAGTCATAAGTTTTGGTTACACCAAAACCCATGTCGCCAGAGCACAGCAACATGACGCGGTAAGGCAAGCCGAGCTTTTGCAAGATGGCTTCTGCATGGCCGGTCATTTCTTCCAGCGCTTCGTAGCTTTTTTCTGGATGAACAATTTGCACCATCTCGACTTTGTCGAACTGGTGCTGACGAATCAAGCCGCGTGTATCACGCCCTGCACTGCCCGCTTCTGATCGGAAGCACGGTGTGTGCGCTGTGAGCTTCATGGGCAAATCGGACTCTGCCAAAATTTCATCGCGCACCACGTTGGTCAATGTCACTTCTGAGGTGGGAATCAAATACAGCGCCTGGTTGTCAGCCGCATCTTCGCCGTCTTGACCGCCTTTTTTGGCCGCAAATAAATCGCCTTCAAACTTAGGCAACTGGCCGGTGCCGCGCAGAGTTTCTGCATTCACCACGTAAGGGGTGTAGCACTCTGTGTAGCCGTGTTGTTGTGTTTGCGTGTCCAACATGAACTGCGCCAGCGCACGATGCATGCGGGCAATTTGGCCGCGCATGAAAGTAAAGCGTGAGCCCGACAACTTAATGCCGGTATCAAAGTCGAGGCCGAGTTTTTCGCCAATATCCACGTGGTCACGGACTTCAAAGTCGAAGCTCTTGGGGCCTTTGCCGTCGACACTCCACTTGCGAACTTCAACGTTGCCATGTTCGTCAGCACCTACAGGCACACTTTCGTGGGGCAAGTTGGGAACAGCCAACAACATGTCTTGGAGTTCGGCTTGCAGTGCTTCCAAACGGATTGCAGAAGCATCCAGTTCAGTTTTGATGCTGGCCACATCGGCCATCACTTGGTCTGTGCTTTCGCCTTTGGACTTCAGCATGCCAATTTGCTTGGACAAATTGTTGCGTTGGCTTTGCAATTCTTCAGTGCGTGTTTGCAAAGTTTTGCGCTCTGTTTCCAAAGCACGAAACTTTTCTACATTCAAAAACGCTTGGGGATTTTTACGGGTTTCTAAACGCGCTACGGCGGCATCTAGGTCTTTACGAAGCAAAAGGATGTCTAACATTTTGAAAAAGATTTAAGTGGCCAAAAACTCATTGGCCATCGTTTAATTTTAGGCCCTTGGGCAAGGGAAATTTGATGGTCTCGGTCACACCGTCCAACTTGCGAATGGAGGTGGCGCCCAATGCGCGAAGACGCGCAATGACATCTTGCACCAGCACTTCGGGGGCTGAGGCTCCCGCAGTCAAACCGACACGGTGCTTTCCTTCAAACCATTCATTTCGAAGTTCGTCGGCGCTGTCAATCATGTAACTGTCAGCGCCCATGCGCGAACCCAATTCGCGCAGTCGGTTGCTGTTGGAACTGGTGGGGCTACCCACCACCACCAACACATCCACTTCGGGGGCCATGAGCTTGACAGCATCTTGACGGTTTTGGGTGGCGTAGCAAATGTCTTGTTGCTTGGGTTCGCGCACTTTTGGAAAGCGTTGCTTCACCGCCAACAAAATTTCTGCAGCATCGTCCACGCTCAAAGTGGTTTGAGTCACAACCGCTAACAGGTCTGTTTGTTTAGGTTGAACCTTGACCACATCATGGACGTCTTCCACCAGGTGAATGCCATCGGGCAATTGACCCATGGTGCCTTCTACTTCAGGGTGACCCTTGTGGCCAATCATGATGAACTCGTAACCCTCTTTGTGAAGCTTGGCCACTTCCACATGGACCTTGGTGACCAGGGGGCAGGTGGCATCAAAAATATTGAAACCACGTGCCTCTGCCTCGGCTTGAACGGCTTTGCTCACACCGTGTGCACTGAACACCAAAGTGGCGCCGGGCGGTACATCGCTCAGTTCTTCTATGAAGATGGCACCCTTGGTTTTAAGGTCGTTTACTACATAGGTGTTGTGCACAATCTCATGTCGCACATAGATGGGCCGGCCAAATTTGGCAATGGCCGCTTCCACGATGTCGATCGCACGATCTACGCCTGCGCAAAAACCGCGAGGTTCAGCCAACAGAATTTCTTGTACGCCCATAAGTTGCCTTTTAAAGTTGCCTTTTTAAATTGCCTTGATCAATTGCCTTGATCAATTGCCTTTGTTTGCCAAAAAAGGATTTACAAAATACCAATCACATGCACTTCAAACGTCACAGGGTGGCCTGCCAGCGGATGATTGAAGTCAAACAACACCGCGCCATCTTCAGCCACTTGCATCACCGCACCAGCGTAGGTGCCATGACCATCTGGCGTTGGAAACTGAACCACATCGCCTGGCACATAGTGCTCTTGTGAAGCACCCAACTGCGCCAACAGCTTGCGCGCCACCCATTGCTGCATATCAGGGTTGCGCTCTCCAAATGCCACGCCAGGCGCCAATTCAAAGGTGGTGCGCACGCCCTCTTCCAAACCCATCAAAGCTTCTTCCATGCCGGGCGACAACTCACCCGAGCCCAAAGACAAGGTGGCGGGCTTGTCTTCAAAGGTGTTGATCAGCGTGCCTTGAGGGCCAGCCAATCGGTAGTGCAAGGTTAAAAAAGAGCCCGCTTGAACAGTGGTCATAAAACTTCAGTTTGAAAAATGGACTTTGAACGCGCATCTGGCGCAATTCAAAGAAGGCCAATGAAAGTCCAATCAAGCCCATGCGCAGGGTATTGGGTTCAGACTCCATCAGTCGAATGCGCCATTGTAAAAAGCTTCTGTGGCTTTCGCCCCAAAAAGCAGCCATCTGGGGCATTTATCTCGTCAGAAAACCCATGAATCTCCAAGAATTACCCCCAGACACCCGCCCGCGCGAAAAAATACTCACCCGAGGCCCAAGCGCTTTAAGCGATACAGAACTTCTGGCCCTGCTCCTCAGAACGGGTATTGCTGGGCGCAATGTGCTGCAATTGGCGCAAGACATGCTGCTTGCCAGCGGCGGACTGGCCAACTTGCTGCTCACGCCGCCCGCCAATCAGCGCGCCATCAAGGGTTTAGGGCCCGCCAAACAGTCCGAGTTGTTAGCCGTCATGGAATTGGCCAAACGGGCCATGGCCCAGCGACTCAGCACCCGAGAAGTGATGCAAAGCGCCGCCAGCGTTCAGCTTTACTTGCAACTGCATTTGGCGCACAAATCCCATGAGGTATTTGCCATGCTGTTTCTAGATTCACAGCACCGCTTGGTCTGTATGGAAACCTTGTTCAGAGGCACCTTGAGCCAAACCAGCGTCTACCCCCGCGAGGTGGTTCTCCGAGCGCTTCACCACCACAGCGCGGCCGTGGTGTTGGCCCACAACCACCCCAGTGGTTCAGTTCACCCCAGTCCTGCCGATTTGCACCTCACCCAAAGCCTGAAAACGGCTTTGAACATGGTCGATGTTCGGGTCTTAGACCACGTCATCGTGGGGCCGGGACAAGCCTTTTCCATGGCCGAACAGGGTGTTTTGTAAGCCAGCTCTTTTTTGCACAGACCTTGTGGCAACATTGGCGGGTGAAATTTCAATCGCTTCAAGATCTCAAACACGTTCAAAAGCAAATTGCCGAGGCGCAGGCCAAAGCAGCTGCTGAAGCGGCTGCGCGCGCGGCTGAACTGAAAAGAATTGAAGCTGAAAAGAATCTGTTTATCAGGGCCGTGGGGCAAGTGGCTGTTCTACCAAGCAGCAACAAAGCAGACATTCCCAAGGTGCCTCGCGCCCCTGTGGCCACGCAGTTGCAAAAAGATGAAGCCAAGGTCGTTCAAGATTCCCTAAGCGATGAATTTGATGTCAGCACCTTGCTAGATACCGACGATGCTCTCAGCTTTAGAAGGCCCAGTGTGGGCCCGGAAGTGACTCGCAAATTGCGCAAGGGCGATTGGGCCATTCAAAGAGAAATTGATTTGCATGGCCTGCGCAGCGACGAAGCCAGACTCGCACTCACCGCCTTCATTCGCGAGGCGCACAAATACGGCATTCGGTGTGTTCGTGTGGTGCATGGCAAAGGCTTGGGCTCGCCTGGCAAAACGCCGGTGCTCAAATCTAAAGTTCACAGCTGGCTGGTGCAAAAGAACCAAGTCATGGCCTTTGTTCAGGCTAAGCCCGCAGAGGGCGGCGCGGGTGCTTTGGTGGTGTTGCTCACACCGTCCTAAACCCACGCCATGGCGCTTGATTATTCCGAAGCTTGACGCAGTGTTTGCGACACAGGTTGCCGGAGCACTTCAGCCAAGCCCCACCAGCCCGCTAGCCACGCCAGCACAGCACCCGTCAGTGCGCCAGCTGCGGGCACCCACAGCGATGCCGTCCACTCAAACTCAAACACAAAGCGGGCCAAGCCCCAGCCCACCAGCTCGGCCACCAAGCTGGCCAAAAATCCTGCCAACAGACCCACACCCATGAGCTCGGCGGTTTGCACTTGGCTCAGCAATCGACCCGTCGCACCCAAAGCCCGCATGATGGCAAATTCGCGTTTGCGTTCTTCACGGGTTGAGGTGACAGCGGCCATGAGCACCAACAAACCGGCCATCAAGGTAAATGCAAACAAAAACTCTACCGCTCGAATCACTTGGTCTAAAACTTTTTGAATCTGCGTGATGGAAGCGCGCAAGTCGACGCTAGTGATGTTGGGAAACTGTTGCAGCAAGTTGCGCTCAAACGCTGGCACATCGGGCGTTTTGAAGGCGGCCATGTAACTCAATGGCACATTGGGCAAATTGTCGACAGGGTAAATAACAAAGAAGTTGGCTCGCATCGAGCCCCAATCTACTTTGCGCAGAGAAGTGATGCGCCCCTCCGACAAGACGCCGCCAATGTCAAATTGCAGGCGGTCGCCCATTTTGAGACCCAAGGTTTGGGCAATGCCTACCTCCACACTCACCGCATCTTTTTCGTTGTCTTGCCAAGTTCCTTGAACTACGGCGTTGTGCTCTGGTTTGGCCGCCCTAGAAGACAAGTTAAATTCACGATCGACCAGTCGCTTGGCACGTTCTTCTGAATAATCTTGCGGGCTGACGGTCTTGCCATTGATGGCCACCAAACGGCCCCGAATCATGGGGTACCAATCGTAGTTTTGAACGCCCGTTTGCTGAAGCGACTTTTGAAACGCCTCGGTTTGATCGGGCTGAACATTGATCACAAACCGATCGGGCGCATTGACGGGCGTGGCCTTACGCCAGCTGTTGATGAGGTCAGTACGCAGCAAAACCAAGAGCACCAGCGCCAACAAGCCAACCGATAAAGCACTGACCTGCACCACGGCATAAACCGGCCTGGCCATGACTTGGCGAGTGGCCAGCAACAACCACCGCGGTGTTGTATCGCTGGGCACCCACCTGCGCAACAATTTCAAAGCCAACCAAGTGGCACCAGCAAACATGAGTGTGGCCAAGGCAAATCCACCCACCGTCATCAAGCCCAATTTGACATCGCGACTGGCCCACATCAAGGCGCCTGCAAAACCTAACAAACCTGCAAGCAAAACGCCCACTGAGGCGGGTTGCAAACCGCCCATGTCACGGCGGATGACACGCAGCGCAGGCACTTGGGCCAACTGCAAAACGGGTGGCAATCCAAACGCCAACAACAAGGTCAAGCCCATGCCCATGCCCAGCAATGCGGGCGCAGCCGATGCGGCGGGCAACTGTGCATCAACCAACCCAGCCAACAAAAAGACAAAGGCGTGGTGAATGCCGTAGCCCACCATGACGCCCAGCAAACTGGCGACCAAACCCGCAGTAATAAATTCAAAGGCATACGCAATTGACAATGTTTTTTGGCTTTGTCCCAACACACGCAGTAGCGCGCAAGCGTCTAGATGCTTGGCTGCAAAAGTTCTAGCCGCAAGCGCCACAGCCACAGCACACAAAAGCGCCGCCAACAAGGCCACCAAATTGAGGAACTTTTCGGCACGGTCAAGAGTTTGGCGCATTTCAGGACGGCCACTCTCCATCGACTCCACTTGAACACCGCGCACTTCGGGCTTAGCTACTTCTTCTCTGGCCCATGTGATGAAGTTTTGTACATTGCGCTGCGATGCATCACCCGCAACGGCCATGCGATAGGAAAGACGGCTGGCAGGTTGAATCAAGCCAGTGGCTTGCATGTCAGATTGATTGATCATGACTCTAGGCGCGAAATTCATGAAGCCCGCGCCGCGGTCTGGCTCTCTGTCAATCAAGGCACCGATTTGAAATGCCTTGTCTCCCAGCCACAATGTGTCGCCTAACTTGAGGTTCAAGACATCTAACAAGGCAGGATCAACCCATGCCTGGCCAGCAGATGGAACTTGTCGCGTCACCTGCGAAGTTTTTGTGTTGGAGGTATCTGGACTTGAACCACCTAACAAGGTCAACTGGCCTCTGAGAGGATAACCTTCAGACACCGCTTTGAGTGCCACCAGTTTGGTCTCTCCGCCTTGCGCGTCGTCCGCTCGGGCCATGCTGGGAAAGCTCAGCGTAGCGTTTGTTTTAAGTCCAAGTTCTTTGGCTTTTTGTAGAAAGTTTTCTGCAGTGGGTTTGTCACTCACCACCACCGCGTCGCCGCCAATCAGTTGGCGTGCGTCTCGCCACAAACCCGCTTGCAACCGATCAGAAAAAAACCCGACGGCCGAGAGCGCAGCCACCGCCAGTACCACCGAGACCACCAAAAGATTGAGCTCACCCGACCTTAGGTCACGCCAAAGGTTGCGCCAGCCCAATTGCACTGCACGTTGCCAGGTCATGGGATTTAAACCTGCAAGTTTAGGCGTCATGCAAAGCAGGCTTGTGATGAACTTCAGCCAACTCAGGCTGCCACTTCACTCTGTGGAGTGCGCTGAAGCACAGGAAGCGTTTGTTGGTGGCGCGGCCTATGGCACACAGCTGCACGCGCTCGGCCACCTCCAAACCCATTTGGGTAATGCCACTGCGAGACACAGCAATCGGCACGCCCATTTGTGCCGACTTGATGACCATCTCGCTGGTGAGACGGCCTGTGGTGTAAAAAACTTTGTCCTGACCGCTGACATCGTTCATGGCCATCCAACCCGCAATGGTGTCGACGGCATTGTGACGACCCACATCTTCGACAAACATCAACATGTTGGCACCTTGGAACAACGCACACCCATGGACTGAGCCCGAGGACTTGTAGGTTGTTTCTTGAATGCGGATGGCATTGACCAACTCATACAAAGTGGCCTGTGATATATGCGCATCTGCAGGCAACTGAATGCGATCGATGTCGTTGACCAAATCGCCAAACACACTGCCTTGCCCACAACCGGTGGTGACCACGCGCGCAGCCGTTTTAGGACCGGCTTGACTCAGGCCTTCGCGGGTTTTGATGGCAGCTACACCTGGCTGGCCCAATTCGCCCTCGCCCAAAGTCCAATCGACTGTGATGGATTCAATTTCTTCAACCGATTGAATGAGTCGCTGGTTGAGCAAAAAACCCAGTACCAAGTATTCAGGGCTGGCCCCCAAGGTCATGAGGGTGACCAATTCTTTCTTGTCCAAATACACCGTGAGTGCTCGCTCCGCAGGAATGTGGATTTGCGAGCGTTCTCCAAATTCATTGACCACCGAAATTTGTCGCGTCAGTTCAGCGCGCGCATTCGTCAGTCTGGGTTTGAGAGAAGAAGTAGAAGACATGGTGATTTGGATAAAGCAAACGAGAGCCTAACGCAAAAAGTCCCACGCTTATTCAGCGAGGGACTTTTGGCCTGAAGAAATCAGGGAAAACTTAGGATTTTTTGGCGGGGGCTGCGGGTGCAGCAGCAGGCGCAGCTGGTTTAGCACCCGCGGCGGGTGCCGAGGCTACAGCAGCAGGCGGTGCAGCCACAAAGGGACCCGGATCTGCACAGGGCGGCGTAGCCACAGGGGGTGTGGTTTGCTTGCCGCTTGACTTGGCTGTCTTGTAATAGTGGGCAGCTACTTTTTCGCGTGACTTGCACAATTGAAAGTCAGCCACTTTGTTGCCGTGAGCTGTTTTGGCAGCCGCTTCAGCAGCCTTGGCTTTGGCCTCATCACTGAGGGCTGGCAACTTGGCCATGGCGGAAACGCTGAACAAGGAAGCCAGTACCAAGGTGGCCAAGCTGATGAAAGTTTTTTTCATGGTTTGTATCCTCAAACTTTAGGCAGATGCCGATGTGGAAACGGTACCACCTTGGGCAACTGCTTCAGGAGATCTTTGTGCAGGAATCTTGCCTGCTTTGATGTCGTTGTACCAAAGTTCGTGGTGTTCTTTGGCCCAAGTTTCATCGACATAGCCTTCGCGCATGGCGCTGTAAGCGCCTTGCATGCCAATGGTGCCCATGTAGATGTGTCCCATGAACATGGCCATCATGAGAACCGTGGCGACACCATGGATCATGTTGGCAATTTGCATGGTGCTGCGCTCATAAATGAGACCTGGAATGAGTTTGTCCAATACCAAGCCAGAGCCCACCACGATGACACCCAGACCCAAAACGCCAAACCAGAAAACGACTTTCTCACCAGCATTGAAGCGGTGCGATGGCACTTCATGACCTGAGAACATACCGCCACCCTTGAGCAACCAAGTGATGTCTTCTTTGCTAGGGAAGTTGTCCTTCAAGAAAGTGACAAACACAATGATCAGGGAAACCGCAAACAAGGGGCCTGCAAAGTTGTGGATGTTTTTCAAGGCATAGGTCAACCAACCAAACAAGGCTGTACCGATGACGGGCAGGATGAAATACTTTCCAAAGGCAATGACCACGCCAGACACAGCCAGCAACACAAAAGCAATGGCGTTAGTCCAGTGGGCTGCACGCTCTAGCGGAGTGAATCGCTCAATCTTGCGGCCAGTCTCGGTACCGTGCAACTTCATGGTTCCTTTGCCGTAGTAGAACAAGGCAATGGCCAATGCCACGATGAGCAACAAGGAACCACCGTAAGGAATGATCCAGTTGTTGCGCACTTGACGCCATGCCTCGCCCGCTGTGGTGAGCTTAGAACCTGGGTACTGAACAAAAGGCTGAATGAGATTGCCAGCTTCAGGCGCCTCTGACGCGGGAAGGCTGCTGTAGCCCGTTACACCTGCGCCGACTTGTCGCCACATGGGCGCATTGTTGCCAGGCTGAACCTTGCTGCGATCGCCGTTGTTTTGATCTGCGTACTTGGGATCGGTGTTGGCGTCGGGTGCAATGGAAAAAATATTGGCGCTTTGAACGCCAAGTGCACCTGTCTTGCCACTGTCGGCAGCTGCAGGTGCCGCCGCCGATGCTGGTGCTGCCGCAGATGCTGCGCTTGGTGTTTGAGCGGACACACTCAAGGCCCCACCCAACATCAAGCCAGCCGCCAGCAGGCCCGACTGGATGTAATTAGTTACCGAAGATCGGTTCATGCTTGCTCTCCCACGTTCAGTTGGATCGCGTGTGATCGTTTTGCCCATATTGAGCGCGCGTTTTAAGTTGCTGGGCCCAGCTGTTTTTGTCGCCAGCTTTCCAGTCAGACTCGGTAAATGCCTTCACGCCAGTGCCGGTGTAGGGCGCTGCGTCCACTTTAGGCTGGCCTGCCAATTCTTGGGCTTTGTCGACACAAGCAGTGAGGCCTGCCGTCAAAAGCACAGCGATGGCCACGCCTGTCAATCGTTTGATGCTGTTCACGACTTGGCACCTTTCGCATCGGCTTTGCTGCCATAGGCAGTACCCCAACCCCAAACTTCTGCACCTTTGCCGCGTTGAACCACGCGGTTGCGGAAGATGTCGGCCACCACGTCGCCATCGCCAGCGAGCAAGGCTTTGGTGGAACACATTTCAGCGCACGCAGGCAACTTGCCTTCGGCCAAACGGTTGCGACCATATTTTTCAAATTCGGCTTGGCTGCCGTTGGCTTCGGGGCCACCTGCGCAGAAGGTGCACTTGTCCATCTTGCCGCGAACACCGAAGGTGCCTGCGCTTGGGAACTGAGGTGCGCCAAAGGGGCATGCATAGGAGCAGTAGCCGCAACCAATGCAAACGTCTTTGTCATGCAACACCACACCCTCTTCGGTGCGATAGAAACAGTTGACGGGGCAGACTGCCATGCAAGGCGCATCTGAGCAGTGCATACACGCCACAGAAATGGATTTTTCGCCGGGCACGCCGTCATTCAAAGTGACCACGCGGCGACGGTTGACGCCCCAAGGTACTTCGTGTTCGTTTTTACAAGCCGTGACACAACCATTGCATTCAATGCAGCGCTCTGCATCACAGATAAATTTCATTCTTGCCATGTTTTACTCCTGTGTGTGGCAAAGGCTTTACGCCTTCTCCACATCGCAAACGGTTGTTTTGGTTTCTTGCATCATGGTGACGCTGTCGTAGCCGTAAGTGGTGGCTGTGTTGACAGCTTCACCCCGCACAATAGGTGCTGCGCCATTGGGGTAATGCGCCAACATGTCGGCACCTTGCCAACGACCTGAGAAGTGGAATGGCAAGAACACGGTATCGGGCGCCACGCGCTCGGTGACCAAGGCTTGCACATTCAAGCGAGCACCCGTGGGTGACTTGACCCAAGCCCGATCGCCATTGCGAATGCCGCGCTTAGAAGCTGTTTGCGGATTGATTTCGACAAACATCTCTTGTTGCAATTCGGCCAGCCATGGGTTGGAACGGGTTTCTTCACCACCACCTTCGTACTCGACCAAACGACCCGATGTCATGATGAGCGGGAACTTCTCATGCACCTTGTCGGCAATGTTCTTGTCTTGAATGGTTTTGTACAACGTGGGCAGACGCCAGAAGGCTTTCTTGTCGTCGTGCGTGGGGTACTTGGCCATCATGTCTGGACGGGTGCCATACAGTGGCTCGCGGTGCTGAGGAATAGGATCGGGGAAGTTCCAAACCACTGCACGAGCCTTGGCATTGCCGAAGGGATGGCAACCGTGGTTCTTCATGAACACGCGCATCATGCCACCAGAAGAATCGGTCTTCCAGTTTTTGCCTTCGGCTGCTTTGGCTTCGGCCTCTGTGAGCTCGCCCCACCAGCCCAATTTCTTGAGCAAGACGTGATCGAGTTCAGGGTAGCCAGTGGTGATGTCGGCACCTTTGGAGTGCGAACCATCTTCAGCCAACAAAGACTTACCTTCGCGCTCCACACCAAAGTTGGCGCGGAAGTTTCCGCCGCCTTCCATGACGTGCTTGGAGGTGTCGTACAAATTGGGTGAACCTGGGTGTTTGAGTTCGGGCGTGCCGTAGCATGGCCATGGCAAACCGAAGTAATCGTCACCAAAGTCGTAACCTGTTTCTTTGTCTTTACCGCCTTTTGACTTAAGCGTTTTGACATCGAACACATGCATGTTGCGCATGTGGGCTTTGAGGCGCTCTGGGCTTTGTCCGGTGTAGCCAATGGTCCAGACGCACTTGTTGATTTCGCGCAAGATGTCTTCTGGCACGGGTTCGTCCATGCCTTTGACTTTTTGCATTTTGTAGTTCTTGACCAGCTCTTTGCCAAAGCCCAATTTGTCGGCCAATTGGTACATGATCATGTGATCGGAGCGGCTTTCCCACAAGGGTTCAATGACCTTCTCGCGCCACTGCAAGGAGCGATTGGACGCGGTGCAAGAGCCACTGGTTTCAAACTGCGTGGCAGCTGGCAACAAGTAAACCGCACGGTTGGGGTTCTGGTCTTCTGGCTTGCCAGGCATAGCGGCCATGGCGGCTGTGGCAGAAGGATAAGGATCGACCACCACCAACAAGTCGAGCTTGTCCATGGCGCGCTTCATTTCCAAACCGCGTGTTTGTGAGTTAGGCGCATGGCCCCAATAGAACACACCGCGCAGGTTGCTGTCTTGGTCAATCAGTTCGTTCTTCTCGAGTACGCCATCAATCCAGCGCGACACGGTGATGCCGTTCTTGCCCATCATGGCGGGGCTGGCATAACGACCTTTGATCCACTCAAAGTCGACGTCCCAAGCTTTGGCAAAGTGCTTCCAAGAGCCTTCAGCCAAGCCATAGTAGCCTGGCAATGAATCGGGGTTAGGACCTACGTCGGTGGCGCCTTGCACGTTGTCGTGGCCGCGGAAAATGTTGGTGCCGCCGCCAGACTTGCCAACGTTACCAAGCGCCAATTGCAAGATGCAAGAGGCACGAACAATGGCATTGCCAATGGTGTGCTGGGTTTGGCCCATGCACCACACAATGGTGCTGGGGTTGTTTTCGTGCAGCATCTTGGCCACTTTGAAAACTTGCTCTTCTTTGACGCCGCAAGCCTCTTCCACCTTGTCGGGTGTCCACTTGGCCATGATTTCGGCCTTGACAGCCTCCATGCCATACACACGATCGTTGATGTACTTTTTGTCTTCCCATCCATTTTTGAAGATGTGGTACAGGATGCCGAACAAGAATGGAATGTCGGTACCAGAGCGAATGCGGACGTATTCGTCGGCTTTGGCTGCCGTGCGTGTAAAGCGTGGATCGACCACGATCATCTTGCAGCCGTTTTCTTTGGCATGCAGCATGTGCAACATGCTGACGGGGTGCGCTTCGGCAGCGTTGGAACCAATGTACATGGCGCACTTGCTGTTTTGCATGTCGTTGTACGAATTGGTCATGGCGCCGTAGCCCCATGTATTGGCCACACCGGCAACGGTAGTGGAGTGGCAAATACGCGCCTGGTGGTCGGTGTTGTTGGTGCCCCAGAAGCTGACAAACTTGCGCATCAAGTACGCTTGCTCGTTGTTGTGCTTGGAAGAACCAATGAAGTAAACGCTGTCGGGGCCGCTGGCTTTGCGCAACTCCATCATGCGTTCGCTGATTTCTTTCAGGGCCACGTCCCAGCTGATGCGCTCGTATTTGCCGTTGACCAGTTTCATGGGGTAGCGCAGGCGATACTCGCCGTGGCCATGTTCGCGCAATGCCGCACCCTTGGCGCAATGGGCGCCTAAGTTGATTGGGGAATCAAACACAGGCTCTTGTCGAACCCAAACGCCGTTTTCAACAACCGCATCGACAGCACAGCCCACAGAGCAGTGTGTGCAAATGGTGCGCTTCACTTCAACTTTGCCAGCGCCCACAATGCCAGCAGTGTTAGCAGCTTGTGCTTTTTTCACAAGGCTGAGTTGCGATGCGGCCAAGCCAACACCCACACCCAAACCAGAACGGCGCAAGAAGGTGCGACGGTCTAAGGTGGGCAATGCCTGTGTGAGGCCGCGGCGCAAGCTGTGCACGAAGGGCGATGAAGCGCTTGTGGCGCCTGAATTCTTTTTGGTCAACAACATGAAACTCTCCAGAAGAGGTGAGTGTTTGAGAAAGGACTTAGACCAGGGTGGTCTTGTAGTAACGCTTGACGTGCTCGGAGAGCTCGTAGCCACCGCCGCGCTCGGGCTTGGCTTTTTTGCTAGCTTGTGGCGCTAAATCTTGCACTTGGGGCAACATGCTGGTGGCCACCGCAACGGCGCCAACTGTGCCTGCACCTGCGAACAAAGTGCGACGTGAAACTTTTGGATTTTGAGTACTCATCAATGTTTCCTCTGAAGATGCTTAGGAAATACTTTGCATACGTGCGCGATCGTATCAGCTTGTCAAACTCGCACAATGGGGAAACCCTTAGACGGGTACGCTTTCTTGACAGAAGCTTGCTTTAGGTCAGCAAATCAAAACCTTGCGTTTCAATGTTCAAAAATGCTTGGGTAAATTCTGCCAATTGCCCAAAGAATTTGGCTCGTGGGTGCTTGGCAATGACCTCGGTCATTTCTTGAGCCCATGGCTGAATGTGCTTGGCAAAGAACTCTCTTTGATGCGTCAAATTGGAGACAGTCACATCGTCGCCCGCTATCAAATAGCGCATCACTTCGCACAAACACGCAAAGTGATCTTCTGTCTCTGACATGCTGTCGTCGCGTTCCAAGCCCAATGCCGTCAAGTCTTCACGCAGCCTGGCCACGGGCTTGTCGTTCAAAAATCCACTCATGTAATGCGAGGCGTAAAGGTAAACCTCAGGCTTTCCAACACCCCCAAACAAGTGGTTGAATTCCGCGGCAATGTCATCATCAGTTGACACTCTAGATGCCTCGACCAGTTGACGCCATGGTTCTTCCAAGAAACTACCTTCGACTGGCGCATCGGTCACCGCAACCCTCAGTTGAGCCAAAAGCTCAGAACTGGGAACTTGGTAAAACAGCAGCGCCAACAAACCATAAATTTCAGCGCGTGCCGTTTCTTCATCTAGGGCTGAGGACGATGACAGGTTAGAAGTCATTTGGATTTCTTCAAGATTTAGGAGGGATGTTGGCAATCTTGGCCTCATCCGAATTGGAATAAATGTCAATGACGCGGCAATCACCACACATTTTGAGACGCTCTAAAGCGGCACCTTGGAACATGCTGTGGCCTGCTAATTTGCCCAACATGGCTTCAATGGCTTTCAAGGTGCCAAAAGGTTTGCCACATTTCACACAGCCATAAGGCTGAGATTGATTCAGTACCTGAGCTTGCTTGCGCTCAGGCGTCCGCAAGAATCGGGGAATCAACTCAATGGCGTCTTCTGGGCATGTAGTGGCACACAAGCCGCACTGCACGCAGTTCTTCTCAATAAAACGAAGTTGCGGCAAATCAGGGTTGTCTTGGAGTGCGCTGGCAGGGCATGCGCTCACACAACTGAGGCACAAAGTGCATTTGTCTGCATTGACTTTCAAAGCGCCCAAAGGTGATGCAGCAGGCAACGCAATGACACTGTTGTCGGCTTGTAAAACAGAGGGCGCATGCTCACTCAAATGGTCAAGTGCTAGCTCCAGGGTGCTGCGCTTTTCGGGCGCCACTGCGTACTTGGCATACACGGCCGGCACTTGCTTCTTCCATTTGGCTTGTGCTTTTGCGGCGGCATTGGCTTGCAAACTAGCGTCTAAATCCATGCCGTTTTTGGCACGCACAATTTGAAAATGAACGCCTTCGTAGCCTAGGCCCGCCAACAAACTCTGGGCCACGGCCATTTGCGCCTCAAGCCCTTCCAAGTATTGAGGTGCTTCTTCGTTTGTGCAGAGCACCAAGACCTGGTGCGCACCATAGGCCACGGCCGTTAGCCAAACTTCCAAACCCAAACTGGCGGTGTGCCACAAGGACATGGGAATCACATTGGCAGGCATACCCTTGGCCAATTTGAGTTGCGTTGCACGGCCCAGCTCTTCCACCACTTTGAGTCCGGACTCTTGGCTGTGCAACATCAGTACAGCGTCTTTGCCACCCGCAGCATGGTAGGTAGACAGCAGCGTTTTGATTTTCGAGCCTTGTTCTTGGGCCTTGGGGTAGGCATAGGTCAAAGCACCCGTAGGACACACGGTGGTACACGCGCCGCAACCCACGCACAAATTGGGATTCACCTTGATTTGTTGACGCGACTTGTCGCTTGAAATGGCTTCTGCAGAGCAAATGTCAACGCAGGCATTGCAGCCCACCGTTTCGTTGCGGCTGTGCGCACACAGCTTTTGTTTGTAGGCAAAAAATTTGGGCTTTTCAAACTCACCCACCATGTCGCGCAATTTGATGAGTGTCGCCAGATCGCGGCCATCCCATTTGAAATAGCCTTGTGGAGGTGCGTGTTGCAAAAACTGCGGGCCAGTCGCTCCCGCTTGACGAAGGTCTAAGATCAGGTCGAATTTTTCTGAGGTTTCAGAGGGTACACGGTTGAAATCAATGGCCCCTGCCGATTGACACACCTTGACGCAAGCGCGGCTGGCATTGCACAAGTTCATGTCAATTTGGTAATCCAAACCAATGGCGTTTTCGGGGCAGGCTTGCACGCAGGCATTGCAGCGGGTGCACAAATCCAAGTTGATCGGATTGCTGTCTGTCCAAGACACATCAAATGCACCCAACCATCCACTCAAACTTTGCAACTGCCCAGCAACAATTGGAAATTGACGCTCTTGTGAACCACCGGCTTCGCCAGCACCTTGCGCAAAAATAGTCACTTGCAAAACATCGGCCACCATGGCGGCTGCTTTTTCAGCTTGATCGAGCGGGCCAATGATGAGCAAACGACCTTCACTCTTGAAGGGCACGACAGGCACGGGATCGGGTTCGGGCAAATGTGCAGCGGCCAACAAGGCCGCCAGTTTGGGAGAAGCGTTTTGCGCCTCGCTGCTCCATCCGCCAGCCTCCCGAATGTTCACAAATTTGATGGGTGAAGTAGCGCCTTCCGTTTGAGATGCCAATTCAGAGAAAAGCTTTTTCTCTTGGGTGCAAGCCACCACCACTTCCTGGCCCGATTGAATGGCCTTTTGAAATGCGCCCGCTTCTCTGCGGCAAAGGGTGCTGTGCAGTGTCAGCGATTCACCCAGCGCCTGGCCCAGCTTCTGGGTCTGCAGGGGCATGGTTTGGTTGCAATCGCAAATGAGTGTGGTCATGTTGTGCCGAGTTATTTTCTAGGGGCTCTGATTTGTCTAACTTGTCTGCTTGTGCAGTCAAGCTTGTCTCTGGTAAATGTTGAATTTGGCTTTCAAGTGGGTTGGACTGTGCCACATCTTCGGGGGCTTTGACCAAACCCAAGAATTGAGCACCCACCATTTTGGCCAACATGCCTGCAGGCATGGGGTCGGGCGTGTTGTAGTCGCCAATGTAAATGTCCAGGCCGTCCATCACGTTGTAGTGAGGGTCGGTAAAGAGTTTTTTCATGGCCGCATTGCGAACTTCAGGCGTGACGCCTTGAGACATGAAAGAAGAAAAATCGGATTGTGGTGTGAGTTGTTCGACATCGGCCAAGGTAGGCAACTTCACAGGCTCCGCCTTGTTGTCAGCGGCATCTTGTTGGGCGGTAGCCAGCGGTGCCGCCTTGGACTGAACAGGCTCTGGATTTTTTGGCTGTGGCTTTTCTTCTTCAGCCAAGCCCAACTTCACAGCCTGCTTGCGCTGCGACCATCGGCTGAAAAATCCACCTTCGTTCTCGCTCATGTGCCGTCCACCTTTCGGCCAGAGCGATCGCTGGTGGTCACTTTAGCGGGTTGGCCAAAACGATCTGTAAGAGCTTGAAAACTTTGGGGCCGTTGCCGACGCTTCACCTCAGGGGTGTAGTGCTGCTTGGCAAACTCTCGAACCCATTCCACGATGTCGGGGGAAGCCGGCACTTGCTCAATGGTTTCTTGGGCGTCTAGCCAGCGACCTGCATCGTGGTAGCTCAAAGAAACGCGTTCGGGCTTGGCCACCAACTCTGTGCTGATTGCGGGTTCTTCTTCCATGCGCCACATCACGAAGAAACATGGATCGGGCGAGGTCACGTTCAGCAAGTAGCCTTCGGCATCGTCTGGATACAACTCAACGTTGAAATTGGGGAACAGCCAAAGCGCGCCGTCATCGCCATCGCGCAAACATTTGGGACTGGAACCAAAGCCTTCTTCTTGGGGCGTGACATCGTCCAAAACCCAGCGCCAAGTCTGCCATTTGGCCATGTCACCCTGCACGCGCTCACGGCGCATGACGACGGCTACATCAATGGAGGGTCTGGAACTCATGGGCGGATAGTACCAATGATTCAAAGTCATTGGCGCTTGTCCGCCTTTCAGACGGCGTGAAACTTCTGAAATTCAGTGAAGTCTCAGAAGTCTGGGTCAGAAACTCAATAAGTTTCTAGGTGCAAACGGCCTTCTTTTTTGAGCGTGGCGCCCAACTGGTCCCAGTTGAGTCCTGCATGGGTGGCCACGTCGTGCAAAGCCAAAACCACGCCCTCTTCCATGCTCTTCAAACCACACACATAAAAGTACGTGTTGGGATCTTGGAGCAAGGCCACCAAATCGGCGGCGCGCTCGCGCATGGCATCTTGCACATAGCGCTTGGGCTGGCCTGGCGTGCGTGAGAAAGCAAAGTTGATGTCGATGAAATCTTTGGGCAACTTTTGCAGCGGACCAAAATAAGGCAGCTCTTCTTGAGTGCGAGCCCCGAAGAACAACATGAGTTTGCCACCCTCAAACTTGCCAGTTTGACGCAAACGACGGCGCCACTCGGTCATGCCGCGCATGGGCGCACTGCCCGTGCCCGTACAAATCATCACGATGTTGGATTTGGGGTGGTTGGGCATCAAGAAGCTGCTGCCAAACGGGCCAATCACTTGAATCGTGTCGCCCACTTTCACATCGCACAAATAGTTGGAGCACACGCCTTGGACGGGCTTGCCGTCGTGGTCTTCCACCACGCGCTTCACCGTCAAAGACAAATTGTTGTAACCAGCGCGCTCACCATTGCGCGGGCTGGCAATGGAGTATTGGCGTGCATGGTGCGGCTTGCCAGAAGCATCCACACCAGGCGGCACGATGGCCACAGACTGGCCTTCTAAAACTGGGAACGGCATGCTACCGAAATCGATCACGATGTGATGAGTTTCATTAGACGTACCGGCTTCGTTCACTTTGAAGTTACCCACCACCGTGGCTTGTGTGGGCGTTTTAGGACCATACAAGTTGGTGTACGCATGGGCTGCCGACCAGGGCGGCAAAGTCGAGCCAAAGGCGGCTGAATTGAACACAGCTTCGCCCGAAGCATTGACCGCTTGGGCAGGTGCTGCTTCTGCAGCAGGCGCCGCAGCAACAGCTTGTGCGTCCACGCCCATGGCCTGAAGGTCAGCGTCGCTCAAGGCGGCTGGCAAGTCATCCCATTTCAATTGCTCTTCAATGGAATAGGCCTTGGCCTTGGGCATGCTGCGCCAGTTGTCAATCGAGCCTGTGGGGCAAGGTGGCACACAGGCCATGCACAGATTGCATTTATCAGCATCAACCACGTAGTTGCGAGAATTGTGCGTGATGGCACCAACAGGGCAAGTGGCCTCGCAGGTGTTGCAACGAATGCAGATCTCTGGGTCAATCAGGTGTTGCTGAATTAAAACGGCTTCTGTGGTCATGGCGTGTGGTTGAGATCTTGTCAGATCTCAGTTAAAACGAACGTAGTCGAAGTCTACAGGCTGACGATTGATACCCATGACAGGAGGGGCAATCCAGTTGGCAAACTTGCCTGGCTCTGTGACACGGCCCATCAGGCTGCCCACATAAGCGCGGTCTTCGTTGGTTGGCAACCACTCGCCCACTTTGGCCATCCACTCTTCGGCTGTCACCACACGGCCATCGGGCGTGATTTTGGCGCCAGACAAAGAACCGATGTTGCGGTGGAAAGCTTTGTGCGGGGCTGTCAATTTGAAGGGAATGCCAGCCTTTTCAATCACACGGTTCCAACGCTCAATACCGCCTTTGGAATCAACGATGTAGTCGTCACGCAGAACTTCGTTCAATGCGTTCAACATCGGCACTTCTTTTTCAATCAGCTTGTCATTTTCAACAGCCAAGATCTTGTAAGTGTTGCCCTTCAACACGTGATCGTCGTTGCGCTTGCCTTCTTCATAGCGGCCCTTCAAACCAGAGCTGTAGAAGGTGGCGGCATTGGAAGACTCATCGGCACCGAACAAATCGATGGTGACGGAGAAGTGGAAGTTGATGTAACGCTGGATGGTGGGCAAATCAATCACGCCGGCAGCGCGCAGTTTGGCCACGTCGTCGGTTTTGAGTTGGTTCATGACGTCCACAGTACGTTGGATGGTGCGGCTGACGCCAGACTCACCCACAAACATGTGGTGTGCTTCTTCGGTCAACATGAACTTGGTGGTGCGGGCCAATGGATCGAATGCAGATTCGGCCAAAGCGCACAACTGGAACTTGCCGTCACGGTCTGTGAAGTACGTGAACATGAAGAAGGACAACCAGTCAGGGGTCTTCTCGTTGAAGGCCTGCAAGATGCGGGGATTGTCTTCGTTGCCGCTGTTACGTTGCAACAAAGCATCGGCTTCTTCACGGCCGTCTCTACCAAAGTATTTGTGCAACAAGTACACCATGGCCCACAAGTGACGGCCTTCTTCGACGTTAATTTGGAACAGGTTGCGCAGGTCGTACATGCTGGGCGCTGTGAGGCCCAAGTGACGCTGCTGCTCAACAGATGCTGGCTCGGTATCGCCTTGTGTGACGATGATGCGGCGCAGGTTGGCCCGATGTTCGCCAGGCACGTCTTGCCAAGCTTTTTCGCCTTTGTGATCGCCGAAGTGAATTTGACGGTCTTGCTCGCCTGGGTTCAAAAACACGCCCCAACGGTAGTCGCGCATTTTGACGTGGCCAAACTGTGCCCAACCTTGTGGGTCAACGCTGACCGCGGTACGCAAATAAACGTCCATGTCGGTTGAACCTTCGGGGCCCATGTCATCCCACCAGTTAATGAAGTTGGGCTGCCATTGTTCCAAGGCGCGTTGCAACGTACGGTCTTCAGACAAGTTGACGTTGTTAGGAATTTTTTCGCTGTAGTTGATACCGGACATGTGAGTCTCCAGAAATTAAAGCAACGGTGGGGTCAAATTTTGGTTGCAGCAAAGACCACCGGGAACCTTGCTGCACAACACTTTCAAAAAACTTTTTGTACGTTGAGGCTTAAACGCGGTTCATGTCGAACTGCACTTTTTCGCCTTTGCCGTACACCTTCAAGGCACCTTTTTCACCCACGGCATTGGGGCGCTGGAAGATCCAGTTTTGCCATGCTGTGAGGCGGCCAAAAATACGTGTGAGCATGTTCTCTTGGCTGGCAAAACGCAGGTTGGCTTCGAGGCCTGTCAGGGCGTCTGGCGACATGGCTGCGCGCTCTTCCAAGCACATGCGCAATTCGTCTTCCCAATCGATGTCGTCTGGAGCAGCTGTCACCAAGCCCAAGGCCAATGCAGCATCTGCATCCAGAGCTTTGCCAATGGCGCCGCGAGCGGCTTCCATGGCAGGCACTTCTTCGTAGAAGCGACGTGCCAAGCGCGACTGATCGTTCACCATGGGGTAGAAGCCAAAGTTGAACTCATTCAATTGAATGGTAGGCGCTTTGTCTGCGTCATCGGGCAAGGCCAACATGTAAGTGCGGTCGGCACAGAATGCCAATTCGGCAAAGGTACCCACAAAGCAAGTGCCTTGATCGATCACCGCAAAAATGCTGCGTGAAGACACATCCAAACGTGCCAAAGTGCGGCGCAAGTGGCCAATGGTTTCGCGCACGAACCAGTGGTCTTTGTGGGCCAACAAAGTAGCGTCGCTGGCCAACACGGCTTTGGCATCGCCCGTTGCTTTCAGCAACCATGTGCCAATGTCGAGCTCGTTGGTGCGCATGTGCAAAATAGCGTCGTCCAGTTCACGCACCATTTGCAAAGGCCACCACTGAGCGCCAGCGGCCAAGATGCCTGCGATGTCTGTAGGTTGTGCAGATGCAGGTGCTTTGACGGTGAACGTGGCCAAGCGCTTGGCGCGATCGATTTCAACAGTCACGTTGTTGTAGCTAATTTGATCGGCGGCAATGTTGCGCTGAATCGGTGTGAGCGCCACACCTTTTTCTGTCGCTGGGCGATCGCTTTTTGCGGCCAAGTTGTCAGCACGCTGGCGAACCACTTGTTGAAATTGGTTGGGCTTGGCAATGGCATCGACCAAGCGCCAGTCGACGGCTTTTTGACCGCGAACACCTTCCACGCTGGTGCAGAAGATATCGGCCAAGTCGTGGCGTACGTGGCGCTTGTCGGTCACGCGGGTGAGGCCACCGGTACCTGGCAACACGCCAAGCAAGGGCACTTCAGGCAAGGACACTGAAGAAGAGCGGTCATCGACCAACACGATATCGTCGCAGGCCAAGGCCAGTTCATAACCACCGCCAGCGCAAGCGCCGTTCAATGCAGCGACAAATTTCAAACCAGAGTGTTTGCTGGAGTCTTCGATGCCGTTGCGTGTTTCGTTGGTGAACTTACAGAAGTTCACTTTCCAGCCGTGTGTAGAAACACCCAACATGAAGATGTTGGCGCCAGAGCAGAACACGCGGTCTTTCAAGCTAGTAACCACCACAGAGCGAACTTCTGGGTGCTCAAAGCGGATGCGCTGCAAAGCATCGTGCAATTCAATGTCCACGCCCAAGTCGTAGGAGTTGAGTTTCAATTTGTAGCCAGGACGAATGCCGGCGTTTTCGTCGATGTTGATCGACAAGGTGGCCACTGCACCGTCAAAGGCCAAGCTGATGTGCTTGTAGTTTTCTGGGTTGGTTTGGTAATTGACGATGGGCGCTGTTGTCATTTGGGTCTCCAATGAAGGGCTTTGTAGGGTCTGAATCTCTGGTTCGAGACTTTGAAATCAATCGAACCGCGCTGACATGCAGTTTATTGCATTCGATTCAGACACTCAACATGCAATTTAATGCAATTATTAAGTATTTACCCTAGGTTTTGAGAAATTTCTTCCGCCCTTACTCAACCCACTGAATGACTTTGCGAACTTCCGTTTTCAAGCGCTGGAAACTTTCATCAGCACCTTGTGCGCTGGTATCAAAGCTCAGGTCGGCCTTGGAATAGAAAGCCGAACGACCTTCCAAAATACGCTTCAAATCTTCCATCGCTTCTGGGCTGGCGGCCATGGGCCGCAAGTCGCCCTGTGCCGCAACGCGCGACATGTGATCGTTGGCACTGGCTTGCAGCCACACGGTGGTGCAGTGCGTCAGCAACAAATTGAAATTGGCCGAATCGGAGACCAACCCACCTGGCGTGGCAATGACCACTTCGGGGTAAATTTGAATGGCTTCTTCGAGTGCACGGCGCTCATATCGGCGGTAAGCATTGGCGCCATACAAATTGTGAATTTCACTGATTTGGCAGCCCGCAAATTTTTCAATTTCGCGGCTCAGTTCAATGAACGTAAATCCTAAATCGTCGGCCAAACGCTGGCCCAGCGTGGTTTTGCCAGCGCCTCTCAAACCAATGAGGGCAATGCGTGTGCGTCGCGCTGTGGCATCACCGCTCTCACCAAACATTTCCGTCAGTTGCACCCGTGCACGTCGCAGATCGGCTTCAGTTCTTTTGCCGAGCAACTCACGAATCAACAACCATTCGGGTGAGCTGGTGCTGATATCACCCAACAGCTCTGCCAACGAACACTGCAATGCATGTGAGACTTGCAACAACACCAAGACAGAAACATTGCCGGTGCCATATTCCAAATTGGCCAAATGACGCTCTGAAACATCTGCGGCCAAAGCCACCGCTTTGCGGGTCATGCCCTTGCGCGAACGCAAGTTGCGCACACGATCGCCCAGCGCCATCAAAAAGGGGCTGCGCAGGGGCTCAAGCGAGCTACCCACTTCAACAAATGCGGTCGATGATTCGGTCACCGAAGTCTCCAAGACAATGAATTGAGCATGCTGAATTCCACAAATTCAAGGGAAAACCCTAGATTTAGGGTGCAGACAAAACATGCACTTTACTGCATACTCGTCCGCAAGCAAGATAGTGCATTTATACCGCGAGTTGCCTTAAAGCCCAAGCGTTTTAGTGCAGACCCCTCACATTTTTGACCCAGATCACGGAGATCGCCATGGCTCTGCCTTCAGCACCACCCGCACAATTCAATTTCGCGCAATTTTTGATTGCTGCCAACAACAGCCGCAAAGACAAAACGGCACTCATCGACGATGCAGGCAGCCTGACGTATGGCGAGATGGGCGATCAAATCAGAGCCTGCGCTGCGGGCCTTCGAAAATTGGGCCTCAAACGCGAAGAGCGCGTGCTTTTGCTGATGCAAGACAGCACCGATTGGGTCGTCTCTTTTTTAGGTGCGTTGTATGCAGGTGTGGTGCCTGTTGCCGTTAACACTTTGTTAACGGCAGACGATTACGCCTTCATGATCAACAACAGCCGCGCGCAAGCGGCCCTGGTGTCGTCGGCTTTGCTGGGCACTTTGAATGCCGCCATTGCACAAGGCACCAAGAGCATCAAGCACGTGGTGGTGTCGCGCCATGAGGGCGACTTGCCCGCCCCCAACATGCACTTCAAAGAATTGTTGGCCTCCGCCTCGGGTCCTAGCTTGCCTGCCGAAACACATGCCGACGAGCCCGCCTTCTGGCTGTTCTCTTCCGGCTCCACTGGCAACCCCAAGGGCACAGTGCACACCCAAGGCAACTTGTATTGGACTGCGCAGTTGTATGGCAAAGGCGTGTTGGCTTTGACCTCCAACGATGTGGTGTTCTCGGCCGCCAAATTGTTCTTTGCCTATGGCTTGGGCAATGCCCTCACCTTTCCCTTAAGCGTGGGTGCCAGCGTGGTGCTGATGGCCGAACGCCCCACACCGCAAGCCACTTTCAAACGCTTAGTCGATCACAAGCCCACCGTGTTTTACGGTGCGCCCACCGGTTACGGCGGTATGTTGGCAAGCCCTGACTTACCCACCAAAGATCAAGTGGCATTGCGTCTTTGCTCCTCTGCGGGCGAAGCCTTGCCGGCTGACATTGGCGAGCGTTGGACCGCTCGATATGGCTGCGAAATCATTGACGGCATTGGCTCCACAGAAATGTTGCACGTGTTCTTGTCAAACGCCCCAGGCGATGTGCGCTACGGCACCACAGGCAAACCTGTACCGGGCTACGAAGTGCAATTGCGCGGTGAACAAGGTGAAGTATTGACCGTTCATGACGAGATTGGCGACCTTTACATCAAAGGCCCTTCAGCGGCCTTGATGTACTGGAACAACCGCGAAAAATCACGCGACACCTTCCAAGGCGAATGGACCAAAAGTGGCGACAAATACTCGCGTGACGCCGATGGCTACTACACCTATGCTGGCCGCAATGACGACATGCTGAAGGTCAGCGGCATCTATGTGTCGCCCTTTGAAGTGGAATCGACTTTGGTGCAGCACCCCGCCATTTTGGAAGCGGCCGTCATTGGCAAAGTAGACGCAGATGGCCTGACCAAAACCAAAGCCTTCATTGTGCTGAAGGCCGGTCAAAGCTTGACCGAGGAAGAAGTGAAAGTCTTTGTGAAAGAGCGTTTGGCACCCTACAAATACCCACGCTTCATTCAGTTTGTGAGCGAATTGCCCAAGACTGCCACCGGCAAAATTCAACGTTTCCGTCTTCGCGATATGGAAAACAAAAAGGCTTGAAAGCCTAAGCCTTCAAGCCTTTGCGAAGTGGCCTCAATCAGAGGCCACTGCTTTTTGCATCAAGTGTTTTTTGACACAGTGATGGTTGGGAACTTAGCCGAAAAGTCCTTGGCCTTGGCCGCAATTTTGATGGCCACTTGGCGCGCCACCGACTTGTAAATGCCTGCCACTTCGCCATCGGGATCGGCCACCACCGTGGGTTTACCGTTATCGGCCTGCAAACGAATTTGCATGTTCAAGGGCAAAGCGCCTAAGTAGTCCATCTGGTAGTTCTCGGCCATTTTCTTGCCGCCATCGGCGCCAAAAATGTGTTCCACGTGGCCACAGTTGGTACACACGTGTACCGCCATGTTTTCCACAATGCCCAAGATCGGCACGCCGACCTTTTCAAACATCTTGATGCCCTTTTTGGCATCCAGCAAAGCGATGTCTTGGGGCGTGGTCACAATCACGGCACCCGTCATGGGCACGCGCTGGCTGAGCGTGAGTTGAATGTCACCGGTGCCTGGCGGCATGTCGATGATCAAGTAGTCCAAATCTTTCCAGTTGGTCTGGCGCAGTAACTGCTCGAGTGCCTGCGTAGCCATGGGGCCGCGCCAAATCATGGCTTCGTCTTGGTTCACCAAGAAACCGATCGACATCACTTGAACGCCATAGTTTTCCATGGGTTCCATGGTTTTGCCGTCTTCGCTTTCGGGGCGGCCTTCAATGCCCATCATCATGGGCTGGCTGGGGCCGTAAATGTCGGCATCGAGCAGGCCCACACTGGCGCCTTCTGCGGCCAGCGCCAGCGCCAAGTTGACGGCGGTGGTGCTCTTGCCTACGCCGCCCTTGCCAGAGGCAACGGCCACGATGTTTTTCACCTGAGGCAACAAGGCCACGCCGCGCTGAGCTGCATGGGCCACAATTTTGGTGGTGACATTGGCCGACACATTGGTCACGCCGGGCACCTGCTTGGCGGCAGCGATGAGTGCGTTGCGCAAGCCAGGAATTTGACTCTTGGCGGGATAGCCCAACTCAACGTCAAAGGCCACATTGCCGCCGTCGACCACCAGGTTTTTAAGGGCTTTGGTAGAGACAAAATCTTTGCCAGTGTTGGGGTCGATGACGGATTCGAGGGCTTTTTGGAGTTGTTCTGAGGTCGACATGTGAAACTTTCTGCGAATGGCCAGAAGTTTAGCGACATCGGGCGGCCGAAGCCCATAAAATCGAGGATTCCCCTACAAACCGTCCCCTCATGCCTGCTTTGCCTGTTTCGAACCCCACTGCTGCCCAGCGACAAATTTTTGTCACGACCGCTTTGCCTTATGCCAATGGCAATTTCCACATCGGTCACATCATGGAGTACATCCAGGCCGACATCTGGGTTCGCGCGCAACGCATGCAAGGCCATGAGGTGCATTTTGTGTGCGCAGACGATGCGCATGGCGCCCCCATCATGATTGCCGCCGAAAAAGCAGGCATCACACCCCAGCAGTTTGTGGCCAACATTGCCGCAGGTCGCAAGCCTTACCTCGACGGTTTTCACATTGCATTTGACAACTGGCACTCCACAGACGGTGCAGAGAATCACGAACTGGCCCAACAAATTTACCGCGACCTCAAAGCTGCGGGCCTGATTGCCACCAAAACCATTGAGCAATTCTTTGACCCCGAAAAGTCAATGTTCTTGCCCGACCGCTTCATCAAAGGCGAATGCCCCAAGTGCGGCGCCAAGGACCAATATGGCGACAGCTGCGAATCGTGTGGTGCGGTGTACTCGCCCACCGAAGTTAAGAACCCCTACTCTGCTTTGTCTGGGGCAACGCCTGTCCTTAAACAATCCGAGCACTACTTCTTCAAACTGTCCGACCCACGCTGCGTTGAGTTCTTAGAAAAATGGACACACGAGTCAGGCCGCTTGCAGCCCGAAGTGCTGAACAAAATCAAAGAGTGGTTTGCCAAAGACGAAGAAGGTCAAGGCGGCTTGGGCGACTGGGACATTAGCCGAGATGCACCTTACTTCGGCATCGAAATTCCAGACGCACCCGGCAAATATTTCTACGTGTGGCTCGATGCGCCCATTGGCTATTTGGCCTCGCTCAAAAATTATTTGGGCAAGATCGGTGTGGACTACAACGCCTACATCAACAACCCCAAGGTTGAGCAGTACCACTTCATTGGCAAAGACATCACGTATTTCCATACGCTGTTCTGGCCCGCCATGCTGCACTTTAGCGGCCGCAAAACGCCCAACGCGGTGTATGTGCACGGTTTCTTAACCGTCAGTGGCGAGAAGATGAGCAAGAGCCGCGGCACTGGCCTCGACCCTCTCAAGTATTTGAAACTGGGCATGAATCCTGAGTGGCTGCGTTACTACATTGCCGCCAAACTCAATGGCCGCAACGAAGACGTCGACTTCAACCCCGAAGACTTCATGGCCCGCGTCAACTCCGACTTGGTGGGCAAGTACATCAACATCGCATCTCGCGCCGCAGGCTTCATTGCCAAGCGTTTGGGTGGCAAGTTGGGCACGGTATCGGCCGACGGCCAAGCTTTGCTGAAGCAATTGCACGAAGGCGTAGCGCCCATTGCCAAACTGTATGACGAACGCGATTACGCCAAAGCCTTGCGCGAAGTGATGCTCTTGGCCGACCGCGTGAACGAATACGTTGACCAAAACAAACCTTGGGAATTGGCCAAGCAAGAAGGCATGGATACACGCCTGCACGACGTGTGCACCACCTGCATTGAAGCCTTCCGTTTGCTCAGCCTGATGCTCAAACCCGTGCTGCCTTCTTTGGCCAGCAACGTTGAAAAGTTCTTGAACATTGAAGCCATGAACTTCACAGATGTGAAGGCTTCACTAGGTGCAGGTCATGCCATCAACGATTACAAGCACTTGATGCAGCGTGTGGATGTGGCCATGCTCGATTCATTGTTCGAAGCGCCCGAGCCCGTGGTGGAGGCTGCTCCTCTGCCCGGCGGCGAAGCCATTGCCCCCACCATTTCTATCGACGACTTTGCCAAGATCGATTTGCGCATTGCGCAAATTGTGCAATGCGAAGCCGTGGAAGGCTCCACCAAACTCTTGCGCCTCACCTTGGATGTGGGCGAAGGCAAACACCGCAACGTGTTCAGCGGTATTGCCAGTGTCTACAAGCCCGAAGACTTGGTGGGCAAGCTCACCGTCATGGTGGCCAATTTGGCACCGCGCAAAATGAAGTTTGGCGTGTCCGAAGGCATGGTGCTGGCCGCCAGCCATGCAGACGAAAAAGCCGAGCCAGGTATTTATGTCTTGAATCCATGGCCAGGTGCAAAGCCCGGCATGCGCATTCACTGATCGGGATCATTCAAAAGGTCATGCACTAGGCCGCTCTCAGCGCTACACTGACGCATGGCCTTTTTCTTTCGCCCCAAGCTCGTTGACTCGTTAAAGGCTTACACGCGCGAGCAACTGGGCACCGACATCGCATCAGGCATCACCGTGGGCGTGGTGGCTTTGCCCTTGGCCATGGCGTTTGCCATTGCTTCAGGCCTCAAACCCGAAGCGGGCTTGTTCACTGCCATCATTGCAGGCTTCCTAATTTCTGCACTGGGCGGCAGCAGGGTTCAAATTGGGGGTCCTGCGGGCGCTTTCATTGTCATTGTGTATGGCATCTTGGAGCGCTATGGCTTGGCCAATTTGATCATTGCCACAGCAGCATCTGGCGTGCTTTTGTTCATCATGGGCTTGCTCAAATTGGGCACCCTCATCCGCTTCATTCCGGTGGCTGTGGTCATTGGCTTCACCAATGGCATTGCGGTGCTCATCATGTTGTCCCAGGCCAAAGATTTTCTGGGCCTCAAAGTCAACAACATGCCCGCCGATTTCTTTGGCATGTTGCGCACCTTGCATGAAGCCTTGCCCAGTTTTAAAGCCACTCCATTTGCATTGGCCTTGGGCTCCTTGATTTTGATCGTGGTGTGGCAGCGCTTGGTGACAAATCGTGCCAACCCAAACACCCAGTCAGGCCTGCAAGGATTTTTGAAAATCATTCCCGGCTCCATCGTGGCGCTGGTCTTTGCCACTTGGTTAACCCAAGCGACGAACTTGCCAGTTGAAACCATCGGCAGCAAATTTGGCGGCATTCCCTCTGAGTTACCCAGTTTGGTTTGGCCAGAATTCAGCTTGGCCAGTTTGCAGCACTTGAGCATGCCCATCTTGACCTTGACCTTGCTGGGCGCCATTGAGTCCTTGCTCTGTGCACGCATTGCCGACGGCTTGATAGGCGACCGCCACAACCCCAACCAAGAATTGATGGCCCAAGGCGTGGCCAATTTTGTGACGCCCTTCTTTGGCGGCATGCCTGCTACCGGCACCATTGCCCGCACCGTGACCAATGTCAAAAGTGGCGGCCGCTCACCCATCGCGGGCATGGTCCACGCCCTGACCTTGTTGTTGGTGGTTTGGGTAGCCGCGCCTCTGGCCAATCACATTCCGCTGGCCACATTGGCCGCCATTTTGATGTTTGTCGCTTGGAACATGGGCGAATGGCACGCCTTTACCGACCTCAAGCAGTTTCGACTTCCCTACCGAATTACCTTGTTGGCTGTTTTTCTTCTGACGGTCATGGTCGACCTCACGGTGGCTGTTGAGTTTGGCTTGTTTGCAGCCTGCGTCACCTTCATTTACAGAATTTCAAACCTCAGCCGTATTGAAGCGCTGACCAGCAAAGACACCCCCAAACTGGCACAGCAAGAAGGCCAGATCAGCGCCTATCGCTTGTATGGCGCCCTGTTCTTTGGCGCGGTCAAACTGGTGGAGGCCATTGAAGACAAGCTGCCTGAAAAAACACTGGTTTTGGACCTTAAAAATCTCATTTACATCGACTCATCAGGGGCCGATGCACTGATGGCCTTGGCGCGCATTTGCCACAAGAAACAGGTACGGCTCATCGTATGCGGGCTGAGTCATCAACCCTTGGACATTGCCCGCAGAACAGGATTCCTAGAGTTGGTGGGTCAAAATGTTCTGCAGGACTACGAATCAGGCCTCGATACGGCCCTTTTGTCAGTCAAACAGGCGTGACACCCCGCTAAAATATGCCTCTATTCAACTGAAAGCGCTTTGTCATGTCGCTCTTGCATTTTTTCCGTCGCCCTGACTACCGTTCAGACGCTACCCAGTTCATTGATCAACTCAAAGTAGACCGTCCTCATTTAGACGGCGCTCAACAAGAAGCACGCGCGCTTTTGTGGGACGCATCTGTCGACCGCCATGTCTTGAAAGAATTCAACGCTGGCAAAGTGGCTCAAAAACCTTACGTCTACCAGACCAAAGGCTGAAGTCTTTGGAAAACACACTCGCGCCCATTGAGGTTCTGCCTGCGGTTGACAATCCGGCGGGCCAACCCGAGGTCATCGACCACGTGGCCGTGGCACGCCTGTATGGCGAGCCTTTGTTTTCCATGCCCAACGACCTCTACATCCCACCGGATGCCTTGGAGGTTTTTCTAGAGGCCTTCGAAGGTCCTCTGGACTTGTTGTTGTACCTGATTCGCAAGCAAAACTTCAACATCCTCGACATTCCCATGGCCGCGGTCACGCGCCAGTACCTGAGTTATGTCGATGAAATTCGTGAGCACAACTTAGAGTTGGCCGCAGAGTATTTGCTCATGGCTGCCATGCTGATTGAAATCAAATCACGCATGTTGTTGCCGCCCAAAAAAGTGGCCGAAGGCCAAGAGCCCGAAGACCCCCGTGCCGAATTGGTTCGCCGTTTGCTCGAGTACGAGCAAATGAAATTGGCCTCGATGCAATTGGGCAATGTGCCCCAGTACGGTCGCGACTTTTTAAAGGCACAGGTTTACATCGAGCAAAGCTTGCAACCTCGCTTCCCCGATGTGCATTTGGTTGAACTGCAAGATGCCTGGCAAGATATTTTGAAACGCGCCAAGCTGGTTCAGCATCACAAAATCAGTCGAGAAGAACTCAGCGTGCGCGAGCACATGAGCATTGTGTTGAAGCACCTGCAAGGCCGCAAGTTTGTCGAGTTTGAAAACTTGTTCGACCCCAGCAAAGGCACGCCCGTGCTGGTGGTCACCTTCATTGCTTTGCTTGAGTTGGCCAAAGAGACACTGATTGAAATTACCCAAGCCGAAGCCTTTGCGCCCATCTATGTGCGCTTGGCCTTCACGCCGGTTTGATGTACTTGGCAGCTTGCTAACTTAAGCAAGCTCGCCCTTGGCGCCGCGTCCCATCAAGGCCGCAACCGCCTCGGCAGGCTTGAGTTGGCCATCCAACAAAGCCACCACCGCCTGTGCAATGGGCATCTCAACACCCAAGGCTTGTGCCCGTTTGAGCACCGTGCGCGCGCTGTAAACACCTTCGGCCACATGGCCCAAAGACTGAACGGCCTGCTGAAGGTCCATGCCTTGCGCCAGCAACAAACCGACTTTGCGATTGCGACTTAAATCGCCAGTGGCCGTGAGCACCAAATCGCCCAGCCCAGACAGGCCCATGAAGGTTTCGGGCTTGGCGCCCAAAGCCACGCCCAATCGGGTCATTTCAGACAAGCCCCGCGTAATGAGCGCTGCGCGTGCATTGAGACCCAAATTGAGGCCATCGCACAAACCCGTGGCAATGGCCAACACATTTTTAACAGCGCCACCCACCTCAACACCCACCATGTCCTCATTGGCATAAATGCGCAAACTGGGACTGTGAAATGCATCCACCAAAATTTGACGCACCTGCTGGTGTGCACTGGCAGCCACCAAAGCGGTTGGCTGGGCTTGAGCCACTTCTAAAGCAAAGCTAGGACCACTAAGGGCACCCGCCATCAAGTGAGGCGCAACCTGCTGACAAACTTCATGAGGCATGGCACCCGACTCGATGCCTTCCGATGCCGCTTCAAAACCCTTGCACAACCAGGCCACAGGCACTTGTGCGGCGCTCAAAGTTTGAAGCATGGCTCTGAGCGCGGCCATGGGCGTTGCCACCACAATCAAATCATGTTGGCAGGCCCATGCAGACACATCTAGCAGGGGCGTGCTGAGCACTTGCAATGCAGGAGGGAGTTGTATGCCAGGCAAATAACGCGCATTGACACGCTGCGTTTGCATGTCCTTGGCCACTGCCGCGTCACGCGTCCACAACTGAACAACATGACCGGCCGCGTGACGACTGGCACTGATGGCCAGCGCTGTGCCCCAAGCACCTGCCCCGATGACCGCAATCTTCAGGCTCAAGCTAGAGGCTCTGAAAGATTACTGAACTTGCGGTGCAGCGGCAGCTTGCTTGGCCGCTTCTGCTTGCTGTTGCTCGTACATGGCTTGGAAGTTAATTTCGGCCAAATGGACAGGCGGGAAGCCAGCGCGCGTAACCAAGTCGGCCACGTTGCCACGCAAATAGGGGTACACGATTTGAGGGCAAGCGATGCCCATGATGGCACCCATTTGGTCTTCTGGCACATTGCGAATTTCGAAAATACCCGCTTGCTTGCATTCCACCAAGAAGACTGTTTTGTCTTCAATTTTGGTGTGCACAGTGGCTGTGACGCAAATTTCGAAAACACCATCGGCGGCCTGGTTGGCTTCAACACCCAACTGAATATCCACTGCGGGTTGTTGCTGCTCCAACAAGATAGCAGGTGAATTGGGCTGTTCCAAAGACGCTTCTTTCAAGTAAACGCGCTGAATTTGGAACACGGGGTTGTTTTCTTCGGACATAAAAACTCTTGAGTTGAAAGTAATCTTCCCATCGGTTGCCAGATCTAGCTTGAACCTTGGGCCAAGCTAGATTATGACCGATGGATACTGGCTTAATTTGGCGGCAATGCTGACTTATGCCTGCAACAGAGGCATCAGCCCACCTTTGGCATCCAAGGCCATCAGGTCATCACAGCCGCCCACATGGGTGTCGCCAATGAAAATTTGGGGCACGGTTCTGCGCCCAGTGATGTTCATCATGTGCTCGCGGGCTTCGGGTAACTGGTCGATCCTGATTTCTTCAATCTCGGCCACACCCTTGGCCTTCAATATTTGTTTGGCACGAACGCAATAAGGGCAGACGGCAGTGGTGTACATCTTCACGGGGGACATGGCAACTCCAAATTTTGTCGAAAACCGAAATTAGGCTTTTTCTGTGGGCAAACTGGCTTCACGCCAGGCTTTCAGACCACCCGCCAAGGCTTGGGCGCGCTCGTAGCCCAGCTTTTTGGCTTGGGATGCTGCGCGAGAAGCACGGCCGCCTGATTGACACACCAAAATGACAGGCACGCTTTTGTTTTTAACCACCGAAGGCAATTGGGCCTCAAGCTGCGCCAAAGGAATGTTTTTAGAACCCACCGCATGTCCTTGGGCAAATTCGTTGGGTTCACACACGTCGATCAAAACCGCTTTTTCGCGGTTCATCAGCAAAACCGCCTCGGTCGGTACAACACCACCCGCGGCACCTTGGGTCAGCGTGGGTAGAAACAAGGCCAAGGCCGAGCCAGCAGCAACCGCCACCAACATCCAGTTTTCAATCAAAAAATTCACAAAAAACCCTTAAAAAGTTCATCTGCAGCCAATTTATAAGCCGCATGCCAGATTCGAATTCTAAAATGCGAAACATCAACTTGTATTTTTTGATCGATTAAACCTTTAACCATGTACAAATTAGTTCTTATTCGTCACGGCGAATCCACTTGGAATTTAGAAAACCGCTTCACTGGCTGGACCGACGTCGACCTCACGCCAACGGGCATTGAACAAGCCAAGGCCGCTGGCCGCCTCCTCAAAGCCGAAGGCTATGAGTTTGATCTGGCCTACACCAGTGTGCTCAAACGCGCTATTCACACCTTGTGGCACACCTTGGACGCCATGGAACGTCAATGGCTGCCCGTGCACAACAACTGGCGCCTGAACGAGCGTCACTACGGCGCATTGCAAGGCCTGAACAAAGCCGAAACCGCCAAAAAATTTGGCGATGAGCAAGTGTTGGTGTGGCGCCGCAGCTATGACACACCGCCCCCAGCCCTCGAGCCACAAGACCCCCGCAGTGAACGAGCCGACCTGCGCTACGCCAAACTAAACCCTGCCGACATTCCCCTGACGGAGTGCCTGAAAGACACCGTGGAACGCGTCATTCCTTTCTGGAACGATTCCATGGCGCCCGCTATCAAGGCGGGCAAACGCATTGTGGTGGCCGCCCATGGCAATTCCATTCGCGCCCTCATCAAATACTTGGACAACATTTCGGACGACGCCATTGTGAATTTGAACATTCCCAACGGCATTCCATTGGTTTACGAATTGGACGCCAACCTCAAGCCCATCAAGCACTACTACTTGGGTGATGCAGAAGCCGCCGCCAAAGCTGCTGCCGCAGTCGCTAGCCAAGGCAAGGCTTAAGCGAAGGGTGTATATTGACTCTAAAGGAGGCCCTTTGGGTCAATGAACATGGGACATAAATTGAAAATTGTGGGCTGGTTAAGTGTCGGTGCCTTGGCGGGTGCCCTCACCACCATTTCGCTCCAAACCACCGCCAGGGGAACCTTTGCCCCATTGCCTTTAGAAGAATTGCAACAACTGGCCGCGGTTTTTGGCATGGTCAAAAGTGACTATGTAGAAAAAGTCGACGAGAAGAAACTGATCACTGAGGCCATCTCTGGCATGGTCTCTAGCCTCGACCCGCACTCACAGTACTTCGACAAAAAGAGCTTCAAAGAATTCAGCGAAGGCACCTCTGGTCGTTTTGTAGGCGTTGGCATTGAAATCACGCAAGAAGAAGGCGTGGTCAAGGTGGTCTCCCCCATTGAAGGCTCACCGGCCGATCGTGCTGGCCTTAAGCCCAACGATCTGATTACCAAAATTGACGAGACCTTTGTCAAAGGCTTGTCCATGAACGATGCCGTCAAGCGCATGCGTGGCGAGCCCAATACCAAAGTGTTTTTGACCATCTTCCGAAAAGACGAGAGTCGCACCTTCACGGTCACCATTGTTCGGGAAGAAATCAAAACTCAATCGGTCAAGTCCAAGTTAATTGAACCTGGATATGGTTGGATTCGAGTCTCTCAATTCCAAGAAAGAACCGTTGAAGACTTCTCTCGCAAACTAGAAGACTTGTTCAAACAAGACCCCAAACTCAAAGGCTTGGTGCTTGATTTGCGCAACGATCCCGGTGGCCTTTTGGATGCGGCAGTGGCTTTGTCTGCAGCCTTCTTGCCCGAGAACGCTATTGTGGTTTCAACCAACGGGCAATTGGAAGAAAGCAAGTTTGTTTACAAAGCAGCGCCGCAGTTTTGGCGTCGCAGTTCAGACAGCGACCCCATTCAGCGCCTCACACAAAACACCCAAGGCCAATTGAAAAAAATTCCGCTGGTGGTGCTGGTCAATGAAGGCTCTGCCTCCGCCAGCGAAATTGTGGCTGGCGCTTTGCAAGACCACAAGCGCGCCATCGTCATGGGCAGTCAAACTTTTGGCAAAGGCTCGGTTCAAACCGTTCGCCAACTCGGCCCCGACACAGCCCTCAAGCTCACCACTGCGCGTTACTACACGCCCAATGGCCGCACCATTCAAGCCAAAGGCATCTTGCCCGATGTGATGCTGGATGAAACCGAAAACGGCAATGTATTTGCAGCATTGCGCACGCGTGAGGCCGACTTAGAAAAACACTTGGGCAACGGCCAAGAAGAAGAAAAGAAAAATGAAGCTCGCCAAAAAGCACGCGAAGAAGCTTTGAAAAAGTTGGAAGCGGATGCCAAGAAACCTGAATCAGAAAGACGGCCCCCTGAATTTGGCTCTGCCAAAGATTTCCAACTGAATCAGGCTTTGAACCAACTCAAGGGTTTGCCTGTCAAAGTCAGCACCACTTTGGCTGAGCGCAAAGAAGACAGCAAAGACAAAAAAGACAAGTGATCGCGCATGAGGGATGACCAACTGCTGCGCTATTCACGCCATATTCTTTTAAATGAATGGGGCGTGGATGGCCAAGAGCGAGTCTCTCAATCGCATGCGCTTGTTGTGGGTGCAGGCGGATTAGGTTCTCCCGCGGCCTTGTACCTGGCCAGTGCCGGCGTTGGCCAGATCACCCTGATCGATCACGATGTGGTCGACGTCACCAATTTGCAAAGGCAAATTGCCCACACCCAAGATCGTGTAGGCCAACTCAAAGTTGAATCTTTGAAAAAAGCCATTGAACAAATCAATCCTGAAGTTCAAGTTCAATGCATCGCGCAGCGCGCAGATTCGGTTTTACTCAATCACCACGTGGCTCTGGCCGATGTGGTCCTTGATTGCACAGACAACTTTGAAACGCGGCATGCCATCAACCTGGCCTGCGTGCAACACAATAAGCCTTTGGTGTCAGGCTCTGCTTTGCGCATGGACGGTCAGGTCGCGGTTTATGACATCCGCCAAAGCCAAGCACCCTGCTACGCCTGCGTCTTTCCGCCGACTCAACAATTTGAAGAAACGCGATGCGCCACCATGGGCGTTTTGGCCCCATTGGTTGGCATCATTGGCAGCCTTCAAGCCACCGAAGCGCTGAAAATTCTCAGCGGCATGGGCGCCAGTTTGACGGGCCAACTGATTCTTTTCAACGCGCAATTCATGGAGTGGCAAACACTTCAAACGCATCGCCATGTGCAATGCCCCGTTTGCAGCGCCCACCGTTCATAGCATGAAGCCTCTTTCGACTTGGTTGCCTTTCCTCAATTGGCCCAAACTAACACCTGAGCTTTTCAAGAGTGAAGTGTCCGCCGGATTTATCGTGGCATTGCTCATGGTGCCCCAGTCGGTGGCCTATGCCGCATTGGCCGGCATGCCCTTGGTAACTGGGCTGTATGCGGCTTTGCTACCTGCCCTGGTGGGCGTCATGTGGGGCGGCACACTTCGCTTGTCGACGGGCCCCACCGCATTGACCTGTGTGCTGATCAGCGCCACCCTTTCGGGCTTGGCAGAACCAGGCTCGCCCTTGTGGGTGGACATGGCCATTTGGCTGGCGTTGATGGCTGGCTGCCTTCAACTGTTGATGGGCGCCTTTAAGAATGGCTGGTTGTTGAATTTAATCAGCTCACCCGTGATGACGGGATTCACGCAGGCCGCGGGCCTGTTGATCATCACCTCCCAATTGCCAGCCCTAACTGGATGGCAAGGCGGCACCAGTTTCAATGTGCCTGAGTTGGCATTTGGTTTGGGCAGTTTGTTGCTGTTGTTGATGGCCAAACAATGGGCACCACGATGGCCCAGCATCATGCTGGTGGTGGCCATCATGGGCTTGTTAAGTTATCTGTTTCATTTTGCAGACTCGGGCGGGGCTGTCATTGGCGCACTGCCTTCCGACCTGCCTCGTCTCATTGTGCCAACTTGGCTAGACGGCTCGGTCTTGGCCCAACTGGTGGGTCCTGCCGTGCTCATTGCATTCGTCAGTTTTTTAGAGGCGGCCTCCAGCGCCAAAACTGCCAATCAAAAGGCAGGCACCACCTGGCAAGACAACCAAGACTTGATGGGACAAGGCTTGGCCAAAATAGCTTCTGCTTTCAGTGGCAGTTTTGCCACCAGCATCTCGTTTTCTAGATCTGCTATTGCACTGGAAGCCGGTGCCAAAACAGGCTGGTCTGTCGTTGCCACCTGCGCATTTGTGGGCTTGTCATTGTTTGCGGCGCCAGCACTTTTTCATGTGCCACGCGCCGTGTTGGCCGCCATTGTGATCTTGGCCGTTTCGAGCCTTCTCAAGCCCATGGCCTTTGTCAAACTCTGGCAAATTTCTCGCGTCGAGGCCACCACCTCCTTGCTGACCTTTGGCATTACCTTGCTAAGTGCACCGCGCATCTATTGGGGCGTCTTGGCAGGCGTTCTGATGGGGTTGAGTCATTTTCTGCATACCCACCTACACCCCCGCATCATCGAGGTGGGCTTGCACGATGACGGCAGTTTAAGAGACCGTCATTTGTGGCATTTACCGCCCCTTGCTTCCGACGTGTTTGCAGTGCGCATGGATGCAGAGCTTGATTTTGCAGCGGCCAGCAGTTTTGAAAAATACCTGACCGAACACCTTCGAGAATTGCCTCACATTCAACACGTATGTTTGTTTGCGCAGCCCATCAACCGAATTGATGCAACCGGCGTTGAGACCCTTCAACAATTGAGAAAGCAATTAGGTTCGCGCGGCATTCAACTGCACATCAGCGGCATCAAACTGCCTGTCGAAAAGGCGCTGCGTTTGGCGGGTGAACTCAAATCAGAAGATGGCGTACACCTGTACAGAACCGATGCGGAGGCCTTGGTCGCTTTGCGTTCTTTGCAAGCCCTGCCCAACGATATTGCAGGCATGGCCATCTAGTTTCTGCGCCGACTTTAAAGCCTTAAGCGCTCACAATCCAGCCCTCTAAGGGATCAAATTCAGGAAGTCCGTAGTTGGCTTCATTTTGCAGGCTAGCCCACGCCGCTTGCACCATGCACAACACAGCGTCCAAGGCATCGCCAGACCCATCGGCCAGCAAAGTGTCGTGCTGGGCAGCACTCAGTTTTAATCGCAGGCTCAACTTGGTTTGGCCCATGTCTAAAGCATGCAAAATGTCTTTGCGGGCTAGCCATCTGTCTGGCGTCTGCTTTGACTTGTCATCGCTTTTATAGCTTCTGTGCCCCACCAATTCACGCGCCAACAAACCTGGGTAGGCTTCAAGTGCAATGCGCTGACCGTCGCCTGCTTGCATGTGGGGCAAGGTCCAACCAGCTGCTCGCAGCAAAGGCACGCCTGCATGCATCATCCAAGCCACTGGCGGATTGACCCACTTCATGGAAGGACTGGAGCCTGCAGGTAAGTCGGTTGCACGGTGCGCAAATTTGGCGCCTACGGGCCGCGCATCACAAAAGGCTTTGAAAAATTGTCTTAATTCTTCTCGCGTATGCGATGCAAATTGGTCCATGCATTCTGGCCATGATGTCGGCCAGTTCATGTGCACCACAAATGCGCGGGGTAAGCCAAATGGCAAATCAAAGCCGGCAACGCATGGGGCGTTGGTGGGACTTGGTTGTTGAAGGAACTCTAAAAACTCGGGCAGCGTTTGAAAGAAATTCAAACGGTCTAATTGCACCGCGCCACGATGCAGGCGCCCGACGGCAACGACTATAGGCTTGCGTTTGGACGGGCTGCTTGAAAAATCGCAGCCCATCAAACACGTGGCAGAAACCTCAGGCGCGCCCAATGATCGAAGCCGTGGCCATGAGTTCCTCTAGCAAGGCCAAAGAAACTGAGCCAGACACACTGTAGGGGTCGAGCTCTGCACGCTCGGAGTATTTCAAGAGAATGCTGGTGTTGACGCGAGACACATCCACCTGCCCCATGGTCCAGCCGCTGAAGCGCCGCTCAGAAATTTCTTCATAGTGCAAGAGCACCACTTGTTTGTGACGAGCATCTTTTTGAATGTGGCCGTACAAATCGCTGACAGCCTCACGGCCACCTTCGATGGCCTGCAAAAAGATACCGCCGCCATAGACCAAGATGCCCGTGATGCCTGTACTGGGGTTGAATTGTCTGGACTGGGCCAAAATAGATTCAATGACATCGGGATGAGGATCAACTGCGCGGCTGGCGTAAAGTAAACGAACCAACATGATCAGGCCTTTCTGGGAATCAATGACAAGAACTCTCGGCGCAAATTGGCATCCTTGAGAAACACACCGCGCATGACCGAGTTGATCATTTTGCTGTCCATGTCTTTGACACCTCGCCAGCCCATGCAAAAGTGGCTGGCTTCCATGACGATGGCCAAGCCATCAGGCTGCGTCTTGCGTTGAATCAAGTCGGCCAATTGCACCACGGCTTCTTCTTGAATTTGGGGGCGGCCCATGATCCATTCGGCCAGGCGTGCGTACTTGGACAGGCCAATGACGTTGGTGTGTTCGTTGGGCATCACACCAATCCAAATTTGACCGATGACTGGGCACAGGTGGTGACTGCAAGCGCTGCGAACCGTGATGGGACCCACAATCATGAGCTCGTTCAGGTGCTCTGCATTGGGAAATTCTGTGACTTCGGGGCCTTCAACATAGCGGCCTTTGAAGACTTCCTTCAAATACATTTTGGCCACACGGCGGGCTGTGTCTTGGGTGTTGTGATCGTTTTGCGTATCGATCACCATGCTGTCCAACACGGTTTGCATTTTGGCGCTGACTTCGTCCAACAAATGATCGAGTTCACCGGGTTGAATGAACTCAGCAATGTTGTCGTTGGCGTTGAAGCGTTTGCGTGCTGCCAAGATGCGCTCGCGAATCTTGACGGACATCGGCGTACCGTTGTCGTCTGCGGGCAATTGAGCGGGTGCGGTCATATGCTTTTGAGTGGAAATATCAAAACCCAATCCTACCAGTGATTGATGTCATTTGACTCAGTGTGGGGATGCCCTGAGCCTGGGTTGATCGACGGGTTCAGTACCGGTTGCCTGTGAGCCAAATGGCAAATCGCATCAAGCCAAAGGCCATCCAATCCAGCGCCCTCAAAAACTGAGACCGCTCTTTCAGGGTTTGCGGCAGGATTTGAAGGCTGTCCTGTGCCATGGCCAGCGTCAATGCGTCGTGCAAGTTCTGGGCAAAATGCCCATCGGCCACCACCACATTGGCCTCGCGAGCCAACAAAAGACTAATCGGATCCAAATTGGAAGAGCCCACCGTAGCCCATGGCCGTTCATGATGGGCATCCACCACGGCCACCTTGGCATGCAAAAAACTTTGGGTGTATTCAAAAATTTCCACACCCGCATCCAACATTTGCCGATAAACCGGACGTGCTGCGTGGTACTGCATGAAATATTCGTAGCGACCTTGCAACAACAAGCGAACTTTCACACCCCGCGCCGCCGCCATTACCAGCGCCTGACGCAGCTTGCGGCCAGGCAGAAAATAAGCGTTGGCAATCACAATTTCATGACGTGCCGTGGCAATGGCTTTGAGATAAGCCTTTTCAATTTGGCTCCGATGAAGCACGTTGTCTCTTAACAGCAAGCCTGCACGAGCCACCCATTGCTGCGCTTGTGAATTTGAATGGTGCAACCATGGAAAATGCACCCCAGCTGCTTTGAAGGAGCTGAAGGCTTCTGGAAAATTTTGTTGCCGAACGTGTTTAACGGCTTGCAGGCGCCACCACAGTTGCGTGCATGCTTCCTGAACCTGCTGCACCAGAGCGCCTGTGGCGCACACTGCAAAATCTAGGCGCGGCGCTTTCAGGCTGCCATATTGCGGATCGTACAAGTCATCCAAAATATTGATGCCACCGCAAAAAGCCAATTGGCCATCAATCACGCACAACTTACGGTGCAGTCTGCGCCACCGACTGGGAATGAGTAAACCCAATGCACCCAAAGGCGAATAGGTTCGCCATTCGACGCCTGCCTTGTCAAAACGCAATCGCCAATCTTCACTAAGTTGGGGTGTGCCTACGCCATCGACCACAATCCAAACGCGCAAGCCGCGAATGCCAGCGCGCTCTAGCGCGAAGGCCACCTGTGCCGCAGGCCCATGGAAATCAAAAATATAAGTTTCAAATTGAATATGCGACCGGGCAGCGTCGATAGCACGAATCAGTTCTGGAAAAAACTCAGCACTGCCTTGGAGCAGCTTAACCTGATGACCATCACGCAACAGCGGTTGGTGTTTCATAAATCGAACAAGGCCAACAAGGGCAAATGGTCCGACATGCGTCGCCAAATTTTGCCATGAGGCACCATTTGGCCCATGGGTTTCAACCCTTTTGCATAGACATGGTCTAGCTGAACAATGGGCATTCTGGAGGGGTAAGTCAGATGCTTGCCAGCATGCCACTCATTCAAAGTTTGTTCGCGCATCATGTTGGAAATTCGGTTGCCCCAATCGTTGAAGTCACCCGCCACCAACAAAGGTGCGTCAGCAGGCACTTCACGTTCAATGTAGTGGTGCAATTGCTTAACCTGGCGAATGCGGCTAGCAGGGATCAACCCCAGGTGCACCACAATCACATGCACATTCACGTGCCCATTCATCTGAGCATGGTGTGCAGGAAATTTAGCTTGCAACTCATTCACCCCATGGGCTTCAGTGGCGTGACCGACTTGAATTTCAACATGCAGCAGACCACGTTGTTCAAAGCGATGATCGGACATGTCTTCATGTCGGTGCGTCACCACGGGCCAGCGCGACAACAAAGCATTGCCATGCTCGCCATGTTTGGTAATGGCATTGGTCTTGTAAATGGCCTCATAACCTGGTGGTGCCAAAAATTCAGCCTGGGGCATTTCTGGCCAATGCTTGAAATACTTTTCCTCGCGTCGGTGCACTTTGCGAACTTCTTGAAGGCAAACAATGTCGGCGTCCAATTGCTCAATGGCCAAGCCCAAGTTGTGAATCTCTAAGCGCCGCACAGGGCCTAAACCTTGAACACCCTTGTGAATGTTGTAGGTGGCCACCTTCAAATAGGCGTGTTTTTCTAGTTGGCTTAAGGGCATGAAAGCCACCTAGGCAACATCAGAATAGCCTCCGCATTGGAGGGCGAAAAACATTCGTCTGCAGCTTCTTGCCAAGGCACCCATTTAAATTCTGTGTGCTCCGTAGGGCTTAATTGAATGGGCTGCCGTGCGGGCAAAGCCAAGCCAAACACTCGCTCAGTGTTGTGGCTCACATCGGGTGGGTAGCGATAACGCCAGGCCGGATAAATTTCGTACACATTTTCTAAGGCCCAATCGGTTAACTTGAATGCAGGGTCTATGGCATCAAGGCCAGTCTCTTCTTTGACTTCTCGTACGGCCGTAGCTTCCCAAGATTCGGCCTCAAAGTCTTTGCTGCCTGTGACTGATTGCCAAGTGCCTGCATCGGCCCTGCGAATGAGCAAAACATCGGCAGCCGGGGTGTAAATCACCACCAAAACGGACTGAGGAATTTTGTAAGTTCGGGCATTCATGACACTCACATTCTGCATGATGTTGCCGGCTGATTTGACTTCGCGGGCATTGGCGCCACAAACGCCTATGATCACCCTATGCAAAGTTCTTCCTCAAGCTCTCCTTCAACAAGTTCGGTATCGACGTCCTTGACCCACCTTATCTGGCAAGAAAACGGCCACCACTGTGAGGACGAGTGGCGCAGCGAAAGAGGTGCGCCTGCGCCCAAGCGTGTGGTTCTGGCCGATGACACCCTGAGCGCCGACAGCGCATATCGCTTGGCCTGCGCAGGCACAGGCATGCTCTGGCGTGGCGATTTTCAAAATGCTCGCTTGCTGCTCCAAGCCCTGGCGCGCCGTTGCGATGCGCCCAAGAAAGTTCGTCGCGCGTCCAAAACCAATCCCGAGGTAACGCACTCTCCTCAAGAGAACTTCCATTTGCACCGCCAAGCCCAATCGCAACGCGCACGCACCTTGAGCATGATCTTGATTCAGGTCAATCCAGACCGACAGATCAGTCTGCGCCGGGCGCCTGATTGGCGCGAGGCCATGAAGGAAGCTTGGGGTCCTGCGGGCACCACCGGCTGCGTCACCTCACTGCGTGAATTGCTGGGCCTGGTCGGTGCGCATGAGTGGCACCAAAAAGGCATGGAAATCTCTGCCCTAGGTAGCGCCCCCCACAACCGCATTCATCCCAGTTATGGCGTGTTTTCGCCGGTGCGGGGCGAATACATTCAACTGGTGGCCGATGCGCCCTTGCCCAGCACCGAATTGGCTTTTGACATTGGTGTGGGCACGGGTGTGTTGTCTGCTGTACTGGCCAAGCGTGGCGTGAAGCGCGTGGTGGGCACCGACCTAGATACCCGGGCTTTGACTTGTGCCAAAGAAAACATTCAGCGCTTAGGACTTCAAGGCAAAGTTGAGTTGACCCAAGCCGACCTCTTCCCTGTAGGCAAAGCACCCTTGGTTGTGTGCAACCCCCCTTGGCTGCCTGCACGCGCCAGCGCGCCCATCGAGCGGGCCATCTACGATGAGAACAGCGCCATGCTGAAAGGCTTCTTGGCGGGCTTGGCAGCGCATCTAACGCCTAAGGGCGAAGGCTGGTTGATCTTGTCAGACTTGGCGGAGCATTTGGGACTGCGCACCCGTGCAGAACTCGAAGAATGGATTGCGGCTGGTGGCCTCAAAGTGATCGACAAACTCGACACCAAGGCTGAGCACAAGAAGGTTCAAGACGAAAACGATCCCTTGCATGCCGCTAGGGCTGCTGAAGTCACTTCTTTATGGCGTTTGGCTGCCAAGTAGTCTGCATATTCCAATCTGTAAGATGGCCTCATGCCATCATGAAAAAAGGCCGCTTCAAGCGGCCTTTTTGCTTTAAGCCTTGACGGCTTCGGGGTTGCGAACCCGAATGTGCAATTCGCGCAATTGCTTCTCGTCCACAGGGCTTGGGGCTTGGGTGAGCAAGCACTGAGCACGTTGTGTTTTGGGGAAGGCAATCACGTCGCGAATGGACTCGGCACCGGTCATCAAGGTGATGATGCGGTCCAAACCAAAAGCCAAGCCGCCGTGAGGTGGCGCGCCATACTGCAAAGCGTCGAGCAAGAAACCAAACTTAAGTTGGGCTTCTTCGGGCGTGATCTTCAAAGCGTCAAACACTTTTTGCTGCACGTCGGCGCGGTGAATACGCACAGAACCACCGCCAATTTCCCAGCCGTTCAAGACCATGTCATAGCCTTTGGCAATGCACTTCTCAGGGGCGGTGACCATCCAATCTTCGTGGCCGTCTTTGGGCGCAGTGAAGGGGTGGTGCACGGCGGTATAACGCTGTGACTCTTCGTCGTATTCGAACATGGGGAAGTCGACCACCCACATTGGGGCCCAACGGTTTTCGAACAAGCCCGATTTTTTGGCAAATTCGCTGTGACCAATTTTGAGGCGCAAAGCACCAATGCCATCGTTGACCACTTTGGCTTTGTCGGCGCCGAAGAACAAGATGTCGCCGTCTTGGGCGTTGGTGCGCTTCAGAATTTCGGCGATGGCCGCATCGTGCAAGTTCTTGACGATAGGGCTTTGCAAACCGTCGCGACCTTTGGCCACTTCGTTGACCTTGATCCAAGCTAAGCCTTTGGCGCCATAAATTTTGACGAACTCGGTGTAACCATCGATCTCGCCGCGGCTGATGTCCGCGCCACCAGGCACGCGCAATGCCACCACACGGCCACCGGGCGTGGTGGCAGGTGTACTGAACACCTTGAAGTCCACATCGCCCATGATGTCGGTCAGTTCGGTGAACTCCAACTTGACGCGCAGGTCGGGCTTGTCAGAACCAAAGCGGTGCATGGCTTCTGAATAAGCCATGACAGGGAAGACTCCCAGGTCGATGTTCAAAACTTTCTTGAACACGCTGCTGATCATGCCTTGGAACATGTCGCGGATTTCTTGCTCGCCCAAGAAGGACGTTTCAATATCAATCTGCGTGAATTCGGGCTGACGGTCGGCGCGCAAGTCTTCGTCGCGGAAGCACTTGGTGATTTGGTAGTAACGGTCATAGCCGGCCACCATAAGCAGCTGCTTGAACAACTGAGGCGACTGGGGCAAGGCAAAGAACTGTCCATCGTGCACACGGCTGGGTACCAAGTAATCGCGCGCGCCTTCGGGCGTGCTCTTGGTCAGCATGGGGGTTTCGATGTCGATGAAGCCGTTTTCGTCCAAGAACTTGCGCACTTCCATGGCCACTTTGTAACGCAGCATCAGGTTGTTTTGCATATAGGGGCGGCGCAGGTCCAACACGCGGTGTGTGAGGCGGGTGGTTTCAGACAGGTTGTCGTCGTCCAACAAGAAAGGTGGCGTGACGGATGGGTTGAGCACCGTCAGTTCGTGGCACAAGATTTCAATCTTGCCGCTTTTGAGGTTGTCGTTGGTGGTGCCATCGGGGCGTGCACGGACCAAGCCTTTGATCTGAATGCAAAACTCGTTGCGCAAACCTTCGGCCGTTTTGAACATGTCGGCGCGATCGGGGTCGCACACCACTTGCACATAGCCTTCACGGTCGCGCACGTCGACGAAGATCACGCCACCGTGGTCACGACGGCGATTGACCCAACCGCACAAGGTGACGGTTTGGCCCATCAGGGCTTCGGTGACAAGACCGCAGTAATGTGAACGCATAGACATGGAAAGTTCTTTCAATTGAAAATATTCTGTTGGCGCAAAGCCAATTCAAACTGTTGGAGCAGGGTTAGCTTTGGTGGGCAGGCTATCTGGGCCACCTGGCACCACCACGCCCATGGAGATGATGTACTTCAAGGCGTCGTCAACACTCATGTCCAACTCGACCACACTGCTTCTAGGCATCATCAAAAAGAAGCCAGAAGTGGGGTTGGGCGTGGTGGGCACGTACACACTGACGCAATCGTTGGGCAAATGACGCGCCACTTGGCCGCCGGGTGCACCTGTTAGGAACGCAATGGTCCATGAACCCTGATGGGGATATTGAACCAACAAAGCTTTAGAGAATGCATTGCCGCTGCCAGAAAACAAAGTGTCTGCCACTTGCTTGACGCTGGAGTAAATGCTGTTGACCACCGGAATGCGCGTAATGACCCTTGACCATTGACGCAGCCACCATTGACCAAAAATGTTGGCCACAAACACACCCGTGCCAAAGATGACCAAAGCCACCAGTGCAACGCCCAAACCTGGCACGTTACGCAAAGACACAGCGATGGCGTGCATACCAGGAATGATGGCGTCTAGGGCACCCAAGACGGCCAAGAAGATGCCGTCCATGGTGCCGACCAACCAAGTCAGCAGCCACACGGTGACACCCATGGGCAACCAAACCAGCATGCCGGTCAAGAAGTAGTGACGGAGTTTCAAGTTCATTGAGGCGATCTCAGTGGCAAGCGCATGAAGTGCCGCAAGCTGCAGGCGCAGCAGAGGCACTGGGTTCTGCTGAAGGTGTCGAGCCACCCGCGTCAGAAGAAGGAGAAGCCACAGCCGGGCCTGCCGCGCCGGACGCACCCGCCACAGCAGGGGCAGACGTACTGGCAGCACCACCCTTGAAGTCAGTGGCATACCAACCGGAGCCTTTGAGCTGGAAGCCCGCTGCGGTCAGTTGTTTGTTAAAAGTGGGCGCACCACAGGATGGACATTTTGTCAGCGGGTCATCTGACATTTTTTGCAAAACATCCTTGGCATGGCCACAGGAATCACACTTGTAGGCGTAGATGGGCATGTTGAAGATTCTCGCGTGGTAATCACAAAACCTTCAATTATAGGCCGCTCCCTTGCAATGCATGGTGTGCGCCATGCTTGTTCTTAAGGGCTTGGGGGCCAAGGGAGCCGATCAACATGCCCGTCAAACTGGCCAAAACGCCCGCCAACTGGGCTGGAAATTCCTCGCCTGCAGGGGTCAGAAGGAACAAAAGCCAAGCCACCAAGCCCATCACAATGGAAAAAATAGCCCCTTGGGTGGTGGCTTTGGACCAATACAAGCCAAAAAGCAAGGGAATGAAAGCGCCCACCAAGGTCACTTGATAGGCGCCCGAAACCATTTAATAAATGGAACTGCCCTGCATGGCAATGGCGTAAGCCAAGACCAAAGCACTGAAAACCAAGACCGTGACTCGCATCGCAAACAGGGCTTGTTTGTCGCCTTGGTGCGGAAAAAACTGGCGCCAAATGTTCTCGGTGAATGTGACGCTAGGCGCCAACAAGGTAGCAGACGCACAAGATTTGATGGCCGACAACAAAGCGCCAAAAAACAGCACTTGCATGACAAACGGCATTTGCTCCATGACCAAGGTGGGAAGCACCTTTTGCGGATCTTCTTGAATGAGCTGGGCAGCCTTCTCGGGCATGATGATGAGCGCACTGACCACCAAGAACATGGGCACGAAGGCAAACAAGATGTAACAAATGCCGCCAATGATGGGGCCTTTGGTGGCGGCGCTCAAACTGTTGGCCGACATGACGCGCTGAAAAACGTCCTGCTGGGGAATGGAGCCAAACATGATGGTGATGGCGGCTGCCACAAAGAACAAGATTTCTTTCAATTCGGGTTCTGGCAAAAACTTGAACATATCTTGGCTGACGGCCAGCGCAATCACTTTGTCTGCGCCGCCGGCTTGGTTGCCTGCAAACACCGCCAAAGTGGCCAAGCCCACCACCAAAATGATCATTTGAATGAAGTCAGTGATGGCCACCGACCACATGCCGCCAAACAAGGTGTAAGCCAATACCGACACAACGCCAATGACCATGCCCACGGGCATGCTGATGACCCCGCCCGACAACAAGTTAAAGACCAAACCAAGGGCTGTGACTTGTGCTGAAACCCAGCCCAAGTAACTGACCATGATGATGATGGAGCACATGACTTCGACAGAACGGCCATAACGTTCACGGTAATAGTCACTGATGGTCAACAGGGTCATGCGGTAAAGCTTGCCCGCAAAGAACAGGCCGACCAAAATCAAACAGCTGCCTGCACCAAACGGGTCTTCCACCACACCATTGAGGCCAGAGTTAACAAACTTGGCAGGAATTCCCAACACCGTCTCAGAGCCAAACCACGTGGCAAAGGTGGTGGTCACAATCATGGCCAAGGGCAGGTTGCGCCCTGCAATGGCAAAGTCGGCCGAACTCTTGACGCGTTTGGCCGCAACCAAACCAATGGCAATGGTGACAAGCAAGTAAGCGATGACCAATGTCAGTAACACAACAACACTCCTTAGATTTGGTGGAATCTTTCGAACGCTTGAAGCACGATGAGGGTGGACACAAAACCAATGGCCACATAGACAATGGCTTGCAGCAAACGGTTGGTTCTTTGCTGCTCTGCCAACAAAGCCGCCAGTTGATTGCGCTCGTGCGCATGGGTGGTGGCTTGCTTCATGTAGTCGTGCATCAGGCGCGGCAACTGAGGCAATATCTTGGCGTATTGCGGCGCCTGCTCACGCAGTTGCTGGAAGAAGCGTTTGGGGCCTACCTGGTCAATCATCCACTGCTCAAGGAACGGCTTGGCGGTGTTCCACAAATCGAGTTCGGGGTCTAACTGTCGGCCCAAGCCTTCGATGTTGAGCAAGGTTTTTTGCAGCAGCACCAGTTGCGGTTGAATTTCTACATTGAAGCGGCGCGATGTTTGGAACAAGCGCATCAGCACCATGCCCAAAGAAATTTCTTTGAGGGGCCGATCAAAATAAGGTTCGCACACTGAGCGAATAGCCGATTCAAGTTCGTCCACGCGTGTGGTGCTGGGCACCCAACCCGACTCAATGTGCAACTCGGCCACCCGCTTGTAATCGCGCCTAAAAAACGCGCTGAAGTTTTGCGCCAAATATTCTTTGTCGTATTCTGTCAGTGTGCCCACGATGCCAAAGTCGAGGGAGATATAGCGTCCCAAAGTTTCTGGCTCGATGCTGACCTGAATGTTGCCGGGGTGCATGTCGGCATGGAAGAAGCCATCGCGAAAAACTTGTGTAAAGAAAAGCGTCACGCCATCTTTGGCCAATTGGGGAATGTCGACACCTGCGTTTCGAAGGGCATCGACCTGGCTAATCGGCAGACCCTTCATGCGCTCCATCACAATGACTTCAGGGTGGCAGTAGTCCCAATACATTTCTGGAATAAGGACCAAGTTGAGGCTTTGCATGTTGCGGCGCAATTGCGCGGCATTGGCGGCTTCTCGGACCAAGTCCAGTTCATCGTGCAAATGCTTGTCAAATTCGGCCACCACTTCGCGTGGCTTCAAGCGTTTGCCGTCGGCGCTGACTTTTTCAAGCCAACCCGCCATCATGCGCATGAGGTTCAGATCTTTTTCAATGGCTGGCAGCATGTTGGGGCGAAGTACCTTGACGGCCACTTCTTGCACCAAGCCTTCTTTGTTCTTTAGCAGCGCAAAGTGCACCTGAGCAATCGAAGCACTGGCCACGGGCAAGTGGTCGAAAGACTCGAAAATTTCTCCCACAGAGCGGCCAAAAGCACGCTCAATGGTGGCCACGGCAATGTCCGAACTGAAGGGTGGCACGCGGTCTTGCAACCTGGCCAATTCAATCGCAATGTCATCTGGCAAGAGGTCGCGCCGAGTGGACATGACTTGTCCAAACTTAACAAAAATGGGCCCCAAGCCTTCAAGGGCCAAACGCAAACGCTCGCCGCGAGATACTTGGTGCACGCGGCCAAAGCTAAGAACACGCGACAGAAGTCTCAACCAAGGCTGTTTGAAGTTGGACAGCATGATTTCATGCAATCCAAATCGCCAGACGGTCCAAACAATGAAGGCTCCCCGAAAAAATCGGTTCATGGCGTTGTCCTGTGTAGATCGGTGGTGCCAGCAGATTTGCCCACAAATTTTTGCAGCGCCTGCCACATTTGACGGCCACCCGTGACCAAAGTATGGGCCGCAGCATCGCCCAATAACTTGGACAAGTCCTCTTCAAAATCCCAGCGCACATGGTCAATCAACCAATTGACTTCGGCGGCCAATTGGACGTCACCTTCAATGTGAACGCCCGGCTTTTCGCCTTTGAAAACTGCAGAGGCCATGCTGATCGGTGAGTTGTCGGTGAGGGTTAATTTGAGATCGAATTTTTGATCTGAAACGCGCTCAAGCAAACCCGCAGGTGTGGTCGATAGTTGAATGAGTTTGTCTTGCCACTGCAATTGAATGCAACGACCCTTTTGTCGCTTGAGTCTGTTCTGAGCCTCGGGCTCTTGGCCAATGACGTGGTTCAAAAGCAAAACCAAGCGATTGACAGACTCGTCGATCAACCAAACGGGGGGCTGTGTGTTGGAGACAAATTGCGCTAGCGCATCGCTCACCAAAGAAAAAGGGGACTGTGTTGCCATAGTCCCCAATTATTCCCGAAAGCTTAGCTTTCGCCAGCCTTAGAACAAGAATGTCTTTAATTATTGCAAGGCTTGAACGCCTGCAACCAACCAGCCGCTGTTGCCGTTTTTGGGCTTGGTCATGTTCCAAACTTCACGGAAGGGGCTTGGCGCTGCCTCAGCTTCTTCACGGATGACGCCATTGAACTCGACGCTGGCCATGTAAACCTCGGGCAATTCTTCGATGCCCAGCAACTGTGCATCCAACTTGACCACTTCGGTCTTGTTGGGTTGACCGGGGAAGTTGGCTTCGCGTTCTGCCAATTGGGTTTTGATTTCAGACAACATGCTGTCGGTCATCATGGCCCTGAGTGAGCCCATGTCGGCACGGTCCCAAGCATCTTGCAAAGTGATGAAGTTGCGTTTGGCCGCTTCTACAAAACTGTTGCTGTCAAAGCCTTCAGGCACGCCCCAAGTCTGTGAGCCTTGAAGTGCAGAGGCACCTTCAGTGGCTACCTGAGACACACCGCTACCAATGGCAGATCCAATCATGGAGCCGCCCGTTTGAGGATTGGCTTCAGGCGTTGAATCAAAGCGTGTGCTTTGTGACTCCCAAGGCCTGGCAGATGAATCGTTGCCCACTTTTTCGGGGTTGTATTGACGCAACGTGGCTGGCGCTTCTGGGGTTTGACCAGCTCCTTGGTAGGCCAAGCCACCTTGGTTTGCTGCGCCACCCTTGCGTGAACGCAAGAAATAACCAATGACGCCGACGGCCACCATGGCCAACAAAGCAAACATCAGCATGTTGCCAAATGCCTCTCCCATGCCCAAGCTGTTGGCCAACCAAGCCAAGCCCAAGCCAGCGGCCAAACCACCCAACATAGCGCCCCATGGACGCTTGGCGGGTGCCGTAGCAGGTGCTGCAGCTGGCGCAGGTTTTGCGGGTGCAGCCGCCTGGCTAGGTGCCGCAGGCGCAGCAGGCTTAACCGCTTCGCGTTGCGACACGTTGTTGGATTGTTGTCCGACTGATTTGCCACCGCCCATGCGGCGTGCAGCCTCAGCATTCAAAGAGCTGAGAGCCAAAAACAAGGTCAAGATGAGGCCGAAAAATTTAGTCACTTTGTCTCCGAGAAATTCAGAAAAAAAACAATCAACATTTGATGCCGACGTGTAAGGCTACCACCCCTGCACTTAAATTGTGAAATTCAGCATGTCCAAATCCGGCATTTTTCATAAGGGCTTTCAGCTCTTCTTGTCCTGGATGCATGCGAATAGACTCGGCCAAATATCGGTAGCTGGCGTCATCGCCTGCCACCCATTTGCCCAGTTTGGGAAGGATGTTGAAAGAGTACCAGTCGTAGGCTTTCTCGAGGGGCTTGGCCACTTTGGAAAACTCCAAGACCAGCAACTTGCCACCCGGCTTCAGCACGCGACACATTTCTTTGAGAGCCAAGTCTTTGTGGGTCATGTTGCGCAATCCAAACGCCACGCTGACCACATTGAAATGGTCGTTGGGAAAAGGCAACTTTTCGGCATCACAAACCAAGGTGGGCAAAACCACCCCTTCGTTGACCAGGCGGTCGCGGCCGGTCCGTAGCATGGCTTCGTTGATGTCGGTGTGAACCACACGGCCCGTTGCGCCGACTTTTTTGGAAAACGCCAAGGACAAATCGCCAGTGCCACCCGCAATGTCGAGTACCTGATCGCCTTCTTTGAGATTGGCAAGCTGAACGGTATAGGCCTTCCAAACACGGTGCAGGCCCGCCGACATCAGGTCGTTCATGATGTCGTACTTGGACGCGACCGAATCGAAAACGCCGCGCACATGCTTGGCCTTTTCTTGTTCATCAACCGTCTTAAATCCGAAATGGGTGGAACTCATGGCATCACTCCGTTCAATGTGAATGGCCACACGAGGCGCCACCAGCTACAGGCATGGGATCGTCACGCGCCACACCAGCGGCTTGCAAGCGTTCGTTGTATTGGGACCAGAGACCGTCTTGTTCTGAACCTAAGTAGTACAGGTAGTCCCAAGAAAAAATGCCACTGTTGTGACCATCTGAAAATGTGGGCTGGACTGCGTAATTGCCAACCTGAGCCATTTCCATAATGTCCACTTCGCGTTTGCCTGTTTGCAAGACTTCTTGCCCTGGGCCATGGCCCTGCACTTCGGCAGAGGGAGAGTAGACGCGCATCAACTCAAAGGGAATGCGAAACGTGTTGCCATCCGAAAAACCCACCTCCAAAACACGGCTTTGACCATGTAAGGTAATGGCTGTGGGCGACGGGGCGCCTGCTGTCAATCCGGCCATAAGGCTTTCTTTCGTGATGCTGTCGTTAAACCAAAACGCGTTCAATGCCGCCTGCGTTGGCAGCGGCCACATACTCGGGCATCCACTGCTCGCCCAAAATGTGTTTGGCCATTTCCACCACGATGTAATCTGCTTCTAACAAACCATTTTGCAAATCATCACCATAGCGTGACAAGCCTTGCAAACAGCTAGGGCAGCTGGTCAACACCTTGATGTTTTCTTTTTCGCCCACCATGCCGCTGTCGCGCATTTGAGTTTCGCTCTTGCGAATTTCTTCTTCCTTACGGAAGCGCACTTGGGTGGCAATGTCGGGGCGCGTCACGCCCAAAGTACCCGACTCGCCGCAGCAGCGATCTGACTTCAAAACTTGCGGGCCCAGCAAAGACTTGACGGTCTTCATGGGGTCTTGCAACTTCATGGGGCTGTGGCAAGGGTCGTGATACAGGTACGCGCCGTTGTTATTGAGCGTCATGCCTTTTTCAAGCAGGTACTCGTGAATGTCCACAATGCGGCAACCTGGGAAAATCTTGTCAAACTCGTAGCCCTGCAACTGGTCGTAGCAGGTGCCGCAGCTGACCACCACCGTTTTGATGTCGAGGTAGTTCAGGGTGTTGGCCACCCGGTGGAACAACACGCGGTTGTCGGTGATGATTTTCTCGGCCTTGTCAAACTGACCACTGCCCTTTTGCGGGTAGCCACAGCACAGGTAGCCAGGCGGCAACACAGTTTGCACGCCGGTATGCCACAACATGGCCTGCGTGGCCAAACCTACTTGGCTGAACAATCGCTCAGAGCCACAACCGGGGAAGTAAAACACCGCCTCGGTTTCGGGTGTGGTGATCTTCGGATTGCGAATGATCGGCACGTATTCTTGATCTTCAATGTCAAGCAAGGCGCGCGCCGTTTTCTTGGGCAAGCCGCCAGGCATCTTCTTGTTGATGAAGTGAATGACCTGCTCTTTGATGGGCGCCGCACCAATGCTGGCGGGTGGTGCTTTGGTTTGCTTGCGTGCAAAAGTTTTGAGCAAATCGTGTGCAAAACGCTGCAACTTCATGCCTACGCCCACCATGCCAGCGCGTGCCAGCTTGATGGTGTCAGGGTTGGTGGCGTTCAGCATGAACATGGCCGCAGCATTGCCAGGGCGGAATGTTTTCTGGCCCATTTTGCGCAGCAAATTGCGCATGTTCATGGACACTTCGCCAAAGTCAATTTTGACCGGGCAAGGTGAGAGGCACTTGTGACACACCGTGCAATGGTCGGCCACATCTTCAAACTCTTGCCAGTGCTTGATGGACACACCGCGGCGTGTTTGCTCTTCGTACAAGAAGGCTTCAACCAAAAGCGAGGTGGCCAAAATTTTGTTGCGCGGGCTGTACAGCAAATTGGCACGGGGCACGTGTGTGGCGCACACGGGTTTGCATTTGCCGCAGCGCAGGCAGTCTTTGACGCTGTCGGCAATGGCGCCAATGTCGGACTGCTGCATGATGAGCGACTCGTGGCCCATCAAACCAAAACTGGGGGTGTAGGCGTTGGTCAAGTCTGCGTGAATGGCTGGACCGCCAGCGCCAGCGGCCTGACGCATCAACTTGCCTTTGTTGAATCGACCTTCAGGGTCAATGCGTTGTTTGTAATCGGCGAAAGGCTTAAGTTCGGCATCGCTCAAAAACTCAAGCTTGGTAATGCCAATGCCGTGTTCACCTGAAATGACGCCATCTAGGCTGCGGGCCAACACCATGATGCGCGCCACCGCTTCGTGCGCGGTTTGCAGCATCTCGTAGTTGTCTGAATTGACCGGAATGTTGGTGTGCACATTGCCGTCACCGGCGTGCATGTGCAAAGCCACCCACACACGACCCTTGAGCACGCGCTTGTGAATGGCCACGCATTCGTCAAAGATGGGCTGGAATGCCGCACCCGAAAAAATGCTTTGGAACGGCGCTTTGATTTGCGTTTTCCAACTGGCACGCAAGGTGTGGTCTTGCAATTGAGGGAACAAAGTGTCCACGCCCTGCAACCAACCCTGCCACAAGTCGCGCACATCGCGCACCACCGCCAGGGCCTGGCCAACGCGTTGTTCTAGCAGCTCAGCGGAAGCAATTTCGCTGGTGTCATCGTCTTTGCCCAAAGGCAAATTGCCCTTGCTTAAAAAGTGTTCAAGCTCATTGCACAACTTGATCTTGTTGCGCATGGACAGTTCAATGTTGATGCGCTCAATGCCGTCGGTGTACTCCGCCATGCGGGGCAAGGGAATGACCACGTCTTCGTTGACTTTGAAGGCATTGGTGTGGCGGCTGATGGCGGCTGTTTTTTTTCGGTCTTGCCAAAACTTTTTGCGCGCTTCGGGGCTGATGGCAATGAAGCCTTCGCCACTGCGTGAGTTGGCTATGCGCACCACTTCAGAGGTGACTTTGGCCACATCGTCGGCGTTGTCGCCCGCAATGTCTGCCAACAAAAGCATCTTGGGAAAGCCGCCGCGTTTTGATTTGGTGGTGTAGCCCACCGCGCGCAAATAGCGGTCATCCAAATGCTCTAAACCTGCCAACAAAACGCCTGAGCGTTTTTGTTCAGCAAACATGAAGTCTTTGATTTCAACAATGCTGGGCACGGCATCTTTGGCATTGCCAAAAAACTCCATGCACACCGTGCGCGTGTGGTCTGGCATGCGGTGCAAGACCCAGCGCGCGCTGGTGATCAGGCCATCGCAACCTTCTTTTTGAATACCCGGCAAGCCAGCCAAAAACTTGTCGGTGACGTCTTTGCCCAAGCCTTCTTTACGGAAGACGGAACCAGGAATATCGAGACGTTCTTCGCGAACCAGTGTGGTGCCATTGGCTTCAAAATATTTGAGCTCAAAGCTGGCCATCTCGACGTCGTGAATCTTGCCGAGGTTGTGGTTCAATCGTGTGACTTCTAGCCACTGTGCATCGGGTGTGACCATGCGCCAGCTGGCCAAGTTGTCGAGCGCAGTGCCCCACAAAACGGCTTTTTTGCCGCCGGCATTCATGGCAATGTTGCCGCCAATGCAACTGGCTTCAGCGGAGGTGGGATCGACCGCAAAGACCCATCCCGCATGATCGGCTGCATCGGCAACGCGCTGCGTCACCACGCCCACTTCGGTCCAAATGGTAGGGACTTCTTTGTCCAAGCCTGGCAACTTAAGCATCTCGATGCCGGTCATGGCCTCGAGTTTTTCGGTGTTAATGACCGCGCTGTTCCAAGTCAGAGGAACGGCACCGCCGGTGTAGCCTGTGCCGCCGCCCCTTGGAATGATGGTCAAGCCCAAGGTGAAGCAACCTTTGACCAAATTGGCCATTTCGGCTTCGGTGTCGGGCGTTAAGACCACGAAGGGGTACTCAACACGCCAATCGGTGGCATCGGTGACGTGGCTCACACGCGAGAGCGCATCAAACTTGATGTTGTCTTTGGCGGTGAGTTTGCCCAAGGCTTTTTGCGACTTGCGACGCAAAGCGGCCATGTCTGAGAAATTTTGGTCAAAACTGCTAACCGCAGCTTTGGCCAACACCAACAATTCGCCCACCAAACCGTCACGCAGTGCATCGGCATCGGGTGTGCGGCGTTTTTGAACTTCGCCCAAACGGTGCTGCAAAGCGTCCACCAACAATTTGCGGCGGTCAGGGTTGTCCAACAAGTCGTCTTGCAAGTACGGATTGCGCTGAACCACCCAAATATCGCCCAGCACTTCGTAAAGCATGCGGGCGGAGCGACCCGTGCGTCTTTCGTCCCTGAGTTGATTCAGCAAATCCCAGGCGCGAGACCCCAACAAACGGATCACGATTTCTCGGTCCGAGAAACTGGTGTAGTTGTAAGGAATTTCGCGCAAGCGGGGTGACGAATCGTCTGCTTGCAGAAGGTGTTGGAGCGTGGTGGGTGCATTCATGAGGTATGAGCCAGATTTTACTTCAGGGGGGCAATCACGCACCGCGGGTGGGGGCAGACACGTCACATTGAGACACGTCATGGAAACCCCGGGTTGTCACCAAATGGTCATGCGGCTGTAATACGATGTAGAAGACAGGCTTTCCAACTCACTGATATCTCAAATTTTAGAGTACTTATGAATTATAAAAAATCTTTGGCTGCTCTTGCAATTGCAGTTTTTAGCGTGGGTGCACAAGCCCAAACCGAAATTCAATGGTGGCACTCCATGGGCGGCGCCTTGGGTGAATGGGTGAATGACCAAGCCAAAGACTTCAATGCCAGTCAAAAAAACTACAAGATTGTGCCTACTTTCAAGGGCAGCTACGACGAGTCCATGACGGCAGCCATTGCGGCTTTCCGTGCCGGTAACGCCCCCCATATCTTGCAAGTTTTTGAAGTGGGTACGGCCACCATGATGGCCAGCAAAGGCGCCATCGTTCCAGTTGGCAAAGTCATGCAAGATGCTGGTTTGAAATTTGATCAGGATGCTTACGTGCCTGCCGTTGCAGGTTATTACACGGCCCCCAATGGCCAAATGCTGAGCTTCCCCTTCAACAGCTCTACACCCGTCTTTCACTACAACAAAGATGCCTTCAAGGCAGCGGGCATGAACCCCGAGAAGCCCCCCACAACTTGGCCCGAAGTAGCTTTGGCCGCAGCCAAATTGAAAGCCAGCGGCCACAAGTGCCCCTTCACCACCAGCTGGATCAGCTGGACCCAGCTCGAGAGCTTCTCGGCTTGGCACAACACCGAATTTGCCACCAAGGGAAACGGCATGCGCGGAATAGATGCCCGTTTGTCATTCAACACCCCATTGCATGTACGCCACATTGAAAACTTGGCCAACATGGCCAAGAGCGGTTTGTTCATCTACAAGGGTCGTGGCAATGCAGCTGATGCCACTTTTGTTTCTGGCGAATGCGCCATGGCCACCGGCTCTTCAGCCTTGTACGGCAACGTGACGCGCAACGGCAAATTTGCCTATGGCATTGGCGCCTTGCCTTACTACCCTGATGTCAATGGCGCACCCCAAAACACCGTCATTGGCGGCGCCAGCTTGTGGGTCATGAGCGGCAAGAAAGCCGAAGAGTACAAAGGTGTTGGCCAGTTCTTCGCCTTCCTGTCGCAGCCTGAGATAGCCGCCAAGAGCCATCAGCGCACAGGTTATTTGCCCGTCACCAAGGCCTCTTTTGAATTAACCGACAAATCTGGTTTCTATAAAAAGAACCCAGGGACCGATGTGTCTGTGACGCAGATGATTCGCAAAACCACCGACAAATCACGTGGCGTGCGTTTGGGCAACTTTGTTCAAATTCGCACCATCATTGATGAGGAATTGGAAGGCGTTTGGAGCGGTAAAAAGCAACCTAAAGAAGCTTTGGACTTGGCCATCAAACGTGGCAATGAGCAACTTGAACGCTTTGAAAAAGCCAACAAGTAAACTCATCGCATGCAGTTGGGTGGCAAGTGTCAAACATGATGTTTGACTGCCGCCAGAAAAGCAAAACAAAAGCAGAGGACTCAGCCTCTGCTTTTGCATTTCAACCGACTGAAGTTTCACAAAGAATTTCATGGAAAAGCGCGTACGCTTCAAATCAGCTTGGCTCCCTTGGCTACTCATCACGCCTCAAATGGCGGTGGTGCTGGTGTTTTTCTTTTGGCCCGCTGGCCAAGCCTTGTACCAAAGCGTTTTGACAGAAGATGCGTTTGGCGGTTCCGTTCAATTTGTGGGCATGGAAAACTTTAACCGGCTGTTTAGCGACACCAGTTATTTGGCATCGTTCAAGACCACCGCCTTCTTCTCTGTTTTGGTTGCAGCCTCAGGCTTGTCCATCTCTTTGTTATTGGCCGTGATGGCCAACCGCGTGGCGCAAGGTGCAGGCCTTTACAAAACACTGCTCATTTGGCCCTACGCTGTGGCCCCTGTGGTGGCTGGCGTTTTGTGGCTATTTATGTTTGCATCGCCCATGGGCGTCGTCGCTTATTTTTTGCGCAGCTTGGGCTTTGATTGGAACCATTTGCTCAATGGCAACCACGCCATGGCATTGATTGTCATGGCCGCTGTATGGAAACAAATTTCCTACAACTTCTTGTTTTTCTTGGCCGGCTTGCAATCCATTCCCAAGTCATTGATTGAAGCGGCGGCCATTGACGGCGCATCGCCTTGGCATCGCTTCTGGACCATTGTGTTCCCCTTGCTCTCGCCCACCACCTTTTTCTTGTTGGTCATCAACGTGGTGTACGCCTTTTTTGACACCTTTGCCATCATCGACGCCACCACCCACGGCGGCCCAGGCAAAGAAACCGCCATCTTGGTTTACAAGGTTTACTACGATGGCTTCAAGGCACTCGACATGGGCGGCTCTGCTGCCCAGTCGGTTATTTTGATGGTCATTGTGGTGGCCCTGACGGTGGTGCAGTTCCGCTTCGTCGAAAAGAAAGTGCAGTACTGACATGATCGAACGACGCCCTGGCCTCGACCTCTTGTCGCATGTGATCTTGCTGATCGGCGTGTTGATTGTGGCCTTTCCGCTTTACCTCACCTTTGTGGCTTCCACCCAAACAGCTGAGCAAATTTCCAGAAGCATCCCCATGTCGATGATGCCTGGCAACAACTTTTGGGAGTCCTATCGCCTGGCCTTGTTTGGTGGCGAGACTTCGCTAGGCAGCAAGGTGCCGGCAGTTTGGCCCATGATGCAAACCAGCTTGATCAGTGCTTTGGTCATCTCCATTGGCAAGATCACCATCTCTTTGTTGTCTGCGTTTGCACTGGTTTATTTTCGGTTTCCATTTCGCAATTTATTCTTCTGGATGATCTTCATCACTTTGATGTTGCCCGTCGAAGTTCGAATCAGCCCCACCTATGCAGTGGTTGCCAATTTGGGCATGCTCAATACCTATGCCGGTCTGACCGTGCCATTGATTGCATCAGCTACTGCCACCTTTTTGTTGCGGCAATTTTTTCTCACGGTACCCGATGAATTGGTAGAAGCGGCGCGCATGGACGGCGCGGGACCCATGCGTTTCTTCAAAGATATTTTGTTGCCCTTGTCGGCCACCAACATTGCTGCCCTGTTTGTGATCCAGTTCATTTATGGCTGGAACCAATACTTGTGGCCGCTGCTGGTCACCACCAACGAAGACATGTACCCCGTTGTGATGGGCATCAAACGCATGCTGGCGGGAGAAGCCTATACCGAATGGAATGTTGTCATGGCCACTGCTATTTTGGCCATGCTCCCACCCGCCCTCGTGGTGATCTTGATGCAAAAATGGTTCGTCAAGGGCCTGGTTGATACTGAAAAATAATGGCTTCCATCACACTTCAAAACATCGTCAAAGAATACGGCACAGGCGCCAAAGCGGTGCCCGTGATTCACAACCTCAACGCGCAAATAAATGACGGCGAGTTCGTGGTCATTGTGGGCCCTTCAGGTTGTGGTAAATCGACACTGCTGCGCATGGTGGCAGGCCTTGAAGAAATTACAGGCGGCAACATTTCAATTGGCGACCGCGTTGTCAACGACCTAGAGCCCGCCGAGCGCGACATTGCCATGGTGTTTCAAAACTATGCGCTTTACCCGCACATGAGCGTGTTTGACAACATGGCTTATGGCTTGAAGATTGCCAAGCTTCCCTCGGAAGACATCAAAAAACGCGTCGACAAAGCAGCGGGTATTTTGGAACTGAGCCACTTGTTGCAGCGCAAACCGCGCGAGCTGTCTGGCGGTCAACGCCAGCGGGTGGCCATGGGCCGCGCCATTGTGCGCCAGCCGCAAGTTTTTTTGTTTGACGAGCCTTTGTCCAATTTGGATGCCAAACTGCGCGCCCAAACCCGCTTGGAAATTCAAAAATTGCACCGCGAATTGGGCATCACGTCCTTGTTCGTGACACACGATCAGGTCGAGGCCATGACTTTGGCGCAACGCATGATCGTCATGAATGGCGGCGTCATGGAACAGTTCGGAACCCCTGAAGAGGTTTACAACCGCCCGGCCAGCACCTTTGTCGCCAGCTTCATTGGTTCACCCCCCATGAACTTGCTCAAACAAGCGCCAGGACTTGCTGCCGGACAAATTCTGGGTATTCGGCCAGAACACCTCGAACTCAGCAGCACAGGCTGGGAAATGAAAGTGGATACCGTCGAATTGTTAGGCGCCGAGCGCTTGGTGCATGCGCACTTGGGCACTGAAACCCTTACCTTGCGCCTAGATGCCAGCTTGAACGCGCCCACGACGGGCCAAACTTTTCATGCAACGCCCAAAGAAGGCTGCTTGCATCACTTCAACGCCGAAACTGGAAAACGTTTGTGACCCGCAGTTCTCAAGCTTGGCCTTATCCCCGTTGGGTTGCGCACCGCGGCGCAGGCACGTTGGCCCCTGAAAACACCTTGGCGGCATTTCGCAAAGGTGCTGAACATGGCTACCGCATGTTTGAATGCGATGCCAAATTGAGCGCTGACGATGTGGCGTTTTTAATGCACGATGCCACCTTGCAGCGCACCACCAACGGCCAAGGCACAGGTGGCGATCTCAATTGGAAAGAGCTTTCTCAACTGGACGCTGGCAGTTGGCACTCAAGAACCTATGCTGGCGAGCCTCTGGCGACTCTGGCCCATGTGGCTCAGTTTTGCATCCGAAACCATTACTTTCTCAACATTGAAATCAAGCCGACGCCCGGCCTTGAATTGAAAACAGGAGAGTTGGTGGCCAAGGAAGCCGCGCACATTTGGCAAAACGAAAAAGTGCCGCCGCTGCTCACCTCGTTTCAAGTTGAATCTTTGAAAGGCGCTCTCAAAGCAGCACCCCATTTGCCGAGGGGCTTGTTGCTCCACACATTGCCAGAGGCTTGGCTGGAAACGGCCCAAACATTGGCCTGCAGTGCAGTGGTCTGCCACTACGCTTTGTGGACGACTGAGATGGTGCAAGCGGCACATCAAGCGGGTCTGAAATGCCTCAGCTACACCGTCAACGACGAATGGGCCGCACAGCACCTACTGAACTTGGACACAGACGGCATCATCACCGACCGCGTGGACCTGTTTAGCCCCGCTGCCTAAAACGCATCTGCAGCAGCCACTCGACGGTGGCGCATACCAAGACCAAAGCGCCGTAGGTGGCCATCTTGCCGTCGTTGCCGGTCAGCACCAAGCCAGCCACCAACACCCCCATGCCGGCCAAGGCATTGATCAACCAACGCCAAATCCAGCGAATTTGAGTTTGGCGCCTGAATTGCAGCGAACCCCAGGCGGTGATGCCCAAGGCAAGCGCCCATGCAGGGAGCAGAAAATTCATCACATGCCAGAAGACATCGTCCCAACTCATCCAATTCCTTTATTTTCAAGACAAGGTTTTATAATCCAGCCATGGCAGTTTGGGCATTGGGGTTAAACCACACAACAGCTCCGCTCGATTTGCGCGGGCGGTTTGCGTTTGCCGTGGACCAATTGCCCCCTACCCTACACCATCTGCGTGGCAATCTGGCCGCTCAAACCCAACGCGAGCCCGAAGCGGCCATTCTCTCTACCTGCAATCGCACAGAAATTTATTGTGCCGCAGATCAAATGGCCACAGAAGACACCTTGAAGTGGTTGGCACAAACAGGTGGCGTCCCCATCCAGGAGCTTCGCGCGCACACTTACCTGCTCGAGGAAGGGCATGTGGCCCGTCACGCTTTTCGGGTGGCCAGCGGTCTTGACTCCATGGTCTTGGGGGAAGCCCAAATTTTGGGTCAACTCAAAGACGCTGTGCGCGCCGCCGATGAAGCGGGCGCCTTGGGAAGCACCCTGAACCAGCTCTTTCAGCGCAGCTTTGCGGTGGCCAAAGAAGTCAGGTCCACCACCGAGATTGGCGCCCACTCCATCAGCATGGCGGCAGCATCCGTTCGTTTGGCGGGTCAGCTTTTTGAAGACCTCAGCAAAATCAAAGTGCTTTTTGTGGGCGCTGGCGAAATGATTGAGCTGGTGGTGACGCACTTTGCAGCCAAAAATCCACACAGCATGGCCATTGCCAATCGCAGCATGGACCGCGGCGAAAAGCTTGCCGCCCAGTTTGGCGCCGAAGTCATGCGCTTGTCGGACCTGCCCGATCGTTTGCACGAGTTCGATGCCGTCATCAGTTGCACGGCCAGCACCCTGCCCTTGATTGGCTTAGGCGCCGTAGCCCGGGCCCTTAAAAAACGTCGCAACCGCCCCATGTTCATGGTCGATTTGGCAGTACCACGCGACATTGAGCCTGAGGTCAAGTCACTCGAAGACGTTTACTTGTACACCGTTGACGATTTAGCCAATGTGGTTCAAACAGGCCAAGCACACCGGCAAGCTGCCGTAGCCGAAGCCGAAGTCATCATCGATGCAGGCGTTCAAAGCTTCATGCATTGGCTGGTTCAAAGAAGCAGTGTGCCGCTCATCCAGCAGTTGAACGCCCAAGTGGATGAATGGCGCGAAGCCGAAATGGTCCGCGCCCGCAAATTGTTAGCCAAGGGTGAAGACCCCGAAAAAGTCTTAGAGGTACTGTCTCGAGGCCTGACTCAAAAAATGCTGCATGGCGCCATGGCCGAATTGCGCGAAGCAGACCCTGAACATGTGGCGCAAGCCACCCACGCGGTGCAACGCATGTTCCTGCGCAAAGAGCGCTAGCGACTCTCACGACTTTCGCTTTGCGCATTGGACCCCGTCCAATGCACGCTTCCCTCTTTGATGTGTGCCATGAAACCTTTTTTACTTCAGCAATTAGAACGTTACGTCCAGCGACTCGAGGAGTTGGATTTTTTGCTATCTCGCGAAGACATCATGGCCGACATGGGTCAGTTTTTAAAACTGTCACGCGAACATGCTGATGTGAGCGCAGTGGCCAAGCGCTATGTCCGCTACCAAGAACGACGTCAAGACCTCGAAGCAGGCCACGCCTTAGCAGACAGCAGTTCTGAAGACCCCGAGATGAAAGCCATGGCCGACGAAGAAATTCAGAATGCTTCGCAAGAAATGGCCGAGCTTGAAATTGAGTTGCAACGCATGTTGCTGCCCAAAGACCCCGACGACGCACGGCCTGCTTACTTAGAAATTCGCGCAGGCACAGGCGGCGACGAGTCGGCCTTGTTTGCTGGCGACTTATTGCGCATGTACACCAAGTTTTGTGAACGCAAAGGCTGGCGCGCTGAGATCATGTCGGAATCGCCCAGCGAATTGGGCGGCTACAAAGAAGTCGTTATTCGCATGGAAGGCGACAACGTGTTTGGCACCATGCGCTTTGAATCGGGCGGCCACCGGGTGCAACGCGTGCCGGCCACCGAAACACAAGGCCGCATTCACACCAGCGCATGCACAGTGGCTGTGCTGGCCGAACCCGATGAGGCCCAAGCGGTGACCATCAACCCTGCCGATTTGCGCATCGATACGTACCGCGCCAGCGGTGCCGGTGGTCAGCACATTAATAAAACAGATTCAGCGGTTCGCATCACCCACATTCCGACGGGCATTGTGGCTGAGTGCCAAGACGATCGAAGTCAACACCGCAACAAAGCCAAGGCGCTGCAAGTGCTGTCGGCGCGCATTCAAGAAAAAGAGCGTAGCGAGCGCGCAGCCAAAGATGCAGCCTTGCGCAAGGGTCTGATTGGCAGCGGCGATCGCTCTGATCGCATTCGCACCTACAACTTCCCGCAGGGCCGCCTAACCGATCACCGAATCAACCTCACTTTGTACAAGCTGAGTTTCATCATGGAAGGTGATTTGGAAGAAGTGACACAAGCCTTGCAGAATGCAAGGCAGGCCGAGCAATTGGCTGAGCTTGAATCCAGTTTGCCGGGTTAAATCAGGTTAAGCAGGTCATGAATATTGTTCAATGCCTAACGCGAGGCCACGACTTAGGTCTGCCTAGACTTGAATCGCAAATTTTGCTGTTGCACGCCTTGAGCAGACCGCTGCACGATCGGGCGTGGTTATTGGCGCATGACACCGATGAACTCGCGCCAACTGCTGTGGCTACTTTTGAAGGCTTTGTGCAGCGCAGACTGCTCCATGAACCCATTGCCTACATCGTGGGTCAAAAAGAATTTTTTGGACTCACTCTCAAAATTGACAAACGGGTTCTAGACCCAAGGGACGATACCGAAGTTTTGGTGGAATGGGCTTTGGCTTGCGCCGCATCGTTTGCAGAGCCCCGATTTTTAGATTTGGGAACAGGGAGCGGCGCCATTGCCCTGGCCATTCAGTCTCAACGTCCACAAGCCAAAGTGACGGCGGTCGACGCCAGCCCTGAAGCACTCAGCTTGGCGGGTCAAAATGCCAAGCGCTTGTCCTTGGCTGTGTCGTTTTTAGAAAGCGATTGGTTGGCCCAAGTCAAAGGCCAATTTGAAGTGATCGTGAGCAATCCACCCTACATTGAAGCCAGTGACCCTCATTTGGCGCACCTCCATCATGAACCCCTTGCAGCCTTGGTCAGCGGCCAAGATGGGCTGGAGGACATCCGACAAATCATCGACAATGCGCCCATGCATTTGGTCCAAGGGGGCTGGCTGCTGATTGAACATGGGTGGCAACAGGCATCTGCGGTCAGGGCCCTTTTGGCGGCTGCTGGCTACCAAAATGTCCAGTCCAAATTGGACTTGGCAGGCATCGAGCGGTGCTCTGGGGGACAAAAATAGACCCTATGAAGCACAAGCCCATGCAACATGAAATAATCCCCCCATCTGAAGACACCCGAATTTGAAAGAGGAATTGACATGAGTGATACCCAAGCCCGCATCGACGATTTGGTCAAACAAAACGAAGTCATGCTGTTCATGAAAGGCAGCGCCAGTTTTCCCATGTGCGGTTTCTCTGGTCGCGCCATTCAAATTTTGAAAGCCTGCGGCGTCGATCCCAAAGCCATCAAAACGGTCAACGTGCTGGACGATGCAGAAATTCGCCAAGGCATCAAGGAATACAGCAACTGGCCCACCATCCCTCAGCTGTATGTCAAGGGCGAGTTCATTGGCGGCTCTGACATCATGATGGAGATGTACGAATCAGGCGAACTGCTCCAAGTGTTGGGCACCACCCCCAAAGAATAATCACACGCAGCGTGTGCACTCAAGCTTCTGTCTGAAGCTTGAACCCAAAGGCTTCAGTCAACCGACTGAAGCCATTTTTTTTGGGCGGCCAGTACAGCGTTTGGATAGGCCGCTTGACCGCGACTGCCGTTGTAACGGCCCAAAGCAAGGAACAAATTGCCGTTTTCGCGAGCCAACATATGACGCAAGATGACACAGCCAAAACGCAATTGGGTTTGGGTATGAAACAGTGTGCTCTCATTGCCATCGCCAATGCTGCGCGTCCAAAATGGCATCACTTGCATGAAGCCACGCGCACCCGCACTAGAGATAGCGTATTTTCTAAAAGCGCTTTCTACCTCAATGAGGCCAAGCACCAAAGACAATGACAAACCGGCGCGCCTGGCTTCGTACCAAAGGGTGTGCAGAAACTCTTGTCGATCGTCTGCATGGCTCATCCATTGACGCAATCGGTGCGAAGCGATAGCCAACCAAGCGTTGAATTCTTCTTGGTCCCGTGGGGTTGGCAAGACGGGCACTGGCGGACCACTTTGCTGAACCGCTTGGCTGAGTGCGGTGCGAACCGAATCGGAAAGTTCTTCTTCGGCTTGATTGCCGGCCTGGGCTGGCAAATGCAGAGCGGCCATCCAAGTGGCCGAAGCAAAAACACCCACCGCAAGGCCCGCACCACCCTGCTGCGCTTGGCGCAAAAATTTGCGTCTTTGCAAATTCATGCGCGCCTTGCCTTCAGCAGAACTGTTGAAAGCTCACTTGCCGAGTTTGGCCAGCACAAAGGCGGCAATTTCGGCAGGTGCAACAGCCGTGGCCGCTTCATCTCGGCGGTGTTGGTATTCCACCTTGCCTTCTTTGAGACCACGGTCGCCCAAAGTGACGCGGTGCGGCACACCAATGAGCTCCCAATCGGCAAACATGGCGCCAGGGCGCTCACCGCGATCGTCCAGCAACACATCGACCCCAGCGGCCATCAAATCGGCATAGAGCTTTTCTGAAGCCGCTTTGACGTCGGGGCTGCGGTCTGCGCCAATGGGACAAATGACCACCGTGAAAGGCGCAATGGCATCGGGCCAAATGATGCCCTTGGCATCGTGGTTTTGCTCAATGGCAGCTGCGGGCAGGCGCGTCACGCCAATGCCATAGCAGCCCATTTCTAAGAATTGAGGTTTGCCGTTTTCGTCCAAGAACGTGGCGTTCATGGTTTGGCTGTACTTGGTGCCCAAATAAAACACGTGACCCACTTCAATGCCGCGCTCAATGGCCAAAGGACCTTTGCCATCGGGTGATGCGTCGCCCGCCACCACATTGCGCAAGTCGGCCACCATCATGGGCTCTGGCAAATCACGGCCCCAGTTGACACCGGTGATGTGATGATCGAGTTGGTTGGCACCGCAAATCCAATCGGCCATGACCGCCACATCGCGGTCGGCCACGATGTTCAAGGGCTTCTTCAAATTCAAAGGACCAAGGTAGCCAGGCTTGCAACCAAAGTGTTCGTCAATTTCAGCCAAGGTGGCAAAGCGGAAGCCCGCATTCAGGCCAGGCAACTTGCCCACTTTGACTTCATTCATGTCGTGATCGCCACGCAGCAGCAGCAGCCAAACTTTGGAAGCTTTGATGTTGCCTTGCTCGTCAGTTTCGTCCGTGGCCAAAACCAAGGATTTGACCGTCGTGGACAAAGGCACATTCAGCAATGCGGCCACATCTTCGCAAGTGCTCTTGCCAGGTGTGGGCGTGAGGGTTTGAGGTTTGGAAGCAGCGGGGCGAGCTTGGGCAGGCGCCAATGCCTCGGCCTTTTCCATGTTGGCGGCGTAATCGCTGTTGGGGCAATACACGATGGCGTCTTCGCCAGTAGCCGCAATCACTTGGAACTCTTCGCTCAAATCACCACCAATGGCACCGCTGTCGGCAGCAACTGCACGGTAGCTCAAGCCAAAGCGGTCAAAGATTTTGCGATAAGCATCGGCCATGATTTTGTAGCTTTGCTTGGCCGACACTTGGTCGCGGTCAAAGCTGTAGGCATCTTTCATGATGAACTCACGTCCGCGCATCAAGCCAAAACGCGGACGGCGCTCGTCACGGAATTTGGTTTGAATTTGGTAGAAGTTCTTGGGCAATTGCTTGTAGCTGCGCAGTTCTTGGCGCGCCACATCCGTAATCACTTCTTCGCTGGTGGGTTGCACCACAAAGTCGCGGCCATGGCGATCCTTGATGCGGAGCAGCTCAGGGCCCATCTTTTCAAAGCGACCGGTTTCTTGCCACAGCTCGGCGGGTTGCACCACTGGCATGGTCATTTCAATGGCGCCCGCGCGGTCCATTTCTTCACGCACGATGGCTTCGACTTTACGAATGACGCGCAGGCCCATGGGCATGTAGTTGTAAATGCCAGCGCCCAAGCGCTTGATCATGCCGGCGCGCATCATCAGTTGATGGCTGACCACCTCAGCGTCGGCAGGCGCTTCTTTGAGGGTGGAAATTAAAAATTGACTGGCTTTCATGGGCTATTCCAAGCGTTCTCAGGGTGAGTCCTAATGTTGCACAGATCTGTCCGTGCATAATGGACACAGTTTAAAAATTTGGGGTTTGATTATGCTTGACCGCGAAGGCTTTCGGCCTAACGTCGGCATCATTCTGCTCAACCAGAAAAATCAGGTGTTTTGGGGCAAGCGCATCCGAACCCACAGCTGGCAGTTTCCGCAGGGCGGCATTGACCGAGGCGAAAGCCCCGAGCAGGCCATGTACCGAGAACTGCACGAAGAAGTGGGGCTCCTGCCGGAGCATGTGCGCATCGTGGCCCGTACCCGAGATTGGTTGCGCTATGAAGTGCCGGATCGTTTCATCCGGCGCGATGCCAGGGGCCATTACAAGGGCCAAAAACAGATTTGGTATTTACTCCAGCTGGTAGAGCCCGACTGGAACATCAACCTGCGCGCCACCAGCCATCCCGAGTTTGACGCTTGGCGTTGGAACGATTTTTGGGTGCCACTCGATGTGGTGGTGGAGTTCAAACGCGGCGTTTACGAAATGGCGCTCACCGAGCTGTCCAGGTTTCTGCCTCGCTACGACAACCGCAGCCGTCCTTACAGAGGTCCTCAGAGGCCGCGTCAAAATGACAATGACGACACGGGCTCTCAAGGCACAGAAGTCAACTTGACCCTACAGTTTGGTTTTGTTCAAACTCAAATTCACATGGAGTTACCGCCCGGTGGCAGCTTTGATCCCGATCCGCAAAAAAATCTAAAGGATTAGCGCGTCAAAATCAGGTTATCGCGGTGCACAAACTCAGGCTCTGCCATGTAGCCCAATAAACCTTCAAACTCTGAAGAGGGCTTGCGACAAATTAGACGCGCTTCGGCACTGGCGTAATTGGCCAAACCGCGGGCAATTTCTTGGCCACTTCCATCGCGAATGGCAATCACATCGCCCCTAGAGAAGTCACCTTCAACTTGGGTCATGCCAATGGCCAACAAGCTCTTGCCTTCGGCTTGAAGTTTGGATGCCGCACCTGGATCGACGGTCACAGCACCGCGCAACTGCAAATGATCGGCCATCCATTGCTTGCGGGCTTGCTGCTTTTGCGTTTGCGCCACCAACAAGGTGCCGATGGCTTCGCCTTTGCACAAGCGAATCAGGGCATCGGGTTCACGGCCCCATGCAATGACGGTTGAAGCGCCAGAGCCTGCAGCACGTTTGGCCGCCAGAATTTTGGTGATCATGCCGCCGCTGCCAATGCTGGAACCTACGCCACCGGCCATGGCCTCTAGCGTGGGGTCACCGGCGCGTGCTTCATGCACAAATTCGGCAGCTGGATTTTTGCGAGGGTCGGCGGTGTACAAGCCTTTTTGATCAGTCAAGATGACCAAGGCATCGGCTTCCACCAAGTTGGCCACCAGTGCACCCAATGTGTCGTTGTCGCCAAACTTAATTTCGTCGTTGACCACCGTGTCGTTTTCATTGATGACCGGCAGCACCTTGTGTTGCAACAAGGTGAGCAAGGTCGAACGCGCATTCAAATAACGCTCGCGATCAGCCAAGTCGGCGTGTGTCAGTAAGACCTGAGCACTGCCCAAACCGTTTTCACGCAATTTGGTTTCGTACATTTGGGCCAAGCCCATTTGCCCAACAGCTGCGGCTGCTTGTAAGGCATGAATTTCTTGAGGGCGCGTAGCCCATCCCAAACGCTTCATGCCTTCAGCAATGGCACCGCTAGACACCATGATGACTTCGCGGCCGTCTTGCGCCAACAAAGCCATTTGACGGCACCACTCACCGATGGCGGCTTCATCGAGGCCACGGCCTTCATTGGTCACCAAGCTAGAGCCAACCTTCACCACGATGCGGCGGGCATCGCGCAGAACAGTAGATGTGAAGGGCTGACTCATGGTGTTCAATCTAAGGAGACGTTCGGAAACTCCGAGGAGGCTGTCGATTATTGGGGTGGCTCTTCCACAAAGCGGGGATCCACATAGACGGGCTCTTGTTCTTGAATTTGCTGCGCTTTGATGTGTTGGAAAATAGTTTTGATCAAAGGCTCACAACCTTCACGCGTGAGGGCTGAGATTTCAAAAACTGGGCCTTTGTATTTGAAGCGCTTGATGAAATCTTTAACGCGTGCTTCACGCTCTTCGGCGGGCACCATGTCCAGCTTGTTGAGCACCAACCAACGCGGCTTGTCGTACAAGGCTTTGTCGTATTTTTTGAGTTCTCCCACAATGGCTTTGGCCTGTGCCACAGGATCGACGGCTTCGTCAAACGGTGCAAAGTCAATGATGTGCAACAGCAAACGCGTGCGCTGCAAATGGCGCAAAAACAAGTGTCCTAGGCCAGCGCCGTCTGAGGCACCTTCAATGAGGCCTGGCACATCGGCAACCACAAAGCTTTGCTCTGGGCCCACACGCACCACACCCAAGTTAGGGTGCAAAGTGGTGAAAGGGTAATCGGCAATTTTGGGGCGAGCATTGGAAATAGCAGCAATGAGGGTGGACTTGCCCGCATTGGGCATGCCCAGCAAACCAACATCTGCCAAAACCTTCAATTCAAGCTTGAGTTCTTTTTTCTCACCAGGCCAGCCAGGTGTTTTTTGGCGTGGCGCGCGGTTGATGGCGCTCTTGAAGCGCATGTTGCCAAAGCCACCATCGCCGCCTTTGGCAATCATGATGACCTCGCCCGGCTTGAGCAACTCATACAAAACCTCGCCCGTTTCGGCGTCGGTGATGATGGTGCCTACAGGCATTTTGAGCGTGACATCGTCGCCCATGGCGCCAAACATGTCGGAGCCCATGCCGTGCTGACCGCGCTTGGCCTCGTGACGACGCGAATAACGGTAGTCAACCAAGGTGTTGAGGTTGGGGTCGGCCACAGCAAACACGTGACCACCTCGGCCACCGTCGCCACCATTGGGGCCGCCAAACTCTTTGTACTTTTCATGCCGGAACGAGACGCAGCCGTTCCCGCCATCGCCCGCGGCGATGTCAATGTAGGCTTCGTCAACAAATTTCATGATCGATCCGGTCTGTATGCCAGTTTATCTTTTTAATGAGGGGCTCTGGAACAAAAAAGCCCCGACTGGGCGGGGCTCTTTGCGCAATGGCTGACGCTGTTTAAGCAGCAGTCACATTCACCATTTGCTTGTTCAGAGCACCTTTGATGCCGAACGACACGTGGCCGTCAACCAAAGCGAACAATGTGTGGTCTTTGCCGATGCCGACATTGGTGCCAGCGTGGAACTTGGTGCCACGTTGACGAACAATGATGGAGCCAGCGCTGATGAGTTCACCACCGAAAGCTTTTACACCGAGCATTTTGGGCTTTGAATCGCGCCCGTTTCGCGTAGAGCCGCCGCCTTTTTTCTGTGCCATGACCTAAGCTCCTTAGCCTGCAATTGCACCGATTTGCAGTTCTGTGTACTGCTGACGGTGACCTTGACGTTTTTGATAGTGCTTGCGACGGCGCATCTTGAAGATGTGCACTTTGTCGTGCTTGCCGTGTGCCAACACTGTGGCTTTAACAGTGGCGCCGGACACCAGGGGCGTGCCAACCTTGATATCTGCGCCGTTGCCGACTGCCAGAACCTGGTCGATCACGATTTCCTGGCCCACGTCCGCAGCAATCTGTTCTACTTTAATTTTTTCGCCAGCAGCAACACGATACTGTTTGCCGCCGGTTTTTATGACCGCGTACATAATGACCTTTTCGAAATTTCCGAAATCTTCAATGGAAGTTCCATAGGACGAACCCTAAGGAACCGCGGATTTTAGCACGGACTTTTGGGACTTGCCAAGCCCCCCAAAATTACGCCCTAGAGGCCCATAGAGTGACATGTTCGCTCTCTATAATGAGCCAGTGCTCAGAATCCACCCCCAAAAACGCCGTTTTTTGCAGGTTTCTGCCCTGAACGCCTACTGAATTAAGCCATTTTGTCCACCGCAACCGCCCCAACAGTCTCCTCCCAAGCCACTGCATTGGCCTTGGTGGCGCAAGACATGGCCCAAGTGGATGCGGTCATTGCCGACCGGCTTAGCTCGGGTGTACCTTTGGTGGGGCAAGTGGCCCAGTACATCATTTCGGCTGGCGGCAAGCGCCTGCGCCCTGTTATTTTGTTGCTGACTTGCGGCGCCTTGAACTACCAAGATGCCCACAAATTCAGCATGGCCGCCGTGGTCGAGTTCATTCACACCGCCACTTTGTTGCACGACGATGTGGTGGACGAGTCCACGCTAAGGCGCGGCCGCCCCACAGCCAACGAAAATTTTGGTAACCCTGCTAGTGTGTTGGTAGGCGACTTTTTGTACTCACGTGCTTTCCAAATGATGGTGGAACCCGGCAGCATGCGCATCATGCAAGTCTTGGCCGATGCCACCAACATCATTGCTGAAGGCGAAGTGTTGCAACTGATGAACATGCACGACGCTTCCTTGGACGAAGCGGCCTATTTGTTGGTCATCCGCTCTAAAACAGCCAAGCTGTTTGAAGCCAGCGCCCGCTTGGCCGCCATCTTGGCCCAATCGAATTCCGCCATTGAAGAAGCTTGTGCCACCTACGGTCAAGCCTTGGGTACAGCTTTCCAAGTCATTGACGATGTCTTGGACTACGAAGGCAATGCCGCCGAGATGGGTAAAAACTTAGGTGACGACTTGCGCGAAGGCAAGGCCACCTTGCCCCTCATTTTGGCCATGCAGCGCGGCACACCCGATCAAAGAGAATTGATTCAAAAAGCCATCGAAACAGGCTCTGTCGATCAACTCAGCAGCGTGATTGCCATTGTCCGAGAAACAGGCGCATTGGAAGGCAGCCGCCAAGCCGCCATGGCCGAGGCTCAACGGGCCATCGATGCCATTCAAACTTTGCCGGCTGGGCCTTACAAAGAAGCCTTGACGGCACTGGCCTCTCAACTGCTAGAGCGTCGCACCTAAGCCCAAAGGGTTTTAACGGGCCAAAAGCTCGGCAAAGCGGGCCATGTCGATGTTGCCACCACTGATGATGACACCTACGCGTTGCCCTTTCAAAGAAGCTTTCGCTTGAAGTGCGGCAGCCAACGACAAGCACCCCGTTGGCTCCACAACCATCTTCATGCGTTCTGCATAAAAGCGCATAGCCTCAATCAGTTGCGCATCACTGACTGTGTGAATGTCATCGACCAAATTTTTGATCAGCTCAAAAGTGATGGCCCCCACCATGGGCGTTTGTGCGCCGTCGGCAATGGTGATGGGCGTTGGAATTCTGACGCGCTCTCCTTTGCGAAACGACTGCTGAACATCGTTGCCAGCTTCGGGCTCAACGCCATAAATTTGGCACAAGGGTGATTTGGCTTTGGCTGACAAGGCACTGCCACTTAACAGTCCGCCGCCGCCCAAGCAGACAAACAAGGCGTCTAACTCACCCACTTCTTCAAACAACTCCAAAGCCGCAGTGCCTTGGCCCGACAACACATCGGGATGATCAAACGGCGGAATGAAATTCAAGCCTTGGTCTTGCGCCAACTGAGCGGCCAATGCACTTGCATCCTCTGAGTAACGATCGTAGCCAATGACCTTAGCGCCATAAGCTTTTGTAGCAGCCAGTTTGGAAGGCGATGCATCATGCGGCATGAAAATAGTGGCGGGCATTTTCAAAATGCGTGCAGACAGTGCAACGGCTTGTGCATGATTGCCGGAGGAATATGCCACCACGCCGGCTTGTTTTTGCAATGGGCTTAGTTTGGCGAGCGCGTTAAAGCCCCCCCTGAATTTAAAGGCCCCCATGCGCTGAAAGTTTTCACACTTGATGAAAACTTCAGCCTGCATTTGTGCGTTCAAGGTACTAGATTGAAGGACTGGTGTTTTGTGGGCAACACCCTGGAGACGCTCTGCGGCCGCCAGAACATCCGTGAATGTGGGTAAATATTGAGACATGTCGATGACTTTAACGGCTCTTGACTGCATCCAACAAGTCCCTGTGCTGCAGAGGGGGCTTCATTGTTGAGACATGGCGAGGAGAAGGCCGCGCCACTGGCCTAAAATCAGACATTCTGATTAACTAGAAAGCAAATCAAATGGGCGCGCAGTGGAAAGCAAAAGGCAAGGCACAGGCTGCCGATGCCAGAGGCAAATTGTTTGGCCGGTTGGCCAAGGACATCATGATGGCCGCCAAAAGTGGCGCCGATCCTGCCGCCAATTCACGCCTGCGCTTGGTGGTTGAACAAGCGCGCAAGGTGTCAATGCCCAAAGACACCCTAGAGCGAGCCATCAAAAAAGGCGCTGGGTTGCTGGGCGACCCCGTTCAGTTTGAACGCGTCATTTATGAAGGCTTTGCGCCGCACCAAGTCCCCGTCATGGTGGAAGCTCTCACGGACAACCTAAACCGAACTGCCTCTGAAGTTCGCGTGCTGTTTCGCAAAGGTCAACTGGGATCGTCTGGTTCTGTGTCATGGGACTTTGATCATGTGGGCATGATTGAAGCTGAGTCGGCTCAAACCGGCGCCGATGCCGAACTGGCCGCCATTGAAGCGGGCGCTCAAGATTTTGAGCCTGCCGATGAAGACGGTGTGACGGTGTTCATTACCGACCCCACCGATTTAGACTTGGTAAGTAAAGCTTTGCCAGAGCACGGATTCACCGTGCTGTCTAACAAGTTGGGTTACAAACCCAAGAATCCTGTTGACCCCGCTAACTTGAGTGCGGAGCAGCTTGAAGAAGTTGAAAACTTCTTAGCAGCCATTGATGGCAATGACGATGTGCAGAATGTGTTTGTGGGTTTGGGCGCTTAAAAACTTCCTGCTTGCAGCACTAATTAACGATATGTGCAATTGCCATGAAAGCGTTTTCAATATAAGCTGTCGCTTGAATTTAATGTCAGATCTATGAAAACCAAACGCGCAGATAGCAATAAGTCTGGGCCTGTCACACTTGCACGTGTTGCCAAGCTAGCTGGCGTCTCTCCCAGCACAGTCTCTCGAATCTTGAATGGCACTGCCGTAGTCAGTGAAGAAAAACGAAAATCCATTGATGAAGCTATTGCCAAACTTGGATTTATCCCTAACCCTGTCGCGAGAGGACTAGCCGGTGGGCGTACCCTCAGTATTGGTGTTGTAACTCAAGCCATTGACAGTCCCTTTTACGGGCCTGCACTGCGCGGCATTGAGGACGAACTTGACAGCGCAGGCTACAGCCCATTGTTCGTGAGTGCGCACTGGGATCCTGTGTCAGAAGCTCGTTGTATAGACGTCCTTCGTTCGAGAAGAGTTGATGGTCTGATCGTCCTTAATGGTAGCTTGAGTGATCAAGCACTGAAAGCAACAGCCAAACATTTACCCATCGTCGTCACTGGGCGTGCCATCAAAGGCCCGGGCTTGTTTGCCCTTAATTTTGACAACTACACAGGCGGCTTGCTTGCTACTGAACACTTGGTTGCTCTGGGTCATCGACGAATCGCATTCATCACGGGTGACGCAGCACACCCCGATGCCAATGAGCGATTTCGCGGTTACACAGATGCTCTAAAAAAGGCTGGTATCGCGTTTGATCCTCAACTCGTAATGCCCGGTGACTACCAAGTTATCACGGGCCAGCAAGCCACAGAAAAACTACTGTCTAGCCGTCGGAAATTTACTGCCTTGTTTGCAGCCAACGATCAAATGGCCTATGGCGCGGCTTTGTGTTTACACCGTAAAGGGCTTCGAATTCCTCAAGATGTCTCACTGATTGGATTCGATGATTTGTCGCACTCTTTGTATGCAGCGCCACCTTTAAGTACTATCCATCAACCGGCCTACGAGTTAGGACGTCTCACCGCCTCTTCCATTTTGCAAATGTTGGCAGGCAACAAACCGACCTCTGTGATGCCCGGCCCAGAGTTGATTGTTCGCGACTCAACAGCCAAAGCCTAATTCAGCCGCCTCAAACAGGCTAGGGATAACCCTCAACATCTTTTCATGTTGGGTTACTATAATTCTTGAAAGCGCTTTCATAAATACCGATTTTTGACTTTTCTTAACCTCATTCTCATCTGCTAAGGATCATGCGACTGACCTGGATACACCTCGCAATGACAATCATGCTTGGCATGAGCGGATCGTTGGCGTTGGCACAAAAAGTCTTGACTGTGGCCGCCTATCCAGCAGTGGACAGCATTGTGAAAGCAGCGCTACCTCAATGGCGTCAAAAACATCCAGACGTTGAAGTCAAAATCATCAGTCGTGCGTATGCTGACCATCACACGGCCATGACCACCGCGCTGTCAACCTCATCGAAACCACCTGATGTGATGGTTTTGGAATTTAGTTATGTCGCTCGGTTTGCTACAGGCGGCGGTCTAGAAAACTTAGGCGCCGCCCCCTACGGGCTTGACAGCAAAACCACGCAATTTGTTGGTTTTTCAATAGACCAAGCCCGATCTGCATCGGGGCAATTGGTTGCGGTGCCAACAGACATTGGCCCAGGCACCCTTTTGTACAGGCACGATTTGCTACAAAGGGCAGGCCTCAAAGAATCTGATCTCACAAGTTCTTGGGACAGCTACGTCAACTCTGGTGTGATCCTCAAGAGAGCGACTGGCGCCTATTTGGTGGCGCATGCCAGAGACGTGAAAGACTTAATCATTCGCAGCAGTGTTAAATCTGGGGAAGGTCTTTACTTTGATGCTGCGGGCAAATCAATTATCAATTCAGAACGGTTTGTCAAAGCGTTTGAATTGGCAAAACGTATTCGGAATCAAAAGCTCGATGGCAAAATTGCGGCATGGTCTAACGAGTGGGCTGAAGGCTTTCGACGTGGCCATGTTGCAACTCAAATGTCTGGAGCATGGCTTGCGGGGCACTTAAACAACTGGCTAGCACCTGAAACGCGGGGCTTGTGGCGTGCTGCGCAATTGCCCGAAAACACATGGGCAGCTTGGGGCGGTAGCTTTTATGCCATCCCCAAAACAGCAACACACAAAGCTTTGGCATGGGACCTGATTCAACTGATGACGCTGGACCCCGCACAGCAACTCCAAGCATTTAAAGCCCAAGATGCTTTTCCTGCGTTAATAGGCGTTCACCAAGATGACTTTTTCAATCAACCCATCTCATTTTTGGGAGATCAAAAAGCCAGGTTGTTATGGCGAGAAGCTACACGTCATATTCAAGCAGCCAAAGTACACAAATTAGATACTTTTGCAGATGAAGTGGTCAATACTGAATTAGACAAAGTGTTAGATCAGGGAAAAGATATTTCGTTGGCTCTTCAAGATGCGCATCGATTATTAGAACGTCGAGCAAGGCGTTGAACCATGTCAACTGAAAGTTCCACACTGAAAGTCAAAAAACGCTGGCGTTTGAGCTCACGCAGTGTTCCCTATGTCCTGCTGGCGCCGTTTGTCATTTTATTTCTAGTGTTTGGATTATTCCCATTGCTCTTTTCATTGTTTCTAGCTTTCCAAAGTTGGGAGCCAACTTCTGGTCTCAGCAGCATGACCTTTGTCGGCCTCGACAACTTCATCTTCACGCTGGAAGATGAGTGGTTCTGGAAATCTATGTACAACACATTTTGGTTGGCGATTGTTTCAGGTGTTCCACAACATCTAATCGCAATTCCGTTGGCTTGTGTCATTCACGCATTATTTATACGAACACGCAACGCAACCATTGGTGTTTACTTCTTGCCATACATCACTTCAACAGTGGCCATCGCCATGATGTTCAGCACCTTGTTTTCTACCGATTACGGTCTGATCAATATGATGATTACGCGCATTGCCCAATGGCCAGTCATCGGTCATTTTTTACCCCAAAGCCCCATCGATTGGCTTGGTGAAGCCAGTCACATCAAACCCGCCATTTCTTTCGTGGTGTTTTGGCGATATGTGGGTTTCAATACAGTTTTGTACTTAGCGGCTCTTCAAACAATTCCAAAAGACATGTATGAAGCCGCAAAAATGGATGGCGCAAATAGCTGGAAACAATTTTGGTACATCACCCTACCAAGTCTCAAGCCAATGATATTTTTTGGCGTGACATTAACTCTTATCGGCGGACTTCAATTGTTTGAAGAGCCATTTATTTTGACGGGTGGTAGAGGTGGCACAGATCAATCAGGCATGACCACCGCCATGTACATGTACAGAACAGCCTTTGATTTCAATGACTTTGGAACAGCCAGCGCCTTGTCGTGGATTCTTTTTGTCTTTGTGGCCGTCCTCACGTGGTTAACCAATTTGGCGTTTAAGCCCAAGGGAGGGGAGCAATGACTGGGCGACATCACACAAGGTCAACAATACCAGGCATGCAAGTTGGATCTGCCTATATTTTGGTGGGCCTAGGCAGCCTCATTATGCTGGCGCCTTTTTATTTCATGTTTGTGTTTGCCACTCACACTAAAACTGAAATATTTACGCTACCCCCGCCCATTTGGCCAGGCTCCGCGTTATTTGATAACTTGAAAATTCTGACTGAAAAAATTCAATTCTGGAACAGTTTAGGTTGGAGTCTCTATATCGCGCTGGCCTCTACTTTTTTAACGCTTATTTTTTGTTCCATGGGCGGATACGCCTTTGCCATGTTTGAATTCAAGTTCAAAAAATCATTGTTCTTGCTGGTCATGGGCACCATGCTGATCCCTTCTTTCCTAGGCATGATTCCTAGCTTCATGATCATGGATGCGTTAGGCTGGATTGATCAACCACGAGCGCTTTATATACCTGGCGCTGCAAGTGCTTTTGGCATTTTTTTGATGCGTCAATTTGTTTTGACCTCTATTCCTAAAGACTTGATCGAAGCCGCACGAATGGATGGCTGCACTGAACTGGGAATTTACATAAGAATCGTTTTGCCATTGCTACAACCGGCTTTGGGCACACTGGGGTTGATCACTTTCATTGCCTCATGGAATAACTTTATTGGGCCATTGATCGTGATGCGATCGCCCGAGATGTACACCTTGCCATTGGCCTTACGCAGCATGCAAAGCCCAGTGGACACAGAGTGGGGGGCGCTTATGACAGGTTCCGCCATTGCAACTGTGCCACTTTTGGTTTTATTTGCTTTTTCTTCCAAACGATTGATTGAAGGTCTGACTACAGGCGCCGTCAAATAATTTCAACCTGAACCTCCATTTTTAAAATGACCGATTTAAATCTCTCTGAACTCAAAAAAAAATTTCCCACAAATTTTGCATGGGGCGTGGCAACCTCCGCATTTCAAATTGAAGGCGCTGGAAAATCAGACGGCAAAGGCCTCTCCATTTGGGATAAATTTTGCGAACAACCAGGCGTCATTGCCGATGGCAGCGACGGAATGAATGCCTGCGACCACTACAACAGGTGGGAGCAAGATATTCAAATGATTGCCGATCTGGGTGTCAATACCTATCGACTGTCCGTATCTTGGCCACGGGTTCAGCCTGACGGGCAAGGCGCTTGGAATGACAAGGGTATGGACTTCTACGAAAGACTGATTGACCGCCTGTTGGAGAAAAATATTTCGCCTTCCGTGACGCTTAATCACTGGGACTTGCCTGACTCACTTCAACAAATTGGCGGTTGGGCCAATCGCGACACAGTGCACCGTTTTGTGGATTACGCACGAAACGTTGCCAGTAAGCTGAGCGATCGGGTTTACAGCTTTACAACTCACAATGAGCCTTGGGTTATCTCGCATCTTGGGCATGAATCGGGCATTTTTGCACCTGGCATCAAGCACAGAGGCATTGCGACACAAGTATCACATCACCTGCTGCTAAGTCATGGCCTTGCATTACAGGCTATCAGGGCTGATCAATGCAATGCCAAGTTAGGCATTGTGTTGAACTTGGCGCCCATGCACCCAGCGTCGCCTTCGCCTGCTGACCTGAAGAAGACAAAAATCGAAGATGGACGTCTTTTACGCTGGTACCTAGACCCCCTCTTAAAAGGTCATTACCCCGAAGATGTTTTAGATTTTTTAGGTACAGATGCGCCGCAAATGCATTCAGGTGATTTACTCAACATTCAACAACCATTAGATTTCTTAGGTGTCAATTACTACTCACGCTCAGTGGTCACCGCCGAAGGTACATGGGATGTTGCAAAGGGTGGCTTGCCCTTAACCGACATGAATTGGGAAATTTATCCTCAAGGTCTTACTGAGTTGTTGACCCGCATACACAAAGATTACAAAGTACCCCCCATTTACATTACTGAGAACGGCGCAGCGTTTAAAGATGAAGCAGTCAAGGGTCTTGTGCATGACAAACAACGGGTAGATTATCTGAAAGATCACATCACTGCTGTAGCCTCAGCAATCGATCAGGGCGTACCTGTAGCAGGCTACATGGTTTGGAGCTTGATGGACAACTTTGAATGGGCCAGTGGCTATGAAAAACGCTTTGGCATTGTGCACGTCAACTTTGAGACACAGGCTCGAACCTTAAAGGACAGCGCAAAATGGTACCAACAATTCCTTAAACTTCCTAAGTTGGACACGGATCACGCCACAGCCCCAAAAATTGATTTACCCCAAGAAAGCTAAAGTCATGGGAAGTGTAGTACTTGAAGAAATTCACAAAAGCTATGGCCAGCACGAAGTCATTCGAGGCGTTAATCTCGAAGTAAAAGATGGCGAATTTTTGGTATTTGTTGGACCTTCCGGCTGTGGAAAATCAACGACTTTGCGCATGATCGCGGGCCTTGAAGACATTACCTCTGGACAGCTAACAATTGATGGCGTTCAAAGCACGCACACTCACCCTGCCGACCGAGGTGTGGCAATGGTCTTTCAAAGTTATGCCCTCTATCCACACATGACCGTCGAAGAAAACATGGGCTTCTCTCTGAAGATGTCTGGAATGAGTCGCAAAGATCGAGAAGTTCAAGTTCGTCAGGCTGCAGAAGTATTAAAAATCGATCACATGTTGGCCAGGTATCCCAAAGAGTTGTCTGGCGGCGAAAGGCAACGCGTTGCCATAGGCAGAGCCATTGTTCGCAAACCCAAAGTTTTCCTTTTCGATGAACCTTTGTCTAACCTAGATGCCGCTTTGCGCGTCAACATGCGAATTGAATTGTCTAGGCTTCATAAAGAATTGGGAACCACCATGATTTATGTCACCCACGACCAAGTGGAAGCCATGACCATGGGAGACCGAATAGCTGTTTTCAATCAAGGGAAAATTGAACAGCTTGGTGCGCCTCTCGATTTGTACAACCAACCGTGCAACACTTTTGTAGCCACATTCTTGGGTGCTCCGCGAATCAATCTGATTGAGAAACCGTTGGCACACAGCGCTAACGAGCAAGTTAAGCAATGGTGGCAACAACACACCCAGAGTTTCAAGGTAGAACCGCACGCCATGGGCATCCGTCCCGAACACATTGATATTGTCAAAGATGGTAGCGGCCTATCTGCAACCGTGGTGCTGGCAGAACACTTGGGAGATGCATCCATCTACCACTGCCAAGTGGAGGGGTTTTCTGCGTTGCTAAATGTAAAAAGCAGTTCAGGATCGCATTTTCAAAATGGCGATCACCTACATCTACAAATCAATGCCAATGGCATTTTGGCTTTTAACGGACAAGGTCTGCGTATTCATTAGACCATTGCAACGGAATAAAAAGCCCGGCGTTTGGAAGTCCAAACGCCGGGCTTTTTGTCAGGCGGATTTATTTAGACCAGTAAACGTTATCGATGTAAAGCTTGGTGCGGTCGTTGTAATTATTGGCTTTACCAGTCTTCGCATAGCGGTCGGCAATCACCAGCGGGTTGGTCACTCTGCTGAGATCCAACCTCGAATTGGCAGAGCTTTCTAGACCAAAAGCTCTTGCACCTTGAGGTGTGATGTCTCGAATAGGAATAGTGACATTGTGCCAATTGCCATCGTTGCGATAACCATAAGTGTTGTTGTTAGGATCAACGACTAAATAAACATCGTATGCGCTGCTAGCGGCAGTAGTGCCAGTTAAGAATCCAATTTCGATTTTCCCAGGGTAGGTAGTTTTAATACTCAGATTCAAATTGCCACTGCTTGCAAATTGCGAGAGATCATCTGAGGTGGTTTGCAATGCTGCAATTAGACCCCATCCCCAACTTGCAGGTGCGGGCGTGATTTCAAGCGAATTAGGGCCATCACCTGTTACATAACTCAGTGCACTTGAGCCAGCATATGCTGTTGGTGTTGCGTCCCAACCCACCCAGAATGGGATTTCGGTAGGACGAACTTCGTTGGCGGTAACGGTATCCGCGAATACGGTGTAACGATTCGCAGAAACAGTGCCATTGCTTTGAGTGGGTATGAAGTAGACCGCGTCAGTGGCTGAGTAAGAACCTGATTCCCATTTGTCGCTCGAGTACAGTGACTGAACAACATAGCGAGCTTGTCGATTGACGTTGAACAGGCCCCATTTATCGTCTGCCCTCTTCCATGGCTCATCGAAAGCCTCAAAGTAAAAGATGGATTTCGGTTTGGACGCAGACGAAGCGCTTAGCCATGCAGTTAAGCGATCAAAGTACATCTTTTGGTTAACTGGATGTGCACGGAAATTTTCGTTACCTGATGCAACTGCTTTCCAACCTGTCTCTCCCACAACGATAGGCACATTGTTAAGGCCCAAGCTATCCATGTGAGTTCTGACCGCTGAAAAGTCACTCTGTGCCGCTGCAATTGCAGCATCCATCATTGCTGCAGCTCTTTGATTTGCAGGCGTATTGACTTGTTGCCAATTCCATTTATTTGCATCATGTATAGAGTCAGCTAACGGATAGGTGTGCATTGCCACAAAATCGACTGCATTCAGAATGGCTTTGGGATCTTGATTGCCACTAGCCTTTGCAAAAAATGCCCAATTGTCGTCTGTGGTCACAGGCTGAGTTACTTGGCTTCTGACTGAGTTGATGTAACGCACCATATCGTTTACTGGTACTGGATTGAAAGACCAATTGACCATGGTTTCGTTGCCCACACTGAGCGCCAAAACTGTAGAGCGATGACTGTTGGCCAATGAGACTGCGCGGACAATTTCTGCTTGGTTTGCGGCATCACTGCCAGACTGAATCCATACGCCTAACATGACCTTGATGTCCAAATTGTTATCCCTAATGGTTTCAAGAACAACTTTAGCCATGGCATCACTGCTGTTAAACAAGCGAATTAGCGTGAACCCGCCCTCCTGTAACAATCGCAAGTCTTGCAACACATTGGCAGTGGTGACTTGTTCATTCTGAAAATTGGTAGCGTCTGACGTTGTACTCCGGTAAGGAGCATAAGACACTGCTTTTCGTGTTCCAAAATCTGAACTTAACGTTCTAATTTGAACACCATTGGATGGCACGACACCTCCCCCTCCACAGGCAACCAAAGCGAACGACATGCCAAGAGAAATGAGAAATGCCAGACCTCTGTTTATATAAGTTGTCATGATGAAGTTATTAAAGTTTTTCATAGCTGTTCTTTAACTTAGAACACATAGACGGCACCAAGGCCAGCCCAATTGCCTGAACGAGTAACACGTGAATCTACATTGGTAAAGGCGGCGTTACCTGGCATTGACATCGGTGCTAAGCCTAGTCGGCCATAGCGAACCATGCCGACAAACCCATAAACTTGCAATCCATTGCCCATGTCGTAACCCAAGCCCAACGTATTAACCAAAGCAGAATTGCTCTGACCGCGCTCACTTGGATTTTGGGTACTGGCTTTACCTAGGTAGGCCATACCTGTGTGAGCCGTCCATTGACCCATCCGGTAACGTGCGCCCACCATGGCATCGTTTGATGTGGAGGCGTAGCCAGGATTGGCTACACCATTCAATGAGCCATTCCAATCAACGTTAAACATATTGTTCCATTGGGCTGGATCACCAGGGACGGTGATCACTGCATAGGCGCCACTCCATCGATTTCGTCGAATACCACCGGTTAACTCAAGACGTGCATCCCACTGGTAACGCGCCATGACCATGCCAATTGACTGACCCGACCCGCCCAGCTTTGCATCATCGGCAATATTCGGGGTCAAACTTGTAAAAGGCCCATGGCTCCAAGCTTGAGGATTGCCATTGCGGGAGTCTTGGAACATCGCATCAACCACCAAATCGCCTTGGCGGTATTGCGCATAAAGCTCTAAGAATTTGGGTTGATTAATTTTAAAATCGCGATTGCCTTGGTCGTAACTTGCTTCAAGCACAAGATCGCCATTGGCTACGTCCATGATTCGTGATGTGTAGCGTACAGCTTTTGTCAACAATCCATATCCGGCACCGCTTGAACCCCAAACGTCTGCAACACCAATGTTGGTTCCATAAGGATAATCGGCAATGCTCCAGGTCCTTGTTGTCATTGCGCCAATTCGGATACTGCCGTAATCGTCATGACTGATGGCTGCATTTTTCTCATACCAAAAGCCAGGAATATCCTCTTTACCATCGCGCCATCGTTGACTCACCAAAGCATTGAACTTAAAGCCTTGGCCTAAATCGTATTTAGCGCCTAGCCAAGGTTGGAACAAAGTGACATGCGTGTTGCTGGTGCCATAAGGCTTGCCGATAACCAATTCGTCTGCCCAAAGTCTTTGTTTATTTTCGGCGGGAAACTTTTGGCAATCATTGCAATGGTTGCTGCCTCGCTGCGCTTCCGCTTTGGCAAAGCCGGTCAAGCTGAACATGCCATCAGGACCAAAATCAATGGCGTGGCTGACCGCTTGCGAGCTCAGCAAAATGGCGAACGCGCCTGCTTTGAACACTGAGGTCAATCGAATAGCAGGTGAAGTTGTAAATTTTTTCATAATGGCATTTATTTGAAAGCGCTTTCATAATCTTAAATAGTCGGTAACAAATGGTCAAGGATCAGTGATTCTGGTTTACCCTAATTTTAAAAAAATCAATGCATGGGAAAACCCGCGCTGGTTTTTTGAAAGCGCTTTCATTATCATCTGTCTACTTTCATTTTGGACCAACGGTCTGCGACGCCATGAAGTTCTTTATCCACATCTCAAATATCGCCTTCAGCGCTGTGCTGTTGGTTGGCTTTCTGATGCCTGCACAATCCGAGGCACAAAATATTGCATTGGGGGCAGGAAGTTATACGCAACAACCTAAAGGCAGAGATCCCCGCCCTCCTGCTGCGCCTTTCAGAACAGCAAACTTACTGAACCAAGCCGCACCTACCAACCAGTGGTATTCCACACTCATTTTTCATGAGAAACCTGAAGCTCTTTTTGCACATCCACTAAGCGTTAAAGCCACATCGACGGGTATCGAAGTGGCACTACCGCAGCAAGAGGTAATTCCGACCGAAAGGCAAGATGTTGAGATTCATTACGCCCACAAAAATCCAGTCCTGATTTCAAGCGCAACATTTGAAACCGGCAAAGCCAAATTAGCCAGAATAAGTGATTGGTCCATTGACATTAGCCAAGCCATTGCACAGGACCAGTTGTTAACAACCGTTTCGCATGGCAGCCCCTATGTTTATTTCCAAGTGAATCGTGGCAATTTGCACATCGTAACGCCTGCAGCTGCATCGCGTTTGTATGAAATAGCGGGTACGCCATTGCCCTCTGATCCTCGGCATTTGGTATTGGATTCGCAGGGACAAATTTTTGTATTTTTTGGGCCTACAGGAGTCGTCTGGGAGAAACTGAACGACAAAAAATGGACCGCTCGCCTGCCAGACGGAAAAGGTTTTTTGTCTGCCTCTGTATTACCTGAAAACTCCTTAGTAGCTTTCAATCGCATCAAAGAACACGCATACGCCTTCATCACAGACACAAAAGTAGACTGGCAATTCAATCAAACAAAAAGCCAAGTTGTGACGCAATTCAAAGCCAGCAGCAAGGTGATGGAGGGCCCGAGAGTTCCGCCCCTTTTAGGCTTGTACCCGCACCATTGGCATCAAAATTCTGACGTTACAGGCAAATTAACAGGCGCTTATCAAACACTCAGAGGACCCATCAAACTGCTGGCCTCGGATACATTCAAAACAACTGCAACATACAACGGCTATGTGCCTTTTTGGCCTGGTATTTCAGACGAAACTCAAGCCAAGGAACTGCGCGACATTTACAAAACCGACCTTCGTAATGCCAGAAGGATGATGCTTGAGATTGGCGTCGGACCCTACTGGCAAGGCAAAGGTTTACAGCGCATCAGCAAATTGATGGATGTGGCCGAGCAACAAGGCGACATCGAGGCCAGAGACGCCTTGTTGACATTGCTTAAAACTCGCATTGAACAATGGTTTTCTGGAAAAGACAATAAGACATACTTTCATCTAGATCGCACATTGGGAACGGTCATTGCTTACCCTGAAGAATATTTCAGCATTGAGCAAATGAATGATCACCATTTTCATTATGGCTACTGGATTAGAACCATGGCCGATATTGCTTTGCGAGATCCCAAATGGGCCAGTGCTGAGCAATGGGGGGGCATGGTGAATCTGCTGATTTCAGACATTGCTACAGGTGAAAGAGGACGCCCTGATTTTCCTTTCTTGAGAAACTTTGATCCCTACGAAGGTCACTCTTGGGCATCCGGTGTTGGCCTGGGTGCACACGGCAACAATCAAGAGTCTTCCTCTGAAGCTATCAATGCGTGGGCGGGCATCATTCAATGGGCTGAAATTACGGGCAACACCCCACTTCGTGATTTGGGTTTGTACCTTTACACCACAGAAATTGAAGCGATTCATCACTATTGGTTTGACAGCCACGGTATCGTTTTACCCAAGGCCTATAAGAACGCTGAAGTGAGCATGTTGTTTGGTGGCAAATACGCTCACAACACTTGGTGGACCGATGAACCCCGGCAAATTAAGGGGATCAATTTGCTGCCTATCACCACATCCTCTCTGTATCTCGGACGCGCGCCCGATCATGTTCGTCGCAGCGTGGCAACGTTGGGGCCAGAAACTGCAATATTTGCATCACGTGGCAAATATGCAAATCCGCCTGATATTTGGCAAGACATCTTTGCCAAGTACCTGGCCCTGGCCGACCCGCAGCAAGGCCTTGCAAGTTGGAAAAGATGGGGTTCCTTTGAGCTGGGTGAGACACGCACACATGCCCTGCATTGGCTTTACAGCCTGAACTCAATGGGCACACCCGATTTCAGTGTCACGGCCAATACAACTTTTTATTCAGTCTTTAAAAACGCTAAAGGCGTCAAAACTTACTTGGCTTTCAATGCCGGCCAATCTGACCTTAAAGTTCAATTCAGTGATGGCAAAAGCATGACAGTGAAACCTGGAAAATTGTTGCGTGAATTCTAAGATTTACACACTATGGATGGCACTTTTCATTCTGCCATTGGCATCATGCGGTGGCGGCTCTTCTAGCCCCACACCGACTAACTTCAACACAACGGAAAACACCGTGCAAGTCAACACCTCCAACACCAAGCCAGGCTGGGATCTCGTATGGTCTGATGAATTTGACGCCAATGGGCTACCCAATCCTAGCAAGTGGGCCTATGACACTGACCACAACCGAAGTGGTTGGTTCAACAACGAGAAACAGTACTACGCTGCAAATCGTTTAGAAAATTCGCGAGTTGAAAATGGAAAATTAATTTTGACTGCTCGGAAAGAGCGGTTGACGTCCGCTTCTGATTTTGGCGGTCAAAACTACACGTCAACTCGACTTGTCACTCGTGGACGAGCCAGTTGGACGTATGGATTTTTTGAAATTAGAGCCAAGATGCCTTGTGGACGCGGTACATGGCCCGCAATTTGGACGCTTGGCGTTGGTGGACCTGGGGGCATGGTTTGGCCAGACGATGGCGAAATTGACATCATGGAATTTGTTGGCAGCAAACCCAACGAAGTATCTGCAACAGTCCACAACGGCAAATACAACTGGCGGGGAGGCATTCAGCCAACAACGCGCATTGCCTCTGTACCCGATGCATGTACTGCATTCCATAATTACCAACTGACTTGGACTGCTGACAAGATCAGCATTGGAGTCGACGATCGTATCTATTTTGAATATCTCAATCCTAAAAATAGTGACCTAAGCGCTTGGCCTTTTGATCGGCCGCAGTATCTCTTACTCAATATTGCCATTGGAGGCGATTTGGGGGGCGCTGTGGACGACAGCATTTTCCCTGTAGAGATGCAGATTGAGCATGTGCGGGTCTACCAAGCACTCTGATTTTTCAAAACATATAAGACAAAGGGTAAATCCTAGTGTCCGATATAAATCGCATTCAATAGAATATTTTCAAATGAAAGCGCTTTCAGAAAACGCTTTCTCAATAATTTCACAAAGGAGATAACCATGCAATTTAGCCCTAAACGGATTTGCCTTGCCATTGGAACCATAAGTACTGCAGTTTTTTTAGCAGCCTGCGGTGGTGGGTCCAGTGCACCAGCACTTACAAATCAAACAATCACTTTTTCACCTGAAACTACCGGGAATGTGGGGACACCTATCACGCTGTCTGCGACAGCCAGTTCAGGTTTAACTGTTAGCTTTACTTCTTCCACTACAAGTATTTGCACTATCAGCAGCAATTCATTGACTTTGTTAGCTGCTGGCACTTGCTCGGTCAAAGCAGATCAGGCTGGCAATTCAAGCTACGCGGCAGCCCCACAAGTTTCTAGAGAGATTACAGTCAGCTTGCCTGCCACAACTATTGCAAGCTTCAGCGAAACTGGAGTAACAGCGACTGGCTTTGGAAACATGGATGCTGCTGTCATTACAGATCCTAATGTGTCGACCAATAAGGTACTTCAGTTAGTCAAACCAACGAATGGCGAGACTTGGGCCGGCGGTACTATCAACACTTGCGGAGCAGGCAAAATTGGTACTATTCCTACTTTGCCGTTGAGCACTACCAACAAAAAAGTATCATTGCGTGTCTATTCACCCGTTGCCGGTATACCAGTCCGCATGAAACTTGAAGATGCCTCAGACTCCACGCACAGTGTTGAAGCTGAAGTTAATGTTACTGCGGCCAATACATGGGAAACTTTAACATTTGATTTTTCAAATCAGGTCTCCGGAACTGCTGCACTAAACACAAGTTACACATTCAATAAAGCCAGCGTATTTCCTAACTTTGGAACAACTGTTTCAACGGCCAGAATTTTCTATGTTGACGACTTGAAATTCATTGGTTCATCAAGTGTTTCACTGAATTGTCCAGACGCACCGGTCGCTGGGGTGCCATCAACAGCAGCGCCTACGCCAACAGATTTGGCAGCCAATGTTATTTCAATATACAGCGACTCTTATCCAGGTAAAGTTGGTTTAGATACAAACCCAAATTGGGGACAAAATACTCTGACAACAACCGCAACTGTTGCTGGTAATTTGACCCAGAAATATACAAACTTCAACTACCAAGGCATTGACTTTGCAAGCAGTCCAGTCAACGTTTCTACATTTACTTCACTGCACATCGACTTGTGGTCAGACGATGCAACAGCTGTCGATGTTTACATCATAGGTGGCGGCGCTGAGTCTTCTGTGCGAGTTCCTTTGACCGCATCAACATGGAAGAGTATCAATATTCCACTTTCAAGTTATACCGCTGGCGACAAGTCCGCAATCATTCAGATCAAACTCGTTTCTCCAACCCCTGGTACAACTGTTTACATGGACAACTTGTACTTTATTAGATAACTACCAGACTTAACAGCCATAAAAAAGCTGGCACTTTGGGAGGATGACCCCAAAGTGCCAGCTTTTATTTTTTCACTTCTTTAGGTGGGCTGACATCAATCTCACGCTTCAACGACGAAAGTAAACTTAATTTGAGTTACTTCGCCGCAGGCTTAGGCTTTTCAGGGCCTGTCGCTTTCTCCATGCACACAATCTTTGCGGGCTTCTCTTTGTACTCAAATTTGGGGCAAGCACCAGGGGTGCTGTCCTTTTCTACGGCTTGCGGCAAATCAGAGGGCTTCGGCTTGGGGCGTGTGATGCGCTCGGGCACTGCCGATCTTTCAGGCTTTTTGCCATCGCCCTTGGGTGGATCGCTGGCCTGCGCGTTGAACACCAACAGCATGGCCAAGATAAAGATGAATTTCATGGACGCCTCACAGTTGATGCATTGAACCACATTCGATTTTGTTCTGAATGCCGAATCAAAACAAATCGGATTAATTGAGCATTTCTTTAAAAATTGCTCAGTCTTCCCAGTGAAAAACTTCTTGTAGGGGTTGACCTAAAACTTCTGCAATTCTAAAGGCGCATTCCAGGCTAGGTGAATATTTGCCGGCCTCAATGGCAGCAATAGTTTGACGGGTTACACCTACTTGCTCTCCCAAGTCAGACTGCGTCATTTCATTGGCCAAGAAGCGAAAGGTCTTGACCTTGTTTGTCAAGCGCCGCTTAAGCATCAGTGCCTTTGCGGTAGGCACGAATCGTTAAAGAACTGTGGACCACCTCTGCCAGCACAATGACGAAAAACGCGGTGTCAATCAATTCCCAGCGCGTGGCACTAAATGGCATCACCATGCCCACCACAATCATGCCCACCATCATCACTTGATAGGCAACGGATGAGGATTTCAACTCAATCAATTGATCGCGTTCATCCACCAAGTCATGTCCCCGCTGTCGTGCCTGAATCATGTTGTAAGTGCGAACCCCCAAGGCCACCAAAGCCATGACGATCAATGGCATGGACAAGGCAGCCAGACGACTCAGTTCACTATTGCCCTGAACCCATTCAAAGTGATTGAGTTTAGAAAAATAAATCAAAGGGGCAGTCAACAGGCAAATGAGCCAAGCCCAAGCAGTTCTCTCATTTGAATGCATTCTCAAATCCTCAAAGCAAGCTGTCTAAAGCACTTAATGTTAATTTTCTTTAACATTATGTCAATAATAATTAACAAATTAATCAAGTTTTGATATCCGATGCAGGTCGCCTGTGCATTGGCTTGGCAATGGCGCATCAGCAAGCCGCAAGAGTTTGGCCGTGCTCAAAGACACAGAAGATCAAGCCCACTGGAAAAGCGAATTCGAATAAGACTCACAAGTACTTGCAAATCAATCTCCGCCGTATTTCCGCGCCAATCAAGTTCATCATGGAAGTCCTTTCTTCCATCCTGGGGCGCATCAATGGCAACAATTTCTACAAGCACTCGCCCTGCGCATTCAGAGGCCCCTGCAGTTCATTACTTGCAGCAAACCTTTGAAACTGCCTCAGAACTGCGTGCTTCCGACATTCATTTCGAGCCCTTTGAGCATTTTTACAGAGTACGCTTGCGCATCGACGGCGTTCTGCAAGAAATAACGCCACCTCCCTTTGAGTTTCGGGAGCACATTGCATCACGCATCAAGGTTTTGGCCAGCTTAGACATTGCCGAAAAACGCCTGCCCCAAGATGGCCGCATGAGCATCGGCCTTCAAAATGCAACCCGTCTCAATTTGCGCATCAGCACCCTACCCACCCTGTTTGGCGAAAAATTGGTGGTTCGCATTTTGTCCAGCGACCTCGACAAACTCAATTTTGACCGCTTGGGTTATGCAACTTCTGATCAGCATCAATTGCGCGAGTCGCTGCAAAAGCCCCACGGCATGATTTTGGTCACGGGGCCAACAGGCTCAGGCAAGTCGCAGTCTTTGTATGCCTGCCTCAATTTGCTCAACAAAACCGAAATTAACATTGCCTCAGTTGAAGACCCTTCAGAAATTCAACTGCCAGGTGTCAATCAAGTCAATGTCAAAGAAAAAATTGGCCTTAACTTTGCCACCACCTTGAGGGCTTTCTTAAGGCAAGACCCCGATGTGCTCATGGTGGGCGAAATTCGCGATCACGAAACCGCCGACATGGCCATCAAAGCATCTCAAACAGGCCACTTGGTCTTGTCTACTTTGCACACACAAGATGCGCCAAGCGCCTTGGTCAGACTCAGAAACATGGGCATTGCCACCTACAACTTAGCCTCTAGTATCAGTTTGATATCGGCCCAACGACTGGTTCGCCGCCTGTGCAGTCATTGCAAAGTACCCATCATGGTCTCCAGCACCTTGCTCAAAGATTTAGGGTGGCAAGCACAACATGTTCATACAGAAAAACCGCGCCAGTTTTATTCAGCGCAGGGTTGTACGCAATGTCACAAAGGCTATTGGGGCCGCATTGGCATCTTTCAATTGATGCCCATCTCACCCGTCATCCAACACCTCATTTTGCAAGACGCCAGCCGCAGCGCCCTGGCTGCTCAAGCTGACAAAGAGGGGGTCATGTCACTTCGGCATGGCGGTTTGGTACAAGCGGCATTGGGTATCACTTCTATTTCTGAAGTATTGGCGCACACAGATGTCCATTAAAAACGCCAGCGCCTTGGCAACGCCGAGTTTGACTTCCAAGGTCATGGCTTCCAACGACTTGGCCATGCGACGAGCCTTGGCAAGGCGCCAGCCATTGCAAGCGCAAATCGCGTCCTCCAAAAAAGTGCCTAGCAAGACCCTCAATGTCTTCACCCGTCAATGGGCTGCCCTCATGCGAGCAGGTATTCCATTGGCCCAAGCTTTCGATCTCTTGAGTCAAAGCGCGGTAGGTTCAAGCAGCGTACGCAAACACTTTGCTAGCACTTTGCAAGGTCTGCGCACCGATGTCTTATCGGGTCAATCGCTTCACAAGGCTTTTCAAAAACACCCGAAGGTATTTGATGCACTTTATTGCAACCTATTGCACGCAGGCGAAAGCGCAGGCATTTTAGAAAAAGTACTGAGCCGTTTGGCAGACACCCTAGAAGCCCAAGCATTGCTCAAAGCCAAACTCAAAAACGCCATCATTTACCCGTTCAGCATTTTGGTCGTTTCATGTGGGGTTATCACGGTCATCATGCTGTGGGTCATTCCCATTTTTGAAGAAGTTTTCAAAAGCATGGGCGCTAGCTTGCCATGGGCAACACAGTGTTTGGTCGATGCCAGTCACCTTGTTTCAGAATGGGCTTGGGCCATTGGTTTAGCCATGGCTCTGCTGGCTTTATTGAGCCAACAATTGCACACCCGATGGTTGGCATTTCAAATGGCCTCCGAGCAAGCCATGTTTGCATTGCCTGTTTTAGGCCCCCTCTGCCAAGCAGCCATGAATGTCCGGTGGGCTCACAGTTTGTCTGCTTTGCTAGAGGCCGGCATGCCTTTGGCCGATGCAGTATTTCCTGCTGGCGGCGCCACCCTATCGCCCAACATTCAGTCCTTCACGCCTCTTTTGGCCAAACAACTTCAAGAGGGCAACAGTTTGCACAAGGCCATGTCAAAATCGGGCTTGTTTTCACCCATGCTGGTTCAAATGTGTGCCATTGGCGAAGAAACCGGATCACTCGACAACATGCTGCTGCGCGCAGCTCAACTCATGGAATCCGATGTGAACCAAGGCCTTGGTAACTTGTCTACTTTGCTAGAACCCATTCTGATGGTGGTGCTGGGCACACTCATCGGCGGTATTTTGATCGCGCTGTATTTGCCCATTTTCAACATTGGTCAGGTTTTTTAATGTCTTTCACACATCTAAGCTCACTGAGCTTTGAAGCCATCCTTGTGTTTGCCCTGTTGGGACTCATTGTGGGCAGCTTTATAAATGTACTCATCCATCGCCTGCCTGTCATGATCCTGGCATCAGAGGACAACCCCGCCTCTGAATTCAACTTAATGACGCCGCGTTCGCATTGCCCTCACTGCCACCACCGCTTGCAATGGTTCGAACTCATTCCTTTGTTTTCTTATGTTTTTTTAAAAGGTCGCTGCCGTCACTGCGCACAAAGCATTTCAATGCGTTACCCAGTGGTTGAACTGGTCACCGCGGCCTTGTTCCTCTTGTGCTTGCATCAATATGGTTTCACGCTTCAAGCCTTGGCGGCTTGTTTTTTCTGCGCCACCTTGCTGGCCTTGGCTTGGATCGATGCAGAAACTTTTCTGCTGCCAGACATCCTCACCCAAGCGCTCTTGTGGGTGGGCCTCATTGGCAGTGCGCTGTCATTGACTCACACCCCGCTGTTGCAGTCACTCGGTGGCGCGGTCTTGGGTTATGGGCTTTTGTGGCTGGTCAGTTGGGGCTTTGAAAAGTTGGCTGGCAAAGAGGGCATGGGCCAAGGCGATCTCAAACTGCTGGCAGGTTTGGGTGCGTGGGTGGGTGTCTGGAGCTTGCTGCCCTTGATTTTGTTGGCTTCTATTTCTGGACTGATTTTTGGTATCGTCCAAAAATTTCGGGGTCAACTGGGTCACAATGGACACTTCGCTTTTGGACCTTTTTTAGCCCTTTCTGGATTCGCATGTTTCTTTTTAGGAATTTCCATGGGAGCCTAAGCCGTTGATGCACAAGCCTCTTCGACTGGGCCTGACAGGCGGCATTGGCAGCGGCAAAAGCACCGTTGCCAGCTTTTTGGCTGACGCCGGTGCAGCTGTTCTAGACGCCGACGCCATCTCCAGATCGCTTACCCAAGTGGGCGGGCGGGCTATCCCCGCCTTACTTGCTCAGTTTGGCGAAACCATGATCACCCCCGAAGGCGCGCTCAACCGCGACGCCATGCGCAGCTTGGTTTTTACCAACCCCGACAGCAAGCGCCAGCTCGAAAGCATCATTCACCCCTTGGTCAGCTTGGTGCTTCAAGAGCAAGCCCAAACTGCCATTCAACAAGGCGCACCTTGCTTGGTCTTTGATGTGCCCTTGTTGGTAGAAGGCATTGAGCGGTGGCGGCCCCAAGTGGACAAGATCTGTGTGGTCGACTGCACGCCCGAAACTCAAATCCAAAGGGTCATGGCACGCAGCCAGCTCAGCCGTCCAGAAATTGAACGCATCATGTCGCAACAAGCCACTCGCCAACAAAGAATAGCCTGCGCCGATGTGGTCATTTTGAACGACGGTATTGATTTGACCCAACTCCAAACCAAAGTGCGTGAAATGTGGGCCAGCTTCGGGCTATGATCTTGCCAATGAAAGACGCAGCGTGATACTTTACGAATACCCCCTCAACGAACGCATCCGGACTTATTTGCGCCTGCAGCATTTGTTTGCGCGCTTCAACAAGCTCACCCAGCGCTCCGATGCCATCGATCACCATTACGCCCTGACCACCATCTTTGAAATCATGGAAGTGGCGTCGCGGTCTGAGCTCAAGTCTGAAATTCTCAAAGACATCGAGCGCCACAAACAAATGCTCAATGGCTATCGCGGCAATCCTTCTATTTCAGAAAAAGCCCTCGACCTCATCATTGAGCAATTGGACCAACGCTTTGAAGCCCTCAACACCATGGCTGGCAAATTGGGCAGCGCCTTGGGCGAGAGCGAATTTTTAAACAGCATCAAAAGCCGCTCGGCTATTCCAGGCGGCACTTGTGAGTTTGACCTGCCCGCTTACCATGCCTGGCAACATCACGAGCCAGCGGCCAGACAAGCCAACTTGTTCGAATGGTCGCAGCACTTTGGCCCCCTGGCCAACTCCATTCAACTCATGCTAAAAATGATGCGTGAATCGGGCAGCACCCAAAAAGTCATGGCCACGGCCGGACAGTTGCAACAAAACCTGCCACAGGGTCGCAACTTTCAACTGCTGCGCTTGCGCATTGACGACAGCTTAAACCTCACGCCCGAAATCAGTTGCAACCGCCTGCTGGTGGTCATTCGCCTGATGCAACAACAGGCTGATGGCAAGCTCATTGCCAGCAAAGACGACACCCCCTTTGAAATGACGCTTTGCGCTTAATTTGGGGTGTGAGATGAGCGAGCCTTTGGTCAAACCCAAACAAGTCAAGTGCCCCACCTGCGGCGGCCCCAGTTTATTCAGCCCCCAAAACACCTACCGCCCTTTTTGCAGCGCGCGCTGTAAGGGTATCGATCTGGGCGCATGGGCCAACGAGAGCTTCAGGGTGCCTGAAGAGACACCGCCCGATCAAGACAATTTTGGCGATCCCAAATTGCAATAAGTTGCAATAAGTGGCATTGAACAGCGCTTAGGGCTGAGTTGGATGTGCAGAGGGCGTCTGGTGCGTAGGCCCTACAAAACCTTGTTCCTCAGCCAACCAAGTCAAAACGGGAATGGTACCAGGCAATACCGGCACCACTTGCACAGGCAAGCTTTGCCAAGCAAAGTTTTGACCTTCTCGCATTTGTAAGTCGCCCTGCCAACGCGTCACTTTGCAAAAGTTCAAACGAACCAAGGCATGCGGATAGTCGACCAATTGCTGACGCCAAAGTTGAACGTCTTCAATCTTCAAGCCAATCTCTTCTTCGAGTTCGCGAGCCAAAGCCTGCGCGACCGTTTCGTTGGCCTCTAGTTTGCCGCCAGGAAATTCCCAATAGCCTTCGTAGACTTTGCCTGGGGGTCTGGAGGTCAGCAAGAATTGCTGCTCGGCATTGATCAAAATGCCAACCGCTACGTCCACCGTTTTGCGATCTTGTCCACCTTCACGCTGCAGATGGGCGTCGGCCACCAGCAGGGATGGACCTGCTGAAGCTGAACTCATAGTGAACGTTGTGTGGTGGCGCCTTGACCCATGCGGCCCACATAATCGCGCGCAAATTGATACGCCACTCGGCCACTGCGTGAACCGCGTTCTAAGGCCCAAACCAAGGCCTCAGGGCCAGAGGCTTGAATGACAGCCTCACTGGCACCCAAAGACCGCAACCACTGCGCCACGATGCTGAGGTATTCGTCTTGCGAGAACGGATAAAAACTGATCCACAAACCAAAACGTTCAGACAAAGAAATTTTTTCTTCAATCACTTCACCAGGGTGCACTTCACCGTCTTCGGTGTGCGTGTAGGTGAGGTTGTCTTTCATGTGCTCTGGTAACAGATGACGTCGGTTACTGGTAGCGTAAATCAACACATTGGGCGTAGAAGCTGCCACCGAGCCATCCAGAATCGACTTCAAAGCTTTGTAACCACCTTCGCCATCTTCAAAGCTCAGGTCGTCACAAAAAATGATGAATTTCTCTGGGCGACCGGCCACCACATCGACGATGTCTGGCAAATCGGTCAGGTCTTCTTTGTCCACTTCAATGAGGCGCAAGCCTTGCGATGCATAAGCATTCAAGCAGGCCTTAATAAGGGACGATTTGCCCGTACCGCGTGAACCCGTTAGCAGCACGTTGTTGGCGGGCAAGCCTTGCACAAACTGCAAAGTGTTTTGTTGGAGCTTTTCTTTTTGACCGTCAATTTCTTGCAAGTCTTGAAGGCCCATGTCGGACACATGGCGAACACCCTCCAGCACACCATGGCCAGAGGCACGCTTTCTGTAGCGCCATGCAATGGCCTCATGCCATTCGGGCTGACTCAGGGGCTGGGGCAGCACACGCTCGAGGCGCTCCAGCATGAGCACGGCGCGCTCTAAGAGTTTTTCAATTTGAGTACTCATGAGCGGTAGTCTGCGTTGATGGACACGTAGTCGTGGCTGAGGTCGCACGTCCAGACGGTGTCTGTGGCTGTGCCGCGGCCCAAGTCAATGCGAATGGTAATTTCGCTTTGCTTCATGACCCGCTGACCATCGGCTTCTTGATAAGCAGGATTGCGACCGCCGTTTTGAACCACGCACACATCGTCCAAGTACATGGCAATGAGGTCTTGATCTAGATCGTTGATGCCGGCATATCCCACCGCCGCCAAGATGCGGCCCAAGTTGGGGTCACTGGCAAAGAAAGCGGTTTTAACCAGGGGTGAATGCGCAATGGCGTATGCCGCTAAACGGCATTCTTCTGAAGTCTTGCCACCGTCAATGCGAATGGTGATGAACTTGGTAGCGCCTTCGCCGTCGCGAACAATGGCGTGGGCCAATTGCTGAGCTACGGACATCATGGCTGCGCGCAAGGCTTTGCCATCGACTGAGTCCCAGTTAGAAATAACTGGATGCGCGGCTTTGCGCGTGGCCATCACCATGAACGAGTCATTGGTGGAGGTATCGCCATCGATGGTGATGCGATTGAAAGACGAGTTGGCCAAATCGGTGGCCAAGGCAGGCAACAAACTGGCGTCGATGTTGGCATCGGTGGCCAAGAAACCCAGCATGGTGGCCATGTTGGGGCGAATCATGCCCGCGCCTTTGCTGATGCCAGTGATGGTAACGGTTTGGCCAGACAACACCACTTGCGCACTGAAGGCCTTGGGCACCGTGTCGGTGGTCATGATGCCTTCTGCGGCTTTTGCCCAGTGAGCGGTTTGCGCATCGGCAATGGCGGCAGGCATGCCAGCCACAATGCGATCGACAGGCAAGTTCTCCATGATGACGCCAGTGGAGAAAGGCAAAACTTGCTGCGGCTTCACTTTAAGCAAGGCAGCCATGGCGTCCGCAGTGGCACGCGCATCGGCCAAGCCTTTGGCACCAGTGCCTGCATTGGCATTGCCCGTGTTAATCACCAAGGCCCTAATTTGGGTGTCGACTTGAGAAGCTTGAACGTGTGACAAATGCTCTCTGCAAACTTGCACAGGTGCAGCGCAGTATCTGTTTTGCGTGAACACCCCAGCAACCGCCGAGTCCTCGTCCAACAAAATAACGGTTAAATCTTTGCGGCCTACTTTGCGAACGCCAGCTTCCGTGATGCCTAAACGAACACCTGGCACCGGCAAAATGTTGGCAGGGTTGGGGGCTTGAAGATTAACCGTCATGTGAACCTCTTATGCCAACTTGCCGTGGCAGAACTTGTATTTTTTGCCACTGCCACAAGGGCAGGGATCGTTGCGACCCACAGGCGCAATCAAGGTGCTTTGGAATTCACCAGGCGTTGGTTGAGTTTGTTGCGCTTGACCTTGCTCATCGGGTGCGGTGTAGGTCACGTTGCTGATATTTTCAGCGCGCTCTTCCAACACTTGGGCCGCTTCTTCAATTTGCTGGGTTGACTCAATTTTGACGTTCATCAAAACGCGTGTGACTTCGTTTTTGACAGAGTCGAGCAATTGACCAAACAACTCAAAGGCTTCGCGTTTGTATTCTTGCTTGGGTTGCTTTTGGGCATAGCCGCGCAAGTGAATACCTTGACGCAAATAGTCCAAAGCACTGAGGTGCTCGCGCCAGTGGGTGTCGATGCTCTGCAGCAACACGACTCGCTCAAACGGCACAAAGTTTTCTACGCCTACGGCATCGAGCTTGACCTTGAATGATTCGTTGGCAGCATGCAAGACCATCTCCAGAATTTCATCGTCGGTGATGGCTGTGGCTGCAGCGACTTTTTCGCGCAATGGCAATTCAATTTGCCATTCGTCTTTCAGAATGCGCTCTAAAGCCGCCAAGTCCCATTGCTCTTCGACGGTTTCTTCTGGCACGTATTGGCGAACCAAATCGGTAAAGCTGCCCTCACGCAAAGCCTTAATTTGGGCATCCATTTCGGTCGCATCCAAAATGTCATTGCGCTGTTGGTAAATCACCTTGCGCTGATCGTTGGACACATCGTCGTACTCGAGCAATTGCTTGCGCATGTCAAAGTTGCGCGCTTCAACTTTACGCTGGGCGCTTTCAATGCTGCGCGTGACCATGCCCGCTTCAATGGCTTCACCCTCAGGCATCTTGAGGCGGTCCATGATGGCCCGCACGCGATCGCCCGCAAAAATGCGCATGAGCGGATCGTCCAAGCTCAAGTAGAAACGGGAAGAACCAGGATCGCCCTGACGGCCTGAACGGCCACGCAATTGATTGTCGATGCGGCGTGATTCATGGCGCTCGGTGGCAATGATGCGCAAGCCACCCAAGGCCTTGACCTTTTCGTGCACAGCCAACCATTCAGTTCGCTTGGCCGCGACTTTGTCTTGGCGCGCTTGCTCATCCAAAGATTCGTCGGCCTCAATGGCTTGAATGTCTTTTTCAATGTTGCCACCCAGCACAATGTCAGTACCGCGACCGGCCATGTTGGTGGCAATGGTGATCATGCCAGGGCTACCTGCTTGGGCCACGATGTCGGCTTCGCGTGCGTGCTGTTTGGCATTGAGCACTTGGTGCGGCAACTGAGCCTTGGTCAGCATTTCAGAAATGAGTTCTGAATTTTCAATGGAGGTGGTGCCGACCAACACGGGCTGGCCGCGTTCGTAGCATTCCCGAATGTCCGCAATGGCTGCGTTGTATTTTTCAGGACTTGATTTGTAGACGCGGTCGAGTTGGTCTTCGCGGCGGCTGATGCGATTGGGCGGAATGACCACCGTTTCCAAACCATAAATTTCTTGGAACTCGTAGGCCTCGGTATCGGCCGTACCCGTCATACCACCCAGCTTGCCGTACAAACGGAAGTAATTTTGGAAGGTGATGGAGGCCATGGTTTGGTTTTCTGCCTGAATGGCCACGCCTTCCTTGGCTTCCACGGCTTGATGCAAACCATCGCTCCAACGGCGACCTGTCATGAGGCGGCCAGTGAATTCGTCAACAATCACAATCTCGCCTTCTTGCACCACGTAATGTTGATCGCGGTGATAGATGTGGTTGGCGCGCAAAGCAGCCGTGAGGTGGTGCATGAGCGCAATGTTGGCGGGGTCATAAAGGCTAGCGCCTTCAGGAATTAGGCCCGCACTGGCCAAAATGCGTTCAGCGTTTTCGTGACCTTGTTCGGTCAAAAACACTTGACTGGATTTTTCGTCCACCGTGAAGTCGCCAGGCTTGGTGATGCCTTCGCCTGTGCGGGGATCGGCTTCGCCTTCTTGACGGGTCAACATGGGCACCACTTGGTTCATGGCTTGGTACTGGGCCGTGTGATCGTCGGCTTGACCACTGATGATGAGCGGTGTGCGCGCTTCGTCAATCAAGATGGAGTCGACCTCGTCAACGATGGCGTAGTTAAGGCCACGCTGCACGCGGTCTTTGGCTTCGTACACCATGTTGTCGCGCAGGTAGTCAAAACCAAATTCGTTGTTGGTACCGTACGTGATATCCGAGTTGTAAGCGGCTTGTTTTTCTTCGCGTGAAAGTTGGGGCAAGTTGATGCCAACGCTCATGCCCAGGAAGTTGTAGAGCTTGCCCATCCACTGCGCATCGCGGCTGGCCAAGTAGTCATTGACCGTGACCACATGCACGCCCTTGTTGGCCAAGGCATTGAGGTAAACCGCCAACGTTGCTGTGAGGGTCTTACCCTCACCCGTGCGCATTTCAGAAATTTTGCCGTTGTGCAACGAAATACCACCCAACATTTGCACATCAAAGTGACGCATCTTCATGACGCGCTTTGAGCCCTCACGAACCACCGCAAAAGCTTCAGGCAGAATTTGGTCTAAGGTCTCGCCTTGCGCCACACGTTGGCGAAACTCATCGGTTTTTGCGCGCAGTTGTTCGTCGCTCAGGGCTTCGTATTCGGCTTCAAGCGCGTTGATTTGCACCACGGTTTTGCGGTATTGCTTGATCAAGCGGTCATTGCGACTGCCGAAGAGTTTGGTCAGAAAATTGATCGCCATAGTGACACGGGTCTGAGATTGCCAAAAATTGCAAAGACTAGCCCGAAAATCCTGTCTTAAAGTGGATTCAAAAGTACGAGCGCACAAGGCGCAAGTGAACGCGCCATTTTAACTGCTGCGCGGCCTTAGTTTGGGCCAAATTCCCCCATTCGTTCGGGGCTCTCGCATAATGGCGGCATGGCAAAAATCAATCAGGCAGTCACCCTCATGGAAGCAGCTCAGGCGTCGCCCAGTTTGGCCCAACTGACGCAGCTGACGCGTGAATCCACTCTTCGACTGAAAACCCTCCACACGCTCATTCCTGGCCCCCTTCGAAATGCCATCCAAGCCGGCCCCATCGATGGCACAGAATGGTGTTTGTTGGTCAGCTCCAACGCTGCTGCCGCCAAATTGCGTCAAATGCTGCCCGCACTTCTGGCCCACCTAAACAGCCACGGCCATGCGGTGGAAAAAATTCGCCTCAAGATCTTGCAAGGCTGAGAGCTCGCAGGCCACTTCATCGGCAAAGTACAGACGAAAAAAAACCAACCCAATGTGAACTGAGGCTGGTTTTCAAAATGGTGCCGCTTGTCGGATTCGAACTGACGACCTATCGCTTACAAGGCGAGTGCTCTACCAACTGAGCTAAAGCGGCACGGGCTGAATTTTAAATCAAAATTGGGTGCTTTTCAGCAACTCAAGCAGTTTTTGATACTGCTTATTTAATTCGAGTGAGTGTGGGGCGTGTGGGCGTGGGTGGCACAGGCTGATCGTCCTGCTCCGAGGCAGTTGGTGATGAAGCCGATGAAGAAGGCACACTGGCCAGCTTGTCCATGCCCATCACCGTTTGACCCAAGGGTGAGTCGGTGACGGGGAATGACATGCCTTGACCATTTTCGCGCGCATAGATGGCCATCACTCGGTGGATGGGCACCATGATGTCACGCGGCTTGCCGCCAAATCGGGCTTTGAATTCGATGAACTCATTGCCCAATTGCAAAGAACTGGTGGCATCAAAACTGATGTTGAGAACAATCTCACCACCTTGCACAAATTCACGGGGCACTTGCACGGAGCCGTCCACTTTGACCGCCACGTAGGGCGTGAAAGAGTGATCGGTACACCACTCGTACATCGCCCGAATCAGGTACGGGCGTGTAGAGGGAGATTCCAGTGCGTTCATCACCATGAGAATGTATTTCGCGTTTGCCTTTTGGCTTGGCAATTACTTGCGCATGACCTTCTCTGAAGGCGTGAGTGCTTCAATGTAAGCAGGACGCGAGAAGATGCGCTCTGCGTACTTGAGCAAAGGCGCAGCATTTTTGCTGAGGTCAATGCCATAAAAGTCGAGGCGCCAAAGCAATGGCGCAATGGCCACGTCGAGCATGGAGAAGTTGTCACCCAACATGAACTTGTTTTTCAAGAACACAGGCGCCAATTGGGTCAAGCGATCACGAATGTGTGAACGGGCTTTTTCCAAAGCTTTGTCGTTGCCCTTGAGCGTGCGATTTTCCAAAGTGGCCACATGCGTGAACAACTCTTTTTCGAAGTTGAGCAAGAACAAGCGAACACGTGCGCGGTCAACAGGATCGCCAGGCATCAGTTGAGGATGTGGGAAACGCTCATCGATGTATTCATTGATGATGTTTGATTCGTACAAAATCAGATCACGTTCAACCAAGATCGGCACTTGGCCGTAGGGGTTCATGACGTTGATGTCTTCGGGCTTGTTGTACAAATCGACATCGCGGATTTCAAAATCCATGCCTTTTTCAAACAGCACAAAGCGGCAGCGGTGAGAGAAAGGGCAGGTAGTTCCTGAGTAAAGCACCATCATGGTGAAGGCTCCTAAAAATCAAAAAGAGTGGGAAGCCACCGGGTTGGCTGGCCTGCCCACTCCATCAATTCGGACAGGTGTCCGAATCACGAGTTCTTACTTGACATCTTTCCAGTAAGCAGCGTTCAAGCGCCAAGCAATGAAAGTAAAGATAGACAAGAAAATCAAGACCCACACGCCAATGCGAACGCGGGTATTTTGCGCAGGCTCGGCCATCCATTGCAAGTAGTTGACCAAATCGCCAACGGCTTGATCGTATTGCAAAGGTGTCATAGCGCCAGGCTTGACTTGCTTCCAACCTGTGAAGACTTGGACAGCGTGACCGTGCTCTTGACGTTCTTCATAAACGGGCGCGCGCTCACCTTGCAATTCCCACAGGGGGTTGGGCATACCCACGTTAGGGAAAGCCAAGTTGTTCCAGCCAGTTGGCTTGGTTTCGTCGCGGTAGTAGGTGCGCAGGTAGGTGTACAGATAGTCTGCACCGGTACCGCCATGACCTGAACGTGAACGAGCCACCAATGTCAAATCGGGTGGCACAGCACCAAACCAGTCTTTGGCTTGCTTGGGATCAATGTTGGCCTTCATGGTGTCGCCCACTTTGTCAGTGGTGAACAAGAGGTTGTCTTTGATCTGTTGGTTGGTTAAACCGATGTCTTGCAAACGGTTGTAACGCATGAATGCCGCAGAGTGGCAATTCAAGCAATAGTTGACAAACAACTTGGCGCCGTTTTGCAAAGAGCCGAGGTCGTTGGTTTTAATTGGGGCTTTGTCCCATGCAATGGTGTTGCCACCGGCTGCTTGAACACCAGTGACAGCCGCCAAAGCAACACACAAACCCAGTGCAAATTTTTGAATTGATTTCATTTTCAAATACTCCTGGGCTTAGTGCGCAACGAAAGTAACGCGGTCAGGTACAGGCTTTGGTGTACCCAACTTGCTCCACCATGGCATCAACAAGAAGAAGCCAAAGTAAAACAATGTGCCCACTTGTGAAACACGCTCACCGATGGGTGAAGGTGGCTGAACGCCCAAGTAGCCCAAGATCAAGAAGTTGATCACGAACACGGCGTACACATACTTGTGCCAGTCGGGACGGTATCGGATGGACTTGACGGGGCTGTTGTCGAGCCAAGGCAAGAAGAACATGATGACCACTGCGCCGCCCATGACCACCACGCCCCAGAACTTGGCATCAATGCCAAGCATGAGTGCAGAGATCACCACAGCACCGCCGATGACACCCATTTTGAGCATGCTAGGCAAGGTGTTGTTTTTGACAGCCAAAACAGCACCCAACAACACGCAAACGATGAGGACGTACATCATCTCGCTGGTGATGGCACGCAACATAGAGTAGTAAGGTGTGAAGTACCAAACAGGTGCAATGTGCAAAGGCGTTTTGAGGGGGTCAGCTGGAATGAAATTGTTGTATTCCAAGAAGTAACCACCAAACTCGGGTGCGAAGAAAATAATGGCTGAGAAAACCATCAAGAACAAGCTGACCGCAAAAACGTCGTGAACTGAGTAGTAAGGGTGGAATGGCACACCATCCAAAGGATGACCTTGTGCATCTTTAGGCGCATTGGGGCCTTTGATTTCGATGCCATCTGGGTTGTTAGAGCCCACTTCGTGCAACGCAATGATGTGCGCCACAACCAAGCCCAAAAGAACCAAAGGCACTGCAATGACGTGGAAGCTGAAGAAGCGGTTCAAGGTGGCATCGCCGACCACGAAGTCGCCGCGAATGAGCAAAGCCAAATCAGGGCCAATGAAGGGAATGGCAGAGAACAAGTTCACGATCACCTGGGCGCCCCAGTAGGACATCTGGCCCCAAGGCAACAAGTAACCCATGAAGGCTTCAGCCATCAGGCACAAGAAGATGGCGCAACCAAAAATCCAGACCAACTCGCGAGGCTTGCGGTAGCTGCCGTACATGAGGCCACGGAACATGTGCAAATACACCACAATGAAAAACGCAGATGCGCCAGTGGAGTGCATGTAACGAATAAGCCAACCCCAAGGCACATCGCGCATGATGTACTCAACGGAGGCAAACGCCAGATTGGCATCAGGTTTGTAATGCATCACCAAGAAAATACCGGTGACGATTTGGATCACCAAAACCAACAGTGACAAGGATCCGAAGATGTACCACATGTTGAAGTTTTTGGGCGCGTAATACTCGCTCAAATGCTCTTTGTAGAGCTTGGAAGCTGGGAAACGGTTGTCAACCCAGTTCAAAAGCTTTTCGCCAGCAGAGGCGTTAGGGGAAATTTCCTTGAATTCAGCCATGGTGGTTTGCCTCAAGCCTTCTTGTCTTCACCGATCAGCAACTTGCTGTCGGACAGGTACATGTGCGGTGGCACTTCCAAGTTGTCGGGGGCGGGTTTGTTTTTGAACACGCGGCCGGCCAAATCGAAAGTTGAACCGTGGCAAGCGCACAAGAAGCCGCCTTGCCAATCGTCAGGCAAAGAAGGCTGAGCGCCGGTTTGGAATTTGTCGCCTGGCGAGCAACCCAAGTGGGTGCAAATGCCAACCGCCACCATGAACTCTGGTTTGATAGAGCGGTGGGGGTTTTTGGCGTATTCGGGGGTGGGATAGGCCTGGCGGTCAGACGCTGGATCGGCCAGTTGACCATCTAATTTCTTCAAGGCTTCCACTTGTTCAGTGGTGCGGCGCATGATCCACACGGGCTTGCCGCGCCATTCGACGGTGAGTTTTTCACCGGGTTTGACGTCGGAAATATCGACTTCAACAGCGGCACCGGCGGCTTTGGCGCGCTCGGAAGGCTGGAAAGTGCTGACGAAGGGGGTGGCGACGAAGCCTGCGCCTACGGCGCCAGCACAAGTAGAGGCAATCAGCCACGTCCTTTTGCTGCTGTCGACTGGGGTATCACTCATGAGAATCCTCTAGCGAATCGGTATCAGGGTTAACCGCCGATTGTAGCCGACTGCGAGGGGCTTTTTAAAGTCTCCTTAGTCGGAGAGTTGTCTTGCCATGCGAATGGCAGCTCTGATGCTGGCGGCGTCGGCCACGCCTTGCCCGGCAATGTCAAAGGCGGTGCCATGGTCGGGGCTGGTTCTGACCAAAGGCAGGCCCAAAGTGACGTTGACCCCCTGGTCCAAGCCCATGTATTTGACCGGAATCAGCCCTTGGTCGTGGTACATGGCCAAAACTACGTCAAATTCTGCCGCGCCATCGGATTTTTTGCGGGCCCGCATGAAAACGGTGTCTGGTGCATAGGGCCCCATGGCCAAAATGCCTTCTGCCCGCGCAGTTTGCAGGGCGGGCTCGATGATTTCAATTTCTTCGCGACCAAACAAACCGCCCTCTCCGGCATGGGGGTTGAGACCCGCCACGCCTATTTTTGGCGGTCGGTCCAAGACCAAGCTCAAAGATTGGTGGGTAATTCGCAAACTTTCCAGCACATTGTTGTAAGTGACGGCGTCCAGTGCTTGGCGCAGGGACACGTGAATACTGACCAACACGGTGCGCAGCTCGTCATTGGCCAACATCATGCGAACGGGCATTTGCGCCAAGGGCACCCCGACATGGCGCGCCGCCTCCGATTGCAACAGTTCTGTATGACCCGGAAATGCATCGAAGGGAGCGCCAGCTGCCGACAAAGCTTCTTTATGAAGCGGGGCTGTGACCAGCGCCGCAATTTGTTTCTTCAAGGCGGCTTGAGTGGCCCACATGACACATTCACCCGCAAAACGACCTGCCCGCGCATCAACTTGTCCCCAAGGCAAATTGGCCTCAAGGCTGGCCACCTGCAATACCGGCAAAACACCTGGGGGTTGCGTCAAAGCCTCTGAAGCTTTTGCAATTTGGACCACTTTCAGTTGAAGACCACCCGGGTCCACCAACAGTGCCGCCTTTTGCATCAAGCCAACATCGCCCGCCACAAAACAATGGCGCGTGATCTGTTCATCTGCCTTGCGCTGCGAGGTCGCCTTGAAATCATCCAAGAAAGCGCGCGCAATGATTTCCGGTCCGATGCCGCAAGGATCTCCTGGTGTGATGGCAATGACTCTGGACTGGGACATTGGGTTGATCTTGATTTGAAAAACTTTCAAGCCGGGTTATCGATGTCGATGAACTCGTGCACCAAGCCCAAAGAAGCGGCCACATGTGCAGCCACAGCAGGCGCTCCATAACGCTCAGTGGCATGGTGACCACATGCTAAAAAAGCCACGCCAGTTTCTTTGGCAATATGCGCTTGAGGTTCTGAAATTTCGCCCGTAATGAAAGCATCAACACCCTGTGCAATGGCCGATTCAAAATAAGACTGCGCGCCGCCGCTGCACCAAGCGATGCGCTTGAGGGGTTTGTCTTGCGGCGCGATGCAGGTAACGGCTCTGCCCAAACAAGCCTCTAAGTGCGCCGACAATGCGGCTGCATTTTCAAATGCCAACGCGCCTTGCGGTTGACCCACACACACCAAGTTTTGATCGCCGCACCAAGCATCGGCCTTCAGACCCAACACCTTGCCCAATTGGGCGTTGTTGCCCAACTCGGGGTGTGCATCCAAAGGCAAGTGATAGGCATACAAATTGATGTCGTGTGCCAATAGCCTTTGCAGGCGCTCTTTCATCCAGCCCACCACGCGGCCATCTTGGCCGCGCCAAAACAAACCATGGTGAACAAACACGGCATCGGCTTTGGCGGCAATGGCGGCGTCAATCAATTCACGACTGGCGGTGACACCCGACACAATTTTTTGAATTTGACGCTTGCCCTCGACCTGCAGCCCATTGGGGCCGTAATCCTTGAATTTTTCGGCTTGCAGCAGTTGGTCAAACGCCTGAAGCAGCGTCTTGAAATCTGTCATGTCAATCTCGTTGGTAGATGACGCTATTGTCAACGATTCAAACGGATTCTGCGATGACTTGCGCAGCATTGAGTTGAATACGCCACAATAGAAAGTATGAAAAAAATCTGGATTCTTTTTTCCCAAACCGTCACGGTGCTGCTGGCCGTTTGGTTTGTCGTGGCCACCCTTCAACCCACATGGCTGCGCGGCACCAACAACCCTCAAAAAGTTTCTTTCACGCAGGCCATTTTGGACGGCAATTCAAGTGCATCACCTGGCGGCAGCTTCAGGCAAGCTGCGCAAAAGGCTTCGCCTGCCGTGGTTAGCATCACGGTGCAACAAAAGTCACGCGCCAAAGCCAGGCGTGCAGACCCTTGGTTTCGATTTTTTGATGAGCCCGAGGAAGACTCACCCAGCGGCGGCATGGGCAGCGGCGTCATTGTCAGCCCCGAAGGCTACATCCTCACCAACCACCATGTGATTGAAGGCGCAGAAGCCATTGAGGTCAATTTGCACGACGGTCGCAATGCCTTGGCCAAGGTCATTGGCACCGACCCTGACACCGATTTGGCACTGCTCAAAATAGACCTACCCAAGCTGCCCGTCATTGTCTTGGGTCAAATGGAAACCTTGCAAGTGGGCGATGCCGTTTTGGCCATTGGCAATCCCTTTGGCGTCGGCCAAACCGTCACCTCGGGCATTGTGAGCGCGCTGGGCCGCAAACAGTTGGGCATCAACACCTTTGAGAATTTCATTCAAACCGATGCTGCCATCAACCCCGGCAATTCGGGTGGCGCGTTGGTGGATGCCAATGGCTTGTTGATGGGCATCAACACCGCCATATATTCCCGCTCAGGCGGCAACATGGGCATTGGCTTTGCCGTGCCGGTGTCCACCGCCACCCAAATCATGGCCGCGCTCATTAAAGACGGCAAAGTGACACGCGGTTGGATTGGCGTAGAGCCGCGCCCCTTGAATTCCGAACTGGCCGAGAGCTTTGGCATTCCCAAAGACAAAACAACGGGCGCCTTGCCCAAAGGGGTTTTGATTCACGGCGTGTTGCAAAACAGCCCTGCCGCCAAAGCCGGTATTCAGCCAGGCGATTTGATCATGCAAGTGGCGGGGCAAGCTGTGTCCGATGTGCCCGAGATGTTGTCTGGTGTAGCGGGGTTAAAGCCAGGAGAAACGGCCAATTTGTTGGTCTTGAGAAACGGCAAAACTTTAGAACTGCGAGTGACACCAGGCACTCGCCCCATTAGACCGTGATGAGACCCTGTAGAAATTAAGCCGATTTGGAGGCTTCGTCTTCTGAAGCGTCTTCTTTGGGCGCTTGGGTGTGCTTGATGAAAATTTGAGCCGCCCAAATGCCCAGCTCATAGAGCAAGCACATGGGAATGGCCAGCGCCAATTGAGACACCACATCAGGGGGTGTCACGATGGCGGCAATGACAAAGGCCAAGACCACAAAATAACCGCGAAAATCTCTGAGTTTTTCGATGGTCACAATGCCCAAACGAGCCAAGACCACCACAGCAATAGGCACTTCAAAAGCCAAACCAAATGCCAAGAACATGTTCAGCACAAAGCCCAAATAGGCCTCAATGTCAGGTGCGGCCGTGATGCTTTTGGGCGCAAAGCTTTGGATGAAGGCAAAGACCTGGCCAAACACAAAGAAGTAACAAAAGGCCACGCCAATGAAAAACAACAAGGTGCTGGAAATGACCAAGGGCATGACCAACCGTTTTTCGTGCGTGTACAAGCCCGGGGCAATGAAGGCCCACACTTGGTACAAAACCACTGGCAAAGCCAACAAAAATGCAGCCATCAACAAGATTTTGAGCGGCACCATGAACGGCGAGATGACCGATGTGGCAATCAGGGTGGTGCCAGCCGGCAAATGCGATACCAAAGGTGCCGCCAACAAATCGTAGAGTTCGCCAGGGCCAGGAAACAGGGCCAAAACGCCAGCCGCCACGCCAATGGCGGCCATGGCGCGAACCAAGCGGTCGCGCAATTCCATGAGGTGCGTGACAAAAGGTTGTTCAGTGCCCGCCAATTCGTCTTCGGGCTTTGGAGAGGGGTCGGACACTTAGTAACTACCTAATTTGGTGGGGCGGTAACGGGCCACTCTGGCAGCACCCGACAATGTTTTGGTTCTTACCCCTGCGCGGGCTTTGTACCACTGCGGTACCGCGGCTTGTTTCAAACGAAACTTTTTACCCGGATGTTTGTACGTGGGCGGTGGCGGCTCCCACCTAGGCGTATTGGGGTCGTTGGCAAGGCCGGCCGTGGTCTCTTCCCATTGCTTCTCAAAGTCGATGGCCGTGCTTTGAACAGAGCTTTCAACATCTCTGGCAGCGCCCTCTACCGACTCTTTCATTTTCTTGAGCTCTTCCAAATCCATGGAACGATTGACCTCAGCCTTGACATCCGAGATGTAACGCTGGGCCTTGCCCAAGAGGTTGCCCATGGTCCGCGCCACGCGCGGCAACTTCTCGGGACCGATGACGATCAACGCCACCACCCCGATCAGGGCAATTTTTGAAATTCCAAGATCGATCAAATCAGGACTTTGTCTTAGCTTCCACGTCGATCGTGGTTTTTTCTGCCGTGGCCGAAGCGGCTACTTGGCCAGCAGGCTTTTCTTCTGTCACGGGGTTGCCGTTGGCATCTTTCATGCCATCTTTAAAGCCTTTAACCGCGCCACCCAGGTCAGAGCCAATGTTTTTCAGCTTCTTGGTGCCAAACACCATGACCACGATGAGCAAGACGATGAGCCAATGCCAAATTGAGAACGATCCCATGAATATCTCCTAACAATTAATTCGGATTCTAAGCGCTTAACCACGCAGCCAAGGGCGGGGACCGCCCATGACATGGAAATGCAAATGGTGAATTTCTTGGCCACCCTCTGCCCCCGTGTTAGTGACAATTCTGTAGCCACCTTCAGGATAAGGGCGACAACCCTGCTCCAAAGCCAGTTTAGGCGCTAAGGACATTAGATGCCCAATTAAGGCCGAATGCTCTGGGGTAATTTGCGCCATCGACGGAATGTGCAGCTTGGGCACCATCAAAAAATGCACCGGCGCCCAAGGGGCAATGTCGTGAAAAGCAAACACATGCTCGTCTTCATAAACCTTCTTGGAAGGAATTTTTCCGGCAATGATTTTGCAAAAAAGGCAGTTTGGGTCGTGCATCATTCACCTGATCGTTCACGTTGTTCGGCTTTGCGGAGGGCTTTTTCCTCCAGACCACTGAGGCCTTCACGGCGGCTGAGTTCGGCCACCACATCGGCTGGCGTTAGGCCATAGTGGGCCAAGGCAATCATGCTGTGAAACCACAAATCGGCCACTTCACCCACCAATTTGTGGGCTTCGCCGCCATGGTCCATGTCTTTGGCCGCCATCACCGTTTCGGTGGCTTCTTCGCCAATTTTCTTCAAAAAGGCGTCGGGGCCTTTGTGCAGCAGGCGCGCGACATAGCTTTTTTCGGGGTCGCCGCCGTTGGCCGGTTTGCGACTTTCAATCACGGCCGCTAAGCGGGCCAAAGCATCGGTTGAACTCATGATCTTGGCAACGAGTGCTCACTTGTAAATAGATTCGGGGTCTTTCAAGACCGGTTCGGTGGCAGTCCACTCACCATTTTGGTACTGCTGGAAGAAACAACTGTGACGGCCGGTGTGACAAGCAATACCAGGTTCGTGGCCCAACTGCGTGACTTTAAGCAGCACCACGTCGTTGTCGCAATCGAGGCGCATGTCGTGCACAGTTTGCACATGACCCGACTCTTCTCCCTTGAACCACAGCTTGTTGCGCGAACGGCTGAAGTACACCGCGCGTTTGAGTTCTGCGGTTTTTTCAAGGGCTTCGCGGTTCATCCAGGCAAACATCAGCACATCGCCGGTGCTGGCCTCTTGCGCAATCACGGGCACCAAGCCCTGTGCGTCCCACTTAATTTGATCAAGCCATGTCATGAGGTGAATCTACCACTTGCTGATGACACTTTTACAAACGAACCGGAATGCCTCGCTCGCGCATGCGCTGCTTGGCCTCCTGAACGGTGTACTCGCCATAGTGAAAAATGCTGGCAGCCAATACGGCATCGGCGCCGCCTTGTTGCACGCCGTCGGCCAAATGATCCAAGTTGCCCACGCCGCCCGAGGCGATGACAGGCACCTGAACGGCATCGCTGACCGCTTTGGTAAGGGCCAAATCAAAACCTGATTTGGTGCCGTCGCGGTCCATGCTGGTCAGCAAAATTTCGCCTGCACCATGTTCGGCCATTTGGGCGGCCCACTGCACAGCATCAAGTCCTGTGTTTTTGCGGCCCCCGTGGCTGTAGACATCCCAGCCTTCACCGCGGGTTTGAAGGTCTTCGCCTTGACGACGCTTGGCATCGATGGCCACCACGATGCATTGGGCGCCATATTTTTGGGAAGCTTCGCGAATGACTTGGGGATTGGCAATGGCCGCTGAATTGAAACTGGTTTTATCGGCACCCGCATTGAGCAAACGGCGAACATCGTCTACCGTGCGCACACCGCCGCCCACCGTCAGAGGAATGAAGACCTGCGAGGCCACAGCTTCAATGATGTGAAGAATGAGATCGCGACCATCGCTGGTGGCAGTGATGTCCAAGAACGTCAGTTCGTCGGCACCTTGTTCGTTGTAACGGGCCGCAATTTCGACGGGATCGCCAGCGTCGCGCAGTTCAACAAAATTGACGCCCTTGACCACACGGCCGCCGGTGACGTCAAGGCAAGGAATGATTCGTTTGGCAAGCATGGTGATTAGATTTTCAAAAGTTGCCAGCCGACCCAAGTCTGCGCGGGCGGCACCTCGATAGAAGACGTGACACGCGCCGCTTCAACGCACAGCATGTGCTGGTAGCCGTTGGCAGGCATGTCATTGAGTTGGGCACATTTATCTGCGCCAGGATTCCAGACCACACTTTGGCCCCAAGACTCGCTTTGAGAAATTTGCAAAGACGCATTGCCGTCTTGCAAAGTCCAAGTGGGTTGCGTCTGTGTGTTGGCATCGTAGACCCGGTCAAACTCAGCCTCAAAACGAAGTTGATCGGCGCAGGTTTGATGGGTGTCCTTGACGGCATCCCATTCGGGCTGACTGGCTTGGCCTTGCAAACTCACTTGCGCAATGTGGTCCACCGCAAAGTAGGTGTGCAGTGCGCCCGTGAATGACAAGCTTTGCGGGCCTTGGTTTTCAACACTCAAACTAATTTGCAAACTGTTGGGTGACAAGTTGACAGTCAAAAAAGCTTTGAACTGAAAGGGCCACAAAGTCAGTGTGTGCTCGTTGGCTGATAACTCAAAAATTTTTGAAGCGCCTTGGCTGCGCTCTGGCACCAAACGCCAAGGCATATTGCGCGCAAAGCCATGCTTGGGCAAATTGCCACGCTGATTGAATTGTGGAAAGCAAACGGGAATGCCGCCGCGAATGGCCGTCGTGCCATCGCAGACAGATTGAGGGCTTAAGAACAGGCGTTCTTTGCCTTGCGCTTGCCACGACAAAACATGCGCGCCTTGTTGGGCCACAAACACGCTGTCGCCATTAGGCAAAGACCAATGCCAGCCGGCATGGCCTTGCCAAACATCAGTCGTTGAGTTCATCGGCCCGCGCCTGGGCAGCTTGGAAATCGAGATCGCCAGAGTATATGGCACGGCCGCAAATAACGCCTTCAACACCTTCGTCTTCTACAGCACACAGTTGCTCAATGTCGGCCATGTTGGATAAGCCGCCTGAAGCGATGACGGGAATGGTCAGGGCTTGGGCCAGCTTGACGGTTGCATCGATGTTGATGCCGCTCAGCATGCCGTCTCGGCCAATGTCTGTGTAGATGATGGACTCAACGCCCCAGTCTTCAAACTTTTTGGCTAGGTCAACCACTTCGTGACCTGTGAGTTTGCTCCAACCATCGGTAGCCACTTTGCCGTCTTTGGCGTCGAGGCCCACAATGATGTGACCGCCAAAAGCACTGCAGGCATCGCGCAAGAAGCCCGGGTTTTTGACCGCGGCCGTACCAATGATGACGTAGCGCAAACCGCCATCGATGTATTTTTCGATGGTGTCTAGATCGCGAATACCGCCACCCAATTGCACGGGGATGTCGTCGCCCACAGCATTGAGGATGGATTTGATGGCCGCAAAGTTTTGGGGCTTGCCGGCAAAAGCGCCATTCAAATCGACCAAGTGCAAACGCCTTGCGCCCTTTTCAAGCCAGGCCCGCGCCATGGCGGCGGGGTCTTCACCAAATGTGGTGGCTTGGTCCATGTCGCCTTGTTTGAGGCGAACACAATGGCCGTCTTTGAGATCAATGGCAGGAATCAGAATCATGGCTAATTGGTAGCGCTAGGGTGGAAGAAAAGTGACACAAAAAAATCAAGGTTGCCAGTGCAAAAAGTTTCTATACAAGGCCAAGCCTTGATCGGCGCTTTTTTCTGGATGGAACTGCGTGGCAAACAAATTATCTCTGGCAACGGCGCAGGCAAAGGAGCCACCGTAATCGGTTTCGGCCGCTACATGCCCAGCATTATGGGGTTTTGCGAAAAAGCTGTGTACAAAATAGAAATAGCTGCCGTTGGGAATATCGCCCCAAACCGGGTGTTGCGCGCCAGAATGTTGGCTAAATTTGACCTGATTCCAGCCCATTTGGGGCACCTTGAATCGGCTGCCATCGGCTTGCAGCTTGCCCGCCAAATCAAACTTGACCACATTGCCAGGAATGAGTCCCAAGCCTGGCGTGTTGCCTTCAGCGCTGTGGTCGAGCAACATTTGCATGCCCACACACACGCCAAACAATGGTTTTTTGGCGGCTGCGTCTAGTACGGCTTCCATGAGGCCCGAATCACGCAGTTCGCGCATGCAATCGGGCATGGCGCCCTGCCCTGGTAACACGACACGCGTGGCATCTCTAACGTCTTGCGGATTGGACGTGATTTTGACTTCCACGCCAGTATCTTGGGCCGCATGAATGACGGCTTGGGCTACCGATCGGAGGTTGCCCATGCCGTAATCCACCACTGCCACCGAGTTGGGAGACATGCTTAGAGCGAACCCTTGGTAGAAGGAATGACGCCCACAGAGCGGGGATCGATTTCGAGGGCAGCACGCAAAGCGCGCGCAAAAGCCTTGAAAACGGTCTCGGCTTGGTGGTGCGCGTTGTCGCCCCGCAAGTTGTCAATGTGCAAAGTGACCAAAGCGTGATTGACAAAGCCTTGGAAAAATTCGTGCATGAGCTGCGTGTCAAAACCGCCCACCATGCCGCTGGTGAAGGGCACATGGTTGACCAAGCCTGGGCGGCCTGAAAAATCGATGACCACACGCGACAAAGCTTCATCCAATGGCACATAGGCATGACCATAACGGCGCAAACCTTTTTTGTCGCCCACGGCTTGGGCTACAGCTTGACCCAAAGTGATGCCCACATCTTCGACGGTGTGGTGGCCGTCAATGTGCAGGTCGCCCTTGGCATCGATTTCTAAGTCGATGAGGCCGTGGCGTGCAATTTGATCGAGCATGTGATCGAAAAAGCCAATGCCCGTAGACAGCTTGGCCTGGCCAGTGCCATCCAAGTTGACTTTGACTCTGATTTGAGTCTCTGCAGTTTTGCGCGTGACTTCTGCAACGCGGGGTGAGCTCATAAAGATTCCTTGAGTGCTGCCAACATTTGGGCGTTTTCGGCGGGGGTTCCCACCGTGAGACGCAAACAGTTGTGCAGCAATGTGTGCATTTTAGAAACGTTCTTGACCAAAATGCCTTTCGTTTTCATACCTTCGAAGCACTTTGTGGCGTCAGGCATACGAACCAACAACATATTGGCTTGGCTAGGGAACACATGAACACCTGGCAAAGCTGCCAAAGCATCCGTCAGCTTTTGGCGTTCTTGTCGAATTTGGGCCGCTTGTTCAGCAAAAACATCGGCATGCTCAAGGGCGAACAAAGCGCACTCACAGTTCAGCACGCTGATGTTGTAGGGCGGTCTGACTTTGTCAATTTCGGCAATGAGGGCTTTGGGGCCGACCATGTAGCCCAAGCGCACACCCGCCAAACCAAACTTGGACAAGGTGCGCATCAAGAGCACGTGGCCATGTTGGGCAATGCGGTCCATGTAGGTTTGGCTGGCAAAAGGCTGATACGCCTCGTCCATCACAACCAGCCCGCCTTGTTGGCCTTGTGCCACCACAATGCGTTCAATGACATCGGCATTCCACAGGGTGCCGGTGGGGTTGTTGGGGTAGGCCAAATAAACCACCGCTGGCTTGTGCTGAGCAATGGCGGCCAACATGGCGGCTTCATCCAACTCAAAGTTGGCCGTTAGGGGTACGCCCTGAAACTGAATGCCTTGCAATTGGGCGCTCATGGCGTACATCACAAAGCCAGGCACAGGCGCCAAGAAAGTGGTGCCTGGCACATCACAAGCCATCGACACCAGTGTGATGAGTTCGTCAGAACCATTGCCCAGCATGATGTCAAAGCCTTCCGGCATTTGCGCGTACTTCGCCAAGGCATGGCGCAATGTATTGACGCGCTCTCCGGGATAGCGATTCAGTGCCACAGCACCCAAGCGTTGACCCAACTCGGTCTGCAGCTCTGCTGACAAACCAAATGGATTTTCCATAGCGTCCAGTTTGACCATGCCCGTTGCATCTTGAATGGCATAGGCATGCATAGACTGCACATCTTGGCGAATGTGTTGGCGCCAAGCTAAGGGCTTGGCTGCGGCGTCTGAATGTTGATTGGCACTCATGGTGTTTCTCTTTGCGGCGGCACGGGGTTCAAGCGCAACTCGGCGGCGCGCGCATGGGCTTGTAAACCTTCGCCATAAGCCAATTCGGCCGCAATTTTGCCCAGGCTTTGCGCGCCCTTTTCACTGACCTCAATGAGGCTTGAACGCTTTTGAAAATCGTATACGCCCAAGGGCGATGAGAAGCGCGCGGTGCCGCTGGTGGGCAGCACGTGGTTGGGGCCTGCGCAGTAATCGCCCAAGGATTCGCTGGTAAAGGCCCCCAAGAAAATAGCACCCGCATGTTTGAGTAGCGGTTCCCACGCATGCGGGTTGGCGCTGGACACTTCTAAGTGCTCAGGCGCAATGCGGTTGCTGATGGCACAGGCTTCTTCCATGCTGCGCGTTTGAATGAGCGCACCCCGATCGTTCAATGACTTGGCGATGATGGCCGCGCGCGGCATGGTGGGCAGCAACTGGTCAATGGCCGCTTGAACTTTGTCGATGTAGGCGGCGTCGGGGCACAGCAAAATGCTTTGCGCCAATTCGTCGTGCTCGGCTTGTGAGAACAAATCCATGGCCACCCATTCTGCGGGTGTGCTGCCATCGGCCAAGACCAAAATTTCGCTAGGTCCTGCAATCATGTCGATACCGACTGTGCCAAAAACACGCTTCTTGGCACTGGCCACATAGGCATTGCCGGGGCCTGTAATTTTGTCGACCTTGGGCACGGTGTCGGTGCCGAAAGCCAATGCAGCCACAGCCTGAGCGCCGCCAATGGTGAAAGCGCGAGACACGCCAGCCACATACGCTGCGGCCAACACCAAAGGATTTTTGACACCTTGCGGGGTAGGCACCACCATGATGATTTCTTCAACACCTGCCACGTGCGCAGGAATGGCGTTCATCAAAACGGAGGAAGGATAGGCTGCTTTGCCGCCTGGTACATAAATGCCAACACGGTCTAGGGGCGTGACCTTTTGCCCCAGCAGCGTGCCGTCTTCGTCTTGGTAAGACCAGCTTTCGCCAGAGGCTTTTTTCTGCGCTTCGTGGTAGCTGCGCACACGTTTGGCAGCAGCTTGCAAGGCGTCTTTTTGAACCGCAGGCAAGCCGTCAAAGGCGGCTTTCAATTCTGCTTGGGTTAGCACCAACTGCTGCATGCTTTGGGCACTGAGGCCATCAAAGCGCTGGGTGTATTCCAAAACCGCTGCATCGCCGCGTTTTTGAACGTCAGCCAAGATGTCTGCTACGCGCGACTCAATGGCCGAATCGGCATCGGCGGACCAATGCAAGCGTTGTTGAAACGCGGCTTCAAAATTGGCATCGGTGGTGTTTAAACGCAGCGCTTTGGCAAGCAGGGCAGTCATGGCTGAACTCTATTTAAGGTTGTGACTTGATTCAAGCCTTGGCCGGTTTTGCAGCTTTGGCCGCTTCACCTGCTGCAACAGCGCCAGCAAAGGCCTCGATGATGGCGCGAATAGAAGCTTGCTTCAATTTGAGCGAAGCTTGATTGACCACTAAGCGAGAGCTGATGTCCATGATGCGTTCGACTTCAATGAGGTGATTGGCTTTGAGCGTGCTGCCAGTTGACACCAAGTCAACGATGGCATCGGCCAAACCTGTGAGCGGCGCCAACTCCATGCTGCCGTAGAGTTTGATCAGGTCAACGTGCACGCCTTTTTGCGCAAAAAATTCGCGCGCAATGCTGGTGTACTTGGTGGCCACTTTAAGTCGCGAACCAGAACGAACGGCCGACGCGTAATCGTAGTCAGCACGTACCGCCACGCTCATGCGGCACTTGGCAATTTGCAAATCGAGCGGCTGGTACAAGCCTTGGCCGCCATGCTCAATGAGAGTGTCTTTGCCTGTCACGCCCAAATCGGCACCGCCGTATTCAACATAGGTGGGCACATCGGTGGCGCGGACCAAGACCACACGCACGCCGGCTTGGTTGGTGGGCAAGATGAGTTTGCGCGATGTTTCGGGATCTTCCAAAACCTCAATGCCTGCCGCCTTCAATAAGGGCAGCGTCTCATCAAAAATTCGTCCTTTGGACAAGGCCAAGGTGATCATGTCAATTCCTGCGATTCTTTTCTGTTATTTCACAATGTTCATTTGGCGCGTTCAATTTGCGCACCCACCTTGCGCAACTTGGCTTCCATGCGGTCGTAGCCACGGTCGAGGTGATAAATGCGATCGACCACAGTCTCGCCTTCTGCGACCAAGCCGGCAATGACCAAACTGGCCGATGCGCGCAAGTCGGTGGCCATGACGGTGGCGCCCGAGAGTTGCTTCACACCCTGAACCACTGACACCTTGCCGTCAATTTGAATGTTGGCACCCAAGCGCACCAATTCATTGACGTGCATGAAACGATTTTCAAAAATGGTTTCTGTGACTTTGCTGGTGCCTTCGGCAATGCAGTTCAATGCCATGAATTGGGCTTGCATGTCGGTTGGAAAACCGGGGTACTCGGTGGTTCTGAAGCTTTGCGCTTTCATGCGGCCCAAGGCCTTCACGCGCACAAAACCAGCGCCCACTTCAATGGTGGCACCCGCATCACGCAGTTTTTCAATGACCGCGTCGAGGTGATCGCCGCGCGCATGTTTCAAAACGACATCGCCGCCTGTGGCAGCCACCGCGCATAAAAATGTGCCGGCTTCAATGCGATCGGCCACCACCGCATGCTCACACCCGTGCAGTTTTTCAACGCCTTGAATGTGGATGCGACTGGTCCCGTGGCCTTCAATTTTGGCGCCCATGCGAATGAGCATTTCGGCCAAGTCAGGGATTTCAGGCTCTTGGGCGGCGTTTTCCAAAATAGTTTCGCCTTCAGCCAAAGCGGCTGCCATCAAAAAGTTTTCCGTGCCTGTGACAGTCACCATGTCGGTGGCAATGCGCGCGCCTTTGAGACGTGTGCGGCCATTGACCAAACTGGCCACCATATAACCGTGCTCTACATTGATTTGCGCACCCATGGCTTGCAAACCTTTGATGTGCTGGTCGACAGGGCGAGACCCAATGGCACAACCACCCGGTAAAGAAACACGTGCTTGGCCAAACCTGGCCAACAAGGGGCCCAGCGCCAACACCGAAGCCCGCATGGTTTTAACCATTTCGTAAGGCGCTTCAGGTTTATTCAACGCACCTGCATTCAAACGAACGGTCCCGTCTTCTTCATGTGCGCAAGTCACGCCCATGTTGCGAATGAGTTTGAGCATGGTGCTGACGTCTTGCAACTTAGGTACGTTGCGCAGCACCACTTCTTGATCGGTTAGCAAAGCAGCGCAGAGTTCTGGCAGGGCCGCGTTTTTGGCGCCAGAAATTTCGATCTCGCCATTCAAAGAATGGCCACCGCGAATAATGAGTTTGTCCATGGCTGTTAAATCTGTAGCGCCAATCAGGCTTAGGCTTTGGCCCATTCAGCGGGCGTGAAAGTTTTCATCGACAAAGCGTGAACTTCGTCGTTGTGCATTTTGTTGCCCAAGGTGGCGTACACCTTTTGGTGACGACCAATAAGGCGCAGGCCTTCAAAGTGGGCAGACACCACCACGGCTTGCCAATGCCGGCCATCGCCGCTGACTTCGAGGTGGTCGCAGGCCAGTCCTGCGGCAATCATGGCTTGTATTTGTTCGGCTGTCATGGTGTGTGTACTTTCTAGGCTCAGCCTCTGATTTTGTAGCCCGTCTTGAGCAATTGAATTGCCAAGGTGCTGACGCCCAAAAATGCGACTGAGACCACCGTCAAACTGATCCAAGGGGAAACGTCGCTTTGGCCAAAGAAACCGTATCTGAAACCATCAATCATGTAGAAGAAGGGATTCAGGTGACTGAGTTTTTGCCAAAAAATGGGCAAGGAATGAATGGAATAAAACACGCCCGACAAAAACGTCATGGGCATGATCACAAAACTTTGGAAGGCCGCCATTTGGTCAAATTTTTCTGACCACAAACCAGCCACCAGTCCTAGGGCGCCCAGCAAACCTGCGCACAAAATAGCAAACACCAAAATCCATAAGGGCGCTTGGTACTGAAGCGGCGCAAACCAAACAGTAACCGCAAACACACCAAAACCAACGGCCAAGCCGCGCAGCATCGACGAGCCTACATAGGCCACATACCAGTGCCAGTGCGACAAGGGGGTGAGCAACAGAAAAACCAAGTTGCCCATGATCTTGCTTTGCACCAAGCTGGACGAGCTGTTGGCAAAGGCATTTTGTAAGACGCTCATCATGATGAGGCCTGGCAACAAAAACGCGGTGTAAGGCACGGCGTCGTAGACCTTCACATGGTCTTCGAGCACATGGCCAAAAATCATCATGTACAGCACGGAGGTAAGCACCGGCGCGGCAATGGTTTGGAAGGCCACCTTCCAAAAGCGCAGCACTTCTTTGTACAACAGCATGCGCCATCCGTTCATGATTTGCCCTCGGCCATCACATCCAAAAACACGTCTTCTAAATCGGCCTTGCGAATTTCGATGTCTTCGGCCGTCAAGCCGGCCTGTCGAACCGCAGCCAAATAGGTTTCAATTTCCAAAGCGTCGTTGGCAGGAAACTGAACAATGCGCCCCGTGATACGCGCTTTGGCGGCCAACTCGGGCGGCAGCTGGCCATCCAACTTGAAGCGCAGCACATTGCTAGAAGCAGATTTGAGCAACTCGGAAGTGCTGGCCAATGCCAAGACGCGGCCCTGCTTGAGCATGGCCAAGCGGCCGCACAAAGCTTCAGCCTCTTCCAAATAATGGGTGGTGAGCAAAACCGTGTGACCTTCGCGATTGAGCTTGGCAATGAACTGCCACAACGTTTGGCGAAGTTCCACATCGACGCCTGCTGTCGGCTCGTCCAACACAATGACACGCGGTTTGTGCACCAAAGCCTGCGCCACCAAAACACGTCGCTTCATGCCGCCTGAGAGTTGGCGCATGTTGGCATTGGCTTTGTCTGTCAAACCCAAGTGCTCTAAAAGCTCATCGATCCACGCGTCGTTCTTTTGCACACCAAAATAACCAGACTGAAACCGCAGGGCTTCTCGCACAGAAAAGAAAGGATCAAAGACCAGCTCTTGCGGCACCACGCCCAACATGCGACGGGCTTGTACGTAGTCGGTTTGCACATCGTGGCCGTGAACCAAGACACGACCTTGGGTGGCCTTGCTTAAACCCGCCAAAATACTGATGAGCGTGGTTTTGCCGGCGCCATTGGGGCCGAGCAAACCAAAGAATTCCCCTTCCGCGATGTCAAAACTGACATCGTTGAGCGCCTTGAAAGGCTGACCGCCAGAAGATTTGGCAGGGTATGTTTTGGAAACAGATTGAAAAGAGATGGCGGGCATGAGCCCCCTATTTTACGGTCAAGCGCTTTCGACCAAGAGCTCGGAGACCCCATAAAGCAGGGCCAATTCACGCAATTTGGCCGGGAATTGCTTGAATTGCAAAGATTTGGACAAACTTTCGGCTTCGCGGCGGCAACCTAAGAGCACGGCCAGCGCCGAAGAATCGAAGTCGGACAAGGCGCCAGCTTGAATTTCTATTTGCTTGTCGGTACTGCTGCGAATTTGAGATTGCAATTGCGCCAAGCATGCTGCGGCGTTGCTGTGACGCAAGTCTGCAGGCAGGGTCAACAGCGCAATGCTCATGGTTTTAAGACTTTTTGGCGTTGGACTTGTTGCGCTCTGACAGGCTTTTGATCAAGCCATCCATGCCGCCAGCATTAATTTCTTTGGAAAACTGCGAGCGGTAGTTTTCGACCAACCAAATGCCCATGACATTCAGGTCAAAAATCTTCCAGCCAGAGCCCTCGCCTGGCGTTTTTTCCAAACGGTAGTCAAGCTGGATCGGGTCGCCCTTGCCTCTGACTTCGGTTTGAACGACCAAGTTTTTGTCGTCAGAGGCGCCGCGCAGGGGCTTCACTTCGATGGTTTGATCGCTGATCTGAGTCAATGCGCCAGAGTAAGTTCTGATGAGCAAGAGCTTGAACTCTTCTTGAAGGCGTTCTTGTTGTTCGGGGGTGGCCTTGCGCCAGCCGGGACCAGTTGCCAACGCTGTCATTCGCCTGAAATTGACATGCTGCATGAGCTTGTTGTCGACCAACTGCATGATTTTGTTGATGTCGCCTGCTTTGAGGGACTTGTCGGTGCGAACGGCATCCAAGGTTTCGTTGGTGATGCGTTTTACAAACGCATCAGGTGCTTCGTCTGCAGCCCAAGCGATCGAAAAACCCAGGGCCAGGTTGAGGGCTAGAAAAAATCGGATGAATAAGTTCATGATGTCCGAATTGTAGGATTATTTGTATTTCTGCTTCCAAGGCGGGGGAATCTGATTGGGCGCCACCATCTTGGTCGGCTCGTCAGATTCTTCGAGGTCATCCACCAAAGGGGGATTGCCATCGTAAATATCGTTCACTCGCTTTTGTAAATAGGCATCTCGGGTAAAGGAGTAAGGGTCGAGAGAAGCCTGCTTGACAGCATCCGACAGACTTAAATACCGCTCACGCTTGTCCGTCAACCGAAGCACGGTTAGGACGTTGCGCGAACTGACATCCGTCAACTGCTGATTCACATCGGTTTTGGTGTCAACCCAGAGGCCAAAGCTGTCTCGCACAGTGGAAGGACCGAAGAACGGCAAGACCACGTAAGGGCCCGAAGACACGCCCCAATAGGCCATCGTCTGCCCAAAATCTTCTTTTTGCTTGTCAATTTTGAACTCGGTGGCCCAATCGATGATGCCGCCAATGCCAATGCTGGTGTTGATGCCCACCCGCGCCAAGTTTTTCATTGCCGCATCCAATTTCAACTGTGCCAAGCTATTGAAAAAGGACATGACATCACTTTGGTTGCTGAAAAAGTTGCTGATGCCTTTTTTAACCACAGTCGGCAGGTACTCGCCATAAACGACCGCAACAGGGCGCAACACCAAATCGTCAGCCACGTCGTTGAAAGCAGTTACCTTGCGGTTGAGTGGCTCTAAGGGATCGGCAGGATCGGGGCCGCGCAAGGAAGTACAGCCCTGCAACAACAGGACTGCTACAACCATGCATGCCAGGCGCCATGACGCCCGAAACCCCTTGAAATTCATTACTTAGTTCCTGTTGAAGGTGTACTTGAGTCGGCCGCTTTGCTGTACAAAAATTGGCTGATTAAGTTTTCCAAAACCACGGCCGACTGCGTGGAGCCAATGTTGTCACCAGCCACCAAATTTTTCTCATCGGCACCCGCCAAAATACCCACATATTGCTCGCCCAACAAACCGCTGGTCAGAATTTTGAGTGAGCTGTCTTTGGGGAAGGCATATTTATTTTGCAATGCCAAGCTGACCTTGGCCTGATAACTCTCGTCATCAAACTGAATGGACTCAACGCGGCCCACCACCACACCAGCACTTTTGACCGCAGCACCTTTTTTAAGGCCGCCAATGTTGTCAAATTTGGCAGTCACGGTGTAGTCCTTGGCCCAACTGTATTGTAGCAAATTGGCCGATTTGAGTGCCAAGAAGAACACCGCCACCAAGCCTATCAACACAAACAAACCGACCCACAAATCATTTTTTGAACGTTGCATGACGTCCTCCTTAAATACTGAACATCATCACAGTGAGGATGAAGTCCAGGCCCAAAACAGACAATGAAGAAATCACAACACTGCGGGTTGTTGCCGCAGCCACACCATCTGGCGTGGGCTTGGCCACATAACCTTGCAGCAAAGCAATGAAGGTCACAGCAACGCCAAACACCACACTTTTGATCATGCCATTGCCAACGTCTTTGAACACATCAACGCCACTTTGCATTTGGCTCCAAAACGCGCCTGCATCAACACCAATCAGCAGCACGCCCACGGCATAACCACCCAAAATACCAACTGCGCTGAAGACCGCCGTCAAAATAGGCAAGGCAATGATGCCACCCCAAAAACGAGGCGCCAAAACACGCAACTTGGGGTCGACTGCCATCATCTCCAATGCCGTGAGCTGCTCACCAGCACGCATCAAACCAATTTCAGCCGTGATAGAGGCGCCAGCGCGACCAGCAAACAAAAGCGCCGCCACAACGGGTCCCAGTTCGCGAACCAAACTGAGCGCGACCAACAAGCCAAGAGCTTCAGCAGATCCGTAGCGTTGCAAGGTGTAATAACCTTGGAGGCCCAATACAAAACCAACAAACAAACCCGAAACGGTAATGATGGCCAGCGAGTAATTGCCCAAAAAATGAACTTGATCGCGAACCAAGCTAAAGCGTTTTAAACAAGCGCCAGACAGCAGCACCAACTGGGCCAACAAACGTGCGCCGTAGCCCCAATCGGCTAATTTTTTTCGAACCAAATAACCAAGTTCAGCAGGGTGCAAAAAGATCATGCGTGCCCCCTGCAAAAGTCTTCTGCAACAGACGTTGCTGGGTAATGAAAGTGCACAGGGCCATCGCTCAAGCCGTTGACAAATTGGTGAATGAGCGGATCTGTGGTTTGGCGCAACTCTTCAGGTGTGCCTTGCGCTGCCACTTTGCCATTGGCCAAGACCACCACATGGTCTGAAATTTGAAAGGTTTCATCGACATCGTGAGACACCACCACGCTGGTGATGCCCAAGCTGTCGTTCAGTCTTCTAATCAGGCGTGCTGCCGTGCCCAAAGAAATTGGATCAAGACCCGCAAAGGGTTCGTCGTACATCATGAGATCAGGGTCAAGCGCAATGGCGCGTGCCAAAGCCACACGGCGGCCCATGCCCCCTGAAATTTCGGAAGGCTTTAAATTTCTAGCACCGCGCAAGCCCACGGCATCAAGCTTCATGAGCACAATGTCGCGAATCATCTGCTCAGACATTTTGGTGTGCTCTCTTAAGGGAAACGCCACATTGTCAAACACATTCATGTCGGTGAACAAAGCACCAAACTGAAACAACATGCCCATGCGTCTGCGCGCGGCATAGAGTTGTTCCGTGTTCATTTGGCCCACATCATGACCATCAAAGGTCAGCTGCCCCTGCTGAGCTGTGTATTGGCCACCGATCAAACGCAAGACAGTGGTCTTGCCGCCACCCGACACACCCATGAGGGCCGTCACTTTGCCGCGCGGAATACCAAATGAGATGTCGTTCAAGATGACCCGATCCCCATAGCCGAAGCTGAGGTTCTTGAGTTCAACCAGCAGTGGAGAGTTGGGCAGGGTCATGTGTGAAATAACAAAAGCCGGGGTCGCCGGCTTTTGAAGGATAAGGCGTTCAGGTTAAGTTTGTGTGAAGCGTTGCCGTTTCAATCACAAAACCTGTCTGCGGTCATTTTAACGGGGTAAGTCGCTGGTTCCCATTAAGAACTCATCAATAGAGCGTGCTGCTTGGCGGCCTTCCCGAATGGCCCAGACCACCAAGGACTGGCCACGGCGCATGTCGCCAGCCGCAAACACCTTGGGCACGTTGGTGGCATAGCCGCCTGTGAAGTCGGTGGTGGCTTTGGCGTTGCCGCGGTTATCTTTGTCCACGCCAAAGGCGTCCAAGATGGTGGCAACAGGGTTCACAAAGCCCATGGCCAAGAAGACCATGTCGGCGGGGTAAGTCTTTTCGGTGCCTGCGACGTTGACCAATTTGCCGTCTTTGAACTCCACTTCAACAGTTTTAAGACCCGTCACTTTGCCTTTTTCGCCAATGAATTCTTGGGTGGAAATGGCAAATTCGCGGGTGCAACCTTCTTCGTGGCTGGAGCTGGTGCGCAATTTGAGGGGCCAGTAAGGCCATGTCAAAGGACGGTTTTCTTCTTCGGGGGGCTGGGGCATCACTTCGAATTGAGTGACGCTCTTGGCGCCATGGCGGTTGGAGGTACCGACGCAATCGCTGCCGGTGTCGCCGCCGCCAATCACAATGACATGCTTGCCGTCAGCGCGCAATTGGTCTTTGAGCTTGTCGCCCGCATTGACCTTGTTTTGCTGTGGCAAAAATTCCATCGCGAAGTGAATGCCTGCCAAATCACGGCCAGGCACGTTCAAGTCGCGGGATTGCTCAGAACCACCCGTCAGCAGCACGGCATCAAAGTCTTTTTGCAATTGCTTGGGGCTGATGGTTTCTTGCGACCAGTTGGTCACTTTGGAACCTGCAGGCAACTCGCCCACCATGACACCCGTTTTGATGGTCACGCCTTCGGCCACCAACTGCTCTGCACGGCGGTCGATGTGTGACTTTTCCATTTTGAAATCGGGAATGCCATAACGCAGCAAGCCACCGATGCGGTCGTTCTTTTCGAACAAGGTCACGTCATGACCCACGCGAGCCAATTGCTGGGCAGCAGCCATACCGGCAGGGCCAGAGCCCACCACGGCGACTTTTTTGCCAGTCTTGTGCGCTGCAGGACGGGGCTTGACCCAGCCTTCTTGCCACGCACGGTCAATGATGGCGTGCTCAATGGACTTGATGCCCACGGCATCGTCGGCCACATTCAGTGTGCAAGCAGCTTCGCAAGGTGCGGGGCAAATGCGGCCCGTGAACTCTGGGAAGTTGTTGGTGCTGTGCAGTACGTCAATGGCGTTTTTCCAATCGCCTTGGTACACCAACTCGTTGAAGTCCGGAATGATGTTGTTGACAGGGCAGCCGTTGTTGCAAAACGGTGTGCCGCAGTCCATGCAGCGAGCGCTTTGTGCTTTGGCTTGCGCGTCGTCCAATCCGATGACGAACTCTTTGTAGTTTTTGACGCGTTCGCCGACGGGCTTGTAGCCCTCTTCGACGCGCTCAAATTCCATGAAACCAGTGATTTTTCCCATGATCAATCCTTGTTATTTCTTTGTGCTCAATTAGCTGGCAGCCACAGAATCTGTGGACTTGGCTGCGGCTTTGCGTGCGTTGATTTCACCCAAGGCGCGCTTGTACTCGTTCGGGAATACTTTCACAAACTTCAAGCGAGCTTGCGCCCAGTTGTCCAGCAACTCACGAGCGCGTTGGCTGCCGGTCCACTTATGGTGGTCTTCCAGCAATTTCTTCAACTGTGTTTCGTCGGCTTGGTCGCGGTGCCACACTTTGCGGTCCACTGACGCTTCTTGCTCGGCCACTGTCAGTACTTTTTCCATGCTGACCATGGCAGTGTTGCAGCGCGAAGCAAACTGACCGTCTTCGTCGTACACATAAGCAATGCCGCCGCTCATACCGGCCGCAAAGTTGCGACCTGTTTTGCCCAGCACCGCCACGGTACCGCCGGTCATGTATTCACAACCGTGGTCCCCGGTGCCTTCCACCACTGCGGTGGCGCCAGACAAACGAACCGCAAAACGCTCGCCGCCCACACCGGCGAAGAAAGCTTCACCTGTGGTGGCGCCGTACATCACGGTGTTGCCCACAATGATGTTTTGGCTGGCCACACCGCGGAACTCGAGGCTAGGACGCACCACAATGCGACCGCCCGACAAGCCTTTGCCGGTGTAATCGTTGGCTTCACCAATCAGGTACAGCGTGATGCCCTTGGCCACAAACGCGCCAAAGGATTGACCACCGGTGCCTTCGAGTTGAATGCGAATGGTGTCGTCTGGCAAACCTTCTGGATGCACTTTGGTGACGGCACCTGAGAGCATGGCGCCCACAGAACGGTTGACGTTGCGCGCCACTTCCATGAACTGCACCTTCTCACCTTTGTCGATGGCGGCCCGGCTCTTGGCAATCAGCACGTTGTCCAAGGCTTTGTCTAAACCGTGGTCTTGCACATCGATGTGGCGACGGGGCACGTCGGCGGGCACATCGGGCACAGCCAACAAACGGCTGAAATCAAGGCCGCTGGATTTCCAGTGTTCAATGCCTTTGCGCGTGTCGAGCAAATCGGCACGACCCACCATGTCGTCAAACTTCTTGATGCCCAACTGCGCCATGATTTGACGCACTTCTTCGGCAATGAAGAAGAAATAGTTGACCACGTGCTCTGGCTTGCCAGAGAACTTTTTACGCAAAGTTGGATCTTGTGTGGCCACGCCCACGGGGCAAGTGTTCAAGTGGCATTTGCGCATCATGATGCAACCTTCGACCACCAGCGGTGCGGTAGCAAAACCAAACTCGTCTGCGCCCAGCAACGCGCCAATGGCCACGTCGCGGCCGGTCTTCATTTGACCGTCGGCTTGCACCCGAATGCGGCCGCGCAAGCGGTTGAGCACCAAGGTTTGCTGTGTTTCAGCCAGACCAATTTCCCAGGGGCTGCCAGCGTGCTTGATCGAAGACCAAGGCGATGCGCCAGTGCCACCGTCGTGACCGGCAATCACCAAGTGATCGCTCTTGCACTTGGCCACGCCTGCGGCAATGGTGCCCACGCCAATTTCAGACACCAACTTGACGCTGATGTCGCTGTGCGGCGCCACGTTTTTCAAGTCGTGAATGAGTTGGGCCAAATCTTCAATGGAATAAATGTCATGGTGTGGGGGAGGAGAAATCAAACCCACGCCTGGCACAGAGTGACGCAACTTGCCGATGTAGTCGGACACTTTGCCACCTGGCAATTGACCGCCTTCACCCGGCTTGGCACCTTGCGCCATCTTGATCTGAATTTGATCAGCACTGTGCAGGTACTCAGCGGTGACACCGAAGCGGCCAGAAGCCACTTGCTTGATCTTGGAGCGGAGGGAATCGCCAGCCTCAAGAGGCATATCGACTTCCACTTCTTTGGCACCAATCACGCTCTTCAAAGTCTCGCCCTTTTTGATGGGGATACCTTTGAGTTCGTTGCGATAACGCGCAGAGTCTTCACCACCTTCACCGGTGTTGCTCTTGCCGCCAATGCGGTTCATGGCAACGGCCAAGGTGGCGTGTGCTTCTGTGGAAATAGAGCCCAAAGACATAGCACCTGTAGCAAAACGTTTGACGATTTCGCTGGCGGGTTCTACTTCTTCAACAGGAATGGCTTTGGCAGGATCGATCTTGAATTCGAACAAACCACGCAATGTCATTTGTCGCTTGGTTTGATCGTTGATGATCTGTGCGTATTCTTTGTAAGTGTTCCAGTTGTTGGCACGGGTGCTGTGCTGCAACTTGGCAATGGCATCGGGTGTCCACATGTGCTCTTCACCGCGAGCGCGCCATGCGTATTCACCACCGGCGTCGAGCATATTGGCCAACACAGGGTCGTTGCCAAACGCTGCTTTGTGCATGCGCAAAGCTTCTTCGGCAATTTCAAAAATACCAATACCTTGCACTCGGCTAGGTGTGCCAGTGAAGTACTTGTTCACGGTTTCAGTGTTGACGCCAATGGCTTCAAACAACTGTGCACCGCAATACGACATGTAGGTGCTGACACCCATCTTGGACATGATCTTGGACAGGCCCTTGCCCACCGCTTTGATGTAGTTGTAGATGGCTTTGTCGGCCGACAAATCACCTGGCAACTCTTTGTGCAAAGCTTGCAAAGTTTCCATGGCCAGGTAGGGGTGAACGGCTTCTGCGCCGTAACCCGCCAACACGGCAAAGTGATGCACTTCGCGGGCTGTGCCGGTTTCCACCACCAAGCCAGCAGTGGTGCGCAAGCCTTCGCGCACCAAGTGTTGGTGAATGGCCGACAGCGCCAGCAATGCGGGGATGGCCACCTGAGTGGGCGTGACACCGCGGTCGCTGATGATCAAAATGTTGTTGCCGCCTTTGATGGCGTCAACAGCTTCAGCGCAGAGTGATGCCAACTTGGCTTCAACACCTTCACGGCCCCATGCGGCTGGGTAAGTGATGTCTAAAGTAGCGCTCTTGAACTTGCCCTGTGTGGACTGTTCAATGTTGCGCAACTTGGCCATGTCTGCAAAGTCCAGCACAGGCTGGCTTACTTCCAAGCGCATGGGCGGGTTGACTTGGTTGATGTCGAGCAAGTTGGGCTTGGGACCAATGAAGGACACCAAGGACATCACGATGGCTTCGCGAATGGGGTCGATCGGTGGGTTGGTCACCTGCGCAAACAACTGCTTGAAGTAGTTGTACAGCGGCTTGTTTCTGTCGGACAAAACAGCCAATGGGCTGTCGTTGCCCATGGAGCCCAAAGCTTCTTCGCCGGCTTGGGCCATAGGGGCCAACAAGAATTTGATGTCTTCTTGGGTGGTGCCAAAGGCTTGTTGCAAGTCGAGCAAGTTTTCGCTGGAAGCAGGCGCGTTGGCTGTGGTTTCTTTGACGTCATCCAACTTGATGCGCAAGTTTTCAATCCACTGCTTGTAAGGCTTGCTGCTGGCCAAGTTCGACTTGAGTTCTTCGTCGTCGATCATGCGGCCTTGTTCCAAATCGATCAGGAACATCTTGCCGGGCTGCAGGCGCCATTTGCGAACAATTTTGCTTTCTGGAATGGGAAGCACGCCAGTTTCTGAACCCATGATGACCATGTCATCGTCGGTGATGCAATAGCGTGAAGGACGCAAACCATTGCGGTCCAAAGTAGCGCCAATTTGGCGGCCATCGGTAAACACAATCGAGGCGGGACCGTCCCATGGCTCAAGCATGGCGGCGTGATATTCATAGAAGGCCTTGCGGCGCTCGTCCATGGTGTTGTGGTTTTCCCAGGGCTCGGGAATCATCATCATCACAGCTTGGCTGATGGGGTAACCGGCCATGGTGAGCAACTCTAAGCAGTTGTCAAACGTAGCAGTATCAGATTGACCCGCAAAGCTGATGGGGTAGAGCTTTTGCAAATCGGGGCCGAGCACGGGAGAAGACATCACGCCTTCGCGCGCCTTCATCCAGTTGTAGTTGCCCTTGACGGTGTTGATCTCACCGTTGTGCGCCACATAGCGGTAGGGGTGAGCCAAAGGCCACTCTGGGAAGGTGTTGGTGGAGAAACGTTGGTGGACCAAACCGAGTGCAGACACGCAGCGTTCGTCTTGCAAGTCAAGATAGTAGGTGCCAACTTGATCGGCCAACAGCAAGCCTTTGTACACCACGGTCCGGCTAGACATGCTAGGGATGTAGTACTCGTCGCTGTGCTTGAGTTGCAGGTTTTGAATGGCGGCACTGGCTGTTTTGCGGATGACGTACAGTTTGCGCTCTAAAGCGTCTTGCACAATCACATCGGCGCCGCGGCCAATGAAGATCTGCTTCAACACAGGTTCTTTTTCGCGCACGGTGGGCGACATGGGCATGTCACGGTTGACTGGCACATCGCGCCAGCCCAACAAGACTTGACCTTCGGCCTTGACGGCGCGCTCAAGTTCTTGCTCACAGGCCATGCGTGAGGCATGCTCTTTAGGCAAGAACACCATGCCCACACCGTACTCGCCTTGGGCTGGCAAGTTCACGCCTTGCTTGGCCATCTCTTCTCTATAGAGTGCATCAGGCAACTGAATCAAGATACCCGCGCCGTCACCCATCAACTTGTCGGCACCCACCGCACCCCGGTGGTCCAAGTTTTCAAGAATCTTCAACGCTTGCGTCACGATGGCATGCGTTTTGGCACCTTTGATATGGGCCACAAAGCCCACACCACAAGCGTCGTGTTCTTGAGTTGGGTCATACAGACCCGTTTGTTGCAAAGATGATTTTTCGGCAGCCGAAGTCATGGCGCACTCCTAAAGATATTTCGCGGGAAAGAGAGCATATTGCATTGCAACAAAAATGCCAAGAAAAATAATTGGGGTCAGATGAACATTAATTTCTTCTTTTTTCAAAATTAAATTAATTGGGGACAGATCAAAATTGAGTTAAAAAGAATTCATATCAGTGATATTTTTCACCTATTTACGGTTTCAAAGTGGTTTTTTGAACGGCCTGCCCGCCTTTTTCGGCAGGATGGGCGTCTGAGTTGTCTTCTGTAAAGACTTCAAAAACTCGGGTCGACCCACGACTCGGCTCTTCAAAACTGACTCCGTGAGGTCTTTTTGAATGGAAGCCGAAAGCCCAACCGCCACAAATTCTGCATAAGCAGCTTCTCTAGAGAATGGCGTGTTACCCAAGCCCCAATAAAGGGCATGCGGCGTCACCAATTTGTCGATTTTTTGACCAATTAGGTGCTTGTAACTGGACCAATTGAACTCTTCAGCCGACTCAACCAAGCCTGCCCTGACGGGATTTAAATCAATGTAGGCCATGCACGTCAGAAGATAAGCCTCCGAATCAATCACCGAGGATTTGTAACGCCCCTCCCACAATGTGCCGCTGCGCTTGTGGCGTTGATTGAAGTAACGCACATAAGTTCTGCCAACCGCCTGCATCATCAAGGACATGGCCTCATCGCTGGGCGGCGTGAGTAGCATGTGAAAGTGATTGTCGAGCAACACATACGCATTCACAGCCACTTTGTGGCGTTGCGACTCTTCTAGCCAAAGGCTGTAAAGCATCTTGCGATCGGCCTCATCCAACACGATGGGCTGACGGTTGTTACCCCGCTGAATCACGTGATGCGGGTAACCAGGAAGGGCTAAACGAGGATGACGGGCCATGCGTGAATGCTAACCCGAAAGAAATTAATGTTGATCTGACCCCAATTAAGGGTAACGGGATGCAAGGGATTCGGTGAGGCCGAATTCGGTCAGGAGGGCTTGGAGGCGGTCGGCGGCGCCGGCTTTGGGGCGGCCGGTGTAGCGGGCCAGGATGAGTTCGTTTTTCATGCTGTGTTCCCAGCCCACCAGTTCTGTAACCGTGACGGTGTAGCCTTTGGACTCCAGGTACAGGCAGCGCAATACATTGGTGAGTTGGCTGCCAATTTCGCGGGTGTGCAAAGGGTGGCGCCAAAGTTCAGCCAAGGGAGTGCGAGACAAATTCAAGGCTTTGTTTTGGCGCAGCTTGGCGGCCACTTCGGCTTGGCAGCAAGGCACCAAGACCATGGCGCGAGCTTTTTTCAATAAACCAAAGGCAATCGCGTCGTCGGTGGCGGTGTCGCACGCATGCAATGCGGTGACCACATCGATTTGCGCGGGCATTTGATCAGACTGTGATGACTCGGCCACCGAGGTGTTCAAGAAGACCATGCGCTTGAAGTCCAATCGCTGCGCCAACGAACGCGACGCCTCGACCAATTCAGCGCGGGCTTCGATACCGTAAATGTGACCTTCAGACAATGCCTTGAAAAACAAGTCGTAGACGATGAAGCCCAGATAAGACTTGCCAGCGCCATGATCGGCCAAGGTCAGACCATTCGTTTGCGCAACCGTATCAACAGCCGCCTCAGCAAGCCCTGACTCACCTGACTTTGAAGCCTTGGCAGCATCTTCCTCAGCCAACTCCTTCAGAATTTTTTCAATGAACTGATACAGGTGCAAGACCTGCTTCAGTTTGCGACGCGAGTCTTGGTTCAACTTACCTTCGCGCGTCAGAATGTGCAATTCTTTGAGCAACTCAATCGATTGCCCCGGGCGCAGATCGAGATCTAGTGGTTTGGCCGCATCGGACTTGGCGTTATTTTTTTTCATCGGTCTCATTCTGAGGCAATGAGGGCCCCACATTCAAGTCTTGCCAACCCTGCAAACCCAATCGGTTCATGGTGGCCATGTTGGCTTCAAAAATATCTTCTGCTTCAGGAAACGCAGCCACCGCGCGGTCAATGCTGGCTTCACGAATCAAATGCAAAGTGGGGTAAGGCGACCGGTTGGTGAAGTTGGTGATGTCGTCTTCATCGGTGCCTGCAAATTGATACTGCGGATGGAAGCTGGCAATTTGAATCACGCCGTCTAAGTCAAGTGACAAGAGGCAATCGTCAGCCACGTTCAAAAAATCGTTGTAATCGTAAAAGTCGTGCAGCAAATTTTGAATGACCAAAACAGTGGTGTCCCGCACCGATGCATCAAGCGCCACCAAGTCGCGCAACTCACGCAGCAAGTCATCGCGCAAAGCTTCCAAATCGTCTGCCTCACTGACCGTGCAATGCACCTGTCCTTTGACATACACAGACTTAGCAAAGGGACACAAATTCAAGCCGATCACTGCACGCTCTAACCAGCGCAAGGTGTCTTGCACCATCACTTCTGAGGTGACTTTGTTCATACAGAACCCTTTTGAGAACTCAAGGCCTTGGCGATCAAAAACGACAAGATCCAACCACTCACGCAGCATAAACCTGTTGCAGCCCAGGTCCACTGCCAACCGCCCACTTGCGAAGCCAACCAAGCCACTGTGGGCGGCCCTGCAAACTGCCCTGCTGCAGAACATTGTTGCATCCAACCCACTGTGGTTGACACGTTGCGCTCATGCGGCGCCAATCGCACAGACAATGAAAACAGCGTACCGGGAACCAGCCCCCCGCATGCTGAAAACATCAAGACACCCGCGTAGCGAACCCAAGGCGCAGTCGATGTCCATTCAGAAAATGCCAAGAAGGCGCCCAAAGCCATGGCACCAAATCCCACACTCAGCAACACACTCGGATGGATGCCTTTTTGTAACAAACGCCCCGAAGCCATGTTGCCAATCATGTTAACTGCAGCAGCCATGGCGGTCAGCGCACCCAAGGTGGCACCCGACAAACCTGCTTGCGTGTAGATAGAAGGCAAGAACCCCACCACAGCCAACCATTGGCCTGAATACATCGCAAAGCTCAAAGCCACCAGCCAAGGGCCTGATGCCGTTAGGGTTTCGCGCAAACGTTGAGGCCATGCAACTTGCAAATCTAGGGACGACTGCTCAGATTGATGCGCAGAAGGCGCCACATCTGCAGGCACTAAGCGCCACAACACCAGCGCCATGCCCCACGACAAAACAGCAAACAAACACCACCAAGTTTGCCAACCCCAAACCGGCAACCACAAGGGCCCCAACAACAAAGTGAGTGCCGTACCAGCGGGCATGTAAGCGCCCCAATAACCCAAGAGCTTGCGCACCTGCTGCTCACTGACCCGCTTGCGAATCAGGCCTGGTGCAGGCAAGGTGACCCACAAGAAACCCAAACCTTCTATGGCGCGCCAAAACATCAACGCTGCAGCACTTTGCGCCAAGGCACCCATGGCACTGGCCAAACCCAAAACGATCAGGCCCATGAGCATGCTGCGGCGAAGGCCTATACCGTCTGCAGACAGACCCACCACCAATGCCAAGCTCATGCCGGCCAGTTGAACCAAGGACAACAAGAAACCCGCCTGCATCAAACTCAGGCCGAGGCTTGTACTTAACTCAGGCAAGGCGGGCGGCAACTTGCCAATTTGCAAAGCCGCCACCACTCCAGAAATAATCAGCACATAAGCGGCCGCAGCAGACTCAGGCTTGTCTAATTTCTGCAGCGTACTCATGCAAAAAGTCTGCGCCCTGTCAGACGTTCGTGTTCGCGCGCTGCATAACGATCGGTCATGCCGGCGATGTAATCGGCCACAGCACGCGGCGTCTCTTCACGTTGAGAAAAATCGGAAGACATTTCTTGCGGACGACTGAGATACGCATCAAACAATTCACGGACCACTGTTTGCGCATTGTTGGTCATCTCCATCACTTGCGGGTGCCGGTACAAGTGCTTGAACAAAAACGACTTCATGTCCCGCACGCGGTCTGCCATTTCAGTCCCAAAAGCCACCAAAGCCCCGGCTTGGCGCGCTTCGTCCGCAGATTGCGGTTTGTGCTTTTGCAAATTAGCACGGGTGACATCGATCACGTCATAGACCTGATCGCTCAGCATGCGGCGAATGGTTTCGTACAGCAGGCGTCTGGCTTTGTTAGCTTCAGACAGACCTGGATGCTGCTGCAATGTGAGTGTTTTGTAGTGTGCAAACAAAGGCACTTCGGCCATTTGAGACAGGGTCAACAAACCAGAGCGCACACCGTCATCGATGTCATGGGCGTTGTACGCGATGGCATCGGCCAAATTGCACAACTGCGCTTCTAGGCTGGGTTCGGTGCCATTTAAGAATCGGTGCGCAATGCCGCCAGGCTCTTGCGCTTCAATGATCAAGGCATTGCGTCTGGCGCAATGTTTCAAAATACCTTCGCGCGTTTCGAAGGTCAAATTCAGACCGTCAAACTCGGGATAGCGCTCTTCTAAAAAATCGACCACGCGCAAGCTTTGCAAGTTGTGCTCGAAGCCACCAAACTCTTGCATGCACGCATTCAAAGTATCTTGCCCCGCATGACCAAAGGGGGTGTGCCCCAAGTCATGCGCCAAGGCCACAGCCTCGACCAAATCTTCATTCAAACCCAGCGAGCGTGCAATCGATCGGCCCAACTGAGCCACTTCCAAAGAGTGCGTTAACCGCGTTCTGAATAAATCGCCTTCGTGATTTAAGAAGACTTGTGTTTTGTAAACCAAACGCCGAAATGCCGTGGAGTGAACGATGCGATCGCGGTCACGTTGAAAATCATTGCGCGTGGGCGCAGGAACTTCGGCGTGCCGTCTACCGCGAGAGCGTTCAGGATGGCAAGCGTAGGCTTCAAGCACAGCAACGATCAATCACGGCGCGCACCATGGCTTCGGGCGCTTTGCTCACGCGTGCTTTGCCGGGGCCTTCGATCAGCACAAACTGAATGTCGCCGGCCACCGATTTTTTGTCGTGCAACATGAGTGCCAAATACTGGCCAGCATTGTCATTGGCATTCAGCACCGGGCCTTTTGTGGGCAAGCCCGCGCGGTCCAGCAAGTTTGTCAATCGTTGAACAAAGGCCGCATCAATCAGGCCCATGGCTTCCGACAAATGGGCCGCCATGACCATGCCGCAGCCTACCGCTTCGCCGTGCAACCATTCGCCATAGCCCAGACCTGCCTCAATGGCATGACCAAAGGTGTGACCAAAGTTCAAAATAGCGCGCAGGCCGGCTTCGCGTTCGTCTTGGCCCACCACATAGGCCTTGATTTCACAGCTTTTGCGCACCGCATGTGCCATGGCTTTGGGTTCACAAGCCCGCAAATCATCGATATGACCATCAATCCATTCAAAGAAGGGCATGTCGGCAATGGGGCCGTATTTGATGATCTCTGCCAAACCAGCGCTCACCTCACGTGGGGGCAAGGTCTTTAAAACCGACAGATCGCACACCACGCGCTGGGGCTGATAAAAAGCGCCAATCATGTTCTTGCCCATGGGGTGATTGATGGCCGTCTTGCCACCCACCGAAGAATCGACTTGGGCCAGCAAAGTAGTGGGCACTTGAACAAAGGGCACGCCGCGCATAAAGCTGGCCGCCGCAAAGCCGGTCATGTCGCCCACCACGCCACCACCCAACGCAAACAGCACTGTTTTTCGATCACAGGCATGGCCCAACAGCGCATCAAAAATTTGATTCAGGGTGACCCAATCTTTGTGCGCTTCGCCATCTGGCAAATGAAGGGTGTGAATGGTTTTGTAGTGCCCTGCCAAAGCCTGCTTCAGAGCGGCTTCGTACAAAGGTGCCACAGTGGTGTTGGACACAATGAGTGCGGCAGATGCCTTGGGCAAATTTTGATACGTGACCGCTTGGCCCAATAAATTTTCGCCAATGACAATGTCATAGCTGCGATCGGCCAGATCAATACGGACTGTTTCTGCAATGTTAGAGGTCATGATCTGTTCGGTGAATGAGGGGAGGCATGGGTGTCGAAGCCTTCAAGCTCCAACTTTTCAATGATGGCATGGAGCAGCTTGTTGATGCTGGGGCGGCCGGTGTCAAACACGTAGTGCGAGGCTTCGCGGTAAAGCGGATCGCGAAGGTTGAACAAGGCGCGCAATTTTTCTAAAGGATCGTCCACTTGCAGCAAAGGTCGCTGCATATCGTGCTTGAGGCGCCTGAAAACTTCTTCGGGCGTGGAGCGCAAATAAACCACTCGGCCCCGCAAATGCAAGTTTTTGCGATTGGCTTCTCGCAACACAGAGCCACCACCCGTGGACAAAATGCCATGGTGGTATTTGCTCAAATCGTCCAGCACATTTTGCTCAATGTCGCGGAACCTTTCTTCGCCTTCACGGTCAAAGAATTCGCGAATGGAACAACCCAAGCGTTGCTCAATGACGGCATCGGAGTCTAAAAAGGGCAAGCCAAGCCGACGCCCCATCTGTCTGCCGATGGTCGTTTTGCCAGATCCTGGAAGGCCAACAAAAATAATGAGCAAAAGAAAAAGCTATGGAAAGGTTGATCCTCCGAGTGTATTCGAGGCGGCCGAGGGCACAGCGTCAGCGAGCACACGGGGGGTTACAAAAATCAACATTTCGGTTTTTCTTTGGGTCAATTGTTGGCTTTTAAACAACCAGCCCAGCCCGGGCAATTGCCCCAAACCTGGCACTTTGGCCACATCGTCCTTGTCGGCAGCCTCCAAAATGCCCCCAATGACCACCGTGCCGCCGTTGTCTACCAAGACCTGGGTTTTGACGTGTTTGGTATTGATGGCATAGCCTGCAGTGGTAATTTGACCCACACTGTCTTTGGCAATGTCGAGTTCCAACACCACGGCGCCTTCTGGCGTAATTTGGGGGGTCACTTCCAGCTTCAAATTGGCTTTGCGAAATGAAATGGAGGCGGCGCCATTGCCGTTGCTCACTTGATAAGGCAATTCTGTGCCTTGTTCAATCAGCGCCTTGGTTTGATCGGCCGTGATCACCCGAGGGCTGGCCACCACCCGGCCTTTGCCATCGGCTTCCATGGCCGAAATTTCTAGGTTCAAAAACTGGTTGGCGCCGGCGTTGAACAATGACACGGCAAAGGTGGGCGGCGCATACAGCGCTTGGCCGGCCGGGCCCGCTGGCAAATTAACCATGTAGCCAGGCTGAACTCCTCCAGTTGTAGGCAAGCCCTGGGCGCCCAATGCCACATTGACAGGGCGTCCGGAACTCGAAAACGGCGGCGCAAAACTGGCGGCATAAGCACCCCCCAAACGCGTGCCCAGCGATTTGCCAAACTGCTCTTCTGCTTCCACTATTTTGGCTTCTATCAACACCTGCCGCACCGGCACATCCAATTGCTGGATAACCGCTTGCAGCTGCTTAAGGTAGGCAGGCGTGTCCAAAAAAAACAGTTGATTGGTTCTGGGTTCTGCCATCACGGTGCCTTTGGCGCTCATCCAGCGATGCGACACTGCGCCTGCAGCGCCGCCACCGCCAGCGCCACCTGCTGAGGCCGCTTGCAAACGCTGCGCAATGTCTAGGGCCTTGGCGTATTTCAAAGGCACGGCCAAGGTTTGTAAATTTTCTGCGGTCAGCGCTGGTGAGCTGATCCACAAGACGCCCGCCTTGTCGGTCATGACCAAGCCTTTGGAGCTGACCACCACTTGCAGCGCCTCGCGCCAAGTCATGTCGCGCAAGTGCAAACTCACCTGCCCAACCACCCCATCGGCAACGATTAGATTGTGTTGGCCAATTTCTGCCAAGGATTGAAGCAAGGCTTTGATTTCGATGTTTTGAAAATTCCATTTCAGCTTGGCTTCTGATGATGCCAGCGCTGAGACCATGCATGCGAAGGACAGACAGAGCAAGACAAACCGTTTGAAAAATAGAGCGGCAGATCTCATGGCTTGGCCTGCTCCCAAGCCAACAGTTTTTGAAGTGGGCCATCGTCAACCTCGCCCCAAAGCCCTTGCTCATTGGCAAATTGAACTTTGCCGCGCTCACGCCCCAAGTACTGCCCGGTTTGAACTGGCAACACTTGTTGCCCCGACTTGACCAACGCCCATGTGGAATCCGAAAACCCAGACCCAACCAAATGCATCTGAGCATGACTGTGATCTGGAAAAACATGAACCCCCAAGTCATTGGGCTTTGAATTTGAATCGCTCAGAATTGATTTGTGAAGCAAGGGGTCTTGCCACCGAACTTCCACGCCCGTGTCCGTAAAAGCATCCTCGGTATCCCACCACAAATGAAGTTGTGCCGCCATGAGGTACTCCCCATCTGCTTGCCGCAGCCAAGACGAATTCAGCCAGATGCCATTGGAAAAAACCTGATTTAAAGAGAGCCAATAGGCGTAGGTCGACCGCTCTGAGCCTTTCATTTGAAAAAGAACCCGCGAGCTTTCAAAACCATGACTGTCCGGTGCAGGCGCAACTTTCAACTCAATGACTTGCAAGCCGCGTTGCATGGCCAAAGTCTGCAATTGACTGAGCAAGGGCATGCGAAGGGCTGAATTGGGCCAGTGCGCCACCACGGCATCCGATTGCGCGTTCAAGTCTTGGAGGGCCGATTTCTTTTGCAGCATCACCTGCGCTCTGGCCGCGCCCTCTGCTTGCACTTGAAGGGCTTGTGGTCTTAGGGTTTCAAGCTCATGCATCAAGTTTTGATTGAGCACTGCTTGGTTGACCCAGAGACCTGTTTGGTGCAGAAACAGTTGAATCAAATTCAATAAAGCAGCGGACAAACACACACAGCTTAGGCCTACGCCCCACCGAACAAGGGCCTGCTGCCAAAGTAAACCATTGCGCCACAACAAAGAAATTTGAGGCAAGCAACGCCACACAATAACGCGCAGACCACGCCCCATACGCTCGTTGATATCTTGAAAGTTCATGGCTGTTGCAACACCCAGGGCAAGTTTGAAACATCTGCTTCAATTTGACCTTCGAGCTTGAAGACCATACTTTGAGACGCTATTTTGGGACTCGAAGTTGACGCATTTGACGCATTCGAAACAACCGCATCCAGGCCCGTAGCACTTTGCATCTGAACCAGTTTGGGCAGTGTGTGCCACCTTTCAAACTGGCTGGTTTGCAACAACAAAGCCTGCAACGCTTCGGGCGACAAAGTCGAAGCCTCCCATTCAAAATGCCCGCCTTGCCAACGCAGTTTTTGCAAACGAATTGGATGGCTGTTTTGAATTGGTTTTTTGGTAAACAACAGCGCTTGAACTTCCTCCAAATCTTGGCGCATGCTTTGCCTTTTTTCGAGTGCCTGAACTCTTTGCGTGGCCTGCGTCAAACTGAACTGCAAGGCCTCTAGGTCAGTTTGGGTGGGTTGCTTTTGTAGCAACTGAGCCGTCCATAGCGCCTTTTCTTGGCGTAAAAGTGGCAGGCTCAACTCAGCCCAATGGGTTTGCCAAAGGGTCCAAGCAATGCCCAACAAAAAGCCAAATAGGCAGGCCACAATCCAAAGCGTTTTGGGTTGCTGTGGTGCTTGGCTTAGCCGCAAGACATTCAACATGTTGCCACCTTGCCATGCACCATTGAATTTAGAAATTCGGGCGCTACTTTCCAGCCAAGGGCATACGCTTGCAAATTAGAATGACTGCTTAGGCTGTTTAATTTGAAGCCTAGCTTTTCAAACATGGCCATGGCCGCTTGAACCAGGGCACTCTCGCACGCCATGACAGTGGCTAACATGGTCCCTTCTGGCAGACCATGCACTTGGAAATCCAAACTCACATCTTCCATAGGACGCCCCATGAGACGTGCAGCTTCCAAGCGACTTTCGGCCTCTATGTCTTGGGGGCCCCATTGCGGCATGCATGGCATTTGAAATGTACAAAAGTGATGGTCCGGCAAGAACAAGGTTAGGCTGATGGCTGATTCTTGAATGGACAATGGCTCTGGCTTCCAAGTTGGATTGATCGATGGATGGGGCGCTGGATTGGCCACTTGATGGTCGTCACCAAGGTTCAAGCTCAAGTGCAACAAGTGGCGCAAGGACAAGCCCCTTTGCACAGTGACCTTGGCGCTTTTGACGGTGGTGACCGCCCAGCTGCTTTGATGGGTATCCAGGACATCTGAATGCTGTGCTTTGGCTTCTAAGGGATGACTTGAAATTTGCCAGACCCCCACATGCAAAGCAGGGGGCGACAGCGCTAGCAACTTCAATTTGGCGATAGGGTTCAAAGGGGGCTTTCAAAGGAAGCAACACAAGCCCTGATTGAACTGCCCTTGCCCCCTCTAAAAGACTACAATCTCTGGCAATTCAGTTGCATTGCGCAACATGCAAATTCCGCCATCTGCCCAGCAGTTTTTATAATGCGGTCAGCGGTTTTTCCCGCCACATCCATGCCAAAAAAATCATCCTCTTCTTCACCCGATCAACTTGAGCTTCAAGAAGCCCCGCGTTTGCACTGGGCCCTGAGGGTTTGCCTGTGGGCTTTGGGATTGGTGGGCGCAGGTGTGTTGTCCATCTTGATGGTGGTGGGCGTCGCCATGGTGATGGCCTATCCACAACTGCCAGACACTTCCGATTTGGCCGAGTACCGCCCCAAGTTGCCCCTGCGTGTTTTTACCGCAGATGGCGCGGTGATTGGCGAGTTTGGCGAAGAGCGTCGCAACCTAACGCCCATTAAAGAAATTCCGCAAGTCATGAAAGATGCGGTGTTGTCCATCGAAGATGCGCGTTTTTATCAGCACGGTGGTTTGGATTATTTGGGCTTAATTCGGGCGGCCATTGCCAACTTGGGCAAACGCAAAAGCCAAGGCGCTTCGACCATCACCATGCAGGTGGCGCGCAATGTTTATTTGTCTACAGAAAAAACATACACGCGCAAAATTTATGAAATTTTGTTGACGTTTAAGTTAGAGCATTTGCTGACCAAAGATCAGATTCTTGAAATCTACATGAATCAAATTTTCTTGGGCAACCGGGCTTATGGCTTTGCATCAGCAGCCGAAACTTACTTTGGCAAACCCCTCCAAGACATCAGCATTGCCGAAGCGGCCATGTTGGCTGGCCTGCCCAAAGCACCTTCAGCTTACAACCCCATCAGCAATCCCAAACGTGCCCGCTCACGCCAGTTGTACATCATTGAGCGCATGGAAGAAAATGGTTTCATCACTGCCAAGCAAGCACAAGAAGCCAAGGCCGAAACGCTCAAAATTCGCCACAGCCAAGACAAAAATCGCATCCATGCCGAGTATGTTGCAGAAACTGTGCGACAACTCATGTTTGCGCAATACGGTCAAGAGACCTACACCCGCGGCTTGAATGTGTACACCACGCTGCAGTCGTCCGAGCAAACTGCCGCTTACCAAGCCTTGCGCCAAGGCATCATGGACTATGAGCGCCGTCAAGTTTACAGAGGCCCCGAAAAATTCATCACTTTGCCCGACAACCCCAAGGAGATGGAAGACGCCATCGATGACGTCTTAGAAGAGCACCCCGACAATGGCGACGTCATGTCGGCCGTGGTGCTCGAAGCCAATGCCAAGAAAATTGTGGCGGTTCGGCAAAACGCGGAGCAATTGGAAATCACGGGTGATGGCCTCAAGCCTGCGCAGTCTGGTTTGTCTGACAAAGCCGGGCCCAACATCAGAATCAAACGCGGCGCAGTCATTCGCGTGGTACTAACACCCAAGGGCGCTTGGGAAATTACCCAACTGCCAGAAGTTGAAGGCGCCTTTGTGGCCATCAACCCGCAAGACGGCGCGGTCAAGGCCTTGGTAGGCGGCTTTGATTTTGCAAAAAATAAATTCAACCACGTCATTCAAGCGTGGCGCCAGCCCGGCTCCAGTTTCAAGCCTTTCATTTATTCAGCGTCTTTAGAAAAAGGCTTTACGCCCGCCACTGTCATCAACGACTCACCCTTGTTTTTTGACGCCGGCGTCACAGGCGGTCAGCCTTGGGAACCCAAAAACTACGACGGCACGTTTGAAGGCCCGATGACCATGCGGAAAGGTCTGGCCAAATCAAAAAATATGATTTCCATCCGCATCTTGCAAGCTGTTGGCACACGCAACGCACAAGAATGGGTCACCAAGTTTGGTTTTGACGAAGAAAAACATCCGGCCTACCTCACCATGGCCTTGGGCGCTGGCTCTGTGACCCCCATGCAAATGGTCGCAGGCTACTCGGTGTTTGCCAATGGCGGTGTGCGCGTGCAGCCGCACCTGATTACCCGCATCACAGACCACAAAGGCAAAATTTTGGTGGATTCACCGCCTGCGCCATTGGACGAAGCCAACCGCGCCATTACGCCGCGCAATGCATTTGTCATGACCAGTTTGTTGCAAGAGGTCACGCGCTCTGGCACAGCGGCCAAGGCACGTGTGGCTTTAAAGCGCGACGACATCTACGGCAAAACCGGTACCACCAACGACTCCATGGACGCTTGGTTTGCTGGCTATCACCGCAACTTGGCCGCGGTGGTCTGGATTGGGTATGACACGCCGCGCAAGCTGGGCGATCGCGAAACCGGCGGCGGCTTAAGCTTGCCGGTTTGGATCAACTTCATGGAAACTGCCCTTAAAAACATGCCCATTTCAGACGCCATTGCGCCTGAAGGTTTGCTGTACCTGAATGGCGATTGGTACTTTGAAGAGTACGCCAAGGGCGGCGGGGTCAGCACCTTGGGCGTAGGCGCAGACAAAGGCGGCGCGCTGCCTGAAACCGATGAGCGCAAAAAGATTATGGATTTATTCCGAAACTAAATTCATTTCAGGCATGTCAGGCATGGCGCTTTTTTGAAGCCTTTGCCCAGGCTTAAAACTGCAAAGAAGTGCCTGATTGCGCTGTCGCAAAACGCGACAAGTTATCAAAAAACTCGCCCTGACCTTTGGTGTCTTGCCATAGGTCATCCTTGAACTTGTAGTGATAGCCCCCAGACTTGGCGGCCATCCACACTTCGTGCAATGGTTTTTGCAAATTCACAATGATTTGCGAGCGGTTGCTGAAGGTGATGGTAATCATGCCGCCCACGCGCTGATTGTCGATGTCGGCATCGGTTTCGTCGTTGATGCGGTCGCAACTGGCCTCGATGCGTGACAAAAGGCGTTCGGCGGTGTCTAGAAATTCGAGGTCGGTCATTACAATCGTCACATGTTCAAAGTTTCTAGAATTTTAGTCATTGCGCAAGCCCTTGGGGTTTGTGCGGTGGCTTTGTCGGCTTGCGGTCAAAAAGGGCCCTTGGTTCACCCGCAAGACCCGATGGCTGCAGACCGCGCCACTTTGCTGCAAACTTTAACGCCTCAATTGACTTCACCGGCGCCAAGCAGCCCCAAACCTCCCTCTCCTCCTCCCTCTCCCACGCCTCCGGCCAAAACACCATGACAGCCCCCAACATTCCAGGACAACCTCACATTGCCTACCAGGGCAACAACTTGTGCATGGAGGGCGTCAAACTCTCAGACGTGGCCGCACAAATGGGGACACCCGTGTTTGCCTATTCCAAAGCGTCGATGCTGTCGGCCTTGGCGGCCTACCAACGCGGCTTTGAAGGTCGCAAGGTGCAAATTTGCTACGCCATGAAAGCCAATTCCAATTTGGCCGTGTTGCAAATCTTTGCCAAAGCAGGCTGTGGCTTTGACATTGTTTCGGCCGGCGAACTGGCCCGCGTTTTGGCCGCAGGTGGTGAGCCGTCCAAAATTATTTTTTCGGGCGTGGGCAAAACTCGCGCCGAAATGAAACAGGCGTTAGAGCTGGGCATTGGCTGCTTCAATGTTGAAAGCGAAGCCGAACTGGAAGTGCTGAACGAAGTGGCTTTGTCCTTGGGCAAAAAAGCTCCCGTCAGTTTGCGCGTCAACCCGAACGTCGATCCCAAAACGCATCCCTACATTTCTACCGGCCTGAAGGGCAACAAATTTGGTGTGGCGCACGAAAGCGCATTGCAAACCTATCAGCGCGCTGCGCAGTTGCTAGGCTTGGCGGTGGTGGGTATCGATTGCCACATCGGGTCTCAAATTACGGAGGCCACGCCCTATTTGGACGCGATGGACCGCGTGCTCGATTTGGTTGCCGACATTGAAGCTGCCGGCATTCCCATTCACCACATCGATTTTGGCGGTGGTTTGGGCATTGATTACAACGGCGATACACCGCCTGCTGCCGATCAGTTGTGGAAGCAACTTTTTGCCAAGTTAGATTCACGTGGTTATGGCCAGCGTCAATTCATGATTGAACCGGGTCGCTCTTTGGTGGGCAATGCGGGTGTGTGTTTGTCCGAGGTTGTTTTTATGAAACCCGGCGAGCAAAAAAACTTCTGCATCATCGATGCCGCCATGAACGACCTGCCCCGTCCGGCCATGTACCAAGCTTTTCACCAAATCTTGCCCGTCACGCCGCGCGCTGGCGAAGGCACTTTGGTCGATGTGGTGGGCCCTGTGTGCGAAAGCGGCGACTGGATTGGCCGCGATCGCACGCTCAATGTGCAAGCAGGCGATACCTTGGCCGTGTTGTCTGCAGGGGCCTATTGCATGAGCATGTCTAGCAACTACAACACCCGCGGCCGCGCGGCCGAAGTGTTAATTGATGGCACAGAGGTGCATGTCATTCGCGATCGCGAGACTGTGGCTCAAACGTTTGTGGGCGAGCACTTGGTCAAAGCTTGATCCTGGCCCAAGCAACACTTGATGAAAATTTAATTAAGTGTTGCGCTTGGCAGCTTGCCAATTTTTCCATGTGTGCCAGGCACGCCATCCCAGCAACAAGCCCAGGATAGCGCCATAGACCATCACCTCTTCGTAGTTTTTCTTGCCTGAACGCATCCAAAAGAAATGCAGGATGGTCAAGCCTGCAATGACATAAACAGCCTGGTGCAACTTACGCCAGCGCTGAGCCCCCAATGTCTTCACAGCGCGGTTGAACGACGTGCCTGCCAGCAAACTCAGCAACACAAAGCTCAACGTACCCACCAAAATAAAGGGCCGCTTCACAATGTCATTGACGATGTCATTCCACACCAGTTCCATGTCCAGTAGGCTGTAGCAGAGCGCATGCATGAAGGCATAGAAAAAGGTCAGCAAGCCCAGCCCTCGCCTGAACCGCGCCAGTTCTGGCAAAGTAAATTGAACCCTCAGAGGTGTAATCAACAAGGTGAGGCACAACATCCGAAGCGCCAGTTCGCCTGTCGATCGAATTAAATATTCGGCAGGATTAGGACCCAAGCTTTGTTCAAAAATACCTTGCACCAAAAACGCAAACGGCAACAACAAAAAGCCCAGCAACAATGGCTTGGCCCATGCATGCCTGAGTGCGTTGCGCAGGTTCAAAAGTTTTTAACCAAGTCCATGCCGGTGTACATCGAAGCCACTTGCGCTTCGTAGCCGTTGAACATCAGCGTCTTGCGTTTTTTGTCGAGCAAACCGCCCTCACCAATGCGGCGCTCTGAAGCTTGACTCCAGCGCGGGTGATCCACGGTGGGGTTGACGTTGGAATAGAAACCATATTCTTGGGGCGCAGCCTTGGCCCATGAGACGACGGGTTGCTTGTCAACAAATCGAATTTTGACAATGCTCTTGCCACTCTTGAAACCGTATTTCCAGGGCACCACCAAGCGAACTGGCGCACCGTTTTGCTTGGGCAAGACTTCGCCGTACATGCCAAAGGTGAGCAAGGTCAGAGGGTGCATGGCTTCGTCCATGCGCAGGCCTTCGACATACGGCCAATCTAAGAAACCGCCCCTCAAACCCGGCATGGTTTGCGAATCGGCTTGCGTCACAAACTCAACAAACTTGGCGCCAGGCAAAGGCTCGACGCGTTTGATGAGGTCGGACATCGAATAACCAATCCAGGGGATCACCATGGACCAACCCTCAACGCATCGCAAGCGGTAAATGCGCTCTTGCATTGCGCCCCACTTCATGATGTCTTCCAAATTAAAGCGCGTTGGTTTTTTAACCAAGCCTTCCACCTCAATGGTCCAAGGCGATGTTTTCAAGGTGTGCGCTTGGCGTGCGGGGTCTGATTTGTCGGTGCCAAATTCGTAGAAGTTGTTGTACGTGGTAGCGTCTTTTTGAGAGGTGAGTTTCTCAACGGTCATGGCCCCTTGAACGGCAGATTGACTGGCCGGCAGCGCCGCCAATTTCGCGGCAGCATTGCCCTGCGCAAAAGCTTCACGGTGCCCCCAACCCGCCAAGCCTGCAGCTGCTGCACCCGCACTCCATTGACGCAACAACTCTCGCCGCGTTGAATAGGCATCTTTGCTCGTGATCTCACTGCTCAAGGGATGAATGAATCCATCGTCGTTGTTGCGAATCAGCATGGTTGGCTTTCGAGAAAAATTAAATGGGGTCAGATCAACATTAATTTGGTCATTCAAAGGGTCCAAAGGCTGAGGGGGGCTTCCTCATACTGGAGTACCAGAAATCGTTCAGCCCCCCTCAGCCTTTGGACCCTTTGAATGGAAATTAATGTTGATCTGACCCCATTTAATTTAAGCCCTTTTCGAGGAGGAGGATGACTTCTTCGGCAAAGGCCACATACGAGATAGGGCCGCCGGGGCGCAGCCAGGTGAAGGTCCAGTTGATCATGCCAAACAGCATCATGGTGATGGCGGTTTGGTTGCTGGCATTGAGGCGGCCGGGATAGGCGCGGCGCAAGGCGCGGGTAACTGCGGCCACTACATCGCGCTGGCGGTTCAAAATCAGTTCGCGAGGCGAAATACCGGGGGTTCCTAAACTCTCATCGGCCACGTCGCTTAAAAACTGTGTGTCGTTCAGAAGCGCTACATGCCGAGTGGCCGAGCTTTCGTACTCTTGCAAAAAAGCGCGAATCAACTCATGCAATGCCGCACGGTCGTCCAAGTTGCGGCGTTGCGCGGTGGCGTCCGTCAGCGCAATCAAAGACAACAAGCGCTGCGTGTAGCGGTCCATCAGGTCAAACAGAATGGCCTCTTTGCTGTCGTAGTAGTGGTAAAGCCGGGCCTTCGACGTGCCGCAAGCCGTGGCAATTTCACTCATGCTGGCAGCTGGATAGCTGCGGTCGGCAAAGCACTGGGCCGCGATGTCCAAAATGGCATCGCGTTTGATGTCGTGCGTTGCGGATTTAGGTCTTGCCATACTGATGTGATCTCAATTTTTTATCATTTGAATACGCAATGGCGAGGTGATTTAGCCCACAGGCCAAACCACGCCGTTGTCGTTCAAGATGGCATCTAGCGGCACATCGTGCGGCTCGGGTTCAAAATCATCGACATAGGCCTGCGTAAAGCCCAATCCCACTGTGAAGGGTTTGGGTTCTAAAGTGGCCAAGGTGCGATCGTAAAAGCCGCCGCCATAACCCAAGCGATAACCGCCTGCGGTGTAGCCTACACAAGGCACAAACAAAAGGGTCGGCACAATCACTTCGGTGTCTTTGGGTTTGGGGATGCCATAGGCATCTTCTTCCATGGGACAACCGGGATACCACGCGTGGAAGGTGAGGGTTTTGTTCACTTTGTCCACCACGGGCAAGCCAATACGGCGCAATTGCGCTTCGCCCGTCAACTCGCCATCTTCTTTCCAACGGTGCAGCGCAGGCAAAGGATCAAACTCGCCTTTGATGGGCCAATAAGCACCAATGACCAACTCGGGCCGGCCAAACAACCAGATGCGCATCACGCGCTGAAGGGCATCCACCCGTTCTTGGCGGTCCGTCATGTTGAGGCGCGCATTCAACAAGTCTTGGCGAATTTGTTTTTTGGCTTCTGATTTGTCCATAATCGACCTATGCAATTCACACAGATTTTGACATCGCTTGGGGCCTCCGTCCTCATTTTCTCGTTCATGAACCCCGCCTTGGGTCAAACAAACGTCCAAAACAAGGCGGATGACGTCATTTTGGAGATGAATCAGGCCTTCAAAAAGAACGACAAGAACCAACTCGCGCGCCTTTTGCCACGCGCTAAAGGTCATGCCCTTGAGTCTTGGGCCGCCTATTGGGAACTGCGCGTGCGCTTGGACCAAGCCACCGACGCCGAAATTCAGCAATTTTTGACGCAGTACGCAGGCACTTACGCCGAAGACCGATTGCGCAACGATTGGTTGTTGCAACTAGGCAGGCAACGCGAATGGGCCACCTTCGCCCAGGAGTACCCCCGCTTTCGCATGAACGACGACCGCGAGGTGCGCTGCTACGCCCTGTCGACCGACGCCTTTATTTCTAAACCCGAAACAGCCGCAGAATTAAAGCGTCTTTGGTACGCCTTCCGCGACACCGAAGACGGCTGCACTTACACCGCCGAAAAGCTCCACGACCTGAAGAAAATTGACGTCTTGGATGTGTGGCGCAAAGCCCGCTTGGCGATGGACAACAACCGCCCCCGCGCCGCGCAACTGGCGCTCAACATTGAATCAACAGAGCTAGGCAAGCAAGCCATCCTGATCCAAGCCGATCCACAAAAATATTTAGACAAACGCATTTTGGCAATCACCAAAAAGCGCAAGGAACTGTCGGTCTTGGCCCTCATTCGTGTAGCCAACACCGACCCCGACAAAGCGGCGCAGTTGCTTGAGAAAAAATGGGGCTTGATGCTCACCAAAGAAGAGCACAACTGGGTGTGGGCGGTCATAGGCAAACAAGCGGCGCAAAAACTTCAAGACAACGCGCACAGCTATTTCAACAAAGTCAGTCGCAACCAAGACTTGAACGACGATTTGCTCATTTGGAAAACGCGCGCAGCCCTGCGTCAAGGCGATTGGAAGGCGGTGGTAGCCAGCATTGACGCCATGGAAGGCAGCAAGCAAGACCCGACTTGGATTTATTGGAAAGCACGCGGTCAGTTGGCACTGCACAAAGCGACCACAGACCCTCAACGTGCAGAGGCCACAGCGGCACTTCAAAGCATTGCCAGTGTGAAAGGTTTCTATGAGCAATTGGCGCTTGAAGAACTGGGTCAGTCCATCACAGCGCCCGCCAAACCCGCTGCTTTGACCCCTCAAGAAAAATTGGAAGCTGCACAAAACGGCGGACTTCAGCGTGCTTTGTATGCATTGAGTTTGGGTCTTCGTTCAGAAGGCAATCGCGAATGGAACTACACCACCAATTTGCATACGCCTGGTGGCATGAGCGAGCGCGATTTGTTGGCAGCTGCAGACTTGGCCTGCAGCAAACAAGTGTGGGATCGGTGCATCAACACCAGCGACAGAACAAAGACGCAAATCGATTTTGATCAGCGATTCCCAATGCCGCTCAAAGACACCGTGCTTCGAAAAGCCAAAGAAATTCAACTCGACCCAGCCTATGTTTACGGCCTGATTCGTCAAGAGAGCCGCTTCATCATGGACGCCAAATCTGTGGTGGGCGCAGCAGGACTGATGCAAGTGATGCCAGCGACTGCCAAGTGGACGGCCAAAAAAATTGGGATGACCAATTTCCAGCCCCAGCAAATCACGGATCACGAAGTCAATGTCGCTATCGGTACGGGTTATCTCAAACTGGTGCTCGACGATTTCGATGGCTCGATGCCTTTGGCCGCTGCCGCTTACAACGCGGGTCCTAGTCGGTCACGCAATTGGCGCAAGGGGCCTGTGTTGGAAGCTGCTATTTGGGCGGAGAACATTCCTTTCACTGAGACTCGGGATTATGTGAAGAAGGTTTTGTCTAACACGACCAACTACGCGGCAATCATTACTGGGCAGCCGCAGTCTTTGAAGGCTCGCTTGGGGAGTGTTGGGCCTCGAAATACTCAGGCGCCTGAAGAGAATACTGACTTGCCGTGAGAGAGCAGTTGAGAGGATAGGGTAGGGGCTCTTCCTCATACTGGAGTACCAGAAATCGTTCAGAGCCCCTACCCTATCCTCTCAACTTATTTGGTTGTTGGAAGATTTCAATAAATGGGGTCAGATCAACATTAATTTCTAATCAAAGGGGCTAAAGGCTAAGGGGGGCTGAACGATTTCTGGTACTCCAGTATGAGGAAGCCCCCCTTAGCCTTTAGCTCCTTTGATTGACTAAATTAATGTTGATCTGACCCCATTTATTCACGCCAGCAATTTGTCCAAGTTACTAGAAATCTTCTCTTCAATCTTGTCTTTGAACGACGCCATCAGGAAACCCAACTCCAACTTCATACTGAGTTGCGTAGCAGTCACGCACAGATGGCCTGATGCACCAGCGCGCTCAAAGTTCAGGCGGTCTTGCACTTCGCCTTTATCGTTCGTTTCGTTGGCCACATAAGTGCAGTCCATACCCCAATCTTCTTCGGCTTCTTTTTGCCACTGAGCGGCAACTGCGCGAGCTTTATCCATGCCCAAAGTGTGCGCGCGCTGAATCAAAATTTCTGCCATGACATTAAGCTTTCTTCAAGAGTGCCACTTCTACTTGGCAGTCGTAAAACACAGGCGCTCGGCCCAAGTCGGTTAACAATTGACTGGTCACTTCATTCACATTGGTGCCGTTCAAACCCATCTTGCGCCACCAAATACCCAAGCCATGCACAACACCAGGGCGTGCGCGCGTTGTGACATCTGCTTTGCAGTGGTATTCGCCGCGGTCATTGAATACTTTGACGGTATCGCCTGTGGCAATGCCGCGTGCAGAGGCATCTTCAAAACAAATTTCAACCAGCGGTTCTTTTTCTATTTCGCGCAAACTTTCCACGTTCACGAAAGACGAGTTCAAGAAATTGCGTGCAGGGGGCGAGATCATGGCCAAGGGATAGCGATGACCTGCAGAAGGCATTTCGTAATTGGGGATGTGATCTGGCAAGGGGTCTAAACCTTGAGAGGCCAAACGGTCGCTCACAAATTCGCAGCGACCTGAGGGTGTGGCAAATCCGCCTTCTGCAAAAGGTGCATCGGGTACGGGCATGGACACAAAACCCACATCCAACAAAGTTTGAAAATTAACTTCCGTACCCACCGCGGTGCGGCACAGACTCGTGTCCGATTCGCTAAAGCATGGCTCGGTGTAGCCCATGGCTTTGGCCAGTAAGCGGAAAATTTCGCTGTTCGATTTGGCTTGGCCTACCGGGACAATAGCGGGACGATTCAACAACAAATCGGTGTGCCCATAGCTGCCTTGCACATCCCAGTGTTCGAGCTGTGTGGTGGCCGGCAAGATGTAATCGGCGTAGTCAGCGGTGTCGGTTTGAAAGTGCTCCATGACCACCGTGAACAAGTCTTCGCGGGCAAAGCCTTGCACCACTTTGCTCGAATGCGGCGCAATGGCAACTGGGTTGCTGTTGTAGACCAAAAGGGCTTTGACTTGCGGGCCCCATTCTGGACTACCAGGGTGGTTCAAGTCGTTGCCGATGGTGGTCATGTTGATCATGCGCGGCCGCCTTGCGCCTAGCAAATCGGGCCGATGCAAGTCTTGCTTGTTGACTTTGAAACAACTTGAATTGCTGAGCAACATGCCGCCCGCTCTGTTGCGCCATGCGCCCGTTAAGGCAGGCAAACACGCCACCGCGCGCACCGCATTGGCGCCGCCTTTGACGCGTTGCATGCCGTAGTTCAAACGGATGGCGGCTTGGGGGGTGGTGCCCCAGTCTTTGGCCAAGGATCGAATCAGTTCTGCGTCGATGCCGCAAACTTCTGCTGCGCGCTCTAGGGTCCAGGTCATGGCGCGCTCGCGCAGTGCCTCCCAACCCACGGTGTATTTTTCGATGTAGTCGTGGTCTAGCCAATTGTTGACCACCAGCTCGCGCATGATGGCAAACGCCAAAGCGGCGTCGGTACCGGGTTTGATGGGCAAATGCACATGGCATTTTTCGGCGGTTTCGCTTTGACGGGGATCGATGCAAATCAGTTTGGCGCCGTTGCGTTTGGCATCTTGTGCCAGTCGCCAGAAGTGGATGTTGCTGGTGATGGAATTGCTGCCCCAAATCACAATCAACTTAGATTCAGCAAAGAATTCGGTCTTCATGCCGAACTTGCCGCCCAAGGTGTAAACCAAGCCCTCGCTGCCAGCCGAGGCACAAATGGTGCGGTCTAACTGCGAGGCACCCATTTTGTGAAAAAACCGGGAGGCCATGGCCTCGCCCTGAACCCAGCCCATGGTGCCGGCGTAGCTGTAAGGCAAGACGGCCTCAGGATTTTGGGCCGCAATTAATTTCAATCTCGCCGCAATGTCTTGAATCGCCTCGTCCCAAGTCACTTGCACAAACTGACCCGAACCTTTGGGGCCGCTGCGCTTCAGGGGGTGCATCAGGCGTTCGGGGCTGTAGGTGCGCTCGGTGTACCTGGACACTTTGGTGCACAGCACGCCTTGCGTGTGCTTGTGGTCTGGGTTGCCATTCACCTTGACGGCGCGCCCGTTCTCTACGGTGGTCAGTAAAGCGCAGGTATCGGGGCAGTCGTGCGGACACAAGCCGCGCACCACGGCATTTTTTTCGAGGACTGAATCGGTCATGGCTTCATTCTAAAAGGGGTGCATTGAAATGGCATGCCTTAAATCGGTGGAATTCTGGGGATAACCCTGAATTTCAATGTCCCCCACGTTCTGAAGGGGTGTAGCGCATTGGCCAGACTCTGGGTAGACTGTGGTCATGAAAATCATCGACTCCATCCTGACCGACGCCGCCAGCATTGCGGCCATTCGCAAAGACATTCATGCTCACCCCGAGTTGTGCTTCCAAGAAGTTCGCACAGCCGATGTGGTGGCCAAGCAGCTCACCGATTGGGGCATTCCCATTTTGCGTGGCATGGGCACAACCGGTGTGGTGGGAGTGGTGCACGGCCGCGATGGCGGTGCTTGCGGCCGTGGTGTGGGCCTGAGAGCCGACATGGACGCCCTGCCTATGCAAGAGTTCAACACCTTTGCGCACGCCAGCCAGCACAAAGGAAAAATGCACGCTTGCGGTCACGATGGCCACACAGCCATGTTGTTGGCCGCTGCCAAACATTTGGCCAAGCACCGCGATTTTGATGGCACCGTCTATTTGATTTTCCAACCCGCCGAAGAAGGCGGTGGTGGTGCCCGCGAAATGATCAAAGACGGCATGTTCGACAAATGCCCCATGCAAGCCGTGTTTGGCATGCACAACTGGCCAGGCGCTCAAATGGGCAGCTTTGCTGTCAGCCCCGGCCCTGTCATGGCGTCTAGCAACGAATTCAAAATTACCATTCGCGGCAAAGGCAGCCATGCAGCCCTGCCCCACAACGGCATCGACCCCGTGCCCGTGGCTTGCCAATTGGTGCAGGCTTTCCAAACCATCATCACGCGCAACAAAAAGCCGGTCGATGCAGGCGTGATTTCGGTCACCATGATCAATGCTGGCGAAGCCACCAATGTGGTGCCCGACTTCTGCGTCATTCAAGGCACTGTGCGCACCTTCAGCATTGAAGTGCTCGACCTGATTGAATCGCGCATGCGCCAAATCACGGACAACTTGTGCGCCGCTTTCGATGCCAAGCCCGAATTCCATTTCAACCGCAACTACCCACCCACCATCAACAGCCCAGCCGAAGCCGAATTTGCGCGCAAGGTCATGGCCGGCATCGTGGGCTCAGAGAACGTCCAAACGCAAGAACCCACCATGGGCGCAGAAGACTTCTCCTTCATGTTGCAAGCCAAGCCCGGTGCGTATGTGTTCATTGCCAATGGCGACGGCTCGCACCGCGAAATGGGCCATGGCGCTGGCCCCTGCACTTTGCACAACCCCAGCTACGATTTCAACGACGACCTGATCCCGCTGGGCGGTACGTATTGGGTCGAATTGGCCACGCAATGGCTGGCCAATCCTACGGTCAAATAACAACACGTCTTTCCATGCGTATCATCTCCCTTTGGGCCAACTGCCCTGAGGGATAGAGATGAACATTCAGCCACGCGTTTTAATTTTGGGCGGCACAGGTTTTGTGGGCCGCCATGTTTGCGAAAAACTCACTCGCATCGGCTGCCGCATGACCGTCATCACGCGCCGCGCATCACAAGCCGCGGCTATTCAAAGCATGCCCAAAGTGCGGGTGCTTGAAGGCGATGTCTACAACCAAGCATTTTTGGCGCAGTGCATGGCACAGCACGATGTGGTGATCAATCTGATTGCCATCTTGCATGGCTCTGAAGCGGCGTTTGACAAAGCGCATGTGCAGTTGCCCAAAATCATTGCAGCGGCTTGCCAACAAAGCGGTGTCAAACGTTTGATTCACATCAGCGCTTTGGGTGCTAGCGCGCAAGGCCCTTCGCTGTATCAGCGCAGCAAAGCACAAGGCGAGTCAGTGCTGAAACAAGCCGGTTTAGATTTAACGATTTTGCAACCCAGCGTGATCTTTGGCGCCGAAGACAAGTTCCTCAACTTGTTTGCCCAGCTTCAACAGATTGCGCCAGTGGTGCCCTTGGCCGGCGCCAGCACCCGCTTTCAACCTGTTTGGGTCGAGGATGTTGCCAGCGCGGTGGCGCATTGCGTCATGCACAACAACACCTCGGGACAGACCTACGAAATTTGTGGCCCCGACACCTTGACCTTGAAAGAATTGGTCCAAAAGTCTGGTCAATGGGCGGGCGTGAAAGGCGGCCAAGGGCGTTGGGTCTTTGGCATTCCGCATACCGTCGCTTGGCTTCAAGCTTTCCTGATGGAATTGGCACCAGGCCAGCCCCTCATGAGTCGCGACAACCTGCGCTCTATGGCGGTTGACAACATTGCTTCTGGTAAAGCCTTAAGTCTTCAAGACCTGAACATTCAAGCCAGCAGTCTTGGCAGCATTGCCCCTAGCTATTTGAGCCACAAAGGTGCATGCCATAAACTGGATGTTTTCCGGGCTAAGGGACGTCCATGAAACTCTACATCGCCAACAAAAATTATTCATCCTGGTCCATGCGGCCCTGGGTCATGCTCAAACAAGCCGGCATTGACTTCGAAGAAGTCATGGTGCGCTTTGATAGTTTTGATGCACAGTCCAAGTTCAAGCAAAGTTTGAAAGACATCAACCCAGTAGGCAAAGTGCCCGTCTTGGTCGATGGCGATTTGGCTGTGTGGGATACCTTGGCCATCGCCGAATACGCAGCCGAAAAGTTTCCCGAGAAAAAACTTTGGCCATCTGCTGTGGCACACCGCGCTCATGCACGCAGCATCTGTGCCGAGATGCACAGCGGCTTTGCGGGCATTCGCAGCGCATGCCCCATGAACATTGATGCGTCTCTGCCAGAAATTGGCGCCTTGGCCCTGCGCGACAAAGAAGCGGTGCGCAAAGATTTGAAGCGCATTGACAGCTTGTTCTCATCGCTTTTAAAAGCGCACAAAGGCCCGATGTTGTTTGGTGAGTTCAGCATTCCCGATGCTTACTTTGCACCCGTGGTGATGCGCATCAAAACTTATGCTTTGCCCGTCAGTGCAGAAACACAGGCCTACATAGAGCGCTTGTGCAACATGCCTGGCGTGAAAGCTTGGATCGATGAAGCCTTGGCAGAAAAAGACTTCATTGATTTTGAAGAGCCTTTCCGCACCAAGCCATAAACGTTAGATTTTCAGCAAGATGGCCATGCAAATCTTCAGCGTTGGCGGCGCCATTCGAGACGCCTTGCTTCACCAAGCGGTCAAAGACAAAGACTGGGTGGTGGTGGGTGCTACGCCTGAACAAATGACGCAGCAGGGCTATCAAACGGTGGGCAAAGACTTCCCTGTGTTTTTGCATCCGCAAACGCGCGAAGAATATGCCTTGGCCCGCACCGAACGCAAAACCGCGCCGGGCTACAAAGGCTTCACCGTTCATGCCTCGCCCGAGGTCACTTTAGAAGAAGACTTGGCAAGGCGCGACCTCACCATCAACACATTGGCCTTGCCTGAAGCGCATTCAGGCATGTTGGCCCAAGCGCACAACGAAACCGCCAACGGCGCGTTTGCAAAGGTCTTTACAGCGCACGGTATCGATCCCTACGGCGGCTTGAAAGATCTGCAATCCAAAACGCTGAGGCATGTGACAACGGCCTTCAGAGAAGACCCTGTGCGCATCTTGCGCGTGGCCCGTTTTGCGGCGCGCTTTCCAGAATTCAGCATTGCGCCCGAAACTTTAAATCTCATGCAAGAGATGGTGGATGCTGGTGAAGTTGAACATTTGGTACCCGAGAGAGTCTGGCAAGAACTGGCCAAAGGCCTGATGACCGTCAAACCGTCACGCATGTTTGAAGTGCTCAAAGATTGCGGCGCGCTCAAAGTCCTGTTGCCCGAAGTCAATGCTTTGTGGGGCGTGCCCCAACGCGCCGAATACCACCCTGAAATAGACACTGGCGTGCACCTCATGATGGTGCTCGACATGAGCGCACAACTGAATGCCTCATTGCCTGTGCGCGTAGCTTGCCTGATGCACGACTTAGGCAAAGGCAACACGCCGCAAGCCGAATGGCCACGCCACATTGGTCACGAACAGCGCAGCGCCAAATTGCTCAAGCAAGTGTGCGAGCGATTGCGCATTCCGGTGGAATGCAAAGAACTGTCCGATGTAGTGGCGCGAGAGCACGGCAACATTCACCGCAGTCAAGATTTGAATGCTGCCTCTCTGATGAGACTGCTAGAGCGCTGCGATGCCATCCGCAAACCCGAACGTTGGCCCGACATTTTGTTGGCCTGCGAGTGCGATGCGCGGGGCCGGCTTGGATTTGAAAATACGGTTTATGCGCCAGCCCAGCGCTTGCAAGAAGTGTTGCGTGCAGCTTTGTCGGTTATCACCTCAGACATTGCAGCACAGGCGCAAAAACAGGGCCTCATGGGCCCTGCTATTGGCGAAAAAATTCATGAAGCCAGAGTGCGTGCCATTGACCAGTTCAAGGTCTAGCGAACTCAACTCGCAACACACCCGGCGTTAAGCGCAGGTTAGCCAGTGGCTAACTGAAGATTAACGGGAAGGTGTGCGAGGCGTGCGCGGCGCTGCCGGTGGACGGCCTGCCAAGTGACGGAAACTGATACGGCCTTTGGTGAGGTCGTAAGGGGACAACTCCAAGGTGACGCGGTCGCCCGCCAAAATGCGGATGTGGTTCTTGCGCATCTTGCCTGCCGAGTAAGCGATCAACTGGTGTCCGTTGTCCAAGGTCACACGAAAACGTGTGTCAGGTAAAACCTCGTTCACAACGCCCATCTGTTCGATCAAATCTTCTTTCGCCATTTTTTCCTTTCAGGTTCTCTCGGGAGTTCAGTGGGCTTGCGTGCTGTCACGCACCCAATCCAAACCCTTTGCCAGTGCAAAACTGGCGGCAGCATCGCGGGTGGCGAAGTCATTGGTAAAACACATCACCCGATCGGTACTTGCACTGCCACGTCCACTGGCCACTGACACTTGCGCCGCAAAACGGCCACAGGGCAATGCGCGCGGACAAGCGGCAATGCGGTATTTTCCCACGGTGACGGGGTTATTTTCAAAAGTAATTGTATGAATCATCTAATAAGCTAAAAAATTGGTGTGCACAGAACAACAGTTGGCAACTTGCCAAACAGGCAAGGGGTCCAAAAGTCCTTGGCTTAACTGTTGGCTAAGCACTGAACTGAGTACTGGAAATAGGGGGAAGCGTGAAATCAAACCCACCCAAATTTGGGGGTGCGCCGCTCTTCTGTTCAAGCCTGAATCACGAGAAATCAGACTTCAATCAGGAACCGCGCTTGTTGTGACCTGCCTATATTTGGATCTAGCGGAAGGCCACAAGAGCCGAACTGTAACACAAATGTTTTAAAAGTCGCCGTTTATTTACAACAACTTGGTCAACAGGCTGAGTACAAAGCTCAACAACAAGGTGCTGGTGAACGGAATAAACCACTCGCGACCAAACAATTTGAAGTGAAAGTCACCGGGCAATTTGCCCAAGCCCATCTTTTCTAGCCAAGGCCGTACCCAGCTAATGAGCAACAGCGCCAAAAAAACCACAATGAGCCAGCGCAGCATGGGATCCTTAAAGCCGGTGACTGCGGTCGCCCGCTGCAAAACCTTGGGCTTGCCAATGGTCGTGGGTGGCAAAACCAATCACCTTGAACAGCTCGCCCATCTCATGCTCGCTCAGGAGTTTCATGGCCTGTGCCCGCTCGACCAAAGGCGAATCGGCCATTTTTTCGGCCATTCCCAAGTTCAATAAAAACCGCGCTTGGCTGGTGTAACCCAAGACCTGCAAGCCTGCGTCTTGCCCTGCCAATGCAATGCCCGTGAAATTGACATGGGCCGTGATGTCTTTCAAACCCACGTTTTCAAGCGGATTGGGGTCGGCCTTGTGCGCCTGATGGCACATCACAGTGCCCATGTGGCGCTCGGGGTGAAAGTATTCGGACTCTGGAAACCCATAGTCCAAAAAGAATGCTGCGCCGCCTTTTTCACTGGCCAACAGGCGTTCGGCCAAGCTAGCCACAAAGGCTTCTGCTTGCGGCTGAATTTCGGTCAAATAATCGTGCTCGCCCACAGGCGCCATGGGCGGACGAAGCTCAGTGGGCCGGTCTTGCCAAGCCAATCCGTGTTCGTTGTCGGCCTGCACCACGCCCCTCTCGTGCCATTGCCCTTGAATGCGATGGAGCAGCTTCACCGGCATGGCATCGAGCACTTCGTTGCCCACCACCACGCCTTGCAGGGTGTCCGACCATTGGCTGAGCCACCGCACTTGATCGCCCCATTCGGCCAATTTGGCCTGCTGCCGAGCCTTCAAGGTGCTGGACAAGTCCATGATGTTGTAGCGCTTAAGGGGGCAACCCAAACGCTTGAGTTCTGTCAGCAGTTGCTGCGCCAAGGCACCACTGCCTGCGCCAAATTCCCACACTTCATCGGTGCCGCTGGCGGCCAAAGCCTCAGCCACCTGCTTGGCCAAGGTGGCGCCAAACATGGGCGACAACTCGGGAGCTGTTACAAAATCGCTGCCCGACTGGGGCATGCTGCCAAACTTGGGCTGCTGGTTGGCGTAATAGCCTAGCCCAGGCTCGTACAAGGCCATGGCCATAAATTGGTCAAAAGGCAACCAGCCCTGCGCATCAGAAATGGCCTTGTGCACGCGCAAGCGCATGTCGGTCGTTAAACTATGAGGTTCTGTCATCACCCCCTGATTGTCCCCGAATGTCGGCTCCTCTTTCATCCGCCCCTCGCACGGCCCTGGTTACAGGCGCCGGCAAGCGCTTAGGCCGCGAAATTGCCCTGGGCTTGGCGCGTGCCGGATGGCGAGTGGCGGTGCATTACAAAAGCTCCGAAGCCGAGGCCTTGCAAACGGCCCAAGACTGCTTGACCTTGAACGGCGATTCAACAGCCCCCCGCTTGTGCATCTTCCAAGCCGATTTGGCAGACGAAGCCGCCACCAAAGCGCTACTGCCCCAAGTCGTCAAGCAAATGGGGGCCCTCAGTGCTGTGGTCAACAGTGCCGCTTTGTTTGAACACGACGATGTTCAAAGCTTTAGCTACACCAACATGGCCGCGCATTGGGCCAGCAATACCGGCGCCGCCATTGTGTTGGCGCAGGCCCTGCACCAACATTGCCAAGATCGGAAAGCGCCCGCTGCCGAGGCAGTGGTCATCAACATGCTCGATCAAAAGTTATGGAATCCCAATCCCGATTTTTTAAGCTACACCTTGTCCAAGGCGGCACTGGAAGCGGCCAACACTTTGTTGGCGCAAGCCTTGGCGCCCCAAGTGCGAGTGGTGGGCGTGGCACCAGGCCTCACGCTTACTAGCCACATGTTGGCCGACGACAAATTTGAACAACTGCACAAGCTCAGCCCGCTAGGCCGATCTTCTTCTGTTGAAGATGTGGTCAGCACCGTGGTGTTTGCCATGCACAACCGCGCCATCACAGGTACCACATTGTTGGTGGATGGCGGTCAGCACTTGATGAAATTCGAGCGCGACTTTTCTTTGATGTGAATACACCATGACGGCCACTCTTTCAAATCCAGCAGCCACCTCTGGCAACCAAACCCTTACGCTCACAGGTCTGCGCTTTGACGCCAACTTGGGTATTTTGGAGCACGAGAAAACAGCGCCGCAGCCTATTCAAGTGGACGCCGAACTCAACCTTGGCCCGCAACCTTTGCTGCCGCACGACGACGACATCAGCAATGTATTGGACTATCGCAAGGTGCGCAAAATCATCATCGATGAATGCACCGCCGAGCATGTCAATTTGCTAGAAAGCCTCATTGGCAAACTCTCGCACCGCCTCATGCAATTGCATGGTGTCAAAGGTGTGCGCGTGAAGATTGCCAAGTTAGAAATTTTTGAAGATTGCGAAGTTGCCATTCGCATGGAAACAGGACAATGGTGAAGCCATGAACGCACCCACACACAACGCATGGCTAGAAGCCGTGGCCGATGAAGCCGAACTTGCTGCCGAGCAAAAAGCCAAGGCCATCAAAATTGAACGCGAAACGCACAAGCTCGAAAAACGCTTGTGCCGACAGGTGGGCCAGGCCATCAGCGAGTTCAACATGATTGAAGAAGGCGACCGCGTCATGGTCTGCATGTCGGGCGGCAAAGACAGCTACGGCATGCTCGACATTTTGCTGAAGATGAAAGCCCGCGCGCCCGTCGACTTTGAACTCATTGCCGTCAACTTGGACCAAAAGCAACCTGGCTTTCCAGCAGAAATCTTGCCGGCTTATTTGGCCAACGTGGGCATCCCGTTTCACATTGAAACGCAGGACACCTACTCCATCGTCAAGGACAAAATTCCTGAAGGCAAAACCATGTGCAGTTTGTGCAGCAGGTTGCGTCGCGGCATTTTGTACAAAGTCGCGCGCGAATTAAAGTGCAACAAGCTGGCACTAGGCCATCACCGCGACGACATGTTGCAAACCTTTTTCTTGAACATGTTCTTTGGCGGCAAGCTCAAAGGCATGCCGCCCAAATTGCTCAGCGACAACGGCGAGTTCATGGTTATTCGGCCTTTGGCCCATGTGGCCGAAGCCGACTTGGCGCGCTGGGCCGAGCACCGTCAGTTCCCCATCATTCCTTGCACCTTGTGCGGCAGCCAAGAAAACTTGCAGCGCAAACAAATTGGCAACATGATTCGCGACTGGCAAAAAAAGTTTCCAGGCCGTATTGAAAACATGTTTGCCGCTTTGCAAAATGTGGTGCCCTCGCATTTGATGGACACCGAATTGCATGACTTCAAAAATTTAAAAATCACAGGCATGCCCACCGAAGACGGTGACAAAGCATTTGACGAAGAGAGCTTTGAAGCGCCCAATGTGATGGCCAGCTTGCAAGGTGTGCAGGTGGTTCAACTTTGAGTCGCCATTTGAAATCTCGGGTTGATTGATTTCTCAATGAAAGTGCACAAGATGACACGTCAATTCAAATTCATCTCTGGATTTTTAGCCCTCTGCTGCGTGCTGTTTCTCAGTGGCTGTAGCACCATGCGCGTGCTTGAAAGCCAAGTGCAAACCAGCACACAATGGCCTACTGGCTCTGCAGCACCCAAACAAGCCCTGTTTAGATGGGAGCGTCTGCCAGCAGATGTCAACAGCGTCCAAGCGGGTTGGGCCGAAGTTGAATTAGAAGCTGTGTTAACACCTTTGGGATGGACTCGCAACGATGTCGACGCTCAATACAGTGTTTGGGTGGGTGTGCGTACCGCAGAGTTCATCACAGACACATGGGGGCGCCCTGTGCGAGGACCTTGGGTCAATCACCTTCACATTGGCATTGGCAGTGGCTATCGTCCACGCGGCATGAGCACCAATATTGGCTGGAGCGTGGGTGGGCCGGTGTACCCCGGCATTCGTCCTGGCTTTCCACCTGCCGTGGCCTATGCCCAAGAGGTCAGTATCATCATTCGCGACCTCAAAACCAGCCAAGTGGTTTACCAAACCAAGGCTTCCCATGACGGCCCTTGGGCCGACCACCCCACCATCTTGAGCGCCATCATGGGCGCAGCTTTGCAAGGCTTTCCTCAACCCAGCGTCATGAACCGGCGCGTCGATACCACGCTACCCCGATAAATGCAGGCCACCAGAATCATTGCCATCCGGCATGGCGAAACCGCGTGGAACGTCGATACCCGCATTCAGGGTCAACTCGATATTCCATTGAATGCCAAAGGCGAATGGCAGGCCGGTCAACTGGCGCAAGCCTTGGCCGCACAAGACCCCTTGCATGCGGTGTACACCAGCGACTTAAAACGCGCACATCAAACGGCCACAGCGGTGGCTGTTCAGCAAGGGCTTGAAACCATCAGCCACCCTGGCCTGCGCGAGCGTGGCTTTGGCGCGTTTGAAGGCAAGACCTTTGCCGAGATTGAAAAAGATTTGCCCGAAGATGCCCTGCGTTGGCGCAAGCGCGATCCGCATTGGATGCCGCCCAACGGCGGCGAGTCCTTGGTGGTCATGGAACAACGTGTGCGCCAAACTCTGGATGAATTGGCAGCCAAACACATGGGACAACACATCGCTTTGTTTGCACATGGGGGTGTCATGGACTTGTTGTATCGCATTGCCACCCAACAAGATTTGCAAGCACCTCGCACTTGGACGCTCACCAACACGGCCATCAATCGTTTGTTGTGGACGCCGCAAGGTGTGTCATTGGTGGGGTGGGCGGATACATCTCACTTGGATGAATCGACTCGCGACGAGTTTTAAGTCAATGCAGTTGAGCGTTGACAGCCATCGATTTATGCTTGCGTAAAGCTCTTGGGCGGCGTCACACCCAAATGCCTGTAGGCCGCCAAGGTGGCTGTTCTGCCGCGGGGTGTTCGTTGCAAAAAGCCTTGTTGAATCAGGTACGGCTCAATCACATCTTCAATGGTGTCGCGCTCTTCGCCAATGCTGGCGGCAATGTTGTCCAAGCCCACAGGCCCACCATCAAAACGGTGAATGACGGCTTCCAACAGCTTGCGGTCCATCAAATCAAAACCTTCGGGGTCCACATCGAGCATGGCCAATGCGCGTTTGGCAATGTCGTGCGTGATGTGGCCCACGCCTTTGACGTCGGCGTAATCGCGAACACGTCGGAGCAACCGATTGGCAATGCGCGGTGTACCGCGTGAGCGCTTGGCAATTTCTTCGCCACCAGCCGCGTCCATGGGCGCTTTGAGCAGGCTGGCACTGCGCTTGACAATGCACGCCAACTCTTCTGGCGTGTAAAACTCAAGGCGCGACACAATACCGAATCGGTCGCGCAAAGGATTGGTCAACATGCCCGCGCGGGTGGTGGCGCCCACCAAAGTGAAGGGCTGCAAATCGAGCTTGATGCTGCGCGCTGCGGGGCCTTCACCAATCATGATGTCAATTTGGTAGTCCTCTAAGGCGGGGTACAAAATCTCTTCCACCACGGGAGACAAGCGGTGAATCTCGTCAATGAACAACACATCGTTCTTTTCCAAATTGGTCAGCAAGGCTGCCAAGTCTTTGGGCTTTTCTAAAACGGGGCCACTGGTTTGACGCAGGTTCACGCCAAGCTCTGCGGCAATGATGTGGCTTAAGGTGGTCTTGCCCAAACCAGGCGGGCCAAACAGCAGCACGTGGTCTAAAGGCTCGCCGCGCATTTTGGCCGCGCCAATGAAAATTTCGAGCTGCTCGCGCACCTTGGCTTGGCCTACATAGTCGTCTAGCAACTTGGGGCGCAGGGCGCGCTCTATGGCTTCTTCTTGGGGCGTTGCGGGAGCGGCGTCGACCATCCGTGCAGGCGGTGGTGTGCCAAAGTCGTCGGTTTGAATGCTCATGTTTGATTATTTTATTTGGCCAAAGCCTTGAGCGCCATCTTGATGCCATCGCTCACGCCCACATCGGGGGGCAAAGATTTCAAGGCCAACGCGGCTTCTTTGTCACTGTAGCCCAAAGCCACCAGGGCTTGCAAAATGTCGTTGGCGTGGTCGTGTGAGGTGCTGCCCGTGGTGAGGAGGTCGGCGCCCAATTTACCTTTGAGTTCTAGCAGCAAACGCTCAGCGGTTTTCTTGCCAATACCTGGCACCTTGACCAAGCGACCGGATTCTTGTTGCGTGATGGCCTGCGCCAAATCGGCCACGCCCATGCCCGACAGCACACTCAATGCGGTACGGGGGCCCACGCCCGAAATTTTGATCAACTGCCTAAAAGCCGCACGCTCTTCAACCGTGGCAAAACCGTACAACAGCTGCGCATCCTCGCGCACCACAAAATGCGTGAGCAGCTTGACCTTCTCGCCCAAGGCGGGCAAGTTGTAAAAAGTGCTCATGGGCACACTCACCTCATAGCCCACGCCATGGCAATCCACCATCACTTCGGGTGGGTTTTTGTCGATCAAAGTGCCTGTTAACTGACCAATCATGGCCTGCCGTTCTTCTTCATCAGATAAGTGCCTATCATTAGGGGGTATAGGGAGATTATCAGCTTGATTGTCAGACACAACTTCACGCCGCACAACAATACCCGCATGACGCATCTTTGCGGCCCCATGGACGCCCATTTGCGCGCCATCGAGGCCGGTCTGCAGGTCAAAATTGCGCATCGGCACGAGCAATTCAAGATTGACGGCCCCAAAGCCAAGGCCAACCAAGCACTCGAGTTGCTGCAAGCCCTTTACGAGATGGCCGATCGGCCCATCAAGGAAGATTCACTGCAACTCATGATGGCCGGCGACCCCGAGGTGGCCAACAACCCCGACGTGCCCACGCTGCAAACCCGCCGCGCCGACCTCAAAGCCCGTACGCCCGTGCAAGCTTTGTACATGGACAACATTGCCACGCACGACATTACGTTTGGCATTGGCCCTGCTGGTACCGGCAAAACTTACTTGGCTGTGGCCTGTGCTGTAGACGCGTTAGAACGCGCCAGTGTGCAGCGCATTGTGCTGACTCGCCCTGCCGTAGAAGCTGGCGAGCGCTTGGGCTTCTTGCCAGGCGATTTATCGCAAAAAGTGGACCCTTACCTAAGGCCTTTGTACGACGCACTCTACGACCTCATGGGCTATGACAAAGTGCAAAAAGCCTTTGAGCGCAATGCCATTGAAATTGCACCCTTGGCTTTTATGCGCGGCCGCACCTTGAACAATGCCTTTGTCATTTTGGACGAAGCGCAAAACACCACGCCAGAGCAAATGAAAATGTTCCTCACCCGCATTGGCTTTGGCGCCAAGGCGGTGGTCACGGGGGATGTGAGTCAGATCGATTTGCCCAAAGGGCAACTCAGTGGCTTGATTGATGCCGAGCGTGTTTTAAGGCGCGTGAAGGGCATTGCCATGACGCGATTTTCTAGCGCGGATGTGGTGCGTCATCCTTTGGTAGCGCGCATTGTGGATGCTTATGATGCGCAAAGAACCACGGTACGCAGTCGATCGATTGACGCTTAAAGTGCTCGCTTCGCCAGATTTTCTGACGTTCACCTAATTTAATATCGCTTTTCTCGACATGGCACTTTCCACTCTTAACTTTTCTTTGCAATTTGGCGACATCCCCTACGCTGCGCGCCATCGTGCCGCCTTGCCTCGTCATAAAGTAGCCCGCTGGGTTCGTCGCAGCTTGGCTGCTGATGGCGAAATCACAGTGCGCATTGTGGACGCCGAAGAAGGTCAACGCTTGAACCGTGAGTTTCGTAAGAAAGACTACGCCACCAATGTGCTGACGTTTGATTACATGCAGTCACCTGTGGTGATGGCCGATTTGGTGTTGTGCGCGCCGGTAGTGGCCAAGGAAGCCCGTGAGCAAGGCAAGACATTGCAGGCGCACTATGCGCATTTGCTGGTGCATGGCACCTTGCATGCGCAAGGCTGGGATCATGAGACCAGTGAGGCCGATGCCGAGGCCATGGAGGCGCATGAGGTTGAGATCATGCACAGGCTGGGATTTAAGAACCCGTATTAATTTCAGAGGTCAGTTTGTTTTTTTAACTTGACCATAACCAGGCTTGGTCCAGGGCGCGCCAAAGACGCCATGCCTTTCCATGTACTCAAAATCAGCATCAGTCAAAGGCGGGTTATCTGGATCGCTCATGGCTGCCAAAGTGATTTGATAGTCTTCGTCATCCGTTGGCATGATGATTTTAATTTTCTGGGTGTTTTTATTGATTTTTTTCATAGAGCTTAGCCTCCCGTTTGTTTGCTTTCCGCAAACTGATACATCTGGTAGAACCATTTCGCAGAACATAGATCAGACTATAAAGTCTGCCGTCTAACGGGACCAGTCCATGTATGCGAGTCTCGTTGTAATTTCGGCGCTCGTCTTCAAAAATGAAAGCTTTATCCCAATCAAGATATTGAGCGAACTCAAGCACTATGCCATGTTTGAAATAATTTGCACGGCTTTTATTGGGATCACATGTAAAGAGCATCAAGTCATGATGCTTGAGCCCTCAACTTCATGGACCTACATTGAGTATCAGTGAATCAATGATCGTCTTTGCAATCTAGTAAATCTATTAAAAATAACTAAAGCAACAACAACGCTTATTCGCTGTCTACACCAGAAGCATCTTCCAGCAAACGCACTTTCACCGACTTGCCTTTTACTCTACCGCGCGACAACTTGTCAGCAGCTTCATGTGCAATCTCACGCGCAACCGCCACATAAGTGGAGTATTCATTCACATTGATCTTGCCCACCTGCTCACGCGTGTAACCTGCATCGCCCGTGAGTGCACCCAGCACATCACCCGCACGAATCTTCTCTTTGCGACCGCCCACAATTTGCAAGGTGGCCATAGCGGGTACCAGCATGTCTTTGCCAGCAGGCGTGAATGTACTCAACTCTTGCCAGCTAGATTCGCGGCCTTGCAGCACTTCAATCTTGCCCACATAGCCCATCTCGTCCATGCTGGCCAAACTCACCGCCAAGCCTTCTGCATCGGCACGGCCTGTGCGGCCAATGCGGTGAATGTGCACTTCGGCATCGGGGGTGACATCAACGTTGATCACCGCCTCCAGTTGCGCCACATCCAATCCGCGCGCCGCCACATCGGTGGCCACCAAAACAGAGCAACTTCTGTTGGCAAATTGAATCAGCACTTGGTCGCGTTCACGCTGCTCTAATTCACCATACAGCGCCAGCGCACTGAAGCCCTGTGCTTGCAGCACCGCCACCAAATCGCGGCACTGCACTTTGGTATTGCAAAACGCCAGCGTAGAAGTTGGGCGGAAATGATTCAACACCATCGACACGGCGTGCAGTCGCTCAGACTCTTTCACCTGCACAAAGATCTGTTTGATTTTGTTGGCGCTGTGTTGTGTTTCCACCTTCACGGTTTGCGGTTCTTTCATGAACTGCGTGGCCAACTTGGCAATGCCTTCAGGATAGGTGGCCGAGAACAACAAGGTTTGACGATTTTGCGGACACTGTCTGGCGACTGTGGCAATGTCGTCAAAGAAGCCCATGTCGAGCATGCGATCGGCTTCGTCGAGCACCAAGGTTTTGAGGCCTTTGAGTTTCAAAGAGCCGCGCTCCAAATGGTCCATGATGCGACCGGGCGTGCCGACCACTACGTGTGCGCCATGCTCCAAGCTCAACACTTGGCCACGCAAGGCCACGCCACCGCACAAGGTGACTACTTTGACATTGCCCACCGCACGCGCCAAGCGTCGAATTTCTTGACTGACCTGATCGGCCAATTCACGTGTCGGGCACAAGATCATGGCCTGAACGGCAAAGTCTGCGGGCAGAATTTTTTCCACCAAGGGGATGCCAAAAGCAGCCGTCTTACCACTGCCTGTACTGGCCTGTGCAATCAAATCTTTGCCAGCCAAGGTCACAGGCAAGCTGGCCGCCTGAATGGCCGTCATTTGCAAATAGCCCAACTGCTCTAAATTGCCCAACATCGAAGCCGACAAACTCAGCTTCGCAAAATCATTTTTGTTTTCGTTCATGCGTCGATTATGCGTGTGGGAGGCTTGGGGTGAAAAAACAATTGGGGTCAGATCAACATTAATTTTGTCAATCTAAAGGGCTTAAGGCAAAGGGGGCTTCCTCATACTGGAGTACCAGAAATCGTTCAGCCCCCTTTGCCTTAAGCCCTTTAGATTAGAAATTAATGTTGATCTGACCCCAATTGTTTTACTCTCTCCGGAGAGGATGAAACTTACCCCGATTACGTATGTATAGGGATGGTGACAGGTCCGTCATTCACCAAGTGAACCTTCATGTCAGCAGCAAACTGACCCGTTTGCACTATGGGGTGTGCCTCTCGGGCTTGGGTTACGAAGTAGTCGTACAGACGCTGTCCATCTGCTGGTGACGCAGCGCGTTTAAAACTGGGGCGGTTGCCGCTGCTCACATCGGCGGCCAAAGTGAACTGACTCACCACCAACAAACCACCCTGCAAACCATTGCCATCCAAGTCCTGTAAAGAGCGATTCATCTTGCCGTCTTCATCACCAAAAATGCGTAACTTCAGAAGTTTGCTGAGCATCTTGTCTGCATTGGCCACCGTGTCACCTTGCTCGGCGCACAACAGCAGCAACAAACCCCTTTGAATTTGACCAATCACTTGGCCATCCACCATCACTCGTGCCTCGAGCACGCGTTGCGCTACACCAATCACAATAAATCTCTTTCAGAATCAAAGTGTGCTTCTACATCGGAAGGCAACAACTGAATGGAAGCGCGCAAGCCTGGCACGGCGCTCATCAAGGCCTGCTCGACACTCGTTCGCAATGCGGCCGCACGGCCCAAGGTCCAAGAGGCCGGCATGTGCATGTGCATGTCGACAAAACGTCGTTGCCCTGCTTTGCGCGTGGTGATGTGGTCAAAGCGAATGATAGAAACGTCATCGCGTTGGTGCGCAAAGCCCGCCAAGGTTTCGTTGATCTGCGCAATCACTTCAGGCTCAACGGCCTCGTCCATCAAGCCTTGCGATGAGCGCCAGATCAGGTGAATGCCTTCTTTCAAAATGTTGAGTGCCACCGCAATGGCAACGAGCGCATCGAGCCACAACCAACCGGTCATGCTGACCATGGCAATGCCAATGACCACACCCACCGAAGTCCAAACGTCGGTGACCAAATGTTTGGCATCGGCTTCAAGCGCAATAGAGCGATGCGTTTTGGCTGCACCAAACATGACCCATGCCAACAAGCCATTCAAAGCCGAACTACCCACTGACAAAGCCAAACCCCAACCGACTTGCTCAATGGGTTGTGGATCAAAGATGCGATGACTGGCGGCCCAAATGATGGCCATGGCCGCCACAATGATCAAAATGCCTTCAAAGCCCGAAGAAAAATATTCTGCTTTGTGGTGACCATAAGGATGTTCTGCATCGGCGGGTTGTGCTGCCACCGTGACCATCACCAAGCCAAAAATAGCGCTGGCCAAATTGACCAAAGACTCCATGGCGTCCGACAGCAAGCCCACAGAATCTGTGATCCACCAAGCCAAAGTTTTAAGGGTGATGGTAATGATGGCCACCACCACCGATGCCCACATTAAAGTGCGCGGCGACCAAGCTGGCAGTTTTGAAATCATCAAGCGCTTAAATGCACACGCGCAAATTTGCGCTTACCCACCTGCACCACATAAGTCCCTGCTTCTAGCTTCAATCCTTTGTCGCTGACCACAGAAGAGTCCACGCGCACACCGCCGCCATCAATCAATCGATTGGCTTCAGAACCCGAAGGCGCCAAACCGGCCATCTTGAGCAAATTGCCAATGCCCAAAGGTGCGCCACTTAAGCTCACCTCAGGAATTTCATCGGGCACACCGCCCTTGCTGCGGTTCATAAAGTCTTGCTCAGCGGCTTCGGCCGCTGCTGCGCCGTGGAAGCGCGAGGTAATCTCTTTGGCCAAAGCCACTTTGGCTTCTTTGGGATTTAATCCTTCAGACACTTGTTTCTTCAAGGCTTCAATGTCGGTCATCGATTTGAACGACAACAAGGTGTACCAGCGCCACATCAGCACGTCAGAAATAGACAGTACCTTGGCAAACATGGTGTTGGGTTCTTCGCTAATGCCGATGTAGTTGTTCTTGGACTTGGACATTTTGTCCACGCCATCCAAGCCTTCCAGCAAAGGCATGGTCAAAATGCATTGCGGCTCTTGGCCATACTCGGCTTGCAAATGGCGGCCCATCAGCAAGTTGAACTTTTGATCGGTACCGCCCAATTCCAAGTCGGACTTCAAAGCCACGGAGTCATAACCTTGCATGAGGGGGTACAAAAACTCATGCACGCTAATGGGTGTGCCCGCCTTAAAACGGTCGTGAAAATCGTTGCGCTCCATCATGCGCGCCACCGTGTACTTGGCCGCCAATTGAATCATGCCCATGGCACCCAGCGGCAAACTCCACTCGCTGTTGTACCTAATTTCGGTTTTGGTGGGGTCCAGCACCAAGCTGGCTTGTCGGTAATACGTTTCGGCGTTGGCCTTGATTTGCTCGGGCGTCAAAGGGGGACGCGTGGAGTTGCGGCCAGAAGGATCGCCAATGAGGCTGGTGAAATCGCCAATCAAAAAGATCACCTGGTGACCCAAATTCTGCAATTGGCGCATCTTGTTCAGCACAACGGTGTGGCCCACGTGAATGTCTGGCGCCGTGGGGTCCAATCCCAATTTAATTCGCAATGGCACACCCGTGGCCTCGGATTTGGCCAGCTTTTTGACCCAATCTTCTTGGGGAATCAGCTCCTCACAGCCTCGCAAAGTGACCGCCAAAGCCTCTTTGACCGCATCTGTCACGGGATATTGGGTCGAAACGGGTGAATTCATAAGGGTTTTCCAGTGTGCGCCAGGTCGCTTAGGCGTTAGAATGGCGGGAATTGTCTGCTCTATTTTAAGGGCTGACCTTGATATTGTTTTTTCTCGGACCGCATGAATTTTTTCGACCAGTTAATGACGACTGCCAAACCCTACAGCCTAGAGCTGTTGGCACAGGCCAAAGCCCACAGCGAAACGCTGCGGGCTTTTGTTGCGCGTCATCCTCAACACGTCACCGCTGTGGTGGCCGCTGTTTTGCTGGGCGGCGGTGGCGGCGCCTTTGCGGTTGCCAGCTTAGGGCCAGATGCCGCCAACTTGCCTGTGCGCACTTTGGTAGAAACACTCGAAACACCCAATTTAGAAGCCCAAGTTGCATCCCTCGAGCAAAAAACGCTCAGGCTCTATCGCAACGACATCACCCGCGGCACAGATACCCCCGAAAGTCTGCTGCGCCGCTTGGGCTTGGTTGATTCAGCTGCTGCGGCCTTCATTCGCAAAAACCCAGAAGCGCGCCAAGCCTTGCTGAATCGCTCTGGCCGCAATGTGTCGGTCGAAGCCAACGAGCAACAACAACTGCTGACGCTCACCACACGCTGGCTCAGAAGCGACAACGACTCGCAGTTTCAGCGAATGGTCATCACGCGCAGCGCCCAAAACACATTCAGCGTCCGCACAGACACAGCTCCCTTAACAGCCAGCGTTCGCATGGCCGGCGGCACAGTGGCCTCGTCTTTGTATGCGGCCTCTGACGAAGCGCGCTTGCCCGACACCGTCACGCGCCAATTGGCCGACGTGTTTTCAGGTCAAATTGACTTTCACCGTGCACTGCGCAAAGGCGCTGTGTTTTCTGTGGTGTACGAAACATTAGAAGCCGAAGGCGAACCCCTGCGCACAGGTCGTTTGCTCAGCGCCGAAATTACCAACGACAAGAAAACCTACGACGCCATTTGGTTTCAAGAGCCCGGTCAAAAGGGCGCTTACTACACCATGAAAGGCGACAGCCTGCGCCGTGCCTTCTTAGCGTCACCCGTGCCGTATTCACGCCTTTCTAGCGGCTTTGGTTCACGCCTCCATCCTATTTTGCAAACACGGCGCGCCCACACCGGCGTTGACTATGCAGCCCCCACCGGTACGCCAGTTATTTCTGTGGCCGACGGCGTAGTCACCGAGAGCAGCTACCAAGGTGCTTACGGCAACATGGTGGTGGTTCAGCATAACGCGCGCCAAAGCACGGTCTATGCTCACCTTAGCCGAATGAATGTCAAACGCGGCCAAGCCATTAAGCAAGGCGACATCATTGGTGCAGTCGGTACTACGGGCTTGTCTACTGGTCCACACCTGCACTTTGAATTCCGCATCGGCGGCCGACACGTCGACCCACTCACATTGGCCCAACAAGGTTCTGCCGAGCCTGTCTCTGCGGCTGTGCGTCCTCAGTTCAACCAACGCGCCCAAGTTGCACGTTCTCAGTTGATGGCCGCGGCGCAAATGCGCCAAGGCAACATTCAATAATTTTCAGCGTTGGCAGGGGCCTGGTTGACCTCTTCCGCCCCGCTTGCGCCAGCCTCCCCGCCACTCCCAACAGTAGGCCATCAACCCACCATGCAATTCTTGATTGGCTTGATGTCTGGCACCTCGCTCGATGGGGTCGATGGTGTATTGGTTCAAAACTTGTCTCCTTCGTTGTTGAAGACGCCCAGCCTCAAAGTCTTGCAGCATGTCTTCATGCCATTTGACGCTGATTTCCGGGCAGAACTTTTAAGTTTGAATACACCGGGTAACAACGAGTTGCATCGCGCCGCATTGGCTGGCAATCGCTTAGCAAGAAGCTACGCCCAAGTGGTGCATGCGTTACTCAAAGCCAGTGGCATGCAAGCCAATGACATTCAAGCGGTTGGCGCACATGGACAAACGGTGCGTCATCGCCCTCTTGAGTTTGATGCCGACCCTGCCACTGGCCAACCCGCAGTGGGCTACACCTTGCAGCTGAACAACCCCGCATTGTTGGCCGAGCTCACGGGCATCGATGTGGTGGCCGAGTTTAGAACGCGCGACTTGGCAGCAGGCGGTCAAGGCGCACCCTTGGTGCCAGCCTTTCATGCAGAAATTTTTGGCAATCCATCGCACACTGTTGCAGTGGTCAACATTGGCGGCATTTCCAACATCAGTATTATGCGCAATGCTTCAAATGAGAAAGCTGAAATCATTGGCTTCGATTGCGGACCAGGCAATGCGCTCATGGACCATTGGGTCCATTTGCACCAAGGTAAAGATTACGATACCAATGGCGAATGGGCTGCGCAAGGTCAAGTCATTGATGCGCTTTTGCAAAGCTTATTAACAGAAGCTTTCTTGCATCTAGCTCCCCCAAAAAGCACAGGCCGAGATTTGTTCAACCCCGCATGGTTGCAACAACATTTGCGCACTGACTATCAAGCCGTCGATGTGCAAGCCACGCTTTGCGAGTTCACGGCCATCGCCATTGCGCAAGATTTAAAACGCCATGCGCCTGAAGCAAAACAATTGTGGGTGTGCGGCGGTGGCGCACTAAACGCGCAACTCATGTCGCGCTTGCAAGCACATGCGCCGGGTGTGCAAGTGGCTTCAACCGAAGCGCACGGCTTGCCACCTTTACAAGTAGAAGCTGCAGCCTTTGCGTGGCTGGCCGCCAAAGCCATGAAGCGAGAAACGGGAAGTCTAGAAAGCGTTACGGGCGCTCGAGGCGCCCGTGTGCTGGGGGCCATCTATCCTAGATAGCCCTGTGTCAATCTGAACCGATCAGGTTGAGAAGGAAGAACCGCAACCACACGTGCTGGTGGCATTGGGGTTCTTGATGACAAACTGCGCACCTTGAAGGTCTTCTTTGTAATCAATCTCTGCGCCAATGAGGTACTGATAGCTCATGGCATCGATCAGCAATGACACGCCATGTTTGGTCATGGTGGTGTCGTCTTCATTGACGATTTCGTCAAATGTAAAACCGTACTGAAAGCCAGAGCAACCACCGCCCTGAACAAACACGCGCAGTTTCAAATCTGGGTTGCCTTCTTCGGCAATTAGATCGGCAACTTTGGCTGCGGCACTGTCGGTAAAGACAATGGGTTCGGGCATTTCTGTTTGGACTGTTTCGGCTAAGGCGCTCATGATTTTCTCCGTCTACTAGGCAAGTAGTATAGTGGATCAGTCAACAATTCACTTTGAATAACTGCCCTGATAGAAGGGGTTTCGTTGGGCGAAAAAAAACCGCCATGGCGAACCAGTGCGGTTTTCTTGAAACAGTCTGAAAACGAATTAACGCTTAGAGAACTGCTTACGGCGACGAGCAGAGTGCAAGCCGACCTTTTTACGTTCAACTTCGCGGGCGTCACGTGTGACAAAACCAGCTTGGCTGAGCACGGGCTTCAAAGAAGCGTCATAGTCAATCAGGGCACGTGTAATGCCGTGACGAGCTGCACCAGCTTGACCGGATTCGCCGCCACCGTGAACGTTGATTTGAATGTCGAAAGATTCGGCATTGTTTGTCAACATCAAAGGTTGTTTAGCGATCATGATCGAAGTCTCGCGGCCGAAGTAGGCTTGGATGTCCTTGCCATTGACCGTGATCTTGCCAGAGCCTTTTTTCAGAAACACGCGGGCGACGCTAGATTTGCGACGGCCGGTGCCATTGTTCCATTCACCAATCATTCTCAAGGCTCCTTAAATGTCCAGCACTTTAGGCTGTTGGGCGGTGTGGGGGTGCTCAGCGCCACCGTACACCTTGAGTTTTTTGATCATGGCGTAGCCCAGAGGACCTTTGGGCAACATGCCCTTAACGGCCTTCTCGAGCGCGCGTCCAGGGTGCTTGGACTGCATGTCGCGGAAGTTAGTGGCTGTAATGCCGCCTGGATAACCAGAATGGCGGTAGTACACCTTGTCCAAAGACTTGGTGCCAGTCACTTTGAGTTGTGCTGCGTTAACGACGACGATGAAGTCGCCAGTATCGACGTGAGGCGTATAAATGGCCTTGTGTTTGCCGCGCAAACGGAGAGCAACTTCGCTGGCTACTCGTCCGAGGACCTTGTCGGTCGCGTCAATCACAAACCACTCGTGCGTCACGTCAGCGGGTTTTGCGCTGAACGTTTTTGTCATGAGTTTTCTCTTTAAAAGAAGGTTTGTCGGATCCTTTTCCACGGTCGGTGTTCCTCTTTTGGGAACCTCTTAGGTGGGGTTGGCCTGTGCGTTGTTACCTGCGGTAAAAATCTAGGCCCTTCGCCGCGGGATCACTAATGCGCTGCGAAGCCCTCGATTCTAAACGACAAAATTGTTGTTTTGCAAGGGTTTTTTGGCATTTGATGGGGTGGAGGCGTTACCATCAGAGCATGTTCAGTTATAGACACGCCTTTCACGCCGGCAACCATGCCGATGTCATCAAGCACCTCACCTTGATTGCCACTTTGCAGCACTTGCAGCAAAAAGAGGGCGGCATCACCATTGTGGACACCCATGCCGGTGCCGGCCTTTACCGGCTTGATGGCGACTATTCCGAAACTGGCGGTGAAGCTGCAGATGGCATTTTCAAACTGCTCAGCCAACTAGACGTTGCCAGTGCCAAGAAAGACGCCAAGCCCATTCCTGAAGCACTCCAGGCCTACCTGGACATGATTGCCAGCTTCAACCCCAATGGTCAAGCCAAGTTTTACCCCGGCTCACCTTTCATTATTCACGCAATGTTGCGCAAAGATGCGCGCGACAAGCTGCGTTTGTTTGAATTGCATCCTACTGACAGCAAAGCCTTAGCCTCCAATGTGGCCCAGCTCGATGCAGGCCGCAGCATCATGATTGCCCGCGAAGACGGATTTGAGTCGCTCAAAAAGTTGCTCCCGCCACCGCCTTCGGCTTCGGGCTCTAAGCGCGCCATGGTGCTGATGGACCCCAGCTACGAAATTAAAAGCGATTACAGCAAAGTGGCCGCTAACATACAAGACTGCCTCAAGCGCTTTGCCACGGGCACTTACTTAGTTTGGTATCCCATCATTGCGCGGCCCGAAGCGCACGATTTGCCAAAGCGCTTGCGCACTTTGAGCAATCAATCCCAAAAGCCTTGGCTCAATCTGACACTGTCGATTGGTCGAAACACAGACGGCAGCTCGGCAGGTTTGTCGGCCAGTGGCATGTTTGTGGTGAATGCGCCGTTTACGCTGAAGGATAAATTGCGCGAGGCTATGGAAGTGGTAGGGCCAGCGTTGGCAAGAGGTACGGGTCATAGCTGGGCGGTTGAGCACAGCTAAGTGCTTTAAGCCAAAGCGGTCACTTTTTTCATCTCCAAGAATTCAGTCAAATACCTTTGGGGGTTTGAACGTGTATAGCGCACTCTTAAAAATTAACATATGATTTAACAAAAATCATTTATTGTCTATTTTTAAGAATACAAATCAATGTCTAGACCCTCTCAAGCCGTCGTGACCTTGCCTTCGGCTGTGCTTGCAGCCTTGATCCAATTGGGTGATCATTTGTCCACCGCCAGGCTTCGCAGATCCGAGTCTTTGCGAGATTGGGCCACCCGGCTCAATGTGTCTGTGCCCACACTGATGCGCATGGAAAAAGGCGACCCCAAAGTGGGCATGGGCGTATATGCCACTGCACTCTGGCTGGCAGGTTTCGAAGAGGGTCTGCGCCATTTGGCAAACCCGGCCAATGATGCGCAAGCCCTTGCCCACGAGTTACGCATTCTCAAACGCCCAAAGAGGAATGTGCATGACTGATAACGCATACACACCCGCTTCAGAAATGTCGCTGTGGTGGCTAGGTCAAACCAAGCCCCAATTAATTGGTCAATTGGTTCTGGCAGAAAACAACCGCAAAGTAGGCCTTGCTTATGCCGACGAATGGTTGCAAAACAGATTTGCTTTGAGCGACGACTTGCCGCTGTCCAACGCTTTGCACTTGCCCAAAGAATTGGATGCGGCAGCAGGCGCGGTCAACGATGCCAGGCCAGACCGCTGGGGAGAGCGTGTCATCCGACACATTTTCAAGCCCGTGCGCTTGTCACTTTTGGAGTACTTGTACTTTGCAGGTCACGATCGGTTTGGCGCATTGGGCGTCTCTTTGCATCAGTCTCATTACAACGCACCCCTTGCAAGCGCCATCGCCACATTTGAAAACTTGCCGCAGATGCATCAAGCCATTCAAAACGTTCTGGATGGAGAAAAACTCAGCGAGGCACACGTCCGGCTTCTCAAACCCGGACCCTCGTTTGGCGGCGCGCACCCCAAGTCACTCATTGAAATGGATGGCAAACAATGGGTGCTGAAGTTTGCTGAAACCTCAGAATGGGATACCCCTCTCATTGAACACGCCAGCATGACCTTGGCAGCAAAGGCCGGGATTGTTGTAGCCCACACCCGTGCACTGGCATTGGCCCAAGGACATGCCGTTGCGGTTGAGCGTTTTGATCGTTTAGAAAACACACGACTTCATGTGCTGTCGGCCCACACCGTCATAAGGGCAGCTGGCGAGCCCATGGGCTATCCAGAACTTTCTCAACTGTTGCGCCGATATGCGCAACCTAGCTTGATCAAACAGCAACAAGCACAACTTTTCAAACGCATGGTGTTCAACATCTTGATCGACAACACCGATGACCATGAAAAAAACCATGCCCTGATTCGCTCAGACCAAGGTCACTACCATTTGTCACCCGCATTTGATGTGCTGCCTGCGGCTCAGGCTTTGGGCTACCAGCAAATGCGCGTGGGCGCTAACGGCCACGAATCTAGCATTTCGAATGCCTTGTCTGAAGTGGCTGCGTTTGGTTTGAAACTTTCAGAGGCCAAGGACATGGTGAGCAACATCCAAAAAGTAGTGGCCACTTGGCCTGAACACTTTGCGCAGATGGGGGTTAGGGCTAGAGAGATTGAAATGCTTCGTGTGAGCATGAATCGGTTCAGACAGTAGCCGCGCCATTGCAGCCAACTCAATCCCAGAGATTTTGGTAATACCGTCCAAAAAGGCGGAAACCATTTTGAATGCGTGCCTCAACTGCCCGCATGCCCTCGTAGTCACACTTGTAGGTGTGGTTGGGCACGTCTTCATCGTCAACAAAAGGTGCACCATGATTTTTATCATGCAACTGGCGAAGAAGTGGCAAGATGATCTGGGCCAAGCTGTCATCCATGCTCCATGTATCCCAGTAGTCAACCTTCACATAGTCAATTTTGGGGTGAATCAAATCCAATGTTTTTTGAATGGCCACGCTCAATGGCGCTAGGCGGTCGTGCCATTTTTCTACCCAGTCAGGCCGGTCTGTCCAGGTTGACTCATCCTCTGAATTTGACAAGGCCCGAGCCAAGCTTTGGTCGCGATGACATTTCGACCACTTAGTCCAGAAGAAAAAATAGTCGATCAAGGTATAGGGAGAGAACCAATGGTGCCTGTAGTTGCTTAAGTAAACCTTCATTGATATGCACCTCTTTAAGTTTTAAGTGTGTACTTAAATATTCTTTTTAATGTAACACCTAATAACTCAGAATGGTCTTAACCAATGCATTTTCAAATGGCGCAGCTCTGGAGAAAACACCTAGAACTTTGCCAATCAATTAACCGACCGATCGGTCGGTTAATTGATATACTTCGCTTCAAACACGCTTACCAAGCGAGGAGAAGCCCATGTACACGCAATCCTTCAATGTGCCGGACGCACCGGACACCAACAGCACTGCAGCCACCGCCGCACTCAAATCAGTTCCCAAACCTCTGACCGAAGCCGAAGTGGCTTTGCAGTCTCAGTTCGATGCGCGCATTGATGCCGACGGCAAAGTTGAGCCGCGAGATTGGATGCCTGATGCGTATCGCAAAACTTTGGTGCGACAAATTAGCCAACACGCGCACAGCGAAATTGTGGGCATGTTGCCTGAAGGCAATTGGATCAGCCGGGCACCTAGCCTCAAGCGCAAAGCCATCTTGATTGCGAAGGTGCAAGACGAAGGCGGCCATGGTTTGTATTTGTACAGCGCTGCCGAAACACTGGGCACCAGCCGCGATCAAATGTTGGACGCGCTGCACACCGGCAAAGCCAAGTACAGCTCCATCTTCAACTACCCCACGCTCAATTGGGCCGATGTGGGTGTGGTGGGTTGGTTGGTCGATGGCGCGGCCATCATGAATCAAATTCCTTTGTGCCGTTGCTCATACGGCCCTTATGCACGCGCCATGATTCGCGTGTGCAAGGAAGAAAGTTTTCACCAACGCCAAGGCTACGAAGCCTTGCTCGTCATGATGCAAGGCACGGCCGAACAAAAGGCGATGGTGCAAGACGCGGTCAATCGTTGGTGGTGGAAATGTTTGGCCATGTTTGGACCGCCCGATGCCGACAGCCCCAACAGCGTGCAAGGCATGCGCTGGGGCATCAAGCGCATCAGCAATGACGACCTGCGCCAAAAGTTTGTGGATGCCACAGTGCCGCAAGCCAAGATCTTGGGCGTCACATTGCCCGACCCCGATTTGAAGTGGAATGAAGAACGTCAACATCACGATTACGGTCAGATTGATTGGGACGAATTCTGGGCCACGGTCAATGGCAATGGTCCTTGCAACAAAGAACGTTTGGGTGCGCGCGTGAAGGCTTGGAACGATGGCCAATGGGTGCGCGATGCCGCTGTGGCACACGCCAACAAACAAGCGCACAGACAAGCACAAAAGAATTTGAAGGAGGCCGCATGAGCGCCGATCAAACAAAATCAGCTTCGCAAGCAGGTACTTCAAGTGCCAACGCTGCTTCTGCCTCTCCTGCCGCCCTCAAAGAGTGGCCCTTGTGGGAAGTGTTTGTGCGCAGCAAGCAAGGCTTGGAGCACAAGCACTGCGGCAGTTTGCATGCGTCCGACTCTCAACACGCGTTGCAAATGGCGCGCGATGTTTACACACGTCGTCAAGAAGGCGTGAGCATTTGGGTGGTGCAGTCTTCGTCCATTGCGGCCAGCGAACCCAATGACAAATCGGAATTCTTTGAGCCTTCCAGCGACAAGGTGTACCGTCACCCCACCTTCTACGAAATTCCTTCTGAAGTGGGGCACATGTAATGTCAGCAGCGCAAGCAACTTTGAACCACACGTTGCCCCTCGACTATCTGCTGCACTTGGCCGACAACGCTTTGGTCTTGGGCCAACGCAATGCCGAATGGTGTGGCCACGGTCCCATTCTGGAAGAAGACATTGCCTTGTCCAACAACAGCTTGGACTTGGTCGGCCAAGCACGATTGCTCTACCAAGAAGCCGCAGCGCAAATGGGCAATGGCGCAACAGAAGACACTCTGGCCTTCTTTCGCGATGTGCCCGATTTCAAAAACTACACCTTGCTAGAGTTGCCGCATCACGCACCGCTGGCTGGCACATCGGCCAGTGAGCGCGACTTTGCCACCACCTTGGTTCGCAATTTTTTGTACAGCGCACTGATGGTGTTGGTGTGGGACAAACTACAACATGCACCACACGCGCAATTGGCAGCTATTGCAGCCAAGTCGCTCAAAGAAGTGCGATATCACTTGCGTCATTCGCGCGATTGGTTGCTGCGCATGGGCGATGGCACCGCTGAATCGCATGGCCGCGCACAAGCGGCTGTCAATCACTTGATGCCTTATACGCAAGAGTTTTGGACTAGCACTGAATACGAATCGGAAGCGGCTAAAGCAACGGGCTTAGACATGGCCAGTTTGCAAAACGATTGGAACCAAATTGTGGATCAGGCCTTGGCCGAAGCTACTCTCAAGCGCCCTGCGGCTGGCGGCTTTGTGCCCACTGGCAAACACAGCGTTCACTCTGAGCATTTGGGTTTTATGTTGGCCGAGATGCAAACCTTGCCGCGTGCGCATCCCAATGCCACTTGGTAATTCAAGCATCTTAAGTTCATCATGACGATGGCTACCTCTGCTTCAACGACTGCGCTTTCACCAAGCGCAGTTGAACAAGCATGGCAACTGCTTGAATCGCTAACCGATCCCGAAATTCCCGTGGTCACCTTGCGCGAGTTAGGTATCTTGCGAGATGTGCGAACGGCACTTGCGCAAGATGGCACTGAACAATTGGAAGTGGTCATCACGCCCACCTACAGCGGCTGCCCAGCCATGGGGCAAATTGAAGACGACGTGCACAACTTGCTGCAAGCGCATGGCTTGAAGGGCAAGGTCAAAACTCAATTGGCGCCTGCTTGGACCACCGACTGGATCACACCTGAAGCCAAAGAAAAATTGCGCGCGTACGGCATTGCGCCGCCGCACAGCGGCGCTGATCACGACTGCCAAACTCAAGTTGGCAAAGCCAGTGCATCGGGCGCCGCCAGCATCATCCAATTTGCCGCCCGCAGCGCCAGCAATCCTGGTCGCCACGAACAATTGGCGGTGCCCTGCCCGCAATGCAATTCGCACAACACCACCGAAACATCCCACTTTGGCTCCACCGCCTGCAAAGCGCTTTACCGCTGCCTCGATTGCATGGAGCCGTTTGATTATTTCAAACCGTATTGATTCACCATGACCGCTTTCAAATTTCACGACCTGCCTGTTTCCAACATTACACCCGAAGCAGCAGGTGCGGTGGCCATTACGTTGCAAGTGCCAGATGAATTGCGCAGCGGTTTCAATTTCAAAGCCGGTCAATTTTTAACACTGCGCGCCAACATCGATGGCAAGGATGTGCGACGTAGTTATTCCATCAGTTCGTCACAAAACGCCTACACACAAAACGGAACTTTAGAAGTGGGCATTCGTCCTGTTCAAGGTGGCGTGTTTTCAAACTGGGCTGCCACGCAACTGAAGGTGGGCGATGTCCTCAGAGTCATGCCAGCCGATGGCCGCTTCATCGTGCAGCGCCCCCGTGCCATTCACCGCGTAGGCTTTGCTGCAGGCTCTGGCATCACGCCTATCTTGTCTATTTTGGCCAGCACCTTAGAAGAACAACCTGAGTCCAAATTCACATTGGTCTATGGCAACCGCCGCATGGACAGCGTCATGTTCAACGAAGCGCTGCAAGACCTCAAAGACCGCTATCCCAACCGACTCACACTCATTCATGTGTTGTCACGCCAAGCGCAAGAAGTGCCTTTGCTTGAAGGCCGTATTGATGAAGCCAAGGTCAAAGAAATTGTGAACAGCCTCTTGCCTGCGGCCAGCATGGACGAGGTTTTCATCTGTGGCCCTGAAGCCATGATTGAAGCCACCGAAAAAGCTTTGTTAGAAGTCGGTGTGCCTGCTCGCAACATTCGCACAGAGCGATTCACATCGCCCACTTTGGAAGCTTTGCCCGCAGACGCGCGCAAGCAAGTGGTCTTAGGCCATGCCCCTGAATCTAAAGGCGATGTGGCACTGACAGTTGTGCTGGACGGCAAGAAGCATCAAATGCAGATGTCAGCTACCGACAAAATTTTGGATGTGGCATTGGCGGCCGGCCTAGACCTGCCCTACTCTTGCAAAGGCGGCGTGTGCTGCACGTGCCGCGCCAAAGTGATGCAAGGCACCGTGGCTATGGAAAAAAACTTCACGCTAGAAAACTGGGAAACCGAACAAGGCTTTGTGCTCAGTTGCCAGGCCAAGCCCACTAGCAAAGAGGTGGTGATGAGTTTTGATGAACGGTAAATGAAGGTCCGTCAATTTCGGAAAGTAAATCGTACGTAGCTGCAAGGAAAAAAGATGACGAAATTGACTCGTAAAAATATTGATGTGAATCAAAAGCCATCCAAGCTAAGTCATAAGGTCAATCATTTTTTACTGGATTCCACTACTGATGAAGACATAGCAAAACACATAGCTCAGGACGATGCAGAAGCTTTATTGGATGCCCTTGAATTTGCAAAGAGCAATAAGATTAAATTGACCAGAAAGGCAGTCAATTGGCATAATATGCCAACACCCCTTAACAAGGAAACTTCCATGCCTACTCGAAACGTCGTTCTCACAGAGCATCAAGCCTTGATGATTGAGAACTTGGTCGCCAGCGGTCGCTATCAAAACGCCAGTGAGGTATTGCGAGAAGGCCTTCGGTTGATCGAGCAGCGCGAGAAAGAGGACGCCTTACGCCTTCAGGCACTTAGGGAAGCAATGCAATTAGGCATGGCAGATTTTGAAGCTGGAAGATACAAACAGTTTGATTCGAAGGAATCCTTACGTGCGCACCTGAAGTCTATCGTTGCAAAAGCTGCAGCAGCAGTATGAGTAACATTTGGAGAATTCAGCAAACTGATCAAGTTGAAGTAGATTTAATAAGCATCTATCTCTGGACCGCAGATACTTTTGGTAAAAATCAAGCTGACGAATACGTAGACACCATTTCATCAACCATTGAGGCCCTAGAGATCGGTCCAGACATTCAAGGTAGTAAACCCAGAGACGATATTGGACCAGGCATACGGCTTTTACATGTACAGCGAAAAGGGAAAAAAGGCCGCCACCTTGTGATGTTTAAAGCCATGGATGATCAAACCATTTTGGTCATTCGCTTGCTTCATGACAGCGCTAATTTAACAAGTGGTTCACTAGAATCCTCAAACGATTCATACTAAATAAACCACCTATAGGTAATCAAGCCAAGCGCTTCAACAACTCCAAAGTCGTCGCACTCTGATTCATCGTGTAAAAGTGCAACGCAGGCACTCCCGCATTGCGCAGCTGATCGCACAAATCGGCCACCACATCTAGGCCAAATGCCTTGATAGAGGCAGTGTCATCGCCATAGCCTTGCAAGCGCAAACGAATCCAACGGGGAATCTCTGCACCGCAAGCATCTGAAAAACGAAGCAACTGTGTCGAGCTGGTAATGGGCATGATGCCAGGCACCACAGGCACATCCACACCCAACTTGTGCGCATCGTCCACAAAGCGGAAGTAAGCATCCGAGTTGTAAAAGTATTGGGTAATGGCCGAATTAGCGCCAGCCTTCACTTTGGCCACAAAGGCCTGCAAATCGGACTCAGCAGACTTAGCCTGAGGATGAATTTCTGGATAAGCCGCCACTTCAATGTGGAAGTCATCACCCGTTTCTTTGCGAATAAACGCCACCAAATCGGAGGCGTAATGAAACGCACCGCCCATGCCGTAGCCGCTGGGCAAATCGCCACGCAAGGCCACCAAGCGCTTCACGCCCATGGCTTTTAAAGTGGCCAATTCAGCGCGCACAGATTCTTCACTGGCGCCAATGCAAGAGAAATGAGACGCAGCAGAAACACCTTCTTTCAAAATCTCGCCCACAGTGCCAAAGGTGCCTTGTTGCGTTGAGCCGCCAGCGCCATAAGTTACTGAACAAAACTCAGGTGATTGCGTGTAAAGCTGTTGACGCACAACGCGCAGCTTCTCGGCACCTTCTGGTGTTTTGGGTGGAAAAAATTCAAAGCTAACTGGTAATTTTTTCATAGTCACTCAGGCTTCACAGCCTGCACAAAAAACTCACGATTGCCATCACCGCCTTCAATGGCGCTGTCGTACCAACCGGTCACTTTCAAACCCAACTCTTTGAGCGATGTGCGAATGCGTTTTTCAATCACGGGGTACATGGCGGGGTCTTTGACCAAACCGTTTTTGCCAATGTTCTCGGGCTGCAATTCAAACTGGGGTTTCACCAACATCAGAAGTACGCCACCAGGCTTCAAAAACGGCACCACACCCGGCAGCACCAAGGTCAACGAGATAAAGGACACATCGCCCACCATCACATCAAACCCAGCTTCAGCATCAGGAATGCGCTCGTCATCGGGCGTGAGCTCTCTGGCGTTGACACCTTCAATGCAAATCACGCGCGCATCTTCACGCACACGCGGATGCACTTGACCGTGGCCCACATCGATGCCCACCACTTCGGCAGCACCATTCAACAGCAAGCACTCGGTAAAGCCACCGGTACTCTGACCCACATCCAAACACCGCAGGCCTGACACCGAAACGCCACTGTCACGCAGTGCCCCTTCCAGCTTCAAACCGCCGCGAGAAACATACTTAGATTCGGAATCATCCAGCAACACAATCTCTGCATCGCTGGGCACTTCGTCTTTGTTCTTATTGATCGTGCGCCATTCCACCGAAGACTTCACAGCCTCCACCACAGCCGTAGGCAAAGCGCCCGGTGGCGTACGCCACTGAACACCCGCCGCAATCAGCCGCTGGGCCTGTGAACGAGACGCGGCCAAGCCGCGCTCTACTAACAATTGATCAATGCGCAAAATAATCCAATAACAATCAAAACCCGTCTATAGCCATCAAGCACAAGCGCCCAATGAGCGCTCGTACTTCAAACTAAATCAATAACGGTAAGTATCAGGCTTGTAAGGACCGTTTTTGTCCACGCCAATGTAAGAAGCTTGCATGTCAGACAATTCTGTCAACATGGCGCCCACTTTCATCAGGTGCAAACGTGCCACTTTTTCGTCCAGATGCTTGGGCAACACATAGACCTTGCCGTTTTCGTAAGCGTCAGGGCGTGTGAACAATTCAATTTGCGCAATGGTTTGGTTGGCAAAGGAAGAGCTCATCACAAAGCTGGGGTGACCTGTGCCGCAACCCAAGTTCACCAAACGGCCCTTGGCCAACATGATGATTTTCTTGCCATTGGGGAACACAATGTGGTCGACCTGGGGCTTGATTTCTTCCCATGTGTATTTTTCAACAGAGGCAATGTCGATCTCGTTGTCGAAGTGACCAATGTTGCAAACGATGGCTTCGTCTTTCATGGCCAACATGTGGTCGTGTGTGATCACGTGCTTGTTGCCAGTGGCGGTGACGAAGATGTCTGCTTTGTCGGCAGCGTAATCCATGGTCACAACTTTGTAGCCTTCCATGGCGGCTTGCAATGCGTTGATGGGGTCGATCTCGGTCACCCACACTTGTGCGCTCAAAGCGCGCAAGGCTTGTGCACTGCCCTTGCCCACGTCGCCATAACCGGCCACCACAGCCACTTTGCCTGCGATCATCACGTCGGTGGCGCGCTTGATACCGTCGACCAAAGATTCGCGGCAGCCGTACAAGTTGTCAAACTTAGACTTGGTCACAGAGTCGTTCACGTTGATAGCGCGGAACATCAGTTCGCCCTTGGCGCTCATCTCGTTCAGGCGGTGCACGCCCGTGGTGGTTTCTTCGGTCACACCAATGATTTGGGCAGACTTGCGGCTGTACCAAGTGCTGTCTTCGGCCAACTTGGCTTTGATGGCAGCAAACAAGCAAGTCTCTTCTTCAGAGCCTGGGTTGTTCAACAAGGATGCATCTTTTTCTGCGCGCTTGCCCAAGTGCATCAGGAGCGTGGCGTCGCCGCCGTCGTCCAAAATCATGTTGGGGCCTTCGCCTTCAGTGCCCTTGGCGCCGAAGTCAAAAATGCGGTGGGTGTAATCCCAGTACTCAGTCAGGTTCTCGCCCTTGACCGCAAACACAGGCGTGCCAGACGCCGCAATGGCAGCCGCAGCGTGGTCTTGGGTGGAGTAAATGTTGCATGAGGCCCAGCGCACTTGGGCGCCCAAGGCTTGCAAAGTTTCAATCAGCACCGCTGTTTGAATGGTCATGTGCAAAGAGCCAGTGACGCGGGCACCTTTGAGGGGCTGAGCGGCAGCAAATTCTTTGCGAATGGCCATCAAACCGGGCATTTCTGTCTCGGCAATTTTGATCTCTTTGCGTCCCCAGTCGGCCAAGCCAATGTCGGCAATGGCGCAATCGGCGTTAACAGCGGTGTTTAGACGTGCGTTCATGGTGTGCTCCAAATTAAAGTTTGAAACCACTTCTCAGAGGGACGCCCAGAGGTAAAACCCGTTGAACTCAGTTGGAAAATAGAGCTCATCCCGCAGAAAAGTGGATGAGCGTCGTTGCAAATTAGGGTTCCGAGCCTCACGTCCTCGCCATATCTACCAACAGAATGGGGGCCGTTGCAACGCTCCTCGGAATGGGGCAAATTATACTAGCGGCTTCTCTGGTTTACCAGCCAGACACCCCAATCTCCCCTGGAGCTACATTGACTTACGCCCAAGAAACCCGGCGCCGCCGGACGTTTGCCATCATTTCTCACCCTGACGCGGGTAAAACCACGCTCACAGAAAAGCTCTTGCTGTTCTCGGGTGCCATTCAAATTGCAGGCTCGGTCAAGGCCCGTAAGGCATCGCGCCACGCCACCTCCGACTGGATGGAAATTGAAAAGCAGCGGGGCATTTCGGTGGCCTCCTCCGTCATGCAGATGCTGTACCGCGACCACGTCATCAATTTGCTCGACACCCCCGGCCACAAAGACTTCAGCGAAGACACCTACCGCGTGCTAACCGCCGTCGACTCCGCCCTCATGGTGATTGACGCGGCCAACGGTGTCGAAGCTCAAACTCGCAGACTGATTGAAGTCTGCCGCCAGCGCGATACGCCCATCATCACTTTTGTGAACAAGATGGACCGCGAAGTGCGCGACCCCCTCGACATCTTGGACGAAGTGGAGCGCGAACTGGGCATGCCCTGCGTGCCCATGACCTGGCCTGTGGGTCAAGGCAAATCGTTTGGCGGCATCATCAACTTGCGCACGCAAGCCATGACCGTGTTTGAATCCGGTAGCGAGCGCTTGCCGCAAGACTTTGAAGCCATGCCCCTCACAGAAGAAGCTGCATTGCACGCTCGCTTTGGCAATGAATTTGCCACAGCGCTTGAAAGCATGGAGTTGGCAACCGGTGCCTCACCAGCCTTCGACAAAGAAGCTTTTTTGGCCGGCAAACAAACCCCCGTCTTCTTCGGCTCCGGTGTGAACAACTTCGGTGTGATGGAAGTGCTAGACGCCTTGGTCGACTTGGCCCCCTCACCCAAGCCCCGCACCAGTTCACTGATTGTGAACAAGCAACCGGTCATCAAAGAAGTGCAGCCCGAAGACGCTGCCTTTGCAGGCGTAGTGTTTAAGGTTCAAGCCAACATGGACCCTTCGCACCGCGACCGCATTGCGTTTGTGCGCATGGCCTCGGGCAAGTACACCCCCGGCATGAAACTGAAAGTGCAACGCACCGGCAAAGAATTGCGCCCCACCAGCGTGGTGACCTTCTTGAGCCAACGCCGTGAAGCGGTGGACGAAGCTTATGCGGGCGACATCATCGGCTTCACCACCCACGGCGGTGTGCAGTTGGGTGACACCATTACCGATGGCGCCAACTTGCTGTTCACGGGCCTGCCTTTCTTCGCCCCTGAATTGTTCATGACGGTCATCTTGAAGAATCCACTGAGAACCAAACAACTGCAAGCGGGTCTTGACCAGCTGGGCGAAGAAGGTGCCATTCAGGTCTTTAAACCTGAAGTGGGCGGACCTATGTTGCTGGGCGCCGTGGGCCAGCTGCAGTTTGAAGTGGTGCAACACCGCTTGAAGGCTGAATACGATTGCGATGTGCGATTGGAAGGCTGCCAATACACCGGTGCACGTTGGATTACTGCCGATACACCAGCTGAACTGCGCGAGTTTTTAAACGCGTATCCCCAGCGCATGGCATTAGATGCGGCCGATACCTTGGCTTACCTTTGCACCTCGCCCTATGATGTGCGTTTGGCACAAGAGCGCTTTCCAAAAATTCACTTCCATCCGCTGCGTGAGCATGCGGGTTTGGCTTTGGGATCGGCAGGATAATTACAAGGCCGAAGCCAGTAGCTTGTATGGCTTGGCTTTGGTTTCAAATGGATTAACAACGGTGACACCTCGCCAAGTAAATCCATTTTGAAAGTCTTCGCTTAACAACAGCCTGCATTTATTTTCAGCCGCGACGGCCAATATCAAAGCGTCCCACATTGAAATTTTGTGATCGACAGACAAATCTAGGGCTGATTGAAATGCAGTCCATGTTGTGTCCGCCACAATCACACTATCGGACCACGACAACAACAAGTCTCGTACTTCTGATCCAGATTTCTTCATTTTAGAAGTAAACACCCTAGACAATTCGCCCAAGACTTGCACCGCCACGATGGAGTCCGTTGGCTTAAGCCGTGCAATTAAATCGCCAGCTATTTGGCAACGAACATCATCGCCAAAGCCTTCTGCATAGACCAATACGTTTGTATCCAAAGCCACCCTCATGGCTTAGCCTTCATAAAGTTCGTCACGCGTCCAATTTCTGGCGCCACCAGAAGGCTGACTTTTGAGTCTTTCTACAAGACGCTTGTGGGCGCGAACTTTAAAGTCATCCTCTTGATTGGCCGCAGAAATGACTGCGACAGGCTTACCCCGAGACACCACGGTCACCACTTCACCCGTGGCAACATCTCGCAGGAGACTTGAAAAATAGCGATTGGCATCTGCAGCTGAAATGGTTTTCATATTCAATTAAGTAGTGATTAAAACTACTTTACCTTCAATTAAAAAGAATAGCAACACACGTTAGATTGCATTGATTGAAATAAATTGACCTAATATGTATATGTTCATAACATACACAAATGCTTAACCTCGATCTCATCGTCGGGTTTCAGTGGGATGTAGGCAATGCAGAAAAAAGCGATCTAAAACACGATGTGCGCCCCTCTGAATCAGAGGAAATTTTCTTCAACGACCCGCTACTGCTCAATCACGATGCCAAACACAGTCAATCTGAACCTAGGTTCTTGGCATTAGGCATCACCCACGAAAGACGTTTGTTAACAGTTGTCTTTACATTACGTGACAACAACACCCTCATTCGAATCATTTCTGCCAGAGATCAACACAGCAAAGAAAGGCTTGTTTATGCCAAAGCAAACTAAGCTTCCAAGGAAGGTCCAAACCACCAAGGCAATTCCCAAATTCAAAAGTGAAGCAGCCGAAAGAAAATTTTGGGAAGATGCGGCCAACGACGCTACGGAGTATTTTGATGTGGCCAATATGCAGGTTGCAAAATTCACCAACCTCAAGCCCTCTACCACCAGCATTTCATTGCGCTTGTCCGATAGTTTGTTAGATGGCATTCGCCGCCAAGCCAACAAACTAGACGTCCCTTATCAATCACTCATGAAAGTATGGCTGACAGAAAAGTTGAATGAAACTTCGAAGAGAACTTGAGTGAAGCATCTTTCGACTTGGCCTGAAAGCGCCCGCGCCAACATCGTGGGCGTGTTCACCGACATTGACGACACCCTCACCACCGAAGGCGCAATCACAGCCGATGCGCTTCAGGCCCTGCACGATTTAAAAGCCGCGGGCCTCATGGTCATCCCCATTACAGGCAGACCTGTGGGTTGGAGCATCCCCTTCGCATCCACCTGGCCCGTCAATGCCATGGTGGCCGAGAACGGCGCAGTGGCCTTGCTTCACAACTCGCAAACAAAGCAAGTCAGAAAAATCTACCAACAAGACTTGGCCACCCGCACACACAACTACCAAGAAATGCAGCGCATCGCACAACGCGTGCTGCAAGAAATTCCGGGCACCGTGATGGCCCAAGACTCAGCTGGTCGAGAAACCGACATTGCGTTTGACCACAGCGAATTTCATCATCTGTCAAAAGCACAAATCCAACAAGTCTTAAAACTGCTGCAAGAAGAAGGCATGACCGCCACAGTCAGCAGCATCCACATCAATGCCTGGTTTGGTGATCACAACAAATGGCATGGCGCACAGTGGATATTGAGAGAACTCACGGGCCGAGATTTAAAACAAGAAATTGACCAATGGGTCTATGTAGGTGACTCCACCAATGACCAAGTGATGTTTGAGCATTTCACGCACAGCGTAGGCGTGGCCAACATTCGACGTTTTGAAAAAGAACTCCAACACCTACCGGCCTACATCACGCTGGCTGAGCGCGGCGCAGGATTTGACGAAGTTAGCCGCACGCTACAGAGGTGATGCGCGCAGGGCTGTTGTAACTGGGGTCCATGTAGTCATCAACGTTCTTTGGAAATAAGCCCCAAGTCCAACTGAGCGGCGGTGGCGATTCGTGGTACGGCAAGACCCAAACTTGGTTTGATGGCTTGCTGGCAAGCTTGATAGCCTCAATTGGTGGCCTTTGCCAAACTGGCATTCACCTCTTCCACAGAAGCAGCGGGGTCGTCACCCACCAAGGAAGCCAACTTCACCTTGGACATGATGTAAACAAACCTAGCCTGCGCCAAGTCGCGCATGGCCAATGAGTATTGTTGTTGCGCATTGAGCACATCCAGTTGGGTACGAGATCCGGCCTTGAAGGACATTTGGGTTGACTTCATCATTTGCTCAGAAGAGCGCACCGCTTGCTCCAAAGCGCGCACCCGCATCACACCCTCGCTGACACCGCGGTATTCTCTGTGAACACGCACACCCAAATCACGGCGCAAGGCTTCTAAGGACTCTTCTACTCGGGTTTGTTCTGCCACGGCTTGGCGAATGGTCGAGTTCACATAACCGCCTGAAAAAATGGGCACACTTAACTGCAAACCAATGGATTTATTCTCGTAGCGCGAGTTGATGCGGGTGATGTTTTCGCTGCCACTGTTCGACCATTGTGCAACGGCGTCCAAAGTAGGAAAGTGGCCTGCCTGCGTTTTTTTCACCTCTTGTCGCGACGCTTCCAGTTTGGCTTGCAAAGCTTTAATCTCAGGGCTATTTTGTTCTGCTTTGACAGTCCATTCATCTAGGCTAGCTGGTTGTGGGCTGCTCAGTTTCAAGGCTGGCACATTCAATTTGGCAATGGCCATCACGGGCTGGTTCACCAACAACTGAAGTTGTCTGCGTGTGAGGTCTTGGTTTTGACGCGCTTCGAGCTCTTGCGCCAAGGCCATGTCCAAACGCGACTGGGCGTCGTCAATGTCGGTGCGGGTGCCAGAACCTGCAGCCAGACCTTTCTTGGCAGCATCCACCAAGGCAGTGTAGGTGGCTTTTTGGGCCAACACCAAGTCGAGTTGCTCGTCTGCCATCAAGGTTTCAAAGTAAGCACTTGCCACGCGTACCACCAAATTTTGATACTCACGGTCAAGGGTGGCTTCGACTTCGTTCACCAACGATTTAGCTTGTTCAAATTGCAACCAACGCGGCATATTGAACAACGGTTGGCGAAGTTGAAGCGTACGGTTGTCACTCAAATACTTGTCGTTGGTGGTTGTGTCTTGCCCCAACAAGTTAGGCGAGGTGGTATTCAGGTCGTTGTTATTTTTACCCACATTGGCGGTGATCGTCGGCATCAATTGCGACTTCGCTTGTGGCAAGCGTTCTCTACCAACGTCAGCTGTAGCTCGCGCAGCACGCACAGTGGCATCTTGCTCTAAAGCGGCTTGGTAAATTTGCCGAAGGTCCATCACAGCAGGGGATGCGAGTACGCAACTGCCCATACCGCACAAGCTCAGAGCCACCCAAGCTTTGCGAAAGCTTTTAAAATTCAACATCATTCTTCCTTCAACGAAGCGGCTACGCGTTTAAGCAAAGGATGCATCAAATAAGTCAGCATAGAGCGCTCACCCGTTTTAATCACAATTTCTGCAGGCATGCCAGGTTGCATTTGGCGTGTACCCAAGGTTTTCATGCCCTCGGGTGTAACTTGGACACGTGCTAAGAAATATGACATTTGAGGATTCTGCGGATCCGACAACAAATCACCCGACACCGACATCACTTTGCCTTCCACCACCAACTGAGGCGAGTGAGCAAACGTGTTAAAGCGAACATCGGTCAACAAGCCCTGCTGAATTTTGTCAATAAGGTGTGGCGGAATGTGCGCTTCCAAAAGCAAAGTTTGATTATCTGGCACGACATCTAGCAATCTTTGGCCTGGCTGCAACACAGCGCCTACAGTTTGCACAGACAAGCCCACGACTTGGCCTGCCGCAGGAGCTTTGATTTCCATGCGGTCTAAGTCGGCAGTTACCGCTACAAACTTCTCAGCATCCGATTGAACTTCGCGTGTGACATCGGCCAACTGCGATTCAACTTCTTTGCGGTATTCTTGTTTGCGTGCAACTGAGCGCTGCGTCAGTTCAGCCACTTGACGGCTGATGCGCAAGCTGTTGCCAGTCAGGTCGGCAATCGACGCATTGGACTCGGCCAACATGCGCTCCAACTCCAATTGGCGATTGCGAGGGGCATAGCCCTCTTTCACCATGCCGCGAGTGTTGTTCAACTCTTCTGTCAGCAAGGCCTGCTGGTTGCGGCGCTGCACCAATACATTTTGATAAGAGGTCAATTGTTCTTTCAGGCCTTGCATGTTTTCTTCCAGACCCTGTAGGTCGGCTGCAAGGGCGCCTTGGCGAGCCTGAATGAGTTGCTGCTGCGTTTCCACCTGTTGTTTGATAAGGGGGTCTTTCATGGCAGATTGAACATCCGGATGAAAACTGATACTTTTGCTACCCACTTGCTCTGCAAACAATCGGCTTTGCATAGCGCGCAAACCTAAATAGCGCTGCCGTACGGCTTCGTAGTTGGCTTTGGCCACGGCACCATCTAAGCGCAACAAGGCTTGGCCTTCTTTCACTTGTTGACCTTCTTGCACCAGCACTTCTTTCACAATGCCGCCAGACAAATGCTGCACAGTTTTGCGTTTGGTGTCCAAGGTCACCACGCCTTGTGTTGGCACGCCTTCGTCCAGTGGCGCCAACGCAGCCCACAGCAAGAAGCCACCGAAGCCTAAGCCCAAGACCCACAAGCCCATGCGCGCAACTGCACGTGTGTCGCCCGAAGCTTGGTGCAATGCATCGTCAGAAGAGGTCACCACTTGCGCATCTTGCACCACAGTGTTTTTGGAAGGATTGAATTTTTGAATGGCCATGACAGTCTCGATTTACAGTGTCAAAAAAATTAAGCTTGAGAAAGAGCGGCTTGCGCTTCTTCTTGTTGTTTCTTCAATGCGGCCAGCACACCATCGCGGGGGCCGCTGGCTTGCACCATGCCGTTTTGCAAAATGAGCAAGCGATCAGCCACACTCACAATGCCTGGGCGGTGGCTGATCAGCACCACCGTTTTGCCCTGTGCTTTCAAACCTTGCACCGCACGCACCAAAGCGTTTTCGCCTTCGTCGTCTAGGTTGGCATTGGGCTCGTCTAGCACCACCAAGGAAGGCATGCCGTACATGGCGCGCGCCAGGCCAATGCGCTGACGCTGACCACCCGACAACAAACCACCGGCCTCACCCATGGGCGTGTCGTAACCTTTTGGGAAACGCAAAATCATGCTGTGCAAGCCCGCTGCTTCTGCTGCCTCAATCACTTTGTCAGAAGCCACCGTACCAGAGCGTGCAATATTTTCGGCAATGGTGCCGTCAAACAATTCGATGTCTTGTGGCAAGTAACCAATGTGGGGGCCCAGTTCTGTGCGGTTCCACTTGCCAATGGCCTGGCCGTCTAACAAAACTTGGCCCGCAGAATGCGGCCAGATGCCCAACAGCACCCGCGCAAAGGTGGACTTGCCAGAACCAGAAGCACCCAACACCACCGTGACCGAGCCTTTCGGCATGATGGCGCTGACGCCTTGCAAGATGGGCGTGTCGCGGCCAGGGGCAGAAGCCACCACGTCTTGCACCACCACATCGCCTTTGGGCACAATGCCCAATGGCGGTACATCACGCAGTGGATGGGCTTCCAACAAATCAGACAAGCGGTTAAAGGCTTCGCGTGCATTTAAGAACCCGGCCCAAGTGCCCACCATCAAATCAATGGGGGCCAAGGCACGGGTCATGAGCACGTTGGCCGCAATCATGGCACCTGGCGACAACTCACCATAAATGACCAACAGCGCACCACCGCCCAACGCCAGCGACTGCTGCGTGTAACGCACAAACTTGCTCAAGGCCGTGACGCGGCCCACCACATCTTGCGCATGCAAATTGGCACCCATGGCATTGGCATTGCGTTCTGCCCAGCGGCGGTACAAATGGCCCACCATGCCCATGGACTCAATCACTTCAGAGTTGCGAAACTTGCTTTGTAAATAACCCGTCACTTCTTGTTGCGACTTGCTAGCGTTGGCTTGTGCAGGCTTGGTGGCTTGGCTGCCCCACCATGCCAACACCGATTGCACACCGGCAAAGAACAAGGCCATCACACCCAGCCAAGGATGCAACATGAACAACACGGCAATGTAAATGGGCGCCCAAGGTGCATCGAAGAATGCAAAGATGCCATTGCCCGTTAAGAACTGACGTAGCTCTGTTAAATCTGTGAAGGCCCTAGAGGGGTTGCTCACCGCGGGGTTCAAATGCGCTTCATAACTGGCATGAAACAACTTGCGGCTAAGCAGCTGGTCCATGCGTACGCCAGAGCGCACCAACAACTTAGAACGTGCCCATTCAGAAAACGTCAGCACGCCCAATAAAAACAAAGTAATGAGCGACACCACCAATAAAGTGCCCGTGCTTTGGCTAACCAAAACGCGGTCATACACTTGCAGCATGTACAGCGTAGGGGCCAGCATAAGCAAGTTGGCAATCATGCTGAACAAGCCTGCCACCATGAACTCATAACGGAAGTCCCACAGCGTTCGCGTCAGCTCGTTGCGATTGAATAGTTCAGGAATTTTCATGTTCTGATTTTTCTGAGAGGTGATGCCTGTTAGGCCGCTGAATGTGCTGCAGGTGCAGTTACGGTGGTGCCGTCTGCTACAGGTACCGATGCGGGTTGCCGCGCTTTTTGCAATGCCGCCAGCACGTCATCGCGTGGGCCAAAGGCTTGCTGCGCACCGTCGCGCATGATCAACATTTTGTCGGCCACACCCAATACGCTGGTGCGGTGTGTCATGACCACAAAGGTGGTGCCCAACTGTTTCAGTGCTGCAATGGCATTGGCCAAGGCGGCGTCGCCAGCTTCGTCCAAGCTAGAGTTGGGTTCATCTAACACCACAAACACGGGCTTGCCATACAAGGCACGTGCTAAGCCCACGCGCTGGCGTTGTCCACCAGACAACATAGCGCCGTCGCGGCCAATGGGGCTGTTGTAGCCTTGCGGCAAACTCATAATGAGTTCATGCAAACCCACCAAACGCGCTGCAGCTTCTACTTGCACCATGTCGACGTCGCCAAAGCGCGCAATGTTTTCTGCCAACGTGCCTTCGAGCAACTCAACGCCTTGAGGCAAATAACCCAAGTACGGGCCCAGTTCTTTTTTGTCCCACGTGTGCACATCGGCACCGTCTAAGCGAACTTTGCCAGACATGGCAGGCCACAAGCCCACCAATAAACGGGCCAAAGTGGTTTTGCCTGAAGCAGAGGGGCCAACCACGGCCAACACTTCGCCGGATGACAAGCCAAACTGCACACCGCGCACAATGGGTACTTGCGTACCTGGGGCACCGGCCATCAGGCCTTCTACTGCCAGATGACCTTTGGGCGCGGGCAAGGCCATGGCTTCTGGTTTGGGCGGCACTTGTGCCAACAAGTTTTCTAAGCGCGTCCAGGCACTGCGTACATTGACCACGGCGTTCCACTGCGCCACCAATTGGCTCAAAGGCGCCAACACACGACCACCCAATACAGAGCCAATGATCATCATGCTAGCGCCACCATTGAGCGAGTTGCCCAACAACAACCAAGCACCCAAGCCCAACAACAATGACGACATGATTTGTTGCAACAACTTGGACATGGCCGTCCAATAACCAGCGCCTTCTGAAGCCTGTGCCTGCAATGCCAAAAATTCTTGTTGACGTTTTTGCCAATGACCATGCACGGCGTCAAGCATGCCCATCGATTCCATCACGTGCGCATTGCGCAGCGATGCATCGGCAAACTGCTGCGCACCCATGGCCGCACGATTGGCCTCCATCAAAGGTTTGCGCGTGGCACGTTCATTCATCCAAGTAATGCCCACTTGCACCACAGCGCCCACCACAGCAGACCAGCCCAACAAGGGGTTGATGGCAAAGATCAAAGCCAATGCCACAAACGCCACCGGCGCTTCCATGACAGCCATCAATGCGGGGTTGGCCAAGAATTCGCGCACCAACTTCAGGTCATTGAGCACCTGCATGTTGCCGCCCACTTGGCGCTTTAAAATACCCATGAACATGGCGTCATAAACCCGCTTCGACAAGGCAGCGTCTAAGCGCACACCCGAAGCACGCATCAGGGCACCTCGCACTTTTTCTAAAAGCTCCATAACGGCATAGGCCAACACCACCATGAGGGTGAGCATCAGCAAGGTCACGCCGCTGCGGCTGTTGACCACCCGGTCATACACCTCCAGCATGTAAACGGTGGGTGAAAGCGCCAGCAAACTGATGAGCAAACTGAAACCAATGGCCCGATAAATTTCAGGGCGCAATGGCTCAAGGGCCTGCGAGAGTTCGGAAGGGGGCATTTGGGGCTTCATATAGCAACCTCTACAGAAACGTAATCAGGAATGAGTGGCAAAGACACTGCCGGAACTTCAGCCAACTGACCGGCCAATTGGGCAAGTACCGCCGCCTGTGAGGCCACAATTTGGGGCTGCACGGTGGTGTCAAGCCAGAAAGACAGCTCAAACAGGTTGTCAACCCTGCGAGTTAAGGAGATTTCGCGCAATTTGGCCACTTTAAACAGCTGAAGCTGCTCTTCCGGCAAAGTTAGCTCAAAGTGCATGCGACCGTCCAAGGTGAACAAAGACAGTTGCGTGCCCTTGATGCTGAGGGTGTGGCGGTCAAAGTAAACGGGACAACTGTTGGCAAAATTCAACAAAGGTAGCGGCTTTGTTCCTAACTTCGCCAAACTGAATGGGCTGGCCGGAGTTTGGAACACCAAGCGTGAGGTGCGCGACACGGCATAGATGGCGTTGCAGATCATTTGGGAGCCCAAAGCCGGAAACTTTTCACGCAGGTTGCGGTAATGCAAGTGGTGCAAGGCCACTCGGTTCCAGACTTTGCTCTTTTGCACCTCGGGCGCCAAAGCATTGCAGACCTCTGCAAAAGCAGCCTGCAAGGCTAACAAACGCTCGAATTGTTCGGGCGTTGTGTTGAGGGGTACACGGATGATGGAATTCATATAGGAAGCGAGTATAGCTGTTCCTATATGAAGTTTTCAAGCATTTCTTAAAAAATTTTCAAGGCCTTGCCAAACCCTAAAATCAAAGCCTATCAGCCAACCCTACAGCAGCCCAACTTGGTTACCACCGTCACTTCTTACACAGACTCTCGCAACCGCGCACTCATTGGCAATGGTTACGACGGTGTGGTGCGTGTGGTGGCCGGTTCTTATTACGGCACAGGGGTGCTGCTCTACAACGGTCAAGCTGTTTTAACGGCTGCCCATGTGTTTGCATCAGAAACCACAAGCACCAGCGTGGTGTTTGAAACCAGCTACGGCACGCAAAGCATTGCGGCCAAAAAAGTGCTGATCAATTCAGATTACAACAGCACCAGCAGCAACAACGATTTGGCACTGGTATGGCTTTCCAGTCCAGCCCCTACTTCGGCAGAACGCTACGAGTTGTACCGCGCTGAAGATGAAATTGGCAAAACTTTCACCATGGTGGGCTACGGCCGTCCTGGTACTGGCAGTGCTGGCCAACTGAGCTCGCCTTCGAATCCGCCTTGGCGCCTGCAAGCCAAAAACCAATTTGACACAGATGTCAGCACCCTGCTGCCCTTTTTCAGCAGCACGCCAGCGTGGGCAGCCATTTCCAACAAGCAGTTGGCCGCAGATTTTGACGATGGCACCAGCTTGCACGACGCACTGGGTTTACTGGCCCGCAAACCAGATTTAGGTTTAGGCACCAGCGAAGGTTTAATTGCACCCGGCGACTGACCCTGACCCAGAGGTTGCCCCCTTGTTGTAGACTCAGAACTAGCCCAAATCCAAGCCGAGTCAATCGACTGGATTTCATTGGATGAGGGCACTTATCTGCACGTTGGATATGAAGCAACTGTCATCGAGGTCGTGGGCCTGGCCAAAGCAGATATGCAGGGCAGCACATTACTTTGGGTGTTTTAAATTGCATCTTGTGCATTAGAAGCCTACAGTTGCACCCAAATTAGCAACAAGGTGATTTCAATATGCTGCGTACAGTGCAATTCTTTTTTTACACACTAATTTTAATGGTACTAAGCGCCTGTGGTGGAGGCGGAGGTGCTGTCAACACAGTTTCCACAAGCTCTGCTACAACTTCTCAACCCCCGTGTACCCTTAAAACCTACAACACCAACTACCCAGCCAGCTTCATGGGTACCCGCGCCATACCCACTGCATCTGGGCAGTTTGCAAACTCAATTGTCCGGGGCATTGGTCTGAAAGACTATTACCCTGGTGGAGAAAACAATGGTTGCGCCTCCAATGCAGCATATGCGCGGCTGCTGTACCTGAAAACCTTGGACAAGCTGGTCAGTGACGGCGTGGACGTGGTTGAGATTTACCAGTACGGCCCCATCAATGACCTTGCTGCTAAAACTTGGACCACCGACGAAGCCACCTGGCAAATACCCAAAGCAGAACTCAAGTGGCTGGTAGAAGCCGCGCACAGTAAAAACTTGAAGGTGTCTTTGGCTTGGCAGTTGTGGCCCGTCGACAAGCTAAACAAAAGCATGACGGTGTACAACGCATCCAACATGCCAGAAGCAGAAATGGTTCGCATCTTGCGCGGTTGGCATGACGTAATGAAGTCTATGGCGGTCTTGTCTAATGATTTCAAAATTGACATTCTGAACATTCAATGGAGTGCTTTTTATTTTCCTCAGGTAACCAATTACCCAGAACCCGCCACGCAAGAATTCTTGGCCCTCATTGACGATGTGCGCAGTGTGTACAGCGGCAAGTTGTACATGGGCACCCCCAGGTTTTATGACAAACGCATTATTCAAAAAGTAGATGCCATCATTGTGCCGCTCACACCGCTTTGGCCATGGACTTATGCAGACGATGCCACGATGACTGTCAGTTCACTGAAGCAAAAATACACCGCGCAAATCATGAACATCTATGCAGACTTTTTGGCGGGCGCAGGGCTTAGCCCTGCCAACATTCCTATCATTTGGGATTTCAACATTCAAAGCCGAGACAAAGCCATCAGTGACGGCTGGGTAGAAGATGGTTTTTGCATTAGCCCTGCCAGCAACGGTGCACCGGTTGCTTACTCAGACCCCAACTGCATTCAGAAGAGCTACGTCACAGACTTTGGTGTGCAAGCCATTGCCGTTGAAGCGGCCTTTCAGGCCTTGCAAGCTCAAACTCAATTTAAGACTTATGGCATCAATTTCAGCACAGGGTATTGGCTTACTGACACGTTGGTGCCCAGTGAGGAAGGCTTCCCCAATATTTCTCAAAGCATTAGGGGGAAACCTGCCGAATCTATTGTGAAGGCCTGGTACAAAAGATAAGTTCAAACTTGGGCGTGCCGGTTAGAATTTGTGAATGACTTTCAAACCTAAATACGTCACTTGCAGTCTTTACTTTGCAATAGCTTCAACTCTTGCCTTATTGCTAAGCGCCTGCGGCGGCGGCGGCGGATTTCCCCCCACCATTACCGGCGTTAAGCCGCAGTCATTGATGTTCGGCAAGACGGCCACCATTTATTTGGGCGGCAAAGACTTGCGGTCTTCTTTGGTGGTTGAATCTAACGGCGCCTGCATTAACCCCAGTTTTGCGTCAAACAGTACCACAGACACTTTGGTTCTGAACTGCTTGGTAAAGCAAGCGGGTGACTTTGTGCTAACCGTTAAATCAGATACAGGGGCTGTGGTTTATACCGGCACGCTGACCGTGCCCAACCCGCAAGTCGTGTTGGTGGTGGCCGAGGGCCAAGTTAATTTAGGCAACATCGTTGTAGAGCTAGACCCCGTGGCTGCACCCATTACGGTAAACAACTTCTTGAACTACGCCAACAATGGTTTTTACCGCAGCACATTGTTTCACCGCGTTATTTCTGGGTTCATGATTCAAGGCGGTGGCTTTACCACGGGCATGGTGAAGAAGACTGGCCAAGGCGCGCCCATTGTGTCTGAAAGCAAGAATGGTTTGTCAAATGTGCGCGGCAGCATTGCCATGGCGCGCCTGGATGACAAAGACTCTGCCACGTCAGAGTTTTACATTAACCATGTGGACAATTTGTATTTAGATTACAGCGCCGCCAGTGCAGGCTACACCGTGTTTGGCAAGGTGGTGCAGGGCATGGAAGTGGTGGACACCATTGCTGGCAAAGCCACAGGGTTTTTCAATGGCTATGCCAACGTGCCGCTTGCAGATGTCACCATTACGGGTGCGTTGCAGGTTAAATAATTTACAGCGTTCTTGTGATGGTGAAAGTTGCGGGGTTGCTGTCAGCTTTGCCATCATTTATGATGAGTAGAACCACATACACACCCACCACATCGGGTATCACTGAAATTGTTGCAGTGGTTGAAGACGCTGTCACCACTGTTGAGGTACTTGCAGTTGGTTTTGAAACCAAGTACCAACGGTAGTAAAGCGTGTCGCTGTTGGCATCGGTACCAGAACCTGTCAGCGTTACAGCAGTTGCAGTGGTGACGCTAACGGAGGTACCTGCGGTGGCAACAGGTGGTGAGTTGGCTGTGGTAGATGCCGTGACACGCGTCAGCGATTGATTGGCGCTGCTCGCTTTACTGTCATTGACCACCAAACTGGCCACGTATACACCTTCTACGTCCGCTGTAAAGGTAGGTTGGGAAGCTGTGTCAGAAGACAAACTGGCTGAGCTGCCAGAGGGTACATTCAATGACCATTTGTAGGTGAGCGTGTCTAGCTTGTCCTGATCGGTACTACCCGTGCCATTCAAAGTCACCACAGCACTGACCAATACATTTTGATCAGCACCTGCTGCGGCCACAGGCACATTGTTTGTGTCAGACACAGTGACGGTAATGGCGTCAGCAGTACTAGAAAGCTTGCCATCCGAAACAGTCAGCGTTAGTACATAGGTGCCCACCACGGTAGGTGTAAAGCTAGGCTTGGGTGACGTAGAAGTATCGGTATACCCTGTAGCAACCAGAGTGGGTGCTGTGGTGCTTGGGTAAGACATCCAACTCCACTTGTAGGTTAGTGTATCGAAGTCTGGGTCTAAGCTGCTGGTGCCATCCAAAGTGACCGCTGTATTCTTGGTGACGTTCTTGTCTTCACCGGCATTTGCAGTGGGTGCACGGTTTTCTCGGGTGGCAGTGACAATGACGGAGCTGGGCAGGCTGTCTACACTGCCGTCGTTCACAACCAATTGCACCACATAGTCACCCGCCACATCAGCAATGAAGGTAGGACGTGCTTTGGTATCACCCACCAGCGCTGCACTGCTGCCCGTAGGCTTCTGCATGAGGGTCCATTTGTAGAAAATTTGGTTGTTGTCTGCGTCAGTACTGTAGGTGCCGTCTAAAGTTACCGTGCTGGTTGCACCGTACACCACAGTTTGTTTGGTACCTGCATTGGCAACAGGCGCACTGTTTGAAATGCTGGCTGTCACGGTAACAACCGACGGCGCTACGCTGTCTAATTTGCCATCGTTAACAATCAGACTGACCTTGTAGACACCCACCACGTCGGCTGTAAATGTTGGCTTGGGATCTGTGGTGCTAGACAGCTCGGCCACACTGCCAGCAGGCTTTTGGGTCAAGAACCATTTGAAGGTGAGCGTGTCGCCATTGCCATCGGTACTGCCTGTGCCGTTCAACGTGACCACCTTAGAAGCCACACCGCCGGCATAACCCAAAGTAATGTTTTGAGTAATGCCCGCATTGGCCACTGGCGCTACATTGGGTGCAGCAGAAGGCCGAGCCGCCTCAACCAACACCCCAAGCGCCGCACCGCCACCGCCGCCGCAGGCAACCAACAAACTGGATAAGCAAAGTGCGCCGAGGGTTTTGATGAGTTTCATGGCAATTATTTACAGGTGGGGCTGGTAATGTTGATGGTCTCTGGATATTTTAGGCCAGTGTTGTTGTGCAAATCGTAGGCCGCGCCTACGAGGCCGCCAACCAACACATTGCCCGCAAAATTCCAGCTAGGCAGCGCCGGTGCGTTCACCGTGAATTGGGGGAAATAATTGACCTTGCAGGTAATTTCTAAGTCGCCGTAGTCGTTTTTAACCTGCACATTACCAGGCGCCTTAAAGGTCCAACGGCCTCGGGCGTTTTCTGCCACGCACTGCGCCCGAACGGGCTTGTCATAGCACTGAATGTTGACCGCTACATCTTGTGAATCTTCGTCCAGCATACTGGCGCAGCCCGACAAGACGCCAACAAGGGTCATTGCCAAGGCGAGTTTGCTGAGTGAATTCATGGTTTTCTGCCGGTACTGGTTTGTAGGTTGACGCTCAGTAGATCGACAGATGGGGGGATAACTTGAGGGTAGCTTTAGAAATAGGGCTGAGACAGCTTTCTCTAAAGGCTTGATGGCTTCTTGTGGGGGACGGTGGTGCAAAGACAAAACCCCCAGCTCTGTGTTGACCTGAGGGTGGTTGGGTGTCTAGAGATTATTCAATGCTGTTCGCGCAGCGCTAACTTAAAACACCCAGAGTAAGGTGCTGCCCTGCATCTCAGGCTTAGCAAGGCCGACGACCTCGATGACTGTTGCATCAGATCCGATGTGCAGATAAGCGCCCTCATCCAAAGGAATCCATCTGATGGACTCCGCTTGGATTTGGGCCAGTTCTTCCCAGAAGTCAGCTTCAATAGATCTGTTCATTTCTTATCAAGCTATCTGTAGTGCCTTCAAGATAGGCAGCACCTTCTCTGCAAAGGATTGAGCCTGTGAAGTCAGCTCTGCAATATTCTCTTCTGGGGTCTCTAGAGTCTTACCTTCTTTGACTAACTTTTGGCTCTGGCTTGCCAACAAATGCCATACCGCTTGTGCCCATTCTGCCGGCTGTTTCTTACCCTGTGCAACGCTCACTAGGAAAAGCTGTTGGAACCGATTGAGTGTGAAACCTCCACCAGTCACCGGACTGGCTAGGTAGTTCAACTCGTTACTGCCCCGCGCTTTTTGGCAAAGGTGGGCGTTGAGTTTGTCTGTTTGTTTCTTAGTTTTGATAATGACGTTGTCATCTTGAACCAAACCAATATGGCCTGCTCCTGACAGCAACATAACAGCTTCTGTAACCTGACTGAAGTTTATACCTTCGGCGCTGATCGCTTGTTCAATTTGCCCAAGCGTTTTAACTTTGTGGTCTGCCAATACATCCAAAATGGGTGCGTAAACAGACTCTGTCAAAGTGGCTTCACCTAAAGCACCAGCAACTTTCAGACTGACATCCGATCTAGGTGTTGTCAAGATCACCCTTTGCGCTCGCAGTGCCTCTGCTTGTTCGAGTGCAGACATCTTGCGCGCACCCTTAATCCAGTAGTCTTTGCGAAACTGTTGGTTGACCATGAAGTCACGCGTAGTCTCGCGAAATATAGGGTCTGGAATTTCTTTTAAGAAAGCTTGCTGCTCAGCAGTCAGGTTAATGACTTCAACCGCATCCAGATAGTTGGCAGAACACGCAAACTGAACTTTTGCGCCCTCTAGCCACTTGGCCATAGTTGCAAAGTGCATAGGATGCCAATCTCGATTGAAGTACTCGTGCGCTAAATAGTGGCGGTTGTGCTCCTTCATCTTTGTAAGCCTGTCACCCACCAGCGGATTGGCTCTGCTAAACGCAGGGTTTGTAGCCAACATCTTCTCTGCAAACTCAAGCGCGCCATCAATGCGGCTGACAATCCCTCGGCCTTCAGAGCCCAGAATTTCTGCATGTTCTGTCATCAGGTGGCGCATAGGTGCAAAGGCAGCCCAACCTGGGAGCGTGTTGTAGCTGATGTAAAGAACACCACCTACTTTGAGTTTCTTGCGAATGAAGTCAACAATAACTTGGCGGTTCTCATCAGAGATCCAACTCCAAATACCGTGTAAGCCAATGTAGTCAAAGTCTGGCAAATCAGGGCGATTGCAGAACTCATCAAATGCTTCGTCGTACAGCTTTGCACCTGTCCCAGAAGCTACAGCCAACTCTTGTGCAAAGCCAGCTTGGCTGGGGTTGAAGTCTGTACCATGCCACTGCGCTACAGAGGCGGCTGCGTGGATGTTAGCCGACATGCCTTGACCAAAACCTAGCTCACAGGCAGCGCCCACCTCGGGAAACACTAAGCCTTGGTTGATGAATGCCAGCTTGACGCGCTGTGGGTTCAACTCAGAGTAGTAACCAAACGTATAACCAATGTCGGCTACGTAGCCAGCGGTCCAGTCGCTCATTTCTCGTCCTTTTGGTTCTTGATGTCTGTGAAGGTTTTTTCTAAATGCACTATGGTCAATGCACTAAGAAAAAACCCCACCCCCTTTTGAGGGATGGGGTTGGAGGTTTCGTAAACTCTCACCTTTCGGCTTGAGCTTCCATCTGGAAAATTAAGCCAGAGTGATGATTGAAGTTGCGTGTGTAGCTGTTGACAAATCAACAATACCAGACAACTTAACTACAAAGTCAGCACCGTTCACAAACGAAGTGGATGCAGAGTTGTCAACAACAATATACGTGTCACCACTGTAATTGAAGTAGCTAACAATCGCACCACCAGCATCTGCCGTGGCTTGAAAGTCTGCGAAGGTAAGCAAAGTCAAAGCTGTTGTGCCGTTACCAACTGATGCAGCATTTAAGTAGTCTTGGAATACTGCAGTACCAGCCAATGTGGCTACTTTGCTCATTGTTGCCAGATCACGCCAAGCAACTGTATCAACAGCAGCCAAATTGATAGTCATGGTTGCATGAGCGTCAGTGATGGTTGAGTAAGTGTTAGCGTTAGCGGTCAGTGCTGAGAAAGTTACTGCATCAGCGCCTGTGCCCAATGTCAATACGTTCATGCCACCGCCAACTGACACAGTGTCAACACCAGTACCGCCTGTGTATGTGTTATTGCCAGTTGTTGCAGTGAATGCATTAGTGCCGTTGCCAAAGTTAATGACGTTGTTACCACCTAAAGCGGTTGTGAATGTGTCTGCACCAGCACCACCAGTAATGGTGTTAGCACCAGTAGTTGCACCTATTACAACGTTGGTACCATCGCCAAGCGTCACGACGTTAGCCTTGCCAGCAGTGCTGAGAGTGACGTTGTCATTACCAGAGCCACCGATGTAGGTCACTGCAGCTGTAGCGGCTGTACCTAAATTAACTGTATTGGTGTTAGCTACTGAACCTTTAATTGTTGCCGCCGCCGCCAAGTTGCCAGATGACCAAGCAAAACCTGCTGCTGTCATGCCAGAAGCATCAACAGATGTCAGAGCAGTGCTTGCAGCAGTCAGCAGCAAATTCATTCCGCCTGTGCCTGTGACATTAATGGTAGTTGCGTCAGCATCTGTCACAGTAAGTGTTTGAAGTGTGGTTACGTGACCAGCAGTTCCGGTGTCCACCAAGGAAATGTTGACAGTCTCAACTCCAGCAACAGAAACTGAGTTTGTTACGCTAGCTCCAGAACTGAGGGTAAGGTTAAATACATCGCTTGAACCGGTAGCGTTTAGCAATGTGACAGTTTCAACATGACCTGTAGCACCTGTTAAGGTCAAGCCAACACCTGCACCCACATTTGTGAATGAAGAGTCGCCGGTGATTGCGCCAGCGGCCAATGCTGTAAAACCATTCGCATCAAATGCGCCGGAAGCACTTGCACCCATTTGCAGAATTTCAAAGTTGATATTCTTGGTTGGGTTAGTGGCATATGACGCCGCATTTACAACAAGTACGTCGGCTGAACCAGCACCACCGTCGATAACTTTAGTAGAAACTCCACCGATAGTCACAGTGTCAACACCTGAACCACCTTCATAGGTAGTTTGTGTAGAGGTCAGTGTGATGGTGTTGCTTCCTGTAGATGCCGATGCATTGATGTCGGTAACGCTTGCTTGAGTCAAAGTAGCGTTCAAGCCAGCAGCGCCTGACACAGCAACAGTAGCAAGAGTCGTCATGCCCGTTGCAGATGTCAATGTTAGGGTTTTTGAACCAGACACGTTCAATGCTGTTGCATCAACTGCTGCAATTTGTGCAATAGTTGAGTTAGCAGTATCGGTAATTACGTTCAAGGTTTTGTAACCAGCACCAGCTCCAGCGGTAGAGTCAGTGATTGTGTTTGCTCCGCTCAGGCCGTTCACATTTAATGTGAGTGTCGTATTGACTGGAGTTGTTAAGCCAGTAGTGATTCCCAATGTACCTGCAGTGCCTGACAGGTTAACTGTAGTCAATGCATTTGAAGAAATTGTAGAGTCGCCATAGTTGTTCAGGGTAACAGTAGCGAGCGTACCAGCAACCGTTGCTGCAGTAGAGGCAATTGCAGTTGCATCTTTAATCGTAACAGCACCATTGACTACACCACTGAGGGCAGCCTTTGCAGCCACTGCTGCAGTTGAAATGTTGCCATTTGTAGTTGCGCCAGTATCTTTAACTTCTGCAACTGCAGTAACAGCAGCAGCAGCAGTAACAGCAGCAGACTGAGTTACGGAAGTGCTAGTAGTGGCTGCACCACCATTAACAGCTACTGCACCACCAGTGATAGTGATTAATGCATCGGCAGTTGTTGATGTGATATTTTGCGTTACTGCTGAGCTAGTACCGCCATTAACAGTAATGATACCGCCTGTTCCTGTAGCCACATAGGCTGCTGTCGCTGTCACATCGATCTTGCCTGTAGGAGCTTTTGTAGCGCCAACTGTAATAGTTCCAGTAGAGGCTGTGATTCCTTTAGAAACAAGAGTTACGTCTGTACCGCCATTAATTGCGGTTACAGCAGCAGCTTGCGCGCTATCAGTTGCATCAATTGCGCCAATTGAACCTGACAATGTCAAACCACCAGCACCAGTAACTTTTTGGCTGAGGCCGCCTGTGACGGAAACTGCACCTGTGTCAGATGTAGTAATTGCCGTTGTAGTTGCACCAGTAATTGTTGAGCCACCTACACCAGCAGTTCTTAGTGTAGTAAGGCCAGTCCAAGATGAAAAGTCTCCAGCAACTGTAGCGCCAGAGGTAACGTTAGCAATTTCGATATTTGATACTGTTGCGCCAGCAGGAACTGTGAAAGCACCAACTTGAACAATATTCAAGGCATCTTGACCTGCGCCGCCATCCAAACCATCCAACGCTGTGAAAGTTGCAGCTCCTAAAGCACCTTTAGTCGCGTCAAAAGTATCACCTTTGGCCGTGCCTTTGAAATCGAGACCAGCATCAATACCAGTAGTGAGCGACCTAAGTCACGCTTTTATAAAGTGTTGATTTAAAAGCATAATTGCTACTAATAAGCGCATATTTGCAATTTACCCAAAATATACCCACAGTACTCACGCCAAACTTCAGCGCCCGCAAGCTGGGCAAACCAGAAATCCGTATGGTGACAGTGACTTAATTGGGTTGGGCATTTTCGGACACCCAAATCAGACCCAGCGCGTACCGACTGCCTCAATCTTCTTTGACTGGTAACAGGGCTGCAATGCCGGTTCGGCGATCTTTACGCCGTTTGCTGACATCCTGAAGATCATCTACGGCCTTGGCTACAGCAAGCATGGATACTTTAATCGGCACTGCGTCAATCTCTGACAAGTCAACTTCGATGCCCGCTTCTCTGAACAAACGGATTGCCTTGCTCAGGTACTCAGCCCTTGCAGACATCTCTAGCGTCTCGATTCTGGCAACCGTAGTTTTCGCTACGCCCATCAGATCAGCGAATTCACCCTGATTCCAGCCAGCAGCGGCTCTTGCGGTGCGTAAAGCGACCACAATTTTCCCACTTTCAAGCAATTCTGTATTTGACATTATTTGCAGTTCTGCTATTATTAGTCACATTAACGGTTGCAACTGATATTGTTAGAGGTGTGAAATGCCCATCATTAACTTAAACCAACAGACCATCAAAACCCTGACATGCCCCTCTGGCAGCAAGAAGATCGTCTACTTTGACTCAACCTGCAAGGGACTTTTTTTGGAAGTCCGTGAATCAGGCGGTCGTACTTATTATCTGCGTTTTACAGATGAGCGCGGGAAAAGCCGCCAACTTAAATTGGGGGATGCTCGTGACATAACGCTTGGTCAAGCAAAGCAACAGGCGGACAAGAAGCGCAACGAAATAGCTATGGGACACGACCCAAGGGCGGCGAAGGCGAACCTTAAGAAGATTCCAACTGTTTCAGAATTTATCCACAAGGTGTACCTGCCCTACGTTGAAGGGTACAAAAAGAGCTGGAAATGCGATCGTGGCTTGTTAAAAAACCATGTTGAACCTGTATGGGGGAAACGCTACCTTGACCAGATCACAAAAAGTGACCTGATTACGCTCTTGGCGAACCACCGCAAAACACATGCACCAGGAAGTTGTAACCGCCTGACAATTTTGCTGCGCTACTTATTCAGTACCGCCATCAAAAATGGCGATGTGGGTATTACAAAAAACCCAATGGGGGGCCATCCGCTGATGAAGGAAGACAACAAGCAAGAACGCTTCCTGACCAGTGAAGAAGCTGAGGTCTTGTATGAACAGTTGAAGCTATCTGACAACACCATGCTTCAGTACATCGTGCCAATGTTGATATTGACGGGCGCCAGAAAGCGTGAAGTTCTTGATGCTCGTTGGGAAGATTTTGACTTTGAGCGCCGTTCATGGCGCATCCACACAACGAAGCTAGGACGTCCACGTCATGTCCCATTGAGCGATGGTGCAGTTTCACTACTGCATTCAATGAAAAGGTTTGATGATTGTCCTTGGGCATTTCCAAACCCAAAAACATTCAAGCCCTATGTTTCTATTTTTTATTCTTGGAACACAGCACGAAAAGCGGCTGGCTTGAAGGACGTTCGCATGCATGACCTACGGCACAGTTTTGCGTCATTTTTGGTCAATTCAGGTCGTACGCTTTATGAGGTTCAGCAACTTCTGGGGCATACCCAAATCAAGACTACAGCCCGTTACAGCCATCTCTCACAGGACACATTGCTGGATGCCTCTAATGCTGTTACCCGCGCTGTAGGACATCTTTTCGCACCAACACTCGTCTCGCCACAGAGTGCTGGATTGTTACCAATGGCGCAATAAAGGAATGTTATGCAAGCTAATTTTGAAGACGAGTTCGAAGGTAATGTGATTTACTTAGACGGCGATGAAACCAACCACGAAGAGGGCAATGTAGTTAATGAACTTAACTTCCACTGCATGATCAGCTTCACTGATTATGAACAGCTTGTCCTGGCTATGGATACCATGTCCGATAGAAATTCTAGCCTCGAGGCTGAACTGGCTGCAGCTAAAAAGAAAATAGCTGAATTAGAGAACAACCACCGCTAGGCAGGTAGCGAGTTCTCTACAATCAGCTTGGGCGCCCAATGGCCACGGCGCTCTTGCACAACAATTTTTTGTTTGACCAAACGCTCAACTGTCTTGACTCGTTCGACTGCTGCGCTAATAGGCTCGTTGCCTTGTGCTTGCGCAAGATAAAGAAGGCGAACCAACTTGTCGGCCCATTTTGGAACCTTGCCTGTCTTTTCCCAACGCGCCACAGATTGGCCATCAATACCCATGAGCTTGCCCAAGGCAGGTTGTGAGAGCAACATGCCTGCGCTGCGGATGTATCGGAACTCTGATCCAGTTAGCACGCCGGCCTTATTGGTAAGCGCAATGCAAATAGAAGTGGTGAGTCCATCTAGGTTGTGAAAAGCCACACCCTCACCAAAGGGGGTTTTCTTGATTTCGTAGCCGTTGGCCAGCCACACGTTGCGTAGACCGCCGTCTGTGTAGTGGTACATCTCAATCCTTTTTTACATCAATCACTGTTACAACAACTAAATCTGTAGCGGGGTACTCGACATACACAACCACTGCTACTTGAACACCAGCAACATAACGCTGCATCCGGCATTTAAGCCCGGTGTGCTTCATGTCTGGCTCAGGCTTTGGGGCTATAACGCCGTTTCTAAGTACATCCAAGACCATCGGATCATTGATATACCGCTGTCGCATTCTCTGACGGGCATGATCGGTAAAGATCACATGTGCTGAGTCAACTGCGCTTAGCTTGATATGTTTTTCTAGTTGTCGATCTGATGGAGAAGCCACGCTCAGGACCTATCATTTTGATAGGTTGGATTATGCAAGTACTTTGAGGTATTTGTAAAATAATATTTTGCAAAGGGGCTCTGTTTACCCAGTATGCGGATGGTTTGCGGCTTAGCCAGAGCTTAGTGATGAGGTGAATCAAGCATAGGGGTAGGGCTTGTGATTTTTGGAATATCTGACCCCCACCCATCCCCCACCCCCCTAATTTGGTTGATGGAACCCACAGATTACTATGAACCCTAATCTGCTCACGCAGAGCGCATTTTTTGAGAACGAAGGTGTCGCACTAGGGCGTGCAATTCTGGAAGCACCTGCGCCATTCTGTGCGGTTTTGGACCCCTTGATTTAAGGCCGACCATGATGCCGAATTCAAAGCCAACCGATTCCAGCAATGCCAACCTTGCGCTGGCGATGCTGCGCTCCATGCGCATAGTGGAAGTTTCCCTGCCGTGAACCAGACGGGACTGCGCGCAACGTTGTCGGCCAGCTTCAGATGTAGGACCCGTGCTTTTGCCACCATGAAATCTACAAACATTTTTACCAAGCATTGCTGGTGCGCAGCATTGGTTTTGTGTGCGTTTTGAGCGGGCTTGGCATCTCTTGCAGGTTACCCGGCCACCCAGTGTTTGAAGATATTGTTCTAAATGTAAAGTCTTAGACATCAAAATACACTATGTGTAGGCCTCAAAGGGAGAGCAGAAAATTTATTGATCGACCCACCCCTTGAACGGTCGATTTTTCACCCTGTATTTTCTCTCTTTGTTACACCTTGTGCAACCGGCAATATTTGTACAGTTGGTCGTTGGCCGGGTGATCGTTTAACCAAAATCAAACCATTGTCTTCAAGCCGCTTGAGTGCATCTGATGTAGCGTCTCTTGAAATGCCGACATAGCCTAAAGCTCTACCTGTCAATTTAACATTTTTAGAATTTGCCATATTGGCAAGCCACCAAATAGCAATCCCTAGATTGAATGCCTTACCCGGCAACTTTCCTGCTGCACTTAACCAATCCATTGGTACTGGACCCTTTAAGAAGGGAACACTCATTGGAGCATCTATGTATTGACCAGAGGAAGAATCTAATTTGACTCTTTTTACAGGAATACTTTTATCATCTCTATACATATATTTATATATCTTTATAAGAATGTACGGGTGCGGTAAGCAGCCGCAGGTGGTGCGGCTTGCTGCCTCAGGTTACTGGTCCTTGATTTTTTGAATGAGGCGCATGACCGTGTCCCACATCACCTGCCCCCGCTCATCCATGTACCTATCGGGGTAGCACACAATCTTTGCGTCTGAGCCAAGTTCGAAGTCACCCAAGACAGCACCGCTGGCCTGTCGCATCAAGCCTTGGGCTTTTGCAATACCCTCATCTAACCCAACCAGCGGCAGCTCGATCAGTACTGCGTCATGAACTGGAGCGCAAACACGGATGCCAGCTTCAGTCAAAAAGATACACGCGATACGCAACATCTCAGCACCGTTGCCCTGCATTGGGAAGTTACGCAAACTGCGCGCATTGACTTGACCCTTGACCCTGATTTCCCAACCAAAGGTCGTCCACAGTTTCCCGTTCAGGATGGCCTCGTCTTGCGTTGCATCTGACCAAGCCCAGAAGGTCCTATAGGTCTGGCGGTGAAGAGCCAGTAATTGCCTAGCCCTTGCCACGGGTTGGTTAATGCGCTGGGCCAAGGAAATCTCCCCCATGCCATATTGCACGGCCAGAACGCAGGCTTTGAATTGCTCACGCTCCACTTTGTGGGACTGCTTAGTAGCGCCTTGCGGCACAGCGCCCGCTTGGATTGCGAAGGCCAGGTATGGATCACCGCTACGGTATGCCTCCATCATTTTCTCGTCACCAGACAGGGCTGCGGCAATACCGAACTCTTGCTGGGAGTAGTCAACGTAAACAAGGCAGAAACCTTTGGGGGGTTTGATCAAGCCCCGCAGCCACACCGATGGTCCATAAATGAATCTGGAGTTCGATGGCTGGTTTCGCCCTGTCTTTGAAGCGAATGGCGAGAGCAAACAACGATTGCGGCCATCGTCGCCGACGGTGATGTTTGACAAACGCATCTCAGACAGTGCAGAGCGAAGTTCCCGAATCGGGGCCACTTTGGGGTAAATGCGTGCCATCTGTTTGAACGTGTCATCTGTAAGCTCAAGTCGACCAGTAGCCAGTCGTGGCCAAGCGATGCCTTCTTTTTGGAGGTAGTCGGCCCAATTTTTGGTCTTGAACGTTCTGCCCTCAAATACCCCGTAACTGGCATCAATCTCTTCAATCAGTGCATCTTGAATCTGATCCCAATAGGTGGCAATTTCAAGTTGCATCTGTGTGTCAATTGGTGTCCCAGTGGCCTGCATATGGCTTACCGCTTTCATGTAACGCCCACGCATCAAAGCTCTAGGTAGGTCCAAGGTCGGCAGCATTGCTGGCAGCAGCAGCTCAAGTGCACTGACATCCGTCTCGCAGTAGTCCAATAGGTCAAGCTGCTCCTGTTGACTCCAAGGACCACCACGAAGCGTCAAGTCACGCATTGCATCCTTATGCTGGGCTGAAATTGTTGGAAGCCCAAAGTACAAAAGTGCTCCAAGCAAGTTCGCGCCGTTTTGTGGAGATGTGCCGTTTGTTAAGCAGCGGAACTCCACATACAAGTCCAACACGTTTTCTGGAAGCTGCCAGCCCAATTTGAGGAAGCAGTCCATTTCTGCGCTGGAGTAATAGGCAACGCAAAGCGCCTTGCGACCGACCGAGAAGGGTGCAGAACTGCGTGAGTGGATGTCGTCTTTCCAGTATCGGGATGTAACGCCGCTTAGAAATTCTTTGACAACCAAACACACAGGTTCTGGGGTATTACCCTCCCGCCCGTTTTCAGGGCGGAATTCGAAGTCGATCAGAAACACACCATCGGTGAAGTCTGATAACTGGTTCATTAGATGCCCCCAAGCAAGTCGATCACCACTGGGTGATTTGGAACGTCCAGAACACGGCCACGGAACGCGACATCTAACAGGGAATCCATTGACTCTGTCGGCCAAATAGGTTCTGGCAGTTTGGCACTTGCTTCAAAGATGTCGTAGCCGCCGACTGCTTTGTTTGCCGTGATTCGAATCCAAGTGTCCTGTGAACGAATAACAGCTTCAGCCAAAGACTGATGCCAATGATTGCGATTTCCGTTTTGGTCGGGAAGGGGTACTGGAATCAGAAATGGATTACCTTGCCGATCAATTGCTGCATTCAGTTCGACGGGCCGAACTAGGTTGCCCAAAATGCCGGCAATTGGGGCACTCACAAGATATACCTCACTGGTGGCTTTGTTTTCCAACAGCATGGCTGGGAACACCATGTCTGGTGATTTATGAGCGCGGAAAAACCGGTCTTTACCGGGCTTACCGACTTGTACTGTTGATAGTACTTTTTTGACCCCCAGTGATTCACCGAAGTTTTGCGCTAAACGCAATGATGAGAAGGGGGATTTATGTTGGTCGTGCCCCCCTTGAGTTGAGGCCGCTTGAGTGTGAGATAAATCGTATGTCATAAAAGTTTCCTAGGTTCGCCGCCCCAACAATTGAAGCGGTCATAGGAAATTCTTGATGGCACAAAACAGTGTTCAAATTGTTTTTAAAAAATATTTTCTAACGTCTAAGGTGTTGTTTTAGTTGGATTTTTAGGTTATTTGAAGTTGCACAAACTATGCGCAGTTTGATGGTTGTGCAATTTGTGCAGCATTTTCATGGGGGTGGTGACCAATACCTACCACCTAGAGCGTGTGTTCTTATATAACCCTGACTAGGTACGATCCCACGGGGAGTTTTCACATTGTTTTGAACACACCAAGTATGTATGTCTTTCAAGATAGAAAGGACAGTTGGATTTGATCCTGTCTTCCGCAAAGCAAGCATGTGTTTCGTGGCCTCCCCTTGAACTCTCAACCTCCAATTATTGGTTTGGACCGCTGGCTTTTTAACCCGAACTCTTTTAGGAATTATTGCTGGCAGTTTCAAAGTCATGCCTGTGTTGGCCACCCATGTATTGAAATCTTGAGGAATAACTAGCGGTGTGGCTTTGGATAAATCTGTTATTCGTGCGGTCGTTTGTGGATCACGGGAGTTCAGTTCACCACTAAGGATGGCTTTCCGTGCCAAATTTAGAATCTTCGTTTGGCTTGCAGCGTTAAGGTTGTTTTGCACCGCAAGGGCCTCAACCATTTCATCAACGGTTACCAAGGGATGGATTGGGGTTGTGTAAAGTGAGATCATTGTCGACGAAGCCCCTTTCGGCTTTAAACATTCCGACATTTAACCGCAACACCCCCACCCCTTGTCAAATCCTGCCAAGCGCAGACCCACCGTACCCCCACCCCCCTAATTCAGATTAGGAGTCCCCCATTCTGGGCTACATACTGTTCTGCTCAAACGATCCCAAAACACCCCCACCACAGCCATCACAGTAGCCCTGTCTTCTTCACCGAGCGACATGAAATCGGCAACAAATGAGTCCTCCAGTACACCGCCATACCGAAGCCACCGTGGGTCTACCTTGAGCCAATTAGCCAAGGCTTGCATGTTCCGTTCTTTGGGGATGTTCACGCCTGAAAGCCACAGCCTAGCTGCGTGAGGCGTAACGTGGATTTGACGGGCTATGTAGGTAGCCGAGATGGGGTGACCACTGGCTTTGAGTTCCTCTACCAAACGGGCGGAGAAGGCTTGGGCTTCTAGGTTAGCCAAAGCACATTAGAGCCAGCCATCTCTTCTTTGGCGATGCCAACCACTTGAATGACTGGCGAATCAGATCCCACGTGCATGTAAGCACCCTCATCCATTGGAATCCAGCCAATGGACTCTGCTTGGATTTGGGCCAGTTCTAGCCAGAAGTCTGCCTCGATGTCTTGGTGCTTGTTCATAATGAGTTCTGACCAATTGGTTAGACGATCTGAAGCGCCTTCATGATCGGCATTTGCTTGAGCTTAAATTCCTCAGCCTGGCGTGACAATTCTGCAACATTTTCTTGCTCAGTTGCCAACGTTTGACCTTCTTTGATTATCTTCTGGCCCTGCGCGTTCAATACCTCCCACGCATATCGAGCCCAGTCACTTGGCGACTGTCCACCTTTTTGTGCGCACAGCAAGAACAGTTGCTGAAAGCGGTTGAGCACATGGCCGCCTGCGCTGACGGGGCTGCACAGGTACGCCACTTCGCTGTCTCCCCTTGCTTTGTTCATGAAGGCCGCGTTCAGTTTGTCAGCCTGTGCCTTCGCTTGTAGTGCTTTGTCTTGAGGCTGCACGGGCACCACGTGGCCTGCACCAACCAGGACCATGACCGCTTGGATCACCTGTGCAAAGGTGATGCCTTTGGCGCTCACGCTCTGCGCCAACTGAGCAATACTCGTGCATTGATGGTCGCTTAGCTGATCTAGGATGGGGGTATACACGCCATCGAACAAATCTGCCTCGCCCAAAGCGCCTTGTACCTTAAGCTTGATGTCTGGGCGGTGAGAGACTAGTAGGATTAACTGCTCGTTCAGTAGCTCTTGCTGGGCCAACTTGCTCATTGAGCGCCGGCCTTTGACCCAATAATCTTTCCTAAACTGCTGGTTCACCATGAAGTCGCGCATAGATTGGCGAAACTCAAGGTCTGGGATTTCATTCAAGAGCGCTTGCTGCTCGGGCGTGAGGTTGATGGACTCTACGCTGTCAAAGTAATTGGCCGAGCACGCATACTGCAGTTTGGCCTGACCCATCCACTCGTTCATGGTGGCAAAGTACATGGGATGCCAGTCGCGGTTGAAGTACTCGTGAGCGAGGTAGTGGCGGTTAAGCCCTTTCATCCCTTCAAGGCGCGATGCAACACTGGTGTTGACCTTGGCAAACAGGGGCTGCGTTGCCATGAGCTTTTCTGCAAAAGCCAAGGCCTCGTCTACGCGGCTGGTGATGCCCTTGCCCTTGGTGCCCAGCACTTGTGCGTGCTCCGTCATGAGGTGGCGCATGGGCGCAAAGGCGGCCCACCCTGGCAGCGTGTTGTAGCTGATGTAGACCACGCCGCCCACTTTGAGCTTTCTTCTCATGAAGTCAACGATTACGGCCCTGTTGGCATCCGAGATCCAGCTCCAAATGCCGTGCAGGCAGATGAAATCAAAGTCTGGCAAGTCTGCTCGCGCAGCAAACTCATCAAACGCTTGGTCAAACAACCTAGCGCCTGCGCCGCTGGTGCGTGCTAAATCTTGTGCAAAGGATGCTTGCGCGGGGTTAAAGTCCGTGCCGCTCCACTGAGTGATGGAGGCTGCTGCATGAATGTTGGCAGACACGCCTTGGCCAAAACCTAGCTCGCAGGCCGTGCCAACTTCTGGAAAGGCAATGCCAGCGTTTAAAAACGCCAGCTTAATGCGCATTGGGTTGAGCTCGCCGTAGTAGCCGTGGGTGTAGCCGATCTCTGCTACGTAGCCTTCTGTCCAATCGCTCATATACAACCTCTATGTTCACAGCTTGATGGTGTCGCTGCCGCCAATGACAGGAAGGGCCTCACTCAGTGCTTTGGCATAAGCGATGCGCGCTGTTTGATACACAGCCGCTTGGGCTTGGAGTTTAGCAAGTTCTTGATCGCAGAACTGCAGTGCGCTTAGCTGCGACTTGGCCTCTACAGACAACGAATCGAGCTCGTAGTCCTTGTTATCGATTTTGACGATGGACATAGATTTCCTTTTACATGTTAAAAAACCCCACCCCCTTTTGAGGGATGGGGTTTGGAGGGTTTTAAACAGGCTAGTTTTGCAGTCAGCCTTGGTTTAAAAATTAACCCAGAGTCAAGATACCAACTGATACTGTAGATGCGGTTCCAGCTACAAAACCGACCAAGATCACGGTTTCAGCAGTTACACCACCAGCGGCATCAGAATCATAAGTCATTGCAGTATCTAAACCAGCAGCTCCGTATGTGAATACGCCGTTTGCAGCGTCATAAGTACCACGAGCAAAAAGGATGCTATCTGCTACACCTGCAGCTAAGTTTGTAGCTGCTGATGTAATCAAACCTGTATGCATATTGGTATTACCCAAATCAAAGGTTAATCCTGTAGACGCTCCGTAAATAACATCGAATGCAGCAGTCAGTTGAGATGGCTGATTCGTTGTAGATGTATTACTGCCTGAAGCACCTGAGGCCTGCACAATAGTGGATGTGTTACCTGAAACAGTAATACGGTCAGCACCTGCGCCACCAGTAATTGTGTCTGCACCACCGCCACCAACGATTACGTCTGCAGCACTACCACCAGTGATCACATCAACCCCAGTACCACCTGTAACGTTTTGGATACCAGCACTTCCAGCATGTGTGTAGCTGTTTGCACCGTTACCCAAAGTTACTGTATTGGCCTTACCGTTCTGACCAATGATCACGTCTGCACCTTCGCCACCTGTATAAGTTACACCAGCTGTTGCAGCTGCTGTGAATGTAACAGTGTTGGCGGCAGTTGCAGAACCAGTGATCGTAGCAGCGGCGGCTAAGTTGCCTGTACCAGCTGTCCAGGTGAAGGCACCAGTCAAAGCATTAGCATTAACACTTGTGACAGTGGTGTTTGCAGAAGTCAAAGTGAAACCAGAGTTACCAGTAATAGTCAAAGTTTTGAGCGTGTTAGCTGACAAAGTCAAGGTATCAGTTTGAACTGTCGCGTCGGTGTCTGTAACAGTCAAGTTGATTGCTTCAATACCGTTTGCAGTCAAAGTGCCGCCTGTTAAAGCTGCAGCTGAAGTCAATGTGACATCTAAGGAATCACTGGAACCTGCGGAATTAGCCAATGAGTAAGTTGTACCAAATCCTGGTGAAGCAGTCATTGTCAGGTTTTGACCTGCAACAGCACCCGAGTAGGTAACTGCATCAGCTATAGCTCCTTGCGACAGATTAGAAATTGAATTCCCTGCAGCTGACAGCAAGCTCAGATCAAAAGTTCCTTGACCACCCGTTGTATCCAAAGTTTCAAAGTTTGTGTACAAAGGCGCTGTTGCAGCAGTCAGGATTGTGCCGCCCGTTCCAGTCAAGACCAAAACGTCAGAAGAACCTGCACCACCACTGATGGCTTTAGTAGCAACGCCTGTCACGGTAACCTTATCGACACCTGAACCACCAGAGTAAGTGGCCTTAGTATTATCAATAGTAACTGTGTTTGCGCCAGTTGAAGTTGAAGCATTGATTGTTGTCAGTGCAGTTTGACCTGAAACGTTGGAACTCAAACCGCCACCAGTCACATTCAATGTTGCCAATTTATTGGTTGTACCAAATGCAGAGATGGTTGTCAGTGCGGAGTTGCTTACTGTCAAGGTTGTTGCAGCAGCACCATTCAAACTGGCAACTGTCAGTGCAGCAGAACCAGCTAAAGTAACACCAGTTGCAGCAGCTGCAGCTAAAGTAACGCCAGTTGTAACACCCGTGTTGTTGACATTCAATGTGGTGACAGTTGCGTCTGTGATGGTGCCGCCTGTCAGACCACTTGTATTGAGGTTCAATACAGCAGTCTTAACAGTACCAGCATCTGTCACCGTTACGTTTGCAGCAGAATTAGACAAAGTAAGATTTGACAAAGCATTGCTGTTGATGGCCGTTGTGCCATAACCTGACAGAGTCGCTGATGTAATTGTGTTTGCAACAGTTCCACTTGTATTGTTCAAGTCGTTGATTGTGACTGCACCGTTAATCACACCGTTTACGGCAGTGACACCAGCAACCGCAGCAACCGCATTAACCAATGTAACTGCAGTCACACCTTGGGTTGTAACTGCAACATCAGCCGAGGCAGCGCCAGTTCCGCTGTCAGTCAAATCGGCTTTGACACCAGTGGCGCTTGCAGTAAATGTTACTGCATTAGCTGCAACAGCACTGGTTGAATAGCCAGTAAGTGCTCCATGGTATGTACCCAAAGCCAAGCCTGCGGCGTTTGATGTGGCTCCATCTGCCAAACTAGCGAAAGCAGTCAAAAGTTGAGCTGCTGTTGTGGCGCCAGTAGACACAAAAGTTAATCCGCCGATAGTGTAGGCTTGTCCAGCAGTTAATGCTGCCAGCGCACCACCTGTATTTGTCATAGTCGCTACTTCTGCAACACCCGCAACGGCCGCAACACCTGTAACACCTGTAACCGCAGTCACTCCTGCAACAGCTGTGACTGGTGCAGTCTGAGTAACAGTGACATTTGATGTTGAAGCACCACCGTTTACAATGATTGCACCACCAGTTGTACTTACTGCTGCACCAACGCTGGAGATACCAGCCGTAATTGATTTAGCAACATTAACAGTTGTACCACCATTAACTGTCAACACATTACCTGCTACTGCTGTTGTATTTACCTCAGAAGCAGTAACAGAAATTGCACCGGTAGTAGCAGTTGTACCTGACTGTGTACCAACTGCCAATGCGGAGCCACCAGTTGTAATACCGCTCAAACCAGCTGTAATGCTTGATCCACCAGAGATGGTCACAGCACCGTTAGCCAATGTTGAAGTAGTACCGCTGATAGGACCAGCAGAACCAGTCAAGCTCAGAGCGCCAACGCCAGTTGCAGTTTGTGAAGATCCACCAACAATCGTGTTTGTGCCTGTTGCAGCAGCTGTTACGGCTGTTGTTGCTCCTGCTGTTACGCTGGAATTGCCAACAGAAGAAGATGTTAGGTTTGTAACACCAGACCAGTTGGTTGTTGTTGTATCGGCAGTGATAGTTGAAGCGGAAACTAAGTTCACGTTTTCAACGTTCTTAACTGTGTATGCAACTGGTGTAGTTGTGTTAATTGCCAACAAAGCTGTAATGTTCAGTGTGTCGCCTGTACCAGCGCCACCGTCGATCGAGTCCAAGCTAGTTAGTGTCATTACGCCAGCAGCGTCATTGCCCGTGAACGTATCGTTGTTTCTGCCGCCAGTGAAAGCGACGCCAGAGTCAATACCAGTAGTGAGCGTGAAAGTCTGGCCTGTGCCGCCACCGCTCAAGATTGCAGCTTTAGCTGTAACAACTGTTGCAGCGTCGTCTGTCACGCCTGCCAAAGCAGCAGTAGCGCCAGCAACGTTACCGTTTTGCTCGCCGTAGTACTGAGCAACAGCAACTTTGTTCACGAACAAGTTTTTAGAAACCAAACCAGCGGCGTCTGTACCTGTGTAGTTAACAACAGCAGAAACCAGCTTGTCGAAGAATGCGCCTTTGGTGGCAGCAGCTTTGTATTCAGCAACCCAGAAAGTCAAGCCTTCTGCATCAGGAGCGCGACCCAACACATTGGTGTAGAAAGTTGTAACAACTTCTTCAGGTGTAGCGAACAGAGGGTAGTAAGAACGAGCAGGTGTAGTGTCATACATTGACTGAGCGATCTTGGCGATGGTTTGGCCAGATGTGTTAGCCAAAGAATCAACCCAGAAACCCAGACCTTCCGCATCTGGCGCGCGGCCAAATAACGAAACGTACAGTTGTGAAACTTGCGTGCGCATTGCAGTTGTGATGACAGCCATTGATAGCTCCTACTTTTTAGAAAGAAAATGATTTACACAAAAATACTACTGACTTTTGTACAGTAATGGCGTGATTCTACCCACAGGAAAGTGGATTTATGTGACGTAGATCACATTTTCTCAAGTTTTTTAAAAATGATTTGGTAAAAAACAACATTCACCAACCGCGCCAAATGCTTGATTCTAAAGAAAAATTTCTTTGGGAGAAAACAGCGAGGTTACTCCACTGCCTGTTGCTTTGCAAGCCAATTCCCCAGCGCCAGTCGTTTTGACCATACAAAGGGGCAGACCAATTGACCAAGGCCAGCTTGTTTTGCAGTCTTCTGGGGTTGCCGTTGTCCAGCAAATAGCTGTAGCCCGCTGTGTCCAATGACTTTTGCACCTCAGCACGCAATTGCAGCCGGTGGCCCTGAAGACCCATCGGGTTTAACCACTCATGTTGCATGCCCAACATCACACTGTTTGTGTTTTGCCCAGGTCGCGCCTCAGACGCTGCGCTTTCTCTAGCAGACTGCACATAAACACCCAGCTTTTGATCTGCCCTCTCGCATTGCAGCATTGGCTTGTAGGCTGACCAATGGCTGTTCAAATGCGTGGCAACGGCGTACTGCCTGTTTTCTAACTGCACTTGGTGTTGCAGTTTGCACATAGGCAATGCTTGTTCTTTTTGCCAACGCAAAATGGGGGCCTTGTACGTTAACGCATGGTTCAAAGAAATGGCCTGCATGCCCAGCGTTACAGCGCCCCATGCTGCACCTTCTAAAGACACCTGCGGCACCAACTCTAAATTGCCATACTGTGGCAAGCCGTTGTATGAGCGCGCTTGCGCTTGCATCTGAAAAGACACATCCACTTCAGGCAATGAAACTTTGGCTTGATGCACGGCACCCACGCGCACAAATGACGCACTCATGGGCTTGTTGTTGGGCGCCAACGTCAGCTCTACATTTCTGTCGGGCAGAGTTAGCGTAATGGTGTTGAAGCGCAGCCCCGCATTCACATTGTTGTCGTAGCCCGCACCCAAGGTAACAGCAGTTTGGTGCCGCACATTTTGTCGGAACTGGTCAACCCAGTTGGCTGCCAAAGATGGCGTGGGTTTTAAGTGTGCGGCAAGTTGCAATCGCAGTTGTTGCACCGCGATTTGTACACCCTCTGGCAAGGGTGAAAAGCGCTGCTCTAACACCAACAAAAATTCTTCAGACTGCGCGTATTGACCTTTGCGAAACGCAATCAGGCTAAGGTCCAGCCAAGCACCGGCCCACTCTGGATATTGTTGAACCACGTCTTGCAATAATTTTTCTGCAACTTCCACTTCGCCTTTTTGTAAAGCAGACAGTGCTTGCACATATATCGCTGGATTGGAAGCCGAACTCTGAGCCCACAATGCGGCAGGAAATGCCAACAGCGCCACAGCAAGGCCACGAGAGAAATTCACTTGAAAATTGTTTGGAAGTTTATCGGACCCACTGAGCCACGCCAGACAACAGGCCGCCCGAAGCGAGGCTCTTGTCAAACAAGTAGGTGGCTTCTAGGCCTTTGTTGAGCACAATGCCACTGATGTTGGCATTGCTTAAAGATGCAGTCGATGACATGCGACCATATCGGTCTACAACACCTTGAGACTTCACAGATTCAAGGGTGCTTGGGTTCAAAGCCACAGCTACCTGGGTATTGAACAAGCCTTGTGCAAAATCAATTTCTAACTGGCCAGATTTAACGGCCACACGACTGATTGCGTCTTTGTCTTTGACATACGCTTCAGCAGCCACCAAAGAGAATTGAAACTTCCCTTGGTCTGGCATGTTGATGTTTGTTTTGCCTGAATAAGCCAGGCCAAAAACAGAGTTGCTGTCAACAATGCGCAAGTCTGCAATTTGTGAAAAAACTTGGTTGATGCTATCGCTGCCCTCAGGCAGTTGTTGCACCAATGCCGACCAACGGCCCCACTTGGCCAATGATTCATGTTGCGTGGCTTGATTGGCCACGTTGGTGGCAGCTTCAACCGAATTCACTTGATCGGCCACCAACTTGCGTTCAATGGTTTGCTGCAAAGTGTCGGGCTTGATGGCGTCGTCTGTGATGCCTACGCCCACAGCTTTTACAGGTGCAGTTTGAGCCGCTGGTTTTTGCAAAATTTTGGGCACTTGGTTGGCCGTGATTTCCATGAATACATTGGGCATGCCTGCATTCAGTTCACGCGCCAAAGGTGATGCGCAAGGGCCCAATTGAGAGCTTAAGCAATCGGGGCCAATGGGGCTCACAATTACGCCGCCTTGGGCTACAGACACGCGCGTTTTTTGGTCATCGGCCAACACGGTGTAGTCTGTGCCGCGCAAACCAATGGCCGCCAACGGTGTGTTGAAGCGGTATTGATTTTTGGCAGCCTGGCCACCCTTGCCACTGACAGCGCGGCTGGTGCCTTGCTCTAGGTCAATGCGAATGCGGCTAGCTTGGGGTTGGTCTTTGTCGTATTGGTAGGCACTGATGACCATTTGCGAAGAAGGACGCAAGGCCAAGAAGGCGTTGTCAACCATGCGCAAATGAACGTGGCTGTTGGCTTGGGTTTGAATGTGGTCGCCTACAAAAACTGGTTCGCCAGTTTGGGCCGTGCGTGCAGGTTTGCCGGGTACGGCCAAGCTGACTTGCCCATTCACAAAAGCCACATGACCCGCCACTACATTGGCTGCAGCAGTTTCTGTGGCTTCGGCAGCAAGCGCGCTTTGCACAGGCGCAAAGCCAAGCAACACACTGAAGGCAAACACAGACATTGACACAGCGCCATGACGCACAGCCTGCAATTTGCGCTGCATGCTGCTGACGAGTGTTGTCAATGTGCTTAAAAAGTTCATGACCCGATTTTAAGTGCATTGCGGGCCAAGTGCCAAGCTTTGCGCCTATTTTGACGCCATGCCACGCAGGGTCGTTCTACAAAACCTTGGCTGATGAAGCTCAATGCAATGCTGCTGCCGCACAGCGTTAACCACTGACCAGCCGTTTTGGGGGATGCAAGGTCCAGCACCCACATGCAGAAAAAGTGGTTCAAAAAGATGCCGTAAGACAGGTCACCCAGCCGTTGGTCCCAGGCTTTCCAGGTGGGGTTTTCTAGCTTCAAAACTTGGGTGAGCAGCTGAATTGCAGGCAGGCCAATGCCAATGCCGAGCCAAACTTCTGTGTTGTAAGGGGTGCCCAAAGCGCCTTGTTGTTGCAGGCCCAAAATAGCTGCAACAGCCACCAAAGGTACAAGCCACAAAGCTTTATGTGAAAGTGTGGGCCAACTTATCTGCAAGCGCTGCAGCGCCATGCCCGCCATGAAAATCCAAAGGACTCCCGGCAACAATCGATAGCCCCAGGCATCTGTGGGCAACACGCCCAGCCCGGCCAAGGCCTGGACAGCCAAGCTGGCAAAGGCCACCCACATGGCCAATGAGCCAAAGCGCCCAGTGTTCCAAAAGCGCCAGAGCCAGGGCGCCAACACGTAAAACAAAACCTCTGCCCCCAAGGACCATGCCGGCGGCAACAAGGTAAATTGGTCGGCCGCATTGAACATGAAGAAATTGAGTGGCGCAATCAGCACATTGTTCAGAACTTCTAGGCCTGAAGGTGCGTGTTGCAAAAATGGCGTGGTGTGCCCCACGCTGAAAAACCAAACCGCAGTGGCCACGGCGTACAGCAGATACTGCGGGTAAATGCGCGCTAGCCGGTCAATGTAAAAGTGCCCTGCCTGCCCGGCTTCAGAAAAATGCTTACCAATGAGCGCCGACATAACATACCCAGAAATGGCATAAAACACCACCACCGACACCACACCCGGATTCAGGCCACCCAAGGTCAGGCCGGTGTGACTGAGCATCACCAGCATGGCAAGAATGAAACGAAGCAGGCCCATGGTTTTTGGCGGGGTTCAGTGCAAAATCAACAGTATGGATAAAAACAGCAAGACAGTGTGGTCAAACACTGCCGTACCTCAAGTGGCTGAAAGCAAGCAAGTGCGACTCTGGCGCGCTTTGATCGTGGCCGCCACCTTTGTGTTGCTGAGCAGCGCCTTGTTGTTCATGCCTTTTTGGCACATGCTAGAAGATCAAGCTCGTGACAGCATGACGCAAAAATTCTTAATGGCCAAGGACACGCATCCCAAGGTGGTGTTGGTCGATTTTAGCGACGTTTCCATTCAGAAGCTGGGGGGCTGGCCCTTGCAACGCTCGCAAATGGCCGACTTGGTCGAGGAGTTGATTGGCCCCTTGGGTGCCAAGGTGGTGGGCCTGGACATGATGTTTCCAGAAGCGGGCGATGCCGTGGGCGATGCACGTTTAGCCTCCATGGCAGAACACGGGCCCTTGGTGCTTGCGCATGTGTTGGACATGGAGCAGAGAAGCACGCCCATCAAGGTGGGGGTGACGGCTGACAAAATTAAGGCGCCACAATTGTTTTCTGATCAATGGGCGGCCGTGCCCAGTTTTGGTTATGTGGCCAACCATGCCGGTTTGCGCAATGCACGCTGCGTCGGCCATGTGGGGGTGCGACTAGATGCCGATGGCGTGGTGCGCAGACTGGCACCCATGGTCAAAGGCCCCAACGGCAACATGAACACATTTGCTGGAGCCATTTTGGATTGCGGCTTGCCTACCAAAACTCAAACGCCAGTTGCAGCACCCGCTCAGATTGTGCAGGGGCAGCCTACCAGTTGGCGTTTGCCGTTCACGCAAGGTCTCGATGCCTTTGATTCAGTTGAAGCCATGGACGTGCTGGATGGCGCTGTAGACCCAGAACGCATCAAAGGCAAGTATGTGTTGGTGGGTTCTTCTGCTGTTGGCCTGAGTGACTATGTCACCACACCACTGCAGGCCCTCACACCCGGTGTGTTGGTGCATGCCCAAGCGCTGGCGTATTTGTTAGACAACGGGTCACCCAAACCGACCAGCACTTTGCACTGGGCAGAGCTTTTGGTGGCTTTGTGTTTAAGCGCTGTCACGTGGTTTCTTTGGCATTGGCGAAAAAGATATGCCACTTTGTGGGGTGTGTGCATCTTGCTGGGCTGGCCCTTGGTGTGTGCGTTTGCGTTTACCAAGCTTGTGTTTCCATGGCTGCTGTTTGTGCCCGCACTGTGTTTGGGTACCTTGCTCAGCCTGACGGTGTTTGAATACAAGATGCTGCGCGACATTAAACAACGCGCGCTTCTGACTTTGTCGCAATTTGTAGCGGGACCTGTTTTGAAACAGCTCTATGACATGGGCTTGGCCAACAGCTTGCGACCGCAACAACAAAACATCACGGTGCTGGTGGTCGACATGCGCGACTACACGCGGCACACCGATGAAATGTCGCTTGAAAACATTGCAGCCTTAACCCGAGAATTTTTAGCGTTGATCACACAACCTGTGCTGGACCACGAAGGCACCCTGGACCGTTACAGTGGCGATGGTTTGATTGCGTTTTGGGGCGCGCCCTTAAGCCGCGAAGATCACGCTATAGCAACCTTGAATTGCGCCAAAGCCATGCAAGCTGCCTTGGCCGAATGGAACCTACAGCGCAAGGCCCAAGGACTGGATGCCATCGGGATGCGCATTGGCATTGAATCGGGCTCGGCATTGGTGGGTGATTTTGGCTCTGCAGCGCGCAGTGTGTTTACCGCTGTGGGCAGCTGCATTAACACCGCAGCCAGGCTACAAGAACTGGGTCGCAATTTGAAATGCGATTTGGTCATTGGCCCTCACACCGCTGCTTTGGTAGAAGACGAGTTACTAGCTTTGGCCGAAGTTGAAGTGAAAGGCTTGCGCAACAATTTGCAGGTCTACACGCTGCCACCTGCTACGACAACTGTGAGTGCCGCCGTATGAAAAGTCTGCCACTGCAGGTTCGGTTGTTGCCCATTTTTAAACAATTGGAAGACGATGCTTTTGCCAGCATTTCTCGCGGCGCCGTTTACAAGGTGTTTGAAAAAGGTGACGTCATTTGCAACAAGGGCGACCCTTCGAATGGTTTGTTCGTGCTCATTCGCGGTGACCTGCAACTTTTTGAATCTGGCCGTGAAGGCCAAGAGGTGGGCCTGAACTTGATCAAAGGGCCCGCGGTGTTTGGTGAGCTGGGGGTTATCGACAACTTACCAAGGTCGGCCGATGTGGTGGCCATGTCCAAAGTAGATCTGGCCATTGTGCCCAAGAGCATTTTGATGGCGGCCTTTACTGAAACACCAGAAGGCGCCAAAGCCATGTTCATGCACTTAACCGGCATGATTCGGCGCTTAACGCATCACCACAGTTTGTTGGTCATTCCATCGGCATCGCAACGCATTTGCGCCATGTTGGTCGATTTAAGCGAACAACATCGCCGAGGTGATCTCATTGAGTTTGAAATGCCCAAACAAAAAAGTTTTGCATCCATGGTCAACACCACGCGCGAAACAGTGTCCAGAACCATGGGGCAATTGGCGACACATCGCATTGTGAAGAAAATGCCGAGTGGCAAATTGTCTGTGCTTGACCCAGAGACATTGAAGCTATGGGCAGGGATTGATTAAAAGCAATAGCAGCCACGGCTGCGGCTGATGCAACAGCGCAACTAACGCGCCATTTGTTTGTAAATTGCAGCCGTTTGGTCTGCACAAGTTTGCCATGTAAAGGCTGCTGCGCGTTGCCGCCCCAACACCACCAATTCAGATTGCAACTGTGTGCTTTCAGCCAAAGTTTGCATGGCGTGGCTGACGGATTCTGTTTGCTCAGGATCAATGCTTAAAGCACTGCCACCAGCTATCTCTGCCAAAGACGTGGTGTTCGATGATATGACCGGAGTGCCTGCTGCAAAGGCCTCTAACAATGGCAAACCAAAACCTTCAGACAATGAAGGAAAGACCAAGCTGGTGGCGGCTTGCAACAAACACAATTTGTCTTCTTCTGACACGGCGCCCAGCCACTTCACATGCGAGGCGGGTCCTTGGTTTTGAAGTTCATTGACCAAGCCCTCAACACCCCAGCCATTGCGACCCACAATGACCAAGTCAAATTCAGACTGAATGTTGGCAGGCAGTTGCTTGAAGGCTTCTAGCACCCTGCCAATGTTTTTGCGCGGCTGCAAAGTGCCGACGCACAAGAAGAAAGGGCGCTGAAGATTGTGTTTGTTCAAACAAGTTTTGAGTCGCACAGCGTCTAAGCGTTGACCATACTTGGGGTCTACACCCAAATAGACCACACTGATTTTGTCTTCGGGCACTTGAAAGTGCGTCATGATTTCTTGCTTGGAATAATCAGAAATAGTCACGACATGGTCGGCCCATTCAACCGATTTTTTCCAGAGGGCATTTTTGAATTGACGCAGTTGCTGATTGCCCCACTCTGGGTTACTCAAAGGAATGGCGTCCATGATGGTGGCCAGCACCGGTATGCCTTTGAGTTTGGGAATGTGATGGTCTGTGGCATGAAACAAATTGATTTTTTGTTTCAAAGAATTCTCCACCGGAAAAGACAAGCCAGTGATGGCGCTTTGCAGTGCCAACCATTTGTAGGCGGAGGTGGTCACCAGTGGTTGATTGAACGGGGGCTGCTTGTTCAAGGAAGTTGGTGCAGGCCCAAACACCACTGGCAGGCATTGCACCTGTGCAGGCTGCAGATGCGCTGCCAAAGCCTGCGTGTAATAGCCAATGCCATCCAGCTCTTGGTGCAGCTTGCCGCGTGCCCACACTGTGGCACCAAAACCAACTTGCAAACTCACAGCGTACTTTCCAACATAAATTGCAAAGTGTCTTGCAAGGTGTAGGTGCTGAGCTGGCCCACAGCACTTTGCAGCTTGCCTGGATTGCCACACAACTGCCGCACTTCATTGGCCCGCACAAACGCAGGATTGACGTTCACCTTCAAGGTGTGGCCTGTGAGCTGGGTCAAGGTGTCGATCACTTGTTGCAGCGTGAAGGCTTTGCCAGTGCAAATGTTGTAGACCTGAAGGTCTTTTGAATGAGGCTGGTGTTGAAGCAATGCCAAGTAGGCTTCACTCACCATGCGTACATCATTGAATTCGCGCTCTACATTCAAATTGCCCAACTCAATGTGGGGCGCCCTGCTTTTGAAATGTTGCACCAACTTTGGAATGAGGAATTGCGCTCCTTGGCCAGGGCCCGTGTAATTAAAGGGTCTCACCAACACCAAGGGTAGCTTGGTGCTGTAATTGGCCGCCATCAATTCCATGGCGGCTTTGCTGGCGGCATAGTGGTTCACAGGCGCCAGGGCTTGGGCTTCATCAAGTGGAGAATGGGGTGAATTGCCATACACATTGGCACTGCTGGCCAACAATACTTTTTGCGGCATCACTGGCAACTGCGCCAAGACATTCAGCAAGTGAACGGTGCCCACCACATTGACGTTGTAAAAGTCTGCGTCACTGTCATGCCCCACAAAACTGATGGCCGCCAAATGCACCACAGCCTCGGGCTGGACACTCAACACTTCTTGCTTGATGTCGTCGGGTGCCAACAAATCGGCCTGCAGGTCATGCACCACATGGCCTGCTAACTCAGCCGCCTTCTTAAAAAAAAGGCCGGTAAAACCAGCCGATCCAGTGAGCAAAATTCTCATTAGAAAGAGTACCCAGCCGTGTTGCGCTTTAAATCTGCCTGAACCATCATGAGGCACAGTTGCTCTAAAGTGGTTGTGGGTTCCCAGCCCAACACTGCTTTGGCTTTGGCAGGGTTGCCAATCAGCAATTCAACTTCAGCGGGGCGATAGAACTGTGGGTTCACACGCATCACCGTTTGGCCATTGGCCGTGTTCACAGCGGTTTCTTGTTCGGCTTGGCCTTTGAACTCAACGTGAATGTCGGCTGCTTTGAAAGCCATGCGCACAAAGTCGCGCACCGTTTCTGTTCGGTTGGTGGCCAGCACAAAGGTGTCGGGTTCTTTGGCCTGTAGCATGCGCCACATGCCTTCTACATATTCTTTGGCAAAGCCCCAGTCGCGCTTGGCATCCAGATTGCCAAGGTCCATGCAATCGAGCTGTCCCAATTTGATTTTGGCCACGCTGTCTGTAATTTTGCGCGTGACAAATTCGCGACCGCGCAATGGGCTCTCATGGTTGAACAAAATACCGCTGCTGCCAAAAATGCCGTAGCTTTCTCGGTAGTTCACCGTCATCCAGTGCGCATACAGTTTGGCCACGCCATACGGGCTGCGAGGGTAAAACGGGGTTTCTTCAACTTGTGGAATGGCCTGCACTTTGCCAAACATTTCAGACGTGCTGGCTTGGTAAAAACGAATTTTAGGATTGACCAAGCGAATGGCTTCCAACAAATTCAAAGCACCAATGCCAGTAATCTGCGCAGTGGTGTTAGGTTGGTCAAAACTCACACCCACAAAACTCTGCGCCGCCAGGTTGTAAATTTCAGTGGGTTGAACCTTTTGAATCAGTGCAATGCTAGAGCCCAGGTCGGTCAGGTCATGCTCGACCAAATGCAAATTGGGATGCGCCTGCACACCCAAGTCTTCCATGCGCCAAAAATTGACCGAACTGGTTCTACGGTAGGTGCCATAAACGGTATACCCTTTCTCTAGCAACAACTGCGTGAGATAGGCTCCGTCTTGTCCCGTGACACCTGTAACGATGGCTTTCAAATTGAGCTCCTTGGCGACTTTCTTCAAGTCTGAATTGTAAGGGAGTCAATTTACGGGTTCAGCCAAGGTACAAATTGCCTTCTGGCACACCAATCAAAGCAACGGCCGCCTCGGTGTCGGTGGGTGTAATGGCTGCGGCAATGGCCATGCCCTGTTGAATCGACTCTTCAGGGGTGTTGTAGTTCAAGCCCCAGTTGATGCTGAACTTGGTAGCCACCGAAATTTTGTTGTCGAGCAAATCGGCCACCCAACCCCACGTGGCATCGCCTTTGAAGGTGTGCGCCGATTTCAAAATATCGCTGACCAAAGAGCCACGCGTGGCTTGACCCGCCTTTAACGAAGCTTCCCAAAACGCCAAACCACCCGCATCGGCGCCGTCTTTTCGGCCCAGAACATTTTTGTAGACGACATTGACAAAGTCTGCGTTGCTCATGGTGTTTGAAAAACCCGTGAGCTTTGAATACGCCACACCGGCGCTGTAGAAAGACTCTGCAATTTGAACGATGGTCTGACCGCCGTTGAGTTGGTCTATCCAATAACTCATGCCATCGGCATCGGGCACCCTGTTGAAAAATGAAATGTAAAGCTCTGCCAATTGCGTTACTTTGCTTACGCTCACGGCACTGGCCTTGGCTTGCACGCCGAGGTTGATGGTTTTGTCTGAAAACCGCAAAGTTTCTATTTGCGAGACATCGTCCGTACCGCTCACACCAGAAGCATCAACAATTTGATAGCCAGTGGCTGTTTTGTTGATTTTGAAATTGGTCAAGCCAATGTTCCAGGTAGCAACATCCAAGCCGTCACCGCCGAGCAAAATGTCATTGCCCGCACCGCCTGCGAGAGTGTCGTTACCCATTCGGCCCTCAATGGTGTCGTTGCCACTGCCCCCGCTGATGTTGTTGTCAAGTTCATTGCCATACAGTTTGTCTGCGTAGCTTGACCCCACCAAGTTTTCAATTTGAGTTCCAAAGTTGACGGTCACCTGGCCCGCCGCAGTGATCGTGCTGGCAGCGGCAGTACCGATGTAGCCCCAATAACCAGGCGTTAAATAAATGGTGCCGCCCTGGCGCACGCCTGACAAATCTAGTGTGTCTGTTCCTGCACCGTCCCAAATAAAATGACTGGTGGTATCTAGCACGCGATACGTGTCATTGCCCGCTCTGGCTTGTGGACTGGGACCATACAAGTACTGCAAGGCTGCAATGTCTAAGGGACTGAATTGCAAGTGGTATTGCGCGCTTGAGTCGGTGTAACTCATCACGGTCCAAGACGTTCTGTCTTCCGTCGTTGGCAAAAAGGGAGGGACGGCCACACCGCCACCAGCTTGCGGTGCAGAGAAGGGATGCTTCAAACCAATGGCATGGCCAATTTCGTGAATCAAGGTTAACGCGGCATATGTACCGTCAGCAAATTTGGCATTGCTAGCGCCAATGTCAAAAAACAAATCACTGCCCCTGAATGATTCGTTAGGCTGGAATGCATAGCCCGCACTAGAGCCCTGCTGGTTGTTTGCAAACGACAAGGTATTGAGTGTTGCTGGCGTTGTTGTTTTGACAAACTTCAAATCAAGCAATGAAGCAATGTAATTCAGCGCAGCTTCTGTTTGTGAAATTTGGGTGGCATTGAACTCGGAGAATCCCGCCGCATCTTGCTCAGACGTATAGTAAGACGGAAGCGATGCGGGGAAAGCGTACAGAAAGGTCTTATCACTGCCCAGTATGGTTTTGAAAAACAAGCCGGCTGTTTCATCAGGCAGCAATGCATCTATCCAATAGGGCAAAGGCATTGCGCCGTTGAGGTAATTTATTTTTTCAATACCGCTGGGTAGTTTGACAAAACTAACTGCAACATTGGCCACATCGGTCCCGGTCAAATCATTCACGTAGTCTGCAATGTTGTCGATGAAATAAGTGTCATTGCCTTCGCCGCCACTCATTTGATCAGCACCCAGGCCACCATCAAGCGTGTCGTTACCGGCATCACCATAAAGCTCATCGTTGCCAGCGCCGCCGTAAATTACATCGTTGCCGGCAAAGCCTTCTAACCAGTTGTCGTTGCCTTCACCGCCATCAATGAGGTCATCGCCATCGCCCCCCCAAATCTCATCAGACCCAGCACCGCCATAAAGTTTGCTGTCGCCGCCACTTAAATATTTGCTGAGATTGTCGTTGCCATCGCCGCCATACAAAGTGTCGAGACCATCACCGCCGTTCAAATAGTCGTCGCCACCGTCGCCATACAACTGATCGTTGCCGTCACGGCCGTAGAGTTGGTCATTGCCTTCACCACCATACAGAGCGTCGCCACCTGCAGCGCCATCCACAATGTCATCGTCCTCAAGACCACTCATGACGTCATTGCCGGGCGTGCCCAACAAGTTGTCTTTTTTACTGGTTCCTGTAATGTTTGACATCTTAGTTTGCGACCTGTTCAACAAAGGCCCAACGCTTCAGCATCCAATAATTGAGTGGCGGCACTGTGAGCACAATGCAAGCAAAACCCAGTCCGTAGTGAAGTTCACAAAATTCAAATAAACTTGCAATGATCAAAGTTAAGCACAAGGCAAACAAGGAGCCGAGTAAAAATTTGCCATACAGTGAAAGTGTAGGCAAGGCCTTGAATGTCCAATAACTGTTCATTAAATAGGAGCTGACATTGGCCACCAAGAAGGCCAACAGATTGCCCAGCAAGGGGCCGGCTTGTAAAGTTTCGACGGCCACAAACAAGAGCAAGCCATGTATCAAGGTGTTGACCACACCCACCAATCCAAACTTCACAAACTGAACAGGCAAGTTCAATACAGCACCTTCACGAAATAATTTGACGAATGATGTAAGCGGGTCGGGCTTTCACTTCTGAATAGACTCGACCCAGGTACTCGCCTAAAACACCGATACCAATCAGCTGTACGCCACCTAAAAAGAGAATGGCAATCATGAGGGACGCATAGCCAGGCGTGTCCACGCCGTAGACCAAGGTTCTGACAAAGATGTAGCTGGCATAGAGAAATGCTGTGAGCGACACCAAGCCGCCCAAATAGGTCCAAACGCGCAGTGGTACTGTGCTAAAGCTGGTAATGCCATCCAAGGCTAAGTTCCAAAGTTTCCAAACATTGAAACTAGAGTGGCCTGTGCTTCTAGCTTCTACTTCAAAGGGAACCAACACAGATTTAAAACCCACCCACGCAAAGATACCTTTCATGAATCGGTTGTTCTCTCGCAGTTGCTTCACTGCGTTGACCACACGCCGGTCCATCAAGCGAAAGTCGCCGACATCGGCGGGCATGTGAATTTGAGAAATCTTTTGATGCAGTTTGTAAAAGAGCCTCGCAGCAAATTTTTGAGCAAAGTGGTCGGTGTGCCTGCTGGTTCTTTGTGCCAATACCACTTCATAGCCCTCTTCCCATTTTTCTAACAAGACAGGTAACAGTTCGGGGGGATGCTGTAGATCAGCGTCCATGGGTATGACGGCATCACCTGTTGCATGGTCGATGCCTGCGGTGAGGGCTGCCTCTTTACCAAAGTTTCTTGAAAAATCAATGATGGTGATGGTGATCTCGGATGCATTGTCGTCAGCCAAAAAACCCATCAAGGTCTGTCTTGCTTTCACCAACTCATCGAGGGTGGCATCTGTGCTGCCATCGTTGATGCACACCATTTGAAAGGCATAACGTGCTTTGAGCTTGTGACAGGTTTGCATCAAGCGTTGAAAAAATGGTGCAACGCCCTGCCCTTCATTGAAGAAGGGGATGACCAAAGAAACCGTTTTCAATGTCAAGGTGAGGCTTTCAAAGAAGTGGCGCGGCAAACCTGCGCAAAGTCAATGGGCTTGCAATCTACTTGCCAAGTGCTGGGGAAAATTGAATCTAACTTGAAATTGGCAGCCAGGGCGTCGCCACTCAGCACGTAGGCTGAATTGGCGGGGTTTGATTGGGCTATTTCAAGTTTCATGTCCTGACAATCGGGTGTGTAACGAGCAATGTAGCCGGTATTGAGCTTCAAATGACGCTCTGACGTGTATTTCATCAAAGGCAACAACGCATTTTGAGGGTCCTTGCCACATTTGAACTTTGGATAGGCATACACAATACGCGTGTTAGTACCCAGCGCCTCGTCCCATTTGGCAGCGTCCATAACGGGCGCGTCTTGTCGATTCAGTCTAAAGCTCAAGCCTTGGTAAACACCTTGAAGGTCAACCCACTGGAGCCCGCATACCAGCACCACCAAACCCGCAAAATGACGCTTTGGAAACATCTGGTGGCAGTGGTACAGAGAAAAGATCAGCAAGGCATAACCCACCAACCAAAAAAAGCGGCCTGACGCTCGAAACTGCGAGGTAAGCGGCAGCAGGGCTTCAGGGTATTTGAATTCGAATGCAATTTTTTGCCCCAACATCACATGGTCAGACAACGCATAAGCCGCAAACATCAGCATCAAAGCGATCAGTGCTTTGTGGTGCATGGCAGATTTCACCATGCGCCATGCGCCGAGACTCAATAGCAGCAAGACGCCCAGACCCAGATAATTAAAACCTTCGTAGTGACCTGGTCCCCCCACATACGTAAAACCAGCAATGGGATTCAGCCCCAAGCCATTGGCCGCTGGCAAGATGTGGCCACCCACCCAAGGCGACAAAAGGTTCATGGCGTAATAACCAAAACCAAACTCCGGCGTCGGCTTGCCGCTTGGCAATGGCCACAGCGCCATCCAAGCTGTTGCCATGACACAGAGTGCGGGCAGTGCAAGCGCCTTGGCGCGTTTGGCCATTGAATGCTGTGAAGCATTCAACATCGCACTGACCCACACGCAGCCCACCATGACAAACAAATAGATGTTGATGTAGAAGGCACCAAGACACAAGAGCGTCCATGCCAGTAAAGGCCACTCACTTGAATTGCGGCTTCGAAGGTAGAGGGCCAAGGCAAACAAAAGCAGCCAATGAGACATGAGCGAAATGTGCCCAATGCGATCTAGCAACGCTGGAAAACTGAGCAACAACAGCACCAAGGCCATCAGAAAAGCCCATGAGCGCGTTTTTAATTCTTTGGCAAGCCACCATGCACCTGTGGCCTGCAATGCAAAACAAAGTGCAACCCACACGCCATAAGGGTTAAAGGGTGCCCAATGGTCAGGCGCTGCCAGCTTGAGCAACAAGGCATAAAGGGGAATAGCATCCACAAAAGTGGCCAGGGTGCCTTCTGGGTAATTCAAGGCATTGAATGCCAACCACGGGCTTTGCCAGGGCGCTGTGAAATAGAAATTAAAACCTGCCACATATTGCGTGACATCGCGCACTTCTGTTTGCCAAAAAACAGAACGGCCTAATACAAAATCAATTCCAAAAAAACTGCCCACAAATGCAGCAGCCATGAGCAAGCTCAACAGCAAGCCTGCAAGCCCTTCGGAGTGATGGCGTGCTGGGTTCACTTGCGTCATGCCCTGAGGCCTGTGAACTTTAAAAACTGTTTGGCGCTTTCAGCCCAGGTGACCGTTTGAATTTGAGTGACATCGGGCTTGTCTTGATCTTTTAAGTTCAGCCAACTCTCAATGGCCAAAGCCAAGCCCTCAGGTGTGTTGGCATTGAAGTAGCTGGCGTGCTCACCTGCCACTTCTCGAAACACGGGCAAATCTCTGAGAAGCATCGGCAAACGGTACTGTGCAGCTTCTAACAAAGGCAAACCCAAACCCTCACCCAATGAGGTACTGAGCAAACAATTTGAATGGGCATACAACTGCACCAAGGATTCGTCTTGTAAGTCATTCAACCAAAACAAGCGTTTGTTTTTTTCTGGATGGGCTTGAATTCTATGAACCAGCGTCAGAATTTCTTGACGTTGATCCACAGGCAATTGGGTCCAACCTTCTCTGCCGACCAACACCCAATTGACATCGATCTGACGTGCCCACAAATCTTCAAAGGCCAGTAGGGCTTGCATGAAGTGTTTGCGTGGTTCTAGGGTGCCAACCGATAAGAATATTTTGCCTGTAGGCAGTTGTCCCAAAAGCGTTGCCAAAATCGAGGGGTCATTGGCCGAAGCAGGCAATTCCCAAAGGTTGGCACCCAAGGCAAAAGATGCATTCGAAAAGGGACGGCGGTTCTGCCAAGTGATGGACTGCTCAGAGAGCCAAGCTTGAAGATCGGCCTTTACCGAATTTGAAATGCACAAGGCGCCATCTAACTTGGCAACAGCCTTTAACCACTCGGTATGCGTTGCTTGGGCACCCGATGGGAATGCGTTAGGCAAGTGAATGGGCAGCAAGTCATAGACCAAAGCGTGCATTGCAACGCCGCGCTGTCGGAATTTTTCAAACAACCCGGCTTCACTGGCCTGAATAAAGGGGCCACTGGCCAAGTCAAGGGTGACATACACGTCACCTGGCTGCGGCTCAACGACGTCGTCATCTAATTGGGTGGTACGCAGGTTTTGTAATCGACATGCAAACTGGCGTGCATACCTTGCATGCCAACGGTTTCCCAGCGAACTTAAATGCACCGGCTCGACTCTGAATCCTAGGGGTGGATTTTTGAGAAGTTCAAGCAGCAATGAAATTGCGACGCGTTCAATGCCCGTTTGCCTTGATGTATCGTGTGTGGCGGTGATGTCAAGAAACAATTTGCGAACTGGCTGTACACCTGGGAAGTTCCAGCTGACCGATTCTGCCCATCGAAGCGATTGCGATTTTCCGAAGTTTTCTGGAATCAACGTTGCCAAATCTTTGGCAACTTCAATGGCCAGTTTCTGATCTCTCTGGTAAAAATTTTCAATGGCCGACTGGTAAGCCAATGCGCAGTGCTGGGGCGCGTGATGTGTGTGGATGAAGCTGCGAGCCGCTTGACGCATGCTTTCACGTCTTTCACCATTGGCTGCCAACATTTCCAAGGCCAGGGTTAAATCCTCTATTGAAAATTCGTCTTGCAATTGCCATACCACCTCTGCTGGCAATTCGGCCATGGCGCCATTGGCGTTGACCACGGTGGGCAAGCCGGCTGCCAAGCAATCCAATGCGGCAGCAGATGTTTCACCGCGCGAAACCGAGCGAAGTTGAACAGCGACATCGGCTGCCGCCAAATAATCGGCATACACACTGTCGTCGACGAAGCCCGTAATCAGCACTCTGTCTTGGCGGCCAGATTGCTGAATGCTGTTGATCAGCGATTGGCCGTAGTCACCGCCCTCGTTTTTCCCCACAAACACCAACTGCGAATGGGGTAAAACAGACAAACTGCTTTGAGCCCAAGCTGACAGTAGGTGTTTGCTGTGTTTGGTCTGATCAATGAAGCCAAAGCTACAAACCAATTGGGTATCAGGGTGAATGCCCAGACGCTCTCGGGCTGCTTGACGGTCCGGTGGCTTGGGTACGTCCCGCAGCAGAGGGATCACTTGAATGGATGCCGCCAGTGAAGGGCCGTACCATTTTTCCACCAAACTTTTGGCAAATTCAGAATGCGTGAGCACACCTTTGGCCAGCAGCAATTGTTCAAGGTTGACGGGAAATTTCAACAAGGCTTGATGGGGGTCCTTAGACCACACATCCAGTGCCTCATAGCCATGCGACTCGTAAAGCGCCTGGGTCCACACACCCACCTGATGGTCATGCTCTTCTAGCCAAGATTTCAAGCCACTCAAATAAAAATCATGCAGCATGACCACGCCAGGCACAGCGCGCATTAGTGCCAATGTGCTCGCATGCGTGGGTGAGTTTCCCAATTGGTAGAGCACTCGCGCATACGACTTTGCGTTGTCATGCAAACTTTCCACGGAACAAACTGGCAAGCACAGTTGTTGTGACAATACTTCTGGTGAGTCAGACTGGGTGATGACATCAATGTCGTAATACGCTGACAGGCTGTCCAATAGCAAGGCGCTGTAGGCCGCAATACCTGACTGAACAGGCGGCAAGGGCGAAACAAATGCCATTTTGGGTTTTTGCGTTTGCAGGCGTCCTAAAGAAGGGGCGTGATTCAGATCTTTTGCACGCTGCACCGACCATTGCTTCCAAATGTTCAACGCTCGCAGCGCCACATCTTTCCAGGTAAATAACTTGGCGCGCTCTAGTCCATTGCGGATGAGTCTTTCTCTGTAGGCCTGATCTTCAAATGTTTGCAGCAACTTGTGGCCCATTTGTACAACGCTGTAGGGATCAAACATGGCCTCTTCATAAGCCACTACTTCCGGCAAGCTTGACGTGTTAGAAGTGATGGTGGCGGCACCACAAGCCATGGCTTCTAGTGCAGGCAAGCCAAAGCCTTCTTGCCAAGATGGGAAAACGAAACAATGGCATTGCGAATACAAAGTGATCAACTCTGCGTCGGTCACAAATCCAGTCAATAGCAACTCATTTTTCTTCAGATCAAACTTTTGAGCCACGTCTTGCAGTTGCAATACAAATTGGTCTGCCAGACGGCCCGCAAACACCAATTGCGTTGTACTTTTGATGGCGGTAGGCAAATTTGCATATGCCTCGATGAGTCTTGGTAAATTTTTTCGTTCGTCAGCACCGCCGGTGTATAGGACAAATTTCCTTTCAATGCCCAAACGATGCAGTATGTTCTCAACTTCAAGTTCGGCCATCTGAACTTGTCCAAACTGCGCGTCAATGGCGGTTGAAATGGTCTGTATCTTTTCTGTGAGCGCCGGCAAATATTGCTTGGCCTCTTGCGCTGCAAACTCAGAGATGGCCAAACATGCATCTGCCGCATTGAGTTGTTCTATTTTGTTCAAATAAAACAAGGCATAGGAAGGGTTGGGGTCTAAGTATTGCTTTTGGTTAACGTAAGGAATGAGGTCGTACAGGGCAACACTGCTGAACACATGCGGCCCGAAGCTCTCTATTTCTGCGACTGCATTGTCAGAATATCCCTCAAATAAACTAGTGAGGTGCACCACATCAGGTTTCAAATTGGCAATGAACGCATGCCGAAACCTTTTGGCCATCGCGTACGGCAGTTGATTGTTAGGATTTGCAATTCCCAGCGGGCCCGGCACCTCCCAAACCTGAATTTGACTTTGGGGCAGGTCCTCGCTGAAGGCTTTCCTGATGGGCTCGATGGACTCAGAAAATAAACCATTCAGAACCAAAATTACTTCATCGTTCTGACAGTTTTCGATGACCGCTTTCGCAAATGAAAGACTGTAACGACCAATACCCCGGAAGCGACTTTCCGTTTGCGCACCTTGCATATCGATCACGATTCGCATGGATGGGCCTATGGCGTCTTGTGATGTTGGAAAGTCTGCGCCATTTTTTGCGCATTTTTAGACATACTGACTTCCGTAATGGGTTGTTCGTTTGCAGTTGCGGATGTCATTTCGTCAGACATCGAATGGTTCGCCCATAGTTTTCTTAGGAAAACATCCAAGTGAACTGCTTGCGCGAGCTTGATCATCTTCAGCTTCAATGCTGGATTCGACTTGATAACGATCACCAGAGGCGACAATAAGAGGCGCAGTACTTTCAAGACTAGCGCGCGAACTCTAGCCCAAACACCCTGCTCTGCCAGCCTGAGGGTTTGCAATACAAGCCATCCCACAACACCTTTGTATTTTGGCGAATGGTTTTGTTGAACCCCAGATACAGCATCTGCGAGTCGATTCAAATTTGACTGAAACTGATTCGCCAACTGCGACATTGACCTGTCCAGTTGAAACTGGGCATCGTGGGTTTGTTGCCGATGACGCTCGAGCAGGGCATGGCCGCTGATGCCAAAAGCTTTGTCAAACAATGCCTGCAAGTCATGCTTCAAACCTGGATGACCCGCTTTTTGTGACACAACGGCATAGTCGGGGCTGGCACCCGTTAGAACCTCCAGCACAGACAGGTTGGCTTGCGTTAACACTTCTGGTGCTTCTTGCAAACGCAAAACCTTGACCGACTCAAATCCAAAAAACTCTGGCACAAATGCCAGCAAGTCGGGTGGTATAGGCCTGACATGCGTTGGATCTAAGTAAAAGTTTTGTGTGGCCACCAAGAAGTTTTCTGGGTTGGGGGTTTCCATGATGAGCAAACCACCCGACTTCAGCACACGGTGTGCTTCTGCCACCAATTCTTTCAAGCGATCAAAGGACAGGTGTTCTACCAAATGAAATGCCGATATCACCGCCGCAGTGTCGCTGGGCAATTCTTTTAAATATGCCAACGCATCTTGGCAGTGAACATGCAGATTTTTTTCCAAACAAGCGTCTAACATGCCAGCATCGAGGTCGACACCCAATGCAGCCATTTGATGAGCTTGCAACAGCTCCAACCACTCACCGCGCCCACAACCCAAGTCCAGCATCAACGCGCTGGGATGAGCCTGGTGCAGAGGCTTCACAAAAGGCAAGTAAACCTCAAGACGCTTTTGAATCAGCGCTCTGGTGCCGCGAAACTTATCTTCAAACGCTCTGTAAAACTGATCACTCATGTCGAGTCCTTAGCGTGTGCGGTAACCAGCTAACGCCCACAAATTCTTCTTTGCCTACATTGATCACTTCAAACATCAAAGCCAAATCACGCCAATCGTAATTGCTTTGAACATGATTGGCACCCGCATGCAGTGCCACCGTGACTGAGTAATGGCCCGGGCCTAAGTTGGCATCGAATTCAAACTCTAACGCAACCGTTTGACCAGGTTTTAAGTCCGTCAAAACCTGATGGCTGTGAAAGGTATTCACGCCAAACACCACTTGCCCCAATCTGTCTTTGAGCATGACACCCATGACCAACTCGGCCACGGCTTGTTTCACTTGGGCGACCAATTGCATGCGAGCTTTTTCACCCGTACGCAAAGTTTCAACGTGTGCGCCATCTTGATTCAACAATTTCAACTGTTGAATGACCACCTCACCTGTGCCTGAATGCGTGCTGGTGAGGCCAGAAGGTGTTGCGCGCAATTGAATGCTGTCGCCCTTTGCGTCGGCCAACATGGCGTTGTAGTGGTTCATTACCAACTCTGGCTCGCCCTCCATGACCTTGCAGCCTTGGTTGAGCAAGATAGCGCGGTTGCAGATGCTTTGAATGGCCGCCTTGTCATGACTGACCAATAACAAGGTGGTGCCACTTTTTTGATATTGCCGAATGCGCTCGAAGCTTTTGTGTTGGAAATAGGCATCACCTACCGACAAGGCTTCATCCACGATCAAAATATCGGGGCGAACCGCAGTGGCCACGCTGAAGGCCAGCCGCATTTGCATACCGCTGCTGTAAATTCTGACGGGCGAGTCAATGTACGGTCCTATCTCTGCAAAGGCTTCGATGTCGGGCATTAAAGCCCAAGCGTCTTCTGTCGACAGGCCCATCAATTGGGCTGCCATGATGACATTTTGTCGACCTGTAAAGTCTGGGTGAAAGCCCATGCCCAACTCAAGCAAGGCCGAAACGCGTCCCTGCAATTGAACGTGTCCGGTGCTGGCCTGCGTGGTTCCTGTGATGATTTTCAAAAGGGTGCTTTTACCGGCACCGTTAACACCAATGATGCCGACTGCTTCGCCAGCCTTCACTTCAAAACTTAAATCTTGAAGGACCCAGTTGAGACGATGCCATTTTTGGGCACCAGGCCATAGCCATTCCCATAACCTGTGCCATCGGTTGTCGTATTGTTGATAGGCCTTGCCCAGACCCTGAACAGCGATTGCGATCATCAGAGTTCGTCCACCAATTCACCGGCGCGCCGACTGAACAAAAGGCCGCCCAGAACACACACTGAAACACCGAAGGTCAAGGGCCAAACCAAATTGGCAAATTGGGGCCATTGCCCATGAACCAAAATTTCTTGGTACGCAGAGACAACGCCGTACATGGGATTGATAGCCAGGTAAGGCTGCAGCGAACTGGGCAAAACACTGCTTGGGTAAACAATGGGTGTTAACCAAAACCAAAGTTGCAGGAACACCGAGAAAAATTGTCCGACGTCTCTAAAGAACACATTGAGCACGCCCAAAATAAGCCCCAAACCAAAGGACATCATGAGTTGCACGGCCAGCACAGGTAATAGCGCGGCAATGACCCAGCCTGGCCATTGCCCACTGACCACCAGAAAAATCAAGAACAATCCGAAGATGATGCCGAAGTTGACCAGCGCATGACACATGGAAATGAGCGGCAGCAAGGCGCTGGGGAAGTTAAGTTTTTTGAGCAAGTTGGCGTTGTCGATGAAAAGGGTCTGACTTCGATTGACCATTTCGGCGAACAAACCCCAAGTTAACAGCCCCGCACACAGGTAGATGCTGTAGCCAAAGCCAGACGTTGTGCCTGGGAGTTTGGTTTTCATAACCTGTGAAAAAACGAGGGTGTAAACCAAAATCATGGTCAAGGGCTGAATCAGTGTCCAGACGACCCCCAGAAGTGACTGATGGTATTTGGCTTGAAACTCTCGCTTCACGCTGCCAAGCACAAACCCACGGTATTGCCATGCTTGTTGGAGAGTTTTAACAATGAAATTCATGCTGGGTTGTCAGTACGCGTTGCGATGAACAAAGCCCTTGAACACTGAGAGCACAATGATTTTCAAATCGAGCCAAATCGACATGCGCTCGATGTAATAAAGATCTAGCTCAACCCGTTTTTCCATTTTTTCGAGAGTGTCTGTTTCACCTCGGAAGCCATTAATTTGCGCCCAACCTGTAATGCCAGGTTTGACTTTGTGTCGAAGCATGTATCTAGGCACCATATTTCGATAATACTCATTGTGTGTGACCACGTGGGGGCGTGGCCCAACGATGGACATGCGGCCCTGCAAAACATTGAAAAACTGTGGCAACTCGTCCAAACTGGTTCTTCTTAAAAAAGCACCTAAGGGCGTCACTCTGGGGTCGTTCTTTTGCGCTTGCAAGACCTGGCCCTCGGATTCTTGGTGGTGCTGCATGGTTCGGAATTTATATATCCGAATGAGCTTGCCATTCCACCCGTTGCGAGCTTGTTTGAACAAAACAGGACCACCCATGGTGGCATAAATGGCCAGTGCAATCAACAACATCAGAGGGCTGACGAAAACCAGGATCAGCGCCGCCAACACACGGTCCACCAACTCTTTGACAAACCAAGTGGTGCCAGAAATGGGCGAATAGGAAAGATCGACCATGGGCATGCCCAGTTCTTCGCTTAAACCATGGCCCATGAGCTTGCTTGAAAACCAATCGGGAATTAAACGAATGGATGCAACGCTTTGGTTCAGTGCAAACAAGCTGGTTTGAATGCCTAGTGAGTCACTGAGAGGCAGGCAAATCCAGACTTCTTGAGGCTGTTGGTGCTGCGGCAAATCCATGTAGTCAACCACTTGTGAAGGTTCAATATGACCGATAACTTTCATGCCAGTGAAATTGGCGTTCTTTAATTTTTCAATGACTTGATCACCAATGCTGTTCATGCCCACCACCAACACTGTTTTGAAATTCAAACCCTTGCGGCGCAATCCGCGCAACCACAAGTAAACCAAGACACGCTCTATGGACAACAGCAAAAAACTGCTAACGCCCCAAAACACATACCAAGCCCTGGAAACATCGGTAGTTTTTTTCACCAAGAACAAGCCCATGACTTCAATGGCCATGACGCCGAGCCAAACCATGAGCAAAATTCGCAACATGTGAAACAAGTTTTGCAATCGCCATGAGCGATACAGCGTCTCAATGAACAATCCAAGCAATGCACCAGCGCTCAAAATCAAAACTTGATAACTGGTCGGCAGTTCAAAAAACCCGTAAGATTTTTGGTGGTAAAGGTTGTAAACAACAACACCCGCAATGCAAACCAATGCGCAGTCGGCCAGCAGGGCCAGATAACGCACCCAAGGGGACGATAAGCGCAGGGCTCCGCGTCCTGCAAATTGAAAATTTTCGGGGTCCCAGGTCATGCAGCAACTCCCGCTTTGCTGCCATTTAATTGAACTTGAAATTCGCGCCAAAACAGGTCGATTTTTTGCTTGAAATTGTCGCGGAAATTGGCAGCCGAGAACTTCATGGCGTTTTGACGGCAGTGGGCAGCCTGGAAGTTCTGCAGATCAAAACTTCTAACCGCCTGTGCAATGGCGCTTTCTGTTTGTGCGTGAAAAAATAAGCCGGTGGGCCGTTCTTTCACTGCCACAGTTTCCAACGCACCACCTTTGGCATATGCAATGACGGGGGTTCCACAGGCTTGCGCTTCAAGGGGTGCAATGCCGAAGTCTTCATCTGCCGCAAAGATAAACGCCTGCGCGCCTTGAATTTGCTGCGCCAGTTCGTCATGCGGCAAAAAACCCATCATTTCAACATTGGGGCCTGCCAACTTTTTGCAATGTTCAAATTCAGAGCCTGTGCCCACCACTTTTAAATGCAAATCGGGCATCTGTGCAAAGGCTTTGATGATAAGTGCCACATTTTTGTAGGGCACCAACCTAGACGCTGTGATGAAATAGTTTTGAGGGGGTGCAGTTTTCAAACCAAAACCCGCTACATCCACCGGTGGATACACAAGTACGGAGGTGCGGCCATAACATCGGGCAATGCGCTCTGCGATGTAATTGGAAATGGCCACAAAGTGATGCACATTCTTGGAATTTTCAAAATCCCATTTTTGAATGCGGTCTAGTAACCAATTGGCCAGCCATCCTTTGATGCCAGTATTCAAACCAGCGTCATTTAAATAGGCAGTGCGGAGGTCCCATGCATAGCGCATGGGGGTGTAGCACATGCAAACATGCAACTGATGCGGCGCCAGCCGGACCCCTTTGGCAACCGCATGTGAACTTGAAATCACCACATCGTACTGGCTCAAATCTAGGCTTTGTATCGCCCACGGCATCAGCGGCAAATAGCGCTGGTAAAACTTGTGAACGCCTGGCAATTTTTGCAACCAGCTGGTGGTGACGTGCTTGCCATTCAAGAAACCACGGTCTTCAGGTTTTAAAAAATCAATGACTGCAAAAATGTCTGCGTCTGGGTAGCACACCATCATTTCTGCCAGCACGCGCTCTGCGCCAGCAAAGGTGACCAACCAGTCGTGGACGATTGCAATCTTCATTCAGCGGTGCTTCTTCCGTAGGAATCTTTAAACCGCACAATGTCATCTTCACCCAGGTAGCCGCCCGTTTGAACTTCGATCAATTCCAGAGGCGTTGTACCTGGATTGCTCAGTCGGTGAACCGAACCCAGAGGAATGTAAGTCGATTCGTTTTCATTCAGTCGCTTGACTTGGTCGTTGCAAGTGACGTCTGCAACACCTTTCACCACAATCCAATGCTCCGCACGATGATTGTGTTTTTGCAAACTCAAGACACCCCCTGGATTGACGCAAATGCGCTTCACCTTAAAGCGATCGCCTTCGTCCACACTGTCGTACCAACCCCAAGGGCGATGTACTTTGCGGTGCAGGGTTTGTTCAAAGCGTTCTTGCTTTGACAAGCTTTGCACGATGGCTTTGACCTCTTGGCTGCGATCGCGGTGCGCCACCAAAACGGCATCGGCAGTTTCCACGATGACCATGTCATCAACCCCCACGGTGGTGACCAAGCGAGAAGCGGCATACACCAAGGTGCCGTGTGTACCCGACATCAAAACGTCGCCATGCTGCACATTGCCTTGCGCATCTTTAGCGCCCAACTCCCACACAGCATCCCAAGAACCTAGGTCACTCCAGCCCGCATCTAAGGGAATGGTGTGAATGGGAAACTGTGAGCCGGGGCATTTTTCCATCACAGCATAATCAATGGATTCGCTGGGAATGTGCAAAAACAATTCTGTGTCGGGTCTGACAAATTTGTATTCAATGCTTTTGCGGTGCCATGCATGGCGACAGGCGTCTGCAATGTCGGCCCGAAATGCTTGCAAGGCTTCCAACCAAACGCTGGCCTTCAAGATGAAGATGCCGCTGTTCCAAAAATACGCGCCACTGTCTAGGTACTGCTGCGCAGTTTCTAAGTTGGGCTTTTCGACAAAGCGCTCAACTTGGCGTTGGCCATGCGCCAAACTTTGTGGCGCGGCTTTGATGTAGCCGTAGCCCGTTTCGGGTTTGGTGGGTGTGATGCCCAAGGTGACAATGCCACCACTTTGGGCCACGCGAATGGCTTGGGCCAATTGTGTTTGAAAGACGTCGAGGTGTTGTACAGCGTGGTCGGCAGGTGACACCACCATGACCGAGTCTTCGCCTTGCTCCAAAGCCTCTAATGCCGCAAGCGTTAGCGCGGGGGCTGTGTTGCGCGCTGTGGGCTCAAGAATGAGCTGCGCATTGACGCCAGGCATGTCTTTGAGTTGGTCCAAGGCCAAGAAGCGATGCTCTTCGTTGGTAACAATGAGCGCTGTGCCCACCGCAAACCCGTCATGGCCAAGGTCTTGAACGCGCTTCACGGCCTGCTGGAAAAGACTGTGCTCGCCAGACAGCGCAATGAATTGCTTTGGAAAGCCCGAGCGGGACAAAGGCCACAGCCTGGTACCTGACCCTCCGCAAAGAATGACGGGCGTAATTTTCATGTTCGAAAAATTATAATTTTAGTACACAAATTGACCAATTCAGCGCAATAACACAGCTTGCAATGCCTTGCCAGTGTGTGTTCCCAGCCTAACCACCTCTTCCGGACTGGCGCTGGCCACCACTTGCCCCCCCGCCTTACCGCCCTCAGGCCCCAGGTCAATGATCCAGTCGGCTTCGGCGATCACATCCAAGTCGTGCTCAATCACCAACACGCTGTGACCCGCATTCACCAATCTGTGCAAGACATGAATCAGCTTGTCGACGTCGCCCATGTGAAGGCCCACCGTGGGTTCGTCCAGCACGTACAAGGTGTGCGGCGCTTTGTTGCCGCGCTTGCCCACTTCGTCTCTCACTTTGGTGAGTTCGGTGACCAACTTGATGCGCTGCGCTTCACCGCCGCTCAGTGTGGGGGATGGCTGACCCAGCGTGAGATAGCCCAAGCCAACGTCTTTTAGAAGTTGCAAGGGGTGCGCAATGGACGGCATGGTTTCAAAGAATGCAACGGCTTCGTCTACTTCCATTTTGAGCACATCGCCAATGCTTTTGCCACGCCATGTGACCGCCAAAGTTTCTGGATTGAAACGCGCGCCATGACATGCCTCGCAAGGCACTTTCACATCGGGCAAGAAACTCATCTCAATGGTTCGCAGGCCTTGGCCTTCGCACGTATGGCATCGGCCTTCGCCCGTGTTGAAGCTGAATCTGCCTGCTGCATAGCCGCGCGCTTTGGCTTCCAATGTTTCAGCGAAGAGTTTTCGAATGGTGTCCCAAAAACCAATGTAGGTGGCCGGGCAACTGCGGGGGGTTTTGCCAATGGGGGTTTGGTCCACTTCTAGCACGCGGTCAACCGCTTCAAAACCTTTCAGCTCTGTGCACCCACTGAGCGCAGGAAATTTGCCGGCGTCTTGTTCATCTCTGCCAGCTTTGGTGCTGCGTTGGCTCACATGGCTTTGTACGTTGGCCAGCAACACATCGCGGGCCAAGGTGGATTTGCCAGAACCGCTCACACCCGTCACGGCCACCAAGCGTTGCAATGGAATTTGCACGTTGACGTTTTGCAAATTGTGCAGGTTGGCACCTTTGAGTTCTAGCCACTTCAGGACTTCCGTGTTTTCTTTGTCAGCCTTGCTGCCTACTTTGAAAGAGGGCATGTTGCGCCTCGTTTGCAGCGGATGCTTCATGGCGTGCAAGAGGTACTTGCCCGTTTGCGAATCAGCGGCGTCGGTGATGTCTTTCACGCTGCCTTGTGCCACCAAGCGCCCCCCGCGCTTGCCCGCGCTAGGACCAATGTCGATGATGTGGTCGGCTCTTCTGATGGTGTCTTCGTCGTGTTCTACCACCACCAGCGTGTTGCCTTTGTCGCCCAGCTTGTGCAGCGCGTTCAACAAGATTTGATTGTCGCGTGCATGCAAACCGATGGTGGGTTCGTCGAGCACGTAGCACACACCTTGCAAGTTGCTGCCCAATTGCGCGGCCAACCTGATTCGCTGTGCTTCACCGCCGCTGAGTGTGGGGGCGCCGCGGTCTAGCGTGAGATAGCCCAAACCTACTTCTTCGAGAAACTCCAAGCGGCTTTCAATTTCGGGCAAGAGGTCGCGTGCAATGTCTTGTTCGCGTTGCGACAACTCGTTGGCTTTGGCCAAACTTTGCACCCATTTGCGCACGTCGGTGACGCTCATGCTGGCAATATCGGTGATGGGCAAAAGCTGCGCTGTGAACTTCACATGGCGCGCAGTTTGGTTCAGTCGTGTGCCTTCGCAGTGCGGACACACTTGCTCAATCAAATCTTCAATTTCGGGCTCAGCAAAACTTTGCTCGCGGCCTTTTTGATCGTCATCTCTGACCGAGTCGTCAAACACTTTGCGTTGATCTTTGGTCAATTTCACCCCTGTGCCCACACACTCGGGGCACCAGCCGTGTTTGCTGTTGTAGCTAAACAAGCGCGGATCGAGTTCGTTGTAAGAGGTGCTACAAACAGGACAAGCACGCAGTGTTGAGAACACTTGCAACTTGCCAATGTGTGCCGTGGCTTGGTTGGCTTCCATGGCGTCTTGCAAGCCATTTAAATCGCTCAACACATGCACCACGCCTTTGCCCAATTCCAAAGTTTTGGTCAGTGCTTCTCTGAGTTGTTTTTCTTGATCGGCACTGATTTTGAGGCTGGCCACAGGCAGCTCAATGGTGTGCTCTTTAAAGCGGTCAATGCGCGGGAAATTTTGTGTGGGCAAGAAATTGCCATCCACTCGCAAGTGTGTGTAGCCACGGGGGCGTGCCCATTCGGCCAGTTCGGTGTAAACACCTTTTCGGTTCATGACCAAAGGCGCCAGCAAACCAATGTGCTGGCCTTTGAAATTTTTGAGCAGCTGCGCGGCAATGCTATCGGGTGTTTGCGGCGCCACGGCGGCGTTGTCGTGAATGCAATGTTGTGTACCTAGCTTGACGTACAAAAGTCTTAAGAAGTGCCACACCTCGGTGGTGGTTCCCACAGTACTTTTTCTACCGCCGCGTGACAAGCGTTGTTCAATGGCCACTGTGGGCGGAATACCGTACACCGCGTCTACTTCAGGACGACCAGCGGGTTGCACAATGCTGCGCGCGTAGGCGTTCAAACTTTCGAGGTAACGGCGTTGACCTTCGTTGAACAGAATGTCAAAGGCCAAGGTGGATTTACCAGAGCCGCTGACGCCGGTGATCACGTTGAATTGACCGCGTGGAATGTTGACGCTTAGGTTTTTGAGGTTGTGTTCTTTGGCGTTGACGATTCGAATGCTGTTGTCTTCTGCAGTTTGTTTTCGAGCCACTTTGGCAAGCGCTTGCTTGGGAGCCTCGGCAACTTGCAAAATGCCCCCCAACTCGCCCATGGCTTGTGCATACTCACGCAGCGCCAATGCGGTATGTGATGTCGCATGATTTCGAACATCTTCTGGCATGCCTTCGGCCACCACATAGCCACCTGCATCGCCGCCTTCTGGGCCCAAGTCAATCAGCCAATCGCTGGCTCGGATCACGTCCAAATTGTGCTCAATCACAATGAGTGAATGACCGCCTTCAAGCAACTTGCGCAAAGCGCGCATCAACTTGGCAATGTCGTCAAAGTGCAAACCGGTGGTGGGCTCGTCGAACAAGAACAAGGTGCCTTTTTTGGCCAAAGATTGTTTGCTTGACGTGGCAGATTTGGCAGCACCCGCCAAGAACCCCGCCAGCTTCAAACGTTGCGCTTCGCCGCCTGACAAAGTCGGTACAGGCTGGCCCAACTTCACATACTCAAGGCCCACATCGACGATGGGTTGCAGTGCACGAATCACATCGCGATCTTGCGCGAACAAGGCTGCTGCCTCGCTGACTGTGAGGTCGAGTACATCGGCCACATTCAATCGACGCGCACGCAAATCACCAATGGCTTGTCGCTCAATGGTAATTTCCAAAATTTCGGGACGGTAACGCTTGCCATCGCAATCGGGGCAACGCAAATACACGTCGCTTAAGAACTGCATTTCGACGTGCTCAAAGCCAGAGCCGCCGCAAGTGGGGCATCGGCCATCGCCGCTGTTGAAACTGAACTTGGAAGCGGTGTAGCCACGTTGTTTTGAAAGTGACGCTACTGCAAAAATTTCTCTCAGTGCATCCCATGCGCCCACATAACTGACAGGGTTTGAGCGCGCTGTTTTGCCGATGGGCGATTGGTCTACAAATATCACGTCGCTTAAATGATCGGCGCCCAACAAACGGTCGTGTGCACCGGGTGTTTCGGTGCTCTTGCCAAAGTGTCTTAAAAGTGCGGGAGCTAAGACGTCTTGAATCAAACTGGATTTGCCTGAGCCGCTGACACCCGTCACACACACCAAACGCTGCAACGGAAAATCAATCGAGACGTTTTTGAGGTTGTGCTCTTTGGCGCCTTCCAGGATGAGGCGTGGCGTGTTGTCGGTGACCAAACGCTTGAAGCCCATGCCCACTTGCTTGCGGCCGCCCAAGTAATCGCCCGTGAGGGTGTTGGCGTTTTTTAAATCTTGCGTGCTGCCATCAAACACAATGTGGCCGCCCTTCTCGCCAGGGCCAGGGCCCATGTCGATCATGCGATCGGCGGCCAGCATCACAGCGGGGTCGTGTTCAACAACCACCAGCGTGTTGCCAGCATCTCGGAGACGGTGCATGGCTTGCGTGATGCGGCTCATGTCGCGTGGGTGCAGGCCAATGCTGGGCTCGTCCAACACAAACAGCGTGTTGACGAGTGATGTTCCTAATGCAGTCGTGAGGTTGATGCGCTGCACTTCACCGCCGCTGAGGGTGCGGCTTTGGCGGTCGAGTGTGAGGTAGCCAATGCCCACATCGCACAAGTATTTGAGGCGGTTGGTAATTTCTTCTAGCAAAAGTTTGAGCGCTTGCGCTTCGCCGTCTTGACTGTTTTCTTGAATGGCCGTGGCCGACATGCGATCGAAAAAATTGCGCAGCTTGTCGATGGGCATGATCATGAGGTCATGCAGGCTGAGGCCAGGCAAGGCTTCGAGTTGTTGACGCGTCCACTTCACGCCTTTGGGCATGAAGCGTTTTTCTTTGGGCAATGTGGCGTTGGCATCTTCTGCGCTGCCGATGCGCCAGATGAGGCTGTCGGCTTTAAGCCTTGCACCCCCGCACGAACCGCATTCGGTGTAGCTGCGGTATTTGGACAAGAGCACGCGGATGTGCATCTTGTAGGCTTTGCTTTCGAGGTAGCCAAAGAAGCGGTGCACACCGTACCACTGCTGGTTCCATTTGCCATTCCAGTTGGGCGAGCCTTCAATCACCCACTTTTGCTGTTCTGCGGTTAGCTTGAACCAGGGTGTGTCGCGCGGAATGCCCGCCGCTTCGGCATGGCGCATGAGGTCGTCTTGCGCTTCCTTCCATGCAGGCGTTTGAATGGTCTTGATGGCGCCGGCTCTCAGGGTGAGTTTGTCATTCGGAATGACCAAGCCCAGATCCACACCAATCACCCGTCCAAATCCACGGCAAGTTTCGCAAGCCCCCACCGCCGAATTAAACGAAAACATCGAAGGCAGTGGCTCGGGATATCGCAGATCGCTTTCGGGGCAGTGGAGGCCGGCGGAGAAGCGCCACATAGTGGTTTGATCGCTGGATAAATTGGGGTCAGATCCAAATAAATTGGGTGAGCCCGAACCGGGCGAATCCAATTTTTTTGGCTCTGACCCCAATTGAGCACCTTCCTCAACTACATAAACATTTAACCGCCCCCCTCTTTTAAGCGCCACCTCAATGGCCTCCACCACCCGCGCCTTCTCCGCATTCCCCAACCTAAACCTGTCCGCCACCACATCCAACACCTTGCGCGGTCCAGTAGGCGTAGCCACTTCTCGCTCAGCTTGCACCTTGGTAAAGCCACTGGCCGACAACCACTGCTCAACCTGCTCGGCAGTTGTGTTGCCTGGCAACTCCACAGGAAACGTCAACACCAATCGCGGATCCCCTGCCGCTTCGGCACGCTTCACCAACTCCGCAAAAATAGACTCAGGCGTGTCGTGCTTCACAGGCCTTGCGGTGTCCCTGTCATGCAAATGGCCCAATCGCGCAAACAACAACTTCAAATGGTCGTTCAGCTCGGTCATGGTGCCCACGGTAGAACGCGAACTTCTAACGGGATTGGTTTGGTCGATGGCAATGGCGGGTGGCACCCCTTCCACCTTGTCCACCGCAGGCTTGTCCATGCGGTCTAGAAACTGCCTTGCATAAGCGCTGAACGTCTCCACATAGCGCCGCTGTCCTTCAGCGTACAGAGTGTCAAACACCAAACTCGATTTACCCGACCCACTGGGCCCGGTGACCACTGTCAACTCCCCCGTGCGGATGTCCAAATCAATGTTCTTGAGGTTGTGCTGACGAGCGCCGCGAATCTTGATCAAACCGTTAGACATACATGCAAGCTTTTTGGGTGGAGGCTCAACATTCTAGGCTTGAGATGAATTTAATTGGGGTCAGATCAACATTAATTTGGTCAATCGAAGTCGGATAAAGGCTAAGGGGGCTGAACGATTTCTGGTACCCCAGTATGAGGAAGCCCCCTTAGCCTTTATCCGGCTTTGATTGGAAATTAATGTTGATCTGACCCCAATTGTTGGCCACAATGCTTGGCATTGGAGGCATTCATGACTGAAGTGGTATCGGACATCGAGGACAAACCAGCCCAGGGCTTGCCTTTCAAAGCAACAACAACGGCAATTGCAGCAGCCAGCTTCTTGGCAGCTTGCGGTGGCAGCTCTGCGCCCGCACCCCCTGCCGTCAGCGACAAAATTACCTTTGCCACCGACTACGCCGCAGCCCGTTTTCTGCAGCGCGCACAGTTTTCCAGCTCTGAAGCAGAAATAGCATCCGTCAAAAGCATGGGCGCAAGCGCATGGTTAGATGCACAAATGAGCACCCCCTCCAGCACTGGCGGCTGGGACTGGCTCTCGGCGCGTGGCTACAGCGCCATTGACAACAACAGATTTTATGAAATGGACTTCCATGCCAACTACATGGCTTGGTACCAAATCATGGCCTCGCCCGATGGCGTTCGCAGGCGCATGGCGCTGGCTTTGTCGGAGTTTTTTGTGGTGGGCATCTCAGGCGTATCGACCGTGAGCTGGCCCCAATTTGCCATGGCGCATTATTGGGACATTCTTTGCAACAACGCATTTGGCAACTACCGCAAATTGCTGGAAGACGTCACGCTCAGCATCGCCATGGGCGAGTTTTTGAACACACTGGGCAATCAAAAAGAAGACGTCGCCTCAGGCCGCTTGCCCGATGAAAACTATTCTCGCGAAGTGATGCAACTCTTCACCATCGGCTTGCAGCAACTCAACCTTGACGGCACCGTGGTGAAGGTGAATGGCGCGCCAGTTGATACCTTCACTCAATCGGACGTGTCCAATTTGGCGCGCGTATTCACGGGTTACGAGGCCGACGACACCGAAGGCTACTTTGACAGCTCTTCAACACCTTCTTACAGGGTGCGCAAGGTGGGCTACACCCGCCGCCCCATGAAATTGAACGCAAACCGTCACTCCATGCTGGAAGCCCGGTTTTTAGGCGCCGTGGTGCCTGCAGGTACCGAGGGCTCTGCGGCATTGAAAATTGCTTTAGATACTTTATTTCAGCACCCTAACGTTGGCCCTTTCTTTGGCCGACAAATGATTCAGCGTTTGGTGTGCAGCAACCCATCTCCCGCCTATGTGGGCCGGGTGACCGCTGTGTTTAACAACAACGGCAAGGGCGTGCGAGGCGATTTGGCAGCGGTATTCAAAGCCATCTTGACAGACGCCGAGGCCACCGATGCAGCAGGCTTAAGCAACGCCAGTTTTGGCAAATTGCGCGAACCCATGGTGCGAATCGCGCAATGGGGGCGCACCTTCAAAGTCAAGTCGCTCAAGGGTACTTGGAAAATAGGCAATCCCAATTATTCGGCCGTTAACGCGCTGGGCCAAAGCCCCTTGCAAGCGCCATCTGTGTTTAATTTTTTCCGGCCAGGCTATGTGCCGCCCAATACGGCAATGGCGGCCCTGCAATACACCGCCCCCGAGTTTCAATTGGTGAACGAGAGCACCACGGCGTCGTATATCAACTATTTGCAAGACAACTTAATCAACGGCATGTGGGTCAGGGCGCCTGAGTTAATTACCTCGCCAGAAAACCCTACCGCCACCGATGGACCCGACATCGTGCCAGATTACAGCGCCGAAATTGCATTGGTTGGCAACCCGCAGGCTTTGTTTGCGCGACTCAATATGCTGCTGTGCGCGGGGCAAATTTCAGATGCCACCCTGAAAGACATGACCAGTGTGTTTGCGTACGAGCCTACCACTTCAAGCAGCAGCGACAACAGCAAGCGCGCTTATGTGGCCAAGGCCATCATGTTTGTGATGTGCTGCGCTGAATATTTGGTTCAGAAATAACCATGCCCAACAAAGCTCTTGATATGAATTCCAATACTTCAAATTCACGACGCAATTTTTTGCGGCAAGCAGGCCAACTTTCTTTAACGGGCATGGCAGCACCCTGGTTGGCCAACTTGGCCGCAATCGGTGAGGCGGCCGCCTTTTCCGCATCCGATTACAAGGCTTTGGTCTGTGTTTTTTTGTTGGGCGGCAACGACTACGCCAATACCGTGGTCACTTACGACAACGACAGCTACGCCAAATACTTTGCCATTCGCGCGGCAGGCTCGGGCAGTTACACCTCGGGGGTGGTGTTGTCACAATCGGCACTGGCTGCTACAGAGCTTAAACCAACGCAAGCATTAGCTGGTGGCAGAAAATATGCCTTGCATCCCAGCATGACTGGACTGACGCAGCTTTTCAATTCAGGCAAAGCCGCAGTGCAACTGAATGTCGGCCCCTTGGTGGTGCCTTTAACTCGCGCTCAATACAACAGCCCAGACCGACAAAAATATCCGCTGCCGCCAAAACTGTTTTCACACAACGACCAGCAGTCTGTATGGCAATCTTCTGCGGCAGAAGGCTCAACCGTGGGTTGGGGTGGGCGCTTTGGCGATGTAGCCATGGGCAACAATGCCAACTCGCTCTTCACCTGCATTTCTTTGTCGGGCAACAATGTATTTTTGTCGGGCAACAGCACATTGCAATACCAGTGCAGCACCAAAGGCGCCATTCCCGTCAACCCAGCCACCAGCTACTTTTTTAACCAGTCCGAGCTCAAAACAGCCTTCATGCAAATGCTGCAAAAAAGCAGCTCGCATATTTTGGAGAATGAGTACAACACCGTGATGAAGCGCGGTATTAATGCGCAATCGGTTGTGTCTCAGGGCTTGGCGGGCGTGTCCTTAAGCACGCCTTTTCCAAGCGGAAACAATTTGGCCGACCAGCTTAAAACGGTGGCTCAACTGATTGGTGCTCGGTCGAGCTTAGGTGCCAAACGCCAGGTTTTCATGGTCACATTGGGTGGCTTTGACTTGCACGATTATTTGGACACACGCCATGCCCCACTGCTGCAAAAAGTGGACGAGGCTATGACGGCTTTTTACAAAGCCACAGTGGAGTTGGGGGTGGCCAATCAAGTGACCAGTTTTACGGCTTCCGATTTTGGCCGCACGCTAACGTCCAACGGCGACGGCTCGGATCATGGCTGGGGCTCGCATCACTTTGTGGTGGGAGGCGCTGTCAAAGGTGCTGCTTTTTACGGCACGCCACCCCCTGTGAGCGTGGGCGACACCGCCGCCCCCGACGACCAATGGCACGTAGGCCAGGGCCGCTTGCTACCCACCACCTCAGTTGACCAATATGCCGCCACGCTGGCCAAGTGGTTTGGCGTGAGCCCCACCGAACTTCCCTTGGTGCTGCCCAACCTCAAAAACTTCGGCACACCCGCATACCCCGTAGATTTGGGGTATTTCTAAATTTAATTGGGGTCAGATCAACATTAATTTTCCCCTGCTGAGAAATCAATTGGGGTTGGTGCCGTCTGGCTGGGCGAGAAGCACAGCCAGATTGACTGAAGCGATTACTTGGCGGCAGGTGCAGGTGCTGCTGGTGCAGCGGGGGCAGCAGCAGGAGCAGCTGCGGGCGCTGCAGCAGCAGGTGCTTCGGCGGGTGCAGGTGCGTGTACGGCATCGGCGCCGTGTTTTTCACCGCCCATGTCGAGGCTGTCGCCGCCTTTAGAGATAACGTACAAAGCCAGGCCGGCGAAGATAGCAAATCCAACAGCAATTTTCCACATAATTTTCTCCAAAAAAATATCGTTAATCAGGTCAGGTCTAAACACATTTTTTAATTGGGGTCAGATCAACATTAATTTGGTCAATCGAAGTCGGGTAAAAGCTAAGGGGGCTGAACGATTTCTGGTACCCCAGTATGAGGAAGCCCCCTTAGCCTTTACCCGGCTTTGATTGGAAATTAATGTTGATCTGACCCCAATTAAAAAAGCCCTCCACGAAGGGAGGGCTCGAATGTAGCACCGGGAAGGTCCCGGAAAGCTTACAAATTAGTCGTTGGCGTAAATGTCAACGTCTTTGGTTTCCTTGATGAACAAGCCACCAATGACCACGGTAGCGCCAGCAATGATGATGGGGTACCAGAGACCGTTGTACATGTCACCCGTCTGAGCCACGATCGCGAAAGCGGTTGTAGGCAACAGACCACCGAACCAACCGTTACCGATGTGGTAAGGCAAGGACATAGAGGTGTAACGAATGCGTGTTGGGAACATTTCTACCAGCATGGCAGCAATAGGACCGTACACCATGGTCACCAAAATCACCAAGTAAGTGAGAATGATAATGACCTTGACCTTGTCAAACTTAGCCATGTCAGCTTTTGGTGGGTAACCAGCAGCCTTCAAAGCAGCGCCCAAATTGGCACCCAACAAAATGTTGCCAGCAGTCTTCTCGTTGCTCAAATCTTTAACAGACTTGTTAGCAGCTTCCAAGGCTTTGGCGTCTTGTGGTTGAGCAGCAGTCAGTTCAGCAACCTTAGCTTCGGCCTTGGCCTTGGCTTCAGCGATGTCTTCAGGTGTGTACTTAACCTTCACCAAAGTCTCGCCAACCTTGATGGTGGCAGGTGTACCGGCAGGTGCCACTTCGTTAGAGTAGCTCACTGATGCGCCAGCCAAACGTTGTTTGGCAATGTCGCAAGAAGAAGTGAACTTCTTGGTACCTGTGGGGTTGAACTGGAATGAGCACTCTGCTGGATCAGCAGACACCACCACTTGTGATTTGGCTTGTGCAGCGGCCAAGTCTGGGTTGGCAGCAGCGGTCAATGCCTTGAACACTGGGAAGTAAGTCACGGCAGCCAACAAGCAGCCAGCCAAGATGATGGGCTTGCGGCCAATCTTGTCAGACAGTGAGCCGAACAAGATGAAGAACGGTGTGCCGATGATCAAAGAAACGGCCACCATGATGTTGGCAGTAGCGCCGTCCACTTTCAGGGCTTGTGTCAAGAAGAACAAAGCGTAGAACTGGCCAGAGTACCAAACCACAGCTTGACCGGCTGTCAAGCCAACCAAAGCCAAGATCACGATTTTCAGGTTTTTCCACTGACCGAAAGATTCGGACAAAGGAGACTTAGAAGTTTTGCCTTCTGCTTTCATTTTGGCAAAAGCAGGTGACTCGTTCATGCTCAAACGGATGTAAACCGACACGGCCAACAACAGAATAGAAACGATGAACGGAACGCGCCAGCCCCAATCGGCAAAGGCCTCTTCGCCAATGACGGTACGTGTGCCCAAAATCACCATGAGTGACAAGAACAAGCCCAATGTGGCTGTGGTCTGAATCCAAGAAGTGTAAGCACCGCGTTTGCCCATGGGCGCGTGCTCGGCCACATAAGTAGCAGCACCACCGTACTCACCACCCAAAGCCAAACCTTGCAACAAGCGCAAGCAGATCAGGATGACGGGAGCGGCCACGCCAATGCTGGCGTAGTTAGGCAAGATACCCACGATGAACGTGGAGATACCCATGATCAGGATGGTGACCAAGAAGGTGTACTTGCGACCAATCATGTCGCCCAAGCGGCCAAAGAAAATGGCGCCGAAAGGACGGACGATGAAGCCGGCGGCAAAAGCCAACAGCGCGAAAATGAAAGCTGAGCCTTCATCCAAGCCGCTGAAGAATTGTTTCGCAATAATTGCGGCGAGTGAACCGTAGAGGTAGAAGTCATACCACTCGAACACGGTGCCCAGCGACGAAGCGAAGATAACCTTCTTCTCTTCGGCCGACATCGGGCGGGGATCAGTTGTAGCCATATTAGCTGTCTCCAAAAAATAGCCCTCGACACGAAGGCTTGGGGGCGATTCTTCGGTAGTGCTCTGACCGCCTTCTGACGCGAAACCAACATGGGCTGACAGCATGAGGTGAAACCCTTGGTTTTTGTTCCACATGGTGAGATTAGCGGCTTAAGCAGGGTAAGCCCCTAGACTGCGTTTGCAACAGATTTGCAACACATAATATTTGCATGCCCCAACAAATCACTCAAGCCGAGTTTGAATTGCGCGTTAACCGACTGCGCTGGGGCTTGTTGTTGGTATGGGGCAGCGTCACTTTTTGCGTGGCGTTTTTTGCCCGCAGCTTTGACGAAGTGTTCTTTGATCGCCCTTTGGGCTTTTGGATGGCGGCTCAGGGTTCGGTGTTGATCTTTTTAATCATCACCTGGGTTTATGCCTTGTGGGTCAATGCTTGGGAGCGTTTGATACCCACGGGCAATTTGCCAACGTCCAGCCAATCGGAAGACTGAAACCAAGCATCGCCGTCTAAATACGCACGCAGCATGGGCAATGCGTCTTGCCCCCAAAACACTTGGCCGTCGACCACCATGCTGGGCACACCAAACAGACCTAAATCGATGGCGGCTTGTGTTTGCTGCAGAAGCTGTTGTTTAACTTCTGCCGATTGAATGTCGATTTGAAAACCTGGCTCAGAAACTTGCACCATCTGTGTGAGATGTTTTTGCAACTCGGCAATTCGCGCTTCATCGGTGGCTTCTAAACCATTGCACCACACGTGCTTAAAAATAGCTTCAACTACTTCTCGCGAAGGCTCACCCTTGGGCGACGTGGCCACCGCCATGCGCTGCAGCGCCAATGAATTAAAGGGATGGGAAGCAGGCATCTGCAGCACAGTACCTTGCTGCTTGGCCAGCCACATCACTTGTCGATAAGTCCAATCGCGCTTGCCTGGCATTTCTGCAGGGCCAAGCTGGCCATGGTGTTTGAGCATGGCGCCAAACACCACGGGGTGGTAACGCACTGTGTGCGAAATGCCTTCTAAGCTTTTGGGCAAGGCCTGAAACGCCAACCACGCATAAGGCGAAATCACATCGAAGTAAAAATGAATTTCTTTCATGCGGATTTATACATGGCCGCTGGCCGCATCGCACCGCGCTTGAATGAGTTGCCACACTTCGCGTTGTTTGGCGCTGGGCAGTTGGCCCCACGCAGCCACTTCATTGAGCGTTCGCAGACAGCCTTCGCACAAGCCTGTGTTGGGGTTGACCACACAAATGGACACGCAAGGTGAAGGCACATGCACCGAATCTGAAGCCAACACTTGTTGGGCTCGGTCTTTGAGTCGGGTGATGGCGCTCATGTGCATTGGCGATATTTTAAATTTAGCCCAAGCGCTTGTTCAAGATGGCTGTAGCCACACGCGAATTAGATTTGCGCTGCAAAAAATCGCTGATGAACGCACCCGCATCCACCAGCTTGTCTAAGTCGATGCCAGTCTCGATGCCCATGCCGTGCAACATGTAAACCACGTCTTCGGTGGCCACATTGCCGGTGGCGCCTTTGGCATAGGGGCAGCCGCCCAAGCCGGCCACGGATGTGTCAAATTGCCAAACGCCCATTTCTAAAGACGCTAAAGTGTTGCCCACCGCTTGGCCATACGTGTCATGAAAATGACCCGACACATCATTAAGGTCGTAGTGCTTCAAAGTGGCCTCCATGGCCGCTTGAACTTTTTTGGGTGTGCCCACACCAATGGTGTCGGCCACGCCAATGTGCTGCACACCAATGCCCTTCATGAGTTGGGCCAATCGCTCTACGCTAGAGGGTGGCACTTCGCCTTCGTAAGGGCAGCCCACCACGCACGACATAGCGCCGCGCACAAAAATACCAGCGTTGCGCGCAGCCTCTACCACGGGCGCAAAACGCTCAATGCTTTCTTCAATGCTGCAGTTGATGTTCTTTTGGCTGAAGGCTTCGCTGGCTGCAGCAAACACCACAATTTCATCGGGCTTGCTAAGCAACGCGGCTTCGAAACCCTTCATGTTGGGCGTGAGCGCAGAGTAACGCACGCCTGCTTTTCTTTGAATGCCCGCCATGACTTCGGCGTTGTCGGCCATTTGCGGCACCCACTTGGGGCTGACAAAACTGGTGACTTCAATTTCAGTCAGGCCCGCGTCTTGGAGGCGATGCACCAACTCAATTTTGATGGCCGCAGGCACGGTTTGCTTTTCATTTTGCAGACCATCGCGAGGGCCCACATCCACCAATTTAACGCGTGAAGGAATTGTCATGTTTGAACTTTAACGAATTTGGAAAGTTGATGCAGGCAAGTGGTTTCTGCTTTAGTCGTATCAATAGCCACGCTCACGGCCCACTCGCCCCTCGATGGGCTGCCCTGCATAGACCGCTTTGATTTTGCTGGCAATTTGAGCCACGCTTTCTTCGCGCAAAGTTCTGGCCGAAGCGTGCGGCGTTAAGGTAATTTGAGGATGCAGCCAAAAAGCATGGTCTTGCGGCAAGGGCTCTTTGCGAAACACATCCAGTGTGGCACCAGCCATGTGACCTTCTTGCAGCAAGTCCAGCAAATCTTGCTCCACCAAATGATGGCCGCGCGCCACATTGATGAGGTAAGACCCTGGCTGCAATTGCGACAAGTTGGCACGGTTCAAAATATTTTCTGTCTCTGCCGTTAAGGGCAGCAGATTCACCAACACCCGAGTGGCTTTCAAAAAATGAGGCAACTGCTCTTGACCAGCAAAGCTTTGAACGCCATCCATTTGTTTGGGCGTACGGCTCCAGACATTGACTGGAAATTCAAAGTGTTTCAAAGCCGAAGCCACTCGACTACCCAACACGCCTGCGCCCAATATGCCTACCGCAAAGTCAGCGCGAACCAATGGTTTTTTAAACGACCACCGCTTGGCGGCAGCGTCTTGGGCGTAGGCGCCAAATTCACGAAAATAAGCAATGACGGCATGGCACACATACTCCGCCATTTGCACCGACATGCCCGCATCGTTAAGGCGCACCACACTGAGTTTGTCGGGCAGCTGCAATTTGAGCAAGCCATCTACACCAGCACCAATGCAAAACAAATTTTGCAATTGGGTTTGCTCATCAATGAAGGCTTGGGCCGGCGCCCACACCACGGCATGGTCGGCCAACTTGGGCGCTTGACCAGGCTCAGCCGCTTGCCATTCCCAAATATCGACCCCCGGCAAAGCCTGGCGAAAACCTTCTAACCAAGGCTCGGCAACAGCATGGGTGCAACAAAAAACAATTTTCATGAAAAATCCAAGCGCTTTACTGGGATAAATAATCTCTCAGTTTAAATTGCTTTGGAATTTTGAGTTGACTCACGCCAACTTCAACAACTCAGCGCCTTCTGCAATCTGATCGCCCGGCGCATACAGCAGCTCTTTCACTTCACCGTCTTTGGGCGCCACGATGGTGTGCTCCATCTTCATGGCTTCCATCACAGCCAAGCTTTGGCCGGCCTTGACCTTGTCGCCTACCTTGACAGCAAAGGACACCACCTTGCCTGGCATGGGCGCGGTTAAGCCGCCCTTTTCATCTTGCGCGCCTTCGGCGTGCGCCAAGGGGTTGATTAAGCGGATGCGGCTTGCGCCGTGCGCGGCAAACACGTGCGCCAGTTCTGCGGGTTGGCCGGGTTTGCCCAACTGCATGACCACTTGGCTGATGACGCGTTGGCCTTGCCATGTGACGTTGAGGGCTGTCGATTTTGTATGCGATGCATTGCCCGCAACAGAAAACTCAAACGCATCCGCATCGCTTTGCACGCCAGGCCCTGCTGCATCGCCCCATGTGAGGTACATGCTGCCACCGTGTGCGTAGCGCAACCAAGCGACATGGTTCTCGCCAGCAAACTCCAAAGGAAAACGTCGATTAGTTTCAGCATGCGACTGCCAGCCATCGCTCTTGCTAAAGGGGTCATTGCCTTGTTGTGAATTTTCTTGGTGCAGCGTGTGCGCCACCACGGCGGCTGCGGCCACATTCAAGCCAAGCTTTTCTTGGTTGAACAACGCATCGGCTTCGCGCGGAATAAGTGCAGTGTCTAAGCGTGCTTCAGCAAAAGAAGCGCTGCTGACCACATGCCTTAAAAACTGCACATTGGTCGACAAGCCCACCACTTGCGTTTGCGCCAAGGCTTGATCGAGCAAAGCCAAGGCTTGCTCACGCGTGTCGCCATGCACAATGAGCTTGGCCACCATGGAGTCGTAATAAGGGCTGATGGTGTCGCCTTGACGCACGCCATCGTCAAAGCGCACGGTGCCGCGTTCGAAGGCAGTGTGGACTGGCTTTTGATACACCTGCAAATGGCCTGTGGCGGGCAAGAAATTGTTGTCGGGCGTTTCGGCGCAGATGCGCGCTTCAATGGCGTGGCCTGTGAGTTTGATTTCATCTTGCTTGAGCGGCAAGGGCTGGCCACTGGCCACGCGCAACTGCCACTCCACCAAATCCAAACCCGTCACAGCTTCGGTCACTGGATGCTCCACTTGCAAGCGGGTGTTCATCTCCATGAAGAAGAAGTTCATGTCGACTTGGCCAGTCGATTTGTTGTCGCGCTGCTCCACAATGAATTCAACCGTACCCGCGCCTACGTAGTTCACAGCGCGCGCCGCCGCCACTGCGGCCTCACCCATTTGTTGGCGCAGTGCTTCAGACAAGCCGGGTGCAGGCGCTTCTTCCAATACTTTTTGGTGACGGCGTTGTACCGAGCAATCGCGCTCCATCAGATAAACGCAGTTGCCTTGCGTATCGCCAAACACTTGAATTTCAATGTGGCGGGGGCGCTGCACATATTTTTCAATGAGCACGGCTTGATCGCCAAAACTGTTTTGCGCTTCGCGTTGGCACGAGGCCAAGGCGTCTGCAAAGTCTTCTGATTTTTCTACTGCGCGCATGCCTTTGCCACCACCGCCTGCGCTGGCCTTGATCAACACGGGATAGCCAATGCGATCGGCTTCGCGCTTTAACAAGTCGGGGTTTTGATCGGCACCGTGATAGCCCGGCACCAAAGGCACGCCGGCTTTTTCCATCAGTTGTTTGGACTCGGCTTTGAGGCCCATGGCCTGAATGGCCGATGCGGGTGGGCCGATGAACACCAAGCCTGCTTTGGCACACGCTTCGGCAAAGGCTTCGTTCTCGCTCAAGAAACCATAGCCAGGGTGAATGGCCTGGGCACCTGTAGCCTTGGCCGCTTCAATGATGGCCTCCCAGCGCAAGTAGCTGTCTTTGGGGGCAGAGCCACCCACATGGATGGCTTCGTCGCAAGCGGCCACGTGCTTGGCATGGGCGTCTGCATCGGAATAAACCGCCACGGTTTGAATGCCCATGCGTTTAGCTGTGGCGGCTACACGGCATGCAATTTCGCCGCGGTTAGCTATGAGGATTTTTTTGAACATGTTCAGCCTGGCTATTTAATCTTTAAATTCTGATGTGTCGTTCGATGCCATGAAGGCTTACTGCGCCTGCGTCCACTGCGCGGGTCGCTTTTGCAAGAAGGACTGCAAGCCTTCTTTGCCTTCATCACTGGCCCGAATGTCGGCAATGCGCCTTGCGGTTTCTTGGCGCAAAGCTTCGTTGATGGGTTGGTCGGTTACGTCTTGCACCAAGCGTTTGCAGGCGCGCAAAGCTTGCGGGCCATTGCCACACAGGGTGGTGACGATCTCGGCCACTTTGGCATCCAAATTGTCGGGCGTGCACAGTTCATGCACCATGCCCATGGCCTGCGCCTGCGCTGCAGAAAATCTTTCGGCAGTGACCATGTATCGCTTGGAGGCTTGCGCCCCCATGGCGCGCACCACATACGGGCTGATGGTGCCGGGCAACAAACCCAGGCGCGCCTCAGACAAACAAAAAGTCACGTTGTCGGATGCAATCAGTACATCGCACACCGAGGCCAAGCCCATGCCGCCCGCATAGCAATCGCCTTGCACGCGGCCCACGATGGGCACAGGACATTGGTCAATCGTCCACAACATGTCGGCCAGTTTTTGGGCATCGGCGCGGTTTTCTTCCCAGCTGTAACCCGACATGGCGCGCATCCAATTTAAATCGGCGCCTGCGCAAAAGGCTTTGCCATGGGCACCCAACACAATGGCGCGCAGGTCTGTGTCTTGTCCCAATTGTTGGAAGGCTTCAGTCAGTTCGGCAATGACCGCATCGTTGAACGCGTTGCGCACATCGGGGCGGTTCAGCCACACCTCGGCCACCCATTTGGAGGGGCGGCGGATGTCTAGTGTTGGCGCAGTGCTTGTCATGGTTTATCTCTCTTGATCGAATAATTCACGTGATTTAAACGCGCAACATCACATGCGGAACAAACCAAACTTAGTGTCTTCAATGGGTGCATTCAACGAAGCAGACAAGCCCAATGCCAATACACGGCGTGTATCGGCCGGGTCAATGATGCCGTCGTCCCACAAACGCGCCGTGGCGTAGTAAGGGTGCGACTGACTGCCAAACTGATCCAAGATGGGCTGCTTGAACACCGCTTCTTCTTCGGCACTCCACGTACCGCCGCGCGCTTCAATGCCATCGCGCTTGACGGTGGCCAACACGCCAGCCGCTTGCTCGCCGCCCATGACGCAAATGCGCGCGTTGGGCCACAGCCACAAGAAGCGAGGGCTGAACGCGCGGCCGCACATGCCATAGTTGCCAGCACCAAAGCTGCCGCCAATGATGATGGTGAATTTAGGCACCTTGGCTGTGGCCACTGCGGTGACCATCTTGGCGCCGTTGCGCGCAATGCCTTCGTTTTCGTATTTGCGACCCACCATAAAGCCGGTGATGTTTTGCAAAAAAACCAAGGGCACTTTGCGTTGGCAGCACAACTCAATAAAGTGCGCACCCTTGAGCGCCGACTCTGAAAACAAAATGCCATTGTTGGCAATGATGCCCACCGGCATGCCTTCAATGTGCGCAAAGCCGCACACCAAGGTAGGCCCAAAGCGCGCCTTGAATTCTGCAAACTCGCTGCCGTCCACAATGCGTGCAATGATTTCGCGCACATCGAAAGGCTTGCGGCTGTCTGCCGGAATGACGCCATAAATTTCTTGGCTGTCATACAAAGGCGGGGCTGGTTCGCGCAGTTGCAATTCGATGTTTTTCTTTCTGTTGAGCGAGCCCACAGCTTGACGCGCCAATGCAAGTGCATGCGCATCGTTTTGCGCCAGATGATCGGCCACGCCCGACAAGCGGGTGTGCACATCGCCACCGCCCAAGTCTTCGGCACTGACCACTTCGCCGGTGGCGGCTTTGACCAAAGGTGGGCCACCCAAAAAGATGGTGCCTTGGTTTTTGACAATGATGGCTTCGTCGCTCATGGCGGGCACATAAGCGCCACCTGCCGTACAGCTGCCCATGACCACCGCAATTTGCGGAATGCCCAAGGCGCTCATGTTGGCTTGGTTGTAAAAGATGCGGCCAAAGTGATCGCGGTCGGGAAACACTTCGTCTTGGTTGGGCAGGTTGGCACCGCCCGAGTCGACCAAATAAATACACGGCAAGTTGTTTTGCTGCGCCACTTCTTGCGCACGCAAATGTTTCTTGACGGTCATGGGGTAGTAGGTGCCGCCCTTGACGGTGGCGTCGTTGCACACAATCATGCAGTCGACGCCATTGACGCGGCCAATGCCTGCAATCATGCCGGCGCAGGGTGCGTCTTCGATGCCGTCTTTGTTGAGGTACATGGCGTGCGCAGCCAAAGGTGCCAATTCCAAAAATGGTGTGCCTGGGTCCAACAACATTTGCACGCGTTCGCGCGGGGGCAACTTGCCACGGGCCACGTGTTTGGCACGGGCTTTTTCGCCACCACCGGCGGCAGACTTTTGAAGCTGCACGCGAAGGTCGTCTACGGCGGCCTGCAAGGCTGCAGCGTTGGCCAAGAAATCCGCTGAGCGGCTGTTGAGCTGGGTTTGAAGCACCGACATGTTTGAAATCTCCTGATGCGCAAGGATAGACCTAGGCCGCCATTTAAGGGAGACTCAGAGGTTGCAAATTGCGCCAAAAATAACGCAAAATAGGTCATGCGCCCTACCCCCGCCAAAAGACCCCCTGTTGCCGCCACGCCAATGGCCTTTGTTCAAGCCATGCTGAGGGCTTATGCAGCCCAAGAAAAAAGCCCCAACAAGGCTTTGGAGTTTGCACAAATTACGCCAGTGCAAGCCAAAAAACTCAATACGCGCATCACTGCCATGCAGATGGAGCGCATCTCTAGTTTTGCCATGCACGAACTCAATGACGAGTCTTTGGGATGCCTAAGCCGTCCATTGCCTTGGGGCACCTATGGTATGTTGGTGCGTGCGTCTTTAACCTCGCCCACCCTGGGTGTGGCCCTCAAACGCTGGTGTCGACATCACAGCCTGATGTCCGATGACATTGAACTGTCGGTACAAGAGCGCGATGGCAAAGCGCACATTCGTTTGCGCGAACTGAAAGACTTAGGCGAGCAACGTGAGTTTGGCGTGCTGTCCATTTTGCGCAATTTGTATGGGGTGGCTTGTTGGCTCATTGACTCGCGCATCACGCTGGAGCAGGTGCGCTTTGCGTTTGAAGCGCCGGCGCATAGTGCGATGTACCCCCTGATGTTTCAGGGGCCGGTGCAGTTTGGCAATTCAAAATGGGATGGTGCCCTGTCAAAAGATCAGCCTGCGACTGAAGAGGCGTTTTGTATTTCTGAATTGGTCATGAACGCCAGTTACTTGAACCTGCCCCTGCGCCGAGACGAAGCCGCCTTGCAACGCATGCTAGAAACTGCGCTCACTTTGACAGTGATGCAATACCGCAAAGACCGATTGTTGCTGACACAAGTGAAACAAACTTTGGCCATGCACCCGCAAGACACTCACAGCGCAGAAGACCTCGCACCGCTTTTGAATTTGTCGCCCCGCAGTCTTCACAGGCAACTCAAAGAAGAAGGCACCAGCCTGCAGGTTTTAAAAGACGAAGTGCGACGCGAACGCGCCATTGAGTTGCTACAAAGAACTCGCAAGCCCATCAAGCAGGTGGCCGAAAGCGCCGGTTTTCAGAATGAAAAAAGTTTCATTCGGGCCTTCAAACAATGGACAGGTCAAACGCCAGCGGCTTTTCGGGATGTGCGCCAAAGCTCGGGCAAAGCGCCCATGTGAGGGAACAATTGCGAAGCACCGGCCGCCATCAAGGCTGAGGCCATGTGTGGCTCTGGACACAAAGCCCACACCGTTGCGCCTGCCGCCACGCCCGCCTGCACACCGGTGGTGCTGTCTTCAATGACCAAGCAGTGCGCAGGGTCGCGTTCTAAGTGGGCGGCCGCAGCCAAGTACACATCGGGGGCGGGTTTGGTGCGCGGCATTTCATGGCCACTGAAAATGCGGCCTTCAAAGTGCGGCATCAAATCGACATGGGCCAATTGCATTTCTACTTTGAAGCGGTCGGCACCCGATGCACAGGCAATGGCACCCTGGGTAATTTCATAAGCTGCTGCCACCGCTGCGTGGGCGCCAGGCATCACGGTTAAGTTGGCAGCCAAGGCATCGTTCCGCCTTAGCCTGAAAGCGTGCAACCACTCTTCGGTTAAAGGCAAACCGGTTTTGGCTTCGATGGTGTCTTTGTGATCTTTAACGGCCTTGCCCACAAAGAACTTGAAACATTCTTCGGGCGACATGACCCAGCCACGCTCTTCCAGCATGTCCCGCAACACGCCATTGGTGATGGGCTCGCTGTCGACCAGCACGCCATCGCAATCAAATAAAACCGCCTGAAAATTCATACGCCAATGTTAACCGCATCAAACGGCATTGACATAACGCCACTGTCCGTCTTCGCACACAAAACGGCTGCGCTCGTGCAAGCGATTGGCTCTGCCGCCCACCCTGACGCGCGCTACAAATTCAACTTCGGCTGTTTCTTGGCCGTCTTGTAGGCCCGTGCTGACAAAGTCTTTGATGTCTAGGCCCAACCACTTAGCGCCCACCTCAAACTCAACACTGCTGGGCATGAAGGCTTCTTGCCAAGTGTGTTTTAAATAGGCTTCGTTTTCTAAAACAAAGGCGGTGTAGCGGGAACGCATCAAATGCAAAGCATCGGGTGGCAACTGCCCTTGCTCGATGAATCGGCCACAACAATGGACATAACTTGCTTCAGCACTCTTGCCCTTGAGCGCAGTGGGCGAGCCACCGCAAGGGCACACAGTAGGCGCAGGCAGTGTCAAGCCAACGCCCTTTGAATGATGATCTTTTGCACGTCGCTGGTGCCTTCGTAAATTTGGCACACTCGCACATCGCGGTAAATTCTTTCCACCGGAAAGTCGCTGACCACGCCATAGCCGCCCAAGGTTTGAATGGCGGCACTACAAATTTTTTCGGCGGTTTCGCTGGCAAACAACTTGGCCATGGCGGCTTCTTTCAGGCAGGGCAAGTTGGCATCGCGCAAGCTGGCGGCGTGCCACATGAGTTGGCGTGCGGCTTCCAGCTGGGTGGCGCACTCGGCCAATCTAAAGCCCACCGCTTGGTGGTTGAAGATGGCAGTACCAAAGCTTTCGCGCTGCTTGGCATACTCAATGGCCACTTCCAATGCGCTGCGCGCCATGCCAATACTTTGTGCAGCAATGCCAATGCGGCCGCCTTCCAAAGCAGACAAAGCAATTTTGTAGCCTTCGCCCTCTTGGCCAATCAAATTCTCAACGGGCACTTCGCAGTTTTCAAAATTGATTTGTGCTGTGTCTGAAGAGTGCTGGCCCAACTTGTCTTCCAAGCGAGCCACTTGATAGCCCGGTGTGGCGGTGGGCACAATGAAAGCGCTCATGCCTTTTTTGCCAGCGCCTTTGTCGGTCACAGCAATCACAATGGCCACGTCGCCGTGCTTGCCACTGGTAATGAATTGCTTCACGCCATTGATCACATACGCATCACCTTTGCGCGTGGCCGTGGTGCGCAAGGCAGAAGCGTCCGAGCCCACATGCGGCTCAGTCAAACAGAACGCACCCAATAATTCACCTTGGGCCAAACGCGTCAGCCACTTTTGTTGTTGGGCGTCGTTGCCGTAGCGCATGAGGATGGCGTTGACAGGGCAGTTGGTCACGCTGATGGTGGTGCTTACACCGCCATCGCCCGCTGCAATTTCTTCCAACACCAAACCCAACGTGAGGTAATCTAAATTGGCGCCGCCCAATGACTCGGGCACGCAAATGCCATAAGCGCCCAATGCCGCCAAACCTTTGTGCGCCGCTTTGGGAAATTCATGGGACTTGTCCCACGCAGGCGCGTTGGGCCAAAGTTCTTCTTTGGCAAATGTGCGCACTGCGTCGCGAATCATTTCTTGGTCGGGCGACAGAATCATGGCGTTCTCTTAGATGTTGGCTAACAAATTCACTTACACAATTTCGAGGGCCACGGCCGTGCCTTCGCCGCCGCCAATGCACAAAGTGGCCAATCCTTTTTTCAGGCCGCGCGCCTTGAGTGCATGAATGAGCGTCACCATAATGCGAGCACCCGACGCGCCAATGGGGTGACCCAAGGCACAAGCGCCGCCATTCACATTGACCTTGTCGTGCGGCACGTTGAGCTCTTTCATGAGGGCCATCGGCACTACGGCAAAGGCTTCGTTCACTTCCCACAAATCGACATCGCCTACTTGCCATCCTGCTTTGGCCAAAGCTTTTTGGGTTGCACCTACTGGCGCTGTTGCAAACCATTCGGGTTCTTGAGCGTGTGTAGCGTGGCTCACAATGCGTGCCAAGGGTTTGCAGCCCAATTTGTCGGCAGTGCTTTGACGCATCATGACCAAAGCGGCTGCACCGTCATTGATGGAAGAGCTAGAAGCCGCCGTGATGGTGCCGTCTTTTTTGAACGCAGGCTTGAGCGAGGTGATTTTGTCGAGCTTCACTTTGCCAGGGCCTTCGTCAATGCTGACCACGGTTTCACCATTGCGAGACTTGACGGTGACAGGGGTAATTTCTGCTTGGAAAGCGCCAGAGGTCGTAGCAGCTTTTGCGCGCTCCACACTGGCTGTGGCAAAGGCGTCTTGCTCGGCCCGCGTGAAGCTGTACTTGGCAGCGCAGTCTTCGCCAAAGGTGCCCATCGAGCGACCGGCTTCGTAGGCGTCTTCCAAACCATCGAGCATCATGTGATCGTAAATTTTGTCGTGGCCCATGCGATAGCCACCGCGACCTTTGAGCATGAGGTAAGGCGCGTTGGTCATGCTTTCCATGCCGCCCGCCACCAACACATCGTGTGAACCAGCCAACAACATGTCGTGCGCAAACATGGCGGCACGCATACCCGAACCACACATCTTGGACATGGTGACAGCGCCAGCGCTCTTGGGCAAGCCGCCCTTAAAGCCAGCTTGCCGTGCAGGCGCTTGGCCTTGACCCGCCATCAAACAATTGCCAAACAATACTTCTGTGACCAACTCAGCGCTGAACTTGGAACCATTGGCAGCACGCTCAACAGCGGCCTTGATGGCGGCGCCGCCCAAATCGTGTGCGGACAAGGCAGCAAAGTCGCCTTGGAAACTGCCCATCGGTGTGCGGGCTGCGCTAACAATGACGACGGGGTCGTGGGATGTGGTCATTTGAAATACTCCTGAATGTTAAAAATTTAAATTGCTTTATTCGCCGCGTGGATAACGCTTGAAGGCCCGTCGAAACACATCGACCACTTCATTGGCATTGGTCATGGTGACGTCCATGTCTTTGACCAAGCCATCGTTCAGGCCATAGACCCAGCCATGCACCGCCACTTTTTGGCCACGGCTCCAAGCGTCTTGCATGACGTTGGACAAAGCCACGTTACCCACTTGCTCGATGACATTCATCTCGCACATGGCGTCTTCTAATTGCTGCTGCGGCAAATGATTCAAACGCTGACGGTGACGCAAACGCACGTCTTGAACATGGCGCAGCCAGTTGTCGGCCAAGCCAATGCGCGAGCCCCGCGTCGCGGCCAACACACCACCACAACCGTAGTGGCCCACCACCATGATGTGCTCTACTTTGAGAGCATCGACGGCATATTGAATGACCGACAGCGCATTCAAGTCGGAGTGCACCACCACGTTGGCCACATTGCGATGGACAAACACTTCGCCAGGCTCAAGGCCGGTGATTTGGTTGGCAGGTACACGGCTGTCGGAGCAACCAATCCACAAATATTTGGGCGACTGCTGCTGCGCCAAATGGTTGAAGAAACCGGGCTGCTCGCGCTCCATACGCTGAGCCCATGCACGGTTGTTGTCGAAGAGATGAGAGAGGTGTTTTGAAGTCATGCCTGCATTGTCTCAATGTTTGAAAAACTCTGAAAAATCTTCAGCACGTTTCCGCAAACAATTCACGGCCAATCAGCATGCGGCGAATTTCGCTGGTGCCCGCGCCAATTTCGTACAACTTGGCATCGCGCCACAAGCGGCCCAAGGGGTACTCGTTGATGTAACCGTTGCCGCCAAAAATTTGCACGCCCTCGCCCGCCATCCAAGTGGCTTTTTCGGCACACCACAAAATAACACTGGCGCAGTCTTTGCGCACTTGACGTACGTGGTCGGTGCCCAGCATGTCGAGGTTTTTGCCGACGGTGTAGCAGAAGGCGCGGCCCGCTTGCAACACGGTGTACATATCGGCCACTTTGCCCTGAATGAGTTGAAACTCACCAATGCTTTGACCAAACTGTTTGCGATCGTGAATGTACGGAATGACGTTGTCCATCACCGACTGCATGATGCCCAAGGGGCCCGCCGCCAACACCGCACGCTCGTAATCCAAACCGCTCATGAGCACTTTGGCGCCCATGTTGAGGCCGCCCAAAATATTTTCGGCGGGCACTTCGACGTTTTGAAATACCAACTCGCCAGTGTGGCTGCCGCGCATGCCCAGTTTGTCGAGCTTCTGCGCCACCGAGAAGCCCTTCATGTTTTTCTCAATCAAGAAAGCCGTCACGCCGCGCGCGCCCATCTCGGGTTCGGTTTTGGCATAGACCACCAAGGTGTCGGCATCGGGGCCGTTGGTAATCCACATCTTGTTGCCATTGAGCAAGTAGTAGCCGCCTTTGTCTTCGGCTTTGAGCTTCATGCTAATGACGTCAGAGCCAGCGCCGGGCTCGCTCATGGCCAGCGCACCGACGTGCTCACCGGTAATGAGTTTGGGCAAGTACTTTTGCTTTTGCGCTTCAGAGCCATTGCGCTTAATTTGATTGACACACAAATTGCTGTGCGCGCCATACGACAAGCCCACGCTGGCCGATGCGCGAGAAATTTCTTCCATGGCAATCATGTGTGCCAGATAGCCCATGTTGGCGCCGCCATAGACTTCGGGCACTGTGATGCCAAGCACGCCGATTTCGCCCATCTTGCGCCACAGGTCCATCGGAAACTGATCGCTGTGGTCTATTTCTGCAGCGCGAGGGGCAATTTCGGCTTGCGCAAAATCGCGCACGGCGTCGCGCAGGGCATCGATGTCTTCACCCAATTGGAAATTCAGGCCGGGCATGTTCATGGGGTTTTCTCCAAAAATTTTTGATTCAATATGTTTGGGCCACAGGCACCAAGGTTTGCTGCATCACAGCGCACAAAGTTGACTGGCCTAGCGCGTCTAGGTGAAACACTTCGGCGGTGGTCACAACAATTCGCTTGCCGCCCTTCACCACTTTGCCCACCGCACGCAATTCGCCTTGTTGCTTGCTACTTAAAAAATTAATTTTGTATTCGACGGTGGTGACTTCCATGCCTTCTGGCAATACGGTTAGCGCGGCATAGCCACCTGCAATGTCGGCCAACGCCCCCATGGCGCCGCCATGAAAGCCGCCTTGTTGTTGCGTCACTTTGTCGCCATAGGGCAAAGCAATTTCTACCTCGCCTGCGACAACCCTGAGCAGTTTGGCGTCTAAATGGTTCATCATGCCTTGGCGAGCAAAGCTGGCGGCCACTCTTTGGGCAACGGGTGTCGATAAATCCAAGCTCATGCTGCCACCTTTTTGTTGGCTGGTTTTTCAACGCGCGACAACAAATTGCGCGCTTCTTTTTCGTGGGTTTTGACTTCTTCTAAAGTGGCATGCAGGTCAGACAATTGAGATTCCAACTGACGACGATGCTCGGCCAACACTATCAAGAATTTTTTGAGCTGAGGCCCCGTGTCGCGGGGGCTGTCATACATGTCAATCAGCTCTTTGCCTTCTTTGAGCGACAAACCCAAACGCTTGGCACGCAATGTCAGCTTGAGGCGCGTGCGGTCACGGGCTGAATAAATTCGGTTGCGACCCCCAGGACCTGATCGCTCTGGCTCTAGAAGACCCATGTCTTCGTAAAAGCGAATGGCTCTGGTGGTGAGGTCAAACTCTTTGGCCAGGTCACTGATTGAATATTGATTTGCCATGCTAGTTCCCAATTGCACACAGGCGACAGAAGGTCATTACGCTGCGTTTTACAATGCCATCAATATAATTGACGTTAACGTAAACGTCAATTATGCAAGATTCCGCCCCCGTTGGGCAAAAACAGGTTCCCCATTTCATGACTTCAGCCTCTGCCCCAGCCGTCACGACGCCCGTCTCACCCGCACCGGCCGGCGAAAAAGCGCTGAGCTTTCCATTGGGTGACGCCTTACCCGCATTGGGCGAGGCCTTGGAAGTGGCGCCCGGCATTTTGTGGATTCGGATGCAACTGCCTTTTGCGTTGGACCACATCAACTTGTGGCTGCTAGAGGATTCTGAAGAAACCCCAACAGGTGTGCGCAAAGGCTGGACCGCCGTCGATTGCGGTGTGACCAACCCCGGCACGCAGGCAGCGTGGGAACAAGTGTTTGCTGGCCCCATGAAAGGGCTGCCTATCTTGCGCGTGCTGGTCACGCACATGCACCCCGACCACATGGGCTTGGCGCATTGGTTGTGCGACAAATTCAAAGCGCCCCTGCTGATCAGCGCCACAGAATACCAATCGGCCACCATGTCTTCACATGGCACCTCTAATTTTGGCGGTGTGGGCACACAACAATTCTTTTCCGCCAACGGTTGGAACAATCCTGAAGACCAAGCCAAGGTGAACGAGCGGGTTTTTTATTACAGCAAGATGGTGCCCGCTGTGCCCGAGACTTACCGCCGCTTGATGGACGGCCAGCTTGTCAAAATTGGTCAGAACACTTGGCGCTGTATCAGTGGGTTTGGCCACTCGCCAGAGCACATCGCGCTGTACAGCGAAGAAGCCAAGGTACTTATCAGCGGCGACATGGTCTTGCCGAAAATTTCGACCAACGTGAGCGTGTACACCCAAGAGCCAGAAGCCAATTCGCTGACGCTGTTTTTGAACTCTTTGAAGAAGTTTGCCGATTTGCCCGCCGACACCTTGGTCATGCCCTCGCACGGCCGCGTGTTTCGCGGCCTGCACACGCGCATTGCACAATTGGTACAACATCACGAAGAGCGCTTGGTCGATGTGCAGGAAGCGTGTAGAGAAAAACCAAGCAGCGCCTACGACATGCTGAGCGTTATTTTCAAAAGACCTTTGGACTTTCATCAAACCACATTCGCCATGGGCGAATCGGTCGCCCATTTGCATGCGCTATGGCACGCCGGCAAGATGAAACGCTTTCAAGACGACCAAGGTGTTTGGCGGTTTCAAACCATTTGATGGCGCAGGCCTAGCGTCTCAAATTCAGCCTCAAATCGACCGTCAAATTGAACGTGACATTGAACTTCAGGCCCAGTTCGCCAAATTCTCTTTTTGCAATTCTTTGCGACGCGCCATGTGATCGGGCAGGATGCTGGCCACCACTTTCCAAAATGCAGGGCTGTGATTCATCTCGTGCAAATGCGCTAGCTCATGCACCACCACATAGTCAATGGCATCGGGCTTAAGGTGAATGAGGCGCCAGTTCAAACGAATGGCGCCATCCACACGCGCACTGCCCCAACGTGAACCGGCGTTGGACAAACTCAAACGGCGCCACTGCACGCCCATTAGCGGCGCATAAAAATTCAGGCGGCTTTCAAACAGCACTTTGGCTTCACGCATTAGCCATGCTTGCACCGCATCTCTGATTTGGGAGGGCTCTGCGTTGTGGGGCAAGGCCAGCAACAACTCGCGTTGATCGTTCAATTCGCTGCGGCCGTTTTCTGGGCTAAGGTGTAAATGAATAGGGGCGCCCAAATAATCTAAGCTGGCACCCTCGCGCCATTCAATTTGTCGAATATTTTTCTGGCGCTCTTGCATCTCCGCCCATTTGCGCAGCACCCACTCGCCGCGCTCTTGCAGGCCCAACTCCACTTCTTTGATGGTGACCCATTTGGGCGCGCGCACCTCTAAGCCGTCGGGCCCCACCACAAAGCCAATAGAACGGCGGCGAACTCGCTGAAACAAATAAGCCACATGCATGCCTTCCAGCACAGTTTCGCGATTGGCGCGGGGATGCACCAAGGGTCGATGCGATGAAGCCAAAGGCATGCGGCCAGCACCAGACGCAGGCGACGCTACGCTGATGAAGGGCGAGACTGTGACATTTGAATTGGATGCTGGAGAGGAACTCGGCGTCGATGGTGAAATAGTTTGCCGAAGAGATGGCGTCGCTGGCGGCGGGCTTAAGAAATCAAAAACAAGTTGAAGCGGATTTCGCATCGGGTGTTTCTAATTAGGACTTTGAATTGACTTCTAGGCTTGCAACTTGAGAGGCTGCTGAATAAGCCTCGGGATCCAAGCGCAGCATCTCCGCCTCAATCCAAGTTTCTACTTCTTGCATCAACTCTTCGGGTTGACGGCCTTCACTAGAAATGGCCTTGCCAATAGAGATGTCCACAATGCCTGGCTTCTTGATGAAAGCTTTGGTGGGCCAGCATTTGGCGGAGGTGACGGCAATTGGGATGACCGGCACGCCCGCTTCAATGGCCAAACGTGTGCCGCCTGTTTTGTAGACGCCCTTTTGGCCGCGTGGAATTCGTGTGCCTTCAGGAAACATGATGACCCAAACACCTTGCTCCATCAAACGCTTACCCTGCGTGACCACCTTGGTAAAGGCCTGCGCGCGCTGGCTGCGGTCAATGTGAATCATGTCCAAACGACCCATGGCCCAACCAAAGAATGGCACGCTCAACAATTCTTTTTTGAACACATAAGCCAAGGGGTGCGGCATGATGGCCGGCATCAAAAAAGTTTCCCATGTCGATTGGTGCTTGACCAACAAAATGACGGGATCTTTTTCGCCCAAGGGCAAATTTTCCATGCCCGTGATTCTGTTTTCAATGCCCAATATCAATGTGCCGCTGTTGATGGCGTTGCGCAGCCAAGCCGCACACCACCAATACAAACGGTTGCTGCTTATAAACACGGAAGCCACCACCACCACCAGGGCCCAAGGAATGACCGTGACCGTCATCCAAATCATGTGAAGCAGCGATCGAATGAAGTTCATACAGCGAGATCCACCGTTTTTTTCAGTAGCGCATCGACAAATGCGTTGAGGTCTAAATGCATATGCGTGCCCGCTGGAAATGTGGGTGGCAAGCCACTGCCGCGCAGACTTTCAGAATTACCCGTCAAGACCAAATGCGGCGCGCAACCTGCGGCCACTGCGGCCTGCATGTCGCGCAGGCTGTCGCCCACAAAGGGCACGCCTTTGATGTCTACGCCAAAGCGATCGGCCACTTGCTCTAACAAACCAGGCAAAGGTTTTCTGCAAGTGCAGGTGTCTTCGGGGGTGTGCGGGCAATAAAAAATAGCATCGATACGGCCACCCACTGCGGCCAATTGTTTCATCATGCGTTTGTGAATGGCGTTGAGCGATGCCACATCGATCAAACCACGACCCAAGCCCGATTGGTTGGTGGCCAAAATGACGTGATAGCCCGCATGATTCAAACGGCCCACTGCTTCTAACGCGCCCGGCAATGCCTGCCACTCTTCAGGCGATTTGATGTACTCATCACTGTCGTGATTGAGGGTGCCATCGCGATCGAGTATGACGAGCTTCATAAATACTTAAGAAGCCAAGCGCGACAAATCGGCCACACGGTTCATGGCCACATGCAAGCACTTGAGCAAGCCTTGGCGGTTTAAACGCACGTCCATTTCTTCTGCATTGACCATCACGTCGTCAAAGAACGCATCGACGGGCGAGCGCAAGGCCGCCAAGGTTTGCAATGAGCCGGTGTAGTCACCCGCTTTGAACAAGGCTTCAGACTCGGGCAACAATCGTTGCATCACTTCGTATAAAGCTTGTTCGGCATTTTCTTTAAGAAGCGCAGAATTGACATGCGCATCTACTTCATCGGCCTTCTTCAAAATGTTGCCGATACGCTTATTGGCTGCGGCCAATGCGGGGCTTTCGGGCAAGGCCGCAAAGGCACGTACAGCGGCCAACAGCTTAGGCACTTGGCCCAAGCGTGCCGGATGCAATGCCAACACAGCATCGACCTCTTGGGCACTATAACCTTGCTCGCGCAGTGCGCCAGCCAAGCGGTCAAACAAGAATGTGGGCAGGGCTTCTGAAGGGTCTGTAATTTTGTCGCCAAACACAGGCACCGCCATGGCCAGCAATTGACGCCAATCGAGCGCCAAATCTTTTTCCATGAGCATGCGAATGACGCCCAATGCGTGACGACGCAGTGCAAACGGATCTTTGTCGCCGCTTGGCAAGTTGCCAATGCCAAACATGCCCACCAAAGTTTCTAGCTTATCGGCCAAGGCCACGACCAAGCCCACGTTGTTGCGAGGCAATTCGTCACCGGCAAAGCGGGGGCGGTAGTGGTCTTCAATGGCGTCGGCAATGTCGTTGGATAAACCATCGTGGCGCGCATAGTAGCCACCCATGATGCCCTGCAACTCAGGGAACTCGCCCACCATGTCGGTGAGCAAATCGGTTTTGGCCAACTGAGCGGCCGTGTCGGCAGCTTGCGCTAACGCATCACCCCCCAGAGCTTGACCCAAGGCCTTGGCGATGCCGCGCACACGCGTCATGCGCTCGCCTTGCGTGCCCAGTTTGTTGTGGTACACAACTTTGTTCAGACCTTCGACACGCGATGCCAAAGTTTTCTTCCGGTCTTGGTCGAAGAAGAATTTGGCATCGGCCAAACGTGGACGTACCACGCGCTCGTTGCCACCAATGACAGCGCTGGCGTCTAATGGCGAAATATTGCTAACCACCAAAAACTGGTGCGTGAGCTTGCCTTCTGCCGTCAGCAGCGGAAAGTATTTTTGGTTGGCCTTCATGGTCAGGATCAAACATTCCTGAGGCACTTCCAAAAACTGTTTTTCAAATTCGCAAGTGAGCACATTGGGGCGCTCGACCAAGGCGGTCACTTCATCAAGCAAAGCATCGTCGTCAATGGCCTTGGCACCACCGCCTACTTTGGCGGCTGCAGCGTTGAGTTGCTTCACAATTTCTGCGCGGCGCTCGGCAAAGCTGGCAATGACAGCACCATCGCGCGCCAATGTGGCGGCATAGCTGTCGGCGTCTTGAATGACGACGGGCGATACACTGGCTTCAAAGCGATGGCCATGCGTTTGCTGACCGGCCTTAAGGCCCAATGTTTTGACAGGCACCACATCTTTGCCATGTAAAGCCACCAAGCCGTGGGCTGGGCGCACAAAGTTGACGCTGGTCCAGCCTGGCAATTCGCAGTCGGTTTCCAATTGGTACGTCATGACCTTGGGGATGGGCAATTTAGCCAGGGCTTCGTCTAAGGCTTTTTGCAAACCTTGTAACAAGCTAGCACCCTTGGCCACGCTGTCGTAAAACAAAGCTTCAGCTTTGCCATCGGGCGCGCGCTTCAAAGAAGCCACAAGCGCTGCGGGATTGCTGACGTCGGCACCCAGAGCTTGCAGCTTCTTCAACAAAGCAGGTGAAGCATTGCCGCTGGCATCGAGGCCCACCGCAACAGGCATCAGCTTTTGCTGGATGCCTTTGTCGGCAGCTTGTGCGGCCACTTGCGTGACGTGCGCGGCCAATCGGCGTGGCGAGGCATACGCAGTGACTACCGATTGCGCATTGGCCAGGCCTGCATCGCGCAGTTGCTCGAACAACACGTTGGCAAAGGATTCGCCCAATTTCTTGAGTGCCTTGGGTGGCAACTCTTCAACAAACAATTCAACGAGAAGGTTTTGATGTGTCATTTGGATGCTTACCTTCAGGCTGCTTTTTTGCTCAAGGCATTGAGCTGTTCGACCCACTCGCGTGGCGCCATAGGGAAGCCCAAACGCTCGCGGCTTTCGAAATAACTTTGCGCCACAGCGCGTGCCAAATTGCGAATGCGGCCAATGTAGGCGGCACGCTCAGTGACGCTGATGGCGCCACGTGCGTCTAGTAAGTTGAAAGTGTGCGCGCCTTTAAGCACTTGCTCGTAAGCGGGCAAAGCCAGTTGTGCACCAATCAAATGTTGCGCTTGTTTTTCATAAGCAGAAAACGCGGTGAACAAGAACTCGGCATCGGAGTGTTCAAAGTTGTAAGTGGACTGCTCCACTTCGTTTTGGTGATACACATCGCCATAGCTGAGGGTGTCGGTCCACTTCAAGTTGTAGACATTGTCGACGCCTTGCAAGTACATGGCCAAGCGCTCGAGGCCATAAGTAATTTCGCCAGTGATGGGTTTGCAGTCGATGCCTCCCACTTGTTGGAAGTATGTGAACTGCGTCACTTCCATGCCATTGAGCCAAACCTCCCAACCCAAACCCCAAGCACCCAAGGTTGGATTTTCCCAATCGTCTTCGACAAAACGAATGTCGTTCTTTTTGAGATCGAAACCCAAAGCTTCAAGTGAGCCCAAATACAAATCCAAAATATTAGAAGGCGCAGGCTTCAGCACCACTTGGTATTGGTAATAGTGCTGCAAGCGATTGGGGTTCTCGCCGTAGCGGCCGTCTTTAGGACGGCGGCTGGGTTGCACATACGCTGCCTTCCATGGCTCGGGGCCAATGGCGCGCAAAAAAGTGGCGGTGTGCGAAGTGCCTGCACCCACTTCCATGTCATAGGGCTGCAACAGCGCGCAGCCTTGTGCGTCCCAGTAGGACTGCAATTTCAAAATAATTTGTTGGAAGGTCAACATGGCTTCAAAATGAGAACGCCCCCGAACAGCGGCGGCAACCCTTGATTTTAAAGCGCCCGAGCGCCTGAGCGACGAGAAATAAAGCCCAAAACCAGAACAATTGCAGCGCAAAGGATCCAAAGCGGTGCCAATCCCCAACGCGAGGTCCATTGGGCGTAGGGTGTGAGCCCCTTCCGGCCTTCAAACTCTACGACCAAAGCACCGCGCGTGAAGGCTGGCAAGACCGCCTTGACCTGGGCTTTGTGATCAACCCACCCCGTTGCCCCCGTGTTGGTGGCCCGAATGACAGGCCTTTGAAATTCAAGGGCGCGAATGCGTGAAATGGCCAAGTGTTGGGGCAACGCGGTGCTGTCGCCAAACCACGCCAAGTTGCTCATGTTGACCAAGACTGTGGGTGCGGCTGCGGCGTCTGAAAAATACTGTGCCATTTCTTCGCCAAATAAGTCTTCATAGCAAATTTGCGGCAGCAAGCGCTGACCTTGCCAATGCAGCGCCGAAGGTGGCGGGCGGTCATGACCAAAGTCGCCCAAAGGGATGTTCATCATGCGCACAAACCACTGGAAAAAAGGCGGTACGAATTCACCGAAAGGCACGAGGTGCTGCTTGTCGTAGCGATACAGCCAATTTTGAAATGCTGCATCAGCAACCGATGACGGGCCATTCTTCAGACTGGTATGCGGGTCGTTCTGAGAACCGTTGTGCGGGCCAATGGCAACTGCAGAGTTGCTATAACCTATGCCGCCCCCTCCCAAAGGCAAGCCAAGCAACGTCAACTGAGGCTTCATTGAAGCAACTGGAGGCGCAAACTTGTCCTGCAGCGGCTGCCAATAACTGCGCGGCAATTGCTGTGGCAAAACAGGCATGGCCGTTTCGGGTGTCACCACCAAACTTTCTGTGCTTTCTAACAACTGCTGCCGGTACCAATCAATGGCCAACTTCACGCCTTGGCCTGGAATGAATTTTTCGTCTTGAGGAATATTGCCCTGCAACAAGCGCACTGACATGCGCCCCGCCGCATCCGAAAATGAAGTGCCAGAAGTTTCAAGCGCCCAAGGTATGACGGCCCCTACGCCCACGACAGACAACGCCAACCATCGCCACGCGTGGGTTCGTTGCGCCATGAACATGGCCACCGCAATAGGCAAGGCCATCGCCACAAAAGCAGACACTGCGCCTACGCCATACACGCCCACCCAGGGCAAATAAATGGCCAGCCAACTGTCGGTGTGCGCATAGCCCCCAGCACCCCATGGAAATCCTGTCATTAGCTGGCCTCTGCACAACTCAGCCAAGGTCCACAAAGCGGCAAACAAACTGCTGCCCACCAAACCTTGACGGAGCACATCCCAGGTCAAACCGCTTGCTTGGTTGGCATAGCGCGCTTCATTGTTTCTGTCGCTCAATATCCAGCGCCTATAAAGAGCGACCCACAGGCCACCCGCAGCGGCAAAGTAAATGGACAAGGCCATGGCCAAGAGCAAAACGGCAAGTGCAGAAAGCCAAGACGGCAGGCCGCCGTAACGGTGCATAGAGATGTACATCCAGCCCCACGTAGCGGCCATGGCGCTGGTTGCAAAGAGGCCCGACAACCAAAATGCTTTGAGCCACAAACGTTTTTGCGGCCCGTCGCTAGCGGCCAAACGCAGCAGCAAAGTGGCCAGCACAGCCGTGCTCAGGCACTGCAAAACACCAGAAGCCGTTCCAGAAATTAAAAGCGCATCACCGCCTAAAAAAGCGGGCCAAGCCATAGAGAAACCATGCAGCACGCCCGCCAAAATGGACACGAGCCATGGCCACATGGTCATTACTTGTTCTTGTTGGTGGGCGAAACCTTGAACCAGCGTACGGCACCACCGCGGGTGTGCAGCACCACAAAGTCAAGGCCCGACAAACTGAATTTCTCTCCGCGTTTGGGCACATGGCCCATCTCGTGCGCAATCAATCCGCCGATGGTGTCGAAGTCGTGTGTCTCTTCGTTTTCGACTTCGGGATTGAGCTTGACGCCAAAGGCTTCTGAGACGCGTTCGAGGGAGGTGTCGCCACTGACGCGGTAGGTTTGATCGGCCAAACCAAAGATGTCACCGGCGTCATCGTCAATGTCAAATTCATCTTCAATTTCGCCCACAATTTCTTCCAACACATCTTCAATGGTGATCAGACCAGCGGTGCGGCCAAACTCGTCAATGACCATGGCCAAGTGTTGGCGGTTGTAACGAAATTGACTGAGCAAATCGTTCAGGCCCTTGCTCTCGGGCACAAACACAACGGGTCGCAACAAGGCGCGAATATTGAGTTCGGGGGCGCGCTGCAACTTCAATAAATCTTTGGCCATCAAGATGCCAATGATGTTTTCACGATCGCCTTCGTACACCGGAAAACGCGAGTGCGCGGTGTCAATGATTTGGTTCAACATTTCATCGAAGGGCGCGTCAATGGACAACAACTCCATGCGCGGTGCAGCCACCATGGCATCGCCTGCTGTCATGTCGGCCATGCGAATGACGCCTTCCAACATGGCGCGGCTTTCGGCGTTAATGATGCGGTTGTCTTCGGCTTCTACGAGCGTCTCGATGAGCTCGTCTTTGGAGTCTGGGCCTGGGTGAATGAACTCGGCCAGTTTTTGCAGGAATGAGCGTTTGTCTTCGCGCGCAGGGTGAGGGTCGGACACAGTGTGGGTGGCAAATCGCCGTTGTTGCTAAGCCTCTAGGATAGCGGATTAAATGCCGGATTGGTGACGCGCGTCGCGCACGCCCCTTCTGACTTCCTGCAGCGTATGGAGAATTTGCATGAATTGTTTGGCGCGGGCCTTGATTTGAAAGTCCAAATCGGCCATACCCTCCTCCAGCAATTCATTCACCTGGCTGTCCAAATCGGCGACTGGCAAGCTTAAATAAGCATCGCTTTCGCTGCCATCGCGCTCCACACGGGCACCCGCTTTTTTGGCAATTTTGAGCATGGGCGTGTTTTCGCTAAGGGCATGAATGAACATCAAGGCCACGCCTTGGTTGCGGGCGTGCGTCATTGCGCGCTCGAAAAGTCTGGCTCCTAAGCCCCTGCCGCGCAAGCGCACATCCACCGACACCCCAAACTCGGCGCAGGCGGACCACTCGGGATCGACAGAAAACGCCAAATGGGCCATGGCCAAGATGTCTAGGCGCCGATTGAACACGCCATAAATGTCATCGCGCTCAAATTTGAGTTTGTTGACGTAGTTTTCAATTTGCTCGTCGGTGGCGGGGTAGCCAAAACGCAAGTAACGGTCTTGCGCGCCCAAACTTTGCAGGTGCGCAATGATTTTGGGGCGATGTTTTTCACTCAAGATTCGAATAGGAATCCAGCGTGTCCACCGCCGCCAGAGCGATTTTGTAAGTGCTTTGAATTGCTTCATAGGGTTTACACTTATATCAGGGGTAATGCCTCATGGCAAGGGCTATTCAGAATAGCGACAATGCTCACATTCCTAGGAGCAGTACATGGACAAGCTTTGGCTTAATAGTTATCCCGCCAACGTCAAACACGAAATCGACCCCAACGAATATGCGTCATTGACCGATTTGTTGAATCAAGCATTCCAAAAGCACGGCGACAGCCCCTTCTCGGTTTGCATGGAACGGTGGATGACCTACAAAGAGTTGGACCACCTGTCGCAAGCATTGGGCGCTTGGTTTCAAGCGCAGGGCTTAAAGCCAGGCGACCGGATTGCCATCATGCTGCCCAATGTGCCGCAGTTTGCTGTCACCATGGCCGCGGTTTTGCGAGCCGGCTACACCTGCGTCAACGTCAACCCCTTGTACACGGCGCGCGAACTAGAACATCAACTGAAAGACTCTGGCGCCACCGCCATTGTGATTTTGGAAAACTTTGCGCTAACTTTGTCAGAGGTCATAGAACGCACAGGCATTCAACACACAGTGCTGGCCTCGATGGGCGACTTGCTCGGCCCCTTCTATGGCCGATGGATCACGTTTGCAGTCAGGCATTTGGCCAAGATGGTGCCCGAGTTTGAGTTGCCATTGCATGAAAAGCACAAGGTCACCTCTTTCAAGCAAGCCATTGCCGAGGGCCGCCAAATGAGTTTCAAAGCGGTGTCACAAACTTTGGATGACATCGCATTTTTGCAATACACAGGTGGTACCACAGGTTTGTCCAAAGGTGCCGTACTCACTCATCGCAACATTGTGGCTTCTATCTTGCAGGCCGAAACTTGGTTTGCACCGGCCTTGGCCAGAATTCCCGATCTGCGCAAAGTCAACAGCATTGCGGCATTGCCGCTGTATCACATCTTTGCTTTAACGCTGTGTTTGCTGGCCATGCGTCAGGGCTCGCACCTCACCTTGGTTCCCAACCCCAGAGACTTTGCCAAGTTCATTGAGACGCTCAAGAAACGTCCCTTCCACTTGTTGCCTGGCGTGAACACATTGTTCAATGCTTTGTTGCAGCACCCCATGTTCAAGACCATTGACTTTTCACACCTGTGCCTGACTCAGGCTGGCGGTATGGCGGCGTCTGAAGGCACTGCGCGCGCATGGCAAGCGGCCACAGGTAGCGCCATGATTGAAGGTTGGGGCATGAGTGAAACCTGTGCCATTGGCACCAACAACCCAGTCACACGCTCCACATTCAGCGGCAACATTGGCTTGCCTTTGCCCAGCATTGACATGGCCATCAAAGATGAGGCGGGCAACAGCTTGCCTCAAGGCGCGTCAGGCGAGATTTGCATTCGCGGCCCCAACGTCATGGTGGGCTACTACAAGCAAGAAGCAGAAACCAAAAAAGCCTTCACCCCCGATGGCTACATGCGCACGGGTGACGTGGGCATCATGGACGAACAGGGCTACTTCAGAATTGTTGACCGCATCAAAGACATGATCATTGTCAGCGGCTTCAATGTGTTCCCTTCCGAATTAGAAAATGTCATTTCTTTGTGCCCAGGTGTTTTGGAGTGCGCTGTCATTGGCATACCCGACACGATGCAAGGCGAGACCATCAAGGTGTTTGTGGTTCGCAGCGACGGCATGCTGACCGAAGAAGCTGTGGCGCGCTATTGCCGTGACAACCTCACAGGTTACAAGCAACCGAAGTACATTGAATTCAGAGACGAATTGCCCAAGTCAAACGTCGGCAAAATTTTGCGCAGAGAATTAAGAACCAATACACATTGAATGTGATTTTCTGAAAATTGTGCAATGCGCTTGATGCCCCAACTCTGATGCAAAGTATTTTGAAGATACCCGGTTTGCAGTTCTTTGAACGCGGCTGGTTATCGGCCAACAACATTCTGTTGACCGATGCCAACTCCGCCACCTTGATTGACAGTGGCTATGTGACGCATCAAGACCAAACCGTAGCACTCATTGCCCACGCCTTGAACGGCCGTCAACTTGATCGATTGGTGAATACTCACTTACACAGCGATCACTGTGGTGGCAATGCGGTGCTTCAATCACAGTACCCCGATTTAAAAACTTTCATTCCACCAGGCGAAGCACCTGCCGTTGCTGTTTGGAATGAATCCGCCTTAAGTTACGAGCCCACTGGCCAACTTTGCCCTCGATTTAAATTTGATGGCTTGTTACAAGCGGGTCAAATTTTGCAACTGGCCAACTTAGATTGGCAAGTGATGGCTGCGCCTGGCCACGACCCCCACTCTGTTATTTTGTTTGAAGCTTCTCACAAGATATTGATTTCAGCCGATGCGCTGTGGGCCAATGGGTTTGGTGTTGTTTTTCCTGAGCTGGAGGGCATTTCAGCTTTTCAAGAAGTAGCCGATACGCTTGATTTGATTGAGTCGCTTCAGCCTGAATGGGTCATTCCAGGCCATGGGGCTATTTTTCAAGATGTTGATTTGGCCTTGTCCAATGCCAGAAAAAAACTCGACGGGTTTGTCAGGAATTCTGAAAAGCACGCTCGCTATGGCGCCAAAGTTTTATTGAAATACAAACTGCTTGAATTGAACCAAGTTCAGAAGTCAGATTTCATGACATGGGCTGCCAATATTCGTTATATCCAAGCATTGCACAGCATGCATGCCCCCCATTTGCAAGTAGATGAGTGGCTTGATGAGTTGCTATTGGATTTAGAGCGCAGCAAGGCGCTGGCATTTAAAGACGTCTCTCAAGAAAAATGGCTTGTTAACTTGTAAGTTACACGGCCATTACGCTTCCAAAGAAGCTAAACGCAATAGTCAAGCAAAAAATTTAGACGAAAAAAAACGCCCCATATTTCTATGGGGCGTTTCTCGCTATAAGAGCCTGACGATGTCCTACTTTCACACGGGAACCCGCACTATCATCGGCGCTGAATCGTTTCACTGTCCTGTTCGGGATGGGAAGGAGTGGTACCAATTCGCTATGGTCATCAGGCAAAACTTTTGTGCTCGTCTGACCACCACGGTCAAACCAGCAAATTCACAGAGTTCGAATTAGATCGGCTTTTCAGCCATATTTTGAATGCGTCAAACTTGGCATAACTTCCTTGATCATGAAGTTGCCTACCTGAATATTTCCAAGCAAACAACCGATCAAAGTTATAGGGTCAAGCCGCACGAGCAATTAGTATCAGTTAGCTTAACGCATTACTGCGCTTCCACACCTGACCTATCAACGTCCTGGTCTTGAACGACTCTTTAGGGGGCTCAAGGCCCCGGCAGATCTCATCTTGAAACGAGTTTCCCGCTTAGATGCTTTCAGCGGTTATCTCTTCCACACTTAGCTACTCGGCAATGCCACTGGCGTGACAACCGATACACCAGAGGTGTGTCCACTCCGGTCCTCTCGTACTAGGAGCAGGCTTCCTCAAATCTGCAGCGCCCACGGAAGATAGGGACCAAACTGTCTCACGACGTTTTAAACCCAGCTCACGTACCTCTTTAAATGGCGAACAGCCATACCCTTGGGACCGGCTACAGCCCCAGGATGAGATGAGCCGACATCGAGGTGCCAAACACCGCCGTCGATATGAACTCTTGGGCGGTATCAGCCTGTTATCCCCAGAGTACCTTTTATCCGTTGAGCGATGGCCCTTCCATACAGAACCACCGGATCACTATGTCCTGCTTTCGCATCTGCTCGACTTGTCAGTCTCGCAGTTAAGCACGCTTATGCCATTGCACTATTATCACGATGTCCGACCGTAACTAGCGTACCTTCGAACTCCTCCGTTACACTTTGGGAGGAGACCGCCCCAGTCAAACTGCCTACCATGCACTGTCCCCGATCCAGATAATGGACCTAGGTTAGAACCTCAAACACACCAGGGTGGTATTTCAACGTTGGCTCCACCGAAACTAGCGTTCCGGCTTCAAAGCCTCCCACCTATCCTACACAGATCTGTTCAAAGTCCAATACAAAGCTACAGTAAAGGTTCATGGGGTCTTTCCGTCTTTCCGCGGGGAGATTGCATCATCACAAACATTTCAACTTCGCTGAGTCTCTGGAGGAGACAGTGTGGCCATCGTTACGCCATTCGTGCAGGTCGGAACTTACCCGACAAGGAATTTCGCTACCTTAGGACCGTTATAGTTACGGCCGCCGTTTACTGGGACTTCAATCAAGAGCTTGCACCCCATCATTTAATCTTCCAGCACCGGGCAGGCGTCACACCCTATACGTCCACTTTCGTGTTTGCAGAGTGCTGTGTTTTTATTAAACAGTCGCAGCCACCGATTTTTTGCAACCCCATTGGGCTCCCTCTGTTCGAGTTCACCTACTAGGGGCATACCTTCTCCCGAAGTTACGGTATCAATTTGCCGAGTTCCTTCTCCAGAGTTCTCTCAAGCGCCTTAGAATACTCATCTCGCGCACCAGTGTCGGTTTGCGGTACGGTCGTTACAAGCTGAAGCTTAGTGGCTTTTCCTGGAAGCAGGGTATCACTCAGTTCGTGTGCAAGCACACTCCTTATCACCCCTCATCTAAGCCCGGCGGATTTGCCTACCGGGCATGACTACAGGCTTGAACCAACATATCCAACAGTTGGCTGAGCTAACCTTCTCCGTCCCCACATCGCACTTGTAATCGGTACAGGAATATTGACCTGTTTCCCATCAGCTACGCATCTCTGCCTCGCCTTAGGGGCCGACTCACTCTACGCCGATGAACGTTGCGTAGAAAACCTTGCGCTTACGGCGAGGGGGCTTTTCACCCCCTTTAACGCTACTCATGTCAGCATTCGCACTTCTGATACCTCCAGCATCCTTTACAAGACACCTTCACAGGCCTACAGAACGCTCTCCTACCACTTGCAATAAATTGCAAATCCGCAGCTTCGGTAACTGGCTTAGCCCCGTTACATCTTCCGCGCAGGACGACTCGATCAGTGAGCTATTACGCTTTCTTTAAATGATGGCTGCTTCTAAGCCAACATCCTGACTGTTTTAGCCTTCCCACTTCGTTTCCCACTTAGCCAATTTTAGGGACCTTAGCTGGCGGTCTGGGTTGTTTCCCTCTTGAGTCCGGACGTTAGCACCCGGTGCTCTGTCTCCCAAGCTGTACTCGACGGTATTCGGAGTTTGCCTTGGTTTGGTAAGTCGCCATGACCCCCTAGCCAAAACAGTGCTCTACCCCCGTCGGTAATACTTGAGGCACTACCTAAATAGTTTTCGGAGAGAACCAGCTATTTCCAAGTTTGTTTAGCCTTTCACCCCTATCCACAGGTCATCCGCTAATTTTGCAACATTAGTCGGTTCGGACCTCCAGTACCTGTTACGGCACCTTCATCCTGCCCATGGATAGATCACTTGGTTTCGGGTCTACACCCAGCGACTATGACGCCCTATTCGGACTCGATTTCTCTACGGCTTCCCTATTCGGTTAACCTTGCCACTGAATGTAAGTCGCTGACCCATTATACAAAAGGTACGCAGTCACCCCTTGCGAGGCTCCTACTTTTTGTAAGCACACGGTTTCAGGATCTATTTCACTCCCCTCCCGGGGTTCTTTTCGCCTTTCCCTCACGGTACTTGTTCACTATCGGTCAATGATGAGTATTTAGCCTTGGAGGATGGTCCCCCCATATTCAGACAGGATTTCTCGTGTCCCGCCCTACTTGTCGTTAACTTAGTACCACACGTTCCTTTTCGCATACGGGACTATCACCCCCTACGGTCAGCCTTTCCAGACTGTTTTGCTAAAGATCGTGCTATCACTAACAGGCTCTTCCAATTTCGCTCGCCACTACTTTCGGAATCTCGGTTGATGTCTTTTCCTCGAGCTACTGAGATGTTTCAGTTCACCCGGTTCGCCTCGCATACCTATGTATTCAGTATGCGATACCCCTAAGGGTGGGTTTCCCCATTCAGAAATCTCCGGATCAAAGCTTATTTGCCAGCTCCCCGAAGCTTATCGCAGGCTTTCACGTCTTTCGTCGCCTATCATTGCCAAGGCATCCACCATGTGCTCTTAGTCACTTGACCCTATAACTTTGATTTCTCTTTCGAGATTTCATCGTTTATTTCAAGGACTGATTGTCAGGTCTTTCACCTGACGCGTTATGCCGTAATGTGAATAACTCTTTGACACAGACATTGCTGCCTATATCGAGAACTTTATTCGTCATTACTGAATTCAAACTAGGTTTGAATATTCGTTTTGACGCAATCAAAAATCTCGTCATTAAGGGCACGGTCTGCACTAAACCTTTACGAATGTGCAGTTTCCCTTAATGACATCTAATTCGACTCTATGAATTTTTAAAGAACAGCCGTGAGTCTTGCGACTCTTTGTTAATTGATAGATACCAACCAACACCAAAATAGCCTTTGTTAAAGCAATTTTGGTTTTGAATGAAATCATCAATACGATAAGTAATTGGTGGAGGATGACGGGATCGAACCGACGACCCCCTGCTTGCAAAGCAGGTGCTCTCCCAGCTGAGCTAATCCCCCGTTTATTATTATGCGTCTTGTGTGAAAGGACTGGTGGGTCTGGTTGGTCTCGAACCAACGACCCCCGCCTTATCAAGACGGTGCTCTAACCAACTGAGCTACAGACCCAAGCCGGTCGCGTCTTGCACCAGCATTAAGCCAATGTCGTCGGCGACAACCTTCCAACAACCGATAAGTGTGAGCGTTCAATTTAGATTGCAGTTTTTCCAGAAAGGAGGTGATCCAGCCGCACCTTCCGATACGGCTACCTTGTTACGACTTCACCCCAGTCACGAACCCTGCCGTGGTAATCGCCCTCCTTGCGGTTAGGCTAACTACTTCTGGCAGAACCCGCTCCCATGGTGTGACGGGCGGTGTGTACAAGACCCGGGAACGTATTCACCGTGACATTCTGATCCACGATTACTAGCGATTCCGACTTCACGCAGTCGAGTTGCAGACTGCGATCCGGACTACGACTGGTTTTATGGGATTAGCTCCCCCTCGCGGGTTGGCAACCCTTTGTACCAGCCATTGTATGACGTGTGTAGCCCCACCTATAAGGGCCATGAGGACTTGACGTCATCCCCACCTTCCTCCGGTTTGTCACCGGCAGTCTCATTAGAGTGCCCAACTAAATGTAGCAACTAATGACAAGGGTTGCGCTCGTTGCGGGACTTAACCCAACATCTCACGACACGAGCTGACGACAGCCATGCAGCACCTGTGTTACGGTTCTCTTTCGAGCACAAATCCATCTCTGGATCCTTCCGTACATGTCAAAGGTGGGTAAGGTTTTTCGCGTTGCATCGAATTAAACCACATCATCCACCGCTTGTGCGGGTCCCCGTCAATTCCTTTGAGTTTCAACCTTGCGGCCGTACTCCCCAGGCGGTCAACTTCACGCGTTAGCTTCGTTACTGAGTCAGTTAAGACCCAACAACCAGTTGACATCGTTTAGGGCGTGGACTACCAGGGTATCTAATCCTGTTTGCTCCCCACGCTTTCGTGCATGAGCGTCAGTACAGGTCCAGGGGATTGCCTTCGCCATCGGTGTTCCTCCGCATATCTACGCATTTCACTGCTACACGCGGAATTCCATCCCCCTCTACCGTACTCTAGCTATACAGTCTCAAATGCAGTTCCCAGGTTGAGCCCGGGGATTTCACATCTGACTTATATAACCGCCTGCGCACGCTTTACGCCCAGTAATTCCGATTAACGCTTGCACCCTACGTATTACCGCGGCTGCTGGCACGTAGTTAGCCGGTGCTTATTCTTACAGTACCGTCATGAGCCCCTAGTATTAATAGAGACCTTTTCGTTCTGTACAAAAGCAGTTTACAACCCGAGGGCCTTCATCCTGCACGCGGAATGGCTGGATCAGGCTTTCGCCCATTGTCCAAAATTCCCCACTGCTGCCTCCCGTAGGAGTCTGGACCGTGTCTCAGTTCCAGTGTGGCTGGTCGTCCTCTCAGACCAGCTACAGATCGTTGGCTTGGTAGGCCTTTACCCTACCAACTACCTAATCTGATATCGGCCGCTCCAATCGCGCGAGGTCTTGCGATCCCCCGCTTTCATCCTTAGATCGTATGCGGTATTAGCGTAATTTTCACTACGTTATCCCCCACGACTGGGCACGTTCCGATATATTACTCACCCGTTCGCCACTCTCGAGGGGTTGCCCCCTCTACCGTTCGACTTGCATGTGTAAAGCATTCCGCCAGCGTTCAATCTGAGCCAGGATCAAACTCTATAGTTCGATCTTGAATTTTTTCGCTCTTTCGAGCAACTCATAAAAACGGAATTGAAGTGAACTTCACTTCTATTCTCATGAGCGTTTGTAAGTCAGTTAAGACTTAGTTCCGTAGAACTTGGCAATCGCCATCAAACGCCCACGCTTATCGGCTGTATATTTTTAAAGATCTCTTGCGCAACTTGCGAACACTGAGTGTCGTTTTGTTGCACTGCGCTGCGATCAGCGAAGCCTTGCAGTGTAGCACTATTTTCAAGTACTTTTGATGAATCTTAAAAAATTTTCAAAACTTTTTAATTTTCTTCAAACTGCTCGGGGCTTATTCCGATTTGCTGAGCTGGTTGAAATTAATTCAATTCATTTCAGCGAAGCCTTGCAGTCTAGCACGGTTTTTTGTGCCCGGTGAAAAAAATTTTAACTTTTTTCACTTTTTTTAAAAACTTGCTTGGCCGAAGCTTTTGCGCTGTCTTTAAAAGCCTCTGCAGGCTTCTTCAGTTGCCGTCTTCTTCGTTAACTGCTTTCACAGCGCCTGTAGACGTTTACTGCTTTGCTAATCAACTTGTGTTTTTTAGCGAAGACCGCGACTATAGCACAGCTTTTTTAGAGCGCGCAAGTCTTTTGCAAAAAATTTTCTCTAGGCAATGATAATCAAGACATGGCTCTTATCACACTCTTAGACGCGTCACTGGCTTTTGGCCACGTGGCCCTCCTTGATCACGCAGACTTTGCCCTCGAAACTTCAGAGCGCATTGGCTTAATTGGTCGCAACGGCACAGGCAAATCTTCTTTCCTCAAGATCCTTGCAGGCATGGAGCATGCCGATGACGGCACCTTGCACATTCAACAGGGCATCCGTATTGCTTATGTGGCGCAAGAGCCATCCCTCAATCCAGAGGACAGTATTTTTGAATCTGTACAAAGGGGCTTGGCCCCTGTGCTGCAGCTCATTGAAGACTACAGCAACTGCGTCGGCGATTTGGATCAACTGCAAAGTCAAATTGAATCGCTTGATGGCTGGGGCTGGGAGCAGCGCGTCGATGAAACATTGCATCGTCTGCATTTAGATCCCACCGCCAAAGTAGGCACCTTGTCCGGTGGCAATCGCAAACGTGTTGCGCTGGCACAAGCATTGGTCACGCATCCCGATGTATTGTTACTGGATGAACCCACCAACCATTTGGATTTAGATTCCATTGCTTGGCTGGAGCAACTGCTTATCGATTTCAAAGGCAGTGTGGTGGCCATCACGCACGACCGCGCTTTCTTGGACCGCATTGCCACCTGCATTTTGGAATTAGACCGTGGCCGCATGCGTAGCTACCCTGGCAATTTTGCGCAGTATCAAATTAACAAAGAAGAACAACTGGCTCAAGAGGCTGTCATCAGCGCCAAGGCCGATAAGTTGTTGGCGCAAGAAGAAGTGTGGATTCGCAAAGGCGTAGAGGCGCGCCGCACCCGCAGCCAAAGCAGAATTGTGCGTTTAGAAAATTTGCGCGCCACACGCAGCGCTCGCCGAGAGCAAGTGGGCCGTGTGCGAATGGAAGTAGCCTCTGGCGCGCCAAGCGGCAAGCTGGTGGCAGAGCTGACCGACGTATGCAAAAGCTTTGTGTCGCCCGATGGTGAGACCAAAGTCATTGTGAAAGACTTCACGGCCACCTTGTTGCGCGGCGACAAGATTGGCTTGCTGGGCCCCAATGGCGCTGGCAAAACAACGCTGCTCAAAATGATCCTGGGTGAATTGGCCGCTGACAGTGGCAGCATTCGCCAAGGCGCCAATTTGCAAGTGGCCTACTTTGACCAAATGCGCAACGCTTTGGATTTGGAGGCATCACTCGAAGACTTCATCAGCCCAGGCAGTGAATGGATCGAGATTGGCAACAAGCGCCAGCACGTCAAAAGTTATTTGGGCGACTTCTTGTTTTCACCCGCGCGCGCTACGTCGCCTGTCAAGTCTTTGTCGGGTGGTGAGCGCAACCGGTTGCTGTTGGCGCGCTTGTTTGCAAGGCCCGCCAATGTGCTGGTGTTGGACGAGCCCACCAACGATTTGGACATCGACACCTTGGAGTTGTTAGAAGAGTTGCTGCAAGACTACGAAGGCACCGTCTTCTTAGTGAGCCACGACCGCGCCTTTATGGACAACGTCGTGACCAGCATCATTGCCTGCGAAGCCACCGACGACAAACCAGGCTTCTGGCGCGAATACGAAGGCTCCGTTCAAGATTGGTTAACGCAATCACAGCGCAGCCAAGCAATTCTGCAAGCGCAAAACAAATTGGCGGCCAACAACGCCCCCAAGACGCCACAAATTGAACCCGCGCCAGCAGCAGCGCCGGCACCCATTAGCAAGCCAAAGTCCAGCGTGAAGCTGAGCTACAAAGAACAAAAAGAACTCGAGGGGCTGCCTGGGCTGATTGAATCCCTAGAGAAAGAGCAACAAGAGATTCGCGAAGCCATAGCAGACAGCAGTTTGTTTGCCAAAGATCCTGCCAAAGCTACCGCCATGTTTGCACGTGATGCACAAATTGACGAAGCCTTGTTGGCCGCCCTCGAGCGCTGGGAAGTGCTTTCTGCCGCATGAGCGTCCTGAGCCCTGAGGAATTGACGGCGCTCTTGGTGTTGTCGACTGCGGCGAGTTTCACGCCCGGACCCAACACGGCTTTGTCGACGGCCATTGCAGCCAATCAGGGCTTGCGCTCGGCCATGAAGTTCATTGTGTCTGTGCCGGTTGGCTGGGGCTTGCTGCTAACGCTTTGCATGGTGGGGGTGGGGCAATTGGTCTTGGCGGCACCCGCCTTGCGATGGCTCATCATGCTGGGCGGTACGTCTTATTTGTTGTGGCTGGCCTTCAAGCTTTGGGGCACACAACAATTGGCTCAGGCCGACACCCAAAGATTGAACATCACATTTTTGCAAGGTGTGGCCGTCCAGTTTTTGAACATCAAGGCCTGGATGTTGGCTTTGTCGGTGGTGGCGGGCTGGGTGGTCGGCAAAGACAATACTTTAGAGCGCTGTCTGTTTTTGCTGCCCATCATGATGGGATTTGGTTTGAGCAGCAACTTAGCCTACGCTTTGGTTGGCAGCTTGCTGCGAGATTGGCTCTCGCGTGGTCGTCGCTTGCTGATTTTTAATCGCAGCATGGCTTTGGCCTTGGTCATCACGGCCATCTGGATGTTTCAAAGCGGTCTTTGATTCTGTGGCTTAACAGTCGTTGGCATCAACTTGGCGACAGTGAATGTGCCCAATTCACTTTAGACTTTCCGCATGGGACAACTGATACTCGTGCGTCATGGCCAAGCTTCTTTCGGCGCAGAAGACTACGACCAACTGAGCGACTTGGGCAAACGCCAAGGCTATCGCTTGGGTGAATATTGGCGAGAGGCCAGTCAAACAGCTGCGCGCGCCAAAGAGCTTCAGTTTGATGCGGTGCTGATCGGCAGTCTTAAACGCCATCGCCAAACCTGGGAAGCCATTGCGGAAGGTGCAGGCCTTCAGATGGCCCCCGAAATATGGCCAGGCTTGAACGAATACGACAGCCATGCACTGATTGAAACGGTGCATCCCGAGCCTTTGGCCAAGCCCGATACACCCGAGATGTACAAGCACCACTTCCGCTTGTTACGCACTGCTTTACAAAAGTGGATGGCCGGTGAAACTCAACCGAAAGGCATGCCCAGCTTTGCAGAGTTTTCTGGTGGTATTCAAGCTGTGCTGAAACATGTGCGGGAAACACATCAGGGGCGGGTGCTGATTGTTTCAAGTGGTGGCCCGATTGCGACGGCCGTGAGTCAGGTCTTATCGGCCCCCTCAGAAACAGCCATTGAACTGAATTTAAGAATTCGCAACACGGCGGTGACTGAATTTGCGTTCACGCCCAAACGCCACATGCTGCTGTCTTACAACAACTTGCCGCACTTAGATAAGGCCCCTCATCAAGACTGGGTGACTTATTCTTGACACGAGGCTTTCAAAAGCCCCCAATTTTTGTAGTGTTTTCACCGATAGAGGCGCTTTCAAATCCTTGTAAGAATGCCTATCATGCAAGTCGCACCCTCGTCTTTTTTGCAACGCTTCCAAGTGGAGGGCGTGACGGTAGGCGGGTGCAGTGCCGAAGAATGCCGTACTTTTTTTGCCGCCCACGGCATTGAAGAAGAAATTCAAATACGGCCTAGCTCAGGCGCCTTGCAATGCCGAATGAGCGATGCATGGATGGCCGTTTTTGCGCCTGACAACAACACCCTGTCTTTCCATGCCATTGCCACCCAAATTTCTCAAGAAATTTTGTGGGCCTTGTTGGTCAGCCCAGTCGGCTTTGAATTCAAATCGCTAGAAGCCTTGGCCAGTAGCGTGCGCGTTCGCAAAAACATTGCACTAGCGGCCCGCAAAACCGCTTTGGCCTTCAAAACCGAAGCGGCCGAAAGACCCGAGGCGTATTGGCACTACGAAGAAGAAGCTGGTTTTATTTTGCAGCCAGGCCAGTGCTTGATTGATGCCTTGGTCAGCGCGACTCAACCCGAAGCCACAGGCAAGCTTTACGATTTTTCCTGTTACCGCGCCAGCGAGTACGTGATTTTGTTGGGTTTGGCCCAAGAGGCGTCAAACCACAACTCGCCGCTGCTCACAGATTTGCAAAAACTCAATGAGATTCATGCCGTGCGGTCGGGACTGTTTCACGATGTCTATTTACATGAATACGGCACCCTAGAAAAGCCTTTACCCAGCCATTTCTTTGTCCCTGGCGATCGCCTTTGGTTTCGAAACCCCGACGAAGCCTCTTCGGATGTCACTGGCTACGAAGGCTCGTGGGTCATTTACATGGGCAGCGGCTTGTTCAGCAACTTTTGGAAACGCGACCAGCCCTATAGCTTGTTGGCCAAATGCGTCGAAATTTATCACTGGCGAGATGGCCTGCAAACCGACTCTGAGGGTGAGAAGTGGATGGACGAAAGCGTGGTGGAAGCACGCATGGCCGACACCATGCGCAACCCGACAAAGTTAAAGCGCGTCCTTGAACGCATGATGAAAATGCGCGATCCCAAAGGCGTTTATGCGGATGGCGGGTGCTTGGATTCAACCCGTGAATATCCCAAGCAAATTTTCCCGGGCAGCAACGAATTGCGTCTGCCGTCTTATTAAGAATTCTATTAAGCAGTCAGCTTAAGGCTTGAGCGTGTCTGCTGGCAGCTGATCTATTTCCACGAACAACTGCGCCAAGGATTGGCCCGCGGCATTCAGCAAGGCCTGACCCTTTTCGGACGTGGCTGCTGCTGCATTGCCGGCTGCACCAGCAGGGTTGTAGTCTTGCATTTGCCAAGCCAGCTTGGCGCTTTTGCCGTTGCCCAAAATAGGGAACTGTGCAGCCCGATCTTCGGAAGATGACCTGAAGTTTTTGGCTTGGTCCATACGGACCGCTTGGGGCTTGAGGGCCAGCATGACCGATGTTTCGACATCTCCTGCATGCACCCCAAAGCGGTGTTCGTGGTCAGAAAACAGCGCGTTCAAATCTTGACCCTGCGCGTCAAGCAAAGGCAATTGGTACCAATTGACGCAGTACACCAACATGCCCAAACGCGCCCGCAAATCGCGCGCCACCACATCCATGGCACCCACATGGCCGCCGTGGGCATTGAACAGGACCAATTTGTGAATACCAGCGGCTTTGACCGATTCAGCGATGTCGGTCCACAAACGAATGAGGGTTTCGGGCTTCAGGGTGAGGGTACCCGCAAATGCTGCGTGCTCTGGACTGAGGCCCACCGCTTGGGTTGGCAAAAAATAAACAGGCAGGCTAGAGGCCTTGGTTTGCAACACGCTCACGCTGCGGGCAATGACCGCATTGACAATGTCGGTATCGACCGACAAGGGCAGGTGCGGGCCGTGTTGCTCGGTGGCCGCCAGTGGCAAGACCGCAATGGCGCGCGACTTGTCCATGCCCGCAAAGTCTTGGGTGTTTAAATCTGACCAAAAATGGGTGTTGAGTGACATGGGAAGCCTGTTGACTAGGGTGTCAGTTTAATAGACTGGCGGTCCTGGGGAAAAGAATTTCGGGTGTAGAGTGTCGTAATTCTTTCTCTGGCCAGCATCTGATGTTCGTTTTCTCTCTTCACCATGCAATCAAAAAGCTACGCGCCCTATGGCTCTTCGGCTTGTTGATGTTTTTACTGGGTGCGGTTCAAGCGCAAACCCAAATATTGGGAGGCGCCAATGTCAATGCGGCCAACAAAGCCAAGGGTCAGGTGGTCAGCAACGCCCAAGTTCAGGCCACTTTGCAGGTCTATGCCCCCAATGGCCTTGGCGCTGGGCAGACTTTTTGGTTGGGTTTGCAAATAGAGCATCAACCGCATTGGCACACTTATTGGCGCAATCCGGGCGACTCGGGCTTAGCCACCGAACTGCAGTGGCAGTTGCCTGAGGGATTGACGGCAGGCAATTTAATTTGGCCCGCCCCCCAAAAAATTCCGGTGGGCAGCATGGCCAACTATGGTTACGAGGGCCGGGTGTTGTTGGTCACGCCGGTTCAAGTGGGGCCCAAATTCAAAACAAGCCCTGATCAAAGCGATGTCGCGGTCCAGCTTCACGCCACATGGTTGGTTTGCAAACAAGAATGCATTCCACAAGAAGGTGATTTTGTGGTGCATGTGCCCATCAAAGGCAGCACGGTCATGGCGCCCGAGGCTTTTCAGACGACCTTGGCAAATCAAGCTCAAGCTTTAAAGGGCAATCACGAAGCGGTCATTTCGGAAGACGGCCGATCAATGTCCTTGAAACTAGGTGCACTCCCCCCTGAATTGGGTACGGGCCCCTGGACTGTCTTTCCCCAAACGGCCAATGTGATGCAAAACAATGCATCGCCCAGCATCCAAGCTGGGCGGGTCACGCTGCCTATTTCTAGCGAAAGAATGGACAGCCCGCAACGCATGGCCTGGTTGTTGGTACAAGGCACGGCCAATGCACCCACTGGCAAACAATGGGTTTTTGAAACGCCCGTTCAAGGCAAGTGGCAAGAATGGACCGAAACGCCTGAGGCGTTGAGCGCTGGCAATGTCAATCTGCAATTGGGCTCGGCACCTGCAAGTGTTTCTGCCGCGCCCTGGGCTACTTGGATGTTGGCGGTCTTGGGCGCCTTCTTGGGCGGCATGTTGTTGAACTTCATGCCTTGCGTTTTTCCGGTGCTGGCCATCAAGTTGCTGGGCATCACGCAGCACTCAGGCAATCAGCGCACCATGCGACTTTCGGCATGGGCATTCAGCGTAGGCGTCTTGATTTCGTTTTTGCTGCTGGGCGGCCTGATGTTGGCATTGCGGGCAGCAGGTTCGCAAATGGGTTGGGGCTTTCAGCTGCAGTCCCCTTGGGTGGTGGGCGCCTTGGCCTTCCTGTTTGTTGTCATGGGTTTGAATTTGTCTGGCTTGTTTGAGTTTGGCCATTTTGTGCCCAGCTCAGTGGCCAGTTTTCAGTTTGCCAACCCCGCCACCAATTCTTTGTGGTCTGGTGTGTTTGCGGTGGTCATTGCATCGCCATGTACCGCGCCCTTCATGGGGGCATCTTTGGGCTTGGCCATTGGTTTTCCGACTTGGCAGGCCTTGCCTATTTTTGGTGCCATGGGCTTGGGCATGGCCTTGCCCTTCTTGCTGGTTACGATTAGCTCGGGTTGGCTAAAGTTTTTGCCCAAACCTGGCGCTTGGATGAACACCTTCCGCCACGTCATGGCCATCCCCATGTATGCCACTGCCCTTTGGTTGGTGTGGGTGCTGGGCTTGCAAACGGGTTGGTGGGACAACACCCCAGAACCTGCGCCAACTTCTGTGAGCGCAGCGTCAAATCAAGACACTGCAACGCGCCCATCGATTGTTTGGGAAGCGTGGTCTGATGACAAGGTGCGCACAGCCAGACTAGCTGGCCGTCCTGTGTTCATCGACTTTACGGCCGCGTGGTGCGTGACTTGTCAATTTAACAAGAAGACCACCTTTGCAGATGCCAATTTGTTGAAAGACTTTGCGCAAAAGAATGTGCTGCTGCTTCGCGCCGACTGGACGCGCTACGACCCCGCCATTACCAAGGCATTGAACAATTTAGGCCGCAATGGCTTGCCGGTTTACGCTTGGTATGCGCCTGGCAAAGAGGTACTGATTTTGTCGGAGCTGCCCTCGGTTCAAGAAGTTCAAAAAGCCTTGAGCCAAGTGACAACAAATTAAGGCCCTTGAAGCCTTCTGCGAGAATGCAGCTGTTCTATTGAAATCATTTATCTTCATGACCACTGCTTCATTTGCGCCGCTTCAAAACGACAACTTTTTGCGCGCCTGCTGGCGACAAGCCAGTGATCACACGCCCGTCTGGCTGATGCGCCAAGCGGGTCGCTATTTGCCTGAATACTGCGCCACCCGCGCCAAAGCGGGCAGCTTCATGGGGCTGGCCACCAACGTCGACTTTGCCACCGAAGTGACGCTGCAACCGCTAGACCGCTACCCCCTCGATGCCGCCATTTTGTTCAGCGACATCTTGACCGTGCCCGATGCCATGGGTTTGGGCCTGAGTTTTGAGCAAGGCGAAGGCCCCAGGTTTGCCAAGTCTGTGCGCGACGAAGCCGCAGTGGCCGACTTGCAAGTACCCGACATGGCCCAACTTCGCTACGTGTTTGATGCCGTGACGTCCATCCGCAAAGCCTTGAATGGCCGAGTGCCCCTGATTGGTTTTTCGGGCAGCCCCTGGACACTGGCTTGTTACATGGTGGAAGGCAAAGGCTCGGACGACTACCGATTGGTCAAGTCGATGTTGTACAGCCGGCCCGACTTGATGCACCGCATTTTGGCCGTCAATGCGCAAGCTGTGGCCACATACCTCAATACCCAAATTGAAGCCGGTGCGCAGGCCGTGATGATTTTTGACAGCTGGGGCGGTGTGTTGGCCGATGCAGCCTTTCAAGAGTTCAGCTTGGCCTATACAGCGCAGGTCTTGGCACTTTTAAAGAAAGAGCACAACGGCGTCAAAATTCCGCGCATTGTGTTTACCAAGGGCGGCGGGCTGTGGCTGGACCAGATGGGGCAACTCGACTGCGAGGTATTGGGCCTGGACTGGACCATGAACTTAGGACGTGCCCGCCAAATGGTGGGCGGTGCTGTGAATGGCCCTGGCAAAGCCCTGCAGGGCAATATTGACCCCAATGTTTTGTTTGCGCCCCCCGCCCAAATTCAAAAAGAAGTCATTCGGGTTTTGGACAGTTTTGGCAAGCCACATACCGACGTCAACAGCACGGGCCCCACGCACATCTTTAACTTGGGCCATGGCATTAGCCAATTTACGCCGCCAGAACACGTTTCGGCCTTGGTGGAGGCGGTCCACAGCCATTCCAAAGCGCTTCGGCGCTAAGCTTGGGTTGTATTTTGTGACGGTCTTGAACTGATAAAGGCATTGCACAGAAAATCCCTGAAAAAAGCCCAAAAATTTAAATATTTTTGGGTTTTTTCTATTGACTTATGCACAAAAGTTCTTTTGTTAGATTTTAAAATTTGCTGACACTCCGGGTCGCAGGTGCGGCATCCACAAACACCTTAAGTCTTTGATTTTGTTGATATTTTATTTTTTGCTCAGTTCGCAAGCAATCCAATCAAAGCCTTATTTTTCAAGGCTTTGCGGGCCATCGAGCAAGGTTTTCAACAAAGTTATCCACAGTTTCTTGGGACTGCTTCTAAAGGGCTTGAAAAACAACAACTTATCGGTGTTTTCAAGAAAATTTATGAGCTACAAGCTGTCAAAATTGACGTTTCTATTGTTTCAACCCACCGACCCCAAGTTTTGAATGCCAAAGTGGCTTGACATTGCTGTTTCTGTTCCAGCCCACAGCCAAGTGGGTGGTTTGCTCACCTACGCCTCCGATACGGACTTGGCACTGGGTCAGTTGGTGCGCGTGCCTTTTGGCAATCGAGAAGTTTTAGGCGTGGTCTGGAACGTGCATGACACGGCGCCAGAAAACTCAGGGGGGCACAAGGTCCGGGACATTGCCGGCGCGCTAGAAGGTGTGCCGCCTTTGAGTGCGCACTGGCGGCAGTTGGTACAGTTTGCGGCGCAGTATTACCAACGCGCCATTGGCGAAGTGGCATTGGCGGCACTGCCCCCGCAGCTTCGCGACATGACACCGGTGCAATTGGCGAGGCGCTTGAAAAAGAAAAGCGTCAGCAACGACCAACCCATGGCGGCTTTGCAATCGCCTTGGCCTTTGTCTGAGCAACAACAGCAAGTGCTGGCTCAAATAGACCAAGCTTCAGGTCCCTTTTTGATTCATGGCGCCACAGGCAGTGGCAAAACCGAAGTTTATTTACAAGCCATTGCGCGCGGCCTGGCGCAGGACCCGCAAGCACAAGCCCTCTTGATGGTGCCCGAAATCAACCTAACGCCCCAATTGGAAGAGCGCGTCAAAGCGCGCTTTGGGGCAGAAGGTGTGGTCTCTATGCACAGCGGCATGACGGGGCCACAACGTTTAAAAAGTTGGCTGGCCGCACACAACGGCAGCGCGCGCATTGTGCTGGGCACCCGCATGGCCGTGTTTGCCTCCATGCCCCATTTGAAATGGATTGTGGTCGACGAAGAACACGATGCCAGCTACAAACAACAAGAAGGCGCGCGATATTCAGCGCGCGATTTGGCGGTGTACCGCGCAAGGCTTGAAGGCGCCAAAGTCATTTTGGGATCGGCCACGCCTTCCTTAGAAAGCTGGCATCAAAGCCGCCCTGCAATTGAAGGCGGCCGATACCTGCGGCTGCAAATGCCGTCCCGCATTGGTGAAGGGCAGTTGCCATTTGTGCGCCGTGTGGACATGAACCATCAGCCGCGCAAAACAGTGCTGTCTACACCTTTGATTGCCGCCATTCAAGAGCGTGTCGCCAAAGGCGAGCAGAGCATGTTGCTGCTGAACCGGCGCGGCTATGCACCGGTATTGCACTGCGCCGATTGCGGCTGGAAAAGTGAATGCTCGCATTGCAGTGCATTCAGAGTGTTTCACAAAATAGACCGAACCCTGCGCTGCCATCACTGCGGCTTTACCGAGCGGGTGCCCCGCGCATGCCCAGCCTGCGGCAATGCCGACATTGCACCCATGGGCCGCGGCACCGAGCAATTGGAAGAACACTTGTCAGAGTTGTTGGTAGATGTGAAGCGCCCCGATGGACAAGCCGTGCGCGTGATGCGCATCGATGCCGACAGCACCAAACTGAAGGGCGCCCTAGAAGCGCAGTTGGCGGATGTGCACAGCGGCGAAGTCGATGTGCTGGTGGGCACGCAAATGATTGCGAAAGGCCATGACTTTAGGCGCATTACGCTGGTGGCAGCCATTAACCCGGATGGCGCTTTATTTTCTAGTGACTTCAGGGCGCCAGAACGTTTGTTTGCCTTGCTGATGCAAGCGGGTGGCCGCGCAGGCCGCGATGCCGCGCAAAGCGCCCGCAGTGAAATGTGGGTGCAAACATTTCATCCTTCGCACGCGCTGTTTGAAGCGCTGAAAAAACACGACTACCCAGCGTTTGCAGAACAACAATTGAAAGAGCGACTCGAAGCTGGCTTGCCGCCGCACAGTTTTCAGGCGCTGATTCGAAGTGACGCTAGGACGCAAGCGGTGGCGCAAGCTTTTTTGAATCAGGGCAACGCTCAAATGCAATCTCTTTTGACAGCGCTTAATGAAGCCGATGCGGCCTTACTCTCTGAGGTGAGTGTGTACCCTGCAGTACCCATGAGCATTCAACGTGTGGCCAATGTGGAGCGGGCACAAATGCTGATGGAAAGCACCTCTAGAAAAGCCTTGCACAAAGCCTTGGATGTGTTGCAGCAACTGTTGCATGAATCAAAGTCTGACCCCGCTCACAAAGGTTTGATTCGGTGGTTGGTGGATGTGGATCCTTTGGCCATTTGAACAATGCGCTTTATTTCAGCAGTGCCACGGCCGCTGAAAATGTTAAAAACGCTGCAGCTGTTGAAACCAAAATAATTCGCGCAATGCGGCCGTTGTCTGCGTCAAAGCGTTCGGCCAACATCGACACATTGCTGGCACTGGGCAGGGCCGCTACCAAGACCATCACCTTGAGTGCAAACACATCGATGGGGACGCCCATAGAAATGACAGCCAAGCCCACCGCCAACACCAACAAGGGATGCAAAAACAATTTGATGAGTGCCACTGGCACGTAATCTTTCCAAGTCAGTGGACCATGCTGTGGGTGGTGTGCAATCTTTTGAGAACGAGCCAGAACAGCGCCGATGGTGAACAAGGCGACTGGTGAGGCAGAGTCAGCCAATAAGGCCACCGTTTTTTCAACAGGGCCAGGCAAAGTGGCCTGGAATGCTGAGAATAAAGTGCCTAACAAGATGGCCCAAGGCATTGGATTTTTGGTCATCCCTAACAGCGCGTTTTTGGCGGCATTGCCAACCCCGTTTTGACCAGCGCCATCGAGCCTAGACAAGGCAATGCACAAAGACGTGGTGATGACCATGTCGATGACGATCGTAACAATGGCAGGGCCTGCTGCCGCAGTACCCAATAAAGCGACCAACAAGGGCACGCCCATAAATCCCGTGTTGGGAAAGGCACCGACCAAAGCACCAAAGGCGGCATCGTTCCAGCCAATGCGTTGATTGAGCGTGACAGCCACCACAAAGGCAACCATGACCAATGCGCAAAACAAATACATGAAGAACGCGCTGGCGTCTAAAAGTTGTGCAATGGGCGTACTGGCGCCAAACCTGAACAACATGCAAGGCAGGGCAAAGTACAACACAAAGCCGTTGAGCCCAGGAATGGCTTCAAAAGGCAGCATTTGGCGACGCGCTGCCAAATAGCCGCAAAGGACCAGCGCAAAAAATGGAAAGGTGACTCGCAAGACATCTAGCATGGGTCACATTGTGCCTTGGAATTGGGCCCTGAAATGGCACCCGTTTGCCCGCTATGATTGAAGTTCTTGCCGCGTGTGATTCAAAGCGTGGCAATTCTTTTTTTGTTGCATGTCCTCCCCCACGTTTGGTTTAAACCCCGCTCAACTCGAAGCAGTCAATTACGTCAAAGGCCCTTGTTTGGTTTTGGCGGGTGCGGGCTCGGGCAAGACGCGCGTTATTACCCAAAAGATAGCTAGGCTGATTGAAGTCGGGCTTGAGCCCAAACGCATTGCTGCCATCACGTTTACCAACAAAGCCGCCAGCGAAATGCGCGAACGCGCCAAGAAACTCATTGGCAGGGGCGCGCAAGAAGTGATGATTTGCACCTTTCACGCTTTGGGTGTCCGCATCATGCGCCAAGACGGCCATGTCCTAGGTCTTAAACCGCAATTCAGCATTTTGGATTCGGACGATGTGACCAGCATATTGAAAGACTGCGGCGGCACCACCGATGCCAACACCGCACGCCAATGGCAATGGGCCATCAGTGCTTGGAAAAACAGCGGTCTGAATGCCGCGCAAGCCGAGGCCCAAGCCAAAACAGACATCGAGCGCATGACCGCCAAAATCATGGGCCGTTATGAAGAGCGCTTGTCGGCTTATCAAAGCGTCGACTTTGATGACCTGATTGGCTTGCCCTTGAAATTATTGGCACAGTTTCCTGAAGTGCGGGAGCGCTGGCAAGCCGCCATGGGGCATGTGCTGGTCGATGAATACCAAGACACCAACGCCACGCAATACGAAGTGCTGAAACATTTGGTGGGCGAACGCGCACGCTTTACAGCAGTGGGCGATGACGATCAATCGATTTATGGGTGGCGCGGTGCCACCTTGGACAATTTGAAAAAATTGCCGCAAGACTTTCCGCAATTGAAGGTGGTCAAGCTAGAACAAAACTACCGCTCCACCAGCGCCATCTTGCGCGCAGCCAACAACGTGATTGGCCCCAACCCCAAGCTGTTTCCCAAAACTTTGTTTTCAGAATTGGGTGAAGGTGAACCGGTGCGTGTGGTCGATGCAGACAACGAAGAGCACGAAGCCGACCGCATGGTGGCGCGCATTCAATCTTTGCGCGCAGGCACCGCCACCAGCGCAGGTGGCGTGCAATTTAGGGACTACAAAGAGTTTGCAATTTTGTACCGCGCCAATCACATGGCCAAGCCATTTGAAAAAGCCCTAAGGCGTGCACAAATTCCATACAAGGTTTCTGGCGGACAAAGTTTTTTTGATCGCGCAGAAATCAAAGACTTGTGCGCCTGGTTCAGGTTGTGGGTCAACAACGACGACGACCCGGCTTTCTTGCGTGCTGTCACTAGCCCTAAGCGCGGCATTGGCCATCAGACGCTGGCTGGGCTGGGTACTTTGGCCAGTCAATACAAACTCAGCTTGTTTGAAGCTTTGTTCTCCAACAGCTTGGGCGCCAAACTGTCGGCGCGAGCAGTGGGCAGCCTGCATGAATTTGGCCGCTACATGAATGATTTGGAATACCGCGCCAAGCGCACGCATGGCGCAGAAGATGCCAAGGCATTCTTGTTGCAATGGCTGAAAGAAATTGGTTACGAAAAACATTTGTACGACGGCGAAGACAACGAAGCTGTAGCCGCCGCGCGGTGGACCAACGTCTTGGAATTTGTCGATTGGATGTCGGGGCGGTGCGGTGGCACCATCGACGATGCAGCAGGTGTGAGTGTGGCAGCAGAAACCAAATCGCTATTGGAAGTGGCGCAAACCATTTCTTTGCTGTCCACTTTGAATGAGCGCGAAACCGACCCCAATGTAGTCACCCTTTCAACCTTGCACGCCTCCAAGGGTTTGGAGTGGCCGCATGTGATGTTGGTGGGCGTGAACGAAGGTTTGTTGCCCTTCAAGATGGACGAAGACAACAAAGAGTCGATCGATGCGCAAGTGCATGCCGACGGGCAGCTGACGCGTCTTCAAGAAGAGCGTCGCTTGATGTATGTGGGCATTACGCGCGCGCAAAGAACTTTGGCGGTGAGTTGGACCAAGCGACGCAAAAAAGGCCGAGACACCATTGCGGCTTTGCCCAGCCGATTCATTCAAGAAATGGCTTTGGACAAAAATACGATTAAAGAAGATCCAAGAGAAAAGTTGCGCGCACTGAGAGCGGAGTTTGCTTTAAAAGCTGCTGCTACAGCGGCCAATCACAAAGACTGAGTGGAAGCGCGAACCACCAAGGGGACGCGACGTTTTGCCAACGCTTTGGTTTGATCGTGATGGTCCCATTGATCCAGTTTAGATTTTTCAGTTGGCTTTTTGCCAGATTTTCCAAAGCTGCGCCACTTCCATCGCCGTAGGTTCGCCCTGGACCTGGTCCCACATTTTTTCCGCTTCGGCTTTTTTGCCCAGTTTGCTCAAGGCGATGCCTGCGTGCAATCTGACTTCAGCTTCACGGCGCAGCCCCCCCATCTCGATGGCTTTGCTGTAAGTGGTTGATGCCAATTCCCATTTCTGTTGAGAGGCGTAGACATCAGCCAAGCTTGAAATGGTGTTGGCGTCTTTGGCGGACTTTTCCAAAGCGGGCAAAGCCTTTTCGTCTTCAGCCAATTTTTGTTGAGCCTGTTGACGCAATTTTTGTTGATTGGCAGCGTCGCTGCCTTTGCCAAAGATGCCAGCACTGTATGCCAGCTCAACTACACGCAAGGACTCGGCTGGGAAGCCATTTTTAAGGGCCTGTGAAGCCATGTCGGAGTACTCACTGACGTCTTCGAGGTTGCCTGTGACTTCTAACAAGCGATACAAGTCTAGATCGAATCGAGGATTGAAATTGGCTTGCCTCGCCACACGGGGAATGACCTCGGCCCAATAGGCTTTGCTTGGATACGTTTGTAAAAGAAGCTTAAGAGAAGCGCTGTAACCCGCATCGTCTTTCAACATACGATGGCCGTATGCCATCAGCCGGAGTTCGTTTTCAGGCGTTTTAACTTTCAGCCCCTCGTCGAATTTGATCTTGGCATTGACTTCCTTGATGACCTCTTCGTGTTTCTTTAAAACAGAAAAAGTCTGAATGAGAACCGATCGAACTGATGTATTGCGACCTCCCAAATCTAAATAGACACGCGCCCATTTGACAAAACGCTCTAGTTCCTGAGCTTGTTGGGAGGCACTCAAGAGCGATTCGAGGAGCGCTAACTTTTGATCGGGTGGCGTGGTGTCGGGCAGCTCTTGAATCAATGTTTCCAAGGTACTGACGGCCAATCCAAATTTTTTGACTTGTATGGCAGAGGCCGCCAAAGTGCGGAGCACATAGGGCTTTTCATCTTTGGTGATGTTGGGCATGCTCATGGCCTGCTGCGCCAAGGAAAAAGCCTTTTCAAACTGGCTTTCTTTGCCAGCACTTTGCGACGCTTGAAGCAGCTTGACCATTTCAGGTCGAAGGACGGGGGCCTGTGCGTTGGCGGTCTGTGCGTGCAGTGGGGCGCTTGTGACGGCCATCAAAGGAATCGCCAAAGCCATGGTCATACCCAACGCAGTCCGCAATAAATTGTTGGCAATGCTGCGTTTCAGTAAGGGCTTGAATTTGAAAAATTGGATACGGCTCATGGGATTTGTGAAAGCAATTGGAAGACTGCGTGCTATAAAAAAAGAGGAAATGTAATTTTGGTACAAGAATTCTCATTTTCTACTGATTTGAAGCCAAATTAAAGTACACAGCATCTCTAAAATTGTGCCGCGACAAGCGTGGCCTGTTTTGGTCGAGGGCAACGACAATTTGTTTTTGCCCAAGAAGAATGGTCTTTGGCCGCTGACACCTTGGCTGCTTGGGAAGCCCGGGTTTATGTTTTAACTTGATGCCGCATTCTGGCGTGCGTGGCCCGCGCATGAGGAATCCACCCGCGCGTCACCCAACGGTGCCACATCATCAAGCCCCTAATCCATTCATCGGCGGCATAAGCAATCCAAACACCCGTCAGACCCCAGCCCCAATGGACGCCCAATAGCCAACTGCCGCCCGCCAGGACCACCGCCATAGATCCTGCGCCGGCATAGAACGGATAACGAGAGTCGCCTGTGGCGCGCAAAGCAGAAATCACGATGAGATTGAAAGTGCGCCCTGTTTCCAACAGGATGGACCACCAAAATAATTCTTGTCCGAGCTCTAAGATTTGGGGGTCGTCTGTAAACCAACGCAACAAACTTGCACCCTTCCAAGCCATGAGCACCGCCACCACGGTGGTGACGGCTAAGCCAATGGTTTGGGCTCGCTTGACCAAGACATGCGCTTCGCGCAATTTGCGTGCGCCCACCAAATGCCCCACCACCATTTCAACGGCCATGCCAATGGCCGCGCCGCTCATCAAAATCCACATATTGAATTGCAACACATAGGCTTGAGTGGCCAAGGCCTGAGTGCCCAAAACACCCACAGCAGCCACACTGACCATGAAGGCCAATTCCCAGGACAAATTTTCTGCAGCACCTGGCAAACCAATGTGCAAGATGTGTTTCATTTGTGTCATGCGCACGCGCCAAAAATCGGCGGTCACAGGCACAATGTTCAGACGGCGGCGCCACAAGTACCAGTGCAAGTACAAACCGACCACGCGGCTGATGACCAAGGCAATGGCAAAGCCTGGCAGTCCCCAACCAGACCAGTCTGACCCATTGTTCAACCACGTGATCCCTAAGCTTGATGGCACCCCATGCATCAAGGGCCACGCCAAACTCACATGTACGGCATGCATCACGCCCATGACCCACATCGTTTCTTTGGTTCGCAAATGGGCCCGCATGACGCTGGCCATGCAGGCATTCCAAGCATCCAACAACAAAGCCAAAGACAGCGCTTGGAGCAAAGGTGTTGCCAACGCCAAGACATCGGCTGGCGCATTGAGCGCTTGAAGCAATGGCTGTGCAAACAGCAAGGCCACTACGGCCATGCTGCCGCCCATCCAGGTGCCCGCGGCCAATGCGGCACGCGCGACCAGGTCTGCTTCGCCGCGGTGCTGTGCGCCTAAGTTTTGGCTGACCACCACGCCAATGCCTGCGCCCACCAGGCGAAAGACCATGAACAACAAACCAAACAAATGGTTGGTTAAGGCAAAGGCACCACCAGCTGCGTCTGAGATGTGGGCTGCGAAGCTGGTTCCCAACATGCCAACAGCCATGCCAATGCCCAGCTCAAAAAACAAGGGCGCAGCGATGGCGCCAAATTTCAACTTCATCCGATTAACTCAATTTAAGGCCTCTTGGGCAAGCATGGGCAGGGTTAAATTTGGAGGTTTACTACTTAAACCGAAAAGCCTCCTGTGCATATAGATTTAACCGATATTAGACGACGCCATATTGGCGTTAGGCGCCAGATTTCAGGGATAACCCTAATGTAATTTATTTGAAAATTACCCAAAAACAATGTAACTTTATTACAATACTGAGCCATCAAACTTTGATTTCAAGACTTTTGACGCGCCAACAATATGCGTCATCCCCCACCGAAGAAGGAGTACTTGCTAAATGATTGACTACGCCAGCCGGCAACGAACACCGCGCAAGCACGTGATTGGAATCACGGTTGTGGTGGTGCTGCACGGTTTGCTGTTTTGGGCCATCAACTCCGGACTTGCGCGCAAGTTTGTGAAGGTAATCAAGGGACCGGTTGAGGCCGTTCTTTTGGAAGAGACCAAGCCAGACATTCCGCCGCCGCCGCCTCCTCCTCCTCCGCCAAAGAACCTGCCACCACCACCGCCCGCCTATGTGCCGCCGGTGGAAGTGGCTGTGTCTGCGCCTGCACCTGTTAACGCCATTGCCGCGGTGTCCAACACACCCCAGCCTGTGGCGCCGCCGTCGCCTGCGCCAGTGGCGCCACCGGCACCGCCAGCGCCTCCCGTGGTCACGGCCGCTGTCATTAGCGCCTCCAGCTGCGAGAAGCCCGATTACCCCAGCGCGTCCAAGCGCTTGGAAGAAGAGGGCACAGTGCAGCTCAAGTTCTTGGTGGGCGCAGATGGCAAGGTGATTGAGTCTGCCGTTGAGAAGTCGTCTGGCTTTAGGCGTTTGGACGAGGCTGCACGTGCTGGCCTGTCCAAATGCCAGTTCAAGCCCGGCACGGTGGACGGCAAGCCACAGCAAAGCTGGGCGAGCATGAAGTACACGTGGCGCTTGGAATAAATAAACTGCCAAGCACTAAAACTAAATAGAGCTAATAGAGCCAAATAGAGCCAAATAAACCCAAACAAAGCATCCAACATTTTGTTGAACCTTTTTTAAATTTAATTGAATACGTTTCACAGGAGTCTTTCCATGATCAAGCAACTCAAAACTCTCGTCCTGGCCATCGGTTTGGTGGCCGGCATGGGCCTGGCCAGCACCAGCTTTGCGGCCAAGCCCAAAGAAGCAGCGCCTGCTGCAGCACCTGCAGCACCTGCTCCTGAAGCAGCAGCACCAGCCGCACCTGTGGCCGCTGTGGCCGCGCCTGCCGCCCCCGCTGCAGCACCTTCTGCACACGAAGAGAATCCTTATGGCTTGGGCGCCTTGTGGGCCCAAGGCGACGTGGTGGCCAAGGGCACATTGCTCATCTTGGTGCTGATGTCCATGGGCTCTTGGTATGTGATCATCACCAAGTTCTTTGAGCAATCGAAGGCTGCCAAGTTTGCAACGCAAGCCAAAGACAACTTCTGGTCTGCTTCTTCACTGCGTCAAGGCGCTGACGGCTTGGCCGAAGACAGCCCCTTCCGCTTCATTGCAGAAAAAGGTCTGGAGAGCGCCAACAAGCACACAGGCCTCTTGGGCGCCGTGGACTTCAACACCTGGACCACACAAAGCATTCAGCGCGCCATTGGCAACGTTCAAAGCCGCATGCAAGACGGTTTAGCCGTGTTGGCCACTGTGGGCTCTACTTCTCCCTTCGTTGGTTTGTTCGGCACGGTTTGGGGTATCTACAACGCGCTGGTCAAGATCGGTATGTCTGGCCAAGCGTCCATTGACAAAGTGGCCGGCCCCGTGGGCGAGTCCTTGATCATGACGGCCATTGGTTTGGCGGTGGCGGTGCCTGCTGTGCTGGGTTACAACTGGCTGGTGCGTCGCAACAAGGCTGTGATGGAAGACGTCAACGCCTTTGGTTCTGACTTGCACTCTGTGTTGCTGGCTTCTAGCAACAAGTAACTCAAAATACTGAGAGGCCAATTATGGCAATGAGCGTCGGTTCAGACAAAGACGATGAGATCATGAATGAGATCAACACCACGCCCTTGGTGGACGTGATGTTGGTTCTGTTGATCATCTTCTTGATCACAATTCCGGTGGTAACAACGTCCATCAAGGTGGACTTGCCCAAAGAGAAGAACATGGTGCGGGAGACCAAGCCAGAGAACGTGATCATCTCGGTGGACGTGAAGGGCAAGATCTTCTTGTACGACACGCCCATTAAAAATTCAGAAGACCTGCTCAACCGCATGAAGAAGTTTGCGGTCATGAAGCCCCAGCCTGAAGTTCAGATTCGGGGCGATGGCAAGAGCGACTTTGAGTCGGTGGGCCGGGTGATGTATGCGGTGCAGCGCGCCGGCATCACCAAGGTCGGGTTCATCACTGAGCCGCAATAAAGGGAAGAAGATCATGGGAATGAACGTAGGCTCAGGCTCGGGCAGTGACGAGCCAGAAGTGATGATGGACATCAACACCACGCCATTGATTGACGTGATGTTGGTGCTCTTGATCATGTTGATCATCACAATTCCAGCGCAGTTGCACTCAGTCAACTTGGACATGCCAATCTCGACACCACCTACCAAGAAGGTAGAGCCAGTGGTCATCAAGATTGATGTGGACGCTAGCAGCGTGATCAACTGGAACGGCAAGCCCATTGCGGGCCGTGCCGACTTGGAAGCCAAGTTGGTGGAAGCTGCAGCCATTCAGCCGCAGCCAGAACTTCACATTCGCTCGCACGCCAAAGCCAAGTACGAGTCTGTGGCGCTGGTCATGGCCAGTGCACAGCGCTTGGGACTGAACAAGCTGGGCATTGTGGGCTCTGAGCAGTTTGTCAATTAATCATCCAAAGTATTGATCTGTGGCAGATACTTTTCCGCGACTGCTAGGTGATGTCGGCGGCACCAACGCTAGGTTTGGATGGCAAGCTTCGCCTCAAAGCGGCATCGATCATGTGTTGGTATTGCCTTGCGCAGCACACGAAACACTTGAAGCGGCCATCCGTCAGTATCTGAATCTGAAACAACTGCCGCGCCCCGCAGCCTGTGCGTTGGGCATTGCCAATCCCATCACCGGGGATGTGGTTCGCATGACCAATCACCATTGGTCGTTTTCGATTTCTGAAATGCAAAATAGCCTTGGACTTAAGCGCTTGAACGTCATCAACGACTTCACCGCTTTGGCGCTGGCTTTGCCTTCTATCCCTTCAGAAAATTTAATTCAAGTGGGTGGCCAAAGTGCTCAGGCTTTTTCGCCCAAAGCGCTCATTGGCCCTGGCACTGGTTTAGGTGTTTCTGGTTTGTTGCCAACGGATCAAAACGATCATTGGATGGCCATTGCAGGCGAAGGGGGTCACACCACTTTGGCCGCACAAACTGAAACCGAATACCGCGTGATTGAAATCATTCGACAACGCTATGGGCATGTGTCTGCTGAGCGTGTTTTGTCGGGTCCGGGTTTGGTCGACTTGTATTTGGCATTGCGCCAATTGCAAAAACAAGCGCCCATCGAAGTTGCGGGTGCCGCCGAAATTACGGCTTGGGCCTTGCAAGACAAAGATCCTCTGGCGTCTCAAAGCATTGAAATGTTTGCGGGCTTCTTGGGTTCGGTGGCGGGTGATTTGGCTTTGACGCTTGGCGCACGCGGTGGCGTTTACATTGGTGGCGGCGTTGTACCGCGTTGGTTGGGTTGGTTTGAAACCTCCAGCTTTCGAGCGCGCTTTGAAGCCAAGGGCCGCTTCAGTGCCTATCTCAAAGACATTCCGGTGTGGATCATCAATGCCGCGGAATCGCCTGCCCTGCTTGGTGCCGCACGATCTTTGCAATAGGCGCACAAACTTCAATCAACCGCCATTTGCAGACACAAAAAAACCGCACGAATGCGGTTTTTTTGTGGGTCTCGAGAAGACTTAGTCGGCGTACTTGCCACTGGCGTCAACAGCCACCTTGATTTTTTGAATCTCGGCTGCCACAAACTTTTTGTGTTCTGCGGGATCAACACGTTTGTCGGTGACCACCAAAGCGCCCAAGGCTTCTTGCTTTTTGATGAACTCAGGGTCCTTCAGTGCTTTTTTCATGGCATCGTTCAAAGCAGTGGTGATGGCTGCGGGTGTGCCTTTAGGTGCATAGAGGCCGTGCCAAATAGTCAGGTCAAAACCTTTCATGCCCATCTCTTGCAAAGAAGGATAGTACTTAAGCAATTTGTGATCTGCCAATGGCTTGGCCGTGGTCACAGCAAACGCCTTGACGCGACCCGACTCAATTTGCGCTGTGGTGTTGGTGGTTTGATCGCACATGACATCGACTTGACCGCCAACCAAAGCATTCATAGCAGGTGCTGTACCGCCAAAAGGAATGGTGGTCATGGCTTCTTTGGACTGCAATTGGGCTTGCCACAGCATGCCGCAGATGTGTGAAGCAGAACCCAAACCGGCGTGGGCAATGTTCAACTTACCAGCATTGGCGCGAATGTAGTTTTCAAAATCGCGGTAAGTGTTGGCAGGCAACTGGGGCTTGCCAATCAAAGTCATAGGCACATCATTGACCATGCCCAAGAATTCAAAGTCTTCTAAAGGCTTGTAGGACAGCTTGCGATACAAAGCGGGGGTTGCTGCCATGCCAATGTGGAACAACAACAAAGAATGACCATCAGGGTTGGCACGTGCGATTTTGCTAGCGCCAATGGTGCCGCCTGCGCCTGCCACATTTTCAACCACAAAGTTACCACCTGGCAAAGTCTTGGCCATAGCAACAGCCAAATCGCGTGCAACTTTGTCAGTAGGTCCACCGGCCGCAAAGGGCACCACAATGGAAATGGGCTTAGAACCCGGGAAATTTTGAGCGTGCGCCACCAGCGTCAAAGCGGCGGCTGCAATTACGAGCATGCGTTTCATCTAAAACTCCTTATCTAGAACGTTTAGTGTAGTCGGCTCATTATCCCCCGCACCCCCGCAGAAACACTAAGGCCCAAAGAGAAAAAGGGCTTCATTCCTTAAAGAATGAAGCCCTTTTGTGTCAAATCAAACTAAATCACTGATAGCTTCGGGCGTCTTCAATGACCTTGCCGTCGTTGGCCAATGAGCCTGGCGCCACCAAGTGCACGTCGCTGCGCAGCTTGGTGATGTCCCGAATGGCCTCTGCAATTTGCGCTTTGAGCTGTTCTTCGCCATTGCCTGCTGCCTGTGTTTCAACGTGCAAGGCCATGCTGTCGTTGGCCATCTCGCCTTGCACCACCAAACGGGCCTTCAAGGCGGCGGGGAAGCGCTTCACCACTTCAGCCACTTGACCGGGGTGCACAAACATACCGCGCACCTTGGTGGTTTGATCGGCGCGGCCCATCCAGCCTTTGATGCGTTGATTGGTTCTGCCTGTAGGGCAAGGACCCGCCAAAATGGCTGACAAATCGCCCGTGCCAAAACGGATCAATGGGTAGTCAGGGTTCAAGCTGGTGATGACCAATTCGCCCACTTCGCCTTCGGGCACTGGGTCACCAGTGCCAGGGCGAACAATTTCAACAATGACGCCTTCGTCCACCACCAAACCTTGGCGTGCGCTGGTTTCGTAGGCAATGAGACCCACATCGGCTGTGGCGTAGCACTGGTACGCATCGACGCCTTTGGCGGTCATCCAATCGCGCAGGCTAGGCGGAAAGGCTTCGCCTGAGACCAAGGCTTTTTTGACGGAAGGCAGGGCCACGCCCATTTCTGCCGCTTTCTCGATGATGATTTTCAAAAAGCTGGGCGTACCAATGTAGCCGGCTGGCTGCAACTCGGCCATGGCTTGGACTTGTTGCTCAGTTTGGCCAATGCCACCTGGAAATACTGTGCAGCCTAAAGCATGTGCGCCTGTCTCCATCATGGAGCCTGCAGGTGTGAAGTGGTAGCTGAAGCAATTGTGAATGAGCTCGCCAGACTTAAAACCTGCTGCCGCAATGGCTCGCGCCATGCGCCAATAATCTGCACGCGCGCCCTCGGGCTCATAAATAGGGCCCGGGCTTGAGAACACGCGGGGCATGTGCTTGCCAAAGGCAACTGCACTGAAGCCTCCGAAAACACTGGCGCCCGCAGCACGCGAGGCCTTCTGTTTTTCGAGCAATTCGTATTTGCGCACCACTGGCAATTTAGCCAAGGCAGCACGCGTTGTGATGTCTACGGCGTTGATGCCTTTGAGTGACTCGGCAAAGGCCGGTGCATTCTTTTGTGCGTGTGAAATTTGCGCAGGCAAGGCCGCCAGCAAGGCGGCTTCACGTTCAGCAGGGGCGCGTTTTTCCAATGCATCCAGATGCGTATTCATAAAAATCCTTTGAATGTGTTTGGATGAATTAGGCCAACCAGCGCTTGCGGCGTTTGTAACTCTTCACATCTTTGAAGCTCTTGCGCTCGCCGCCACCCATGCCCAAATAGAACTCTTTAACGTCTTCATTGGTGGCCAAGTCTTTGGCGGCGCCGTCCATCACAATGCGGCCGCTTTCCATGATGTAGCCATAGTCTGCGTACTTCAAAGCCATGTTGGTGTTTTGCTCGGCAATCAAGAAGGTGACTTTTTCTTTTTCGTTCAAGTCTTTGACGATGTTGAAAACCTCTTCCACAATTTGTGGTGCCAAGCCCATAGAGGGCTCGTCGAGCAAGACCATGTTGGGATTGGTCATGAGCGCGCGACCAATGGCACACATCTGTTGCTCACCACCGGAGGTGTACGCGGCTTGAGAGGTGCGGCGTGTTTTCAAACGGGGGAAGTAGGTGTAGACCTTGTCCAAGTTGGCTGCAATCTCGCCTTTGTCTGTGCGCGTGTAGCTACCAGTCATGAGGTTTTCTTCAATGGTGAGGTGAGCAAAGCAATGACGACCTTCCATGACCTGAACCACACCGCGGTTGACCAAATCTGCTGGCGACAAATTTTCGATACGCTCGCCGCGCAACTCAATGCTGCCCTTGGTAACTTCGCCACGCTCGCCTTTGAGCAAGTTGGAAATGGCCCGCAGGGTGGTTGTTTTGCCAGCGCCATTGCCGCCCAAAATGGCCACAATGCCTTGCTCGGGCACTTGCAATGAAACACCTTTTAAAACCAAGATCACGTGGTTGTAAATGACTTCGATGCCATTGACATTCAAAACTATTTTTTTCTCGCTCATGGACTTTGCCCCTTTGACCAAATGAAAACTTCGAGTGTGCTTCGAAGCTTTCATTTGGCAACTGCCGAAGCAGTTACCAAACTTTCAATTGGCAATTGCCGAAGCAGTTGCCAAAACTTGCATCGCTACAAGCAGCGTCTGATTAAGACTGGCAATCGGCCGGTGTGCGGCGTGTCAGCTTTTTCTCAGCAGCGTATTTGTCAGCAGCGGCTTTGACCATTGGCTTGATGATTTGCTCATCGGCCTGGTACCAGTCGCTGGTGAATTCCCACTTGCTACCGTTCCATGTGTGGATACGGGCCCAGTTGGCACCCATGTGGTCAGCGCATGAAGTAGAGACAGGGCGCAACACGCCTTTGAAGCCCAACGCATCGAGCTTAGGTTGTGTCAAGTTCAAGTTCTCATAACCCCAACGAGCTTGCTCGCCAGTCATGACTTTGCCCTTGCCGTATTTTTCTTGGGCTTGGCGAACGCCTTCAACTGCAAACATGGCGCTGAACAAACCGCGCATGTAAAGCACTTCACCGACTTCGTCCTTAGGACCTGTACCTTGGCCCTTGGCATGCAACTTTTCCAAAACTTCTTTCACAACAGCAGAACCTTTTTCGGCGCCGTGTTGCATCGTGATGGCGTTGTAACCTTTAGCGCCCATACCAATGTCTTTGACATCGGGTTCGGCACCTGCCCACCACACGCCGTAAATTTGCTCACGGGGGTAGCCTGTGGCTTGAGCCTCTTTAACCAAGGTGGAATTCATCACACCCCAACCCCAGTTGACGACGTAGTCAGGACGATCGCGGCGAATTTGCAACCAAGTAGATTTTTGCTCAACACCAGGGTGTGTCACGGGCAACAAGCTCAACTTGAAACCGTGCATGGCTGCACGCTCTTGCAAAATTGGAATGGCTTCTTTGCCGAAGGGGCTGTCGTGGTACACCAAGGCAATGTGCTTGCCTTTGAGCTTGTCAGCACCGCCTACTTTTTTGGCAATGTCTTGAATGATCACATCGCCAGCCACCCAGTATGTGCCAGCCAATGGGAAGTTCCATTTGAAGACGCCACCGTCAGCTGATTCACTGCGGCCATAGCCTGCAGTGATCAAAGGAATTTTGTCGCCAGGGGCTTTTTCAGTCAGGGCAAAAGTGATGCCGGTTGACAAAGGCTGGAATACTGTGGCGCCGCCGTTTTTGCCTTTCAAGCGCTCATAGCACTCAACACCACGGTCTGTGGCGTAGCCAGTTTCGCATTCTTCGAAACTTGCTTTCACGCCATTGATACCGCCACGTGCGTTGACAAGTTAGAGATAGTCAACGTAACCGTTGGCAAATGGCACACCGTTAGGCGCGTAAGCACCTGTTCTGTAAACGAGCACTGGGAAGAATTGCTCTTTGGTTTGTGCAGTTGCAACAGTGCTGACCAGCGCGCTGGAAAGTCCTGCAGCAGCCACTGTAACGGCTAGAGCGAGTTGACGAAGCTTCATGGTTGTCTCCTGTAAAAAGTAAAAGTGTGAAGCACTAGGGAAAAATCAGTGAGGGAAAGGCCAGAGGCGAAGCTTTTGCTTTGCAACGGACCACAGCTTGGCCAAGCCATGTGGCTCAACAATCAAGAACCAAACAATCAAGGCGCCAAAGATCATGAACTCGGCGTGCGAAATGGCGGCAGTTGAAATGGTGACACCTACGAGCGCGCCGATCGAAGGCAAGAACTGGTTCAAAAAGATGGGCAAAACCACAATAAATGCCGCACCAAAGAAGCTACCCATGATGGAGCCCATGCCGCCGATGATCACCATGAACAAGAGCTGGAATGAACGGTCAATAGAGAAGGCAGCAGGCTCCCAAGAACCCAAGTGAACAAAGCCCCACAAAGCACCTGCCACGCCCACAATGAAAGAGCTCACAGCAAAAGCACTGAGCTTGGCATACATCGGTCGAATGCCAATGACCGCAGCTGCGACGTCCATGTCGCGAATGGCCATCCATTCACGGCCAATGGCAGAGCGAACTAAGTTCTTTGCAAGCAGACCAAAGACCACCAAGAAAACCAAGCAGAACAAATATTTTTCGACGGGTGTTTGGATGGCAAAGCCCAACACATTCAAGTTAGAAACAGACACGGAGCCTGAGGCTGTGTTGTTGGTGAACCAGCCCACGCGCAGGAATGCCCAATCACAAAAGAACTGAGCCGCCAAGGTCGCAACGGCCAAGTAAAGGCCTTTCACGCGCAAACTGGGAATACCAAAAAAGATACCCACCAAGGTTGCAAAGAAGCCTCCGCTTAGAAGCGCAACGATCAGGGGAATGCCATCAATTCGAATGTAGGTGTTGTAAGCCATGTAGGCGCCGACCGCCATGAAGGCACCCGAACCCAATGAGATTTGTCCGCAGTAACCCACCAGGATGTTCACACCCAATGCCGCCAAAGACAAAATCAAAAAGGGAATCAAGATGGCACGGAACATGTACTCATCGACCAAAAATGGCACACCCACGAAAGCGAATGCAATCAGTGCCAAGATGGCCCAGCGATCTTGCGCAATCGCAAAAATTTGTTGGTCGCTTCTGTAAGAAGTTTTGAATTGACCGTTTTCTCTGTAGAACATGTTGTTTTTCCTTAGACGCGATCAATGATTTTTTCGCCAAACAAACCTTGGGGTCGGAACAGCAAGAAGACCAATGCAAGGACATACGCAAACCAAATTTCAATGCCGCCGCCCACATAAGGGCCTAGAAAAACTTCGGACAATTTTTCGCCAACACCAATGATCAGGCCACCAATGATGGCGCCTGGCACAGACGTCAAGCCGCCCAAAATAATGACGGGCAGTGCGCGCAAAGCAACCGTGGTCAAGGAGAACTGAACACCCATTTTGGAGCCCCAAATAATGCCAGCTACCAAAGCGGTGATGCCTGCCACAAACCAAACAATGACCCAGATTCGATTCAGAGGAATACCAATTGACTGGGCCGCTTGGTGGTCATCGGCCACAGCCCGCAGGGCACGACCTGTGCTGGTTTTTTGAAAGAACAAAGACAAGGCGGTTACCAGCAAGGCAGCAATCAACGCAGCATAGATGTCTTCCAAGTTGACCAACACACCCCCTGGGAATACAGATTCGAACAGGAAGATGGGTTCTTTGGGCATGCCCACATCAATTTTGTAAATGTCGCTGCCAAAGATGGTTTGGCCCAAGCCGTCGATGAAGTACGTGATACCCAGTGTGGCCATGAGGAGTGTGACGCCCTCTTGGTTGACCAAGTGACGCAACACAAATCGCTCAATGAGCCACGCCAAGACAAACATCAAAGCGGCGGCCAATACAAATGCAATGGTATTGCTGAGGATTTTGTTGTCCAGGCCCAAGATATCGGGAACCCATTCAGCAAACCTGGCCATGGCCAATGCCGCAAACAGCACCATGGCGCCTTGCGCAAAATTGAACACGCCAGACGCTTTGAAGATCAGCACGAAGCCGAGCGCCACCAAAGCGTAGAGCATGCCGGCCATCAGGCCACCCAGTAGAGCTTCCAAGAAAAATGCCATGTTGTTCTCCTCAATGATTGGTGCCAAGGTAGGCACTGATCACTTCTTCGTTGTTACGCACTTCTTCGGGAGTCCCGTCGCCGATTTTTTTGCCATAGTCCAGCACCACCACGCGGTCTGAAATGTCCATCACCACCCCCATGTCGTGTTCGATCAACACAATGGTGGTGCCAAATTCGTCGTTCACATCCAAGATGAAACGGCTCATGTCTTGCTTTTCTTCCACGTTCATACCGGCCATGGGCTCATCTAGCAACAAGACTTGTGGCTCCATGGCCAAAGCACGACCCAAGTCGACACGCTTTTGCAAACCATAGGGCAATTGGCCAACGGGTGTTTTGCGGTAGGCTTGAATTTCCAAGAAGTCGATGATGTGTTCGACAAAATCGCGATGGCGTTCTTCTTCTGCTTGAGCAGGACCAATTCGCAAAGCTTGCAAAAACAAATTGCTTTTGATGCGCAAGTTGCGGCCGGTCATGATGTTGTCAATCACGCTCATGCCTTTGAACAAGGCCAAGTTTTGGAACGTACGGGCCACACCCATCTCGGCCACTTGGCGGCTGTCCATGTGGTCAAAGGTTTGACCACGGAATGTGATGCTGCCTTCTTGGGGTGTGTAAACACCATTGATGCAATTGAGCATAGAACTTTTGCCAGCACCATTGGGGCCAATGATGGCGCGAATCTCATGCTCTTTGACATTGAAGGAAATGTCTGTCAGCGCCTTCACGCCACCAAACCTTAAGCTGATGTTGTTCACATCCAATATGACGTCACCGATTTTTTTGCTCATGTTGATTTCTCTGTGTTGAGACCCGACGGGTTCAAGCCGCAGCCTTCACGGGGACAAATGTTTTGGCATCGGAAATTTTGAGGGTCGCGCTCACACTGCCTGTGCGACCGTCCTCAAACTTCACCACGGTTTCAATGAACTGGGTGGTCAAGCCGCCATACAAAGCATCCACCAAGGGCAGATATTTCTCAGCAATGAAGCCGCGGCGGACCTTGTTGGTTCGAGTCAACTCACCATCATCGGCATCCAGTTCTTTGTGCAAGACCAAGAAGCGGCTGACCTGGCTGCCCGCCAGCAAATCGTCTTCGGCCAAGTCGGCATTGACTTGCTCCACGCACTCTTTGATCAACTCATAAACTTCTGGCTTTTGCGCCAAGTCGGTGTAACCGGCATAAGGCAAGTTGCGACGCTCAGCCCAGTTGCCCACTGCATCAAAGTCGATGTTGATCATGACGCATACTTTTTCGCGCTGGTCGCCATAGGCCACCACTTCTTTGATGTGCGGGAAGAACTTGAGTTTGTTCTCAACGTACTTAGGCGCAAACATGGCGCCGTCGTTGCTGCCGCCTTTGATGCGGCCCACGTCTTTGACGCGGTCAATGATTTTCAAATGGCCATGGCTGTCTAAGAAGCCGGCATCGCTGGTGTGATACCAACCATCGGCCGTCAACACTTCGGCTGTGGCTTCTGGGTTTTTGTAATAGCCTTTGAGCAAGCCGGGCGACTTCACCAAGATTTCGCCGTTGTCGGCCACTTTGATTTCAACACCGCGGCAAGGAACACCTACGGTGTCGGCACGCGCTTGGTTGTCGGGTTGCAAGCAGACAAACACGGCGGTTTCTGTGGAGCCATACAACTGCTTCAAGTTCACGCCAATGGAGCGGTAGAAAGTGAAGAGGTCAGGACCAATGGCTTCACCCGCGGTGTATGCCACGCGCACACGGCTAAATCCCAAATTGTTACGCAAGGGGCCGTAGACCAACAAGTTGCCGAGGCCATACATCAGACTATTGAACAAACCAATGGACTCGCCATCCATGCGCTTAGGGCCGACTTCTTTGGCCAAGCGCATGAAGTATTTGTACATGTTGCGCTTGAGGCTGCTGGCGTCTTCCATGCGAATGCTGACGCTGGTGAGCATGCCTTCAAAAACGCGGGGGGGTGCGAAGTAATACGTAGGACCGATTTCTTTCAAGTCGATGGTGACAGTTGCCGAAGATTCTGGACAATTGACCACATAACCGGCGACCAACCACTGCGCGTAGCTGAAAATATTTTGACCAATCCAAGCGGGTGGCAAATAGGCCAACACGTCTTCATTGGATGTAAGACGATCGAATTCTGCGCCAGCTTGCGCTCTGTCAATTAAAGTGCCGTGTGTGTGCACCACACCTTTGGGGTTGCCTGTAGTGCCAGATGTGAAGAACATGGCGGCTACGTCTTCTTTGGCCCCCATCTCCACTTGTTCTTTGTAAAAGTTAGGGTGCTGTTTGGCAAAGACTTCGCCTGCAGCCAACAGCTCATCGACGGAGCCCAGACCAGGTTCGTCGTATTTGCGCAAACCGCGCGGGTCATCGTAATAAATGTGGGTCAGTGCGGCGTAGGTTTCGCGCACCTCCAGCATTTTGTCGACCTGCTCTTGGTCTTCGACCACACACAAACGCACTTCGGCGTTGGTCATGGGGAAAACACATTCGGCTGCGACAGCGTCTTGATACAAGGGAATTGGAATGGCGCCCAGCGATTGCGCCGCCAACATGGTGGCATAGAGGCGGGGGCGATTAGAGCCCACCACGACCATGTGCTCACCGCGCTTTAAACCTGCCTGATGCAGGCCACAGGCCATATTGGCCACCATGGTGGCCATATCTTGCCAGCTGATGGTTTGCCAAATGCCATATTCTTTTTCACGCATGGCCGGCGCGCTGGGGCGCTGTGCGGCATGCGACAGGAGCAATTGAGGAAAGGTCGTCTGCATACGGGTCCTGGTTGAGTCACCGTCTCATCCACTAAAGAGAGACTTGTTGATTTCTTAGACTGGATGCTAGACTCTCATTTGACGTTAAGTTGTCGTTTCGACGACAATCTGTTGCGACACCCACTAGGATTTTCCCTAGGATTTTCAACGTCTTACAGCAAATTGACATGTCATCTGATCTGCATCAAAGAAGGCGACCGCCCACAGAAGAGGAATTGGCCAGCATTCCTTGGCTGGCTTTGCTCTTGCCCAAAGAGCGCGACCGCGCCATCAATGCTTTGCGCGTTGGTGACGCAAAAAAGGGCGATTTTGTATGCCGAGTCGGTCGACCTGTCACCTATTGGTTTGGCACCGTTTCGGGCTTGCTCAAAATGAGCAGCGACAACGAAGATGGCCAAACCATGACCTTCACGGGCGTACCACCAGGCGGCTGGTTTGGGGAAGGCACCGCCCTCAAGCGCGAGGTTTATAGATACAACATCCAAGCCCTCAGAGCCAGTGTGGTGGCGGGTTTGCCTTTGGACAACTTCCATTGGCTGATTGACAACTCTTTGGGCTTTAACCGCTTTGTGATGAACCAATTGAACGAGCGCTTGGCGCAGTTCATTGCTGCCCGAGAGTTTGACCGCTTGAACAACCCCGACTTGCGCGTGGCCCGCAACTTGGCAGCCCTGTTCAACCCCGTTTTGTTTTCGGGGGTGGGCGACCTGCTGCGCATTACCCAGCAGGAGCTGGCTTATTTGGTGGGCCTGTCGAGGCAGCGCGTGAACGAAGCCCTGATTCACTTGCAAGAAGAAGAACTCATTCGGGTGGAATACGGCGGCTTGCGAATATTGGACTTGCATGCATTGCGCACCCGCATGATTGACCGCAGAAACAGGGACAATCAGTCCAAAGAAAAAGCGATATGAACCAGCCTCCAGCCAAACCTACTTTCTCCCGCGCACCCCGACCTGCCAACGCAGTGTCTACCGCGCACCCCAGCGCAACGGGTGCCACCACAGTCCGCCTGAACAAACGCATGGCCGAATTGGGTTTGTGTTCACGCCGCGAAGCCGATGCATGGATTGAGCAAGGCTGGGTGTTGGTCAACGGCAAAGTGGCCGAGATGGGCATGCAAGTGGGCTCGTCCGATCGCATCACCGTAGAGCGTGCTGCCCAAGCGCAGCAAGAGCAACAAGTGACGGTGCTGCTGCACAAACCCATGGGCTATGTGAGCGGTCAAGCCGAGGATGGTCACGAACCCGCCATGGTTTTGTTTCAAGCCCGCAACCAGTGGTCGGGCGACACCACCCGCATTCGTTTTAGCCCCGCGCAATTCAAAGGCTTGGCACCTGCAGGCCGCTTGGACATTGACTCGGTGGGCTTGCTGGTCATGACGCAAGACGGCCGAGTGGCACGCCAATTGATTGGCGAAGACTCCGACATGGAGAAAGAATATTTGGTGCGGGTCACGTGTGCCGGCCCGCAGGGCGATATTGCTGTCAATGTGCAGGCTCACTTTCCTGCGGCCCAAATGCAACGTTTGCGCCATGGCTTGAGTTTGGATGGCAAGCCCCTCAAGCCCGCGCAAGTGGAATGGCAAAACCCCGAGCAACTTCGCTTTGTCTTAAAAGAAGGCAAGAAGCGCCAAATTAGACGCATGTGCGAGCAAGTGGGCCTGAAAGTGGTGGGCCTGAAACGCATTCGCATGGGTCGTGTGCATTTGGGCGCATTGCCTGTGGGGCAGTGGCGTTATCTAGGCCCCAAAGAGACCTTTTAAGCCCCTTGAAATTTCAAAACCCACCCCCAATTCTGGAGGTGGTGGGCCGCTCCGGCCCTGTTTTGCCCTCTTTTAAATTTGTAAATGCACGGGCAAGCTTTCTTTTTAACCGCTTTGTATCGATTTGAAAATGACAAAAAAGACCCATGCCTTTCAGGCCGAAGTAGCCCAGCTGCTCCACTTGGTAACGCACTCCCTGTATTCCAACCCCGAAATTTTTGTCCGTGAATTGGTCTCTAACGCATCGGACGCTTGCGACAAATTGCGCTTTGAAGCTTTGAACAATGACGCGCTCTACGAGAACCAGCCTAATCTGGAAGTGCGTTTGTCGTTTGACACCGAAGCCAAAACGTTGACCATTGCCGACAACGGTATTGGCATGACGGCGCAAGAAGCCATCGACAACTTGGGCACCATTGCCAAGAGTGGCACCAAAGATTTCATGAGCAAATTGTCGGGCGATCAAAAGTCAGATGCCCAGCTCATTGGCCAATTTGGCGTGGGCTTTTATTCTGGTTTCATTGTGGCCGACAAGATTACCGTTGAAACACGCCGCGCAGGCGCGCCTACCTCCGAAGGCGTGCGCTGGATCAGCGGCGGCACCGGCGACTTTGAAGTGGAAGCCATCGAGCGCGCCACACGCGGCACCAGCATCATCTTGCACTTGCGCGAAGACGCGCTGCAATACGCCAACACTTGGAAGCTGAAAGAAATCGTTGGCAAATATTCCGACCACATCAGCTTGCCCATCTTGATGGAAAAAGAAGAGTGGCAAGATGGCGAGCTGATTGGCAAAGACGAAAGTGAAGGCCGTCAACCTGGCAGCATGGTGAAGACCGGCGAGTGGGAAGCCATCAATAAGGCGACAGCTTTGTGGACACGTCCTAAAAAAGACGTGACCGAAGAGCAGTACAAAGACTTCTACAAGCAAATCAGTAAAGACTTTGCCGAGCCCCTCACTTGGACGCACAACCGTGTGGAAGGCAGCACCGAGTACACACAGCTTTTGTACATTCCATCGCAAGCGCCCCAAGACTTGTGGAACCGCGACAAAAAAGCAGGCATCAAGTTGTACGTCAAGCGCGTGTTCATCATGGACGACGCCGAAGCGCTCATGCCCAGCTACTTGCGCTTTGTCAAAGGCGTGGTGGATTCTGCTGATTTGCCTTTGAACGTGAGCCGCGAATTGCTGCAAGAAAGCCGCGACGTCAAAGCCATTCGCGAAGGTTGCACCAAGCGTGTCTTGTCCATGCTTGAAGACTTGGCCAAACACAATGAAGCACCTGCGGCTTCTGAAGACGGTGTCACCGACGTGGTGAGTGAAGAAGACAAAGCGAAGCAAGGCCAATACACAAACTTCTATAAAGAGTTTGGTGCCGTGCTCAAAGAAGGCTTGGGCGAAGACTTTGGCAACCGCGAACGCTTGGCCAAACTCTTGCGCTTTGCCTCCACTTCATCCGACGAAGTGAGTGTGTCTTTGGCCAACTACAAAGCCCGCATGAAAGAAGGCCAAGAAGCCATCTACTACATCACCGCCGACACACTGGCCGCCGCCAAGCACAGCCCTCAGTTGGAAGTGTTCAAGAAAAAGGGCATTGAAGTTTTGCTCATGACCGACCGCGTGGACGAATGGGCTCTGAACTTCATGCACGAGTTTGATGGCACCCCCATGCAAAGCGTGGCCAAAGGCGCGTTTGACTTGGGCAGCTTGCAAGACGAAGAAGAAAAGAAAGCCGCTGAAGAAGCTGCCGAAACTTTCAAGCCTTTGCTGGCCAAACTAAAAGAAGCATTGAAAGACAAAGCCGAAGACGTGCGCGTGACCAGCCGCTTGGTGGACTCACCTGCCTGTTTGGTGGTGACGGACAACGGCATGAGCATGCAGTTGGCGCGCATGCTGAAGCAAGCGGGTCAGCAAGCGCCTGAGTCTAAGCCTGTGTTGGAAGTAAATCCTGAGCATGCGTTGGTGAAGAAGCTCGAGGGCTCTGTGCACTTCCACGATTTGGCCAACATTTTGTTTGACCAAGCTTTGCTGGCTGAAGGCGGCATGCCAGAAGACCCAGCGGCTTATGTGCGCCGTGTGAATGCTTTGTTGGTTTAACTCAATTAAACCATTGGCATTTCAATGAACAAGCCGCCCGAAGGCGGCTTGTTCATGTCTGCTTAGACCACCAGCAGCGGCTCCTGCATTTGTTCAATCTGCTCTTCCAACATTTGAACTTGCCCGCGCCAATAGTCAGGCGTACCAAACCACGGGAAGTTGATGGGGAAGATGGGATCGTCCCAGCGACGTGCAAGCCATGCGCTGTAATGCACCAAGCGCAGGGTGCGCAAAGGCTCAATCAAGGCCAGTTCACGCCGATCAAAATCGCGTACTTGCTCATACCCCTCTAGCAACATGCTCATCTGACCTGAGCGTTGTTTGCGATCACCAGACAAGAGCATCCACAAGTCTTGCACCGCAGGACCCATGCGCGCATCGTCCAAGTCGACAAAGTGCGGACCACCGCCTGGCAAATCTGCAGGTGTCCACAAAATATTGCCAGGATGACAGTCACCATGCAAACGCAGCATTTGAAAATGGGGCCAATCGCTGCCATGCGCAGAACCTAAGCCAGCGGCGTGCATCACCTCCATGGCTTGCTGCCACGCGTCTTGCCATGCACGCTCGACTTCCATCGGAATGGCTTTGTTGCTGAACAACCAATCCTTGGGCTCTTGCATGAAGGTGTCGATGCTGAGCGTAGGTCGGTTGTGAAAAGGCTTGGCAGCCCCCACTGTGTGAATGCGCGCTAAAAATCGGCCAATCCATTCCAACACTTCGTCGTCATCCAATTCTGGTGGGCGTCCCCCGCGGCGCTCACTGACGGAAAAAGAGAAGCCTTGAAACGCTGGATCATGTGAAGCATCGTTTGAGCCACTTGCCATGAAAGGCTTGTGATACAAAGTCCGGCCTTGCAAATTCAATGCAGGCACAACAGGAACTTCTGCCGCAACCAACTCTGCCGCAAAGTCGTGCTCTTCTTGAATTTGTGCATCAGTCCACCGGCCAGGCCGATAAAACTTTGCAACGACGCTGTCCGGCACGGGCGTGCCATCGGTTTGTGTCGGGGCTCGCTCAGTTTCAAGTTGGATTTGATAGACGCGGTTTTCGTAAGAGCTGAGCGCTGTGAGGCGGCCATCTCCCATCAGTCCAATGTCGGCCAAGGCATCTAGAACAGCGTCGGGCGTGAGCGAAGCATAAGGATGCAAAGCGTCCCACTCGGCAGGCCCTTGTGGGAGATCATTCATCATTCAGTGTTCCTAAAAATTCAAACGGCACATCTTGCTTCACCAGAATGACCGTGCAAGGCGCTTCCATGGCCACCTTGATGGGCACCGTGGCCACAAAGCGTTGCATCTGCAAGCCATGGGTGGCTGCGCCCATGATGATCATGCTGACTTCGTTGCCTTGTGCATACTTGACCAGGGCATCGGCGACATCGCCCGACTCCAATACATGGAAAGAAACTTGATGGTCATGCAAATCAAGCCCTTGCGACCATTGTTGCATGCGCGCCAAGTGCATGCGGTGCACGCTGCTTTCACTTTGACTCGATTCTGTGCTGCTGATGTCACCCGAGGAAATCACGGTGACACACGCCAGGCGCGCGCCAGGCCGAATGCCCAAAGATCTGGCAACCGCTTCACGCAGGGAATACCAAGTGGCATCGCTCACATCTGCGTGCGGCAAGGCCACCATCAAAATGGGTACTTCTTTGATTTGTTGGGATGGTAACGGGCTAGGCTGGTAGTGCATGCCGGCGGCTTTCAGCCAGCGCTTGAAATGTTCTTTGAAGCCAGTACCCTTGATTTGCCGACCGCGCTCGGTGATGCGAATTTGATCGGGGTGACTCAAGTCCATGGCCAAGTGCGCCGCCGAAGGGTATCGCTTGACCGCCTCGGGATGCAGGCATTTCAAAATCACTTCTTGTAACCACTCTGGCACCAGAGGGTTGCGCTTGCGAGGCGGCACAGGGTCCATCCACAAACGCTGACGCATGCCCCCTGCTGTGGCGGGCTCCCCGAAGGGCAACTCGCCTGTGGCCAGTTCATACAATATGACGCCGATGGCAAAAATATCAGAGCGAGGGTCGCCGCGCACACCCACCACTTGCTCGGGCGCAATCCACGCGGGAGAACCCACAGCCTTGCGCAATTCTTCCGCCAACAAATCGGGGTAATGTGCGTGGCATGACAAGCCAAAATCTAGCAACACCACTTTGCCATTGGGGCGGATCAAGACATTGGCTGGCTTGAGGTCTAAGTGACACACATTTTGTTTGTGCAAGCTGTGCACCGCATGGGCCAACTCAGTCCCCAAGCGGGCAATGGCTCGGTCATGCAAGCCGGTTTGAAATGTTTCTTTGTGAAAGTTTTCGGCCCAAGTTTCAAGGGTTGCCGCTTGCACGTACTCCATGACCAAATAGGGCGTTCGCAACAAATCACCGGCCGCCACAAAACGTGGCACATGCGAGCCAGAGAGGGCTGGCAATATTTGATGCTCCACCTCAAAGCTCACGATGTTCTCAGCGCCATCTCCCGCAGTCATACGCGGAATTTTCATGGCCATGGGAAACTCTGATTCGCGGCGCGTACCGTCTTCGCTCAAGGCATATTGAACGGTGTAGATGTGCGCCATACCGCCGGCATGCAGGCATTCTTCAATTTCAAAGCCATCAATGACATGGCCAGGATTTAAAAGTTTCATCGCCCTAACGCCAATCGCTCAGCAAAAAATTCGGGCAAGCAGGCATCACGAATGGCATTTGCAGCCGCCTGATGGTCATAGGCCACACGGTGAAACGTCATGCGCCCCGCCACATCATCGTAGAGGGCATACATGGCTTCCGGCTTGTGATCGCGCGGCTGCCCCACCGACCCCACAGTGGCCACCCATCGGCGATGCGAGGGCATGGGCACAGGTACGCCCGCAGTCGGCTCGAAGCGCATCATGCTGTGTCCCGTGCCGCGGTAATACACCGTTTGCTGATGCACATGCCCCACCACCACATGGCGTGCATCGAAGTTTTGAAGCGCATGGTCGGCACACATATCTGCCGCACGCTCTGAGTCGACATAGTGCCAACGCTCTGGGGCATGCGCGCTGGCATGAACCAACAACAAAGGTCCCGACAAAGCGGTCAAAGGCAAAGACTTTAAAAACTCACGCTGCGAGGCACTCAGCTGATCAAAGGTCCACTGTGTCGTACTGCTGCCTAAGCTCTGATCATCGACAGGCGGCTTAACGGCCATGGCATCGTGGTTGCCTTGAATGACCCAAGCACCCTCATCGACCAACTGAATGGCGACGTCAACCACCTCTTGCGGGTTGCCGCCATAACCGACCAAATCACCCAGCAAAGCCCAACGGTCAATGCCTTGCGTCTTGGCATGTGCCATGCAAGCGTTCAAGGCTTGCAAATTGGCATGGATATCCGAGAGCAATGCAATTTTCACAACATCATTTTCCAGTGAAGCGTGCGTCGCGTTTTTCAACGAACGACTGCACACCTTCTTTGGCGTCTTCGCTGTTGGACAAGGTTTTTTGTACCGAAATAAATTCGTGCATGGCCACCAAAGGACCTTGCTCTACAGCCTTCAACACATTTTGACGCGTTGCCACGATGGCCAGTGGGGCTTGCGCGGCTATGGCTTTTGCAATCTTGATTGCCTCGTTCAACTGCTCACCTGCAGGCACCACACGCTGCACAAAATTCAAACGCAAAGCTTCTGCACTGTTGAACTCATCACCGGTGAGCAAATGCAGCAAGGCATTGCCCATACCAGCACGTTCAGCCATGCGCAAAGTAGCACCGCCGGTGGCCATGATGCCTCGCTTCACTTCCAATTGCGAGAAGCGGCAGTTATCTGCGGCCACCACAATGTCGGCGGCCAACATCAACTCAATGCCCAGGGTGTAGGTGATGCCCTGCACCGCCACCACCATGGGTTTGGTACGGCGGCGATAGCCCTCCATGCCCAAATTGAGAGGGTCAACCAAACCCAGCGGCACGGCTTTTTCGCCGCGCTGCATGAGGGGTGCAATGGTTGGCAAATCAAGGCCTGCCGTAAAGTGGTCCCCCATGGCATGCAACACACCCACACGCAAGGCAGGCTCATCGTCTAGGCGTGTGTAGGCCTCACCTAACTCACGGTACATCTTGGGCGTAAAGCCGTTGCGCTTGTTGGGTCGGTTGATACCGATCAACAACACGCCGTCTTGTAATTCCAAGTCGATGCTGCCTTCTGGGTGAATTGTTGTCATAGAGAACCTTCTCAGCAGATTAAAGAGTCACGCGTTCAACGAACTTGCTTTAAATCAATATTGGTACACACCGTGGCCCGTTTTGCGGCCTAAACGGCCGGCTGCCACCAACTCTTTGAGCAAGGGGCAAGGGCGGTATTTGCTGTCGCCAAATTCTTTGAGGTAAACCTCCATCACCGCCAAGCACACATCGAGGCCAATCATGTCGGCCAAAGCCAGAGGTCCAATGGGTTGGTTGCAACCGAGCTTCATGCCAGCGTCAATGTCGTCGGGTGTGGCCAAGCCTTCTGACAACACAAACAAGGCTTCGTTGATCATGGGCACCAAGATGCGGTTGACCACAAAACCTGGCGCGTTCTTCACAGTGATGGGTGTCTTGCCCAAGGCAGTGGCCAGGGCATGCACCGCATCGTGCGTTGCGTCGCTGGTTTGCAAACCGCGAATGATTTCCACCAATGCCATCATGGGCACAGGGTTGAAAAAGTGCATGCCGATGAAACGGTCTGCACGGCTGGTCACAGCAGCCAACTGCGTGATAGAAATAGAAGAAGTGTTGGAAGCAATGATGACGTCAGGCGCCAACATGCCATCCAGCTGTTTCAAGATTTTGACTTTGAGGTCTTGGTTTTCGGTGGCAGCTTCTATGACCAGGTCTGCGCTCATCAGGTCTTCGTACTTTGTACTGCCCTGAATTTTGGACAATGCTGCCGCTTTGTCGGCTTCTGTGATTTTTTCTTTTTTCAGCAAGCGGTCCAAGCTGCCTGAAACTGTTGCAATGCCTTTGGCCACAGCCGCTTCAGAGATGTCCACCATCACCACGGGAATACCTACCACGGCACATGCTTGTGCAATGCCGTTGCCCATGGTGCCTGCGCCAATGATGCCTACTTTTTGAATGATCATGATTTGAAAAGTGAAAAGTTAAGAAAAGGAAAAAAATCTAGTGACTTACTTTATGCCCTAAAGCGTTTGCGCGTTAAGGCCAGTGCCACCCAAAACGCCACAACCGCAACGATCAACAGCAAGCAGAGGTTGCTCACAAACTGCTGCGGCCACTGGTCTAAAAACAAAGGCCGCACCATTTCAACGGCGGCTGTTAAGGGTAAGAAAGACGTGAGCACTTGCAACCATTCAGGCAGTTGCGTTCGCGGAAAATAAATGCCCGACAAAAACATCATGGGCGTGAGAAACAAGGTGAAGTAATACGTGAAGAAGTCGTAACCTTTGGCCAAGGCATTGAAAATGAGTGCAATGCAACTGAAAGTCACGCCCACCAACCACAAGACGGGCCAGGCCAACAACAGTTTCCAACTGTGACTGATACCCAAAACCAACATGACGCCCAAAATGGCCGTCACGGTAAACAAGGCCTTGTAGGCGGCCCACAGCATTTCGGCCATCACCACATCGTCCAGGCGCACCGGCGCATTCATGATGCCGTCCCAGGTTTTTTGCATGTGCATGCGGGAGAAAGCTGAGTACAAAGCTTCAAAGGAAGCGGCATTCATGGCGCTCATGCAAATGCTGCCGCTGGCCAAGAACAAGATATACGACACTTGCTGTCCGCCCGTGTTGACTTCGCCCACCAAAGCACCCAAGCCATAGCCAAAGGCCACCAACCACATCAGGGGTTCGGCAATGTTGCCCACCAAGCTAGGAAGCGCCAACTTGCGCCACACCAACATGTTGCGCAAAAACACAGGCCACCAACGCATCGAGAGTTGCGGTGGCGCCCAAACAGAAGGGGTCACATGTAGTTGAGACATCATGCGTTCTCCCTGATTTGTCGACCTGTGAGTTTCAAAAATAAATCCTCCAAATTGGCGGGGCGGTGCAAGCTGCGAATGTGCGGCCAGGCTTGCAATGCCACCAGCAAAGGCTCTGCTTGTGAAGTGTAGAAAAATACCGTTTCGCCACTGACTTCGACACGCGCCGCGTGTTTTCTGAGTGGTGAATCTTCTGCAGCCATTGCCAAAGCACCTTGACCATAGAGCTCCACCACATCGGGCTCTAAATGCTGAGCGATCAAATCACGTGGTTTGCCTTCAGCAATTTTTTTGCCGTGGTCAATCACCAGCAATCGATCGCACAAGCGCTCGGCTTCGTCCATGAAGTGGGTGGTCAGCAAAATCGATTTGCCTTCTTGCATCAGCATCTGCAAGCGCTCCCACATCAAGTGCCGAGCTTGTGGGTCTAGGCCTGTGGTGGGTTCGTCGAGCATCAACATCTGGGGTTCGTTGATCAGTGCACGCGACAAACTCAAACGACGCTTCATGCCGCCCGACAATTCACCGGGTTTGGCTTTGGCTTTGCTGGTCAAGGCGCCAAATTCCAACAGGGGTGCAATGCGTGCCTTGATGTCACGGTCTTTCATGCCGAAATAGCGACCATAGACCAACAAGTTTTCTTCTGCCGTGAAGTCGGGGTCTAGCGTGTCCATCTGCGCCACAACACCCAAGCGTGACTTGATGGCCAACGCATCTTTCGGCATCGACAAGTTGTCAAAGTAGGTGATGCTGCCCGCATCGGGCGTGGTCAAGCCCAAGCACATGCGCAAGGTGGTGGTTTTGCCAGCGCCGTTGGGGCCAATCACGCCTAAACATTCGCCAGGGGCAATGTGAAACGACAAATCGTTCACCACAGTGTTGTCGCCAAAGCGTTTAACGAGGTTTTTAACGTTGAGTAAATCTGTCATCCCTTGATTGTGCCTCGCTCATCCTTCGGCTTGGCTACCGCGGACTGATTTTGTGTCCGCTAGGTTTCAAGGGCTTGTGAATTTGAAATCGATATGTATACTTATTAAAGACAAATTAAAAAATCGTGCCCATACCATGAACCCCACCAAGCACTCCGACGCTTTAGGCCGACTAGAAGACCTGCCTGCCGATTACATCGCTGACATGACGGCCCTGTCGATTGCGCCCCTATGGCCTCAATTGCGCGGACTACTGCCCCGAGGAAAACCATCCCGCGCGACTCAGCCCTTCGTTTGGCATTACCAAGATGTTCGTCCCCAACTGATGCGCGCTGGTGAGTTGACCCCCATCGAAAAAGCCGAGCGCCGAGTTTTGGTGCTGTGCAACCCCGGTCACGGCATTGAAAAACTGGTGGCCACGCCCACCATTTACGTGGGCATGCAACTGATTTTGCCGGGCGAAGTAGCGCCCAACCACCGTCACACCCCCAGCGCCGTGCGCTTTGTGGTGGAAGGCGAAGGCGGCTTCACCACCGTGCAAGGCGAAAAATGCCCCATGCACAAGGGTGATTTGATTCTGACCCCTGCCGGTTTGTGGCACGAGCATGGCCACGAAGGCACAGGCCCCGTTGTGTGGCTAGATGCCCTCGACTTGCCCATGGTCTACAGCATGGAAGCGTCTTATGCCATTGAAGGCCCATCACAAAACGCTGGCCCCGATTTGGACGCCTCCCAAACCAAATACCGCCGTGCAGGTTTGGTGCCCTTTGGCTCACTTAGCCAAGCAGCACGCGCGCCCTATCCGCAAATTCGCTACCCCTGGGTGGATGTGCGCGAGGCCTTGAATGCCCTCGACAAGGGCACACCCAAAGACGCAGCCGTTCAATTGGCCTATGTGAACCCCGAAACTGGCGCGCCCTGCTTGCCCACTTTGGGTTTCTCGGCACAACTGCTCAGAGATGGCTTGGACTTCAGCCCACGGCCCCGTTCGGCCAGCTCGGTCATGCATGTGATTGAAGGTTGCGGTGAATCTGACATTGACGGCCTCACTTTGAAATGGTCAGAAGGCGACACGGTGGCCATTCCCACGCATGCCCAAATTAAGCACCGCGCCAGCAACGGCAACGCCTATCTGTTCCATGTGGACGACGCCCCCACACATCGCGCCTTGGGCTTTTACCAAGAGTTCTGAGCGCCCATCGATCGCACGATCTTCCTCTCTACAATAGGTCCCCATGTGAAACGAGGGAGCCCCTGTGTCTGATCAACTGGCAGTACTGCCGCAATACCTCATGCCCAAGCAGGCCATGACCCGCCTGGCCGGCCGTTTGGCCAGCGCCGAGTGGGGCAGTTTCACCACCTGGGTGATCAAGCGCTTTGTGAAGCGCTACAACGTCAACATGGCCGAAGCCGTGCATGCCGATCCCGCACATTACAAAAGCTTCAACGAGTTTTTCACAAGACCCTTGAAAGATGGCGCACGTCCTTTGGCCTCCAGCACTTGGGTTTGCCCGGTCGATGGCGCCATTAGCCAGTGCGGCCCCATCGACAAAGACCAAATCTTTCAAGCCAAAGGCCATCAGTACAGCACCCGCGCTTTGGTGGGTGGCGATGAAAACTTGGCGGCGCAATTTCAAAATGGTCAGTTCGCCACTTTGTACTTAAGCCCGCGCGACTATCACCGCATTCACATGCCCATTGCTGGCAAGTTGCTGCGCATGATTCATGTGCCGGGCGATTTGTTTTCGGTGAACCCCACCACCGCGCGCGGCGTGCCCGGCTTGTTTGCACGCAACGAACGCGTGGTCTGCGAGTTTGAAACCGAGCAAGGCCCGATGGTGTTGGTGTTGGTGGGCGCCACCATTGTGGGCAGCATGGCCACGGTGTGGCATGGTCAAGTGAACCCACCTCGTCCCGGCATGGTGCGTGAATGGCGCTACGACACGCAAGACGTACAGCTTCAAAAAGGTGAAGAGATGGGCCGCTTCTTGTTGGGCTCAACCGTGGTGATGCTGTTTCCACAAAACAGCATTCAGTTTCCCACTGATTGGCTCAGCACCCGCCCACTGAACATGGGCGAGGCGATGAGCACGGTTTAACGGTCCGTTAAATTTCGATCTTAGAACCCAACTCCACCACAGAGTTGTTGGGCAACTTCAAGAACTCGGCCGCCGCGCTGGCGTTCAAGTGCATTTGGGCAAACAGCTTTTCACGCCAAGTGGCCATGCCGCCGCCAATGGTGGGAATGACAATGTCGCGCGACAAGAAGTAGCTGGTGGTCATGGGGTCGAGTTCGGCACCATGGCCTTTGAGACTTTCTAAAGCCTTGGGCAAATCGGGATCATTTTTGAAACCGTAATTGACAATCACTTGCCAGCAATCGTGGCCCAGCGGTTCAATTTCCAAGCGCTTGTTCATGCCAATCCAAGGCACTTCTTGGCTGCGCACGGTCACAAACAAGTTTTGACGGTGCAACACCTTGTTGTGCTTTAAGTTGTGCAATAACGCATTGGGCACGTTGCCAGGTTCAGCGGTTAAAAAGACCGCAGTACCTTCAACACGCACCGGTGGCGCCACAAATATAGCTTCCAAGAAATCGACCAAACTGAACGAGTCCGCTTTCATAGAGTTGTTCAGTAAGCGCCTTCCATCACTCCAAGTGACCATGAGCAAGAAAATACCACCGCCAATGACCAAGGGGAACCAACCGCCCTCAAACAACTTGAGCAAGTTGGAGGCCCAGAATGCAAAGTCAACGACAAAGAAGAATCCAGTCGCGCCAATACAAAGTGACAGCGGCAAATTCCAGTTGTAACGAATCACAAAGAAGGTCAGCACCGTGGTAATGAGCATGTCGGTGCACACCGCAATGCCGTAGGCTGCCGCCAAATTGCTGGACGATTTGAACAAGGCCACCGCCAACACGATCAAAACAAACAAGCCCCAGTTCACAAACGGGATGTAAATTTGGCCCATCTCTTTGACGCTGGTATGCAAAACCTGCAAGCGGGGCAAGTAGCCCAACTGAATCACCTGCTTGGTCACACTGAACGCCCCTGTGATCAAAGCTTGTGACGCAATCACGGTAGCCATGGTGGCCAAGCCGACCAAGGGGACGAGCGCCCAATCAGGCGCCATCATGTAGAAAGGGTTTTTAACGGCAGCGGGGTTGGTCAAGAGCAGCGCACCTTGGCCAAAATAATTCAAGGTCAACGCAGGCATCACCACAGTGAACCAAGCCATGCGAATAGGCTTTTTGCCAAAGTGGCCCATGTCGGCATACAGTGCTTCACCGCCCGTGACGCACAAGACCACCGCACCCAAAATGATGAAGGTGGTGCCGGGGTTCTCCCACATGAACATCACGGCATAGTGAGGACTGACGGCCCACAAGATTTCAGGCTGGGTAGCAATGTGGTACACGCCTAAAACAGCAATGGCTACAAACCAGACCAGCGTGATGGGGCCAAAAAATTTGCCAATGCCCGCCGTGCCTCTTTTTTGCACCGCAAACAAACAAAACAAAATGATCAGGGTCAGCGGAATCACAGCCTTCTTGAAGGCCGGTGAAATGACCTCCAAACCTTCCACCGCAGACAGCACAGAGATGGCCGGCGTAATGACGCCGTCGCCATAAAACAAACACGTGCCAAAGATACCCACCATTAAAAGCACTTTGCGCAATCTAGGTTTGTCTTTGACAGACTGAGAAGCCAGTGCCAGCATCGCAACCAAGCCTCCCTCGCCGTGGTTGTCTGCCTTCAGAACCAAGCTCACATATTTGATCGAAACAATGGTTGTCAGCGTCCAGAAGAAGATCGAGAGGATGCCGTAAACATTTTCAGGTGTGAAATCCACATGCCCAGATCCGAAGACCTCTTTCATGGCATACAACACACTGGTACCGATGTCGCCGTAGACCACACCGATGGCGCCCAGGGTCAGAGCGGCGATAGAAGATTTGCTAGAAGACACAAAAAATCAGCCCAGCAGCAAGTCTGGGCTTTTGTTCAGAATGACCGCGATTCTGCGCTTGTTTTCAAAAGATTGCCATGGAGGCCAAGCTCTAAAAGACAGCGCTGTCTGGGAATGTTGCACCGCAGCAACTTGACAGCCATTCAGAATACTTTAGTCGTAAACTTCAGCCTCTGGATCGGTGGCTTCCATCTCATAGCTGGCAGCCAACATGGCCAAGCGACCAATCACGCCGTACATGTAGAAGCGGTTGGGCACACTGGCACCGGGTTTCATGCCAGGTTGGGGCAAGTGAGGCGTGTCAGCAAAGGCCAAGGGCACAAAGCTGGCGCCTGGGGCATTGAGGTTTTCGTCCACACCACGCTCGGCATGCACGCGGTAGAAACCGCCCACCACGTAGCGGTCCATCATGTACACCACAGGCTCTGCCACCGCATCGTTCATGCGCTCGTTGGTTAGAACGCCCTCTTGAATGATGACATCGCTGACCACTTGGCCATCTTTGATGACGCTCATTTTGTTGCGCGTCTTGCGATTCAAAACATCGAGGTCGGCCACATCGCGCACGGTCATGATGCCCATGCCGTAGGTGCCGTTGTCGGCTTTGACCACCACAAAGGGCTTCTCGTTGATGCCGTACTCTTTGTACTTGCGTTTGATTTTGGTCAGCAAAGCATCGACGTTGCTGCGCAAGGCCTCAATGCCAATGCCTTCTGCAAAATTGACATCGCCGCATTGGCTGAACATGGGGTTGATGAGCCATGGGTCGATGCCCAACAATTTGCCAAAGCGTTTGGCCACCTCTTCGTAGCTTTGGAAGTGCAATGTTTTGCGTCGCACGCTCCAGCCCGCATGCAAAGGCGGCAGCAGGTGCTGCTCGTGCAACTCTTCCAAAATGCCAGGGGCGCCTGCCGACAAATCGTTGTTCAGCAAAATGGTGCAGGGGTCAAAGTCTTTCAGGCCCACGCGGTGCTTGGTGCGAAGCACTGGCTCTAAGGTCACTTGCTCGCCACCTGGTAGGTCAATGGTGGTGACTTCTTTGATCTCAGGATTGATGGAGCCAATGCGCACATTCAAGCCAGCCATGTGGAAGATGCGCTGCAGCTGCACCACATTGCTCAAATAGAACGTATTGCGCGTGTGGTTCTCGGGAATGATCAAAAGGTTCTTGGCTTCGGGGCAAATTTTTTCAATGGCCGCTTGGGCTGCTTGCACCGCCAGAGGCAACATTTCGGGCGACAAATTGTTCCAGCCACCTGGAAACAAATTGGTGTCCACAGGCGCCAACTTAAAGCCGGCATTGCGAATGTCCACCGAGGTGTAAATGGGGGGCGTGTGCTCCATCCATTCAAGGCGAAACCAGCGCTCAATGGCAGGCATGGAGTCGAGCACGCGTTGCTCGAGTTCGTTGATGGGGCCATTCAAGGCCGTGACTAAGTGCGGAACCATAAGCGCCTTGTAATTAATTAGTTGCGAACTTCACCCTCGCCCAGTACAACGTACTTAAGCGAAGTGAGTCCTTCTATACCAACCGGTCCACGGGCGTGAAACTTGTCGGTGGAGATGCCAATTTCGGCACCCAAGCCAAACTCAAAGCCATCGGCAAACCGGGTGCTGGTGTTGACCATGACGCTGGCTGAATCGACCTCGCGCAAGAAGCGCTGCGCATGCATGTGATGGCGCGTGAGGATGGCATCGGTGTGATGGCTTGAATAGTGATTGATGTGCGCAATGGCTTGATCGAGGCCTTCCACCACTTTGATGCTGATGATGGGCGCCAAATATTCTTCGAACCAATCTTGCTCGGTGGCATCGACCAATTGAGCGCCAGCGACTTGCGACAAGATGGCCTTTGACTTGGGGCAGCAACGCATTTCTACGCCTTTGTCGGCGTAAATTTTGCCAATCAGCGGCAGAAATTCAGCTGCCACACCCTGGGCCACCAACAAACCTTCGCTGGCATTGCAGGGGCTGTACTTGTGGGTCTTGGCGTTGTCGGCCACTTTGACGGCCATGGCCACATCGCAAGGGTCGTCCACATAGGTGTGGCAGTTGCCATCGAGGTGCTTGATGACGGGTACTTTGGCGTCGCGGCTGATGCGCTCAATCAGGCCTTTGCCACCACGAGGAATGATGACATCGACATACGCGGGCATGGCAATCAAATGACCCACAGCCTCTCGGTCGGTGGTTTGAACCAACTGAACCGCATCGGCAGGCAAGCCAGACTCTTGCAAGGCTTGCTGCACCAACAAAGCCAAGGCTTTGTTGGACTCAATGGCTTCAGAGCCGCCACGTAAAATGCATGCGTTGCCGCTTTTGATCGACAAACTGGCCGCCTCAATGGTGACGTTGGGGCGACTCTCAAAAATCATACCGAACACACCGATGGGCACCCGCATTTGACCGACCCGAATGCCACTAGGCTGTTGCTTCATGCCAATGATTTCACCAATCACATCGGGCATGGCGGCCAATTGCTCGCAGCCTTCTGCACAGGTGGCCAGCACCTTGGGTGTTAAACGCAATCGGTCCACCATGGGTGCCGCCAAGCCTGCAGCTTCGGCGCGAGCCAAATCTTTGGCATTGTCAGACTGCAAGGCTTGGGTGTTGTCGCACAGCAATGCGGCCAAGCGTTTGAGTGCTAGATTTTTTGACGCAGTGGAGGCGCGTGCCATGGCAGCCGAAGCTGTTTTGGCGCGTTGACCCAGCGCTGTCATTTGGTCTTGCACCGATCCATGCAAAACATCGGCAGTTTGGGGGGTGGCAGTTAAAGGCGCGTTCATGCCGACATTTTCGCACTCTTGCGGGCAGATGTGGGAAATGGCCTTCAGACTTTGAGTGAAGTCTTTGATGGGGGTCTAGGTTTAAGTTTAAGTCTAGGTTTAGACCTTGGCTGTGCAGGCACTGGCCACTCTCAAAGCCAGTCTTTGCAAGGCTTGCCATGGATCGGCGGGCCAATCGGCTACTTTCAGACCCTTCACAATGCCATCGACCTGATGGGCGTTTTGCAGCAATTGGGCCAATCTTGAGCCCGACAGCCTGGGCAAAACACGCTCGAACAGCTTTTCACGAACACCCCAAATGCGCTGCTCTCGCAAAGCCATGGGCATCGGTTTGCCTTCTGCAATGGCATCTTTGACGCGTTTTAAAGCCCGGATGTCTTCGGCCAAGGTGTAGTGCACCAGCACGGCGGCCTCGCCTTCGGCTTGAAGCCCATCCAACATGCGTTGGACCCGGGCCACTTGGCCAGACAGAACGGCTTCTGACAATTTGAAAACGTCATAGCGCGCCACATTCAAGACGGCGCTTTCGACTTGTTCGAGGCTTAACTCCCCTTCGGGATACAGCAAGCCCAATTTCTGAATTTCTTGATGAGCGGCCAGCAAATTGCCTTCCACCCGATCGGCAAAAAACTGCAAACAAGCTTGGCCTTCTTGGCCTGCCGCCACACTTTGATTTTGCATTTTCAAGCGTTGGGCAATCCACTGTGGCAAGTGCGCTCGCTCTACAGATTCAACTTGCAAGGTGACACCAAACTGGTCCAAGGCGCCAAACCAGGCGCCTTTCTTGGTGGCATTGTCCAGTTTTGGCAAGATGAACAGGGTCAAGGTGCTGTCATTGCCCTCTGCACTTTGCGCCAACTGCTGAATCATGGGGCTGCCCTCTTTGCCAGGCTTGCCCGTTGGAATGCGAACTTCCAACATCTGTCGATCGGCAAACAAACTCAAAGAGCCACCTGCCGCCAAAACCTCGCTCCAATCGAAGTGAGCACCCGAGACCACATGCACACTGCGCTCGGTGTAGCCCTGTGCACGCGCTGTGGCGCGAATGGCATCGGCAGCCTCTTGCACAAGCAAGGCTTCATCCCCGTGCAGGGTGTACAAACTGCGCAAGCCTTTTTGCAAATGCGCTTGAAGTTGAGGCAAAGCCAATTGCATAAATTAAAGCCGCTTCAAATCAACATGAGTCACGCGTGCTTGCATGCCATCAAAGCGTTTTGACGGCTGCCAAGCGGCGCATCATTTGCTGCACGATGTCGATTTGCATGTCGCGGTACATCATGTTTTCTTCAATTTCTTTGGCCAAGGCGGCGGTTTCCAAAAAGCTCAAATCGCGTTGCTGCTGCAATTCAACTTCTGGAATCAGGTCCTTGCCTTGTGGCGTGCGCAGTCGAAATTTCACTTTCAAGCGCAGTTGCAATTCACGCACTTGGCCTGATGCGTTCAAGCCCACCACCACACGTTCGCGCTGCTCCGAAATCACATCCAAAACCACCTCGGCCGACGCCATGTCATTGGCTTCTGTTAAGACTTTGAGTTCTGAATTGGCCGTGAAGGCTCTGCGCAAATCAGCCTGCAAAGCGGATTGACGCGGTGTGATCAAGAACACCGTTTTGAAAGGCAGGCTGGCCGCTTGTCGCAACTGAAACCCACAACCCGAAAGCGCCAACACCGAAGTGCCCAAGGCTCCCATCAAAGTTTGCAACGCAAAGCGGCGCTTCACACCTTGCGATGTGTTTTGATTGGCCTTGTGTTGAACGGTCATCAGTCGATTCGCAAGTGAACTTAAAGAACCACGTTGACCAAACGCCCAGGCACCACAATGATTTTCTTGGGTACAGCGCCAGCACCTTGTTTGGTCACTTGCTCATGCGAAGCAGCCGCTTGTTCAATGGCAGCTTTGTCTGCATTGGCAGGTACCGTGAGCGAGCCACGCAACTTGCCATTGATTTGCAACATGAGTTCAATCTCGTCGCGCTGCAATGCAGTTTCGTCTACGCCGGGCCAAGCCGTATCTAGCAAATCGCCTTGACTTGCGCCATAGCCCAACTCGTTCCACAACTGGAAAGCCAGGTGTGGGCAGGCGGGGTACATCACGCGCAGCAAGATGGAATAGCACTCGGCCAGGGCCGCGTTGTCATTCACATCGCTTGAATTAGACAGCGGAGAATCTTCCAGCGTGTTGAGCATCTTCATGAGCGCCGACACCACGGTGTTGTATTGCATGCGCTCGTAATCGTAATTGGCTTGGCGCAGCACCGAGTGAATTTCGAGACGCAACTTCTTGGCCTCGGCACTGAAGGTGATGGGCTGCGAGCGGTCAACGCCCAAGCCCACTTTCAATGCGCCTTCCACTTTGACCGCGTAGTTCCAAACACGGCGCACAAAACGGTAGCTGCCTTCCACGGCTGCATCGTTCCACTCCAACGTGGCTTCGGGGGGCGCAGTAAACATGGTGTACAAACGCGCCGTATCTGCACCGTATTTTTCAATCAGGTCTTGCGGATCGACGCCATTATTTTTCGACTTGGACATGGTGCCCACGCCTTCGTAATCGATGGCGGTGCCCACAGGCAATTCGCCCACAGCGTTTTTCAAACGCGCGCCAATCACTTTGCCGTCGTCGGCCAACACGTGCTCCACATCGTGGGGCCAGAAATAATCCTTGCCACCTTTGTCGGTGCGACGCGAGTAAATGTGGTTCAGCACCATGCCTTGCGTGAGCAACTTGGTGAAAGGCTCGTCCACTTTGACCAAGCCCAAATCGCGCATGACTTTGGTCCAGAAGCGCGCATAGAGCAAGTGCAAAATAGCGTGCTCAATGCCACCAATGTACTGGTCCATCGGCATCCAGTAGTCGGCACCCTCGGCCACCATTTGCTCGGTGTTCTTGGGGTCGCAATAGCGCATAAAGTACCAAGACGAATCGACAAAGGTGTCCATGGTGTCGGTTTCGCGGCGCGCGGGTTTGCCGCAGACAGGACACACTACACCAGCGTGGAAGCCATCGTGTTTGTTGAGCGGATTGCCTGAGCCATCGGGAATGCAATCTTGCGGAAGCACCACGGGCAAATCTTTTTCGGGCACGGGCACAGCGCCGTGTTCATCGCAATGGATGATTGGAATCGGTGTGCCCCAATAGCGCTGACGGCTAATGCCCCAGTCGCGCAGACGCCAAGTGGTTTTCTTCTCGCCTAAACCTTTGGCAGCCAAGTCGGCAGCCACCGTTTCTAAAGCGTCTTTGAAATTCAGGCCGTCGTATTGGCCAGAGTTGACCAACACGCCGTTGACTTTGTCGCCAAAGCCATCGTGCCATTCGGTGTGGCTGAAGGTCACGCCTTTGGAGGCCACCACTTGCTGAATGGGCAATTGGTATTTGAGGGCAAACGCAAAATCGCGCTCGTCGTGCGCTGGCACGCCCATCACGGCGCCATCACCGTAACTCATGAGCACATAGTTGCCCACCCACACTTCGACAGGCTTGCCTGTAAGCGGGTGCGTAACGGACAAGCCCGTGCGCATGCCTTCTTTTTCTTTGACAGCCAACTCGGCTTCGGTGGTGCCGCCCTTTTGGCAGGTTTCAATGAAAGTGGCCAAGGCGGGTTGCGTGAGCGCTGCATGCGCTGCCAAAGGATGCTCAGGTGCCACCGCGCAAAACGTCACGCCCATGATGGTGTCGGGACGTGTGGTGAACACATACATCTTGCCGTCTTGAATGAGCTGACCGTCGGCACCGCGAATGTCGTGCGGGAACGCAAAGCGCACACCGGTGGATTTGCCAATCCAGTTTTCTTGCATGAGCTTCACGCGCTCGGGCCAGCCGGGCAACTTGTCGCCGGTGACAAAGTCGAGCAACTCTTCGGCGTAGTCTGTGATCTTTAAGTAATAGCCAGGAATTTCGCGCTTCTCAACCACCGCACCAGTGCGCCAGCCTTTGCCGTCGATCACTTGTTCGTTGGCCAACACGGTTTGGTCAATCGGGTCCCAATTGACGACTTGTGTTTTGCGATAGGCCACGCCCTTCTCTAACATCTTCAAGAACAACCACTGGTTCCACTTGTAGTAGCTGGCATCACACGTGGCCACCTCGCGGCTCCAGTCGATGGCCAAGCCCATGGCCTGCATCTGCTTCTTCATGTAAGCGATGTTTTCGTAGGTCCACTTGGCGGGCGGTACGCCGTTCTTCAAAGCGGCATTTTCGGCGGGCAAACCAAACGCATCCCAGCCCATGGGCATGAGCACGTTGTAGCCGTTCATGCGCAAATAGCGCGTGAGCATGTCGTTGATGGTGTAGTTGCGCACGTGGCCCATGTGCAGCTTGCCGCTGGGGTAGGGCAGCATGGAGCAGGCGTAAAACTTCTTTTTGCTGGCGTCTTCGGTAACGCGGTAAGCATCGCGAGCGTTCCACTGGCTTTGCGCCGCGGGCTCAACTTCGAGGTGGTTGTACTTGTCTTGCATGATGGTGCAAATTGTAGGGGTTTGCAGAGGGCTCATGCCTCTGACAGTGTGCAAATGACTGGATCTGACTGAATCCGTCAGAAACTAAGTGGCTCAGGGGCTTTGAGATGCACCTTGGGGGGCACCTGGCGCCGTCACAAAACCAATGCGCCACAGGCCAGCTTGTTGCGCCAAACCCATCAAATTCAAGACTTGGCCATAAGGCACCGCTTGATCAGCCCTGAGCTGAACTTCGACCTGGGGTTTTTGAATGGCCACGCGGTTCAAGGCGTTGGGCAAATCTTCTAGGGTGATAGGCTTGTCGTTGAGAAAGATCTCGCCAGCCGAACTGAGGCTGAGATTGATGGACTCTGGCGCCTCACCAGCTTGGGCCGCCTGCGACTGAGGCAAGTCGAGGCGGATGGCGCTGGTAAGCAATGGGGCCGTCAGGATAAAAATGACCAACAAGACCAACATGACATCGACCAGGGGCGTGACGTTGATGTCGCTAAAGGGCTTGGCCTGAGGCGTTCTGGGAAAGCGACCAAATGCCATGGCGATGCTTAACTTTGGCGACCTGTGAGCAGGTTCAAAAGATCTTGGGCAAAGCCTTCCAGCACCACCTCAATTTGGGACACAGTGCGGCCAAACACGTTGTAAGCCAACACGGCGGGAATGGCCACAGCCAGTCCTGCTGCAGTCATGACCAAAGCCTCGCCCACGGGCCCCGCCACGCGGTCTAAAGTAATTTGACCAACTTCGGCCATGCCACTCAAAGCGTTGAAGATGCCCCAAACTGTGCCAAGCAAACCGATGAATGGCGAAATTGCACCCGTGGTGGCCAACAACAATTGGCCCCATTGCAGGCGGTTGAGGGTGTTTTGCAGGCTGTCACGAAGCACGCGGGTCAGCTGGTGTTGGCGTTCGCCAGATGCCGCCAAGGTGCCCCCCAAAGGCAACAAGGTGGCCTCCAACATGGGCAAAACAGAGCGGTCGCGATCGAACTGGGTCACACGCGAATGCGCATCTTCAAACTGAGCAGCCTGCCAAAAAGCCGCAGTCGATTGGAGCACATCGGCCTTGACGCGCCGAAGCAAACTGAACTTCCAGAGGATGACCACCCAAGTGCCGACCGACATGGCCAACAAAGCAATGGCCACAAAGCGAGTGACAAAGTCACCTTGCAGCCAAAAAGTCAGCAGGCTCATGCGTCGGGTCCGGTTACTTCAAAGACAGGACATCGAACATGTCGAAAAGGCCGTTTTGTTGGCTTGCCAAGAAGCGAACTGCACGCAAACTGCCTTGGGCGTAGGTAGCACGGCTTGAAGACTTGTGAGTCACCTCGATGCGCTCGCCCGTACCGGCAAACAAGACTGTGTGGTCGCCCACAATGTCGCCGCCCCGAATGGTGGCAAAGCCGATGCTGGAGGGATCGCGCTCACCTGTGACGCCTTCGCGGGCATACACGGCGCAATCTTTAAGGTCGCGGCCCAGAGCGTCGGCAATGACCTCACCCATCTTGAGCGCGGTACCGGAAGGGGCATCCACTTTGTGACGGTGATGCGCTTCAATGATCTCGATGTCGTAGCCCGTCGCCAAAGCTTTGGCGGCCATTTCGAGCAATTTGAGTGTGACGTTGACGCCCACGCTCATATTGGGGGCCATGACAATGGCGATGTCTTTGGAGATGGCTTTGATTTCGGCTTTTTCGGCTTCGGAAAAACCGGTGGTACCAATGACCGCTTTGACGCCCAAAGCTTGGCAGACCTTGAGGTGCGCCAGCGTGCCTTCAGGTCGGGTGAAATCAATCAGGTACTGAGAGTTTTGCAAGCCGCGCTTTAAGTCGCCTGTAACTAAGATGCCACTTGGCTTGCCCATTGAGGCGCCAGCATCGGCGCCAACGGATGGGCTGGTGGCCAAATCCAAAGCGCCAGACAAACGGCAGTCGTCAGACTGACTGATGGCCTCGATCAACATTTGACCCATGCGGCCAGAGGCGCCAGCGACCGCAATGGCGTGCGAAGCGGTGCCTTTGGAAAGTGAGGAAAGGGATGTCATGGGCGTGCTTAGCGTGCGGCTGGTTCAAGCGGGGGGTACGAACTGGGCAAAGGAAGCGCAGGGTTTGAAGTTGGCTCGGCTTTGCGCACGGGGGGAGGGTATTTGCGAAGGTCTTCTTCTTTGGCCTGAAGTTCAGGCACTTTGGGGGCTTCTTTTTTGGCCACCAACTGGGTTACAAATTCGGTTTCGCTGGGCAATTCATCGCCTGTCATGCGGTCCAGTACATCGCCTTTGAACCACACATTCAAGCTGAAGCTTTGGGGTGGCACACCCTGGCGACGAATGGTAAAGACATAGTCCCAGCGCTGCTCATGGAAGATGCTCGAGACCAGTGGCGTACCCAAAACCTCTTTGACCTGCTGACGCGACATCCCTGGCTTGAGGAATTCTTTTTGTTCGCGGGAAACAAAGTTGCCCTGAACCACCTCGGGGATGTACAAGATAGAGCTTGCAGCCGATGGAAGGTTGAAGCGCGGCAAACTGCATGCACTGAGCAAGCAAGTGAGGCCAAGCACACACAGCATGCGCAGGCCAAGGCCTGAATGGGGCAGAGCGCTGAATTGACCTTCAAGAAGGCTGTGTAATGACTGGGAAATTTGAGTTTGTTTGTTCATGGATGCTCAGCAGGCCATATGATGAAGTCATTGTAGCGGTAGCATTTGGCTCTGTTGCGTCAAAATCACCAAAGCCCCTCTCTTTCATTTGCAAGCCAATTTTCATGGACGAACTTAAAAGCACTGGACTCAAAGCCACTGTTCCTCGACAAAAGATTCTGGAGATCTTTCAAAAGGGCTTGCAAAGGCACATGACGGCGGAGGATGTTTTCAAGCACCTTCTCAAGGACAACGCCGACATAGGCTTGGCCACGGTCTACCGGGTGCTAACCCAGTTTGAACAGGCCGGGCTGCTAAGCCGCAACCATTTTGAAAGTGGCAAAGCGGTTTATGAGTTGAACGAGGGGCAGCACCACGACCACATGGTCTGCCTAGATTGCGGCAAAGTGGAAGAGTTCTACGACGCAGAAATTGAAAAGCGCCAGCACGATGTGGCGCTGGCCAAGGGCTTTGTCATTGCCGACCATGCCCTCAGTTTGTACGCCCATTGCACACGCAAACCTTGCCCACACAGAAACTCTGCCTAAACGGCACCTAAGTAACGGCACCTGAGTAACGCGGCACTTTGTTGGGCTCAGTTGCCCATGGCCAAACGCTGGCGTTGCATGAAGTCTTGGTAAGTGTCAATGCCGCGCATTTGCAAAATGGTGTTGCGAACCGCAGCCTCTACCAACACAGCAATGTTGCGGCCAGCCACCACCTGAATGACCACCTTGAGTACGGGAATGCCCAGCACATCCTGCATCAGGGGCTCACTCGGAATTCGCTCGTAATCGCGCTCAAAGTTTTCGCGTCTGACCAAATGCACAATGAGTTTCAGGCGCATTTTGCGGCGTACCGCGGTTTCTCCAAAAATGGCCCGAATGTCCAACAAGCCAATGCCGCGCACCTCCAGCAAGTTTTGTAAGAGCTCGGGGCAGCGCGCCTCAATGGTGGTTTGGTTGATGCGGAATAAATCGACGGCATCGTCTGCCACCAAGCCGTTGCCCCGCGAAATCAATTCGAGGCCCAACTCGCTTTTTCCCAGGCCAGATTCACCCGTGATCAAGACGCCCAAGCCCAAAATGTCCATGAACACACCGTGCATGGTGGTGCGGTCGGCAAAGTGTTTTGACAGATAGGCACGCAACACATCGATCACGAAAGCCGAAGACTCAGGTGTCGCAAACATGGGGATCTGGGCACGTTCACAAACCCTCAACAATGCCTCAGGCGCGGTTTGTCCGTCGGCCAAGACCAAGACTGGCGGCTCCAAAGTCACGATCCGTGAGACCCGGCGCACGCAGTCTTCTTCGTTGCCGCGAACCAAATAGGCCACTTCGCGTTCGCCCAAAATTTGAACGCGGTAAGGGTGGATGTAATTCAAATAGCCCACCAAATCGGCGCCAGACCTAGCGGCGCGAACGGCGACTTCGTCAAACCGGCGCTCTGAGGCGCCAAGGCCCGCGATCCACTGCCACTTGAGTTTGCCTCGGTGGTCTTCAAACAGTGCGTCGGCACTGACGGCGGTAGGCTTCATCGCAACCTCAACTTGTTGATAGGCTAATGCGGGGGGTCAGTTTGCAGGGGCCCAGTGGGCAATGAGCGCATGCAGGCTTTGGGCCGTGGGGCTCACCAGCATGCCATCGCGCACGGAAGCATTGCTGAGCAGCTCGGCAATTTCAGACAGAATTTCTAAGTGTTTTTGGGTGGCCGCCTCGGGCACCAACAAAAAGATCAAAATTTTGACGGGCTGCTCGTCGGGCGCATCAAAGCCAATGCTTTGCGCCAGCTGAAAAACAGCGGCCATGGGCGACTTGAGGCCCTTGATGCGGCCATGGGGAATGGCCACGCCGTGGCCCAAACCGGTCGAGCCCAAACGCTCTCGCGCAAACAAGCTGTCTGTGACCAGCGCCCTAGAAAGACCGTGCAAATTCTCAAACAACAAGCCCGCCTCTTCAAAAGCGCGCTTCTTGCTGGTGGCGTCAACGCCCACCAGAACTTGTTCAACGGGAAGGATGTTTGCAAGTCTGTTCATATCGAGGGCGGATTATGCACCCATGTTAGGGGCAACCCCAATAAAAAAACCGCACCCTAGGGTGCGGCTGTCTTCTTTGTTACAAAAAGGAATGCTTTACTTCACATCATGCGCTTGGGCGCGATGTGGTGATGGTCAGTGATGCGGTTTTTGTGCTTCACCACTTGGCGGTCCAATTTGTCGACCAGATCGTCCACGGCGGCATACAAATCTTCGTGGGCACTTTCCGCAAACAGGTCGTTTCCTTTGACATGGATATTGCACTCTGCGCGTTGGCGCTTTTCTTTCTCTTTTTGCTTTTCAACCGTGAGCAAAACTTTCACATCCACCACCTGATCAAAATGTCGAGTGATTCGGTCTAACTTGCCTGTGACGTAGCTTCTGAGGGCTGGCGTGACTTCGAGGTGGTGACCACTGATTGTCAAATTCATAAAAAGCCTCCTGATGTACTCTCGGTTAAACAACCACCCCTTTTGGGGGATGGGTTGAATCCACTATGCGCCTGGCCTCGCGTAAAAGCAAGCCAAGCTGCATAAACCCTCTGAAATCATCAAGTAGTCCGCTTTTTTAAGAGAAAAGCTGATAAATTCCCATCCTGAAGCACTTCAAGAAGCTGGGTTAGCCCCATGAAGTCTGAGTTTGGAAGCCATGACAAAGCTCAACAAACTGGCACTGCCGCCGATGAGCGCAGCCGCCCAGTAATAGGTCAGGTTACCCGCGCCATCTCTGCCCAATATTTGTCCCCCCACCATCGCCGCCAAACCCATCGACAAGGATTGAACCGCTGAATTCAGGGTCATGAAGCTGCCACGTCGGCGTGGATCGGCAGAGGCGCCAATGAGCGCCATGCCAGGAATCATGCGCCCACTCATGACCACGAACAACACCGATGAAATGACCAGGACGGCCCATTGAGGCAAGCCCGCAGACAAGGTCATGGCCAGCAGGGGCAGCGGCATCAGCAGCGCCAAACGGCGAAAGGCATGGGCCTTTCCTGCACGGTCTGACCAAAGGCCAATCAAGCGCGCAGAAATGAGGGTGGCGACACCACCAAACAAATACACATAGGGAATGTCTTCGGTTTTAAAGCCCGCATTGTCTTGCAAATAAATCGTGATGTAAGGCACCACCACAAAGCCAGCAAAAACCATGCTGACCGACATGGCAAATGCTCTGAGGTGGTTGGGATCGACCAGCACCGAGCGCAAATTGGCGAACAAACCCACCGCCGCATCTCCTGCCGCCTGGACTTGCAAATGGCCCTTGAGGCTGGGCAAGGTATTGAAGGCAACGACCACCAAGAAGGCGACCATGCCAGCGATGGCCAAAAACGGCGCATGCCAATTGAAATGCGAGACCAGGAAAAGCGCCAAGGGCACACCCGCCACCGTGGCAACAGAGAAAGAGGTCATGACCACACTCATGGCCCGGCCACGTCTGTCAAATGGAATGACTTCGGCCACGATGGTCTGGGAGATGGCCATCAAAACGCCGCCAAAAAAACCGGAGGCGATGCGGGCCACGATCAGCCAAGCATAGGAAGGCGCCAAGCTACAGGCCAAGGCCGCTGCACCAAACAAGGGGTACAAAGTCAGCATCATGCGCTTGCGGCCAAAGCGGTCGATGTAAGTGGCGGCCAGCAAGCCAGAAAGGCCGGCCGAGAAGGTATAGGCCGACACCAAAAATCCAAACTCCCCTGCAGAAATACTGAAGAGTTGGGTGAGTTGTGGGCCCAGCGGCATCATGATCATGAAATCAAGCACACTGGTAAATTGGATGCCGGCCAAAGTGAACAGCAGCCAGCGTTCGCGCTTGGGCGACAAATGAGTGGTCATAAATGGTTTTCCTGAACCACTGACTCTATCATTCGCGCCATCACCTTGATGACTTCATGCAAGAAGTCCCTCTAGACGGTAGATACCGCACAGCGCCGATTCGGTGCCATAATCCGACCCATCATTATTTTGGAGTTTGCTCCGTGGAAAGCCACCCTAGTTGGTAGCTTTCGAATGAGATGGTCTCTTTGCTACACACCCTGCTGTAGCCATGCCAGTCGTTCGAAAGCTGCTTGCCCCCATTGCCGCCTTATCGAACACTTGGCCCCCCGAATTATTTGGGGCTGAAGGAGATCTGCCATGCTCAACATCTTTACATTGGCCAACGGCCGACTCGTCCAGGAAGAGATTGAATCTCTGGAAGAGCTGTCTAAGTTCCAGCCTATTTGGGTGGACCTTGAATCGCCCACCTTGGACGAAAAACGCTGGATCAAACAATACTACGGCCTGTCCATTCCAGAAGATGCGATGGACGAGGACATCGAGGAATCTGCGCGCTTTTACGAAGAAGACAATGGCGAGTTGCACATTCGCTCAGACTTCTTGATTGCCGACGAAGACGAGCCGCGGACGGTTCGCTGTGCTTTCATCTTGAACCAACACAATGCCGACTTACGCAGCCGCGGTGTGTTGTTCTCCATTCACGACGAAGACGTGCCCGTGTTTCGTTTGCTGCGCTTGCGCGCACGCCGTGCCCCCGGCCTTCTGGAAGACGCCAAAGAAGTTTTGTTGAAGTTGTTTGATGCCGACGCCGAGTACTCTGCCGACACCTTGGAAAACATTTACGACAAGTTAGAAACGGCTGGCAAGCTGGTGCTGTCAGGCGACGTGACCGACGCCATGGCCGGTGAAGTGCTTGGCGCCATTGCGCGCCAAGAAGACTTGAACGGCCGCATTCGCCGCAACGTGATGGACACCCGCCGCGCGGTGAGCTTCATGATGCGCAGCAAGATGCTGAATGCCGAGCAGTTTGAGGAAGCGCGACAAATTTTGCGCGACATTGACTCGCTCGACTCACACACCGAGTTCTTGTTTGAAAAGATCAACTTCTTGATGGACGCCACCGTCGGTTTCATCAACATCAACCAGAACAAGATCATCAAGATCTTCTCGGTGGCCAGTGTGGCATTGTTGCCGCCCACGCTCATTGCCAGCTTGTACGGCATGAACTTTCAGTACATGCCCGAGTTGTCGCAAACTTGGGGCTATCCGTATGCACTGTGCCTGATGGTGGCAAGTGCAGTGGTGCCGATGTGGTATTTCCGCAGGCGCGGTTGGTTGAAGTAAAAGCTTTGAAGCGCTTCAACCAGAGGCGCTTCAAGCTTTGGGCAGGCGCCTCAAAAACTCAGACACAATCGCCGCGCTATAAGGACTGGCCACGTCTTTCACAAACTGCGTGAAGTCGGTGTGCGCATCGTCGTCAGCACGGTCGGACAAGGTTCGCACCACCGCCAAAGGCATGCCATACGCATGGCACACCTGCGCCAGCGCGGCACCTTCCATCTCAACGGCCAAAGCATCTGAAATGTCTTTTTGCAAGCGCTGGCTTTCAGATGCGCTGGACACAAATTGATCGCCGCTGATGATGAGGCCGGAATGCACTTGGACTTGAGGCAAGGCTTGTTGGGCACTTTCAATCAAACACTGCGTCATGTCCTTATCGGCTTCAAAACGTGCACGGCCCAGCAAGGGCACTTCGTACTGAGGGAACAAAGGCGAAGCGTCCATGTCGTGCTGCAGCAGCGCTGCACCGACCACCACATCACCAATCTTGACGTGGCGCGCTAAGCCGCCTGCTACACCCGTGAACAAGATTTTTTGGACTTGATACTTTTCAATGAGGACCGTGGCTGTGATAGCGGCGGCCACTTTGCCAATGCCAGACAACACCGCCACCACTGAATGGCCATGGAGATGGCCGTGCCAAAAATGGCGGCCTGCCACTGTTTCGCAATTGGCATCTTGCATGAGTGCCAGAACAGCGGACAACTCTTCTTGCATTGCCCCCATCAGGGCAATGCTTGGCGCGCGATCACTTAGGTGCATCACGCAATTCGCGGCGCAAGATTTTGCCTACCGCAGTTTTCGGGAGTTCTGTTTTGAACTCAATGAGCTTGGGTTGTTTGTAGCCTGTCATGTTGGCGCGGCAATACTCTCGCACTGCGCTCTCTGTCAGTGAAGGGTCTTTTTTGACAATGACCAACTTGACAGCTTCGCCTGTTTTTTCGTCAGGCACACCCACCGCTGCGCACTCTAAAACGCCTGGGCACAAGGAAACTGTTTCTTCGACATCGTTGGGGTAGACGTTGAAGCCACTGACTAGGATCATGTCTTTCTTGCGATCGACAATTTTGAAAAAACCTCTCGCATCGCGAATGCCAATGTCACCTGATTTGAAATACCCATCGGGTGTCATGCAACGAGCCGTTTCATCAGGGCGCTGCCAATAGCCCGCCATGACTTGTGGTCCCTTGATGGCAATTTCGCCAGGCTGACCCAACTCGGTCACTTCATTGCCCTCATCGTCTAGTAACTTCATGGAAGTACTGGGCAAAGGAACACCAATGGTGCCTGTAAATTGCGTACTGGTGGTGGGGTTGCAACTGGCCGACGGACTGGTCTCGGACAATCCATAACCTTCGCAAATAGGACAGCCGGTTTTTTGCAACCACAAGGCGGCCACTGCGCTGGTCACCGCCATGCCGCCACCCACCGACACCTTGAGGTTTTTCCAATTGACTTTGTCAAAGTCAGGGTGATTGGCCAAACCGTTGAACAAGGTATTGACTGCAGGAAAACTGTGAAAGGTTTGTTTGGATAACTCTTTCAACACCGCTGGCAAATCGCGTGGGTTGGGAATCAAAATGTTTTTGCCGCCTGTGCGCAGGCCCAACATCATGTTCACAGTAAATGCAAAGATGTGATACAGCGGCAAAGCGCACACCGACGTGGGTTGCTCGTTGGCTGGCACCCGTTTCATGACGGGATCGTTCCAAGCTTCTGATTGCAACAAATTGGCGATCACATTGCGATGCAAAAGCACGGCACCCTTGGACACACCTGTGGTGCCACCTGTGTATTGCAAGACAGCAATGTCGTCGCTGTTCACAACGGGTTTGACAAACTTGACGCGTTGGCCGCGACGGAGGGCTTGATTGAACTTCACAGCGCCAGGCAAGAAAAATTCGGGCACCAAATTCTTGAAATTGCGAACCACGAAGTTGACCACAGCGCCCTTGGGCATGCTGAGCATGTCACCCATGGCGCACAGCACCACGTGCTTCACTTGGGTTTGTGCCATGCACTTTTGCAGTGTGATGGCAAAGTTTTCAATGATGACAATGGCTTTGGCACCAGAGTCTTTGAGTTGGTGTTCAAGTTCGCGCGGTGTGTAAAGCGGATTGACATTGACGACGACCAAACCGGCACGCAAGATAGCAGCCACAGCAACCGGGTACTGCGGCACGTTGGGCATCATGATGGCAACGCGGTCGCCCTTCTCTAAGCCCAGTGATTGGAGGTACGCAGCAAAGGCTTGGCTTTTGGCATCGGTTTCTTGGTAACCGATGTTTTGGCCCATGAAACTGTAAGCTGTTCGGTCAGCGTATTTGGAGAAACTTTCCTCCATCAAACTGACCAAAGAGTCGTACTGTGATGAATCTATTTCAGCAGGCACACCCTCCGGGTAGCTGCTTAGCCAAATGCGCGTTTCGGTCATTCTTCACTGCCCCCTGTGCTTGAAAACTTACAATCCTTACAATGTTTGCTATTGTGCTGTATAAACCTTTAGTTCTGTATGGCTTGCTAGATTTATCAAAGTCGATGAAACCTATTTTTGTATTCTGAAATATGAGTGATCGTTGGAGTCCCAGTGTCACGGTAGCCGCCATTGTCGAAAAAGACGGCCGCTACCTGCTGATTGAAGAACATACCCAAGAAGGCCTGCGCCTTAACAACCCTGCTGGCCACCTCGACCCGGGAGAGTCACTCATTGAAGCTTGCGCGCGTGAATGCCTAGAAGAAACGGCACACCCGTTTCAGCCCCAACATTTGGTCGGCGTTTACCAATCCAGATTTCACCGGGAAGCCAAAAATGGCCTTGCCGCAGAAGAAATCACGTATCTCCGTTTTGCCTTTTCGGGGCCCGTTTCAAATCAGATTGAAGATCAAGCCCTAGACCAAGGCATCGTGCGCGTTTTGTGGCTCAGCTTAGAAGAAGTGCGGGCCTGCGCTGAAAGGCACCGCAGCCCCCTGGTTTTGCAATGCATTGAAGACCACGCCAAAGGCCAGCGCTTTCCAATGGACCTCATTCACACCGATTTGTCTGTTTGGAAGATTTAAGCTTGGCCAGTCGGGTTTGACTCAAGGCTGGGTACTGACCTTTTCGCCTGCAGCCACTTGGTCTAACTTGGCCTGTTCGGCCAATACTTTGGCCACATAGCCTGTGTCGCTTTGCAGGGCATCACCGCCCAAATAAAAGAGCAAGCCTTCTTCAATGCCACCCTTGAGCTTGATGTACTCGTGCAGCACTTTGGTGCCGACGCGTAAATTGGTCAATGGGTCAAAGGCCGCCAACCTGCCACCGTACTTTTCATATTTTTGAATGTGAATGTCGGTCATCACTTGCATCAAGCCTTGCGCGCCTGCTGGGCTTTGGACGTAGGGATGAAAACTCGATTCGATGGCCAAGACGGCCAAAATCAAATGCGGCTTGATTTTGGTCGACTCTGACAAGACATAGGCCTCAGACACCAAAGCGGCAATGGGCTCCGGCGCTACCCTGTATTTGGTCGCCAGCCATGCGGCCACAGCGGCTTGTTTGCGCGGAATGTCTTTGAGGTCGGTGGCGGTGGCCCGGTCGGCGGTATTTTGGGGCTCCCACCACAAGCTGAACTGGCGACTGCGCAGCCACTCATAGACCGTCGATTCGGTTTGTGCCAATACATCGGGGCGGAGCACCGCAAGGCCCAAGGACAGCACCACGACCAAGCCCAACATGGCCAAACCACTGTGGGTCAAGGTGAACACGCCCCTGCCGACATCCCGCAAAAAATTGAGGATGGCGGCTTGAACTTTGGCCAAGGCGGACGAGTTTGAATCGGGCAACATGATGCTTGCAAGTATAGATATTTAGTTCAAGGGATAATTGGGCTTATGAAACATCACCGAATTGTTGTGGGATTGTCTGGCGGCGTCGACTCGGCCGTGACTGCCCATTTACTGAAAAAGCAAGGCCACGAGGTGGTCGGCATTTTCATGAAAAATTGGGAAGATGACGACGACAGCGAGTTTTGCTCTTCCAACATTGACTTTGTCGATGCGGCAGCGGTGGCCGATGTGGTGGGCATTGAAATTGAACACGTCAACTTTGCGTCCGATTACAAAGATCGGGTGTTTGCAGAGTTTTTGCGCGAATACCAAGGGGGACGAACACCCAACCCCGACATTCTGTGCAATGCCGAAATCAAATTCAAATCTTTCTTAGACCACGCCATGCACGTGGGTGCTGAAAAAATAGCCACGGGCCATTACGCGCGAGTTCGATTGAACGAAGCAACGGGCCTGCACGAATTGCTCAAAGGCTTGGACAACAGCAAAGACCAAAGTTACTTTTTACATCGCTTGAACCAAGCGCAATTGTCGAAAACTTTATTTCCAGTTGGCGAATTGCTTAAAACTCAAGTGCGCCAAATAGCCGAAGAGATTGGCCTGCCCAATGCCAAGAAAAAAGATTCCACAGGCATCTGCTTTATTGGCGAAAGACCTTTCCGCGATTTTTTAAACCGCTACATCTCCAAAGAACCTGGCCCCATCAAAGACCCTAGCGGGCGAACCATTGGCAAGCATGTCGGATTGAGTTTTTACACGCTGGGGCAGCGCCAAGGTTTGGGCATTGGCGGCATCAAAGAAAAAGGTGCGCAGCGCGGTGGCGGCGAGCACACCCCCTGGTTTGTTGCGCGCAAAGACATGGCCAACAACATTTTATGGGTGGTGCAAGGTCATGACCATCCTTGGCTGTTATCGCCGCAACTGGAAGCTGCCGATGCCAGCTGGTGTTCAGGCGCAGCGCCTGCTACAGGCCGCTATGCAGCCAAAACTCGCTATCGCCAAGCGGATGCTGTGTGCGATTTGGCTTCATCGGCAACAGCAGAATTTTCATTGGCCTTCAATGAAAACCAATGGGCCGTGACGCCCGGACAAAGCGCTGTTGTGTATGACGGCGAAGTTTGCCTAGGTGGTGGCGTCATTAATTCAGCCACCACTTTGGCCTAAGTCATTTCGGGCAGACTAGTCACTGCCCAGCGCCAGCTTGCTGGGCTGTCTTTTTTCAACAGCAAAGCGCAGCAGCGAGGCGGTCCTAAAAATGCCATGTGCAAATTTGCCATAGGGCAAAGTTAAGAAAAGCGCCATCACCAAGCCCAAATGCAAAGCCAGCAATGAGGGCATCGCAGCTGTATTTCTAGACAACATGAGGGCCAGACCCGTCACGCCAATTAAGAACAGCAATGCAATGAAACCACGTTCCATGGGACGCTGCTGAAGATCACCATGATTGGGGTTGCGCGCCAAATTAAGACGCCACAAACCGAAGGTGCCAATGGTCAATGAAATGCCGCCCACTGTGCCCAAGATTTTGGGCAGGCTGGTGAAGTCGTAAGGCGCGGACCAACCAAGCACGTAGTGGTACAAGGTGGCAACGCTGGTGGCGGCAAAGCAAAGCATGAAACCGTAGAAGGTGAAATGGTGCATGCGTTTGCGTGCCAGGGTAAAGGCATCGTCTTCGTTGTTGCAACCATCGCCATGGCCACCGCCCAAGTATTTCAACTTGAGGGCGTCATGCGTTGCTTCGGCTGCTGCGGGGGTGCTCAAGGGAGCGCCACTGGTGGCGGGTGTCACGTCACGCCAAAACTTTCTAACGCCTATACCGAGCGCTAACACCGCCCACAAGAACACAGGTGCAAACAAACTCACCATGAGGTTGTGCGGAAAAATGGCGTAAAAACCTTGGGCCTGGTTTTCTGCCAGCGGCCCCCACAAGGTGCCATTGAGTTGCAATGCCAACAACATGAACAAGGTCAGGCTGGCTGCTACGGCCAGTGACAAGGTCAAACCGTTGCGTTGATATAACTGACCCATGACAGGTGGCCATGCGTAATCGGAGTACGTCTGACCACGAACAGTGGCCATGGCCTTGGGCACATTGATGGCAAATTCATGTGGCGGTGCATACTGACACGCATGCAAGCACGCGCCGCAACTGTGGCACAAATTGGCCATGTAATGAATGTCGGCTTTGCCAAATTCCAAACGCCGTGTCATGGCGGGAAAGACGGCACAAAATCCTTCGCAATAGCGGCAACCATTGCAAATTTGAAGTTGCCTTGCAACTTCCTTTTCTGAAGCTGTTAAAACAATTTCACCGCGCGCCAAAGCTTGGGCTTCTTGTGTGAGTTGCTGAAGTGTTTGCATGGTGATTCTTTTCAAGCAGACACAGGGGTGTCTTGATCGGCGGTGCCTTGCATGACTTTTTGTGCCAAGGTGGGCACAGTGGCAGGAGTGCCCAAAACTGCCCGCGCAGCTTGCTCGCCAGAGATTCTGCCAAACGCGGTGCCAATGGTCATGCCGACACCTGCGGTGTAGCCCTTGCCCAAGACATTGCCGGCCATCATTTCGCCAGACACAAACAAGTTGGGGCTGGCTTGGTCATTGAACCTGACCGCAGTGGTTTCGTCGGTCTTTAGACCAAGGTAAGTGAAAGTAATGCCAGGCTTGACGGGGTAGGCATAAAAAGGCGCCGTATCGAGTGGCAAGGCCCAGTGTGTTTTGGCAGGCGTGACGCCTTCTGTGTGGCAATCGTCAAGCACGGTGTGATCAAAATGGCCCGGCACACACGCTTGGTTGTAGGCATTCAATGTGGCCATGAAGGTGTCGACATTCAAGCCCAACTTTTGTGCCAACTCGGGCAGCGTTTGCGCCACAGTGCCTTCAAACACGGGGGGCATGAATCGGCCGACGGCTTTGGCATCTGTAATGGAATAGCCAATTTGTCCTGGTTGCTGCGCCACCAAACGGCCCCAAATGGCATAGCGCTTGGGCCAGAAATCTTCACCTTCATCGTAGAAGCGTTCGGCGTTTTTGTTGACCACCACACCCAAAGACACGCAGTCGATGCGCGTGCAAATGCCACCGTCGTAAAGAGGGGCGCGCGCATCGATGGCCACCATGTGCGCTTGCGTGGGGTCGCCAATTTGATCGGCGCCGCGCTCAAGCAAGTGCTTGAGCAATGTGCCTTGGTTGAATTTGGTACCACGAATGAGGAAGTTGTCTGCTGGGTATTCGCCTTGGGCATTTTGACCCCAAGCTTCTTTGAGCCAAGGAATGTTGGACTCAAAACCACCCGCCGCCATCACGCAAGCTTTGGCGGTGATGCGCTCGGTGCGCAAAACTTCACCTTGCGGTGACTTGTGCTTCACCAGCGCTGCTTTGAACACACCATTTTCTATCTCGAGTTCATTGACCTCGGCGTTGTAATGAATTTGAACACCCAGTTTTTCGGCGCTTCGGTAATACGCGTTGATGAGGGCTTTGCCACCGCCCATGAAAAATGCGTTGGTGCGCGCAGTGTGCAATGCACCTGACAAAGACGGCTGGAAACGCACGCCATGCTTGACCATCCAAGGCCGGCAATGGTGCGAGTGGCGAATCGCCAAGCGCGCCATGTGCTCGTCCGTGAGGCCGCCGGTAACTTTGAGCAAGTCTTGCCAAAACTCTTCTTCAGGGTAGGCCTCGACCAACACATCTTGAGGTGCGTCGTGCATGCAACGCAAATTTCGCGTGTGCATGGAATTGCCACCACGCCATTCACGCGGCGCTGACTCCAACACCATGACGCTGACACCTGCTTCTTTTGCCATCAGGGCGGCACTCAAAGCAGCATTGCCACCGCCGATTACCAATACATCTACCGTCATTGTTTGAAATTCCTGTTCACAGCCCTCTTACTCAGTGAACAGCCACTCACAACGAGTAGATGAAAATCAATCAGGCCGAAATAAATAACGATGTCAATATAACTTGCCTTGCATCATTTTGTATGTGTTACGAGCCAAAGCCGCCTCAACATAGGCGGCTTTTTTGTGGGCTCTTTAAGATCGGATTAACTTTGTGTGCTGCAAGGCGCAGCATCAGGCACACCCATCTTGCGCAAAATCCAGCCCATAGGGCAAGTATTGCTAAATCCAAATTGAAACAAATTGGCGCCCACAAATGCGGTGAATGCCAAAGCCCAAGAACTGACAAACAGGGGGCTGCCTTCAATGCCCAATGCCAGCGAGATCATGATAAATAATCCAGCAATGACGCGGATGTAACGTTCAACAGTCATACAGACTCCTTTGGTTTAAACAACGAAAAATAGAGGACAGGAATGACCACCAGCGTGAGCAAGGTAGACACCAAAATGCCAAAGATGAGGGACACGGCCAAGCCGTTGAAGATGGGGTCGTCCAAAATAAAGAACGCACCAATCATGGCGGCCAGGCCCGTCAGCACAATGGGCTGGGCACGCACAGCGGCCGATTGAATGACGGCTTCTTTGAAGTCCATGCCTTGCGCTACTTGCAACTCAATGAAGTCGACCAACAAGATGGAGTTGCGCACAATGATGCCGGCCAAAGCAATCATGCCAATCATGCTAGTGGCCGTGAACTGTGCATTCAACAATGCGTGGCCAGGCATCACCCCAATCATGGTGAGCGGAATGGGCGCCATGATGACCAAGGGCGTGAGGTAGCTCTTGAACTGCGCCACCACTAGCAAATAAATCAAGATCAAACCCACGCCATAGGCGGCGCCCATGTCGCGGAATGTTTCGTAAGTGATTTGCGATTCGCCATCCCACTTCACAGCGTACTCGCGGTAGGTGTCATTGGGTTGTTGAATCCAGTACTCACCCAACTCACCTTGGCCTGGCAGTGCCGCCTCTTTCATGTTGGCACGAATGCCAAAGAGGCCATAGAGTGGCGAATCTTGTGAACCGGCCATGTCGCCCATCACATAACTCACGGGCAGCAAGTCTTTGGTGAACAGCGGTTTTTGAATCACTTCCGTTTTGATTTCGACCAACTCAGACAATGGGACGAGTTGACCATTGGCCGCGCGCATGGGCATGGCCAACACATCTTTCAAACCCACCTGCGATTGCAATGGCAGTTGCAATCGCACTGGCACAGGCATTTTGCTGCTGTCATTGCGCATATAGGTGGCATCGATTCCTTGCAAGCTGCCCTGCACAGTTCGCGCGATGGCACTGACAGGTATGCCCAGTGTTTCGGCACGTTGGGTGCGCACTTGCAACCATTGCCTTGGCGCATCGGCCTTGAGAGACGTGTCCACGCCCACAATGCCTGGCGTTTTGGCAAAGGCTTTGGCCACGTTGGCTGCCAAGGCCTGACGACCCGCTTCATCGGGGCCATAAATTTCGGCCACCAGCGGACTCATCACGGGTGGGCCAGGCGGCACTTCCACCACCTTGATGTTGGCACCGTGCGAAGCCGCAATTTTTTCTAACGCCGGACGAAGGCGCTGTGCAATGGCGTGGCTCTTTTCAGAGCGTTGGGTTTTGTCGACCAAGTTAACCTGCAAGTCACCTTGCTCGGCATCGGCGCGCAAATAATATTGGCGCACCAAACCGTTGAAGGTGATGGGGCTGGCGGTACCGGCATACGACTGCACATCCAAGACTTCTTTTTGCTGCGCTAAGAAGGTGCCCATCTCTTGCAAAGCAGACGCGGTATTTTCTAAGGGGGTGCCCGCCGGCATGTCGACCACCACTTGAAATTCGCTCTTGTTGTCAAAGGGCAGCATTTTCAAAATAACCCACTGCACACCCGCCAAGCCCACTGACAGGGCCATGGCCAACAAGATGCCGCCCAACAGTTTCCAGCGCTGGCGGCTGCTGTTTAGGAAGGGGCGCAAAATGCGGCCAAACAATTCAGGCAAACGCGCCGCAAAGCCAGTGGCAGATGTGTGCGATGTCTCATGCGATGCTGCATGAGCGTTCCCACCATGATGCGACTTCATCCACTTCAATGCCAACCAAGGCGTGACGGTGAAGGCAATCAACAAAGACAAGGCCATGCCTAAGCTGGCGTTAATGGGAATGGGGCTCATGTAGGGGCCCATGAGGCCTGACACAAAAGCCATAGGCAATAAGGCCGCAATCACAGTCAGCGTGGCCAGAATGGTGGGGCCGCCTACTTCATCCACAGCCTCAGGAATAATTTCTTTGAGTGATTTACCTGGAAACAACTGTTGATGACGGTGAATGTTTTCCACCACCACAATGGCATCGTCCACCAAAATACCAATCGAGAATATCAGCGCAAACAAGCTCACTCGGTTGAGTGTGAAGCCCCAGGCCCAGCTGGCAAACAAGGTGGCGGTCAAGGTCAAGATGACAGCGCCGCCCACAATCACGGCTTCTCTTTTGCCCAGTGCCAAACCTACCAACAAAATGACCGAGGCTGTGGCAAAGGCCAACTTCTGAATCAGCTTGTTGGCTTTTTCGGCAGCGGTTTCGCCATAGTCGCGTGTGATGGTGGCTTCAATGCCTTGCGGCAACACGGTGTTGCGCATTTGATCCACGCGCGCGCGCGCCGCACGGGCCACATCGACTGCGTTTTCACCTGGCTTTTTGGTCACGGTCAAAGTGACTGCAGGGTACATCTGTCCCTTCAAATCGACTTGCGACGTACCCGGCAAGTAGCTCACGTATTGCTGTGCTTGTTGCGCACCCTCTTCAATTTGCGCCACTTCTTTCAAGTAGATGGGCTTGCCTGCATGGACACCCACCACCACATCGGCCACATCCTTTGCCGATTCAAAAAAGTTACCAGTTTCAATGTTGATGCGTTGACCGGAGGTGTTGTTGGAATTCATTACCTGGCCAGACGGCGCAATGGTATTAGCACCCGCCAATGCAGCTTGCACACCTAACAAATCGAGGCCACGTTCGCGCAAACGTGTGGGATTGAGGTTGACTTGGACCGCACGACCCGGTCCGCCAATGGTTTGAACTTCTCGAGTGCCTTTGACTTGCTTCAAGTCCATTTCGAGGCTGCGCGCCACGCGCTCTAACTCTAAAGCTGAAGGCGCATCTTTGCCCCACAAAGTAACAGCCAAGACAGGCACATCGTCAATGCCTTTGGGTTTCACAATGGGTGTCAAGGTGCCGAGGTCACGCGGCAACCAATTTTGATTGGCGTTGAGCACATCGTACAAACGTACCAAGGCATCTGTGCGCGGCACGCCCACTTGGAATTGCACCGTCAACACCGCCATGCCAGGTCGCGACACAGAATAGGTGTGCTCAATACCCGCAATTTGACCCAGCACTTGTTCGGCAGGTCTTGCAACTTTGTTTTGAACATCTTCGCTGCTGGCACCCGGAAACGGTATCAGCACATTGGCCATGGTCACATTGATTTGTGGCTCTTCTTCGCGCGGCGTGACCAAGACTGCAAACAAACCCATGAGCAAGGCCACGATGGCCAGCAAAGGCGTCAGTGCGTTGTTTTGAAACTTGGCGGCCAGTTGACCTGCAAAGCCAAAGTGACTCGTGTCCGTTTGATGCTGCGGCTGATGCTCAGACGCCTTAGGGGGCAAATTATTTGGCGACATGTGCGCCTCTCATGCCTGCTTGTACCGCATCCACGGCAATCAAGTCGCCGTCTTTGAGTCCCGCCCAAATCTCCACACCGGCGCTGCCATGGTCTGCACCCAATCGCACCAACTTCATGGCAAATCCATTGTCTTGGGCAACATAGACAGCCGTAATTTCGCCCCTGCGCAAGATGGCCGATTTGGGCGCCAAACCTTTGGCTTGCAATGCACCGGCAATTCGAACCTGAACTTGCTGACCTGGAGATGCATTGACGGCAACGCCTGTTCGTGGCAAATCTAATTTGATGCCAATGGTTTGACTGATGCCATCGGCGTTGGGCATGATTTGCATCGCCACAGGCTTGATGGTTTCTGTACCTGACTGAATTTGAATGTCATTCAATTTTGGCAATGCATTTTTTTGCGACGCAGGCCATTGCACGACAACACGCAAGGGTTGTGGCGCGTAGACGGTCATAAGCGGTTTGCCAGGCATGGCCAAATCGCCTGCTTGTACAGATGTTTCTAAAACCCAAGCGTCGTAGGGCGCTGTTATTTTGGAAAAGGTCTGCGTCACTTTGGCCTGAGCTGATGCAGCACCGGCGCTGTCACGGCCTGCTTGAGCTGCTTTGTATTGAGCCTCCGCCAAATCGAGTGCTGCAGAACTGACAAAGCCCTGTGTTTTCAATTCTTGTGTGCGCTTCAATGCAATTTGAAGTTGGCGCAACTCTGCATCGCTTTGCTGCAATTGTGCTTGGCTTCGAAGCACGCCCGTTTGTGTTTCTCTATCGTCGATAGTTGCCAACACTTGGCCCGCTTTGACCCGATCTCCTGCTTTGACGTTCAAGCTGAGCACTCGGCCAGGAATTTGAGACGACAAGGTGCTTTGCATGACGGCTTCGACCACACCATCAATGTCGCTGTAATTGGCAACAGACTTTTGGCCAATTGCCACAACTTTTACAGCGGGGCCAACAGCTGCAGCGGTCGTTTGCGAAAAGCTTGACGTCACGCCAAGACCTAAGCCAACGGCCAACGTGGCATTTAACAGCGAACGGCGTGATGCGTTTACAAATCTCTTTTTCATGTCGTCTCCAACCAAAATGGCATCTTAACATATACCCCATGGGGTATACAAGAGCTTACAAAAAAGCCTGCAACTCGGGCAGGCTTTTGACTTTTTTTAGATGCGGATGGCGCTTAAAAAGGAATGTCGTCGTCCATGTCGTCAAAACCACTGGCAGGCTTGGCAGCCGCCGCTGGGCGATTGACCGGGGCACTGGCCGCAGGACGAGGGGCTGCAGCAGGACGGCGAGCGGGTGCGCTACCGTCTTCATCGCCACCGCTAGGAGCGCCCATACCTTCACGACCACCCAACAATTGAAGTTCGGTGGCAATGATGTCGACCGTGTTCTTTTCGACGCCGGCTTGGTCGGTGTATTTGCCGTACTTCAGACGACCTTCCACATAAATAGGACGGCCCTTTTTGACGTACTCGCCAGCGATTTCGGCCAGCCGATCGTAGAAAGTGACGCGGTGCCACTGGGTGTCTTCGACAGTTTCGCCAGAGGTGCGGTCTTTGCGGCGGCTGGTGGTGGCAATGCTGACATTGGCCACGGCCTGACCCGAGGGCAGGTAACGAATTTCGGGGTCACGGCCACAGTTGCCGATCAGAATTACTTTATTGACTGAAGCCATCTTTTTTTCCTTGAAAACGCTTGGAGTGTAGGTTGCAATTATGCTTGTTAGCGGGCCGGTGCTTCAATGGGTTCCATGAACCATGCAAGCAAAAGCCAGATTAAAGTGGCCAAGCCGCAAACCTGGAATAAAACCGTAGCGCCTCCAGCTTTCATGAGGGCGCCACCTGCGGCGCCACCGACAAAAAAGCCCAGCGACTGCAAGGTGTTGTAAAAGCCCATGGCCATGCCGCGCGCATGGGGCGGGGCCGCACGCGAGGCAATGCTAGGTTGGCAGGCTTCCAAAATATTGGAGGCGGAAAAGAAAACGCACAAAATGGCGACCATGCACCACAAATTAGGCGTACCGCCAGCCACCAGCGCCAAACTGAACATCACCAGTGCAATGACCATGGCCGAGCCCAAGAACACAGCGCGCAAGTAGCCTTTGCGCTCAAGGGGAAAGAGGGTTTTGCCCATGACCAAGAAACCAAAGGTCACCGCGGGCAAATAGGCCCACCAATGGTGCTCTTTGGACAAGCCTGCATCCACCAACATCTGCGGCACTGCCACCCACATGGCCAATAAAACAGCATGAAGAACAAAGACGCCCAGATTGTTCCGAAGGGAAGGAATGTGCGTCAGAACTTCCCTCAAACTGCCCTTGGGCGTAGCAATAGGGGCGCTTGATTCGGGCGGAACGCCCCAAATGACCACGGCCACCCCACCCAAGGCCAAGAAGCCGGTGAGCATGAACAAACCCGACAAACCCGCCACTTCGCTGAGGGCGGGCGCCAAGATCAAGGACAAAGCGAACATGAGGCCAATGCTGGCACCGACCAAGGCCATGGCCTTGGTTCTGACCACGTCACGGGTTTGATCGGCCAACAAAGCTGTGACCACCGCGGAGACGGCTCCTGCGCCTTGTAAGGATCGACCCACAATCAGGCCCATGAGGGAGTCTGCGGCAGCCGCAACAAAACTGCCTGCCGCAAAAATCAGCAACCCAAAGACGAGGACTTTTTTGCGCCCTAGCTTGTCGGAAGCCGCGCCAAAGACCATCTGCAAGGCCCCTTGAGTGAGGCCATAGATGCCCATGGCCAAACCCACCAAGCCCGCATCGTTGCCGCCTGGGTATTTGGCTGCCTCCAAGGCAAAAACCGGTAACACGACAAATAACCCCAGCATGCGCAGGGCGTAAATGGACGCCAGAGAAAAACTCGATCGCTTCTCTAAGGGGGTCATTTTTGACGCTGCGCTAGCTTCGGAAGCTGCTGTTTCAGGCGTAGATGGGTTGGAAAGTGGTACGGTCATAGGTTTGATGTCTTGTGACCGATTGTCCCTGATTCGAAGCAAGTTACCCAAAAAGTCGCGCGCAATTAACAAATGCACGTCCTTTGGAAAACTTGACTTCAACGCTCAAGTTTTTTTGAAGTTAATATCCGTCCGTCTAGATTATTACCAACCTCACTGGAGTTTTTATGAAACAAACTAACCGTCGCGTTTTCATGATGCAAGTTGCACTGGGTGGCACAGCCTTGGCAGCCACGCAAGCCATGGCTCAAGCCATGGTGAACGAAAAAGACCCACAAGCTGCAGCTTTGGCTTACGCCGCTGATGCGACCAAAGTAAAGAACCCCAAGTACGCTGCTGGCCAAAAGTGCAGCAACTGCGCTTTGTACCAAGGTAAAGCCTCTGACGCCGCTGGCGGTTGCCCTCTGTTTGCTGGCAAGCAAGTGGCCGGTGCCGGTTGGTGCTCTGCCTACGCCAAGAAAGCCTAATTGAAGGCCGCTGCAACAAGTTATGGGCCTCGCGCCCAAACTTGAAGCACCTCGAAAAGCCAGCAAACTGCTGGCTTTTTTCATTTCAACCATTCCTTCAGTGGTGCTCTTCGTTTGGTGAGGCAGACAGCCTGCCCGTCTTTAGCGATAATCGAGGGTTTTGTCTGGCACCTCGATTTTGAACGCTCCCAACGCCCCCGCAAGTTTGACTGCTCTGGCCACTGCCAAAGAGAAAGTTCGCCTTTTAGAAGCCGAACTGGCGGCCGCACGGCTAGAGGCCGCAGAGTCTGCTGGTGATACAGGCGCCTATCTGGCCAGTGCCCTGCGCCAAACGCACATCAGCGTGCGCGGTGCCCGCACTCACAACCTCAAAAACATCGACCTCGATATTCCGCGCAACCAACTGGTGGTGATCACGGGCCTGAGCGGCTCTGGCAAATCCAGCTTGGCCTTTGACACTTTGTATGCCGAAGGTCAGCGCCGCTATGTGGAAAGTTTGTCGGCCTATGCCCGCCAGTTTTTGCAACTGATGGACAAGCCCGATGTGGATTTGATCGAGGGCCTGTCGCCCGCCATCTCTATTGAGCAAAAAGCCACCAGTCACAACCCGCGTTCTACGGTGGGCACCGTGACCGAGATTCACGACTACCTGCGTTTGTTGTTTGCACGCGCGGGTACGCCCTATTGTCCTGACCACAACTTGGCGTTGCAAGCGCAGACCGTGAGTCAAATGGTCGATGCCGTCTTAGAGCTGCCCGAAGACACACGCCTCATGATCGTGGCGCCCATTGCGCGTGAACGCAAAGGCGAGTTTGAAAAAGTCTTTGAGCAGATGCAAGCGCTGGGTTATGTGCGCTTTCGCATCAACGGCGAAACGTTTGAAGTCGAAGATTTACCCACCCTCAAGAAAACCGAAAAGCACGACATCGATGTGGTGGTGGACCGCCTCAAAATTCGCCATGAAGCCGAAGCGCCCGCGCGCGATGCCCTGCGCCAGCGAATTGCAGAAAGTTTTGAAGCCGCTTTGCGCTTGGCAGAGCAACGCGCGGTAGCGGTTGAAATGGACACGGGCAAAGAGCACATGTTCAACGCCAAGTTTGCGTGTCCTGTGTGCCACTATTCCATTGCAGAACTTGAACCGCGCTTGTTCTCGTTCAACTCGCCCATGGGCGCTTGCACCACTTGCGATGGCTTGGGCACAACCGAAGTGTTTGACATCGACCGGGTGGTGGCCTTTCCTTCTTTGAGCTTGGCCAGTGGCGCTATCAAGGGCTGGGACCGTCGCAATGGTTTTTATTTCAGCATGCTGGAAAGCTTGGCCAAGCATTACGCATTCGATGTCGAAGCGCCTTTTGAGTCCTTGCCAGAAACTGTGCGTCATTGCATCTTGTGGGGCTCGGGCGAAGAAGACATCAAGTTCAGTTACATCGTGGAGTCGGGTGCGTCGCAAGGCAAGCGCCTGACCAAGAAGCATCCTTTCGAAGGCATCATTCCCAATCTCACGCGACGCTTCAAAGAAACTGACTCCAGTGTGGTGCGCGAAGACTTGGCGCGCATGCGCAGTCACCATGCTTGCGCTGATTGCAAAGGCACCCGTTTGCGCCGCGAAGCACGCCATGTGCGTGTGGGCGAGGGCGATCAAGCGCGCGCCATTTACGAAGTAAACCACGTCACTTTAGGCGAAGCCCAAACGTATTTCCAAAGCTTGAAACTGCGCGGCGCCAAAGCCGAAATTGCCGACAAAGTGGTGCGTGAAATTGGCTCTCGTTTGAAGTTCTTGAACGATGTGGGTTTGAACTACTTAAGTTTGGACCGCAGTGCTGACTCGCTATCGGGCGGCGAAGCACAACGCATTCGCTTGGCCAGCCAAATTGGCTCGGGCCTCACGGGAGTGATGTATGTGCTCGACGAGCCCAGCATTGGTTTGCACCAGCGCGACAACGACCGCCTGATTGGCACATTGCAACACCTGCGCGACATTGGCAACAGCGTCTTGGTGGTGGAGCACGATGAAGACATGATTCGCATTGCCGACCATGTGATCGACATGGGCCCAGGTGCCGGTGTGCACGGCGGTCGTGTCATGGCGCAAGGCACCTGTGAAGAAATTTTGCTGGCGCCAGATTCTTTAACCGGACAGTATTTGTCCGGTCGCAAAACCATTGAAGTGCCTGCCAAGCGCAATGCGCCTGGCAAAGACTTCATTGAAATTGTGGGCGCCACAGGTCACAACCTGAAAGACGTACGCGTTGCGTTTCCGGTGGGCTTGCTCACTTGCGTCACAGGTGTCTCGGGTTCAGGCAAATCAACTTTGGTGAACGAAACTTTGTACACCGCAGCGGCGCGCAGCATTCACCGTGCCCACGACGAGCCTGCTGCACACGAAGACATTTTGGGCCTGTACCACTTTGACAAAGTGATCAATGTCGATCAGTCGCCCATTGGCCGCACACCCCGCAGCAACCCCGCCACATACACCGGTTTGTTCACCCACATTCGTGACCTGATGACTGAAGTGCCTGCAGCGCGCGAGCGCGGTTATGGCCCGGGTCGCTTCAGTTTCAACGTCAATGCATCCAATGGCGGTGGCCGCTGCGAGGCGTGTCAAGGCGATGGCATGGTCAAAGTGGAAATGCACTTCTTGCCCGATGTGTATGTGCCTTGCGATGTGTGCCACGGTCAACGTTACAACCGCGAAACCTTAGAAATTTTGTACAAGGGTAAGAACATTGCCCAAGTACTGGATATGACTGTTGAAGCGGCCTACGAATTCTTCAGCGCTGTACCCGCCATTGCCCGCAAGTTGCAAACTTTGCTCGATGTTGGTTTGAGCTACATCCGCTTAGGACAAGCAGCCACTACTTTGTCGGGTGGTGAAGCACAGCGGGTGAAGTTGGCTTTGGAATTGTCTAAGCGCGACACTGGTCGCACGCTGTACATCTTGGATGAGCCCACTACTGGCTTGCACTTTGCCGACATTGCGTTGCTGCTCAAAGTGTTGCACCAACTGCGCGATGCGGGCAACACCATTGTGGTGATTGAACACAACTTGGATGTGATCAAAACGGCGGATTGGCTCATCGACATGGGCCCTGAGGGTGGTTCTGGCGGTGGCACGGTGGTCGGCGTCGGCACACCCGAAACGCTGGCAGAAAATCCTGACAGCTTCACAGGCAAATACTTAAAGCGCTTGCTGCAAAAATAAAGCGTCCTGCACGCTTTATGGCGTGAGGATGCTGAATTGCAAACGCGTGATTGAAGCGCGGCTGAATCAGCCTTGCGCTGCAGCGCGCAACACATCGCGCGTGCGCATGGCTTCTTTGCGCGCGGCTTGTGCGAAATCATCGCCCGATGACGCATACAAAATAGCGCGCGATGAATTCACAATGACGGCACCCGTGGTGGCGCCATTGCTTTGTCGGTAGCCCGCCTTGATCGTGGCCACCGCGTCGCCACCTTGTGCACCCACACCAGGTATAAGCAAGGGCAAAGTAGGCGCCAAACTGCGCACACGTTCAATTTCTGCAGGGTAAGTGGCACCCACCACCAAGCCCAACTGGCCGTTCAAATTCCAAGGGCCCTGCGCCAACTTGGCGACGTGTTCATACAAAAGGGGCTGGCCTTCCACAGAAGCCAATCGTTGGTTCTGCAAATCATCGCCACCCGGGTTGGAGGTGCGGCACAACAAAAACGCGCCCTTGCCGTGGTATTTCAAATAAGGCTGCACCGAATCAAAGCCCATGAAGGGCGACAAAGTCACAGCGTCGGCACCGTAGCGCTCAAAAGCTTCTTTGGCATATTGCTCGGCGGTAGAGCCAATGTCGCCGCGCTTGGCATCCAAAATAACGGGCACATGGGGCGCGTTGCGGCGCATGTGTTCCATGAGTTTTTCCAGCTGGTCTTCGGCGCGGTGCGCGGCAAAGTAGGCAATTTGGGGCTTGAACGAAATGGCCAAATCGGCCGTGGCGTCAACAATTTGCGCGCAAAAATCATAGATCTTGCTGGCGTCGCCCTTGAGGCCCGCAGGAAATTTGCTGGGCTCGGGGTCCAAGCCCACACACAACAGGGAGCCGTTTTGGCGCTCGGCGCCTTGCAGTTGTTCTAAGAAGGTCATGCTCAGATTTTAAAGGCTCAAGTCAATCACTGCGACCTTACGGACACATTTTGGCTTTTGCGCCTAAGATCTCACCCCATGCACGCTCTTACATCACGTCAATGGGTACTCTTGGCCCTGCTCACCGTCGTCTGGGGTTTTAATTGGCCCATCATGAAGCTTGGGGTAACGGGTTACCCGCCGCTGACCTACCGTGCACTCTGTCTGGTGATTGGCACACCCATCTTGGGTTTAGGTTTGCTGGCCATGAAAGTTCCGTTTCGAATTCCCCGTCAATATTGGCGCGAGCTATTCATCCTAGGGCTTTTCAACATGTTCATTTGGCACGCCCTCATCGTTTTGGCAGTTCAATATTTGTCAAGCGGCAGGTCTGCCATTTTGGGTTACACCATGCCCATTTTTTCAGCACTCTTGGGCGCCTTCATTTTTCAGAATCAGCTTTCTAAGCGAGCCTGGGGTGGCGTCGCAGCCGCCGCCTTGGGCGTGATTTTTTTACTTTGGCATGAGTTGGCCAACTTGTCAGGAAAACCCATCGGTGTGTTGCTAGCTTTAACTGCCGCTTGCGCATGGGCCATGGGCACACAACTTTTGCGCAGAACGGCCATACCCCTGCCAACACTAACCCTGTCGTTTTGGATGTCCGCCATGACCGCATGTGTTTTGGTCATCCTGGCCACCTTATTTGAGTCAGACCAGTGGCAACCGCCCTCACAGGTTCACTGGTTCTCCATTTTTTACAACGCCATTCTTGTGTTTGGTTTTGCACATCCCGCTTGGTTTTATTTGGCGCGCAATTTGCCGCCTCTCGCCTCCACACTCAGCGTCATGATGGTGCCCATATTGGGCGTGTTCAGTGGCTCACTGGCATTGAACGAACTGTTGCATTGGCAAGATTGGGCCGCCACAGGCTTGATCGCCATCGCCATCGCCAGCGTTTTGTGGCCCAGTCAAAAAAAACCTGATGGCGCGCCCACTGTTTCGTAAGGCACTTGCGCTTTATGACTGCACCAAGCTTGCCGCTAAGCACAAGTCTGCCCATGCCTTGGCCTTGTCGGCCTGGTTACGCAGCAAGTACGCCGGCGGATAAGTCACGACCACGGGTACACCATTAAAGCTTTGGACTTCAGATCGAAGCTTGCCTAACGGCTCAGTGCTTTGCAAGAGCGCCATGGCCGCAGTTCGACCCATCGCCAAAATGACTTTAGGTTGTACCAACGCCACTTGTCTGCTCAAGTAAGTTGCACAGTGAGATACCTCCACTGGACTGGCATTTCGCCCCGAAGGCGTGCGGCATTTAAGGGCGTGCGTTAAGTAGACTTGTTGACGCGTTAAACCCAGCGCCTTGAGCATATTGTCAAGAAGTTGGCCTGCGGGACCCGCAAAACTAGCGCCCTCTTTGTCTTCGTCTTCGCCAGGGGCATCTCCCACCACCAGCCAATCGGCGGTCTGCAAACCTTCACCCAAAATGGCTTGTTGACGTCCTTGGCACAGGCCGCAGCCCTTGCAAGCAGACACTGCGGCTTGCAGCAAAGGCCAGTCCATCTGGGCAATGCCTTCAGGCAAGGCGCTGATGTCGACGACAGGCATTGAAACAAGCTGAGGTGCGGGTGAATTTGCTAAAGGCTTGATAGCGGGTGTATCGGCAACAGAAGAAGATGGGGCTTCATGCGTCACACTTTGAGCCATCACTGGCGACGAAACAATTGCAGTAGGAAGCTTTTTAGGCAACCAAATGCGCACGCCCATCTCTGCCAACATAGCCCGTTGGCGGTCGTCCAATTCAAAACGGGTGTCGACGTCCTGGTCTTGTGTCATGTCTAGAGTTTAACGAGGATCAGACGCTATCGTCATGCGCATGACCACTGCGGACTCCCGGGTCGATCGGCTGGCAGGGTAGTAGTCTTTTCGAAGGCCAACTTGTTCAAAACCGAAGGTCTGATACAGATTTAGGGCGGGCTCATTGCTTTGCCTAACTTCCAGCCACAAACAGTTGGCGCCTTGCTGCAAAGACCAAAGTTTCAAATATTGCAGTAAAGCTTGCGCCCAACCCTGCCGGTGAAAAGCAGGGGCGACCGTGATGTTCAGCAGGTGCACTTCGTCAACCACTTGCATGGCTACCAAATAAGCGACCAAATATTCACCCGCTTCCAATTTAAAAGCGGCATAACCGGCCTTCAATGCGTCATTGAAATTGCCAAGCGTCCAAGGATGGCTATAAGTCGTTTGTTCGACAGCCACCACCCGCAGCAAATCAGACTCAGACAAGAGCGAGAGTTGCACCTTCAAATCAGGTGCGGCTTCTTGTTTGAAATGGTCTGGCCAAAGCATGTTTGAAATGGGCGATAACTTTGAATGCTAGACAGCCATTTTGGCGGCTTTGATGGCGTCACGTTCTGCGGTAGTCTGAGCCACTTTGTCTCGGATATAAAGGGGCTGAACATGCTCTGGGGCAACGGCGTTCCCACAGACCCACTCTGTATGCGACAGTCTTAGCAAAGCCAATGCGTGGGGCATCGAATCCGCACAAATTGTGGGGCAATTTGTTGTCATGTGAGCGGTCAAATTCAAACGATCTTTGTAGACATCAAAGCCGTTTCCGGCCCAGACATTGCACATCATGGGCAAATTGCTGATTGCTTGCAACATGATTTCTGGTGGGCCTACCTGCAATGGCAACACAGACTTCCACTGGCTTTTTTCTGGCACCCATTGATAGGTGCCGGCATAAACCTCGCTCATGCGTGCATCCATGAGAACGCCCACTTGGTAGGGCAGACATTTTTCTGCTTCAGCCAAGTCCAACTTGACTCGCGCCTCTTCAGCCACCGCCATCAATGTGTCAATGGGAATGACTTTCAAGTTAGCGCCCATCGCCAAACCTTGCGCCACCGAACAGGCCGTGCGCAAGCCCGTGAATGAGCCAGGGCCATGACCAATGACCAGTGCGGTGAGATCGTTCAGTGTGAGTTCAGCTTGGCCTAACAAGTCTTGAATCACAGGGATTAACTGTGCGGAAGCGTTAGAGCCACCCACGCCATGGTAATGCCAAGTTTGTGTGCCTCGACTCACAGCCACCGACATCATGTCGGTGCTGGTTTCAAAAGCCAAGAATTTCAATTTTTCCGTCATGTCTTTACCATTGCTTGGCGAACACCAAACAAAATGCCGCAGGTGACCAACGCTAGGCCAATCATTAAATTCCACGATATGGGCTCACCCAAAAGAATGGCAGCCCCCAAAGCAGACAATCCCGGCACAACTGCTGTGAGCATGGTGGATTTAACGGGGCCATATGAGCGAATCATTTGGGTAAAACTAATGCCGGAGATGGCCACTGAGCCAACGCCCTGAAACGACACTTGCAACAAAATTTCTGTCCACGAGGCTTGAGAAAAATGACTCGGCAAGATGCCCAAAAGCACCAGTGATGTGTACAAGGGCACAAAGCTCACCAAAGCAAAGGCCGTGATGGCCATGGTCGCCTTGGCAGCATCTAAGCCAAAACGTCTAACGGTGACGCTGTAAGCAGCCCAACAAATGGACGCGCACACAAAAAATAAATCACCAATCCAAACGTCGCCGCCCTCAAAAGCTTTAAGTAAACTGGCACCACCTACCAACACATCGCCTACCAAAATGAAACCTAGACCAATGGCACGGTGTACGCCAATTTGTTCTCGCAAAAACAACCACATCAACAAGGTGGTCCATAGCGGCAAGCTGCCAGGCATCAGGACGGAGGCATGGGCAGCTGGGGCAAAAAAGAAACCGAGGTAGGCCAAGGTGGCAAACATCAACCCGCCTAAAAATCCGGCTTGAACCGTCTGACGCAGCGGCAAAGGTGACAAACCAAATAAGGATCCCACTTTTTCGCCCCTTCGCCTTGGCTCACGCATCATCCACCAAGCCCAAGGCAACAAAACCAAACTAGCGCCCAGAATACGCGCCAGTACGATGTCCAGAGGCAACAAGACATGCGAAGAGGATGCTCGGCCCACAATGATGAATGAAGTCCAGAGAACGATGGTGACCAGCGCCGACAAGCGGCCGATGTTTTGGGAAGATAAAGCCATGGGCCAATCATACGACTTGTGCTTCACAGGGGCTCTGGGGGGCGGCTAGACTAAGCCTATGCCAAAATTTTCAAACTTAACTGTCAGCGCCTTGGGTTTCAGCTTGCTGTTGGCAGGGCACTCGCCCAGTTTGATGGCCGCCGAAAAAACCAAAATTCCAGCTCACGTTGTCTCCGCCCTACAGCAAGCCAATGTGCCGCTGAATGCCGTCAGTATTTTGATCACGCCTTTGGCCCCAGACGGAGCAAACAAGCCAACAGCGCCTACGCCGCGTCTGACGCACCGTGCCAATGCGGACATGAACCCGGCATCGGTCATGAAACTCATCACCACCTCGGCCGGCCTGTCGATCTTGGGCCCAGACTTTACGTGGCGCAATCGCATCTGGGTCGATACCCCAATTGTTGACGGTGTCTTGCAAGGCAATTTGTATGTGAAGGGCAGTGGCGACCCTAAGTTGGTATTGGAACGTCTTCAAAACTTGCTACAAGAAATTTTGCGCAAAGGCATTAAAGAGGTAAAGGGCGACATCATTTTGGATGGCAGTGTGTTTGACCTGCCCCCCCAAAGTGCGGCCAGCTTTGACGATGAGCCCTTGCGCCCTTACAACGTCGCACCGCAAGGCTTGTTGTTGAATTTCAATGCCATGTTGTTCAAGTTTTCACCCGATCCAGCACTTGGCATTGCGAAAATTGAAGGCGAGCCCCCCCTGGCCAACGTGCAGTGGCCCACAACCGTCTCGTTGTCCTCTGGTCCTTGCCAAGATTGGCGCAGCCAATTGCGCGCCGACTTTTCACAAGCAGAAAGCATTCGCTTTCAAGGCGCCTACCCCGCATCTTGCGGAGAACAAAAATGGCCGGTGGCCTACATTCAACCTCACACGTTTGCACCGCGCATGGTGCAGGCCATGTGGGCGCAAGCAGGCGGCAGACTCAAGGGCCAAGTGCGCACCGGCATCACGCCAAGCCAGGCCAAACTTTGGCATGAAGCCCCCTCACTGCCGCTGACAGACATCGTGGCCGACATCAATAAGTTTTCTAACAACGTGATGGCGCAGCAATTGTTTCTCACCTTGTCCAGTCAACAGGGGCCAGGCAACTTCGAAGCTTCACGCCAAATTGTGCTCAGGTGGTGGCAACAAAAACTACCCAACCAAGCCTTGCCCGTGATTGACAACGGCTCTGGCCTTTCCCGCGAGGAGCGAAGCAGCGCCTTAGCGCTGAGCGAATTGCTGGTGTGGGCGGCCAACAGCAATTTCTCTAGTGAATTGCAGAGCTCTTTGGCCATAGCCGGCGTCGATGGCACCGTATCGCGCCTCAAAGACAGAGCGCCCAAGTCATCGGCCATTGGCCGGGCGCGTTTGAAATCTGGCAGCCTGCGAGACGTAGCCTCGTTGGCAGGCTATGTCGAAGGCTTGAGCGGACAGCGGTATGTGTTTGTGGTGATGATCAACCATCCCAATGCCAATGCCGCTCGAAGCGCTTTTGACAAGCTTTTGGAATGGACCGTGGAAGATCAAAAGAAGTCTTAGCCCAAACTAGTAGTTACCCCATCACTTGAAGTACCCCCTGTGCAGTAGATTGTCTACAAAAGAACGGCCGTTCTTTTTCACAACGAAACGAATACGACAAAGGGGTGAAAGATGAAATCCATGAAGTGGAAAGTTGCACTGCTTGCCACAGCAGCTGCAGCCATTTTGGCTGGTTGCGGGGGTGGTGGCGCAGACTCAACCAGCCAACGCGCGGGCATCACATCGGTCAAAGTGATGGGTGATAGCCTCTCTGACAGTGGTGTGTTTGCGAGCAATCCTGCCGCGGGTTTTGGTCGAGTTTTTTCTGTTCAAGGCAGCGAGAGTGAACCCAATACTATTTGGACAGAAAGGATTGCCGCTTTATTGGGTGCGCCACAACTTTGTAACTATTACAAAGCAACGGTCACAGGTCCTGCTACCATCAATTTTTCCCTCAATAGTGCGGCTAATTGCACAAGCTACGCTGTAGGTGATGCAAGAATCAACAATCCTGCAGCAAAAGGTGGGGAGGCTTCTCCATTTTCTATCGTCAAACAGCTTCAAGTTGGGACGCCAACAGATGGTTACAAAAAATCAGATTTACTCTTGATTGATGGTGGTGGTAATGATGCCGGTGACTTGATTGGCGCCTATCTGAACGCTCGTCTTGATGCAGGCGCTGGATTTATAGGAATTGCCACTTCATTAATTCCCGCATCTGCTCTAAGTTCTGGGCTTGAAGTTGCCGGTAGTGTCTACATGGTCGCATTGGCAGATAAGCTTTACAACAGTGTTCGGGACAACGCCTTGGCCAAAGGTGCGGAACGTGTTGCGATCTTGAATATGCCAAGCATTACAAAAACGCCCAGGTTTCAGGCCGTTTTAGCTCAAATTGCTGCAGCCAATGGTCCAGCTGCTCGAGTCAGTGCAGAAGGCTTGTTCATGTCTTGGCTAGAAGCCTTCAACGCTCAACTATTGCAGCGCGCTAAAGAAAGTGGTCAGAAAGTAGTTGTAGTTGACTTCTACGCGGCAATGAACGACCAAGTTACTAACCCTGCTCAGTATGGCATTACGAATGTCACAGATACAGCCTGTGGTACTCGCAACTTTCAAGCTTGCACTGCTTCAGCCCTCTCGGCAGCCACACCGCCCGCTGGAGCGGACAGCAACTGGTGGAAAACATATGCCTTCTCTGATGGCTTTCACCCAACCCCCTACGGTTATCAACTGATGAGCCAATTGGTCGCAAAATCGTTGGCCACGGCAGGCTGGCTTTAATACTTAGCAAAGGAGAAACACCATGAAATCTAAATTCTGCTTTGCGTTGTCTGCGATTGCAGCACTGACCCTCAGCGCCTCTGTTCAAGCGCAATCACAAGGAAGCTGGCTGGTGCGCGGCGGCATCATGCAATTGGCCCCCCAAGTGACCAGTGGCGATTTGTCTGCACCCTCTCTGCCAGGCGCTAAGACCGCTGTCAGTAACAGCACCCAGCTGGCTGGTGGCGTCACTTACATGTGGTCTAACAATTTGGCCATTGATTTGCCCTTGGCACTACCTTTTAAGCATGACCTGTACGGTGCAGGCAGTATTGCGGGCGTTGGCAAAATTGGCGACAACAAGGTCATACCCGCTACCGTGATGCTGCAGTACCGCTTTGGCGAAGCCAATGCCATGTTCAGACCCTACCTGGGCATTGGCGCCACCTACGCCAAGTTCGACAGCGAGCACAGCACAGCGGCCCTGACGGCCCTGACCGGCGGCACGCCTGCCAACCCCACAACGATTTCCATTCAATCGAAAATGGCGGCCACATTCCAAGTGGGCGGCAGCTACAGAATTGACGAGCGTTGGTTTGTTGATGGCGGCATTACCAGAACGCCTTTGAAAACACGCAACACTTTGTCAAGCGGTCAAACTTTAGACATCACACTGAACCCCATTGGCATTAGCCTGGGTGTTGGCATGCGTTTCTAATTTAATACCGCTCTACCAAAGCACTCTTCGGAGTGCTTTTTTCATTTAAGCGGCAGCCCGATTCAAACGGTCACGCACACCTTCCCACTCAGGTGTATCAGGCGGTGTCTCTATCCAAATAGTACGCACTCCGCGCGCATCAAAATCTCGCAACACACTGAACAAGTCATGTGCTGCTTGGTCTGCACTGACGGGCATGGCACGCCAAAACAAGCCCGCACCCTTCAGTTCTTCTGCAGGTTTTTCTTGTGACCACAAAGCCAAGTTTTGTGTGTGGGGGCCCAACGCCAACAAGGCCTTGTGCCAATCAGCCGAACTCATTAAACGCACCTTGGCGCTGGGCGCGTAATGCGACGCCAAAGTCCCTGATGCACGCGGCGCCTCTGAGTCCAGTGATTCTGGACTCACCAATTTCAAGCCACACGCTTGTTCAATTTGCATGCGGCTAATCTGTCCGGGACGTAGCAACACAGGCACACCGCGCGTGCAATCGACGATGGTGGATTCAATGCCCACATCGCACTCACCGCCGTCCAAAATTAACAGCGCATCGCCAAATTCAGATTGCACATGCGCAGCACTTGTAGGGCTGACGCGGCCAAACAAATTGGCGCTGGGTGCTGCTACGCCCCACACGCCTTTGGCGGCACAGGCATTCAATACGGCCAACGCCACAGGGTGCGAAGGGCAACGCACGCCCACAGAATTTTGACCACCTGCAGCTGCTGCTGCTTGATCTGGACGGCGCGGCAAAATGAGCGTGAGCGGGCCTGGCCAAAACTGTGTCATCAACTGTATTGCAAAGTCAGGCACTTCGCTGACAAACCGATTGACTGCTTCTGCTGTGGCCACATGAACGATGAGCGGATGATTCGAGGGCCGGCCTTTGGCTTCGAAAATTTTGGCAACCGCTTTTTCATTGCTGGCGTCAGCGGCCAAACCATAAACTGTCTCTGTCGGCAAACCCAATAAGTCACCCGCGCACAAAGCTTCAGCGGCTTGTTGCACATGCAAGGGGTTGTTGCCGGAAATGATCATGTGTCAAAAATTGAAATGGTGTGAGTGCCGCGCTTGATGCACTCAACTTAAAAAGCTTCAATGCCCAAAATGGCGGCAGCCTTCAAAGCAACTGCACGCACTTGTTCGACAGAGGCGCCCGTCACATTGAGGTGCCCCATCTTGCGTGCTTTACGCGCTTCGGTTTTGCCATACAAATGCAGGTGCGTGCCGGGCAATGCCAAGACTGCCGCCCAATCGGGCAAGCGCAGGGTGTTGTTTGTATCAAACCACACATCGCCCAACAAGTTGAGCATGATGGCGGCGCTGTGTTGCCGTGGCTGCGTCAAAGGCAAACCTGCCAAGGTGCGAACTTGCAAATCAAACTGAGATTGGTCGCAAGCATCTAAGGTGTAGTGGCCACTGTTGTGGGGGCGGGGTGCCATTTCGTTGACCACCATGCTGCCGTCTTGCAACACAAAAAACTCAACGCACAACACGCCGACATAGTTCACACCTTCCGCAATTGAACGCGCTGCAGCCACGGCTTGCTGTTGCAATGCTTGGGGCAAATGACCTTCGTAAACTTCTGTCACAGCCAAGATGCCTTCGCGATGCAAATTGCGTTGCACCGGAAAATTGACCATCTGCCCATCGCAGCCGCGCGCCACAATAACCGAACACTCCAGTGCCAACGGCAACATTTTTTCAAGCACGCAAGGCACTTGCTTCAAGTCTTGCCATGCTGCGCGCAATGCATCGGCGTCTTTGATTCGAACTTGACCTTTGCCGTCATAGCCCATGCGCGATGTTTTTAAAATACCTGGCAATAAGTTAGTGGACAAGGCCTCTTCCAACTGAGTGGCAGTTTCAATCAAGGCATACGGTGCACACGGCACGCCACATTTCACAAAGTGGGCTTTCTCTGCCGCACGGTCTTGCGCAATGGCCACGGCATCGGCGCCAGGCGCTACCGGTCTAAGCTTGGCCAATTCGCGCAACGCAGGGGCCGGTACATTTTCAAACTCGGTGGTGATGGCAGCGCTGCACTCGGCCAATTGCTGCAAGCCTTTAGGGTCGGTGTAATCGGTTTGAATGTGACGGTGGCTGACGCGTCCAGCAGGGCTGTTGGCATCGGGGTCGAGCACGGCAGTGAAGTAGCCCATGCTTTGCGCAGCATGCACAAACATGCGGCCCAATTGACCGCCGCCCATCACACCCAAGGTGAGCGGTTCAAAGGCAGAATTCGAAGCAGTCGAGGCGCTAGAAGCAGCATTGCCACCCGGCAACAAAGACACAGAATTTGTCATGCCGTTCACGCCGCGCCGACGGGTGGCAAGGTCATGCCCTGTGCTGCAGCCGTTTGATCTTTTCTAAATTGTTCCAGTTTGGCTTGCAAGGCAGCATCGTTTTGCGCCAGCATGGCCACGGCAAACAAAGCCGCATTGGCCGCACCCGCCGCGCCAATGGCAAAGGTGGCCACCGGAATGCCTTTAGGCATTTGCACAATGCTGTGCAGTGAATCGACACCCTGCAAATGTTTGCTGGCCACCGGCACGCCCAACACAGGCACCACCGTTTTGGCGGCCAACATGCCGGGCAAGTGCGCTGCGCCACCGGCACCCGCAATGATGGCAAACAAGCCGCGATCGAGGGCCGTTTCAGCATAAGTGAACATTTCGTCGGGCATTCTGTGCGCAGAAACCACTTTGGCTTCGTGATCGATGCCAAACTGTTGGAGAATCTGTACTGCGTGTTGCATCGTGTCCCAGTCGGAGCTGGAACCCATGACCACGCCGACGCGTGTTTTGGCTTTGGATGCGGTATTTGTCATGTTGGGCTTTGCTGAAGCGTCAAGACGCAGTCGATAAAAATTGAATAATTGTCTCAACTTAAATTCGTTTGAAATTCAGTTGAATCCTTGAATTTTAAGGTTTAGCCCTTAGGTCTGGTAAATATGATTGATGTCACCGTAGAAACTTTTGAAACCGAGGTCATTGCGGCCTCCATGACCACCCCTGTTTTGGTGGACTTTTGGGCACCTTGGTGTGGCCCCTGCAAAACCTTGGGCCCCCTCCTAGAAAAGATGGAAGTCGCCTACGGCGGCCGCTTCAAATTGGTCAAAATTGACTCTGACCAAGAGCAGCAATTGGCCGCAGCCTTTGGCATTCGCAGCATTCCAACTTGCGTTTTGCTCAAAAACGGTCAACCTGTCGATGGCTTCATGGGGGCAGTACCCGAAGGCAAATTGCGCGAGTTCTTGGACAAACACGTCCCTGGCGAAAACGAAGTCTTGGCAGAAGCAGAAGTTCAAGAGGCCGAAGCCCTCCTAGAGTCGGGCGACTTAGAAACAGCCCAAACCAAATTGCTGGAGGCCTTGCAGGCCAACCCCGCAAACGATGAAGCTCGCTTTGACCTCGTCAAACTGCTCATCAGCATGGGTCAACTTGACGATGCAGAGACTGTTTTAAAACCCTGCCTGTCCCAAATTCCTCTCAAGCTGCGCTTTGAAGCCTTGAAGCAATGGCTGGAAGCATTGAACTTTGTCACCACCGACCCCTTGGGCCAATGGCCCCTGGAAAAGTTTGACGAACTGATCGCCGCCAACAAACGCGACTTTGACGCCCGCTTTGCCAAAGCCCGTGTGCTCTTGGCCAGCGACGATTGGACGGGCGCCATGGATGAGCTGTTGGAAATCATCATGCGCGACAAAAAGTGGAACGACGAAGCGCCGCGCAAAACCATGGTGGGTTTGTTGGAGTTGCTTACCCCTGTAGCACCCAAAGGCGGCGCCGATCAGACCGGCAAATCGGCGGGCGGCATTGAGTTGATGGGAAAAAGTGCGGTGCAAGAAGACCCGCAAGCGGCCATGGTGTCGAGCTATCGACGCAAACTCAGCATGATGCTGAATTGATCAGCGCGTAGCGCCAGCCTGCGCCTCAATCAGGCTGTGCATGCTGCGAAGCATGCCGGCCATCATCAAAACCTCGCCCACCACAAACATGGGGCCTACCAGCAGGCCCACCACATCGTCCACAAAGGCAGGCTTGCGGCCTTCGAAGGTGTGGCCCACAAACTGGATGGCCCAGCCAACCACAAACACGACCAAGCCTGGAAACCAAGCGGCATCAAAAAGGGCGCTGAGACCCCATCCTGTCGCCGCCTCGGGCGTGTGCGCCAAGGCAATCAAGGCGCCATTGACCAAGCTGGTGGCCAAGCCCAACAGCAAATTGCCACGCGTGAGGTACCAAGCCGCAGAAAGTGCCCAGAGCAAGCCTGCCAGCGTGACACTCACGCCGCCGATGTCCAAAGACACCAGAGACAACAGCATGCCAATGGACAAAACAATCAAAGGAATACCGACCAAGTGCGTGACAATGTTGCGGCGGTCACGATGGTAGTGCGCATACTGCACCATGAGTTCGGGGGCTGAGCGGAACAAACTGATCATGAAAAGCTTCTCCAACAATTGAAGCGCTGTTCTCATGCCATGGTCAAAGCCAATGGCTGACTTTTGGCAATGAATTAATTTGCAAAACTTAGCGAGTCAATCGCTGCAGCGCTTCTTCGTATTTTGCCGAGGTCTTCTCAATCACTTCACGGGGTAAACGAGGAGCCGGTGGGGTTTTGCCCCAAGGCTTGCCATTCACCAAAGCACCCTCCAGCCAGTCGCGCAAAAACTGTTTGTCGTAACTGGGGGGGTTGATGCCCTCGACATAGCTTTCGGCAGGCCAGTAGCGTGAAGAGTCGGGTGTGAGCACCTCGTCCATCAGCACCAAGGTACCATCGGCATCCAAGCCAAATTCAAACTTGGTGTCGGCAATGATGATGCCTTTTTGGGCCGCAATGTCGCTGGCCGCTTTGTAGATGGCAATGCTGATGTCTCTGATGCGTGTGGCCAAATCGAGGCCAATCATCTCGACTGTTTTTTCAAACGTGATGTTTTCGTCGTGATCGCCCACAGCGGCTTTGGCGGCGGGGGTGTAAATGGGCTCAGGCAGTTTGCTGGCGTTCTTCAAACCTGCGGGCAACTTGACGCCGCACACTTGCTGACCCTCTTGGTATTCCTTCCAACCACTGCCCGCCAAATAACCGCGCACCACCGCTTCCACAGGGATGGGCTTCAAGCGCTTGACCAGCATAGAGCGGCCCTTGACTTGCGGCACCTCTGCTGCGCTGACCACAGATTCGGGCGAATCACCTGTGAGGTGAATAGGGCACAAGTTCAGGCCATTGGGGCCGAGCTTGTCAAACCAGTACAAGGCCATTTGCGTGAGCAACACACCTTTGCCGGGAATGGGCTCACCCATGATGACGTCAAAGGCACTGATGCGGTCGGAGGCCACCATCAAAATGCGATCGGTGCCCACGGCATAGTTGTCACGCACCTTGCCACGGGCGAGCAAGGTGAGGGACGTTAAAGCGGAGGTGTGTAATGCAGAAACTGTCGTCATAGTGACTGCATTATCGAGGCAATTTCAGTGAACGACTTGCGCCAACTCACCTTTTGCGTATTGCGCTGCCACCACTTGCAAGCTGTGACCTTTGATTTTGCCAGCTTGGCCTTCACAGCCAAACTCGATGTAGCGCTGTTTGCAAATTTGCTTGGCGGCTTCGCGGGCAGGTTTGAGCCAATCGCGGGGGTCAAACTTGTCGGGGTTTTGCGCCATGAACTTGCGCACGGCAGCAGTCATGGCCAAACGGATGTCGGTGTCAATGTTGATTTTGCGCACACCAAACTGGATGGCCTTTTGAATTTCTTCCACGGGCACGCCGTAGGTTTCTTTCATGTTGCCGCCAAATTCGCGAATGATGGCCAACAAGTCTTGTGGCACGCTGGACGAACCGTGCATCACCAAGTGGGTGTTGGGAATGCGCTTGTGAATGGCCTGAATGCGGTCAATGGCCAAGATATCGCCTGTGGGCTTGCGTGTGAATTTGTAGGCGCCGTGGCTGGTGCCAATGGCAATGGCCAAGGCATCGAGTTGCGTGCGCTTCACAAAGTCGGCGGCCTGCTCGGGGTCGGTCAAGAGCTGCTCACGGGTCATGACCGCGTCGGTGCCGTGACCGTCTTCTTTGTCGCCTTGCATGGTTTCGAGTGAACCCAAGCAACCCAACTCACCTTCCACGGTGATGCCCAATTTGTGGGCCATGCTGACCACTTTTTGGGTCACTTCGATGTTGTAGTCGTAGCTGGCAATGGTTTTGCCGTCGGCTTCCAAGCTGCCGTCCATCATGACGGAGCTGAAACCCAAATTGATGGCGCCTTGGCACACATCAGGGCTTTGGCCGTGGTCTTGGTGCATCACCACGGGAATGGCGGGGTAAGACTCAACAGCGGCTTGAATCAAGTGCTTTAAAAAGCCTTCGCCTGCATATTTGCGAGCGCCAGCAGAGGCTTGCATGATGACGGGGGCGCCGGTTTCTTTGGCAGCCTCCATGATGGCCTGGACTTGCTCCAGATTGTTGACGTTGAAAGCTGGAATGCCGTAGCCATTGGCCGCCGCATGGTCCAGCAGCTCGCGCATCGATACGAGTGCCATGATGAAAAGTCCCAGAGAGTTAAAAATCTTTTGCCAAGCCAAGGGTTTTGATCTGCTTCAAAGGCTCTGAGGCCTTAAGAACACTTAAGAACAATCATGTAACCGACTTGTAACTGGCCATGATTTTAACAAGCGTCTGTGAAAAATCTGAGTTTTGCGGCAAGTCAGACTATGATTTAAATCATGTTCGTACCTTCGTCTGACCCGCTTGGGTCTCAATCTGTGCCCTCCTGGCGTCTTCCTGCTGCCCTCAGTCTGATCCTGCTTCCCATGCTGCTGGGCTGGGACTTTTCTGGTGGCGATCTAAAAATGGCGGCCCTTTGGGGGGGAAGCGATGGATTTCCGCTTCGCACCCATTGGTGGATGGTCAAAATCATGCACGAAGGCGCCAGAACCCTGGGTTGGGTTTTCCTATTGGCCATGCTCATCGGCATCTGGCGACCTTGGGGTGCCTTGCGGTCTATGGCAACCGCCGATCGGGTCGGCGTCTTTTTGTCCGTGGTGTGCGCGTTGTTGTCAGTCATCCTGATCAAGGGCTTCAGCCAAACGACATGTCCTTGGGACTTGCAAGTTTTTGGCGGAGCCATTCCCTATGTCTCGCATTGGGATTTTTCACAAAGCGATGGCGGCGGCGGACATTGCTTTCCCGCGGGCCATGCCTCCACAGGATTTGCTTTCATGGCCGCTTACTTTGGGCTGAAGCAAAGTGGTGCGCCAACTGCAAGGACATGGTTGGGCCTTGCCGTGTTACTTGGTTTTGTGTTGGGCATTTCACAACAAGTACGCGGCGCCCACTTCATGAGCCACACCCTGTGGACGGCTTGGCTTTGCTGGACGGTGGGTTGGCTGAGCCACCTCATTTACGACACCATACGGCATCCAAAAAATCAAGCCCCAACGACCTGAGTCGCGGGGCTTGCTATTTATTTTTAGGGCCTTAAAGCAAAGTTGGTGCTTACTCGGCTCTGCAAATTTTGAGCATGTTGGTACCGCCGGGCGAGCCCATCGGTTCGCCGCAGGTAATGGCGTAAATGTCGCCCGTCGAAACAATGTTGCGCTTTTTCAAGTGCATTTCGGCTTGCGTCAAAGCGGTGTCTCGGTCTGTGCTGGTGTCCATCAACAAGGGACGGACGTTTCTGTACAAAGCCATTTTTCTTTGTGAACTGACTTTGGTGGTCAGTGCATAAATTGGGATTTTGACCCGGTGGCGGCTCATCCAAAGGGCCGTTGAACCCGACTCCGTCAAAGCCACAATACCTTTGGCATTGAGGTGGTGGGCCGTGAACAAAGCACCCATGGCAATTGACTGGTCAATGCGGTGGAAGGTTTGGCCATTGAAATCAGCGTCGAGCTCGTGCTCCTCGGCGGCTTCGGCGGCCAAACAAATTTTGGCCATCTCTTGGACGGTTTCTAAGGGGAACTTACCCGCTGCAGTTTCGGCGCTCAACATCACAGCATCGGTGCCATCCAACACCGCATTGGCCACGTCACTCACTTCAGCGCGTGTGGGCACTGGGTTGGTGATCATGCTTTCCATCATTTGAGTGGCCGTGATGACCACTTTGTCGTGTTGGCGGGCCAACTTGATCATGCGTTTTTGCAAGGCAGGTACAACGGCGTTACCCACCTCAACGGCCAAATCGCCGCGTGCCACCATGATGCCGTCACTGGCCAACAAAATTTCTTCCAAACGAGGAATAGCTTCTGCGCGCTCAATTTTGGCGATCAAACCGGGCTTGTGATTGAATTCGGCCGCGGCCACGTTGGCCAGTTGTCTGGCCATTTCCATGTCTGTGGCGTTTTTAGGAAAGCTCACGGCCACATAGTCGGCTTGGAAACTCATGGCTGTTTTGATGTCTTCCATGTCCTTACCAGTCAGGGCTGGTGCTGTCAGGCCGCCGCCTTGTTTGTTGATGCCCTTGTTATTGGACAACTCTCCGCCCAGCTTGACGGTGGTATTGACTTTCTCGCCTTGCACAGAATCGACCGTCAGCACAATCAAGCCGTCGTTCAGCAAGAGCACATCGCCAGCTTTGACGTCGCGGGGCAATTCTTTGTAGTCCAAACCCACGCCAGTGAGGTCTCCCAACTCAGTGCGAGATGCGTCCAACACAAACTTGGCACCAGGCTCGAGCATGACTTTGCCTTCGGCAAATTTGCCCACCCTGATTTTGGGGCCTTGCAAGTCAGCCATGATGGCCACTTCACGGCCAGCGCGGGCTGCAGCCTCACGCACCAATCGGGCCCGATCAATGTGATCTTGTGCCTTGCCATGACTGAAATTGAGTCGAACCACGTTCACACCAGCGCGAATCATGGCTTCAAGCATGGCTGGCTCGCTGGACGCGGGGCCTAAGGTGGCAACAATCTTGGTGGCACGGGTGGGCATGTGTTCTAGTCTCCGGTGTAATTTAATTTCAATTTTCCCACGAAATTAGTTACACAAGGAGAACAAATTACGTCGCTTTGGACGACTTTTGACACGAACATCAATCAGAGAACCAATTGACCCATGTCAGTCACAGGAAAACCCTAAGCGTTTAGACTTGGCGTATTCTGTTAATTGGCACCCAAGCTAGACTTTCGCGGCCCCTATGACTACACACTCCTCTCCTGACAATTTGCAACCCATCCCCTTAGATCAGGCCATGCCTCATCGAAAGATCATCCGCGAGTGGCTGTTTCCTTTGGCGCAGCGATCTACGTTGCGCGCTTTTGTTCTTTTGCTAGTCGACACGGCCCTGTTCATCGGCTTGGTGGCGGGCACCGTTGCATTGGAATCTGTCTGGCTCAAGTTGCTCTGTGGTTTGGCTGCTGGCTTTGTCATTGGCCGCTTGTTCATCATTGGGCACGACGCTTGCCACCAAAGCCTGACACCCCACCGTGAACTTAACAAATGGATTGGCCGCTACGCCTTTTTGTATTCACTTACCCCCTACAGTTTGTGGGACACCGGCCACAACGTGGTGCACCATGGCTACACCAACTTGAAGGGTGTGGACTTTGTTTGGACACCTCTGACGGCAGAAGAGTTTGCGGCATTGGGCCCTGTCGACCGCTTGCTTCAGTACTTGTACCGCAGTGGTTGGGCACCTGGCCTTTACTACCTCATTGAAATTTGGTGGAAGCGCGAGTTCTTTCCCAACAAAACGCACATGCCCACACGCCGTCCCATCTTCTTCAAAGACAGCATGCTGGTCACCGTGTTTGGTGCTTTGTGGGTGGGCGTGATGAGCTATGCCGCGGTGGCCACAGATCAGTCTGTGGCACTCACTTTGCTCATGGGCGTGGTGGTCCCGTTCTTGTTCTGGAACACCATGATTGGTTTTGTGGTCTACGTTCATCACACGCATGTGCGCGTGTCTTGGCACAACGACAAATCCGCCTGGACCAAAGCACAACCGTTTGTGTCGACCACGGTGCACCTGACCTTCCCCATGAAGATTGGCAACATGGTGCACCACATCATGGAGCACACGGCACACCACGTAGACATGAGCATTCCGCTGTATCGCCTCAAACAAGCGCAGGCCAAGTTAGAAGAGATGTTGCCGGGTCGAATCATTGTTCAGCCCTTCTCTTGGAGCTGGTACTTCAAAACAGCCAAGGCTTGCAAACTGTACGACTTTTCGCGTGAATGCTGGACCGACTTCAAAGGTCAGATGACGAGCCCTGTGCGCGGCAACTTGCCAGCAAAGACTTAAACGTCGAACACCGAGAACTCACTCGGATAGATCAACAAAAAGGCAGCTGATTCCAGCGGCCTTTTTTATGCCCTCAACCCGCTAGTGCAAGCTGAGATGCGCTCTGTTTAGTGTGCGCGCTTCGTCAAAATTTCAAGGGCGGGCAATGTCTTGCCTTCCAGCATTTCCAAGAACGCGCCGCCACCGGTAGAGATGTAGCCCACTTGCTTTTCGATGCCGTACTTGGCAATGGCAGCCAAGGTGTCACCACCGCCCGCAATGCTGAAGGCTTTTGATTCTGCAATGGCCGCTGCAATGACGCGCGTGCCGTTTTCAAACGCTGCAAATTCAAACACGCCCACAGGACCATTCCAAACAATGGTGCCAGCCGCTTTGAGTTGCAACGCCAGTTTGGCAGCCGTCTCGGGGCCAATGTCCAAAATCAAATCGTCATCGGCCACGTCGGTGGCTTTCTTGACTGTCGCCACGGCATCAGCTGAAAAAGTTTTGGCTGTCACCACATCAGTGGGAATGGGCACTTCAGCGCCGCGAGCTTTCATGATGTCGATCACGGCTTTGGCCTCAGCGACCAAATCGGGTTCGGCCAAGCTTTTACCAATTTTCAAACCAGCGGCCAACATGAAGGTGTTGGCAATACCGCCGCCCACAATCAGTTGATCAACCTTGTCGGCCAAGCTCTTCAAGATGGTGAGTTTGGTAGACACTTTGCTGCCCGCCACAATGGCGGCCAAGGGGCGCGCAGGATGGGCCAGCGCTTTGGTAATGGCATCAATTTCTGCTGCCAACAAGGGGCCCGCGCACGCCACTTTGGCGTACTCGGCAATGCCGTACGTGGTGCCTTCTGCGCGGTGTGCCGTACCAAATGCGTCGTTCACAAAAATATCGCAAAGCGCGGCCATTTTTTGGGCCAACTCGGCGTTGTTCTTTTTCTCACCCTTGTTGACGCGGCAGTTTTCTAACAAGACCACTTGACCCGCGGCAACCTCCACACCGTCGACCCAATTGGCTTTCAATGCAACATCGCGGCCCAACAATTCAGCCAAGCGCTTGGCCACGGGCGCCAAAGAATCTTCAGCTTTGAATTCACCTTCTGTGGGGCGACCCAAATGGCTAGTAACCATGACGGCAGCGCCAGCGTCCAAGGCCATTTGAATGCAGGGCACTGAAGCGCGCACGCGGGTGTCTTCGGTAATGTCGCCCGCATCATTTTGCGGCACATTCAAATCGGCGCGAATAAAGACGCGCTGACCTTTGACTTTGCCTTGTGCACACAAATCTGAAAAGCGAATGACGTTCATGAATTGACTCTGTTGGGGAAAATAAACAGGATGCCGGATAAGGCGCACCCTTGGAATTTTGAATTTTAATCTTGCAAGATTGCGAAAACTTACCCGAGGGGTACGAACTGCCGCCGAAACAAATTACCAGCCCAAGAGCAAGTGCAATGGCAGATACGCCAGCATGCCCGCCAAAATGGTCCAGAGCACATTGCGTTTCCAAAAATAAACGACACCGCCTACCACGGCGCCCATCCAGCGAGCATCCATCCAAGTCTGCAAGAACTGGCCTTGCTGCATCAAAATTTCGGGGAAGACCACTGCTGCCATCGCCGCAATGGGGGCAAATTGCAAGCCCCTTTGCGCCCATGCTGGCAAGGTCCATTCTTCGCTAGAGATGAAAAAGAAACAACGCGTGATGACGGTCACCACGGTCAAGCCGACGATCACGCCAACTGTCCAAAAATCAGTGCCTTCAAACAACATCATTTGCTTAGCCCTGCCTGCGGTTTTTGAAAACGCTCAAGACTCATGCTCAAAACAACCGCCACCACAATGGCCAGCACGATGTTCAACTTCAAAGGCAAGGCATAAGCGACGATGGCCGTCACGGCGGCCACTGTGGCTGCAAAAAACCGCATCTTGGTGCTGGCCAAAGAACAAAAAATACCGACCAAACAAAGCGTGCCCGCAAAGCTCAAACCCCAAGCAGGTGGAATGAAGTTGGCCAAAAAAATACCAAACATGCTGGCCACCATCCAACTCACCCAGACGATGCACGTATTGCCCGCCAGAAAAGCGGCTTGCGTGTGCTGCGTTTCAAGGTCTTCCGCTGGTTTTAGAAATCGTCGGGTAAACAAAACGTAGCTGATGTCGGCCGTCAGGTAGCCGTGCAGCATGCGTTCAAAGCGGGGCAGGTGCATCAAGTAAGGACGCAGATGCAAACTGAAAACCATGAAGCGCAAATTGACACAAAAGCCTGTGGCCAAGATAACCCAAGCGGGCGCGCCTGCTGCAATCAAAGGGATGGCCGCCAACTGCGAACTGCCTGCGTACACAAACAATGTCATGGCGATGGACTCGAGCACGCTCATGCCGGAATTCATCATGGCCACACCAATCATCAAACCCCAAGCCGCTACGCCTGGCGCTTGGGGTGCGGCGTCTTTCATGCCTTCAATGAAGGCCGAATGACGGTAATTTTCAGCCTTTAAAAACATCGCCAACGGCACCCTTGAAGCTGCGTACAAATTCAGAGACCGCTTGTCGCTTGCCGCCTGGTTTTTGCAATTGCGTCAGGCACAACACGCCTTCGCCGCAGGCAACCTGAATGCCTTCATCAGCGATGGCCAAAATGCTTCCGGCAACGTGCTCATGATTCAAACTCGCGTCTTTGTTCAATGCATGCGCCTGCCAGACCTTGATGACTTCATCACCCAGTTGCATGCTCATACCTGGAAACGGATCGAACGCACGCACACGCTGCGCCAGCACCTGCGCAGATTGCGACCAGTCTAGAGCCGCTTCTAATTTTTCAATTTTGTGGGCATACGTCACCCCTTCTGCGGGCTGCTTGATCGGCTCAAATTGACCCACCAAGCTCAGCGCCTTCACAATCATCCGCGCTCCCATGTTGGCCAAGGCATCGTGCAAGGTGGCGGTAGTTTCTTGTTGGCCGATGGGCATGGTTTCTTTGAACAGCATGTCGCCCGTATCAAGGCCTGCATCCATCTGCATGATGGTGACACCCGTCTCGGCATCTCCCGCCTCAATGGCGCGGTGAATGGGTGCTGCACCTCGCCATCTAGGCAGCAAAGAGGCATGAATGTTCAGGCAACCAAAGCGAGGCGCGTCGAGCACCCATTGCGGCAAGATCAAGCCGTAGGCAGCCACCACCATCACGTCGGCTTGCGCCTGCGCAATGAACTGCTGCGCAGCAAGGGCTTCATCTGGGTATTTGCCGTCCAGCTTCAAACTGTGCGGTTGCAACACTGGCAATTCATTGGCCAGTGCAAACTGCTTAACCGCTGAAGCTTGAAGTTTCATACCTCGGCCTGCTGGGCGATCGGGCTGTGTCATGACGCCCACAATTTCATGCCCAGCCGCATGCAAAGCCGCCAATGCGCTGCGGGCAAATTCGGGGGTGCCCGCAAAAATAACGCGCATGTATTTTCTTTCGGAGAGAGCTGAAGGGCGTGCTGAAGGGAGCGAGATTAAGCGCTGTCTTTTTGCGCTTTCAACATTTTGGTTTTGATGCGATTGCGTTTTAAGGGCGACAAATATTCCACAAACACTTTGCCCATCAAATGGTCTAACTCGTGTTGAACACAAACGGCCATCAAGCCCTCGGCTTCCAGTTCACGAACTTGGCCGTGCTCGTCGGCTGCCTTTACTTTGACTGACACGGCACGCTCAACGCCATCGTAGATACCGGGCACTGACAAGCAACCTTCTTCACCTTTGATGCGCTCTTCGCTGGCCCACGTAATTTCGGGGTTGATCAAGACCACGGGTTGGTTTCGCTCTTCTGAGGTGTCCATCACCACCAAGCGTTGATGCACATCGATTTGGGTGGCGGCCAGGCCAACACCTTGGGACTCATACATGGTCTCCAACATGTCAGCCACCAAGGCGCGCAGCTTCTCATCAAACTCAGTGACGGGCTTGGCCACCTTGTGCAAGCGGGGATCGGGATAGCAAAGAATGTTTAAAAGTGCCATGGTTTTATTTAATCAGCAATACCTCTATTTTCTCCAATTTGAAGAAGCCTTGCCCAAGAGCGTCATCCTACCCAAAATCAGCCCCCCTGCCTTTGGCTGCCTCAATTGGAAAATCCATGGTTTCTACCCGTGAAAGTCTCAAAGCTTGGCTGCGCCTCAGCCTGACACCTGGCGTTGGCAACATCACAGCCCGCGCTTTGATTCAGGCCTTTGGCTTGCCCGAATCCATTTTTCAAAGGTCCGCCGCCGAATTGCAAGCGCTTGTCAGCCCTGCAGTCAGCCACCAGCTTTGTCGGGAGCCTGAGGGCTTAGAAGAAACTCTGAACATCACTTGGGAGTGGCTGCACAAGCCTGCGCCGCGGCACGCCTCAACTGAACTGCACAAACGCCTGCTAACCCTGGCCGACACCGACTACCCCAGCAGCCTCATGCTCACACCCGATCCGCCATGCCTGCTCTATGTCTTGGGGCAAACACAGCACTTGCATTGGCTCAGCCCCGCGCCGTTCAAAGCACCCGCGGCCGTGGCTGTGGTGGGCAGTCGAAACCCCACACCGCAGGGGCGTTTGAATGCGCATGAATTTGCATCTACCCTTGCTCAAGCGGGCTTGACGGTCATTTCGGGCTTGGCTTTAGGGGTCGATACAGAAGCGCACTGCGGGGCACTTGAAGGCGGAAGTTTGACCAACCCGCTTCACACGGTGGCCGTGGTGGGCACTGGCCTAGACCGTGTCTATCCGCATCAAAATCATGCATTGGCACTCAACATTGCAACGAACGGCCTCTTAATCAGCGAGTATCCGCTCAATACACCGCCCATCACCGCTAACTTTCCCAAGCGCAATCGGCTCATTGCCGGCTTATCGCAAGGGTGTTTGGTGGTGGAGGCCGCTACACGATCGGGTTCTTTGATCACGGCCAAACAGGCCATCGACATGGGCAAAGAGGTGTTTGCCATTCCTGGTTCTATCCACACCACCGTGGCCAAAGGTTGTCACGATCTCATTAAGCAAGGTGCCAAGCTGGTCGATTGCGCGCAAGACATCCTGGATGAGCTCAAAGATTTGCCAGTCATGTCTGAAAGTTTGAGGGAGCCATCTCTTTCAATGGCGGGCACCGAAGGCACAGCCCTTCAAGATTCTGGTTCAGACAGAGACGAGCAAAACGGCCTGTCACTTCAGGTCATTGACCACTTAGGCCACGACCCTGTGGGGCTTGATGAGTTACAGATCAGGAGTGGTTTGCCAACCGCCCAATTGCAGGCAGAGTTGTTCCAACTTGAACTGAGCGGAGCGCTAGGCAGATTGCCGGGCGGCTTGTATCAAAAGCTCAAAAGGCCTGTGTCTCGCCGCCCGTCTAATTCGCATTAAAAATTGAGATTTAGACCACAGCACCCGAGTTGGGGTCGTCTGGATCTTCGTCTTTTTTAGGTGCGGCCTTGATCAGGTCTTCACGCTGAATGCCCAACCACATGGCAATGGCTGCCGCCACAAACACCGACGAGTAAATACCAAACAAAATACCAATGGTCAGTGCCATGGCAAAGTAGTGCAAGGTTTCGCCACCAAACAACAACATGGAGAGCACCATGATTTGGGTCGAGCCGTGCGTGATGATGGTTCGGCTGATGGTGGACGTGATGGCGTTGTCGATAATTTCAACCGTGTTCATCTTGCGATAACGGCGGAAGTTCTCGCGAATTCGGTCAAAAATAACCACCGATTCGTTCACTGAATAACCCAACACGGCCAATACCGCAGCCAACACTGCCAATGAAAACTCCCATTGGAAATAGGCAAAGAATCCCAAGATGATGATGACGTCGTGCAAGTTGGCAATGATGGCTGCCACCGAGAATTTCCACTCAAAGCGAACGGCCAAATAAAGCATGATGCCGATGACCACAAAGGCCAAAGCCTTCAAGCCATCCGCCGCCAACTCTTCGCCCACTTGCGGACCTACAAATTCTGTGCGACGCAGGGTGGCTTCAGCATTTTGCGCTTTCAAAGACTCCATCAATTTGTCACTTTGCTGCGCAGAGCTGACGCCCTTTTGAGCTGGCAAACGGATCATCACATCGCGCGCAGTGCCAAAGTTTTGCACCTGCACATCGTTGTAACCCAAGCCCGACACGACGCCACGGACTTTGGTCAGGTCAGCGGGCTGGCTGTAACTGACTTCCATGACGGTGCCGCCCGTAAACTCGACCGACAAATGCAAACCGCGGCTGAATAAAAAGAAGACGGCCAACAAGAAAGTCACGAGCGAGATCACGTTGAAAATCAACGCGTGCTTCATGAAGGGAATGTCTTTGCGGATTTTGAAAAATTCCATGATGCTGCTCCGCTTTATGCTTTGTCTTCAGTAGTGGCAGGTACTGTGGCGGGTACTGCGGCACCTTCAGGGCGCCACACTGTGCCAATGGACACTGACTTGAGTTTCTTCTGGCGGCCATACCAAAGATTGACCAAGCCACGCGAGAAAAACACCGCAGAGAACATGCTGGTCAAAATACCCAAGCAGTGCACCACGGCAAAGCCGCGCACAGGGCCAGAGCCAAATGCCAACAAGGCCACGCCCGCAATCAGGGTGGTGATGTTGGAGTCAAAAATAGTGGACCACGCACGGTCGTAACCGGCATGAATGGCGGCTTGCGGCGAGGCACCCAAACGCAACTCTTCGCGCACACGCTCGTTGATCAGCACGTTGGAGTCAATCGCCATACCCAAAGCCAATGCCATCGCGGCCATACCAGGCAGAGTGAGGGTGGCTTGCAACATCGATAGCGCCGCCACCAACAACAACAAGTTGACACCCAGCGCAATACTGGAGAAAAGACCAAACACCATGTAATAAAGACACATGAAGGCAACAATCACCAAGAATCCCCAAGTGACGCTGTTGAAACCCTTGGCAATGTTTTCGGCACCTAGGCTGGGGCCAATGGTGCGCTCTTCAATGATTTCCATGGGCGCAGCCAAAGAGCCTGCACGCAACAACAAGGCCGTGTCGTTGGCTTCTGCTGTGGTCATGCGGCCAGAAATTTGCACGCGACCGCCACCAATCTCAGTTCGAATGACGGGCGCCGTCACTACTTCGCCCTTGCCTTTTTCAAACAGCAAGATGGCCATGCGCTTGCCGACGTTTTCGCGGGTGACGTCTTTAAAGATGCGTGCGCCCTTGCCGTCCAAGGACAAGTTAACCACAGGTTCTTGCGTTTGGCCATCAAAGCCAGGCTGCGCGTCAGTGAGGTTGTCGCCGGTCAAAATGACTTGCTTCTTCACGATCACTGGCTGGCCATTGCGTTCTAAATAACGCTCGGAGCCAAAGGGCACCATGCCATTGGTTTGCTCAGCAGATCGTGCCTCACTGCTTTCGTCGACCAAGCGAACTTCCAAGGTGGCCGTGCGACCCAAGATGTCTTTGGCCTTGGCAGTGTCTTGCACGCCAGGCAGTTGCACCACAATGCGGTCTAAGCCTTGTTGCTGAATCACAGGTTCAGCCACGCCCAATTCGTTGATGCGGTTGTGCAGTGTGGTGATGTTTTGTTTAAGCGCTTGCTCTTGCACACGGCGTGCCGCTTCTGGCTTGATGCTGGCTGTGATTTTGAACTCAGTGCCATCGGGTGCATCCACAGCTTGAAGATCGGCAAATTGTTCAGCCAATACGCGTTTGGCGGCAGCCAATTGGGCTTGATCGCGCACGCGCACTTCGATGTTGGCGCCGTTGCGAGCAATGCCGCTGTGGCGCACATCTTTTTCACGCAAAGTGGTGCGAATATCACCCGCCAACGAATCTACTTTTTGTGACAAGGCGGCTTTCATGTCGACTTGCAACATGAAGTGAACGCCCCCGCGCAAATCCAAGCCCAAATACATCGGGGCTGCATGCAATGATGTCAGCCAGGCGGGTGAGCGTGACAACAAATTCAAAGCCACCACATAACCGTTGTCAGAGCCCTCGGGAATCAAGGCTTTCTGAATGGCGTCCTTGGCTTTGAGTTGCTGCTCTGTCGATTCAAAGCGCGCTTTGATGGAGTTGCCTTCCAGCGCCACAGCTGCCAGCGGCACATTGGCTGCCTTCAGGGCCTCTTCCACACGGGCCAAAGTGGCTGTGTCCACCTTGGCACTCATCTTGGAAGATGAAACCTGCACCGCCGGTGCTTCCCCAAAAAAGTTAGGCAAGGTATAGACCACGCCCAACAACAAAGCGATCACGATGATCGCAAATTTCCACACCGGATAACGGTTCATGATGGCAGCCGCTTCAAAGAAGAAAAAAGGAGCACTGCGCCAGCCCAAGCGAAAAGCTTGGGCCAATTGCGCAATTACTTGATCGTGCCTTTTGGCAAGACTTGAATGACGGCGGAACGCTGCATTTGAACTTCAACGCCATTGGCAATTTCAATGCTCAAAAAGCCATCGCCCAATTTGCTGACTTTGCCCAAGAAGCCACCAGCGGTAATGATTTCATCACCTTTGGCCAGGGCATCGATCATGGCTTTGTGTTCTTTTTGCTTTTTCATTTGGGGGCGAATCATGACGAAATACAGCACCACAAACATCAACAGCAAGGGCAGCATGCTCATCAAAGAAGATTGCATGTCGCCACCGGCGGCAGCGGCTGGGGCGGTTTGGGCAAAAGCGGATGAAATGAACATCAAAGAACTCCGAGAATAAATTTAGGTAATAACCTCAGAGCCGGCCAGAAACCGGCTGTCAAGGCCAACCACTGATTGTATGCGGGGCTATGATGGCATCCAAAGACCTTGTCTAACTCGGGAGACGACCTTGGCCAGCCATTCTCATGACCACGATCACGACCATGATCACTCTAATTTGAGTGAAATGGACGTCAGGGTGCGGGCCCTGGAAACCCTGCTGACCCAAAAAGGCTACATCGACCCTGCGGCCATAGACCGCATCATCGAAACCTACGAAACCGAAGTAGGCCCTCACAACGGCGCCCAAGTTGTGGCCAAGGCTTGGGCCGAGCCTGAATTCAAGGCTTGGCTTTTACAAGATGCCACTGCGGCCATTGCTTCTTTGGGTTTTACGGGTCGCCAAGGGGAACACATGGTGGCCGTAGAAAACACCGCCGAGCAGCACAACATGGTGGTTTGCACCCTATGCAGTTGCTACCCATGGCCCGTTTTAGGCCTACCGCCAGTTTGGTACAAAAGTGCCGCCTACCGCTCAAGGGCCGTGCTAGAGCCTCGCAAAGTCTTGGCCGACTTTGGCGTGACCTTGCCAGACAACACTCGGATTCGCGTTTGGGATTCCACCGCCGAATTGCGCTACTTGGTTTTGCCCAAGCGCCCAGCAGGCACCGAGCACATGTCACAAGCTGAACTGGCCAGCTTGGTCACCCGAGACGCCATGATAGGGACGGCCCTGGTATGAACGGCGTCCACGACATGGGCGGCCAGCAAGGATTTGGCCGTGTTCTATTAGAAGACAACGAGCCCTTGTTTCATGCCGCCTGGGAAAGTCGGGCCATGGCCGTCACCGTCGCCGTGGGCGCCAGTGGCCTATGGCACATTGACCTCAGCCGCGCAGCGCGAGAGTCATTGCCACCAGCCGTCTATTTGTCGAGCAGCTATTACGAAATTTGGATCCGCGCGCTTGAAAAACTCATGCTAGAACGCGGCATGGTGACGCCGACAGAACTGGCCAACGGGCAACAGATCGCCCCGCCGATCAAAGTGAACAGCGTTCTAACCCGCGCTAATGTGGATGCAGCCTTGAAAGCCGGCAGCCCCACCGAGCGCCCCATCGATCAACCCGCCTTGTTCCAAGTGGGCCAACAAGTTCGCGCACGCAACATGCATCCTCAAGGCCACACGCGTTTGCCCCGCTATGTGCGTGGTCATGTAGGCACCGTTGTGAGTGTGCACGGCGGCCATGTGTTTCCAGATGGGCACACCTTGCGTGCCACACCGCCCTTCCATGTGCCTGTGCAATGGCTTTACACCGTGGTCTTTGACGCTACCACCCTGTGGGGTGAACAGAGCGATCCCACTGTCGAAGTGACCGTAGATGCTTGGGAATCTTATTTGGAAGCGATGGCCTAAAGCCTTCGATCTCCTCACTATGCAAAACACCCACCTCACGCTTGAAGAGATTGCCCAACACTGCGGCGGTCAAATGCCATTGCCCGTGCAAGACGTCAATGGCGCTGTGTTTTCAGAACCTTGGCAAGCCCATGCGTTTGCCATGACTTTGCAGCTTCATGAAAAAGGCTTGTTCACTTGGCCTGAATGGGCTGCCGCACTGACTGCAGAAATACGAAGTGCCCAAGTGGCCGGCGATACCGACACAGGCGCGACGTATTACGCCCACTGGCTCAACGCACTAGAGTCCATGGTGCTGGCCAAGCAATTGGGCACGGCCGATCAAATTCATGAACTGGAACATGCTTGGGAAGATGCGGCAGCGCGCACACCGCACGGACAACCCATTGTTTTAGAACTGTGAAATTCCCCTTTCTTCCCGTTGCGGCACTCATCGGCAGTTTGATCACACTCAGTGTGGGTACATCGCTGGCCAAAAGCTTGTTTCCTTTTGTGGGTGCAGAAGGCACCACCACCTACCGCTTGATTTTTTCGACGCTGTTGCTCATGGCCTTTTGGCGACCTTGGCGCCGCACTTGGTCCTGGAACGAGGCGCCACTTTTGGTGATGTTTGGTGCCACCTTAGGCATCATGAATTTGCTGTTTTATAGCGCTATCAAAACCGTCCCCTTTGGCTTGGCCATTGCCATTGAATTCACAGGCCCCTTGGCCGTGGCCTTGTGGTCGTCCAAAAAACCACTTGATTTTGTTTGGATCGTGTTGGCCGTTCTTGGCATGGGCTTGATCTTGCCTTTGTCTCAGCAAATGGGCGCAGACAGTCCAGCGGCACTTGATCCGGTTGGCATTGGCTTCGCATTAGGCGCTGGTTTTTGCTGGGCTATGTACATCGTGATTGGCCAACGCGTGGCCGATCGCATTGGCGCGTTTGCCACACCCATGGGCATGCTGGTGGCCGCTATGGTGGTCACACCTTTTGGTATTAGCGTGGCGGGTGCTTCTTTGCTGAATGTGGAGTGGATGTTGATCGGCTTGGGCATCGCCTTGCTTTCAAGCGCCATTCCCTACAGTTTGGAAATGTATTCGCTCAAACACTTGCCCAAACAAACCTTCAGCATCTTGCTGAGTTTGGAACCAGCGGTGGGCGCCTTGGCTGGATGGCTGGTGTTGGCTGAACAACTAAGCACACAGCAGCTATGTGCCATTGGGTTGATCATGGCGGCTTCCATGGGAAGCGCCATGACCGCGGGACAACGCAAGCCTACAGAAACTTAACGCACAAGATTTTCGCCCAGTTGAAACTTATTCCATCAAGGCAACCACTGCATTCATTGGCAACCACAAGCTCAAGGGATGAGAGGAGAATTTTTTGAAGCCATGCTTTTCATAAAACAGAACAGCTTCTTGATGCTTGGCATCCACCACCATGGCGTAGGCTGCTACGTCGGCCTGAAAAACGCGCGTCAAAGCATCTGCCAACAAAGCAGAACCTAAACCGATTTGTTGAGCGGACTGTGTCACAGCCAATCTGCCCATTCTTGCGACTGGCACCGTGGGGTAGCGTGGCAATTTTTTGGCAAGCACTTGGGGCAAGTCTGCCAGCAGCACGCTTGAAGCGGCCAAGGTGTAATAACCCGCTACTTGACCCCAACTGTTGACCGCTACAAAACAATGCGCAACATGCCGCCTAATGTCTTGCGTCACTTGTGTTTTGAAGTACCGGTCTAAGTCGACGTCACCACAATCAAACTCATTGCGCGGGTGATCCGCCCTTAGCACTTCGACCTTGAAAGGTCCTGTGTTCAAGTGAGGTCCAACAGCTTGCGCCTGTTTTCAAACGCGCGTTTTAAAGCCGCCTTGGGTTTGGCAGGCGCCAACAATGATTTTGCAAATTGGACTTGATCGGCTTGGGCCAGTTGGATGTAATGCGCCTTGGCCAACGCATCACTGGCAGCCTGTTGCACCGCCGCCACCACAAAGTCTGTGACAGAGCGCCCTTCTAATTCGGCCGCTTGACGAAGCAAGCCATGCAAATCATGGCTGATCCTTGCCTCAAGACGAGCTGCAGGCTGTGCTTTGTTCATTTTTTTGTCCATTGACCGAGTGTACGGCAGATTGCCGGAAATGATCCTGAAGTGCGCCACCGAGAGATTCTTATCTCGAAGATCAACACCCCTCACTCATGATAGACATCAGCAGGAAGGCGACAGTGTCATTGGCTTGCACCAAGACACTGTGAACATCAAATATCGATGTTGCCCGCGCGCAGCGCGTTGCTTTCGATGAAGTTGCGACGTGGCTCCACCTCGTCACCCATCAGCATGGTGAACACGCGATCGGCTTCAATGGCGTCGTCAATTTGAACTCGCAGCAAACGGCGCACGGTAGGGTCCATGGTGGTTTCCCACAGCTGAGCGGGGTTCATTTCGCCCAAGCCTTTGTAACGCTGACGGCTGGTGGTGCGCTCGGCTTCGCCAATGAGCCAGTGCATGGCTTGACGGAAGTCGTTGGTCTTTTCTTCTTTTTGCTTGTCGCCTTCGCCGCGCATGACTTTGGCGCCTTCGCCCAACAAGCCACGGAAGGTGTTGGCTGCTTCGGCCAAAGCTGCATAGTCGGCACCGTGCACAAAATCTTGTGTGATGACGCTGCTCTTGATGTTGCCGTGGTGACGGCGGCTGATGCGCAGCAAAGGTTTGTCGGTACGGGCATCAAACTCGGCACTCACTTCGGCAGGGACGCCGGTGGTGTTGAGTTCGCGCAATTTAGCTTGCAATGCAGGCGCACATTCAGCGGCGTTGTCGAGGTTGTCGAGGTTGAGGGCCACACCATCGGCAATGGCGCGCAAAGCTTCGGCATCCATAAAGTTAGACAAGCGGTGAATGACGGCTTCGGCCACTTGGTGCTTGCGCGCCAAAGACTCGAGTGTTTCGCCACTGAGCACTTGAGGTGAGGCACCACCGGTGGCAATGCTGGCGTCTTTCAAAGCGATGCGGAGCAAGAAACCATCGAGTGCGGGCGCATCCTTCAAATACAACTCTTCTTTGCCAGCCTTCACTTTGTAAAGTGGCGGCTGCGCAATGTAGATGTGACCGCGCTCTACAAGGTCGGGCATTTGACGGTAAAAGAACGTGAGCAACAAAGTGCGAATGTGGGCGCCGTCAACGTCGGCGTCGGTCATGATGATGATGCGGTGATAGCGCAACTTGTCGACGTTGAAGTCGTCGGTGCCGCTCTTGCCAGAGTCGGCCGTGACTTTGCCAATGCCGGTGCCCAGCGCTGTGATGAGCGTGACGATTTCATTGCTGGTCAGCAATTTTTCGTAACGTGCTTTTTCAACGTTCAAGATCTTGCCGCGCAGTGGCAAGATGGCTTGGAACTTGCGATCACGACCCTGCTTGGCAGAGCCGCCGGCGGAGTCGCCCTCCACGATGTAGATTTCGCAAAGCGCTGGATCTTTTTCTTGGCAATCGGCCAACTTGCCTGGCAAGCCCATGCCGTCGAGTACACCTTTGCGGCGTGTCATCTCGCGGGCTTTGCGCGCGGCTTCACGGGCTCGTGCTGCTTCGACAATTTTGCCGCACAATATTTTGGCATCGTTGGGGCGCTCTTCCAAAAAGTCGCCCAAAGCTTTGGCCACAATGTCTTCTACGGGTGCGCGCACTTCGCTGGACACCAGCTTGTCTTTGGTCTGGCTAGAGAACTTCGGCTCGGGCACTTTGACGCTGAGCACGCAGCACAAGCCTTCGCGCATGTCGTCGCCACTGACTTCGACTTTTTGCTTTTTGGCAATTTCGTTTTTCTCGATGTACTTGCCAATGACACGTGTCATGGCTGCGCGCAAACCTGTGAGGTGAGTGCCGCCGTCACGTTGTGGAATGTTGTTGGTGAAGCACAAAACGCTTTCGTTGTAACCATCGTTCCACTGCATGGCCACTTCGACACCAATGCTGGTGCCAGGAATGCCGCCGTATGAATCGGCAGGTCGCTCGCCCATGGCGATGAACGCGTTGGGGTGCAATACTTTTTTGTTGGCATTGATGAAATCAACGAAGCCCTTGACGCCACCGGCGCCAGAGAAGTCATCTTCTTTGCCGCTGCGTTCGTCTTTGAGGCGAATGCGCACACCGTTGTTCAAGAAGCTCAGTTCGCGCAAACGCTTGGCCAAAATTTCGTAATGAAAATCGTGGTTCTGCGTGAAGATGTCGGTGTCGGGCAGGAAGTGAACTTCGGTGCCGCGCTTTTCTGTAGCGCCCGTGATTTTCATGGGGGACACTTCAACGCCGTCGACCATTTCGAGCAAACGGTTTTGCACAAAGCCTTTGGCAAATTCAATTTGATGCACTTTGCCATCGCGGCGCACTGTGAGGCGCAACCACTTGCTGAGCGCGTTGACGCAGCTCACGCCCACACCGTGCAAACCACCAGACACTTTGTAGCTGTTTTGGTTGAACTTGCCGCCTGCGTGCAATTCTGTCAAAGCAATTTCTGAAGCCGAGCGCTTGGGCTCGTGCTTGTCGTCCATCTTGACGCCTGTAGGAATGCCGCGACCGTTGTCAGTGACGCTAATCGAGTTGTCGGAGTGAATGGTGACCACAATGTCGTCGCAGTGACCCGCCAAAGCTTCGTCGATGGAGTTGTCGACCACCTCAAACACCAAGTGGTGCAAGCCCGTACCGTCGGACGTATCGCCGATGTACATACCAGGGCGCTTGCGAACGGCTTCCAAGCCTTCCAAAATTTGGATCGATCCCTCGCCATAGCCCTCTGATGCGCCGGCTTGGTTGGTGTCGATGATGGGCTGAATCGTTGTGAACTCTTCGGCGCTTGGCTTGTTTTCTTCGGTCATTTTTACTTTTCTCAATCTCTCGAATGGCCGAAACCCGCGAATCAACGCGGGTTTCGAAAGGCTCTTCTTGGGGTGTTTTTAAGTCACCTTCAAGCAGTTCAAGCCTTAAATGCGCATGGGCATCACCACGTATTTGAACTGGTCGTTTTCTGGAATGGTGATGAGTGCAGAGCTGTTGGCGTCGGCCAAATCAATGCGCACCATATCTTGGCCCATGTTGGTGAGCACATCGATGATGTAGGTCACGTTAAAGCCAATCTCAATGCTGTCACCGCCGTAGTCAATGTCGAGTTCGTCAACGGCTTCTTCTTGCTCAGCGTTGGTGGAGGCCACACGCAAAGTACCGGGGTCCAAATTCAGGCGAACGCCTTTGAACTTGTCGCTGGTGAGAATGGCAGTGCGCTGCAAGCACGACAACAAAGCTTGACGACCCAGCGTCAGATTGTTGCGATGCCCTTTGGGAATGACGCGGTTGTAATCGGGGAATTTGCCTTCGACCAGCTTGGTCACAAACTCCATGCCGCCAAAACTGAACTTGGCTTGGTTGTTGGCAAACTGCATGTCGATGGCGCCTTCGGCGTCGCTGAGCAAGCGTTGCATCTCGAGCACGGTTTTGCGGGGCAAGATGACTTCTTGCTTGTTGGGCACATCGGTGTCCAAAGTCGCAGAAGCAAATGCCAAACGGTGACCGTCAGTGGACACCAAAGACAACTGCTTGCCTTCGGCCACAAACAAAATGCCATTGAGGTAGTAACGAATGTCGTGAACGGCCATGGCAAAAGAAACTTGACTCAGCAATTGCTTCAAGGTTTTTTGCGGCACGCTGAACACAGGCCCAAAGCTGGCAGCTTCTTGCACCAGCGGAAAATCTTCGGCGGGCAAAGTCTGCAAAGTAAATTTGGATTTGCCACCCTTCAAGATCAATTTGCTTTGGCTAGACTCCAAGCTGACCGTTTGGTCGGAAGGCATGGTGCGCAAAATGTCGATCAGTTTGCGTGCACCCACCGTGGTGGTGAAGTCGCCGGCGTCACCGTCCATCTCGGCGGTGGTGCGAATTTGAATTTCTAAATCGCTGGTGGTCAACTGCAATGCTTTGCCGGTTTTGCGAATCAGCACATTGGCCAAAACAGGCAATGTGTGACGACGTTCCACAATGCCAGAAACGGATTGCAAAACAGACAGCAATTTGTCTTGGGTGGCCTTCAGTACGATCATGTCTTCCTCTGTTTTAAGGGGTCCCAATTTGGAATTTGGGAGCCCCTAGATTTTCGCTGATTTTTGGGCCTAAATTGAGGTTTTTACGCTCTTAATTCAGCATTCTTTGGACTTAGCCTTTGAGCGTCTGCTCCAAGACGTGCAGCTGCTGATTCAGCTCGGTCAATTGCTGGCGCTCGGCGCTTATTTTGCGGACGGCATGCAGCACCGTGGTGTGGTCGCGGCCGCCAAACAATTCCCCAATTTCGGGCAAGCTTTTTTGGGTGAGTTCTTTGGCCAGGTACATGGCAATCTGGCGCGGCCGGGCAATGCTGGCGGGCCGCTTTTTGGAATACATGTCGGCAACCTTGATCTTGTAGTAATCGGCCACCGTTTTTTGGATGTTTTCGACACTGATCTGGCGGTTTTGAATGGACAGCAGGTCACGCAGTGCTTCTCGCGCCAGTTGGATGGAGATTTCCTTCTGGTTAAAGCGCGAATACGCCAAAATTTTGCGCAAGGCGCCTTCCAACTCACGAACGTTGGAACGCACGTTTTTAGCCACAAAGAAGGCCACCTCTTCTGGCATGACGCTGCCTTCGCTGATGGCTTTGTTGATCAGAATGGCCACGCGCATTTCAAGTTCAGGGGGCTCGATGGCCACCGTGAGTCCGGAGTCAAAGCGAGAAACAAGGCGCTCGTGAATGTCGGCCAAGCCTTTGGGGTAGGTGTCGCTGGTCATCACGATGTGTGATTTTTTGGCCAGCAAGGCCTCGAACGCATTGAAGAACTCTTCTTGGGTACGGTCTTTGTTGGCAAAGAACTGCACGTCGTCAATGAGGAGTAAATCGAGCGAGTGGTAGCGGTTCTTGAACTCGTCAAAAGTCTTGCGCTGATACGCCTTAACCACATCCGAGACAAATTGCTCCGCATGAATGTAGAGAACTTTGGCATCGGGTCGGTCGGCCAACAATTTGTTGCCCACTGCATGCACCAAATGCGTCTTGCCCAAACCAACCCCACCATAGATAAACAGGGGGTTGTAAAGGTGCCCAGGCATGGTGGCCACATGCATGGCAGCCGCGCGCGCCATGCGGTTGGCAGAACCTTCTACCAGGGTGTCAAAAGTAAGTGCCGTATTGAGCCGATGGCGCTTTGCATCGGCTTGGGCATCTTCCACTGGATCGACAATCTCTGGCTGCGCATCAAGCGCAGACTTAGCCATAGAGAAAGCAGTTCTACCTTGAGCTTCTCTGGTAGCAAGCGCTAACTCAATTTGTATTTTCTGACCATGAAGTCTGGACAGCACATCGGCCAATTTGGCGCTGTACTGCGCACGAATCCAATCGAGTTTGAAACGGTTGGCCACAAACAAAGTGACCTTGGAAAAGTCATCTGAAACTTGCGCAGTCAGGGGTTTGATCCAGGTGTTGAATTGCTGCTCAGGGAGTTCTTGCGACAACTCGTCGAGGCAAACCTGCCAGAGCGCTTGGCCTGCGTCGTCCGCGTCGGTTGGGTGCTGTCCACTGCTCATTGCAATGCACCTTTATTGTGGACAGTTTGGAGATTCATGCGGCTCAAAAGTAACTTTATCAAGAGTTTATCCACATGCCAAAGATGGGACTTTCGAGGATCATAAACCAGAAAATTCAAAGTGCCGAATGGTTTTATTCCATGGGAAAGTTAAAACTTAGGGCACCTAGGGTTTACCAAGCCCTGAAAGTTTGCGATAATCGCCGGCTTTCCCTAAAAAATTACTGAGTCAACATGAAACGCACTTACCAACCCTCAAAGACACGCCGCGCACGTACACACGGCTTTTTGGTTCGCATGAAAACCCGTGGTGGCCGTGCTGTGATCAACGCACGCCGCGCCAAAGGCCGTAAACGCCTGGCCGCTTAAGCCTAGCCCTCAAATGGCTTGGCTGCTGAGCAACTCAATGCCTCGGCAGTGGTGTGCAGCGCTTAAAAACACGACCCCAGTTTCAGGCTGCCCTTTCCGGTGGCACGGTCTCTCGCACGCCTCATTTCGCTTTGCATCGCTTAAGTTTGCCTGAATCACTTCTAACTGGTAATACGTCGGCGCCTCAAGGCACGCCCACAGGTTCAAACTCAGACACCCCCGCACCCCTGTTTAAAACGCAGGAAGTATGGCTGGGCGCCATGGTGCCCAAGCGCTGGGCCAGACGTGCCGTCACGCGCAACGCCATCAAGCGCCAAATTTACGCCATCAGTGCTCAGTTTGAAGTTCGCTTACCTTGTGCAGCACATGTGGTTCGCTTGCGTTCAGAGTTTGACCGACGTCAGTTCATTAGCGCCACATCCCCTTTACTTAAAAACGCTGTTCGCCTAGAGCTTGAGCAGTTGTTTGAACGCGCCGCCAAACCGTCATGATGCAAAAGCTATTGATCGGTCTTGTCAAAGGTTATCGCCTTTTCCTGAGCCCTTGGTTAGGATCGGCATGTCGGTTTGAGCCCACCTGTTCTGTGTATTCTTTAGAAGCCCTAAAACAACACGGTGCGGGCGTTGGCAGCTACCTCACACTCAAACGCCTTGGCCGTTGCCACCCCTGGTGCAACGGTGGCCACGATCCTGTGCCCGAAAAAGCACCGCAGTGGCTGTCGCGTTTATTGCATCACCCGTTAACTCATCCCTCTTCGAAGAAGTCTTCATGAACGATATCCGCCGCACCTTTTTATGGGTCATTTTTGGCTTCTCCATGGTTCTCCTTTGGGACCAATGGCAAATTTACAACGGCCACAAAGCCACCTTCTTCCCCAAACCTGTTGCGGCAACAGCAGACAATGCGCCCGCCAACAGCACACCCGCTGCTGCCGGCGCCTTACCCGTTGCCAGCAATGTTGCGCCTGCGGCAGGGCCTGCACAAGTACCAGGCACAGCAGCGGCAGGCATGGCCCCCACAACACGTGAACGCGTTGAAGTCACGACCGATGTCTTAAAGCTTCGCTTTGACACAGAAGGCGGCACCTTGCTGTATTCAGAGTTTTTAAAGTTTGGTGATTTGTTAGACAGCAAGAAGCCATTCGTTTTGCTCGACGAAAGCAAGGCTCGTGTCTATGTTGCCCAAACTGGCTTGATCGGCGGACCGTTTGCATCGCACAAAACGCCCATGAAATTCACGGGCGAGCGCGCGCTCAAAGAGGGTCAAAACGAACTGGTGCTCCAATTTGAATCTGCCGATGTGGGCGGCTTGAAACTGGTCAAAACATACACCTTGACCCGCGGCAGCTACGCCATCAAGGTGAACCATCAAGTGGTCAACACTGGTAGCGCAGCAGCTTCTCCACAGTTGTATGTTCAATTGGTGCGCGATGGCAACAAGCCCGATGGCGAGTCGGCGTTTTACTCCACATTCACTGGCCCTGCTGTTTACACAGACGCCAAGAAATATCAAAAAATTGAGTTCACAGACATTGAAAAGGGCAAGGCAGAGTTTGAGAAAACAGGCCCTCAAGGTTATGTGGCCATGGTGCAGCATTACTTTGCGTCGGCTTGGGTTTTCCCCGCCAACACGGCACGCGAAAACTTTGCCCGCAAAGTCGACACCAACCTTTATTCGGTTGGCATGATCACGCCCTTCAACGAAGTGGCGCCTGGCCAAACCAAGGCTTTAGAGGCCACTTTGTTTGTCGGCCCTCAAGAAGAAAAAATGCTGGAAGCTCTTGCGCCCGGCTTGGAGTTGGTCAAAGACTATGGCTGGCTGACCGTTCTGGCCAAACCTTTGTATTGGCTGCTTGACCGCTTGTTTGGCTTCCTGCAAAACTGGGGCTGGGCCATTGTGGCTTTGGTGTTCTTGCTCAAGCTGGCTTTTTATTGGCTCAATGCCAAAGCCTACGCCAGCATGGCCAAAATGAAGGCCATCAACCCCAAGATCATGGAGATGCGCGAGCGCCTCAAAGACAACCCACAACAAATGCAGCAAGAGATGATGCGCATTTACCGCGAAGAGAAGGTCAACCCCATGGGTGGTTGCTTCCCCATCATGGTTCAAATTCCTGTGTTCATTGCCTTGTACTGGGTGTTGTTGTCTTCCGTTGAAATGCGCAACGCGCCATGGATCGGCTGGATTCAGGACTTGTCAGCACCCGACCCCTATTTCATCTTGCCAGTGGTCATGACCCTGTCTACCTTGCTGCAAACAGCACTGAACCCAGCGCCGCCAGATCCGATGCAAGCCAAATTGATGTGGTTCATGCCACTCATCTTTAGCGTGATGTTCTTCTTCTTCCCGGCCGGCTTGGTGCTGTATTGGATTACCAACAACATCTTGTCGATTGCACAGCAATGGGTCATCAACACGCGCATGGGTGTACCGCCGCAGTTCAATCTGCCAAAATTCAAGTGATCGCTCGTCGTTCTAATTTGAATTGAACTTTTCAGGGCCGCTCAAGCGGCCCTGTTTCATTGAGAATATTTTTCTAGTTACCCATTAAAGCCATGTTGTCCCGTCACCAAGATCCCATCATTGCCATCGCCACTGCCCCTGGCCGCGGTGCGGTGGGCATTGTGCGCGTGTCAGGGCCGCAGCTGAAACCATGGGCCGATGCTTTTTGCGGCAAATTCCTCCAAGCACGACAAGCCCATTACTTGCCGTTCAACGATGACAAAGGCGACCCCATAGACCAAGGCTTGGCTATCTTTTTTCCTGGGCCACACTCTTACACAGGCGAAGATGTTTTAGAACTTCAAGCGCACGGTGGGCCTGTGGTTTTGCAGCTGCTTTTGTCGCGTTGCTTAGAAGCAGCCCAACAGATCAACGCCACAACGGGTACCGCTTATTTACCGAATCTTCGTTTGGCCGCGCCCGGTGAATTTACGCAGCGCGCTTTTCTAAACGACAAAATTGACTTGGCACAAGCCGAGGCCATTGCCGATTTGATCGACGCCTCTACAGGCGCCGCCGCGCGCAGCGCCAGCCGCTCATTGGCCGGCGATTTTTCCAAAGAAATCAACACACTGCGCGATGGCTTGGTTCATTTGCGCATGCTGGTCGAAGCCACTTTGGATTTTCCTGAAGAAGAAATTGATTTCTTGCAAAAGGCTGATGCACAAGGCCAACTCGATCGGCTGCAAGCACAACTGGTCAAAGTATTGGCGCGCACGCAACAAGGTGCTTTGTTGCGTGAAGGCATCAAGGTGGTCATTGCGGGTCAACCCAATGCGGGCAAGAGTTCTTTGCTCAATGCGTTGGCGGGTGCAGAGTTGGCCATCGTCACGCCCATTGCAGGAACCACGCGCGATGTGGTGCAGCAAACCATTCAAATTGAAGGTGTGCCTGTGCACGTCATTGACACAGCGGGCCTGCGCGAAGGCGAGGGCATTGATGAGGTTGAAAAAATAGGCATTCAGCGCGCTTGGGAACAAATTGCCGGCGCCGATGCAGTTTTGTTTTTGCACGATCTGACTCGCCAACATCTGCCTGAGTATGTTCAAGCCGACACTCAGATTCAAGAGACGCTAACAACACAAATACCGCATGGCGTGACATTGCTGCACGTTTGGAACAAGTGCGACATTGCCACCGATGATCAAGGTGCCTCTGGCATTCGCGATGCAGAAACAGTCATCAATTTGTCTGCCAAAACAGGTCAAGGCATCGAACAGCTTAGAACCAAATTATTGGAAGCGGCAGGTTGGCAGCCGGTTGCGGAAGGTTTGTATTTGGCCCGCGCTAGGCATGTGCAGGCGCTTGAGCGGGTGCAGGCTCACCTTGAGATGGCCGATGCCCATTTGCGCGCTCAGGCTCAATCGCTCGACTTGTTGGCCGAAGAGTTGCGCTTGTCGCAGAGCGCATTGAACGAGATCACGGGCGAGTTCAGCGCCGACGATTTACTGGGCGTCATTTTCTCCAGTTTCTGCATTGGTAAATAAACGCATGGCCGCCAAAAATTCCATCGATCGGCCCGCGCCGCAAAGTCCCAAATCTCTGAGCGGACTGATTCCATTTTTAAAACCCTATCGCCTGCAAATTGGTTTGGCTCTGGTCTTCTTGGTATTGGCCGCAGCATCTACCTTGGTCTTTCCAATTGCCCTTCGCCAATTGATTGACAACGGCCTTCAACATCCAGACCCCGGTGCTCAAGCCATGGCATTGCAGGGCAACTTTCTGATGCTGTTTGGTGTGGCTGTGGCACTGGGTTTGTTTTCAGCCGCCAGATTCTTTACGGTCAGTTGGTTGGGAGAACGCGTCACCACCGACTTGCGCAACGCCGTCTATGCACATGTCTTAAAGCAAAGCCCCGCATTTTTTGAAACCACCCCCACAGGCGAAGTCATCAGTCGTTTGGTAGCTGACACCACCTTGGTTCAGACGGTGGTGGGCAGTTCGCTTTCGATGGGCCTTCGCAATGCAGTCATGGGCGTTGGCGCTTTGGGCATGCTGGTTTGGGCCCATCCAACGGTCATGTTGCAATTGGTTGTGACGGTGGTCTTGGTGGTGTGGCCCGCCACCATTTACGGCCGCCGCGTCAGGCGCCTTTCGCGCGCCAGCCAAGACCGCGTGGCCGACAGCAGCAGCATTGCCACCGAAATCTTGAATGCCATGCCAGTGGTTCAAAGTTACACCGCAGAAGACCGCGAAGCGCAAAGATTTGCAACGGCAACCGAACAAGGGTTTCAAACGGCCATTCGCAGAACGCGTGCCCGCTCAGTGCTGGTGGCTTTCATCATCATTGCCAACGCAGCATTTCTTTTGTGGGGCCTGTACCAAGGGACGCAAGCTGTGTTGGCGGGCGACTTGACTGCCGGCCAATTGGGCCAAGCTGTTTTGTATGTGATTATTTTTGCAGGCGCAGTGGCCGTCTTGGGCGAAACCTATGGCGACATGCTCAGGGCCGCTGGTGCGACGGAGCGTTTGATGGAGTTACTTGGAAGCACATCGCCGGTTCAATCGCCTTTGCACCCTGCGCTTTCCAATCCGCCCAGCAGCGGCAGCACCGTTCAATTTGAAGGGCTTCAATTTCACTACCCCTCACGGCCTTCGCAAATGGCCTTGCAGGATTTTTCAGTTGACATTGCAGCAGGCCAAACCGTGGCCTTGGTGGGCCCCAGTGGGGCGGGCAAAACAACTTTGTTTGCGCTCTTGCTGCGCTACTACGATCCACAGCAAGGTCAGATTTTGTTGGATGGCATTCCCATTCAAAACCTGAGCTTGCACGATTTGCGACAACGCATTGGCATCGTGCCGCAAGAACCTGTTTTATTCTCAAGCAGTGCGCTTGAAAACATTCGTTATGGCAGGCCAGACGCCACCGATGAAGAAGTTCGCGCGGCAGCTGTGGCCGCATTTGCCGATGAATTCATTGTCGATTTACCGGAAGGCTACAACACCTTCTTGGGTGAACGCGGCGTGCGTTTGTCGGGCGGTCAACGTCAACGCATTGCCATTGCAAGGGCCATGCTGAAGAACCCACCGCTGTTGTTATTGGACGAGGCCACCAGCGCTTTGGATGCACACAGTGAGCGAATGGTTCAAGCGGCTTTAGAGTCAGCCATGCGCGGCAGAACCACTTTGGTCATTGCGCACCGATTGGCCACCGTGCAACAAGCCGACAAAATATTGGTGCTAGAACACGGCCGCTTGGTGGAGCAGGGCAAGCATGCCGAGTTGGTGCAATTGGGCGGTGTTTACGCCGGTTTGGCAGCGCTGCAATTCAACGCATAACGCTTGATAGAGGGATGGGCACTGTTTTCTTTCTTGTACTTTGCGGCGCTTGCCTCAATGCCCCTCAAAGTCGACCAAGGTAAATAAGGGCAGGCCCGCCTCTTTGAGCTTTGCCGAGCCACCCAGTTCTGGCAAGTCCACAATGGCCGCGCCCTCAATCACTTTTGCGCCCAGTTTTTCAAGCAGCTTCATACCGGCCATCATGGTGCCGCCAGTGGCGATCAAGTCGTCAATCAACAGCACGCGCTGACCACGTTGCACCGCATCGGTGTGCAATTCAACCGTGGCTGTGCCGTACTCTAATTCATAGGTTTCTTCGACGGTTGTAAAAGGCAGTTTGCCTTTTTTTCGAATGGGCACAAAACCCACATTCAACTCATAGGCCACTACAGCGCCCAAAATAAAACCGCGCGCATCCAATCCCGCAACCACATCGGGGCGCATGGCGGGCGTCATGTAGCGGTGCACAAACGCGTCGATCAAAATTCGAAAGACGCGCGGGTTTTGTAGCAAGGGGGTAATGTCGCGAAACTGCACCCCGGCCACCGGCCAGTCTGGCACAGTTCGGATGTTGCTTTTTAAATAATCGTTCACTGACAAAGGCACTTCGGCCCCAATTTCGCGCATGGCTTTGACTCCCTGGTGGTAATTGCTGTCGCCTTCTCATCATAGTCACGCTTTGCGCCATCCCTCGTTAAAATAAGCGCATGACCTTCAATCCCGATCAAGCCCTCCAACTCGCTCGCGAAACTTTGGACATTGAAGCTGAGGCCCTGATGGCCCTCAAGTCTCGACTCGACGCGAGATTTTCTCAAGCCGTCCAAATGATGTTGACCGTACAAGGTCGTGTGGTGGTCACGGGCATGGGTAAAAGCGGTCACATCGGCTCCAAAATAGCGGCCACTTTGGCCTCCACGGGAACGCCGGCCATGTTTGTCCATCCTGGCGAAGCCAGTCACGGCGACCTGGGCATGATCAAGTCAGTGGACGTGGTCTTGGCCATCTCCAACAGTGGCGAAAGTGACGAGTTGGTCTCCATCTTGCCCGTCTTGAAACGATTGGGCGTCCCGCTCATCGGCATGACTGGCGGCATGAGTTCAGCCTTGGCACAACATGCAGATGTTGTTTTGGACAGCAGCGTCAGCAAAGAAGCATGCCCCCTTAATTTGGCACCGACAGCCAGCACCACCACCCAATTGGCATTGGGTGACGCCTTGGCGGTGGCTTTGCTAGATGCACGCGGCTTTAAAGCAGAAGACTTTGCCCGCTCTCACCCTGGTGGCTCATTGGGCCGGCGGCTGTTGACGCATGTGAGTGATGTCATGCGCAAAGACACTCAAGTGCCCAGCGTGTTACCCACAGCCAGCTTTTCTGAGTTGATGCAAGAGATGAGCCGCAAAGGTTTGGGCGCATCGGCCATCGTCAACGAACAACAAGAAGTTTTAGGTATCTTCACGGACGGCGACTTACGCCGTTTGGTTGAAAAGGGCCTTGATTTGCGATCGTTGGTGGCCCAAGATGTGATGCATACCAAGCCCCGTACCGTGAATCAAAACGCACTGGCTGTAGAAGCGGCAGAACTCATGGAGCAATACAAAATCACCAGTGTGTTGGTCATCAACGATGCAGGTCAACTGAGTGGCGCTTTAAATACCAATGACTTGATGCGTGCCAAGGTCATCTAAAAGCTCAAAGAACCCTATGCAAGTCATTCAACCCGCTCTGAATTTCCCGCCCGAGTTGTTGCTTCAGGCGCAAGCTGTCAAGGTGGCCTTTTTCGATGTCGATGGCGTGCTCACCGATGGGGGTTTGTATTTTTCCGAGCATGGCGAAACACTCAAACGTTTCAACACCTTAGACGGCCACGGCCTCAAACTCCTCAAGCATGCGGGCATCACACCGGTCATCATCACCGGACGCGACTCGGCACCCCTTCGCCTGCGCTTGAAAGCATTGGGCATCGAACACGCTCGATTTGGTACAGAAGACAAATTACCTGCGGCAGAAGATTTCTTAAAAACACTGGGCTTGGGTTGGGATCAAGCCGCCGCCATGGGCGATGACTGGCCCGACTTGCCGGTGATGCAACGCGCTGCATTGGCCTGCGCACCCATCAATGCGCACGCGCAAGCTTTGGCCTTGGCGCACTTTGTCACCACGCGCAAAGGTGGTGAAGGTGCAGCCCGTGAGTTTTGCGATGTATTGGTGGTGGCCAGTGGTCAGTATGGCAAGTTGCTAGGGCGGGTTGGCTCGCACAACGCGCCATGATTGCAAGCATACGTCGCAGCCTAGATCGATTGGCTTTGTACTTGCCAGCCATTCTCATGGCCGTTTTTGCTTTAGGCAGTTGGTGGCTGGTCAGAAGCCTTCCCAACCTTCTCAACGAAGCCCCTGTCAAATCTGCGCGGTACGAGCCCGACTATTACCTAGAACAATTTTCGGTCAAGTCTTTTGACAAACAAGGCCGTTTGTCACGCGAGGTCAGTGGTCATCGCGCCAAGCATTACCCTGACACCGACACCTTAGAAATCAGCAATGTGACCTTGCGAAGTCAGAACGCCAACGGCCAACGCGATGACATGTTCAGCGCCAATAGCATGCTACTAAACAGCAAGACCAGTGAGTACGAATTAACGGGTCAGGTGCGCGGCGTCATTTCTCCTGGCAAGCCTTAAGCCACCCCATTCTTTGAAAGATTTCATGAAGCCATTGGTTTTCATCACAGGTGCTTCTAGTGGCATTGGCCAAGCTTTGGCCCTTCGGTATCACCAAGCAGGCTGGCGCTTGGCACTGGTAGCGCGCAGAGTGAGCGAGATGCAGGCTTGGTGTCAGCAACAAGGTATGTCGGCTGAGACGACCCGTTGTTATCAAGCCGATGTGAGCCAGGTCGACAGTATTCTGGGTGCAGCCCATGCCTGCATGACCGATATGGGCGTTCCCAATGTGGTCATTGCCAACGCGGGCATCAGCATTGGCATGGACACAAGCATTCGCCAAGACTTGGATGTTTTGTCGCAAGTGCTGTCGACCAATGTGGTGGGCATGGCTGCCACTTTTCATCCGTTCATCGACGCCATGAAAGACCGCGCAAAGACAAACGGCTCAGCCAGCGTCGGAACCCTGGTAGGCATTGCCAGTGTGGCAGGTATACGAGGCCTGCCGGGTCATGCTGCTTATTGCGCCAGCAAAGCAGCGGCCATCAGTTACTGTGAAAGTTTGCGTGGTGAGCTCAAGCCCCAAGGCTTTAGTGTTGTCACGCTTGCGCCGGGTTATATCAAGACGCCCTTAACTTCAAAGAACAAATTTCCAATGCCTTTTTTGATGTCGGCTGATGATTTTGCGCACCAAGCTTATAAAGCCATTGAACAGGGCACCAGTTTTAAAGTAATTCCAACGCCCATGGCTTGGGCGGCTAGGCTAATGCGCATCTTGCCTGACGCTTTGCTTGATCGCGCCTTTAAAAACCAACCGCGCAAACATCGCGCCCCATGAAAAAAGCCCTGCATTGCAGGGCCTCTTTTGTGAATGCACCCTAAGGTGCATGCGCAGCACGTGAGCGATTAATAACCGCCGCCGTAGCCACCGCCGCCGCCTTCGCGACGACCGCCACCACCGTTACCGCCGCCACGTGGGCCAGAGCCGTAAGGGCTGCGGAAACCGGACTCGCCACCGCCTTCGCGACGACCGCCACCACCACCGCCGTAGCCGCCACCGCCGCCACCGCCGTAACCACCGCCGCCGCCTTCACGACGACCGCCGCCACCAAAGCCACCACCACCGGAACGGGGAGGACGCTCTTCCATGGGACGTGCTTCGTTAACAACAACACTGCGACCGCCCAAAGGCTGGCCGTTCATGCCGTTGATGGCAGATTGAGCTTCTTCATCAGTGCCCATTTCCACAAAGCCGAAGCCTTTGGAGCGACCTGTGTCGCGTTCCATCATGACTTTAGCGCTGGTCACGGAACCGAACTGGCCGAAAGCCTGCTCTAAATCACCGTCACGTACCGAGTACGGCAGGTTGCCGACGTATAGTTTTTTGCCCATTGAAAGGGACTCCTCTAAACACAGAAACAAAAGCGATGGAGCCCCAAAAACGCATCAACAAACCTAAAAAACTCTGGAAGGAAGCGAAACTGACACCTGTACACCGCGAACTAAACACACGCTCTTAGAACGTGTGTTAAGCCATTATGGGCCATAAAACAAAGGGTTTGGCAAGTTAATTCTTTGAAAGGCCTTGAAATACTTGGGATTAGACGGGTTTGTGTCTCATTACCAACTGACTTCGCGGTCGGGCGTGGCACTGATTTTGTGAACCGTCAGGTCTGCGCCCTCGTATTCTTCTTCTTGGCTCATCTTCAAACCGAGCGTCATTTTCAAAACACCATAGACAACAACGCCGCCAATCAGGGCCCAAGCAACACCCATCAAGGTGCCAATGACTTGTGCGACAAAAGAAACACCGCCCAAGCCACCAAAGCTTTGCAGACCAAAGATGCCTGCAGCAATGCCGCCCCATGCGCCGCAGATGCCATGCAAAGGCCAAACACCCAGCACGTCATCAATCTTCCACTTGTTTTGCGTCAACGTGAACATCACCACAAACAAAGCACCGGCCACAGCGCCCACCGCCAATGCGCCAAAAGGATGCATCAAGTCAGATCCAGCGCAAACAGCCACCAAGCCAGCCAAGGGACCGTTGTGCACAAAGCCAGGGTCGTTTTTACCCAACAGCAAAGCGGTCAAAGTACCGCCCACCATGGCCATCAATGAGTTAACGGCCACCAAGCCAGAGATTTTGTCGAGTGTTTGCGCGCTCATCACGTTAAAGCCAAACCAGCCGACGATCAAAATCCACGCACCCAAGGCCAAGAAAGGAATGTTGGAGGGTGGGTGAGCAGACACCGCGCCGTCTTTGCGGTAACGGTTGTAACGCGCGCCCAGCAAAATGACAGCCGGCAATGCAATCCAGCCGCCCATGGCATGGACCACGACAGAGCCTGCAAAGTCGTGAAACTCTTCACCGGTAGTGGCCTTGATCCAAGCCTGCACGCCAAAGTGTTGGTTCCAAACGATGCCTTCAAAGAAGGGGTAGACAAAACCCACAATGCAAGCGGTCGCGATGAGCTGGGGCCAAAACTTGGCGCGCTCTGCAATACCGCCCGAGACGATGGCGGGAATGGCCGCAGCAAATGTCAGCAAGAAAAAGAACTTCACCAAGTCATAGCCATTTTTGGCGGCCAGTTGCTCAGCGCCCACAAAAAAGCTGGTGCCATAAGCCACGCTGTAGCCAACGACAAAATAAACCACTGTTGAAACTGAAAAGTCCACCAAGATCTTGACCAAGGCATTGACCTGGTTTTTCTTGCGGACGGTGCCCAATTCCAAAAAGGCGAAACCTGCGTGCATGGCCAAAACCATGATGCCGCCCAACAAAATAAAGAGCGAATCCGCGCCCTGTTTTAGTGCTTCCATGTGTATCTCTGCTTATTTTTGAATTAATTTGGTGCGCAAATACCTAGCTTGTGCATTGCGCACCAAAAACAAGCAAAAACCGCGCCAAAAAACAAGGGTGAGGGCAGATATGATGGTTCTATGGAAGCTTTTCTTGTCTCTACCGGTATCGTTGCCCTTGCCGAAATGGGCGACAAAACACAACTCTTGTCCTTGGTCCTGGCTGCCCGATTTCGCAAACCTTGGCCCATCGTTTGGGGCATCTTGGTGGCCACTCTGGTCAATCACGGGTTGGCGGGCGCCGTCGGCAGTTGGGTCACCACCCAGTTGGGTCCTGAGGCACTGCGCTGGGTCTTAGGCGCTTCTTTTCTGGCCATGGCCGTTTGGATTTTGATCCCCGACAAATTGGACGAGGAGGGCGACAATGACAATCCACGCTGGGGCGTTTTTGCGACCACCGTGGTGGCCTTCTTCATTGCAGAGATGGGCGACAAAACTCAAATTGCAACCGTCATGTTGGCCGCACAGTTCCAAAGCTGGTTCTGGGTCGTCGCCGGCACCACCTTGGGCATGATGCTGGCCAACGCCCCTGTGGTTTGGCTAGGCGATGCCATCACCCGCAAAATTTCACTCAAATGGGTGCACCGTATTTCTGCCGTAGTGTTTGCCATTTTGGGCGCTCTGGCTTTATGGGGCGGACCTTTGCCAAACGCCGAAAAACCCATCACTGCACCTCAGAACTTGCCAACCGCCATGAAACATCCCTCGCCAACGGTTCAGCTTTAAAGCCCTGATAATTAGACAAACTGCTTTCTCGAGTTGTCCCCTGTCATGTCATTGATCGCCAAGCCACAGTCGATGTTTTTTGAATCACCACTTGCGCTGCAAAGTGGTGCGTCTATTCGTGCCTATCACTTGGCCTACGAAACCTACGGCACCTTGAACGCCGACAAGTCGAACGCCGTTCTCATTTGCCATGCACTCAATGCCTCGCACCATGTGGCCGGCGTATACGATGGTCAGGAAAAAAGCGAAGGCTGGTGGGACAACATGATTGGCCCCGGCAAGCCCGTGGACACAAATCGCTTCTTTGTCATTGGCGTGAACAACCTGGGCTCTTGCTTTGGCTCGACAGGCCCGATGCACAAGCACCCCGACAACGGAGAAATTTACGGCGCAGATTTTCCAGTCGTCACCGTAGAAGATTGGGTAGATGCACAAGCGCGCTTGTTAGATGCGCTGGGCATTCAAACTTTGGCGGCTGTCATGGGGGGCAGTCTGGGCGGCATGCAAGCCTTGTCTTGGGCTCTGCGATACCCCTCGCGCGTTGCGCATGCGGTGGTGGTAGCCAGCGCCCCCAACCTAACGGCAGAAAACATTGCCTTCAACGAAGTCGCACGGCGCGCCATTGTGACCGACCCAGATTTTCATGGCGGTCATTTCTACAAACACTGCGTGGTGCCAAAGCGTGGGCTGCGCATCGCGCGAATGATTGGACACATCACTTACTTGAGTGATGACGTGATGAATGAAAAGTTTGGCCGCGAACTGCGCGATGCCGTGACAGACAACGCCTCAGGCTACCGCTACACCACGCAAGACATTGAGTTTCAAATTGAAAGCTACTTGCGCTATCAAGGTGACAAGTTCAGCGAGTACTTTGATGCCAACACTTATCTTTTGATCACGCGGGCCTTGGATTATTTTGATCCCGCTCGCACTTTGGGTGGCAACTTAACCGCCGCATTGGCCCAGGCCACTTGCAAGTTTTTATTGGTGAGTTTCACCACCGACTGGCGTTTCTCGCCAGCACGGAGTCGTGAAATGGTCAAAGCCTTGTTGGACAACAAGCGCGATGTGAGTTACGCAGAGATTGATGCGCCGCATGGCCATGATGCTTTCTTGCTGGACGATGCGCGCTACATGCAAGTTGTCAGATCGTACTTTGACAACATTGATCAAGATCTCCATCGGGGAGGCCGCGCATGAGCGAGCACGTGAATTTGCAGGCCATTGCGCGTCTGGTGCCCGAAGGCTCTCGCGTTTTGGATTTGGGTTGTGGCGATGGCGCGCTGCTTGATTATTTGCAAAAGAATCGACAGTGCACAGGCTATGGCGTTGAGATCGATGATCACAACATTCAGGCCTGCATTCAACGCGGCGTGAATGTCATTCAATTGAATCTGGACGAAGGCTTGGCCATGTTTGCTGACCAATCCTTTGATGTGGTTTTGCAAATTGACACGCTCCAACATTTGAGAAACGCAGAAGTGATGCTGCGTGAAACTGTTCGCGTCGGCCGAACCGGCATCTTGGCGTTTCCCAATTTTGCTCACTGGCCCAATCGCATGAGCATCTTGAACGGCCGCATGCCCGTGACCAAACGCCTGCCTTACGAGTGGTACGACACGCCCAATATTCGGGTCGGGACGTTTGCAGATTTTGCACAACTCGCCAACAAAAATGATTTAAAAATTCTAGACAGCTTTGGCTTGCAAGAAGGGCAAGAAGTCAGACTCTGGCCCAACCTCATGGCGGGCACGGCCGTTTTCAAATTACAACGCGCTCGCTAAAACGCGCTCTTTAATTCGACCTCTAACTCGACTTCAAATTCAATACCAATTCGAAAGACTGAAATGACACTGCCAAGCACCATGAAATTCATTGACCATGGCACCGGTGGAGGTCCCGAAGTCTTAATACCCGGTCAATGCCAGGTGCCATCGCCGCAGGCAGGTGAGGTTTTGGTCAAGGTGGCCTTTGCGGGCGTCAACAGACCTGACTGTTTGCAACGCAGCGGCCGCTATCCGCCACCGCCTGGCGCGTCACCCATTGTGGGTTTGGAAATCTCGGGCGAAGTGGTTGCACTGGGCGAAGGCGCCACAAAATGGCAAATCGGCGACAAAGTTTGCGCCCTCACCAATGGCGGCGCTTACGCAGAATACGCCACAGTGCCAGAAGGTCAAGCACTGCCCATTCCCTCGGGCTATTCCATGTTGCAAGCAGCCGCACTGCCCGAGAATTTTTTCACCGTTTGGACCAATGTCTTTCAACGTGGCAAATTGAAACAGGGTGAAAGTATTTTGATCCATGGCGGCTCCTCGGGCATAGGCCTGACCGCTGTTCAATTGGCTCGAGCCTTTGGCGCCCAAGTGTATTGCACGGTTGGCAATGCAGACAAAGTGGCGGCCTGTTTAAAGGCCGGCGCCCATGTCGCGATCGATTACAAAACACAAGATTTTGTCGAAGAGGTTTTGAAGCTCACCGACCAAAAAGGTGTGAACGCCATTTTGGACATGGTGGGCGGCAGCTACATTCAGCGCAACTTGAAGGCCCTGGCCATTGAGGGGCGCTTGCTGCAAATTGCGTTTCTTCAGCCTTCCAAAGTTGAAGTCGATTGGGTCTCTCTCTTGGCCAAACGCTTGACTTTCACAGGCTCTACGTTGCGGCCTCGAAGCGCGCTAGACAAAGCGCAAATTGCCAACGAGTTGAAAGAACACGTTTGGCCCTTGCTGGCCAATGGCAAAGTTGCACCCGTCATTCATCAAGTGTTCAGCTTGAATGAGGCCGCAACAGCACACGCGCTAATGGAGTCATCGCAGCACATCGGAAAAATCATGCTTACCGTTTCTGGAGAATCAATTCATGTCAGCTAATTTGTCGGTGGGTGTGATCGGTTTAGGCGCCATGGGCATGGGCATGGCTCAGTCATTAAGACGGGCCGGCCATCCGGTGCATGTGTTTGATGTTCGCTCTGAAGTGGCGCAGAAATTTGCAGCCGAAGGCGGTGTCGCTTGTGGCAGTCTGGCCGACATTGCAGCAGCTTCAGATGTGCTGGTGTCCGTGGTGGTCAATGCCGCACAAACAGAGTCTGTGTTGTTTGGCGATGGCGCAGCCAACAGCGGCTGTATTCAGCATCTCAAACCTGACAGTGTGTTTGTCATGTGCTCCACCGTTGATCCTGCATTTTCTGTGTGGCTCGAAAAAACATTGAACGACAAAGGTCTGCATTACATCGACGCGCCTATCTCTGGGGGCGCGGCCAAAGCAGCATCCGGTCAGATGACCATGATGACCGCAGGCACACCGGCTGCTTATGAAAAAGCAGAGGTTTTTCTCAATGCCATGGCGGCTAAGGTTTACAAGTTGGGCGACAGTGCCGGCGCTGGCAGCAAAGTCAAAGTCATCAATCAACTCTTGGCGGGCGTTCACATTGCGGCTGCCGCAGAAGCCATGGCGCTGGGACTGCGCGAAGGTGTTGACCCCGAAGCCCTGTACGAAGTGATCACGCACAGCGCTGGCAACAGTTGGATGTTTGAAAACCGCATGGCCCATGTTTTGGCAGCCGACTACACGCCTTTGTCTGCCGTTGATATTTTTGTCAAAGACTTGGGCCTGGTTTTGGACATGGCGCGGGCCAGCAAATTTCCATTGCCACTTTCAAGCACGGCGCATCAAATGTTCATGCAAGCCAGCACTGCTGGCTTTGCCAAAGAAGACGACAGCGCTGTCATCAAAATATTCCCGGGCATTGAATTGCCCAAAGCCAAATAATTTTCAAGCCCGCACTTTTGAAGGCGTGACAACATGAAACTAGGCTGCATTGCAGACGACTTTACGGGCGCAACCGACCTGGCCAACAACTTGGTTCGATCGGGCATGCGGGTCATGCAAACATTTGGCGTGCCCACGGCACCTTTGTCGTCTGACGTCGATGCCGTGGTGGTGGCTTTGAAGTCCAGAACCATTCCGGCCAGCGAAGCCATCGCACAATCTTTAGAAGCCCTGAAGTGGCTCAAAGAACAAGGGGCTGAACAAATTTATTTCAAGTACTGCTCTACGTTTGACAGCACCCCCGCAGGCAACATTGGCCCTGTCACCGAAGCCCTGATGGACGCCTTGAATTGCAAGTTCACCATTGCCACGCCAGCGTTTCCAGACAATGGTCGCACCGTTTTCAAAGGCTACTTGTTTGCAGGCGCTGTGTTGTTGAATGAAAGCGGGATGCAAAATCATCCGCTCACGCCCATGACTGATGCCAACTTGGTCAGAGTCATGCAAGCGCAAACTCAACGCAAAGTCGGCTTGATCGATCACACCGTCATGTCGCGCGGTACGGCTGCCATCGCCCAAAAAATCAAACAACTCGAAGCCGATGGCGTGGGTGTGGCCATTGTGGATGCCACCAGCAATGAAGATTTAAAGACCTTAGGCCCCGCGCTGAAAGGCATGTCACTGGTCACAGCAGGCTCAGGCGTTGCCATTGGCCTGCCTGGCAATTGGGGGCTGCAATCTTCGCCTCAAGCCTCTGCACTGCCCATAGCACAAGGCTACCAAGCCATTGTGTCGGGCAGCTGCTCTTTGGCCACGCAAGGGCAAGTGGCGCATTACAAAACAACGGGCTTGCCCAGCTGGCAATTTGAACCGCTGAATTGGAGCGGTACAAACGTTCAGCAACAAATTAAAGCCGATGTTGAAAAAGCATTGTCGTGGGCCAAGCCGCTGCTGGCCAATGGGCCGGTTCTGATATACGCCACCACCGATGCGGAAACTTTGCAAAAAGTACAAGCCAAGTTTGGCAGAGAGCAAGCCGGCGAGTGGATGGAATCTGCGCTGGCCCAAGTCAGCCTGGGGCTGCAAGCCTTGGGCGTCAAGCAATGGGTCATTGCAGGCGGCGAAACCTCTGGGGCTTGCGTTCAAGCTTTGAACATCTCCCAAATGCAAATTGGCGCACAAATTGATCCGGGTGTGCCTTGGTGCTATGCGCCCCATCATGATGCAGGTCACCTCACTTTAAAGTCGGGCAATTTTGGAACACCCGATTTCTTCACCAAGGCTTTCCAAGTGTTGGTAGGTGCAGGTGCATGAACTTTCAAAGCGTCAACACACTCAGTGAAACCAAAGCCCGCGAAGAAATTTGCCGCGTCGGTTTGAGCCTGTTTCAACGTGGCTATGTGCACGCTACCGCAGGCAACATCAGCATGCGCGTGGGTGATGGCTTTTTGATCACGCCCACCGATGCCTGCTTGGGAAATTTAGACCCGGCCAACTTGGCCTTACTCAATCGCAATGGGACTCAAATATGTGGTCACAAAGCCAGCAAAACGATTACACTCCACCGCCAAATTTATGCGGCATCTGACAAAGCGCCGGGCAGCTTGCCTGCGCAATGCGTCATTCATACGCACAGCACCCATTGCGTGTCCTTGAGTTTGAATGCACAAGGCCCTGAATTGTTAGCGCCCATCACGCCCTACTTTGTCATGAAGGTAGGCCATGTGCCATTGATTCCTTATTTCAGACCCGGCGATCCTGCGGCGGCCCATGCAGTGGCGCAGACCATTGCGCAGTTTGCACAACAAGGCACGCCCATTCGCGCGGTCATGTTGTCCAAACTAGGGCCCAACGTGTGGCACCAAAACCTGGCCAGTGCCATGGCCACCTTAGAAGAGCTAGAAGAAACAGCCAAGCTGATGCAATTGAATGTGGCCCAGCCACCGCAAGCTTTGTCTGCAGAACACATTGAAGAGTTGCGCCAAACTTTTGGTGCGGCTTGGTAATTGATAGAAAGTTAAACATGCCTCAATTTGCCGCCAACCTGTCCATGATGTACCCCGACATGGATTTTTTAGACCGCTTTGAAGCGGCCGCCAAAGATGGCTTCAAAGCAGTTGAATATTTGTTCCCGTATGCCTACAGTCCCCAAGATTTGGCGGCACGCTTAAAAGACAATGGTCTGCAACAAGTTCTGTTCAACATGCCGCCTGGCGGCATTGACGACGCCAGCACCCTCAGCGCCTGGGAAAAAGGCGACAGAGGCACGGCCTGCAGTCCGGGCCGTGAAGCTGAGTACAAAGCCGGTGTTCAAAGAGCCATGCGCTATGCCGAGGCACTTGCTTGCCCACGCATTCACTCGATGGCAGGCGTCATTCCTGCGGGCGTCTCACGCGAGCAAGCACAAGCCACTCTGGTTGCCAATCTGAAATGGGCTTGCCAAACCGTCCGCGCACAAGGCCTGGATGTTTTGTTGGAGCCCATCAATCAACGCGGCATTCCGGGGTTTTTAGTCAACCGCCAAGACCATGCCCATGAAATTTTGGCGCTGGTCGACGAGCCCAATTTGAAAGTTCAGATGGATTTGTTCCACTGCCAAATTGTGGAAGGTGACGTGACCACCAAAGTGGAGCGCTACCTGCCGACAGGCAACGTTGGACACTTTCAAATTGCCGATGTGCCGCTGCGCCACGAACCCGGTACAGGCGAACTCAATTGGCCTTATTTGTTTGACTTGATCGACCGAGTGTCTGCAGAATGTGGCTGGCAAGGTTGGGTGGGCTGCGAGTACGTGCCCGCCGATACCAGCTCTGGCGGTACCTCAAGGGGTTTGTCTTGGTTAAGCGCAAAGCCTTAACCCCACACTGAATTTTTGGAGAGTTTCATGAACGCACCCATTCACAAAGAACTTCCTGCACATTTCTTGAACGCCGAGAAGGCCCTCAAGGACGTCACTCAGTCTTGGGATTCGCAAATTGTCAAAGAGCTCACCCAGTACATTGAGGTGCCTGCCAAGTCACCCTCGTTTGACCCTAACTGGGAAGCCAATGGTTACCTAGACACAGTACTTCGTCAAACAGCGCAGTGGATTGAAGCGCAAAAAGTAGCGGGCTTGTCACTGGAAATTATTCGCTTGCCAGGCCGCACACCCGTGCTGTTTTTTGAAGTGGCAGCCACACGCGCGCAATCTGAAGGCTCGGGTCAAACAGTCTTGATGTATGGCCACCTCGACAAACAACCCGAGTTCAGTGGCTGGCGAAACGATTTGGGTCCATGGACACCCAAGTACGAAGACGGCAAACTGTATGGGCGCGGTGGTGCTGACGATGGTTATGCGGCTTATGCCAGCGTTGCCGCCATTCAAGCGCTCAAAAATCAAACCACACCGCACCCTCGCATTGTTGGCTTGATTGAAACCTGCGAAGAATCTGGCTCCTATGACTTGCTGCCCTACGTCGATGCCATGCGCGACAAACTAGGCGACGTGGGTTTGGTCATTTGCCTTGACAGTGGCGCAGGCAACTACGATCAACTGTGGCTCACAACCAGCTTGCGCGGCATGGCCAGTGGCACCTTGAAAGTCGAAATCTTGACCGAAGGCATTCACTCAGGCGACGCCTCTGGTTTGGTGCCCTCTAGTTTTCGCATCATGCGCCAGGTACTGGACCGCTTAGAAGACAGCAAATCTGGGCGCTTGCTGCCGGCCAGTTTTCACTGCGAAGTGCCCGCCGATCGTTTGGCACAAGCCAAGGCCACCGCCAGCATTTTGGGCGAAGAGGTTTACAAACGATTCCCTTGGGCCCATTACGACTGCGGTGGCTCGACCACCTTCGCGCTGCCCACCACCACCGACCCCTTGCAAGCACTTCTGAATCGCACATGGACGCCCACCTTGAGTGTCACTGGCGCCGAAGGCTTTCCGTCTTTAGAAAACGCCGGCAATGTGCTTCGTCCCTACACGGCCTTCAAGCTCAGCTTACGCTTGCCGCCTTTGGTGGAAGCCGACCAAGCGGTGGCCGAAATGAAAAAATTGTTAGAAGACAACGCGCCCTACCAAGCCCGTGTGACGTTTGAATCCAATGGCGGCGCCACTGGCTGGAACGCACCCAGCAGCACGCCATGGTTTGAACAGGCTTTGCAAAGCGCCAGCCAAGCGCACTTTGGGGCCTCGGTGGGCTACATTGGTCAAGGCGGTACCATTCCATTGATGAACATGCTGAGCCAAGGCTTTCCAAAAGCGCAAATGATGGTTTGCGGTGTGCTAGGTCCTAAAAGCAATGCGCATGGCCCCAATGAGTTTTTGCATGTGCCCTATGCCAAAAAACTCACCGCCTCCGTGGCCGAAGTCATGGCGTCGATGCCCTGACCTGGTATTTGCAAAGTTAAACAGGCGTGCGGTTCTTGCGAATCCACGTTAGCCACAAGAGGGCTGCTGCCGTCAGTGCCACTGGCACCAATGAACCATAGTTGAGCCAGTCCCAACCGCGGGTGGTGACCAGTGCGCCCGATGCAAACGAGGTGATGGCCATGGTGCCAAAAACGCAGAAGTTGATGGCTGCCTGTGCGCGATCTTTTTCTTCAGGTCGCCATGCGGTCATCGACAAGGTGGTGCTGCCTGTGAACAAAAAGTTCCAGCCCACGCCTAAGAAAAACAACGCGATCACAAACTGGCTTAATTCGGTGCCCGACAGTGCCACGGCAATACAGACAAAATTCAAGAGCACGCCCACACCCATGATTTGCAAGGTGCCGTACTTTTTAATCAGGTGCCCGGTAAAGAATCCGGGTGCAAACATGCCAATCACGTGCCACTCCAAGACCAGTGCGGCATCACTGAATTGATAGCCGCACACTTGCATGGCCAAGGGTGTGGCGGCCATGAGCAAATTCATCACGCCATAGCTTAGGGCTGCTGCGGCCGCAGAGACTATGAAGACGGGCTGGCGCATAATTTCAGACAAGGGACGGCCCTCTGAACTGCCCTTGGGCTTTTCCGGCACGGGCGGAAATTTGACAAAGTGCATCAGCACCATGCCCAATACGGCCACCGCCGTCAGGGCCACATACGCGCCCATGAAAGGTGTCTCAAACCAGCCCTTGCTTTTAGATGCCAAATTGGGTCCCACAATGGCACCAATCAAACCACCGGCCATGACCCACGAGACCGCCTTTTCGCGAAACGAGACGTCTGCCAGTTCGGCTGCAGCAAAGCGATAAAGCTGACCGTTGGCACTGTAGTAACCCGCCACTAAGGTGGCCACCACCAGGAGCGCAAAGTTGTGCGTGTGGGCCGCATAGGCGCACAACATGGCCGACAACAAGCCAACCAACAGCCCCAATTGGAAGGAAACCCTGCGACCCCATTTGGCTTGAGATTTAGCAACCAAACCCGTTGACAATGCGCCGCCCACCACATACCCCATGACCGGCAAAGTGGCCATCCAACCCACAGGGGCCAGACTCAAGCCGACCAAGCCATTGATGGCAATGAAGGTGACGTTGTTGGTCAGAAAGAGGCCTTGGCACAAAGCCAGCAAAAAGAGATTGGGATTCATACACCCGAGTGTATCTAGATCAGCGCACCAAGCACAGACAAAACCGCGACAGGCGCCGTTTCAGCCCTGAGTACCCTTGGGCCTAAGGTGACGGGCACAAAGCCTGCTGCCAGGGCTTGCGCTTCTTCGGCGGGGCTCAGGCCGCCCTCGGGTCCGCTCAGTACCGTAATTTCTAAAGGGGAAGACTGCGCGCTGCTTTGCGCGTCTGCCAATGCATCACCGATGTTCTTCGTGCCTTCCGCCAAGGACAAGATCCAACGCGCCTGAAAGGCTTGATTGGCCTGAACGGCCTGATCGGTCGGCTCTGCTTTGGCCGCCAACAAAGCTTGCGCCAATGACAAGGGCGACTTCACCGCCATGACTCGATTGCGACCGCACTGCTCACTGGCGGCTACAGCAATGGCTTGCCAGTGCGCCAATTTTTTATCGGATCGCTCGCCTTTGAGTTTCAAAACACTGCGCTCGGCCGTGATGGGCAACAGGCTGAACGCACCCAATTCAGTGGCTTTTTCAACCAGCCAATCCATGCGCTCGTTGGCCGTGATACCGGACCACAAATTCACGCGCAAATTCAACTCACGCGATGAATCTGTTTTTTCACCCACACGCACCACCACATCACTTCGGCCCATGCGCAAAATAGTGGCCTTGAATTCGCCGCCTTCGCCGTTGAACAGGGTGATGACATCGTCAGGCTGCATTCTTCTAACTTGCACATGCCTCGAAGTACCGGCAGGCAATTCCAACTCGTCCCCTGCATGAAGGGCAGTAGGGCAATGAAAGCGAGGCAAATTTGACATCTGTGATGGCCTACATGCGGCCAAAGGCAAAGCCGGTCACACCGTCAGTGCCTTCGACTTCTTCAATCAGGCGCAACAAGGGCCTGAGCTCGATGTAACGCGAAGCGGTGGCGCGAATGTAGGCAATGAATCGCGGCGCATCGGCCAAGTACTTTTCTTTGCCATCGCGCAAAGTCAATCGGGCAAAAATACCGGCCACCTTGAGGTGCCGCTGCAAACCCATCCACTCTACGGCACGATAGAAAGCGCCAAAGTCTTGGTGCCAGTCTTCATAGTCAAGCAACCCCACTTTGCGGGCTTTTTCCCAATAACGGATAGTGATGTCCAAGACAAAGTCCTCATCCCACGACAGGAATGCATCGCGCATCAAACTGGCCACGTCATAAGTAACCGGGCCATACACCGCGTCTTGAAAATCTAAGACACCCAAGTCTGATGAGCTACCGACCGGCATCATCAAGTTGCGCGGCATAAAGTCTCGGTGAACGTAGACAGAGGGTGCTGCCAAATTGTGCGCCACCAAGGCTTTGAATGTGCTGTCTAAGGTATTTCTCATCTTGCCTTCAACTTGAAGACCCCGATGCTTTTGCAAGTACCAATCTGGGAACAAACTCAATTCGCGCTGCAGCAAGGCTTCATCGTAAGGCGGCAAAACCCCGGGTTTGGACGACAACTGCCAAGCAATCAAGGCATCCACCGCCTGCATGTACAGGGCATGGTTGGCTTGTGGGTTTTGGGGGTCGATGGCGGACATCATGGTGCGATCGCCCAAGTCTGTCAGCAACATAAAGCCTTGTGCTTGTTGCCAGGCCAATACCTTTGGCGCATTCAGCTTGGCCACCGACATCAATTCGGCCACCTTCACAAAAGGCTCACAATTTTCTTTGTCTGGCGGTGCATCCATCACAATCAAGCTGTTGCCCGAAGCTGTATCAACCCGCAAATACCGTCTGAAACTGGCATCGGCTGAAGCAACTCTTAGGGACTCAGGCCGCACGCCATGGGTCAGTTTGACCTCTTCAAGCCAAGCTTCGCATGCCTTTTGGCGCTCAGGATCCACCCAAGACACCGGTGGTTTCATTTTGAGATCAGCATTCAAGATCTTGTTCCAAATCAAACAAGGCGTTTGGATGACCAAACGCCACAACAACAAAAACTGTTGGCAACTTCTAGCTTGGGGTCAAGCGCATTGCCAACACTCATGGATAATCCATTCTACAAACACCCGTCTAACCGGACGATAGCCCTTGAAGACCAACCTGCCACTGAAGTCCGCCCAACTTGCACATGCATTGACATTGTGTGGCATGTTGCTATGGCACACGGCCGGCAATGCGCAATCGCAAGCATCTCAAGCAGGGGTTGTCAGCCCATCTCAAGGCGTGATACTCCAAAACAGCACCCGTTTAGAAGAAAAAATATCCGACAGCGAACGGAAAAACTCACCTGCTCATGTCTCCGGCCAAAGTATCAAAGCCCGCCCAGACCTTGATTTAATCATTCAAGGCGATGCTGCTTTAAGAAAGCAAGGGCTCACTGTTCGGTCTGACCGAATCGAATATGACCAGTCAAGAGACAGCTTGAAAGCTGAAGGCCGGGTTCGCATCTCTCGTGAAGGTAACTTTTTTGAAGGCCCATCACTCCACCTCCAAGCCGACACCTTCCAGGGAAAGTTTTTACAGCCCCAATACCAATTCCTCAAAGGTGGGGGGCATGGAGGCGCCTCCGAGATTGAATTCATCGATTCTCAAAGGGCCATTATCCGGAATGCCACCTACACAACTTGTGCGCGAGTACCAGGACCCAGTTGGCTTCCAGAATGGATTTTGCAAGCAGCCAGTTTTCAGGTCAATGAAGAGGACAACACCATGCAAGCGAAAGACTTGCAGCTTCGCTTTCACGATGTGCCTATTTTGGCCGCGCCCTCTTTGACGTTTCCTTTGGATAGCAAACGATATTCTGGCTTTTTGGCGCCCTTGGTCGGCATTGACTCCGTCAGTGGCATTGAAGTTTCTTCACCCTATTATTGGAACATTGCACCCCACCGCGATGCAACGCTGACCACCACGGTCATGTCAAAGCGTGGCTTGGCGCTCGATTCAGAGTTCCGTTATTTGGAGCCCCTGCATCAGGGCCAAACTCGCTTCAATTGGATGCCCAATGACCCCCTGCGCAAAGAAAGTCGGTGGGGTCTGTCCGCGCAGCATTCGGGTGAAGCCGATACTGGCATGTCTGCGTTGGGCCGAGTCGGTGTCGGTATCAACATCAATCGTGTCAGTGATGACAACTATTGGCGAGATTTTCCACGCGCTGGCTTGTCCTTGACCCAACGACTGCTCCCGGCAAGTGGCAGCCTTCATTGGTCCCAAGGTGATCTTTCCATGATGGCGCTGGTTTTGCAGTTCCAAACTTTGCAAGACATCAGCTCGCCCATCACGCCGCCCTACAACCGATCACCCCAGATTCAGGCGCGTTACAACAAATGGAATGTACACGGATTTGACACCTCTATCACCGCGGATACAACACGCTTCGAAGCAGACTTCAGCCAAGCGCCAGGTGGTGCCAGTAGCATCTTACGCAACGGTCAAAGAAGTTTTGCTGCCATGCAGGTGAGCCGACCTTGGCTTAGTTCTTGGGGATTTATCATCCCAAAAGTTCAATTGCACGCCACCCGTTATCAATTTGACACGGCCTTGACCAATGGCCAAGTTGAAGTCGATCGTTTGTTGCCCACCTTCAGTTTAGATACCGGCCTCGTCTACGAAAGAGATGCCAATTTCTTCAACCGAGAATTGCGGCAAACTTTAGAGCCACGCGCTTTCTTTGTCAGAACACCCTTCAAGGATCAAAGTACCTTGCCCAGCTATGACAGCGGTGCAACCGACTTCAATCTGACCACGATTTACTCTGAAAATCCCTATGTAGGACAAGATCGCGTCGCAGATAACAATTTGGTCACGTTGGGTGTCAACAGCCGATTCTTTGACGCAACGACTGGTGCCGAACTGGCTCGCTTTGGCTTGGCTCAGCGTTATCGATTTTCCGATCAATTGGTTCGCTTGCCCGGAGAATCGACCGTTGCCTCTGGCCTCAGCGACATCTTGTTAGGTGCAGGTATGCGTTGGGATAACCGGTGGACGCTGGATGCCACTCATCAATTTGACGCCCAAACTCACAACTCGACCCGCAGCACTTTGACCACGCGGTTCAATCCAAGCCCCTACAAAGTTTTCAACACTGCCTATCGATTCACCCGGAATCAAAGTGAGCAGATTGATGTGGGTTGGCAGTGGCCTCTGCGAGATTTTTCCTTTAGCAAAGACGCGCGCTCATCGCCTTATTCACAAACACTGGCCCCAGGACAAGGCTTAGGGGCAGAGCGTTGGTACAGTGTTGGCAGAATGAACTTCAGCCTGAAAGACCGAAAAATGGTCGACACGTTGCTTGGCTTTGAATACGATGCTGGTTGTTGGCTGGGTCGAGTCGTCTATGAACGCCTTCAGAGTACCACCAGTACCTCTCGCAGCCGAATTTTGTTCCAACTCGAGTTTGTGGGTTTAGCCCGGGTTGGCTCAAGCCCATTGAAAACATTGCGCGACAATATCCCCCGTTACCAATACCTTCGCGAAGACTTGGCGCCTACCAGCAGATTTACCAACTATGACTAAATTTTCAGCGACTCATCCTCTGCCATCTCAGTGTGTGCAGAAGTCAACCTTTGTCGTTTCGGCAAGTCAATTTTTACGCCCCTTGGGTTTGTCATTTCTTATCGCTTCTGGCATTTTGTGTTCCGCACAAGCACAAACCGCTGCTAAAGCTCGTTCTGCCGATTTCATTGTGGCGGTGGTCAACTCTGAGCCCATCACCAACAATGAAGTTCAAGCATTGAAGTCAAGAATTCAAAACGATTTGCCACGCGGCACGAAATTGCCCGATGACCAAAGCTTGGCGAAGCAAGCTATCGAACAATTGATCATTGAAAAAGCTCAGCTTCAAGTAGCACGTGAAAACGGTATTCGCGTAGAAGACGCCGAGATTGAGCTCACTGTTCAAAATATTGCACGCCAAAACCAATTGACGCAAGAGCAGTTGTATCAACGCATAGGTCAAGAGGGTTTAACGATTTCAGCGTTTCGTGCGCAACTTCGCACCCAACTCATGATCAACAGGCTGCGTGAACGCGAGGTTGAAAATAAAGCTCGCATTTCTGACACAGACGTCGAAAAAGAAATTCAATCTCGGCAACTGAACAATCCGACAGGCACGGTTGCCATGGATTTGAATTTGGCAATGATTTTGATTGCGGTCCCCGAAAACAGCACACCTTCTGAAGTGGCAGCCTTGCAAGCCAAAGCGCAGCAAATATCACAGCAGGCCAAAAATGGTGAGAATTTTGCAAGTCTAGCGACCAAATTCTCGGAGGCAGCCGACAAAGGCGCCAATGGCGGAGAAATGGGCCTGCGCTCTGCCGAGCGTTATCCCACTCTGTTTGTTCAGGGCGTCCAAGCTTTGAACATCGGTGATGTTTCTAATCCTCTGCGTTCAGGCGCTGGCTTTCATATTTTGAAAGTCTTAGAGAAGAAACAAAGCGACTTGAGCGGCACCACCATTGTGCAAACACGTGCGCGGCACATCTTGCTCAGGCTCAGCAACGACCTGACTGAAAGCGCTGCACGAAATCGTTTGTTGTCTTACAAGCAACGCATTCAATCGGGCACTGACTTTGCTGAAATGGCTAAACAATTTTCTCAAGATGGCAGCGCGCCTGCAGGTGGCGATTTGGGCTGGGCAAGTCCTGGGCAATTCGTTCCTGAGTTTGAAGAAGTGATGGCGCAACTCAAGCCTGGTCAAATCAGCGAGCCCTTGGTCTCTAGATTTGGGATGCACCTGATACAGGTGATGGAGCGTCGCGAGGCCCCCCTAACTTTGCGCGAACAACGCGAAATGGTGCGCGGTCAATTGCGAGAGAAAAAAATGGAAGAGCTTTACACAGCCTGGGTCCAAGAGTTGCGCGGCCGAGCCTATGTTGAGTTACGCGATCCTCCTCAATGAAGCACATCGCTAGAAAAAGATTTGGCCAACATTTCCTGTCAGATGGCGGGATCATAGATGCCATTGTCGATGCCATCCACCCTCAAGCAGGCCAAGCCATGGTGGAGATTGGCCCAGGGCTGGCCGCTCTGACTCAACCCCTGGTTGAACGCTTAGGTCACCTCACTGTCATTGAGCTCGATCGCGATCTTGCGGTAAGACTTCGCATGCACAAACAGCTGAGCGTGGTCGAGTCGGATGTTTTGAAAGTCAACTTTACGGAGTTGGCCAAGGATCAAAAAATCCGGGTTGTTGGCAATTTGCCGTACAACATTTCAACGCCCATATTGTTTCACTTGCTAAACCATGTGGCCGTGATTGAAGACCAACACTTCATGCTTCAAAAAGAAGTGATTGATCGCATGGTAGCCTCACCCGCCACCTCTGACTACGGCCGTTTGTCTGTCATGCTGCAGTGGCGTTACGACATGGAAAATGTCTTGTTTGTTCCGCCCGAAAGTTTCGATCCACCACCCCGGGTTGACAGTGCCGTGGTTCGCATGATTCCTCGTGCAGCACCGGCGGCAGTTGACTTTCAATTACTTGAAAAAATGGTGCAGGTGGCTTTCAGCCAGCGACGCAAATTGCTCAGGCACACCTTGGGCGCTTGGCTCACCGAGAGAAATTTTGCAGGCACCTTTGATGTACAACGGCGTGCTGAAGAAGTGCCGGTTCAGGAATACCTCGATTTAGCGCTTCAATTGAAAAGCTAGACACTGCTCAGCGAAAGTCGACTGACCAAAGCGCTCATTAAAAAAGCTGCAAGAACCTGACGGTCCTTGCAGCTTTTTTGTTTGGCTATTTGTTTTGCTATTGCGATGATTAAGCAGCAGCGAGCCAGTAACCCGCATTGAAGGGGCTACTCATGCGAAGCGCCAAAGGCGACACATCCACGAGTTTGTCGGTGGGCATTTTCTCGCCTTCTTCGGCCACAATTTCTAAACCATCGGCGTCAAACTCGGGCGCTGGTTCTGGCAGTTTTTCGCCGCCAGCGGTCGCTGCACGAGCCACTGAGAAAGAATAGAAGCAACGGAATGGAATCTTGCGATCACCCCAATAGTCGGCAGTGTCTCTAAAGATATCAAGCAATTGTTCGCGTGCTTCTTTGTCAAACTTTGAGTTGGCAGGAATGTGCTCCAACACCACGATGAAGCCAGGCTGGGGGCCTGATTTGTGAACGGGGTCGGTCATGCTGTCGTACAAGGCATCAAAGTTTTTGCCAAAGTGGGTCGGCAAAGTGAACTGTGCAGCGATCAAATCAAGCACGTCTTGCTTGCTTTGTGCTTTTGACAAATTGGCATACAAGAAATGCTGGCCCAGACCTTGTGCGGTCTCTTGCAGGTCACTCACGCGAAATGCGCGAATCGACTGGACGATATTGGTCCTCACGCCCTTAAGCAGTGTTTCTTGATCCTGTCGAATTGGCTTGTCCATCGCCTTACTCTCTCTCTAAATTTTTAAACAGCCTTGTGGGCCTTCACCTAACACTGAACATCCGTATGGGGACGTTCAACTCTTTTTTTCTAAGCCTTGGGCAGTGCGCACGGTTTAAGGTGTCTTCACAATTTCCCGAAAACTTGCGTAGTGATCTTGGGTGTAATAACACTGCTTGGGTAAGCTGGGTTGTTCACCACCACACACAATTCTTCGAGCGCCTCGGCTCTTTTCCCCTGGGGTTCTGACGGTATATTCGCGGTAGAAACCACGCTCGGCTTTGGGCAAAAGTCGCTCTCGATTGCCAAACACAACCCCATCCTTTTCATATCGAAAAGGCCCACCCAGTAGGATGAGACGATAGGTTTCTTGGCCCTCTTTGGGCAACTCTTGCAGCGAAATGGGTGCTGTAGAAACTGCTTCTGGATTGGCCTTGGCGTGCACCAAATTTGTGCAAGAACCCCAAGCCAAGCCCAAACTGACGGCAATGGCAGCAAAACCAAGCGATCTTCGTCGCATGAGATTGCTGTTAAGCACAGCCGAAAAGTCCGTTAACACACTTAGCACCCATCAATAACCATTCATACCCTCAAAATCCTCGGGTAAACCCGGAAATTCGAAGGCGCTAGTGTGCCGCAATGCACAAAAAATTGCAAGTACTTTCCCCAATTTTGGGGATTTACAGGCTTCGCAAGGCTTTCGACTAAAAAGGCCGCTAAGGGCCCTTTTCAGCGAACGGCGTTAGCGTCTGCAACGGTCAAAGCCGTCATGTTCACAATGCGCCTGACAGTGGCGCTAGGGGTCAAGATGTGAACCGGTTTGGCTGCACCCAACAAGACTGGGCCAACGGCAATGTTGCCGCCGGCAGCTGTTTTGAGCAGATTGTAGGAAATATTGGCGGCATCAATGTTGGGCAAGACCAAGAGATTGGCGTCGCCGTGCAAAGTGCCATTGGGCATTTGAAGCGCGCGGGCCTCGCCGTCCAAGGCGATGTCACCATGCATTTCACCGTCAACTTCTAACCAAGGCGCGTTCTTTTGCAGCAAGGCCAAGGTTTGACGCATTTTGACTGCGCTCGGTTCGTTGGAAGTGCCAAAGTTGGAATGTGACAGCAGCGCCGCTTTGGGACGTATGCCAAATCGCTTCATTTCGTGCGCTGCCATGACCGTGATCTCGGCCAACTGCTCAGCGGTAGGGTCGTAATTGACGTGGGTGTCGACCAAGAAAACTTGGCGGTTCGGCAACATCAAACCATTCATGCAGGCAAACGTATTGACGCCTGCGCGCTTGCCAATCACTTGTTCCACATAGGGCAAGTGCGCGGCGTTGGTACCCCAGGTACCGCAAATGAGTCCGTCCACATCGTCTTTGTGCAAGAGCATGGCGCCAATCAAAGACAAACGGCGGCGCATTTCAATTTTGGCAATTTGCACCGTGATGCCTTTGCGCTCGGTCATGCGGTGGTAGGTTTGCCAGAAGTCACGATACCGGTGATCGTCCTCGACGTTCACCACCTCGTAATCTAGGCCTTCTTTCAAACGCAATCCAAATTTTTCGATGCGTTCGGCAATCACGGCAGGACGACCAATCAAGGTTGGACGGGCCAGCCCTTCGTCAGCGACAATTTGGGCGGCGCGCAAGACGCGTTCTTCTTCACCTTCACTGTAGGCCACGCGTTTTTTCAGGCCACGTTTTGCAGCTTGGTAAATTGGCTTCATGGTGGTGCCAGAGGCATACACAAAGCTTTGCAGGCGTTCGCGATAGGCTTCCATGTCTGTGATGGGACGCTGTGCTACGCCGCTGTCGGCAGCAGCTTGTGCCACTGCCGGTGCAATTTTGATCATCAAGCGTGGATCAAACGGCTTTGGAATCAGGTACTCGGGTCCAAACACCAAAGGCTCACCCGCGTAAGCCGCGGCGACCACTTCACTTTGTTCGGCCTGCGCCAATTCGGCAATGGCATACACCGCGGCAATCTCCATCTCTTGCGTGATGGTGGTGGCACCACTGTCCAAGGCGCCCCTAAAAATATAGGGGAAGCACAGAACATTGTTCACTTGATTGGGATAGTCTGTTCGGCCTGTGGCCATGATGGCGTCGTCGCGAACCGCTTTGACATCTTCAGGCAATATTTCTGGATTGGGATTGGCCAGTGCAAAAATCAATGGCTTGGCTGCCATTTTTTTAACCATGTCTTGCTTTAAGACACCGCCCGCAGACAAGCCCAAGAAAACATCGGCGCCGTCAATGACTTCGGCCAAAGTGCGCAGGCTGGTTTTTTGCGAGAACTGAATTTTGTCTTCGTCCATCAACTCCGTGCGGCCTTCGTAGACCAAGCCGGCCAAGTCGGTGACCCAGATGTTTTCGCGGCGAATGCCCAACTTGACCAGCAAGCCCAAACACGCCAGGGCGGCAGCACCCGCGCCCGAGGTAACCAACTTCACTTGGCTAGGATCTTTGCCCACCACTTTCAAGCCATTCAGGATGGCCGCGCCAACGGTGATGGCTGTGCCATGTTGGTCGTCGTGAAAGACGGGGATTTTCATGCGCTCGCGCAACTTGCGCTCCACATAAAAACAGTCGGGTGCCTTGATGTCTTCGAGGTTGATGCCGCCAAAGGTTGGCTCTAAAGCCGCAATGATTTCAACCAATTTCTCGGGATCTTTTTCATTGATCTCAATGTCAAAGACATCAATGCCAGAGAATTTTTTAAACAGGACGGCCTTGCCTTCCATCACTGGCTTGCCAGCCAAGGGGCCGATGTCGCCCAAGCCCAAAACAGCAGTGCCGTTGGTGACCACACCCACCAAGTTGCCACGGCTGGTGTACTTAAAAGCCGCAGCAGGGTCTTTGACAATTTCTTCACAAGGCGCCGCAACGCCAGGTGAGTAGGCCAGTGCCAGATCGTGCTGGTTGACCAACTGTTTGGTGGCCGCAATGGAGATTTTTCCAGGGGTGGGGAACTCGTGGTATTCAAGTGCCGCACGGCGCAGTTGTGCGCGTCGTTCTTCTGAATTGGCATTTGCCATGTCTTGTCTCCTGTTGGTCAGCAGATGCCTGGCCCAACGGGCCAAGGCTTCAGTTCTGCATGCTCACATTCTAGACCTCAGGACATAGCGAACTTGTTGTGGAAAACCGCATTCAAAGTTCGCTGTGTTTTAACTTCTAAGCAAAGCCGAAAAGGCCCGAAAATTTAAAGGGTTACTCACCCCTTCATCAAGGCTTCAATTTCTGCCACTTTGACAGGCACATCGCGGGTGATGAGTTCACACCCTTTGGCCGTCACCACGGCATCGTCTTCAATGCGAATGCCAATGTTGTGGAAACGCTCTGGTACGCCTGGCGCAGGGCGAACATAAATGCCAGGTTCGATGGTTAAAACCATGCCCGGACGCAGAATGCGGCTAGGGCGATCTTTGATCAGCTCGCCACTTAAAGGGTCCTTGCGCTCGCTGTAGGTGCCGACTTCGGAGGGCTCAACATAACTGCCGCAATCGTGCACATCCATGCCAAGCCAGTGGCCAGTTCGGTGCATGTAGAACTGAAAATAGCTGCGGTTGGCAATGACGTCTTGCGCATTGCCAACCTTGTTGGCATCGAGCAAGCCCACATCCAGCATGCCTTGCGCCAACACCTTCACAGTGGCTTCGTGCGGATCGACAAAACGTGCGCCTTCATGGGTGGCGGCAATGGCAGCCTCTTGAGAAGCCAAGACCAATTCATAAAGTTCACGTTGTGCCGCGCTGAATTTGCCATTGGCAGGAAAGGTGCGCGTGATGTCGCTGGCATAACCGTCGAGTTCACAACCCGCGTCAATCAACACCAAGTCGCCATTCAAAATGGGACCTGCATCGGCACGGTAATGCAACACGCAAGCGTTGGCGCCGCCCGCCACAATGGAGCCATAGGCGGGATATTGAGAGCCGTGCTGGCGAAACTCGTGCAGCAGCTCAGCATCCAAGTGATATTCGCGAACGTCTTTGCCGGCGCGCAACATAGAGGCTGAAAGCTTCATGGCCCGTATGTGAGCGCCCGCACTGATTTGAGAAGCACGGCGCATGATGGCCAGTTCATGATCATCTTTGACCAAACGCATCTCGTCCAAAATACCACACACATCGCGCTGCTGTTCTGGGCACAAAGCCCCATAGCGGACACGTGCACGAACTGCGTTCAAGCCGGTCTCGATGCGCGCGGACAAGTTTTGGTGAGTTGCAAAGGGGTACCAAACAACCGATTTATTTTCGAGCAAAGCGGGCAGCTTGGCATCAAGCGCCGACACCGACCAAGCTTCATTGACCGCCAATGTGGCAGGTGCGGCCTCTGGGCCCAATCGAACGCCATCCCAAATTTCACGCTCTAAATCTTTGGGCTGGCAAAACAGGGTGGCGTGGCCGTCAGAGGTCAAAACCAACCATGCGTTGGGCTCGGTAAACCCCGTTAAGTAATAAAAGTAACTGTCATGCCTGAACAAGAAATCACTGTCGCGGTTGCGTTGACGTTCTGGCGCTGTGGGAATAATGGCAATGCTGTTGGGGGCTTGCGCAGCCATTTGTGCAGCCAGTTTGGCGCGGCGTTGTGCGTACAAGTTGGAATCAAAGGTCATGGTGCTTGAGTGTTTTTTTCTTGTTGCGAAAGTTTAAGGGGTGGCCGAGGATTGGTTCAAGTCCATGAGCCTCTCAGGGGTGCCCACATCTGTCCATGGGCCCTTATAAAGGCTGGCACTGACCAGGCCACGGTCCATGGCCGAACGCAGCAAAGGCGCCAATGGCGCAGCTTTGCCTTGAGGGTTGCCAACAGGCATGGCCGTGAATTGCGGATCAAAAAATTCTTTTTTGTACATGGCAAATGTGCTGAACGTCAACAATGACGCTGGCTTCGGAAGGTTCAAGGCCAAGCCCTCAGCTGACAAACCAAAATCCCCACCCAGGTTGTGAGGCGGATTGGGAACCAGCCAAATGTGCGCTAGCTGGTCACTGCTTTGAAAGTCTTGTACCGCTTGGTTTGAAAAATCGAAACCGGGTGCGTAGATATCGCCAGCCACCACCCAAAAAATAGGCGCCAAAAATGGCAAGGCTCGGACAATGCCCCCAGCCGTCTCGAGGGCATAACCAAAGTCTTTGCCCTCATGCGAATAGCGAAGCCGAATGTGACCAACGGTCGGCAAATCCGGATTCAAGCCAAACTGAGATTCAATCTGATCGCCCAGCCACGCGGTATTGATCAATTGGTCGTGATGTCCTGACTTGGCCAAGGCCTCCATGTGCCATTGCATCAAGGGTTTGCCGTGAACCGTTAAAAGAGGTTTGGGGGTTTGGTCGGTGAGTGGGCGCATGCGTTCGCCCCTGCCAGCCGCCAAGACCATGACGGTCGCCAGGCTTTGCTCAGAGGTTCCGACCCATTCATTGGAGGCCGCAGGCACTGAATTGGATTCCAAGGTATTCAAACGCATGCCGCTATGTTGCCACGCTGTAGGGGTTAAGCAAGCTCCCGCGCAGTAAAATATTGGGCTTGGTTGGCAATTTCTTTGTCAACGTCATCGTCAGATACCTACGACTCATTTTTTTGGAGCCCCCCATGGCAATTAACCAACCCGCAGCTCATCAAATGGCCAACGCAATTCGTGCCCTGGCCATGGACGCTGTTCAACAAGCCAATTCGGGCCACCCCGGTGCGCCCATGGGCATGGCCGACATGGCTGTGGCTTTGTGGGGCGAGCACTTGCAACACAACCCCAAAAACCCCCATTGGGCCAACCGCGATCGCTTCGTGTTGTCCAACGGTCATGGCTCCATGCTCATTTATGCATTACTGCACCTGACTGGCTACCCACTGCCCATGACGGAGTTGAAAAACTTCCGTCAGTTGCACAGCAAAACCGCCGGTCACCCCGAAGTGGGCATCACCCCTGGCGTTGAAACCACCACCGGTCCTTTGGGACAAGGCATCACCAATGCCGTGGGCATGGCTTTGGCCGAAAAATTGTTGGCCACCGAATTCAACCAACCTGGCCACAACATCGTTGACCACCACACCTATGTGTTCATGGGCGACGGTTGCTTGATGGAAGGCATCAGCCACGAAGCATGCGCTTTGGCTGGCGCTTGGAAGCTCAACAAGCTGATTGCCATGTACGACGACAACGGCATCTCCATTGATGGTCAAGTGGCGCCTTGGTTCATTGACAACACACCCCAGCGTTTTGCCGCCTACGGCTGGAACGTGATTGATGCCGTCGACGGCCATGACGCTGCGGCTGTGTCCAAAGCCATTGCCGACGCCAAAAACAGCGCCGACAAACCCACCTTGATTGTTTGCAAAACAGCTATCGGTAAAGGCAGCCCCAACCGCGCCAACACCTCCAAAGCACACGGCGAACCTTTGGGCGCCGAAGAAATCAAACTCACACGCGAAGCTTTGGGCTGGACCTCGGAGCCATTCGTCATCCCCAAAGATGTGTACGCCAACTGGGATGCCAAGCAAAGTGGCGCAGCACGCGAAGCCGATTGGAACAAAGCGTTTGCCGCCTACAAAGCTGCACACCCTTCATTGGCCAAAGAATTTGTGCGCCGCATGAAAGGCGAGTTGCCCAAGAACTTTGCACAAACCGCTGTTGACGCTGTCATTGCTGCGCACACCAAAGCCGAAACCGTGGCGAGCCGCAAGGCCAGCCAATTGGCCTTGGAAGCCTTCACAGCGGCCTTGCCAGAAATGTTGGGCGGCTCTGCTGACCTCACAGGTTCCAACCTCACCAACACGTCTTCAACACCTGCACTTCGCATGAACTTGGCCGGCGATGTGGTGAAAAATGACAAGGGCCAAATGGGCCGCCACATCAACTACGGTGTGCGCGAATTTGGCATGGCCGCCATCATGAACGGTGTCACTTTGCACGGTGGCTTCATTCCTTACGGCGGTACCTTCCTGACTTTCAGCGATTACTCACGCAACGCCATTCGCATGGCAGCGCTCATGAAGCAACGCGTGATCCATGTGTTCACCCACGACTCTATCGGTTTGGGCGAAGACGGCCCCACACACCAGTCGATCGAACACGCGGCCAGCTTGCGCTTGATTCCTGGCCTCGATGTGTGGCGTCCTGCGGATACCGCAGAAACCACTGTGGCTTGGGCCGTGGCTTTGGAAAACAAAGATCGCCCCACTGCTTTGTTGTTGTCACGCCAAAACTTGCCTTACGCCCCCAAGTCCGATTTGGGCGAGATCAGCCGCGGCGCTTACGTGTTGGCTGAACCCTCACGCGTGGGCATTGCCAAAGCCAAGGCCGTGATCATTGCCACAGGCTCTGAAGTTCAGTTGGCCTTGAAAGCACAAGAATTGTTGGCCGAGAAGAAAATTGGTGTGCGCGTGGTCTCGATGCCCAGCACCACCACCTTCGACCGTCAAACCAGCAGCTACAAATCTGAAGTTTTGCCAGCTGGCTTGCCCCGTGTGGCCGTTGAGATGGGCAGCACCGATGGCTGGTGGAAATATGGCGTGTCAGCAGTGGTAGGTATCGACACCTATGGTGAGTCTGCCCCTGCGCCCGTGCTGTTCAAACACTTTGGTTTCACTGCAGAGAACGTGGCCGAAACCGTGCAAGCAGCTTTGCAGAAAAAATAATTTCTGATTTCAGCGCTTCACTTGAATCAAATTCAAATTTAACTTTAAAGGAAATAGATCATGGCGATCAAAGTAGGTATCAACGGTTTTGGCCGCATCGGCCGCATGGTGTTTCGCGCCGCCGTTCAAAATTTTTCTGACATCGAAGTGGTCGGCATCAACGACTTGCTCGAGCCCGACTACTTGGCCTACATGCTCAAGTACGACAGCGTGCACGGCCGCTTCAAAGGCGAAGTGTCTGTCGACGGCAACAACCTGATTGTGAACGGCCGCAAAATTCGTTTGACACAAGAGCGCGACCCCTCCGCTCTCAAATGGAACGAAGTGGGCGCCGACATCGTGATCGAAGCCACTGGTTTGTTCTTGGACAAAGCTTCTGCCGAAAAACACTTGACCGCTGGCGCCAAAAAAGTATTGATGTCTGCCCCTTCCAAAGACGACACTCCTATGTTCGTGTTCGGCGTGAACCACGCCAAATACGCTGGCCAAACTATTGTGTCCAACGCTTCTTGCACTACCAACTGCTTGGCACCTGTGGCCAAAGTGTTGAACGACAAGTGGGGCATCAAGCGCGGTTTGATGACCACCGTGCACGCTGCAACAGCCACACAGAAAACAGTGGACGGCCCTAGCAACAAAGACTGGCGCGGCGGCCGCGGCATCTTGGAAAACATCATTCCCTCCAGCACGGGCGCCGCCAAAGCGGTGGGCGTGGTCATTCCTGAGTTGAACAAAAAGCTGACTGGCATGTCTTTCCGCGTGCCAACCTCCGATGTGTCTGTGGTTGACTTGACTGTTGAACTCAACAAAGAAGCCACCTACGCAGAAATTTGCGCAGAGATGAAAGCTCAATCACAAGGCGCATTGAAGGGCATCTTGGGTTACACCGAAGACAAAGTGGTGGCCACTGATTTCCGCGGCGAGCCTTGCACCAGCGTGTTCGATGCCGACGCAGGTTTGGCCTTGGACACCACCTTCGTGAAAATTGTCAGCTGGTATGACAACGAGTGGGGCTACTCCAACAAGTGCTTGGAAATGGTTCGCGTTATTTCTAAATAATGACGCTTTTTTTCTGAAGCAAAGGCCCGGTGGTTTTCACTGGGCCTTTTTTTTGAGGTCTTGCATTCGCTTTGCAATGTCCATGACACCAATCACACTGACACCCTCTTCAACGGGCCAACCAGATTCAACCGGCGCCACGATGAACGCCTCATCAACCCCGACATCCTCACACGCCTGCCAAAAACCTTTAGTGACTTTGGGTGCACTTGAGAACTTGATTTCAAAACCAATTTTTTTTCGGCCCAGCTCCACCACCACATCGAGTTCTGCGCCGGCTGCTGTTCTATAAAAAGACATGCTGGCACTTGATGGCAAGTGTGCTGATATCTGCTCAATCACAAACCCTTCCCAAGACGCGCCCGTGCTTGGGTGTCCTAACAAATCGTTGACTTCTTGGATGCCCAGCAAGCTGTGCAACAAGCCACTGTCCCGCACATAAACTTTAGGCGATTTAACAAGCCGTTTGCCGAGATTCACAAAGTAGGGCTCTAGTTTTCGAACCATCAAGGTGTCGCAAAGATGATCTAAATATCTGCCGGTAGATGAAGCTGAAATACCCAAGGATGCCGCTACCGCGGATGCATTGAACATCTGACCATGCAAATGGGCGACCATGCGCCAAAAACGGTGCATCAAAGGTGGCGATACATTGATGCCAAGCGCTGGAAAGTCTGAATTTAAAAAATGACGAATTAAAGCTTGGCGCCAATCCCAAGATGCTTCGCTGGTTTTCGCTTGATAGCTGTTTGGAAACCCGCCTCTCAGCCAAAGTGTCTGGTTATCCTCAAACTTTTCAAATACCTCACTCAGTACAAGTGGCGACATGTCGACCAATGACAAGCGGCCGGCCAAAGATTGCGACTGCTTCAACAACTTAAACGAAGCTGATCCCAACAACAAGAAGCGTCCTGGGCGACGGTCCGCGTCGATTTCGCCTCTCAATTCATTCAAAAGTTCAGGCTGATTTTGAATTTCATCCAAAACCACCAAACGATCACGGTTCGCCTTAAAAAACAAAGACGGGTTGCCCAACTGCGCCATGGCTTGCGCAGTGTCCAAGTCTAAATAAACGGCTTTTTGAAGGTCTACAGCCAAGTCCTTGGCCAAAGTTGTCTTGCCTACCTGGCGAGGCCCCAGAATGCCAACGGCCGGACTCCATAGAAGCTGTTCAGCAATTTTGGCGCGGGTTAGTCTTTCAAACATCCTTGCATTTTAGTCACGCCGTGACGAATATGCAAGGATAAATGATTTCAAGACAAGTGTTTCCCAATCAAACCCGCCAATTCAAACATCGTGATTTGATCTTTGCCAAACACCGGCTTGAGTTTGGCATCGGCGTTGATGGCTCGTTTGTTCGTGGGGTCTTGCAAGCCTTGCGCCTTGATGTAGTCCCACAACTTCTTCACCACTTCTGTGCGTGCCACTTTGTCGGTGCCAATGACGGCGGCCAAATCTGCGCTGGGCGTGAGGTTGCCCACGGCCGCTTTGCGCGGTGTTTTAGCAGCTGCGGTTTTCTTCGCCGCTGCTTTTTTGGCAGGGGCTTTGGTTTTCGCGGCTGCCTTACCCGTAGTTTTTCCAGCAGCCGTTTTAGCGCCAGCTGCATATTTAGCAGGCGTCTTGCGCGGCGGGAACTTGCTGGTGCGGGGTTCAAATTCAAACACCACTTTGTCTTCTTCAGCATTCCATGACAAGAATGCTTTGAAGGCGCGGCGCGTGCGATTGCTCACAAATTTTTCTAACAAGTCTGTTTTGCCTGCGCTCAGCAGCTTGGCAATTTGCTCGCGTTCCACCACTTGCTGCAACACAATTTTGCCGCTCTTGAAATTACAAGTGGGGGTGGGCTGGCCTTCAGTGGGCACCGATTTTTCACACACGTAATTGCTACCGTGCTCGTGCACAGCGCCGCCGCATTTGGGACATGCACCCAAGGACTCGCTGCCAGTGAAGTCGACAATCTCGCCAGTCTCTTCGGCGTTTTTGTCGTTGCCAAAGTCAAACTCGAGCTTCCAGTTTTTCTCTTCTTCGTTGTACTTCAACGCAATTTCAGAAGTGAAAGGCCAGCCCGCTTTGGAACGGAAACCTTCCAGCGGCCCAATCTTCTTGTCGCGCAAGAATTGCTCCACTTCAGCTTGCTCGAAGGTACGGCCTGCAGGTGTTTTGCCAAACGAAAAGCCACAGCCTGCTGCAGCGGTGTCATCGCTTGCAGCGTCTTTGCCCACACAGGCGTAGCGGCGATAGTTCTCTTTCACAATGCCGCCACAGGTGGGGCAGGGTGTGCTCAAGGTGGCGTAATCGCCAGGGATGGTGTCGCGATCGTATTCCTTGGCCTTCTTGACGATGTGCTCGGTCATGTTGGCAATTTGTTGCATGAAGTCTTCGCGGCTGAGTTTGCCTTGCTCCATTTGCGACAGCTTGTATTCCCACTCACCGGTCAGTTCGGGCTTGGACAATTCTTCCACACCCAAACCGCGCAGCAAGGTCATGAGTTGGAAAGCTTTGGCCGTGGGAATCATTTCGCGACCATCCCGCAAAATGTATTTCTCATTGATCAAGCCTTCGATGATTGCAGCGCGAGTGGCTGGCGTGCCCAAACCTTTTTCCTGCATGGCTTCACGCAGCTCATCGTCGTCCACCATCTTGCCGGCGCCTTCCATGGCACCCAGCAAGGTGGCTTCTGAATAGCGTGCGGGGGGCCGCGTTTTGAGTGGCTTGGTTTCAATCGAACCCACACCCACTTGCTCACCAGGCGCCACCGCCACCAAGTTTTGACCTTTGTCGCCTTCTTTGGCGTCGTCCACTTCATTGGCGGCTTCTTTGCCGTAGATGGCCAACCAACCTGGTTTGACCAAGACTTTGCCTTCGGTTTTAAAGCTGTGGCCAGCGGCGGTGCTGATGCGGGTGGTCACCATGTACTCGGCGCTGGGGAAAAACACCGCCATAAAGCGGCGCACCACCAAGTCGTACAACTTTTGTTCGGCCTCAGACAAGCCAGAAGGGGCCTGCAAGGTGGGAATGATCGCAAAGTGATCGCTGACCTTGGCGTTGTCAAAAATTCGCTTAGACGGCTTGATATAGCCGTTGTTGAGCGCTGTGAGGGCATGGGGGGCCAAATGCTTCATGCCGCTGTCGGCCAGCATATTGAACGTGTCCTTGGCCACAGGCAAGTAGTCTTCGGGCAAGGCACGTGAATCGGTACGGGGGTAGGTAAGGGCTTTGTGGCGCTCATACAAAGACTGCGCCAGCGACAAGGTGGTTTTGGCCGAGAAACCAAACTTGCCGTTGGCCTCGCGCTGCAAAGACGTCAAGTCAAACAGCAGGGGGCTGGCCTGGGTGGTGGGCTTGGCTTCCTCTGTGACAGTGGCTTTGGCGCCATTAACGGCTTGCACAATGGCATCGGCTTCAGCAGCCGTCCAAACACGATCGGCCTTTTTCTCAGCGTCTTCGGCGTCTTTCTTCCAAGCTGTGTTGAACCACTTGCCTGGATAGGTGCCCGCCGCAGCATCAAACTGCGCGTGCACTTCCCAATAGTCGCGGCTGATGAACTTGCGAATTTGCTCTTCGCGTTCCACCACCACGGCCAACGTAGGCGTTTGCACACGGCCGACAGTGGTTAAGAAGAAGCCACCGTCGCGTGAGTTGAAGGCCGTCATGGCACGGGTGCCATTGATGCCCACCAGCCAATCGGCTTCAGAGCGGCTGCGCGCGGCATCGGCCAGACCCTGCATCTGTTGATTCGAGCGCAGCTTGTCAAAGCCATCTCGAATGGCTTGTGGCGTCATGCTTTGCAACCACAGGCGCTGCACGGGCTTGCCCAGTGGAATGGTCTGCCCGGCCTTTTGCGTGCCCGCATATTGTTCAATGAGGCGGAAGATCAGTTCACCCTCGCGGCCCGCGTCACAGGCGTTAACCAAGGCGCCCACGTCTTTGCGCTTGGCCTGCTTGACCACGGCGTTCAGCCGGGTTTTGGTCTTGTCGACGGGCTTCAAGTCGAAGTAGGGCGGAATGACGGGCAAATGGGCAAAGCTCCACTTACCGCGTTTCACGTCAAATTTTTCGGGGGCCTGAATTTCAACCAAGTGGCCCACCGCGCTGGTCACCACATAGGTTTCACTCTCAAAGTGGTCCTCGTGTTTTTCAAATTTACCCGCAATCGGCGTCAAAGCACGCACGATGTCTTGAGCCACTGAAGGCTTCTCTGCAATTACCAATGTTTTCATCTCATACAATCCGGTCTCGCGTGCGCGCATGCGCACGTGTACACACACGGGCACGCGCACACGCGCGCCCACATGTTTTCACCATAACAAATTTTTAACGCCGTGGTCAAAAATAATCTTACGTCGACAAAATCGACTTCAAAGCCTGTTGCCAAGCCTGGCGTCAAAACAAAGGCGTCCAAGGCGTTACCAGCTTCAGGCCGCCGCGTGCAGGTGCGCCGTTCTGGCGTCCATGGCAAAGGTGTTTTTGCCTTGCAAGACATTGCCGAAGGCGAGACCTTGTTTGAATATGTGGGTGAAATCATCAGTTGGGACGAGGCGCAAGACCGCCATCCCCATGATCCGTCCGACCCCAATCACACCTTCTATTTCCATGTGAACGAAGACAAAGTGATTGACGCGCTGCATGGCGGCAACTCTTCTAGATGGATCAACCACAGCTGCAACCCCAACTGTGAAGCCGACGAAGACAATGACCGCATCTTCATCAAAGCCTTGCGCAACATCAAGGCCGGTGAAGAGCTCAATTACGACTACGGCTTGATCATTGACGAGCCCTACACGCCCAAATTGAAGGCTGAATACCCCTGCTGGTGTGGCAGCCCCAATTGCCGCAAAACACTTTTGGCACCGAAGCGCCGACCTGCGACACCCAAAATTCCCAGTCAAATCAAAAAGATTGAGAAGAAAATCAAGAAGCTGAAAAAAGAGCTTAAAGCGGTCAAAAAGAAGGCATAAAGCCAGAAGCGATGTCCACTTTGGCAACCCCTCAACGCTGGCCAGCCGAAAACATCTGGCAGTCTGTTGTGCCCCACCTACCGGGCTTCAGCGTTGAAATCTTGCCCGAAATCGATTCAAGCAACACCGAGCTCATGAGGCGTGCTCGGGCCGGACAACACGACCCCATTCTGTTGGTCGCAGAGCGGCAATCTGCGGGGCGCGGACGTCAAGGCCGTGCATGGTTAGGTGAATTAGGCGATGCACTGACATTCTCTATTGGGCTGCCCTATCAACCTGACAATTGGTCGGGATTGTCTTTGGCTGTTGGGCTGAGCTTGGCAGAGTCGCTGGGGCCTGATGTTCAACTTAAGTGGCCCAACGATTTGTGGCGTCAACAAAGAAAACTGGGCGGCATCTTGATTGAAGCCGCCAGCCAGGGCCCTCAAAGTTACGCAGTGATTGGCGTGGGGCTGAATGTTCGCAAGCCCACCGCCACCGACTTAAGAACACCTGCCGCAGCCATCCAAGAGTTTTGGGCAGAAGCAACGGCGCCCCTGGTGCTAGAACGTGTCGCTGCGCCCTTGATTCGCATGCTGCTTGAGTTCAAGTCCCAAGGTTTCGCACCTTTGCAACATCGATTCAATCAACGTGACGCTATTTTAGGGCAAGTGGTTCACACCAGCGACGGCATTCAAGGCGTGTGTGAAGGTGTCGATGAACTCGGTGTTTTGCAAATTGACACGGCTCAAGGTTTGGTCAAAGTCAACAACGCCGAAGTCCGCGTGAGGCCCTTGCATCTATCGGCAGGTGCTTGATGAAACACATGCCATTGCGTTGGTTCATTTTGATCTTGATGATTTTGAACGCTGCCCTTTATGTCTGGCGTGACGGTGTGCTGCAATCTTGGGGTTTTGCACCCAGCAGCGTGCGCGAACCCGAACGCAAGCAGCAACAAATTCAACCTGAAAATATTTTGATCACAAGGAAAACATCATGAGCTTGAAACTCTATTTTTCACCCGGTGCGTGCTCATTCGTGCCGCATGTGCTGCTTCAATTGTCTGGCGCCGCTTTCGAACCGACCATGGTCAAGCTGCACAAGGGCGAACAATATGGCGAGGAATACAGAGCCATCAACCCACGTGGTCAGGTACCCGTGTTGGTAGACGACGGCAAAGTGATTACCCAAATTGTGGCCATCATTTTGTACTTGGATCAAAAGTTTCCAGAGGCCAAGTTTTTACCAACTGAACCTGTGGCACGCGCCAAGGCCATCGAAGTCTTGGCCTGGATGAACAACACGGTGCACCCCACCTTCACGCACATTTTCATGCCGCAAAAGTTCAGCGATCAAGCCGACGTTCAAGCTGCACTCAAAACCTTCAACACGCAGGTTTACAAGGGCTTGCTGAGCGAGCTGGAGAGTTTGGTTGTCAATCACTTGTCGCCTTCTGGCTGGCTGTCTGGTGAAGTCTTAGGGCCACTCGATGCTTATTCACTGACGCTCACACGTTGGGGCAGCATTGCAGGCATCGACCCCACAACTTATCCAAGCCTCTGGGCGCATGTCAATCGCGTCGCCAATGATGTTCAAGTGGCGCAGGTCATTGAGCGCGAGCGTTTGCAATTAAACCTCTACAAATCAGCCTAAATCAACCAGCATCAATTGATGCTGATTTTGAATTGATTGCTGGCGCGTGCAAACCGAATGGTGAAACACGCGCCGGGTGATGCTTGACCCGGATGAGCGACATCGACAGAAACCGTTGCGCCATGCCTTTGCGCAATTTCCCGAACGATGGGCAAGCCCAAACCTGAACCATCGACATTGCTGCCCAACGCACGGTAAAAAGGTTCAAAGATTCGCTCTCTTTCAGCGGCCGCAATGCCAGGGCCGTTGTCTTCAACCTGCACAGCCACAGCTTGGCTGTAGGGATCAACCAACAAGCGCACCGTAATGACGCCAGGTCTTTCTTCAGAACTGGGCGTGTAATGAATGGCGTTGTCGACCAAGTTGCGAATCATTTCTTTCAACAAGGTGGGGTTGCCTTGTATGTTTAAAAATCTGCGCTTGTCCTCGTCTTCTACACCGTCGTAACCCAGGTCCAAACCTTTGTCCATGGCGCGGGGCAATGAGTCCATCAATACTTCACTGATCAAGGCCTCCATGTCGCAAGACTGAAGATCTAGCGCACTGCCACCCTCTGCGCGTGCGAGTGACAACAACTGGTTCACCGTGTGGGTTGCTTGAACACTGGCGCGGCCAATTTGCTTGAGCGAATGTTTCAACTCTTATTCGCTGCTGTCTTTTCTTTGTGCCAAATCAGCTTGCATACGCAACCCTGCCAAGGGAGTTTTCAGTTGATGTGCTGCATCCGCTAAAAATCTTTTTTGGGTTGATATCGAATCTTTCAAGCGGCCCAACAAATCATTGACTGACGACACCAAAGGCGCAACCTCAAGTGGCACCGCTTTTTCATCCAAGGGGCTTAAGTCGTCCGATTTTCTGGCACGAATGCGCTCCTCCAACTGTGACAGTGGTTTGATGCCGCGCACCAAAGCCAACCAGACGAGTAATACGGCCAAGGGCAGTATGGCGAACTGCGGCAGCATCACGCCTTTGATAATTTCAGTCGCCAATACCGATCTTTTTTCGCGCGTCTCTGCCACCTGAACCAAGACCGAACCGACATGTGTTTTCTCGGTGGCCAGCGTCACCCAGGTGTAGGCCACTCGCACTTCGAGACTGCGCATTTCATCATCTCGAATTTTGACCTCGTAGCTGCCCGACTTTTCATCGTCCTGCGGTTGCGGCAAGTCGCGATCACCGCCAAGTAACTCGCCTTGGGGGCCGATGACTTGGTAGTAAACCAAATCAGAGTCGTCTGCTCGCAGCAACTCACTGGCGGGTTGTGGCAAATTAAATTGAATGCGTTGTTGATCTGGACTGAGCTTGACCAGCTGTGCCAAAGCCTGCACGTTGTAGACGAGGGCGCGGTCAAAGGGTTTGTTTGCAAGGCCCTGGGCAACCAACCATGTGAGCGCCAAACTGACGGGCCAAAGCAATAGCAATGGCGTGAGCATCCAGTCCAATATCTCGCCAAACAGCGAGCGTTGCTCGCGACGAAAAAAGGAGCGCTGCCAGTTTTTAGACTTCATTCAAACGGCTAGTTGATGGCTGGCTTATCCGGGAATTTTTTCTAAGCAATAGCCAAGGCCGCGCACCGTCGCAATTCGAATGGGGCCTTTTTCAATTTTTTTGCGCAGACGGTGAATGTAGACTTCGATCGCATTGTTGCTGACCTCTTCACCCCACTCACACAAACGCTCGACCAATTGGTCTTTGCTAACCAAGCGACCCGCGCGCTGCAACAACACTTCTAACAAACCCAACTCTCTGGCAGACAACTCAACCATCTTGCCGTCGATGGTGGCAACACGTCCAGACTGATCGTAAATGAGCGGGCCGTGTTTGATTTGGGAAGTTGCACCGCCCATTCCTCTGCGGGTTAATGCGCGAACGCGCGCTTCTAATTCTTGCAAGCTAAACGGCTTGGCCATGTAATCGTCAGCGCCGTAATCCAAACCTTTGACGCGTTCTTCCACACTGTCGGCCGCGGTCAAAATCAAAACTGGCAAAGTGGAGCCTCTGGCGCGCAATTTTTTCAATACTTCCAGGCCATGCAATTTAGGCAAACCTAAATCGAGAATGAGCAGATCAAACTCGTTGTTGGTCATGAGTGCCGCATCGGCTTCTGAGCCGCTGGCCACATGATCGACCGCTGCACCCGCGCTGCGCAAACTCCTCAGCAAGCCATCGGCCAAGACCTGATCGTCTTCTGCAATCAAAATGCGCATGTCTGTCTCCCGGTTTTTTTAAGTTGGGCTTTGTGCCCGTTTGCCAGTTTTCAAATTTTAGGCGACTCTAAGCCAAGTTCGGAGAAACTTTCGCCACGTGCCTGCTTCATCGAGATTGCCTTCTCCGCATCGCTTGACGCGTATTTACATGCAATAAGCCTCTAAGCCCAGTGCAACCACTGTGGCAATTTCTAACCCAACTGACGCTTTGAATTCGCTCTCGGCTTGGGCAACAGCCATTTGAAAAGCGGCCAACCAAGCTAATCCATCCTGTGTAAATACAACGCGCCTGGCTCTTGCATCTCTGCTGTCGTTTTCTCTTCTAACCAAGCCCCAAGCTTCGCATTGGTTCACCAAATTGCCCATGGCCTGTTTGGTCATGCCCGCGGCCTCTGCCAGATCGGTTAAGCGCGATCCTTGTAACGATAGGTGCCGAGTGATGTGGACGTGGGCTGCGCTGATTTGATCTCTGGCCGCCAAATTGGACAGGGCCAATGGCACTTGCTCGTTGTTGGCCATCAGGCTCAAGACCCGTGCGTCAAAACGCCGCATGGCATGGCCTAGTAATCGCCCTAAATGCGTCTCGCGCCAGCGGTCGTCTAAGACCGCCGTCAAGCTGGGGTTTGAGTCTGAATTTGGGGTTGAACTGTCATTCGCTGGCATTTCTTAATAGTAAATCAAACTGACTAAAAAATCTATTTACGGATCGAGACAATGGCATTACAGTACTGTTCAAGCATCCAGTCTTTGATCAACTTTCTGAATGCACCATTTTTAACCCGTTGATTCTCAAGGAGATTTTCATGAGCGACCAAAACAGCGACAAAACCAAAGCCCTCCAAGCAGCCCTGGCCCAAATCGAAAAACAATTTGGCAAAGGCACCATCATGCGCTTGGGTGAAGGCGAAGTCATCGAAGACATCCAAGTGGTTTCCACGGGCTCTTTGGGTTTGGACATTGCCTTGGGCGTAGGCGGCTTGCCCCGTGGCCGCGTGGTTGAAATATACGGCCCAGAGTCATCTGGCAAGACCACCCTCACCTTACAAGTCATTGCCGAAATGCAAAAAATCGGCGGTCAGTGCGCGTTCGTCGATGCCGAGCACGCCTTGGACATTCAATACGCCCAAAAACTCGGCGTCAACCTGCAAGACCTGCTCATCAGCCAGCCCGACACCGGCGAGCAGGCCCTCGAAATTGTCGACAGCTTGGTTCGCTCAGGCGCCGTCGACTTGGTCGTCATCGACTCCGTGGCCGCACTCACCCCCAAAGCCGAACTTGAAGGTGACATGGGCGACTCCCTGCCCGGCCTCCAAGCCCGTCTCATGAGCCAAGCCCTGCGCAAGCTCACCGCCACCATCAAGAAAACCAATTGCATGGTCATCTTCATCAACCAAATTCGCATGAAGATTGGCGTCATGTTCGGCTCCCCCGAAACCACCACGGGCGGCAATGCGCTCAAGTTCTACGCTTCTGTGCGCCTAGACATCCGCCGCACCGGCACCATCAAACGCGGCGACGAAGCCATCGGCAACGAAACCAAAGTCAAGGTGGTCAAAAACAAAGTGGCCCCGCCCTTCAAAACGGCCGAGTTCGACATTCTGTTTGGCGAGGGCATTAGCCGCCAGGGCGAAATCATCGACATGGGCGTCGAAGCCAAAATCATCGACAAGTCGGGTGCCTGGTATGCCTACAACGGCGAAAAAATCGGCCAAGGCCGCGACAACGCCCGTGAGTTTTTGCGCGAGAACGCTGAGTTGGCCGCAGAAATCGAAAACAAAGTGCGCGAATCTTTGGGCATTCCTTTGTTGGCCGAAGCCGTCACGGCCGCCTAAGCCAAAGATACGCGTTCAGCCACATTGCACTTATTTCAGTTGCGTTCCTTGATCAATGGCTCAGCCTGGGTTTAAGTTGTCCCTCAAAGGACGTGCGCTGCGACTTTTGTCGCAGCGCGAACACTCTCGGGCTGAGCTGGTTCGCAAGCTGTCACCCCACGAAGAAGTGCCAGGCGAGCTGGCTCAAGCACTCGACGACCTCCAAGCCAAAGGTTTCATCGACGAAACACGCGTCTTGGAGTCCGTGCTCAACCACCGTGCTTCCAAACTAGGCAATGGCCGCATCAAGCAAGAGCTCCAAGCCAAGGGCTTGGCACCCGCGGCCGTGTCGCAAGCCATGTTGGATTTAAAAGATTCCGAATTCGGCCGGGCACAAGGCGTCTGGCAAAAAAAGTTTGGTACGCCAGCAGCCGATGCCAACGAACGCGCCAAGCACTACCGATTCTTGCTCACGCGCGGTTTTTCAGCTGAAGTGGTTCGCAAGGTCGTTAAGCAATCCGGTGCGCCCGACGACGACTTTGAAAACTAGATTTTTAAAGCCACGCCTTAAAGGCCCAGCATCAACTTCAGATTTTGAACAGCCGCACCGCTTGCGCCTTTGCCCAAATTATCTAAGCGTGCAATCACAACAGCCTGCCGGTGTGCTTCGTTGCCAAACACTCGAAGCTCCATTTTGTTGGTGTCGTTGTTGGCGGTAGCACCCAATTTGCCACTGTCTTCGGCTGGCAGCACATCCACCCACCCACCATTTTTAAGGCTGTCTGCGTAGTAGTCAGCCAAACATTGGTGCAAATCCGCCACCTTGGGTTTGCTAGGCAGGTCGTCCAAATGAAGTGGCAATTGCACCAGCATGCCCTGCCGGAAGTTGCCAACAGATGGCAAAAACAAAGGTCGACGCGTCAGTCCTGTGTACTTCATGATCTCGGGCACATGCTTGTGCTGAAGGCCCAAAGCGTAGGCTTCGTGCAAAGGCGCACGGCCTGCTTCATAGTCTTCAATCATGGGTCGGCCGCCGCCTGAGTAACCACTTACTGACGGCAAAGCCACCGCAAAGTCTGCAGGCACAATACCCGCCTTGACCAAAGGCGCCAAGATGGCAATGGCACCCGAAGCGTAGCAACCAGGGTTGCTCACGCGCTCGGCTTGGATCACAGCCTCGCGCTGCCCGGCCCTCATTTCGGGAAAACCAAAGACCCAACTGTCGTTGACGCGGTGCGCCGTGGAGGCATCGATGATGCGCGGTTTGCGTCCCGTCATGGCGTCGATCATGGCCACAGACTCTTTGGCCGCGTCGTCGTGCAGGCACAAAATGACCAAATCAACTTGGGCCATCAGCTCGCGCTTGGCTTCTGGATCTTTGCGTTTTTCTGGCGCAATACTGACCAATTCGACTTCGGACATGGCCAACAAACGCTCCCGGATCAAGAGTCCGGTGGTTCCAGCTTCGCCATCGATGAATATTTTTTTAACCATTCAGGGCTCTCCCAAGAAAATTTTTTGCCGCGTCAAGTCAATGTAAGTGACTCGGCTCAAGATTGGTGCGTTGCAACATGATACAGTCGCCGACTGCAGTGTCCAGTGCTTGTTATGGGTAAATTGCCCTGACTGGCTGGTGAGAATAACCACCCTCTGAGAGAAACCTCATGAAGATCCACGAGTACCAAGGCAAGGAAATCTTGCGTCAATTTGGTGTGCCAGTGCCCCGCGGCATTCCGGCCTTTACAGTGCAAGAAGCGGTGGAAGCCGCTCAAAAATTGGGCGGCCCAGTATGGGTTGTCAAAGCACAAATTCACGCGGGCGGTCGCGGCAAGGGCGGCGGCGTCAAGCTGGCCCGCTCCATCGACGAAGTGAAACAACTCGCCGGTGAAATTTTGGGCATGCAGTTGGTCACTCACCAAACCGGCCCAGAAGGTCAAAAAGTTCGTCGCCTGCTCATTGAAGACGGCGCTGACATCAAAAAAGAATATTACATCTCTGCTGTCACAGACCGTGCCTCACAACGTGTGGCCATGATTGTGTCCAGCGAAGGCGGTATGGACATTGAAGGTGTGGCACATGACACGCCCGAGAAAATCATCACCGAAATCGTCGACCCCGCTTTGGGCCTGACCGACGCGCAAGCCAAAATGTTGTCTGACGCCATTGGCGTGCCTGCTGGCTCGACAGCCCAAGCCGCTGACGTGCTGCAGAAGGTTTACAAGTGCTACATGGAAACCGACGCGTCTTTGGTCGAGATCAATCCTTTGATCTTGGAAGGCAACGGCGGCATCCGCGCTTTGGACGCTAAGTTCAACTTCGACTCCAACGCTTTGTTCCGTCACCCCGAAATCGTGGCTTACCGCGATTTGGACGAAGAAGATCCCGCAGAAATCGAAGCCTCTAAATTCGACTTGGCCTACATCAGCTTGGACGGCAACATCGGTTGCTTGGTCAACGGTGCAGGCTTGGCCATGGCCACCATGGACACCATCAAGTTGTTTGGCGCCGAGCCTGCCAACTTCTTGGACGTGGGCGGCGGCGCCACCCCCGAGAAAGTCACTGAAGCTTTCAAGATCATGTTGAAGAACCCCAAAGTGAAAGCCATTTTGGTCAACATCTTCGGCGGCATCATGAAGTGCGACACCATCGCTACGGGCGTGATCACCGCTTGCAAGGCCACTAACTTGAACGTGCCTTTGGTCGTTCGCATGAAGGGCACCAACGAAGATCTGGGCAAGAAGATGCTCAAAGAAAGCGGTTTGCCCATCATTTCCGTGGACACCATGGCAGAAGCAGCACAAGCTGCCGTTAAAGCGGTGAAAGGTTAATTACATGTCTATCTTTATCAACAAAGACACCAAGGTCATTACCCAAGGTATTACCGGCAAGACCGGTCAGTTTCACACTGAAAAATGCCAAGAGTACGCCAACGGTAAAAACTGCTTCGTTGCAGGTGTGAACCCCAAAAAAGCGGGCGAGTCCATCTTCAACATTCCAATTTACGCCTCTGTCAAAGAAGCGGCCTCCGACACTGGCGCTACTGTGTCTGTGATCTACGTGCCACCAGCAGGCGCAGCAGCAGCCATCTGGGAAGCTGTTGAAGCCGACCTCGACTTGGCCATCTGCATTACCGAAGGCATTCCTGTCCGTGACATGCTCGAAGTGCGCAATCGCATGCGCGCCAAAGAAGCCGCTGGCGGCAAGAAGACTTTGCTCTTGGGCCCCAACTGCCCAGGTTTGATCACCCCCGATGAAATCAAGATCGGCATCATGCCCGGTCACATTCACCGCAAGGGTCGCATTGGCGTGGTGTCACGCTCAGGCACATTGACTTATGAAGCTGTGGCACAACTGACCGAAATCGGTTTGGGCCAATCTTCTGCCGTCGGTATTGGTGGCGATCCTATCAATGGCTTGAAGCACATCGACGTGATGCGCGCTTTCAACGAAGATCCCGACACCGATGCCGTGATCATGATCGGTGAAATTGGCGGCCCAGATGAAGCCGAAGCCGCTCGCTGGTGCAAAGACAACATGAAGAAGCCGATCGTGGGCTTTATCGCTGGTGTCACAGCCCCCGCAGGCAAGCGCATGGGCCACGCCGGTGCCTTGATCTCTGGCGGTGCCGATACAGCCGATGCCAAATTGGCCATCATGGAAGAGTGCGGTTTCAAAATTACCCGCAATCCTTCCGAAATGGGCCGTTTGCTGAAGGCCATGCTGTAATTGCCATAAGCAGTTTTACGCATCACACGGCCCATTCGGGCCGTTAAAATTCAAGTCCCGACAAAAGAATTGGCCCTCAGGGGCCTTTTCTTATTCCTACTAAAAATGCAAAGGGACTCACATGGAAATGTTACAAAACGCCGACTTCTGGATCGGCTTGATGAAGATCATCTGGATCAACATCATCTTATCGGGCGACAACGCCGTGGTCATTGCCTTGGCGGCAAGATCACTGCCCGAGCATCAACAGCGTCAGGCCATCATGTTTGGCTCCGGTGCTGCGGTTGTACTTCGCATTGCACTGACCGTGGTCGCGGCAGCGCTCCTTGAGTTGTCATATTTACAAATCATCGGCGGCATCTTGCTGTTGTACATCGGCGCTCAATTGCTGAGTGAAGATGGCGACGAAGACGAAGGCGAAGTGGAAAAAGCCAGCTTGTTTGCGGCCATTCGAACCATTCTGATTGCCGACATTGTGATGAGCTTGGACAACGTGATTGCCGTGGCTGCAGCCGCCAAAGGCAACATGACGCTCCTCATTTTGGGCTTGGCCATCAGCATCCCCATGGTTATTTTTGGCAGTGCCATCATGATCAAACTCATGACACGCTTCCCCATCATCGTCACCTTTGGTGCTTGTTTGATTGGCTGGGTGGGCGGCGAAACCATTGCCAGCGATGTGGCCCTGCGCGAGTTCTCCGCAGAGAATCCTTGGCTGCACTATGCCGCGGCTACCGCAGGCGCATTGTCTGTTTTGGCCATTGGCAAGTACTTCCAAGCCAAACACGCGCACAAAGAAACGCCCGACGCCAACGCTTGAGTTTTGCAAGCGTTTGTCACGAAGCCGACCCGCTGTGGTCGGCTTTTTTACGGCCTAATGCATCCAGCAAGATTAAAATTATTCTTTACCAAGGACCACCATGTCAGCGCCTCGCTCCAATTACTTTCGCGGTTTCACCTTAATTGAACTCATGGTGGTCATTGCCATCATTGGGGTACTGGGCTCATTGGCTTTGCCGGCTTACCAAGACTATGCGGTGCGCGCCAAGGTGTCCGAAATGTTATTGGCCGCTACGCAATGTAAAACGGCTGTTTCAGAAACTGTCAGCTCCGCATCTCAAGCCGATGTCAGCACGGTTTTGCCTGCCGCATGCCCAAGCCAATCATCACAATATGTTTCAAGTGTTGCTGTGGATGCCAACGGTGTGATTACCGTCACTGGCAACCCCACCAAATTGCGTGGAACGACCAGCGCCACCGCCAATGCCATTTCGCTAACGCCTATCCAAACCGGAACCACCGCGTTAGTCGGAACAACCGATGGTGGTAAACCTGTCAGTGCATGGACCTGTGGGCCTGCAGTCACAAATCCGCTCGAATCGAAATACCTGCCCAGCTCTTGCAAAGGGGCATGACAGCCACGGCGCTCTATTTAGGGAGCCACCCAATGCCCCGACTTGCCGCCTTGCTTCTCTAACAGCTTTACATCGGTAATGGTCATGCCGCGGTCGGCGGCTTTGCACATGTCATAAATGGTGAGCAGGGCCACTTGAACAGCGGTGAGTGCTTCCATCTCAACGCCAGTTTGTCCAATGGTTTCTGCGGTGGCGGTGCACACAATACTTGGCACTTCGGCCTCTGCCAGCACTTCAAAGTCCAGCGCTACCCGAGTCAAAGCCAAGGGATGACACAAGGGAATCAGGTCAGACGTTTTTTTGGCGCCTTGAATGCCTGCAATGCGTGCAATGCCCAATACATCGCCCTTTTTGACGGTGCCCGCTTGAATCAAAGCCAGGGTGGACGCCAGCATTTGAATTCGCCCAGTGGCCACAGCGACTCGATGCGTCGATGCTTTGGAGCCCACATCCACCATGTGGGCTTGGCCTTGCGAATCAAAATGTGTCAGAGGAGAATTCTGGTTGGGCATTGAATTTGACATGGTCTGAGGCATAAAAACTGGTAAAAACCATTTACAAACGGTTGACGTCGTTACCGCATGATACGTGTTTCGGGTTTTCTCAAAAAATGGGTCAACATACTTTGAAGCCAAGGTCGCCAAAATCTAAATCTCTCATCGCGTTGCTGGTGGCAGCGCTTTGGCTTACGCCTGTTTGGGGACAGTTGCCGCCCAACTCACAAAACCTGCCCTCCTTGGGAGATGGTGGCGACATCACCTTGAGTGCTGAACGCAAATTGGGCGATCGCATCGCACGTGAACTCTACCGTGATCCAGACTATTTAGAAGATCCCATTCTGGACGAGTATTTGCAAGACATTTGGCAACCGCTTGTCAAAAGCGCCCAGGCTCGGGGCGAGCTCACCCCCGAACTCATGGAGCGCTTTGCCTGGAAAATTTTGATTGGCAGAGACCGCTCGGTCAATGCCTTTGCATTGCCTGGTGGATATTTGGGTGTTCATTTGGGCCTCATCAGCGTGGTTTCAACCCGCGATGAATTGGCGTCGGTGATGGCCCACGAACTCACCCACGTGACACAAAGACATATCTCAAGGTCTATGAGCGATCAGGCGCGCATGACCCCCTGGCTGGTGGGCGCCATGATTTTGGGCATGCTAGCCGCAGGCAAGAGCGCACAAGGGGCACAAGCCATGATCGTTGGCGGCCAAGCGGTGGCCGCCCAATCGCAATTGAACTTTTCACGCGACATGGAGCGCGAAGCCGACCGCATTGGTTATAGCGTCTTGGCGGAGGCAGGTTTTGATACCTACGGCTTTGTCACCATGTTTGGAAAACTACAGCAAGCCTCTGGGCTCAATGACCACGGTGGATTTCCTTATCTCAGAAGCCATCCGCTGACCACTGAACGCATCGCAGACATGCAATCGCGACAGCAACTTCTGAACAACAAAACCAACAACTTCAATGCAGACCTGATTCAAGCCATGATGTCTGCCAGAGCTCGTACGCTGGCACAACCCGGCGTTGATGCGCTACGGTCTTGGGCGAATGAAGCCTCCGATCCCAACTTGGGTCAACTGTCCCAAAGCAAACGAATAGGGGTTTTGTACGGTGCTTACATGTCTTTGATGCAGTTGCGAGACTTCAACAAAGCCAAAGCCTTAAGCGCCCAACTAAGGCAAGCGGCCGCCAACCATCCTGCGGCATTGCGTTTGATTCAATTGCTAGAAGCGGAACTGGCCTTCAAAGAAGAAAACATTCGTGGTGCATTGAATTTACTCAGCAGTTCTGCCAGTCAAGGCGTGTGGCCACGTCCAGAGCTGATTTACATCAGCCAAGCAGTTGCGAGAGTTCATGTTCAGACACCTGACGCGGAAAGTACTGAGTTGTTGGGCAAGGCAATTAACCAACTTCAGCGCTGGGTGGTGCAACACCCCCTCGATGCACAAGCATGGCAAGTTCTGGCCTCTTCATTTTCAGCACAAGGTCGTCTTCTGGCCAGTTTGCGTTCAGAGGGTGAGGCCCAATTGGCTCGCTGGGACATTGGGGCTGCCGTCGATCGTTTCAGGGCGGCCCAAGATACTTCCAGAAAGTTGCCTGCACTCCTGCGCGATCACATTGAATCCTCCATTGTAGATGCCCGACTCCGGTATGCCCAAGGTCTGCTGAAAGAGCAAATGATGGAGCGACAAGAACGCGGCAACTAACAGATGCCGAGCTAGATCAATCGCAACGCATCCAGCCTTCAGCTGTCTTGTTGCATTTCAAAACACCATCGGGCTCGCTTTGAGGGTGCTTCAAAAATTGCCAACGATTTTGAGATTTAGTGAACACATAGGTGTCTCGGAAATTGACCTTTTCTCCTTGACTTGGCCTGTAAAAATAATCGCTGCTAAATTGAATGCTTGTTTCTTTTACCTGCCAATTTTTGAGGGTTTGAATATAAAGCTGTGCGCTACTTTCAATGTTTTGGATCTGATAAATGTTTCTTGGCTGAGCTTGATCTTCCCGTTCCACTCCTACTTCAACTTGCCTCTCGGCAGGTTGATTGATGGGGCGCGTTAAAACCTGATGGGTCATGCTGGCGATAGCGGGCATGGCCTCGCGAATGACGCGCAATTGAGCAGGCGTTAAATTTTCACCTTGAAGTTTGAAAGCTTTTTTGATGAACAAATGTGGTGGCACTATTTCAAAGGCAATACCGTCGATCGTTTCGGTGTGGCCTTTGTCTACAAAAAAAGCACTGGCCCACGCCGAAGATAAACCAATGGACAAGAGGAAGAGTGCAAACATCGTAGCGCTTATTTTGAGTGAACGGAAGGCCACAGGGGACACCATCAATCGCTTGCCCAGCAACTGTTAAATTGCGCATAGCTATAGGCACTACCCCCTAAAAACGCAACGCCAATGTAGTAAATACTGGAGATGGCGCCGCAAGCCCAAAAGCCACCGCCTTGGGAACTACAGTCACTTTGGATGTTGTTAAAGAAGTTGGTGTCGGCCACGTCTTTTTCAAAACCACAAGTGGCATAACTTTGGTCATGTTCAAAACAAGCTTGAGAAATATCGATACCGAACAAAATATCGGGAATGAATGCATCACTTCGGACAGTGCCACAGCCCGCACCTAATTCGTTGCCATCGATGCGTTTTCCGTTGGCGGTGCCTGAACTGAATCTTGATTTGAGCAATGGAACGCCGCCATGAATTTGGTCAGCCATATCTATTTCAACTGTTTGCATATTTTTTCCTTTTTTAAAAACAGCTCGATGTTGAGCTGCCTTCATCCTAGGGCGCCGCCATAGTTTTGACCCCTGCATTGACTTACATGCAGTCGTTGAAGGGCTTTCCTAAACCGGTATGATTCGATGGCACTTTTAGGCTCTATCTCTCCTCATGGCAGGCATCCACATCACCGACATCGAAGCGGCCATCAATTACTGGCGGGAAAAAAATCCGTCTCCCGATGGCGTGACTTTGCCCCGCGAATTGCGCGCATTGGCGGAGGTGTACGCCTTGATGGTTTACTTCAAAGAAGATGAAGCCGACGAATTCAGTTTGCCTTTGCCAGCGGCAGAGGCCTGGCAAGCGTGGTATGCCAGCACACCCGATACGCCCTGCATTGCCATCTGCTCAACCTTTCAGGGAGATCCTGAATGCAAAGGCTGTGGTCGAACTTTTGAAGAGGTTCAGTTGTGGACTGAACTCAGTCCCGGCGAGAAGCGCAGCGTTTGGCGCCGCATCACGGTGGATGGCACGTCCTGGCGATTCAATCGCTATGCCGAGCGCGCAGCAGAAGACCGCAACTTAGCCAAAGCGGCAGCAGAAGCCCAAGTGCCTTTGGGATTTAAAAGCTAATTATTTCCAGCGCTGCACTTCCAAGTGCACGCTGTCTTTGGCATTGCTGAGGGTCAGCTCACCTTCTTGTACGGTGGCCTGAATTTGCATGCTGCGCTCTGCCAATTTGGCCAAGGCCTGGCTGGCTTCTGTCGGCACGCGCCAAACCTGCAACTTCTCCATGCGAGTCAGCTTGTTCTCAATGCCTTTCCACCAAACTTCAGCGGCATGGTTAAAGCAATAAACCATGACAGCTTCGGCCTTTTGACATGCTTTGTTCAAGGGCTTGTCTTCGGGTTGACCGACCTCCACCCACAAACGTGTTTGACCTGTGAAGTCACGCAATGACAAATCCGGATCGTCTGGATCGGACAGGCCCGCACCAAACGCCAACACGCCATCGCCGTTCAAATCGGCCTGCAATTTGTAGGCATTCAAAGACAAAGCGAGCAAGCGAATCATCATGCGCTCGTCTGTTTCGCTAGGGTGCCGCGCTAGTGTGAGCGCATGGTCTGCGTAATAGCTGTGGTCAATGTCGGCAATCGAGAGATTGACTTTGTAGATGGTCGATTTGAGTGCCATTCCGTTTAGACCCGCTTGGCCAGCTCAACGGCTTTGCCAATGTAGCTGCCGGGTGTCATGGCGAGCAAGCGAGCTTTTTCTGCCTGCGGAATTTCAAGCTCGCGAATCAGGCCATGCAGTGCTTCTGCTGTGACGGTTTTGCCGCGCGTGACTTCTTTCAATTTCTCGTAAGCGCCTTGCACACCATATCGGCGCATGACTGTTTGAATCGGTTCGGCCAAAACTTCCCATGACGCATCCAAATCTTGCGACAAGGCTTCTTCGTTCAACTCTAATTTTTTCAAGCCGGTCATGAGAGACGCATACGCCAAGGCCGAGTAGCCCAAGGCCACGCCCATATTGCGAAGCACGGTAGAGTCTGTGAGGTCACGTTGCCAACGGCTGATGGGCAACTTTTCGGACAAGTGTTTGAGCACCGCATTGGCCAAGCCCAAATTGCCTTCCGCATTTTCAAAGTCAATGGGGTTGACTTTGTGCGGCATGGTGGACGAGCCGATTTCTCCAGCCTTGAGGCGCTGTTTGAAATAACCCAAGCTGACGTAACCCCAAATGTCGCGCGACAAATCGATGAGGATGGTGTTGGTTCGTGCCACCGCGTCAAACAACTCGGCCATGTAATCGTGCGGCTCAATTTGAATGCTGTAGGGCTGGAATGACAAACCCAAACCCCATTGCTCGTCAGATGCGCCGTCTTCATGGGCCTCCGGCGTTTCGATGACTGCTTTAGAAAATGCTTCCCAATCAAAGTCTGGCCATGCCGAAAGGTGGGCGTTGTAGTTGCCCACCGCGCCATTCATCTTGGCTTTCATGGGCACGCTGGCAATTTTTTCACGGGTGCCGCGCAAGCGAATCACCACGTTGGCCAACTCTTTGCCAACTGTGGTTGGGCTGGCGGTTTGACCGTGCGTTCGGCTTAGCATAGGCACCGCAGCGTAGGCGTGCGCCATGCTGCGCAACTGATCAATGATTTGGTCAAGCGCTGGCAAAACAACTTGCTGGCGAGCCCCTTTAAGTTGCAAGGCATGACTGGTGTTGTTGATATCTTCACTGGTGCATGCAAAATGAACAAATTCTGAGGCGGCCTCTAATTCGGGGCGGTCTTTGAATTTTGATTTGATCCAGTACTCCACGGCTTTGACATCGTGGTTGGTGGTCTTCTCAATCTCCTTGATGGCCAATGCATCTTGTTCAGTAAACTGACTGACCAAATCTGTGAGGTATCGCCTAGCGCCCAAGGACAAAGGCTTGAACTCTTCAAAACCAGCATCTGACAATGCAATGAACCAAGCCAGCTCTACCTGAACACGGCGATGCATGTACCCCTGCTCACTCATGAGTGGACGCAAGGCATTGAGCTTGTTGGCATAACGGCCGTCAAGCGGCGAGAGGGCGGAAATGGGCGAGGTGGTCATGCCCCCATTGTAAGTTCTGTACCTGACATTCATCGGGCTTTAGACATCCTCTAGAATGCTTCCCAGTTAAGAACTTATCTTTGAATCACTTTAGACAAGACCAGACCCATGAAATTGATCGGTTCACCTACCAGCCCTTATGTCCGCAAAGTTTGCATTGTGATGGCAGAGAAAAAGCTGGATTACCGAATGGTCGTCGAGGACGTCTGGTCAGCCACGACCACCATCCACAGCTCTAACCCGCTGGGCAAGGTGCCCTGTTTGGTCTTGGAGGGTGGCGAAGCAGTCTTTGATTCGCGCGTCATTGTGGAATACCTCGACACTTTGTCTCCCGTTGGCAAGCTCATTCCCACCAATGGCCGGGAACGGGCTGAAGTCAAAACATGGGAAGCCTTGGCCGATGGCCTCCTAGATGCCGCTTTATTGGCACGCATGGAAAAAGTGTGGGTCCACCGCACAGCCGAACAAAGAAGTCAGGCTTGGATTGACCGTCAACTTGAAAAAATTTCAGAATCCTTGCGCGCCATGTCGCAGGGTTTGGCAGACAAGCCCTATTGCTCGGGCGCCTATCTGACCTTGTCAGACATTGCTGTTGGTTGTGCCTTGGGCTATCTGGATTTTAGATTTCCAGAAATTGCTTGGCGGACCGCTTACCCCAACTTGGATAAGCTCCACGCCAAGTTGATGCAGCGTCAAAGCTTCATTGACAGCTTGCCCAAGTAACTTAGGCTCTTTGCTTAGGCCTTTACTTGGGCCCTTTAAAACACACGCCTGTGAATTGGTTTAACTATTGGCCCGACCTTTGAGCCAACGCATGAGCGAACCCACCACCGGCAATTTTTCGTAAAGCTCTTCGGCCGCATCCCAATAATCTCGGTGCAGGCTAATTTGACCTTGCTCGTCTAAAACCAAATGGGTGGTGCCAAGTACCACTTGTTCGGTTTGTGTGTCAAAGCGTTTGAACTTGAAACGAAACTCCCAAGTGAAGAAGGCTTGCGAGCCGTCGACAATTTGCGCAACGATGACAAATCGTGGCTGCGTCAACGAAACATACATGTGCTGAAAAATTCGCTCAATTTCTGCCGTTCCTTTGACGTCATTGAACGGATCCTTGAAGCGTGCAGTTGGCGCATACAGGTTTTTAATTTGCCCGACCGATTCAGGTGTGAGTGTTTCAAAGTAATGCGCAATGTCTTTAAATTTTTGGCGATGCGTCATTTTTAAAGCCCTGTAAATCGTCGCACCAAAGCAAAATACAAACGGTAGGGCATGAGCCGCATCAACTTAAGCCACAAAGTAAACCGCTTTGGAAAATGAATGTCGAAGGCACCCTTTGCCCAGCCCTCTAACATGGCTTGCGCAGCCTGCTCTGGGCTTAAAAGTGCCGGCATTTGAAAATTGTTTTGTGCCGTTAAAGGTGTGGCCACAAAACCAGGACTGATCAAACTCACGCCGATGCCCCTGTCTTGCAAATCCATGTACAAGGTTTCAGCCAAGTTGGTCATGGCCGCTTTGGTCGGCCCATAAGCCAAACCGTTGGGCAATCCGCGCCAACCCGCCACGCTGCTGACCAAACTAATATGACCCAACCCCTGTTGCAACATCACGGGCAAGGCCTCACCCAACACCCGTAACAAGCCGTTGTAGTTGACCTCTTGATGCCGCAGCATATCGGACAAATCGAAATCGGTGGCACGCTGCGCACGGTAATGCCCAGCGCAATACAAAAGCATGTCGATAGGGCCTTGGGCCACCACTTGGCGCGTGACGTATTTCACTTGCAAGCCATCGGTCACATCCAATGGAAACAGCTCAAGTCGTTTGCCCTCGGATTCGCTTTGCCGGGCCCAATCTGACAACGCACCCAACTCGCGAGCCGAAATAACAATGTGTGCACCGGCCGCTTGAAGTGCTTGCGCACACGCCAAACCGATGCCACTCGAGGCACCTACCAACCAAACACGTTTGCCACGCCAATCTTGAAGTGGCGCGTTGAAAGGCTGCCCCCATTTGCGCGGGGTTTTGTGCGCTATGGCGGGTAATTGATCAAGCGCGTTTTTGACCACCAATTCGTTGGCAGGCGTTGCTGGCGCGCTCATGATTGGCCTTTGTTGGGCGTGAGAATCGGCATGGTTTTGCGCCGCTTGAATGACAAAGTCACTTCACCCAAGCGAACGCCAAATTTGCTCATGACGGCTTTGTTGATCATGACCTCTTCGTCCATCAAGAACATCCAATCATCAAACTCAACATTCCAAACCCTGCCATCTACAGGCAAGGCCAGTGTGTACTGCCATCGGAACGCATTGCCGCTGACCGCGCCTTGCGCGACGCCCACCACATCGTCTGCACGGCCTTCATATTTGCCATTGGGCAACGCTTTCAAGCGCCATATGCGGCGCTGTTTGGTGCCATCTGAATATTGAAAATCCTCATCCAACACACCGTCGTCGCCTTGCCACTGGCAGTCCATTTGAACTTTGAATCGCTTCACCACTGCGCCGCTTCTGTCTGTAAAAACACCCCAAGCGTCCACGGGACCATTGAAATAAGTTCGCAAATCAAGCGCTGGTTTTTGCTGACTGTAATCGGACACTTGCGGGCCTGCGCATCCCGCCACACTTACCGCAGCAGCACCCAAAACGCTTGCCTTAATCAGCCAAGGCGATGTCAGCCCCTTGGCCATTGTTTGAAGTGATTGTCGACGGTTCATGAGGGACTCCGAGTAGGTGTGGGGGAAAGATTAGTGGCTTCAGACTTGGCAGATGCGCGCCAAAATAAAAGTAAAAGCACAGCCGCGAGCAACTTCAATGCGCAGGGAAACAAACCGTAGGCTAGGCTGAGTGCTTGAAGGCCATTGGCATCTTGTGTGCCAGGTGAATAACCCCACCAAGAGAGCAGGGGCAAGCTCAAGCCTGCAGCCAATGCCAGGTTGAACTTGCTTGCCAAATTCCACCAGCCCAAATAAACACCTTCGGCGCGGCCGCGTTGGCCCCAACGATCTATCAAGCCATTCAGCATGGCGCCAGGCACCACCAAGTCGGCGCCCAACGCGGTGCCCGATGCCACGCAAATGGCCAAGTACGCCCACTCATCGCCGGCACCCAATTGGCTCACCCCGATAAAACTGATCACGGCCAGCACCATGCCAAATAACCAAGCGCGCGGCAAATCGAATCGTTTGATTGCCATGAGCCACAAAGGCAGTGACAACGCCCCCGACAAAAAGTACGCGCCTAAAAACAAAGGCACATGCGATGGCGTGACTCGAATTTGATCTTCAACAAAAAATAAAACCAGGCTGGCGGGTACCGCACTGGCAATCCCATTGACGACAAAAATGAGGAGCAACTTTGAAAACTGCTTTTTGCGAAAGGGCGCCAACAGGCCAAAGGCTTGGCTATTCTGAGACGGTGACACTTCACCAGAAACTGTTGCCACTGTTGGTTGATGTCTCCAAGCAAAACGCCAGCTCAAGACTCCCAACAAAAGCAAAGCGGCCAACAAAACGGCATTGAGGGTCCAACCCAACCACAAGGGCAGCATGGCCGCCAAAACCACACCCCACAGACCCGCACCCTCGCGCCAAGCCAATACACGACTTTGCTGTAAGGCGCTGCCCCCCAATCGCGTCACCCATGCTTGATGCAGAATGCACAAGACGCTGTAGCACAAGTGGCATGCCGTGACACAAACCGCCACCCAAGCGGCGTAGACACTTGGTTGATCCCACGAGGGTGGATTGAACAAGGCCGCGAAAGAAATTCCGAGCGCAGCAGAAAAAATCAATGCGGCCACCACAACGGCTTGCATCGATTTGGCATACAGCCAATCGCTGAAGCGGCCAATAAAGGGGTCGGTCACGGCATCGATCAATCGCGTCAACAACAACACCATGCCAAGCAAGCTCAAAGGGACTGCATATTGAGTGGCATACAGATGCGGCACATTGACGTACATGGGCAAGGCCACGAACGCCAATGGCAAAGCCAGCAAGCCATAAGCTGCCGCGTTTCCATGCGAAATGGCCATGGTGCTCATGGCTTGTTCATCCAAGCTTTTCTGATCTCGGGTGCAGAGGTGGCCTCATGCAACCAAATTCCAAAAAACAGGTTTGCAAATTGCGTGTCTGCAATCATGCCAACTCGTTTTTGATTGGCCCAAAATTCAGCGCCTTCGTTGGGCTTGTAAATGCCCAGCAGCTTGTCACCTTTGTCGACCGTTGGAAATATCCGGGTCATGGCTTGGAGCCAGGCGGCTTCTTGGTCCGCGGTGAACTTGCCAACCCGCTTCATTTCTTCAATGGACCGTTTGGCAATGTCTTTGCCTTCAAATTTGCGCAGGTACGAGAGTTCTAATCCGAAATTTTGCGCACTGTATTGCAGCACTGAAAAATCCGGCCGCGTCCACAAGCGCGCATCATAAATTTCAAAGCCCCAAATCTTAAGGCGCTGCGCCTCACTGGGTTTGAAGCCAGGCAAGATTTGTTCGCTGGCATGACCCTGCACATGAACGGTCAAGACGGCCAGCATCAAGGCGCACTGGCCCATGCACTTTACTGCGCGTTGAAGCAACTGCCTGTGGGCTGACTTTGATTGCTTGCTGGCCACGTTAGGCGCGCTTTCGCAGAGTGAACTGAATCACATCCGTATTGGACTCATCAAATGCAGCCTCGCAATACGCCAAATAAAACTCCCACAAACGTAAGAATTTTTGGTCAAAGCCAAGCTGCAAAACCTGCGCCTCTTGCGCCATGAAATCATGGCGCCAGCGTCTCAGGGTTTCTGCATAGTCGGGACCAAACTTCAATTCATCAATGACTTCTAAGCCTGCCAAATTGGCTTGGCGACGAAACTCTTTGGGGCTGGGCAAACAACCACCCGGAAAAATGTACTGCTGAATGAAGTCTGTTGATTTGCCATAACGGTCAAACAAACTGTCGTCAATCACAATGCTTTGAATACACGCCTTGCCGCCCGGCTTGAGCACTTGGCTGATTTTTTGGAAGTAGGTGGGCCAGTAAGATTGACCTACCGCCTCGATCATTTCAATCGAACACACCGCGTCATAGGGTCCATCTTGAATGTCTCGGTAATCTTGTAAGCGCAAATCAGCTTGTTCTGACTTGCCGTTCCATTTCATGCGCGCGTTGGCAAATGCCAACTGTTCTGTCGACAAGGTCACTCCCGTCACCTTGGCACCAAAATCAACCGTGGCCATTTCGGCCAAGGCGCCCCAGCCGCAACCAATTTCCAAAACGCGGCTACCTAACTCCACATCGGTCATGCGCAATGCGCGCCTCACTTTGGCCCTTTGCGCCGCAGCCATCTCCTGATCGAAATCGCCCTCAAACAACGCCGATGAATAGTTCATCGTGCCATCTAGCCACAGCTCGTAGAAAGCATTGCCTAAGTCATAGTGGGCATGGATGTTTTTTCGGCTGTTGGTTTTGTTGTTGCGGTTGAGCAAGTGTCGAATGCGGTACGCCATGCGGCCCCACCACGAGCCATAAATGAGATCTTCCACAGCACGTCGGTTTTGAATCATGACGCGCAACAAATCACTCAAAGAGGGCGTACTCCAATCGCCCGCCATGTAGGTTTCTGCAAAACCGATGTCACCCGATTTCATGCTGGCAGAAAAGACCTCCCAGTTTTTTAAACTGATGGCGGCGTGTGGCAAGGAGGTCTTGCCATACACCTTGGTGCTTCTGTCTGGAAACTGAATGGTCAACGTGCCATGTTCAATTTTTTCAAGCAAGCGCAAAACTCTGCGTGCCGAGGCAGGCGCAGCCTGAAGAGATAAATCTGAATGTGATGAAGTACTGGTGTTCATGATCCGCTGGATTTGGATGAAGCAATGGAAGGTGTATGGCCCCGCGTCACAAGGCTTGCAGGGGGTTCTGGTTTTGTAAAAAAGGGTACGCGCTTGAACCAAAGCAACAAGGCATGCCAGTGAATGCGCGCCATCACGGCAAAGGTAAACAAGGGGTAGGCCCACAGGGCCCGCCTTAAGGCTTTGGCAGTAGCGGGCACGAGTGTGCCGCTCATGCTGGTTTCTATGAGCGGGCCGTCAGCGTCAAAATGATCAACGCGCGCCACCACTCTTTCTTGACCGTTGATGCGGGTGCGCATGAATCGAAATTGGTAATGGCCATTGACTTCGCAAAAAGGCGACACATGAAACACCTTGCTGGCCACTTCGGTATGGCCCCAGTGAGGCGCGTCCAATAAATAGCAGTGCCGCTCACCAAAGGTGTTGTGCACCTCGGCCACGATGGCGGCCAAAGTGTTGTCGGCGCGGTGGCAATACCAAAAACTCACTGGCTTGAAGGTGTATCCCAAGACACGCGGGAATGTTTGCAGCCAAATCTCACCATTGGCATCTTGGATACCTTCTTTCTCCAGCATCTCACTTAACCATCCCAATGCACCGCCCTGTTCTGGCAGGCGCCCATCGCCATGGTCGACATCATGGAACGAAAGCAACGCAGCGCGGTTGATGGCTAAGTCGCCGGAACCAGCGTCTTTGGAAGTGTTTTGGTTTTGAAGGCTGCGCATGGGCAACATCAAAAAATAGGCGCCATAGTGAAAAGCATGTAAGGCCGGACGTCGGCGAACATGCCTAACTTGGCCGAAGCCAATGAGAGCGCCCTGATCTTTCATCGCTTCAGGTCCTGCAAAAGTTGGCGGGCAACGCCGAGTCCCGCTTTCAGGCCATCTTCATGGAAACCATAGCCCATCCAAGCGCCCGCAAACCACGTGTGTTGTTGGCCTTGAATTTCGGGAAGGTGCTGCTGTGCATCGATGGCCGCCAAATCAAACACCGGGTGAGCGTAATCAATGGACGCAATGATTTTGGTCGGATCGATGGGCTTGGTTGGGTTCAATGAAACCACCACCGCTTGTTCAAAAGGCAAGGGCTGGAGTTTGTTGAGCAAATAGTGCAAACAAACTCTGGCGCTTTCTTGTCCCTCGTCCGAGGCGCGTTCGTAGTTCCATGCCGCCCACGCTTTGCGCCTAGAAGGCAACACGCTTTCATCGGTATGCAGCACCGCCACATTGTCTTGGTAGGGAATGGCCGACAAATATTTCTGTTCTGCTGGCGTTGGCACTCGCAACATGCGCAATGCTTGATCGGAATGCGTACAGATCACAACCTCGTCAAATCGTTCGGCATGGTCTTGAGTCACGATGCGAACGCCAGACTCATCGCGCTCAATCAAAGACACGGGGGTGTTCAGGCGCTTATCGCGTACATTTGCCACTATTTTTTGAACATAGTTTTTCGAGCCGCCTTTGACAGTAAACCAGCGGGGTCGATTGCTGACTTGAATAAGGCCATGGTTGTGGCAAAAACGAATCATGGTGGCCACAGGAAATTGCAACATTTGATCTGTTGGGCAACTCCAAATGCAGCCCATCATGGGCAAGAAATACCAATTCTTAAACGCTTCGCTAAAGTTGTGATGCTTTAAGAATTCAGAGAGCGGCTGACGCATTTCGCTTTCTGTTTGCTGCTCTGCAATTCGAGTACATGTTTTGTTGAAGCGCAAAACATCGGCCAACATCTTCAAAAATTTAGGCCGCAGCAGGTTACCTCTTTGAGCAAACACCGTGTCTAGATTGCTGCCACTCCACTCCAAGGCCTCATCGCCCCAAACCTTGGGTGCCTGAACCGAAAAGGACATGTCAGACAAGGCCGTCTCAACACCCAACTCGGCAAACAAGCCGATCAAATTGGGGTAGGTTCTTTCATTGAAGACCAAGAAGCCTGTGTCGACGCCATGCGTGACCATGCCTTGGGCCGTCGGCAATGTGATGTCGACGGTGTTGGAATGCCCGCCAAAGTAGGCGCCTGCCTCAAACAAAGTGATGTCTGCTTGGCCCTTTAAGCTGTGCGCTACTGCCAAGCCTGAAATGCCAGAGCCAACGATGGCAATTTTTTTGTACGTCATGTTCCGTTCAAGGCGCCTTCATCGCCAAACTTTTTTCAATGGCTTGCACCAAGCTTTTACTTTCTGGGCTGGTCATGCTGCTGTAACTGTCGATGAGTTTGCCATCACGGCCAATGAGGTATTTGTAAAAGTTCCACTTGGGTTTTTGGCCTGGGTCTTTTGCCAGCTGCTTGAAAAAGGGCACAGCCGCATCACCCGTTACCGATGTTTTGGTAAACATTGGAAACTTCACGCCAAACGTGTTTTCACAAAAGTCTGCAATTTCTTGGTTGTTGGTTTTTTCTTGGGCAAAGTCGTTAGAAGGAAAGCCCAACACCACCAAGCCGCGGTCCTTGTATTTGCTGTACACACTTTCTAAACCTTTGTATTGAGGTGTGAAGCCGCAGTAACTGGCCGTGTTCACCACCAAAATAACTTTGCCACTGTATTGGCACAAGGACTGTGGTTTTTCGTCTTGCAAGCGGGCAAAGGTATGGTTCAAAAGGGCTGGGCATGCCGCTTGAGGTGCGGCGCTGGCAGGGCCCCCTGCGGCTTGCGCGAACACATTCAAGGCCAGAGTCAAACCGATGAGACCTAAGAAAATGCCTTTGAAATTAAACATTGAACCGTCCATTCTGTTTTGTGACTGGACAGTTTACTTCTAATTTCTCAGCTTGTCACGGGCTGTTTGAGTGTCGGCTTTGTGATTTAAAGACGGCACGCCAAAGTGCCAAAATTGCCTCTTTTTCGGTGTCTAAGCTAGGCTGTATGACTTGCGTTGGCGCCTCATTCAACCGGGCCTTGTGCTGCACTCGGCGCAAAGATCGGTAGGCAGATGCTGCGTTCTGGCCCACCTCTTTTGGCAATAAGCCAACCGCTTCCGCTCTTTGCAACAAGGCAATATTGCCCACGTTGTCCAACAATTCTGGGTGTGCATTGGCATGCATCAAGACCAGGTATTGAACGGCAAACTCTGCGTCTACCATCCCGCCAGGGCTGTGCTTGACATCAAACAATCCGGCTTTGACGGGGTGCGCCGCAAGCACCCTTTGGCGCATGCCGACAATTTCTTGGGTCAGCAAGGCTGCGTCTCGAGGTGCGCCAATCACAGCCCGCCGAACCTGGTCAAAACGGTTTTGCATGTGCGGGTCGCCCATGACAAACCGCGCCCGGGTCATCGCCTGGTGCTCCCAAGTCCAGGCGGTGTTGCTACCGCGCTGTTGTTGATAATCGGCGTATGCGTCGAAAGTGGTTACCAACAAACCTGAGCTGCCATTGGGCCGCAGAGCAGTGTCAATTTCAAACAAATCGCCCTCGGCGGTTTTTACAGTGAACCAGTTAATCAGCTTGCGCACGAAGCCCGCATAGGCCTCTTGGGCGCGCTCGTCAGCGTCTTCGTAAACAAACACAATGTCTAAATCGCTGCCGTAACCCAGCTCTTTGCCGCCCAATTTGCCATAGGCAATGATGGCAAATTGAGGGGTTTCGCGGTGCCTATTTTTTAAGCAGGACCAACACCACTGCGCCGTTATTTTCAAAATAACATCGGCCATGGCGCTGAGGTCGTCTGCGACTTGCTCAACTGTTAAGTTGCCCTCCACATCACGGGCCAGGGTGCGAAAAACTTCGGCATGGTGTGCACGGCGAAGCAAGTTCAAAAGGGCTTCTTCGTCATCTTCGCCAGACCGCTTCAATGCGGCCCGTCTGGCTTCCAACTCTGCTTCAAAGTCAGCCGCCACAAAGCGTTGCTGCAACACATCGCCATGGGCCAGCTCGTCGATGACGCCGGGGTGCTGGACCAAATACCGCGCCGGCCATTTGGCAGCCCCCAACAAGCGCAACAGGCGCTCGTGCACGGCGGGTCGTTCTAGCAGCATGGCCAAATAGCTTTCGCGGCGCATCAATGGCTCCATCCAGTCGGCCATTCTGACCACCGCGATGGCTTCCACTTTGCCCTCTTTGAGCCACTGGGCGGTTCGCTGAAGCAAGCGCATCAAACGGGTTCGCGCATCGTCGCGCAAGCCTTTAACTCTAGGGCTCTCCTGCCAGTGGGCTAAGCGCTCCCGGGCCACCCCTTGAAACAAGTCCAAAACAGCTTCAAGTTCAGGCAGCTCACTGCCGGTAGATTTTTGGCAGCCTTTGCAATGCGGATCGCCGCCCAAAAGGATGTCAAATTCTTGCGCCACAATTTCGCGATGGGCATCGAGCTCGGTTAAAAAGTCGCAACTGTCGGCGTAGCCCATGGTGTGAGCGATCCAACTCAAATCCTGATCTTGGGTTGGCAAAACATGGGTTTGCTGATCGTCCAAGTACTGAATTCGATGCTCGACTTTTCTTAAAAAGACATAGGCTTTGGCCAGACTCTCGGCGGTCTCTACAGGCATCAGGCCCGCTTTGGCCACCCTCTTGAGGGCGTCCAGTGTGGGCCGGGTTCGTAACTCCGGAAACTGTCCCCCGCGCACCACCTGCAGCAATTGAACCGTAAACTCAATTTCACGAATACCACCCCTCGATAGCTTGACATCGTTGGCTCGCTCCGGATGGCCGGCACTTCTTTTGGCAGCATGGTCGCGAATTTGTTGGTGCAAGGTGCGCAAAGATTCAAACACGTTGTAATCGAGATAGCGCCTAAATACAAAAGGCAATACCACCGACCGCAGCGCCATGGCAGAACCATTTTCAATGGCAGACCGCGGCGCAATGACACGGCTTTTCATCCAAGCAAAGCGCTCCCACTCTCGGCCCTGAACCAATAAGTACTCTTCTAAAGCTCCCAAGGAAACCACACTGGGACCCGAATTGCCGTTCGGCCGGAGGGCCAAATCAACGCGAAAAACAAAACCATGCTCGGTGGTATCGCCTACCAAGCTGTAAATGGCTTTGACAGCGCGGGCAAAATATTCATGCACAGAGATTCTGTGAAGCCCCTCTGAGTTGCCTACCGTTTCGCCATCCTCGTCAAAGACATAAATCAAATCGATGTCGCTGGAGACGTTCAACTCACGAGCGCCCAACTTGCCCATGCCAATGACCCAAAATTGCGCGCGCTGACCAGAAGCGGTCAGGGGTTCACCATGCCGCGCATCCAAGGTTTGGAAGGCCGCCTGACACGCCTTGTCTAGTGCTATTTCTGCCAACTGCGTGACACACCGCGTGACCACATCTAAGGGGGCTTCTTGTTCGCAATCGAGTTTGATCAGGCGATACAGGGCCCACTGCCGCAAGACACGCAAGGCCGCACCGACCTCGAATTGACTACACAAGAGGGCATAGGCTCGCTCAAGCGCTTCGCGAGTCGGCGTTTCTTGGGGAAGCGCGCCAAAAACGTCGCCATAGCGACGTTCTAGACGCTGAAAAAACCTTGAGCCCTCTGAAAGGGGCTTGCGGCTGCTTGAATCCGCGCGTTGACCCGTCTCAAATGGGTTTGTGGCGGTCATAATTCCCTGCCTGAGTGTTTATGTCCCAAACCATTGATCGAATGTTGAAATTTTCTTCTTGGCTTCGCCTGATCGATGCGGGATTGCGCCTGTTCGCTTGGGGTCTCCTGACGATCGGCTTGGTCATGGGAATGGCTTGGTCGGCACTGCATTTTTGGATTGTGCCGCGAATTGAAGATTTTCGCCCTCGGCTGGAAATTTTGGCCTCGCAGGCCATTGGGGTTCCCGTTCAAATGGGTCAATTGGTGGCGCTCTCATCCGGCTGGATGCCCACATTTGAAGTTCACAACTTGGCGCTGTTAGACCCCGAAGGACGCAGGGCTTTGACCTTGCCCAAAATTACCTTTGCCATCAGCGTCAGGTCGGTCCTCAACCTAGGGGTTGAGCAGCTGGTCATTGACTCTCCGACGCTCGACATCCGCAGAACAGCTCAAGGCGAATGGCGCATAGCGGGCCTTTCCCTTAAAAATGATGGCGCGATCGACTCTGCCGCAGCCGATTGGATTTTTTCTCAAAAAGAAATCGTCATCCAAGGCGGTAAGGTTGTTTGGAATGACGACTACAAAACAGCGGGTCGTGAAAAACCAGCGCTCGAGTTGAGCGAAGTTTCTTGGGTCTTGCGCAATTCTGCTTGGCATCATCAGTGGCGCTTGGACGCAGCACCACCATCGGGTTGGGGCGATCGATTTGTTCTGATGGGCGACATGCGGCGCAGCCTGTTGTCTACCCATCCTGGTCGTTTCAATGATTGGAGCGGCCAAATTCACGTGCAGTTTCCAGATGTTGACCTTGCTGAGCTAAGCCCCTATTTACCTTGGGAGGTCAATGCCTCGCAAGGCAAGGGCGCACTTAGATTGTGGGCGGATGTGCAAACCGGCCAGCTGAAACAAGCCACGGCAGATGTCGTTTTAGAAAACGCCAAAGCAAAACTTAGCCCAGAACTCCAGGCGCTCACCTTCAAAAACATTGCTGGCAGATTGGCCGTCAAAACAGTTCCAAATGGTTTTGACTTTTCAACTGAAGGTTTGAGTTTCGACACCGAGGATGGGCTCCATTGGCCAGGTGGCAATGTCAAAGTGACCTACACCGAGACTGAGAATGGTCAGTCTGCACACGGTCGCTTTCATGGTGACAAATTGGATTTGCTGGCGCTTAGAAACATTGCGCTGCAGTTGCCACTCCCCCCAAACACACGGGACGTGTTGCAAGCACACAAAGTCGCAGGAACAGTCAACGCTTTGCAACTTGAATGGTCTGAGCAAAAAAAGGCCGAAGGGACCAGTTACCAAATCAATACAGCCAATGGCAACATCGAAAAGTTAAATTTTGAAGGCGGCAAAGTGGGGTCATCAACCGAGACATGGCCTGGCATCGAAAATGCCAACGTCCTCTTCGACATGAATGCTGATGGCGGGCAAATCAAAATCAACATTGAACAAGGCGCGCTCAACTTCAACCGCATCTTTGAGGAGCCGCGCATTTCCCTCGACAAAATGCAAGCGTCGGCGAAATGGCTTCAACAAAAAGGTCAGATCACGGTGCCCGATTGGCAACTGAGTCTTAGCAATGCCGATGTATCGGGTTCATGGCAGGGCAATTGGAAACCCAGTGCAACGCCAAACAACATGGGTTACTTGGAGTTGCAGGGCAACATTGTGCGCGCCAATGCCAACAAGGTTTACCGATATTTACCCCTTGGTATCTCCCAAAATGTTCGCAATTATGTTCGCGATTCGGTTCTCAATGGAACGGTTCAAAATGTCGCCGTCAAAGTCAAAGGCGACGTGAACAAGATTCCTTTTGCCAACCCCAAAGACGGAGAGTTTCGTTTTGCCGGAAAGGTGAATGACGTTCAATACGCTTACGTCCCAGTACCTAGCGCAACCAGCTCATCCAGCAGCACCGCTACCAAACAGAACCAAGCGGATACCAGTTGGCCGTTCATGAACAACGTCACGGGTAACATTGTGTTTGATCGTTTCAACTTCAAAGTCAACGGCGCAACGGGCAAGTGGGGCAATACACCATTCACTCAAATCAAAGCTGAAATTCCCAATTTAAGCAACAACCTGGTGGTCAACGTTCAAGGCGAATCCAAATCGAGCGCCAAGCAACTGTTAACCGACTTAAGACTCTCGCCCGTCAACAACATGTTGGGTGGTGTATTGACGCAAGCCAGCAGCACAGGCAATGTGAGCTCGCGTTTGAAGCTCAGCATGCCCTTGGCCGCCATTGACAAAACGACACTTCAAGGCGCCGTGACTTTGTCGGGTAACGATGTACGCATCTTGGACACTTTGCCCGCGTTTGAAAAAGCTCAAGGGGCCATCACATTCAATGAAGGTGGCTTCAGTTTGGCTGGCGTCAGTGCGCAGTTTTTGGGCGGCCCTATTAAGTTTGAGGGTGGCACCAGAAAGCTTCCGCCAAAGAGTTTGGAGGCCAATCCTGTCATCCGCGTGCAAGGACAAGTCAGCGCCAACGGCTTGAAATTAGCGAACGAAATTCCCATCCTCACTTTGTTGGCACAACACGCTAGCGGCTCGGCGGCATATGCCGCCAGTTTGGGCGTCAAGGGCGGTCAGACAGAATTGAGTATTCAGTCTCAACTGCAAGGCCTGGCCTTGAACCTGCCATCCCCACTGAACAAGCGCGCAGATGAGTTGGTGTCCATGCGTTACGACAACAGCATTCAAACACTGGGCGGTGCCGGCGGCAACAAAGCCATGCGCGATGTCTTGCAGTTCAACTGGGGGCGGGCTTTTTCTGCCAGCTACAACCGCGACGTCAGTGGGCTTGAAGCTAAAGTTTTGAATGGTCGATGGATGGTTGGCGAAGGCGTGACACCTGGTGCCGCCAGCAGTACAGACAACAACGTGATTGCCACCGTGAATTTACCGTCATTCTCTGTGGACGATTGGATGCAGGTATTGACACCGCCCAAAAGCAGCCCACAAGATAGCGCCTCACTCAACACGCTGGTTTCAAATGCGACGCAAGCCTATTTACCCACACGCGTTAGCTTGAAAAGCAATGAATTTTTGGTACAAGGTCGAACCCTTCGAAACGTGGTTCTGAATGGCTCGCGTGATGGCTTCTTGTGGCGCACCCAACTGGATGCCAAAGAAATGAATGGCTATTTGGAATACCGTCAACCCAGCCCGCAAAACACCGCTCGAATTTATGCCAGATTGAATCGCCTTAGCTTGCAACCAACAGCCGATCAAGCCGTCGAATCATTGCTAGAAGATTCTCCCGTTTCGATACCCGCCTTGGACATTGTGGTGGATGAACTAGAGCTGCGCGGTAAGAAATTAGGCCGCGTTGAAATTGAGGCCATCAATACCGAAGCCACTGCGCCCAGGTCCAACACCGGTCGTGAATGGCGTTTGAACAAACTCAATGTGACGGTCCCAGAAGCCAACTTCAAAGCCAGCGGCAAATGGATCACCTCTCGCGACGGCACCCAAAAAGCAAACACCGAAATGAACTTCAAGCTGGACATTTCAGATGCCGGTGAGTTGCTCAATCGGCTCGGCACCAAGGATGCCCTCAAAGGGGGGGGGGGCAAATTAGACGGCCAAGTCAATTGGCAAGGCTCTCCCTTGACTTTGCATTATCCCAGCCTGAACGGTCGCTTCAATGTCAACATGGGTCGAGGTCAGTTTTTGCAAGCCGAGCCTGGCGTTGCCAAACTGCTTGGTGTCTTAAGTCTGCAAGCCCTGCCGCGCCGCTTGTTGCTTGATTTCAGAGACGTCTTCAGCGCTGGATTTGCATTCGATAGCATTCGCGGCGATGTCAGCATTCAAAGCGGTATTGCTGCCACTCAAAATTTGCAAATGAAGGGTGTGAACGCCGTCGTTCAAATGGAGGGGTCCTCTGACATCGCGCGGGAAACCCAAAATTTGCGCGTCTTGATTTTGCCCGAAGTCGATGCAGGCACCGCCTCCTTGTTGGCTGGTTTGGCACTGAACCCCGCCATTGGGCTGAGCACCTTCATTGCGCAGTTGGTCTTGCGTCAGCCGCTTAGCCGAGTTAACTCGCAAGAGTTCATGATCGATGGCACTTGGGCTGACCCCAAAGTCACGAAAATGAACGGCTCAGCACCCTAAGACTTAGGCAGGGTTCACGGCATGAAAAGTCCAAGCCAAGTTTTAGATCCTTTTTTCAAAGCACTGTGGCCATTCTTTAAATCGGCCACACGATCCTTTACGGACCGACGTATCTCCTTGTGGTTTGCACTGGTCGGCTTGGTCGTTGCCTTGTTGGTCACATTAGTGTGGTTGGCGGGCCGCTACGAAGCAAGCCAATATCAAGCCGAACTAGACCGAGACACGGTCGATGCTGTGAGCGATATTCGACGCAGCCTGACAAATCACAGCATGAATTTGCAAAGTTTGACGGCCCGGTCTTTGTCTGCCAAACATTGGCGCGCCGAAGCAGAGGGCCTTTTGAGTCAGCACCGTGAATGGTTGCGCGTTGAAAGACGGGGCCTTCAAGGCTTGATCATCGAACATGCCAGCTCGCCTTTTCGTGAACCGCTGTTTGACGGCATCACACGGCTCCATGAGCAAGTAGAAATTACACAAACCTGTACCCGTGCCAAACGCCTGAATGGCCCAGCCTACTCTCGAACCTATTTTGTGCCGCAAGCCAATGGCTTGGGGTTTGAAGTCATGGAAATGTGCTTGCCCAAGATTGAACAAGGTGCAACCGTTGGCTATACCGTCTTAACTTACAGCTTGCAAGACATCTTGGCGTCACAGTTGGGCGAAACGTATGGCCGCAGAAACGAGGTTTCTTTTGTAGAGCCAGACGGCACTCGCCTCGCTGTATATGGCTCTTTGCCCAGAGGGAAGCGTTTTTTCAGTGCCACCCAACTCATGAATTTGCCAGGCAACACCTTGGTGCTGCGAATGGATGGCCGCCGTGCTGGACCGGATCTTTTCCCGAACGTCTTACCGGCGTTGGTCACCGCCATGTCCATTGCGTTGGTATCCGTGCTGGTGTTGTTGGTCAAAGACTCACGGCGGCGCCTCAAGGCTGAGCAAGATTTGGCCGATGCTTTGGCCTTTAGAAAAGCCATGGAAGACTCTTTGGTGACGGGTTTGAGGGCTAGAGACTTAAAAGGCCGAATCACCTATGTGAATCCTGCGTTCTGTCAGATGGTGGGCTTTGAAGCAGAGCAATTGTTGGGTGCTTCTGCGCCCATGCCCTACTGGCCGACCGAAATGGTCGGGGAATACCAACGCCGACAAGCGGTGCGCTTGGCAGGTAATGCGCCGCCTCGCGAAGGTTTTGAGTCGGTTTTTGTCAGGCAAGATGGGTCACGCTTTCCGGTGTTGATCTTTGAAGCGCCTTTGATCAATGCCGTTGGCAAACAAACGGGTTGGATGAGCGCCTTTTTAGATATCAGCGAACAACGCCGCGTCGAAGAAATGTCACGCGCCAGTCAAGAGCGGCTTCAGGCCACGGCCAGGCTGGCCACCGTGGGCGAAATGGCCTCTTTGTTGAGTCACGAGTTAAACCAGCCTTTGGCAGCGATCTCTAGCTATGCCACGGGCTCTTTGAACTTAATCGATCAACATCAAAGTTTGGCAGATCAACCCGGGCCCTCGGCGCTGAGCGACCTGCACATGGCCTTTGAAAGAATTGCGGCACAAGCCAACCGAGCGGGCAAAGTCATCAACAGCGTTCATGACTTTGTGCGCCGCCGCGATCAAGACCGAGAAGCGGTGAGCCCGCGCGCCATCATCGACGCGGTGTTGCCCTTGGTTCAGCTTCAAGCACGCAAATTGAACGTTCGATTGAGCATTCAGTTGGACGACAAATTGGCCGATGTGGTTTGCGATCGAACCATGGTCGAACAAGTTCTCTTGAATCTCGCTCGCAATGGCATGCAGGCCATGGATCACCCCCAGTGCTTAAATCGCGTTTTAACTTTGCATGTCAAGCGCGCGGCCTCCAACAAGGCTCAAGGCTGGATTGAGTTTGATGTCATTGACTTGGGCATTGGCATTTCTGACGAGATCTCGCAAAATTTATTCACGCCTTTTTTCACGACCAAAGCCGAGGGCATGGGCTTAGGTTTAAGTTTGTGCAGAACGGTGGTTGAGCAACACGGCGGGCACTTAGAGTTTGAGCCGAATTTACCCGGCGGCACTTTGTTTCGCTTTACGCTTCCCACCCAAGCCTAAGGCCTTTTAAAATCAAGCATGCAACCCTCTCTTAACGCTTGTGTTTACATTGTTGACGACGACGCCAGCGTTCGCGATGCCATGGCATGGTTGCTGCGCTCTCGCCGCGTCATGAGCGAGTCTTTTGAAAGTGCAGAGGCTTTTGTGGCCATGCTCAAAGAAAAGTTTCCACAAACCAACACCCTCTCACCCAATCAGGCGGGTTGTATTTTGTTAGATGTTCGGATGCCCGGGCAAAGTGGCCTGGCTTTGTTTGAAAGCCTCTTGGCCAACGGCTTGGCAAAGGCTTGGCCGATCATTTTTTTGACCGGTCACGCCGACGTCCCTACGGCGGTCGACAGCGTTAAACGGGGCGCCTTTGATTTTTGTGAAAAGCCTTTTTCTGACAATGCCTTGGTCGATCGCATCGAACAGGCATTGGCACTTTCCAAGGAGCGTTTGGCATCGAGCGCATTAAGCGCAGGCTTAGCATCTCGCTTGGCTGAGTTGACCGAACGTGAACAAGATGTGCTGAAGTTGGTGGTGGAGGGCTTGCCCAACAAACTCATTGCCGATCAACTGGACATCAGTGTGCGAACCGTTGAAGTTCACCGCTCGCGCGTCTTTGAAAAAATGAGCGTGAAATCGGCTGTTGAGTTGGCCAATTTGTTGCGTGAGGTTTAGGGCACAAAGCGGCGCATTGCTTATGAACCTTCTGCGTCGTTCTGTTTATTCGCTTTGTTCGTTTTGGATTCTTCCTCAGACACCAGTTCACCTTTTTTGCGTCCAGAAAACATGGTCCACCACACAATGAGCACCAGCAGCACAAGTGCCAGCAGCGCCTCTAACAGAATCAATCCCATGCAAAAGCTCCTCGGTTCACACATTGTAGGGAGCTTGGCAATGACCTTGCCTCTTCTGTTGATTGGTTGTAGCTCGCCGCCCGCGCCGGTTTCCGCGCCAACCGCGGCACCACAACCCACGGTGACAACACCCCCCAAGGTGACACCCGCCAGTGCGCCATCTAGCAACACAGCCAGCTTTGTCAACGCCAAAAGTCGATGGGTTTTGGCCTCTTGGAGCGATCTTCCTGGCTTGGCAAACGACAATTTGAACGAGGCTTGGACAGCTTGGTTGCAGAGCTGCACACGCAGCGCAACGGCACACAAGAAGTTTTGTCCTGAGGTCCAGCAATTGTCAAATCAGCCATCGTCGGTTCAACGAGACTGGTTGATCAAGTCATTTCAGCCCTATCGGGTGGAGTCTCTGACAGGCAATGCTGCGCCATCCACAGGTTTGTTAACGGCCTATTACGAACCGATTTTTGAAGCCACTCGAAATGCCAAGCCAGGTTTCAATGTGCCGCTCTACGGCGTGCCTTCCAATTTAAAAAGCAAGTCTCCCTGGTTTTCAAGGGACGAAATTCTCAAAAATTCCGCGGCACAGGCCGCTTTGAAAGGCAAAGAACTTGCGTACATCGCCGACCCCGTCGATGCCATGGTCTTGCACATTCAAGGTTCTGGCCGCCTTTGGGTCACCCAGGCCGACGGCTCGCGCCGTCAAATTCGATTGGCTTTTGCGGGAACCAACGATCATCCCTATCAAAGCATTGGCCGCTGGCTCTTAGATCAGAACCTCACCAAAGACGCAACTTGGCCTGGCATCAAAAACTGGTTGGCCCAAAATCCTCACCGAGCGACGGAACTACTGTCTAAAAATCCACGCTACGTCTTCTTTAAGGAAGAGGCTCTCAATGGCAACGACGTGCAACTGGGCCCCAAAGGTGCGCAAGGCGTGCCGCTAACACCCGGCCGCTCGATTGCCGTCGACCCTGGCAGCATTCCCTATGGCATGCCGGTTTGGCTGTCCAGTAGCGGCCCCCAAACCCAGTTAAACCGCTTGGTGATGGCGCAAGACACAGGCAGTGCCATCGTGGGCGCTGTCCGTGCTGATTATTTTGTGGGGTCGGGACAGGCTGCCGGCGATTTGGCGGGCCGTCTCAAACAGGACATGAAAATGTGGATTTTGCTTCCCCGCTAAGCCCTGTCGTTCTACACTGCGGCTCAATGCTTTAGAAAGTGGGCCACCATGAACGCACCTTTGCCTGATCACCTGCGCCAAGCACTGGCCAACGTCACGCTAGACGACAAATACACGCTTCAACACGGCATGGCTTTTATGAGCGGGGTACAAGCCCTGGTTCGATTGCCCATGCTGCAACAAGAGCGGGATGCTTTGGCCGGTAAAAAAACAGGCGCACTCATCAGTGGCTATAGAGGTTCTCCACTGGGTGGTTACGACCAAGCCCTATGGAAAGCCAAACCGTATTTAGAAAAACACAACATCGTTTTTCAACCGGGCGTGAACGAAGAGTTGGCGGCCACCGCGTTGTGGGGTACGCAACAAATGGGCTTTGCACCGCCAGGCAGCGCCAAGTTTGATGGTGTCTTTGGCATTTGGTATGGCAAAGGCCCTGGCGTTGATCGGTGTTCCGATGTTTTCAAACATGCCAACATGGCGGGCACCACACCATGGGGCGGTGTCTTGGCTGTTGCAGGTGACGATCACGTTGCCAAAAGCTCTACCGCCGCGCATCAGAGCGATCACATTTTTAAAGCCTGCGGTCTGCCAGTCTTCTTTCCGGCGTCTGTTCAAGAAGTTTTAGATTTGGGTGTCCATGCCATTGCCTTAAGCCGCTTTGCCGGTGTTTGGTCGGGCATGAAAACCATTCAAGAGATTGTGGAGTCCAGCGCCACCGTTGACATTGAAGCCGACCGTGTCAAAGTTGTTTTGCCAGACTTTGAAATGCCGCCAGGAGGAGTTCACATTCGCTGGCCCGACGCCGCTTTAGATCAAGAGGCCCGCTTATTTGATTACAAGTGGTATGCCGCTTTGGCTTACATTCGCGCCAACAAACTCAATCACAACGTGATCGAAGGACCCAATGACCGCTACGGCATCGTGGCCAGCGGCAAAGCCTACAACGACACGCGTCAAGCTTTGCTTGATTTGGGTTTGGATGTGGCTACATGCCAGCGCTTGGGTATTCGCGTTCACAAAGTTTCGGTTGTATGGCCTTTAGAAGCCCAAACAACACGAGAGTTTGCACACGGCTTGAAAGAGATCTTGGTGGTCGAAGAAAAACGCCAGATCATCGAATACCAATTGAAAGAAGAGCTCTACAACTGGCCAGACGCTTTGCGTCCGCGCATTGTGGGCAAGTTCGATGAGATCGAGGGTGATGATTCAGGTGGCGAGTGGTCTGTTCCCAATCCTACTTCGCATCGATTGCTGCGGGCCAACGCCGACCTCACCCCCACATTGATTGCCAAAGCACTTGCCAAGCGACTTCAAAAATTAGATTTGCCATCCGATGTTTTGGCAAAAATGAATGCGCAATTGCACATTATTGAAAACAAAGAACGTGCCCAAAACAGTTTGGTTTTGAATCCCGCTGCAGACCGTATGCCATGGTTCTGTTCAGGCTGTCCGCACAACACCAGCACCAAAGTGCCAGAGGGTTCTCGGGCCATGGCGGGCATTGGTTGTCACTTTATGAGTTTGTGGATGGACCGCAGCACAACGGGCTTCACACAAATGGGAGGTGAAGGAACGCCTTGGATTGGTCAACAGCACTTCAGTCATGAAAATCATGTGTTTGCCAACATTGGTGATGGTACTTATTTTCACAGTGGCATTTTGGCCATTCGCCAAAGCATTGCTGCGGGAATCAACATCACGTACAAAATTTTGTACAACGATGCCGTGGCCATGACCGGTGGTCAACGCATTGGTGAGAGAGCTGAAGGACACAGCGTCGTTCAAATTGCACAGAGCATGCGCGCTGAGGGTGCTGTCGTCATCAAAGTGGTGACTGATGAACCCGAAAAATACAACGGTGTTGCACTGGCTGAAGGTGTGATGGTTCATCACCGTGACGAACTCGATGCCGTTCAACGCCAACTTCGCGAAATCAAGGGCTGCACGGTCATTATTTATGACCAAACATGTGCCACAGAAAAACGTCGCCGCCGCAAGCGCGGCACCATGGTCGATCCTGCGGTTCGCGTGATGATCAATGAGTTGGTCTGTGAAGGTTGTGGCGATTGTGGTGTGCAGTCCAACTGCTTGTCGGTTGAACCCCTTGAAACCGAATTGGGCCGCAAGCGAACCATCAATCAAAACACCTGTAACAAGGACACCAGTTGCCTCAAAGGTTTCTGTCCTAGTTTTGTTTCTATTGAAGGTGGACAACTGAAGAAAAAATCAAAAGGTCAAAAATTTGATGCTTCTTTGCTGCCTGCTTTGCCTCGCCCCACATTGCCTAACTTAACAGGCTTGCCTGCTTATGGCATTGTGGTTGCAGGGGTTGGCGGCACCGGAGTGATCACCATCGGCCAATTGTTAGGTATGGCAGCCCACTTAGATGGTTTGGGTGTCGTGACTCAAGACTCTGCTGGCCTGGCTCAAAAAGGCGGTGCCACTTGGAGCCATGTTTTGTTGGCTCAACACCAAGACAAGATTCAAACAACGCGTGTCAGCATGGCAGCGGCAGACTTAATTTTGGGCTGCGATCCCATTGTGAGTGCTGGCAAAGAAACGCTTTCTCGCATGTTGCAAGGTAGAACCCACGTTGCTTTGAATTCCTACAGCACGCCCACTGCTGCATTTGTTAAAAATGCCCAATGGTTGAATCCAGCAGACAGTTGCGCCGCTGAAATTGCCAATACCGTTGGCATGGAAGGTCTGGCCAGTTTTGACGCAGACAAACTGTCCAATCTCTTGATGGGTGACACCATCTACATCAATCCCATGATTTTGGGATATGCCTGGCAAAAGGGATGGGTTCCATTGAGTTTAGAAGCTTTACAACGTGCCATCGAACTCAATGAGGTTGCAGTTGCCAACAATTTGGCAGCCTTTGAATGGGGACGCCATGCAGCGCATCAAATGCCTGCTTTAGAAGCACTGACTTCACCAGCACAAGTCATTGAATTTAAAAAGCGCACCACACTCGATGACCTGATTGCTCACCGCGTTGCTTTTTTAACTGACTATCAAAACAAGCAATACGCCAAAGAGTACGAAGATTTTGTACTTTCAGTCAAAGCCAAAGAATCTGCTTTAGGGCTTAGTACGCTGACTGAAACCGTTGCCAAATATTTGTTCAAATTGATGGCTTACAAAGATGAGTACGAAGTTGCCCGACTTCATACCGATAAACAGTTCCTAGAACGCGTTAAAAGCCAGTTTGAGGGCGATTTCAAGGTTTTCTACCATCTAGCCCCACCCTTGCTTGCAAAACGCAATGAGAAGGGCCATCTGATCAAACAAAAAATGAGCCCTCACATGCTGTTGGCCTTCAAATTCTTGTCGAAATTGAAATTCTTAAGGGGCACTTCATTGGATGTGTTCGGTCGCACCGAAGAAAGACAAACAGAACGTGCTCTGATTCAAGAATACAAGGATGCAGTAAATGAGTTGTTAGGTTCACTGACAGCCCAAAATCATGCACTGGCTGTGAATGTGGCCAAGGTACCCGAACAAATTAAAGGTTTTGGTCATGTCAAAGAAAGACACATTGAAGCGGCCATGCTTCAGTGGCAAAACAACATGGATCTTTTCAGAAAAGCTGTTTAATTTGCCAACGGATTTTGTCTTTGTATTCTTCTTTTATATAGATTAATACATAGTAGTAGTAGATAAGGAGAGGCTTGTTCTGTGGACAAGGCTCTTTTTTCTTTATAGATCAATGAATTGGCTACTTTTAAAGCATGTGCAAGAGGCTGCAATCTGGGTGTATCGAAAAAGTGAATAAGTTTTGATTTGCTAAAAATCTGTGGATAACTTGCCAGTTATCCTTTAATTTTCCACACAGTTGTTCATTGACAAACAGGGGATTTAATTATTTTTCTAAAAACCATTGGATGCCGGTTTTGGCAATGAAACCAACCATGCCAAAAGCCAGCCCCAAGAAAAGAACAAAGGTTCCAAACTTACCTGCTTTGGATTCCCATGCCAAGTGGCCAATGATGAAAAGCATGTACAACATGAAAGCTGCAATGCCAATCGTTAAACCAAACGAGGCAATTTGTTCTTCAGTCAATCCCCAGATCATGGATGCATTTTGACGTGGTGGCCCATAGGACCACGGTTTAAGAATTTTTGAGTTTGTGTGTCAAATACTTTTTGCTGTGCAGGCGTCAAAGTGGCATAGAAAGTTTTGCTGGCATCCATCCGCTTTGTTATTTCTAAATCTCGCTCAGCTTTAAGTGCCATCATTTTGTCGATTCTCTCAGGTGTTGATAGTTTTTCCATTTCAGCCATTGAATGATTTGTTGGGCGCTTCATGGGTGATTTCATGGCCGTTTCAAAAGCATTCCAAGCATTTTCTTGTGATGCTTGCAGCTGAAGAAAAACTTTGAGTTCATTCAGATGTTTTTGATGACGCTCACTGTGGTGGGCATTACTTTTTGCTTCATGCATCATGCCGTGGCCAGGTGATTGTGCAATTGCAATCGTGCTGAAACCACAAGCGATGGCGATAAGTGCTGTTACCAGTGGAGTGTGAAGTTTAGACATGAGGGTCCTTTCAAATTAAAAGAACAGTTTCTCTTTCTTGTGTGTCTGTATCTTTCAAAGATTGTTATGAATTGTAAAGACCCGCTCTAAAGTCATCGACAGCTTGTATCAACTCTTCACGCGTGTTCATCACAAAGGGCCCGTATTGGGCAATGGGCTCATTTAGAGGCTTACCAGCAATTAAAAGTACTTTAGAACCTGCTGCGGCACTGATTTCTACACCAGATCCTTCGTTGCGAAGAATGGCCATGCGGTGCAGGCCAATGCTGGTTTCTTGATTTTCACTGACCACTTTGGCACTGCCGCGATAGACATACAAAAAAGCATTGTGTTCTGCTGGAATGCTTTGTTGAAAATGAGCCGCCTGATCAAAATGGATGTCTAAATAAAGAGCCTGCGTTGGAAACAATTTAGCCGGCCTGTTGACAGCGCCTTCAACGCCGTGTGACTTACCTGCTATGACACGCAAGGAGACGCCAGAAGTTAAAGAGAGTTCAGGTATTTTTTCGCTTTGTATGTCTTGATACGCAGGGGCACACATTTTTTGATGGGAGGCCAAATTCAGCCACAGCTGAAAACCTTCCATCACACCTTCTTCTTGTTCTGGCATTTCACTGTGCACCACACCACGGCCAGCAGTCATCCACTGTACACCCCCGTTTTGTAGCAAGCCTTCATTGCCCGCACTGTCACGGTGGCGCATTCGCCCCGCAATCATGTAGGTTACTGTTTCAAAGCCACGGTGTGGGTGATCTGGAAAGCCACCGCCGTAGTCGTTGGGATCATCACTGCCAAAGTTATCGAGCATGAGGAAGGGATCAAGGCGGCGTTGATGCGCTTGCGTCAGCACCCTTGTGAGCTTGACGCCGTCGCCATCGCGCGTGGCTTGCCCGATGACTTGTTGTTCGACGCTGCGGCCTTGAAAATTAGGAAGACTCATGTTGAAGAAGCATTGAGAAATGGATAGTCGGTATAGCCTTTTTCGAGGCCACCATAAAACGTGCTCCGATCGGGCTCATTGAATGGGCCATTTTGCCTAAGCCTTAAACCCAGGTCTGGGTTGGCAATAAATGGTCGACCAAAGGCAATTAAATCTGCACCATTGCTCAAAGCTTGATGGGCCAATTCAAGCGTGTAGGCATTGTTGAGCATCCATGCGCCTGTTCCGCCTGCCCCAACGTACGCCGCTTTAAGCGCCGCATAGTCAAACGGCTGCGGGCCCTGATAAAAGTCACGCGCTGCGCCGGTGGAGCCCTCTACTGTGTGAACGTAGGCCAAGTTCAATGTGCCCAAAAACTGAGCAACGTGTTCAAACAATGTTTGGGGTTCATCGTCTGACGCGTCATTGGCTGGGGTGACGGGAGAAATACGGATGGCACTGTTTCCACCCCCAATTTCGGAGCAGACTGCTTGCATCACTTCTTTCAAAAAGCGCGTTCGGTTTTCAACGCTGCCGCCGTAAGAGTCGGTTCGGTGGTTACTGCCAGACCTTAAAAATTGATCGATTAAATAGCCATTGGCGGCGTGCACCTCCACACCATCAAACCCTGCCGCCATGGCGTTGCGTGAGGCGGTTTTGTAGTCTGCCACAATGCCTGGAATTTCGTCGATTGAAAGTGCGCGCGGCTCAGATGTGGCCATAAAACTTGGCACACCCTCAATGAGCTGAACGGTTTTGGTTTTTGCGGTGAGTGCCGAAGGCGCAACGGGCGCCGCGCCGTCTGGTTGAAAGCAATGATGTGACACGCGGCCGACATGCCAGAGTTGCATGACAATTTTTCCACCCTGTGCATGCACTGCGGCCGTCACGGGTTTCCATGCTGCAACTTGCTCAGAAGACCAGATGCCTGGTACATCTGCATAGCCCTGACCTTGATGGCTGATGGCGGTTGCTTCTGTGATGATGAGGCCTGCGCCCGTTGCGGGCTTGGCGCGTTGCGCATAGTATTCAGCCATGAGTGCATTGGCCAAAGCGAGTGGCGCTCGATTTCGAGTGAGCGGAGCCATCACAATGCGTGATGCGAGGTGAAGGTTGCCTGCTTGGCAGGGTTCAAATAAGTTTTTCATGACTCAAAATATCCGATGGATGACGGCCTTAGGGTTGTCGGTTTGTATTTCAATGGCTGCCGCTGTCTCTTTAGGAATGACGCGGTTTGCCTATGCGCTCTTGTTGCCACCCATGCGTGACGATTTGTTGTGGAGCTACACCTTAGCAGGTGCCATGAATACTTTCAATGCCGTGGGTTACTTGGTCGGAGCTTTGTTAACGCCATGGGCGCTGCGCCGATGGGGTGCTGTGAGGGTTTTAATTTGGGGAGCGTTGGCAGCAACTATTTTCATGGCCCTGACGGGGTTCTTGATCGACACGGCGGCTTTGTTGTTTCAACGCTTCCTGGCTGGCGTTGCCAGCGCAGCCGTTTTTGTTTCTGGCGGTTTATTGGCGGCCCGACTCGGTGCACAAATTCCGGCGCAATCTGGCTTGTTGTTGGGTGTTTACTACGGCGGAACGGGTTGGGGCATCGTCTTGTCTGCGCTTATGGTGCCTGCCTCATTGGGCTGGGCACAAGTGCAGGCGGTTGATCACCCGTGGTCGTGGGCTTGGTGGTCTTTGGCGGGGCTGTGTTTGGCCCTCAGTTTATTGATGATTCTGATTCGCCGTCCCTTGATGCATTGGGCGCCTGAGTCGCCGCCTTCTATGGCCTCAACCCATCAAGCAGCACCAGCAACGCGCGGGTTGCGTCAATGGTTTTTTGCTTTGTTGGGGTATGGCTGCTTTGGCGTTGGTTATATCGGGTACATGACTTTTGTGGTGGCCTTGTTGAGAGAACAAGGCGCGGGACCCGCCGACATCACTTTGTTTTATGCGCTCTTGGGTGTGGCTGTGGTTGTCTCGTCCAGGGTCTGGGCGGGCTTGTTGAATCACTATCGTGGTGGACAAGCGCTGTCTATTTTGAACGCCTTGTTGAGTGTGGCAACACTCATTCCAGCCATCACTGCTGCATGGCCTTTGATGATGATTTCGGGCTTGATTTTTGGCCTTGTGTTTTTGTCTCTGGTTGCCTCAACCACGGCCATGGTGAAACACAACTTGCCACCAGAGCAGTGGGCTTCTGGCATCAGTGTGTTTACCGTTATTTTTGCGTTGGGCCAAATTGTGGGTCCCGTGGTGGTGGGCTGGATTGCCGATGGTGATGGCGGCTTGCAAAGGGGTTTGTTGTTTTCTGCGATGGCTTTGTTGTTGGGGTCTTTTTTTGCGTGGCAACAAAAACCATTGACAGAAAAAACAACGGCGTGATATCACCTGACGACAGCCTTCCTCACGTTCGCTTTTTCAAACATCGTAGCCAGGGTTTTCGCGATTTAGTTTGCGGATCAAGGATGGCCATACAAAGGTACCGCCCAAGCCGCCCGTTTGAACTTTCATGGCGTGTGCAACGCCGTTCAAAATGTCGGGGTTCACCTGCACTAAATCGCTTGTTTGGGTTTGTCCCGACAACGCGTCTAGTTGAATTCTGCAAGTGTTTTCAAAAATATACATTTGTAAAAAAGCATCTGCAATGGTTTTGCCCACAGTCAGTAAGCCATGATTACGCAACATCAAATAATTGGCGCCACCCAAATTTGATTTCAAGCGAAGCTTCTCTTCATCGCGAATCGCCACACCTTCGTAGTCGTGATAGGCCAACGAACTCAGAACAAAAGTGCTTTGCTGGCTGATCGGCAACACGCCATGTTTTTGGGCGCTGACCGCCACACCTGCGCGCGTGTGGGTGTGTAAAACGCAACCCGCTTCTTGCCGCGCCTCATGCACCGCGCTGTGAATGACAAAGCCTGCTGGGTTGACGGGGTGAGGGTTGTCGGTATCTAGCTTTTGACATTGCATGTCGACCTTCACCAAACTGGACGCCGTAATTTCATCAAACATGAGGCCGTAGGGGTTGATCAAAAACTGATGCGCGTCACCTGCAACAGATTCTGGTAATTTGGCGCTGATGTGGGTGAATACCAAATCGCTCCAGCCATACAAGGCAACCAAACGATAGCAAGCTGCTAAGTTGACACGAAGCGCCCATTCGTCGGGATGAATTTGAGCGGCGGGTAGGGTTGTGGTTTTCAAATCGTCTCCTTGGAGGGGGTTGCGTTCGGCGGTCTTTTTGACGACCTGTATTCAAAGCGCAAGCTTATCGCGTGGCTTCGTTGACCATGGGTCGCGCAGGGCACAGCTGATCCAGATAAAATCAAAGACCTTGGCCCTTGGCCTCCTGCGGCGCGGGCAGCGCCGGCCTATTGGTGATGGACTGGTGAATACATGCTTTACCCACAAGAATTTGATGTGATCGTTGTTGGCGGCGGCCATGCTGGCACGGAGGCTGCGCTGGCGGCTGCACGCATGGGCTGTCAAACGCTTTTGCTCTCACACAACATCGAAACCCTGGGGCAGATGAGCTGCAACCCATCCATTGGTGGTATCGGCAAAGGGCATCTGGTCAAAGAGGTCGACGCTTTGGGCGGCGCCATGGCGCTCGCGACCGATGAGGGCGGTATTCAATTTCGCATTTTGAACAGCTCTAAAGGCCCAGCTGTGCGCGCTACCCGTGCGCAAGCCGATCGCATTTTGTACAAAGCCGCCATCCGTCATCGCTTAGAAAATCAAGAAAACCTTTGGCTTTTTCAGCAGGCTGTCGATGATTTGATGGTTGAGTCAAATGGCTCAGAAGACCGTGTGGTGGGAGCTGTAACGCAAGTGGGCGTTCGCTTCCGTTCTAAAACGGTGGTGCTTACGGCCGGTACCTTTTTGGATGGCAAGATTCACGTTGGCCTAGAAAACTATGCCGCAGGCCGCGCTGGCGATCCTCCTGCTGTCAGTTTGTCGGCTCGTTTGAAAGAACTTAAATTGCCCCAAGGCCGCTTGAAAACGGGTACGCCACCCAGGCTTGATGGCCGCACCATTGACTTTAGCCAATGCTTTGAGCAGCCGGGCGATGGCATGCCGGGTGGTTTGAACGAGTCTTCTGGCGTGCCTGTTTTTAGCTTCATGGGTCGCGCCGAAATGCACCCGGCGCAAATGCCTTGTTGGATTACGCATACCAATGAGCGGACCCATGACATCATTCGGTCTGGCTTTGATCGCAGCCCCATGTTCACCGGAAAAATTGAAGGTGTCGGGCCGAGGTATTGTCCAAGTGTGGAAGACAAAATCAACCGCTTCGCGGACAAAGACAGCCATCAGATTTTTCTAGAGCCCGAGGGTTTAACCACCCATGAGTTTTATCCCAATGGCATCTCTACCAGCTTGCCATTTGACATTCAGTATGCCCTGGTTCGATCGATGAAGGGCCTTGAAAACGCCCATATTCTGAGGCCAGGCTACGCCATCGAATACGATTACTTTGACCCGCGTTCCTTGAAGAGCAGTTTTGAAACGCGCCAAATCGGCGGACTGTTTTTTGCGGGCCAGATCAACGGCACAACGGGTTATGAAGAGGCTGCTGCACAAGGCTTGTTTGCCGGCATCAACGCCGCCTTGCAGTGCCGCGCCTTGTTGGGCAAAGGCAATGACATGGGCGGCTCTTGGTTGCCGTCGCGTGACCAAGCCTATTTGGGCGTGTTGGTTGACGATCTGATTACCAAGGGCGTAACCGAACCCTATCGAATGTTCACCAGCAGGGCAGAGTTCCGCTTGCAACTTCGGGAAGACAATGCAGACATGCGACTGACAGAGGTTGGTCGTCAAATGGGATTGGTAGACGACGCCCGCTGGGCTTCTTTTTGCACCAAACGCGAGGCTGTTTCACGTGAAACAGATCGGCTCAAGTCAAATTGGGTGAATCCTCGAAATCTTCCCGCGGCTGAGTCGGAGCGGGTGCTCGGTAAGGCCATTGAGCACGAGCACAACTTGTTTGAATTGCTTCGTCGCCCCAACGTCAGTTATGAAAACTTGATGAGCCTTGACTCAGGACGATTTGTGTCTGAAGCTGTTTCACGTGAAACATTGGGCGTCTTGTCGGCGGCGGTGGTTGAGCAAGTTGAAATTGCCGCCAAGTACTCTGGCTACATCGATCGGCAAAAGCTTGAGGTGGAAAGGGCGGCTCACTTTGAAAATCTCAAGTTGCCCGCCAAGTTGGACTACCTTCAGGTTTCTTCCTTGTCGATTGAGGCAAGGCAAAAGCTGGACAAGCATCGCCCAGAAACCTTGGGCATGGCTTCGCGTATTTCTGGCATTACGCCTGCCACCATTTCCTTGTTGCTGATTCATCTTAAAAGGGGTGGCTTCAAAGAGTTCATGGCCGTCAAGCCTGAGCTGCTTGAAGGCGCCGAAAGCCTGGCTTCATGAGTGAAGACTTGATGTTGGCCTTGGCAGAGGGCATTTCTGCTTTGGGTTTGTCGCTAGGCGAGGAGGCGCAGAAGCAGCTCTTGGACTACATGGCCTTGATCCAAAAGTGGAACAAGGTCTACAACTTAACAGCGCTTCGCGACTCGCAGGAAATACTGACCCACCATTTGCTGGACAGTCTTTCTGCCATTGGCCCCTTAATGCAACAAACGCGGTCCTTGGATGGCGCCTTTTCTTTCTTAGATGTTGGCTCCGGCGGTGGATTGCCCGGGGTGGTCATTGCTATATGTTGCCCCGGGGTTAATGTGACATGTGTCGATGCCGTTTCCAAAAAGGCGGCATTTGTTCAGCAGGTTGCGGCCAGTCTCAAGCTGGGCAACTTAAAGGGCATTCATGCCAGAGTCGAAACGCTAAGCGGCCCATTCGACGTCATTGGGTCTCGTGCTTTTGCTTCTTTGCCTGACTTTGTCAATTGGTCGTCTGGCGCCTTGGCCGATGGCGGTGTTTGGATGGCCATGAAGGGCAAGTTGCCAGAAGAAGAAATGTCGGCCTTGCCGCCCATGGTCCAAGTGTTTCACGTGGAACAACTCCTTGTGCCCGGCCTGAATGCTGAAAGGTGCATGGTTTGGATGAAAAAATCGACAGCTTTGTCTGCCTAGGCATTTGGAGTCGGCTTTCGCCCATTACACTTGGGCTAGATAAGAAAGCCTTGCATGTTTGGAATTTCTGATTACGGCGCCTTTGTTGCGGCCTTTGTTTTGTTGTTGTTTTTGCCAGGGCCCGGCAATTTGGCCCTGATTACCTCTACCAGCCAGGGTGGCATGCGGGGTGGGCTGGCTTCCGTGTTGGGCTTGCTGTTGGGTGACCAAATTTTGTTGTGGATGACAGTGGCCGGCGTTGCTGCTTTGCTGCAAAGCTATCCTCATTTGTTCATGGCACTGCAGTGGTTGGGCGCAGCCTATTTGGCTTGGCTGGGCGCCAAAATGGTTTTGGCCAAACCGGGCGAAGGCACCTCCATCAAAATTACACCGGGAAAATATTTCAAAGAAACCATGCTTATCACCTTGCTCAATCCCAAGGCCATCATGTTTTACTTTGCTTTTTTCCCGCAGTTCATTGACCTCGAAAAACACCAAGGGATGACTACTTTTGTTTTCATGGCGGTCACTATTGCTGTGTTGGGTTTTCTTTACTGTTTTGGGGTCGTTTTGATCACTCACACCATGGCAGAGCGCATTCGAGCCAACCCGAAGATGTCTGCCGTATTGCAAAAACTGGCAGGCGTGTGTTTGATTGGTTTCGGCTTGAAATTGGCCGTTGGCAAATGAGTGCACCCACCGAAAATTAATCGAGTAACAAATGGCAAAAATTTTCTGTGTTGCAAATCAAAAAGGCGGTGTTGGCAAAACCACATCGGCTGTGAACTTGGCCGCGGGTTTGGCCAAGGTCGGTCAAAGAGTTTTGCTGGTCGACTTAGATCCGCAAGGCAATGCCACCATGGGCTCTGGCGTAGACAAACGTCAGCTAGAACTCAGTGTTTATGATGTTTTGCTGGAGTCTGCCAGCATTCAAGAGGCCGCCATTTTTTCTGAGAAATGTGGATATCACGTCCTGGGTGCAAATCGTGAATTGGCCGGTGCAGAGGTTGAGTTGGTCGATTTGGAAAGACGCGATCAGCGTTTGAAGTTGGCGCTCGATGTGGTCAATCAAGAGTTTGATTTTGTATTGATTGATTGCCCACCTTCCTTGTCCATGCTCACTCTCAATGGTTTGTGTGCTGCGCATGGCGTGATTGTTCCTATGCAATGCGAGTATTTTGCGTTGGAAGGTTTGACCGATTTGGTCAACACCATCAAGCAGGTTCACGCCAATTTGAACCCCGATTTGAAAATCATTGGTTTGCTTCGCGTCATGTTTGACCCCCGAATTACCTTGCAGCAGCAGGTAAGTGAACAGCTCAAATCGCATTTTGGTGACAAGGTTTTCAACACCGTCATTCCGCGTAATGTGCGATTGGCCGAGGCCCCTAGTTACGGCTTGCCCGGCGTTATCTTTGATCCATCGGCCAAGGGCAGCCAAGCATTTGTGGAGTTTGCCAGGGAGTTGGTGCTTCGCATTCCAAGCATGTGATACACCAAAGCGCCGCAATGGAATCTAAAAAAGTGCTTATTTTGCCTGGATGGCAAGGAAGTGGGCCCTTACATTGGCAAATGAAATGGGTTGAAAAATACGGCTACCAAGTGGTTGAGCAAAGCGATTGGATGCGACCTTTGCGTGGCGACTGGTTGGCGCGGTTAGACGACGTGGTCTCAGACATAGAGGGCCCTGTCTATTTGGCCGCACACAGTTTGGGCTGTATTCAAGTAGCTGCATGGGCTGTCATTTCAAAGCAAGCCCCCAAAGTGAAGGCGGCTTTGTTGGTGGCGCCCAGTGATGTAGAGGCGCCGCCGATGAAAGACGTTTTCAATAGCTGGCGGCCCATCGCTGTAACAAAGATGCCGTTTCTATCAACGGTGATCAGCAGCCAAAACGATCCTTACTGCTCAGTTGAGCGCGCGCAATTTTTTGCCAAATCTTGGGGTTCTGAGTTAATCAACGCGGGACCGCAAGGTCACCTTAACGCCGATGCCTAATTGGGTGACTGGCCCGAAGGACACGCATTTTTGAATGAATTAATGAAAGTCAATGAACATGGTCACTAAAAAACCAAAAGGACTCGGTCGTGGTTTGGAGGCCTTGTTGGGCCCCAAAGTTCAGGAAGAGGCAAGCTCACCTCAAGCGGTTGAGGCCGCCGCCAATCGAGCGCCATCTGTTTTGGGTTTGGGCGAATTGGTGCCAGGCATGTACCAACCGCGCACTCGCATGGACGAAGGTGCTTTGTATGAGCTGGCCGAGTCCATCAAGGCGCAGGGCATCATGCAGCCCATCTTGGTTCGCAAGCTAAGCGATGGCCCCCATGCTGGCAAATATGAAATCATCGCTGGCGAGCGGCGCTTCCGCGCATCGCGTTTGGCGGGACTGAACGAAGTACCGGTATTGGTGCGAGACGTTCCCAATGAAGCCGCTGCCGCCATGGCGCTGATTGAGAACATTCAGCGCGAAGACCTCAACCCCTTAGAAGAGGCTCAAGGTTTACATCGCCTGATTAAAGAGTTTGGACTTACTCACGAAACCGCAGCCCAAGCAGTGGGCCGCTCTAGAAGTGCTGCAAGCAATTTGCTCCGATTGTTAAATTTGGCCGACCCCGTTCAAACCATGCTGATGGCGGGCGACATTGACATGGGCCATGCGCGCGCACTATTGGCACTCGACAGGGCGGCACAAATTACAGCGGCCAACCAAATCACAGCCAAAAAAATGTCAGTCCGTGAGGCCGAAAGTTTGGTGAAAAAACTCAGCGCAGAGTTCTCGTTGGTTCAGCAAAAACCGAAAAAGGAAAAGTCGCGTGACATCAAACGCGTGGAAGAAGAACTCTCGGATTTGTTGATGGCCGAGGTAGAAGTGCGTATCAAAAAACGCGTCAAGCGCCACGGACGTTTTGAAGAAATGGGCGAATTGTCCATCCAATTTGGATCGCTGGATGAACTCAACGGCTTGATTGAAAAACTTCGCGCCTAAATCACAAAACCATTAAAAAAGGGCTCTCTAAAAAATAGAGAGCCCTTTTTCATGGAGAGAACTTTCAATGAAAGATTTTTCCAGGGTTCATGATGTTGTGTGGATCGAGTGCCTGCTTGATGGTCTTCATCATGCTGACCGCACCCACACCAGCCTCGGTGACCAAGAAGTCCATTTTGTGCAAACCAATGCCGTGCTCGCCCGTGCAGGTTCCGCCTAAGCTAAGTGCGCGGCTAACCAACTTGTGATTCAGCGCTTCGGCCACTTCTCTTTCGCTTGGAATGTTGGGGTCGATCAAATAGCCGAAGTGGAAATTGCCATCGCCCACATGACCCACTAAGAAATAAGGCAAGCCGCTTGCATCTGTTTCTGTGATGGAGTCCAGCAGGCAATCGGCTAATTTGCTAATCGGTACACAGGTGTCCGTGCTGATGGCTCGGCATCCGGGCCGGCTCTGCAATGCAGCAAAGTAGGCGTTGTGACGTGCTGTCCAAAGGCGTGTGCGCTCCTCGGGCGTGGTGGCCCATTCAAACGCATTGCCACCATGATCGCTGGCAATTTCTTGTACGGTTTCGGCTTGTTCTTTGACGCCCGCAGGCGATCCGTGAAACTCCATCAACAGCATGGGTTCTTCGCGCAATCCTAACTTGGCATACGCATTCACCATGCGAACGGAGTTGTGGTCAATGAGTTCAACGCGGGCAATAGGCACACCCAACTGAATGATTTGAATAACGGTCTGGACGGCAGCTTCAATGCTTGGGAATGAACAGATGGCGGCAGAGATAGCCTCTGGCAAGGGGTACAAGCGCACAGTCACTTCTGTGATCACGCCCAAGGTGCCTTCGCTGCCCACAAACAAACGCGTGAGGTCGTATCCAGCACTGGATTTTTTAGCACGCGTGCCTGTTCGAATGACTTCGCCAGAGGCCGTGACAACTTCCAGTGCTAAGACGTTTTCTCGCATGGTGCCGTATCTGACGGCGTTGGTGCCACTGGCGCGGGTTGCGCTCATGCCGCCAAGGGTGGCGTCGGCACCCGGGTCGATGGGGAAAAACAAGCCCGTCGATTTAATTTCTTCGTTCAATTGCTTGCGCGTGACACCTGGCTGGACAGTCACGGTCAAGTCTTCCGCGTTGATTGAAAGCACCTTGTTCATGCGCGTGAGGTCAATGCTGATACCACCCTGAACTGCCAATAAATGACCCTCCAAGGAAGAGCCAACGCCAAAGGGGATGACTGGCACTTTGTATTCGCTGGCCAACTTCACGGCATCCGAAACATCTTGCGTGCACTCGGCAAAAACCACGGCCGAGGGTGGCGGCACAGGTGCAAAGGCTGACTCGTCGCGGCCGTGTTGCTCGCGAATGACCAAGGCCGTCGAACAATTGTCACCAAAGCGTGCCTTCAGCGCATCGATGAAAGCCTGAGGCACAGGTCGAGCTTGAACCGCTGGGGCCAAGTGGGCTGCTTGAGTGGGTGCATTCATGGTGGGGCTCCGATGTCAAGGTTCGCAGTGACAAGGCTGAAGCGTCAGCCAGTCGCGTTGGTGAACCGAGCTTGGGGAAAACTTGTCAAACTCGGTCAAAATGAGAGTTTACGCGCAGACGCCCATTTTTGCAGGCGTCACAGCACAGGGGAAACACCATGGGTAACCGTCTCACACAAATTGCAACCCGAACGGGCGATGAAGGCACAACGGGTTTGGGCAACAACCAACGGGTGTCTAAAAATAGCTTGCGTGTGCACGCCATGGGCGATGTGGACGAGCTCAATTCGCACATTGGCTTGCTGCTGTGCGAGAGCATGCCTGACGATGTTCGGACGCTGATGGTCGAAGTGCAGCATCAATTGTTTAATTTGGGCGGCGAGCTTTCTATTCCAGGCTTTGAGTTGCTAAAGGCAGAGGCCGTGCAAGCCTTGGACCAAGCCCTCGAAAAATACAACGCCCAGCTGCCAAAGCTTGAAGAATTTATTTTGCCTGCCGGCAATCGCGCAGCATCACAGGCGCACATTTGCCGCACGGTGGCCAGGCGTGCCGAGCGCGCCACAGTGGCGCTTGGCAACGAAGAGGCCTTGAACGATGCCCCCAGGCAATATTTGAATCGACTTTCTGACTTGATGTTTGTTTTATCGCGCGTGCTCAATCGCATGGATGGTGGCACGGATGTTTATTGGCAAAGCGAGCGAATGAAAAAATGACAACTACGCCCAACGTGTCTTCTGATGCCTTTCCTAAGGCGCCTTTTGACTATGTTCCGCAAATTCGCCTTTATCAAAATTGGTTGAAGCAACATCGCGGCATTTCTTTTGATCGGTACGAAGATTTGTGGCAATGGTCGATCTCGGACTTGGATGTTTTTTGGCAAAGTATTTGGGATTACTTTGATTTGCAATCCCCAACACCCCACACCGCAGTGCTGGCCAAGAACGCCATGCCGGGTGCGATTTGGTTTCCAGGCGCCCAAGTCAATTACGCCAGTCAAGTTTTGCGCCACGTGGACGCCGCACATGCTGCAGGTTTTCCGGCACTCATTGCGCAAAATGAATTGGGCGTTAGGCAAGAAATCTCTTGGCCTGAACTGAAGCGGCGAATTGCTTCAATGGCCTTGCACCTGCAAGCTCAAGGCCTTCAGCCGGGTGATCGGGTGGCGGCTTATTTGCCTAACATTCCAGAAGCCATCATTGCTTTTTTGGCCACTATCAGTGTGGGTGGTGTTTGGAGCATTTGCGCGCCCGACATGGGCACACTGGCGGTGCTCGATCGCTTTAAGCAAATTGAACCGAAGATTCTGATTGCTTGCGATGGCGTCACCTACGGCGGTAAAAACTATGACCGCATGGGTGTGGTGCAAGAATTGAAAGATGCGCTGCCGACGGTGCAGCACGTCATTGTGTACGACAACATTGGTGTTGCAGATTTGGCCAGCAACGAAGTGGCTGCGGCCATTCGCTTTTCTGAAACGACGCTGCGACAAGGACCAGAGGTCGATCACTTCGAACCCATGGCCTTGCCCTTTGATCATCCGCTGTGGGTGGTTTATTCGAGTGGTACCACCGGCTTGCCCAAACCCATCGTGCACGGACACGGCGGCACTTTGATCGTGGCCCTGGCGCTGAAAATTTTGCACAACGATGTGGGCTGCAGTTATCACCCCAACACGTGGGGCGAACGTTTCCATTGGTACAGCTCAACCGGCTGGGTCATGTGGAATGCCCAAGTGGGTGGCTTGCTCAATGGCACCACCTGTGTCATTTATGACGGCAACCCGGGTGGTAGCAAAGACAATCCAGATTGGACAACACTCTGGCGTTTTGCTGCGGACAACCAGGTGACATTTTTTGGCGCAGGAGCGGCATTCTTTGCCAACTGTCAAAAGGCCGGCATTGAGCTGAGTCAATGTGGTGATTTGTCGCGCATCCGTGCATTGGGCACGACGGGCTCACCGCTGTCGCCCGACACTCAAAAATGGGGCAATGCGCAATTCAAAAATATTCAAAAAGCGTACAGCCAATCGAGCTACTTGCATCGCGAAGAAGATGGCGATATTTGGTGGTGCAACATTTCGGGCGGTACAGACTTTTGCGGTGCCTTCATTGGCGGCAACCGAGAGTTGCCTCAAGAGCCTGGCGTCATGCAGTGTCGCTTGATGGGCTGTGCGGTAGAAGCCTGGAACGAAGCGGGAGAGCCTGTGCACGGCGAAGTGGGCGAACTGGTTTGTGTTCAACCGATTCCCTCGATGCCTTTGTACTTTTGGAACGATGACCAAAATGCACGGTACTTGGCCAGCTACTTTGAAATGTATCCTGCGGGCCGCGGCCGCAAGCCTGGTGGCGGCGATGCCGATGCATCGTACGGCGGTGTTTGGCGCCATGGCGATTGGCTGCGCATTGGCGCGGCAGGTCAGGGCAAACAAGGTGGCGAGGGTTGCGTTATTTTTGGCAGGAGCGATGCCACGATCAATCGGCATGGATTGCGCATGGGCACCAGCGAACTTTATAGCGCCGTAGAAGCTTTGCCTGAAGTGATGGACAGCATGGTGGTCGACCTTGAATACTTGGGCCGCGAAAGCTACATGCCCTTGTTTGTGGTGTTGATGCCCGGTATGAACTTAACGGACGACGTTAAAAACAAATTGAACAATGCCATCAAAATAGCGCTAAGTCCGCGCTTTGTGCCGAATGAAATTTTCCAGGTGGCAGAAATTCCCAGAACCTTGTCGGGCAAAAAGCAAGAGTTGCCTATCAAGAAATTGATGTTGGGTCAGCCACTTGAAAAAGTGGTGAACAAAGATGCCATGGCCAATCCGGCTTGCTTGGATTGGTATGTTGATTTGGCCAAAAAGCATTTGGCCAAATCAATTTAAACATTGCACAAATTAGTTCTTGTGCAAGTCGGCGTTCAGGCTGCCCCAGCTCTCGGTGCGGGGGATGGCTTGAACCGCGCCTGACTGTGAATCGCGTCGGAACAAAATGCCATTGCGGCCAGACAGTTCGCGTGCTTTGACCACGCTGCCATCGGGCATTTTGACGCGCGTGCCGCCCGTCACATAGCAGCCGGCTTCCACCACACAATCGTCGCCCAAAGAAATGCCAATGCCTGAGTTGGCACCCAGCAAGCAACGCTTGCCAATCGAAATGACTTCTTTGCCGCCACCCGACAAAGTACCCATGATGGAAGCGCCGCCGCCCACGTCACTTTGATCGTCGACCAACACGCCAGCACTGATGCGACCTTCCACCATGGAGGCGCCCAATGTGCCCGCATTGAAATTGCAGAAGCCTTCGTGCATCACGGTGGTACCCGATGCCAAATGCGCACCCAAGCGCACTCGGTCAACGTTGGCAATGCGCACACCAGACGGCACAACGTAGTCCGTCATGTAAGGGAATTTGTCGACCGCTTTGACGTCAAACACAACGCGTGCTGCGCGAGCGCGCAGACGTGCCGCTTCCAATTGATCAAGGGGACAAGGGCCCATGGAGGTCCAGGCCAAATTGGCCAACATGCCAAAGATGCCTGTCAAGTTGGCTTGATGTGGTTTGATGAGACGATGGCTAAGCAGGTGCAGACGCAAGAACACATCGTGTGTGTCTTTGGCAGGTTCAGACAAATTGGCAATGCTGGTTTTAACCGCCACCACATTGACGCCGCGTAACTCGCAAGGACCTAAGGCTTTGACGAATGCTTCGCCCAAATGCGTTTTGGCATCGGCGTCACTCAACACCTGGCTGCCAGCTTCTTGAATGCCTTCGGCCAATTGGGGCGCGGGGTACCAAGTGTCTAAGACGGCACCGTCTTTGGCCAAGGTTGCCAAGCCATAGGCCACAGCGCTGCTTTGAATCATGGGAGGGGTTTGCATGGTGTTGAGTTAAAAAATCAAAAAAGAGATTATCGGGCTTTGTGATGAACTTTGCTTTATTGCAATTCTGAAAGATCAATGCTTTGCTGCTTGAGCCATTCACCTTGCGTGTTTTGAAAGCCCAGCTGAATTTGCTTTTGGGCCCAATTGAAATCAATCAAGGCAAAGTGATTTTGAGTGATCAAGTCGCCCAGTCGATTGGGGCCCACTTCTTTGGCGGTGGTCCATGCATGCGTGATGCCGCTAGAGGTGAGTTCGTACAGCGGATAGCTGTTGCCGCGCTTGCTTTTATAGATGGCACCAATGTGGCGATCACCGGATAAGAAAACCACGCCTTTGGCTTGCGTTCTTTGAATGAGGTGCTCCAGTTTTTCCAGCTCTTTTGGAAAGTTGTGCCATGACTCCCAGCCATGCCCCTCAGCGACCACCTGAATGCCAGACACGATCAAACGAACATCCGCCGTTTGCTTCAGTTGCATTTCAAGCCACTGCCATTGCGCATCACCCAGCATGGTTTTTTGCGGGTCGGCATCGGGCAGGTAACGCTCTTTGCCAGGCGCATCTCGTTGGTCGGTGACTTTGGGCCGAGACTTAAACCAGCGGGTGTCTAGGAGAACCACTTGAACACGTTGCCCGACTGGGCCAAATTGATAGGCATGGTAGAGGCCTTCACGCTGACGCCGCGGATCGTTGGCGGGTAACTGCCAAAAATCAAGGAAGGCATCTTTGGCCAGTTGTTTGTTTGAAAAATCGGCGCCACCGTCGTTTGGCCCCATGTCGTTGTCGTCCCAAATGGCCAAATGAGGAACCTCTTTGCGCAATTGGGCAAAGCCAGCCTGTGTCGCTTGGGTGGCGTAGGCCGTTTGCAAAGCGTTTGATTGCCAGGGTCTTTTGCTGGCGTACACGTTGTCACCGCCAAAAATAAACAGGTCGGGTTGCGATGCCAAGACAGCGCGCCAAATAGGCTGCGGTTTGTTTTGATCAATGCAAGAGCCAAAGGCAATGCGTTGGACTTTTTGCGGCAAAGCAGGAAGGCTTGCAAATGGTGGGGCAGCGGGGCTGCTTGCGATGCTGTCCAAGGCGCCGCCCAGCCCAGACATCAGGGTCCCCAAACTGGTCACTTTTAACAATTTTCGGCGGTCCAAGGCTTGCTCCTGTCAGCCCAAGCGGGCACAACTTTCAAATTAGACGAAGCGGATATTTTATGACTGATCAGTTCATGTTTGTCGATCAATGGCTAGAATATTGAAATGACCACTGCCAAAGAACCCGTAAAAAAATCCTTCAAAACACAAATGTTGGAGGCCAGAGAATTGGCCATCACGGCCTCAGTGAACCGATTGCTTTCGGAAAAAGGCTTTGATGCGATGACGGTGGATGAAGTGGCGGCAGAGGTGGGAATTGCCAAAGCCAGTTTGTACAAACACTTCAACAGCAAAGAAGAATTGGCGTGTGCAGCCATGGTGTTGGCCATGCAGAAAGCGCAGGCGTTTCTAGAAAATCTCGATCAACAAACAGACATTGAATTGGCTAAGCCTTCACAAAGTGCAGCTTTGAACAAACTCATGGCGACAATACGTTGGACCTTGCAGCTCAAACTGGCAGGCGAAATGCCAACCTTACCCAGTCAAAACTCCAGCTTGCGCGCAACCCTGATGGCCAGTCGGCCCTATATGGATGGTTTGATGCGGGTCAGCGATTTGCTGGGCGGCTGGATTGTTCAGGCACAACAAGAAGGCCACCTTAATTCGGCGCTGCCACCCATTGCCATTTTGTACACCTTGTTTGCCAGGGCCTGTGACCCCGTGGTTGAGTTTCTCAAAATGAGTGAACTTCATTCCGATGAAGAAATCATTGAGATGGTCATGACCACTTGTTTTGCGGGCCTCAATGCGCGAGCCCATTAAATTAGAAGTTCAAGCTTCAACACGCACAATTTTCTGCGCTTCAAAAGCCAGCTGTTCATTTTTTCTGGCGTAGCCCAATGGGTTGGCCACCACACGACAGCCCTGGCTGACGTAGTTGTGCGCACAGTGCAAATGACCATGCAACCAAAGCGTGGCCTGAGGTAACAAATGATCAAGTGCGTTGCAAAATCCTGCAGTGCCAGGGCTTAGGCCATACCGAGGATCTGCACTGAGAAGGCTTGGTGCAAAGTGGGTAATGACTACAGTAGGTCCATCGAATGGCTCCGACAAGGCATTCGTTAACCACGCTTGGTCAGACTGTGCCTGCGCTCTAACAGCGTCCGATAAAAACGGCGCGCCTTGAAAAGTAGTGCCTGTTTTCTTGAGATAAAAATTAGCAGCACGTTCAGCTTTTTCTCTGGCTTTAAGTTGTTGTGTCAATGGGCCAGAGGTAGGAACAAGAGCTTCGAAATTACTCCACAAGGTGCAACCGATGAACCGCACACCGCCAAAAATTTCAACACGTTGGTGTAAAAAAACAATCTCCAAACGCTTGCAAGTGGCCTGCAATTTTTCATGCGCTTCTTCAAAGGGCATGCCGTCATATTCATGATTGCCGGGCACAAAGAAAACAGGTACCGGCCAAGCCCCTAAATCTTTGCGAGGCGAGAAACGCGCCAAGCCAAAGTCTTGATCTTGTTGGCCCAACAACATCGAGCCCGCTTGATAAGAGCCAATGTCTCCCGCCAAAATTAGGACGTCTGCAGAGGGTGCAACTTCAGGGCTGAAATGAGGATGCGTTTCTAAATGCAAATCAGACAGAAGTTGAATGTTCATCAGAGCCGTGCCCCTTTGAAAACATCGTGTGCAATGCGGATCAAATGTTCTCTTAACCAAATATGATCGCTTTGGGCATGCTTGCGCCGATGCCACAACGCATCGACGTGCAAGGTGGGCACCTTGAAGGGCAACTCGCACATGAACAGTTCATCGGCAATGCCGGTGGTGGGCACAAAGTGCTTGGGCAAGACGGTGAGCAAATCGGAGTTGACCACCACCCGGCCTGCTGTAAAAAACTGATTGACGGTCATCACCACACGCCTGTGTCTGCCAATCGAGGTCAAGGCTTCGTCAATGAAGCCATAAGGCCGCCCTGAAAAACTCACGAGCAAATGTCGCGCATTGCAAAACTCATCGAGCGTGATATTTTTCTGTGCCAATGGATGGCCTCGGCGCATGACGCACACATACTCGCCGTCATACAAACGATGATGTTCAAAGGCCACGGCCTCACCCGATTGGGCTTTGGCGGTTAAGTCTGCTAGAACTGCAGGAAAGTAGCCCAGAGCCAAGTCGGCCGTGCCTTCGTTGAGCATGTTTCTGGGGTCGCGGGTGGTCAGAGGCAGGACCCGAATAGACACCTTGGGTGCATGGTGTTCAAGCGCTTGTCCTAAACCACCCATCAGCTCGGCGGCCGTGGCATCTGCCATGGCCAGCACAAATGCATTGCGCGCTTCAGTGGGGATGAATTGTTGTGGCACCAACGCCGATTGCAATTGATCCAATGCTTGCCGCACATTGGGCCAAAGCATCAGGGCAAAGGGTGTAGGCGCAATGCCGTGCCCTTCACGGCGGACCAAATCATCGCCCAGGGTTTCTCGCAGTCTGCGCAAGGCATTGCTGACCGCAGGCTGCGTGATGGACAAGTTGCGCGCAGCTTTGGTCAGGCTTTTTTCAGCCATGACTTCATCAAAGACCCGAAGCAAATTCAGGTCTAGGGTGCGGAAATTGGTATGGATGGGCTCAATCATTTCGTTTGTGAATGATAAGCATCATAAATATAAAGTTGAACAACACTAGAGTAAACCCTAAGATTCGTTCATGGTCAAGCATTAAGTGACGTTCACTTGAAGCTAAGACCTTTGAAATCAATCTCCTGATGAGGTCACCCACATGAACCGCAATTTTGTTCACTTAGAGTATTCAACAAGCCACCCTGGTGTGGAGCGCGCAGAGCAGGTCGTGGCCAATATCAAGCGCATGGGCGAAACATTCAGCCCCACCCGAACTTTGGCCGCCATGTTGTTAGCGGCTGTGGTTGCTGCCTTTGTTGTGGTTGCAGATCAGATGATTGACACTTGGGCCGATGGTCATTTGCTGGCCGCTTGGGTGGCCCTTTGGGCTGTGGCATTTGCTGCTGCGGGCTTGTTTGCCGGCACTTCAAAAACACTGGCTTTCCAAATCAAAGCAGGTTTGGATGCTTGGTCCGCCAAGCTGGCTCAAAACCGTGCTGATGACCGCATGTGGGCCATTGCTCAAACAGACTCGCGCTTGATGTCCGACTTGCAGTCAGCCGTGGGTCGTGAAGAAGCGTCTTCGCTTAACAGCACCAGCCCAAGCGCAACACAACGCCGTGTTTCACGCATCTTGCGCAATCGTCAGTTTTACATTTGAGTCTTCAGCAGGTCGCTGAGAGGCCAAGTAAATTCCGGGAAGAATAAGGGCTGCGCCAATGGCATGGTGCACGCCCAAGGTCTCGTTCAATAGAAACCAGCCTACCAAACTACCATACAAAGGGCCCAAGTAAAGACTTGCAGCGACCCGACTTGCCCCCAAGGTTTTTTGACAAAACCCATAAGCCCAGTAAGCCCCCACACCTGGAAAAACAGCGGCCACAATGACCAATGCGGCAGCCTCTATAGACCAAGCGGGGTGAGCACTTGCAAACCATTCAGCCAAAGCAAATGGCAGCAAGACAACACTTCCCCCCATGCAAGTTGCAGCCAACCTGGCCGTCGAACTCAAGGGGCTGGCCCATTTTTTCAAAAGCAAAGCGTAGGCTGCCCAAGACACCATGGCAATCACAATCAGCCCGTCACCTAAGACCCAAATGACTTGAGACAAGGCCGCCCATTGGCCTTTGACCACTACGTGCAAGACGCCAAGCAAGGCGATGAAAACGCCCACCCCTTGTTTGAAAGAAAACTTTTCTTTAAGGCCCAGTACGGCCCCTAAAGTGATCAAGACGGGTGAGGCCGCGTAAATCAGGGCAATGTTAATGGCCGTGGTCGTTTCGCCCGCCCAGTAAACCCATGCGCCACAAATCAGCATGCCCAGAAAACCCAGTGTCAGGTATTGGGGCCAGACCTTGAGGGTTTGGCGTCTTTCGCGCCAAAGTTCTTCTCGAGCAATGATCGTCAAAATCAAACCCGCAAGCGACCATCTCCCCAAAGCCAGAACATGGGGGGAAATGATGCCGGGTGCTATTTTGGCGACGACGTAGTTCACCGCCCACATGGCAGGGGTGAACCACAGCAAAGCTTGCGCCAGCTTTTGGCGCGAGTCTGCGTTTGTCAGACCGCTGCCAAGCGTTGTTCCAACGCTGCTTTGGTATCGAGCAAAGCCTTGGGCATGTTGTAGGCCAACTGCTCAAAGTGCGTGGTGTGCAATTGCAACTCTTGTTGCCATGCCGCTTTGTCAATGCTGGTGACAGTATTAAATTGGTCGGCTGTGAAGTTCAAACCGGTCCAGTTCAATTCACCATAGGTGGGTGTCACGCCAAACATGGTTTCTTGGCCTTGGGCCTGACCTTCCAAACGGTCGATCATCCATTTCAACACGCGCATGTTGTCGCCATAACCTGGCCAGACAAACTTGCCCGCTTCGTCTTTTCGGAACCAGTTGACGCAGTAGATGCTGGGCAACTTGTGACCACCGGCTTCAATTTTGGCGCCCACGTCCAACCAGTGTTGGAAGTAGTCACTCATGTTGTAACCGCAGAAGGGCAACATGGCAAACGGATCGCGGCGAACCACGCCTTGCGCGCCAAAGGCCGCAGCCGTGGTTTCAGAGCCCATGGTGGCCGCCATGTAAACGCCTTCGGTCCAGCTGCGTGCTTCGGTGACCAAAGGCACAGTGGTAGAGCGGCGACCGCCAAAGATGAACGCGTCGATGGACACGCCTGCGGCATCGTCCCATGCGGCGTCGAGTGCTGGGTTGTTGGTGGCGGCAACGGTAAAACGTGCATTGGGGTGAGCCGCTTTGGCGCCAGTGTCTTTGGCAATCTGGGGTGTCCAGTCTTTGCCTTGCCAGTCGATCAAATGATCGGGCACTTTGCCGCTGTCCTTGTCCATGCCTTCCCACCAAACATCGCCGTCATCGGTCAATGCCACATTGGTGAAGATGACGTTTTTGTCCAAGCTGGCCATGCAGTTGGGGTTGGTGTGGTGGTTGGTACCAGGGGCCACGCCAAAGTAACCGGCTTCGGGATTGATGGCCATCATCTTGCCGTTGGCTTGGGGTTTGATCCACGCGATGTCGTCGCCAATGGTGGTGACTTTCCAGCCATTGAAGCCTTCGGGTGGCACCAACATCGAGAAGTTTGTTTTGCCGCAAGCGCTGGGGAATGCAGCTGCCACGTGGTATTTTTTTCCTTGCGGATTGGTCACGCCCAAGATGAGCATGTGTTCGGCCAACCAACCTTGTTCGCGGCCCATGCTGGACGCAATGCGCAAAGCCAAGCACTTTTTGCCCAGCAAAGCATTGCCGCCGTAGCCAGAACCGTAAGACCAGATCTCGCGTGTTTCTGGATAGTGAACAATGTACTTGACGGTGGGGTTGCAAGGCCATGACGTGGTGTCTTTGGCGCCATTGACCAACGGAGCGCCCACAGTGTGCAGGCAAGGCACGAACTCACCATCTGTGCCGATCACGTCGAACACGGCTTTGCCCATGCGGGTCATGAGTTTTTGGTTCACGGCCACATAGGCGCTGTCGGTCAACTCAATGCCAATGTGTGCAATGTGCGAGCCCAAGGGGCCCATGGAGAAAGGCACCACATACATGGTGCGGCCTTGCATGCAACCATCGAACAAAGGGTTCAAGGTCTGGCGCATTTCGGCGGGGGCCATCCAGTTGTTGGTGGGGCCGGCGTTCTCTTTCTTTTCTGAGCAGATGTAAGTACGGTCTTCAACGCGCGCCACATCGGAAGGATCGGAGCATGCCAAGAAGCTGCCTGGCCGCTTGGCGGGATTGAGCTTTTTGAAGGTGCCGCTGTCGACCAGTTGTTGGCACAGGCGGTTGTATTCTTCTTCAGAGCCGTCACACCAGTAAATATTGGCGGGCTTGCATAAAGCTGCCATTTCGGCCACCCAAGCAATCAGCTTGGGGTTTTTAACGTACGTGGGTGTATTCAGGTTCAAGCCCTGCATCACGGGTGAGTTCATGGGAAAAGCTCCAAAGTTTAAAAATCGTTTTTTGGAAAGTGCCGAGGCTTGCAAGCCACCTTGGGTCAAACACTTTTCAAAAAACGACTCAAGCAGGCGTGGACATGCACGCGATGCTGAGAAACAAATGGACTTGTACCCCGCTTGTAACTCACCTTGAATTTTAGGGAGGCTGACAAGAAAAGTGGGAAAGAAAAAGTGAAAACCCTATAAAAACTATGCAAAACTTGCATGATTAGGGCGCTTGGTGGCGATGAGCATCCAACAAGACAAGAAAAAACCCGCCAAAGGCGGGTTGTAGACAGTGGCCAGTAGGCCTTCGAAACGCCTAAGGGCGAATTCGATATTTAGGCCATGAAGACAGCGATGAAGGCCAGCAAGAAAATCAGGACCGCACCGGCGACAGGAATCACGACGGGAATGTGTTTGACGATACCTTCAACAGGATCATCGGATGTGTGTGAATCGTTGTGAGCAGACATTGAAAAAACCTCATTTAGTTCAGCGCGCTATTTTAGCTGAACCCGACACACTTGCAAAACTTCCTGTCCATAGGCCTCGAGCTTTTTGACGCCAATGCCACTGATGCCTTGCAAATCCTCCAAATTTTGGGGGTCGGCGGATGCAATGTGCGCCAAAGTTGCATCGTGAAAAATAACGTAAGCAGGTAAATTGTGTTCCTTGGCAACTTCGGCGCGCCAAGCCTTTAAGTTGATGTAGCGCACCATGGCGTCCTGATTGAGGTTGGCTGCGGCAGGTGCGACGGCCTGGGGTTTGCGGCTGCGCTTTTCGGGCTTGTGGCTGACAGACTCACGTAACAAGACCTTGGCATCGCCACGCAAAACGGCCCGTGAGCCTTCGGTCAATTGCAAGGTGTTGAAGACTTGGCCTTGAACATTGAGTGCGCCCATGGCAATAAGTTGACGCAACACGCCGCGCAGTTGGGTCTCGCTGAAGCTGGCGCCAATGCCAAAGGTGCTTAATTTGCTGTGGCCATATTGCGCCACTTTTTCTGTTGCTTTGCCGCGCAAAATGTCCATGATGTGGCCCGAGCCAAAGGAGAAGCCACTGTGTTGCTCGGCACGATAGACGGTAGAGAGCAGTTTGCGCGCAGCGTCGGTGCCATCCCAAACGGCGGGAGGGTGAAGGCAGTTGTCGCAGTTGCCGCAGGGCTCACTGGCTTCATCAAAATAAGACAAGAGGCGAACGCGCCGGCAGTCAGTGGCTTCTGCCAATGCCAACAAGGCGTCTAGTTTTCCGCGCAAGAGTTGCTTGAAGCTTTCTTCTGCAGGACTCTCATCAATCATGCGACGTTGATTGACCACGTCTTGAAGACCATAAGCCATCCAAGCATCTGCGCGCAAACCGTCGCGCCCAGCACGGCCGGTTTCTTGGTAATAACCTTCAATGTTCTTGGGCATGTCCAAGTGCGCCACAAACCTGACATCGGGCTTGTCGATGCCCATGCCAAAGGCAATGGTGGCCACAACCACAACGCCCTCATCGCGCAAAAACCGATCTTGGTGTTTTTGTCGAATGGCGGCGTCAAGGCCTGCGTGGTAAGGCAGGGCATCGATGCCCGCCTCTGCAAGCAGAGCAGCCACTTCTTCAACACGTTTGCGCGATTGACAATAAACCACACCGGCTTCGCCTTCGTGCTCGCGCTCAATGAAGCGCAGCAATTGGGTGGTCGCGTCTTTTTTCTCAACAATGGTGTAACGAATGTTGGGACGGTCGAAGCTACTAATAAAGAGCCGCGCATCTTCTAATTGCAAGCGCTCAATGATGTCGGCACGGGTCAGTGCGTCGGCGGTTGCAGTCAAGGCCACCCGAGGTACATTGGCAAACCGTTCGTGAAGAATGGTCAATCCGCGGTATTCAGGGCGGAAGTCGTGGCCCCATTGGCTTACGCAATGGGCTTCATCGATGGCAAACAAACTTAAAAGGTTTTGCGCGTACAAAGAATCGAGCAACGCCAAAAACCTGGGGGTGGTGATGCGTTCTGGTGCCGCATAAAGCAATGTAATTTCGCCACGGCGCAAGCGCTGTTCAACATCTTGCGCTTCTGCGTTGTTGAGGGTGGAGTTTAAAAATGCGGCACTGACGCCCGCTTCGTGCAGGGCGCCCACCTGATCGTGCATAAGTGCAATGAGGGGAGAGACCACAATGGTGATGCCCAAGCCAGCATTTTGACGAGCAATGGCTGGAATTTGGTAGCACAAGCTTTTGCCGCCGCCAGTGGGCATGAGAACCAAAGCGTCTTGGCCGCCAGTGACGTGTTCAATGATGTCTTGCTGTGGGCCGCGGAAAGTCTCATAGCCAAAGACCTCGCTGAGGATGCTCAGTATGTTGGGTGATTGCAGGACGGCAGAAGTAGACACGGGGTGTATTGTCTCCGATGGACTGTGGCGCTTGTGCCCTGAAGCATTGGTATTTCAAAGTATTTGATTGCAATAAGCTTCAATAGCCCCTTTGATTTTTTACAATACAACCATGAAAGCTTTGAACTACACCCGCGCCCAAGCCCTTCCTGCTATCTTGGAAAAACGCATTGCCATTCTGGATGGCGCCATGGGCACCATGATTCAGCGCTTTAAATTGAGCGAAGCCGATTACCGCGGCGAGCGTTTCAAAGACTTTCCCAAAGATGTGAAGGGCAACAACGAGTTGCTCAGCCTGACGCGCCCCGATGTGATCCGTGACATTCACGAAGGCTACTTGGCGGCTGGTGCAGACATGATTGAAACCAACACCTTTGGTGCCACCACCATTGCGCAAGAGGACTACCACATGGCCGACTTGGCCATTGAGATGAACCGCGCATCAGCCGCTTTGGCCCGCGCAGCTTGCGACAAGTTTTCAACGCCCGACAAACCGCGCTATGCGGTGGGTGCCTTAGGCCCCACACCGAAGACCGCCAGCATCAGCCCGGATGTGAACGATCCCGGTGCGCGCAATGTGGATTTTGAGTCTTTGCGCAAGGCCTACTACGAACAAACACAAGCGCTGGTTGAAGGCGGCGTGGATGTGTTGTTGGTCGAAACCATCTTCGACACTTTGAATGCCAAAGCGGCTTTGTTTGCCATTGAAGAATACTTTGCCGACAGCGGCGAGCGCCTACCCCTGATCATCAGCGGCACCGTGACCGATGCCTCGGGTCGAATTTTGAGCGGTCAAACCGTCACAGCGTTTTGGCACAGCGTGCGCCATGCACGCCCGTTGGCCATTGGTTTGAACTGTGCTTTGGGCGCTACTTTGATGCGCCCCTACATTCAAGAGTTGGCCAAAGTGGCAGATGACACCTTCATCAGCTGCTACCCCAACGCCGGTTTGCCCAACCCCATGAGCGATACCGGCTTTGATGAAACGCCCGATGTGACCAGTCGTTTGTTGCATGAGTTTGCGGCGGAAGGTTTGGTCAACATTGTGGGTGGCTGCTGCGGAACTACGCCAGACCATATTGGGGCCATTCAGCAAGCAGTCAGCCCGCTGGCGCCACGAGGCTTGCATACAGCGGCTTTTTACAAAGAGGCGGCTTAACCAAGAAGACCCCAAATAAGGGACTTTAAGCATTAAAATAAAGTCTTCCCAAGGAGCGTTGCAGCCCGTTGGCCTTCCAGGCAACGGGTCAGGCTTGGGGGTCAATCAAGGGCCTAGCCCTTTCCCATTGCAAACCACGCTCACCTGCGATCCAAGAGGTGAGTTGTGTCTGTTGTCGTTTCTCCGTTAAAACTGTCTGGTCTTGAGCCTGTCTCTATTGGCACGGACTCATTGTTTGTGAACATTGGTGAGCGCACCAACGTCACAGGCTCCAAAGCTTTTGCCCGCATGATTTTGAATGGCGAGTACGAACAGGCTTTGGCAGTAGCCCGCCAGCAAGTGGAAAACGGCGCACAAATCATCGACATCAACATGGACGAAGCCATGTTGGACAGCCAAGCGGCCATGGTTCGTTTCCTGAACCTCATTGCCTCCGAGCCCGACATTGCCCGTGTGCCCATCATGATTGACTCTTCCAAGTGGAGTGTGATTGAAGCGGGTTTGCGTTGCATTCAAGGCAAAGGCATTGTCAATTCCATCAGCATGAAAGAAGGCGTTGAGGCCTTCAAAGAACAAGCGCTGTTGATCAAGCGCTATGGCGCCGCCGCGGTGGTAATGGCGTTTGATGAAAAAGGCCAGGCAGATACCTACCAACGCAAAATTGAAATTTGCGAACGCGCGTACCGCGTGTTGGTCGATGAGGTGGACTTCCCGCCGGAAGACATCATTTTCGACCCTAACATTTTTGCCATTGCCACCGGCATTGAAGAGCACAACAACTACGCCGTCGATTTCATTGAAGCCACGCGTTGGATCAAACAAAATTTGCCTGGTGCCAAAGTGTCGGGCGGTGTGTCCAATGTGTCCTTCAGCTTCCGCGGCAACGATCCTGTGCGCGAAGCCATTCACACGGTATTTTTGTACCATGCCATTCAAGCGGGCATGGACATGGGCATTGTCAATGCGGGCATGGTGGGTGTGTACGACGAACTCGAGCCCGACTTGCGTGAGCGTGTAGAAGACGTGGTCTTGAACCGTCGCCCTGATGCCGGCGAGCGGTTGGTCGAAGTGGCTGAGAACGCCAAAGGCGCGGCAAAAGATGACTCGCAAAAACTCGCATGGCGCGGCACGCCCGATGCGCCAGTGACTGTCTCCGCGCGCTTGTCACACGCCTTGGTGCATGGCATCACCGACTTCATCACCGAAGACACCGAAGAAGCCTATCAAGAAATATTGGCCAAAAACGGCCGACCACTGCACGTCATTGAAGGCCCGCTGATGGATGGCATGAACGTGGTGGGCGACTTGTTTGGCCAGGGCAAGATGTTCTTGCCACAAGTGGTTAAATCCGCGCGCGTCATGAAGCAAGCCGTGGCGCACTTGGTGCCTTACATCGAAGAAGAAAAACGCCAACAAGAAGCCGCCGGCCAGGACGTGAAGTCCAAAGGCAAGATTGTGATTGCCACAGTCAAAGGCGACGTGCACGACATTGGCAAAAACATTGTGACGGTGGTGCTTCAGTGCAACAACTTTGACGTGGTCAACATGGGTGTGATGGTGCCTTGCCACGAAATTTTGGCCAAGGCCAAAGAAGAAAATGCCGACATCATTGGCTTGTCAGGCCTCATCACCCCCAGTTTGGAAGAGATGCAGTACGTGGCCAGCGAAATGCAAAAAGATCCGCATTTCCGTTTGCGCAAAATGCCTTTGCTGATTGGTGGCGCCACCACCAGCCGCGTGCACACGGCCGTCAAAATTGCCCCGCACTACGAAGGCCCGGTGGTCTATGTGCCCGATGCTTCTCGCAGCGTGAGCGTGGCGCAAGGTTTGTTGTCTGACCAAGCCGCTACTTACATTGACGAGCTCAATGCCGACTACGCCAAAGTGCGTGAGATGCATGCCAATAAAAAGCAAACGCCCATGTGGCCATTGGCCAAAGCGCGTGGCAATAAAACGCAAATCGATTGGACAAGTTTTAAATCACCCACGCCCAAGTTCATTGGTCGCCGCGTATTCAAAAATTTTGACCTGGCCGAATTGGCGCGCTACATCGACTGGGGCCCCTTCTTCCAAACCTGGGATTTGGCCGGTCCCTACCCCGCCATTTTGAAAGACGAAGTGGTGGGCATTGAAGCGCAAAAGGTGTTCAATGATGCACAGAAGATGTTGCAAAAAATCATTGAAGGCCGCTGGATCACGGCACATGGGGTGATGGGCTTGTACCCCGCCAACAGCGTGAACCATGACGACATTGCCTTGTATGCCGATGAGTCACGTCAAGCGCCTGTACTCACCTGGCATGGCCTGCGTCAACAAACAGAAAAGCAAACTGGCAAACCCAGCCGTTGCTTGGCAGACTTTGTGGCACCTTTGCTTGATGCAAAAGGTCAACCGACAAAACTACAAGATTACGTAGGCGTCTTCGCCGTCACGGCTGGTATCGGTGTTGAAAAACGCGAGCAGGCTTTTGAAGCTGCTCACGACGACTACAGCGCCATCATGCTCAAAGCTTTGGCCGACAGATTTGCAGAAGCTTTTGCAGAGTGCCTACACGAGCGCGTGCGCAAAGACTTGTGGGGCTACGCTGCAGCAGAGAGCGCAACACTGGAAGATTTGGTTGCCGAGAAATACCAAGGCATCAGGCCAGCGCCAGGCTACCCCGCTTGCCCGGACCATTCGGTTAAAAAGCAAATGTTTGAACTCTTGCAATGTGAAGAAATTGGCATGGGCCTGACCGAGAGTTTGGCCATGACACCCGCTGCCAGCGTGTCAGGTTTTTACCTCAGCCACCCCGACAGTCAGTACTTCAATGTGGGCAAAGTGAGCGAAGACCAAGTGCAAGATTTGGCCAAGCGCCAGAACCTCAAGGTGTCAGACATTCAGCGCTTATTGGCACCTAATTTGTGAGCGCTAGGCCTTGCTTTGTTAGTTTCAAGTGCTCAATGTTTTTGACTTGATAGGGCGCTCTTTTGTGCCCACCACAAGCAGCCGACGCCAATGATGCCAATCACCAAAAGCCATCTCAAGCCCGTGGTGTAACCCGCCTCGGGCGTCCACATGAGGCCTAAGGCCCATGGCGCAACAGCACGCCCCATGGCCAGCGGCAAACCCAACAGGCCATTGAGTTGGCCCACATGTTCACGGCTGACGTACTGCGCCATCGCCGTCCCTTTGACAATGGTGTTGAGCCCGTTGCCCAAGCCATAAAAAGTTATAAACAGCAAAGCTGCCCAAGGCGCCAAGCCGCCTGTTACTAAACATACCAAGCCCAGCGGAACCAAACAAGGGATCCATTTGTTGGCGGCATGAACGTCCAAATGTTTTTCAAAAAGAAACAGTAAAAACCTTCCCAAGACTTGAATCACACCAATGGATGCCGGTATGGCGATGACCCACTCCGGTGACAAGTGAGCTTCTTCAAGCAAGCTCACCATGTGTGCCGGCAAGGCAGAACTGACAACGGCCGTCATCCACATAAAGCCAGCGAGAAGCCAGAAGGGCGCGCGTTTTAAATGTTCACCGATGGCAGGCTTTGTAGGTTGATTGGAAGCATCCGAAATAGGTGAACCACTTAGTGGCAAATGATTTGAAACAGACGTGCTGGCATTTTTCTGCGCACCTCTTAAAAACCAAGCATGCAAAGGCACACAAATGAGCCATTGCATCAAAGCCAACACCCACAAGGCATGGCGCCAGCCTAAGGATTGAATAAGCCACGACGAAAGCGGAAAGAACACCGTACTGGCCAAGCCCCCCAGAAAAGTCATGATGATGATGGCGCGCCTGAAGTCGTTCGGAAATCGACGAGTGACAACGGCAAACACCGGTGCATAGAGGGTGGCGGACATGCCCAAGCCCAGACAAACCCAAATCGCATAAAAACCACTGAGAGACTCGACAAAACTGTGAGCCAACAAGCAAGCGCCAACCCATGCAGAGCCCCAGGTCATCACCTTGCGCTCATGACCTTGGTCAATCCAGCGACCGACTGGGTAAGCCATCAAGCCGTCTGCCAAGAGCGCCAAGCTAAATGCCAAAGAGACTTCTGCACGAGTCAGTCCTAATTCGCGCTCAACCGGCCCCATCAACAAGGAGAAGGTGTAGAAAACGCTGCCCCAAGTGATGAGCTGTGCCCACGAAAGCCAAACGGCAAAAGGCCCTAAGGATGGCTTGTCAGCATTGCGTTTGGATGTTTCCCAAAAAGCCCGAAATGGATGCATGTTGACATTATCTGTCGGACGTAAACGGTCTTCGGTATTGGACCGCTTCTGCAAGATCTGAAGTTTCGATGTCAGGGTGATCTGAAAGATCGGCGATGGTTCTAGCCACTTTCAATACGCGATGGGTACTTCTACTGCTCCAGGCGAAATGTGAAGCCACTTGATGAAGGTAGTCCGACGCTTCAGACGCCAATGGGCAATGTTTTTCCAGCAAAGCACCCGCTAGGGATTGATTCGCGCATCCTTGACGCAGCTTAGAGACGTGATTGGCTTGAAGGCAGCGCTCGCTGATTCTCGCCGTGCTTTCTGCGGCGGGCGCGTTAATGAGAAGTTTGGCATCTTGGCTGGGAACCTCTATGTGCAAGTCAATTCGGTCAAGCAATGGCCCACTGATCTTTCTCATGTATCTGTGAACTTGATCGGGCGTGCATCGGCACACAGGACCTTTTTGTCCGCCCTTTTGGACTTGACCCGCATACCCGCATGGGCAAGGATTCATGGCTGCTATGAGTTGAAACCGCGCAGGAAATTCTGTGCTCATTGCTGCCCGCGAGATGGTGACACTGCCCGACTCAAGGGGTTCGCGCAATGCTTCTAGGGCCGATCTTGGAAACTCCGGCAATTCATCCAAAAACAAAACGCCGTGGTGTGCCAAAGATATTTCGCCAGGACGAGGGGGTGACCCGCCGCCAACCAAAGCCACTGCGCTGGCTGAATGGTGCGGGTGGCGGGTGGGCCGCCTTGACCACTGTGAAAGGTCAAACCGACCGGCAAGACTGGCAATGGCCGCAGCCTCTAAGGACTCTTGGATATTGAGAGGCGACAGCAAACCCGAGAAACGATGAGCCAACATCGACTTACCAGACCCAGGTGGCCCCATCATCAACAAACTGTGGCCGCCAGCCGCGGCTATTTCCAGCGCACGTTTGGCGCCAGACTGACCTTTGACATCGGCCAAATCGAGGCTTTGATGATCTGTATGGCGGGGTAAGACCCCCGGCAAAAGTTTGGCCCAACCCTGCTCATCATGGATGGCGGCACCAGTTTGCTCGGAGCTTCGATTGACAAATTGCATGGCCACCGCACTTAAATGGTCTGCTCTGTAAACCGTGACGTCAGGCACCAGGGCGGCCTCCTCGGCACTGCCCGGGGGCAAAACCAAGCATCGGCCTTTGGGTTGTTGGTACAAGGCAAGCCCCATGACCAAAGCGCCCTTGATGGGCCGGAGTGCACCCGACAAAGAAAGCTCGCCTGCAAATTCATAAGCGCTTAAAAGAGAGCCATCGATTTGCCCACTGGCAGCCAAGATGCCCAGGGCGATGGGCAGGTCAAAGCGTCCGGAGTCTTTGGGCAAATCGGCTGGCGCCAAATTTACCGTGATTCGCTGATTACTTGGAAACTCAAAGCCCGAGTTTTGAAGCGCAGAGCGAACCCGCTCCCTGGCTTCTTTAACCTCAACATCTGCCAAACCGACCAAAGTAAAGCTGGGCAAACCATTGGCCAAGTGCACCTCGACAGTGACAGGGGGCGATTGAAGGCCAAGCAAAGCTCGACTTTGCACCAAAGACAGACGCATACAGGTTCCTTGCACCAAGTTAGTGCACCATTGCTGTGGCTTTTTATAAGCCATACCTAGGCGGGTGCAGAAGACATTGAACCATTGAAGTCTTCAAAAGCCATGTTTCAGAGGCGTGACAATGACTTGCACTGATGCAGTGCAGCATTGGCATGCTAAATGCTAAGTACCCACAGTCTCATTCTCATTTAACAGGAGTTATCTATGAAAAAAATCGTTTCCCCCCTGATGTTCGCCATGGCTTTGGCATCTGCTGGCACCGCAATGGCCCAAACAGCGCCCGCAGCGCCTGAGTCAAGCTTGTCTTTCAATGTGGGCGCAGTGAGCGAGTACCGTTACCGCGGATATTCACAGAGTCGTTTTGACCCAGCGGTCCAAGGTGGCGCAGACTACGCCGACAAGAGCGGTGTCTATGTGGGTGTTTGGGGTTCTGGCATCAAGTGGGTCAAAGATGGTGGCGGTAAGTCAAACATGGAAGTTGATATCTACGGTGGCTATAAGTTCTCCGTGGGTGACGTCGCTTATGACATTGGCTTCTTGCGCTACGAGTACGCTAACAATGACTTGCCAGTGAGTGCCAATACCAATGAGTTTTACGGCGCAGTCACTATGGGCCCAACCACTTTGAAGTATTCACAAAGCACAGGTAACCTGTTTGGTTTCGCAGGCAGCAAGGGAAGCTCTTATGTTGACCTGACAGCTAACTTTGATTTGGGCAGCGGCTTTACTTTAACGCCTCACCTGGGTTACCAAAAAGTCAAAGGTGCAGGTAACGGCATTTACTCCTATACAGACCTTGCACTCACAGTCGCTAAAGATTTAGGCAATGGTTTGACAGCATCGGCCGCCCTTATTGGCACCGACGCTAAAACAGGCTCATACGTCAGCCCCGCTGGCAAGCAACTCGGCAAAGCCGGTTTGGTTGTCGGCGTGAAATACGCGTTCTAAATTACCCCAACAATACAAGGAGCCATCATGAAACTGGTGACCGCCATCATTAAACCGTTCAAGTTGGACGAAGTGCGTGAAGCGCTGTCCGCCATTGGCGTACAGGGCATTACGGTGACTGAAGTCAAAGGCTTTGGTCGTCAAAAAGGTCACACCGAGTTGTATCGCGGTGCCGAGTATGTGGTTGATTTCTTGCCCAAGGTCAAGATTGAAGCCGCTGTGGCATCCGATCAAGTTGAACGTGTGATCGAAGCCATCGAATCTGGTGCACGCACCGGCAAGATTGGTGACGGCAAAGTGTTTGTGTACGACTTAGAACAAGTCATTCGCATTCGCACCGGTGAAACTGGGGCGGAAGCCCTTTGATGCCCCAGAAAGAGAGATCAAAATGAAAAAATTATTTGCCTCCCTCGCGTTGGGCTTGTCATTGTGTTTTGGTGGTGCCGCTTTTGCGCAAACAGCGCCAGCAGCCGAAGCCAAAGTGGAAGCGAAAGTAGAAGCCAAAGCGGAAGCTAAGGTTGATGCTGCAGCGCCTGCTACAGCGCCCGCTGCAGCACCTGCTGCCGCAGAAGCAGCCCCCGCCCTTGTCCCTAACAAAGGCGATACAGCCTGGATGATGGTCTCCACCATCCTGGTCATCATGATGGTGGTGCCAGGTTTGGCATTGTTCTACGGCGGTTTGGTCCGCAGCAAGAACATGTTGTCTGTGCTGATGCAAGTCATGGTCACGTTCTCATTGATCACGGTCTTGTGGTTCATTTATGGCTACAGCTTGGCGTTCACTGAAGGCAATGCCTACATTGGCGGCCTCGACCGACTGTTCATGAATGGCATCTGGGACAACGCAGCAGGCACATTTGCCAACGCCGCAACGTTCAGCAAAGGTGTGGTCATTCCCGAAATCACGTTTGCAGGTTTCCAAGCGACATTCGCGGGCATCACTTGCGCCCTGATCGTGGGTGCATTTGCAGAGCGCATCAAGTTTTCCGCTGTTTTGTTGTTCATGACACTGTGGTTCACTTTCAGCTACTTGCCCATTGCACACATGGTCTGGTTCTGGATGGGTCCCGATGCCTACGCAACCAAAGAAGTGGTTGACGAGATGACTGGCAAAGCGGGTTTGATCTGGCAGTGGGGCGCGCTTGACTTTGCTGGCGGTACCGTTGTTCACATCAACGCGGCTGTGGCTGGTTTGGTCGGTGCTTTCATGATTGGCAAGCGCGTGGGTTATGGCCGCGAAGCCATGGCACCTCACTCTTTGACATTGACCATGGTCGGTGCCTCATTGCTGTGGGTGGGCTGGTTTGGTTTCAACGCTGGTTCTGCACTCGAAGCCAATGGTTTTGCTGCCCTCGCTTTCGTCAACACTTTGTTGGCAACTGCTGCAGCAGTGTTGGCCTGGTGTGTGGGTGAAGCGCTGATGCGTGGCAAAGCGTCTATGCTGGGTGCAGCCTCTGGTGCTGTGGCTGGTTTGGTGGCCATCACGCCAGCAGCGGGCAACGTCGGTATCGGCGGCGCCTTGGTCATTGGTATCGTGGCAGGCTTCGCATGCTTGTGGGGCGTCAATGGCCTCAAGAAAATGCTGGGCGCGGACGACTCCTTGGACGTCTTCGGTGTGCACGGTGTGGGCGGTATCGTCGGTGCCTTGTTAACCGGTGTATTCAACTCACCTGCTCTGGGTGGTCCTGGCTTTGTAGCCGACTGGGTGACTGTGACCATGGTGACTGCTGCCGATTACTCCATCGCAGCGCAAGTTTGGACCCAAGCCAAAGCTGTCCTCCTTACCATCGTATGGTCTGGCGTGGTGTCTTTGGTGGCCTTCAAACTGGTTGATTTGACAGTGGGTCTGCGTGTCTCTGAAGAAGAAGAGCGCGAAGGCTTGGACATCAGCTCACACGGCGAAACCGCTTATCACAGCTAATCCGCAAAGATTTGAAAAGACTTTCCGAGAAGTTAGTCTCCAACTTAACAAGCCCGCTTCGGCGGGCTTTTTTTTGCGCATTTCAAATGTGACATTGAGTGACATGGGAGGTTCAGGCAAAGATTTAATTCACAATGACAAACAAGAAGAATTGAATTCAAAGAGGCCATGTCCATGACAAATCCCCCTGAACATTTAAGTCCCCAATGGCACTGCCTTACCGCTCAGCCGGACACCTTGGGCGAGTCGCCCTTTTGGAACCCCCACGAAAAGCGCTTGTACTGGGTTGACATTCCTGGTCAACGTTTAAGGCGCATGACGGTAGGATCCGACTTAACGGCGTTGCACGCAGTTGAAGACTGGCAGCTGGATGAAGAGCCCGGTTGTTTTGCCCCAGCCCAAAAAGGCGGTTGGGTCATGGCACTTCGCAACGGAATTTACCAAGCTGACATTTGGGGCGGTGAACTCACGTTGCTGGCGGCCGCGCCATACGACACCACCAAGCTGAGGTTCAACGATGGCAAATGCGATCCCGTCGGCCATTTTTGGAGTGGCTCGATGTACGAGCCGCGAGATCAGGCCGCTGGCGTTCTTTACGCCTTACAACGTGACGGTCAACTTCAAGCCAAGGCAACACAAGCCACAGTGGCCAATGGCTTGGCGTGGTCCCCAGATGGTAAAACCATTTATTGGTCCGACACGGCGTCGCATTGCATCCGGGCGTGGGACTATGACGCCCCCACACAAGCACTGGCCCACGAACGCACGTTTGCCCAATTTCCCATGAAGCCCAAAACGTGGACTTACGGTACACCCGAGGCTCAAACTTACATGGGCCGACCCGATGGCGCAGCGGTTGATGCAGAAGGGTTTTATTACGCAGCCATGTACGAGGGCCATCGACTGGCCAAGATTGCACCCGACGGTCGCTGTGTGGCATTCATTGAAACGCCTGTGCAATGCCCCACCATGCCATGCTTTGGGGGAGAAGATTTGAAAACGCTGTTCATCACCACTTCGGCGCATGGCCGAAGTGAGGCGGAACTGAAAGCGCTGCCCAATTCAGGTTGTGTTTTTGCCACTCGGGTCGACACGCCCGGCCTACCTGTGAGTTTTTGCAAAAACTGATGTGACTTAATTCTTGACCCCTGACCTGACAAAAGATCCGCTGCCGTTTAACATGGAGGCATGAACGACAGCACCCCTTCAAGTCAAAGCACAGACGCTGTGTCAAATGCTGCAGCCAATGCCGCATCGCATATTGGGTCTCATGCTTATCCTGACTTGAGCACTCTTTTGGAAACCATTCGCGAGGCTGCTTCAGCTTCACCGTCTCAGCGCAAAGCCTTTCGAATTCATGGTTCCGGCAGCCATGACTTTTTTGGTGAAAGCCTTGAGGGTGAGTTGTTGGAAACGCGCGGCCTTCATGGCATCGTCCAATACGAGCCAAGTGAGTTAGTCATTACTGTTGGCGCAGGCACGCCATTGCTAGATTTAGAAAACGAACTGGCCGAAAAAGGACAGTGTTTGGCGTTTGAGCCGCCGCACTTTCAATCGAAAGACCAAGCTGCCAAAGCCACTGTCGGCGGCATGGTGGCGTCTGGTTTGAGCGGTCCCTCCAGAGCCAGCGTCGGCGCAGTTCGCGATTTTGTTTTGGGCATGCGCTTCATCAACGGACGCGGCGAGCACCTCACTTTTGGCGGCCAAGTCATGAAGAATGTGGCCGGCTACGATGTCAGTCGATTGCTGGCCGGCAGTTGGGGAACTCTGGGTTTGATCACCGAAGTCTCGCTCAAGGTTTTGCCGGTTGCCCCTGCCGAGGCTTTCTTGATGTGCCAGATGTCGCAAGCGAAAGCGCTTGAATTGTTGAACCAGTGGGGCGGGCAACCCCTGCCCTTGAACGCAAGCTGTTGGGTCAAAGACACCACCGTGGCTGGCGCACCAGAAATGCTGTTCATTCGATTGCGTGGGGCACAAGCTGCGGTGGAAGCTGCCAAAAGCAAAATGGCCAAAGATGTCGCGTCTCTTAACAGTGAACTGATTGAGCAGCAAGCCAGCAGCGCCGCAGCCGATTGGCATGCGGGCCGCAATCAACGCTTGCCCTTTTTTACAGACAGCGCGGCCGCAAGCGATGTGGCCTTGTGGCGGTTTTCGGTGCCGCAAACGGCACCCGCTTTGCCATTGCCAGCCAGCGCCTCTGCCCCTTACATTGAATGGCATGGGGCACAGCGATGGGTTTGGGCGCCCCTTAGCGATGCGCAATCGTTAAGGCAAATAGCAGCCAATGTAGGTGGCCAGGTGACTTTGTTCAGACGCTCTCAACAAGCCAGCGCCGCACTGCAGGTCGATGTGCCCGTGTTGACACCGCTCGATCCTGTCCAACAAAGAATTCAGCAAGCGCTGAAAAACCAATTTGATCCTGCGGGGCTGTTTGGCCCGCGCAGAATGAACGCGCATTTCTGAGGCTCACCATGCAAACCCAACTCGCACCTGAGTTTCAAAACACCTTACTGGGCCAAGAGGCTGAAGCCATCTTGCGCCAATGTGTTCATTGTGGTTTTTGTACCGCCACCTGCCCCACCTATCAAATCATGGGCGACGAGTTAGATGGTCCCAGGGGCCGCATCTATCTGATGAAACAGGTGTTTGAAGGCGCAGAGCCTACGCGCAAAACACAACTGCATTTAGACCGTTGCCTCACATGCCGCAACTGCGAAAGCACCTGCCCATCTGGCGTGCAATATGGGCACTTGGTTGACTTGGGTCGCAAGGTGGTGGATGCCAAAGTGCAGCGGCCCTTCAAGGAACGCGCTTTGCGTTGGGCGCTCAAGGAGGGACTGACCTCGTCTTTGTTTGCGCCGGCCATGAAGCTGGGGCAAAGTGTGCGCTCGCTACTGCCTTCGGCGCTCAAAGCCAAAGTACCTGCCCCGCAACAAGCCGGCGCTTGGCCAACCGCCCAACAAGCGCGCAAAGTGTTGATGTTGGCCGGTTGCGTTCAGCCCGCGATGAAGCCCAACATCAACACTGCAACCGCGCGCGTTCTGAGTGCGTGCGGTATTCAAGTGGTGGTGCCGCCGGCTGCAGGTTGTTGTGGCGCCGTTAAATTTCACTTGAACGATCAAGTGGGCGGCCTGGATCACATGCGCAACAACATCGATGCATGGTGGCCATGGGTTGAACAAGGTATCGAAGCCATTGTGATGAACGCTTCTGGATGCGGCGTCACAGTCAAAGAATACGGGCACCTGTTGCAGCACGACGCGCAATATGCCGCCAAGGCGCAGAAAATTTCAGAGCTCACGCGTGATTTGAGTGAGCTCTTGCCCATGTGTTTGCCAGAGCTCCAAAAACAATTGAAGCCTGAGGCGGTGGCCGCAACAGGGCTGTTGGCTTATCACCCGCCCTGCACACTGCAGCACGGGCAGCAACTCAAAGGTGGCGTAGAGGCGCAGTTGGGCCAGCTAGGCTTTCAGTTGCGCGTGACAGACATTGAATCCAACTTGTGCTGTGGCTCTGCAGGCACTTATTCTGTGTTGCAAGCCGAAACAGCCTACAACTTGCGCGACAGAAAACTGGGCCACTTAAACAAGCTGCAACCCACCGCTATTTTGAGCGCCAACATTGGCTGCATCACGCACCTACAAAGCGGCTCGGACGTACCCGTGAAGCACTGGATTGAAATGGTCGATGAGGCCTTGTCAAAGGGCTAAGCTTAAAAGCTGCACTTCACCTAGGTATCACCTGGGCATCACCTAGGTGGGTGCCAGTTTAATTTTGCTTGAGTGCAGCCTCAATGTCGGCTTTGAGTTTTTCAGGCTTGTCCATCGGGGCATAGCGTTTGAGAACGCGCCCATCGCGGCCCACCAAAAATTTGGTGAAGTTCCACTTGATGCCTTTGCTGCCCAACAAACCGGGCGCTTCTGCGCACAGCCACTGATACAAAGGATGGGCGCTTGCACCGTTCACTTCAATCTTTTCCATCATGGGAAAAGAAACGCCAAAGTTGAGTTGGCAAAAGCTGGCAATGTCCGCGTTGCTGCCAGGATCTTGACCGCCAAATTGATTGCATGGAAAACCCATAACTCGCAAGCCTTGTGCTTGGTACGCTTGGTGGAGTTTTTCAAGTCCACCAAATTGCGGTGTAAATCCGCAGGCACTGGCGGTGTTCACAATCAGCATGACCTGCCCGCGCATTTGATCAAGCGCCAGGCTTTGACCATTCATCTGGACAGCTTCAAAGTCATAAATGGTTTTCATGCAACGCTCTTTTGTTCAGTGTGGATGGGTCTCAATTAACCATGCATGTTGTCGTTCTTGGCCACATCAATCAGATGCTTCATGACCTCAGGGTGATCTCGCATGTTGCGCTCGTGCCAACGTTTGATGAGCCACATGAAACTGGCCACCACAAAACCGAAGGCGGTGATGGCGCCAAAGGCCGACAAGCCCATGCCGGTTGAGAAACTGTAAAAACCACCGAGCAACAAAATACAGGCCTGCTCATTGAAGTTTTGGACGGCAATAGAACGGCCCGCGCCCATCAGGTTGTGACCGCGGTGTTGCAGCAGCGCATTCATGGGGACGACCAAGAAGCCTCCCAGTGCGCCCAGCAAAATTAGGAAGGGTGCTGCCACCCAAACGTTGTCTATGAAGTTCATGCCCATCACCAAGATGCCCATGCCGATACCCAAGGGCATGACCAGCGTGGCTTGGTGAAGCTTCATGCGCAGCGAGGCGACAACGGCACCTACCGCCGTGCCAATGGCAACCACCCCGACCAAGCTAGAGGCTTGTGTGGTGGAGTAGCCCAGGGCAGCCGCACTCCAGGCCAATACGATGTAGCGCAGGTTGCCAGAGACGCCCCAGAACAGCGTGGTGGTGGCCAAAGAAATTTGACCCAAACGGTCTTTCCAAAGACGAGTGTTGCAGTCCCAAAAGTCAGGCAACAAGGCGCCCAATTTTTGAGGCATGGCCCGCATCTCGACGCCTGTGTTTGGAATGCGTGTGTTGAACCAGGCGGCCAAGCCATAAAAGACGATCAAGAGCAAGATGGCGGACTCGGGCGCGGTGTCAATGCCGGTGTCGATGAGTGGCAGGTCAAAGCTGAGCAAGTAGCCAGAGACATGCGCACCCACCAATTGGCCGCCCACCAAGACGCCCAAAATGATGGAGGCAATGGTCAGGCCCTCGATCCAGCCATTGGCCTTGACCAGTTGGGAGGAAGGCAAGAGTTCGGTCAAGATGCCGTACTTGGCGGGCGAATAAGCCGCCGCACCCAAACCCACAATGGCGTAAGACAGCAAAGGATGTGTGCCAAACAGCATCATCAAGCAGCCGACCACTTTGATGGCGTTGCTGATGAACATGACCTCGCCTTTGGGCCGAGAGTCGGCAAAGGCCCCGACAAAAGGTGCGAGGACCACATAAAACAATGCAAACATGGGCACCAAAGCTGCGCGCTGCCATTCGGCACCACCACTGATGCGGATGAGTTCAACGGCTGCAACAAAGAGCGCATTGTCGGCCAGCGAGCTGAAAAACTGGGCCGCCATGATGGTGTAAAAACCGCGCTTCATGTATTCATGCAGTGAACCGACAGGGCATTGGGCCTATGTCGATGAGTCAATAAAAAGAAACAAAGCAACACAAGCACAGCGAGTGTTGGCAGAAGTTTCGGTTATATCACGCCATGTGGTGCCACAATCTAGGCTAATTCCCTCTGAAAATCACTGTTTTTATCTATCTGACATGCCAAGACCGATTCAGGCCACCTTAGACAGCAACGCCTTGCGCCATAACTTGGCGCAAATTAAAGCGTCAACGCCAGATGCTTTGGTCTGGGCTGTGGTCAAGGCCAACGCCTATGGCCACGGCATCGAACGGGTGTTTGATGCCCTTCGATCGGCGGATGGTTTTGCCCTACTCGATTTGGCAGAAGCCGAGCGAGTCAGACAACTTGGCTGGCGCGGCCCTATCTTGTTGTTGGAGGGCGCCTTTGAAACCCGCGACTTGGAGATGTGCTCTCGCTTGAACTTGTGGCATGTGGTGCATTCAGAAGCACAAATTGACATGTTGGCGGTGCACAAAACGCATCAGCCGCATCGGGTCTTTCTCAAAATGAACACGGGCATGAACCGTTTGGGATTTGCCCCGCAAGCTTTCAGAGCCGCCTGGACCCGCCTGAATGCCTTGCCTCAAGTCGATGAAATTTCACTGATGTCTCATTTCAGTGATGCCGATGGCGACAAAGGCATTGGCGCGGCCATGACCTTGTTTCACCAATTCACGCACGATTTGTCAGGCGAACGCAGCCTGTGCAACAGCGCGGCATGTTTGCGTCATGCCAAAGCGTTGGCAGTTCGTGCCGACTGGGTTCGACCCGGTATTGCCTTGTACGGCAGTTCGCCCGACTTTCCGCAGCACTCTGCCCAAGACTGGGGCCTGAAACCTGTCATGAGTTTGAACGCCGACATCGTTGCGGTTCAACATTTGCAAGCAGGCGACACAGTGGGCTACGGTTCCTCTTTTGTTGCCGATCGCGCCATGCGAATTGGCGTGGTTTCTTGCGGGTATGCCGATGGTTACCCACGCATTGCACCCACTGGCACCCCTGTGTGCGTTGATGGTCACCCTTCTCGCACGGTGGGCCGCGTCAGCATGGACATGATCACCGTGGACATCACTGATTTACCGCATGCCAATGTGGGCAGCGAGGTGACGCTGTGGGGCATGCCGCAGAAATCCAAAGTCAGTGCTCAGTCACCCTATGGTGTTGCCATCGATGAGGTAGCACAAGCCGCGGGCACCGTGGGCTACGAGTTGATGTGCGCTTTGGCGGCACGCGTGCCGGTGGTGGTGAAGGATTGAAGAGCGCCGCCTTTCAGCGAAAAAATCCGTCGTAAGTGGTTTTTAAAATGAGGGCCGAGACCACGGCCAAAAAGACATAGCGCACAAAACCTGCACCGTGCTTTAAAGCCAAGCGTGTGCCAATTAGGCTACCAACAACGTTGGCAATGGCCATGGGAATGGCCAAATGCCACCAAACATGTCCTTGAAGAGTGAACAAAACCAAGGCTGAAAAGTTGGAAGCCAAGTTCAAGACCTTGGCGTTGGCGGAGGCGTTTAAAAAGTCATAGCCCAACAAGCGAACGTAGGCAAAGACGAAAAAACTGCCAGCACCAGGGCCAAAAAAACCGTCGTAAAAACCGATCAGCAGGCCCATCAAAATAGTGACATAGGCCTCTCGCCGCCCGCTGAAAAGAGGCGCATGAATTTGTCCCATTTCTTTTTTGGCCAAGGTGTAAGCCAACAAGGCCAGCAGCAAAAATGGCAAGGCCTGACGCAGAAAGCCAGGGTCAATGTGCGTGACCGTCCAAGCGCCACCCAAAGAACCCAAGATGCCCGCCATGGCTGCAGGCAAAAGGGCCGCCCAGCGCATGTCGACTTTTCGGCTGAACTGGTAAGTGGCAAACGAGGTGCCCCAGATGGAAGCACTTTTGTTGCAGCCCAGCAAGGTGGCCGGCGGGGCTGTGGGAAATGTGGCAAACAGAGCGGGCACCAGAATCAGGCCGCCACCGCCCACAATGGAATCGACCAAGCCGGCAAACAGCGACGCCAGTGAGACGATGAATATTTCCATAAAAAAAAGCGCCGCTTGCGCGACGCTTATAAAAAGTTACATCTCGTTTTGGATGTTCATGTTCGAATAGTTTGGGTGTCTCCTCTGCCCTCATAACGAACCCAAACAGCAGTTCATCGAGTGAAGAGAATGTAGCCGCATTCGGACCCTCAAGACATCAGGGATTTCCCGCGGCATCGATGGCCATCCAATGCGCCGCTTTTTCAGCAATCATGAGCGTCGGGCTGTTGGTGTTGCCGCTGGTAATGGCGGGCATCACGCCCGCATCAACCACGCGCAAGCCTTGAATGCCACGCACTTGCAAGCGGCTGTTGACCACCGCCATGGGATCGTCGTCGCGACCCATGCGTGTGGTGCCGACGGGATGAAAAATGGTGCTGGCAATGTCACCCGCCAAACGTGCCAACTCTTCGTCAGACTGGTATTGAACGCCAGGCTTGTATTCCTCTGGCGCATAAGATGCCATGGCGGATTGAGACATGATGCGGCGAGTGACGCGCAAGCTGTCGGCCGCCACTTTGCGGTCTTCGTCGGTGCTCAAATAATTGGGTGCAATGGCTGGCGCATCATTGAAATCGGCGCTCTTTAAGCTAACGCTACCGCGGCTGGTCGGATTCAAATTGCAAACACTGGCTGTGATGGCGGGAAAGCTGTGCAGCGGTTCACCAAATGCGTCCAGGCTCAAGGGTTGAACATGGTACTGAATGTTGGGCCATGCATGCTCAGGGCTGCTTTTGGTAAAGGCTCCCAATTGACTGGGCGCCATGCTCATGGGCCCGGTGCGTGACATGGCATATTCCAGACCAATTTTGGCTTTGCCCAACCAACTGTTGGCCAAGGTGTTGAGGGTCTTGGCATTTTTGACTTTGTACACCGAGCGAATTTGCAAATGATCTTGCAAGTTGGCGCCAACACCTGGCAGGTCGTGTGTCACGGCCACACCTTTGTCATGCAAACTTTGCGCGTTGCCAATGCCGGCAAGTTGCAGGATGTGAGCAGAGCCAATGCTGCCGGCGCTTAAGGCGACTTCGCGTGTGGCGGTGGCTGTGACCATTTGATGGCCATCCCAAACTTTCACACCGGTGCAGCGCTTTTGGCCATCGGCGCCTGTTTCAATGACCAGGCCTGCAACTTGGGCGCGTGTCCAAAGTTCAAAGTTGGGCCGCGCATAGCACGTCGGTCTTAAAAAAGCCTGTGCCGTGTTCCAGCGCCAGCCATTTTTTTGGTTCACATCAAAGTAACCAACGCCTTCGTTGTTGCCTTGGTTAAAGTCGGTGCTAGCCGGAATGCCGGCCTGTTGGGCGGCCAATGAAAAAGCTTCCAACACGTCCCAGCTAAGACGTTGTTTGTCAACGCGCCATTCACCACCGGCTTGTCTGGCTTTCAAGAGTTTGAAGTAGCTCGTGGACTTCTCGTTTGGGTGTGTCTCTGATTTCAGCAGTTCTGGCAACGCGCCCTTCTCACCGTGCAACTCGGTGGCACCTTGGTAATGGTCTTCGTGAAATTTGAAGTAGGGCAAACAGTTGTCCCATTGCCAGCTTGAATCGCCCGTGACCTCGGCCCACTGGTTGTAATCACGCGACTGACCGCGCATGTAAATCATGCCGTTGATGCTGCTGCAGCCGCCCAATACCTTGCCTCGGGGGTAGCGCAGTGAACGGCCATTCAGGCCTGCCGCAGCTTCAGTCTGATACAACCAATCGGTGCGCGGGTTGCCAATGCAATAGAGGTAGCCCACAGGGATGTGAATCCAGTGGTAATCGTCGCGGCGGCCGGCTTCAATCAGAAGCACGCGCTTGCTAGCGTCCGCCGACAAGCGATTGGCCAGCAGACAACCCGCTGTGCCTGCGCCCACAATGATGTAGTCAAAAGTGCTGTCGTTCATGCCGTGCTTATTTGGCAGTTGGCATGACGAACTCTGCGCCTTTGCCAATGCTCTCTGGCCAGCGCTGCATGATGGACTTTTGTTTGGTGTAGAAGCGAACACCTTCTTCGCCATACGCGTGCATGTCGCCAAACAAGCTGCGTTTCCAACCACCAAAACCGTGCCATGCCATGGGCACCGGAATCGGCACGTTGATGCCCACCATGCCCACTTGAATGCGACGAGAAAACTCGCGTGCCACATTGCCATCGCGAGTGAAGCAACTCACACCATTGCCAAACTCGTGGTCGTTGATGATTTGCACGGCTTCGCCAAAATCTTTGACGCGAACACATGACAGCACGGGGCCAAAAATTTCTTCTTTGTAAATCTTCATGTCGGTGGTGACATGGTCAAACAATGTGCCACCTAACCAGAAGCCGTTGTCGCAACCTGCGCCTGCTTTGGCGCCATCAAACTGACGGCCATCGACCAACAACTTGGCGCCTTCGGCAATGCCAGCATCGATGTAACCGGTAATGCGTTGCTTGGCTGCAGCGGTCACGATGGGGCCCATCTCGGCATCGAGGTTGGTGCCGTTCAAGACTTTGAGCGCACGCGTTTTTTCGAGCAACAGAGGCATTAATCTTTCAGCCACGTCGCCCACCAACACTGCCACACTGATAGCCATGCAGCGTTCGCCGGCGGAGCCATAAGCCGCGCCCATGAGGGCATCCACGGCTTGTTCAATGTCGGCATCCGGCATGACCACCATGTGATTTTTGGCACCACCCAGAGCTTGCACACGTTTGCCGTGGCGCGCGCCGTTTTCGTACAAGCTGTTGGCAATGGGCGTTGAGCCCACAAAGCTGACAGCCTTCACATCGGGGTGCTCTATCAATGCGTCCACCGCTTCTTTGTCGCCTTGAACCACGTTGAATACGCCATCGGGCAAGCCCGCTTGTTTGAGCAGCTCGGCCATCAACAAACTGGGGCTGGGGTCAAGCGGACTGGGCTTGAGAACGAAGGTGTTGCCGCAAGCGATGGCCACAGGGAACATCCACATGGGCACCATGACCGGAAAATTAAAGGGCGTGACACCAGCCACCACGCCCAAGGGCTGACGCAGGGTCCAGTTGTCGATGCCCGTTGAAACTTGATCGGTGAAGTCGCCTTTGAGCAGTTGAGGGATGCCACACGCAAACTCAACGATGTCGATGCCTCGTGTCACTTCACCTTGCGCGTCGGTGAAAACTTTGCCGTGTTCGGCGGTGATCATGCGAGCCAAGGTGTCACGGTTTTGGTTTAACAACTCTAAGTATTTGAACATCACACGTGCCCGGCGCAGCGGGGGTGTGTCGGCCCACGCAGGGAAGGCCGCTTGCGCAGAAGCAACCGCCGTTGCAACATCCTGAACATTGGCTAAGCTAACGCGTCCGGTGACGGCGCCCGTCGCTGGATTGAAAACGTCTTGTGCGCGAGTCGATGTTCCTGCCGTTGTTTGGCCAGAGATGTAGTGAGCAATTGAAGTGACGGTCATGACGATTCTTAAAATTTGTCGTAAGTGTGAATGTTAATCGCTGGAAGCATTGTTGCTTGCAGGATGCCTGCGCCTGAACATGCTCCAGCCTTCCATGTGAAGTACTAGGTCGCCATGCTGGTTGTGCATGTGCCATTCGGTCCGTACCAAACCCACATCGGGTTTGGAGCGCATGGGCCGCGAATCAATGATTTTGTGCTTCAGGTGCAAGGTGTCATTGGGCAACACCGGTTTTTTCCATTGCAAATTTTCTAAGCCAGGCGAACCCAAACTAGAGGATTGATGCAAAAAGTTGGTCACCATCAGTCGCATGGCCATGGCGCAGGTGTGCCATCCGCTGGCACACAAGCTACCAAAGACCGAGGCCTTGGCTGCGGCGTCGTCCAAATGAAAGGGTTGAGGGTCAAACTGCGACGCAAAGGCAATGATTTCTTCGCGGGTGGGGGTGATAGTGCCCAAATCGCGTTCGCTGCCAGGCAGTAAGTCTTCCCAGTAATAAAGAATGTGGTCAGTGGTGTGGCCCGCCATCAACGGCCTCCCGACACGTCGATCAGGCTCATGGTGGTGTAGCTGGCTTCGTCAGACAACAACCACACAATGGCTTGAGCCACTTCCATGGCCGTACCGCCGCGCTTGGCAGGCACCAAATGTTCCAATTCTTTGACCCGATTGGGTATGCCACCGGAGGCGTGAATGTCAGTGTCAATTAAACCTGGGCGAATGGCATTCACTCGAATACCGTCGGCGGCAATTTCTTTGGCCAAGCCCAGCGTGAAGCTGTCGATGGCACCTTTGGCTGCGGCGTAATCTAAATACTGACCAGGTGATCCCAAACGTGCTGCGGCGCTGGACAAATTGACGATGCTGCCGCCTTGGCCGCCGTGTTGGGTGCTCATTTGCAAGATGGCTTCTCGGGCGCACAACATCGAGCCCAAGACATTGATGTCAAACATGCGGCGCCAGCGCGCCATGCTCATCTGATCGAGCCTTGCAGACACATCCACAACGCCCGCGTTGTTGACCAGGCCTTGAAGAGGCCCCAGTTCGGCCCGGACTTTTTGGAACATGGCCAATACTTGCTCTTCATTGGCGACGTCGGCCTGAACGGCCATCGCGCGGCCACCCGCTGCCTTGATTTGCTGAACCACCTCTTCGGCAGCCTGTGCATTGGACGTGTAATTGACGGCGACGTCCCAGCCCTTTTGGGCTGCCAAAATGCAGGTGGCAGCACCAATGCCGCGGCTTCCGCCTGTGACCAAAACAACTTTGCGCATTTCTTGACTCCTGCAGAATATTGATTAAACGGTTAAAACACTGTCTGGTGCTACGGCGTTGCGTATGCAGATTACCTTAATTAGGAGCTTTTTGTGAGTCACACAGTCGACTATTATTTCGCCCCACAAAGTCCTTGGGCTTACTTGGGACATCAGCGGTTTCAGCAAATTCTGACCAAGGCAGGCGCGAGCGTTCGCGTCATGCCCATCGATCTGGGGGGCAAAGTGTTTCCTATTTCAGGGGGTTTGCCTTTGGGTCAACGTGCCCCACAACGACAAGCCTATCGTTTGACGGAGTTAGCGCGCTTTAGCCAGTGGTTGGGTGCGCCCTTGAACCTCAAGCCCACTTTCTTTCCGGTCAGTGGCGACGACGCGGCCAGACTGATCATTGCCGTTGACATGGCCGTGGGTGCCGAAGCTTCTATGACCATCAGCGGCGCTGTGTTGTCGGCAGTTTGGTCACAACAGCGCAACATTGCCGATGAAAAAACCCTGGCCGAATTGCTTAAAGAGAACAATTTGCCCGCCAGTTGTTTGGAGCAATCGCACAGCCAAGCGGTTCAAGTTCAATACGAAAAGTACACCCAAATGGCCATCGACGCAGGCGTCTTTGGCGCACCCAGTTATGTCTTGGGGGGAGAAATTTTTTGGGGCCAAGACCGACTCGACTTTGTCGAGCGGGCACTTGCTATTTAATTAGGAGCAGTTGATGGGATCCTTTATTCAACTCAGTGCCTCAGATGGCACTCAAATTCCAGCCTACGTGGCACAACCCGAAACGCCTGCCAAGGCAGCGGTTGTGGTCATTCAGGAAATCTTTGGCGTCAACGCCCATATTCGCGAAGTGGCCGACGCCTATGCCAAAGAAGGCTATTTGGCCATTGCACCCGCCATGTTTCACCGCGCCCAAGCCAATGTAGAGCTGGGGTACACAGATGCCGACATGGGTGCCGGCATGGCCCTCAAAACCGCGGTCGAATCATTGCCTGCGCCTGGCGCGATGCAAGACATCCAAGCCGCCATTGACCATGCCCACAAGGCTTGTGGCGGCAAGGTTGGCATCGTGGGTTATTGCTGGGGCGGCTTGCTGACTTGGCGTGCGGCGTGCATGCTTCAGGGCTTGTCGGCAGCTGCGCCTTATTACGGTGGCGGCGTTACCACGGCGGCCGAAACCGCAAGGCAAGCGCGTGTGCCAGTCATGGCGCACTTTGCTGAAGAAGACAAATGGATACCGATGGATTCGGTCGAAGCTTTTAAGGCGGCGCACCCGCAAGTGCAAGTCTTCACCTATGCTGCGCACCACGGGTTCAATTGCAATCACCGAGGGGCATGGCAAGCGGAAGCGGCCGCATTGGCCAAGCAAAGAACTTTGGATTTTTTCAAAACCAATTTGGCGTGATGCAGGGGGGTGAAAGCCCCCCAAACTCATCTGCCAGATCGAAGCAAGTAACGCTTGCGCCAAAACACCCAAGCCAGCGTCGTTGCAATCAAGGCCATGCTGCCCAGTGTCCACCAAAATCCGGTGCTGGTGTGCAGCAGTGGAATGACATCGAAGTTCATGCCGAAAATGGCGGCAATCAAATTCAAGGGCAAGAAAATGGCAGTGATAGAGGTCAGGGTCCGCATGCTCTCGTTGGTGCGATTGCTTTGTGCGTTGAAGTGAATTTGAACGGCCGTCTCAATGCTTTGCTCGAGTCGCCTCACGTGGTGCACTACGCGGTCGATGTGTTCCAACACATCGCGACTTCGCACCTTCAAAATTTCGTGTTCACGCATGAGCGCACTGGCGGTGGGTGTCGACCAAGCGTTCAAAGACTCCAACCAATCTTGCATGGCACTTCTTTGGTCTTCGCAAATTTCATCCAAGTGATGCAGCGACAGCCTGGCCTCTAACAACGCAGACCAGTTGTTGAACCGCGTGTAAGGGTTGATCAACTCAGCCTGCCAATGGTCCAACTGGCGTGTGAGTTCACGGCGCAAATCCAAGTAGGCGTCCACCACTTGGCTCACCATGCGGAGCATCAAGTCGGCGGGGCTGACAGGAATGCCGCGGGCACCCGTTGAGCGATCATCGGCGCTGGCAAAGCCCGAGCTGCTTTGGGTTTTTGAATGGGCCGACTGCAGCAGCTCTTTGCTTGCTGCCATGAGCCTTGCAGCGTAGCCCTCCCGGATAAGGCAGTCGTCTGGATGAACGGTGATCAGGACATTGTCAAAGACTGCAAAACCAATAGGGCTGGTGTCGACACGCCGCAATGCCGGTGGGCCACTTAATTTGCCTCTTGATTTTTTAAGCGGTGGCGCGTCTTTGGTGTCGACATCGCGCGCAGCGCTGGCCAGTCTGCGAAACACCAGCACATCGTAGTAAGAGGTTGAATCAAAGCGCGAAGGTAACTGCGCATTGAGCAAATCTGAAACGTGCAAATCCAATAGATTGTGGCCTGTTAGATTTTGCAAAGATTGCTGAATTTGAACTTGCTCTGTTGCAAAAAAAGTTCGAGAGCAAGCCACCCAAACGAAACCATTTTCTGGCACGTTTTGCGGCAAGGCCAATGCATCGTGCACATGCTGGCCTGAAACGATGAAGACGCGCATGTGGCTAGGCGTGCAGTGGCGTGATGATTTAAAAAGCCTTGCTTCTTAAGTGTTCTTCATGAGTCGCGCAGCATCGCGCGCAAAGTAGGTCAAGATGCCATCGGCGCCAGCGCGCTTGAAGGCCAACAAGCTTTCCATCATGACGCCATCGTGGTCGAGCCAGCCGTTTTGAGCAGCGGCCTTCAACATAGCGTATTCACCAGACACTTGGTACGCAAAGGTCGGCACGCCAAATTCGTCTTTGACGCGGCGCAACACATCCAAATAAGGCATGCCGGGTTTGACCATCACCATGTCAGCACCTTCTGCAATGTCCAAAGCCACTTCGCGCAGGGCTTCATTGGTGTTGCCGGGGTCCATTTGGTAAGTCTTTTTGTTGCCCTTGCCCAAGTTGGCGGCAGAGCCTACGGCATCGCGGAAAGGGCCATAGAAAGAGCTGGCAAACTTGGCGCTGTAGGCCATGATTTGTGTGTGCACAAAGCCTTTGGCTTCAAGCGATTGGCGAATAGCCCCAATGCGACCGTCCATCATGTCGCTGGGCGCCACGATGTCGACGCCGGCTTCTGCTTGCACCATGGCTTGTTTGACCAACTGGGCCAAGGTCAAGTCATTCAAGATGTAACCAGCTTCGTCCAGCCAACCGTCTTGGCCGTGGCTAGTAAAGGGGTCGAGCGCCACATCGGTCATGACGCCCAAATCTGGAAAATGTTTTTTCAGTGCCCGAACCACTGTTGGGACCAAGCCCTCTGGGTTCAGGGCCTCATTGCCTTCGGGGTCCTTTAAGGAACTGTCGATGACCGGAAACAAGGCCATGACGGGAATGCCCAACTTGACGCAGTCTTCGGCCACTGGCAACAGCAAATCCAAGCTCAGTCTTTCAACACCGGGCATGGAGCCGACGGCTTGGCGCTGGTTTTTGCCATCCAGCACAAAGACGGGATAGATCAAGTCGTCGACGGTGAGTTGATGCTCGCGCACCAAGCGACGAGAGAAGTCAGTCCTTCTTAAACGGCGAGGACGGCTGGCGGGGTAAGGGGCGTTGATGAGTGTCATCAGAAAATTGTGCCCTAAGTTGGACGAAATAGGGAGTCCCCTAGGAGATTGATCGACTGATTTGTTGGCCGGATGCCATTTTTGGGTCTTGTCCCGGGTTTGGCGGCGAGGCTACACTCTGCCCATGCTCTGGATCAAAGCCTTTCACATTGTTTTCGTGGCCAGCTGGTTTGCTGGCTTGTTCTACCTGCCTAGGATCTTTGTCAACTTGGCCATGGTGCCTGAGGGCTCGGAGGCCGAGCGAGACAGGCTTTTGTTGATGGCCAGAAAACTGATGCGCTTCACAACCATTTTGTCAGTGCCAGCCGTCGCACTTGGTGTTTGGTTGTGGTGGGGCATTGGCATTGGCTGGGGGCCGGGCAATGCGTGGATGCACGCCAAATTGGCGGTGGTTCTGTTGGTGGTGGGCTATCACCACGTCTGCGGCCGATTGCTGCGCAAATTTGAACGTCACGAAAACACCCACAACCACGTTTGGTACCGATGGTTCAACGAAGCACCCGTGCTCATGATGGTGGCCGTGGTGATTTTGGTTGTGGTCAAGCCTTTCTAATTGAGGCGTCCCATGCATAAAACCGCTGCATGGCCATTGGCCGGTATTTACGCAGCGCTGATTATCTATGCCAGCCTCTATCCCTTTGAAGGCTGGCGCTCTCAGGGCGTCGATTGGACGGCTTTTTTGTTTGCGCCATGGCCAAAGTATTGGACCGGCTTTGATGTGCTTTCCAATGTCTTGGGTTATGCGCCGTTAGGTTTCATTGTGACGTTGGCGCTGCGCAGAAGCGCTCGACATTTGCCCGCTGTGGCGTTGTCCGTTTTGATGGGCTCATTGCTGGCCTTGAACATGGAGTCTTTGCAGCTCTTTTTGCCTGCCAGAGTGCCGTCCAATGTGGACTGGGAACTCAACACCTTAGGCGCCTTCTTGGGTGCGATTTCCGCATGGACTTTGGAGCGATTTGGTTTCTTAGACCGTTGGAGCCGGTTTCGTGCCAATTGGTTCTTGCCTGACGCCAAAGGGTCTTTGGTTTTGTTGGCGCTGTGGCCCATTGCCTTGTTATTCCCCGCCCCGGTTCCGATGGGTTTGGGTCAAGTTTTGGAGCGCACAGAAGACGCCTTGGCCTTGTATTTACAAGACACTCCTTGGCTCGATTGGTTGCCAGTTCGCGAAGTGGAGTTGCAACCTTTGTTGCCCATTTACGAAAGTTTGTGTGTCTGCCTAGGCTTGCTGATACCGTGTATGTTGGCTTTTAGTTTGATTCGTCACTTGTATCAAAAGGCCCTCGCATGGGGTTTGGTACTTGGCTGTGGGGTGGGCTTTACCGCGCTCTCCGCTGCGCTCACTTACGGCCCCGTCCATGCTTGGGGCTGGCTCAATGCACCCGTTCAAGTGGCCCTTATCATGGCTGCCTTGTTGGCTGTGCCCATGATGTGGCTCAGAGAAAAACCACTTCAAGTTTTGGCCTTGGTGGGCTTGGTACTTCAATTGACCATGCTGAATAATGCATCAGCGAGTGCTTACTTTTCATTGACTTTGCAAAACTGGGAGCAAGGTCAATTCATTCGATTCCATGGTCTGATTCAATGGATGGGCTGGCTATGGCCTTTTGTGTTGCTGGCTTATTTGATGCAAGTTTTGGCAGCGCCGCGGACCTCTAAAATGGCACCATGAGCCAATCAAATAATCTTCCAACTGAAGCCCTCTCAGCCAGTCATTCAAGCGATGGGGCAGGCACCTCTTATTACAAGCACCACATTTTTTTCTGCCTCAACGAAAGAAAAAATGGTGAGGCTTGTTGCGCGCTTCAAGGTGCACAAGCGGCCTTTGACCATTGCAAATCACGCGTCAAAGAACTGGGTCTGTCTGGCCCGGGTCAAGTTCGTGTGAACAAAGCGGGTTGCCTTGACCGATGCGCCGGTGGCCCTGTTGCGGTGGTCTACCCCGAGGGCACTTGGTACAGTTTTGTCGACACAAGTGACATCGATGAAATCGTAGAAAGCCACTTAAAAAATGGCCAGGTTGTTGAGCGTTTGCTAACGCCCCCTAACTTGGGTCGTTGATGAATTCCGCCACACAGCCCATTTGGCTGAACGGACCCGCTGGCGCGTTGGAGGGCCTTTGCGATGTGCCAGAAGGCACGCCCGTCAAGGGCACTGCGGTCATCTGCCATCCCCATCCCTTGTTTGGCGGCACCATGCAAAACAAGGTGGTTCAAACCCTGGCCAAAGCATTTGTTCAAAATGGTTGGCGCGCCGTCCGATTCAATTTCAGAGGTGTTGGCGGGAGTGCTGGGGTTTATGACGAAGGGCGTGGCGAGTTAGAAGATTTGATGCACGTCATTGCCCAATCGCAAACACTCGATCAAGCTCAAGCCCAAGCCGCAGGTCCTGCACTGGCGTTGGCGGGCTTTTCATTTGGCGCTTTTGTGACTAGCCACGCTGTGGCTCAACTCGCTACCAACCCGAATTTAGACAAAGTGGTGTTGGTGGGCACCGCCGCTTCGCGATTTATGGTTGCACCTGTGCCGCCCGAACTGCATGAAAAAACATTGGTTGTGCATGGCGAAGTTGACGACACCGTGCCACTGTCCAGCGTCATGGACTGGGCCCGACCTCAATCCTTGCCCGTGACGGTGATTCCGGGTGTTGAGCATTTCTTTCACGGACAATTGCCCTTACTCCGCAATTTGGTCAGCCGCCATTTGAAAACTTGAGCCCCTCGGTGGGCCGGTTTTCAAAAGCGAAGATTTATTTCAATTTTTTGATCCCCCTTCATGAAAAATTTAGTTTTGAATTCTCGACGTGCTTTTTTCAAAGCGGGCATGGGCGCTGCCCTTGCTGCTGTGATGCTTGTCAGTTGGTCTGGCGCGGCATTGGCGCAAGCGCGTCCGCCTGAGCCACCCGAAGTGGCTGCCCGTGCGTATTTGTTATTGGACGTCACGGCCAACCAGATTTTGGCTTCGCGCGACATGGACATGCCGGTTGAGCCTGCCTCCCTGACCAAGCTGATGAGTGCCTATTTGGTATTTGATGCGCTCAAGTCTAAAAAAATTGACATCAAACAAACATTTGGCGTGAGCGAGCGCGCTTGGAAAATGCCAGGCTCACGCATGTTCATCGACCCCAAGATGAAAGTGCCGGTTGAAGACTTGATCAAGGGCATGATTGTTCAATCTGGCAATGACGCCACAGTGGCTTTGGCCGAAGGCGTGGGCGGCACGGTTGAGCGATTTGTCCAAATGATGAATGACCAAGCCAAGGTCTTGGGCATGAACAACACCAGTTACAAAAACCCAGAAGGCCTGACCGAGGCAGGCCACACCACCACCGCAAGAGACCTGGCCACGTTGGCCACCCGCCTCATGCGCGACTTTCCAGAGTTCGTGGCCACTTACGCCATCAAAAAATACCGTTACCCCGGAACACCTGCTGCCAACGACAGCAACCGCAACTTGTTGCTGTTCAAAGACCCCACAGTAGACGGCCTCAAAACTGGCCATACCGAGGCGGCGGGTTATTGCTTGGTGGCGACGGCCAAACGCGACTTTCCCAATGTGGGCCCGCGCCGATTGATGGCCATTGTGTTGGGTGCCAATAGTGAAATTGCGCGCGCCAACGAAGCGCAGAAGCTGCTCAATTGGGGATACACCGCTTTTGAAGCCGTCAAATTATTTGAACCTGGACAGGCCGTTGCAACGCCTGCCATTTGGAAGGGCAAAGCCAATACCCTCAAGCTTGGACGCTCAGATGCACTGGTCGTTGCGGTGCCTACGGGCTCGGCTTCACAAATCAAAACTCAGCTGGTGCGCCCGGACCCTTTGGTGGCCCCTGTCACCAAAGGTCAGGCCATCGGCAGCCTCAAAATTTATCGAGGCGAGCAGTTTTGGGTCGAGATGCCCTTGCAAGCCTTGGACTCCGTGGAGCAGGCCGGAGTCTTGGGCCGCGCATGGGATGCTGTGCGTTTGTGGATCAAATGAGAAAAGTTGGTACTTGCAAACTTTGATCTAAGCGAGAAGCAAATAGCTTGAATGCAGAAATTTTTGCCTAGCCGCCAATCCAACGCTATACTAGAAGGCTTTTCCGCATTTGGGGCGGAGAAGATTTTTTTGTTCATTCCAAACGTTTAGGGACGTTTTTTTAAATGCCAACCATCAATCAATTGGTGCGTCAGGGGCGCGAGGTCGAAAAGACCAAGTCAAAAAGCCCTGCGATGCAAAACTCTCCGCAGCGCCGCGGTGTGTGCACCCGTGTGTACACCACGACGCCTAAAAAACCTAACTCCGCTCTGCGTAAAGTTGCCAAAGTGCGCTTGACCAACGGCTTCGAGGTGATCTCCTACATCGGTGGTGAAGGCCACAACTTGCAGGAACACTCCGTGGTTTTGGTACGTGGTGGTCGTGTGAAAGACTTGCCAGGTGTGCGTTACCACATCGTGCGTGGCTCACTCGACTTGCAAGGCGTGAAAGACCGCAAGCAATCGCGTTCTAAATATGGCGCTAAGCGCCCGAAGAAAGCTTAAGTTAGCTTTCAAAAAAAGGTGTTGTTCTGGTTTTTAGACGAGCCGGTTCAACGAAGTGACTCCATGTCGGAGTCGAGTAAGTGCAAATTCAAGATGAGTTTGCAGGGTGTCTGGATCGGACGTCCAGCCATCAAACTGAAGCAAAGAGGTGAAATATGCCACGTCGTCGTGAAGTCCCTAAACGTGAAATCCTGCCGGACCCCAAGTACGGTAATGTCGAACTTTCCAAATTCATGAATGTGATCATGGAAGGCGGCAAAAAAGCGGTTGCCGAGCGCATCATTTATGGTGCCTTGGAAAACATGGAAAAGAAAACAGGCAAAGACCCTGTCGAACTTTTTTCAATCGCCATCAACAACGTCAAGCCCATGGTGGAAGTTAAATCCCGCCGCGTGGGTGGTGCCAACTACCAGGTGCCCGTCGAAGTTCGCCCAGTCCGTCGCTTGGCTTTGTCCATGCGTTGGATCAAAGAAGCGGCCCGTAAGCGTGGTGAAAAATCCATGGCTTTGCGCTTGGCCAACGAGTTGCTTGAGGCCAATGAAGGCCGCGGCGGCGCGATGAAAAAGCGTGATGAAGTGCACCGTATGGCTGAAGCCAACAAGGCCTTCTCACACTTCCGCTTCTAAATCCCGGAGGTTGTCGCGCAGCTTTGAGTTGCGCTGGCAACCACCGCAAAGCCCTGTAGAGACCCTGCAGGGCATTTGCATTTTTTGTTTTAACTGAATTCCAAGAGGTTGATCATGGCTCGCAATACTCCCATCGAGCGCTATCGCAACATCGGTATTTCCGCACACATTGATGCGGGTAAAACCACTACCACCGAGCGTATTCTTTTCTATACCGGTGTGAATCACAAAATTGGTGAAGTGCATGATGGCGCCGCCACCATGGACTGGATGGAGCAAGAACAAGAGCGTGGTATCACGATCACTTCTGCTGCCACCACTTGCTTCTGGAAGGGCATGGACGGCTCTTTTGCAGATCACCGCATCAACATCATTGACACCCCTGGCCACGTTGACTTCACCATTGAAGTTGAGCGTTCCATGCGCGTGCTCGACGGTGCTTGCATGGTTTACTGTGCTGTGGGCGGCGTGCAGCCCCAGTCTGAAACTGTGTGGCGTCAAGCCAACAAGTACAAAGTGCCACGTTTGGCCTTCGTGAACAAGATGGACCGTACCGGTGCCAACTTCTTCAAAGTTGTGGACCAAATGAAGTTGCGCCTCAAAGCTAACCCCGTGCCAATCGTGATCCCAATCGGCGCTGAAGACAACTTCACCGGCGTGGTCGACCTTCGCAAAATGAAGGCCATCATATGGGACGAAGCTTCACAAGGCATGAAGTTCACGTTCGAAGAAATTCCCGCTAACTTGGTCGAATTGGCCAAAGAGTGGCGCGAGAAGATGGTTGAAGCTGCTGCTGAAGCCTCTGAAGAACTCATGAACAAGTACCTCGAAGAAGGTGACTTGACTGAAGAAGAAATCACAGCTGGTTTGCGTACACGTACCATCAACAGCGAAATTCAACCGATGTTGTGCGGCACCGCCTTCAAGAACAAAGGCGTGCAGCGCATGTTGGACGCTGTGTTGGAATTGATGCCTTCTCCCCTCGACGTGAAAGCCATCAAAGGTTTTGACGAAGACGAAAAAGAAGTCACACGCAAAGCCGACGACGAAGAGAAATTCTCTGCGTTGGCATTCAAATTGATGACCGACCCCTTTGTGGGCCAGCTCACTTTCGTGCGCGTTTACTCTGGCGTTCTGAAAAAGGGCGACACCGTTTACAACTCTGTGCGCGGCAAGAAAGAGCGTATCGGTCGTATCGTGCAAATGCACGCCAACAACCGTGAAGAAGTTGACGAAATTCGCGCCGGCGACATCGCTGCTTGCGTGGGCTTGAAAGACGTGACCACTGGCGAAACATTGTGCGACCCCAATGCGGTCATCACTTTGGAACGCATGGTGTTCCCCGACTCCGTGATTCGTCAAGCTGTCGAACCTAAGACAAAAGCCGACCAAGAAAAAATGGGCATGGCTTTGTCACGTTTGGCTGCTGAAGATCCATCTTTCCGCGTTCAAACCGACGAAGAATCTGGCCAGACCATCATTGGCGGCCAAGGCGAATTGCACCTCGAAATTATCGTGGACCGCATGAAGCGTGAATTCGGCGTTGAAGCCAACGTGGGCAAGCCTCAAGTGGCTTACCGTGAAACCATCCGCAAAACTGTCGAAGAAGCCGAAGGCAAGTTCGTTCGTCAGTCTGGCGGTAAAGGTCAATACGGTCACGTGGTCTTGAAGGTCGAGCCACAAGAAGCCGGCAAAGGTTTTGAATTCGTTGATGCCATCAAGGGCGGTGTGGTTCCTCGCGAATACATCCCTGCTGTGGAAAAAGGCGTGATCGAAGCTTTGGGTCAGGGCGTGTTAGCTGGATACCCAGTTGTTGACGTCAAGGTCACATTGCACTTCGGTTCATACCACGACGTTGACTCCAACGAAATGGCTTTCAAAATGGCCGCCATCTTTGGTTTCAAAGAAGGTTGCCGCAAAGCCAGCCCCGTCATCTTGGAACCCATGATGGCCGTTGAAGTTGAAACACCTGAAGACTACGCTGGTAACGTGATGGGCGACTTGTCCTCACGTCGCGGTATGGTTCAAGGCATGGACGACATGGTCGGCGGTGGTAAAGCCATTAAAGCTGAAGTACCACTGTCCGAAATGTTCGGCTACTCCACCACATTGCGCTCGATGTCACAAGGCCGCGCTACGTACACGATGGAATTCAAGCACTACGCTGAAGCTCCCCGTAACGTTGCTGAAGCTATTGTTGCGTCAAGGGCAAAGTAAAGACATTGCGGGACTGATCAAGCTGCGCAGCAGGTTGCTCTGTCCCCAACTAATCAATCTTCCCTCACAGGATAGAAAAAGTTAAACCTGTCTGCGATCCAGTGCCACGCTGTCCCCGTGCGGTGTGAACAAGCAATTGGATGCAAACATAAAACCACAACACGGGCTTTGTTCTTTGGAGAATTGAAATGGCAAAAGAGAAATTTGAGCGGACAAAACCGCACGTAAACGTTGGCACCATTGGTCACGTTGACCACGGCAAAACAACATTGACAGCTGCTATCACCACTGTGTTGGCAGCCAAGTTTGGCGGCGCTGCTAAAGCGTACGACCAAATTGACGCAGCCCCTGAAGAGAAGGCCCGCGGCATTACCATCAACACAGCCCACGTTGAGTACGAGACAGAAAACCGTCACTACGCACACGTTGACTGCCCAGGCCACGCCGACTATGTGAAGAACATGATTACGGGCGCTGCTCAGATGGACGGCGCTATTTTGGTGTGCTCTGCTGCTGACGGCCCAATGCCCCAGACACGTGAGCACATCTTGTTGGCTCGCCAAGTGGGCGTGCCTTACATCATCGTTTTCTTGAACAAGTGCGACATGGTGGACGACGCCGAGTTGCTCGAGTTGGTGGAAATGGAAGTTCGCGAGTTGTTGTCTAAGTACGACTTCCCAGGCGACGACACACCGATCGTTCAAGGTTCAGCCAAGCTGGCTTTGGAAGGCGACAAGGGTCCTTTGGGCGAAGAAGCCATCATGAAGTTGGCAGCWGCTTTGGACTCTTACATCCCTACGCCTGACCGCGCAGTGGACGGTGCTTTCTTGATGCCAGTGGAAGACGTGTTCTCCATCTCTGGTCGCGGCACAGTGGTGACTGGCCGTATCGAGCGCGGCATCATCAAGGTTGGCGAAGAGATCGAGATCGTTGGTATTGCTGACACACAGAAGACCACCTGTACAGGCGTTGAGATGTTCCGCAAATTGCTGGACCAAGGTCAAGCTGGCGACAACGTGGGTATTTTGCTGCGCGGCACCAAGCGCGAAGACGTGCAGCGCGGCCAAGTGCTGTGCAAGCCAGGTTCTATCAAGCCCCACACCCACTTCACAGGCGAGATCTATGTCTTGTCTAAAGACGAAGGTGGCCGTCACACGCCTTTCTTCAACAACTACCGTCCTCAGTTCTACTTCCGTACGACTGACGTGACAGGCGCGATCGAATTGCCAGAAGGCAAAGAGATGGTGATGCCTGGTGACAACGTGTCGATCACTGTGAAGTTGATCAACCCGATCGCCATGGAAGAAGGTCTGCGTTTTGCGATCCGCGAAGGCGGCCGCACTGTGGGCGCTGGCGTTGTTGCCAAGATCCTTGCCTAATTTGCGTCTTTAAAAACGCTGAAGGGGTATAGCTCAATTGGCAGAGCGTCGGTCTCCAAAACCGAAGGTTGTAGGTTCGATTCCTACTGCCCCTGCCACCTGAAAAGGTGAGCAAAACAAGCCCGCCATCACCTGGCGGGCTTCGGTGTCTAAAAGACAACTAATTTTTAGTGAGCTCGAAAGAGCTTAAAAAGGTCTGTAAGCCAACATGGCAACTTCTGAAGTTCAAACCGTAGGTTCCACTGCTGACAAGCTGAAGCTTGGCCTTGCCATTGCTTTGGTGGTGGCATCGTTGGCGGCTTTCTATGTACTTTCCAAGCAAGGCGCTTTGGCCCAGTGGGGTGCATTGATTGCTGGCTTGGCTGCTGCTGTGGTGGTCTTTTTGCTCTCAGAAACGGGCAAGCAATTTATCGCGTTTGGCCAGGATGCCGTTCGTGAAGTTAAAAAAGTAGTGTGGCCAGAGCGCAAAGAAGCCATGCAAATCACAGCTTACGTCTTTGTATTTGTGGTGGTCATGGCGCTGTTCTTGTGGCTCACTGACAAAACGCTCGAGTGGGTTTTTTACGATCTGATCTTGGGGTGGAAAAAATAATGACTGATGCTGTAGACAACGCGCCAAAAGCAGGCGAATCCACCAACCCAGACCTCAAGTGGTATGTGGTTCATGCCTATTCAGGCATGGAAAAGGCGGTTGAGCGCAACATCATTGAGCGCATTCAACGCGCCGAGATGCAGAGCAAATTTGGCCGTATTCTGGTTCCCACTGAAGAAGTGATTGAGATGAAAAACGGTCAAAAGCGCACCACCGAGCGCAAGTTTTTCCCAGGCTACGTCCTGGTCGAGATGGTCATGGACGACGAGACATGGCACTTGGTCAAGCACACCAACAAAGTTACTGGCTTTGTGGGTGGTGCCAAAAACCGTCCTGCCCCTATTTCAGAAGAAGACGTTCGCAAGATCGTCAATCAAATGCAAGAAGGCACCGACAAACCCCGCCACAAAGTGGAGTTTGAAGTGGGCGAGTATGTGCGCGTCAAAGAAGGCCCGTTCACGGACTTCAACGGCACGGTCGAAGAAGTCAATTACGAGAAAAACAAAATGCGTGTGTCCGTTACGATCTTCGGTCGTGCCACACCTGTTGAACTCGAATTTGGCCAAGTCGAAAAAACCTAAGTTTTTTAAAGACTTGCCTCTAAAGATTGCGGGTCAGATCAAGATTTACGAAGTAAATTTGCTCTGACCCCAACAAATCGTAAATGCGCTACCCGACTCAGCGTGTTTATTGAAAGAAGAAAGAGTCGTTAATTTGGGGAGCTTGACCTAAACCATCAAGCGTTTGCACCCACTAGGAGTTAAACATGGCGAAAAAAATCGTCGGTTTCGTTAAGCTGCAAGTACCAGCTGGCAAGGCCAACCCATCACCCCCTATCGGCCCAGCTTTGGGTCAACGTGGTTTGAACATCATGGAATTCTGCAAGGCGTTCAACGCCCAGACCCAAGGTGTTGAGCCAGGTCTGCCATTGCCAGTGGTGATCACTGCTTTTGCCGACAAGAGCTTCACTTTCATCATCAAGACGCCTCCAGCGACGACCTTGATCAAGAAAGCCATCAAGTTGGACAAGGGTTCTGCTCGTCCACACGCCGACAAAGTTGGCAAAATTTCTCGTGCTCAGCTCGAAGAAATTGCAAAGACAAAAATGAAAGACTTGAACGCTGCTGATTTGGACGCTGCTGTCCGCATCATCGCGGGTTCTGCTCGCTCAATGGGCGTGAATGTGGAGGGCGTGTAAATGTCCAAGCTGACTAAAAAACAAAAAGCACTGGTTGGTAAAGTTGACGCCAACAAGTTGTACGCTGTAGCCGATGCTTTGGCTTTGGTCAAAGAGTGCGCAACTGCCAAGTTCGATGAGTCCATCGACGTTGCGGTTCAACTCGGTATTGATGCCAAGAAATCTGACCAAGTGGTGCGTGGCGCCGTGGTCTTGCCAAACGGCACTGGTAAAACAAAACGCGTGGCTGTGTTTGCCCAAGGCGCCAAGGCTGATGAAGCCCGTGCTGCTGGTGCAGACGTCGTGGGCATGGACGATTTAGCTGCACAAGTCAAAGCCGGTGACATGCCTTTCGACGTGGTCATTGCTGCCCCTGACGCCATGCGCGTTGTGGGTACTTTGGGTCAAATCTTGGGCCCACGTGGCCTGATGCCTAACCCCAAAGTTGGCACCGTGACTGCCGACGTGGCCACTGCCGTTAAAAACGCAAAAGCTGGTCAAGTTCAGTTCCGCGTTGACAAAGCCGGTATCGTGCACGGCGCGATTGGCTTGCGTTCATTTGATGTTGAAAAGTTGCAAGGCAACTTGGCAGCATTGATCGATGCATTGAACAAATCCAAGCCAGCTACCAGCAAAGGTGTTTACCTGCGCAAAGTCGCTGTGTCTTCCACAATGGGTGTGGGCGTTCGCGTCGACACACAATCCATCGCGGCTTGATCGTGAAAAAAACCGAGGGGAGTGCCAGGGCAACCTAGCACTTCGCTCAGTGTGGTGGGCTGAACCCAAATCTTCGGACCAAGTTCAGGCCATCCAAGACCGTTGGCGTGCAGCAATGCACTTAATCGTGAAAGCCAACGCAGATGGCGATCCCGCTGCAGATGGACAAAATCCTGAACAGTTGATCGCTGAAATTAGGCGAGCTCTAGAGCAATATTGCTCAAAAGCTCATTCAAAAGGAGTAGACCTTGAGTCTTAATCGCAGTGAGAAAGAAGCGGTCATTTCAGAAGTGACCAGCCTCGCCGCTAAAGCTCAAACGCTGGTGATTGCGGAATACCGCGGCATCACGGTCACTGACATGACCAAACTGCGTTCTGATGCACGTAGCAAAGGTGTGAGCCTGAGTGTGTTGAAAAACACCTTGGCCCGCCGTGCTGTTGCCGGAACCTCGTTTGAAGTTGTCGCTGATCAGATGACCGGTCCGCTGATCTATGGCTTCTCTGTAGATGCTGTGGCTGCTGCAAAAGTAGTCGCTGACTTCGCGAAAACCAACGACAAGTTGGTCATTCGCGGTGGTGCCATCTCAGGCAAAGTCTTGGATGCCAACGGCGTTAAGCAACTGTCAAACATCCCATCCAAAGATGTGTTGTTGGCTCAGTTGTGCGGCTTATTGATGTCCCCCATGTCCCGCACCGCAGTGGTGTTGGGTGCCTTGGCGGCCAAAAAAGGCGAAACGGCTGCCGCTTAATAGCGCAGTCCTTTTTTTAAAAAATTGTTAGGAAATAAAAATGGCATTTGATAAAGACGCATTTTTGACCGCGCTTGACAGCATGACGGTCTTGGAACTCAACGAATTGGTAAAAGCCATCGAAGAGAAATTTGGCGTGAGCGCCGCAGCCATGGCAGCACCTGCTGCTGGTGGTGGCGGTGGTGGCGCTGCTGCTGCTGAAGAGCAAACAGAATTCAACGTAGTTTTGGTTGAAGCCGGCGCTAACAAAGTGTCCGTCATTAAAGCTGTTCGCGAAATCACTGGCTTGGGCTTGAAAGAAGCCAAAGACATGGTTGACGGCGCACCTAAAGCAGTCAAAGAAGGCGCTTCTAAAGCTGACGCTGAAGCGGCTAAGAAAAAGCTGGAAGAAGCCGGCGCCAAAGTCGAACTCAAGTAATTCGACTTTTGTCCAAGGCTGGAAGGTCCCACAAGGGCCTCCAGCCTTTGGTGCTTACAGAGCACAGCCAAAAAATAGCTTCAAAGCCCTTTTTTGAGTGTTCTCTGACCCGACTGCAGAGACGCCTTGGTTCGGGCTGCGTGCAATGCGCAGCCGTCCGCCAACGCTGGTAGAGGCCAGCGGCCAAGCCCGTTTTGTGAATCTAATTCACAAAACACACAGTCGCCGAAAGATCAAGCCCCGGAGATCTCATGGCCTATTCATTTACCGAACGCAAACGCATTCGCAAAAGTTTCGGAAGCCGCGAAAGCGTGCTCGAAGTTCCTTACCTGCTGCAAATGCAAAAAGACGCTTACACGTCATTTTTGCAAGCAGGCGTAGCCTCTAACAAACGTGCCCACGAAGGCCTGCAAGCTGCATTTGAATCAGCTTTCCCCATCGTGTCACACAACGGTTTTGTCGAGATGAAATTTCTCGAGTACAACTTGGCCAAGCCGGCCTTTGATGTGCGCGAATGCCAAACACGTGGCCTCACATTTGCATCGGCTGTGCGCGCTCGCGTTCAGCTGATCATCTACGATCGTGACTCTTCAACATCACAGTCTAAGGTCGTGAAAGAAGTCAAAGAGCAAGAAGTCTACATGGGCGAAGTGCCCCTGATGACAGACAAAGGCTCGTTCATCATTAACGGTACCGAGCGCGTGATCGTGTCTCAGTTGCACCGTTCACCTGGCGTGTTCTTTGAACACGACAAGGGCAAGACACACAGCTCTGGCAAATTGTTGTTCAGCGCGCGCATTATTCCTTACCGCGGTTCTTGGCTCGACTACGAATTCGACCCGAAAGACTTGCTGTATTTCCGTGTTGACCGTCGTCGCAAGATGCCCGTCACCATTCTGCTCAAAGCCATTGGCTTGAACCCAGAATCGATCTTGGCCAACTTCTTTGTGAACGACAACTTCCGCTTGATGGACAGTGGCGCACAAATGGAATTTGTGTCCGAGCGTCTGCGCGGCGAAGTGGCCCGTTTCGACATCACCGACAAATCTGGCAAAGTGGTTGTCGCCAAAGACAAGCGCATTACCGTTCGTCACACCCGTGAACTCGAACAATCTGGCACCACACACATCAGCGTGCCAGAAGACTTCCTGATTGGTCGCGTGGTGGCTCGCAACATTATCGACACCGACACCGGCGAGATCATTGCCAAGGCCAACGAAGAACTCACAGAAGCCTTGCTCAAAAAATTGCGCTCTGCTGGCGTGCAAGACATTCAGTGTATTTACACCAACGAACTCGACCAAGGTGCGTACATTTCGCAAACATTGCGTGTGGACGAAACCGTTGACGAATTCGCTGCACGTGTTGCCATCTACCGCATGATGCGCCCTGGTGAGCCACCGACAGAAGACGCAGTGCAGGCTTTGTTCCAGCGCTTGTTCTACAACCCCGACACCTACGATTTGTCACGTGTTGGCCGTATGAAATTCAACGCCCGTGTGGGCCGCGACGAGTCCACCGGCCCGATGGTGCTGACCAACGAAGACATCTTGGCCGTGGTCAAAATCTTGGTTGATTTGCGCAATGGCCGCGGAGAAGTCGATGACATCGATCACTTGGGCAATCGCCGCGTACGTTGCGTGGGCGAGTTGGCCGAGAACCAATACCGCACCGGTTTGGCACGTATCGAAAAAGCTGTGAAAGAGCGTTTGGGTCAAGCAGAGCAAGAGCCTCTGATGCCTCATGATCTGATCAACTCCAAGCCCATTTCTGCGGCGCTCAAAGAGTTCTTTGGTGCCTCGCAGTTGTCACAGTTCATGGACCAAACCAATCCTTTGGCAGAGATCACGCACAAGCGTCGTGTGTCTGCCCTTGGCCCAGGTGGTTTGACCCGCGAACGTGCAGGCTTTGAAGTGCGTGACGTGCACGTGACTCACTACGGTCGTGTGTGCCCTATTGAAACGCCTGAAGGTCCAAACATTGGTTTGATCAACTCACTCGCCTTGTATGCGCGTTTGAACGAGTACGGTTTCATTGAGACACCTTACCGCCGCGTTGCCGATGGCAAAGTCACCATGGACATCGATTACTTGTCTGCCATCGAAGAAGGCAAATACGTGATTGCTCAGGCCAATGCCACCTTGGACAAAGAAGGTCGCCTGACCGATGGTCTGGTGTCTGCCCGTGAAAAAGGTGAATCCATTTTGTGCGGTGCCGATCGCATTCAGTACATGGACGTGTCGCCTGCTCAAATCGTTTCTGTGGCGGCCTCTTTGGTGCCGTTCCTCGAGCACGATGACGCCAACCGCGCGTTGATGGGTGCCAACATGTCACGTCAAGCCGTGCCTGTGTTGCGTCCAGAGAAGCCCCTGGTAGGCACCGGTATTGAGCGCGTTGCTGCGGTTGACTCTGGCACCGTGGTAACCGCCACTCGCGGTGGTGTGGTCGACTACGTCGATGCCACACGTATCGTGATTCGTGTCAACGACAACGAAACCCAAGCGGGTGAAGTGGGCGTTGACATTTACAACCTCATCAAATACCAACGTTCTAACCAGAACACCAACATTCACCAGCGCGCCATTGTGAAGCGTGGTGACAAGTTGGCCAAGGGTGACGTGATTGCCGACGGCGCATCGACTGACTTGGGCGAAATCGCCATCGGTCAAAACATGCTGATCGCTTTCATGCCTTGGAACGGTTACAACTTCGAAGACTCGATCTTGATCTCCGAGCGCGTGGTGTCTGAAGACCGCTACACCTCGATTCACATCGAAGAGTTGGTGGTGATGGCACGCGACACCAAGTTGGGTGCCGAAGAAATCACACGTGACATTCCAAACTTGTCAGAGCAGCAATTGGGCCGCTTGGACGAGTCCGGCATCATTTACGTGGGTGCAGAAGTGCAACCCGGCGATGTGTTGGTGGGCAAGGTCACACCTAAAGGTGAAACCACACTCACACCAGAAGAGAAGCTGCTCCGCGCCATCTTCGGTGAAAAAGCCAGCGATGTGAAAGACACATCTTTGCGCGTGGACCAGGGCTCACAAGGCACCGTGATCGACGTTCAAGTGTTCACACGCGAAGGCATCGTGCGCGACAAGCGTGCGCAACAAATTATTGACGACGAGCTCAAGCGTTTCCGCTTGGATTTGAACGATCAGTTGCGCATCGTTGAAGCCGACGCCTTCGACCGTATCGAAAAATTGTTGAACGGCAAAGTTGCCAATGGCGGCCCACAGAAGCTGGCCAAAGGCACCAAGATCGACAAGGCTTACCTCGAGTCCATCGAGAAGTTCCACTGGTTTGACATTCGTCCTGCCGACGAAGACATTGCCAGCCAACTCGAGTCCATCAAGAACTCACTTGAGCAAACTCGTCACAGCTTTGACTTGTCCTTCGAAGAGAAGCGCAAGAAACTCACGCAAGGCGACGAGTTGCCAGCAGGCGTGCTCAAGATGGTCAAGGTCTACTTGGCCGTCAAGCGTCGCTTGCAGCCTGGTGACAAGATGGCCGGACGTCACGGTAACAAGGGTGTGGTCTCCAAGATCGTCCCCGTGGAAGACATGCCCTACATGGCCGACGGTACCCCTGCCGACATCGTGTTGAACCCCTTGGGCGTTCCTTCACGTATGAACGTGGGTCAGGTGCTTGAAGTTCACTTGGGTTGGGCTGCTAAGGGCATTGGCCACCGCATCGGTGACATGCTGCAAGCCGAAGCTCGCGTGGCCGAGTTCCGCACATTGTTTGAAGAACTCTACAACGGCATTGGCCGCAAAGAAGACTTGTCTCAGTTGTCTGACCAAGACGTCTTGGGCATGGCAGAAAACCTCAAAGGTGGTTTGCCATTTGCCACGCCTGTGTTCGACGGTGCTGCCGAAGAAGAAATTCGCGCCATGTTGAAACTGGCTTACCCCGATGACTTGGCTGCACGCAAAGGCTTGACTGCTACACGCACACAAGCGCATTTGTTTGATGGCCGTACTGGCGAAGCTTTCGAGCGTCCCACCACCATCGGCTACATGCACTTCTTGAAGTTGCACCACTTGGTCGACGACAAAATGCACGCCCGTTCCACAGGCCCTTACTCACTGGTCACGCAGCAGCCTTTGGGCGGCAAGGCCCAGTTTGGTGGCCAGCGTTTCGGCGAGATGGAGGTGTGGGCTTTGGAAGCTTACGGTGCCTCCTATGTGTTGCAAGAGATGCTCACGGTCAAGTCCGACGACGTGCAAGGTCGTACCAAAGTGTACGAAAGCATCGTCAAAGGCGAGCACACCATCAGTGCCGGCATGCCCGAATCATTCAACGTCTTGGTCAAGGAAATTCGTTCCTTGGGTCTCGACATTGAACTCGAGCGTTCTTGAACCCCTGCTAGATTAATAAAAGGAAGAGTCTCATGAAATCACTTCTGGACCTGTTCAAGCAGTTCACACCGGACGAGCATTTTGATGCCATCCGCATTGGATTGGCTTCTCCCGAAAAAATCCGTTCTTGGTCTTTCGGCGAAGTTAAAAAGCCTGAAACCATCAACTACCGCACGTTCAAGCCTGAGCGTGATGGTTTGTTCTGCGCCAAGATTTTTGGCCCCATCAAAGACTACGAATGCTTGTGCGGTAAATACAAGCGCTTGAAGCACCGCGGCGTGATCTGCGAGAAGTGCGGCGTTGAAGTCACACAGACCAAAGTGCGTCGCGAACGCATGGGTCACATTGACTTGGCAGCACCTTGCGCACACATCTGGTTCTTGAAATCTTTGCCTAGCCGTTTGGGCTTGGTATTGGACATGACCCTGCGTGACATCGAACGCGTGTTGTACTTTGAAGCATACGTTGTGACCGACCCCGGCATGACACCTTTGAAGAAATACAGCATCATGTCCGAAGACGACTACGATGCCAAAGTGCAAGAGTACGGTGATGAATTCCAAGCCAAGATGGGCGCGGAAGGTATCAAGGACTTGCTGCACAGCATCGAAATCGAATCTGAAATTGAACGTCTGCGCGGCGACCTCACTGGCTCTGAAGTCAAGGTCAAGAAAAACGCCAAGCGTTTGAAAGTGCTCGAAGCCTTCAAGAAATCCGGCATCAAGCCCGAGTGGATGGTGCTCGAAGTCTTGCCCGTGTTGCCACCGGACCTGCGTCCTTTGGTGCCACTGGACGGTGGCCGTTTTGCCACTTCTGATCTGAACGATTTGTACCGTCGTGTCATTAACCGCAATAGCCGTCTGCGCCGTTTGCTCGAGTTGAAAGCACCCGAGATCATTGCGCGCAACGAAAAGCGCATGTTGCAAGAAGCGGTTGACTCACTGCTCGACAACGGTCGTCGCGGTAAAGCCATGACTGGCGCCAACAAGCGTGCCCTCAAATCTTTGGCTGACATGATCAAAGGTAAGAGTGGTCGTTTCCGTCAAAACTTGTTGGGTAAGCGCGTCGACTACTCTGGTCGTTCAGTGATTACCGTGGGTCCAACCCTCAAACTGCACCAGTGCGGTTTGCCCAAGTTGATGGCCATCGAGTTGTTCAAGCCTTTCATCTTTGCTCGTCTCGAAGCCATGGGCATCGCGACCACCATCAAGGCTGCAAAGAAAGAAGTTGAAGCCGGTACACCCGTGGTGTGGGACATCTTGGAAGAGGTGATCAAAGAGCACCCCGTGATGTTGAACCGTGCGCCTACTTTGCACCGTTTGGGCATTCAAGCTTTTGAGCCCTTGCTGATTGAAGGCAAAGCCATTCAGTTGCACCCCCTCGTTTGCGCGGCCTTCAACGCCGACTTCGACGGTGACCAAATGGCCGTTCACGTACCTTTGTCTGTGGAAGCACAAATGGAAGCCCGCACCCTCATGCTGGCCTCCAACAACGTACTGTTCCCAGCCAACGGCGAACCTTCTATCGTGCCGTCACAAGACGTGGTGCTGGGCTTGTACTACACAACCCGCGAACGCATCAACGCCAAAGGCGAAGGCTTGATCTTCTCCGACATCGGCGAAGTTCAGCGCGCATTGGATGCCGGTGCAGTTGAGTTGACAGCCAAGATCAGCGTACGCATTACCGATTGGATTCTGAACAAAGAAACCAAAGAGTTCACGCCTTCGACCAACATGGTTTACACCACCGTGGGTCGTGCTTTGTTGTCCGAAATCTTGCCCAAAGGCTTGGCTTTCGAGAACATCAACAAAGCACTCAAGAAGAAAGAAATTTCCAAGCTCATCAACACGTCTTTCCGCAAGTGCGGCTTGAAAGACACCGTGGTGTTTGCCGACAAGTTGCTGCAAAACGGTTTCCGTTTGGCCACACGTTCAGGCATCTCCATTGGTATCGACGACATGTTGGTGCCACCCGAAAAGGGCGCCATCATTGGTGAAGCCGAGAAAGAAGTCAAAGACATCGAGCAGCAATATGTGTCCGGTCTGGTCACTTCTGGCGAGCGTTACAACAAGGTCGTTGACATCTGGGGCAAAGCGGGTGACGCTGTGTCCAAGGTGATGATGGACCAACTCCGCAAAGAGAAAACCACTGACCGCCATGGCAAAGTGGTTGAGCAAGAGTCCTTCAACTCCATCTACATGATGGCCGACTCGGGCGCTCGCGGTTCTGCAGCGCAGATTCGTCAGCTGGCTGGTATGCGTGGTCTGATGGCCAAGCCTGACGGCTCCATCATTGAGACACCGATCACGGCCAACTTCCGTGAAGGCCTCAACGTGTTGCAGTACTTCATCTCCACACACGGTGCGCGTAAAGGCTTGGCCGATACGGCTTTGAAGACAGCCAACTCCGGTTACTTGACACGTCGTTTGGTTGACGTGACACAAGACTTGGTCGTGACTGAGCTCGATTGCGGCACCACCGACGGCTCACAAATGCGCGCCATCGTTGAAGGCGGTGAAGTGATTGAATCCTTGCGCGATCGCGTTTTGGGTCGCACTTTGGCCGACGACGTGTTGCACCCTGAGTCTCGCGCTGTGGTGGCTACTGCCGGCACCTTGCTGGACGAAGACATGATCGAAATCTTCGAAGCAGAAGGCGTCGACGAAGTTAAAGTTCGCACCGCCCTCACATGCGCCACACGCTTTGGTTTGTGCGCTAAGTGCTACGGTCGCGACTTGGGCCGCGGTGGCTTGATCAACAACGGTGAAGCTGTGGGTGTGATTGCTGCGCAGTCCATCGGCGAGCCAGGTACACAGTTGACCATGCGGACGTTCCACATTGGTGGTGCGGCCTCACGTGCTTCTGTTGCCTCTAGCGTTGAAGCCAAGTCCAATGGTTTGATTGGTTTCAATGCCGCTATGCGCTATGTGACCAACACCAAAGGTGAGTTGGTCGTCATTTCTCGTTCTGGCGAAATCATCATTCACGACGAACACGGTCGTGAGCGCGAGCGTCACAAAGTGCCTTACGGCGCCATCCTGACTGTCAAGATTGACCAAGCCATCAAGGCTGGCGCTATTTTGGCCAACTGGGATCCATTGACACGCCCCATCATCACTGAGTTTGCGGGTCAGATCAAATTCGAGAATGTCGAAGAAGGTTTGACAGTGGCCAAGCAAGTCGACGAAGTGACCGGCTTGTCCACTCTGGTTGTGATCGATCCAAAACGCCGTGGCGCCACCAAAGTGGTTCGCCCTCAAGTGAAGTTGATCGATGCCTCTGGCAAAGAAGTGAAGATTCCAGGCACCGACCACTCTGTGACCATCGGTTTCCAAATCGGCTCACTCATTCAAGTGCGCGACGGTCAAGATGTGGGCCCAGGCGAAGTCTTGGCACGTATCCCTGTTGAAGGTCAAAAGACACGCGACATTACCGGCGGTTTGCCACGTGTGGCCGAACTGTTCGAAGCACGCAGCCCCAAAGACAAGGGCATGTTGGCCGAGATGACCGGTACCGTGTCGTTTGGTAAAGAGACCAAAGGCAAGGTGCGTTTGCAGATCACCGATCCAGACGGCAAAGTGTGGGACGAACTCATCCCCAAAGAGAAGAACATCATGGTCCACGAAGGCCAGGTGGTCAACAAAGGCGAGAGCATTGTGGACGGCCCTGCCGACCCACAAGACATCTTGCGTTTGCTCGGCATGGAAGAGTTGGCTCGCTACATCGTCGACGAAGTGCAAGACGTTTACCGTTTGCAAGGCGTGAAGATCAATGACAAACACATTGAAGTAATCGTGCGTCAGATGCTGCGCCGCGTGGTGGTTGAGAACATTGGTGACTCCACTTACATTGCTGGCGAACAAGTTGAGCGTTCAGAGATTTTGAATACCAACGACGCACTGCGCGCCGAAGGCAAGATCCCTGCAACCTACAGCAACTTGTTGTTGGGTATTACCAAGGCATCTTTGTCGACCGACTCGTTCATCTCTGCGGCTTCCTTCCAGGAAACCACCCGCGTGCTCACCGAAGCTGCCATCATGGGCAAGCGCGACGAGTTGCGTGGCCTCAAAGAGAACGTCATTGTGGGTCGTTTGATTCCTGCTGGTACGGGCTTGGCTTATCACAAAGCTCGCGCTGCCAAAGACGCGATGGACGAGGCAGAACGCCGCGCCATCACAGAAGCCGAAGCCGTTGAATTGGCCGAAGCCCAACAGTTGACCGAAGACGCAGCCAACGCTGCCGATTCCAACTCCTGATCAACCCCCGGCTTCGGCCGGATGGTTTGAAGAACGCCTCTGAACCGTTGACGCGGCCAGAGGCGTTTTGTTTTTGAGCGTGTTTTCATTCACAATCAAGGCAACATGGCACTTCTCATTTTTTGTTCCATTTTGGCGGTCCTCTTCTTTTGGGCTGTTGGCGCCTACAACCGCTTGGTGCTGTTGCGCGCCAGCGTGGCCAAACAGTTTGCAGCGGTAGACGCCCAACTGTTGCGCGTGCTCATTTGGGTGCAGGGCAATTTGCCAGCGTCCATGCGCGATATGCTGAGTGAAATGGAAGAGGCGGCGTTGCCAGAAGCACTGCTAAAAAATGAGCGCGATTTAAATCTGCTCAAAATTTTGGAAGAGCTTTCAGACAGTTTGGACTTGGTGCGATCACAACCTTTGTCAGTCAGTGCTATGCAAAAATTCAATCAAGACAGATTGGCTTTGGCGGCATGGGCCAAGACCGAAATTCGAGCAGGGCAAAGTGGCGAGTCGACTTGGTTCATTGACCCACTGCCGTACAAGTTTGATCGGCTCAAAGCCCAAGCTTGGCCGCTCATGGATGCCTACAACCAAGCCGCTCTCAAATACAACGAAGCCGTGACCCAGTTTCCTGCCAGCGTCTTGGCCAAGCAAGTCAAGTTTGTGCCTGCGCAAACTTTGGACATTGCCGACCTGTTGGCCTGAGCCTTTTCAATCAAGCCAATCAGGTACTCGCCGCATGGCAACTTCACCCCCATTACAAGCGCCGCTTTGGCAGTTGTTGCAGGCAACGTCTCAAGTTGCCCTGGCTGTGCATGGCGGGCGCTCCATGACGGCGGCCATCGAGGCCGTTCCTAAAGACATTCGCCCTGGCGTGCAAGCGCTGTCGTTTCAAGCCATGCGGTGGTGGGGACGCGCCGTGGCAATTCGCAAAGCCTTGGCCCGCAAAGCACCGCCTGCCCAAGCAGATGCACTTCTTTGCACGGCTTTGTCTTTGTCTTGGAACGATGACATATCGCCTTACCCAGTTCATACGCTGGTCAACCAAGCTGTTGAAGCTGCTAGGCGGCACAAAGACATGCGTGCGCAAGCGCCTTTTGTGAACGCCTGCCTGCGCCGATTTTTGCGTGAGCGTGAGAGTTTGCTGGCCACCACAGAAGCCGACCTGACTGCGCAGTGGAATCACCCTGTGTGGTGGGTCAAGCGTTTAAAAGCCGACCATCCGGAAGATTGGCAGGCCATTCTGCAAGCCGCTCAAGCCGCAGCACCGATGAGCTTGCGCGTCAATTTGCAACACCAATCAGTTGCGACTTATTTGACTGCCTTGGAGGCACTGGGTATTCAAGCCAAAGCGGTTGGACAGATGGGTGTTCAATTGGTCAAGGCGGTTCCGGTGAATCAACTGCCAGGCTTCAATGACGGTCATGTGTCCGTTCAAGATGCGGCAGCCCAATTGGCGGCGCCTTTGTTGCTGAACGGCCTTCAAATTGACGCCCCTAGCTTGCGCTTGCTAGATGCCTGTGCAGCGCCTGGCGGCAAAACAGGTCACTTGTTGGAGTGTGCACCCCAAGCCCAGGTGCTGGCGCTAGAGGTAGATCCTCAGCGCTGCCAACGAATTCATGACAACTTAGACCGGCTGAAGGTCCAAGCCGAAGTGCTGGCGGCAGATGCTGGCAAGCCCGAAACGTGGTGGGACGGTCAAGCCTTCGACGGCATCTTGTTGGATGCGCCCTGCACAGCTTCAGGCATTGGCCGCAGGCATCCCGATGTGCGTTGGTTGCGCCGCGAGTCCGATGTATCGCAGTTGGCGGCCATTCAGGCCAAGCTGTTGAAGGCGCTATGGCCACTGGTCAAACCCGGGGGGCGCTTGTTGTATTGCACCTGCTCGATCTTCAAGGCAGAAGGCGAAAGCCAAATTCAAACGTTTGTTCAACACAACACTGATGCCCTGATCTTGCCCTCTCCAGGGCATTTAACACCCTCAAATGTCAATTCTGATCCCAGTCTCCGCGACAATCGGATGGGTGAACATGACGGTTTTTATTACGCACTGCTGGAAAAGCGTTCAATGTAAATTGGATGAAGTTTGGCGCACAAGCTTTGGGCTTCGTGTGCTCTGCCTGTGCGTACCGCTGCTTGCGCTCCTATTGGGCCCTGCTCAGGCCCAAACTAACAACACGCCAGGCCTCGAAGTCATTGAGTTACGCTTAGAAAAGTCTGAGGGCGCCTTGTTGATGCAAAGCAGTTTGCGCTTGGAATTAAGTCCCGTGGTGGAAGACGCCTTGCAGAAGGGCATGCCGATTTACTTTGTGACAGAAGCTGAAATCACAAGCGACCGCTGGTATTGGTATGACAAAAAAATTAGCGCAGTGGCCCGACATTACCGATTGGCCTACCAACCTCTCACAAGGCTCTGGCGTCTGAACGTCTCGCGTGAACCCATTGGGACAGTCGGTTTGGCCAGTAGTTTGTCGCAGAGTTTTGAAACCTTGCCTGAGGCTCTCACCGCCATTCGCCGAACAGTCAATTGGAAAGTGGCCGATTTGTCCGAAATCAGCAGCGACAACAAATACACACTCTTGTTCAAGTTCCGACTCGATGTCTCGCAATTGGCCAGACCCTTCCAAATGACGGCAGGTGGCAATGCGGATTGGAATTTGGCCACTCAAAAAACCATGCGTTTTACGTCCGACATGGGTCGTTGACAGCAAGCTGCATCGAAGATTCCGCCAATGAACCGCAACAAGACAGAGCGAATTGCGACAGGTTCTCAGTCATCCAAGACCGTTCGTTGGATGATGGGCATTGGCGTCATCCTGATGTTGATTTTAGGCTTGGGCTTATTGGTGTTGCTTACGCAGGCCACGGGCAACAGAGCTTTGTACGACCGCAACTACGACCGTCTCTACGCGGTCAACATGGTGGTTGCCGGCTTGTTGCTGCTGGGTTTGCTGTGGGGCGCATCGCGCCTCATCATTCGCTTAAGGCAGGGGCAGTTTGGCTCCAGGCTCTTGGTCAAACTGGCGGCCATCTTTGCACTCGTTGGCGTAGTGCCTGGCGTGCTCATTTATGTGGTCTCTTACCAGTTCGTCTCCCGCTCCATTGAAAGCTGGTTTGACGTCAAAGTGGAGGGTGCCTTGGTGGCGGGCCTTAACTTGGGACGCGTCACTTTGGACACATTGACGGCAGACTTGGCCAAACAATCGCGTGTCGCCTCGCAGCAATTGGTGGATGTGCAAGAGGCCAGTGCGGCCATAGCCTTGGACCGCGTTCGCTCGCAGATGGATGCCAGCGATGCGGTGTTGTGGGCGCTCGATGGTCGCTTGATTGCCAGTGCAGGGTCCTCGCGCTTTGCAGTCCGACCTGAACGCCCCACCGCAGCGCAGTTCAAGCAGGTCCGAAGCAAACTGAGCCTTGAAATTGTTGAAGGATTGGACGAAAACGCGGGCATTTCAAATGGCCGCATCAAGGTGCTCACTCTGGTGCCGCAAAACAGTTTGAACCTTCGAGACGATCCTTGGGTTTTGCAAATTTCACAAAATTTGCCAGCTACGTTGGTGGCCAACGCCTTGGACGTTCAATCGGCCAATCGCGAATATCAAGAACGAGCCTTGGCCAGAGACGGCCTTCGAAAAATGTACATCGGCACACTCACCCTGAGCCTCATCATGGCGGTGTTGGCAGCCGTGTTGATTGCCATGTTTTTGGGCAATCAATTGGCCCGGCCTTTGTTGTTGTTGGCGCTGGGTATGCGGCAAGTGGCCGCTGGCGATTTATCGCCCAAATACACCCTTCAGCGCAAAGACGAACTGGGGGGACTCACACGCTCTTTTGCCGAAATGACCCAGCAGTTGTCGGATGCCAGGAGTACTGTTGAGCGCTCCTTGAACCAATTGGATGCGGCACGCGGCAATCTGCAAACCATTTTGGACAACCTCACCGCGGGCGTGATCGTTTTAAACGCAAGGGGCATCATTCAGTCTTCAAACCCTGGCGCCACCCGAATTTTGAAAGTGCCTCTGGCGGCGCACGAAAAAGCCCCCTTCATCAATTTGCCCAATTTGCAAAATTTTGCTGCAGGTGTTCAGGAGCAATTTGAATTGTTGAGCGCTGACAAAGACCGACACGAATTGGACCACTGGCAAAAGTCTTTTGAAATCCATGCATCGGGTCAGGGCTTAGAGGCCACTTCCGTGACCTTGGTGGCCCGCGGCGCCATTTTGCCTGACGGTATGAGGCTCTTGGTTTTTGACGACATTTCAGAAATTGTGTCTGCCCAGCGCTCGCAAGCTTGGGGTGAAGTGGCCCGCAGATTGGCCCATGAAATTAAGAATCCGTTGACACCGATTCAACTTTCAGCAGAAAGACTGGAGCGCAAACTCGACGGCAAATTGGAAGAGTCCGATCAAACGGTGTTGTCCAAATCGGTCAAAACCATTGTCGATCAGGTGGCCGCCATGAAGCGACTGGTCAATGAATTTAGAGACTACGCCCGACTGCCTTCGGCCGAGCTCGATCCTTTGGATCTGAATGGCCTCATTCAAGACGTCATGGTTCTTTATGCCCAGGAGCCTTCCGAAACAGCCACGCGTGCACAGGTGGTGATCGACCTAGACCCCACACTGCCCCTGATAGAGGGTGACGCACAACAACTGCGCCAAGTGGTCCACAATCTGATTCAAAATGCCCAAGATGCTAGCGAATTGAATTCCAAGGTGACCCTCACCACCCGCTGGAGTCCTGCCCGCAAACGCGTCAAATTGACTGTCGCCGACGAGGGTCATGGTTTTTCACCCAATATTCTGCAAAGGGCCTTTGAACCCTACGTCACCACCAAGGCCAAAGGGACTGGTTTGGGCTTGGCCGTGGTCAAGAAAATAGCCGATGAGCATGGCGCCCGTTTGGACATTGCCAATCTGGTTGAAGAAGGTGTGGTCAAAGGGGCCCAAGTGTCGTTATCATTCAGTGTCGAGAAGTTGGCGCAAAGCTAAGATCAGTGTCAGCTTCTTGTGAGAAAAATAAGTTCCAAAGAAGCTGCAATCAAGAAGCAAATTAGAGGCAAGCAAGCGCAACATGGCAAATATTTTGGTGGTGGATGACGAGTTAGGAATTCGCGATTTGCTCTCGGAAATCCTAAACGACGAAGGACATACGGTAGAGCTGGCCGAAAACGCTGCGCAAGCACGCGAGGCCCGTCAGCGCATGCGCCCCGACTTGGTGTTGTTGGACATTTGGATGCCAGATACCGATGGCGTTACCTTGCTCAAAGAATGGTCTACCGGTGGCCTGCTCAATATGCCCGTCATCATGATGAGTGGCCATGCCACCATCGATACGGCAGTCGATGCCATTCGCATTGGCGCGCAGGCCTTCCTCGAAAAACCCATTACCCTGCAAAAACTGCTCAAAACAGTGGAGCAAGGTTTGGCCCGCGAGCAAGTACGGCAGGCCGCTGCTGCTTATCAAGCCGCTCAATCTGCACCAAGCGCTTCTTCTGCCGTCCAACCCAGCGTTGCGGCCCATACCGATACCTCGCCTCAGGTGTCCCAAACATTTGACCTCGATTTGCCCTTGCGCGATGCCCGCGACGCTTTCGAAAAAGCTTACTTTGAGTTTCACCTGACCAATGAGGGTGGCTCCATGACCCGTGTGGCCGACAAAACAGGCCTTGAGCGAACACACCTCTATCGCAAACTCAAGCAGTTAGGTGTGGACCTTACCAAGGGCAAGCGCAACGGTGCGTGAAGGCGCCGTGCATGGGCCTACCGCTCATCTTGCATGAGTGCAATTCATAACCAACTTTTAACCATTCGTCGCAAACCGCGTGCAATGGCTCAGGCAGTTTTCTACATTAGGCCCATTCCAAACAGCGAGGCCTTATGACCACTCCCAATTCAACCCCTCCTTCTACATTTGCCGCCTTGTGGCGTGAATTCAAAGGCGTCACTTACAACTATGCCAAATGGTTGGTGAGCATCAGCTGGAAGCTGTTTTTTGCCATCTCATTTGTTCTGCTCCTGGCTGGCGGTATGGTTGATCTTCCGCAACTGGCATTTTTGATTGTGCTGACTTCGATTGTGATCAAGGCCAGTTTCAAGCAGCAAATTCAAGCCGAGGAAAAAGCCACTGCGGCCACCTACTTGGCTGAAGCCGAGCAACTCAAGCGCAAATTGGTCGAGGCACGCATGGCTGCGATGCAAGCGCAAGTGGAGCCCCATTTTTTGTTCAACACCTTGGCCTCCATTGATCACTTGATTGAAACCGATCCTGCTCGCGCCAGTCTCATGCAAAAAAGCTTGATTGCTTTGCTGCGTGCCACCTTGCCTGCCATGCGTGAGACCACCGCCAACACAGTCGCTTATTTGGGTCAAGAACTCGCCATCATTCGGCCCTACTTGGACATTCAAAAAATGCGCATGGAAGATCGGTTGGATATTGTGTGGGACATTCCAGAAGGTCTGAAGTCGGCCGAAATGCCCAGCATGATGGTGTTGAGCTTGGTTGAAAATGCCTTCAAGCACGGCTTAGAACCCAAGGCTGACGGCGGCAAATTGGTGTTGCGTGCAGAAGTGGCGCATGGCAAATTGCTGGTCACAGTCAAAGATTCTGGTGTGGGTTATTACCCAGCAGATTCGGTTGGCGACAAAGAAAAGTCGACCGGCTTTGGCCTGGCCAACATCAAAGACAGATTGGCGCTTATCTATGGCGAGCAAGCCAGTTTCAGCATTCGCGCGCTAGAGCCGTTTGAAGGTTCAGGCACCTTGGCGCAAATTTCTGTGCCCTACAAAGTGGCGCCCACCGATGCTGTTTTCGCTTCTTAAGCAGCTTAACGTCAGCGACCATGACCTCATTGCCAAGCAAACCACCCCGCGCAGTCATTGCGGATGATGAGCGCCTCATGCGCGATCAACTCCGCGCCAGACTGCAGCAGGTGTGGCCTGATTTGGTTATTGTGGCCGAAGCCAAAAATGGCTTAGAGGCGGTTCAAGCTGTCAAGGACCATCAGCCCGATGTTATTTTTTTAGACATTCGAATGCCGGGTTTGACGGGTGTTGAAGCCGCCAAAGAAATTGCCCAACTCGACTTGGGTGACGAAGCTTTACTGCCTGAGATGGTCTTTATCACTGCGTACGACCAATACGCCATTGAGGCGTTTGAGCAAGGCGTGGTGGACTATGTCTTGAAACCCGCAGAGACCGAAAGATTGCGAGCAACGGTGGCACGTTTGACAACGCGTTTGATACAGCGCGATAGGGCGCAATTGAAAAGCGATCATTTCATTGCCGATCAAGTGACAACGCCTTCTGTTCAGCAATGGCTTCATGCCCTTTCCGCCAAAATATCGGGCCAATCTCCCAATTACCTTTCGTGGCTTCAAGCCTCTGTGGGCCAAAACATTCAGATGGTGCCCGTCGAAGATGTGCTGTTTTGTGTGAGTGATGAAAAATACACCCGCGTTCAAACTTTGAAGCAAGAGTTTTTAATTCGCAAGCCCATCAAAGAGTTGGTCGAAAGTTTAGACCCGCAAATTTTTTGGCAAATTCACCGCAGCACTTTGGTCAATGTCAAAGCCATTGCCAGTGTTCAGCGCGATGAGCGGGGTCGACAAGAAGTGTCCGTCAAAGGCTACCCAGAAAAATTGGCTGTCAGTCGAAGCGCAGCCTATTTGTTCAGGGCGATGTGAATCTTCTGGCAGCGGCTTAAGGCGTGGCTGCCGTCAGCTTTAAGTGTTGCGTCTCTTCGCTAGGCAGTTTGACCAACTGACCTTGGAAGTAAAGCTTGATTTGAGAAAGATTGGCGCTGTAAACGCTGAAAGGCGCTGGGCCATAAATGCTGCGCTCATCGCCTGCTTGCAATTCCAATGTGGCGACACGCTGCTCGCCATCTTTAATGCAAATGACCCCATTGTTGATAGCCTGCATGTGCACGTAATCGGCCGATTTTCGAGGTGAAGTGGGTTGAATTTCCACCGGGATGGCATTCCAGTTGCAAGTCGAATTTTGTTTTTGAGTTGGCGGTGTTGTTGCTTGCGCGGTGGGTGTCGGAGGCAGTGGTGCCGCTACCGGTTCTGCCGCATTGGTGGGCGTTACAGGGGCTTCAGGCGGCGTACTTGTATTTTCTGATGGCGCTGCAGCAGTCGTTGTGACGGTCGGTGTGGGTAAGTTCGCTGACGCTACATCCGCTTGTTTTTTGGATTTTTCGACATACAGCCCCAGTAAACCCAATGCAATCAGCAAGAACAGCAAATGCCAAAAAATTTTTTGTGGTGTGATTGAAAAAGAATTGCGAGGCAAGCTTTGCGTTGGCTTGACTTCATTCGGCACCTTGATGGGTGCTTCTGAGAGGGTTTGCACCTGTTCCGGCAATCTGTGTCCCAAAGCCTGAAGCAGTTTTTTGCCGGCTGCAAATTTGATGTCTGCGCTATAGAACGCAGATTCGCCACCGTCTTCAAGTTGCGCTACTTGAAGGGGAGACACCATGTTTTTGCGCGCTAGCGTGGCTATATCCAGCCCAGCTTTTTCTCGCAGGCTTTTCAGAAGATTGCCGTGTTCAGCGGTCCACTTGGAAAGGCTCATGGGGCTTCTTTGGGGTCTGCCTGCTGGATAAGAATATTGGAAATTCTAGTGGTTTACCTGCAATTCAGCAATTCGAACTAATTTTGAGAGAAATCTGGCTGGGTGCTGTCTTGTGCCAAGTGCAATTTGCAAAGCATACAATCAGCGCTTATTGAGTATCATTCTGATATTCGTTCAACGACTATGGCTTTAATGACTGTTTGCTTTCCATGAGTGAGTTTGGAAGTCAAATCAACGACACCAGCCCTGAATTTTTTTACAGGGTAACCGACCGTCTGCAAATGGAAAGTTGCCTGACGGCACTGGCCAAAGACAGCAAAAGTGTTGTCATTTACAGCCAGTCTTCCGAATTGCTGGATTATTACGGCGCCGCCTTTGTTCGCCGCATTAAACAAAAACTAAGCCAAAGCCAAGTTGAAATATTCATGCCCCGTGACACGGAGGCCATGCTCGATCGTTTCAACAAGCTTCTCAATACGCTGTCATTGGACGTGGCCACAGCGTCTCGCTTGGGGGCTTCACCCGACAAGGTTTGGGTGGTGTATGACGCCAATGCCTTGGGCGCGCACGAACTGCAACTGCTCACCCGCTTGATTCAGCAGTTTCCTGGTACGGGTGTTAGCATTGTCTTGATGTTCTCATCAGAGACCACCCAGAACGAGGATGTGACTCGGCCCAATAAACAGTTTGTATCGTGGGGCCTTGATCTGCCCACTTCAGAACAAAAACTTAGTGCCATTCAACAGGCCCGAAAAAATGGTCAAGAAAATTTGGCCGTTCAGTTCTTTGCCAAGCTGACCAAAGCGGCTGGCAACAAAGCGTCAGCGCCCTCTACGGTGGCAGCGGTTGCTGCGCCCCGAGCTCCTTCAGCGGGCAAATCTAAATCAGCCTCACACCCAAAGAAAGCCAGCGCAGTGTTGCCTTGGCTGGTGGGCATCTTGGGCTTGTTCGTCATTTCTTTGCTGATGGCTTTATGGCTCAACCCAGATGTTTGGCCTAAATTGATCGCCCAAGCAGAAGAGGCATATTATCAAGTCACGGGCAAGAAAAACCCGGAATCGGCAGAGCCCAAAGAAGAGATCATCACGGAAACGACTACACCCAAAGACGAGGCAGGCAATGCCATGCCACCGGCCAATGTGAATGGCGAAAAACCTTCAAGTTCCGATGCCAGCAATGCCTCGGGCGTGGCCAATGCACCCAGTACAGAAGCCAATTCTGCGACCAATACTGCAACTGGCCCAGTGGCCAACGTGCCGGCAATACCTGTAGCCCCAGAGCCTACGCCGCCACCTGCCAAAGAACCCGAAGAAGCCAAACTCATCACCGAGCTACCCGACGTGGCTGTCAGTGGTCGTCAATGGCTTAAGAAATTGCCTGACGACAGTTTTGTACTGGTTCATAAATCATTCAAACGTGTGAAAGAGGCGCAAGCCTTTATTCGGAGCAAGGACTACTTGGTCAATGCGCGCATTGCGCCTGTTTATAAAGATGGCAAAGACGAGGCGCGCTTTGTGGTGGTGACGGGCCACTTTAGAAGCAAAGAGCGCGCGAGCAACACCATCGCCCGACTCGGTTTGCCTGCAGAAGTTGCCGTTGTGCCGACGGCAACGGCCGTATCGCAATCGCAGCTCAAAAAATCCAAGCCTTAAGTTATTGGCGGCGGCTTTGAGCCAATGGCCCGTAAGGGCAAAAGCCAGGTTTCGGCCCCACTTGAGGGTGTTTTCTGCAGGTTTGCGGCCGCAGTTCATACACTGTGCAACGTCTGCTTTGCGCATCTAAAAAATAACAATCGCCAGAGCTTTTTCGGGCAATGGTGAAGATGCTATTTTTAAAATTGAAATGTTCAATGAGCCCCGCCTTGCTCAAGCGCTTGGCAATTTGTTTGGGCTCTTCGTGCTCGGCTTCAAAAGCGTCAACCAAATTCAACATCACCAAATCGGCCATTTTGACTTCCAAAGGCATGGTGCAACAATTAGCCGCACAGCTGTCGCACATGCCCGTTTTATAGCGCGTCCAGGTGTCGGTTCGGTCGACGTCAACGATGCTGATGGGGGATTTCATGGGGCATTCTTCACGTATTATTTGAACTTGTGATTCAATGGCGGTATTCAAAATTTAGGGAGACACAATGAAAAAATTCAGCATGACCAGCTTTTCGAAAGTTTTATTGGCCACAGTGTGTGGCCTTGGCTTTGTGGCCAGCCAAGCGCAAGCGCAAGCGTACCCCAATAAACCCATCAAGGCCATTGTGCCTTTTGCAGCTGGCAGTGCCACCGACCAAATTGGCCGCGCCTTTGCTCAAAAAATGTCCGACGTGTTGGGTCAACCCATCGTTGTGGAAAACAAAGCTGGCGTGAATGGCATGTTGGGCGCCGATGCGGTGGCCAAATCAGCCCCCGATGGCTACACCATTCTGATTGGGACCAACAGCACCAATGCGGCCCTCAAGAGCCTCATGAAAAAATTGCCCTATGACCAAGACACGGCATTTGCACCTGTGGCCTACATGGGATCGGTGCCTTTGATTGTGGCGGTCAACAACGACGTGCCGGTCAAAAACTTGAAAGAGTTTGTCGACATGGCCAAAGCCAAGCCCACACAAGTGACGTTTGCCAGCGCCAGTACTTCTCAGTTGGTGTCTTCTGAAATGTTGGCCAGCATGGCCGGTATCCAAATGACGCACGTGCCTTACAAGAGTGGCCCGGCTGCCATGACCGACCTCATTGGCGGTCAAGTCAACATGTTCACGGCCGACTTTGCCGTCATGCTACCCCAAGTGAAAGCCGGAAAAATCAGAGGCTTGGCAGTGACTTCTACGCAGCGCTCTAAAGCCATTCCTGAGTTGCCCACAGTCAACGAAGCGCTGGGCTTGAAAGACTACGAGTTGATTGCCTACTTTGCCATGTTTGCACCTGCTGGCACACCTGCGGACATCATTCAAAAGCTCAATGCCGCAGCCAACGCTGCTGCCAATGACAAAGCTATTTTGGAGCGCTTCTCTGCACTGGGCTTTGAAACTGCGCCTGCTTCCCCTGAAGCCTTGGCGCAACGTTCAAAAACTGAAACAGCCAAATGGGCCAAGGCCATTCGCGAAGCCAAAATTGAAGCGCAGTAATGCTTAATCTGCAGAAATTTGCTTGGTGCGAATAACCGAGCCCCAGCGTGGATAGTCTTTGGCCACAATGCTCGTTAATTCAGCGGGTGTGGAGGCCATAGCATCCATGCCTGCTTTACCCAAAATTTCTTTCACATCGGTTTGACGCAAGATGGCGGCCATTTCTGTGTTCAAGCGCGTCACCACTGCACTGGGCGTTTTGCTTGGTACAAAGAACGCGTACCAAAGGTCAACGTCAATTCGTTTCACGCCCATCTCTTCGAAAGTGGGAACGTCAGGTGCAACGGGATGACGCTTAGGGCTTCCTACTGCCAGTGCATTCAGACGTCCATTTTTAACAAAGCCCTGCGCGATGTGCACGGGCAAGAAGCCCACATTCAATTCGCCGCCTAACAAGTCTTGCGTGTATCCCGCGGAGCCGCGGTAGGGAACATGCAACATGAAGGTATTGGTTTCAAGTTTGAACAATTCCATGGCCATGTGGTGAGGCGTACCAACGCCTGGCGAGCCAAAACTCACAGAGCCGGGCTTGGCTTTGACTTGACTGACCAAATCGGCTACCGACTTGATGCCTGTTTTGGGGTGAGCGACCAACATCAATGAGCCATAGGCGGCCATCGACACAGAGGAAAAATCTTTGACTGGATCGAAGCTGACGCTTTTGTACATTTGTGACGCCATCAGCATGGTATTGGCGCCCATCAAGATGGTGTAGCCGTCGGCTGCAGATTTGGCCACGGCGTCTGCGCCAATATTGCCGCTAGCGCCAGGTTGGTTTTGCACCACCACAGGTTGACCTAACTTTTCAGAGAGACGAGGGGCCACCACACGGGCAATGGTGTCCATGCCCGTACCAGGTGTGAAAGGAACCACAATTTTGAGGGTCTGAGAAGGGAAGTTGGCTTGGGCCAAAGCGCTGAGGCTAGCGCCACACAGGGCCATACTGGCCAACATCAAAATACTGCGACGATAAGTGCTTTTCATAAATGGCTTTCTTGAATTTTTTGGATGCTGGGGTGCTTATTTTTTGGCAGGCGGTATTTTGAAGAGGCGTTCTGCATTGCCTTCAAAAAATGCTTGACGCACTTGCGGTGCCATGTCGAGGTTTTCCAAGATGGCCACTTCTTCAGGCACATATTGGTAGGGGTAGTCCATGGCGTACAACACGCGGTCTGGACCCATAAAGTCTTGTGTAAATTTAAGGGCAGCACCCCATGCGACACCGCTGTTTGTAATGTGAAAGTTTTCGCGTAAGTAGTCGCTGGGTTTGCGCTGGATAGGTTGCACGCTGGGGTAACGCTTTGATCTCACAGTGGCTGCGTGCATGTAATCTAAGCGGTAGGCCCAGAACGGCAAAGCCTCACCCATGTGGCCCAAAATAATTTGTAACTTTGGAAACTTGTCAAACACACCCGCCGTAATCAGCCGCATTGCATGCAAACCTGTTTCAACACCAAAGCCATAGATAGCGCCATCTAAACCCGCTTCAATAAAGTGCTGAATCATGCTGGCAGGCATGGCGTTGGGGTGCAAATAGATGGGCGTACCCATGGCTTCGGCCGCTTCAAAGATCGGCCAGAACTTGGTGTCCGACAAATATTCACCGTGTGTGTGAGAGTTAATCACAACGGAGTTCATGCCCAACTGATTGACGCCGCGTTGAATTTCTTTGGCGGCAGCTGCGGGATCTTGTGGCGCTACCGCAATCATGCCGACCAAGCGGTCAGGGTGGCGGCGTGTGGCTTCGGCCAGAATGTCGTTGGCCACAGGTGCAAATGCCACAGCGGTTTCTTTGTCCATGATTTGAACGCCAGGGGAGGTCAGGCCAATGACTTGTACATCCACGCCGGCTTCGTCCATGTGCTGTAAACGCAATTGGTCCAAATCAACCAAGCAGCGCATGATGTGCTGGGCACGCTCGCTGGGGCTGCTCATGTAAAAACCCATGAGGTTTTTGAAGCCCACATCGACCTGATCTTTCGCCAAAATTTTTCTATAAATTTCCAGCATCTCAGGGGGAGAGAACGCTTCTTCGGTGGCAATGCGTCGGTAGGGGCGAGTGGGTAAATTGAGCTTAGTCATCGAATAGTTTTCTACAGCAAAGATTGATTTTTCATTGGCGGTATCTCGCCAAAACAGTCGCCGATTGTGCATTCAATTTAAATTCTTTGCACGGCGTCAATCTGAGTTGACAGCCTTGAGGCATTGAGGAGCATAGGTTTTTCCCCTCTAGGTAAATTGAGCAACTAAAGGTACAAATCGAGACTCAATTTCTTAAATTTGGAGACTTTTCACATGAAGCTGTCTGTCAATGGAAAGAGCCACACGCTCGATGTCGAACCAGAGATGCCTTTGTTGTGGGCCCTTCGCGACGAACTCGACATCAAAGGCCCTAAGTTCGGTTGCGGTGTTGCTCAATGCGGCTCCTGCACGGTGTTACTCAATGGCGAGCCTGTGCGCTCTTGCTCCTACCCCGTGTCTGTTGCCGCGGGTCAAAAGGTCATCACCATTGAGGGCTTGGCAGACAAAGGCAAACTTCACGCTGTGCAGCAAGCATGGATCGATCACCAAGTACCGCAGTGCGGTTACTGTCAAGGTGGCCAAATGTTGGCTGCTGTTGCCTTGTTGAAGAAAAAGCCAAAACCCACCGATGAAGACATTGATGCGGCCATGACCAACATCTGTCGATGTGGCACTTATGCGCGCATTCGCGCGGCCATTCATTCAGTGGCCAAGAAGGGAGCGCGCGCATGAAGACCTCAAATACAAAACATGTATCCGCTGACGAAGCTGGCATGGGCCGTCGCCAATTTCTCAAAGTATCAGGTACTGCCAGTGCCGGTATGTCCTTGGGCTTTTTTGTGCCTGGGCGTGCGCAGGCTGCAGATACCCCTCAATTGAATGTTTGGATTGAAATTGAACCCAACGATACTGTGGTGATTCGATATGCGCGAGCAGAGATGGGCCAAGGCAGCATGACCTCTGCCCCCATGATGATTGCAGAAGAGCTAGAAGCCGACTGGAAAAAAGTGCGTGTTGAGTATGCCACTGCACATGAAAATTTACGCACCAAACGCGCCTATGGTGACATGGCCTCAGTGGGTAGCCGAACCATTCGGCACTCTCAAGAGTACATGCGCAAAGCTGGCGCAACAGCGCGCGAAATGTTGATCACTGCGGCTGCTCAAAAGTGGAATGTGCCCGCCAGTGAGTGCAAAGCCGCCTTAAACAAAGTGACGCACACAGCCTCAAAGCGAAGCTTCACCTATGGCCAGCTGGCCGCCGATGCAGCCAAGTTGGAAGCCCCAAAAACAGTCCAGTTAAAAGATCCAAAAAACTGGACGATCATTGGTAAATCTATTCCACGCGTTGACATCCCAGACATTGTTGTCGGTAAGCGCCGCTATGGCATAGACACACAATTGCCAGGCATGTTGCACGCCGCTGTGGCTGCATGCCCTGTCTTCAATGGCACGGTCAAATCAATGGATGCCTCCAAGGTTGAAAACCGCCGCGGCATTGTCAAAATTCTGAACCTTGGCGGCTTTGTGGCCGTGGTGGCTGACAACTGGTGGCGTGCCAAAGAAGCCCTGCGTGAAGTGTCCGTCGAATGGGATGTGGGCGAGCACGGTACGCTCAGCAGCGCTGCCATCATGAACCACTTTAAAGCGGGCATGTCGCAGCCTGAATTGGCTGTGGCGCGCAACGATGGCAACACTTTAGAGGCACTCTCTAAAGCCGCCAAAGTGGTTGAGGCCGAATACTTCACGCCTTACTTGGCGCATGCCACCATGGAGCCTATGGTGTGTACGGCTTGGTTGCAAGGCGACAAACTGGAAGTGTGGTCGTCGACCCAAAATCCGGAAGCCACCTTGGCAGTCAGCGCTGCCACGGCGGGTGTGCCGCCTGCCAATGTCAAAGTTCACCCCGTGCAGCTGGGCGGCGGTTTGGGTCGTAAGAGTCCGCAAGACTTTACGCGTCAAGCTGTCATGATTGCTAAGGCCATGCCAGGCAAGCCCGTCAAAATGTTGTGGTCGCGTGAAGAAGAAATTCAACATGGCCTGTACAGACCCGCCAGCCTGATGCGATTCAAAGCAGGCTTAGATGCCAATGGCAAAGTCGATGCCCTACACATTCGTGTCAGTGCACCCTCTATTTTGGCAACCTTGCTCAAGCTGCCATTGCCCAAAGGCATTGATGGACAAGCTGTGGCGTGTTTCAACGATCACCCTTATGCCATCCCCAACACCTTGGTCGATTACGCACAGCGCAACACCAATGTGCCAGTTGGTTTTTGGCGCACGGTGGGCCATTCACAAAACCCATTTGGACGTGAATGCTTCATCGACGAATGCGCGCAGGCAGCTGGCAAAGACCCTGTGGCTTTCCGCTTGGACATGTTGCCCAACAACGAAACTTCAAAACGCGACCGCGCTATTTTGGAAGCCGTGACCAAGGCGGCCGGTTGGGGCAGTCAACTGCCAGCAGGCGTCTTCCGAGGTGTAGCCGAAACAGAGGGCTATGGCAGTTGGACGGCTTGCGTTTGCGAAGTTTCTGTCAATGCCAGAAACGAAGTCAAGATTCACCGTGTGGTCATTGGTATCGACCCAGGCTATGCCGTCAATCCAGACAACATCGTGGCCCAATTCCAAGGCAGCGTGGTGCACGGACTGACGGCCATTTTCTGGGGCGAGAACACCATCAAAGAAGGCCGTGTAGAGCAATCTAATTTCCACGACTACCGCATGATGCGCCTGAACGAGATGCCCAAAGTGGAGGTAGTCATTGCCCCCACCGGTGGTTTCTGGGGCGGCGTGGGCGAGCCAGCCCAAGCGCCTTTGGCACCTGCTTTGGCCAATGCGATTTCGGCCGCCATGGGCAAACGCATTCGTTCATTGCCTCTCAAAAATCACGGCCTGACACTCAAGGCTTAAATGGCTTGAAGGCATTGACGGATGAATGCTGAAGGGTGGTTAAGGCGCAAGGGGCTGCAAAGCCTCTTGCTCACGTGGCTGGTGTGGCCAGGTATGGGTGCGCGTTTGGCTTATGCGCAGCGTATGAATTCGGGTCGCCTGCAGTCTTTTGAAGACATGGTTCAACCCATTGTGAAGGGCGCCCCCCTTGTCAATCAAGATGTCAGCCTCGAAGCACCGATCTTGGCCGATAACGGCTCTTTGGTGCCCGTTCAAATTCAAGTTGCAAGCCCCATGTCTGCGCCAGACCATGTGACGCACATCTATTTGCTGTCTCAACGCAATCCGGTCACGCAAATGGCGGTCTTCCATTTGGGGCCTTGGAATGGTCGGGCTGAGGTGAGCACGCGCGTGCGTTTAGCAGGAACCCAGCAGCTGGTCGCACTTGCGCGCTTGTCCAATGGCGAGTTTCGTTACAAGCAAATGGAAGTTGTGATCACTGAATCAGCTTGCGTGGATGCCTCATGACACGTCTGCGCGTTCAATGGCCCGAGAAAATAAGTTCTGGCGAAGTGGTCAAGGTCAGGCTATTGGTAGAGCACCCTATGGATACAGGGTATTTGCAAGACCTGACCGGTAAATTGGTACCGCGCAACGTTATTCGGTTGCTGACTTGCACATTGGGCCAGCAAGAAGTTTTTCGCGTAGAACCCTCATCGGGTATTTCTGCCAATCCCTATTTTGAGTTTTATGTGCGCGCCAGCAGCACCGCTGAATTCAAAATAGAGTGGACAGACGACAAAGGCGCCAAAGGGCAGCACCTGCAAGTCTTCACGGTCACTTAGGCCCTTGTATTCGGAATCTGTTTCAAAAATTTAAAGATCAAGTCAGGACCTCTGGCGGGTAGCGCAATGCCGGCGTTTATTCCGCTTTAATTCCAGCGGCCTTAACCACGGGGCCGTACTTGGCCAGGTCGCGGCTTATTTCCGCGCCAAAGTTTTCGGCTGTTCCGGGTGCTGCGGTAATGCCCATGCCGTTAAGGCGCTCCCTCACTTCTGGATCGTTCAACACGGCTGTGAGCTCGGTGTTGAGTCGGGTAATGATGGCGCGCGGTGTTTTGGCGGGCGCCAATAAACCCACCCATGAGTTGGCTTCAAAGTCGGCCACGCCGTTTTCAATGAAGGTGGCCACATCGGGCAAGGAGCTGGCGCGCTTGGCGCTGGATACGGCAATGGGTAGCAACTTGCCGGATTTGACATGAGGCATGGCGCTGGCAATGGCCGTATAGACCAAAGGAATATTGCCACCCAATACATCGGTCAAAGCTTGGCCGCCGCCTTTGTAGGGCACGTGGACAAGATTGGCGCCTGTTTTTTGGCGCAACAGTTCGCCGGCAATGTGCGGTGTGCCGCCTGTACCAGAAGTGCCATACGACAAGCCGTTCTTTTCTGATTTAGAAAGTGCAATCACTTCTTTCAGGGTCTTGGCAGGAGAGCTGGGGTGTGCCACCAAAATCAAAACAGCATCGCCAATTTTTCCAATGGGTGCAAAGTCTTTGAGCGTATCGAAACCTGTTTTAGGAAAGACATGTGGGTTGATGACCATGGTGCCATCAAAGCCAAGCAACAAGGTGTATCCATCTGGTTCTGCGGTGGCAACTTGATTGGTGCCAATGTTGCCCGACGCGCCAGGCTTGTTGTCCACCACTACTTGTTGTCCCAAACGTTTTGACAACTGTTCTGCAATGAGTCGGCCACTGGTGTCGGTTACGCCACCGGGAGTAAACGGTACAACCAAGCGAATTGGCTTGCTAGGATAGTTTTGCGCCAAGGCGCTGCCAGCAAAAGCCAACGCAGTACCGGCCAAAGCGGCTTGAAGCCAATGACGGCGAAAAATTGATTTCATGATGTTGTCTCCTGATGCTTGTTAAGGTTGTTTAGCGATTTATTTGGTTTCAGCGTATCGTTTTTCAAATGCCCAGACATCTTCAAAGCCCATGAGCTTGGTGAGGTCGGCAAAGTCATACAGCGGCGTGCTGCCCTGGCTGGATGAACCTTGAGCTTGAAGCTCTTGATAGACACTTTGCATGGCGTGCACGGCAGCCAACAAAGCCGTGACTGGAAAGATGGCCAATTTGTAGCCAATGGATTCCAATTCTTGGCGAGACAAAACGGGGGTTCGTCCTTTCTCAACCATGTTGGCCAGCAATGGCACATCAAAAGACTGACCAATGCGGCGCATCTCTTCTTCAGACTCTGGCGACTCTACAAACAAAATGTCTGCGCCCGCGCGAGCATAGGCCTCTGCACGGCGCAGTGCTTCGTCTAGGCCCAAGGTGGTTCGTGCATCGGTTCGCGCAATGATCAAAAAGTTGGGGTCTTTGCGCGAGTCCACGGCCACCTGAATTTTGCGCACCATGTCTTCAACGGGGATGACCCTGCGGCCAGGTGTGTGCCCACATTTTTTTGGAAACTCTTGGTCTTCCAATTGAATGGCCGCAGCGCCTGCGGCTTCGTAGCCTTGAATGGTGTGGCGCATGTTGAGCAAACCGCCGTAGCCTGTATCGGCATCGGCAATGAGCGGTGTTTTGGCCATGCCCGCCATGGCAGTGACGCGTCCCACCATGTCGCTGTAGGTGGCCAGTCCCGCATCGGGCAAGCCCATGTGCGAGGCCACTGTGCCGTAGCCTGTCATGTAAAGGGCGTCAAAGCCAAAGGAGTCTGCCAAACGCAGCGAGACCATGTCAAAGACACCGGGGGCGACGACCAGTCCGGGCTCTTGCAGGCGTTGTTTCAAATTGGCGCGAAGTGTTTCGTTCATGACAGCAAAGAATTATTTTTGATGATTCAATGTAACACCTGTATTTGTTTCAACCCATTGGAGTTTTCATGGATCTCAATTTGAACGGCAAACATATTCTGATTACCGGCGGCAGCAAGGGCATTGGCTTGGCTTGTGCCGAAGCCTTTCTGGCCGAAGGTGCGCGTGTGAGTTTGGTGTCCAGAAGCGAGGCCAACTTGGCGCGTGCACGCGAGAGCCTGAGCGCTCACGGTTTAGACCGCGTTCAAACACAAGCCGCAGATTTAACGCAACCCGCATCAGCGCAAGCGGCACTGGACGCGGCCATTGCAGGTTTCGGCGCGGTTGATGTGTTGGTCAATTCGGCGGGTGCTGCCAAGCGCACACCCGCCCCCGAGTTGTCGCCACAAGCTTGGCAAGATGCCATGCAAGCCAAATATTTCAGCTATATCCACATGATCGATCCGGTCATTAAGCAAATGGCGCAGCGCGGTAAGGGCAGCATTGTCAACGTGGTGGGCAATGGGGGCAAAGTGGCCAGCCCGATTCACTTGGCCGGTGGTGCCGCCAACGCTGCACTCATGTTGGCCACTGCGGGTTTGGCCAATGCCTATGCATCGCAGGGCATTCGAGTGAATGGCATCAATCCAGGCCTCACCCGCACAGACCGCTTGAAAGAAGGCATGGCCGCCGATGCGCGCTTGCAGGGCATTGAGGCCGAAGAAGCCATGAAGCGTGCTGTTGCCAAAATACCTATGGGCCGCATGGCCGAGCCCGAAGAAGTGGCCCGTGTGGTTTTGTTTTTGGCGTCGGATGCGGCCAGTTATGTGACGGGCATCAACATGAGCATGGATGGCGCAACTACGCCCATGTTGCTTTGAGTTGTGTGACAGCTTGATGAGCTAATTCGTCAGAACCTTTTTTACAGCTTGTCGCTCGAGTGACATTTTTAAGGTCATTTGAAGGGCAACGCATGGCAAACAATTCAGGCACTGCGGTGTCTTCTTATGCAACGCCTGTGTGGCGCTCATTGGTGTGGGCTTTGTTGTTGTGCTTAGCCCTTTCCATCTCTGGCATCTTCATGCCCAAGTGGCTCACCTTCTTAATCACCATGGCCGCCGCCAATGGCTTGGTGTCCTTGGGCATCTTGATTCTCATGCGGGGTGGTGTGGTGCCTTTTGGCCAAGGCATGGTGTTTGCCATTGGTGGTTACGCCGCAGCTTTGCTCTCCAATAAAGTGGGTATCTCCGATGCGCTGCTGCTCACCTTGTGTGGTGGCGTGATGGCAGCGCTTATTGCTGCACCCTTTGCGCCTTTGTTGTCGCGTTATCGCGGTATCTTTTTTGCCATGCTCACCTTGGCTCTGTCCATGGTCACTTATGGCTTGCTCATGAAGCTGGAGGTCTTGGGCGGCTCTGATGGTTTTAACATTGGCCGCCCCACCTTGTTTGGTCAAAAACTACCCGACGAGCACGTGGGCTACATCATGTATGTGCTGACCATCAGTGTCTCAACGGTTATGGCATTTTTGGCGCGTGTTTACTTTGACAGCACACGCGGCCTCATTACATTGGCCACCAAAGAAAACGAACTTCGCGTTGAATACTTGGGCGGCTCTGTGCGACAAAGCATGGCCATCAACTTTATTCTGGCCGCATTCTGCGGCGGCTTGGGTGGTTCTTTGGCGGTTATGTCATTGGGTCACATTGAGCCTAACTTCAGTTTCTGGACCACCTCGGGCGAGTTTGTGTTTGTGGCCATTTTGGCGGGTTGGCAAAGTGTGGTGGCGCTGTTCTTGGCCAGCACAGTGCTGGAAGTAGTTCGCTCATTCTCTAGTTCTTACTTTCCCAATACATGGCAAATGTCATTGGGCATCTTCTTGCTGATTGTGATTCGATTCCTACCCCGAGGCATTGGCTCTTTGTGGGTGAAAGGAGACTCACGATGAAACCGGAATTGAAACCAATACTGCAAGCCCGCGACGTGGGCAAAAAATTTGGCGCGGTGGTGGCTGCAGCCAACATCAACATCGAAATTAATGCTGGCGAACGCGTCAGCCTCATTGGTTCTAACGGTGCAGGCAAGACCACCTTTGTGAACATGATCACGGGCTACCTGAAGCCTGACGTGGGCAGCATCTTGTTGGATGGTCAAGACATCACGCCTTTGTTTCCCAGAGCCATTACGCATTTGGGTGTGGCGCGTTCATTTCAAATTCCGCAGTTGTATGGCGAACTCAATGTGCTCGACAACATGTTGGTAGCCAACGCCTGTCACGATCAAAACTTGAGTTTTTGGCAGCCCGCGCGCCGCCGTCAGGCCATCGAGCGTGCAGAACAATTGCTAGAAAGATTTGCACTGACAGAGCACCGCTTGCGCCGAGTGGCTGAGTTGCCTGGCGGCATTCGCAAATTGCTCGACATTGCCATGGCCTTAACCAGTTCGCCCAAACTTTTGTTGTTGGACGAGCCCACCAGTGGTGTGTCTGCCGAAGAAAAATTCCCCATGATGGAAACCATCATGGCCGGCTTGGGCAAAGACAATTCCACCACGGTGCTGTTTGTTGAACACGACATGGACATTGTGAACCGCTACGCCAGCCGAGTGGTGGCTTTTTACAGCGGCCGCATCATTGCAGACGACACGCCAGCAGTGGCCTTGGCCACTGACGACGTGCGCCGTTACGTTACTGGCGAGTTGATCAGTGAATAAGCCCATGAACGACCTAAAGGAAAACAAATGCTGAAGGTAGAAGGCCTGCATGTGGCCATTCAATCGGTCATTGCATTGAGAGGCATGTCCCTTGAAGTTGCAGAAGGCACCATGGTGGGCCTGATTGGCCGCAACGGCGCAGGCAAAACCACTTTTTTGCGATCAGTCATGGGTCACATGCCCCCCACTCAAGGCTCTATGACGTTCAATGGCCAAAACCTGTCTGCCTTGCCGCCTCACGCACGCGCAGGCTTGGGTATTGGTTATATGCCCGAAGACCGCGGCCTGGTGCCTGAGTTAACTGTTGAAGAAAACATTCTGATTCCAGTTTGGGTGAACAAAGCGCTCAATGCAGAAGAGCGTTTGAGCCTGGTCTACAAAGTGTTGCCCGAACTTCTAGAGATGCGCCACCGCCGTGCTTTGTTGTTGTCAGGTGGCCAACAAAAACTAGTGGCATTGGCCCGTGCATTGGCTGTGGGAACCCGGCTGCTGCTTTTGGACGAGCCCTTTGAAGGGGTTGCGCCTGCGCTGTCAAAGCGATTGGGCGAGGTGATTGCCGGGCTTAAAGGGACTGAAGTGTCTGTGCTGATTGCGCAGAGTGACTTGAATCATTCGCGCAAGTTGGTGGACCGGGAGTTTGTGATTGAGCGTGGGGCCAATCTGAACGCATAAGAAAAGCCGCAGTTCCTTGCGAAACTGCGGCTTTAAATCTGGTGGCCTGGGACGGAATCGAACCATCGACACGCGGATTTTCAATCCGCTGCTCTACCAACTGAGCTACCGGGCCTTCAAGAAGCGGGATTATAGCATTAGAAAAATGCCCCTTCCTAGGGGAACCGCGGGGACAGTCTTTGGGCAGTGGGTGATATGGTCTCAAAGTGAACTCTAACAACCTCAATCCGTCCATCAAGGCCGCCGACGCCTCCCTGATCGACTCCTCTTACGCCGCCCGCCGCCTCTTCATCACCCTGCTGCTAATGACCCTGGGCGGTAGCAGCATGTACGTGGTCTCGGTGGTCTTGCCCGAGGTGCAGCGAGATTTTGGCGTCTCTAGGGCTGACGCCTCGTTGCCCTACACCCTCATGATGCTGGGCTTTGGCGCTGGCGGTTTGGCCATGGGCAAGTTGGCAGACCGATGGGGTGTGCACGTGGCCCTGTGGATTGGCGCCGTGGGCGTTGGCACTGGCTTTGTGCTGGCAGGGTTGTCGCCCAATATTTGGCTCTTTGCGCTGGCGCATGGTTTGCTCATGGGTGCATTTGGCAGCGCCTCTACCTTTGCCCCTTTGCTGGCCGATACGTCTTTGTGGTGGAACAAGCGGCGCGGTATTGCAGTGGCGGTGTGTGCCAGTGGCAACTATTTGGCCGGTAGTATTTGGCCCGCCTTGGCACAGCAGGGGGTCGAGTCTATGGGCTGGCGCAACACCTACATTTGGATAGGCATTGTGTGTGGCTTGGGCATGGCCCTGTTGGCTTTTTTGATGCGACAAAGGCCGCCCATCTTGGCTGAGGCAGCGCCTGGTAGCACCCAATCGGTGGCTTCAGAAAAACCATTTGGTCTGTCCATCAACACGGCGCATGCTTTGCTGTGCGTGGCAGGTGTAGCTTGTTGCGTGGCCATGGCCATGCCGCAAGTGCACATCGTGGCGTATTGCACCGACCTAGGCTTTGGAGCGGCGCGCGGTGCAGAAATGCTGTCCATCATGTTGGCCTGCGGCATTGTGAGTCGTTTGGTATCGGGCGCCATCTGCGACCGCATTGGCGGACTCAAAACTTTGGTGCTGGGCTCTGTGTTGCAGGGCGTCGCGCTTTTGTTGTTCTTGCCGTTTGATGGCATGGTGTCGCTCTATGTCATCTCGGCCTTGTTTGGCTTGTTTCAGGGCGGCATTGTGCCGTCTTACGCCATCATTGTTAGGGAATATTTTCCGGCGCAGCGCGCGGGGGTGTTGGTGGGCGCCGTCATCATGGCCACCATGATTGGCATGGCCTTGGGCGGTTGGATGTCTGGCAAGGTTTTTGACATCACGGGCTCTTATCACGCGGCTTTTATCAATGGCATTCTTTGGAATGCGCTGAACTTGAGCATTGCTTTGTATTTGTTGTGGCGGTTGAAGCGAAAGACTTGAGTTAGCCCTAGCCCTGTCAAATTACCGATGGCATGTGTCTTGCAGGAGGGAGTGTCAAAACCCTTGATTTCTCCCTTTAGGAGTCGGAACCTTGACACACGCCCTTCGCCCCATTTTTGCCGCCACTGTTTTGGCTTTTGGTTTAGCCGCAGCGTCTAGCAGTCAAGCTGCCAACTTGGTGAATTGGGAAGGGCTGAAGTCAAGTTTTACCTATACCCCCATGGTGGGCGAATCGCTAGAGCGAATCATTGCCAAAACCATGCCCAACAGCGACCTCAAATCCGAGCTGTTGGCGGAAGCCTTTAAAGCACTTAACCCCTTGCATTTCAGCAAGGATGCCAACAGTGTGACCAAACTCAATACAGCTTTGAAGGTGCCCAACCAGAACCAAGTGTTCAATATGGTGGAGGCGCAGTTGGGAGACAAGTTTGCCCAAATTGCAGCGACTCAAGTACAGAGCGTTGCGGAAGCTAAGCAATCTGAATCGAAGTCCCAGCCTAAAGGTCTCTTGGCAGGCACAAAAACCACTCCACCCAAAGTCAACCCCAAAACTGAAAGCTGGGTCAGGTTTCCCGCCAAGATGATGGCCTTGTCTAAAAAGGTTGAAGGCTGGGTGAAGTTTCCAACTGCGGTTGCACCGAGCCCAATCACGGCCGAATGGGTGCGCTATCCCAGTAACGCCAATCAAGACCTAGATATTTTGGGCGCCGCAAAAACAACATCCGCCAAGCAAGTTGATCAGCGCGAATGGGTGCGCTATCAAATTGCCAAAGCGGATGCTTTGTCTGACTGATCTCTAAAATCAGTTGGTGTAAATGGGTCGGCCGTTGGCAGGCTGAATAGGGCGAGCATTCATCTTGAATGGGAACTCAGCCATTTGCTCTTTAGACACATTCACTTGTGTCTTCAAGATATAGAACTTTACTTTTTCGGTGCAAGGTGGCGTGGTCAATGAACCGTCGTAATGGAAGAAATCCATTTCGCGTGGCAATAAGTTGGCCGGATTGAACATCACACCATCGGGCACAACTTCTGGACCTTCAGACTTGGGGGCATGTGTCCACAAGGTTTTGATGCCGGGGTTTTCATTGCCTTCACGCAACATCACACCCAAGACCGCCAATTCGCCTTCTGCATTCTTATGCACAAAGTGAATCACCATGGCAGAGGGCTTGCCGTCAATGTGTTCTTCGCTGGGGCGATGGAAATGGAATTGCACCAAGTCAAAAGGCTTGCCATCAATTCGAATTTTGGAGCCACCAGGCACATTTACTTGAATGGTGTGGCCGTTGTTCACCACTTTGAGCTGGCCTTGTTTGTAATCAGGCGCAACGTTGAAGCGAACTTTTTCAAAGGGGCCTTTGATGTTCAAAGGTGCTTGTGACTTGCCACGGCCACACGTCGGAAATTCTTTGCCCCAGTTCTCAGGTCCCATGGCGCCTTGGTATTCCCAGTGTGCAGCGTGTGTGCTTGCTGTCCCGTGACTATCTTTTTGGGCATCCTTGCCATGCGCATCCTTGCCGTGTGCATCTTTGCCAGCGGGTGCGGCATGTGCATCTGCTTTGCCAGCCGGTGCGCCGTGCGAATCTTTTTTGGCTTCAGCGCCTTCTGGCAGGCACTCCGACATCACTTTGACTTTTTGACCCGCTGCCGCCAATGCATTTTGAGCCGCACAAATGACTTTTTGCTGGGCTTTCCAGTCAGTCATTTCCAAAGCTTTTTGGAAGGCTTCGACAGTGGCTGGATCTTTCGTGCCATTGGTCAACAGGCGCACACCCGCCAAGCCCAATTGGCGTTCGGGCGATAGACCTTTTTTCTCTTTGGCGTAGGCAGCTTCCAAGTCTTTCAGAACAACGCCTGTTGAGAAGGCAGCTTTGACGGCATCCAACTCTTGGACCTTGGTCATCAAGGGGGGTAGGAGTTCTTTGCTGGCCGCTAATTCTTCTGCGGCAGCCTCAATTTTTTTGTCGGCTTCCTCAACTTTTTCAGTCAGTTCTGCCACCTGCGCAGTGGCCGCCGTGCTGGACTTCTTTTGGGTCCAGCCAAAGTAGCCTGCGCCACCTGTTGAGAGGGCTAGCAAAATGATGGCAATTGTTCTTATCATGATCTTTTCCAGAATTTAATTTCCGTAGTTAGGCAGATTCGGCACCAAACTGAGGAACTTGAATTTATCGGTCGGCTTTGAAGCTGATTCCTCTGCCGTCGGTTGTAACGCCTACTAAATGAAGTCGTCGTGTTTTGTTAGGTTCTGTGCTTGGCGTAACAACGCCCACACCTGTTAGATTAAAGTTTGCCAAAGAATTGCTCAGGCACAAGGTGCCGTCTGAAATTCTGGCGGTAAATTTAAATAAATTTTTGCTAGGAAAGTCTGCAGTCAAGTTGCCAAGCGCAATTTGGCAATCGCCTGCAAATACCATGTAACTGCTCACTGCACCTTGCGCAGATACGCTGATTGAAAAGGGTACGCTGCCACTCCCATATGACAAGCTACCTAACCAGTTTCCTTGAACATCACTCAAATTGGCAGCTGCGACAAAGCTATAACCTGATGGCGGTGTGAGTGCTTGGTTAATCTGGAGGGTGTTTGATGCGCCCGATATTGGGAAATTGAGCATGGCCGCTATGCCGCCATTACTGGCGCTGCTCAATGTGCCAGTTCCCGTTCGAACAGCAGCCATGTGTGGTTGCAGTTTAATTGAGGACAAAGAAGCTGAAGCGATACCCGTAATTTGTCCAGAGCCGCTGTAAATGTCCGTGCCTGCATCTTTGTAGTTCAGCGCATAGAAGCTAGAGACGTTGGAGGAGGTGGACTCGTTGGGTAACAAAGCGACGACCCAATCTTGCCCTGCGTTTTGGTAAAAGCCTGCAGAAATTAATGTGCTAGCAGGCGTCTCGGAAGTGTTGGGAGCGACTGTGTTACCGCCACCCCCGCCACCACAAGCCGTGATCCCAAGCACCATCCAACTTGAAAAGCCAATGGCGATCCAAGTTTTGAAGCAATCGATAAAATTAGGGTGTTTGGCAAAGGTCATGTTGCAGCTCTTTTCAAGATCAATCCACTACTTTATAGTAGGGCGTATGAATGCCCAAGCCCAAAAATTGAAATACCCAGCGCTCACTCACGGATTTTGTAGCGCTCTGAACGGAATTGCCACCTTGGTGGCCGGTGTGATTTTTCTTTTCGCCACCAATGCAGCGCATGCCGAATGGCAAAAAGTAATCACCTACGATTCGGGCACGATTTACATCGACACGGGCACCATTAAAAAAGCTGGCTACGTCAGGTCGTTTTGGAGCTTGCTCGATTACAAAACGCCTCAAAAAGCACAGCGCGGCACTTATTTTGTGTCCACACGCACGCACATGGAAATGGATTGCCGCAAACAGATGGTGCATATTTTGCAGTTCTCTATGCACAGCGGCCCCATGCTGACAGGAGAAATCATTGACTCGCAAGGCGTGATGCGCGAGTGGCAAACCATCCCGCCAGACACACCGCTTGTGCCCTTGTTCAATCAAGTCTGCAAATAAACTCAGCATGCTCATGGCCGTACCCATCCGGCCTGCAGCCAATGTCTGTAGCTTGGCGAAAAATTCCAAGCAAAATTTTCAACTGATACCCCTTGACCATCACGCTGATTAGGAAAAACGCTATGCGTCAAATGGTCCAACCAAGGGCTTTGCGCCTTGAGTTGCGTTAACCATTGCTGATCGGTCTGTTGGATGCTTCTAACGGGAAGTTCATCACTCAAAAGAATGGTTTCTGTGGTGGGCCCCGACATGCGGTCGTGCACGCTACCCCATTCGCGGCCTTTGAGTTGCTTTTGAATCTGTTGAACGTCGCGCTCTACGTGTTGCCATGCCGAAGCAGGTCTTTGAAAGCGCAATTGCCCCAGCACATTGTCAAAAAATACGCAGGCCTTGGGGTGAGATTTGAGTAAAGCGGGTAAATCTTGAAGTGCATCCGCAGTGTGGCAATGAAGCTCGACGCTTTGTGCCTTGAGTGCAGCGCCATTGCGCCACTTGAACAAAGGAGCCGCTAAAGGATCAATGTCAAACGTGTCCACGCGTGCAAATTGTTGAAGCCACTGGGTGGACATCATCCAACCTGCGCTTGCGCCAATCAATAGCAGATTGGGCTTTTCAGAGGCGTCCCCAAGTTTGGAGAAGCTGGCTTGTTGCAACAACCAATCTTCGATGGCTTTCGAGGTTTTGGCCCATCTCGCTTGCGAGCGCCAGGCCAACCAATGCCACGCAATGCCACCCGTGAGGTTCATGGTTGTGGTTTCAGGTTGAATTGCATGACACCCAAAGCATCCATGCGTCGCTGATCTTTTTTGTTCTCTTCTTTTCGAACAGCAGCTGCGTTTTGATCGGCTAGGGTTTGCATTTTGATGCGTTCACGCTCGACTTCAATCAAGCGTTCTTTGATGCCTAAAAGAGCATTCTCAGTGTACTGAATATCAGTTTGAACTCGCAGCATCAGTGTAGACAGCTGCGCCATAAACTGCCGCTGGTTCATTGTCTCGCGCATGCCCATACTTTCTGTGTTGGGTTGGGTCAGACTCTGACGGTACTCATCGTACATTTTTTTGACGCGCGCTTCACTGCTTCTAAGGCCTTCTAAATGCTTGCGCGTATACGCCATTTCATTTTGAATGACCGCAATTTTGTCCTCGGCTTTGTTAGCCAAGATGGTCCAACAGGGGCGAGCTACAACGGTGTCATTCATTCTGATACTGCCATCATGTTTCGAATGTCTTCACGGGTACTGGTTTCGTCTTTGCCTTCGTGCATGTCTTGGCGCAGGTATTGCTCCATCGACTCACGCAAGCGAATGGCTTCGTCCAGAGTGGGATTGCTGCCAATTTCGTAGGCGCCCACTTGAATGAGGTCAACGTTTTGTTGATACAAGGACCAAAGGCGTCTGAACTTGTTGGCCAGTTTCAAATCGTCGGGCGACAACAAACTTTGCATCACCCTAGAAATAGAACCATTGAGGTCAATGGCAGGGTAGTGCGCTGCATCTGCCAATTTTCTAGACAACATCACCTGGCCGTCCAAAGAGGCGCGGGCAATGTCCACAATCGGGTCGTTGGCATCGTCGCCTTCGGCCAGTACGGTGTAAATGGCAGTAATAGAGCCGTGGCCATGACGTCCTACGCCGGCACGCTCAATGAGGTTGGGCAGCAAAGCAAACACAGAAGGCGGATAGCCTTTGGCTGTGGGTGGCTCGCCAATGGCCAAGCCAATTTCGCGCTGGGCATGGGCCACGCGAGTTAGGCTGTCGACCAGCATCAACACGTTCAGGCCTTGGTCTCTGAAGTATTCAGCAATGACGTGCGTCATGTGTGCGGCTTTTAAGCGCAGCACGGGCGAAACGTTGGCTGGCGCTGCCACCACCACCGACTTGGCCAGTCCTTCTTCTCCCAAAGATTCCTGAATGAAGGCTTGTACTTCGCGGCCACGTTCACCTACCAAACCAATGACTACAACGTCGGCTTTGGTAAAGCGTGTCATCATGCCCAAAAGCACACTCTTGCCTACGCCAGAGCCGGCTACCAAGCCGACGCGTTGACCGCGGCCCAGTGTCAGCAAGCCGTTGATGGCTTTGACGCCCACGTCGAGCACGCTGTCAATCGGACCTCGCTCCATTGGGTTGATGGGCAAGCCCAGCAAACTTAAACGTGCTTTGCAAGCAGGCTTGGGTTTGCCGTCTAAAGGTTCACCACGGCCATCAATGACGCGGCCTAAAAGTTCTGGGCCTAAACAGGCTGTGCCCAAGTCATGGGCCATGCGCACCGAAGCACCAGGGCCAATGCCCACAGGTTCTGTGAGTGGCATGAGGTACAAGGTTTTGTCATTGAAGCCCACCACTTCGGCTTCAATTTTGTGGCCGTCTTGACCAATGATTTCGCAGCTGGATCCTACCGGCGCCATGATGCCGCGCGCTTCCATGCGCAGGCCTACCAATCGCACCAAAGTGCCGCAACGCTCTGGGCTAGAGGCCCGAGCCAATGACATGGTGCGCGCCACTTCGGCTGCAAAGTTAGTCATGTGCCTCTCCAGGCTTGGGTTCTGAAGAAACGTCTAAATCTAAATTGGGCAAATCCAGTGACGACAAATTGACGGGGGCTGGATCTCGAGGCAAAGCGTCTTCAACGGATTCTGCTTTGCCGCGTCGTGCAGACAAACGCTCTGGTTGGAAAGCAGTTTGGGCTTGCCATGGTTTTGTGTTTTGAAGCAGTGCGCCGGCCAATGTTTCAAGGCGATGCTCAATAAGGTCACTCACCACGGCATCGTCGGCACGCACACGCACGCTGCCGGGCAATAAATGTGGATCGGCCACCATGCGCCAGGTGGGCATTTGCTCGCCTGGCATGGCTTTGTGGTTTTGTAAAAGCGCCATGTCGTTGGGATTGAGTTCAACCAACAAACTGGAAACGCTTTGAACATCTAAGGTTTCGATGCAGCGATCTATTAAATTTTGAATGCCGCTAGAAGAAATACTTAACTCGGTCAGTGTGAGTTGCTCGGCCAAATGCAAGGCCAAGCGCTTCAGGGGTTCGTGCCAGGTTTCGGGCTTTTCTTGAAGGGCCAAAACACTTTGCTCAATGTTGACCAAAATTTGATTGGCCTTGTCGGCCAGTTCAGTCAATGAATTGCTTTGCGCCTTGGCGACTTCTTCGGCGGCGGCAGCTTGCGCCATCCGCTGGCCTTCTTCGACGCCTTTTGCATAGGCTTCGCTTTGAATCTTCTCTATGGCCTCAGCATCTAGGTTAGAAATATTTGATTCTGATGCACTCTGTGCAGACGCATCCTCTGAATCTGAATTGATTTCTGGATCCTCAATGCCATTGTCGGCCGAAGCAGCATCGGCCATCTTGCTAGCGGCCATTTGTTCTTCAACGGTCCACAGCGTAAAGCCAGAATTCTTGGCGCCTGCAAAGTTTTGCTGAACAAAGCCAGCGTTTTGAAGCTCGATGGGCCTGAGTGGCTGCAATGGTTTCCAGCCAGACACACCGCGAGGTGTGCCGTTGCCTGCCAACTTGCTAACGGGCGTGGGGTTATACAAAGTCGCCTCCGCCTAAGACCAACTCACCAGAGTCAGACAACTTGCGTGCAGAACGCATGATTTGTTTCTGCGCTTCTTCCACATCGGACAAGCGCATGAGGCCTTTGGCATCCATCTCGTCTTTGAACATGCCGCGGGCACGCTCGGACATGTTGTCGAAGAAACGTGCTTTGACTTCTTCGCTGGCACCCTTCATGGCAATCATCAACTGGTTGTTGTCCACTGCACGCATCAGCACCTGGATGCCTTTGTTGTCCACTGCGCTGAGATTTTCGAAGGTGAACATGTTGTCTTGAATGCGCATCATCAAGTCGGCGTCGATGCTCTCCAAGCCCTTCATGATGGACGCTTCCAAAGCGGTCTTGGTGGAGTTCATGATCTGCGCAGCCGCTTTGATACCGCCGAAGCTAGAAGACTTCGAGCTGGTATTGGTGGAGAACTGCAACTTCATGATGGACTCAAGCTCTTGCATGGCTGAAGGTTGAACGGTTTCCAAGCTGGCCACGCGCTGAATAATTTCGGGGCGCGTTTCGTCGGGCAAGAAGTTCAACACGTCGGCCGCCACTTGGTGGTCTAGTACCGACAAAATAATGGCCGTCACCTGAGGGTGTTCGGTTTTGATCATGTCGGCAATGGCACGTGCATCCATCCACTGCAAAATTTCCAAGCCCTTGGTGCTTTGACCAGGCAAAATGCGTCCCAATACAGATGCCGCTTTGTCGTCGCCCAGCGCGCGCTTGAATACTTTTTCGACATAGTCGGTGGTGCCCAAACCCAAGCTGGATTGCTTTTTGATGGTGGCCACGAATTCATCCAAGATTTCGTTCACAGCTTCTTGTGACACATCAGACACCGCCACCATGGCGCCGCCCAAAGCTTGCACTTCGCTGGGGTTCAAAAACTTGATAATTTCGGAAGCTTGCTGCTCGCCCAAGAGCAACATCAAGACGGCGGCACGCTGTGCACCACTGATGTTGGCCATCTCGTTGCGAAGCTTTTCTGCAGCTTCGGCTTCTGCGGCAGACATTTGAATTTCTTTTTCGGCCATGGTATTTCCTTAGGCTACTTTGATCATCTTCTTCAGCACACTGGCCACACGCGAGGTGTCTTCTGCCACAATCATGCGCACCAAAGCCACCTTGTCGTCGTAAGTGTTGGCCGTGTCCAACATCTCCATGGAGATGCTCGATTTCTTGGGCTTGAGCTTGGCCTTGATGTCTTCCAAGGTTTCGCCTTCGCCCAACTGGATGGCGCTCATGTCTTCTGCAGACAACTCGCCATCGGCCAGCGCAACCTTGGCGGCTGCTGCAGCGGCTTCTGCGGCTGCGGCTTCTGCTTCCAGTTCTGCTGGTGTTTTGAGCAAGCCCAACATACGCAGCACAGCAGGGCGGATGACCAGCATGAGGAAGGCCAAGAACACAACACCCAAGGAGCCACTCTTGATGTAGGTTTGCAAAGATTCGTCTTTGTACCAAGGAATGCTCAAGTCGTAAACAACTTCAGGTTCAAACTTGGCCTGAACCACAGTGACCACGTCACCACGTTTTTCGTCATAGCCTACAACACCGCGCACCAAATTTTGCATGCGGGTCAGTTCATCTTCAGAGTAGGGGTTGGGCTTGGAGTCGGTCACTTCGCCCTTGTCATTTTTAGTGACCGTGGGGGCGCGTTCGTTGATCAACACAGCCACACTCAAACGATCTACTGTGCCAGTGGCATTTTTGACATGGCGCACAGAACGGTCAATTTCATAATTGCGAGTACTGCGAGCCGTGGTGCTGGTGGTTGTACCCCCAGCGCCTGCCGTGGTAGCTGCAGATGAATTGGTGGTGGCAGAAGGTGCAGGCGGAGGCGTGTTGGACAACGTACCAGGAATGCCTGCAGCTTCAGCGGCGCCATTTTTGTCTTCGCTGATAGCTTCTGAGCGGGTCTTCGGGCCTTTATCGCGGGTATCAAAGTCTTCGGTGGTGACTTCGGTTTGTGTAAAGTCCAGCGCCATGTTCACTTGTGAGCGAACATTGTTGTCACCCACGATGGGGGACAAGATTTGCATCACACGCTGGCGATACACATCTTCCATTTTTTGCTTGTGTGTGCTTTGAGCCGATGTGAGGCCCAAGGCAGCCGCATTGCTGGAGTCGGTAATGAGCTTGCCTTGGTTGTCGACCACCGCCACGTTGTCCGGCGTCATGAGGGGCACGCTAGAAGCCACCAAATGAACCAATGCTTGCACTTGGTTGGGTGATACAGAACGGCCGGCATAAGGGGTGATGATGACCGAGGCTTTGGGGGGCGTGCGATCACGCACAAACACCGATTGCTTGGGCATGGCCAAGTGCACGCGGGCTTGTTGAATGGTGTCAATTTGCATGATGGTGCGCGCCAACTCTTGCTCCATGGCCGAGGTGTAGCGCACTTGCTCCATGAACTGACTGGTGGTCATGGCAGATTGGTCCTTCAAAGACTCCATGCCCAAGTTGCCAGTTTTTGGAATGCCTTTAGAAGCCAAGAAAATTCGGGCTTCGTGGTACTTGTTTGAAGGCACTGTAATTTGACCAGAAGAAGGGTCCATTACGGGCTTGAATTCGCTGGCCTTCAATGCTTCCATGGCCGTTTGCTGATCGGCTTCGCTCATGTTGACCATGAGAGGGCGGTAGCTGGGCATGTTGATCCACACATACATGAGTGCAAACAACAAAACACCCAGGCCCATCAGGATGAGGGGCATGGCTTTTTTGACGCCCGGCTGCTGCATCATTTGCTGCATGGAGGCCAAGGGGCCGCCAGCACCGCCTGAATAATTGTTGCCGTTGGCTTGTTGCACATCCATGCCAGGCGTGAAGGTTGCCAATGCACCACCCGCATTAGAGCCTGCGCCACCTGAGGTGGCTAGTGCGGTGCTGTTCGAGCCACCCGTGGCCAAGGCCGGGGTGAAAGGAGCTGTTGTAGTGGCCATGTTTGGAATCTCTCAGTCGTATCTTTTAAAGTCGCTACTCGAAATGAGCCTTAAACAGGCATGTTCAAAATGTCTTCATAGGCTTTGAGCACCTTGTTGCGCACCTGCAAAGTGGCTTCAAAGCTCAAAGATGATTTCTGCATGCTCAACACCACATCGGTCAGTGGCACGCCTTCACCGCGCTCATAAGATGCAGCAATTTTGGAAGCGTTCATTTGGTTTTCGTTCACCTTGTCAACGGTTTGACGGACTAAGTCGCCAAAGCCAGAAGGACCTTGTGTGCTTTGTGAACCGTTCAGACCATTTAGGCCGCCGACTTTGTTGCCGTCTTCGTCCATGCCGCCAGCAGCCTGGCTTTGGTAAGAGCGAAGTGTTTGCAACATCGATTGAATGTTGCCTTGGGAATTAATTTTTTCGATCATGATGTTTTCCCTTAAGCGGCCCAAGCCATGGTGCCGTTGTCAGCTTTGAGCTTGGCAAGTTTGTAACGCAGCGTGCGGGGGCTGATGCCCAACTTGGCGGCGGCTTCCATGCGGCTTTCGGTGGTTTGAATGGCCGCCAAAATCATTTGGTGCTCGCTGGTTTTGACAGCTTCTTGCAAATTAGAAGCAATCACTGCGTTGTCTTCTGTGTTGCTGGTATCTGGGTAACGCAAAGCTTCAGTGGGCATGGCAAAAGAGGGCACAGGTGTTGCCGGCAATTCTTGTGAGATGCTCATCGGCATGTCGGCGGCATTGTCAAACATCAAGTGCTGCGCTTCAATGTGCTGGTCTGCGCAAAGCACCACAGCGCGTTGCACCACGTTTTCTAATTCGCGCACATTGCCTGGCCATGGATAAGCCAAGAGTTGCGCTTGGGCTTCATCGCTCAAGGTGAACTCTTGTGCATTGGGGGCGTGGCGCATTAACAGGCTGGCCACCAACGGCAAAATGTCGCCCTTGCGTTCACGCAGCGGCGGTACACGCAGTTTGAAAGTGCTGATGCGGAAATACAAATCTTCGCGAAACTCGCGTTCAGAGATGGCTACGCGCAAATCTTTGTTGGTGGCTGCAATGATGCGCACATCAATGGCCACTTGGCGCTCAGAACCCAAGCGCGTTAGCAAACGTTCTTGCAACACACGCAGTAACTTAGATTGCAAGTGCAAAGGCATCTCGCCAATTTCGTCCAAGAACAAAGTGCCACCTTGGGCTTGTTCAAACAAACCCTTGAAATCTTTTTGTGCGCCTGTGAACGCGCCTTTTTCATGGCCGAACAACATGTCGTCAATGAGGTGTTCTGGCAAGGCTGCGCAGTTGAGTCCCACAAACGGGCCACGGGCACGCTTAGAAGACTCGTGCAACACACGCGCCAAAATTTCTTTACCGGCACCTGTGGGGCCTTCAATGAGGGCTGTGACGTTGGCTTGGGCCACACGCTGTGCCAAAGCCAACAAGTGACGGCTGACTGGGTCGACATACACCACACTCTTTTGCGGGGCGGCTGCAGCCACCACCTCGGTGGGCGGTGCCATGCGCGCCACCATAGAAGCGGCAGAAGAAGACAAACGCAAAGCTTGAATGGCTTGATGCGCCATTTGCCAGGACGCTGCAGACCAATCGTCTGTGGCCAACACATGAGCGGCACCTTGGCGCATGGCTTGAACGGCCAGCTCTAAATGGCGGCGGTCAACGCGGCAAACCATGGGAACTGAGATACCTGCACGCAACATGATCGATTGGCAGCTCTTCAACAAATCCATGTTGGTGTCATGCCTGATGACCAAAGCCAAGGTTTGGCCATGGCTTAAAGCCGATTGAAGTTCGTCAAGCGTGTTAATGCAGCGGATAGAAAAACCCGCATCGGTTAACTGGGCGTGCTCAGGCGCGTCTAATGGCTGGATCGGGTCCAGCCACAGAACTTGTTGCGCAGTGTGTAAAGAGCTCATTGCTTTCTGGTGCCTCATGTGCATAGGAATGCATGAGTAGTAGCAATGGCCGTGCCATGTTAAATTGAATACTTAATGGCTAAATATGTGGGGTGTTTTGTCAATTTACCGACAGTTTGCGGGGTGCAAACAGTAACCAACCCGCGTGAAAAAGCTAGCACCTGAAACTTTGAAAAGTTTCAAGCACCAGCGTTTCCGCTAATGAACGAAGCCAGAAGGGCTTAGCCCTGCAACAGCTTGAGCACCGTCTGCTGCGACGTATTGGCTTGGGCCAACACCGCAGTGGCGGCTTGCTGCATGATTTGCGTACGGGCCAACTCGGTAGAGGCCTGTGCGTAATCGGCGTCTTCAATTTGGCTGCGTGAAGCTTCGGAGTTCATGACCACACTGGTTAAGTTGTCGATCACGTGTTCCAAACGGTTCATGACCGCACCCATTGTGGCTCGCGTTTCGGCAATGCGGTCCAAAGACTTGTTCACATTCATGATCACATCGTTAGACGATTGAACCGTGCGAATGTTGGTCGGTGCTTTGTCGCTGGTGATAGGACCAGTGATGTCGCCGTTGGGTCCAAAGTCTGCCATGTCGATGGTGATCAACTGGTTTTCTGCAGGGCCCACTTGGAAGCTTAAACGACCAATGTTTTTAGGATTGATGGTTTTGGCTTCAAATCCAAGAGCCGTGAAATTGGAGTAAGTTGGATCAACTGGTTGTGCGCCATTTTGTGGATATGCGTTCGCACCAGGTTTGATTGTGAAGGGGTCGTTGGATGTCAAAACCACTGTGCCGTAAGCAGTACTTGCTGCAACAGTGATGCCATTGGTGGTTTCTGCAGATGGCTTACCAGGACCAGTTGCAACAATATTGGCAACATTGCCACTTGCTGTGGCTGTAGCAATTACAGAGTTACCAGGAGGGCTTGTTGGTTTGATGTCAAAACCTGTTAACGTGCCGGAGAAAGTTCCATTCACAGCTGGATTTATGAGGCTAATTTGAGTGCTTGATTGTGCACTTGCAGTAAAGACACCTGCATTATCAAAAGTGCCTGCAACAAAAGGGCCGCCTGAAAAACTGCCAGTAGCTTCGGAAATAGTCGCAGTGCGAAGTGCTGCGTTTGCACTAGCAGCTGTTGAGGAAGCCGCTACTGCATCGAATGCAGCTTTTAAATCATTGGCACTTGCACCATATGAGCCTGCGGTAAATGTAAGTCCACCTACCGTGATTGATTGACCTTCGCTCAAAGGACCAAATGTCACTGTACTAACCTGCGCGGTTGAACCTGTTACCCCTGCAGTTGTAGCGACCACGGTGGGTTTTGCAGCAGGCGTTACGCCAGCCGATACACCAGCAAAGGCTTCAGCAACTTCAGCAGCGGACATACTGCTTGTAGCTGTATATGAAAGTCCTCCAACGGTTGTCGTCTGACCGGCACCTAATGCAGAGAAAGTGATTTCATTTTGCTCTTTACTTGCTGAAGCGGATAAATCAATTTGGGTTGCTGAAGGAGTTGTTGCTGTGAATACACCATTTGCATCCATGGTTCCAGCCGCAAATGGACCTGCTGAAAATGTACCAATCGCCTCAGTGATACTTGCTGATCTGATAGCGGTATTGGCATTTGTGGCTGTCATTGCGCTTGTGAGCTGGTCGAACGCAGTTTTTAAGTTGGCGACAGTAGCACCAGAAGAGCCTGCAGTGAATGTGAGTCCACCTACCGTGATGGATTGACCACTTGTCAAGGGACTGAACGTCACAGTGTCTTTTTGAGCTGTTGAGCCAGTGCCCACTACAGTTGATACTACAGTTGGAATTGGCGCAGCCTCAAGCTTGACCGTAACAGTTGGATCTAAATTACCTGACAACTTGATATCGCCAACATTTCCCTTGGCTGTTGCTGTGGCCGTTACTGTTGCACCACTTGAAGCATTGGTTGAGAAGCCTTCGAAGAAAGTGCCCGAAAAAGCGCCTTTTGCTGCACTTGCCGCGTTAGCTGCAGTTGCTGCAACGGCGGTCATTCCTGAGCTCAAGGAAGAAAAGGCTTTGGCTACGTCATTGGCAGAAACTTCGGTGGTTGCCGTAAATGTCAAGCCATTGACGGTGACTTGCTGACCAGAGCGTAATGCAGCAAAGGTTAAGGTGGATTTTTCAACTGAGCCTGCAGAAACACCTGCGTTGCCAGGAATTCCTGTAACGCCTAAAGGATTTGATGCTGTGGCTGTGTCCAAGCCTAGACCGAAGTCCGAACCTTGTACAGAAGTTGAGTCATACCAAACAGAAAGATTTCGACCATCAATGGTTGTTAAAGTCAATCCACCATTACCACCATCACCAGCGGAAACGCCGTGGACTGAAGTACCTGCATTGATACTTTCCATCACATATTGGCGACGCTCACCTAGGGTCTGGCCAGCAGACAAACTTAAGGATACTTTCTCGCCATTGACATACAGATCAGTTTGAATGGATGTAGTAGCAACAGTTGTTTTATTTGCAGTAATTTCTGCACCCTTAACCGTTGCGTTTACACCTGTTTCACCGACTTTGGAGTTAATTGCAGCAGCAATGGCAATGGCTGATCCACCTTTATTGCTAGAGAAAGCTAGAGCGCTACTTTTAGGATCGCTGGATGACAAAGACTCAGGAATTGCGAAAGATCCCTTAGCAGTCTGTATTTCTAAGTCGCCATCGTTCAAGGCTTTACCTAAAGTACTTGCGCTCACGCCAGCACGTGTTAGTGATTCCGTTTTAGGTGCGCCAACTGGGTTGCCCGCCTTACCATTCAAAATAGGAAAGCCATTCCACTCGTGCGTGTCAGAAATTCGCACAATCTCTTGTTTGAGCTGCTGAAATTCTTGGTCCAGGTAGCCACGCTGCTCGTCAGAGTAGGTGGAGTTGGAAGCCTGCACAGCCAACTCAGACATGCGTTGCAGCATGACCGTAATTTCTTGTGTGGCGCCCTCAGCCGTTTGAATCATGGAGATCGCATCACCTGCATTGCGAACCGCTTGCTTCAAGCCTTGGATGTTTTGAGTCATCCGCGCTGCAATGGCCAGGCCGGCAGCATCATCCTTGGATGAGTTGATGCGTTTGCCGGTGGACAGCTGTTGCATGGCAACTTGGCTGTCGCGGTTGGACGTTCTAAGCGCCGCTTGTGTGTACAAGGCTTTGACGTTGGTATTGATGACGGTCATGAGAATCTCCTAATGGGGCGAGTGGCAAGGTATTGCGATGGATTGCTTTGTGGCAACACGTTGCCGCTTTGATTGCCGTTAGTTCAATTGACGATTGAATTAGTTGGTTATGTTGGATGCAGGCATGGCATCCTGAACTGCGGCCATTGCATTGCGTTCTTGAATCAAAGTGGCATCGTTGGGCCACTTTTGGAGAGCAGCCTCGAGCACTTGGTGTGCTTCAGCCACGTCGAGGTTGCAAGCCAATGCGCGTGCCAACATTTGATAAGTCATGGGCTGTACGCGGTCAACTTGAATAGAAACCAGGTCTTGCAGAATTTCTACAGCAAGAGGCCAGTCTTCACGGGTAATGGCCAAAAGGCCAGAAATTGCCAGAATGTCTTCACTCAATGGATACAGAGCCAAACCAGCTTCTGCCAAGGCTTGAGCCAAGTCGGGTTGGTCTTGAGCGACAAGCCACTGAATGCCCAGGCGGAAATCAACGGGGGTAAAGCGTGAAACCTCTTTGAGGTTCAAAGATTGTTCGCTGACCAAATGTTGCATGGCCTGTTGTAATTCAATGTGCATGTCTAGCTCCTTTAGTGAATGAACACCAGCAAATTGAATGAAATCAAGGCTGCTGATGCGAATGCAGGGTATGGAGCAAGAGGTGTGCCAGCTTTTCTTTGCCGTTTTTCGTCAAAAGAAAGTAATTGCAAACGGCAAAACGACAACATTTGCCGCTTTATTGCAATTTGCATCTACAAAAGAAATAACATTTGTAGATGCAATTCGACTATGATCCGGCAAAGCGGCAAATTAACCTAGAAAAACACGGTGTTGATTTCTTGGCACTCAAGTCTGCCTTTGAGGAAAACGAATGACAGAGAACAACAAAACTAAAGCGATTCAAACAACTGACGGACTTGAGCAAAGTCCGCCAGCGTTAATGGTCAAAGAAAAGCAAATTGATTACTCAGACATTCCTGAGTTGAGTGATTCTTGGTTTGTGCAAGCTAAGCGTGCGGCCCAAGTACCAGCAAAGAAGCAGGTGAGCCTACGAATAGATGAGGATATCTTGGAGTTTTTTAAACTGCAAGGAAGCCGGTATCAAACCAAGATGCATGCTGTATTAAGGGCCTATGTAGACAGCAGCAATCATCAAAAAAACAGATAGAAAGTGGCTAAATATGTCGATATTTCGACACAAAACAAGGAAAAGTAATTACTTAGAATTAAATTAAGAGTCAACTTTGTCTTGAATAAGGCAAAGCAATGCTGGTCTGAAAAATGCTTAGCCATAGGCATATCAATTCATTGCAATCCTATTTGCTAAAGTCAAAATGCTTAAAAACCCTTCAATACTGATAACAGGTGGAACAGGTTCATTTGGGCATAGCTTTGTGCCATTGACATTGGAAAAGTACAACCCATCGCGCTTGGTTATCTATTCAAGAGATGAAATGAAGCAGTGGGAAATGGCCAAACTTTATGGCAATGACTCCAGGGTTAGGTTTTTCATTGGCGACGTTAGAGACAAAGATCGTCTGTCAAGAGCACTGAATGGTATTGATTATGTTGTGCATGCTGCGGCCACCAAAATTGTCCCTATCGCTGAGTACAACCCGTTTGAATGTGTCAAGACCAATGTGATTGGTGCAATGAACCTCATTGATGCTTGCATCGACCAAGGCGTAAAAAGAGTCGTTGCCTTGTCAACTGATAAAGCAAGCAGCCCATCTAATTTATATGGCGCAACAAAACTGACGTCAGACAAATTGTTCATTGCAGGCAATTCGTACACAGGCCAAAAAGAAACAAAATTTTCTGTTGTTCGTTATGGCAATGTGATGGGCTCGCGCGGCTCCGTAATTCCATTTTTCCAATCACTGGCGCATACAGGAAAATTACCCATTACTGATCCGCGCATGACAAGGTTCATGATCAGTTTAGAGCAGGGCGTACAGCTGGTTTGGCATGCATTTGAAGACATGGTTGGCGGTGAAATATACGTCAAGAAGATTCCATCCATGAAAATTACAGATGTGGCGTCTTCAATTGCACCAGATGCGCAGCAAGAAATTGTCGGTATTCGCCCAGGTGAGAAATTGCATGAGCAGATGATTGGCATTGAAGATGCCCCCTATACATATGAGTACGATGACTATTTCAAAATACTCCCGGCCATCAACAATTGGTACCAAGACCCCAAAAGAATCTGCAAAGGAAAACTGGTTTCGCCTGAATTCACGTATTCATCTGACAACAACGAAGAATGGATGAATTCAGAAGACCTCAAGAGTTGGGTTGAAACACACCAAGCAAAAATTGGGAAAATCTAATGATTCCATATGGCCGTCAAGATATTTCTCAGGAAGATATCGACGCTGTCACAGCGGTGTTGAAGTCAGACTTCCTGACGCAAGGACCAGCTGTTCCTCGGTTTGAGCAAACTGTTTCTAATTATTGCGATGCTAAGTATGCAGTGGCTGTGAACAGTGCTACCAGTGCACTTCACATTGCATGTCTAGCGTTGGGTGTTGGCAAAGGAGACGTTGTATGGACTTCCCCTATCACATTTGTTGCAAGTGCTAATTGCGCCTTGTACTGTGGCGCATCAGTAGATTTTGTTGATATTGATGCGCAAACCTACAACATGTGCCCAGAGCGCTTGGCCGAAAAATTGGCTGAAGCAAAAAAAATAGACAAATTGCCCAAGGTGGTCATACCTGTCCATATGTGTGGCCAGTCATGCGACATGGAGCGAATTTACAAACTTGGACAGCAGTATGGCTTCAAAATTTTAGAAGATGCATCGCATGCCATTGGGGGAAGATACAACGGGTTACCCATTGGAAATTGCCAATTTAGCGACATCGCTGTTTTCAGTTTCCATCCAGTCAAAATTGTCACCACAGGTGAAGGTGGAATGGCTGTTACAAATGATGAACATTTGGCTAAACGGATGCGAGTACTGCGCAGTCATGGAATTAGCAGTGCATTAGAAGACATGCACGAGCGTTCGCCAGATGAAATCTGGAATTACCAGCAAATCGAGTTGGGATTCAACTACCGCATGACCGACATACAGGCCGCGCTTGGTAACAGTCAAATGGTGCGATTGGATGATTTTGTAACAAGACGGCAATTTCTCGCGATGAGATACGAGTCGCTGCTATCGAACTTACCGATTATAACGCCCATCCAAAGAGCCAATCAGTATTCTGCGTTTCACCTTTATGTTGTTAGATTGAAGTTGTCGGACACAAACCGAAATCAACGTGAGATTTTTGAATCATTAAAAGATCGTGGTGTGATAGTGAACCTTCATTACATCCCCGTTTATCGACAACCTCATTTTGAAAAAATGGGATTTTTAGCTGGTTACTGTCCCAAAGCAGAAGAATACTTTTCGGAAGCAATAACGCTCCCTTTGTACCCAGGGTTGACAGAATTTCAGCAGGATCAAGTAGCCAGTTCTTTTGAGATGGCACTTTCATAAAGTTAAGCTAGTCTTATAAGGACAAAATTATGTATGACTATCCTGAACTCCGAATGGCACGAGAAGACATGCTCTTGCAAGAAGAGTATTATCAACCGTCAAAATTTTGGGGTGAAGCTTCCACAACAATAGTTGATGAAATTTCAAAATTTGGCATTAATAATTTTCGATCTATACCTACAGCACTGGATTTTTTTGTGCCAACTTACGGCAGCCCTGGTGGAGGATTTAGTCGAGACCAGTCAGAAGCATTATTGAAATACTTCTGTAATGCTTGGCCAGAGGAACGCAAACCTATACTTGCTTTGCAGAAATTTCTAAGTGGCCACTTTTCAGCTTTATCTGACTATAGGGTTTTAAAAGCATCTGACGATTTGAATAAGGTGCCGTATCTGCATAACTTTTCTGAAAGTAAAGTTGGCAATCCAGTTGAGCAATTTGAACTGGAAGGCCGGATTTTTAGCCGCAGTTCACTTAATTATTTGCTGGGTATATCAATGCTCAAGAAGCATTTAAATGAAGATTTACCTAGAACTGTGCTTGAAATTGGCGGTGGTTTTGGTACTTTAGGAGAGGTCTTGGGGAGCTCGGGCATCTCAGACTTTCAGTACATTGATGTCGACATCCCTCCTACAAGTTTTATTGCTCAGTACTATCTAAGCCAGATTTTTGGTAATAGTAACGTATTTACTTACGCGCAATCTGCAAATCTTGAAACCATTGAGATCAACGCACTTCCAAAGATATCTGTCCTTTGCTCATGGCAAATTGAAAGACTTGTCGGCCAAATTGATTTGTTCGTCAATTTCATATCTTTTCAAGAAATGGAACCGCACATCGTAAGAAATTATCTTAGTCACGTAACTAGATTGGGCGCAAGATGGATTTTGTTGCGAAACATGAAAGAAGGAAAAAATATCAGTAGGGGTTCTGAGGTTGGTGTTGTGACCCCAATTTTGGGTGATGATTATTTATCCATGTTGCCGAATTATGAATTGGTCGATCGCAATACGGTACCTTTTGGTTATCAAACCGTTGATGACTTTAATTCTGAACTACTATTACTAAAGTTAAAAAGAAATTGAGACATGAGAATTGCAGTCATACCGGCTAGAGGTGGCAGTAAGCGGATTCCGCGAAAAAATATAAAACCTTTTCATGGTAAACCTATGATTGCTTGGTCCATATTGGCGGCTCAGAAAAGCGGGTTATTTGATAGCATTATTGTCTCAACTGATGACGCAGAGATCGCCGAAGTGGCGCAGTCGTTTGGTGCTGATGTTCCCTTTTTGCGGCCTATGGAGCTGGCAAATGATCTTGTTGGGACGACAGATGTCGTTGCGCATGCAACAAAATGGTCGCTGAATACATTCGCCAACGTTGAGGCCGTGTGCTGCATTTACGCAACGGCCCCATTTTTGCAAGTTGAAGATATACAAAGAGGGTGGAATACTTTGTCATCCGGAGATTGGGCTTATGCTTTTTCAGTAACTGAGTTTGCCAGTCCAATTTTCAGATCACTTAAGGTGACAAATGAGAACTCAGTGGAAATGTTTTTCCCTGAAAATTTCAATTCACGGTCTCAAGACTTGCCCTCAGCATTTCATGATGCAGCTCAGTTTTACTGGGGAAGACCATCTGCGTGGGTAGAACGGAAAAAAGTCTTTGATCGAATTTCAGCGCCAGTCATTATTCCAAGGTGGCGAGTACAAGACATTGACACGGCTGAAGACTGGACTCGTGCTGAGCTAATGTTCAGTGTTATTGAAAATTCATCAGTTGGTGACAAATGAAGGTTCTTATTCGCGCTGATGCTAATTTAAAAACTGGCACTGGCCACATCATGCGATGTGCAGCACTCGGTGAGAAATTGATGGTTTCAGGTGCTTCGGTTCGGTTTCTAAGTTCGAGCCTCCCCGCAGGTCTTGCGAAATGGGTACGCGATTGCGGTTTTGAACTAACTACTTTACCAAATGAATCCACTTCAAATTGGCATGCTGACTTTGATGCAACTAGCAAAGTGGTTCGAGAGATAGGAGGGATAGATCTATTAATTGTGGATCATTACTTTCTCGACCAAAAGTGGGAGTCAAAGATGAGACCCTACACTAAGCGTATTCTGGTAATTGATGATTTAGCTAATCGCTATCATGACTGCGATTTCCTATTAGATCAAAATCTTCACGAAAATCCGCAGGCACGATATTTAAAGCTGCTTCCAAAGAGCGCAATGCTCTTTCTTGGGCCTCAATTCGCTTGTTTACGAAATGAATTTGATGGAGAAGGTCTGAACTTTGTACGAGATGGCAAAGTGAAGCGCTTATTGGTATTTTTTGGCGGAACGGATCCGGGCAATCAAACATTGAAAGTCATTGAGGCACTACGTTCTCTTGGAACGGAGGCGCCCGAAAGTACCATCGTACTTGGACCGGCAAATCCATTTGGTGACATGATACATGCCTGTACCAACGGGCTAAGAAATATCAGTGTGTTGGACGCTACAGATGAAATGTCAAAGCTAATACAGCAGGCAGATATGGGGATTGGGACATGTGGAGTTGCTGCTTGGGAAAGGTGCATCTTTGGTCTACCCAGCTTGGTTGCAATTACTGCTGAAAATCAGCGTGAAGATGCAGAAATTCTTGATCGTCTAGGTGCAGTAGACAATTTAGGCGACGCTGAATTGCTGAATTCCATTCATTGGAAATTTGCAATCAGCCGTGCGATAAACGATCCAGACCGAATAAGACGGATGTCTGTAGCTTCAAAAGATGTGATGGTTGGACGATCTGAGGCATTTTCAAAATTCCTGAGGATACTGTTAGATGTCTCCTAATCTCGACTTTCTTTTGTATCGCAAACTTGAGCGCGACTTTAATGCTCCTTATTCCATGCCCGTTTCGCGTGCTGCGCTAGGATTGATGGCTGTTTTGCGTACATGGGTGTCATTAGGTAATGTAGGTCGCGTCGCTTTGTCGGCAAATGTTTGTCATGACGTGATTGCCGCAATTATTGGCGCTGGATGTGAACCTTTTTTCTGTGATATCGACTTATTAGATGGAAATGTTCTTGAGTCCGAATGGGCTAGAGCTCAAATTTCTGGCGCAACAGTTGCGCTTGTCGTGCATGCGTATGGAAACCCGGTAGACCTTTCTGTAGTGCGTCGATATTTCACTACAGAAAATTCATTAGTCATTGATGATGCGGCACAGGCTCTGGGTTCTAGAAATGAATTTGGAATCGTTGGTGGCCAAGGCGATGTTGGCTTAATTTCGTTTGGCAAAAGCAAGCATATCGAGGTCGGTGGTGCGGCCGTTCTATTTAAAAATGCTGTTTTTGCAAATAACGTAGCTGCCACACTTCAATCATTTGAAATCTTGCCAGATGATCATCGGCGAGCAATCTATTTTAACTTTCGGAGTCGGTTTGACGCTGCCAGAGAAAGTCTGCGAGGTGGGTCAAATGTCGTTCCAGTTGCATTTGCCGGACTGCTAAATGGATACGCTCCTTACCTGCAATTGGATTTTCCAGCTGGGGCTTCGTATGCTGCTTATGTCGCACTTGAAAATTATCCGAAGTCAATTGAGCTTCGACTGCAAAAAGTGGCTTTGTGGAACGCTGAATTAGTGGGCAGTAGATTTATTCCTGTGGGTATGAGTACTGGTTCAGTGCCTTGGCGTTTTACTTGTCGTTTGCCTGGATTAACTTGGGCTGATCAGTACCGCTTAGCTGAAATGATGCGGGAACGAGGGGTGAATGTGAGTCATTGGTATTTGCCAGGGCACTGGTATTGCGAAAGTAAGCATCCATCAATGCCTGCGGCTGAACGGTTAGCGCAAGAGGTGTTTCAATTTTGGATTGATGACAATACATCCTTTGAGGACATTGAGTTTGGCGCAAAGGTGGTGAAAGCAATTACATGCCAATTCTTTGGCCGCAGTGGGTGATACATGCAGCAATTAAAAAATTTGCAGGGCTTAAGGTTTCCAGACGAATACGTAGTACGTATGTTCTTCAAAGAGAGACTTCATGAGCAACCAGGACGTGTTTTGGAGCTTGGATGCGGTAGTGGCAATAATTTGATTCTGTTTCAAGAATATGAATGGGAAGTCATTGGCATAGACATATCCAGCGAATCTTTGAGTAATGCCTCTCATAATCTTAATTGTGAAAGCAAGTCAGCAAATCTAATAACGATGGATCTGTCTAAAGAGATTCCTGTATTTGAAAAACTATTTGATGCAATCATACTTCCAAGTTTTAACTACTACATTCCTCGTGCTCAATTTCAAAATATTTTGAATTTCTGTAGCGCCTCCCTTTGTGAAGGAGGTATTTTTTTCTTGCGTTCACGAACTTGCCAGGATTGGCGGTATGGACGTGGACGAAAAGTTGAAAATAATGGTTTTATATTAGATTGCAAGGAAACTGGTGAGGATGGGTGTTTAAATGTTTTCTACGAGAAAAATGAACTGACAAATATGATTGAGAACAGTTTTGAAAAATTAAATCACATGAATGTATTGAGTGCTAAGTATGAAAATATTCAAAGTGGTGTAGTTATTGCAAATGATGATGTCGTAATTTGGGGCCGAAAATAAATAGCCATATGATGAGTGAAAAATCATGTGTAATTGCGCAACCTACATTTATGCCATGGATTGGTTGGTTTGATCTTGCAGATCAAAGTGATGTATTTGTTATATTGGATGACGTCTCATTTTCTAAGCAATCTTGGCAGCAGAGGAATCGTATACGAACACCTAAAGGACTTGAATTTATCACTGTTCCCGTGCAGACATCTGGACGAACAGGACAATTAATTAAAGATTGTGAAATTGTTAATTTATTTTTTTTAAAAAAAATTATTACAACGCTGCAAGCCAATTACTCTAAGGCTTTGTTTTTTCGTGAAAATTTTGAAGAATTAATCGATTTAATTGAAAATTCAAGTCATTCTAATAAGCTTGTTGAAATTAATTTTTGCATTATTAAATGGATGGCAAGAAAATTAAAAGTCACAACTCCAACTGTTCTCGCCAGTGACCTAAATGTGGGAGGTAAGCGAGGTGAACATGTTGCTGCAATATGTGAAGCGGTAGGCGCAAATCACTATCTTTCTACAATTGGTGCTGAAGATTATTTGAAGGATGATATTTCTACTTTTAATCGAAGTGGTATAAAAATTTCGATACACAATTATGAACATCCGAATTATGCGCAATGTTTTAGTCCATTTACTCCCTATGCAAGTGCTATAGATTTGATTTTCAATGAGGGCCCTAATGCATCTGAAATTATGCGATCGGGCAGGCGTGCATTAAGGCTACTCTCAAGTCAGTCACATATTAGTTCTGAGGAAAATTAGAATGAAAATTGGAAATCGCGAAATTGGTTCAAATTCTGAGCCCTTTATCATAGCTGAGATGTCTGGCAATCACAATCAGTCACTGGCACATGCAATTGAAATTGTTGATGCTGCAGCTAGGTGTGGCGCGCACGCTTTAAAAATCCAAACATATACACCTGACACAATGACGCTTGATCTCGATGAAGGTGAATTTCACATTGCTGATCCCAACAGCTTATGGGCTGGTCAATCGCTTTATAAGTTATATGGGGAGGCATACACACCTTGGGAATGGCACAAATCAATTTTCGATAGAGCGCACGAATTGGGAATCATTGCATTCAGTACGCCATTTGATGATACAGCTGTTGATTTATTGGAAAATTTGGATGTACCTTGCTACAAAATTGCTTCGTTCGAAAATACAGATTTGCCTTTAATTCGCCGAGTTGCCGCTACAGGTAAACCTTTAATTATTTCAACTGGCATGGCAAGTATTGCGGAACTAGATGAAACAGTGCGTACAGCCAGAGAAGCTGGCTGCAGAGACTTAATACTTTTAAAGTGTACAAGTACCTATCCAGCCAATGCCAGTGACACAAATATTCTCACTATTCCGCACATGCGTGAACTGTTCGGTTGCGAAGTAGGCTTGTCAGACCATACTATGGGAATTGGCGTAGCTATAGCAAGCGTCGCTTTGGGTGCGACAGTCATAGAAAAACATTTCACAATTAGTCGCGCAGACGGTGGCGTAGATAGTGCTTTTTCTATGGAGCCTTCAGAAATGAAGCAACTCGTAGAGGAATCCGAGCGCGCATGGCGAGCACTTGGAGCCGTTAGTTACGGTGCAAGTGAAACAGAAAAAAAGTCTATGGTATACAGGAGATCTCTTTATATCTCCCAAGACATTAAAGCTGGTGAAAAATTGACACTTAATAATGTCCGCGTCATCCGCCCAGGCTTAGGCTTGCCTACCAAATACTTGGATGTGGTTCTTGGTAAGAAACTGAACCGTAATGTTAAACGTGGAACACCAATCAATTGGAATTTAATTGAATAGATGTAAATTACAGCCTCAACTTTCAAGTTGGAATTTTTTGTTTATGTAGTTTGCTATGTGAGTTAAAACAGACTTAAACTCTTCGTTCTTTTGGGGTGTAAAGGTAATCATGTTTTTTGAAAATGGAAAATAAGTTGTTCCCAAATTCGTCCAGTCTAGAGAAGGTTTGAAAGTTAGAGCGGGCGTTCCAATTGAAAATGTCATTGGAGAAACTGCAGTTGCCGCAGTTACAACGAAAGTTAACTGTGAAATCAACGAAAATACAGTTTCCAAATCATTCTTCAGGTCAATGTCAGGCCAGCGATGAATTTTGACATTGAAATTTTCTTCTGCGAGCGTTAATTCTTCATCGCAATCGCCATATTGAAGATTGATAAAGACTGCATTGGGGATTGAAAAAATAGCCTCCCAGTCAGAAAGGGGAATATAGTTTGTAGAGCGTTCAGTTGTAATCAATCCGCTTCGCCAGCATATTCCAATAATCAATTTATCAAGATTATTTTGAATTAACTCATTGAATGCATGATTGTTGTTTTGAGAAGGGATTAAGTACGAATTTTTACTGCCGTAGTCTGAAATTGATTTGCGAAAATGTTTGTTTAAAGAACCGATTGGAACGTGATAAGTGTAGTCGAAAATTAGTTGATTTCCATTTTCGTCAAAAGAGTAAGGCCGCACCTTAATGTTAGGAAAAGACCTTTGAGCAACTGATACCAACCTAGGTTGGCATTCTAAAATAACGTTTTTAAATTTTAATAAAACATCTGAGATGAGACTCATAAAAAGAATTTCATCACCAAGACCTTGTTCGCCCCAAATCATAAGAGTGCCAGAACCAATTTCTTGACCATCCCATCGAGGAACTGAAAAAGAACGATTGGGACGTCTTCTTTGATAAAAGGGAACCGACTTACTCAGGCCATTATCATACAGTTGCCAGCCTTCTTGTATTTTTCCAATTGTTAAATATGCATAACTTAAATTGTATTTGATTGTGGCCTCAATGTCATAATGAGGTTGATTATTAGAATTTAAAATATTTTCATAAATTTCTATTGCTTCGAGATGCCTTCCTTGATTTGAATAAACAAGAGCAATATTTAATTTCGCTTCCGTACATTTTGGATTTAAAGTTAAAGCGGTTTCAAGCGAATACTTTGCTTCTTCAAGTCTATAAAGACCAATTAATGCCAGGCCAAGATTTAGATGAAATTCAAAACTAGAAGGGGATAAAGTGATGCCTTTGATACTTGCATCACATAAATTTTTATTATCACCAAGACTATGATAAACTGAAATTAAGCCTTTAAGCGCCAGTAGATTTTTAGAATCAATCCGAAGTGCCTCAATAAAAATATCAATTGAAGACTCGAATTGTTCTAATTTAAATAAATCGATCCCTATGTTAGCTAATATTATAGGATTTTCTTTTGAAAGCTCGTGTGCTTTTAAGTGGTAATCTAATGCAGCACGAAAGTTTCCAATTCTTGAGTAGCAAGTGCCAAGTTCATTTAGTACAGCATAATTTTGAGGTTCTAATTTATAGGCTTCTAGTAAATATCTAATAGCTTGATTTGTTTTATTTTGAGCGAGGCTATTTTCGATTGATTTTAAGATTTTATTAAATTTGATCTTAGCGGAGTGATTAATCATTTTTAAATAGTGTCAATATGCTAACGACAATAGCAAAAAAAAAGGCCACTGTAAAGTGGCCTTTTAGATGTTTAACTTTACTTGAGTAAAGCCAAAACTGATTGAGCACTCTGATTTGCCTGAGCCAACATCGCTGTAGCAGCCTGTGTGATGATTTGTGCCTTTGCTAAATTGGTCGTTTCTTTTGCGTAGTCTGTATCCAAAATACGGCTTCTAGAAGCTGACAAATTGACAGAAGTGGTTTCAAGATTAGAGATGGTTGCTGCCAAACGATTTTGATAAGCACCCATTGCTGCACGAGAGTCGGTTACCGTGTTGATCGCTTTGTCAAGCGTTGACAATGCACTTTGCGCTCCTGCTGCGGTTGTCAAATCTATAGATGAAACACCAGCACCTGCTGTAGCGGTAGCAGCACTGTAACCGACTGTTGCACCAATTGCGCTAAGAGCCGTGCCACCCACAGTAATACCTGTCGACTGGCTTGAAGTCAGGCTAAGTTTTCCATAACTGGTAGCAGCAGTTAAACCAGACTGGCCGACTGATGTTGTAGTGAGGTCAACGTTGCGACCATCTGCGGCAGTTAAAGTGTAAGCACCAGTAGCTCCTGAGTCGACGCTAGCGACAACACCAGTTTGTGAGCTGACAGCATTAATAGCGGCAGCAATTGAGCTAGCTGCGCCCTTAGCAGTGGCATCAGTAGTGCCTGTAACAGTAACACCATTAATGCCCAGTGTAAAGGTAGCTGCGGTTGCTGAACCAGCGATTGCCGTTACAACTGTTGCACCTACAACTGCTGTCACACCAGTTTGACCGGTAATCGCGTTGATGGCGTTAGCTTTGGAAATTGCGCTAGATTTATCTCCAGTTGAAGAAACGCCATCAGCAACAGTTGCGCCAACGTTGTAGCCATTGATTGTTACTGATCCTGCTGTCGTAATCGCAGCAGAACCAACTGTGAGTGAAGTAGTGGTAGTGGAGTAGCTAGAACCTGATCCTACGCCCAATGAGCTGGCTTTTGCATTGCTAATTGATATAGTGATACGGTCATTTGAGTCATTACCAGCTCCAACTTGTAGCGATTGGTTTTGAAAAGAACCGTCCAACAGCTTTATGCCGTTGAATGCAGAGTTATTCGCAACGCGGTCAATCTCAGCAACCAACTGTGTTGCTTCAGCGTTTAGTGCAGAGCGGTCAGAAGAATTGTTACCCGTGTTGGCAGACTGAACGGCCAATTCACGAATACGCTGCAAGTTATCGCCAATCGCAGACAAGCTGCCCTCAGCTGTTTGCGTCAAAGAGATGCCGTCGTTTGCATTGCGAATGGCTGCAGAAATTCCGCGAATATTTGCAGTCATACGTGTGCTGATGGCCAAGCCAGCAGCATCGTCTTTTGCGTTATTGATGCGAATGCCTGTTGACAGGCGCTCCATTGCTGTGTCTTGGTTGAGTCCAGTTTTACGCAATGAGCTTTGGGCAGCCATTGCACTGATGTTTGTATTGATAACTGACATGGATTTTCTCCTTCAAGGGTTTTAACGAAGTTACAAGAAATCCAATTTGAAATCTTGTTACTTGCTGATTCGGTATCTGTAGAAATTACTTGAGTGTGTTGATTAAAATAATGCAATGTTTTTAGCTTTCGCTTCACGCATGAGCATTTAGTAACAGGCCTTTGACCTTCTCAATGTTGTGCGCTACACGCACCACCACTTCATTGGGAATTTGCCGAACCACTTCACCGGTCTCTGCGCTACGCACAGTAACCACGGGACCGCCTACGGCCTCGTCAATCTGGAAACCCAGACCACGTTTGGTGGATGCCATTTGTTGATTGAGCATGCTCACAGCTTCTTGCAAGTTCTGCCTAACTTCTGAAGCATCAAACTTAATAGCCACTGGTTTAGGGGCTAGAACTTTGGGTGTTTCAGGAATTTGGATGGCCGAACTGCCGGGTGCTTGTGAACTTGCAGACGCAGGGGCACTCGGCCGCGCTGCTGCGACGCCGGCACCCCCTCTAGCAATATTGCTGATTTCGGAAACCATAGTTGTCCGTCCTTTTCTTCATAAGCATGCTGAACATGCCGAGTACCACCGGTCTCCTGCACTCAGAAAGTGTCAAGAGAAGTTCAGTGGTTGGTGAATCGGCAGGCCAAAGCCAAACTTGAGGACGAATTTCAAGTTTTTTGAAAAAAAATGCTTCTACAGAGGAGAAAGGGGGCTAATTATTTGTTGGTGTAGCTGGCCATCATGCCTTCAAAGGTGCTCTTCAAGCTGGTTTGCAGGCTCTTAGATTGGCCCACCATCGATTCCATGGCGGCAAATTGTTTGTTGTACCTGGCCAGCATGGCGGTCATTCGGGTATCCAAGGCCGCCAGTTCTTTTTGGTAAGAAGCTATTTTTGTGCTGAGGTTGGTGCTTTGCGTGGTCAATGCCGCACTGGTATCCAACATGGAAGTGAGTTTTTTAACGGCTTCACCTGCAGTGCCGGCCGGCAATACGCTAAACGAACTCTGATTTTCTTTGTTGGCCGTTAGCAGGGTAACCACATTGTCAAATTTGTTTTGCAAGGCGCTGTCAAGCTTGGTGGCGTCTAGTTCCAACTCACCCGTGCGGCTAATGGTGAGGCCAATGTCGCGCAAAGCAGTCAACCCACCAGCGGGCGAATTGGAATCGGCCGTAATCATGGCGCGCATTTGAGTTCGCACAGTGCTCACGATGGAATTGCCCACCAAAGTAGCACCATAAGTTTCTACAGTTGACTTGGGGTCGGCCACCACACCCAACATGGAGTTGGCATCGTTGAAGGCGGTTACCAAGGCTTGTATTTTGGTTTTAACGCCCGATGTGTCTCGAGAAAAGTCTAGGCTAGCGTTGCCAGTGGTGGTGGTAAACAACTCCAAAGTAGTGCCTGCAATAGCATCTGTCACTCGATTGGAGCTGGCGGTAATGGCCATCCCATCCACTGTGAGTGCTGCGTTTTCTGCAGCTTGAAGTTGGGTGCCAAAATTCACGTTGGCCACTGTGCCGCCGCCTGTAGCCAGGCTGGTAAGCGAGAAAGCATTGCTAGCACCTGTAGTGCCCGTAACCATAATTCTAAAAGGGGCGCTGGCATCGCCTGTGTTTACCAATTGTGCGCTCACACCTTGGTTGGCAGAATTGATGGCAGCCACAATACCCGCAGGCGTGGTGGCGGTGCTTGCAATGGCAATGCTATTTGCAAATTGAGTGGCTGTAGGGGTGGCAATGTCTGCCGCTGCATTGGCAGCAGAGGTCAGTGTTAGCACGCCGTTGTTGTTCACGCCTGATGAATAGCCAGCGGCAAAGGTGCCAGAAAATGTGCCGTAGGTGGCCAGTGCGTCGCTGTTGATGGCTGCTGCCGCTACGCCACCATTGCCCAATTGGTCAAACATTTCACCCACTTCAGAGGCTGTCAGGGCCTTGTTGGCAGTCAATGTCAAGCCATTCACCGTAACGGTGTCGCCTGTGCCCATGGCCTTGAATGTAAGGGTCGATGTAGAAGGTGTGGCGTTCACCGCAGGTGGTCCAACGCTTGCAGTGTTGCCTTGCGCAAACACTTTGGTTGGCGTGGGGTCAATGCCTTTTTTAAGGACCAAGCTAAAAGCTGCGCCGCCGTTTAACTGCGTTAGGGGAGTCGCAAAGCCAGCGCCGTTTTCTCCAGAAATATTGCGTTGTGGCTTTGCCAAGTTGGTCACGTTCACTGTGTGACTGCCCGCACTGGCTGTGGCTGTGGCTGTCACGCTAATGGCCGAAGGCTGGCTCACGCGAGGAACCACCGAGTTGAAATCGCTTTGATCTTTTAAATTGGCAAAAGCAGTTTTGAGATCACCCAATACAAACTTAATTGCCGAGTAGCCCGAAATACCCCCTTCAGATTTTTTGATTTTGGCATCGATGGCCGCTTTCCGCGGCGCCTTCTCCGCATCGACCAAGCTGGTGGCCAATGCTTTCACATCAACGCCAGAGCCGGCACCTAAAGCACTGATGGTATCTGTTGCCATGGCTCAGGTCTCTTCAATTACTTGATGTAGTTGAACAAATTCAACTGACTCACCTTGGCAAAACTGGCCTGCGCCGCTTCCAAGCTCATCATTTGCTGGTTCATTTTGGTAATGGCGCTGGCGTAGTCCAGGTCTTCAATGGAAGACAAGGTGGTCTTCAAATTCAGGGTGGTGTCTTCCAACACAGCTGTTTGCTGATCCACCACATTCAAGTTAGTACCAATTTGTGCTTGCGCTAAGCTCACGCCTTGTGTCAAGGCATCCAGCTCACCCACACCACGTCGAATGTCATCGCCCTTGGAGTTGTTCAAGCCAGAAATCAAGTCGTCGAGCACTTTGAAAAAGCCAACGCCAGTGGCTTTGCCGTTGGTGTCTGGCCGTGCCACCGGCACAAAGGCATCGGTGCCTGTGCGGTTAACGGGAATGCTGCGCTGTTCTCCCACACGCACATTCATGCGGGTTTGGTCGCCCATGTACACCGGGCTGCCATTGGCGGTTTCTACAAAGGCGGGCTGCTTCACGCGGCTGCCAGAGAACAAGTAGTTGCCGTTGCTGTCTTTGGTGTTGGCCAAGCTAAGCAGCTGGTCGCGCAAAGCTTGCATTTCTGTGCCCAAGGCTTTTCTGTCGGGCACGCTCAATGTGTCGTTGGCACCTTGCACGGCAATTTCTTTGGCCCGAACCAGCAAGTTGCTGGCGCTGTTCAGGGTTGTATCTTCCCCTTCCAGTCTGGCCTTGATGGTGTTCAAAGAGCTTTGATAGCTGTCTTGTTTGTTCAAGACCGATTTCAAACGCTGAATGGTGGCCGCTTGGTTGGGCGCATCACTGGCATTGATAATTTGTTTGCCTTGTGCCAGCTGCGCTTGGGTTTGCGTCAGCTTACTTTGGACGCCACTCATTTGGGCGGAGGCTCGGTCAAACAAAAGGCGGGTTGAAATTTTCATGATGGTTTAGCTTTCACGCACTTCAACGAACTTGCAGCACGCTGTCAAACAGCTGGCTGGCCACTTGCAAAATTTTGGCGGCGGCTTGGTAGGCTTGTTGGTAGCGCACCAGGTCTGCGGCTTCTTCGTCCAAACTCACGCCCGACACTTGGTCGCGAGCAGACAGTGCTTGGTCGTAAACCACTTGCAGTGCCGATTGCGAAATGGTGGCTTGACGGGCAATGTTGCCCATGTCGTTCACGTTGTCGATATAGGCCGCAGCGAAAGTTTTGCCACCGCCCATGACGGGTTCTGACTCTAAATCGATCAAGGCCAACATGTTTTCGTTGTTGCCGGTGCCGTCTTTGTTGCCATCAATGACAAAGATGTCACCCGCTTTAGGCGGGTTAGACAGCGAAATTTGAATGCCTTGGTAAGTGAAGGCCGGTTCAAGGTAGTTAGGGTCAAAATTGCGCGAAGCCACCACGGTGTCGGTGTTGACATCCACAATGCTGAAGTGGGTGGGCGAATCAAAGCGCACTTGCAAAGGAGCGGTTCGCAAGGCCTGCTTGGCGTCAATCGGTTTGCCGGTATAGCCGGTGGAAACTTTGGCTTCGCCAGGGCCTGTGACAAACACCAACAAATCTTCGTCGGCTGTGCCCGACAAATAAGCGCCTGTTTTGAAGCCCATTTTGGCCAAGTCGGCGGGAGCGCCGTTGGCAAAGCCAAGCTCAATGGGGGTATCGACACCGTCCACCAATGCGCGGCTGATGCTAATTTGACCACCATAAGTGATGGCTTTCAAACCCAGAGCATTGGGTGAGGCAGAGCTGTCAATGGCAATGTCTTTGCCTTCGTTGCCTGTGGTGTTGGTCAAGACCAAAGTGCCATCGCTGCCCAAATAGGCTCGCACGTCAGTGCTGCTGCTTTTGCTGTTAATGGCATCGATCAAGCCCTGCACACTGGTCAGGCCAGTGGGTACCGCTTTGATCACGGTAAAGCCGCTGGCGTTGCCACTCTTGAGTGACAAAGGCAAATCCAGTTTGAGTTGATTCACTGGAATGTGAATTTCGTTTTTGGCGCTCGCAGTAATGCCTGAAATACCTGCTGCTTGAATTTTGGTGGCAATGTCGGAGGCTTGAAGGGTGCCTGTGAGCACCGATATTTCTGGCAAGGTCACGCCATTGAGCTTAAACAAGCCGCTGGCAATGGAAGTTAAACCTGTTTGAATGCGATCGCTTTGCAAGGTGGCCGGCACAGCCACTTTGGCCAAGGTGCTGTGCTTGGTGGGGTCTGTTTCGGTGCTGTCGGCTTGCAGCACAGCGCCTACGCTGGCTTTGGCGCCATAAAACACATTGATGTCTTTGTAGCTGTTGGCGCCGTTCACATTCAAGTAGGTATCGCTGTAGCTGGCGTTGGTTGCAAAGCCATTGGCTTCTGTCAGGATCAGGCTCTGGGTGGCGGTGTCTACCTTTTTGCCAGCCAACTGGCGGCCATCGCGCGTGAAAATTTGCAACTCTTGGCCAGGGTCGGCTTCGCCCATCAGCACGCTGATGTTTTCTAAACCATTGGGGATGGTGGCCACAGCAGCTACAGGCCTAGACACAGTGGGCTTGACCGTGATGGCAGCCGACGAGCTAGGGTTGTTGACCAAAGCCAAGGTGATGTCGGGCGGGCCATTGGTAGGCTTGCCCACATACACAATGCCAGCATCGGCGCCGCCGGTGTTGTTGGGCGCTTCAATGATCCTGAACTGGGCGGCAGCAGAAACTTTGAGGGGGTCGTTCAAATTCACTTTGACGGTGCCGGCTGCCCCTACAGAGTTGGTGTCAATGGTAAACAGCTCAATGCCTGTATTGCCATAGGCATCAATGCCACTGGTGTGAATGGCATTCACTTCTTTGACAAAGTTGTTGGCCAGCGTGTCCAAAGAACTGCGGCTGCTGCCCAAGACTTGTTCTCGGAAACTCATGATGCCCGACAGTTTGCCGCCACTGATGCCAGACAGGGTGGTCGATGCGCCGTAGGGATCGAGTACCAAGCTGACTTTTTCGGGGGCCGCTGAATTGAAGTTGGTGCCCAACATGAAAGACTTCACGCCATCCACCACCACATCGCGTGTGAGGGAGGGACCTAAGCTGACGGTGACAGCACCGTTTTCTGCAAAGCCAGTCTTGATGTGCACATAACTCGAAAGATCTTTGAGCAACACGTCGCGTTGGTCGAGCAAGTCGGCAGGCTGCAGGTCGACAGACTTCTGCTTGGTCATCTGCGTGTTGACAGCCGCCAGTTGCTTGAAAATGGTGTTCATTGCATTGGCGTAGCTTTTAACGGCTTCGTCGGTTTCTTCTTGAACCAAATCCAATTGACCCGACAGTTCGCCAAAGCGGGCTGCTAAATTTTCGGAGTCGCGCAAGAAACTGCCACGCATCACAGTGGAGGCGGGGTCAGACGATAAATCACGAGCGGCATTGAAAAACTGATCGAGTGCACCACTCAAACCCATCGAGGTGCTGCCCATGATGTCAATCACGCGATTGGCATAGTTCACCATGGGCTCTTGGCTAGAGAGTTCGCTGTTGCTGTTGCGCAGGTTGGTTTCGGCAAAGGTGTCGTACTGGCGCTTGACGGTGTCCACCGTCACGCCGGTACCCAAATAAACCGTACCTACTTTGGCCACCGGGTTGGCAGCCAGCACCACTTCTTGGCGTGAGTAGCCGTCCGTCGATACGTTGGCAATGTTGTTGGACACGGTGCCCAGCGCACGTTGGTACGACTGGACCGCATTGGAGGCAACGCTAACTAAATCGGTCATGAGCCACTCCCGCTAATGGGTTTGGCTGGCAAATTCAGCGGAAACATTTGTGGCTTGGGCAAGGCAAAGCCATTTTGTTTGGGCAATAGCTTGTCCAAAGGCATGCCCAACTGAACGGGGTTCAGAGGCATAGGCTTGGCGGTAAAAGCGGCAGGATCTTGCCGCTGTTTCAAAATTTCTGCCGTTGTGGCAACGTTGGCTTGTTGCTGTTCTAAGTTTTTAACCAGCATGTCGGCCAGGCCCATGCTGTTCTTTTTGGCCAACTGCACAGACACTTCTTTGTCGAACATGCCCTCAAAGGTTTCCATGGTGTTGGACTCAGACAATTCGCTCTTCACAATGGATTCGCGCATGGACTTCATCATCATCTGCAGGAACAAAGCCTCAAATTGCTGGGCTGTTTCTCTGATGGCGCCCTTAGCGTCTTGACGCGCCTGTCCCTTGAGCTGACCTAGACCATCAAAGTCGAGGTAAGAGCTGGTGGTGGAATTGTTAAGGGCGTCCATGATGGTTTAACAGCAAGTGTTGTGCCAGTGATGTTCGAAGCGATTGCCGCTTAGATCACAATCAGTTCGGCACGCAAGCTGCCAGATGTTTTGAGGGCTTCCAAGATGGCAATCAAGGAAGAGGGGGATGCGCCCACTTGGTTGACGGCATCCACAATTTGTCGCAAATCAACACCGGGCTGGAACAAGAACATGGGCTTGTTGGGCTCGCTGACTTTCACTTCGGCGTTTTGAACCGCAGCTGTTTGGCCTTGGCTGAAGGGACCAGGCTGAGAAATTTCGTTGGTGGCCGCAATCGATACAGAGATGGTGCCGTGTGTCACAGCCGCAGCACTGACCCGCACATTGCGGCTAATGACCACGGTACCTGTCTTGGCATTGACCACCACCCGAGCAGTAGGCTCGCCGGGCATGACGTCCATGTTTTCAACCATGCTCATGAAGGCCACGCGCTGGGTTAAATCTTGCGGGGCTTGTAACGTAATAGACACACCATCCAAAGCACGGGCCACATCGGCGCCAAAGCGGCCATTGATGGCGCTCACAATGGCGTTGGTGGTGGTGAAGTCGCTTTCGCGAACATTCAAAACAATGCGGTCTGCTTTGTCAAAGGGGTTGTCCACAATGCGCTCAACGGTGGCGCCGCTTGGAATGCGGGCTGCTGTGGGCACGCCAATGGCCACCTTAGAGCCAGCAGCTGCTGCATCGATGCCGGTGGCTGTCAATGCGCCTTGTGCCAAAGCATAAATTTCGCCATCGACACCGCGCAAGCTGCTCAGCAGCAAGGTGCCGCCGCGCAAGTTACTGGCCTTGCCAATGGCGGATACGGTAATGTCAATTTTTTGACCGGGCTTGGCAAAGCCAGGAAGCTCTGCTGTGACCATGACGGCGGCCACGTTTTTGATATCGAGCTTGCCGGAGCTGGAAGCTGTTTCAAAGTCAGACAAAGGCCCTTCCATGCTGACACCCAAACGGTTTAACAAGGTCTTCATGCTTTGTGCGGTGAACGATACGTCAGCACCATCACCTGTCCCTTGTAAACCCACCACCAAGCCATAACCAATGAGTTGGTTAGAGCGCATGGCGGCCACTGTGGTCAGGTCTTTGATGCGATCGGCCATGACACTGGTGCAGCTCAAGGACAGCACCGTGAGCATGACGAGCCAAGGTGACTTGCAAATTTGAATGAGTTTGTTCATGACAATCTTTGTGCGTGATGTTCTAAACAATGCTGCTTAGAAGGGCCAGAGTTTGAGCAGAGCACTGGTGCCCCAGCCAGCGCGAGTGGCGTTGGCCAAGTCGCCCGTACCGCGATATGCAATTTGGGCATTGGCCAAGCGGCGCGATTGAACGGTGTTGTTGGGTGCGACGTCTTCAGGACGGATGATGCCGGCCACTTGAATGACTTCGGTGCCTTCAGTCAAGGCCAGTTGTTTTTCGCCGCGCAAGACCAAGTTGCCATTAGGCATGACTTCGACCACCGCCACTGCCACAGAGCCGTTCAGGCTGGCTTGTTGATCGGCTGCGCCGGTGCCCTTGTTGGACACAGAGCCGCCGGTCATGTTGATGCCTTTCATGAGACCGCCCAGACCAGCACCATAGGCTTGCAACCCTGCGGGCGCAAGGGTGTTGGAAGAGTCGCGTGTGATCGTGCCGTTTTGTGTGCGAGCGGCTTGTGTCGACTCGTTTAGCAACACCGTAATGACGTCGCCGACTTGGAAGTTGCGGCCTTTGCCAAACCAGCTGTCACTTTGACGGCCAACATAGATGGCGCCAGTGGCCAGGGTGTCGCGAGCTGTAGGTACCGGGTACACAGGCTCAAATTGAGGGGAGTGTGTCAGGGCTTGGGGTGGCAATACATTGGTGCAAGCAGTAAGGCTGGCAGCCGCTAAAGCAGCACCACACCATGCGGCACCGCGAATGCAAGCAGTGCGAAACTTAGAAGCGGAACTTGTCAGCTGGTTCATGATGATTTGCCTTAAAGCCTTAAATTACAGGTTGTTGTTGATGAACTTCAACATGCCGTCAACTGCAGAGATGGCTTTGGAGTTAATTTCGTAAGCACGCTGGGTTTCAATCATGTTGACCATTTCTTCCACCACGTTCACGTTGGAAGCTTCCAACGTACCCTGCATCAAGCTGCCTGCGCCAGCCACGCCAGGTTGCAACACTTGCGGTGCGCCTGAAGAGGGCGACTCTTTCATCAGGTTTTGGCCTTTGGATTGCAAACCACTTGGATTGACAAAACGTGCCAACTGAATTTGGCCAATGATCTGTGAGCCACCTGCAGCCAATTCGATCGACACCGTGCCATCGCGACCAAAAGTCACGCTGGAAGCGGTGTTGGGAACTGTGATGGCGGGTTGCAACAAGGCACCGTTGGCCGTCACAATTTGACCGCTGTTGGAGAGCTTGAAATTGCCGTCGCGGGTGTAGGCAATGGTGCCATCGGGTTGAGCAATTTGAAAGAAGCCTTCACCCGCAATGGCCAAGTCCAAAGGATTTTGGGAGTTGACCATATTGCCTTGGGCGTGTTGCTTTTCAGTGGCAACAATGCGCACACCGGTACCCAGCATCAAACCCGTAGGGGCCTGTGTGTTGGCGCCTGTTTGGCCACCCGCTTGGCGAATGTTTTGATAAAGCAAATCTTCAAACACGGCGCGGTCGCGCTTGAAGCCTGTTGTGTTGACGTTGGCCAAGTTATTGGAAATAACGTTCATGCGCGTTTGCTGCGCGTCCAAGCCAGTTTTGGCAACCCACATGCTAGCGTCCATGGCAAGCTCCTTTTGTGTTTGGTTATTTGTTAAAAATACTCGGCGTTATCAGGAAGCGCGCATCATGCTGCCGCCCGACTCGTCAACGTCTTTACTTTGTTTGATCACGTTCACTTGCATTTCAAATGTCCGGCTCTGGTCCATCAACTTCACCATCACTTCCATGGCGTTGACGTTGGAGCCTTCAAGTGTTTGGGGTGACAAGGTGGTCAATTTGCCTGTGACGGGAATGTCTTCGTTGGGCTTGCCTACAATTCGGTACAAGCTGTCTTCGCGACGCTCCAAGTTCACTTCGCTGGCATCGCGCAACAAAATTCGGTCAATCAAGACTGGTGCCGCTACTTCAGCTTGACCTGGGTTTGTCGCATAAATAGAACCGTCTTTGGCAATGTCAATTAAAAAACCAGGCGGAATGGTGATGGCCCCTCCGTTTTGACCGCGAACAATCGCACCGTTTCCTGTTTCCAAGACACCAGTACCACTCAGTTTTAAATCGCCGCGACGTGTAAACGCCAATTCCCCATTCGGTGCTGTGACGCCCATTACGGCCTGATCGTCCATGGCCACATCCAAGTTGCGACCCGTTTTCATGATCACGCCAGGCTTCATGTTGATGTTGTCGCTTGAAAACGCTTGCGGTTGTAGTCGAGATTCAAAACCGGCGCCTTGAACCTTCAAGGTCATCATGGCCGACTCAAAGCTTCGCTTAAAACCAGGCGTTGCCACGTTGGCCAGCTCATTGGTTGTCATCTGGCGGCCGGTCCGCATTTCATTGATGGCAGCCGCGGCGTTAAAGGCTAAACGATCCATTTTGGTGTCCTGGTGTTAAGTCAGTTGAGCGTTGTTTATGAACGCAAGTTAATGATGGCCGACGTCATCGTGCTGGACGTTTCAATGGCTTTGGCATTGGCTTGGAAGTTACGTTGTGCGGTAATCAAGTCCACCAATTCTTGTGTCAAGTCCACGTTGGCTCGTTCTGTTGCACCAGCACGCAAGGTACCGAAACCAGCCGAACCTGGTGTACCCAGAATAGGTTTGCCAGAAGCCGCAGAAGCCAAGAAGCTAGAGTCACCAATCTGACGCAAACCCACGGGGCTTGAGAAGTTGGCTAGCAAAATTTTGGCCAAAGATTTTTGTGAGCCGTTGGAGAATGAAGCACTCACCAAGCCGTCGTTACCGATGGTCACGCCCACCAAGTCACCCTCTGGGGCGCCGTCTTGAGACTGTGACAACACAGCAAACGCTGAAGAGTACTGAGTAGAGGCTGAGTAATCGATGTTAATTTTCAAAGCACCTTTACCACCCGCTAAGTAAACAGTTTCCAACTGCGTACCTTCGATAGGTGACACCAAATTACCACCGGTGTCAAAGGTCAGCTCGCCCTTGTCCAAGTAAACAGGTGACCAGGCGGGCAGACCTACATAACCGTCGGTGCTGGTGGTCTCATTGCCTTGCGCATCGATGTACTTAGGTTGTGGTGTGCCATTGACGTAATCAATGTGCTGTGTAGGTTGAATCCAGCTGGAAGTTTCGCCACGACCGGCTTCAACAGCTGACAAGCCCCAAATAGGTTCGCCAGAAATTTTGATGAACGAATCAGCGCCTGTGGTGCCGCTTGTGAATTTGAACGCCTTATTGGTAGTGTCAAATTCAACTTTCACACCATTGATTTCTTTGGGTGTGAGGCCGTCAGTACGCACTTCTTGAATGCCATTAATTTTGTCTTGCAAGGCTTGTGTGAATTCAGCCAAAGAATATTCACGAACATCCAATGTCACTGTAGCTTTGATGCCGTCGACCGTCACAATGAATTTGTTGTTGGTTGCATCAACACTGAAGTTGGTGGCTGTATTCACTGTAGGCGTTGAGCCGTAAGTGATGGCAGGTGTAGAAGGAATACCGCGCGTGGCAACTGTTTCTGTACCGACGGTATCTGCTTTCAAGCCCAAAGCTGTTGCAGCGCCAGCGCTGACTGCTGAGAGCGTAATGCTGGAAGTGTCACCTGTGGTTCCTGACTCCAAGTAGAACTGTTTGTTCACCGCATCAAAGCCCACTTTCATGCCGTAGCGTTGATTGGCGGCTGGACTCACAACGGTGGTCACCACACTGCCTGTTGTGGCTGGTGTGCTTCCGCTGGCAGCTGTTGGTAAAGTGGTCACAACAGTTGTTGTAACGCTTCCTACTGTGGTCACAACGGTGCCAGCTGTGGCATTGGAGGCTGGCAATGCTGTTGAGGTTGTGGTGGCGGTACCTCTAGACAAACCAAACTTGCTGATCAATTGGTTGGTCGCTTCTTGTGCGATTAAATCGCCAGTGATTCTGGTGCCGGCAGGCAGCGAGGCCAACTTGGTCAAATCAACGGTGACAGGTGAGCCACTGCCATCGACGTCAACTGTGAATGCGTTCGCCGTCAAAATAGGGGTTAACTTTGAGTCACCTACGGTCAGGCCAGCAACCCAGTCGTAGCTGTTTGCACCTGACTCGGGAACAATGTTGCCAGTGGTGGTGGCTGCCACAGACGTTTTCTTGGCAGTCAACTCATCCAATGAAAACAGTTGTGTTTTGGCTGTGGTTAATTCATCTTTAACTTCGCTGTAAGGCTTGGTTTGACCATATTGGTTAACGTAAATTTTTTCGTTATTGGCATCGGTCGCTTGCACCAATGACGCATTAACCTGATCTTCTCCCACGAACACGTTGGTCTGCCATTTGTTGTACGGTACGTTCTGGTTCGCATTCGATGTCTTGGTGTAATAAATAGTGGCCAAGTAACCGTTACCACCATTGTCATAAACCGTGAAGGCGGTTGATTTGTTGTAGGTGGCGGGGTTCGAGCGGTTGAAGGGCTCGGTAATCACGGCCGCATCAGCTGGGAAGTTCAAACCCAAAGACACCAAAGAAGTTTGCTTGGCATCACCCGATGTTTTTTGTGGAATGGTCAACACCACACGTTCATTGACGTTCGCAGAACCGGTCGAGTCAACGGTCGCCGCCATCAAACGCTGACCTGAAGAGTTCACCACGTTAAATTGTTCGTTCAGCAAGAAAGAACCGTTACGTGTGTAGAGTTCTTGCAAGCCGTCAGCTGAGCGCATTGGGAAGAAACCGTCACCGGTCACTGCCAAGTCCAGCGCATTGGACGAGAAAGAAATATTACCCTGTGAGAATTCCTGTGACACTTGTTTCAGTGACACACCCTGACCCACTGTAGAAGAAGCTTTTTGCAGTGGTGATGTGGCAAAAATGTCACCGAAGTCAGCGCGTGAACGCTTGAAACCAGTGGTACCCACGTTGGAGATGTTGTTACTGGTCACGCCCAACATGGCGGTGGCAGCATTCAGTCCGGTTAGCGAGGTATAGAAAGACATGGTAGGTAACTCCTAGGTTTGAGTTGGGTCTTGTGAAAAGATTTAAATATTCTGTAAATTCAATGTCAGCACTTAAGAGCCAATGCGTTGAACATCGATCAGCTTGACGGACTTGCCACCGGCTACTTCTAGCAAGATGGTTTTGTCGGCCTGTTGATTCACGCCGGTGACTGTGGACAAAACATTTACAACGGGGGTGGTGGTTTTGCCTTGGCTGGTCACTGAAGCTTTGAAGGTGTAGGCGCCATCAGGTACCTTGTTACCCGTGGAGCTGGTGCCATCCCAATAGAAGGGCATGTCGCCAATGCTTTGAGCGCCCATGACTTGGCTGGTGACCAACTGACCTTTGTCGTTGAACACTTCCAACTTCACGCCTTCGGCGCCAGTAGGCAAGCTCACAAAACCTTGTGCGGGGCGACCGCCTTGAGAAATGATGGCGGGGGCGCCAGGGGCTGCCACTGTTTTGCCAATCATGCTGGTGCTGCTCATCATGCGTTCGCCAGCCATGCTGTCGACATAAGCTTTCAGTGTGTCGGCCATGCCGGTGGTGGCTTCCAGTTGAGAGAACTGCGCCAGCTGTGCCACGAAGGCCTCGTTTTTCACGGGGTCCAATGGATCTTGGCATTTCAACTGTGTGGTGAACAAGGTCAAAAAGTCTTTTTGACCCATGCCGCTTGAAGTATCTGACTTGGCCGTCAAAGCTTCTTGTGCAGCTTGTGTCGTGGTTTTGATGCCGGCGGGGGCGTTGATTGTTTTGCCTGAATTGACCGCGTTGGCCGCTGCATTCAATCCGGTGTTGTTGGCTGATAAGAACATAATGGAAGTTTCCTGATCGTTGATTTGTGTTTTTTACAAATCAAGTTTTGATGATGTCGATGGTGCGCATCAACATCTGACGCGTGGTGTTCACCACTTCCACATTGTTTTGGTAGGAGCGAGCCGCGGCCATCATTTCAACCATTTCGGTCATCTCGTTGACGTTGGCCAAATACACATAGCCATCTTTGTCGGCCATAGGGTTGCCAGGCTCTTGCATTTTTCGAATGGGCGCTGTGTCGTCCATGATTTTTTCAACACGCACACCGCCTGCATAACCTTGTTCATGGGCCTTTTGTTGGCCTTCCATGATGGTCTTGAACAAAGGGCGCTTGCCACGGAAAGCTTCAGCTTCGTTGCCGGTCACTGTGCCCGCGTTGGCCAAGTTGGAGGCGGTGGTGTTCATGCGGGTGGTTTGCGCATTGAGCGCAGAACCAGCGATGTTAAATATGCGATCAAGTGACATGGTTATTAATCTCCACGCAAGGCACGACGAATACCGCTGACGCGATTTTCAAGAATGTTCAAAGTGGTTTGGTAGTCGGCTGCAATCTGACCAAACTTGGCTTGTTCCACGTTCAATTCAACGGTGTTACCGTCGAAGGCCGCATTGAAGGGCACACGAAACTTCTCACCAGCTTCGTTCTCTTCCATCGGTATGGCCATGTGTGAGCGGCTGGTGGTGTTCAACGCGTCTTCACGCGTTTGTTTAAGGACCGATCTGAAATCAATGTCCTTGGCTTTGTAGTGAGGGGTGTCGGCATTGGCAATGTTGCGCGCGAGCACTTCCATGCGCTTGCTGCGCAATCCCAAGGCTTGAGCGTGTACACCCAGAGCGTTGTCAATCATGTTCATGATGTGGCTTCCTTCGCGTTCATAAAATTGCCGGTTTACCGACAGCCCGAAGAATTAAAGTTCTCCGCAATGACTTCGATTGCAAGAGCCGTGCCATGCTTTTCTTGCCGTTTTTCGATGGGTTTTTGACGGGCAAGTGACTTGATTTGTCAGGCGAGACAAGGGTTTAGGCGTGGGCCTTGAAAGCATTTGTACGCAAATAGAAAAGCGGCAAACCCTTGCCGCTTTCTATGAATGCGAATTTCAAAGACACCAAGCAGCCTTGAACGTGGCGCAAAGAATCAAATCAGCGAAGCCAAACTTTGGGCGCTTCGAGTGCGTCGTAATCGGCTGCCTTTTGAACTTGCAAACGAGCCCGTGCGGCTGCATTGGCTGTCGGGTCTTGAGCTGGATTCAGGGCTTGGTTGATCGCGTTGCTAACAGCGTTGTTGCTCTGTGCGCCAGGCTGGTTGTGCTTGAAACTGCTGAAACCCAAACGATCAACCGCGTTTTGCATCAAACCTTGCGTAATTGAAGCGCGTGTCATGGGCGCTTGTGGGTCACGGCCTTCGTACAAGTACTTGGCTTGCTTGCCTGGAATGCCCAAAGGTTCTTCAGGACGCTTTTCGCCGCGCGCAGCGGGATGTAAAACGGCCAAGTAGAGTTCGTCTAAGGGAACAGGACTCTCTTTTTTAAGGCCCGCCTTCTCAAAGTAGGTATCCACCAAGTGCAGTTGTTGATAAACACTCAAGCCCAATATTTGCTTGGGTGCTTTGCCAAAGCCCACCTCGGCGGCGCCGCGGGCAGGGCCATCGCAAAATTGAATGATGCCGTGGCATCGATTATTGGACGCTTGTGGGTTCATGCCGTCGCTTTCCATCAGGGTTAAGCGGGCAAAGTCATCGGGCGAAAAATTGTGTTTGTTGGCAACTTGCAAGACTTTGTTGTAGACATCTTGTTTTTCAACTTTTGGGATAAAGCCTCTTGAGACGGCACGGTCCAAAGTTTGGCTGAGCACTGGATGCGCTACAGCGTTGATGTAGGTGCCTTTTGGCAATCCAGAAACGGTACTCGCTTTGGGGTTGGCCACCCCTGTGGCCGTGGCTGACTGGCTCGGTTGACCTGTTTGGGTCGTTAGGCCATTGGCGGATGAATTGTGGCTGGCCAAGTTGTTGGGCTGAGTTTGTCCAGCCTGCCACGACGCCAACATGTTCTGCATTTGAAGTCGTTGGCCCGGGAAAATGGCGTTTGGATTTTTGATGCCGCTGTCGGCTGCCAAAGCTTGGGTCCATCTAAACTCTTCTGAGGGGCTTAATTTGACACCTTGTTGCTGGGCTTGCTCGCGGACGATGCTGGTTAATGTCTCGCCTGACTGAATAATTTTGACTTGAGCTGGCAATGCTTGGTCAATGGCTTTGTCCATGGCCTGCGCAAAACCTGGGCGCGACAAAGCCACCGTGGTGGTGGGCGCCTTGCCTAAATTGGCATTGGGTAAATTTGACTCAACTCTCATGGTGGTGGCATCTTTATTGCATGAACTACGTTATGTTCAATCCAAGTGTCAAAACATCTACACCTGCCCAAGCCTTGATGCAAATCCTGTGCCTGACGGTTTTTTGGCTGTTCTTGCTGGCCTCGCCCCTGAGCGGCCAGGCACAATCGGCCAATTCACCCACCGAGAGCATGGCTTTGCAGGTGCGTCAATGGCTGTCTGCAAGCCACGGAGTGACCGCCAAAGAGGTGGTCATTGCCCCCTTAGACGATCGATTGAAAGTTCAGTCCTGCCAAAAACCTTTGTTGGTAGACCATCCGTTTTCGTCTAAAGAGACGGTTCGGGTGCGTTGCCCAGACCCTGTTTGGCAACTCTATTTACAAGTGACATTGCCAAGTGGCGGGGCAGTTAACCCTGCAAATGCAGCCAAGAACCCTGCTTCAGGCGGGAAAACGATGGTCATTGCCAAGCGGCTCTTACAAAGAGGCGCTATTTTGCAAGCCGATATGCTGGAAGAGGTTCAAGCTTCCCCTGGCAATGCCGATACCCAATTACTGAGTACTTTGAAGGATGCCCAACAGGCAGAACTCACCAGGGACATTGCCGCTGGGCAGCCTTTGAGAATTTCCGATATTCGGCGTGCCGTCATGGTCAAACAAGGCCAATCGGTGATGCTGACGGTGGGTGAGAAGGCCAATTTTCAGATATCTGTCAGGATGGAAGCCATGCAAGATGGCCGAATGGGAGAGCAAGTGAAGCTCAAAAACCCAGATTCAGGCAAGCAGGTTTCGGGCATCGTGACAGGGCCCAATTCGGCCAAAGGCCTCTGAGGTGCGCAAAATGTGCTGTTTTTTGCCACAAAACCTCAAATATTTCCAAAAAATGATTCAAGTTCTAGAATCTACTGTCGATACTGAGCATGTCCAACCCCCTAAAGTGTGGGTTGATGTGCGAAAGAACCAGAAAGTGAGTCAGCTATGACCGATGCAATTTCAAATTATGGACAGCGCGCCCAGTCGGACGCGTCGCTGCGCAGCGCATTGGATAAAGTGAACCGTAAAAGTGGCTCTAGCAGTGCGCCTGCCGAAACGGCCGCTCCTACTGTCAGTGCCAAAGCACCTGGCCCCGATGAATTGCGCTTGAGCAATGTGGCGGCGCGTGCCATGGCCGAACCCGATTTTGACCGTGTCAAAGTAGAGTCGATCAAGCAAGCCATTCAAGACGGTCAGTATCCTTTGAACCCCCGCAAAATTGCCGAGAGTTTCCACGCCATCGAGCAAATGATTCGTGAGTGAGCAGGCACTATCAGTTTCTGATCAGCTGGTCCAGCTGTTGGCTTTAGAGTTCGAAGCACTCAAGAGCCAAGATCTGGACCGGTTCGAATCATTGCAGCCTGGAAAAAATGTTTTGTTGGCACAGTTGGCTGAACTGTGCCCATCCTCTGAAGATCTTCAACAATTACCCGAGTGGGAAGCGCTGCGCGAGAAACTCATTGAATGCCGTGACTTGCACAGGCGCAATGCGGTTCTCATTGAACGCAAACTCGACACCATTCGCGGCGCACTTCACAGTTTGCGTGTGGGCGATTCTGGTAGCCCCGTTGAGGTGTATGACCGTCTGGGTCAAGTGGCGCGCTTTAGCCGCGGCCGTGGTTACCAAGAAGTTTGATTGTCCACTTGGATTTAAGGCTCGGTCGGCATTTCTTCTGGCGCTACCTTTTCATCACCAGGGCGCATGCCCTTGAGCCAATACACCCAAGACAAGACCACCGCCACTGCGGTGTAAAGCTCTTGTGGAATTTCTTGATCGACATCTAGCCGGCTCAGCAGCGCCAAGAGTTGCGGATCTTCTGAAATAAACACACCTTGTTTGCGCGCTTCTTCTAGCATGCGCATGGCCAAATCGTCGTCACCTTTGGCGGTGACAACGGGAATAGGGTGCTTGCCATAAGCCAGCGCAACAGCTTGACGCATGTAACGGCTCATGCGGACACATCCACCACCAAGCCGCGGCCTGAGGGCGTCCAGTCAGTCGGCTCTGCAGGCCTGCTACCGTGAATCACATTGAATGCACGCATGTTAAGGCCTGCAGCGCGCAGTTCATCGCCCAGCAAATAAGAGCGAGATCTGGCTTGCTCAACCACAAGGGCTTGCTCGGCCCACATGGTCAGTTCAATTTGTTGGGCATTCATCAATTGTGTTTTGAGCCACACCGGCCCCAAATCTTCTGTTTTGGAATGCACATTGACAGTCAATACAGGCTGCTCGCCTTCTTGGCGCGGGCCGCGACGCACGGTTAGCTCAACAGGGTTGGAATCTGCAAAAGGCAAGACCATGCTGAACAAAACTTCTTGTTGCGCTTGTGCTTGCACAGACTTGACTTGGCTGGCTTCGATGTCGTCCACCGCTTGGGTCAGTCGTTCAATGATGCTGGTGTCCGTGTCTGCAGATTCATCGGTACTCGAAATGCTCAATTCGGCAATGAGCTTTCTGAGAAGTTGCTTGGGATCTTGTGCGGGCGGCTGCATGCCCCTGGCCAACCAAACTTCTGAACCCATGGCGCCCATCATGGCTTGCTGCAACGCAGCTGGCGTGAGTTGCGCCATAGAAAGTTGCATGCCTCGCCACTGCGCTTGCATGTCTGGTCGCTGAATTTTGCTGAGCAAGGCATCGAGCGTGCCCGGCTGCAAAATTTGGGGTAACACGGCATTGACTTCAGGCCGATAAAGCAAGTTGGCAATGCGCGAGACCAAAGGCTGTTGGTTCACGGGAACCAATACGCCGCCTTGTGCTCGCAGCCAAATGGACTCACCCACCTGAGACGTTTGCAAACCCAGTGCAGGCAAGGTTTTGCCTTGCAGCATCAGCATGGGTTGATCGTGTTCTAGCTTGACAGAAGCCTGGACCACTTGCCCCTCACGCAGACCCAATTCAGCCGCCGTGGTGGTCTGCAGAATTGGCAGCTTTCCTTCTAGATAGATGGGGTGAACTCGGCCGGGCGCTAAGTACGCCTCGGCCCCAGAAATCAAGGGAACCGGACCCATTGCCTGCGAGCCGGAAGGTCGCGGGCTAAGGGGCCGGATTCTTGTGTTTCTGCGGCAGCCGCCATGTGCGGCGCCAATATTTTTTTCACCACTTGTGCATGGTCTGGCACGGCAAGGGTGGTGCCAGCTTTGACACGTTGTTGTGGATTACCAGTAATGACTTTTGGGTTGGCTTCTACCAAAACTTTTCTCAACACCGCCGTGTTGAGTGGGCTATTGGCATAAACAGTTTGAATAACTTTGTCGACGGGTGTGCTTTGCGGCACTGTGTAGGTTGGTGAGACTGCAGGTTTGTCTTCAGTCGCATCTGATGCCATGGCAGAACATGACAGCACACACGACACAGCTGTGAGTACGAAGGTTTTACGGGCGGCCCAGAAAGTTTGGGCAAAGCTTGGTGCATGTGTCATGACAAACTCTTTTTCATCAGTAAGGGGATGGACCCGAGCTAGCGCTTGAAGTCATCATAGGTTTAGTGGATCGTTTAGCGATGTTGGCTTCACGATTGTTGAAGCCTGCATTGGCAGGTTGAACAGCGGGTTCTTTCAGAAGGGTTTCTGTGGGCCACGCACGCCAGTTGGCTTGCGCCAATTGAACGGGACCGGCCAAAACCACCAGCTGAGAATTAAATGGCGTCACGGTTTGCACTCTGGCCAACAAAGTTTGTGGCGCGCCATCTTTGCCTGCCAACTGTGAAGGAAAGCGCGCGGGGTTGGCGATTAAAAATTCATCGCCTTTTTTCATGCCAGCCAAACTACCCGCATTGATTTCGAGTTGTTTGCCGTTGATGGCAGTGACAGCTGGTAAGTTTTGTTGGCAGCTTAACCATTGCTCAGCTTCTGTTCGCCAGGTTTGAAGTTGCGATTCAATCAATTCACGGCTGTCGCTGCTCAGCTTGGCAGGCGCCCATTCAGGGCGAACCAAATCAAGGGCCAAAGTAAAGTGGTCTTCGAATTTGGCGGATTGCCCTTCGTTACCAACCAACTCAAAGTCAATGGTCAAGGCCAAGCTGGGATGTTTGTAAAAGTACGGAACTTCAAGTGTTTGTGCTGACAGCACTTCAGTTCTGATTTTGACTTTGGCTTGCCAGGGCAATGAAGCAGGACGGTTGCTGACCAACGCACGCTCATACGTGGTCATCTTGTTGGCCATCGAAGGGGGCGGTAAATTGTTAACCGCACGCCAAGCTTTCACGTCGCCTTGTGCTGCATTGGCAATGCCCGTGTCAACCCACTGCGATTGAAAACTGGCCAGCACAGTGCTCAACACCACGGGGTTGGATGACATGTCGATGTCGAGGTCCAAACTGACCAATTGGTTCATGGACGTGGTCACTTGCGGCGTGCACATTCGTGCAGAAGGCAATTCTGCTGGCGCAGCACTGGCTTGCTTTAATTTCTGCAGAAGATTTTTAAAACTGAATTCTTTGAGCGAACTCCAAGGCGAAGTGGCTTGTACTTCCTTGGCGCCGCTCAGCCCCTCTTTGGTTGAATTTTGCAGGTTGGCCTTGGGCATGCCTGTGGTATCGCGGGTGTAAGACAGAACACGAACGCCGCGAACTTCCATGCCATTTTTAAACGAGCTGCTTTCACGCAAACTGCCGTTGCCATCAATCCAGCTGGTGGTGATCACTTTGGTGGGCGTTTGCAGAGACTTTTCAACCAAGCTGAGTCGAATGGCGTCCAAGCGCTCTTGGGCGGTCATGGGTGCGTCAGCACCTTGCGCAAAACCGGGCGCTGCAAAACCGGCCCAAACGCCCAAGCAAATGCTCAGGTTCCATGCCGAAGTTTTGAAGGTGGTTTTGAACAAGTTCATGATCAACGACCTTTTAAGCCCAATTGGCTCATGTACAAGACGCGCAAGTCTTGAACTACATCACGGTCTAAAGACAGTGTGGTTTCGTAGGTGTCTTCACCCACGGGCGTGATGCTGACCAAACGCGCACCATAAATGATGCCTTCCACTTTGGTTCGGAAGGTGTCGTTGGTGACAATCATGTCGGCCACGGTGGAACTGGCGTCCAATTGCTGACCATAGACCTGTTCGGTCAGGTTGCGATAGGCGTCCAATTTGGAGGCGCGAATGGCCATCAGGCGCTGCTGCGCTGGATTCTTGTGGTTTTGCACGGTCACCACGGCATAGCCTGTGGCTGAAATGGTTTCGCGCTTTTCAACCAGGGGTGGGCTGATAAGTTTGGCGTCGGATTCTGTTTTAGAAACAGACAAGTTGATGGATTTGCAGCCTGTGAGGGCGACCAGTCCAACCATCAAGCAGAGTGAGGTGATGCGTTTCATGGGCTTTCCTTGTTGAGGGAGGGGACACGAGGTCCTTCAACCTCTGATTCGGCATCAACTTGAGAAGCTTGAGCCAATCTGAGGGTCCTGTTGTGAAAAGGCGATGCCATCTGACGGTTTCCCGACATTTATAGAAAATTATGGGCAAATTTGCAATACAGTTGTGTCTTGATTCAAAAAAGCCCCCCCATTCAATTGCACCATGGCTAAAAAGAGTCCTTCCAAAGCCTTTATTGGCGCCAGCCCTAGTGCCGAAGCCATTCGGCATTTGATCGAGCGCGTGGCTTCTTCAAATGCCACGGTGCTTATCACCGGGGAAAGTGGAACGGGCAAAGAGTTGGTGGCTCGTGCGCTGCACGACCAGTCCGACCGATGTGGCGGAAATTTTGTGCCCATCAATTGCGCGGCCATTCCCAAAGATTTGCTAGAAAGTGAATTGTTTGGTCATCGAAAGGGCGCCTTTACGGGGGCCATGGCCGACCGTATTGGGCGCTTCGAACTGGCCCACGGCGGCACCATTTTCTTGGACGAGATCGGTGATTTGTCTTTGGACATGCAAGTCAAGTTGTTGCGTGTTTTACAAGAGCGCACGGTAGACCCTGTCGGCGCTTTGAAATCTGTGGAAGTGGATGTGCGGGTAGTGGCAGCGACGCACCGCGATTTGGAAGCCGAAATTGAAGCCGGGCGGTTCAGAGAAGATTTGTATTACCGGCTCAATGTGTTGCCGTTGAATACACCAGCATTGCGCCAACGCGCGCAAGATGTGCCAGCCTTGCTCACGCATTTTGCAGAATACTTTGCTGCCAAAGGTCAGACGCCCATTAGCTTTGCTGTCGACTTTATGGAGGCGCTCAAAGATTATTCATGGCCTGGCAATGTGCGTGAATTGTCCAATTTAGTCGATCGCTTCAACACCTTGTTCAACGGCCAAACCTTAACCTTGGCCACAGTACCTTCTTCTTTGTTGCCCAAAGGTTTGCGCGTGTTGCAAGCCGAGCGCGTGACCACACCCCTGATTGATTCCTTGGAAATTGTGGCGCCCATCAGCAACCATGATTTGCATCAGAGTGCCAATGCCGAAGTCATGAATCCTTTTGCCAATCCCTCGCCCACTATGGCCATGGACATGCACAACGAAGTACAAGACATCATCATGTTGGCACAAGGTCTGCCCAGCTTGCCGCCCGAAGGCCTGTCGCTCAAAGACCGACTGGCCGACATTGAGCGCGATTTGATTCTTCAGGCGCTGAACCGCACAGATGGCAACGTGTCGCAAACGGCGCGCTTGCTCAATTTGCAGCGCACCACCCTGATAGAAAAGCTCAATAAATACGACCTCAGGCAGGGCACCTTGCCCGTGGCCAACGCAGAGCCCGACAAAGCGGCATAAAAAAAGCAGCTTGGCAAGCTGCTTTTGGCGATTTACATCAGGGTTTGCTACTCAATATGCCACTGGCGCCTGCAGGTGTGGTCTCTTGCTGAGCCCTTGGGTATTGAACCATTTTCTCTTTTTGCTTGGCTTGCGCAGAAGAAATGGTGTTGGCGTTGTTGGCTGCTGCCGCTGCGCGTGCCGCTGCCGCAGCTGCTGCAGCGTTTTCTGCAGCTTGGCGTTCGCGTTGCAGTCTGGCCAAGGTTTCCATTTCTTTCTTGAAGGCGCCGGTTTCGCCCACAGCACCCTGAAGGCCATTCATTTTGCCGCCCAATGCTTCAAGCGCTCTGGACTGCTGCGCAAAGCGACCCTCGAGAGATTTAATTTGTGCGGCCAAAACTTGACCTTTTTCGCCCACTTGCTGCGCAGTTTTTTCGGGCACGCTTTCGGTATTTTTAATGGCATCGTTAAGACGTGCCTCCAAGGAGGTTTGCATCTTGGTGATGTCGTCTTGCTTGGACACCATCTCTTGCAAGCCCTCATTCACAGAGCCAACCAACTCCATCGAAGTATCCAGCTCTGTCACGCGTTTACTTAAGGCCCCAATCATGGTGTCCATTTGGTTAAGGCGTGACTTTAAACTGATGGTCATGGCTGCAAAAACCGCTGCCACAACGACCATCAAACCACCCGCAACAGCCAGCATGATGATGTGCTGTTTGCGGTTGAGCTTCATCAAGTCTTCTAGATTGTGCGTGGCCTTTTTCATGTTTTCGCCAGCACCCACAGCCAAATTGGCGGAGCGCGTGGCCAGCTCGGCCGACTCGAGCGCCAACATTTTGACGCCTTCTAGCTCGTCGTTGTCGCTGAGAGGGGCAGCCGCCGCCGCGTGCGCTGCATGATCGTGGTGATCTTCGTGCGCATCGTGATGGCCGTGATCGTGCCCGCCAGTGGTGGGTTGAGTACTCATGGTGAGTTCCTTTACTCAAGAGCGTCCAGGCGCGCACGCAACTGATCGTTCTCGATTTTGATATTAATGACGCGCGCTGGAAAATCCATTTCTGGCCCCGGGCCAAAGCCTACAACCGGTTCATCGGCAGCAGGCGCTGCAATTTCAGCTTTACTTTCTACAGCATCGGCACTAACTGGCTTCTCTTGAGGGCTGAGAATGCTGTCTAACTTGGTGACATCAATGGGCTTGCGAACGGGCGCTGGAATGGCCGCCTGTTTTTCGTTGGACACAAAGCGGTCTGGCATTTCTGCGGCGTCTTTGTAGCCTTTGAAATTTGGATCGTGTGCGTTGATGTCTTTGTTTTGGTCGGGAGACTTGCTAACCCCGCCATCCATGACCAAGTGCTCAACTGGGTGCTCGTCTGCATCTGCCATCACTTTTCGAACAGAGGGCTCCAAGGCTTCGCCTTTTTTGCCAACGGCCACATTGGTGCCTTCAGGCATGCTGACCGTGTGGGGTCGATCTGACTTGATGATCAACGGCTCTTCGGGGTGTTTGTTTTCACTCATAGTGATCCTGACTTTCTAGACCTTATGAGGTCATCAATTTACCGTTGGCATCAAACTGCATGGATGCAGGCACTTTGGGACTTGGCTTCGGCATGGGATCAACCCCAGGACGAACATCGGCCAAGCTGAAAATATAGGCAATGACTTGGGCCACTGCCAAATACAAAGACTCAGGGACAGGGTAGTCGACTTCGGTGCTGAAATAAAGCGCACGCGCCAATGGCGGCGCAGCAAACATTTCCACACCGTGAAGTTGCGCTTCTTCTCGAATGCGAGCAGCCATGTGGTCCGAGCCTTTGGCTAACAAAATAGGTGCGCCATCGCCGGTGGGGTCGTAAGACAAGGCAACCGCAAAGTGCTCGGGGTTGGTAATGACGACATCGGCATCTTTGACTTTTTGCAGCATGCGGTTGTTGGCCATCTCGCGCTGACGTCTTCTAATTTGTTGCTTGACTTCAGGACGTCCCTCCATGTCCTTCATCTCGTCTTTCACTTCTTGCTTGGTCATGCGCATGCGCTTGATGAAGGAGTAGCGTTGGTAGGGCGCATCAATGAGGGCGATGACCAACAAGCTGAGTGACAGCCACAGTGCTGATTCAGCAATCATCCAACCCGCTGCCGTGAGCGCAGGCTCAACGGCCATTTGACCCAATTGCATCATCTGGTCCATTTGCCGGCTGACAAGCGCCCACAACACGGTGGTCACCAAGGTGAATTTCAAAATGGCTTTGAGCAATTCAATGGCGGCACGAGCGCCAAACATGCGACCAAAGCCAGATATTAAGCTGAGCTTGCCAAAATTGGGTAAGATACTTTTAAGTGAAAATAAATAGCCACCCGTGGCACCGCTGGACAGAATAGCCAAGATGGCGGTCACCATGAGCACCGGCACAATCAGTAAAAAGCTTTGGCCCAAGTGGTGGGCAAAAGCTGTCACCATGAGATCGGGGTTGTCCAAAGTTTTGCGATCAAACTTAAAGCCTGATGCAAAAATTTCGGCCACTTGTTTCATCCAGTAGCCGCCCATCATGAACATGACCAAGACGGCACCAATCGTGACAGCAGCAGCTGGGAGTTCTACCGAGCGTGCAACTTGGCCTTCTTCTCGGGCGTTGCGAAGTTTTCGCGCCGTCGGGTCTTCGGTCTTTTCTGCGCCTGATTCTTCAGCCATGCTTGTAGCCCCTCAGCTAATGCCAACCAAGGCGCGGACTTGGAAAAAGCCCTGCATCCACAACCATTGAATGCGCGCGCCGATGTTGGGCAAGGCCAACATGAGCACACCAAAACCGGCAAACACCATGGCTGGAAAGCCGACAGAGAAAATATTCAAACTGGGTGCCGCACGGGTAGCCACCCCTAAACCAATGTTGATGAACAACAAGGCCACCATGACTGGCAGCGCTGTTAGCAGCGCACCCAAAAACAGCATAGAGCTCCAGGCAATGACTTGCTTCATGGCTTCGGTGCTCATGAGGTTGCTGCCAATGGGTAGGCTGGTAAAACTCTCCACCACCAAATTGAGCAAGAGCGCATGGCCGCCCAAGCCTACAAAAATGAGCGTGGCCATGACCAACAAAAATTGGGAAATCACAGGCACGTTGCCCATGTTGGGATCAATCATGGTGGCCATGGACAAACCAATGGCATTGGCAATCGATTGACCCGCCACCACAATGGCAGCTGTCACCACTTGGAGCATGAGACCCATCAGTAAACCAATCATGAGTTGGTTGCAAATTTCCATCAGACCAGGGGCTGACAACGGATCAATTTGTGGCCATTCATGCATGGGGTAAACCAGCCAGGTGAGCGCCATGGCCAAAACAATGCGAATGCGCAAATTCAGTGCGCGCAATGAAAAAATAGGGGCGGCCACCAACAGGGCCGAGATTCGCAGCATCGGCCAGATGAGCCCATAAAAGCGCTCCATCAGTTCGGTGACTGCGATGTCCATCAGGTAAACAAGCCCGGTATGCGCTGGAAAATGGCGCGTGTGTAATCGACCAAGGTGTTGAGTTGCCAGCCGCCCACCACCGCCAAAGTGATGGCCAGTGCGGCCAATTTGGGAATGAAGCTCAAGGTGGCTTCATTGATGGAAGTGGCTGCTTGCAAAATACCAATCAGCAAGCCCACAAACAAAGCCACGCCCAACAGGGGGGCTGAAATGAGAACGGTCATCCAAAGCGCTTGGCGACCCAAATCAACAACGGTAGCGGTGTCCATCAAGCAGCTCCTAATTAAGTCGCAAAGCTGGCGGCCAGTGAACCCAAAATGAGGCTCCATCCGTCTACCAACACAAACAGCATGAGTTTGAAGGGCATCGAAATCATCATGGGCGAGAGCATCATCATGCCCATTGACATCAACACGCTGGCCACAATGAGGTCAATGACCACAAAGGGGATGTAAATCAAAAAGCCAATGGTGAAAGCGCTCTTCAATTCAGACGTAATGAATGCAGGCACCAAGGTTGAAAATGGCACGGCTGCAGCATTGGCGGGTTCGCCTTTGTTGGCCATTTGCATGAACAAGCCAATGTCGTCTTCGCGCGTTTGCTTCATCATGAAATTGCGAATGGGCTCTTCGGCAGCGGCCAAGGCTTTGTCAAAGGCCATGCCTTTTTGCATGTAAGGCATGACGGCATTGTTGTAGACGTCATTGAAAACGGGCGACATGATGAACAAGGTCAAGAACAAAGACAGGCCCACCAACACGGTGTTGGGCGGTGTTTGACCCGTACCCAGCGCTTGGCGCAAGATGGACAACACAATGATGATGCGCACAAATGCCGTCATCATGAGCAAGAAAGATGGCAGCAAGGTGAGCGATGTCATCAAGGCCAGCAATTGCAGCGACAGACTGTATTGCTGTTGGCCTTTGGGGCCGCCTGTGACGTTCACCATGGGAATGCCTTGGGCAGAGGAGACCAAGGGCAATGCCAAGAAGGTCAGCGCCACAATGACACTGGCCAAGACAAAAGGTTTGTTTAACAATTTACGCAACATGCGTTTCTCCGGTGGCGGATGGGGTTGCGTGAAGATTTGCCGCACTAGAAATCTCTGCCGGCCACTGAGCCAGCGAAGTCATTTGCGTGGGGGTGATGCCTACCAACACCTCGTGTTCGCCAACGCGCAACAACGCAAATTTTTGGCGGGGACCTACGCTTAAGGATTCAATGATTTGCATTCGCTTGCCCGTGTTTTGGGTGCTCATGCGCGTTTGCAATTTGCGCAGAGCCCACAACAGGGCTGCCATGAGGGCCAACACCAAGGCAAAACTGCCGAGCATGCGAAACAAGTCGGCGGTGCCTAAACCGGATGCCATGGTGTGCTCTTTTCTTGTCGTTCAGAAGCCTGAAGTTTAAAGGTTCTTCATGCGTTCTGATGCGGGCGCTACGCGGGTGAGGCGAACGCCATAACGGTCGTTGACCAACACAATCTCGCCTTGGGCGACAACCGTGTTGTTGACCAACAAGTCGAGGGGCTCACCAGCAATGCGGTCAAGCTCGACCACGCTACCTTGTGTCAGGCGCATCAGGTCGCGAATTTTGATCATGGCGCGGCCCACTTCAATGGACAGCGTCACACTGATGTTTTGCAAAACCTCGGGGTTGATTTGGCGTTGAGCCGCTTCGTTTTCGATGGCTGCTTCGGGAGTGGTGGTGTCGGTCATGTCGATTTCCTGAAAATTTATTGCATACCTGGAATACAAGCCCGTTCAATTTGAACAGCGGTTTGTGCGCCAATGGTGCCTACTTGAACATCAAAAGCTGGCAGTCCGTTGACCAACAAGCGGGCCAATTCGGGTTTCTTGAAGAACAACACGTCGCCTTCTTTCATGGCTTCAATTTCGCCAAATGAAGACTCAATGCTACCCAACAACACGCGCCCTTCCAAACTGGCGCTGTCGACAGCATCTTCCAATTCTTCGCGCCATTGTTTGTCGGATTCTTCGTTGCCATCGCCCGATTGCACGCGGCTGCGCAGCAATTCGCGAATGGGTTTCAAGGAGGCATAGGGGTAAACCAAGTCGATGAAACCTTGGGTGTTCTGGTTGCCTTCGGCTTCAAAGCGCGTCAGGATGACCAAATCGTTCTCGTCGGCAATTTGCGCAAACTGAGGGTTGATCTCGGAGCTGACCAATTCAAAATCAACAGGCAATACAGCCGACCATGCATCTGTCAATGATTTGAAAAAGACTTCCAAAATCATGGTGATGATGCGTGACTCGGTAGGTGTAAACAAACGGCCCGGTGGCAGATTGCCAACACCTTTGCCAAAGCCACCAAAGAAACTGTCGAGTGAGCTAAAGACCACAGTGGGGTCAATGACCACAATGGAGTTGCCGCGCAAAGGGTTCATGCGAACCACATTGACCGACAAAGGCGCCTTCAAGCTTTTGAGGTAATCTCCAAACCGAACAATCTCAACCTGATTGGGGTTGACCTTGGGGCTGGTGCGCAGCATTTCGACCAAGCCCAAGCGGAAGGTGCGAATGAAGCGCTCGTTGATCATGTCGATCGAGGTGATGTTCACCCCCAAGCTGCTGTCTTCGCTGGCCAGGTCGTGCTTCTTCACCCGTGCGGCGGTGTTGAAGCCAGTGTCAACTGGAATCGAACCATCCATCACGCCCTCTGCCAAGGCAGAGAGTTCGTCAGGTGTTAATAATGAAGTGGCCATGAAACTCTAACAATCTAATGAATTCAATGAGGCAATGATGCTTTGGGTTTATTGCACGATGAAGTTGGTGAAATGAACTTCTTCAATGCCGCCAAAGTCTTCGTACTTTTCAAGCAAAGTGTTGATGGCATCGCGAATCTTGACGGCCAAATCTTTGCGAAATTCGGGTTTGACCAAATCTGCATCGGTGGTCAAGCGCATCACGTCCATCACCGCAGAGCGAATGGCAAAGTCATGTTTCTTGACGTTTTCAAAAACGCGATCGTCGTAGTGGGTCATGACAGCAATTTGGACCGACATGACTTTTTTAGAGCCACTGATGTTGACCAAAAATTCGCGCTCCACTTGCATGTAGGTGTATTCAAAGCGAGTGAGTTCTGGCGAATCTTTGGCTTTCTTGCCAGGTTTTTTGTCGTCTTTTTTATCGCCATGGCCGTCCGCAGCTGCTTCTGCCGCATGTTCATCAACCACAGGCTTGGGAGCGAAATAGCCCGTGAAATAGAGCGTGCCCAACACAATGCCCACTATGAGGACGATCAAGCCAACCACACCGCCAATGATCAGGACAATGGGTTTCTTCTTTTTCGGCTCTTCTGCGACTTCTGGTTCTTCTGCTGCTGCTGCTGTGGCCATAGGGCACCTCTATATAAACAAATTTACACCGGTATACCGGACGTATTCAGTTAACTTCTCAAGCCAGCGTATCCCAAGCATTGGAAGATCGGAGATCTTTCACTCGTGATTCTGTGGCTGACACTTCATTCACAGCGGTCTGGACGCCTTGGTCCGATCCGTTTTGTTGACGAGGTGTCGAGTTTCCGCCAGACTCACGCTGGTTTTCACTGTTCACCCAGACATTAGCAACAGTCATGCCTGTTTGTGAAAGACTGTCTTTTAATTTGGGCATGCCTTGTGCAATGAGTTCTCGCGTTAACGGGTTGTCAGTTTTGAAAACGGCGTCTAAACCACTGGTACCCATGTCCAACTCCACATCAATTTTGCCTAAATGAGCGGGATTCAGCTTGAGTTGTAGCTTCCATTCTCCACGTTCCAGCTGTTCTTGGAGTCTTTCCCCCATCGCTTTTCCGAGTTTATCGGCCAAATCTTGAATTTGAGCCGCTCGGTCGGTCAAGCCTGGGTTGGCCAAAGCCGCACTGGTGGCAGCCGCGCCCAAGGCGCCGCTAGCGGCAGTGTTGCGGGCTGAATCAGAAGGCAAGACGCTGGGTTGGCCAGAACTGTCTTTCATGGCATCCAGGGCGGCCATCAAATCTGGATCGTCGGCGCCCAGATCCAAGGCAATTTCCTTGGCAGTCTCGCCCAAGGCTTTGCTACTTAATAAGTTGGCAGTGAGTTGCCCCCAAGCAGCGGCTTGGTCGGTGCCCTTCATTTGGGCCAATTGGCGGGTTATATTTTCCCAGCCAGGAACCATGCGCATGCGCATGGCGTCTAGCGGGCCAAGTTCAGGGGCTATTTCAGCCAGTTGGTCAGGGCTGCCCAAGGCATTGCTTGGGGCGGCTCCCAAACCGGGTCCAGTGATGGACTGGATGATGCCCGTGGCGGCTGCCAAACTGGGGCCTGTGATGGACTGGATGACGCCTGTGGCGGATCCCAAACCGGGTCCTGTGATGGACTGGATGACGCCTGTGGCGCCTGCGGCTTGCAGGAGTTCAGATACAGCGGAACCGCTGGTGCGCGCTTGTGCCCAGCCTTGAGCCGCGGCACCCGGCATCAGGGTGAGCGTGCTGATGTCGGTGGGACTGGTTTGCTGGAGAGGATTGGTCAGTGGGTTGAGGGGCAAGGTAAAGCCCGCCATGCCCATGTTTGACAAGCTCATGGCTGGGTTGTCGACCGCGGGGCTTTGCACAGGCATATCGCCAAACAAGGCTTGCACAGCAGATTCACTCAAACCCTGAGCCCGAGCAAACTGCGCCAAGCTAGATGAATCTGGCAGGGGGGTGGCTGTTGTAATGACCGCAAATTGGTTGCCCAAGGCCAAGGTCTGGAGGGCATTGGCGCCGGCATCCAAGGGTGTGCCCGTGGCCGTTCCGGCAACGTCTTGCCGTTCGCCTTTGGCCATCAGGTCCCGCATGACACCCGCAAATTCCTGCCCACTCATGGGCTTGGCGAGGTTCGGGTCTAGACCCCCAGATCCGCTGGGAGCCCCTATTGATGAGGGTTGCGAGCTAGCAGGGGTCAAAAAATTGAGGTTGGCATCCATGGTTTTTCCATCTTCAGTTTGATGTTGTCGTCCCGGTTTTCAGGTCGGGCATGCCTTGTATTAGCAATATCCGTGACAGGTCAGACCTTGCCGCTGGCTGCAGATCCATCGATTGGAACTTGGTGTCGGGATTCCACATGGCATGGACTTTGCTCAACAAGCTGAACTATGGAAGAAAACCATGCAGTTTGATTGTTTTAACCCTCTGAACAGCCACTTAGGCCAACCATGAGCACCTTGACCCTGTCAGCGGTTCGACAGAACCTGTCCAAATTTGATTACACCGGCCTGGGCTTGCCCGCGATGGTGTTGTTGATCATGGCCATGTTGGTGGTGCCACTGCCTGCATTGATGTTGGACATCCTGTTCACGTTCAATATTGCCTGCAGCTTGCTCATCATCATGATTGCCATTGGCACCCGCAAGCCTCTCGAGTTTTCATCTTTCCCCTCTGTTTTGTTGTTTGCCACCATGCTCCGTTTGGGCCTGAACGTGGCTTCTACCCGTGTCATTTTGGTTAACGGCCACGAAGGCCATGAGGCTGCGGGTAAGGTGGTGGCTGCTTTTGGTGAGTTCGTGATCGGTGGCAACTACGTGGTCGGTTTCATCATCTTCGCCATTTTGATGATCATCAACTTCATTGTGGTGACCAAGGGTGCAGGTCGTGTGTCTGAAGTGAATGCAAGATTTACCTTGGATGCCATGCCCGGAAAACAAATGTCGATTGACGCCGACTTGAACGCCGGTGTGATTGACCAAGAAACCGCCAAAAAGCGCCGCGAAGAACTTTCTCAAGAATCTGACTTCTTCGGTTCGATGGACGGTGCCTCTAAGTTTGTGTCCGGCGACGCAGTAGCTGGCTTACTTATTTTGGTCATTAACTTGATTGGTGGCCTGACCATTGGCGTTGCGCAACACGGCTTGTCATTGTCTGAGGCGGGCCGTATTTATACCTTGCTGACCATTGGTGATGGCTTGGTCGCTCAAATTCCTTCTTTGTTCTTGTCGCTGGCCACCGCCATCATTGTGACCCGCGTGACCACTTCTGAGTCGATGACGGAACAAGCAACTTCCCAATTGTCCAACCCCACTGCTTTGTACATGTCGGCGGGTATTTTGGCTATTTTGGGTCTGGTGCCCGGCATGCCTCACTTGGTGTTCATTACTTTGGCTTTGGCCAGTGCGGCCTTGGCCTATCGCATCACGCAGAAGCAAGCGGCGCCCGTTGTTGGTACGCCTGCGGAGCAAGCGGCGCAGGCTGCATTGGAAGAGCCCAAAGAATTGGATTGGGACGATGTCGATCAAGTGGACTTGATTGGCCTTGAAATTGGTTACGGTTTAATTCCCTTGGTGAACCCAGAAACCGGCGGTCAGTTGATGAGCCGTGTGAAGGGTGTTCGTAAAAAATTGTCGGCCGAATTGGGCTTTTTGGTTCAACCTGTGCGCATTCGCGATGCCCTGACCATTGATCCTGATGCGTATCACATCGTGTTGAAGGGGGTGGTTCGCGGTAAAGGTCAAATTAGAGTGGGCAAAGAATTGGCCATCAATCCAGGTCAAGTCTATGGACCTTTGGAAGGCCAAGCCACACAAGAGCCCGCATTTGGTTTGGACGCTGTTTGGATTGATCCCTCGCAGCGTGATCTGGCCCGCACATTGGGCTATACCGTGGTGGACGCCAGCACGGCTGTAGCCACACACTTGAACAAAGTCTTGCGCGATAACGCCTCCGATTTGCTCAGCCATGATGAAGTTCAGCAGTTGTTAGACAAGTTGGCTGCCAAGTCGCCCAAGTTGGTTGAAGATTTGGTGCCAGGCAAGTTGTCTTTGGGCGTGGTGACACGCACCTTGCAAAACTTGTTGAGCGAGTCTGTGTCTATTAGGGACATGCGCAGCATTGCCGAAACATTGACCGAAGTGGCCAGCCGCACCCAAGAGCCTGATCAATTGACTTCCTTGGTACGTCCTAAGTTGGGCCGCATGATTGTTCAAAGTTTGGTCGATGACAGCAATGGTTTGTCAGTCATGACCTTGGACCCTGGCCTTGAGCAACTGATTCACAACATCTTGCAACAAACCGCTCCAGGTCAAAGCATAGCCATGGAACCCGGTTTGGCCGAGCGATTGTTTGGTGCCTTGCGCGATGGCGCACGTGCCGTCGAAGAAATGGGTCACCCCGCCGTGTTGGTGGTGTCCCCTGTGATTCGCCCTTGGTTGTCCAAAGCTGTGCGATATCGTGTGAACGATTTGACTTTGTTGTCTTACAGCGAAATTCCAGATGACCAGACTGTGAAAGTGGTTCACACCGTTCACGCTGAGACCCGCTAAAGACATCACTGAATTCACAAGTATTTAAAGAATTAACCCGCAGATTGACCGAGAGATAAACGCCATGGAACTCAAACGCATACTTGCTCAAGATACACGCAGCGCGACTGAAAAGGCGATGGCTTTGTATGGCCCCGATGTGCTGATCATCTCGAATCACCGAGTCGAAGGTCAAACTGAACTGATCGTGGCATTGGATGTGGCAGAAGCTTCTGCAGAAGAGTTGCTGGAAGAGAAATTGGACGCACAAGTTACCGCCACCACTGAGGATGTGTTGTTGAAGCGCAAGCCAGAAGCCAGCAAATCAACAGCAGCCGCGCCTTTTATCGATCAGTTGCACCAAGTCTTGAAACCCCAAGCTTTGAAAGAGTCAAAAGCAGTGAATGTGGCTCAAGCGGAAAGCACCGAGCAAATTTTGACACAAGGCCGCGAGCAAGTTCGCAGTCAAGAAATAGTCAGTTTGGTGCGCGAAGAATTGGCCGCATTGCGCCAAGAATTCAGGCTCAGCCAACAAACTGCCAGCTGGCAGATGAACCAATATTGGCCCGCACACATTCAGCCATTGGTCGAAGCCATGACTGAAGCTGCCGTGCCCACCGGATTGCGTGCATTGTTGCAAGAAGGTTTGCGTGAGCAGCCTTCCTTGGACCGCGCTCTGGAGAACATCAAGTCCCAGCTAACGCACAATTTAGAGCGCCCTCAAGAAGGTTTCCCAAACCGGGGTGTGCATGTGTTGGCTGGCTTGTCGGGTTCAGGCAAAACCTTGATGACTGCCAAGGCAGCCCAGCAAGGTGCGCTGAACTATGGCCCCGAATATGTGGCTGTGGTGAGTTATCACGACATGCGTGCAGGTGCTTGGGCGCAAACGCAAGTCTTGTGTGCACAACTGGGTGTGGATTGTTTCCGCGCTGCCGATGAAGAGACCCTCAAGGTCTTGTTGAATGAGTTGTCGCCCCGTCGTTTGGTTTTGATCGATACGCCCGGTGTGCAAATGGCCGAGCGTTTGCAAGAAATTGTGAGTGTGTGCCCTGCAGCTGGCTTGCACGCGGTGGTTCCCGCCGATTCTTCAGGTGTGACTTTGTCCCGCATCATGCTGAAATCACAACTGAAATGGCAAAGTCTCATGATCAGCAAGCTAGACGAGTCAAATTCGCCTTGGCCACTGATACAATTTTTGATCGCTGAAGGCGCTCAATGTGTGGTTTCTGCAGGCGGCAGTTCTGACCGGGTCATGGATGGCCTGAAGTCTTCTGGCCTGAAGAAATTGGTCAACATTGCTATGGCGCAACTGACGCCACCCTCTGAATTTTCAAAGGATGACATGATCGAGGCAGTCATAAATTCTGCTAAGGTAGAAGCAGAGCTCGTTGAGGTGGAAGCCGCCAACGAGCCGCTTACCCATGAGATGGGTTTGAGCCGCCCCAATTGGTCTGTCGAAATCCCTCAAAGTGAGCTTCATGGATAAAGCAAAAAGTACCCAAGTCATTGGCATCGCCAGTGGCAAAGGAGGGGTGGGTAAAACCACGGTCTCTGTGAACCTGGCCGTTGCTTTGCAGGCCATGGGTCACCGCGTCATGTTGTTTGACGCCGATATGAGCCTGGCCAATGCCCAAATTGCTTTGGGATGCCGCTGCCCGTATAACTTGAGTCATTTCTTGAGTGGCGAAAAAACCTTGGCTGAAATCATTGTCACCACCCGACAGGGCGTGAAGCTGGTGCCCGGTGCGTCCGGCATTCAGGAAATGGCGGCCTTGGGTGAGATGCAAGCTGCCAACATCGTTCGTGCTTTCAGTGCACTCGACGATGACATTGACTTCTTGATCGTCGACATGGCGGCAGGTATTTCGCCTGAAGTCTTGTCTTTCATGGCCGCGTGTTCAAGGCGATTTGTGGTGGTCCGTGACGATCCGTCCTCTATTGCCGATGCCTATGCCACCATCAAGGTGCTCATTCAAGACCATGGTTTGGATGAGATTTATCTCATTCCCAATGGCGTGGCCAGTGCCCAAGAAGGTTATCAATTGTTTGAGCGCATCAACCAAGTTTGCGCGCGATTTTTAAATCGCACGGTTCGCTACTTGGGCTCTATTGAAAATGATGAGCTTATTTTGGCCGCCCTCAAAAAATACCAACCTGTTGCCGAATTTGCGCCTGGAAGTGCTGGCGCACGTGACTTTAGGCGTTTGGCTGAAGCCGTGCGCCAACTCGAACCCATCGAAGAAGCCTCGGGTGGCTTGCAGTTTTTTGTGGAGCGCCTGGTGACCGCCAGAGCTTAAAAGAACATGGCCAAATCAACTCACCTTTACGAACAGGTTCAAAATAACAGCGAAGCGCTGGTCATGGCTCATTTGGGCATGGTCAAGCGCGTGGCTTTGCACCTGAAGGTGAGGTTGCCGCCTTTTATGGAGCTCGATGAGCTCATTCAGGTGGGCATGATTGGGCTTTTAGAAGCAGCCCGTGCCTACGATCCGGTCAAGGGCCTTGAGTTTGAAAACTTTGCACACAGCCGTGTGCGTGGTGCTATTTTGGACGAAGTCCGTCGCCTGTCTTTCTTGCCAAGGTCGGCAGTGGCCATCAACAAATCGCACAGCGAAGCCACTCACGAACTGGGCGCAGAGTTGGGCCGAACACCCACGCAAGCCGAATTGGCCGATTACATGGGCAAAGACATTGAGCTGTTTCACAAGGAGCGCACGCAAGCGCGTCGTTTTGAAACCTACTCGATGGAAGTGGTGACGGAAGAGGTGATGAACATTGCCACTGATACGTCCCAGCAGCCCGAGGCCATCGTCGAACATGAAGAATTCATGGGCGCCCTGACAGATGCCATTGCCGATTTGCCCGAGCGCGACCAATTGTTAATGAATTTGTATTACGTTGAGGAGCTCAACCTCAAAGAAATTGGCGAAGTACTGGGTGTGACCGAGTCACGCGTCAGCCAACTTTTGTCTGGCGTGGTTAAAAAACTGCGCGGTACATTGAAGGTCGAACCTGTCAATGTGGCCAAACCCAAGGGCGTGAAGTCATGAATTTGACCGCCCTTCATTCCCCAGTCAAGGCCAATGCCCCTCTGGCTTGGTCTTTCCTGGAAAAAAATGACTCATTTGAGCCTTTGGACTCAAGTTTCCTGGTGTCCCTCCGATTCCTGCTGTGTCAGGATCATAAGGAACAAGACATCATGCGAGTACATTTCAAGGCAATGGAGAGCTACGGCGAAGGCAATCACGCATCACAGGCGTTGGTGGCCGATAAGGTTGAACTCATTCAGATGCTCTTTGATGGCCTGATTGACAGCTTGGTGACTGCCAAAGGTCACATTCAGCGCGGTTCTATTGAAGACAAAAACAAAAGCTTGATGCGCGCTGGCCGCATTGTTTTGGGCTTACAAGGCTCATTGGATTTGGACAAAGGCGGCGACCTGGCCCGTAACCTGTACGAGTTGTACAGCTATGTGACACGCCGCTTGGTTCACGTGAACGCTCGCAATGACCTCGATGCATTGCAAGAAGTTCATACTTTATTGAATGAAATCCGCCAAGCGTGGCGTGATGTTCCTAATTTGTTACCCAAATCTGCACCTGCTACAGGTGTTGCAATGTCTTCAATGCATTGAGCTTTTGCCTGAAAGGGCAAAGCTTTGAGGGAACAATGACGGGCGCAACTGGGAAGCCAGCCGCCCGTTTGGTCGTTTTTGGAGAGAAATATGAATGCGATTATTGGTATCGTGGTTTTGATGGTCTGTGTGTTCGGCGGCTTTATCATGGCCGGCGGAAGCATGAAGCCGATTATCAAATCTGCGCCGATTGAAACCTTCATTATTTTGGGCGCTGGTATTGGCGGCATGCTGATCGGTAACAGCATGGACATTTTCAAGGGTGCCTTGGGTGGCATGGGCAAAGTGTTCAAAGGCCCAGCCTACAAAAAAGAAGATTATTTGAGCACCATTTTTGTGGTGTCCAAAATCATGAAAACGCTTAAAACCGAGGGCCCAGTGGCCCTTGAGGCGCACATTGAAAGTCCCGAATCCAGTGCCATCTTTGGCGAATACCCCAAAATTTTGCACGACCACGCTTTGCTAGATTTGGTTTGCAACACGGTTCGTTTGATGGTGGTTTCTACCAGCCCCTTGAGTCCTTATGCGGTGGAAGATGTGATGGACCTCTCCATCAAAACCCACCACCACGATGCCTTGAAGGCGCAAACCGCTTTGGCCACATTGGCCGGTGCGCTTCCCGCTTTGGGTATTGTGGCTTGTGTGTTGGGTGTGGTGAAAACCATGGACGCGATTGACCAACCGCCTGCCGTGCTGGGTGCCATGATTGGTGGCGCTTTGGTGGGTACCTTCTTGGGCGTGTTCATGGCTTATGGTTTCATTGAACCCATGGCTTCGCGCTTGGCTCAGATCATTGACGATGAAGGTCAAATTTACAAAGTGGTGAAACAAATCATCATTGGCACCTTACACGGCCACCCTATGCCTCTAATTATTGAGGCTGCGCGAGCGGGTATCAGTCACCACAATCAGCCTAGTTTTGCTGAGGTGTTTGATGGCTTGCGAGGGGGCTAACAGCCATGGCTGAGGAAGTTTTAGAAGCGCCCAAAGATGAAGCCCAAGCGCTAGCCGCTGAGGCGCCGGCTGACACGTCGGCCGAAGCGCAAGCAGAGGCCGAGGGTGAAGTTGCCCCCCTCATTCCAGAAGAGGCGGAAGTTGATGCGCCTGTGGTGGTGGCGCCCAGCATCACCATCAAAAAAATCATGGACGATGGGCACGGCGGTGCTCACGGCGGTGCTTGGAAAATTGCCCTGGCCGACATGATGACCGCCATGATGGCCTTCTTCTTGTTGATGTGGTTGTTGGGTGCGTCCAATGCCGACCAGCGCAAAAGCATTGCCGACTATTTCAAGCCCACTTCGCACAGCAATGTCACCATGGGCAAATTGGCAGGCTCTGATGGCATGCTGGGCGGCCGATCTGTGATTGACCCCGATGGCTTTCCTTTTTCTGCAAAACAAACCAGCGCGTTGAACATGGTGACACCCCGTTCAGAAGGCGGTCCCACAGAAAACGACCCATCGCCTAAAGGCTCAGACAGCAAAGAATCCGGGCAGGATGGTGACCCTGGCAAAAAGGCTGCAGAGGCCGCCGACAAAGCCAACTTTGACAAGATGGAAAAAGAAATCAAAGAGGCCATGGCCAAGAATCCGAAGCTGGACAAACTGAAAGATCAAGTGCAGTTTGCAAGGGACAAAGATGGCCTTCGCATTGAGATCATCGACAAGGCCGACTTTGCCATGTTTGGCTTGGGAACCACCAACATGACCCCCAGGGCGCAAGCTTTGCTGGGTGAAGTTTCCAAGACCTTGGCGGCCATGCCTAACAAAGTGGCCATCCGCGGTCATACCGACAGCGTTCAGTTTGCCAATTCAGACGACCGCAATAACTGGTCTTTGTCGGCTGAGCGTGCAGAAGAAACACGCAAAATTATCGAGAAGAAGGGCATACCGGGCAATCGATTTGCCAAAATTGAAGGTGTGGCCGATACCGCGCCCTACAACCCGAGCGATCCCAAAGACCCTCGAAACCGGCGTATCAGTATCACGGTGTTGCCCCAGTAAACTACCCTAAAAAGCAGCTTTTCAAAGCTGCTTTTTTTTCGTCCTTGACCGCCATGACGCACACCGCCATAATTATTTCAAGTTTCAACTATTGAAGTTAAAACAATTTTAATTGGGTCAAGGACATTTTCATGAAAATCGTGTGTTTAGGCGGTGGCCCCGCAGGGCTCTACTTTGGCTTGCTGATGAAGTTGCGGCATCCCGAGCACCACATCATGGTGCTAGAGCGCAACAAGCCTTACGACACTTTTGGTTGGGGTGTGGTGTTCTCAGATGCCACCATGTCCAAGCTGCAAGTGGCTGATCCCAGTACAGCATCAGAAATTTTGGGCGCATTTAACCATTGGGACGACATTGCGGTGCATTTCAAAGGTGAGACCATGCGATCGGGTGGTCACGGCTTTTGTGGCATTGGCCGCAAGCGTTTGCTGAACATTCTTCAAAAGCGTTGTGAAGAATTGGGTGTTGAATTGCTGTTTGAGCAAGAAGTCGATGCCAATGCGGACGTGGCAACTTTGTACCAAGCAGACTTGGTTATTGCGTGTGATGGTCTCAACTCGAAAATGCGCACGCGTTTTGCCAACACCTACAAGCCGGACATTGACGTACGTGATTGCCGCTTTGTTTGGTTGGGCACTCGCAAACTGTTTGATGCCTTCACGTTTGCCATTGAGGAAACCGAGCATGGCTGGTTCCAAGCGCACGCTTATCAGTTTGATGGCGACACGTCTACGTTCATCGTGGAAACACCCGAGTCCGTTTGGAAAGCGGCTGGCTTGGAGGACATGTCGCAAGAAGAATCAATTGCTTATTGCGAAAAGTTGTTTGCGCCATATTTAGACGGCAACCCCCTCATGAGCAACGCCAAACACCTGCGAGGTTCTGCCCATTGGATTAAATTTCCGCGTGTCATTTGTGACCAATGGGTGCATTGGGAGAAGTCTGCCAACGGCCGTGAAGTGCCTTATGTGTTGATGGGTGATGCGGCTCATACTGCGCACTTCTCGATTGGATCGGGTACCAAGCTGGCTTTGGAAGACGCCATTGAATTGGCAGACACATTTGAGCGTGTGGGTCACGATGTGGCGGGTATGAAAGAGGTCATGAAGGCCTACCAAGCCACACGGTCCATTGAGGTTTTGAAAATTCAAAATGCGGCGCGCAACTCTACAGAGTGGTTTGAAAATGTAGCGCGCTATGTCAATTTACCGCCGCAACAATTTGCCTACTCCTTGCTCACACGTAGCCAACGCATTTCGCACGAAAACTTGCGGCTGCGAGATGCTAAATTTGTTTCTGCTTACGAAAAATTCATGGGGTCCTTGGCCGGCATGGATGATGCGTCGCCAGGCAAATCAACACCCCCTATGTTCTTGCCTTTGCAAGCGCGTGGTATCACGCTTAAAAACAGAGTGATGGTGTCTCCCATGGCCACTTACTCTGCGGTGGATGGCTTGCCAGGCGATTTTCATTTGATGCATTACGGCGCACGTGCGGTAGGTGGTGCCGCTATTGTGTTCACAGAAATGACCTGTGTTTCGCCCGAGGGGCGCATCACGCCTGGCTGCCCAGGTTTATGGAACGACGAGCAGCAGCAAGCGTGGACACGCATTGTGAATTTTGTGCATGCGCAGTCCGATGCCAAGATCGCGTTGCAATTGGGCCATGCAGGTCGCAAAGGTTCGACACGCCGAGCTTGGGATGGCATTGACATGCCATTGAACGATGCCGCACGCGATGGCCAGAACTGGCCCTTGCTGGCGCCTTCAGCTTTGCCCTACATGGACGGCGTTAGCCAAGTACCGCATGAAATGACGCGCGCTGACATGGATGCAGTATTGGCTGAATTTATATCCGCTGCACAACGGGGCGTGCAATCTGGCTTCGATTGGTTGGAGCTTCACTGTGCGCACGGCTATTTGCTGTCTGGCTTTATTTCGCCTTTGACCAATTTACGCAAAGACAACTACGGCGGCAGCCTAGAGAATCGTTTGCGCTTTCCTTTGGAAGTGTTTGTGGCCCTGCGAAAAATCTGGCCACAAGACAAACCCATGTCGGTCCGTATATCGGCCCACGATTGGGTGGAAGGTGGCATTACGCCAGACGATGCCATCGAAATAGCCAAACAGTTCAAGGCCGCTGGCGTCGATTTTGTAGACTGCTCATCGGGTCAAGTGGACAAACGCGAGAAGCCTGTTTATGGCCGCATGTTTCAAACCCCCTTTGCCGATCGCATTCGCAACGAGGCCGGTGTGCGGACCATTGCCGTCGGTGCCATTTCAGAAGCTGACCACGTCAACAGCATCATTGCAGCGGGCCGTGCCGATTTGTGTGCGGTGGCCAGGCCGCATTTGGCCAATCCCTCTTGGACGATGCAGGAAGCGGCGCGCATTGGCTACACCGATTTGAATTGGCACAAGGCCTATGTGTCTGGCAAACGGCAGATGGAAACGAATTTTGAACGTGCAGCTTTGATGGCCGCCCAAGCGGCCTCACCAGCACAGGCCAAAGGAGAAAACTGATGCGCCACGTTTGGATCACGGGCGCAGGACGTGGCATCGGCGCCTCTGTAGCGCTCGTGTTTGCGCGCCAAGGTGCGGCTCTCAGTTTGTCGGGCCGCAACCTAGGCACCTTGAAGGCTCAAAAACTGGTTTTGGAAAAAACCTGCCCTGGCGTCAAAGTTCATCTGAGTCCCATGGACTTGAGCAATCCTCAATCTGTGACGGAGGCACATCGTTCTAATCAATTGGCTTTTGGCCCAGTTGAGGTGCTGATTAACAACGCGGGCCAAGCCCTGAGTCAACCCTTTGCCAAAACAGATTTGAATCTGTGGCAACAGATGTTGAGTGTCAATTTGACGGGAACCTATTTGTGCATTCAAGCGGCGCTGCCTGATTTGTTGTTGGCAGGATCTCAAGGCAAATCCGCGCGCATTGTGAACATTGCCAGTACAGCGGGTTTGAAAGGCTATGCCTATGTGTCGGCATATGCTGCAGCCAAACACGGCGTGATTGGTCTGACACGCAGCTTGGCTTTGGAGTTGGCTCGCAAAGGCGTGACTGTGAACGCAGTCTGCCCTGGCTTTACCGAAACCGATATTGTGCGCGACTCGATTGCCAACATTGTGAGCAAGACGGGTCAAACCGAAGCGCAAGCGCGTGAGGCTTTGGTGGCGCACAACCCCCAGAAAAAAATGATTCAACCTGACGAAGTGGCGCAAACCGTGTTGTGGTTGTGTGCCGACGCCGCATCGTCAGTCAACGGCCAATCAATCGCCGTGGACGGCGGGGAGACCATGTGATGACTTCAGTTGCCAGCCTCTCGGTCAATGCCGATCATGAATTCAGAGCGCACGCCGATCAGCATGCATCTTTGCGATTGTGGTTGCGCTTGCTTTCGTGTACCACGCGAGTTGAAGACAAGATTCGTCAAAACTTGCGCGAGTCTTTTGACATTACCTTGCCGCGTTTCGATTTGATGGCGCAACTCGAGCGACACCCTGATGGACTGACCATGGGTGAACTTTCAAGGCGAATGATGGTCACGGGCGGCAACATCACCGCCATCGTGGACCAATTAGAAAAAGAAAAACTGGTGATGCGCCAAGTGGGTGCAACCGACCGCCGTTCCTTTACGGTCAAGCTCACCAAAGCGGGTCGCGATGCATTTTCAGACATGGCGGTATCGCATGAGGAATGGGTGGCCGAGATGTTTGCCGGCCTGTCTAACAATCAGCAGAATCAGTTGTACAGCTTGCTGGCTGCACTGAAAAAGAATTTACAAAAACAAGAGGAGACATCATGAGCCAAAAATATTTACCAGGCCAGCCGCAGCAGCTGCCACGTCACAACAACAAGTTGGCCAACTACAAAGCGGAACATGTGTTGTTTGAAGTCAAAGACGGGGTGGCCACACTCACCTTGAACCGACCCGAGCGCAAGAACCCCTTGTCGTTTGAGTCGTACGCCGAAATGCGCGACTTGTTCAGGGCGCTTTCATATGCTGAAGATGTGCATGCAGTGGTTGTAACAGGCGCTGGCGGAAATTTTTGTTCGGGCGGCGATGTGCATGAAATCATTGGGCCGCTTACCAAGCTCGATATGCCAGGTTTGCTGACTTTTACACGCATGACGGGCGACCTGGTCAAAGCCATGCGAGCATGCCCGCAGCCCATCATCTCTGCCATCGATGGCATTTGTGCGGGTGCTGGCGCCTTGTTGGCTTTGGCATCCGACTTGCGCTACGGCACAGCGCGCAGCAAAACTTATTTCTTGTTCAACAAAGTGGGCCTTGCAGGCTGTGACATGGGGGCGTGTGCTTTGTTGCCGCGCGTGATTGGTCAGGGGCGTGCGTCGGAATTGTTGTACACCGGTCGCGGCTTGCCAGGCGAAGAGGCTGAGCGCTGGGGTTTTTACAACCGTGTGTGCACACCCGAAGACGTGTTGGCCGAGGCGCAAGCCATGGCCAAAATGTTGGTCAGTGGCCCCACCTTTGCCAACGGCATGACCAAAAAAATGTTGCAACAAGAATGGAACATGGGTGTAGACGAGGCCATCGAGGCCGAGGCCCAAGCGCAGGCCATCTGCATGGCGACCAACGATTTCCACAGGGCCTACCACGCCTTTGTGGCCAAGCAAACGCCTGTGTTCCAGGGAGACTGACCATGAATTCAGCGGCACATTTGGCATGGCCTTTTTTTGAGGCGTCACACCGAGATTTCAAAGCCAGTTTGCAAGACTGGACGACCCAACAATTTGCGGGGCTACACGGCCACGATGAATCGCGCGATGCCATTGACAAAGAGTGCGTGAGCTTGGTCAAGGCCTTGGGGCAAGGCGGCTGGCTGAAGCCCGCCATTGCAGGCCAAGCGCATGGCGGCGCATCCGAAGTCATTGACACTCGCACCATTTGTTTGTTGCGCGAAGAACTGGCTTGGCACCATGGGTTGGCCGATTTTGCGTTTGCCATGCAGGGCTTGGGGTCTGGTGCTATCAGCCTCAAAGGAACGCCTGAGCAACAAGCAGCCTATTTGCCCCGCGTGGCCAGTGGACAGGCCTTGGCTGCATTTGCGCTGAGTGAACCAGAAGCGGGCTCTGATGTGGCGGCTATGCAATGCAGCGCCACAGAAACGCCCGAGGGCTATCGCTTGAATGGTTTCAAAACGTGGATCTCCAATGGCGGGATTGCCAGCTTTTACGTGGTCTTTGCACGCACTGGCGAAGCACCAGGCGCTAGAGGCATCAGCGCCTTCATTGTGGACGCTGACTCTGCGGGTTTGGACATCGCCGAACGCATCGATGTGATCGCGCCGCATCCTTTGGCCAAATTGCATTTCAACAATGTCTTGGTGCCCCATGCCAAACGCATTGGCGCCGCGGGCGAAGGTTTTAAAGTGGCCATGGCCACCTTGGACGTGTTCAGAACTTCGGTAGCTGCAGCCTCGCTGGGCTTTGCACGCCGCGCATTGGACGAGTCGATTGCATGGGCCAAACAACGCAAGATGTTTGGCCAGTCGTTGGCAGATTTTCAAATCACGCAAAGCAAATTGGCGCAGATGGCCACCTTGTTGGATGCTGCCACTTTGTTGACTTACCGTGCCGCTTGGCTGCGCGATCAGGGGCAGCGCATTACGCAAGAAGCGGCCATGGCCAAAATGACTGCTACCGAAAATGCCCAGCAAATCATTGACATGGCAGTTCAAATGCATGGTGGCATGGGCGTGAAAAAAGGCTGTATCGTTGAATCGCTTTACCGTGAAATTCGGGCCCTTCGAATTTACGAAGGTGCCACCGAAGTTCAGCAGTTGATCATTGGCCGTGACTTGCTCAAGTGAGGATGAACATGACGCAATCTCTATTGCCTTCTTCGCACCGCGACACCTTCACCAGAGACCGATTGCCGCCGCAAGATCAGTGGCCTGTGTTTGTGTTCGATCGGCTTGAAGTTCAGTACCCACCCCAACTCAATTGCGTGAGTGCCTTGCTCGACACGCATGTGATTCAAGGCAAAGGTTCGCGCATTGCGGTTAAAGGCGCAGACGCTAACGGTTCTATTGAGTGGACCTATGCGCAGCTGCAGGCCAAGGTGAATCAAATTGCCCATGTGCTGGTCAAAGACATGGGTCTTCAATCGGGCGAACGCTTGTTGCTGCGAGGCGGCAACAGTCCCATGATGGCCGCTTGTTTTTTGGCCGCATTGAAGGCTGGCTTGGTGGTCGTACCCACCATGCCTTTGCTGCGTGCCGCTGAATTAAAGCAAATCATCGACAAAGCCCAAGTGAGTGCAGCCCTGTGCGACAGCTTGTTGGCAGAGGAGTTGGCACATTGTGTCGACAGCACCCATGCGCATTTTTGCAAGTCCTTAAAGCAAGTCAATTGGTTTAGATCGGAAGAAGTCAGCGGTGTTGAAGCTCGCATGACAAAGCATCCTGCTGTGTTTGATGCCTATCCCACCAGTCGTGACGATGTGTGCCTGATTGCTTTTACCAGCGGCACCACAGGTCAGCCCAAAGGCACCATGCATTTTCACCGCGATATTTTGGCCATGTGCGATTTGTTTCCCAAACATGTGTTGCACATGAGCGAGACCGATGTGGTGTGCGGCACACCGCCCATTGCATTCACCTTTGGCCTGGGCGGCTTACTGGCATTCCCTTTGCGATACGGCGCGTGCGCGGTGCTGCTTGAAAAATACACACCAGAGTCTTTGTTGTTGAGCATTGACAAGTACCAGGCCACACAGTGTTACACCGCGCCCACGATGTACCGACAGATGGCCATGTTGGTGGCGGACAAACCCGGTGCGTTTGCATTGAAATCTTTAAAGCACACGGTGTCTGCCGGCGAGGCTTTGCCCGATGCCACCCGTCAATTGTGGAAAAAAGCCACGGGCATTGAAATGACCGATGGCATTGGCGGCACCGAAGTCATTCACATTTACATTGCCAGTGCGGGCCAAGAAGTCAGAGCGGGCAGCATTGGCAAAGTGGTGCCTGGTTATCAGGCGCAAATTGTGGACGAAGACATGAAGCCAGTGCCGCCAGGTACGGTGGGGCGCTTGGCAGTGCGTGGCCCAACGGGTTGCCGGTATTTGGACGACCCCAGACAAAAAGATTATGTGAAGGACGGTTGGAATTTGCCCGGCGACACCTTTGTGATGGACGTTGATGGGTACTTCAGTTACCAGGCCCGCAATGACGACATGATCATCTCAGCGGGGTACAACATCGCGGGGCCGGAGGTGGAAAGCGCTTTGATGCAACACCCCGCAGTGGCGGAGTGTGGTGTGGTCGGCGCTGCCGATCCAGAGCGCGGTCAAGTGGTCATGGCTTTTGTGGTTTTAAAGCCAAGCCACACAAGCTCGCCTAAATTGGAAAAAGAAATTCAAGATTTTGTGAAACAAACCATTGCACCCTTCAAGTATCCAAGGCGCGTGGTCTTTTGCGAAGCTTTGCCGCGCACAGAAACAGGTAAGTTGCAGCGCTTTAAATTGCGTCAGCAAGCGCCTGCCTTCAATTCAGAAAAATAAGGAGCAAACCATGTCTCAAGAAATTTTGCGAGTTCTACAGCCAGAGGGCTGGGCGCCTGCCAAAGGCTATGCCAACGGCATTGCTGCGCGCGGTGAAATGATTTTTGTCGCGGGTATGATTGGCTGGAATGGCCAGTGCCAGTTTGAAACCGATGACTTTGTGGCACAGTGCAAACAAGCGCTTCAAAACATTGTGGCCACACTGGCTTGCGCGGATGCAGGCCCTGAACACATGGCCCGCATGACTTGGTATGTCAAAGACAAAAAAGAATATGTGGCAAGGGGTCGCGAGTTGGGCAAGGTGTACCAAGAGGTGATGGGTAAAAACTACCCAGCTATGACCTTGGTGCAAGTGGCCGATTTGGTAGAAGACCGCGCATTGGTTGAAATAGAGGTGACGGCCGTCAAACCCTGAATTGGCTTTGCCAGGAGTTGAAATGTTGATTGAGCAAATTGAACACCGGTGGTTAAACGCTTTTGAGCGAACTTTTGCTTTGTGCAAAGTTCAGGCCGGCGAAGTGGTGGCGCTGCTCACCGAAAGCCAATCTAGGCGTGTCAATGTCGATTTGGCAAGGCTCTCTTTGCAGCGCATGGGCGCCCAGGTGTTCGAAGTCTGCTTGCCCACACCCGCACTGACGGCGCCTGCACCTGTTCGGTCAACAGGCGCCACAGACGTGATTCAAAACTTGGCGCCGGTAGTGGCCGCTTTGCAGCGCGCCAACCTGATTGTTGATTGCACAGTCGAAGGCATGCTCCATGCGCCCGAATTGCCCGCCATTCTGAAAGGTGCGGATGGCGTCGTGCCACGCTTGTTCATGATTTCCAATGAGCATCCAGAAATATTGGAGCGCACTGTGCCCGACCCTGCGCTGGAGGGCGTGGTGCGCAATGCCATGAAGAAACTGCGGGCTACGCAGCACATGCACGTGACCAGCAAAGCGGGCACCGATCTGAACATTCAATTGAAATCTGCGGTGGTAGGCGGCGTGTGGGGTTTTTGTGCCAAGCCAGGCATGGTCTCACATTGGCCAGGTGGCTTGGCTTTGGCCTTTCCGGCCGCAGGCAGCGTGAACGGCACACTGGTCATGGCGCCCGGCGATGTCAACCTGACTTTCAAGCGGTATGTGCGAGACACCATTCGCCTCACTATTCAAAACGACACCATCACCCAAATTGAGGGCGAGGGTGTCGATGTCGACATGATGCGAAATTACTACCAAGCCTGGATTGACAAAGAAGGCCATCGCGATGCGTGTGCTGTGTCGCACGTGGGCTTTGGATTGAATCCTGCTGCACGCTGGGATGCCATGACCTTTTATGACAAGCGCGATTGCAATGGCACAGAACTCAGAGCCTTTGCGGGTAACTTTTTGTATTCCACAGGCGCCAATGAAGTGGCGGGTCGCCATACCTTGGGTCACTTTGATTTGCCCATGCGATCTTGCACCATTCAACTGGATGGCACGTGTGTGGTGCAAGAAGGCCAACTGGTTTCAGGCGTGTTTGAAAGCGCGGCAGCATGACGATGGTCATGCCCCTGTCAACGCCGGCATGGTTGGAGGCCGGGCCCAAAGATGCGACTGTGGCTGTCGTGTTTTTGCATGGCATTGGGGGCGGCAAAAAGGGATTTCAACCTTCGGTAGAATTTTTTGCAAAGCAAGGCCATCGCGCGCTAGCTTGGGACATGCCAGGCTATGGCGACAGTCTGCTTGAAGGTACTTTGAGTTTTGAAAGCCTGGCGTTGTCGCTAGAAAAACTATTGGATGCAGCCCATGTTCAGAAAGCCATTCTGGTGGGTCACAGCATGGGCGGCATGGTGGCGCTGCAGGCTTGGACGCATTGCCCCTCTCGCATTGCAGGCATGGTCATTGCGGCCAGCAGCCCGGCGTTTGGTCAGCAAGACGGCGATTTTCAAAAGCAATTTGTGGCTCAGCGCTTGGCGCCTTTGGACGCAGGGCAGACGATGGCGCAAGTGGCTGACAAATTGATTCCCAACATGGTGTCGCCGCATGCCTTGCCATCCGGCACTAAATTGTCTGAGTATCCGATCGGTTTGGCTTTGGCGCATGCCTGCATGTCTGCGGTACCGCCCAGCACGTACCGAGCGGCTTTGCACGCCTTGGTCAAGTTTGAGCAGCGTGCCGCTTTGCCAAGTATTTCGGTGCCAACGCTTTGCCTGGCGGGAGAGCACGACAAGACTGCCCCGCCCGAGGTGTTGCGCCGCATGGCACAAAAAATCCCGAATGCGGAATTCGCATGCATTCCAGGTGTTGGTCACCTGATGAATTTTGAACAAGAAGCGCCCTTTCACGAGGCTATCTTGACTTGGATACACCGTCATTTTTGAACAGAGAATTTTCATGAGCACGAGTCCGACAACGATTTCGACCCCAACGCCGGCTTTGGCCAAACCCTACATGCCCATCTGTGGCGATGACTATCCCCTCACAGACAAACAAAAGCGTCTGATGGCCTTGGCGCATGATCTGGGGCGAGAGAAGTTTGCACCCAGAGCCGCGCAGTTAGATCGGGAGGCCCAGTTCCCTTTCGAGAATTACAAAGACATGAAAGATGCGGGCCTTTTAGCCCTGTGCGTGCCTGAAGCGCATGGCGGTCAAGGCGCCGATTACGCCACCTACGCCATGGTGTCTGCAGAAATTGGTCGCTGGTGCGGTGCGACGGCCCTCACCTTCAACATGCACGTGTGCACCATGATGTGGAGCGGATTGTTGTCCGAAGATTTGGACATGACACCCGAGCAAAGAGCCTTGCACCGCGTGCATCAAAAAGCGCACTTTGCCCGTGTGGTCAATGACGGGGCCATTTATGCACAGCCATTTTCTGAAGGGGGTGCAGCCGCAGCAGGTGCACAACCGTTTGGCACACAGGCGGTGAAGGTGGAGGGCGGTTGGCGCATCAATGGCAAAAAAATCTTTGCATCCTTGTCGGATGCCGCCGATTTTTTTGGTGTGTTGTGTACTGAGAAAAAAGCCGATGCCGATTTGTCTCGCCGCGATACGCTTTATTTGGCAGTGCCTCGCAATGCACCAGGCTTAACAGTGGAAGGCGATTGGGATCCCTTGGGCATGCGCGCCACCGTATCGCGCAACTTGATCTTCAAGGATGTGTTTGTTTCTGAAGATGCGGCGCTCATGCCGCAAGGTATTTATTTTCAGGCGGCCAGTCGTTGGCCGCACATGTTCATGACTTTGTCGCCCACCTACATGGGCATTGCGCAAGCCGCCTACGATTTTACGGTGGCCTATTTGCGTGGCGAAATTCCGGGCACGGGCCCTGTCAAGCGCCGCCAGTTTGCCACCAAGCAAATTGCCGTGGCTGAAATGTTTGTGAAACTAGAGCAAACACGGAATTTGTTTTTGCGCGCCATTGAAGACGCCAAAATCGATCCGCCCAAATCGTCGCGACTGCGTGCCTATGCAGCGCAGTACACCATCATGGAGAACGCCCAAGACATTGCACGTTTGGCCATTCGCACCTGTGGCGGTCAGTCCATGTTGAAGTCTTTGCCACTTGAGCGTTTGTACCGCGATGCGCGTTGCGGCTCGCTCATGCTGCCTTGGACGGCTGAGCTTTGCCTCGATCGTTTGGGGCGAGAAACCTTGTACGAGGCTGGTGAGAAAGACGAATGAGCGAAAGTTCAGTCATTGCGCAGCGTTTTAAAACGCTGGCCTTGAGTAAGCCCAACCAGCTGGCCATTCGCTTCGGTATGCCAGGGCATACCGAAGACTTTGACTTTGCTAAATTTTGGCGCCGTGTTGAACGCGTCACTGGGCATCTTCAAAACACCTTTTGCCTAAAGGGTGGGCAACGTGTGGCTTGGTTGGGTTTAAATCATGAACTGCAATGTGTCACCTTCATAGCGTGCGCGCGATTGGGTTTGATTTTCATGCCACTGAATTACAGGTTGGCAGTGGCTGAATTGAAGATGGTGATGAAAGATGCCACACCCAGCTTGTTGGTGTATGACGCTTTACATGAAAGCACGGCAAATACCTTGACGCTAGAGCAGTTGGGTGAATTGCCTCAAAGTGATTGTCATACAAGCTTACTTGAACGCCTCATCGACCATCCCTCTCCCAGGCACATTGAGTTTCCTAGAATTTCTGAAGATGCAGACCTGCTGTTGGTGTACACGTCGGGCACCACTGGCTTACCCAAGGGTGCATTGCATACACAGTCTGGGCTGCTTGCCAATGCGGAGGCTAGTCACCAAGCGCACGATTTCACTGAGCATGACATTGTTCTTTCTACATTGCCGATGTTTCATGTAGGCGGTTTATGCATTCAAACTCTACCGGCATTGCTGGCAGGTGTTTCTGTTCATCTTCATCCTCGCTTTGATCCATCCGCTTGGCTGACCGCTGTGACTGAGGGCGCAGAAGCAAGTCGGCCCACTCTCTCTTTGTTGGTGCCCGCCACGCTACGAGCTGTTTTGGACCACCCCAATTGGGCACATGCAGATTTAAAAAGTTTGCGTGGCATCATGACCGGTTCCTCCACTATGCCTGCCTCTTATTTGCAACAATTTCATGCGCGTGGCATTCCTGTTGGGCAAATCTATGGCGCTACAGAAACTGGGCCAGTGAGTGTCGTTTTGAAGTTCAAAGATGCCATCTCTCGCATCGGCTTTGCAGGTTGGCCCCATGCGCGCCTGACCCTGAAGTTGATCGACCCTGAAGGCTGTGAAGTCCCCATCGGTACAGCAGGTGAAGTCTGTGTCAAAGCGCCCAATGTCATGCGCGGCTATTGGTCGTCGTCTCACACGCAAACATCAGATGGCTTACAAGACGGGTGGTTTCATTCAGGTGACATGGGATTTTTGGATCAAGAGGGTTGCTTGCAAATTGTGGGTCGCAACAAAGACATGATCATTTCTGGCGGGGAAAATATTTACCCTGCGGAAATTGAAAATGCCTTGATGGCTTTCCCCGGCGTTGCTGAATGCGCGGTGGTTGGTATGCCCGACGAGCGTTGGGGTGAAGTTCCTGTGTTGGCTGTCACACGACAAGCCACACCCGAAGGCAATCAGTTGAGTGCTGAAGATATTTTGTCGCACTTGCAGAGCAACATTGCACGTTTTAAATTGCCACGGCGAGTGTTGTTTCTGGAACAGTTGCCCAAAAGCGCTTTGGGAAAAGTCCAAAAACCGTTGCTACAAAATCAACTGATTCGCTCAAATTCCTAGACAATGCTAGTTCTTTCCTCATCAGGAGTTTGCATGACGTGGTTAATCTTGGGACTTGTTTTATTTCTAGGCCCTCATTCGGTACGAATCTTTGCGGACGATTGGCGCACTAAAACCATCGAGTCTGTGGGCGAAAAAGCCTTTAAGGGGGTGTACGCCGTCATCACCTTGTTGGGTTTTTATGCCCTCATCATCGGTTATGCAGAAGTCAGAATGCAGCCTGTGCTCGTTTGGCAGCCGCCTATTTGGACACGTCATATGAGTGTGCTGCTGATGCTATTTGCTAGCATTTTGTTGGTGGCAACGTACATTCCTGGCAATCACCTCAAGTTGCGCCTAGGGCATCCCATGGTTCTGTCGGTCAAGGTCTGGGCCTTGTCGCATTTGCTGGCCAATGGCAACTTGGCAGACCTTCTTTTGTTTGGCGCCTTTTTACTTTGGTCTGTGCTCATTTACAGAGCCTCTAGAGCACGAGACCGCGCCAATCTGCAGAAGATAAAAAGTGAAGACGCCAGCTCTGAGCCTGTTGCAAAAATGTCGGCTACTTTGACAGCTTGTGTTCTCGGAACATTGCTTTGGGCGGGGATCACTTTCTATTTGCATGCAATGGTCGTTGGCGTCTCGCCACTGAGTTAATAAGGATTCAATATGCCTGTCATTTCTGTCACCCTGCTCCCTGGTTATCCTCAAGACGCGCAGCAGCGCTTGGTTCAACGTTTGGCCCACACGGCGCGCTCTGTCATTGATGCCAGCGATGCAGGCACGACAGTTTTTGTTCAAGAGGTCAGCGCTTATCGCCGCGATGGCAATGTGTTTTCCAGTGGCGGACCTGTCTTGCCCGAAGGCAGTCAACTGGTTGCTCAATTCTTGGACTACATGGCCGCCAGAAATTTAGAGGCTGCACAGACTTTTTTGGCGCCTAATTTTGAAATGGTTTTTCCAGGCGGCGAAACCATGCGTCAATTGACAGCGTTGTTGGCCTGGGCTGCGCCGCGTTATCAGAAGGTATGGAAAACCAACATGAGTTTTGATGAGTCTTGGCAAGGCGACAAAACTGTGGTGTATTGCCGCGGCATGTTGAATGGTGTTTGGCTCGATGGCACTGAGTTCAAAGACATTCGATTCGTCGATCGCTTTGAATTGGTGAAAGGCAAACTGCAGCGTCAAGACGTTTGGAACGATTTGGCCGAAATGCGCGCCAAAGGCTGATTGCCAAAAGCGCATGACAGTTGCAAAATCATTCTATGAGCACACAAGAAATTTTGCCTTCCACATCCGAAGCACCAAACGTTTGGTTTGATGGTTTTGAAAAACGTCAATTCAATGTCAATGGTGTGGTGGTGTGCGCGCGCATCACCGCCAATTGGTTGTCGCAATTGGAAAAGCCGGTCTTGGTGTTGTTGCACGGCTTTCCGCAAACCCATGTGATGTGGCACCGAGTGGCCCAAGCTTTAAAAAACGACTACCGCTTGGTGCTGCCCGATTTGCGAGGCTATGGCGATTCGTCGCATGCACCAGGCCTGCCCGATCACAGCAACTACAGCAAACGGGCCATGGCACAAGATGTGGCGGGCTTGTTAGACCAACTCAATGTGGACGATTTCTTTTTGTGCGGCCACGACCGCGGTGGGCGCGTGGCGCACAGATTGGCAGTCGATTTTCCATCGCGTGTTTTGAAACTGTGTGTACTCGACATCGCGCCTACGCTCGACATGTACAAACGCACGGACATGGACTTTGCGCGCGCTTATTACCATTGGTTCCATCTGATTCAACCCAGCCCCTTGCCCGAGAAAATGATTGGTGGCAATGTGTTGCATTACTTGCATGCCAAATTGGGCGGCTGGGGCTCTGGCAATACGAGCTTCATTGAACCCGAAGCCATGGCCGAATACGAGCGCAGCCTCACCTTGCAGCCCGAGCAAGCTGGCGATATCTTGCCTGCAGTGCATACCGCCTGTGAAGATTACCGGGCGAGTGCCGGCATTGACTTGGTTCACGATCAAGAAAGCCGCGACCAAGGTCTCAAAGTGAAGTGCGATTTGCTGGTGCTTTGGGGCGAAAAAGGCGTGGTCAACAGAATGTTCAAGCCGCTAGAACTTTGGCAAGCGCAATGTGCGGGTCAAGTGTCGGGCCATGTGGTGCCATCGGGGCACTTCATCCCTGAAGAGTTGCCCGAAGTCACCATCACGGAATTAAAAACCTTCATGGTTTGAGCGCGCGCTCAAACAGCTCAGTTCAAAGAGCCCAGATCAATGGGCGCCGCAACACTTCTTGTATTTCTTGCCGCTACCGCAACTGCACACATCGTTGCGGCCTGGGGTTGCTTCTTTAATCACTTGCGTCACGCGCGGACCAATGCTGCGCCAAATTTCACGCAAATCATAGACCGCCCATAATGCTTCGCCATAAGTGTTCAACCGTGATTCGCTGACGCTCAAGGGGCCGTCTTCGCTGAGCGCAGAGAGGGTGGGTTCATCGGTGTCGTCTTCGGTCAAAGCCACAATGGCTTCTAGCGCAGTGTCGTGCCATTGCGCCGCATCTTTGTCTTTGGGTGCATTCCATTCGTCTGGCCAGTTTTCGACCACGTACATGAATCCCAAAGCCCAGACTTGTGCAAAGGCTGGAATTTCTTCGCTGGCAATTTCAGCGCGCTCTTCGGGTGGCAGGCTGGCAATGGCGCCGCGCACATCCATCACTTCAGGCGCATAAGCGCTGTCTTCGTCCAGCGCTTTAATTTCGGTATCGAGTGCCAGCTTGACTTCGTCAAAGCGTTGTTGCCACAAGCGCAAGAAATTGACTTTTTGAGCTTCGTCTGTGAAGCCAGCGCCGTCATCGTCCAAGCCCAACAGCACTGGCAGCCATTCTGTTTCAGGAATGGCGCGGCGGCAGCAAATCAGGGCGACCAAGAAGCCTTCACAAAATTCCCATTGGGGCGTTTCTTCGTAGCGCGTGCGCAAATCGTCCAAGATGTCGTCAAGGGCGTCGAAGTCTTCAGGTTGCAGGCCAGTCATAGGGGGTTCCTGTGATCAATGATAGGTAAGGATTGCGAAGATCGCGCATTCACTGCGCTGGAATTTCGGTCGGGTTGAGCATCACGCCCGATTGAAATAAACGTTTTTTCATGCACAAAATAGCAGCGTCTTTGCTAAGCAAGGGCACTGCGTGGGCCACTGCTAGGTCGATGAATTTTTGATCGTCAGGATCTTTGCAAGTGCAGGGCGCTTTGACCGCAGGTTCAGCCAGCAAGTGGTGTTCATCAAAGCGATTCAAAATGTCTTGTGCTTGGAGCTTGGACTTGGCCATGCGCTTGATGATGTGCGGGTAGGTGAGTACGCGCTCAAGTTCATCGCGCATGCTGCTAGTGGCTAAATGTGCAATCAGTCCGCTTTGGAGTGCGGCGCGCAAAGGCACGGTGGCAGGGTCTTCAAACAACCAAAGGTCGAGCACGATGTTGGTGTCGATGACCCAGGGGTGTGACTGTTGCGCCTCAGAGCTTGTCACGCACCGAACCCTTCATGAGGTCGAAGCGGAACATGCGGCACTCAATAGGGCCATTCCACATGGGCACTCTGCGAGATTCTTTCAAGCGCATTTTGGAAGGCAACTTCAAATCGGGGGTCAGCATCCAAGCGGTCCAGCCGTTGTAATTCTTTTTCCAATGCGAAGCCAGTTGGGCAAAGAACTCGCCGCCATCGTCGCCTTCAGCAATTTCGCGAGCGCGGCTGAGGTCAACGTTGTCGCGTGAGCGGCCCATTCCACCGGGTTCGCGGTTTCTGTCTCGGCTTGAAACACCGGCCACACCCGCAGCCGCAATGCGCTCGCCATAGGGCGGGTTGAGCAACATGATGCCGGGGGTTTCACAAGGTGGCATGCGCTGAAGTGCATCACCGCCGCGAGCTTGCACCACTTGACCCACACCCGCGCGCTCGGCATTACGCTGTGTGAAGTCCACCATTCGGAACGCCACATCGGAGGCGTGAATTTCGGTGGTGGGCGCATGCTCTTGCGCGCGCGCATCGTCTTGCAAGGCTTGCCATACGTGCGGTTGAAACGGGAGCAATTTTTCGAAGGCAAACCGGCGCATGATGCCGGGCGCAATGCCGCAGGCAATTTGGGCCGCTTCAATGGCAATGGTGCCGCTACCGCAGCAAGGGTCGTACAAAGGGGTGTGTGCGTCCCAACCACTGGCTGCCAACATGGCGGCTGCCAAAGTTTCTTTGAGAGGCGCATCGCCTTTGTCTTCGCGCCATCCGCGTTTAAACAAAGGCTCGCCCGAGGTGTCCATGTACAGCGTGCAAGTGTCGGTAGTCAGGTGCACGTAAATGCGCACATCGGGCCACTGCGTATTGACGTCGGGACGTTCGCCGCGCTTGGCGCGAAAGCGATCGGCCACAGCATCTTTGATTTTGAGTGCCGCAAAATTCAAGCTAGTGAGCGGGCTGTGTTGCGCGGTGATTTCAATCTTGAAAGTTTGCTTGGTGGTGAACCAAATTTCCCAAGCCACAGCGCTGGCTGCGTCGTACAAATCTTTTTCGCTGCGGTAAAAAGTTTGTGACAGTTGAATCAAGACGCGTTGTGTGAGACGGCTGTGCAAGTTCAGACGCATGGCATCGCGCCATGAGGCATTGGCCATGACGCCGCCACGGCCCGTTAAAAGGTCGTTGCCTGTCAGGCCGGTGAGTTGATGCACCTCATCGGCCAGCAAGCCTTCAACACCGGCGGCGCAAGGCATGAAAAGTTGTAGCGAGTTCACAGAGTTTTACGCAAGTTGGCGGGCGCAATTTTGAGCGCCTCGCGGTATTTGGCAACGGTGCGGCGGGCGCAATCGATGCCTTGTTCTTTGAGCATTTCAGACAGTTGGTTGTCTGAGAGGGGTTTGTTGGGGTTTTCTGCGGCCACCAATTGTTTGATGAGCGCGCGAACTGCTGTACTAGACGCTGCGCTGCCGCTGTCGGTGCCTAAGCCAGAGCCAAAGAAAAACTTCAACTCAAAAGTACCCATGGGTGTGGTCATGTACTTGGCTGTGGTGACGCGGCTGATGGTGGATTCGTGCAGCCCCAGTTCGTCGGCAATTTCGCGCAAGACCAAGGGGCGCATGGCCAGTTCGCCATGAATAAAAAAGTTGCGCTGACGTTCCACAATGGCCGTTGACACACGCAAGATGGTGTCAAAGCGCTGTTGAATATTCTTAATGAACCAGCGTGCTTCTTGAAGGCGCTGTTGCAAACCTAAATGCCCTTCACCTTTGCCGCCGCGCAAGGCGTTGGCATAGATGTCGTGCACGCGCAGTTTGGGCATCACGTCGGGGTTGAGCTGCACTCTAAAGTGCGGCTCGCCGCCTTTGCGGGTGCCAATGACCAAGACATCTGGCACGATGACGTGCTGCTCTGCGTTGGCAAAAGGACGGCCCGGTTTAGGTTCAAGGCGAGTGATGAAGGTCAGTGCTTGTTTGACAAGACCTTCTTCTTCGCCGCATTGCACGGCCAAGCGTTTGAAATCGCGCTTGGCCAACAACTCTAAGGGCAAGGCACAAATTTTGAGACCGACGGCTGCCACTTCGTTGTCGGGTTCGTCTTTCAAGATGGCTTTGAGTTGAATGCGCAAGCACTCGCCCAAATCGCGTGCGCCAATGCCCACGGGTTCGAGCGATTGCAGCAGGCTCAAGGCCACTGTAAAGCGGTGCACCAATTCTTCAAGTTGTTCGATGTCGTCGGTGCCGGCCAAGCCTTGTGCTAGGGACTCGAGACTTTCTTCTAAATAACCATCGTCGTTCAAAGACTCGATGAGGAAGCGCAGCGCAGCACGGTCAATTTCGGACAGGCGCATCGACAAAGCTTGCCGATGCAAATACTCTGTGAGCGAGCCTAAGCCGCGCGCCAGTTCAATGGCGTCTGCACCTTCAGAGTCGTTGTTGGTGTTGTTTTTGCGAGCACCGGCATCGGTGCCCCATTCGCTGTCGTCTGGCGCTATTTCAACACTGCCATCGCCGTCCCAACTGTCGGCCACATCGGTGACCGCTTCGTCGTTAGAGACAGAGGCTGTGGATTCACTGGCTGCGTCGCGTGAGTCGGCGCCGGCATCGCTGGCGGCTTCTGAAACACGGTCACCCAAACTCACACGGGCGTCGGCTTCAGGCAGGCCAAAGTCTTCTTGCGGTGCTTCGTCGGTGCTGCGCTCTAAGAAGGGATTTTCGTCGAGCATTTGCTCAACTTCTTGGCTGAGCTCTAACGTAGAGAGTTGAAGCAGCCGAATGGATTGTTGCAACTGTGGCGTCAGCGCCAAGTGCTGTGACATCCGAAGGGAAAGGCTTTGCTTCATAGAAATTGAGCCATCACATTCGGAAGTTTTCGCCTAAGTAGACGCGGCGCACATCGGCGTTGTCCACAATCTCTTTGGGCGTGCCTTGGGCCAACACACGGCCTTCACTGATGATGTAAGCGTGGTCGCAAATACCCAATGTTTCGCGCACATTGTGATCGGTGATGAGGACCCCAATGCCGCGCTCTTTCAAGAAGGCGATGATGCGTTGAATTTCGATGACAGCAATTGGATCGATGCCTGCAAAGGGTTCGTCCAACAAAATGAAGCGTGGGCCTGTGGCCAAGGCACGAGCAATTTCAACACGCCGGCGTTCACCACCCGACAAGGCCACGGAAGGTGAGTCATGCAAATGGTCGACTCGCAAATCTTTCAGAAGATTTTGAAGGCGTTCTTTGATGGCCGATTCGCTGAGCGGGTTGCCGTTGGTGTCGACTTGCAACTCCAGTACAGCGCGGACATTCTCTGCGACGGTGAGCTTTCTGAAAATAGAAGCCTCTTGGGGCAAATAAGAAAGGCCCATGCGCGAGCGCCGATGAATGGGCATGCGCGTGACGTCTTGGCCATCAATCAAAATTTGCCCGCCATCGTTGCGGACCAAACCGACAATCATGTAAAACGAAGTGGTTTTGCCGGCACCATTGGGGCCCAGCAGGCCCACCACTTCGCCTTTTTCAACCTTGACCGAAACATCAAACACCACCTGCCGACTGCCATAAGACTTTTGCAAATGACGCGCTTCTAAACTGCTGACGTCGGGGCTTGGGCTCATGGTTTGTCGTTGCCAATGCGCTGGCTAGGCTTGAGTTGAATACCCGAGCTGGTCGGTGCCGGCTCCTGGGTTTTGGCGCGAGGCGTGAGGGTGGCCTTGACACGTTGGCTGCCACTGGCACCCGGAGTTGTGCTGGACTTTCCGTCCACGCTAAAAACCTCGGTGGTGTTGTTCAGCACAATTTGCTGGCCCTGTATGCGGTCGGCCACCACAGTGCCGCGCACCAAGCGCAATTCGGCTCGGTTGCTCAGTGTCAGAGTGTCGGCTTGGCTGTTGTAGATGGCTGTTTCGGCTTCGCCTTCGGTGTACTCGTCCAGTCCTTCACGCTTTTGCCGAAAGAAAATTCGGTCGCCTGGCTCCGCAGACATGGTGGCAATTTGATTGCCTTGAGCATCTTGCTTGACTTCCATGCGAGCGGCTTTTAAGACCAAGCTGCCCTTGGTCATGAGCACTTTGCCGCTGAAAAATGTGAGCTGCTTTTGTTCGTCGTGCTTGAGGGTGTCGGCCTCGATGTTCATGGGCTTGTTACGGTCTGCTTTTTCCGCAGATGCGCTGACCACCGTCAGGGCGGTGATCAAAGCGAATAACAATGAGGTGAACTTGATTTTCATAAAGGCGCGAATCTTGCTTGATTGTAGGTGTTCAGAGGGGAATCGCACCTGTTTGAAAGAAAATTCACGAAAAAAAGCCCGCCGAAGCGGGCTGATGTGCAACACACTCAAAAATCAGGCACGACCTTGACGAACCAGCGCCAACAAAGAATCGGTCACTTGCAAAGCCCTGTCCATGCTGCCCGCCAAGGTGCCGTCGGTATAGAACCGGCCAGCCACGCCCAAGGAAGGCACGCCCTCAATTTTGAAATCGTTTTGTAACTGCACAGCGCGTTTGACTTTGCTGACCACGCCAAACGACTTGTAGGTGTCTGCAAACTTGGCTTTGTCGACGCCTTGTTTTTCGATCCAAGTTTGGATGCTGGCCTCGGTGTTCAAGGGCAAACGCTCCACATGCACAGCTTGGAAAACTTTGACATGTAATTTCTCAAGCAAGCCCATGGCTTCCAGTGTGAAAAACAAACGTTGTTGCGGCCCAAAATCATCGCGAAAGGCCACGGGAACGCGGCGAACCACCACATCTTTGGGCGCATTTTTGATCCATTGGGCAAAGCTCGGTTCGAAGGCATTGCAGTGGGGGCAGCTGTACCAAAAGAATTCGATGAGCTCAATTTTGCCGGCCTCTGTTTCGGTGGGCACCACCCGGTCAAGCTTCATGTAATCCTTGCCGGCCACAAACTTAGCAGGGCCTTGTGCAAAGAGGGGAGTGCTCAGACCGATTGAGCCTAAAGTGGCAATTGAAAATTCACGACGTTTCATGGGACGCTCCTGGAATATGTTGTTTAGCGTTGAACGCGAACCAAGGCCGCATCCATGCCACTGGAATCTAAGCGAGTCTTGATTTTTTCGGCTTGTTCTTTGTCATCAAACGGCCCGCTTCTAACCCTGTAAATGATACGACCAGCTTGCTCTCGCTCGCTGACCTTGGCCTCAATGCCCATCATCGACAGCTTGGCTTTCTGTGCGTCGGCATCGGTAGCCGTCTTGAATGCGCCTGCTTGCACAAAATAGGTGAAGGGGTCAGCACTGTTGCTGGCCTTGCTGCCGGCAGCAGGTGTCGCAGCTGGCTGGGGTGTGGCCGCAGCGGGGGGGGCGGATGCCGGCTGCGATGTTGCTGGAGGAGCGCTGCCTGCCGATTTATTCTTCATCAAGTCGGCCAATGGGTCTGCTGCAACCGCAGGTGCGGCTGGTGCGGCAGGCGCTGCGCCGGCGGAAGCGCCATTGGCAGGGGTTGCGCCATCGGCGGGGCCTTCTGGCGCGGCAGCTGGCTTGGCCTGAATGGCGCTGTTGGGATTCCAGTCTTTGTTTTTCTGCGCTTCAACGGCATCTTGCTCGGCCGAGCGGCTGAGATTCTTGTTGCTAAAGGGCATGGGAACCTTGGTCACATACATGGCCACCCCCAGGGCAACCGTCAGGCCAATGACCAGGCCCAGAATAAATCCCAGCAAGGTGCCGCCGTGTTGGCTTTGAATGTTGGATTGGGACATGGTGTGGGTTCTTATGAAAGTGAGCCGTAAATTGAAGGACTGATGACGATGCCGCCGTGTTACATCTGTTCAGGTGCGGACACACCCAAAATTTTCAAGCCATTTTGCAAGACTTGTGCGCAAGCGGCCACCAAAGCCAAGCGACCCAGTTTTTGATTTTCATCGTCTACCAAGATGCGTTCAGCATCGTAGTAGCTGTGATAGCTGGCGGCTAAGTCACGCAAGTAGAAGGTGACGTCATGCGGTGCAAAGTCTTGCGCAGCAGCCGTCAACATTTCAGGGTATTTGGCCAAGAGCAACATGAGCGCTTGCGCTTTTGGATTTTCCAAAGTCGACAAGTCGGCTTGGGCCAAGCTGGCCACATCGCCGCCCCAGGTGCGCAAGATGGAGTGAATGCGCGCATGCGCATATTGCACGTAGTACACGGGGTTGTCGTTGTTTTGGGCCAGTGCCAAATCAATGTCAAACACGTACTCGGTGTCGGGCTTGCGGCTGAGCAAGAAGAAACGCACCGCGTCTTTGCTGGTCCACTCAATGAGGTCGCGCAAGGTCACGTAGCTACCTGCGCGTTTTGAAATTTTGACTTCTTCGCCACCGCGCATCACACGCACCATGGTGTGCAAGACGTAGTCAGGGTAGCCTTGTGGAATGCCCACGCCAGCAGCCTGCAAGCCAGCGCGCACGCGGGCAATGGTGCCGTGGTGATCGGTGCCTTGAATATTGACCACCTTGGTGAAGCCGCGCTCCCACTTGGTGATGTGGTACGCCACATCGGGCACAAAGTAGGTGTAGGTGCTGTCGCCTTTGCGCATCACGCGGTCTTTGTCGTCACCGTAGTCGGTGGACTTGAGCCACAGCGCGCCGTCTTGTTCGTAGGTCTTGCCGGCTTCTTGTAATTTCTTAACCGCACTGTCAACTCGGCCGCTGGTGTAGAGGCTGGACTCGAGGTAGTAGTTGTCAAACTTAACGTCGAAGGCTTTGAGGTCGAGGTCTTGCTCGTGGCGCAAATAGGCCACTGCAAATTCGCGCATGCCATTCAAATCGTTCAGGTCGCCACTGCCAGTAAATTCGCGGTCGTCTGACTTGACAGTCTTCTTAGCCAAAAAATCTTGCGCAATATCTTGGATGTAGTCGCCGTTGTAGGCCGCCGCGTTTTCACCGCTGGGCCACTGCGCATCACCGGGCTTGAAGCCTTGCGCGCGCAATTGCGTGGAGGTGGCCAAGGTGTTGATTTGCACGCCCGCGTCGTTGTAGTAGAACTCGCGGTAAACAGACCAACCTTGCGTGGCAAACAAATTGCAAATGGCATCGCCCAGTGCCGCTTGACGGCCATGGCCCACATGCAAAGGACCCGTGGGATTGGCGGAGACAAACTCCACCAAGACTTTTTCATTGCGCTCGGCTTGTTTACCAAAGCAAGAAGCGGCGTGCAGCACTTCTTTGACCACCGCTTGTTTGGCGCTGGGCTTGAGTTTGAGGTTCAAAAAACCTGGGCCCGCAATGTCGATGCTTTCAACCCATTGGCTAAAAGCAGGCGTGGCCATGAGGGCTGTGCGCAAAGCTTCGCCCACTTGCCTAGGGTTTTGACCCAAAGGTTTGGCCAGGTGCATGGCGGCCGTGCAGGCTAAATCGCCATGGGCTGCCACCTTGGGTGACTCAAAAGTGGCTTTGGCACCGGCACCAGCGTGCAGGCGTTCGAGTTCGGCGGCGAGGGCCGAGAGTAATTCTTGTTTGGCTTGAAGCATCCCCCGATTTTACGGGGCGCTTTGCCAAGTTGCGGGCAAGCTGTAGTGATGCTTTAAAAAGTCGATCCAAAGGCGCAATCGGAGGGGCAGGTGCTTGCGTTGGGGGAAAACGCCGTAAATGCCATTGGGCGGCGCAGCAAAATCGGCCAAAACCTCGACCAATTTGCCAGATCGGATGTCGTTTTCTACCTCCCAAGTGCTACGCCAGGCGACGCCCATGCCGGCCAAACACCAGCTGTGCAAGACTTGTCCGTCGGAACAGTCCAAGGGCCCGTGGGGTCGAATGTGAAAAACCTCAGGCGATTCAGAATCTTCTGGATTTTGGGCTTTGAAGGCCCAGCCGCGAGTTTGGGAGGCGTCGCTAGACAGCGTCAAACAGCTGTGCTGCATCAAATCAGAGGGGTGTTTGGGCGTGCCATGCTTTTGCAAATAAGCGGGTGTGGCCACGCACAGGCGCCGGTTGTCTGACAGGCGCACACTGACCAAGGAGGAGTCTGGCAAGTCGCCCACTCGTACCGCAAAGTCGAAGCCTTCGGCGGCCAAGTCAATCACTCTGTCGCTCAAATTCAAGGAAATTTTGACGTCGGGGTTTTGCGCATGGAACAGGGGTGCCAAGGGCGCCACGTGTCGCCTTCCAAAGCCCGCTGGCGCGGTAATGCGCAAGTGACCACTGGCCTTCAGGCCGCCTGCAGACACACTGTCTTCTGCGTTGGCCACATCACTGAGCAAGCGCTGGCAGTTTTCTAAAAAAGCGCTGCCTTCGTGGGTCAGGCTAATGCGCCTGGTGGTGCGCAATAAAAGTTTGACGCCCAGATGCGATTCAAGTGCATCCAAGCGTCTGCCAATAATGGCTGGGGCCACACCTTCGGCGCGGGCAGCGGCACTTAGACTGCCTTTGGTGGCTACCGAAACAAAGGATTCAAAAACTTTGAGTTTGTCCATGGTCAGCCTTTGCCAGTTGAGCTTGAAGGAGATGAAGGAAGAGATTGCTGGAACTTTTCAATGTCGCTTGCGCTGTACCCTAAGCTGCCCAAGACATCGGCATTGTGTTCACCCAAGCCAGGCACGCCTGATCGCACTTTCAGGCGCTCTTGATTGAGGGTGATGGGCAACAGAACGGTTTGAACTTCGCTGCCATCACTCAATGAAAGTGGCGCCAAGCCGCCGGTGGCTTTTAGGTGTTCATCGTCTAGCAATTCGTGAGGCGGCGTAATGGGCGCATAGGGCAAAGCATTTTTTTCGAAGACCTCGCTGAGGTGCTTGGAAGAATGCACGCGCAATCTTTCTCGCAACAAGGGAATCAGCCACTCCCGCTGGGTAACACGCGCGTTGTTGCTGGTGAGACGGGGGTCCGAGAGCAGGTCGGCATAGTCAAATACTTTGCAAAAGATTTTCCAAGCAGTGTCACTGACCACAGCTAAAAAGATCTGTTCGCCATCTTTCACCTCAAACACGTCGTAGATGGCCCATGCTGAAATGCGAGCGGGCATGGGCTTGGCGGCTTGCCCTGTCACTTGGTACTGCAGCATGTGCTGCGCCACCAAGAGCACATTGTTTTCAAACAGCGCACTTTGCACTTCTTGACCCTCACCGGTTTGTGCGCGTTGGGCCAAAGCGGCCATGGCGCCCATGGCCCCAAACATGCCGCCCATGATGTCGTTGACACTGGCGCCTGCACGCAATGGGTCGCCTGGTCTGCCGGTCATGTAGGCCAAGCCGCCCATCATTTGGACCACTTCATCGAGGGCGGTGCGGTGTTCGTAGGGACCTGGCAAAAAGCCTTTGAGTGAAACGTAAATCAGTCGGGGGTTGAGTTTTTTCAGGGTTTGGTAGTCGAGCCCTAGTTTTTTCATGGTGCCCGCTTTGAAGTTTTCGGCCACGATGTCGGCAGTGGCAATTAAACGCAGTGCGGCTTCCTTGCCTTCGGGTGTTTGCAGGTCGAGGGCCAAGCTTTTTTTATTCCGATTGAAGAGCGGAAAAAATCCAGCGCCCGACCCCATCAGTTGGCGGGTGCTGTCGCCCTCTCGGCCATGGCCCACGGGCTCAACCTTGATGACCTCGGCACCCAGATCGGCCAAGACCATGCCGCAGGTGGGCCCCATCACCATGTGGGTAAATTCGACCACGCGAATGCCCTCGTACGGCAATGATGGGGGGCTTGTCATGGGGCAGACCTTATGGGCTTGAGTTAGCTGATTGGATCCTTATTTTCTCAAGTTTTGAACGATTTGGGGCTCAATCTTTGCTAAAAAGTCACAAGTCAAAGGATGTTTGTCTGATTTATTTACACCCAAACATCGAATAAAGTGAGGCTTATCTGGGCGAAATGCATCTATGTGCAGCCCAAACCCGTTTATTTTTTACTTTTGAAGAGGCTTTCATGACCCAACGCACCAGCATCCATGGCCTGCACGTGGCCACCCCTTTGTACCGTTTTATTGAAGACCAAGTCTTGCCGGCAGTGGGCGTGAAGAGCAAGGCTTTTTGGGCTGGCTTCGATGGCATCGTCAAAGATTTGGCGCCACAGAACATTGCCTTGTTGGCTGAGCGCGATCGCATTCAATTGGAAATGGACAAGTGGCACACCGCCAATCCAGGACCCTTGGTCGATGCCAAAGCCATGAAGGCTTATCGCAAACATTTGACATCGATTGGTTACTTGGTGCCCGAACCCAAGAGCCCCAAAGCCACCACGCAAAACGTGGATGCAGAGTTGGCTGTGTTGGCCGGGCCTCAGTTGGTGGTGCCTATTTTGAATGCACGTTATGCCTTGAACGCCGCCAATGCGCGTTGGGGTTCTTTGTACGACGCTTTGTATGGCACCGATGCATTGAGCGAAGCCAATGGTTGCGAAAAAGGCACGGGCTACAACCCCAAGCGCGGCGCCAAAGTGATTGAGTACTGCCGCTATGTGCTCGACCGTTGCGCACCTTTGAAAAAGGGCTCGCACATTGACAGCACGGGCTACAGCGTGAAGGGTGGCAAGTTGGTGGTTAGCCTCAAATCTGGCAACACCACTTTGGCTGATGCTAAACAGTTTGTAGGCTTCCAAGGCGATGCCAAAGCACCCACATCCTTGCTGTTTAAGCACAACGGTTTGCACCTCGATTTGCAAATCAACAAGGCGCATGCCATTGGCAAAACAGACCCTGCAGGCGTGTCCGATTTGGTCGCTGAATCTGCTCTTTCAACCATTCTTGACTTGGAAGACTCGGTGGCCGCAGTGGACGCCGAAGACAAAGTCTTGGCCTACAGCAACTGGCTGGGCATCTTGCAAGGCAGCTTGTCTGAAGAAGTGCAAAAGGGTGGCAAAACATTCAAGCGCACTTTGAATGCAGACCGCGTGTACACCAAGCCAAGCGGCAAAGGCACCGAAGTGCTGCATGGCCGCTCCTTGTTGTTCGTGCGCAATGTGGGTCACCTCATGACCAACCCTGCTATTTTGTACAACGCCGCAGACGGCACCCAAAAAGAAATTCCTGAAGGCATCATGGACGCCATGATCACGACCACCTGCGCCATGGTGGACTTGCAGAAAAAGAAGGGTGCCGATTTCCGCAACAGCCGTACCGGCAGCGTGTACATCGTGAAACCCAAAATGCATGGCCCCAAAGAAGTGGGCTTTGCCGATACTTTGTTTGGCCGTGTTGAAAAAGTCTTGGGCTTGAAGCCTTCGACTGTGAAGCTGGGCATCATGGACGAAGAGCGCCGCACCAGCGCCAACTTGGCCGCCTGTATTGCCGCTGCCAAATCGCGCGTGGCCTTTATCAACACCGGCTTCTTGGACCGCACCGGCGACGAAATGCACACCTGCATGTTGGCAGGCCCCGTGATGCGCAAGGGCGACATCAAGGGCAGCACCTGGTTGGGTGCTTATGAGAGAGCCAACGTGGCTGTGGGTTTGCAAGCTGGCCTGCGCGGTCGTGCACAAATTGGCAAGGGCATGTGGGCCATGCCTGATTTGATGGCCGACATGTTGAAACAAAAAATTGGACACCCCAATGCGGGCGCCAATACCGCTTGGGTACCCAGCCCCACAGCGGCCACCTTGCACGCCATGCACTATCACCAAGTGAACGTGCCCGCCTTGCAAAAGCAGATGGAAAAAACCATTGCCAAGCAAAGCGCCAAACACCTGCGCGAAGAAACTTTGAACAAGTTGTTGCAGTTCCCTGTGGTCACGCCAGCACAAGCGGCAGAGTGGACTGCGAAGGACAAGCAAGACGAACTCGACAACAACGCACAAGGTATCTTGGGCTACGTGGTGCGTTGGGTGGATCAAGGTGTGGGCTGCTCTAAAGTGCCTGACATCCATGGCGTGGGTTTGATGGAAGACCGAGCCACCTTGCGCATCAGCAGCCAACACATTGCCAACTGGTTGGCACATGGCGTGGTGACCGAAGCGCAAGTGAAGGCCACGATGGAGCGCATGGCGGCCGTGGTGGACCAACAAAATGCAGGCGATGCTTTGTACCAAAAGATGGCCGGCAATTTCAAAACATCCAAGGCTTACCAAGCTGCTTGCGACTTGGTGTTCAAAGGCAAAGAGCAACCCAGCGGTTATACCGAGCCTTTGCTGCACGCATGGCGTTTGAAAGTGAAGGCTGCGGCTTAATTCGTCACAGCCCCTTGGCGCCAACGGCGCCTTGAGGTTCTCAGGCGGTATGACTTCCTTAACAGGGCTGGCATACCGCCTTTCATTTTTTGGAAGTGGTCTTGGCCGTGTTCTGTTCTAAGATGTTGCTATATTTTTCAGAGAAAGATTGTCACCATGGACTTGTCTCGTTTCCCACGCCGCATTTACACCGAGCACCCCACGCCCCTGGAATTTGCGCAGCGCTTTAGCCAGGCCTTGGCTGCTACTTGCCCCGGTGGCAAAGGTCCGCGCGTGTGGATCAAACGGGACGACATGTTGGGCCTCTTTCCGGGCGGCAACAAAACGCGCAAGTTGGAATTCTTGGCCGCTGATGCGCTAGAAAAAGGTGCGACCACACTGGTCACTTGCGGCGCACCGCAGTCCAACCATTGCCGCATCACGTTGGCGGCTGCGGTCAAAGAAGGTTTGCGGTGCCGCTTTGTCATTGAAGAGCGCGTGCCCAACAGCTACAGCCACACGGCCAGCGGCAACAACTTCATGTTCAACCTGATGGGTGTCGAAGCCATCACGGTGGTGCCGGGTGGCAGCAACATGGCCGAGGCTATGCAGAAGGTGGCCGACGAAGTGGCCGCTCAAGGCGGCAAGGCCTACATCATTCCCGGTGGCGGCTCCAATGCATTAGGTGGCTTGGGCTATGTGGCATGCGCACAAGAGTTGCAGCAACAGTTTTATGACATGGGGGTTCGCATCGATCGCGTGGTGGTGGGTTCGGGCAGTTCTGGCACGCACGGCGGTTTGTTGGCTGGTTTTTTAGGCAATCACATTGACATTCCCATTGTGGGCATTGGCGTCAGTCGTGACCCAGCAGACCAAGAACCACTGGTTTACAAAGAAGCCCAAGCGGTAGCCGATTTGCTCAATGTGGGCTTGACCATTCCACGCGACAAAGTGGTCAGTGTGGGAGGCTACTGGCAACCCAAATATTCCATTCCCAATGACATGATGGTGGAAGCGGTGCAAATGCTGGCGCGCAGCGAAGGCATTTTGTTAGACCCTGTTTACACCGGCAAAATCATGGCGGGCCTGATTGGCTTGGCACGCCAAGGCTACTTCAAGCCCGACGAGAACGTGTTGTTCTTGCACACCGGTGGCTTGCCATCTTTGCACGCCTACGAGCAGGTTGTCTTAACCGGAGAACATTGAGCATGTGCCAACTCTTGGGCATGAATTGCAACACGCCCACCGATGCCACCTTCAGTTTCAGTGGCTTCTCGCAAAGAGGTGGTGTCACCGACCATCATTCAGATGGCTGGGGCATCGCTTTTTTTGAGGGCGTGGGGGTGCGGCATTTTGTAGATCACCAAGAGGCCAGCAAGTCGCCTGTGGCCGAGCTCATCAGGCGCTATCCGATCAAAAGTGAAAATGTCATTGCGCACATTCGCAAGGCCACGCAGGGTGAGGTGGCACTTGAAAATTGCCATCCTTTTGTGCGGGAGTTGTGGGGGCGCTATTGGGTGTTTGCGCACAACGGCAATTTAGAAAATTTTCATCCGCGCTTGCATGGGCACTTTCACCCCGTGGGACAAACCGACAGCGAGCGCGCGTTTTGTTGGCTCATGCAGGAGCTGTCCAAGTCGCATGCATCAGTCCCCAGTGTGGCAGAGTTGACGCTCACATTGCGCGAGTTGGTACCGCAAATTTCGAAGCACGGCACCTTTAATTTTTTGTTGTCTAACGGACAAGCTTTGTGGGCGCATGCCACCACCGACTTGCACTATGTGCTGCGCAAATATCCGTTTAAAACTGCCACCCTCAAAGACGAAGATGTGCAGGTGAACTTTGCCGAGCAAACCAACCCCTCAGACCGAGTGGCCGTGGTGGTCACCGCGCCCTTGACGCTGGACGAGCCTTGGACCGCTTTTGTGCCCGGCGAGGTGATGGTGTTTAGGGACGGCGTTTTGCTTGAAGCAGAAAAGCCCTTGGCTTAAGCCGCTTTAACTGCAGCCTCCAGCGCGTCGATGTAGAGGGCCGCTACATCACAGCCGGTCTGATCAAAAATTTCTTGGAAGCACGTGGGACTGGTGACGTTAATTTCGGTCACGTGGGTGCCTATGACATCGAGTCCAATTAATAGCAAACCACGGGGTGCCAAGACGGCTCCCACGCTTTCTGCAATAGCGCGGTCGTTGTCGTTCAAAGGCTGGGCCACACCCTTGCCGCCTGCGGCCAAGTTGCCTCGGACTTCGCCGCCCTGAGGAATGCGTGCCAAGCAAAATGGCACAGGCTTGCCGCCAATGATCAAGACGCGCTTGTCGCCTTGCGCAATGGCCGGTAAAAACTTTTGCACCATGACCGATTGCGCGCCATCAAGGTTCAAGGTTTCAATGATGGAACCTAAATTCATGCCATCAGCGCCCACTCTAAAGATGCCCATGCCGCCCATGCCATCCAAGGGTTTCAAGATGATGTCTTTGTGTTCGGCATGAAAGGCTTTGATGGCGCTGGCAGAGCGCGTGACCAAGGTGGGCCCAATGAATTGGGGAAATTCCATGATGGCCAGCTTTTCGGGGTGGTTGCGCAAGGCCTCGGGTTTGTTGAAGACCTTGGCGCCTTCGCGCTCGGCTTGGCTGAGTAAATGCGTGGCGTAGAAATACTCGCTGTCGAAGGGCGGGTCTTTGCGCATGATGATGGCGTCAAAGTCTTTGAGCCATGCTTCGCGCGATGCCGTGACCTCGTACCAGGTGGTGGCGTCGCCGGTTAAGCGCAGGTCTTGCACTTGCGCTTTGACGCATTCGCCGCGCTGCCATTGAATGTGCGGCACTTCGCAGGCGCTCACTTGGTGGCCTCGCTTTTGCGCTTCGCGCATCATGGCAAAGCTGGTGTCCTTCTTGATCTTGAAGGAGGCGAGGGGGTCGACAATGAAAAGGATGTTCATGCGCGTAATGTCTCACAAAGCGCAAATCAAAGTAAATCAGCAGGGCTTTCACCCTGCTGCGTTCACTTTCAAGATGCATTCATACGAATTACATGTTTCTGCGGTATTGACCGCCCACCTCAAAGAGGGCGTTGGTAATTTGACCCAATGAGCAAACACGCACGGCATCCATCAAGACTTCAAACACGTTGTCGTTGTGAATCACAGCCTGTTGCAAACGGGCCAACATGGCAGGCGATTCTTTGGCGTGTTTGGCGTGGAAGGCATGCAAACGATCGAGTTGAGATTTCTTCTCGTCGTCTGTAGAGCGGGCCAGTTCCAGCTTCTCGAGCACTTCGTCGCCTTTTGGGTTGCGGAAGGTGTTGACGCCAATGATGGGGTACTCGCCGGTGTGCTTGAGCATCTCGTAGTGCATCGATTCGTCTTGAATCTTGCCGCGCTGATAGCCGGTTTCCATGGCACCCAACACACCGCCGCGGTCTGCAATTTTTTCAAACTCAGTGAGCACGGCTTCTTCCACCAACTCGGTGAGCTCTTCAATGATGAAGGCGCCTTGGTTGGGGTTTTCGTTTTTGGCCAAGCCCCACTCGCGGTTGATGATGAGCTGAATGGCCATGGCACGTCGCACGCTGTCTTCGGTGGGCGTGGTGATGGCTTCGTCAAACGCATTGGTGTGCAGTGAGTTGCAATTGTCGTAAATGGCAATCAGCGCTTGCAATGTGGTGCGAATGTCGTTGAACTGAATCTCTTGCGCGTGCAGTGAACGGCCTGAGGTTTGAATGTGGTACTTCAACTTCTGGCTGCGCTCGTTGGCGCCGTACTTGTTCTTCATGGCCACAGCCCAGATGCGGCGCGCCACGCGGCCCAGCACGGTGTACTCGGGGTCCATGCCGTTGCTGAAGAAGAAGCTGAGGTTGGGCGCAAAGTCATCGATGTGCATGCCACGCGCCAAGTAGGCTTCTACAAACGTAAAGCCATTGGACAGCGTGAAGGCCAACTGACTGATGGGGTTGGCACCCGCTTCAGCAATGTGATAACCGCTAATCGACACGGAGTAAAAGTTGCGCACGTCGTTGTGAACAAAGTACTGCGCAATGTCGCCCATCACCTTCAGGCTGAACTCCGTGCTGAAGATGCAAGTGTTTTGGCCTTGGTCTTCTTTCAAGATGTCGGCTTGCACGGTACCGCGCACATTGGCCAACACCCATTCGCGAATTTTGGCAGCTTCGGTGTCGGTGGGGTCGCGGCCGTTGTCGGCTTTGAATTTTTCCAAGTTTTGATCGATGGCGGTGTTCATGAACATGGCCAAGATAGAAGGCGCTGGACCGTTGATGGTCATGGACACGCTGGTGCTGGGGTTGCACAAGTCAAAGCCGCCGTACAGCACCTTCATGTCGTCCAGCGTGGCAATGCTCACGCCTGAGTTGCCCACTTTGCCGTAGATGTCGGGACGCGGATCGGGGTCGTTGCCGTACAAAGTGACGGAGTCAAAGGCGGTGGACAAACGCTTGGCAGGCATGCCTTCGCTCAAGAGCTTGAAGCGTGTGTTGGTGCGGAAGGCATCGCCTTCACCCGCAAACATGCGCGTGGGGTCTTCGCCTTCGCGTTTGAAAGCAAAGGTGCCGGCGGTATAAGGAAAGCTGCCAGGCACGTTGTCCAACATCAACCATTTCAAAATTTCGCCGTGGTCTTCGTACGTTGGCAAAGACACTTTGCGAATGGTGGTGCCCGACAAGGTTTTAGACGTGAGTGCCGTGCGAATTTCTTTGTCGCGAATTTTGACCACGTACTCGTCGCCGGCGTAGGCTTGTTGCATTTCTGGCCATTGGGCCAAGAGTTTTTTAGCACCGGGGTCCTGCGTTTCTTCACGCCGTGCAGCCAAGTCGATGGCGGCTTCGGAGGCTTTAGCCCGACCGGGTTTGTCCACTTCCAACATGACAGCGGCTGCGCGCAGTTGTTGAATTTCACGTGCCAGTTTGGCTTGGGCTCGGGCTTGTTTTTTGTAGCCGCGAACCGTATCAGTAATTTCAGCCAAATAGCGGGTGCGTGCGGCAGGCACAACAGGTGTTTGGTTGGTGCTGTGCCTCACATCCACTGCGGGCAACAAGCCCTCTTTCAACTTCAAACCAAGCTCGCCCAAACGCACTTTGAGCGCTTGGTACAAAGCTGTCACGCCATCGTCGTTGAAGCGCGCAGCCATGGTGCCAAACACGGGCATCTGTTCGGTGGGCACGGTCCAAGCTTCTTTGTTGCGTTGAACTTGTTTGGCCACATCGCGCAGCGCATCGCTGGCGCCTTTGCGGTCAAACTTGTTGATGGCCACAAACTCGGCAAAGTCGAGCATGTCGATTTTTTCCAATTGGCTGGCTGCGCCAAACTCGGGCGTCATGACATACATCGGCACATCTACGTGCGGCACGATGGCGGCATCGCCCTGGCCAATGCCAGAGGTCTCAACCACGACAACATCAAAGCCTGCCACCTTGCAAGCGGCCACCACGTCGGGCAAAGCCGCAGAAATTTCGCTGCCAAAATCGCGAGTGGCCAAGCTGCGCATGAATACGCGCGCGCCATTGCGCCAAGGGTTGATGGCATTCATGCGAATGCGGTCGCCTAGCAAAGCGCCACCGCTCTTGCGACGCGAAGGATCGATCGACACCACGGCAATGCGCAAGTCGTCGCCTTGGTCCAAGCGCAAACGGCGAATCAGTTCATCAGTGAGTGAAGATTTTCCCGCGCCACCTGTGCCGGTAATGCCCAACACGGGCACTTTGTGCTTGGCGGCTTCGGTGCGCAATGCGGCCACCATGTCAGCGGATGCGTTGCCGTTTTCCAAAACCGTGATGAGTTGTGACAACGAACGCCAGTTGGCCTCTGTGCCGCCTTGAATGGCTTTCAAATCTTTGGGGGCGTAAGCGCTGATGTCTTTGTCGCAGCGCATCACCATCTCGCCAATCATGCCAGCCAAGCCCATGCGCTGACCGTCTTCTGGCGAGTAAATGCGGCCCACGCCATAGGCATGCAACTCGCGAATTTCGGCCGGAACAATCACGCCGCCGCCGCCGCCAAACACTTGAATGTGTTCGCCGCCGCGTTGACGCAATAAGTCGACCATGTATTTGAAATACTCTACGTGGCCGCCTTGGTAGGAGCTGATGGCAATGCCTTGAGCGTCTTCTTGCAAAGCCGCAGTCACCACTTCATCGACCGAACGGTTATGGCCCAAGTGAATCACTTCTGCGCCCATGCTTTGCAAGATGCGGCGCATGATGTTGATGGCGGCGTCGTGGCCGTCGAACAAACTGGCGGCCGTCACAAAGCGTACTTTGTGCGTGGGGCGGTATTCGGCGAGGGCTTTGAATTCGGCAGACAAGTCGGTCATGGCAGTGTTCCGGTGAGGGATAAAGAGGGTCGCAAAGAGGGCCTCAAAAAAGGCCTCAATAAGTCCACAAAGTGAAGCGCCTCAGTCTAATTGACGTTGACGTAAACGTCAACTTCCAATTTGAGCCTTTTTGCTTAAAAAAGACTTACAAATCAACATGCCCACCAGCATGGCCCCCGTAAAAATGAGGGCGTCTGTGCTTAGCAAAGCAGAAGCCAAAGCAGGCCCTGGGCAGTAGCCGGCCAAACCCCAACCGGCGCCAAACAGCACAGCGCCGCCCACCAGAGGCAGGTCAATTTGACTGATTAAAGGGGTATGAAATTGTGGCGCCAACAGCGGTTTGCTGGCGATGCGATGCGTCCAAGCAAAGGCCAGCAGGGTGACGCAAACCGCGCCGCCCATGACAAAGGCCAGCGTAGGATCCCAAAGACCCGGAAAAGGACCTTTGGTGACGGCAGTGATGTCCAAGAAGCCCATCACCTTGAGAGGCTGGGTCATGCCTGAAAGCACCAAGCCAGCCGCAAAAACAAGCCCTGCCGTAAAAGAGAGACCCAGTCGGCCTGCTTGAGGTTCGTTCATGCTCATGCAGCACCTCGCATCAACGTGACTGTGGCCATGCCCGCAGCCATGAAAGTCAAGACTGCCACCAAAGAGCGCAAGGAAAGGCGACCCAGACCGCAAACGCCATGGCCGCTGGTGCAACCGCTGCCCCAAACCGTGCCGACGCCCACCAAAAGTCCAGCAGGAATCAGCAGGGCCAAGGGCCGCTCAGGTAAAGCTGGATTCTCTAAGGCCTGGCCCAATAAAGTGCCGCCCACGATCAAACCGGCTATAAAGGCCCAGCGCCAGTTGTCGGGAAGCAAGGGGGCTGACAGGGCTTCAGAAGTGATGCTGCTAACCCCCGCAATTCGGCCTAAGCCCCACCAAAGTAGCCAACTGGCGATACCAATCAGCACGCCGCCTATGGCGGCGATCAAATAAGGGTGCAAAACATCCAACATGTCGATAGGTTCCAGAATATTGTTTTGAAAAGGTGGCAAAACTTATCATAATTTGAGATTCTTCTGAAAGAACACCATGAGCCGTATTGCCGATCCAGAAAAAAAGAAAGCCTTGTGCGCACGCCTAGCCCGAATTGAAGGCCAATTGCGTGGCTTGCAAAAACTCATCGAAACAGATTCTGATTGTGAAAAAATTGCCCAGCAAATGGCAGCTTCTCGCAAAGCGCTCGACAAAGCGTTTTTCTCCATGGTCGGTTGCATGATTGAGCAGGGCGATCAATCTGCGGAGCATGTGGCAGAAATGTTGACCAAGTTTGCTTGACCCAATTCATGAGTACTTCAACACCCCAAGTGCATCAGCTGTTTGACGCAGCTTCCAGCACCTATACCTATCTGGTCTTCGACCCCACCACCTTGGACGCGGTCATCATTGACCCGGTTGTAGAGCAGCTAGAGCGAGACCAAACCGTGATTCAGGCCAAAGGCTTGAAGCTGTGCTGGGCGCTAGAAACGCATGCCCACGCCGATCACATTACCAGCGCAGGTTTGTTGGCCGAGCACTTTGGCGTGAAAACTGCGGCCCCTGAAGGCTGTCACATTGGCACTGCTGCGGTTCAATTGGTAGATGGGCAGATGATGCCCTTTGGCAGTTTTGCTTTGAAGGCATTGCACACACCTGGCCACACCGCTGGCAGCATGTGTTTTTACCTGTCGACCCCAGAGGCCTCGCACGTCTTCACGGGCGATACCCTGCTGATCAATGGCTGTGGCCGCACCGATTTTCAATCGGGCAGTGCAGAGGCCATGTACCACAGCCTGACCGAAATTTTGTACAAGCTGCCCGAGCACACCACCGTGTGGCCAGGCCATGACTACCATGGCCGCACGCACTCGAGTATCAGTCACGAGATGCAATTCAACATTCGGACCGCAGGGCAAAACTTAGAGCAATTTAAAACCACCATGGACAATTTGAATTTGCCAAAGCCCAAAAGAATCGATGAGGCCGTGCCTGCCAATTTAACTTCAGGCATGCGGCACGATGCAGGGGGTGAGGCCACGCGTGCCAATCTTTACAGCGTGCAAAAGGCAGCCAACTACGCAGGCGATGTTTCTCCTGAGCTGGCTTGGCAGTGGGTCCAAACTGGGCAAGCCATTTTGGTCGATGTGCGTTCAGATGCAGAACGGGCTTGGGTTGGTTTTGTGCCGGATGCCAAAGCACTTGCCTGGAAGCAATGGCCCGCCATGGAAGTCAACCCAGTGTTTGATGTCGAAATTCAGGCGCTGGCCAAAGACGGCCAAAAAGTGGTCTTGCTTTGCAGAAGTGGTGTCAGGTCTATTGCCGCTGCTCAAAGGGCAACCCAATTGGGCGTACAGGCCTACAACATCCTAGAAGGTTTTGAGGGCGATCCAGATGCCCACGCCCACAGGGGTTTGTTGGGTGGCTGGCGCAAACGCGGCTTGCCTTGGCGACAGAATTGAAAATCTCGCAGACTCGGTTGAATTCACAGCGCGGTTGGCTCTAAACGCCCTAAATATCTTTATCATCCGCGTATGACATTTTTGGCCATCGACGTCGGTAACACCCGCTTGAAGTGGGCGCTATACGATCGGCCCCACACCCAAGCCAATGTCTTGGCGCAGGGTGCCGAATTTTTAGAAAACATCGAAACCTTGGCCGATGGGCCCTGGGCCAATTTGTCTGCGCCCGCTCGCATGTTGGGTTGCGTGGTGGCCGGCGACGCCGTCAAGCGGCGCGTCCAAGAACAAATGGAAATCTGGGATGTGACGCCCCAATGGGTGGTGTCGTCCACCGAAGAAGCGGGCGTGAGCAACGGCTACGATCACCCCACTCGGCTTGGCTCAGACCGTTGGGTGGCCATGGTCGGTGCGCGTCACCGCATGTTGGCGCGCGGCATTGAAAAACCTTTGGTCGTCGTCATGGTGGGCACGGCCGTCACGGTGGAAGCCATTGACCAGCATGGCAAATTTTTAGGCGGGCTGATCTTGCCAGGGCACGGCATCATGCTGCGGGCCTTGGAGTCGGGTACGGCCGGCCTGCATGTGCCAACCGGCGAAGTCAGACCCTTTCCCACCAACACCAGCGATGCCCTGACCAGTGGCGGTACTTACGCCATTGCTGGCGCTTGCGAGCGCATGGTGCAACATTTAAGAGACCACACCGGCATGGAGCCGCAGTGTGTGATGACGGGTGGTGCTGGCTGGAAAATGGCGCCCAGTATGGCCATTCAGTTTGAGTTGGTCGACAGCCTCATCTTTGATGGCCTGTTGAAACTAGCTCAAACCAGATTTGCTTAATTGAGACCAGGCGCTCAGCGCCTTGCCGCTTTGTAGTCACTCAGCGTTTGAATTTTTAATCGTTTGAACTTTTAAGTGTTGGCAGCTTCATAAGCCTGCGTCAACTGCATCAAATGCGCCCGCTCTGAGGCGTTTTCCAAATACGGTGCCAACAGTAGCAACACGTGCCTTGCCCCTCTAGCCAATGCATCGCTTGCGCTCTCGGGCTCCATGGCATGGCGGGGGTTGCGAACATATTCGTAACTGAGCCAATAAGTGACCACCACCGACATGCTGGCCGACAAGGTGCTGAAAGTATCGGGCTCGTTGCGAATATGGCCTTGCCTTGCCAAGGCCTGCAGCAATTGATTCAGGGATGCAGTTTTGACTTCCAAGATGTGTTTGAAATTGGTTTCCAAATGCCTGTTCTTGGACAGCAAATCGTTCAGGTCGCGGTACAAAAACCGGTGATCCCAAATGAGTTCAAACAAGGAGTGCAAAAAGAACCAGGCGTCTTCCACGTCTTTGACGTCTTGACTGGCGTCTAACAACTTCAGAATGTCTTCTTTGTAGTTGTCAAACAAGTGGCTGACCAATTGGTCTTTGGCCGGAAAGTGGTAGTACAAATTGCCAGGGCTGATGTTGAGCTCTGACGAAATCAGGGTGGTCGACACATTGGGCTCACCATAGCGGTTGAACAGGTCTAAAGAGACCGTGGCAATTCGCTCGGCGGTGCGGCGGGGGGCTTTTTTGGCCATGCAGGCGTCTTAAGTTGCAGACTTCTTAGATTTGAGGGGGGCTTTGCGTGCAGCTTTAGCGGGCGCAGATTTGTGCAGCGCGGCTTCGAGGGCGGCCACTCTGTCTTGTAAATCAGCCACTTCTTGGGCTGTTGGCAAGCCCAAACTTTTGAGTGCTCGCGCCACCCGGTCTTCAAAGAGGTGTTCCAATCGGTCGACCTTGGCACCCACAGGGGCTACCAAACCAGCGCCCAGTCCTTGCGTCAATTGATTGAAATGGGCGGCGGCTTCATTGATTTTTTCTTGGGCAGTGACTTGAGATTGGCGTTGAAAGGCCAGTCCTTTTTCAACCAATGACTCAAAGGCTTTGCTGCCTTGTTCGCGGGCCTGCGCTTGCGCTTGGGCCATGGCGCCGAGGCCGGCTAGCCAAATGTCTTTGGAGGCGGTGCTGTTGAAAGCGCCTTGCTTGTTTGAATCGCTTGCGCCTTTGGCGGTCTTTTTAGAGGCAGATGTGGCCATGGAAACTCCGTACTTCTTGGGGTGGATCCTAGAGTGATCAACTTTAACCGCAGTCGATCACCCTGCCAAGCTTATAAAATGTCGTTTTAGAAAGAATCAACATGACTGTGCTGATTACTGGCGGTGCAGGCTTCATCGGTGCCAACTTTGTGTTGGACTGGGTGGCCCACACGGCTGAAAAAATTGTGAACCTCGACAAGTTGACCTATGCCGGCAACTTGGAGTCATTGGCTTCACTGAACAACAATCCTCAGCATGTATTTGTTCAGGGCGACATTGGCGATTCTGAGTTGCTGCCCAAATTGTTGGCAGAGCACCAGCCCCGTGCCGTGTTGAACTTTGCGGCAGAAAGCCATGTTGACCGTTCCATTCATGGCCCCGGCGACTTCATTGAGACCAACATTGTGGGCACCTTCCGTTTGTTGGAATCGGTCCGCGGCTACTGGCAAAGTATGGGTGCCGATGGCCAGAGAAGCTTTCGCTTTTTGCATGTGTCCACCGATGAGGTGTACGGCAGCCTGACGCCCCAAGACCCCGCTTTCACAGAACAACACCAGTACGAGCCCAACAGCCCCTACAGCGCCAGTAAGGCGGCCAGCGATCACTTGGTGCGCGCATGGCACCATACCTATGGCCTGCCTGTGTTGACCACCAATTGCAGCAACAACTACGGCCCACTGCACTTTCCCGAGAAGCTCATTCCGCTCATGATTGTGAATGCCTTGGCTGGCAAGCCGCTGCCCGTGTATGGTGACGGCATGCAGGTGCGTGATTGGCTGTATGTCAAAGACCACTGCAGTGCCATTCGCCGAGTGCTAGAGGGCGGCCGTTTGGGCGAAACCTACAACGTGGGCGGCTGGAACGAGAAGCCCAACATCGAGATTGTCAATACAGTTTGCGCCTTGTTGGACGAATTGCGCCCCCGCTCAGACGGTCAAAGTTATGCCACTCAAATCACATACGTGAAAGATCGTCCTGGCCACGATCGGCGCTATGCCATCGATGCGCGCAAGCTAGAAAAAGAACTGGGTTGGAAGCCTGCAGAAACGTTTGAAACGGGTATTCGCAAAACAGTGGCTTGGTATTTGGATAACACAGAATGGGTGGCGCACGTGCAAAGTGGTGCCTACCGTGACTGGGTAACCAAGCAATACAAGGCCTAAGCCACCGATGAAAATTTTATTGCTCGGCAAGAATGGCCAAGTGGGTTGGGAGCTGCAGCGCAGCTTGGCGCCCTTGGGTGAAGTGCTGGCGCTGGACAGAAGCAGCACCACGCATTGCGGCGACCTGAGCAATTTGGAGGGCTTGGCCGAAACCGTTCGAGTTTTCAGACCGCAAGTGGTGGTCAATGCCGCAGCCTACACCGCAGTCGACAAAGCCGAGTCCGATTCAAGTACTGCGCATTTGGTCAATGCCTTGGCGCCCGAGGTTTTGTCTCGCGCTTGTGCTGCCCTGGATGCGTTGTTGGTTCACTATTCAACAGACTATGTGTTTGATGGCAGCGGCCAAAAGCCATGGCTTGAAACCGATGCCACAGGTCCCCTTAATGTGTACGGCCACAGCAAATTGGCGGGCGAGCAGGGCATTGCCAAGCAAGGCGCCAAGCACGTCATTTTTAGAACCAGTTGGGTGTATGGCACTGAAGGTGGCAACTTTGCCAAGACCATGTTGCGCTTGGCTCAAGAGCGCGACAAGATGGCCGTCATCAACGACCAATTCGGCGCACCCACGGGCGCCGCTTTGCTGGCCGACATCACGGCTATGTGTTTGCAACAGCCGCAAGCGCTGTCTGGCATCTATCACTTGGCCGCGGCGGGTGAAACCACGTGGCATGCGTATGCAGAATATGTCTTGCAAACTGCCAAGCGACTGAAGCCCGAAATGGCGTACAAAGTGAAAGAAGTGGCCGCTGTGCCGACTTCGGAGTTTCCGACGCCAGCGCAACGCCCCCTGAACTCCCGCCTCAATTGCAGCAAGCTGCAAAACGACCTTCAGTGTCAATTGCCAGACTGGCAAAAAGGCGTCGATGCCATGCTGTCAAAAATTTTGTGAACTTGTTCGCTTGAAGGGGCCCAAAAGCCTCAAAAGTGTTCACAATACGGCTCTGACAGCCCTCTATCACATGAGCAAGTACTGACTTGCATGTTTTTACTTTAAAGAACCATCATGACTGACAACGATTCTTTGGCCCACATTTCACCGCGCGACAAAGCAGAAATTTTGGCGCAGGCCTTGCCCTACATTCGCAAGTTCCACGGCAAGACCTTGGTCATCAAATACGGCGGCAATGCCATGACCGATCCCGCATTGCAGGCTGACTTTGCCGAAGACGTGGTGCTCTTGAAGTTGGTTGGCATGAACCCTGTGGTGGTGCACGGTGGCGGCCCGCAAATTGAAACGGCTTTGAACCGCTTGGGCAAAAAAGGCGAGTTCATTCAAGGCATGCGCGTGACCGATGCCGAAACCATGGAAGTGGTGGAATGGGTCTTGGCCGGTGAAGTACAGCAAGACATTGTGGGCTTGATCAATCAAGCGGGCGGCAAGGCCGTTGGTTTGACAGGTCGTGATGGCGGCATGATTCGCGCCAAAAAACTAAAGATGGTGGACAGCGCCGACCCCAGCAAAGAACACGATGTGGGCCAAGTGGGCGACATTGAATCGATTGACCCCAGCGTGGTCAAAGCTTTGCAAGACGACGCCTTCATTCCGGTTATCAGCCCCATTGGTTTTGGCGAGAACAACGAGAGCTACAACATCAATGCCGATGTGGTGGCCGGCAAGTTGGCCAGTGTCCTGAGAGCCGAAAAATTAGTCTTGCTGACCAATACCCCAGGTGTGTTGGACAAAGCGGGCAATTTATTGACCGACCTCAGCGCACGACGCATTGATGAGTTGTTTGCCGATGGCACCATTAGCGGCGGCATGTTGCCCAAAATCAGTGGCGCTTTAGATGCCGCAAAGAGTGGCGTGAATGCGGTGCACATCATCGATGGCCGCGTACCGCACGCCATGTTGTTAGAAATTTTGACCGATCAAGCCTTCGGCACCATGATTCGCAGCCACTGAGCAGGAACAGCACCATGACCACAGAGACAAGCCACGAAGACAACTTGCCCGACAACGAAGAGGCTGGCGCTGCCCCCACACGCAAGCGCCCCAAGCCCGGCGAGCGTCGCTTACAAATTTTGCAAACTTTGGCCGGCATGCTGGAGCAGCCTGGCGCCGAGCGCATCACCACGGCTGCTTTGTCATCCAAGTTGGGTGTGAGTGAAGCCGCTCTGTACCGCCACTTTGCCAGCAAGGCGCAAATGTTTGAAGGCCTGATCGATTTTGTCGAGCAGTCGGTGTTTGCGTTTGTGCGTCAAATTGCCGATCGCGAACCCGCAGGCCCTGCCCAAGTTGCTCGCACTGTGGCGCTTATTTTGCAATTTGCAGAGAAGAACCCGGGCATGGCGCGAGTGATGACAGGTGATGCTCTGGTGTTTGAAAACGAGCGTTTGCAAGAGCGTATGAATTTGTTGTTTGACAAACTCGAGAGCGCATTCAAACAGTCATTGCGCGAGGGCGGCCCTCAAAGCGACACGCCTACTGTGGATGCCCAAGTGACCGCTTCTTTGTTGGTGGCCTTCATGATGGGCCGCATGCAGCGTTTTGCACGCTCTGGCTTTAAGCGTTTGCCGTCTGAGAATTTGCAGGCTTCGTTGGCACGCATCTTGTAAACCCAAGCGATCAAGAAAAAAGGCACCGCAAGGTGCCTTTTTTGTGCCGGGCATTGTTTGAATTACCAACTCCATAAAGTGCCGTCGTGCTGTAAGCGGTTCACTGGCAAATAGGCGCGCTGGTATGGATACTTGGAGGCCAGTTTTTCATCAATGTCCACGCCGTGGCCAGGTGACTCCCCGCAATACAGCATGCCTTTTTCAAAGCGCCAATCGTGTGGAAAAACCGACAGCATTTCTTCGCTGTGCGCCATGTGTTCTTGAATGCCAAAGTTGGGCACCCACGTATCAAAATGCAATGCAGCCCCCATACAAACCGGCGACATGTCGGTAGCGCCGTGGCAACCAGTGCGCACTTGGTACAAGCTGGCCAAATTGGCAATGACGCGCAGATGCGTTATGCCGCCCGCGTGCGTCACAGTGGTGCGGATGTAATCAATCAGTTGTTGTTCGATCAAATCTTTGCAGTCCCACACCGTGTTGAAAATCTCGCCCACAGCCAAGGGGGTGGTGGTGTGATGACGAATGAGCTTGAAGGCTTCTTGGTTCTCGGCGGGCGTGGGGTCTTCTAACCAGAACAAGTGGAAGGGCTCCAGTTCTTTGCCCAAGCGACCCGCCTCAATGGGCGTGAGGCGGTGGTGTGCATCGTGCAATAAATGCGTATCGGGACCAACAGCTTCGCGCACCGCTTGAAACAAGCCAGGTGTGTGACGCAAATACTTTTCGGTGCTCCAGTCGTGCTCGCCTGGCAAGGGGCCGTCGGCAGGTTCGTACATGCGGCCATTGCCACTCACGCCATAAACTTTGTTCAGGCCCGGAATGCCGCTTTGCGCGCGAATGGCCAAGTAGCCCATCTCTTTGTGACGCAACACTTCGTCCACGGTTTCTGCCGTGTCGCGACCGGTGGCGTGGGCATATGACATGATGCCGGTACGACTTCGGCCGCCTAGCAATTGGTAAAGTGGTTGGCCTGCAATTTTGGCTTTGATGTCCCACAACGCGGTGTCTACTGCGGCGATGGCCGTCATCGTCACAGGGCCTCTGCGCCAGTACGCACCTTTGTAGAGGTACTGCCAGATGTCTTCAATTTGTTGTGGATCTCGGCCAATCAAACAAGGAATGACGTGTTCTTCCAAGTAACTGACCACCGACAATTCGCGGCCATTGAGGGTGGCATCGCCAATGCCAGTCAGGCCTTCATCGGTCTCAATTTTGAGCGTGACGAAATTGCGGCCAGGGCAGCAAACGATGATGCGGGCAGCGGTGATTTTCATGGTTTCGAGATTTAAAAATGTGCTTAAGCGTCTAAGGTGATGGCAAATTTCAAGGTTGCATCCACGCCTTGGTGAATCACTTGATCGTGCCAATACGCCACGCGTTCGGCCCACACTGTGTTGTGCGGCAACTCCGTGCCCCATAAATCTTCTCGGGACAACAAAGTTTTTAAACTACCTTCTACATCTGACACTTGGTTTTTGCCAAGGGCCAACAAGCTCTCTGCTTGCGGGTCGTTCAAGGTGTAGGCATGGCCTTGTTCATCGACTGCCAAGGTATAGCGCAGAAAGATGGCTGCAGCCAAAGCATGGTGCTCAAACGATTGCCCCTTGGCTATCTGACCCAAGATAGAAGGCGGCCAGCGCTGTGGTATTTTTTGGGAACTGTCAGTGGCAATTTGATGCACGCTGTGTTTCAAGTATGGATTGCCAAATCGTTGAATGAGTGCATCGCGGTAATTGGCCCAATCGGCACGGCTTAAATGCGGCGACACTTCGCGGCTCATGAGTCGGTAGACAAACTCACGGATGTGATCTGCCCCAATGCAGGTGGCAATGTACGGACGGCCCGTGATGGCGCCCATCAAGGCCATGGCAGAGTGGCTGCCATTGAGCATGCGCAACTTGGCTTCTTCGTAACTGTGCACATCGGGGGTGACGCGCACGCCGCATTTGGCCAGCAATGCGGCGTCGGCCGGGTCGACAAATTTGTCTTCAATGACCCATTCCCAAAATGTTTCGGTGCTCAGGGCGCAATCGTCTTCCAAACCTAGCGCAGCTTTGGCTGCATCGACCACTTCGGCAGTGGCTGCTGGCACGATGCGATCGACCATGCTGCATGGGAAGGCGCAATGAGCGTCCATCCACTGCATCAGCGATGCATCTTGCGCTGTGGCTGTGGCATGAATCAAGGCTTGTAGTTTGTGACCGTTGCCTTGTAGGTTGTCGCATGAAGCCACGGTGAGGCCTGCCAGGCCAGCCGCGTGGCGCAAACGCAAGCCGTCAATCAAGAGTTGCGCCAGCGCAGGCGTGTAGCCTTTTTCAGTGACGGTGAGGGTGATCCAACGCGTGCTTGGTGCCGCAATGGCATCCAAAACGCTGTGTCTTTCTGTGGTGGCCACGCTGGTTTGCCACAGTGCACCAGGCACTTGCCATTCAACACCTGTAGCACCTGCAATGCGCACCGAGTACAAACCGTCCTGCGCACGCAGTTTATTGACCAAGCCAGGTTGGGTCATACCGACGCCATGGATTCCCCAACGTGAATCGCCTTCACGCAGAAGTTGGTCGAACACCATGGCTTGGTGTGCGCGGTGAAACGCGCCTAAGCCCAAATGCAACACGCCTGTTTCTGTGGGCTTGGGTGTGTAGCCTGGTGTTTTGACCGACGCAGAAACTTGAGAGAGCGTGGTGCGCGAGAGCTTTTTTTCAGACATGTCGGCTTTTCAGTTTGGCTTCAGAGTTTTGAATCTCAGCCCAAGTGGCATCGTCAATCCAAATGCCGTTTTGCTCCCGATCAGCACGCGCTTTGCGTTCAGGCTCACCGGCCATCAGCACGCCATCGCTGCCCGGTGCATCGGGGCTTTGGCGCAGCCAATCTTCAAAGGCCAAGGCTTCTTTTTCAAAACTGTCTTGAGTACCTAAACGCACGGGGTCGATGATCATCGTCAGCATGCCGTTCAGCACAGCACGTTGGTCGTCAGCCTCACGGTGCCATGTGCCACTGCCCGTCAGGGCGCCACCCAACAATTCACAGGCCATGGCCATGCCAAAGCCTTTGTGCTCACCAAAGGTCATCAGCGCGCCAAAAAAGCCATTGGATTGCGGCACCACCACCACACCAGGGTTGTTGGTGGGGTGGCCTTTTTCGTCGATCAAATATCCGTCGGGTACGGTCTCGCCTTTGTTGTGCGCGACACGCATCTTGCCTTGCGCTACGCGGCTGGTGGCAAAGTCGAGCACGAAGGGTTTGCGGTTGCCCATGGGCACACCAATGCAGCAGGGGTTGGTGCCAAAGCGGCCATCGCCACCGCCAAAGGGTGCTACCACAGGGCGTGACAACACATTGACAAAATGCACAGACACCAAACCTTGCGCTACGGCCATTTCGGCAAAGTGACCAATGCGGCCTAGGTGATGCGATCGGCTAAGTGCCACTGTGCAGACGCCATATTGCTTGGCGCGTTCAATGCCCATTTGCATGGCTTGCACACCAGTGATTTGCCCATAACCGCGTTGACCATCTAGGTTCAAAAGTGGCCCTGTGTCGAGCACCACTTTGACGCCCGTGTTGGGGTTCAGGCCGCCTTCCAAAACGGCATCGACATAGCGCGGCACCATGCCCACACCATGCGAGTCGTGGCCACTCAAATTGGCCATGACCAAGTTGGCGGCTACCTGTTCGGCTTCAGTAGCTTGGCTGCCAGCCATTTGAATGATGCTGGCAATTTGTGATTGCAGTTGGGCTGCAGGAATGCATTGACTCATCGTATTTCTTTCAAATTACATGACTGCGCCGACTTGCCAAGGCACAAATTCGTTTTGACCATAGCCGTGCTTTTCGCTCTTGGTGGGCTCGCCCGATGCGGCCTTGAGGATCATTTCGAAGATGCGTTGTCCCATCTCGGCAATGCTGACCCCGTTGTCCACAATCTCACCGCAGTTGAGGTCCATGTCTTCTTCTTGTTTTTTCCACAAGGCCGAGTTGGTCGAAAATTTCAAACTGGGCGAGGGCGCGCAACCATAGGCACTGCCGCGGCCTGTAGTGAAGCAAATGAGGTTGGCACCACCCGCCACTTGGCCTGTGGCACTCACAGGGTCATAGCCTGGCGTGTCCATGTACACAAAGCCATGGGTGTTGACTGGCTCGGCGTACTCATACACCGCTTGCAAGTTGCTGGTGCCGCCTTTCGCCACAGCGCCCAATGACTTTTCTAAGATGGTGGTCAGGCCGCCAGCTTTGTTGCCCGGAGACGGGTTGTTGTTCATCTCGCCGCCATTGATCTCGGTGTATTGCTCCCACCAGTGAATGCGGTCAATCAGTTTTTGCGCCACTTCGGGCTTCACAGCGCGGCGTGTCAACAAGTGTTCGGCGCCATAAATTTCGGGCGTTTCACTCAAGATGGCTGTGCCGCCGTGTTGTACCAACAAATCAACAGCGGCGCCCAAAGCAGGGTTGGCGCTGATGCCTGAATAACCATCGGAGCCACCACATTGGAGGCCCACCGTAATGTGCTCTGCGCTGCAAGGCTCGCGCTTGACTTGATTGGCGCGTGGCAACATTTCTTCAATGAGTGCAATGCCTTTTTCAACCGTCAGGCGCGTGCCGCCGGTGTCTTGAATGTTGAACACCTTGAGGGTGTCGCCTTCGCGCAAACTGCTGTGAGCCAGCCAAGTGTTGAGTTGATTGGTTTCGCAACCCAAACCCACCACCACCACACCCCAGAAGTTGGCATGGGTGGCATAACCTGCCAGCGTGCGCTCTAGCAACTTCATGCCTAAGCCTTCGGTGTCCATGCCACAACCTGTGCCGTGGGTCAGTGCAACGACGCCATCGACATTGGGGAAGTTAGCAAGCGCTGCAGGGTTGTTGCGTTTGGAAAAATGATCGGCAATGGCGCGTGCAGCCGTGGCCGAGCAGTTGACGCTAGACAACACACCAATGTAGTTGCGCGTGGCCACACGGCCATCAGAGCGCTTGATGCCCATGAAGGTGGCTTGCTTGCGCGGTGCTTCGGGTTTGACATCTTGGCCAATGGCGTAGTCGCGCGCAAAGTTGCCTTTCTCGGGGCCCATATTGAGGTTGTGCGTGTGCACGTGTTCGCCCGGTTGAATGGCGGCGCTGGCAAAGCCAATGATCTGGTTGTAACGGCGCACAGGATCACCCGCTTGAATGGCACGCGTTGCCACTTTGTGACCAGGCGGCACCAAGCCGCGCACGGCAACGCCGTCAACGGTGGTACCACTCATCAGTTGGGCACGCGCAATGACCACGTCATCGGCGGGGTGGAGGCGAATAAAAAGACTCATGATTTGGACTCAATAAAATTGTTTAGGCAACCACAGCACAAGGCCAGGGAAATAAGTGATGACGGCCAAACTGCCCAGCAAAGGGAAGAGCCAAGGCAGGATGGCGGCCGTGGTTCTTTCTACGCTTAGCTTGGCGACACGGGCCAACACAAACAAGACCATGCCCATGGGCGGGTGCAGTAAACCAATCATGAGGTTGAGCACCATGACCAAACCAAAGTGAACCAAATCAATGCCCAGCTTTTGGCAAATGGGAACCAGAATGGGAACCAAGATGGTGATGGCCGCTGTGGGTTCTAAGAAGCAACCCACAAACAACATGAGCAAATTGGCCAACAGCAAAAACTTCCAGGGATCTTGCGTGAAACCCAAGACCCAATCGCTGATGGCGGCTGTGACGCCGGTGGCTGTGAGCATCCAACCAAAGATACTGGCAGCCGCCACAATGAACATGACTGTGGCGGTTGTCTCCACAGTGTCCAAGCAAATCTTCACAAACATTTTGGGGTTCAGGGTGCGGTACCAGAAGAAGCCCAAAATGATGGCCCAGATACACGCTGCAATAGCGCCTTCGGTGGGGGTAAACACACCGGTGGTCATGCCGCCGATGAGCAACACGGGGGTCATGATGGGCAGTACCGCTTGAAACTTGAACAGTTTGTCGGCGATGAACAAAAATCCCAAGGCAATGAAAACGGTCAATTGGGGAGGTGTTTCAAAGACTGTGACCAAACCCCATATACCCAAGGGCCAGCCAACGACAACGGCTGTTTCTGCCAAAGCTTTGATGACGCGAGGCCATTCAAATTTAACGTCTGAACCCCAATTGTTTTTGTGCGCAAAATAGGCCACTGTGACCATCATGAGCAGTGCCATCATGACGCCAGGCAAGATACCTGCCAAAAACAGCGAGCCCACCGAGACGTTGGCCATCATGCCGTAAATCACAAAGGGTAAGCTGGGTGGGATGATGGGGCCCAGCGTGGCAGATGCTGCTGTAACGCCCACCGCAAACTCAGTGCTGTAACCATGATCTTTCATGGCCTTGATTTCAATGGTACCTAAGCCTGCAGCATCGGCAATGGCGGTGCCACTCATGCCCGCAAAGACCACAGAACCCACCACATTGACGTGGCCCAAACCGCCTTTCATCCAACCCACCAAAGCCAAGGCGTAGTTGTAAATGCGGTTGGTAATGCCAGCATTGTTCATCAGGTTGCCGGCCAAAATAAAGAAGGGCACGGCCAGCAACGGAAAGCTGTCAATGCCCGACACCATGCGGTGAATGACCACAAACGGGGGCGAGCTTTGGGTCCAGAACAAGTAGATGAGCGAGGCGCCTGCCATAGCAATGGCAACCGGAATGCCACCACTCATGAGCAACAAGAACAAAATTTTTAACATCAGATTTCTTTCAGATCTTGTAGGGTGGGCTTAACGGTCTGTCATTTCAGATTCGGGGCGCTGCAATACGGTGTAGCCGCGTTGCCAATGGATTTTCATGACCCAAATGGCCCGCAGGCACATGGCGGCAAAGCCAGCCAGCACCACGCCGTAGACCAAGTTCATGGGCAAGTCGACGATGGTCATTTTGTAATTGCCCAGTTTCTCCATCATTTGATAAGTTAGAAAGGTGGCTGCCCCAAAGAAGCCTACGCGCATGATGTCCACCAAGGTGTTCATGAATTTGGACAGCCATTGCGGCATGAATTTGTAAAAGAAATCGACTTGAATGTGGTTGTTTTTGGCCACGCCAATGGTGGCGCCTGTGAAGACAACAGCAATCAAAAGATAGCGCGCAATTTCTTCCGTCCATGAGGCCGAGTTGTTGAGCACATAGCGTGTGAAGAACTGATAGAAAACGGTGGCACCCAAAACCCAAAAAAAGCCTAAGGCTACCCAAGCTTCGATGGGTGTGCCAGACAAATCAACTTCTTCGTCGGTGGCGTGAAACTGGCCATCGTCGCCCATGACTTTGGGCATGGCGTCGAGGTCGGGTAAATTGCTCATGTGAAATTCCTAGTCAAACAAAACACAGGTTGAGCGCAATGCCCAACCTGTGTGGGGTGTGCCTGTGGCACACCAGCATCTCTGATGCGATTACTTGGCCGCTTGAATCTTGTCGAAGTCAGCCTTGGTAAAGCCCATGGACTCAAGTGGCTTGTTTTTCAAGACAGCGTCTTGGAAAGACTTGCGATCGACTTGCACAATTTGCAAACCTTTTTTCTTGAACTCGTCGACCAACTCGGCTTCACGCGCTTTGATTTTGGCGGTGGCGCGAACAGCTGCCTCTTGGGTCACGTCTGTGAAGATTTTCTTTTCGGCATCAGACAGTTTGTTCCAAACGTGAGGGGCAATTTGCGTGGTCAAGCCGTCCACGATGTGACCGGTCAGCATGATGGCCTTTTGCACTTCAAAGAACTTCTTGGCTTCGATGGTGGTCAAAGGATTTTCTTGGGCTTCGACAGTGCCGTTTTGCAGCGCCAAATAAACTTCGGCAAAAGCAATCGGTGTGGGGTTGGCGCCGCAAGCCTCGGGCGTAGCGCGGTAGGCAGGAACGTCAGGCACGCGAATCTTGATGCCCTTCATGCCAGCGCAGTTGGTGAAGGCTTTTTGGGCCGTGGTGTGGCGCGCACCGTAGTAGGTGTAGGCCGTCACTTGAATGCCGGTTTTAGCGCGGAATTCATTGACCATTTCGGCAAACACGGGGCTCTTGGAGTAAGCAATGAGGTGGTCGCCATCGCGGAAGATGAAGGGGTAGTAAGCAATGCCAAAACGGGGGTAGGCACGTGCTGCAAAGGAGGGACCGCTGATGATCATGTCAACGGTACCCAATGTCAGACCTTGATTGATGTCGGTCTCTTTGCCCAGTGTGGAAGCTGGAAAGACTTGAATGTCGAACTTGCCGTTGGTGCGTTTTTTAATTTCTTCACCAGCCCAAACCGACTCGGTGTGATAAGGCTCTGAGGTTTCGTAAACGTGGGCCCACTTGAGCTTGGTTTGCGCTTGGGCCATGGTGCTGCCCAAAGCAGCGACCAAGCCAATGGCCAGCATGCTGGCACTGGCCAAGGCTTTCAGAGTGTTGCGTTTTGTTTTCATGATGTCTCCTGTTGAGGTGTTGAAATGAGAAGGTGCTGGCGAAAAACTAATGACGAGAGGGTGCGCTTCGCCAGCTAGCGCTGAATCGTTTGTGAGCTTGGTTCAAATGTTTTTGCATGGTTTTGCGTGCACGTTGTGGGTCGCGCGCTTCGATGGCATCCAAAACTTCTTGATGCTCTGCAATGGCGGTGGCCCAAGAAGCGGGGGACTCAAAGTAATCACCCAAACGTTCGAACAAAGGGCCATTTCTGGCTTCTAAATAAAGCTCGAGGGTGTCGTGCATGACGCTGTTGGCGCAGGCATTGGCAATGGCCATGTGAAATGCAATGTCGCTGTCGCGGGGAATGCGGCCTGCTTTGGCATCTTTTTGCATGGCCTTGAGTGCCGTGTTCATGGCCTTCAAATCCTGGGCATCCGCATAATCTGCGGCCAGTGCGGCCATTTCTGCTTCGATCAATGATCGGGCGCGCATGACTTCTAAGGGGCCCCATTCGGCTGGCGTATTGAGGGCACTTTTTTTGGTGGTTTTTTGCTTGCCCAGGCTTTTGACATAAATGCCCGAGCCTGTGCGGACTTCAATGACCCCTTCAACTTCCAAAGCAATGAGCGCTTCTCGAACAGAAGGGCGGCTGAATCCCAGTTGCAATGCCAAGTCGCGCTCGGCGGGCAAGCGCGAGCCCACGGCAAACTCACCCGAGGAAATCAATCCTTGAATTTGTTTGGCGATTTGGCGGTACAGCCTTTGGGGTTCTATAGTTTTCAAAGCTCAGGGAATACGCGAAGTGGACAATTGGTCAGACCAGTTGCACAATCTTCACATGGAACCTAAGCGAGGGTCAAGCCAGTTTTGATACGCACAAACCCGAACTTCTCATCATTTTTTGAACATGCCCACTGTCACCATCGACCGCATTGAATTGCGCCAGGTCAATTTGCCGCCCAAGGTGGTCAGGACCGACGCCATCCAATCTTTTGTGACGCAAGAAACCATTCTGCTCACTTTGTTTTGCAGCGATGGCATTCAAGCCACAGGCTATGCGTACACCATTGGCACCGGCGGCAGTTCGGTGTTGGCTTTGTTGCATGATCATCTGGCGCCTCGTTTGCTGGGTCAAAATCCTGTGCGAATCGAAGCCATTTGGAAAGATTTGTTTTTCCACACGCACGCCACCGCTGTTGGCGCCATCACCAGTTTGGCCTTGGCCTGTGTCGACACGGCCTTGTGGGATTGGCGAGCCCAAAGTCAGCAATTGCCTTTATGGCAACTGCTTGGTGGTGCTCAAAGCAAGGTGCCGCTGTACACCACCGAGGGCGGATGGCTGCACCTGTCGCCCCAAGAACTGGTGGCACAAACGCTGCAAGCCAAAGCCGATGGATTCAAGGGCGCCAAAATCAAAATTGGACGGCCTCATGTCAGCGAAGATGTGGCGCGTTTGTCTGCTGTTCGAGATGCCGTCGGTCCTGGTTTTGACATCATGACCGATGCCAATCAAGGCTTCCACCGGGCAGAAGTGGTGCGCCGTGCCAACGCCTTTGAGGGTCTTGACTTGGCTTGGTTAGAAGAGCCCCTGCCCGCCGAAGATGTGTCTGGCCATCGCCAGCTCAGAGAGCACACGACCATTCCAGTGGCAGTGGGTGAGTCGATGTACCACCCCATGCAGTTCAGAGAATATTTAGAGCAAGGCGCATGCAGTGTGGTGCAGCCCGATGTGGCGCGCATTGGCGGCATCACGCCTTGGATCAAAACAGCACACTTGGCCGAGACCTTTGATGTGCCTGTTTGTCCGCATTTTTTAATGGAACTGCATGTCAGTTTGTGCGCCGCGGTTCCCAATGCGCCTTGGGTCGAATACATTCCTCAATTGGACGACATCACGCATTCGCGCATGAAAGTACAAGATGGATTTGCCTATCCACCTGATGCGCCTGGCCTGGGCATCGATTGGAATTGGCAAGCCATCCAGAAACAACAAAGTATTCACAGGGAGATCAAAGCATGAGATTGAAAAACAAAAACATTTTGGTGACCGCTGCCGGACAAGGCATTGGTCACGCCGCCGTCATGGCCATGGTGGCCGAGGGCGCCACCGTGTGGGCCACCGACGTCAACCCAGAATTACTCAAAAGCTACGCAGGTGTTGCCAATGTCCACACGGCCGTACTCGATGTCATGAACAAAGATGACATTCAAAAACAAGTGGGCTTGATCCCGCGCATTGATGTGCTGTTTAACTGTGCGGGTGTGGTTCACGGCGGTACTATTTTGCAAGCTACCGACAAAGACTGGGACTTCGCATTCAATTTGAATGCGCGGGGTCAGTTCTGGATGATTCAGGCCGTTTTGCCCAAAATGTTGGAGCAAGGTGGCGGCAGCATCATCAACATGGCCAGTGTGTGCTCTAGCGTGCGCGGTTTGCCCAATCGCTTTATTTATGGCGCCTCTAAAGCGGCCGTCATTGGCCTAACCAAGAGTGTCGCCGCCGACTTTGTGGCCAAGGGCATTCGATGCAATGCCATTTGCCCAGGCACGGTCGACACACCCTCCTTGCAAGATCGCATTAACTCAGAGGCCGATCCTGTTCAGGCGCGCAAGAATTTCATTGCACGCCAACCCATGGGCCGCTTGGCCCAGGCTCACGAGATTGCCCCCATCGTGGTGTTTTTGGCCTCTGACGAAGCGGCCTTTGCTACGGGCAATGCCTACATGGTCGATGGTGGCATGACCATTTAAAGGATGGAAGGTCATTTGCAAAATCTAGTCCGTGTGAAGGATTTGAATTTTTCAATTTGCCTTCAAGCTCTCCTCATTCATTTTTAAACCTCACAAGAGACAAATTTCCATGAATCAATACGACATGAAAGGCCGCCATGCGGTCATTACGGGTGGTGCTACTGGCTTGGGCTACGCCATTGCCGAACGCGTGCTGGCCTCTGGCGGCAGCGTCACCTTGTGGGATCGCGATGAAGCCGGCATGGCCAAAGCGGCCGCCAGCTTGAACCATCCTGGCAAGGTTCACACGGTCAAAGTCGATGTGGCCCAGCATGCATCGGTTGTTGCTGCCACCGAAGCCACTTTGAAAAACGGTCCTGTCGATGGCGTGGTCAATTGCGCTGGCATTACCGGCCCCAACACGCAGGTCTGGAATTACCCCGTCGATGCATGGCAACAGGTCATGGACGTCAATGTCAATGGTGTGTTTTATTGCTGCCGCGAATGGACGCCACATTTGAAAGACCGTCCTGCGGGCCGTATCGTCAACATCGCCTCCGTGGCGGGCAAAGATGGCAACCCCAACGCCAGCGCTTACAGTGCCAGCAAGGCCGCCGTGATGACCATCACCAAATCGCTAGGCAAAGAATTGGCCAATACCAATGTGCGTGTGAACTGTGTCACGCCGGCCGCCGTCAAAACCGCCATCTTCGATCAGATGACACCCGAGCACATTCAGTTCATGTTGTCCAAAATCCCGATGGGTCGTTTTGGCACGCCAGATGAAGTGGCGGCCATGGTTACTTGGCTCCTAACCGAAGATTGTTCGTTCTCAACCGGCGCCGTGTTTGATTTGTCTGGTGGCCGTTCAACCTATTGATCGGTTTTCGATCACAATCACGCTCAAAGAAAATTCAATTCACTGATTTTTTACTCAAAGGAAGTTTTCATGAAACTCGTGCGTTATGGCCAGCCCGGCAAAGAAAAACCAGGTCTCATTGACGCTGCAGGCAAACTGCGCGACTTAAGCGGTGTGGTGTCCGACATCGGCCCCGACCAACTGTCTGACAAAGTTTTGGCCAAATTGGCCAAGCTCAAAACCGACAAGCTGCCCCTGGTCAAAGGCAAGCCTCGCATGGGTTGCCCTGTGGCCAACGTGCGCAAATTCATTGCCATTGGTTTGAACTACGCCGACCATGCTGCCGAATCCAATTTGCCTGTGCCCAAAGAACCCATTGTGTTCATGAAGGCCACCTCTTGCATCCAAGGCCCTAACGACGAAGTGATGTTGCCCAAAGGTTCCGTCAAGTCCGATTGGGAGGTTGAACTGGGCATCGTCATTGGCAAGCAGGCCAGTTATTTGTCGCAAAAAGAAGCCCTCGACTATGTGGCAGGCTATTGCACTATCAACGACGTGAGCGAGCGCGAATATCAAATCGAGCGCGGCGGCACATGGGACAAGGGCAAGGGTTGCGACACCTTCGGCCCTATCGGCCCTTGGATGGTCACCAAAGACGAAGTGCCCAACGTGCAGAACCTCAAAATGTTCTTGGACGTCAACGGTCAGCGCATGCAAACCGGCACCACCAAAACCATGATTTTTGGCGTCACCAAGTTGGTCAGCTACGTTAGCCAGTTCATGACCCTCGAGCCCGGTGACATCATTACCACTGGCACGCCGCCAGGCGTGGGCATGGGCATCAAAAAAGACGGCAAACCAGCCCCTGTGTACCTCAAGAAGGGCGACGTCATGCACCTGGGCATTGAAGGCTTGGGCGAGCAAACCCAAAAAGTGGTGGCATTCAAGCGCAAGGCTTAATTGAATTTTTGCACTCAAGGGGCTTCTAGAGGGGCCTTCTGATGCTTCATTCAAGTTGCTGAGGGCGAGTCAGGATTAACCCTGATTCGCCCTTTCTTTTTGCTTCCAATCCTATTTTCATGCAAAATAGAACGAGCGTTCTATTTTTGAAAATATGACTGTAAGACACATCACCTCTGCAAATGCTTCCTCTGGCAAGTCAGCGCCTGCAGCTCGCAGCACTGATGACGGCAACGGCCGCACCTTGCACAAAGGCCGACAAACCAAAGCCACCATCATCGATGCGGCCCTAGGTTTGGCTTCCCAAATTGGCTTAGAAGGCTTGTCAATTGGCGCCTTGGCCGAGGTCACGGGCATGAGCAAATCGGGCGTCTTTGCGCATTTTGGATCGCGCGAGGAGTTGCAAATATCGGTCATTCGCGAATATCACGATCGATTTGAAACCGAAGTTTTTTATCCCGCTCTAAGTTGCCCGCGTGGTTTACCGCGTTTGCAATCCTTGTTTGACAACTGGATGCAACGCACTTCAACAGAAATTGATTCTGGTTGCATCTACATCAGTGGTGCCGTCGAATTTGACGATCGCCCTGGCTCGGTGCGCGACGCCTTGGCGTCGTCGGTTAATACCTGGCAAAACGCATTGCAGCGTTCAGTGGCCCAAGCTCAAAAAGAAAAACACCTCACTGACAAAGCCGACCCTCTGCAAGTTGCTTTCGAAATTCATGGCCTTATTTTGGCCTTGCATTACGAAGCCAGATTTTTGAGAAACCCCGGTGCCGCCGAGCGCGCACGCAAAGGTTTTACAGAAATTGTGGCGCGCAACAAACCCGAATAAACAGTCCCCTCAAACAAACAATATTCTTTTGAAAGCAAACCATGCCAAGCTATACCCCTCCTTTGCGTGACATGCAATTTGTGTTGCACGAGTTACTCGATTTAGAAAACGAATTGAAGGCCATGCCCAAGCATGCCGAAACCGATGCCGACACCATCAATGCCGTGTTGGAAGAGGGCGGCAAGTTTGCAGCAGAGGTGGTTTTCCCAATCAATCTGTCGGGTGATGAAGAAGGTTGTCAGCTAAACCGTGATACCCACGAAGTGACAGCACCCACAGGTTTCAAAGAAGCTTACCAACAGTACTTTGAAGCAGGCTGGTCCGCTCTCAGCGCCGAAGAAGAGTACGGCGGCCAGGGCTTGCCTTTGGTGGTCAATCAGTGCTTCTTTGAGATGCTCAATTCTGCCAACCAAGCATGGACCATGTACCCCGGCCTGTCTCATGGCGCGCACGCCTGCTTGTCTGCGCACGGTTCTGCAGAACAGAAAAACACCTACCTGCCCAAACTCACCAGCGGCGAATGGACAGGCACCATGTGCCTGACAGAACCCCACTGCGGTACCGATTTGGGCATGTTGCGCACCAAGGCCGAGCCGCAAGCCGATGGCAGCTACAGACTGACAGGTCAAAAGATTTTTATCAGTGCTGGCGAGCACAACTTGGCATCCAACATTGTTCACTTGGTGTTGGCACGCTTGCCCGATGCGCCTGTGGGCAGCAAAGGCATCAGCTTGTTTGTGGTGCCCAAGTTCAATGTGAAAGCCGATGGCGCTGTAGGCGATAGAAACGGCATTTACTGCGGCGGCCTAGAACACAAAATGGGCATCCACGGCAACGCCACATGCCAGATGGTGCTTGATGGCGCGGTGGGTCACATGGTGGGCCAGCCCAACAAGGGTTTGGCGGCCATGTTTGTCATGATGAATGGCGCGCGACTGGGTGTGGGCAATCAGTCTTTGGGCTTGACCGAAGTGGCATATCAAAACGCTTTGATCTATGCCAAAGACCGCTTGCAAATGCGCAGCCTGTCAGGCGTGAAGGCGCCCTCCAAACCGGCCGATCCTATTTTGGTTCACCCCGATGTACGCCGCATGTTGTTGACCGCCAAAGCCTATGCCGAAGGCGGCCGTGCTTTGGCTTGCTATTGCGCGTTGCTGCTCGACAAAGAGTTGAACCATCCGGATGAAAAAGTGCGCGCCGATTCTGCCGAAATCTTGGCGCTGTTGACACCCATCGTGAAAGCCTTCCTAACCGACAACGGTTTCCAGGCCACCACCATGTGCCAACAAGTCTTTGGCGGTCATGGTTACATCAAAGAGTGGGGCATGGAGCAGTACGTGCGCGATGCGCGCATCAACATGATTTACGAAGGTACCAATGGCATTCAGTCCCTTGACTTGCTGGGCCGCAAAGTCTTGGGCAATCAAGGTGCCAGTTTGCAAAAATTTGGCAAACTGATTGGCAAACTTGTGGCGCAAGAAATGGGCAACGAAGCCATGGCCGAGTTCACCAAGCCGCTGGCCGATTTGGGTCAAAAGATGACCCAGTTCACCACCGAAATTGGCATGAAAGCCATGGGCAATGCCGACGAAGTGGGTGCAGCCTCTGTCGATTATTTGCGTGTGGCTGGCCATTTGGTGTTTGCTTACTTCTGGGCTCGCATGGCGCAAGTGGCCTTGGCCAAAATTGCAGCAGCGGAAGAAGAAGCGCAACGCCCAGATCCTTTTTACAAAGCCAAACTGCAAACGGCGCGTTTCTACTTTGCCCGCTTGTTGCCCGAAACCCTCAGCTTGATGAACACTGCGCGTTCGGGTGCTGATGTGCTGATGGACACCGATTTGGCCTTGGCTTAAAACTTCAATCAACAAAATTGAAACAGGAACTCAATATGAACAAAAAATCTTTGGTATCTCAACTTCTTCAATGCAGCGCTTTGGTCTTGGCTGTGGTTGGCGCAACAGCAGCCATGGCCAATTCTCCTGTTGGTCAGTGGCACTCTATCGACGACAAAACGGGTGAACCCAAAAGCATGGTGGTCATTTCTGAGCATCAAGGCGTCGTGCGTGGTCGTGTTGAAAAAATCTTGCGCAAAGATGCCGATCTCAGTGCCAAATGTGAGAAGTGCAGCGACGACCGCAAAAACTTGCCCATCTTGGGGATGGAAATTATTCGGGGCGCCAAAAAAGCATCAGGTAAAAATGTCTGGGAAGATGGCGAGATTCTCGATCCTGAAAATGGAAAAACCTACGGCCTCAGACTCACCCCCATTGAAAACGGTGCCAAGTTAGAAGTGCGTGGCTCCATTGGCCCCTTTGGCAGAACGCAAACTTGGGTGCGTGTGCCTTGATCTCTCTGATGCAATCAACTTATAAAGCTTCACTGAAAGAACCACCATGTCCGACATCCTGACCCACTTCGATGCGGGTGTGACCACGCTCACACTCAATCGTTTAGATAAAAAGAATTCCATCACCAGCGACATGTATGCCGCCATGGCCAAAGCCATCGATGAGGCGCAAGCCAACAGCGCATGCCGAGTGTTGGTCATTCAAGGCCATGAAAGTATTTTTAGTGCAGGCAACGACATTGGTGATTTTTTGAACAAACCACCCTCCACCGCAGAGTCCCCAGTGTTTCATTTCATGCGGGCACTCAGTACGTTTGAGAAACCCGTCATTGCAGCAGTCGCAGGTCCTGCGGTTGGCATTGGCACTACTTTGCTGTTTCATTGCGATTTGGTTTATGCCGGTGACAACGCCGCGTTCTCAATGCCCTTTGTCAATTTGGGCTTGTGTCCCGAATTTGCTTCCAGCATTTTGGCGCCTCAAATGTTTGGCTATCACCGCGCTGCCGAAGCCTTGCTGTTGGGCGAGGCCTTCTTTGCTGAAGCCGCATTGGAAATTGGCTTGGTCAACCGTGTGGTACCGCCCACAGAAGTCAACGGCTATGCGCAAGCTCAAGCCAAAAAAATGGCCGCCAAACCACTCTCTTCTTTGGTCGAAACCAAGCGCCTCATGAAGGGTGGCCAAAACAAGGCGCTGATTGAGCGCATGGGCGAAGAAGGCCAGAGTTTCCGCCGTATGCTGACGGAGCCTGCAGCCCGTGAAGCCTTTGGTGCTTTCATGGAAAAGCGCAAGCCAGACTTCACTAAAATCTAAGCGATTGTTTCAAACTTAGAATGTTGCATGACTTCCTCCCGCTCTGACCTGCCTGCTGACGTCGATTTCGAACCCGAATTCCTTGCAGCACTGCATGAAATCTACGAAGAAAAAATTGTTTTCAATCAGTGGATGGGTCTGCGTGTGGAGAGCATCAAAGCCACGGGCATTGTGGCCAGCTTGGTCATGAAGCCTGAACTGGTGGGGCACTTTGCCTACAACCGCATCCATGGGGGTGTGATCAGTGCCGTTTTAGATGCCATGGGCAGTTTGGCTGTCATGGCGGCCATGGGTGCCAAGCACATGGACGAACCCGTGGCCAAGCGTTTAGAACGCTTTACCCGTCACAGCACCATCGATTTGCGGATTGATTTTTTGCGTCCCGGCATTGGTGAGCGCTTTGTCATTCATGCAGAGGCCATGCGGGTGGGCGCCAAGGTTGGCAATGCGCGCATGGAGTTCCGAAGCCTGGATGGCAAGGTATTGTCAACAGGTACTGCGGCCTACCTCACCTCTTGAAGCTTTATTCAGCAGGAATTGGAATTGGTTTTCCAGACTCATCAATGGCCACATAGGTGAGCCTAGCTTCAGTCACCTTGATGAATTGGCCTTGCAACTTAAATCGCTCGGCATAGACCTCCACTTGAACCGTAATAGAGGTTCGGCCGACTTTGATGATGCGGGAGAAGAAGGACAAGATGTCGCCTACTTTGACCGGCTGTTTGAAAATGAATTCATTCACCGCCACTGTGGCCATGCGACCTTGTACACGTCTGGCAGACAAGACCGAACCCGCCATGTCCACATGGGCCATCACCCAGCCCCCAAAGATATCGCCATTGGCATTGCAGTCTGCCGGCATGGGGATGACTTTGAGAACCAATTCTTGATCGGTGGGTAAAGTTACTTTTTCTGGTGAGTTCATGGCAATCATTCCTTTGAAAGGCAACAGACAAGGGCACAATGAGGCCTTGATTCTGACTCAGATTGTGACCCATGCGCCACCACGGTGAAAGCTCGACTGCTTCTGCAAGCAATGCCAAAGACTTGCCAAAAGACACTCACAAAGACAAAGACAGCCAAACCCTGAAAAGATTGCTGCCCTATTTGCTCACCTACAAGTGGCGGGTGGCGGCCGCTTTGCTGTTCATGGTGGGTGCCAAGTTGGCCAATGTTAGCGTACCTATTCTGCTCAAGAACCTCATCGACGCCATGAGTTTCAAGCCAAACGATCCCACGCTGGTGTTGGTGGTGCCAGCGGCATTGTTGGTGGGGTATGGTGCACTTAGGCTCATGACGTCTGCGTTCACAGAGCTCCGTGAACTGGTGTTTGCCAAAGCCACACAAGGTGCCGCGCGCAGCATTGCCTTAGAAACTTTTCAGCATTTGCATGCTTTGAGTTTGCGCTTTCACTTGGCCCGCCAAACTGGCGGCATGACCCGTGACATCGAACGCGGTGTGCGCGGCATTGAGTCGCTTATTTCGTATTCTTTGTACAGCATTGTGCCCACTCTGATTGAGGTGGCTTTGGTGCTGGGTATTTTGGCTGTCAAGTTTGATGCTTGGTTTGCTTGGATTACTTTGGCCGCACTCAGTTTGTACATTTTCTTTACGGTGCGCATTACCGAATGGCGCACGCACTTTAGAAAAGAAGCCAACGAATTTGATTCGGCCGCGCACACCAAAGCGATCGACTCCTTGCTCAACTACGAGACGGTGAAGTACTTTGGCAACGAAGCCTACGAGGCCAACCGATACGATCAAAGTTTAGAGCGCTTAAGGCGCGCCAGACTCAAGTCGCAAACGTCACTGTCTTTGCTCAATACCGGACAGCAACTGATCATTGCCGTGGCCTTGGTGGGCATGCTCTGGCGCGCAACGCAAGGCGTGGTGGACGGGCGCATGACATTGGGCGATTTGGTCATGATCAACGCCTTCATGATTCAGCTCTACATTCCCTTGAACTTCTTGGGCGTGCTGTACCGCGAAATCAAACAAAGCTTGACCGACCTGGACAAAATGTTTGTGCTGATGGACCGTGAGCGTGAAGTGGCCGATGCGCCCAATGCGCCCGACCTTAACTGCCAGCACAGTGCCCACCTGAAGTTTGAAAATGTGTCGTTTGCCTATGAGCCAGACAGACCCATCTTGCACAACATCAGCTTTGAAATTCCTTCTGGCAAAACAGTGGCAGTGGTAGGACCTTCTGGCTCTGGCAAGTCCACTTTGGCCCGCTTGATGTTCCGTTTTTATGATGTGCAGCAAGGCCGTATCAGCATCAACGGCCAAGACATTCGCCAAGTGACACAGCACAGTGTGCGCAAAGCTTTGGGTATCGTGCCCCAAGACACCGTGCTGTTCAATGACACCGTGGCTTACAACATTGGCTATGGCCGCACGGGCGCCACCCAAGAAGAAATTGAAACAGCGGCCAAAGCGGCCCGCATTCATGACTTCATTGCGTCCACGCCCAAGGGTTACAACACCTCCGTCGGTGAGCGCGGTTTGAAACTCTCAGGCGGTGAAAAGCAGCGCGTGGCCATTGCCCGCACCTTGCTCAAAAATCCGCCCATCATGGTTTTTGATGAAGCCACCTCTGCGTTGGACTCTGCCAACGAGCGCGCCATTCAGACCGAGTTGGCCAGTGCGGCGCAAAACAAAACCACTTTGGTCATTGCCCACCGACTGTCCACCGTGGTCGATGCCCACGAAATTTTGGTCATGGAAGCGGGTCACATCATCGAGCGCGGCAACCACGCCCAGCTCCTTCAGCTCAATGGCCGATACGCACAGATGTGGTCGTTGCAGCAAAACACAGAGGCAAGTTCTGAAAGTACGGCGGCTTGAAAGTGCTTATTGGCGTGGGGCCAACTGCGAGATAATGCCCTTATGGAAACCAAGTGGCTTGAAGACTTTGTGAGCTTGGCTGAAACGCGAAGTTTTAGCCGGTCCGCTCAGCTGCGCCATGTTACGCAGCCGGCTTTCTCTAGGCGCATCCAGTCACTGGAGGCTTGGGCTGGCACAGACCTGATCAATCGCAGTTCTTACCCCACCACCTTAACGCCAGCCGGCGAGGCGCTGTATATGCAAGCCTTGGAACTCTTGCAGGCCTTGCACAATACCCGTGACATGGTGCGCACCTACGCCTTGGCAGAACAAGACCTTCATACTTTGCTCGACCCCGCTTTGCAAAAATCTTAATTGGCAATACACAATGACTTCAACCTTCACCGCCTCACTCACCCTCACTCGCCCTGACGATTGGCATTTGCATGTGCGCGATGGCGCAGCGCTCAACACGGTGGTGCCCCACACTGCGGCGCAGTTTGGTCGTGCCATCATCATGCCCAACTTGAAGCCACCCGTCACCACCGCAGAGTTGGCGTTGGCCTACAAGGCGCGCATTGTGGCGGCCGTACCTAAAGGTGTTCAGTTTGAACCCCTCATGACTTTGTACCTGACTGACAATTTGCCACCCGAAGAAATTGTCAAAGCCAAAGCGGCAGGTGTGGTGGCTTGCAAACTTTATCCTGCAGGTGCCACCACCAACAGCGATGCGGGCGTGACCGATCTCAAAAAGATTTACCCCACACTGGCTGCCATGCAAAAAGTTGGCATGCTGTTGTTGGTGCACGGAGAAGTGACCAGCAGCGACATCGATTTGTTCGACCGTGAAGCGGCCTTCATTGAGACGCAACTCATTCCCTTGCGCCGTGATTTTCCCGAGCTCAAAATTGTCTTTGAGCACATCACCACCAAAGACGCTGCCGACTACGTCATGTCTGCCGATCGCTTTGTGGGCGCCACGCTCACTGCGCATCACTTGCTTTACAACCGCAATGCCATTTTTACGGGTGGTATTCGCCCGCACTACTATTGCTTGCCCGTGCTCAAGCGTGAAACGCATCGTGTGGCATTGCTCAATGCCGCAACCTCGGGCAACGCACGCTTCTTCTTGGGTACCGACAGCGCACCCCATCCGGCGCATTTAAAAGAACATGCCACAGGTTGCGCGGGTTGCTACACGGCACACGCTGCTTTGGAAATGTACGCAGAAGCCTTTGACAGCGTGGGCAAGCTGGACCAGCTCGAAGCCTTTGCCAGCTTCAATGGCGCAGACTTTTATGGCTTGCCCCGCAACACAGGCAGTATCACCTTGAAGCGAGAATCTTGGACCCCTCCCGAAACTTTCCAATTTGGGGAAGCCGATTTAAAACCTTTGCGTTCTGGTGAAGCTTTGCCATGGCGAGTGGCCTCAGCCTGATCGATCCAATCGATTGGTCTGCGCCATGGCTGCAAGCCTGGCGTGATATCGGAGAGCCTTTGAGCCTGAAGGCAGACCAAGGTGTGTCAGTTTTTCAGGCGTGCAATGACGCCCTGACTGCACTTCAAAAGAAAAAGACCGCACCTGCGTGCCCTGTGCACTTTGTCGCCCAATCGGCATTGCCCGAAGGTCAAGCCTACGAGCAGTTCATTCATGACACCCAAAGCGTGCCCACACGAGATGGCCTGCATGATTTTTTCAACGCTTTGTGTTGGATGCACTTTCCGCTTGCCAAAAAACAATTAAACCATCTGCAGGCGTCTGCCATTCAAGCGCAAGGCGTCGGTGCTGTAAGGGGACCGGTGCGCGATGCCGTCACGGTGTTTGATGAAAATGCATGCCTCATTCAACTGCCAGATGTGCTTTGGGAGGCATTGCAGACGCGCCAATGGCAAACCGCATTTGTGACCCACCGCGCACTTTGGCAAGAAGCCCATATTCAAATTTTTGGCCATGCGGCTTTGGAAAAATTGGTCAAGCCCTATAAAGCCATCACCGTGCATTTATGGCGTGTGCCCAATGGCATTCAACCGGCGGAGTGGGATGCGTGGCTGGCGCAAGACCTGCAAGCTGCCAAATTGGCCCAAAAGCCATTTTTGCCAACGCCGGTCTTGGGTATACCGGGCTGGTGGGCAGACAACCAAGATGCCGCCTTTTATGAGGACGCCCAAGTCTTTCGCCCCCTGAAAACGGCTGTCGCCGCAGCTTAATTCCGTTCTATTTTGAGGAATTAAGGGCCCTCACTTGATTTTGTGGCCGCCCACCCTAACATTCAGGCTGTGCGCTTGGCCTTCGCTGGGCGGTGGATAGAAAATCCTCATGAAACGTATTCTTTTGTTTGTCTTGACCAACTTGGCTGTGGTGCTGGTGTTGGGTTTGGTGGCCAGTTTGTTGGGTGTCAACCGATTCCTCACCTCCAATGGTTTGAATTTGACCGCCCTCTTGGGTTATGCCCTGATCATGGGCTTTGGTGGCGCCTTCATTTCATTGCTCATTAGCAAGCCCGTGGCCAAGTGGAGTTCGGGTGTCCAGGTCATTGCACAACCCAGCAACGCCGACGAAAAATGGTTGGTCGACACCGTTAAAAAGCTGTCAGACAAGGCCGGCATTGGCATGCCTGAAGTCGGTATCTTCGAAGGCGACCCCAATGCGTTCGCAACGGGTGCCTTCAAAAACTCAGCCCTGGTGGCCGTGTCTACAGGTTTGTTGCAAAACATGACCCACGAAGAAATTGAAGCCGTGCTGGCCCACGAAGTGGCGCACATTGCCAACGGCGACATGGTCACCATGACCCTTATCCAAGGCGTCATGAACACCTTTGTGGTGTTCTTGTCGCGCGTGGTGGGTTATGCGGTTGACAGCTTCTTGCGCAAAAACGACGAAGAAAACACAGGCCCTGGCATGGGTTATTGGATTACCACCATCGTGTTGGACATCGTCTTGGGCTTTGCTGCTGCCATTGTGGTGGCTTGGTTTAGCCGCCATCGTGAGTTCCGTGCTGACGCCGGTGCTGCCCAGCTCATGGGCCGCAAACAACCCATGATGAATGCTTTGGCTCGCTTGGGCGGTCTGCACACAGCCGATTTGCCGAAGAGTGTTGCGGCCATGGGCATTGCCGGTGGCATTGGTCAGTTGTTCTCAACGCATCCGCCCATTGAGGAGCGCATTGCGGCTTTGCAAAACAGTTAATTTCTAACTTTTCAATTAAAAAAACGGGCCTGCGGGCTCGTTTTTCATGGTGCGCGGGTAACGCGAGAGACTACAGCTATACAGGTTCTCATTTATAGTGAGTGCGTGCCAAAACTCGTACCGACATCCATTCAGCGTTTGTTTGCGCTGACCCGTTTACAGCATTCTCGAAAGTTTCATCGCTTGCCGCCACCTGTACGCGGCATGATTTGGATGGCTATCGGCGGCGTGATGTTTTCTATGCTCAACACCCTTGCTCGTTATTTCACGATGCAAATGGACCCGTTTGAAGCGCAATTCTTACGTTATTTCTGCGGGCTGATTGTCATGTTGCCGCTGTTGTGGCATCAGGGTATTCAGGCTTATGTTCCTAACGACTGGAAGGGCCAATTTTGGCGCGGGGGTGTTCACACAGTTGGATTGATGTTTTGGTTCACCGCCTTGCCGCACATTCCATTGGCAGACATGACCGCCATCGGTTTTACCGGACCCATTTTCATCATGTTGGGGGCGGCTTGGTTCTTGGGTGAGCCCATGCGCAAAGACCGGTGGATTGCGGCCATCATTGGCTTTGCCGGTGTGATGTTGGTGGTCTTCCCTAATTTGTCTGGCAAAGGGGGCTGGTACAACTTGGTCATGCTGGCTTCCTCGCCTGTTTTTGCGGCATCTTTTCTCATCACCAAACATCTAACCCGCACAGAAAAACCAGGGGTCATTGTGATGTGGCAGTCCATCACAGTCACTTTGTTCAGTCTGCCTTTGGCGCTGCTCAACTGGCAACAACCTACGCTAATCCAATGGGCCGGCTTTATGGTGACGGGCGTGTTGGGCACTTTGGGTCATTACAGCCTGACGCGCGCCTTCAGTGTGGCTGACATTTCTGCCACGCAATCCTTGCGATTTTTGGATTTGATCTGGGCGTCTCTGTTAGGTTGGATGGTGTTTGGCGACTTGCCCAGTCAATGGACCTGGATGGGTGCCGCAGTCATTTTGGTGTCGACAGTTTGGATTGCTCGGCGAGAGGGCAATCGAAAAGAACTGCCTTCGCCCACCAATTCGTCTGAAACCTGATTATTCGGGCAGCGAGCTAGGCGGATTGCTGACACCGCTGGCCACATGACCTGCAGGCACATGCTGCGATGCCGATTCAATGTGACCCGTTTGGTCGTCAAAGAAAAAGTCGGGCTCAAATTCTTTCAAGAATTCGCCCTTGGCCAAACCGCCCAAAAACATGGCCTCGTCCACTTCAATGTTCCATTGCATCAGGGTGCGAATGGCTCGTTCGTGCGCGGGGGCGCTGCGTGCCGTCACCAGCGCTGTGCGAATGCGCATGGCTGGCGTACCTTCTTGTTGCAAACGGTGCAAGGCTGTGAGCAGGGGTTTGAAGGGGCCGGCCGACAAGGGTTGCGCGGCCTTGGCATGTTCGTGGGCTTGAAACGCTGACAAACCTTCAGCTTGAAACACGCGTTCGGCCTCGTCTGAAAAAAGCACCGCGTCGCCGTCGAAAGCAATTCTCACTTCATGCGGATGAGCCTCTGATGCATGGGCTGAATTGGGATAAACCTGTGCAGCGGGCACGCCCGCATCCAAAGCGGCACGCACATCGGACAAGTGCGTCGACAAAAACAAATTGGCATTGAGCGGTTTTAAATAACGCCAAGGTGATTGGCCTCGCGTAAAACTGCCGCGTTGAATGGGCAAGCCATAGTGCTGCGCAGACCGGAAAACGCGCATGCCAGACACAGGATCGTTGCGCGACAAAATAACCACTTCAACACGTTGCGTGGTGGCATCGTTAAAGGCCAACAACTTTTTGACCAATGAGAAAGCCACGCCGGGTTTGGCGGGCGCTTCAAGGCGTTCGAGTTGAAGCTTCATGTAGGCGCGGTCGTCGCTTTGCTCAAAGACTTGATTTTCTTCTTCAAAGTCAAACAGCGCCCGCGATGAAATGGCCACCACCAACTGACCGTCTAAGCTGACTGGCATAGCGCGCTCCTTGAAGTTGTGACACTGGCGTTCAACATTACTTGACCCATTGGTTGAGTTCCATGATGGGCATCAACACCGCCAACACAATGACCATGACCACACCACCCATGAGAACAATCAGTAAGGGCTCCAAGATGGTGGCCAGGGCCATGGCTCGGCGCTGTACATCTGAAGACAGCTGCTGTGCAGCGCGCTGCAACATGACGGGCAATTGGCCCGTTTGTTCGCCCAAGCGGGCAAACATGGCCAGCAAACTGGGAAAGCGTTTTTTCTGACCCAAAGCCATGGCCAAGGGCGCACCCTCGCGCACCAGCACCAAGGCATCCAAGACGTCGGCGCGCATGGCTTGGTTAGACAGGGTGTCGGCCGCCGATTGCATGGCTTTCAAAATAGGCACTCCTGCACCCGTCAGCATGGCCAAGGTACTGGCAAAGCGAGCAGTGTTGTAGCCCGTGGCCAATCTGCCCAAAACCGGCAAACGCAAAAACGCGGCATCAAATCGAATACGCAGCGCAGTTTGTTTCATGGCTTGATAAAAACCAGCCCACGTCACAACCAGCATTAACAGCAAAAGCCATCCTTGGTTGCGAACAAAATCACTCAAAGCCAACATGGCCACTGTGAGTCCTGGCAATTTTCTTTGGCTGCCCGAAAACACTTGGGCCACTTGCGGCACCACGGTGCTTAGCAAGAAAATCACAATGACCAGTGCAATGAGACTCACTATGGCGGGGTACAAGGAGGCGCTCAAGAGCTTGGCTTTGAGCGCTTGTTGATCTTGCAAATCGTCGGCCAACTGCGTCAGCACTTGGCCTAAGTTGCCGCCTTGCTCGCCCGCACTGATGACGGCGGTGTACAGCGAAGAAAACTCAGCGGGGTGTTGTCCCATGGCTTTGGCCAAACCCAAACCTGCATTGACTTCTGCGCGCAGACTGGCAATGAGGTGAGCTTGTTTTTCAGATTCGGCTTCATCGCTTAGCGCGGTCAATGCGCGCTCTAGCGGCAGACCACTGCCAACCAAGCTGGCCAATTGCCGTGTCCAAACGGCCAACTCTTGTGCAGAGAAACATTTGCGCGAGCCAATTTCTAATTGCCAAATACTTTTTTTGTTGGCGCTGTCGGCGCTAAGACCTTGAACGACCAATGGCACAAGAGATTGGGCCCGCAATTGACTCCTAGCAGCTTTGGCACTGTCTGCCTCCAGCACGCCCTTGCGAAGGGCGCCGTCACTTTGTAAGGCTTCAAAAGAGTAGGCGGGCATAGTGATGGCGATGAATTAAAAAGCTAACTCAGTCCCGCGTCACGCGCAGCAACTCTTCGGCTTTGGTAATGCCCAACTGAACCAATCTCTCGCCGTCTTCGCGCATCAACACCATGCCGCCCGCCATGGCCGCTTCCCGAAGATGCGCCTCCGATTGTTTGGCATGAATCTGAGCCCGCAAGCCGTCATCGGTAATGAGCAATTCAAAAATACCGGTGCGGCCCGCATAGCCCGTTTGTGCGCAATGTTGACAGCCACTGCCTTGACAATGTGTACAAACTTTGCGCACCAAGCGCTGGGCCAAAACACCCAACAAAGAAGAGCTTAAGAGGAAGGGCTCAATGCCCATGTCGGTAAGGCGTGTGACTGCGCTGGCCGCGTCGTTGGTGTGCAATGTGGCCAAGACCAAGTGTCCGGTCATGGAAGCTTGAATGGCAATTTGTGCGGTTTCGAAGTCGCGAATTTCACCAATCATGATGATGTCGGGGTCTTGCCGCAAGATGGCGCGCAAGGCCTTGGCAAAGGTCAAATCAATTTTGGCGTTGACTTGCGTTTGACCCACCCCGGCCAGCTCATACTCGATGGGATCTTCCACCGTCATGATATTGCTGCCTGTGGCGTCCAAGCTTTGCAGCGCGGCATACAAGGTGGTGGTTTTGCCAGAGCCTGTGGGGCCTGTGACCAAGATCAACCCATGGGGCTGTGTCACCAATTGTTGGAAGCGGTGCAAGGTGTTGCCCTGCATGCCGACAGACTCTAAGCTGAGACGCGTTTCAGATTTGTCCAACAAACGCAGCACTGCGCGTTCGCCATGGGCGCTGGGCAATGTCGAAACACGAACGTCCACTGCCCGTGAACCCAGACGCAAACTGATGCGGCCGTCTTGCGGCAATCGCTTTTCGGCAATGTCGAGTTCGGCCATGATCTTTAAGCGCGAGATGAGCGCTGCATGCAAAGCCCGATTGGGTTGCACCACTTCACGCAAATTGCCATCCACTCTAAAACGCACACTAGAGTGGCGTTCGTAAGGTTCAATGTGAATGTCGCTGGCGCCATCGCGCGCAGCTTGCGTTAAAAGCGCATTCAACATGCGAATGATGGGCGCATCGTCGCTGGTTTCTAGCAAGTCTTCTACGGCGGGCAGTTCTTGCATCATGCGCGACAAATCGGCTTCGGATTCCACTTCACTGACGACGGCTGCTGCACTGGATTCGCCAGGGCCATATTGCGCGGTATAGGCTTTGCTGATGCGTTGCCTGAGTTGCGCTGTCTCTTCACGGGCAATTTCAAGACCCAAATTGTCATGACCCCATTTGCGCATTGCTTCGGACAATGCGTTGGGCGCTGTGTCGGGGCAAAGCCATAACGTCAGACGCGTGCCGTCGTCTTCAAGCAGAAGAAGTTGGCTGCGTGCAAACGCATAGGGAAGAGGAAAACGCTGTGCCATCAGGGTTTGCGCTTGGCTTCAGGTAATACCGGTGCGCCCACGTTGGGCAGTCCAGCGCTGGGAGCAGGTTGGGCTTCAACTTGCGCTCCTCGCATTTGTTCGTAGCGTCCCATGGACAGGCCGTCGGTGGCATTGGCATCGCGCACCACCACGGGTCTTAAGAACACCATCAAGTTGGTTTTCTTGCGGCTTCTAGATTCAGCACGAAACAAATTGCCAAACACAGGCACATCGCTCAAGCCCGGAATACGCTCTTGACTGTTGCCGTAGTCGTCTTGCAACAAACCGCCCAAAACCACAATGGCGCCGTCTTCAACCAAGACGCTCGATTCAATGGAGCGCTTGTTGGTAATGAGGCCAGTTGCAGAGCCAACAGAGGCTGGGTCTAAACGGCTGACCTCTTGATAAATTTGCAATTTGACGGTGCCGTTTTCACTGATCTGCGGCTTCACGCGCAAAGTTAAACCCACATCTTTGCGCTCAATGGTTTGAAACGGATTGACCGAGCCGGCATTGGTGTTGTTGTTGGTGTACTGGCCTGTTACGAAGGGTACGTTTTGACCAATCACAATTTTGGCTTCTTCGTTGTCCAGTGTTAGCAAGTTAGGTGTTGACAGCACATTGCCATCACCAGTGGTTTGCAAGAAACGCGCTAAAAATCCGAGCACATAAGTGCCGTTGCTGTTGTGGGCGATGCCCATGTTCAAGCCAGTTGAGGGCGCCACAGTGCCAGTAGCACCTTGCGTGGCCAAAGAAATCAGATTGGCACCACCCACTTTAAAGTTGGTGCCCAAGAGGCCAATGTTGGTATCACCTTTGTTGCCCACGGGGCCTTGCCATTGCACACCAAATTCGGCGGCTTTTTCGGCGCTGACTTCGGCAATCAAACTCTCGACAAAGACTTGGGCACGGCGCGCGTCAAGCTTGTCAATGACGGCGCGCAGTTGTCGGTATTGCGGTTCGGGCGCCGTGATGATCAAAGCGTTGGTGGAGGGATCGGCCTGAATTTGCCCACCCGTGGAAGGCTGCGCACCTGCTGCATTGAACGTGGCATTGGCACCGCTTGGATTGTTGGCGTTGGGTGTGGACGTGTTGCTTGGATTGCTGGTGGTACCAGAAGGCGTCGTTGCTTGCGCTGTGAGTGCAGCGCGCAAAGTGACAGCCAACTTGGTGGCATCGGCATTTTTCAGGTACACCACATGGATATTGCCACTGGCCGCATTGGGTCCTGAATCGGAGGGGCGATCAAGTTGCGCAATCAATGAACGCGCCAAAGCCATGCGGGGGGCATTGGCGGCTCGCACCACCAAAGAGTTGCTTCTGGCTTCTGCCAACACGGTGGTTTTGAATGACGCATCGCCCTGACCTGCTGCCGGTGCGGCGGTGTTGGTGGCTGCACCAGAGTCCAACAGTCGCTGCAACATGGGAACCAAGTCGGTAGCCAAAGCATGCTTGAGTTGAACCACTTCCACACCGGTGGCATTGGCCACGTCGAGCGCGGCCACAATGCGTGCCAAGCGTTGCAGGTTGTCGGCGTAATCGGTAATCACCAACGCGTTGGTGCCGGGGTTCACGTTGACGGTGTTGTTGGGGCTGATCAAAGGCCGCAAAATGGGCACCAAATTGTTGGCGTTCTCGTGATTCAGCTGAAATATTTGGGTGACGATTTGTCCGTTAGAAGCCGGCACCGCACCTGCGGAGACACCACCACTTTGCAGTTTGGCATCTGCTTCTGGTACCACCAAATACAGGCCCGACGATTCCACCAGAGAGTAGCCTTGCGTGCGCAACTGAGCAGCAAACAAACGCAGCGCTTGCGAGGGCGGCACAGGCACTGTGCTGGTCAAGGTGATGGTACCTTTGACGCGCGGGTCGACTACCACGTTGTGCCCTGACAAAGTGGCTAGGGTTTTGGCCACGGCATCGATGTCGGCGTTGGTGAAATTCAGGGTGACAGGCTCTGGATTTTTCTTGCTGGACTTGCTTGCAGGGGTTTGTGCGTGGGCAACACCCATCAAACCGTTGAACCCCGTGAGGCCAGTAATGCCAGTGAGGCACATGACCAACAACAAACTGCTAAGTGGTTTGAGTGAGTGCGTCGAGCAGGAATTGGAAAGACGTGAGGCCATGATGTTCAACCCAGTGAAAGCAAACTGCGCGCCCCTTGGCGCCGTCCAATGATGTTCAGTAAATTTGACAAAGCGGCTGCGTGCTCAGGCACTGCAGACGCTTCACCCCGAAATTGAAATTTTGACCCTTGCCATTGGCCTTGGCCACTCAAAAGCAAGCTGCCCGCTTGGGTGCTTAAGTTCAGCTTGGGAGATGCGGCGTTGGCGGGGTCGCTTGTCAAACTTAGCTGGTAGGTTCCCATCGGTTTGAGGGTGCTGAGCTTGGAGGACAAGTTGTTGGCCGTCAAATTCAAGCTGCCCAAAATGCGAGTTTGTTGCTGCGTCCACTGCAACATCAGTTGCTGGGTCTCTAGCACCAAGCTGCCTTCTGGCTGCATCGTGTTCCAGGGCGCGCCCAATCCACTCAGCCATTGGGCGGGCCACTCTGAGCGGTGATTGTCGATTTCAACTTGCCAAGCATTCAAGGTCTGCATCGGGGCAACATGCAATTGGGCCGGCTGTGGCATGCAGCAAGACGCTTGCAGACTCACCTTGACGCTGGGCAAACTGGCGGCATTGAGGCCCAGACTGATTTTCCAAAGCACACGACCTGGAAGCGCTAGCGCATCGCGGCTGCCGTCGCCGCCGGTCAAAACCAATTTGCCTGAACCCTTCCAAACAGAGCCTTGGGCTTCTTGCAATTGAATCTGTCCTTTGGAGGCTTCTGCCAAGCCACGGGCGAGCCATTGCGCTGGCAAATTTAATCCAAAAGAAAAAATAGCACCCGCCAATGCGCCCAACCAGGCCCAGCGGTGAATGTTCGATTTTGAAGGACCCACAGACGAAGCTCTGCCAAGGGCAGAAGCTTTGGAGAGTGCAGGTCGCAGTAATTTCATGGTGCTTAAATTAAGGCTGCGTTCACAAATTCAAACTCAAAATTAAAGTGCCACGCCAAACCTCTTGTGAACCCGTCTTGGTTTTTTGCAATTTGGCTTCTATGGGCAAGGCGTGCGCTTGTGTTCTTGCGGCTCCCAAAAATTGCGCCAAGCCTTCTGCCGAGACGCTGGTCAAGGTGAGCGTGGCCCGGGTTGCCTCGAGATTGAGTTTGGCGCCATTGCCCAAAATTTCTGTGGCGCTTTGTTGCAAGAGCGCAGTGGCGTCTTGGACCTTGATGCGAGGTGCTTTTTGCAGCGCAATCGCTTGAGCTTGTAAAGCCTTTAAAGATTCGGATTGTTTTTCAAGCTGGGCCAGTAGAACCGGTGCTTCTTGGTAAGTCTTCAGTGCAGGTGCAATGTTGCCAAACCAAAGCAAAATGCCAATGAACACAAGGCCCAACAACTGAATGCGGGTGCGATCTTTTTCAGGCAAGGCTTGAAGGTGGCTGCGCCATTGTGAAATCATGCGCCCCTCCTGTTAGAGGCGTTGTTCAAATTGTTCAAATTGTTCACATTACTCACAATGCGCCATTGACCCGCATTGACTTGCGCGTCATAGCCTTGAGAGCGAAGCGCGCTGATGAACTGCGTTTGTTGTTCGTTGGACAGTTGCAGCCCTTGAAGGCGAATTTCGCCAGCGCCTTGCGATTGAAAATCTAAGCTGTTGATGCTTTGCCCCTCGGGCAATGCCATGCCAATGGCCTGCAACACTGTTTCCAAATCTTTGCCACTTAAGCTGCCCGCTTGCCGTTGCAAGCGCTCTAGTTCGCGAGACATTTGAAGAGACGCATCGACCACCGGCACATTCGGAAAAGTTTGGGTGAGGATGTTTTTTTGAAGCTCTTTTTGGGCTTTGACTTTGGCGTTCAACTGCCAGGCAGCGGCATTGAGCCCCAAGCATTGCACCGCCACCAAGATGGCCAAGCTCCAACGCACAGGGCGCCAGGCGCGTGCGTATGCCAATTGTTGCCATGCGCGCTGAAGGCTTTGACGCCATCGGGCACTGCCATGCGCTGCAAATTCAAACTGAGCCAAATCCCAATCGGTGGCTGCGGCTTGCGCGTAACGCTCAGCGGCAGGGGTCACTGCAATGCGCCAAGAGTTGAGGCTTTCAGATGCAGCGCCGCTCACCATCGATTGCAAGGCCTGCAAAGATTTTTGTGCCAAATCAGCGACCGCAGGCTCTGCTTGGATGGTCAGACCCTTCAATGTATCGATGAAGTTGTGATCTTTGGCTTGCGCCGCATTCAATTGCTCAGACCACAATTGAATGCCAGCTTGCAAAGGCAGCCGCCATGCGCCTTGTGCGGTACTGACCCACAGCCAAGCATCTTCTGGCACGCCACTGACCCAAGCTTGAGCGCTAGGGTTGGCATTGGCAGGCAAAGGCGACCACTCCGGCACGATTCGATGAATGCGTTGGCCTCTGTTTTGCAGGTCATTCAAATGAGCGCGCAGCCATTCTTTTTGGCAGACTGCCACCCATATTTGCGAGCTCTCTTGCCATTGCGGTTGAATGGCCAGGTGCATGGCTTCAGGCTCATCCAGCAAATGTTCCTCAAGCAAAGATTGAAGAACCGGCAGCAAGCGATTTTTTTGTTTGAGACCCGTGGGCAAGGTGACAGAGTGCCACGACAGCGCCGCTGCGGGCACCACAGCCCAAACCTCCTTGTTGCGCGCGCCCACCGCTTGCGTTGGCAAGAGGGTGGGGGTGGCATTGGCACTGAGTGGGGCGCTCAGTGGCAGTGTGAAAACTTGGGTTGTCATGGCTTAACCAATTGTAGGAGCGAGTCTTGGCTTGCAGGAGGGAGTATTCCCGCAATTTTTTGACGCCAAACAAAACTTGTGTTGCCTGAGTCCCTGTAAATCAGCGCGGTCTCTTCTTGGGTCCGGTCTTCTAGGCGCAATCGGCCCCAAACTTCAAAGTACTTTGACCCTACTGCAAATTGGGCAGAGTCTAGGCTTTTGACGCCCAAGGCTTTGGCGGCATCTGTCAAATTGACAAAATGCGATTGCCCCCGAAGTTGAACAAACTTTTGGGCGCTGCTCAGGTCCAAGCCTGCCACCGAGGCATAAATGACTTCTGCACTGGCAGTGTTCAAGTTGAGGGGGGTGCTTTCGGGCAAGATGGTCAGGTGGGGTGCCAGCCTGGCCAGGGTTTCGGCACTGACCCCTAGCCACTGCAACTGGCCTATTTGCTGCGGCAACAGCACAGCCGTGCCTGAAGCACCGACCGATGCCATTGAATTGACCCCATTGTTTGGCTGTTTGCTCTGAATTCTTTGACGCGCTGCTTGCGTGGCGTTAAGCCAAGCTTGCGCCATCATTTCTAGCTCAGTGCCGGGCAGTCCAAGCACCCCAAAAAGTCGGGACATGCTCAGTTGCATGTTGGCAGAAAAGCGAGCTGGCCCCTTGCCATCATTGGGCTCTAGCCATTGGGTCAAATTGAGACGGCTTTGTGCATCGATCAATTGGCCCGACAAAAAGACTTCTGGATCGCCCTCGCGAAGTTGTTGGTCTTGTGCCAAAAATGTCGACAATTTAGCTTCTTTCAAAGGCAAGGCCCAAGGCTCGCCCAAATGGTCTACGCCGCCCGCAGCACTCACCTGCCCGCTACCAGACGAAAGCGAAGCACCAGCAACGCCCGCCAAAGCGTCTTCCCGCAAAATTAGCCGCGTCCAATCGAAGGCACCATTGAGCAACCACGACGACTGGATGCGCTGCCGCTCAGCGCTTTCCACTTCGACATGGCGCCATTGCTGCCAAAGCGCCACGCTGGCCAAAGTGGCCACCAAACTCACCACCAACATGGCGCTGATCAAAGCCACGCCTTTTTGGTTTTTGATATTGTGAGGCGTCATTGTTTCACCGCCGTGAAAGTGGGGCGAACCCAATCCATCGTCACTTTGCCTTGAATCTCGGGCCGGTCTGCCAACTCAAGCACCAAGCGAAGCCCTTCAGGCAGATTTTGCAAACTGCTTTTGCCGTTGGTATTTGAATTGGTGTTGACGTCGCTAGACAGCGCGTTGGTCCAAGCACCATCGCGGTGAAAATAAATTTGCCAAGTTTGCACAGGATGAATCACAACTTCTTGCGCCGTATTGGCTTTCAAATTGCCTGCTGACTCCGCCCAAATTTGCGCCTGAGTCCAGGCTTGTGTCCAAGCATCGTTTTGCATCAAAGGCTCAGATTGCCAGCGTGTCCATTGGCCATTGCCCAATGTCCATGCCACTACTTGAACGCCCGCTTTGGGGTCTTGTGAATGCTGTCTGGTGATGCGCATCACACGGCCATCCCACTCCAAGGCGGGTGTGCCTTGCAAGACCAGCATGTTGTCGAGGTCGGTGCGCCACTGGGCCATGCCCATCTGCAAATTTTGCGTGGCATCGCTGCGCGTTTGCAGAGCTGTTTGTGTTTTGAACATGCCATCCAAACCGCGCCAAGAGATCAGGGCCATCAAGGCCAAAATGGCACTGGCCATCAGAACTTCAATTAGCGTGAAACCTTTGGACGCCTTCATCAGTAGCGCCCCAAAACTGTCGAGAGTTGCAACACAGGCGTGGTGTCTGAGGCAGTGATCCAGTCAACCTTGGCATCGATGCGCCTGAAGTTGGGGTTGGGTGTGGTCTGCACATTGAGGGTGACACGCAAATCGAGATTGGCTTGAGGACAAGGGGCCGTGCTCACGCCCACTGAAGGCATTTGCCTTGACAAGCGCAAACGTGAAAACTCGTTCTCGGCACAAATTTGTGCCAACCACTGTGTCGATTGACGTGATGCATTGCGGCTTAATGCATCGGTAGAGCGCAGGCCTGCCATGAGCGCAATGGCCACAATGCTCAAGGCCACCAACACCTCAATGAGTGTGAATCCGGAAGACCTGTGGTGTGTCATGGCGCAGAGCGATTGACGCGAAACGGTTGGATGCCATCGGTACTGACCCACAGCTGAAAATTTTGGCTGCTGAGGCGCACACTTTGTGGGCCAATGATGGGGTCGGGGCCAAGCCTTAACAGGCTGTCGGCTGCCACCTGCGTTTGCGGTGACAACCAGGCGGTGGGCAAAGCTTGCGTCGGCAAACCATCAAAGACAAACGCAACAGGTGCATTACTTGGGTCTTTATTTTCAAAAACAGGGCGCCACTGCACAGGCACGCCACTGCTTCTAGATCGGGCCCTGGCCGATTCCAAAAGGGATGCCAATCGTTCGGCATCTCGTTCTAAAAGTGTTTGCGAGGTATCGCGCAAACTGAAGCTGACGGTGGCAGTGCCAATGGCAATCAAGGCAATGACCACCAGCAATTCAATCAAGGTAAAGCCCATGGCGGGCTTGGCACATGGCTTCGCGCAGGTCGGTGCCTGCGATGAAGAAGTTTCTCGCCAGATGTTTTGCAATTTGGCTTTATTGCCAACTGCCGATGTCGGCATTCACACCCTCACCACCCGTTTGACCATCTGCGCCCCAAGACATGACATCTACCTCCGCTTTGAGGCCGGGGTTGAGGTATTGGTAAGGCCTGCCCCATGGATCGGCTGGCAGTTTGTCTAAGTAGTTTTTCCAATTGGTGGGCACAGGCTCGGTGCTGGGTTTGGTTACCAGGGCTTGGAGGCCTTGTTCGGCCGTGGGGAAACGTTGGTTGTCGAGCTTGTAAAGTTTGAGGGCCTGCATCAAATTGCCGACATCTGTTTTGGCAGCGGTCACGCGCGCATCATCGGCGCGGCCCAAAATATTGGGCACCACCAAAGACGCCAAGATACCGATGATGGCCAAGACCACCATCAACTCGATCAAGGTAAAGCCACGCTGCTTGCGAGCTTCGCCTAAGTTCGCTGCGTTGGCAGTGATGCCTGAATTGTTGGAGCAGTTTGTTTTTTGTAGGTTGTTAGAAATCATCGCCAAAGGGCCCTCTGCTTTTTTCATACTTCTCCATCATAATCTGCTCATGTTGCAAGTTAAAGAAGCACCTGTTAAATCCTTTTGGCCTGCGCTGTGCGCGCTGGGTGCATCGGCTGTTGCGGCTTACGCAGTGGTTTTTTGGATTTTGCAAATGCAAGGCCTGCAAACGCCCACATCGTTGGTGCCAGTTGTCTTTACAGACGCAGCCATCAAGGCATCGAACACCGCCAACAACGGCTCGCATGTGGCTGTGGCTTTGGGCGCACCCAAACCGTCCACCAAAGACGCTGCCAATTTAGCACCCACGGCCAATCAATGGAGTTTGTTGGGGGTGGTGGCAGGCGTGTCTGGCAAGGGTTCAGCCTTGATTGGCGTCAATGGCCAAGCGCCTAAAGCCTTCTTGCCAGGGCAAACTGTGGCGCCGGGTTGGGTGTTGCACTCGTTGGGTCACAGGCTGGCGCGGTTGGCGCCCAGCATGCAAGATTCACCGACGGTGACGCTTGAATTGCCCAAATAAATTGCAAAAAAAGCACTTAGCGAACATAGCTCACATAGCGCAATCAGCGCTTCAATCGCCCTTGGCTTAGCGCTGTAAAAACATCCGATAGACCGGGTTGAGCGTTTCTTCCACATAAGGGTAGCCCAAGGCTTTCAGAAACTTGTCAAAGGCCTTGTTGTCTGAGTCGGGCACTTGCAAGCCCACCAAAATGCGGCCGTAGTCAGCCCCTTGGTTGCGATAGTGAAACAAGCTGATGTTCCAACCGGGTCGCATCAAGCTTAAAAACTTTAACAAAGCGCCTGGACGCTCTGGAAACACAAAGCGCATGAGGCGTTCGTTTTGCGCCAGGCTGGAATGGCCGCCCACCATGTGGCGAATGTGCTCCTTGGCCAATTCGTCGTGCGTCAAATCGATGTTCTCAAAGCCGTGCTTCTTGAAGTTGTTTGAAATCTTGGTGCTTTCGCCCGCGCCTTGCGTGGTCAGGCCCACAAACACGTGGGCTTTGTCTGAATCGCTGATGCGGTAGTTGAACTCGGTCACATTGCGTGGGCCACCTGGCAAGTTGCCAATGAGTTCACAAAAGCGTTTGAAACTACCGCGCTCTTCTGGAATGGTGACCGCAAAAATAGCTTCGCGTTCTTCACCCACTTCGGCGCGCTCGGCCACAAAGCGCAAGCGGTCAAAGTTCATGTTGGCGCCGCACAAAATTGCCGCGTAGGTTTCGCCTTTGGTTTTGTGTTTGGCCACATATTGCTTGATGGCCGCCACAGCCAACGCACCTGCGGGTTCTACTATGGAGCGCGTGTCTACAAACACATCCTTGATGGCTGCACACACCGAGTCGGTGTCGACGGTCATGTACTCGTCGACCAAGCCGCGCGCTACGCGGAAAGTTTCTTCGCCCACCAATTTCACGGCTGTGCCATCAGAGAATAAACCGACGTCGTCTAGCGTGACACGCTTCTTGGCGTTGACCGATTGAATCATGGCGTCAGAGTCGTTCATCTGCACGCCAATCACTTTGATTTCGGGTCGCACGGCCTTGATGTAATTGGCCACACCCGCAATCAAACCGCCGCCGCCAATGGCCACAAACACCGCATCTAAAGGCCCTTGATGTTGGCGCAAAATTTCCATGGCAATGGTGCCTTGGCCGGCAATCACTTCGGGGTCATCAAACGGGTGTACGAAGGTCATGCCCATTTTTTTCTCAAGCATGACGGCGTGTTTGTAGGCGTCTGAATAACTGTCACCGACCAACACCACTTCGCCGCCCAAAGCTTTGACGGCATCGACCTTCACTTGCGGCGTGGTGGTGGGCATCACAATGACTGCGCGGCAGCCCAACTTGCTGGCGCCCAAAGACACGCCTTGTGCATGGTTGCCAGCCGAGGCGCAAATGACGCCCTTCTTGAGTTGGGCTGGCGTGAGGTGCGCCATTTTGTTGTACGCACCGCGCAACTTGAAGCTGTGCACGGGTTGTTGGTCTTCGCGCTTGAGCAACACGGTGTTGTGCAGGCGTTTACTTAAATTCTTGGCAATTTCCAAGTCTGATTCCGTGGCCACGTCGTAAACGCGTGCGTTCAGGATTTTTTTCAGGTAATCGGCGGGTTTGAGGTTTTTCGCAGTCATACCCGAATGATAGCGGGCGAAAAAAATGCCCCGAGCCTTTCGGCGCGGGGCAAATCCACCTTTTCAGAGGGTGGAGGAGACAAAGGGTTTGTGCAATTAACGAGATAAAAGCACAACTGTTCGAAATTTTACCTAAAAAATGCTGCGGTGCAACACTTTTGCAAAGGCTTTACGATTCGCATCTGTAAATTTTTAAAAATTGAAGAAAGAATCACCCAAAATGGAATGCACAGTCAGTTGGACCGGCGCTACAGGCGCCCGCTCAGGCATGGGTTTTGTAGCCGAAACCGGCAGTGGCCACGTCTTGATGATGGACGGCGCGCCCGATGCTGCCAAGCCCGAAAACGGCGGCCAAAACTTGGCACCCAGGCCCATGGAAACCGTGCTGGCCGGCACCGGCGGCTGCACTGCCTACGACGTGGTCTTAATTTTGAAGCGCGGACGCCACGATGTGCGCGGTTGCTCGGTCAAGCTAACTTCTGAGCGCGCCGACACCGACCCCAAAGTGTTCACCAAAATTCACATGCACTTTACGGTGTCGGGCAAGGGTATTCCGGCGTCGGCCATTGAGCGCGCGGTGGCCATGAGCCACGACAAATATTGCTCGGCCAGCATCATGTTGGCCAAAACAGCAGAAATTACGACCAGCTTTGAGGTGATTGAGGCTTGATCTTAAATGTGGTGCGCCACGGTGGTCATCACCTTGGCGGCCGCACCCATCACGCGCTTGACGGGCTCTGGCAGTTCGGCGGCACCCGACTTTTGGGCCATCCGGGCGTGGGCGGCTTCATCCGTCTTCATTTGCGCCACGATGGCCCTAGAGGCTGTGTCATTGGTTGGCAAATGGGTCATGTGGCTGGCCAAATGGGCCTCCACTTGGTTTTCTGTCTCCACCACAAAGCCTAGGCTTAGTTTGTCGCCGCCCAGTTTGCCTGCGCCATAGCCAATGGCAAAAGCACCAGCGTACCAAAGCGGATTCAGCAGCGAGGGGCGGCTGTTCAATTGTTCAAGCCGCTCATGGGTCCAGGCCAGATGGTCGGTTTCCTCACGGCAGGCGGCATCGAGTTTGGCCCTAAGCGCTGGGTCTTTCGAGGCTAAGGCCTGACCGGTGTACAAAGCCTGAGCACACACCTCGCCCACATGATTGACCCGCATGAGGGATGCAGACAAGGCTTTTTCGGCTGGGGTGAGTTCTGGGGCTGGGCCAGCAGCCGACAACACGCCATCCGCTTGCTTTTGAAGCTGAAGGGAAGGCTTGGGTGTGGCCCTTGAAGCCCTGGGCGTGGCAAACAAAGTGCGCAGGGCGCTGTCGGCGGCAAAGATCAAAGCATCGGCATTCATAGAAGGAAGTTTAGCCCTGTTGTTGTGTACAAGCAACGGAAAACCCGATAAATACTTCATTTTCTTTGCAGACCTCCCTTTGATCTGGTGGAATACAAACAACTTCCTGAAGGAGGTTGGTTTTGGGCCCAAGTGGCTTGCGAGTTCGCAAACACCCAACCCGAAGCCCTTGTTAAACCTTGGAGAACTTCTCAAATGAAAAAAACCCTCATCGCTTTGGCAGCTTTGGCCGCAACTAGCGCTTTCGCTCAGTCTTCTGTTTCTATTTCTGGTTCAATCCAGTACGGTGTTTCACGCAGTGCTGCAGGTGTAAACTCGTTTGGCGCTTTGAAAGGTGACCGCAACTTCGTTAACTTTGGTGGTGTTGAAGATCTGGGTGGCGGCACAAACGTCACATTTACGGCGCAGCAACGTTTCCGCTCTGAGTCAGGCCGTTTAGGTACTTACTACGCAACTGATTCAATTCCTTCTACTGGTACAACTGCTGCAAACACAAACACAGCTGACCAACGCAACGCTTTTGAGCAAACCGCTATTGGCGTGAACACTAAAAACTTGGGTGCTTTGCGTCTTGGTCGCTTCACCAATATTTTGGGCTTTAACTCTTACAACTTGATGGAAGACAGCGGCAACGGTGCTGGTACTTCTTCGCAAAATGGTCGTTTGTCTGCTCAAGTTCAGTACACCTCACCAGCAATCAATGGTTTCCAGTACATCTACTTGAATGCAGCCAAGGCTTCTAACAAGTATGGCACTGTGGCTGGCAACGGCTACGGTAGCGGCACATTGATTGGCACAACTCAAGACTTGACAGCACACACCATCAAGTACACAAACGGTCCTGTGTTCGCTCAGTACTCTGTTGTTGATGGTTTGATTGGTGAGGCTTCTACTCACCTGGGCGGTACCTATGATCTGGGTGGTGGTTTGAAATTGGCTGCTGGTCAATTCAACCAGAAAGACGCTTTTGGCACACAGTTAGCTCACAAAAATACATCATTTGGTGCTGAATACAAGTTTGGTGCTTGGACAACCGCCATCATGCGCAGCACTGCAAATGCAAAAATTGCTGCTGCTGATGTAGGCAAGAAAGAACAAACTGGTTTGAAGGCTTACTACAATTTGAGCAAGCGTACATCTATTGATACTGAGTACAGCAAGACATCTAAATCTGCTGCTGCTTCAAATGGCAACGCATACTACGTTGGTCTGCGCCACACTTTCTAATCCCCGCGCTGACTTTGGTCAGTTAGAGGTTTAGAAACTAAAAAACCCACCGTGGCAACATGGTGGGTTTTTTTATGGCACATTGGTAATCTAACGATTTTGAAATTGTTGGCATTTCAAACACACATGTTGAAAGACATTCCGCACATTCGCAAGTTGAGTCACCTGGCTTTGTGTTGGCTCGTCTGTGGCTTATGGGGTTGCTCTTCTTTGGTGAACGCTCCTGTTGCTGGCAATGCAAATTCCAGTACCCGTTGGCAGCCAGAAGATCAATTGAATTGGGAAATCGTCAAGCTGCCTGGCAAGGCGCCTACGAACTACGCTTTGGGCTCTAGGAACGCACAAAGTGCTTTACAAGCCAATGCCGACACTTCGGCCAGCATGTTGCGAAAAACCCTTCGCATCGAGCCCAATCAGTTGAATGCTTTGTCATTTGCATGGCAAGTGCCCAATCTATTGCCAGAGGCTGATATGGCTTTACGTGACCACGATGATTCGCCAGTTCGTTTGGTTTTGGCTTTTGAAGGCGACCGCGCTCAGTTCTCATCCAAAAACGCCATGTTGAGTGAACTCACTCAATTGATCACAGGGCAGCCTATGCCGTATGCCACGCTCATGTACGTGTGGTGCAATAAAAGGCCTGTGGGCAGTGTCATTGAAAACCCCCGGACCGATCGCATTCGAAAAATTGTGGTGGAGTCAGGTGCCGATCGATTGAACCAATGGCTTTCTTATGAGCGCAACATTCGCGCAGATTTTGAAAAAGCATTTGGTGAAGCGCCTGGCGCTTTGATTGGCATTGGCCTGATGACGGACAGTGACAATACCCGCAGCAAAGCGTTGGCTTGGTATGGTCCTATTGAATTGAAATAAGACAAACATGTTGGCATTTGTATTGCAGCGTCTCATTCAGGCCGTCATGGTGATGGTCTCGGTGGCCTTTATTGCTTTTTTGTTGTTTCAGTACGTGGGCGACCCCGTGCTGTTCATGTTGGGGCAAGGTAATCACATTGAAGTGATCATGAAAGATGGCAAGATTTACAAGCAGGATTGAAGAGGCCTTCAGCTCAATTATTTCAAATTGAGCTTGCTTGTGTTGGATGCGTTCAGGTGTAACGCTTGCTACGCAAGTTGTTTTTCATCTCGCGCAAAGCAGGTTGCAAAGATTCGCCAATGCGCAGTGCCACCGTGGTGGCCAAGATGTCAATGATCAGCAAATGCAAAAGGCGCGACACCATGGGGCTGTAGCGGTCGTAGCTTTCGGGGTGATCTGCCGTTAAATGAATTTGACCTGCCGTGGCCAAAGGCGAGCCGCTAGACGTAATCACAATGGTGGTCGCGCCGCGTTTGCGGGCAATGTCGCAGGCGTCCATCAAATCGCGCGTGCGACCCGAATTAGAAATGACCACCACACAATCGCCTTTGCCCAACATGGAAGCGCTCATGACCTGCATGTGACCATCGCTGTAGGCAATGGTGTTCATGCCCAAGCGGAAGAATTTGTGTTGGGCGTCTTGGGCCACGATGCCTGAATTGCCCACACCATAAAACTCAATGCGTTTGCCAGTGCTGTGCGTTTCCGCCAAAACTTGAACCGCTTGGTCCAAAGCAAAAGAAGAGGCATCGTTGCGGTATTTCAAAAACGCCGCCACGGTGTTGTCAATGACCTTGACCGCAACATCATTGGTCTTGTCGTCGGCATCCACGCTGCGGTGAATGAAGGGCACGCCTTCGCTCACACTACCGGCCAGTTTCAATTTGAAATCTGAAAGACCGTCATAGCCCACGCTTCTGCAAAAACGCACCACGGTGGGCTTGCTCACGTGCGCACGGTCTGCCAGTTCGGTGACTGGCAAGTTGGCAAAGGCTCGCGGATCTTGCAAAACCAATTTACCAACGCGCTGCTCTGCAGGCGCCAAAGAAGGCAGTGAGGCTTTGATGCGGTCTAGCATGGTTTAGTTTTCCTCCGACCAGCAGAATCCATCGCGGGCAATCATGGCGCTGGAGGCGCTTGGGCCCCATGTGCCAGCCGCATAGTGACGCGGGCCTTGGGTGTCTGTGGCCCAGTGTTGCAAAATGGGTTCGACCCAGCGCCAAGCTTCTTCTTGCTCGTCACTGCGGACAAACAAATTCAGACGGCCATCTAAAACATCGAGCAACAAACGCTCGTAAGCACCAACGCGCTCGCTGCCAAAGCGTTTGTCAAAGTCGAGGTCGAGGTGAACCGAGCTGAGGTGGTTAGAAGTTTGATGGCCAGTTTTGATGCGCTTGTGTTGGCCTTCGGCAAACAAGTGCAGTTCTAAACCGTCTTTAGGCTGCAAGTGAATGACCAACTTGTTCACGCCACCACCTGGTGCTTGAAAAATAGCATGCGGTGTGGGGCGGAAGTTGATCTCAATGTAGCCTTCGCGCGAGGCCAAACGTTTGCCTGTGCGAATGTAGAAGGGCACGCCAGCCCAGCGCCAATTGGCAATCTCTGTGCGCAGCGCCACAAATGTTTCGGTGCTGCTGTTGGGGTTGACGCCGGTTTCTTGGTTGTAACCATTGACCGCTTGGCCCTGCACATTACCTGCGCTGTATTGGCCGCGCACTACATGCTGGCTGAGTGTTTCGGTGGTCCAAGGTTTGAGGGCGCGCAAGACTTTGAGCTTCTCGTCGCGAATGGCGTCGGCATGCGCATTGATGGGCGGCTCCATGGCAATGGCGCACAACAATTGCAAAGCATGGTTTTGCACCATGTCGCGCAGGGCGCCAGTGTTTTCATAAAACGCGCCGCGCTTTTCGACACCCAACTCTTCGGCAATGGTGATTTGAATGTTGGCAATGTGCTCACGGCGCCACAGGGGTTCAAACAAGGCATTGCCAAAACGCATGGCAAACAAGTTTTGCACCGAAGGCTTGCCTAGGTAGTGGTCAATTCGGAAAATTTGTTGCTCTTCAAAGACCTTGCGCACGCTCTTGTTGATGGCCTTGTTGGACTTGAGGTCGTGGCCCAGCGGCTTTTCCAAAACGATGCGAGTTTTGGGCGTGTTGAGTTTGGCCACGGCCAATTGTTCGCAGACGGTATTGAACAAACTCGGCGCTGTGGCCAGGTACATCACCACATGGTCTGTTTCGCGTTCGGCCAAACGCGCCGCCAATTTGGCATAGTCGTCTGGGTTGGACAAGTCCACGCGTTCGTAGTGCAACATGGCCTTGAAACGGGCAAATTCTTCGTCATTCGGGCGCTTTGCGCCCTCGACTTGCTCAAATCGAGACTGAATCAGGGTTTGGTACTGCTCATCCGTCATGCTGTCGCGTGCCACACCAATGATGCGGCCGCCCTCAGGCAGGGTGCCGTGACGGAATGCTTGGAAAAGGGCCGGCATCAATTTGCGCCAAACGAGGTCGCCAGTGCCGCCAAAAAAGACTAAATCGAAGGACATGTTTATTTGTTACATAAAAATGAGTTTGTAATGTAACTTTGTTTCATCGATAATTCAAGCCTTGTTTTAAATAATTTGCCATGAACCAACTCGACGCTCTCAAATCTCACACCACCGTGGTGGCTGACACCGGTGACTTCAAACAATTGGCCCAGTTCCAGCCGCAAGACGCGACCACCAACCCGTCGCTGATCTTGAAGGCGGTGCAAAAGCCTGAATACGCGCCTTTGCTGACGGAGTCTGTGGCTGCGCACAAAGGACAACCCCTCGATGTGGTGATGGACCATTTGTTGGTTCGCTTTGGTTGCGAAATTTTGAAGACGATTCCTGGCCGTGTGTCTACCGAAGTGGATGCGCGTTTGAGTTTTGATACTGCGGGTACGTTGGCGCGTGCACGTCGATTGATGAGCTTGTATGAAGCCCAAGGTATTTCACGTGATCGCGTGCTGATCAAAATTGCCGCTACATGGGAGGGCATTCAAGCTGCTGCCGAGTTGGAGCGCGAAGGTATTCATACCAACCTCACTTTGTTGTTCTCGTTTGCGCAAGCCGTAGCATGCGGACAGGCCAAAGTGCAGTTGATCTCACCGTTTGTGGGCCGCATTTATGACTGGTACAAAAAGACAGCAGGCGCTGCTTGGGATGAGGCGGCGAGTGCTGGCGCCAATGATCCTGGAGTGAAGTCTGTGCGTGCCATTTACAACTACTACAAGAAGAATGACATTGCCACTGAGGTGATGGGTGCCAGCTTCCGCAACGTGGGGCAAATTGTGGCATTGGCAGGTTGTGACTTGCTCACGATTAGTCCTGATTTGTTATCGTTGTTAGCCGCCAACGACACTGCGTTAGCACCTGCTTTGGATGCGCATGCTGCTAAGGGGATGGACTTACCTTTGGTGCAATACACCGAAGCTGGTTTCCGTTTTGCGCTGAACGAAGACGCCATGGCCACTGAAAAATTGGCAGAAGGCATTCGTGCTTTCTGTGTCGATGCCATCAAGCTGGAAGGCTTGATGTTGGCGGCTCAAAAGGCTTGAGAAGGAAGTTTATGCGAGGTGATCAAACGGCTGCTTGGCAAGGCTTGACGGCGTTAGCAAAAGCGTTTTCTGGTTTCGATTTGCGCGATGCGTTTGCCTCAGATGCAAACCGTGCGGCGCATTTCAGTCAAGAAGCCCCAGGTGTGTTCGCTGATTTGTCTAAGAACCATTGGGATGCGCGCATTGAGGCGGAACTTCTGGCTTTGGCAGAGCAAGCGGGTGTGTTGACGCATCGCAATCGCATGTTCCAAGGTGAGGCCATCAACGCTACAGAAAATCGGGCGGTGATGCATTGGCTGTTGCGCCATCCTGCGGAGGGGGCTGCAGCGAATGCACTGCCTGCTTATGTCAAAGCATCTTTGAAAGAGGTGCACGAGACCTTGAACGCCATGCTCTCGTTTGCCGAAAAAATTCGGGCAGACAAGCAGATCACTGATGTGGTGAACATTGGCATTGGCGGTTCCGACTTAGGCCCGCAAATGGCGGTGATAGCCTTGCAGGCTGATGCCTTGGCGGGCAAGCGTTTTCACTTTGTGTCCAATGTGGATGGTCATGAACTCGATGCCGTGTTGAAGGGTTTGAAGGCTGAGAACACCTTGTTCTTGGTGGCTTCTAAAACCTTCACTACTTTGGAAACCATGACCAATGCTCTGTCTGCCAAGCGTTGGTTTGAAGCTCAGGGCGGCACGGATGTAGCGCGTCACTTTGCAGCACTCACCACCAATGTAGAAGCCGCAGGCAAGTTTGGCATTCAAACTTGTTTTGGTTTTTGGGATTGGGTGGGCGGTCGTTACTCACTGTGGTCGGCCATTGGTTTGCCTTTGGCCATTGCCATTGGTTCTGATAAATTCCGTGAGTTTTTGGCAGGTGCACATGCCATGGATCAGCATTTTCTGCATGCCGATCCTGCACAGAATTTACCCATTCGATTGGGTCTGTTGGATGTTTGGTATCGCAACTTTTTGCACTACACCAGTCGCTGCATTGCGCCGTATCACAGCGCCTTGAAACGCTTTGCACCTTATTTGCAGCAGCTCGAGATGGAGAGCAATGGCAAGCAGGTAGACCATGCTGGGCAAACCTTGCCGTACGGTACATCGCCAGTGTTGTGGGGCGAGCCGGGTACCAACGGCCAGCATGCATTTTTCCAAATGTTGCACCAAGGAACTGATGTGGTGCCGCTGGAGTTTGTGGCTGTGAAAAACGCCACGCATGCGTTGCCCGATCACCAAGCTTTGTTGTTGTCCAATGTGTTGGCGCAGGCGCAGGCTTTGATGGTGGGCAAGTCTGATGCGGGGGGTCACAAAAACTTTGCAGGCAACCGACCCAGCAGCTTCATTTTGTTGGAAGACTTAACGCCATTCAACTTGGGTGCTTTGATTGCCTTGCAAGAACATCGCGTGTTTGTGAGCGGTGCGGTGTGGGGCATTAATAGCTTTGATCAATGGGGTGTGGAGTTGGGCAAGGTGTTGGCCAAAGACATTCATGCACGCATTGAGTCGGGAGATGTTGCTGGACTAGACGCCTCTACAGCGCAATTGCTGCAGAGGGTTCGCGCAGCTTGAACTTGAAGAGGGCCAGACAATTCTGGCCCTTCTGTATTCAGTGCTTGTGGCTGCTGTGGTCGTGTTCGTTGGCAGGCTTGTTCTGCACAATCACTTGCCCCTTCATGCCCGCTTCAAAATGGCCCGGGATGAGGCAAGCCATCTGCAAAGTCTGGGCTTGGTCGAACTTGATGACCCACTCTTTGGTTTCGCCTGGTTTGACGCTCAGTGCGAGCATGGCATTGCCAGCAGCGTGATCGTGTCCCCCTGAGTGCCCTGCCGATTGTTTCATTTCAACGGCGTGGGCTTTGAGCGCGGCTTCAGAGCCCAAGACCATTTCATGCGGCAATTTGCCGCTGTTGTGCACCACCAATTTGAGCGTTTCACCTGCCGCAACTTGCAACAAATCGGGCGTGAAACGCATCGTGTCATTCATGTCGACTTGGACGGTGCGATCGACAACCAAGGCGCCTTGCGTCGGTGTGTTTGTAGGTGCATCGTGCGTGTCGTGCGCGTCTTCTGCGCCGTGTGCATGACCACCAGCCGCCCATTCTGGATTGCGCTCGAAGACTTTGTAAGCGGCCCAGCTGCTGGCACAAACTGCAAGCCCCAAGCTCAATGAATACACGATCAATGCGCGTTGTATGCGCATTTTGAGTGTGAACATCAGCGCCAAAATAGAAATGGCAAACCCCAAAGGCACTACCCACGCACTGCGCGCAGGCGAGTCAGGAAAATGTTGTAGTCCGCCGGTGAAGAAGCCCAAACCAATGGACAGCAAGGTGCCCACCCAAAGTGATTCAATCAAACTTTGCGTGTTGTTTTGGCTGCGGTGCTCCATCCAGGCGCCCACTACAAAAAGGACGATGCCCACTGCTGCCGTCCAGAGTGAGCGTTCGCCGCTGAAAAAACCATGGTTGACGGCGCCCGAAATAAAGCTGATGCCCGAATATTTGAGCAGCATGGCGCTATGTTGAATTTGAAAAGAGACTGTCATGAAAATTCCTTGCGCTTTGCATTGAAGCGCGACATGGATCAACCTTCTTTTGACAAGAAGGGACTGAAAGTGCGATCTAGGAAATTCAGGAAATGGGCGGTCGCAAATGCGGTTGCGGCGCCGAATTCAGCCAAACAATGGGCCTGTGCGCAGGTGGCATTTGGAGTTTCATCATGGACTGAGGCGTGCTTGCCTGGAGCAGGCCCATGGTGCAGCACTCGTGGCAGTCTGATGCACCATGCGATGAATCTGTTGAATGGCTTGCTTGTGCGGGTTCTGATACGTGCCCACCGCAGTGGTCTTGAAATCCCAATGACATTGCATTTGAATACACCGTGTGATGGGTATCTGTTGATGCGGCATTGGCAAGCGACATCAACCCTAAGCTGGCGCTGAAGACCAACTTCATCAGAAGTGACACCACCAGTAACCAAGGCATTCGTTGCATGATCGCATCTTAAATCGCATTCAAGCAAATGAACAACAGGCATAAAAAAACCCCGCAATTGCTTGCGGGGTTTTTTGTGCGAGGTCAAAGGTCTTTGCAGACCTCTGAGGCAGCGGGCAATTACATGCCCATGCCGCCCATACCACCCATGCCGCCCATGTCAGGCATACCACCGGCGCCAGACTCTTCTTTCGGTGCTTCTGAAACCATGCACTCTGTGGTCAACATCAAAGAAGCCACGGATGCTGCGTTTTGCAAAGCAGTGCGTGTCACTTTGGTTGGGTCCAAGATGCCCATTTCAATCATGTCACCGTAAGTGTCGTTGGCAGCGTTGAAGCCGTAGTTGCCTTTGCCGGCCATGACAGCGTTCACCACCACAGATGGCTCGCCACCTGCGTTGTACACGATCTCGCGCAAAGGCGCTTCGATGGCTTTCAACACCAGCTTGATACCAGCGTCTTGGTCAGCGTTGTCGCCTTTGATGGCGCCAGCGTTTTGACGAGCGCGCAACAATGCAACGCCACCGCCAGCCACAATGCCTTCTTCCACAGCAGCGCGGGTCGCGTGCAATGCGTCTTCAACACGGGCTTTCTTTTCTTTCATTTCGACTTCGGTGGCAGCGCCAACCTTGATCACGGCAACACCGCCAGCCAACTTGGCCACGCGCTCTTGCAGTTTTTCACGGTCGTAGTCAGAAGTGGCTTCTTCGATTTGAACGCGGATTTGTTTCACACGTGCTTCGATGTCGCCAGCTGCGCCTGCACCGTCGATGATGATGGTGTTTTCTTTGCCCACTTCGATGCGCTTGGCTTGACCCAAGTCTGCCAATGTCACTTTTTCGAGTGTCAGGCCCACTTCTTCAGCGATCACTTTACCGCCGGTCAAAATGGCAATGTCTTCCAACATGGCTTTGCGACGATCGCCGAAGCCAGGGGCCTTGACAGCCACAACCTTCAAGATACCGCGGATGGTGTTGACCACCAAAGTTGCCAAGGCTTCGCCTTCAACTTCTTCAGCAATGATGAGCAATGGACGGCCAGCTTTTGCAACGGCTTCCAATGTAGGCAACAAGTCACGGATGTTGCTGATTTTCTTGTCGAACAACAACACGAAGGGGTTGTCCAGCAAAGCAGCTTGCTTCTCGGGGTTGTTGATGAAGTAAGGTGACAGGTAGCCACGGTCGAATTGCATGCCTTCAACGATGTCGAGTTCGTTGTCGAGTGACTTGCCGTCTTCAACAGTGATCACGCCTTCTTTGCCCACTTTGTCCATGGCTTTGGCAATGATGTCGCCAATGCTGTGGTCGCTGTTGGCAGAAATAGAACCGACTTGAGCGATTTCTTTGGTGGTTGTTGTGGCCTTAGTGGCTTTCTTCAACTCTTCGATCAAGGCTGTGACAGCTTTGTCGATACCGCGCTTCAAGTCCATGGGGTTCATGCCGGCGGCAACGTACTTCATGCCTTCGCGAACGATGGCTTGAGCCAACACAGTAGCGGTTGTTGTACCGTCACCAGCGTTGTCAGAAGTCTTGGAAGCAACTTCCTTGACCATCTGGGCGCCCATGTTTTGCAACTTGTCTTTGAGTTCGATTTCTTTGGCCACGGACACACCGTCCTTGGTCACGGTGGGGGCGCCGAAAGAGCGCTCGAGCACCACATTGCGACCCTTAGGGCCCAAAGTCACTTTGACCGCGTTGGCCAAAATGTTCACGCCTTCAACCATGCGTGCGCGGGCTTCGCCGCCGAAAATTACGTCTTTTGCTGCCATTTGAATTTCTCCGATTTAAAAATTACTCGACGACCGCGAACAGGTCTTCTTCTTTCATGACCAACAGCTCATCGCCCAAAACCTTGACGGTTTGGCCGCTGTACTTGCCGAACAACACGCGGTCGCCGACTTTGACGTTCATGGCCAACACTTCGCCTTTGTCATTGCGCTTGCCTGGGCCAACGGCCAAGACTTCGCCTTGATCGGGCTTTTCAGCAGCTGCATCAGGAATGACGATGCCAGAGGCTGTTTTGGTTTCGCTTTCGACACGTTTAACGATCACGCGATCGCCGAGAGGACGCAGTTTCATTGGATCTCCTAAATATGAAACAAGGTTAAAAACAAAAAGTATTCAAAATTGAATACTTTAGGGTTCTTTGGAGGGTACTGAGGTTGTTAGCACTCATCTCCTGCGAGTGCTAATGATAAGGGTGTTTGGCAGGATTTCAAGAGGGGTGTCGAAAAATGAAAGTTTGAATCACAAGTTCTTTCAATTCGCAAATCAAATTAAAGGAAATTTTAATAAGCTTGTTTCAAATTAAAAAAAACTTTAATATGAACCATCCGAACCGTCATTAATTAAATCATGCAACGCGAATCAGGGACATACGACGTGGTGACCACGCTAGGTGTACCTGTGCGAGCGTTTGTTCCTAAGGCATTGCCTCCAAATGAACCCGAACTAGATCCGGCTGTTTGGTCTGGATTGAACGAGTCGGCGATGTTGTCCTTGCAGCGGCTGTCGGCGGTCGCTGGCTTGGTGCCATCGGTTGATTGGCTGATCTACAGTGCAGTCCGCCAAGAGGCGCTGCTCACTTCACAAATTGAAGGGACACAAGCAACCCTGGTGGACTTGTTCGATGAGGAAGCGGGCTTGGCCATCAGCAACACGGACGATGTTGAAGAGGTGACCAATTACGTGCGGGCATTCCAATGGGTGCACGCACAAATGCGAAGCGAGGGTGGTTTACCGATCAGTGTTCGTTTACTCAGTGAGGCTCATCGCCACTTGTTGAATGGGGCGAGAGGGGCTGGCAAACAACCAGGAGAACTGCGACGCTCACAAAATTGGATTGGTGGAAGCAGACCTGGCAATGCGCTTTTTGTTCCCCCGCCCGCAGAAAAAGTGGGTTCATTGCTCGCAGACTTAGAGCGCTTTATCCACGACGAAGCTTCTGACTTGCCTGCGTTGGTTCGAGTGGCAATGGTGCATGCACAGTTCGAGACCATTCATCCTTTTCTAGACGGCAATGGTCGCATTGGGCGTTTGTTGATCGCCGCATTGTTAGAACATTGGCAATTGCTACCTGAACCCTTGATGTATTTGAGCGGTTACCTCAAACAACATCAGTCTGAGTATTACCAACGTTTGTCGGCCATCCGAACGCAAGGTGATTGGGAAGGATGGATTCAATTTTTTTTAGAGGCTGTCCAAAATGCCGCGACAAAGTCAGAGCAAGATGTGGTCGCATTGGCTAGCCTCGTCGCCAATGATCGACGTCGAATTTTGGAACATAGCAAGTCAAATGCGGTGACCTATCGCTTGTTTGAGTTGTTGCCCAAGATGCCAAGATTGTCAGTAGAGCGAGTTCGCGCTGTGTTGCAAATTACTTTTCCAACGGCCAATACGGCCATTAAGTTGCTTGAAGAATTGGGTATCTTGGTTGAAGTGACCGGTCAGAAGAAAAATCGCACGTTCAGTTATGCGGCCTACATCAAAATTCTGAGTCAATAAACTGAAGGGCTTTCCATGCTTCATACCCATTCACTGAAGATCAACGGAGAATCGATTCAAACCGGATTTGAAGGCGCAGCACTTCAGTTGATCCGCAATCAATTGGGCTTAACGGCCAGTCGATTCGGCTGCGGTCAAGAGCAATGTGGTGCATGCCATGTGCTGATCGATGGTCAATCAAAGCCTAGCTGCCAAATGACTGTGGATGCTTTGGTGGGGCGCAGCGTTGTGACACTCGAGTCAGCACAAAACCCTGAATTACCCAGCTCGCCTTACTTAAATGCACTGCAAGCAGCGTTCATTGACGAACAAGCCGCGCAGTGCGGTTACTGCACCAGTGGCCTATTGATCAGCGCTGTTGCATTGCTGATGAGCGCGCATGAAACTGTTTCTGATCTGCAAATTCGTGAAGCTTTGGAGCCGCATCTTTGCCGCTGCGGCACACACAACCGAGTCTTGAGGGCTGTGAAGAAAGCCGCACTTCAGTGTGGCTTGAAAGTAACGCCATCAGAGGTGTCAGCATGAGTCAGTTGCTTCAACCCTCTGCGAGTTTAAAAACCAATCCAGGGCTAGCGCAGTGGCTACGCTTTGAAGTCAATGGCTCTGTGACGGTGTTCACTGGCAAAGCCGAGCTGGGTCAAGGCATCTTGCATGCATTGAAACTCATGGCGGCCCATGAACTGGATCTGCCTTTGGACAGCGTACACATCGAGACAGCCAACACACAAAACAGCCCTGACGAGGGCATGACATCTGGCAGTTTGTCCGTCCAAGATTCCGGCTTGGCCATTCGCCAAGCTTGCGCGCATGCAGCGTATCTTTTGAAAACGCACGCATGCGCTTCTTATGCAGAATTGCAATCACACGTAGACGTGAAGTTGCCTGTCGACTTATCAGTGCCCACCAAGTCCACCGCCCTGACGCTGACCGAAGGCCGCGATGACATTGAAGCGCTTGTGCAAGGTCAGCCCATCTTTCTTCACGACCTCGGAATTAATGTTGATCTGACCCCAATTAAAAATTTGCTGCATGGGCGGATGGTGAGGGGGCCGGGGTTGCGCTGTACTTTACGCACGGAAGGCTGGGCGGATGCTGTGGCTGGGTTGCCTAAAGAGGTTCAAGCGTTTAGGGATGGCTCGTTGGTGGGGGTTGTTGCGCCCACTGAAGAACTGGCGGAGAAGGCTGCTAGCAAGTTACAGCGATTGCTGAAGTGGGATGTGGCGGCATTGCCAGACTGTCGTGAGGGCGGCGTTGATTTGGTAGAGCGGGCCCCTGCGATGGATTCGCAAGTGTTTTATGAATCAGGTGAGTTTCATGAAGCAAGCAAGGACGCCAAGGTTTACGAAGCGGTTTACTTTAGACCTGCTTTGCACCACGGCTCGATGGGGCCCAGTGTGGCTTTGGCTGTATGGGAATTTGATCAAGTCAGCAGTGGCTTGAAAGTGTGGAGCCACACGCAGGGTATTTTTCCTTTGCGCAAAGATTTGGCGCTTGCGTTGGGTATTGATGCGCAGCAGATTGAAGTGCAGCATGTTCGTGGTGCTGGCTGTTACGGCCACAACGGTGCGGACGATGTGGCCTACAACGCGGCTTGGTTGGCCAGGTATGTGCCTGGGCAATGTGTGCGTGTGCAGTGGACGCGTGAAGAGGAGATGCAGCAATCGCCTCTGGCGCCAGCGATGCGTGTGAAGTTGCAGGCCACTGTTCAGTCTGTTGCAGCGCCAACAAGTTCTAGCCCTCCCAAAGGACGCGCCGATCTAGAACTACTTACTTGGCAACACGATGTCTGGAGCCAAGGCCATAGCTCAAGGCCTGGCCGCGCAGCCACGCCCGCTTTCAAAGACAGCTGGCTAACAGATCAACAATTTCCCGTTCTGGAGTCCATCAATGTGGCTGCAGCGGCTGGCGCAGGTGCCGAACGCAATGCGATACCGCCCTACAGCAGCGCGCACATCAAAGTGAATGCACACCGATTGCTGGGCTTGCCCTTTAGAACGTCCGCTTTGCGAAGTTTGGGCGCTCACGCCAATGTGTTTGCCTGCGAAAGTTTCATGGACGAAATTGCCGACGATCAGGGCTTGGATCCTGTGGCGTTTCGGCTAGGCAAGTTGAAAGATCCACGCGCCAGAGCGGTGGTTCAAACCTTGGCAGATCAAGTCAATTGGTTAGAGCGTCGTCAAACCTTGTCACAAAAAGAAGGTTGGGGTTTGGGCATTGCCTATGCGCGTTACAAAAGCAAAGGCGCTTACTGCGCTGTGGTGGCTGAAGTAGAAGTGACGCACCAAGTGAATGTGCGCCGTTTGTGGGTGGTGGCGGACATTGGTGAAGTCATTCACGCCGATGGCGCTGTTTCTCAATTGGAAGGTGGCGCCATTCAATCGACCAGCTGGGCTTTGAAAGAGCAGGCGCATTGGGATTCAAACAACATCACCAGCACCCATTGGGATGCGTATCCTATTTTGCGTTTCAGTGAAGTGCCGGAAGTGCAAGTGCATTTGATGCCGGGTCATTCACAAAACTCGGGCTCACTTAATCCGCCTCTAGGTTCAGGCGAAGCCACACAAGGTCCCTCCACAGCTGCCATTGCCAATGCGGTATTTCATGCGGTGGGGGTGCGCGTTAGGCAGTTGCCTCTCACGCCAGACAACTTGGCAAAATCTGCACTGGCATAAGTCTTCTAATACGTAGGTCTTGAAAGGCTTTGAGCAAATAGCAGTGCTACGGTCTAACTTAGACCACCGGCAGAAAACCGCCTTTTGCGCGCAAATCAGCGTGCTCTGCGCTGGTCAAAATATCGATCATGGCTTGCGCCTGCGCCGCACACGTGCTGGTAGAACGAACACCTGCGGTGTACATGGTGGCCAGTTCAAACTCGAGTGGCAAGTTGGCCACCAAATCAACGCCTGGCGTGATCAAAATTTCGGTCACTTGCGTGCAACCAATCACGTGCGGGTCGTCGCATGCGGCCATGGCATTCATGGCGGTGTTGCCGTTGGGAAAGGGGCGCAGTTTGCTGGCCACTGTTTCGGCAATGCCCAAGCCGTTGAGCACCTTCATAAAGTGAATACCTGCCGTGGCCAATTGGGGATCGGGAAAATAAATGCCTGTGGCCGCCAACATGGCCGCTTTCAGTTGCTCCGCTGTGTCTACTTGAGGGTGAGGTGTACCGTGCTTCACTGCAACTCCCGTTTTGACGGGACCTAAGTGACGTGCACTGCCTGCCAACACATGGCCAGAGGCCGTGAGTTGTTCAATGAGTGCGGCCGTCAGAATGACCACATCGCAGGATGTGCCTTCCAGCAACTTTTGCTTCATCAAACCCACAGCGCCAAAGGTGCACGAGAGTTGGGTGTCGGTAGTTTTTTCAATCGACGGCTTTAAGGCGTTGACCAAACCTTGAGCAGCACCGCCACTCAGTAAATGCATAAAACGTGTCAAAAGAATCAATCCAGTTTGATGTTGGCCGACTTGATCACACCGGACCATTTGGCAATGTCGTCTTGCAAATATTTGTCAAATTGCGTGGGGTTTAAAACAATAGGCACGGCACCTTGTTTGGCCCATTGTTGTTTGACATCGGGTTGCGAGGCAATTTTGGACACGGCTTCATTGAGTTTGGCGACGATGGCCTTGGGGGTGCCTTTGGGTGCCATCAGGCCTAACCAAATGGTGGCTTCGTAACCTGCAACACCACCTTCGTTCAATGTGGGAACTTCGGGCAATACATCCGAGCGAACTTTGCCGCTGGTGCCAACCGCTTTAACTTTGCCAGCCTTCACTTGCTCGGTCATGGTGGTCACAGCATCAAACATCATGTCGACTTGACCACCCAGTACATCGGTGCGGGCGCCTGAGCTGCCTTTGTAGGGCACGTGCACCATGTCAATTTTGGCCATGCTTTTGAACAGCTCGCCAGCCATGTGGTAGGGCGTACCAGGTCCAGACGAAGCGTAGTTCAACTTACCGGGTTGTGCTTTGGCCACGCGAATGACGTCAGCCAATGAGTTCAAACCTTTGGTGGGATTGACCACCAAGACCAAGTCGGAATAGTTGATGGGGGCCACACCCACAAAGTCTTTCATGAGGGCAAAGGGTTTGTTGGGAATGAGGGTTTCATTGACTGTGTGGGTGTTGGACATCAACAGCAAGGTGTAGCCATCGGGTGCTGCTTTGGCCGCAACGTCGGTGCCAATGACAGAACCAGCGCCTGGTTTGTTGTCCACCACAAAAGTTTGGCCCAAGCTTTCTTGCAAGCGCTGCGCGATGAAGCGCGCATAGTTGTCAGCAGGGCCGCCCGTCGCAAAGGGCACCACAATTTTGACGGGGCGTGTTGGGTAGTTTTGGGCGTGGGCTTGTTGCGACAGAAAAATGCCGGTGCCGATGAACAAGAGGCTGGCCAAAGCCACCAAAGTGCGACGTTTTTGAGTTTGCAATTTGGCTGCTTGGGCGGTTTGTGGGGTGCGTGTTGTTTTCATAAATGTCTCGGTCAGTTAGATTTAAATGCTTATTCCACTTTGCCAATTTTCTTGACCACATCGGTCATGCGCTTGGCATCGGCTTGGACGTATTTTTCAAAGTCAGGGCTGTCCAAATACTGAACAGGGCTGCCAGTGTTTTGAATGACGTCCCGCGCTTTGGTATCTTGTGCGGCTACTTTGGCGGCTGCACGCAAACGTTGTGCAATGGGTTCGGGCGTGCCGCTAGGAATGAACAAGCCAGACCACTGGGCATACTCGGCGTTAAAGCCTAAGTCCTTGAGGCTACTGACATCGGGCATGGACGCTAAGGTACCGTTGCCCCAATGACCCAAGACGCGAATCTTGCCTGCTTTGACGTGTTGCAACACGGTAGCAGGACCCGTAGAAAGCGCATCAATTTGACCGCCCAACATGGCTACTACTGCAGGCCCTGCACCTGTGAAAGGAATGTGCGTCATTTTGACGCCAGCTGTTTGCGCCAAAATTTCCATGGGCACGTGCATGGTGCCGTAATTGCCAGATGAGCCGTAGTTAATGGCACCTGGGCGTTTGCGGGCGTCTTCAATGAATTCTTTGACGTTTTTCCAGGGTGAATCGGCGCGCACTGCCAAGACGGTGGGGTCGGCTGTGTAGCGCGCAATAGGGCGCAACTCGTTCAACAAGAACATCGGGTTGCGACCCAACAAGGCATCGGCTTCTGGAATGACTGTGAGAGATGACAGGGCCAAAAGCACGGTGTAACCATCGGGCTTGGAGCGCGCTGCCACACCCATGCCAATACCGCCGCCAGCACCGCCCCGGTTTTCAATGACCACGGGTTGTCCTAAATCTCTGGACATGGCTTCTGCCACAGGGCGCGCCACAATGTCGGCCAAACCGCCAGGTGGGAAGGGCACAATCATGGTGATGGATTTGGTGGGGTAGGGTGCGTTAGGCGCTTGTGCTGATGCACTGGTGCAAAAACCTGCCACCATCAACAATGAGCCTATGGCCATTTGTCCAATGACTTTGCTGATTCGATTTTTCTGATTGCCTGTTGCCATCTTGTCTCCTGCAATTTTGGTGAATGCGTTAAAGCACACTCTACACCTGCTTGAAGATTGCTGCATCACCCTCATTGAGTTTGGTGTTACCCATATGACACCGCATGACTTTCTATCAAGGGCACAATTCGTTTCAATTACTTCACTTTTAAAGCTTTCATCATGCGCATTGCTGCTTTTTTCTATCAAGACCAGCCCCACGTGGGCCTTGTTTCTCAAGACCTGTTATCGGTCACCCCCTTCGATCTGCCCTTGGCCGATCGTGAACTGGGCGCGCTCACATTGGTTGATGCCTTGTCTCGTGGTGAAGCCTTGCCTGCTCAAGGCGCGGCCATTTCACTGAGCGATGTTCAACTTCGCGCACCCTTGCCGCACCCCCGCCGTAACATTTTTTGCGTGGGCAAAAACTACCACGCACACGCCAAAGAATTTGCACGCAGTGGCTTTGATAGCAGCGCCAAAGCCGGCGGCGAAATTCCCGCCGAGCCCATCATCTTTACCAAAGTGCCGGAGTGCGTCATTGCCACGGGCGAAGCCATTGAGATGCCCAAAGTGTCAACCGCCATTGACTACGAAGCCGAGTTGGCCGTGATCATTGGCAAAGGTGGCAAGGGCATCACCAAAGCAGATGCCATGAAGCATGTCTGGGGCTACACCATCGTCAACGACATCACGGCGCGCGACTGGCAAAACAAGCACATGCAATGGCACATGGGCAAATCGTTTGACACCTTCTGCCCGATGGGTCCTTGGCTGGTGAGCGCCGACGAAATGGACGGCACCAACACCAACGTGCGCTGCTATGTGAACGGTGAAGAGCGCCAAAACGCTGCCACGCCCGATTTGATTTTTGACATTCCCACCCTCGTCGAAACTTTGAGCGCGGGCATTACCTTGTACCCTGGCGATGTCATTGCCACGGGCACACCCGTGGGTGTGGGCATTGGCTTCACACCGCCCAAATATTTAAAGTCGGGCGATGTGGTGCGTGTTGAAATTGACGGGATTGGCGTTTTAGAAAACCCCGTCAAATAATCACTTCAAGCCTGCAGCCGCACGAAGTGTGGCTGCCAAGTTGGTGCGTTCCCAAGTGAAGTTGGGTTCGTCACGGCCAAAGTGACCGTACGCTGCCGTCTTGCTGTAGATGGGACGCAAGAGGTCCAGCATTTGAATGATGCCTTTGGGGCGCAAGTCAAAGTGCTCGTGCACCAAAGCGGCAATCTTGTCGTCAGAGATCACGCCAGTGCCTTCAGTGTTGACGGTGATGTTCATAGGACGCGCCACACCAATGGCGTAAGCCACTTGAATTTGACACTTGGTGGCCAAACCAGCAGCCACAATATTCTTGGCCACATAACGCGCAGCATAAGCAGCAGAGCGGTCAACCTTCGATGGGTCTTTGCCAGAGAACGCTCCACCGCCGTGAGGGCAAGCACCGCCGTAGGTGTCCACAATAATCTTGCGACCGGTTAAGCCGCAATCACCCTGTGGGCCGCCAATGACAAAGCGACCTGTGGGGTTGATCAGGTACTTGGTGTCTTGCAGCCACTCTTTGGGCAACACAGGCTTGATGATTTCTTCAATGATGGCTTCATTAAAGCTGGCCTTCATTTTGGTAGATGACTCACTTTGGTCAGGGCTGTGCTGAGTCGACAACACCACGGTGTCAATGCTGTGGGGCTTGCCGTCTACATAGCGCATGGTCACTTGACTCTTGGCATCGGGACGCAAGAATGGCAAGCGGCCGTCTTTGCGAAGCTGAGCTTGACGCTCCACCAAACGGTGCGCGTAGTAAATAGGCGCAGGCATCAGGTCAGGGGTTTCGCTACAAGCGTAACCAAACATCAAACCTTGGTCGCCAGCACCCGTGTTCAGGTGGTCGTCAGAGGCGTGGTCCACACCTTGGGCAATGTCATTAGATTGCTTGTCGTAGCAAACCATGACAGCACAACCTTTGTAGTCAATGCCGTACTCGGTGTTGTCGTAGCCAATGCGCTTGATGGTGTCGCGGGCCACTTGGATGTAGTCAACGTGAGCATTGGTGGTGATTTCGCCAGCCAGAACCACCAGACCGGTGTTGGTCAGAGTTTCGGCGGCCACGCGGCTGCGGGGGTCTTGTTCAAAAATAGCGTCGAGAATGGCGTCTGAGATTTGATCGGCAACCTTGTCGGGGTGGCCTTCGGACACGGATTCTGAGGTGAAAAGATAGTCATTCGCCATAAGGGTTCTCCTAAAGTTTGGCATGCATGTTGATCTGCGCTACCTGAGCTTTGAGGCCTCGGCGAACGCTTTAGCAGATTTGTCCGAAGACAAGGCACAATCCAATCCATGAAAGACATGGCATTGGGGTGTGTTCGTCGCCCTGCAAGTTGCTCTGTTTAACTCAGCGACCCAAGCAGTTTATCAAAAAAATATGCAATTTTGGTTTGGTTTTTTTGCAAGATGGCCTTTGTGGGCCTTGCATCTAATGGGGCAAGTGGCTGGTTGGTTGGCCTGGTTTCTGTCGCCTACCTACAGGCGCCGGTTGTCCAGCAATGTGGCCACCGCTGGCTTGAAGCTCTCTCAAGTTTTGGGTGCAATAGGGCAGGCAGGCAGCATGTCGACGGAGTTGCCGCGTTTGTGGATAGGCAAAAAAGTATCGGTCAGTTGGGCAAACAATTCATTGAACACTTTGGCTGAAGCCTACAAAGAAGGCCGTGGTGTCTTGTTGCTAACGCCGCATTTGGGTTGTTTTGAAGTGACGGCGCAAGCCATTTCAGATTCTTTCAGTGCCGAACATGGCCCCTTGACGGTCCTTTATCGACCTTCCAAAAAAGCCAGTTTGGCTGCGGTGATGGAAGCTTCAAGAGGCAGGCCAGGTCTCGACACTGCGCCCACCACCTTGGCTGGCGTTCGCCAAATGATCAAGGCCTTGAGAGCGGGCCGTGCGGTAGGTTTGTTGCCCGATCAGGTGCCACCTTTGGGCATGGGTCACTGGGCGCCTTTCTTTGGTAAACCAGCCTACACCATGACCTTGGCTGCGCGACTGGCTTCTCAAACGGGCGCGCGAGTGGTCTTGGTTTGGGGGGAGCGATTGTCCTGGGGCCGTGGTTACGCCATGCATGTCAGTCATTTGGAACAAGACTTGTCGTCTGATGTGGAGGCGGCAGTTGTTCAAATTAACCAAGCCATGGAAAAATTAATTTTGAGTTGCCCTCAACAATATTTGTGGGGCTACGCACGTTACAAACAACCTCGAAAAGAAGATCTTTGAGATGAGTTTTTTGTTCATTGGCTTAATGCGATGTTTGGCGTTCCTTCCGCTGCCCGTGTTGCGTGCATTGGGGCATGCATTGGGTTGGCTATTGTGGACCTTGGCGCACAGCCGTCGTCACATTGCCTTGACCAATCTGAACTTGTGTTTTCCTGAAAAGTCAGAGTTAGAGATTCAGCAAATTGCCTACGACCACTTTGTTTACTTTGCGCAGTCATTACTAGACCGCGCTTGGCTGTGGCACGCACCGCGTTCTAAAGTCCAATCACGCATCAAATGGTCAGGCTCCCAAGAAGCCATCAAGCTGCTTGAAGCCGAAGGCTCCAAAGTGGTCTTTGCCCCGCACTTCATTGGGCTGGATGCGGGAGGCACGGGCATTACTTTGCGAACAGATCAGCCAGCTGCTTTTATTTTTATGCCGCAACGCAATCAAGTCATGGACGATTGGGTCAGTGGCGGGCGCCTTCGATTTGGCAATGTGAAGGCTTATTTTCGGCACACAGGGGTGAAGCAAATCATGACTGGTTTGCGCCATGGCGAGATGCTGCATCTCTCACCAGACATGGATTTTGGCGCGCGTGAATCTATCTTTGTCCCCTTTATGGGCGTCGAAACAGCGACCGTGCCTTCCTTGTCTAGGTTCTCCAGATTGGGCAAAGCACCTGTCTTGATGTTGGTCACTCGTTTAACGTCAGAGGGTTATGAAGTTGAAGCCTCACCTATTTGGCAAGACTTTCCAACTGACGACGTGGAAGAAGATACGATTCGAATGAATCAAGTCTTGGAAGCTGCCATCAGACTTTCACCCGCGCAGTATTACTGGGTGCACAAACGTTTTAAAACGCGACAAGAAGGCCAAGTTTCAGTTTATAAAAATTGAGCAATCTCGCGTTGAATGATGGGAGGGTGTTCATGCACCACCCAGTGCGAGCCGTTTTCAATGCGAACGTATTTCAAGTTCGGAATGAACGCGTCCAAACCCTCGTTCAAGCTGGGTAACAAGGCGACATCTTGCATGCCCCAAATTAACAAGGTGGGCACCGTAATTCGAAACATCTCATCGGGCAAATCAAGCTTTTGAATGTCGCCAGTGTGAGGGATGCCTGAAGGGTCGGGCTTGAGGGGTGATGCGCGGTAATAGTTCAAGCCGCCTTGAATGCCGGTGGACCAAGCTTGGCGGTATTTTTCTTTCACATCTTCTGTGAGCCACGTAGGCGGCAAGCCTTTACCGACAAAACCAAAGAGGACTTCGAATTGGTTGGCAGAAAGTTCTTGAGCGGCATGTGGCTCACAAAAATAATTCATGTAAGCACTGGCTGCGATTTGCGCCGGATTGCTTTTAAGGTCACGCAAAAATGTGCCGGGATGAGGCGAATTGATGATGATCAATTTGTCCATCAGCTGGGGTTGTTGATTGGCCAGGTTCCAAGCTACACCGCCGCCCCAGTCGTGTGCCACCAAGGCTTTCAAAGGCGCTTCTTGCGACTCAATTTGAATGAGCTCTGTGATGTCTTGCACCAAGAACTTGGCGCGATAGGCCGAAACTTCAGTCGGCTGGCTTGATTTTTCGAAGCCCCTTAGGTTGGGAGCAACGCATCGGTAGCCACCGTTCTCTGGTTTCGAAAAATGCAGCAGCATGTCGTCCCATACAAAGGCTGCTTCTGGAAAACCGTGCAAAAACATCAAAACAGGCTGGCCTTTTTTGCCTGCAGCTCGGCAACTCAAATGAATGCCGCTTGGTAGTTGTTGTTGCCAAGTTTCAATCATCGTTGTCTTCCTCTGGAGGCTCTGCCTCAGTGGGGCTCGTCTGGCTTTCATCGTGGGTCCAATCCCACATCAACTGGGCCAGTTCTGCTACACCTTGTTTCTTCAGGGCAGAAAATAATTTGGCTTGCCCGCCGCCCGCTTGCAACTTGGCAATCGACAGCGCCTTGGTGGCTTCGGCCCTTGTCAGCTTGTCTGATTTGGTCAGCAATACCAAGAAGTTCAGGCCTTCTTCAACGCGGGGGCGAATCACTTCTAGAAGGACTTCATCCAATTCGGTCATGCCCAAGCGGGGGTCACAGAGCAACACAATGCCCTTGAGGTTTTCGCGGGTGACCAAGTAATTGGCCATGACTTTTTGCCAGCGCAGCTTGTCTTGTTTGGGTACGGCGGCATAGCCATAACCCGGTAAGTCGGCCAAAACGGCATCGGTCAGGCCTTGTTTACCCAGGGCAAAAAGGTTGATGTGCTGTGTTCGGCCTGGCTTTTTAGACGCAAATGCCAGTTGTTTTTGCTGAGTGAGTGTGTTGATACAGGTGGATTTGCCGGCATTGGACCGGCCCACAAAGGCAATTTCGGGCACATCGAGGGCGGGTAAGTGAAAAAGTTCTGCCGCGGTGGTCAAAAATCGAGCCGTGTGCATCCAGCCCAAGGGGGTGATGGGCTTGTTCAGAGGCAATTCTTCTGCGACTTTTGTCTTGGCCGGCACTTTGCGGCCCTTGACTGGGGTCGCTTTGCGAGGGGCAGAGGCCGTCTTTGGAGCGGACTTGGGGGCAGAAGTGGGGCTTTTTCGGGTGGCCATTAGGGTCAAACTTTCAGTGCGTCGGAAATGACGCTAGCAGGCATTGTAGAATCCCATGGTTTTGCGCCTACTATTTCGGATGTCGCCCATGAAGTCAATGACTAAATTTTTCTTCGCTGCCCTCACTTCAACCCTGATGGCTGGTTCTGTTTTTGCCGCTACTGCTGCCCCTAAAGCCGAAAAGCCAGACTTGGCCAAAGGCGAGGCCATTGTGGGCGGCGTTTGTGCTGCTTGCCACATGGCTGACGGCAATTCCACTACGCCGGTCAACCCCAAGTTGGCTCAGCAACACCCTGAGTACACCATCAAGCAGTTGCAAGAGTTCAAATCTGGCAAGCGCGCCAATCCCGTCATGATGGGTTTCGCTTCTCAGTTGAGCGATGCTGACATGCGCAATGTGGCGTACTTCTTGGCCAGCAAAACTGCCAAGCCCGGCTTTGCCAAAGACAAGGACTCTGTGGCCTTGGGTGAAAAGATTTACCGCGGCGGCATTCCAGATCGCCAAATTGCAGCCTGCTCAGGTTGCCACAGCCCCAACGGTGCTGGTATGCCTGCCCAATACCCCCGTGTCTCTGGCCAACACGCCGATTACACAACCAGCCAGCTGACGCAGTTCCGTGATGGCATTCGCAAGAACAGCGTTCAGATGACCCAAGTGGCCGCCAAACTGAACGACCGCGAAATTAAAGCAGTTGCAGACTACATTGCAGGTTTGCGTTAATCCAAGACAAGTTCTAACTTGTTCTGACAAAATGGGCCTTCACAAGGCCCATTTTTAATTGGGGTCAGATCAACATTAATTTCCATTCAAAGGGGATAAAGGCTAAGGGGGGTTGACAATAAATGGGGTCAGATCAACATTAATTTACTTTGAGCATAGGCTCATTTGAATCACAGAAAATTAATGTTGATCTGACCCCATTTATTGAGCCCCCTTAGCCTTTATCCCCTTTGAATGACCAAATTAATGTTGATCTGACCCCAATTAAAAAAACTCACCGGAGAATTAAATGAATCAACCCACAAAAGCATTCGCGTCACAAGCTGACTTGGCAGACAAGGTCATTAAGTTTGAGCAACTCAGCAAGCACTGCTGGGCTTACACCGCTGAGGGCGATCCCAACTCGGGTGTGATCATTGGTGACAAGTTCATCATGGTGAGCGATGCCACGGCCACGCCTGGTATGGCGCGCGATTTGATCAAGCAAATTCGCACCATCAGCGATAAGCCCATCAAGTACGTGCTGCTCACACACTACCACGCTGTGCGCGTGTTGGGTGCCAGTGCGTATGCGGCTGAGGGCGCAACAGAAGTGATTGCCAGCCAAGGCACTTACGAGTTGATTGTGGAGCGCGGCGCGCAAGACATGAAGAGCGAGATGGAGCGCTTCCCCCGTTTGTTCCGCGGTGCTGAAGAAGTGCCTGGTCTGACATGGCCAACCATGGTGATTGGCGGCGGTGATGCCACCAAGGGCGAAGTGCCCGGCAAATTGGTGGTCGACTTAGGCGGCGTGAAAGTTCAAATCTGGAGCCCTGGTTATGGCCACACACGTGGTGACACCATTGCTTGGGTAGAAGAAGAAAAAGTGCTTTTCTCTGGCGACTTAGTGGAATACGAAGCAGGTGTGTACACAGGCGATGCGCAACTGGCAGAGTGGCCCGCTACTTTGGAAGCTTTGCGCGCCCTTAAAGCCGAAGCCATCGTGCCAGGCCGCGGCGAAGCCATGAAGGGTCAAGCCGATGTGAACAAAGCCTTGGACTACACCAAGCGCTGGGTGGAAACTTTGTACAAAGCGGGGCAAGAAGCCGTAGCAGCCAAGATGGATTTAAAAGCCGCCATGGCGCACACCCGCAAAAGCATGGACCCTGTGTTTGGCCATGTGTTCATCTACGAACATTGCCTGCCCTTCGATGTGACCCGCGCTTACGACGAAGCCTCAGGCATCAAAAACCCCCGCATCTGGACGGCAGAGCGCGACATGGAAATGTGGAAAGCCCTTCAGGACTGAAGAATTTAATTGGGGTCAGATCAACATTAATTTCCAATCGATGAGGGCTGAAGCCAAGGGGGGCTTCCTCATACTGGAGTACCAGAAATCGTTCAGCCCCCCTTGGCTTCAGCCCTCACCGATTCACAAAATTAATGTTGATCTGACCCCAGTTAAATCAAGTCACGCAGGTCGGCTTCGTACGCCCGCAATCTGCGTTGCGCTTTTTGGCGCTGTGCTGGTGTGGTGGTGTTGTGAAACTGAGAGAAGTTCAAGCACGCTTGTTGTTCAAGTTGCAATTGCAAATTGAGCAAAGCAGGGTCTTGGGGCCGGACGCCTTGCAGGCTCAATTGCAGCACGGTCTTTTCGGCTTGTGCCAAATTGAATCCCGGTTTTTGAGCGTCTTGAATCAGATTTTGCAAAACCACCAACTGCGACTGCTGACGCTTGATGCGGTTTTGAATGGCCACATCAGGCGACCAAAGCGATTGTTCAATTTGTTGACGCAGCAACTTGATTTGCTCTGCATTCAAGTCGCCATAAAAATCTGAAAATCGATCGACTGTGGCGTCGAGGCGTTTTTTTAAGCGATCCTCCGCGCTGGGTTGAATCCAATCTTTTTTCCAATCTTCATTTTTAACAGCCCATCGTTTTTCCAAATGCCGCAGTTGGCGCAGTGTCAGCTGCAACACGATGGGTGTGGACAAACGCGAGCTTTCTTGTGCAACGGCATCAATGCGTTTTTCCACCTGGCCCCAAACCTCGCAAGCTTGCTGTTGCGAGATGTTGTTGGGTGCCATGCTTTGGGCTTGAACCAACAAATTGGCAATCTGAGGCAGCTCTTCTTTGCGATGCCAAGTTTGGAGTTTTTTCAGGGCTTGTTTGGTTTGAGCGGCCTGGGTGTCTGTGAAGTCGATGTAGTTGTCGAGCCACCAAGAACTGATCTCGGGCAGTTGGTTGTAGCCCAATTTGATGGCACTACAGCCACTTAAGCTGGCACTCATCACCACAGCCGCCAAAGAAGCCGCGATAATTCGTACCCAGAAGGAAATTTTCGCCATGTCGGACACCTCAACAAACCAGTCAGCATTGTCACCTCAACAGCCCTTGGATGTGGTTGTCATGGCAGCGGGTAAGGGTACTCGGATGAAAAGCCGTTTGCCCAAAGTGCTGCAGCAACTAGCGGGCAAGCCCCTGCTAGGACATGTTCTGGACACAGCCGCTCAGTTGCACGCGCGCTCTGCGGTGGTCATTACGGGTCATGGTGCCGATGAGGTTGAGGCCGCTGTGACCAAGCGCGAGTCGGGTTTGTCTGTGAAATTTGTGCGACAGGAACCCCAGTTGGGCACAGGCCATGCGGTGCAGCAGGCCGTGCCTGTGTTGGCCGATGATGGTTTGGTGGTGGTGCTCTCTGGCGATGTGCCCTTGACACAGGCCGACACATTGAAAGCCTTGATGGCATGCGTTCACTCAGCTGGCGCCGATCGCTTGGCCTTGCTCACCCTCGACATGCCCAACCCTACTGGCTACGGCCGCATTGTGCGCACGGCAAAAGTCGACAGCGTGCAAGCCATTGTGGAGCAAAAAGACGCCAGTCCCGAACAACTCAAGATTCAAGAGGTCTACAGCGGCATCATGGCGGTGCCTGCGCGCCAACTCAAAACTTGGTTGGCCAAGCTGGACAACAACAACGCCCAAGGCGAGTACTACCTCACCGATGTTGTGAAGTGGGCCGTGGCCGATGGCGTCACTGTGGTGGCGCATCGCATTCAAGATGAGCTGCAAGTGACGGGCGTTAACAGCCCGCAGCAATTGGCGCAACTCGAGCGTGCTTTCCAAACGCAACAAGCCAATGCCCTGATGCTGCAAGGCGTGCGCTTGGCCGACCCTGCGCGTTTGGATGTGCGCGGTGAATTGCACTGCGCATCGGATGTTGAAATTGATGTGAACTGCGTTTTTGAAGGTCAAGTGCATTTAGGCGAGGGGGTTCGAATTGGGCCCAACTGCGTCATTGCCAACGCAAGCATTGCAGCAGGCGCAGTGATCCATGCATTCACGCACATCGATGGTGAAAAATTAGGCGTGACCGTGGGCGAGGGTGCCTTGATTGGCCCCTTTGCACGCTTGCGTCCTGGCGCGCAATTGGCCGCCGAAGTGCACATCGGCAATTTTGTTGAAGTCAAAAATTCCACCTTGGCCAAGGGCGCCAAAGCCAATCACTTGGCCTACCTGGGCGATGCCACAGTGGGTGAGCGTGTCAACTACGGCGCCGGTAGCATCACGGCCAATTACGACGGTGCCAACAAACACCGCACCGTCATTGAAGACGACGTGCACATTGGCAGCAATTGCGTGTTGATTGCGCCTGTCACCATTGGTGCAGGTGGTACGGTGGGCGGTGGTTCGACCATTTCCAAGAGCACTGAGCCTGGCGCTTTGAGCGTAGCGCGTGGCAAGCAAGTCAGCATTGCCAATTGGAAGCGGCCCCAAAAAGCGCCCAAGCCTGCCAAGTAATTCGACAAGCTTTGGTTTGTTGCTGAGCCATCAAGTCATGGCAACTGGCAATGGAATTTGAGTGCCAAACTTGGCGCGCTTCACACTGAAGAAAGCTTTGACATTGCGGACGTTGGCGTCTTGCGTGAGCAGCCTTTGCGTGAAAGCCAAATACGACGGCATGTCGGGTACTTGCACCACCAGCATGAAATCGGGACCTGGCGATACACGCCAACATTGTTGAACGGAAGTTTCTTGAACGGCGCGCGTTTCAAAGGCCTGCAACAACTCTTCACCTTGTTTGTCCAAGCTCACTTCAATCAGTGCTGTGACGCTGTGGCCCATAGCGAGGCCCAGTTTGTCGGACGACAAAATGGCCACTTGTTTTTCAATCCAGCCCTCTTGCTGCAAACGTTTGGTTCGTCGCAAGCAAGTGGGTGCGGAAATGCGCAATTTGTCGGCCAATGCAATGTTGCTGATACTGGCATCGGCTTGCAAAATGGCCAACAATTCAAGATCAACGGCATCCAAACTGCCCGGTTGCTTGTTTATTTCGGCTTGCGCAGACATGGTTAATATTTCATTAAATTATTGAATTTGAAATAATAATTCAAATTAATATAGTTAGGAAATTTAATTTCATAAATCTAAATTAATTTATAAGTAATTTCATGTCAACAAGCCTAAGATCCTCTCAAATTTAATTCAAAGGCTCATCTCATGTGCGGCATTGTTGGTGCAGTTTCCGATCGAAATATCGTTCCCATCTTGGTTCAGGGCTTGCAACGCCTGGAATACCGCGGCTATGACTCCTGCGGCGTCGCCATTCACGAAGCCAGCCTCAAGCGCGGTGTGGGTGGCTTGAAGCGCGCACGCAGCACCTCACGCGTGTCCGAGCTCATGTCTCAAATTGAAACCGATCATTTAGAGAGCGGCACAGGCATTGCGCACACTCGCTGGGCCACCCATGGCGCGCCTGCCGTTCACAATGCCCACCCACATTTCAGTTCAGGGCCCGGCAATTTAGAAAGCCTAAAAGACAAGCCCGGCCGCGTAGCCTTGGTGCACAACGGCATCATTGAAAACCACGACGAGCTGCGCGCGCAATTGCAAGCCAAAGGCTATGTGTTCACCAGCCAGACCGACACAGAAGTGATTGCACATTGGGTCGACAGTGTCTACGACGGCGATTTGTTTGACGCCGTCAAGCGCACCGTGAGCGAACTCAAAGGTGCCTATGCCATTGCGGTGTTTCACAAAGACGAACCCCAACGGGTGGTGGGCGCACGCGCAGGTTCACCGCTCATTTTGGGCGTTGGCACATCGCACCACGAGAACTTTTTGGCCAGCGATGCCATGGCATTGGCCGGCGTTACCGATCAAATTGTTTATCTTGAAGAAGGCGATTTGGTCGACATTCAATTGGGCAAATATTGGATTGAAGACCGTTTGCATCAGCGCGTAGAACGCCCTGTTAAAACGGTGCATGCTCACAGCGGCGCTGCAGAGTTGGGTCCTTACAGACACTACATGCAGAAAGAAATTTTCGAACAACCCCGCGCCATTGCAGACACCTTGGAAGGTGTAGAGCACATCGTGCCCGAGTTGTTCGATGGCTTGAATGGTGGCACGCAATCTGCCAGTGCGTTCAAAGTGTTCAAAGAAATCGACAAGGTCTTGATCTTGGCGTGTGGTACCAGTTATTACAGCGGTTGCGTGGCCAAGTATTGGTTGGAGTCGGTCGCCCAAATTCCTTGCCAAGTTGAAATTGCCAGCGAATACCGCTATCGTGATTCCGTGCCAGACCCCAAAACCTTGGTGGTCACCATCACGCAATCGGGCGAAACGGCAGACACCCTCGCAGCGCTGCGACACGCGCAAAGTCTGGGCATGCAGCACACGCTCACTATTTGCAACGTAGCCACATCGGCCATGGTGCGTGAGTGCAAGCTGGCCTATGTCACACGCGCTGGCGCTGAAATTGGCGTGGCATCGACCAAGGCTTTCACCACGCAGTTGGCCGGCTTGTTCTTGTTGACGCTGGCCTTGGCGCAAAGCAAAGGTCGTTTGAGTGATGCAGACGAAGCGATGCACCTCAAAGCCATGCGCCACTTGCCCGCAGCTTTGCAAGCGGTGTTGGCACTCGAGCCTCAAATCATCAGCTGGTCACAAGAGTTTGCATCGAAAGAAAATGCGTTGTTCTTGGGCCGTGGTACGCACTATCCCATTGCCTTGGAAGGTGCGTTGAAGCTGAAAGAGATTACCTATATTCACGCAGAAGCTTATGCAGCCGGTGAACTCAAACACGGTCCTTTGGCATTGGTAACCAGCGAAATGCCGGTAGTCACTGTTGCGCCCAATGATGCGTTGCTTGAGAAACTCAAAAGCAATATGCAAGAGGTGAGGGCGCGGGGCGGTGTGCTGTATGTGTTGGCAGATGGCGATACCAAGATAGAGAGCAGTGAAGGTGTGAATGTGATTCGCATGCCCGAGAACTATGGCGTGTTGTCGCCTATCTTGCACGTTGTGCCGCTTCAGTTGTTGGCGTATCACACCGCGTGTGCCCGGGGAACGGATGTGGACAAACCTCGTAACTTGGCTAAGAGCGTTACTGTGGAGTGATTTTGATTGGGTTAGGATTTGCGCCGGATGGGCGTTGATGCGATGGTGTGAGGGGGCTTCCTCATACTGGAGTACCAGAAATCGTTCAGCCCCCTCACACCATCACATCAACTTCTTGGTGATAGGGTAATTTCACTACCGAGTCATACGGGTCCGGGCCAAAAATAAATGAGGCCAAATAAATGGGGTCAGATCAACATTAATTTTCTGTGATTCAAATGGGCCTATGCTCAAAGTAAATTAATGTTGATCTGACCCCATTTATTTGGCCCCATTTATTTTAGAAATCTTCCAACAACCAAAAGGCTTGAGAGGATCAGGGTAGGCGTCTGAACGATTTCTGGTACTCCAGTATGAGGAAGACGCCTACCCTGATCCTCTCAAGCCTCTGTCCGAAGAGAAGTGCCCCCTAAACCTATCCTCTCAAGCCTCTGTCCGAAGAGAAGTGCCCCCTAAACCTATCCTCTCAAGCCACTGTCCAAAGAGAAGTGCCCCCAAAACTAGCCCAAACAAAAGTGACTGCACCCCCACAAACCCCATGCGAAAATCCGTCACAAATTCCTACTGACAAACAAAGATCAATGCAAACAAACATAGGACTCATCGGCCTCGGCGTCATGGGCGAAAACCTGGCCCTCAACTTAGAGCGCAACGGCTTCAGCGTTACAGGCTTTGACCTGGACGACAACAAACGCAACAGCTTCGCCAAACGCACAGAAGGCCTCAACGCCTGTGCCGCCCCCTCACTAAAAGACTTGGTCGCCAACTTGCAAATGCCCAGACGCGTCTGGCTCATGGTGCCCGCGGGCGCACCTGTTGATAACGTCCTCACAGAACTCAAAAGTCTCTTAAGCGCAGGCGACGTCGTCATTGACGGCGGCAACACCTTGTACCGCGACACCCAACGCAGAATGGAATCGCTCGAAGGCTCTGGCATTTTGTATGTGGGTTCGGGCGTGAGTGGTGGTGAAGAAGGCGCTTTGAATGGCCCCGCCTTGATGCCCGGTGGCAGCTCAGAAGCTTGGCCTTTGGTGCGTCCGTTTTTGCAAGCCATTGCCGCCAAAGCCGATGATGGCCAGCCCTGCTGCGAATGGATGGGCCCCGGCGGTGCCGGTCACTTTGTGAAGATGGTCCACAACGGCATTGAATATGCCGACATGCAAATGATTTGTGAAGCCTATGCGCTCATGAAGGGCCTGGGCATGACGGCCTCGCAAAAGAGTGCCGTGTTTCGGGAGTGGGGTGCGGGCGAGTTGAGTAGCTACTTGATCGACATCACCGCCGATATCTTGGCGCACGAAGATCCTGAAACGGGCAATGCCTTGGTTGAAATGATTTTGGACACCGCCGAGCAAAAAGGCACTGGCAAATGGACCAGTCAAATTGCTTTGGATTTGGGTGTCAGTGCGCCCACCATTGCCGATGCTGTGTTTGCGCGCACCATGAGTGCAGTGCAGCCCGAGCGCGTGGTCGCTTCTAAATTACTCAAAGGACCCAAGCCCCAAGCTGCGCAAAACTTGGATGTGGTCTTGCCAAAAATTCAGAAGGCTTTGTTGGCTGCCAAAATTTGTGCGTATGCCCAAGGTTTTGCGTTGATCAAAGCTGGCGACAAAGAGCACGATTGGCAATTGCCCATGGACAAGGTGGCTTCTGTGTGGCGCGCCGGTTGCATCATTCGCGCCCATTTGTTGGAAGACATTCGGCGCGCATTTGCCAACCAACAACACCTCACCAATTTGCTGGTGGACGATCACTTTGCGCGAGTGATGGCCGAGTGCCAACAAGACTTGCGTGAAGTGGTGGCCATGGCGGCCATGAGTGGCGTGGCTGTGCCCGCATTCATGAGTGCCTTGAGTTATTACGATGCTTACCGCACAGAACGTTTGCCTGCCAACTTGTTGCAAGCGCAGCGTGATTACTTCGGGGCGCACACGTATCAGCGTTTGGACAAGCCTGGTAAGTTTCACACGCAATGGCCAAAGGCCAGCGATAGATGAGCAACAACTTGGACCTGGTGGCTGCCATGGCCATGTTTGCCTTCGTGACCTCTGTCACGCCAGGCCCTAACAACATGATGTTGTTAGCCTCGGGGGTGAACTTTGGCGTGAAGCGCACACTGCCGCATTGGCTGGGTGTGTCGCTGGGCCACTTTGTGATGTTGTTGTTGGTCGGCGCCGGACTTGAGCGCTTGTTGCAGGCTTACCCTGTTGTGTATCAAGTGATGAAAGTGGTGGGCTTTGCCTATCTGGTTTATTTGGCTTGGGGTGTGGCCCGCAGTGGTGCGCCAGAGCGCAACGGTGAAGAGGCCACACAACCCATCACTTTCTTGGGTGCCGCGGCTTTTCAGTGGGTCAATCCTAAAGCGTGGATCATGGCCATTGGTTATTTCAGCAATTACATGCCCACCGATGCATCCCTGACTTTTGTGGTGCTGACCTGCATGATGTTCAGCGCCATCAATTTTCCCAGTGTGGGCTTGTGGGTATGGCTGGGTGCCAAACTAGAGCATTACTTGCAGCAAGATCAGTGGCGCAAATTCTTCAACTGGACCATGGCTTTGTTGTTAGTGATTTCCATGGTGCCTGTGCTGTTTGTTTAAAACAGTTCATCATATTGGCTAATGCGCTTCAGCTTCTGCCAACAATCGCCTTCGCCAAAGCTTCAGCCACTTTGATGCCATCCACCCCCGCCGACAAAATGCCACCGGCATAACTGGCGCCTTCACCGGCCGGGTAAAGCCCTTGAGTGTTCAAGCTTTGCAAGTTGTCGCCGCGGGTCATTTTGAGGGGCGATGAGGTGCGCGTTTCGACCCCCGTTAACACGGCATCTTGCATGTCATAGCCCTTGATCTTGCGACCAAACACAGGCAAGGCTTCGCGCATGGCTTGCACTGCAAACGCAGGCAGTACTTGCGACAAATCGCCCAAGCTCACACCTGGTTTGTAAGACGGCTGTACCGCACCAAAGTCGGTGGAGGCACGTGCTTGCAAAAAGTCGCCCACCAGTTGTCCCGGTGCTGTGTAGTTTTCACCACCGGCTACATAGGCTTTAGATTCCAGCTGACGTTGAAACACAATGCCCGAGAGCGGGTGATAAGCCTTAGGCGATTGTTGGGCCATAGCCTGAGCTTGTGAGGCCCACTTCAAACCATCGGCATCACCAAAGGCAGCTTGCCACGCAGCCACATCCAGTGGGTAGTCTTCAGGGTCAATGGCCACCACCATGCCGGCATTGGCATTGCGCTCGTTGCGTGAGTACTGGCTCATGCCATTGGTCACCACGCGACCCGCTTCGCTGGTGGCAGCCACCACAGTGCCACCGGGACACATGCAAAAGCTGTAAACCGCACGGCCGTTTTGTGCGTGGTGAACCAGTTTGTAATCGGCTGCGCCTAGCAAGGGATGGCCTGCATGGCGGCCCCAACGCGCAGCATCGATCACGCTTTGCGGATGTTCTATGCGAACGCCAATGGAGAAGGCCTTGGCCTCCATGTACACGCCGCGCTCGTACAACAAGGTGAAGGTGTCGCGCGAACTGTGGCCCAAAGCCAGCACCACATGGCGAGTGGCTAGGTGAGAACGCGCGCCAGTGTTGCGATCTTCCATGTGCAAACCAGTGACTTGCCGGCCTTGCGCCGTGGTTTGAATATCGATGTCGACCACGCGTTGTTCAAATCGCACTTCACCACCCATAGCAATGATTTGCTCGCGCAAGTTTTCAACTACCTTGACCAATTTAAAAGTGCCAATGTGGGGGTGTGCCGCAAACAAGATATCGCTGGGCGCGCCCGCTTGCACAAATTCGTTCATGACCTTGCGGCCTAAGTGGCGCGGGTCTTTGATTTGGCTGTAGAGCTTGCCGTCCGAGAAGGTGCCAGCGCCGCCTTCGCCAAATTGCACATTGCTTTCGGGGTTGAGTGTTTTCTTGCGCCACAAACCCCAGGTGTCTTTGGTGCGTTGACGCACGGGGCTGCCGCGTTCAATGACGATGGGCTTGAAGCCCATTTGCGCCAAGCTCAAGGCTGCAAAAATACCGCAAGGGCCAAAGCCCACCACCACGGGGCGTTCACCTTCTTCTAAGCCAAAGTTGGAAGGTGCATGACAAGGCGCCTGCCAAGTCATGTTGGGCGTAGCTTGAATGTGGGGGTTGCCTGCAAACTTGTTGAGCAGCGACGCCTCTGCTGCAGGATCTTTCAAGGTGATGTCCGCAATGAACACCGCCAACAAATCGGCTTTGCGCGCATCAAAGCTGCGTTTAAAAACATGCAATTGATCGATGGCTTGCACATCGATGTCTAATGCTTTGGCTGCCAGTTGGCGCAGGGCTTCTTCGGGATGCGGTGGCGGAATGCGGTCCTCGTCTGTTTCTGACGGGGCATCTGCTGCACGGCGCACTTCAACCGGCAATGCGGTCAAGGGCAGTTTGAGTTCTGAGATTCGAATCATGGCTGTCGGTGGTTGGGCTTGTGGTTATCAAGCAGACCCGGCAATTATCGCGCGAGATGCCAAGCAAGGGAACCCTGCTTTGCATCCAGAAGTTTCAAAGATTCAATTTGGCAAGAAGCCTTCGATGGACAAGTAACGCTCACCCGTATCGTAGTTAAAGCCCAGCACCGTAGCGCCTGCTGGTAACTCTTTCAATTTTTGAGCAATGGCGGCCAAGGTGGCGCCTGAAGAAATGCCCACCAACAAACCTTCTTCACGTGCAGAGCGGCGTGCGTATTCGCGCGCATCTTCGGCTTCCACTTGAATCACGCCATCCAGCAAGCTGGTATCGAGGTTTTTAGGAATGAAGCCAGCGCCAATGCCTTGGATGGGGTGAGGTGCCGGTGAGCCGCCAGAGATCACAGGCGATGCGGTGGGTTCGACAGCAAACACTTTGAGATTTGGAAATTTAGCCTTCAAAACTTTGGCAGTGCCCGTCAAGTGGCCACCAGTGCCGACACCAGTGATGATGGCGTCAATGCCTTCAGGGAAGTCCGCCAAAATTTCTTGCGCGGTGGTGCGCACGTGGATGTCGATGTTGGCGGGGTTGTTGAATTGTTGAGGCATCCAAGCGCCCGGCGTGCTGGCCACCAACTCTTCAGCGCGAGCAATCGCGCCCTTCATGCCTTTTTCGCGCGGCGTGAGGTCGAAGGTGGCGCCATAGGCCAGCATCAAGCGGCGGCGTTCAATGGACATGCTGTCGGGCATGACCAAGACCAATTTATAGCCCTTGACGGCCGCCACCATGGCCAGGCCAATGCCCGTGTTGCCAGAGGTGGGCTCAATGATGGTGCCCCCCGCTTTGAGAGCGCCAGTTTTTTCGGCATCTTCCACCATGGCCAAGGCAATGCGGTCTTTCACAGAACCGCCGGGGTTGCTGCGCTCGGACTTGATCCACACATTGGCATCGGCGCCAAACAGTTTGTTAATGCGAATGTGGGGTGTGTTGCCAATGGTCTGCAAGACGTTTTGAGCTTTCATGATCGCGGTCCTTGGGGTGTAGAGAAGAATGATTCGAATGACTGAGACGGATTTTGACCTACTTGTTCTGTCAATTTCTGCATATGGTTATGCCGCGAGGCGATAATGCGGGTGTGAAGCCTGCCAGACCGTCGCTGGTGCTAGCAGAAATGCCATGACGCAAGTCATGGGCCGAAAGGCCGCACTGGAGGAACGTCCGGACTGCACAGGACAGCGTAGGAGGTAACACCTCTCCACCGAAAGGCCGCAAGGCACCAAGGTGAGGATTAGAGCAACAGAGACGAGCCGATTGAGTTCGGGTGAAACGGGCAATCTCTACGCGCAGCAATACCAAATAGGCACACGTTGATCTGGTTCCGGAGAGTGTGCGGGTAGGTAGCACCGAGCCGAGTGGGCAACCCTCGGCCCAGAGTAATGGCGGTCACATTGAGGGCAACTTCAATGCACAGAATCCGGCTTATCGGTAGGCTTCACACTTTATTTCTTGGCTGTATGAAGGTCAAAAAAAACGCGCTCTGGTGTGAACCAGCGCGCGTTTTTGCTTTTGGTCTGAAAATGTTCAGCGAGTGGGCACCAAGCTGGCTGCCAAAGCAAACACAGAGTTAGGAACATTCACCTTCACGGGCTGGCTTTTGGGCTTGGCAAACACACCACGCTTGACCACGGAAGGCGCGGGTTCTACCGTGACACCTTTGGCGCGCTGCTCTGACACCAATTGGCGCAAGCTGATGGACTGCAAATGCGCCAACATCTTTTCATGCAGACTGGCCCACAATTCGCTGCTCATCCAATTGCCAGCTTCAGCACTGCTAGCGTCTTCAGATTCGGCAGAGAAGTCAACGGCACTGACGATGTCGGCCATGGTGATTTTTTCGGCACTGCGTGCCAAAGAATAACCGCCACCTGGGCCGCGTGTGCTTTCGACCAATTGGTGCTGTCGCAATTTGCTAAACAGCTGCTCCAAATAGGAGAGTGAAATTTGGTGACGCTCGCTGATGGCCGAGAGCGAGACGGGACCGCGATCTTCGCGCAAAGCGACATCGATCATGGCCGTGACGGCAAAACGACTTTTGGTGCTCAAACGCATGTTGTTTTTCCTTTCAGCTCAAGCTACGAACATTCATGTGAATATTCTCTCAAACTTACAAGATAAATGAGGATGCCCTGATGAATTTCAAGGGTTTGTGGGAACTTATTGTGGCGAATTTGCGCAAAAACAGCGTTTTTGTTCAAAATCTTTCATAGGGCATCAAGGCCCGCCACTGACCCGGGGACAAAGGCGCCATCAAAACACGTCCCATTCTGACTCTTTTGAGACCAATCAGGCGCAGCCCTGTATTTTCAATCACACCGGCCGCATACCCCGGTTGGTACCCTTTAAAAGCCATGCGCAAACCTGTTTTTTCGGGCGTGGCGCTGCTGATGCTGGTTTTGAGGCCCGTGGGGCACATGTCGTGCAACTGGTCTGGGCTGACAGACCCTTGAACTTCAGCCAACATTTCATGCTCTAAGGGCGTGCGCTCGTCCAGCAATTTGCGCAGCATGGCGGGGTCTTCCGAAAGCACCACCAAGCCGGTGGCAGCATCTTCCAAAGCTGCGGCACATTGCAACAATTTTTGCAGACGCGGTGTCAAAGTGATGCCAGAGCGGTCTTGGTTGGAACGCATGTCGGGCGTTAAGGATTTCCAAACGTTGGTGTGGCTTTGGGGCAAACAGCTCTGCCCCGCGGTCTTGTGCAAGATGACAGACAGCAATGGGACCTTGCCGCGTTGCGCGGTGCTGTGAACATCGATGGTTTGGTTTTGGACGCGGTGGGCAGGCTCGTCCACCACCACGTTGTCGACCTTGACCCAGCCACCCACAATCACTTGCTCGGCCTCGGCGCGAGAGCACTTCAAAATATCTGCAACTCGTTTGGACAGGCGAATGCCTTCGGTGCTGGGCGTGGTGATAGGCGTGGTGATGGGGCTTGTCATGTCAGTTGTTGCCAGGTGGCATGGACTGAATGCGGTCCACATGCGCTTGTAATGATCTTGCAGCCACAGGCCACAAACGCGGCGGTACATCGTCGTAGGCGTGCGCGACCCACTGTTCGAGGGTGCCGTTGGGTAAGGCGCGCATGGCGGCAATGACTTTGGCTTCTCGCTTCAAGCGATGGGCTTTAAGTTGGGCAATGGCTTGTTCGGCAAAGCCCAGCACATAGCCGTGTGCCGGCAAAATGAACTCGAGCTTGTGGGTGCGGCATTCTGATGCCAGCAAATCTAGCGAATCAAGATAATCGTTCATGCCACCATCGGGTGGGTTGACCACAGTGGTGCTGCCGTTGAGCACATGGTCACCGGAAAACAGCAAGCCGTCTTCGAGCAAGGCCAAGCATAAATGGTTGGCCGCATGGCCGGGGGTGTGCAGGACCTTTAGGCTGTGCTCACCCACCTTGAGAACTTCGCCATGGGCCAAGTTGCGGTCGGGCGTGAATTGACTTTGGGCGTTGGCGGTGCTGGCAGAGGCGAGTCCTAAAACAGGCGGCAAGCCTAATGGGGAATCTTGGCACAGCGCCTGCAAAGGCTTGGCACCCGGCGAGTGATCGGGGTGCGAATGGGTGCACACAATCATGCGAATTTGACCGCTGGTAGCGCGCCAAATTTTTTCCAAATGATCGGGGTCAGCGGGGCCTGGATCAATCACGATGTAGCCACTGAGCGGGTCGCCTACCCAATACGTGTTGGTACCGGGGCCGGTCATCACACCAGGGTTGGGCGCTGTGAGGCGTTGGACGTTTTTGAGCAAGGCCACGGGGTGGTCGGACTGCCAATCGAGGTGGTGAACGATTTGGCCATCGGGACTGGTCAGGGCCAACTCGCCATAGGGCGACTCGTGTTCCATGTAGCGCTCTTCTTTGCCGGCCAACCAACCTGCGCGTGGGCAACTGGTCCACAAAGGTTCGTCGTTGACGGCACAGGCGTCCAACACGGCTTGTACATCGGCAAAAGGCGTGAGGCGCTGCAAGGTGCGAATGGTGGGGAAGATGATGAAGAAGTCGCCGGCTTCGTGGCGCTTGAGCGCATCGGCTGGGCGGACCCACACTGGTTCGAACTGTTCTGATTCGTCGGCCACTGGCGTTTGCCCTTCGGGCATGCGAGCGACCAAAAAAGGCACATCAAAGCGCTTGGGCAAATCGCGGTCCGTAATCCAGTGGGCCAGCACAAACACCTGATCGGCGGCCAGTTTCATGCCGTGTGCAGCACATTGAGCCGCAAAGGGCTGGCTGCGATTGAGCAAGGCAATGTCTTGTTCAGTGGCCATGCTGTGGTTGGCTTTGTAGGCCAACAAAATGCCCAGCTCTTCGAAGCTTTCGCGAATGGCCGCAATGGCTTGCGTGAGATGCAGGTCACTTTGGGTGTCTCTGCGCAGCGCTTGCGCATGCGAGGCTGCATCGAGCGCGTCAATGCCGCCGCCTGGAAACACATAAGCGCCTGGGGCAAAACTGGCAGTGAGTGAGCGCCGAGTCATGAGCACTTCAATGCCTTGGGCACTGTCTCGCAGCAACAAGACGGTAGCGGCCGGCCGAGTAGCGGCGGGCTCTCGCTGTGGATGTAAGAGTTGTTGAGGTCTAACCATGGCCCGATTATCGGGCCTAGTGCGCCGCTTGTCGCCTTCGCGCATTGGCTATGTTCAAACCAAGCCCCGAACAGACGATAATTCAAGCATGCGAATTCGCTTTACAAAAATGCAAGGGGCGGGCAACGATTTTGTGGTGCTCGATGAAACGCGTGCGCGTTTGAATCTGACCACGGCCCAATACCGTTTCTTGGCCGACCGCCATTTTGGGGTAGGCGCCGATCAAATTCTCACGGTGCGCCCAGCGCCCAACGACACGCTCGATTTTGAATACGTCATTCACAACGCCGATGGTGGCGAGGTGGAGCACTGTGGCAACGGCGCGCGCTGCTTTGTGCGCTATGTGCGCGACAAGGGTCTCACCACCAAAGAACGCGTTCGCGTGAAGGTGCAGCAAGGCGAAATTGAATTGCAAATGAACGCGGATGGCCGTGTGACTGTCAACATGGGCGCCCCCATCTTGGATTTGCCCAAGGTGCCATTCAAAGCGGATGGCTTGAAGCACACCTTGGTCAACGGCTGTGAAGTTTGGCAGTTGCCATTAAGCGCTACAGAGGCAAGTGCGCTTGCCAATGTGGCCGTGGTGTCGATGGGCAATCCGCATGCTGTTCAGGTGGTCGACAACGTCGACACTGCGCCCGTTCTGACGCACGGTCCTTTGATTGAACACCACGCTTCATTTCCCAATCGCGTCAATGCAGGGTTCATGCAAATTGTGAACCGCGATACTGTGCGCTTGCGCGTGTTTGAGCGTGGCGCTGGCGAAACTTTGGCCTGTGGCACAGGCGCTTGCGCTGCTGTGGTGGCCGGTATTCGCATGGGGCTTCTGAATCCCAGAGTAGACGTGCAAACCCATGGCGGTACGCTCACCATTGAATGGCATGGCCTTGCCAAAAACGATCTGTCTCAAGCCGTCTTCATGACTGGCCCCGCCACCTCCGTATTTGAAGGTGAGATAGACGTTCCTAACTTACCCTGATTCGAAAGACCGGCATGACTCCAACTTCTATCAATCCGATGAACCCCATCACTGAAGATGACATCGCAGATTTTTTAGCCAACACGCCTGATTTTTTTGAGCGTCATGCCCAGTTGTTGGCGTCGGTTCATTTGATGAGCCCTGACAACCATCGCTCAGTGAGTTTGCAAGAGCGTCAGGCGCAAATGTTGCGCGACAAAATTCGTGCCTTGGAAATGCGCATCATGGACATGATTCGCCATGGCAACGAAAACATGATCATCACCGAGAAGCTGCAAAAGTGGGCCTGTGAGTTGTTGCAGACGCCTGCAGCGGAACGTGTTCCTTCTGCGTTGAAAAATATCGAGTCGCGCTTTCAAGTGCCCCAAGTGGCGGTGCGTTTGTGGGGCGTCTCAGATGTATTTACCGATGCGGCCTATGCCCAAGCTGTCGCCGATGAAGTCAAACAAACTGTTTCAACGTACAACTCACCTTTTGTGGGTGCCAGTGCCGGCCTTGATCCTGTTCAATGGTTGCAAGAGCCTGCGCAAGCGGCCTCGGTGGCGCTGTTGCCGCTGCGTTTGACAAAAGATCAGGCGCCATTTGGTTTGTTGGTTTTGGCATCGCCCGATGCCCAACGTTTTCACAGCGGCATGGGCACCGATTTTCTAGAGCACTTGGCAGAGCTTTGCAGTGCGGCATTCTCAGCCTTGTTGCCTGCCAAAGGATAAGGCTTTTAACATGGACGAGCGCGTCGCTCGGTACCTAGACCATGTGCGTTTTGAAAAACGCCTGGCCGAGCGAACCACGACGCTTTACTCGCTGGACCTGCACAAATTGACCGAGTTGGCGAATGCGGCCAATGTCGATTTAGCCCAAGTTCAAACGGTGCATGTGCGCCGTTGGGTGGCACAAATGCACAGTGGTGGCCGCACAGGCCGCGGCATTGCCCTCATTCTGTCGGGCTGGCGAGGTTTCTACCATTGGTTGGCGCGCGAGAGTCTCATTGCACACAACCCTGTTGAGGGGGTGCGTGCCCCCAAAGTGGCCAAGCCTTTGCCCAAAGCCTTGGGCGTCGATGAAGCCGTGCAATTGGCAGAACATATTGAGGAAGCAGACGACCCCTGGTTAGAAGCGCGTGATGCTGCCATGGTGGAACTGTTGTATGGCTGTGGTTTGCGGGTGGCCGAGCTGACCGGTTTGGATGTGGTGGCCAGTACGGAAGCGTCCAAAAAAGGCCGGGGCTGGATAGATTTACAAGGCGCCGAAGTGATGGTGCAAGGCAAGGGCGGCAAGCGCAGAACGGTGCCTTTGGGTCAAGCGGCTTTGAAAGCACTCGCCATTTGGTTGCCTTTGCGCAGTCAAGCCATGGGCATGATGACGCAAGCAGTGCCGGGCTTGTCAGATGCTGCGCTGGCGCTGTTTCCGGGTCAGCATGGCACGCGCTTGACGGCGCAGTCGGTTTGGCAACGCTTAAAGCGCCGCAGCTTGTTGGCTGGCCTGGCCACGCCGGTGCATCCCCACATGTTGCGGCACTCGTTTGCCAGCCATGTGCTGCAATCGAGCAGCGACCTTCGGGCGGTGCAAGAGTTGTTGGGTCATGCCAACATCAGCACCACGCAGGTCTATACGCGTTTAGATTTTCAGCATCTGGCCAAGGCCTACGACGCGGCCCACCCCAGGGCTAAACGCGGTGCTGGCAATTCAGAGAAAAAATAATCACCCATTGCCTCAGAGTTTTAGACCCTCACACGGTGGGACAATGCCGGTATGAAAACGATTCGACTCAAAGCAGGCAAAGAACGTTCTTTGCAACGTCAACACCCTTGGATTTTTGAATCGGCCATTGCCAAAGGCAGCGCCGATGCCGGAGAAACTGTGCGTGTGGAATCACACGAAGGAGTGTTTTTGGCATGGGCTGCTTTCAGTCCCACTTCGCGCATTCGTGCCAGGGTTTGGAGTTTTGACGAAGCCCAACGCATCGACAACGCATTCATTGAGGGCTTGATTCAAAAATCGGTGCAAGCCCGCAGTTTGTTTGACATTCAAAGCAATGGCATGCGTTTGGTGCATGGTGAGTCCGATGGCTTGCCGGGTTTGGTGGTGGACCGCTATGACGATACATTGGTGGCGCAATTTACTTCTTGCGGCACAGAGCGTTTCAAGCAAGTGATGGCCGATGCGCTGCTTAAAGCCACGGGTTTGACCAAGCTGTATGAGCGCTCGGATGCCAACGTGCGTTCATTGGAAGGCTTGCCAGAAGTCACAGGTTGGTTGCGAGGCAAGGGCCCCACCGAGATCAAGTTGCAAGAGCATCAGTGGCAGTTGTCACTCAACATTGCAGAGGGTCACAAAACAGGTTTTTATTTGGATCAGCGCGATAGCCGCTACCGGTTTTACCAACACTCGGTGTTTCGCAAATTTAAAAGCGTGCTCAATTGTTACTGCTACACAGGGGGCTTCAGTGTGGCTGCACTTGCGGGGGGTGCTGCGCATGTCACGTCAATTGATTCTTCGGGGCCTGCCATTGAAAAGGCCAAGGCCAATGTGTTGCTGAATGGCTTTGACTTGTCTCGCACCACGTTCATGGATGCCGACGTCAATGCTTCATTGCGTGCGTTCATTGAGCAAGGCGTTCAGTTTGATGCCATTGTGTTGGATCCGCCTAAGTTTGCACCGACGGCGGCGCATGCCGATCGGGCTGCTAGAGCTTACAAGGATATCAATCGGCTGGCGTTTAAGTTGTTGGCGCCGGGTGGAGAGTTGTTTACTTATTCTTGTTCGGGTGGAATCAGTGCCGATTTGTTTCACAAGATTGTGGCTTCTGCTGGGACAGATGCGGGGGTGGATGGGTACATCAGTGAGCGTTTGCAGGGGGCGCCGGATCATCCTATGACTGTTTATTTTCCTGAAGGGGAGTACCTTAAGGGGTTGGTGGTGGTTAAGAAGCTTTGACTTCCTTGCGCTCGCTGTGCAAGGATGCCTTGTGCGGGCGCCTCATACTGGGGTACCAGAAATCGTTGCCCGCACAAGTCATCCTTACCCAGAATAGTTTTTGCGGGGGTGGGTACACTTCATTTAAATATTTCGACTGTTTTCTCTCTTTGGAGTAATTTCATGGCTTTGATTCCTGCAACCATCCTGACTGGCTTTTTGGGGTCGGGTAAAACGACGCTGCTTAAGCGGGTGTTGACTGAGGCGCATGGTCAGAAGATTGCCATCATTGAGAATGAATTTGGTGAAGAGAACATTGACAACGACATTTTGGTGTCGGACACCAATGAGCAAATCATTCAAATGAGCAATGGGTGTATTTGCTGCACCATTCGGGAAGATTTGCGGACCACATTACAAACCTTGGCGGCACAAAAACGCAAAGGCGAACTAGATTTTGACCGCGTGGTCATTGAGACTACGGGCTTGGCTGATCCGGGTCCTGTGGCGCAAACGTTTTTTATGGACGATGAGATTGCCGAGAGCTTTTTGTTGGACTCGATCCTCACCTTGGTCGATGCCAAGCATGCGGCGCAGCAACTGAACGACAGGCAAGAAGCGCGTCGTCAGGTGGGCTTTGCAGATCAAATTTTTATCAGCAAGGCAGATTTGGTTGAGCCAGCGGATCTGGAAGCTTTGAAGCATCGTTTGGCGCACATGAACCCCCGCGCCCCGCAAAAGGTGGTGCATTTTGGTGAGGTTTCTTTGGCTGAGGTGTTTGATTTGCGGGGCTTCAACTTGAATGCCAAGCTCGACATCGATCCTGACTTTCTGAAGGAAGATGAGCCGCATGTGCACGACGAGCATTGCGGTCATGATCATGACCATGACAAGGCACACGGTCATGCACACGGTCATGCGCAGGGGCACGATCACCACGACCATCAACACGGCGAACATTGCGATCATCCGTCACACCAGGGTGAAGGCCATGGACATCACCATCACTTTGATGACGATGTGAAGAGTTTTGTCTTTAAATCAGACAGGGCCTTCGATCCTGCCAAGTTGGAAGACTTTTTGGGGGCCATCGTCAATGTGTATGGTCCGCGCATGCTTCGATACAAGGGTGTCTTGAATATGCAAGGCACTGAAAGAAAAGTCATTTTCCAAGGCGTTCACCAGCTCATGGGCAGTGATTTAGGGCCTGTTTGGGCTGAAAACGAGCCCAAAGTTAGCAAAATGGTCTTTATTGGGATTGACCTGCCCAAAGACATTTTGTTGCAAGGCTTGGAACAAAGTTTGGTTTAGTTTTTCTGAAAGCGTTTTAAGGCCGTTCAGTCGCTACAATCTGCGCCCTGACGGGGTCCCTTAATCGGGGCCTCCATATGCCCAGAAGGTCGAGAATCATGGGTTTTGACGCAAATGAGCCAATGACCACAACTCATTTGCCAATGGCTGGTACCCATCAAGGTACGTAAGCCGCCACGGCTAGGAGACAGGACGTGAAAAAGCCCCTTAAAACGAGCTCAAAAACTGCAGTGAAAAAAATCACCCCCGCAAGCAAGCCAAAGGCCAAGGGGGCTGCGCCTGCTAAGAAAGCGGCCAAGCCTGCACCGGCCAAAGCTGCACCTCCCAAAGCCGTGACCAAGGGCAAGCCGGTTGTGAAGAAAGCCGCTACAAAAGTGGCCCCTAAACCCGCCACGAAGCCAATGGCCAAGCCACTTGCAAAGTCGAGCAGCAAACTGGCGCCTAAAGCCGTCGTGAAAGCTTCGCCTAAAGTGGCCCCCAAGGCAGCTGCCAAACCAGTTGCCAAAACACCTTCCAAAGGGCTGGTAAAGCCAGTGGTCAAAACTAGCGCAAAGGCTGTTGTAAAGCCAGTCGCTAAAGCAGCCACAAAGCCAGTCGCCAAGGCGCCTGTCAAGCCCGTTGCCAAACCGACCAAAGCCCCTGTCAAGGTCGTCGCTAAAACGCCACCGGCAACCAAAGTTGCCGCTAAAGTTGCTACCAAAGAATCACCTAAAGCTGCACCTAAATCAGCTTCAAAGGCAGAAGCAAAACCGGTAGTCAAAAAGCTCGTCAACGAGGCTGTTAAGCCAGTTGCCAAGTCAGCCAAAGAAGAAAAAAACAAGTCTAAAACCCCTGTTGCTGCACCCGTGGCCGAAACGCCGGTTGTTGCAGCGGATGTCCCAGCCCGCGCCGTCCGGCCTTCAGCACGACTCGCTCAAATTACAGTGCCATCGATGGCTCAATCGGTGGCATCAACGGCTGCAAAAGCCAGTTACTTACAAAACATGCCCACCCAAGTTCTCACTCCTCCCCCTTTTGTTGCTGTTAAAAAAGACCCCAAGTTGGCCAATAACTGGAAAACCAAAAAACCCGACCAGTTGACAGACGCAGAAGTCATGGCCATGTCTGACAACGACTACATGAACGATGCCCAAATGGCATTTTTCAGGCTCAAGTTGGTTCAACTCAAGCAAGGCATCTTGGCCAATGCCGGTGAAACCACCGAGCATCTACGTGAAGATACTGTGGTGGTGCCCGATCCTGCAGACCGTGCCACCATTGAAGAAGAGCATGCCTTGGAGTTGCGGACTCGCGACCGTGAGCGCAAGCTTTTGAAGAAAATCGAGCAGTCCATTCAGCGCATCGATGCGGGCGATTATGGTTATTGCGACGAAACGGGCGAGCCCATTGGTGTCGGTCGTTTGTTGGCCCGCCCCACCGCCAATTTGTCGCTGGAAGCGCAGCAACGACGAGAGTTGAAGCAGAAAATGTTTGGCGATTAATTGAAGCGCCAATGGCATTCAAAAAGGCTCCCAAGTGAAGTTTCTTGGGAGCCTTTTTTTCTGGCGCATGTGGCAAACAACGCCCTCTCCGAAAATAATTTAAAAAATGTCAAATTTTTTTAATCATTCAAATGTCTCAGAAGTTACTTGCAGACAAACATCTAAGTACCTAATTTTCAAGGATTTTTTCCGGCATATTCTCATGCAAACAGTCGTCTAAGCCCTTGATTTCATTGAAAAAAACTTGAAAAACCCCTTGCGGGGTGGTGAATTCCTGATACAGTGCAAAAAAGTGCAATTAAGTGGGAGAAATACCCAAATTGCGTGTGTTGTATTTAGGAATCGAGAATTTAGTGTTTCAAGGTGCATCTTCGTTGAGTTTGGACGCCAAGGGCCGCCTGTCGGTCCCGACGCGTCACCGCGAGGTTTTAAGCGCCACAGCGGGTGGTCAATTGACCATCACTAAGCACCCCCACGGTTGTTTGATGGTGTTCCCTAGAACCGAGTGGGAGCGTTTCCGCGAACGCATTGCACAACTGCCCATGGAAGCGCAGTGGTGGAAACGAATTTTCTTGGGCAACGCCATGGATGTCGAAATGGACGGCACGGGTCGTGTTCTCGTATCACCTGAGTTGCGAGCTGCAGCTGGCATCGCCAAAGACACCATCTTGCTGGGCATGGGCAATCACTTTGAGTTGTGGGACAAAACGGCCTACGACACCCAAGAGGCGAAAGCCATGCAGGGCGACATGCCCGATGTCTTCAAGGACTTTTCGTTCTGAGGCCTGCGTGACATCTAATTGGCAACACACCACCGTCTTGCTCACTGAAGCGGTTGATGCATTGTTAGGCAATGCAGGCGATGCCGCCGAAAAAAACACCTATGTCGATGCTACCTTTGGCCGCGGTGGCCATTCGCGTCTGATTTTGTCGCGCTTACCTGAAGGCTCGCAACTCATTGCATTTGACAAAGATGTCGAGGCCATTGCCGAAGCTGCCCAGATCAAAGATGCTCGGTTTTCTATTCGGCATGAAGGCTTCAGGCACTTGGGTGAATTGCCCGAAGGCAGCATCTCAGGTGTGTTGATGGACCTGGGAATCAGCTCCCCTCAAATTGACAACCCCGACAGGGGTTTTTCTTTTCGTTTCGATGGCCCCTTAGACATGCGCATGGATACCACGCGCGGTCAGAGTGTGGCCGAGTGGCTGGCCAGTGCCAGTGTGGAACAGATCACGGAGGTTGTGCGTGACTATGGCGAAGAACGGTTTGCTTTTCCGATTGCAAAGGCGATTGTGGCTCGCAGACAAGAGCGGGGCCCAATTTCATCCACCGCCGATTTGGCCGGGATCGTGGCTAACACGGTCAAAACCCGCGAGCCGGGCAAGGACCCTGCAACGCGGACATTTCAGGCTCTTCGGATTTTCATCAACGCCGAGCTTGAGGAGCTTGAACAAGCGCTAGAGGCCAGTTTGCAGGTCCTGCAGCCTGGCGGTCGCTTGGTGGTCATCAGTTTCCATTCTTTAGAAGATCGCATCGTCAAGCAATTCATTGCCAAGCACTCTAAAGAAGTTTATGACCGCCGTGCGCCGTTTGCAGTGCCACAGGCCATGAAGCTGAAATCATTGGAGCGCATTCGCCCCAGTGACATGGAAGTGGCAGCCAACACGCGCTCGCGCAGCGCCATCATGCGCGTAGCTGAGAGAACGGCGGTGCTTGCATGACGCGCCTGAACCTGATCTTGGTGATTGCCATTATTTTGTCGGCCATGTTTTTGGTTCACAGCCACTATGAAGCGCGTCGATCTTTTATGGCGTTAGAGGCTGCGACCAAAGAGGCCACACGACTTGAGCTTGAATACGAGCGCTTGCAAGTTGAGCGGCGTTCGCAGGCATCGCCTTTGCGCATCGAGCAAATAGCCAAGCAGCAATTGCAAATGCGCTTGGTCACGCCGGGTATCACGCAGTATGTGAAACAGCCCGCCGATATGCAAAAGCCAGCAGAGGTTAAGCCATGAGCCGCAGTGTTCAGCTTTCCTCTAGCCCTTTGTTGGCCAGTAAGACGCCAGTCTGGCGAAGCAAGCTCATTGTGGCTGCGATGGCTTTGGCTTTTGTCGGCTTGGCGGTGCGAGCTGCCTATGTACAAGTGATTGAAAATGCGTTTTACAAGCGCCAAGGTGAGGTTCGCTTTGCACGGACACTTACTTTGCCTGCCAACCGAGGCAGAGTGCTAGACCGCAATGGTTTGATTTTGGCGTCCAGTGTGCCGGCCCCCAGTGTTTGGGCCAACCCCGAAGAAATTGATCGATCACCCGAAGGCTTGAAACAACTCAGCAAGTGGCTAGAAATGACGCCCGCTGAATTGGCCAAAAAATTAGAAAACGAAGACAAGACATTTGTTTGGTTGCGCCGTCAAATGGACGAGCAGGTGGTCAAGGAAATCTTGGCTTTGAACATCAAAGGCATATACACCATCAAGGAATACAAGCGCTTGTATCCCGAGGGCGAATCTGCAGCACACATTGTGGGCTTCACCAATGTGGAAGACAAAGGCCAAGAGGGTGTTGAGCTGATTTTCCAAAACCAATTGGCAGGCAAGCCAGGCGCACGTCGAGTCATCAAAGACCGTTTGGGCCGAGTAGTTGAAGACGTAGGACAAATGACGCCACCCGTCGATGGTGAAGATTTACAACTCAGCATTGACAGCAAAGTTCAATTTTTTGCCTATCAAAAACTGCGCGAAGCGGTCTTAGAAAACAAAGCCAAAGCAGGCAGTGTGGTAGTTCTGGATGCGCAGACCGGCGAAATTTTGGCGCTGGCCAACTATCCAAGTTACTCACCCGACAAGCGCGTCAATTTGAGTGGTGAGCAATTGCGCAATCGGGCCTTGACGGACACGTTTGAACCCGGCTCCACCATGAAGCCATTCACCATAGCATTGGCCTTGGAAAAAGGTTTGATCAAACCAGAGACGGTCATTCAAACTGCCCCAGGCCACATCAACATCACGGGCTCCACCATTACCGATGCACACCCGCACGGTGCCTTGACTGTGAATGAAGTGATTCAAAAATCAAGCAATGTGGGTACGGTCAAGATTGCCATGCAGATGCAGCCTCGCGAGATGTGGGAAATGTTCACGGCAGTCGGTTTGGGCCAAAAACCGCAGCTCCCATTCCCTGGTGTTGTCAGTGGCAAATTAAGGGCGGCCAAAACTTGGCGGCCCATTGAACAAGCCACCATGAGTTATGGCTATGGTGTGTCGACCAGTCTTTTTCAAATGGCTCGGGCGTACACCATTTTTGCAAGCGATGGTTATTCATTGCCTGCAACGCTCATTAAAAACGGTCAAATTCCTGCGGGTGTCCCAGTCATCAGTCCTAAGCACGCAGCCGACATGCGCCACATGTTGAACATGGCGGCAGGTCCTGGTGGTACAGCCCAAAAAGCGCAAACCATTGGTTACTCAGTGGGCGGCAAAACGGGCACGGCCCACAAGCAAGAAGGCAAGGGCTACGCCAATAAAAAATACCGAGGCTTCTTTGTCGGCATGGCGCCCATTGAAAAGCCACGCATTGTTGTGGCGGTCATGATCGATGAGCCTTCCAATGGTCGTTATTACGGCGGTGATGTGGCGGCCCCTGTTTTCAGTCAAACCGTGCAGCAAAGTTTGCGCTTGATGGGCGTGCAGCCCGACATGAATGTGAAGCCGCAAATTGTGGCCAATGCCGTGGAGGAGTCGTTCTGATGCAAACATTGCACAGTCCCACTCAAGCTGCAGCTTGGTTGCGTCAGCGAGTGACTGGCAATTTGTGCACGGACAGCCGTGCTGTGCGTCAGGGCGATGGCTTTATAGCGTGGCCTGGTGCTGCCACCGATGGCCGGGCTTATGTGAGTTCTGCTTTGTCGCAAGGTGCTGCCGTGTGCCTGGTTGAAGCGCAGGGTTGTGACAAATGGTCAGAGGCTTGGCCAGTCGATGACGGCAAAGATCTTGTGGCAGCGTATGCCGGCTTAAAGGCAGATACGGGCTGGATTGCCGATGCTTACTACGAGCAACCCAGCCAAGCTTTGAAAGTTTTGGCGGTCACTGGCACCAACGGCAAAACCTCCAGTACTTGGTGGTTAGCGCAAGCCCTTAATGCGATAGCCAGGCAAGACAATTCAGCAGCGCGCTGTGCAATTGTTGGCACTTTGGGTGTGGGTGAACCGCCCAACTTGTTGGCCACAGGCATGACAACACCCGATCCTGTGTTGATGCAGACGCAATTTAAAAAGTGGGTGACCGATGGTGTCACGCATTGTGCGATTGAAGCCAGCTCCATTGGTCTTGCAGAACATCGGCTTGCGGGTACGCGCATTCAATTGGCTGTGTTCACCAATTTCACACAAGACCATTTGGACTACCATGGCTCCATGGCGGCTTATTGGCAGGCCAAAGAAGCCTTGTTTGCTTGGCCTGATTTACAAGTCGCAGTGATCAATGTCGACGACGAGCAGGGTGCCAAGCTGGCCAAGCAACTGCAAAACAATTTGTTGAACGCCAACAAAGCCCTCGACATTTGGACCTGCTCAAGCCAAAACAAACCTGCGCGCCTGCAAGCCACAGCTTTGAAACGCAACGTGTCTGGTTTGTACGTTGAGGTGGTCGAAGGCACGCAAGTCTTGCCTTTGCAAACTGCCTTGATGGGTGACTACAACATCGACAACTTACTGGGTGTGATCGCGGCATTGCGCGCAATGGGCGTGAGCTTGCCGCAAGCAGTCAAGGTCTGTAGCGAACTTAATGCAGTGCCTGGGCGCATGGAAAAAGTTTCAGTTCAAGGGAACGATCAGCTGCCGCTGACTTTGGTGGATTACGCTCACACGCCCGATGCGGTGACGCAAACATTGCTGGCGCTCAAGCCGTTTGCCCAATCCTTAGGTTCTAAATTGTGGTGTGTCTTGGGCTGCGGTGGTGATCGGGATGCCAGCAAACGCCCCTTGATGGCAGCAGCAGCAGAAGCCGTTGCAGACCATGTGGTGTTAACCAGTGACAACCCTAGAAGTGAACAGCCAGATCGCATCGTGGCCGACATGCTCAAGGGTTTGAAGGCTCCGAATGCGGTTCACCAGCAACTTGATCGTGCCAAAGCCATCGAACATGTGGTGGCTGCTGCTGGCCCGCGCGATGTCATTTTGATTGCAGGCAAAGGCCATGAAGAAACGCAAGAAATTGCGGGCGTGAAGCATCCGTTTGATGACCGTGTGCATGCGCAACAAGCATTGCGACAACGCGCTGCAGGCGTTTTGAAGGCAGGAGCTGCCTCATGAACATGACGCTGGCCCAACTTCAAACTTGGCTGCCATTGGCTGTGCCTGTGTTGGCTACAGGCCATGCTCGCCTTGCCACTGAAGTTCAAATTAAAGCTGTTCGCACAGACAGCCGCAGTGTGATTGCAGGCGATTTGTTTATTGCCCTCAAAGGCGAAAAATTTGATGGCACGGCCTTCTTGAAACAGGCTCAGGAACAGGGTGCTGTGGCTGTGGTATTTGAAGCAGACAAGCCAACGCAAGGCGAGCACCTGAAATATTTAGAGGGTCTGACAGTACCGGCCTTCTGTGTACCCAATGCACGCGAAGCACTGGGTGAGTTGGCTGCACAATGGCGTCGTCAATTTGCCTTGAGCTTGATTGGTGTCACTGGAAGCAATGGCAAAACAACGGTCACGCAAATGATTGCCGCCATTTTGCGGGCAGACGAAAGTCAAGCGTCTTTGTCGACACAAGGCAATCTGAACAATGAAATTGGTGTGCCGCTCACCTTGTTCAATTTGCGCGACCATCATCGACGTGCCGTGATTGAGTTGGGTATGAACCATCCTGGCGAGATTGAAGTGTTGGCGCGTTTTGCGCAGCCTACGGTTGGTTTGGTCAACAACGCACAGCGTGAGCACCAAGAGTACATGGCCACTGTAGAGGCTGTGGCTCTTGAAAATGGACAAGTAATCAGCGCTTTGCCTGCCAATGGTGTCGCCGTGTTTCCTGCGCAAGATGATTACAGCGCTTTGTGGAAAGGTCTTGCGGGTCAGCGCAAGGTCGTGACATTTGGTTTTGAAGCGGGCGATGTTCAAGCCCACGACATTGCATGGACGGCTGGCGCTTGGCAATTCAAGTTGTGGACCGCGCATGAAAGTTTGCCTTGTCGCTTGTCTATCGCGGGTCGACACAATGTCTTAAACGCATTGGCTGCAACGGCTTGCGCATTGGCTGCTGGCATGAACTTGTCTCAAATTGTCAAAGGCCTTGAAAGCTTTGAGCCCGTTAAAGGACGCTCCAAATCTTGGGAGTGGCAAATTGAGGGTCATGCCTTTACTTTGGTGGACGACACCTACAACGCTAATCCAGATTCTGTTCGCGCCGCCATCGATGTGTTGGCTGAATTGCCTGCGCCACGCATGTTGGTGTTGGGTGACATGGGTGAAGTGGGACAAAAAGGCCCTGAGTTTCATGCCGAGGTGGGTGCCTATGCCAAAGCGCGCGGCATTGAAGCCCTGTTGACCTTGGGTGATTTGTGCCAACACAGCAGCACGGTTTTTCAAGGTGCCAAGCACTTTGGCGATATGGAAGTCTTGAAGCAATATGTGTTGTCACACATTGCAGGACAAAAAAGTTTGGTGATCAAAGGATCACGCTTTATGAAGATGGAACGTTTGGTTGAAGCATTGCGTGAACGCACTGAGTCTGCTCAAGTACAAGAAAGAGAGTCAGTGCATGCTGCTTAATTTGGCTCAGTGGTTGCAAACCTTGTCGCCCGAATGGGGATTTTTGCGAATCTTCCAATACATCACGTTTCGCGCGGTCATGGCGGCCATGACCTCTTTGCTGATTGGCTTGATTGCAGGCCCTGCTGTCATTCGCCATTTGACCTCTTTGAAAATTGGTCAGCCCGTGCGTGGCTACGGCATGGAAACGCATTTGGCAAAAAGTGGCACGCCCACCATGGGCGGAGTGCTTATTTTGTTGTCGATTGCTATCAGCACCTTGTTGTGGTTTGACTTGTCCAATCGCTTTGTTTGGATTGTGCTCATTGTGACTTTGGGATTTGGTGCCATTGGCTGGGTTGACGATTGGCGCAAGGTGGTCAACAAAGATCCTGAAGGTATGCGCTCACGCGAAAAATACTTCTGGCAATCGGTCATTGGTTTGTTGGCAGCCTTCTATTTGGTCTTCAGCATTTCCGAAAGTTCTAACCTGCGCGTGATGGACTTGTTCTTCAAATGGGTGATCTCTGGCTTTGATGTGAACTTGCCACCCAAGGCAGGTTTGCAGGTGCCGTTCTTCAAAGAAATCAGCTATCCCTTAGGTGTCTTTGGTTTCATGTTCTTAACTTACTTGGTCATTGTGGGTTCGAGTAACGCTGTCAATTTGACCGATGGTTTGGATGGATTGGCCATCATGCCGGTGGTCATGGTGGGTTCGGCTTTGGGCCTGTTTGCCTACCTGACTGGCAGTTCGGTGTATGCCAAGTATTTGTTCTTGCCCTACATCCCTGGCGCAGGTGAGCTGTTGATTTTCTGTTCCGCCATGGCCGGTGCAGGCTTGGCATTTTTGTGGTTCAACACACATCCTGCGCAGGTGTTCATGGGTGATGTGGGTGCGCTGGCCTTGGGCGGTGCACTGGGCACCATTGCCGTCATTGTTCGTCAAGAGATTGTGTTGGCCATCATGGGCGGCATTTTTGTGGTGGAAGCCTTGTCGGTCATGTTGCAAGTGTCTTATTTCAAATACACCAAGAAAAAATACGGCGAAGGTCGCCGCATTTTGAAGATGGCACCTTTGCACCACCACTTTGAAAAGAGTGGCTGGAAAGAAACCCAAGTGGTTGTGCGTTTTTGGATCATCACCATGCTGCTTTGCTTGGTGGGTCTGTCGACTTTGAAGCTCAGATAAACATGAAATACCTTCAAGGCCAACACATTTTGATTTTGGGGCTGGGTAGCTCAGGTCTCGCCATGGCGCGCTGGTGTGCGTTCATGGGGGCAGAAGTGACAGTGGCCGATACACGTGATGCGCCTTCTAACTTGGCTGTTCTTCAGAGTGAATTGCCCGAGGTGAAATTTATCGGTGGCCCCTTGCGTGCAGAATTGATTGATGGCACATCGGTTCGCTCAGTCTTTGCAAGCCCGGGTTTGGCGCCTACCGAAACAGCGCCGGTGCTAGATGCCGCCAAATCTTTGGGACTGTGGGTGGGTGGTGAGCTCAGCTTGTTTGTGCAAGGTTTGGAAAAGCTCAAGATCACACAAGATTACGCACCCAAAGTGTTGGCCATTACGGGCACCAATGGCAAGACAACCGTCACTTCCCTCACCGGGCAGCTGATTGAGCGTGCTGGCAAAACAGTCAAGGTGGCAGGCAACATTGGCCCCACTTTGTTAGACACGCTGCGTGAATCGATGGAAGCCGAGTTGCCAGAGGTTTGGGTGTTGGAGCTCTCTAGTTTTCAGCTCGAAAGTTCAGGCCCGTTTGAGCCCAGCGCTGCAACAGTTTTAAACATCTCGCAAGATCACTTGGATTGGCACGGCAGCATGGAAGCTTATGCCGCTGCCAAACAAAAAATCTTTGGTCAAACATCTTTGATGGTGCTGAACCGCGAAGACGCCAGAGTGATGGCCATGTTGCCCGAGCCTGTTCGTGCCAAGCTGCAAAAACCCATCGAGCGTGAGCACATCACCTATGGCGCCGACATGCCACAGCGCCCAGGCGATTTTGGTTTAGAGACAGTCAATGGCATGACCTGGTTGGTGCGTGCCTTGGAGTCAGACGAAACACGTCGCTTGCGCAAAGGTGAAGTGGAAGAAATTCACATTCAACGACTGATGCCTGCCGATGCACTCAGAATTCGCGGCAGACATAACGCCGTCAATGCGTTGGCTGCGTTGGCTCTGGCCAGTAGCACGGGTTGCAGTTTGGCGTCGATGTTGTTTGGTCTGCGTGAATACCAAGGCGAACCGCACCGCGTTCAGTCTGTGGCCATTGTGAACGACATTGAATATTTTGACGACAGCAAAGGCACCAACGTGGGTGCCACGGTAGCGGCGCTCACAGGCTTGGGTGCCGAGCGCAAAGTACTGGTCATTTTGGGCGGTGAAGGCAAGGGTCAAGATTTTTCACCTTTGGCTGAACCTGTCGCCAGATATGCGCGCGCTGCGGTTTTGATCGGCCGCGATGCGGCGCTCATTCGAGAGCATATTCAACTTTGTGGTGTGCCATTGATCGACGCCAGCACATTGCCTGAGGCTGTGAAGGCGGCTCAAGAATTGGCCCAAAAGGGAGACGCTATTTTGCTGTCGCCGGCTTGCGCCAGTTTTGACATGTTCAAAGATTATGGTCACCGTGCCCAAGTTTTCTGTCAGGCCGTAGCCGATATTGCAGACGCAGCAGGTCAAGCGATGGAGGGTTCGCTGTGAGCACCTTGTGGTCGCGCATCACGGATGGGGCTTCTGGCTTGCTCGGCCGAATGGGCGGCGGCGCCATGCAAGCCTCCGGCGAAATGGGACTGCCTGTCAATTTGGGCAGCTACGACTACGCCAAAAACTCAGGTGCGCAAGGCAAGATTCAAAACATCGACCAAACCCTTTTGTGGGTGGTGGTGGCTTTGTTGATGTGGGGAATGATCATGGTCTACTCGGCCAGCATAGCCATGCCTGACAACCCCAAGTTTGCCCGCTACGCACAAACGCATTTCTTGATGCGACACATCATTTCCATTGCAATTGGTTTTGGAGTTGCCTTGTTAGCGTTCCAAGTGCCTCTTGAAACATGGGAAAAAAATGCACGGCCCCTGTTCATCGCCGCCCTCATTCTTTTAGCGGCAGTGTTGCTGCCATTCATTGGCAAAGGAGTGAATGGCGCCAGACGCTGGATTTCTTTGGGCATCATCAACTTCCAGCCTTCTGAATTTGCCAAACTGGCCGTCATCATTTATGCCTCCGATTACATGGTCCGCAAAATGGAGGTGAAAGAGCGCTTCTTCCGCGCGGTATTGCCGATGGGTGCGGCTGTTGGTTTGGCAGGTATCTTCTTGTTGGCTGAACCAGACATGGGTGCGTTCCTGGTGATTGCCATCATCGCCATGGGCATTTTATTTTTGGGCGGCGTGAATGCCCGCATGTTCTTCCTGATCTTGGCCATCTTGGTGTTTGCATTCGCCATGATCATTGCGACGTCGCCTTGGCGCCGCGAACGAATTTTTGCTTACCTGGATCCTTGGGATCCCACGCACACATTGGGTAAGGGGTATCAACTCTCGCACTCTTTGATTGCCATTGGTCGCGGTGAAATCTTTGGTGTGGGATTGGGCGGCAGTGTTGAGAAATTGCACTGGTTGCCTGAAGCGCACACCGACTTTTTGTTGGCTGTGATTGGCGAAGAATTTGGTTTGGTGGGTGTGGTTGCTGTCATCGGCATGTTCTTGTGGCTCAGCCGTCGCATCATGGTCATTGGTCGTCAAGCCTTGGCCTTGGACCGCACCTTTGCAGGTTTGGTGGCGCAGGGTGTGGGTATTTGGATTGGCTTTCAGTCCTTCATCAACATGGGCGTGAACTTGGGTGCATTGCCCACCAAAGGTTTGACTTTGCCGCTCATGAGTTATGGCGGATCGGCCATCTTGATGAACATGGTGGCCATCGCCATCGTCTTGCGCATCGATTCCGAGAACAAGCAAATGATGCGGGGAGGCCGATCATGAGTCGCTGCGCATTGATCATGGCGGGCGGAACGGGCGGACATATTTTCCCAGGCCTGGCTGTGGCCGAATCTTTGCGTGCAGCAGGTTGGCGTGTCCATTGGTTGGGTGTGCCCGGCAACATGGAAAGCCAGTGGGTGCCGCAGCGTGGCTTTGCGTTTGAGCCCGTTGAGTTTGGGGGTGTGCGCGGTAAAGGTCCGCTCAGTTTGGCATTGCTTCCCTTGCGATTGCTCAAAGCATTTTGGCAAAGCATTTTGGTGGTGCGACGAGTCAAGCCCAACGTGGTGGTCGGTCTGGGTGGCTACATCACTTTTCCTGGCGGCATGATGTCTGTGCTGTTGGGCAAACCTTTGGTGTTGCACGAACAAAACTCTGTTGCAGGAATGGCCAACAAAGTTTTGGCAGGTGTTGCCGACAAAATTTATACCGCATTCCCCGATGTGCTCAACAAAGGTCTTTGGGTTGGCAATCCCTTGCGTCAAGATTTCTTGAACAAACCCTCCCCAGCAACACGTTTCGAAGGCCGAAGTGGACCTTTGAAATTGTGGGTGGTCGGTGGCAGCTTGGGTGCGCAGGCTTTGAATGACATCGTGCCCAAAGCTTTGGCTTTGTTGCCTGAAACCGACCGGCCTGTGGTGGTCCATCAAAGCGGTGCCAAACAGATTGAAGCCCTGAAAAACAACTATGCCAACGCGGGCGTTAAAGCGGAACTGACCCCTTTCATTGAGGATACCGCCCAAGCATTTGCCGATGCCGATTTGATCATTTGCCGTGCCGGTGCCAGTACCGTGACAGAAATTGCAGCCGTTGGCGCAGCCGCTATTTATGTGCCTTTCCCTTTTGCGGTGGACGATCACCAAACGACCAATGCCAATTTCTTGGTCAAACAGGGTGCAGGTTGGCTCATGCCTCAGGCTCAGCTAACCCCCGAGCTGTTGGCTGCACGTTTGCAGCAATTGACCCGTCCAGAATTGTTGGCCTGTGCAGAAAAAGCCTGGGCTATGAAAAAAATCCACGCCACCCAAGAAGTGGTTGCAGCCTGTGAGGCCTTGGCCGCATGAAACACGCCATTCGTCATATTCATTTCATTGGTGTCGGTGGTTCCGGCATGAGCGGCATTGCAGAAGTTTTGCTCAACTTGGGCTATACCGTATCGGGCTCTGATTTGGCCGATAGTCCAACCTTGCGACGTTTGTCGGGTTTGGGCATCCAAACCCATGTCGGTCACAGTGCCGAGAATGTGCAAGGTGCCGATGCGGTGGTCACGTCGACTGCCGTCAAGTCAGACAATCCAGAAGTATTGGTCGCACGTGCCAAGCACATTCCCGTGGTGCCCCGCGCTGTCATGTTGGCCGAGTTAATGCGCATGAAGCAAGGTGTGGCCATTGCTGGCACACACGGCAAAACCACCACCACCAGTTTGGTGGCCAGTGTTTTGGCAGAAGGCGGTCTAGATCCAACCTTCGTCATTGGTGGGCGGCTTAACAGTGCGGGGACCAATGCCAAACTGGGAACCGGTGACTACATTGTGGTGGAAGCCGATGAGTCGGACGCATCCTTCTTGAATCTGTTGCCCGTGATGGCGGTGGTGACCAACATCGATGCGGACCACATGGAAACCTATGGTCACGACTTCGAGAAATTGAAGTCTGCATTTGTCGACTTTTTGCACCGCATGCCTTTTTATGGCACAGCCATCTTGTGCGCCGACGATCCCGGCGTGCGAAGCATCATTGACGCCTTGGCCAGACCTGTCACCACCTATGGTTTGCAGGAAGGCGCACAAATCAGAGCCATCGGTGTGAAAGCCGAAAACGGTCAGATGCGCTTCACCGTTCAGCGCCGCAATGGCGTCGTCTTGTCCGACCTTCAAATCGTGTTGAATTTGCCGGGTGAGCACAACGTCTTGAATGCTCTGGCCGCCATAGCCGTTGCCGTTGAATTGGGAGTGGACGATGCCGCTGTGGTCCGAGCATTGGCCAACTTCAAAGGCGTGGGTCGCCGTTTCCAAAGGTATGGCGAAGTCAAACTGCAAAAAAAGCCAGGTAGCTTCACATTGATTGACGATTATGGTCACCATCCCGTCGAGATGGCGGCCACCTTGGCTGCCGCACGCGGTGCGTTTCCGGGGCGTCGTTTGGTCTTGGCTTTTCAGCCGCACAGATACAGCCGAACACGCGATTGTTTTGAAGACTTTGTCAAAGTCATCAGCCATGGTTCAGACACTGTTTTGTTGTCAGAAGTTTATGCCGCGGGTGAGTCGCCCATCGTTGCGGCAGATGGCAGAACTTTAGTGCGAGCTTTACGTGTCGCAGGCAAAATTGAACCTGTTTTTGTAGATAAAATTGAGGGCATGGCGCAGGCTATTTTTGACAATGCGAATGACGGCGACGTCGTCATTTGCATGGGTGCCGGCTCTATCGGCGCAGTGCCCGCTCAAGTCCAAAAAATGGGAGGTGCGGCATGAGTGCAGCGTCTCTGCAATTTGGCAAAGTAGCGGTCCTCATGGGGGGGCGTTCTGCCGAACGTGAAATCTCTTTCATGTCTGGTCAAGGTGTTTTGGCCGCTTTGCGCGCACAGGGTATCGATGCACATCCTTTCGATCCAGCTGAACGCGATTTAGCAGAACTCAAAAAAGAAAATTTCGATCGTTGCTTCATTGCTTTGCACGGCCGCTTTGGCGAAGACGGCACTGTTCAGGGCGCTCTCGAGTTGCTTGGCATTCCCTACACGGGTTCAGGTGTCATGGCTTCTAGCATTGCCATCGACAAAACCATGACCAAGCGGGTGTGGCTGTCTGAAGGCGTGCCCACACCCAAATATGTCTTGCTCAAAAACGACAACTTAGGTGCTGCAGCCCAAGCGCAAGTGCTGCAAACTTTGGGACTGCCCTTGATTGTCAAACCAGCCCGCGAAGGCTCGTCAATTGGCGTGTTCAAGGTTGTCAACGCCAGTGAGCTTCAACATGCCCTTGAAGAAGCTGCCAAATGCGACACCGATATTTTGTGTGAACAGTTCATTGCGGGCGATGAAGTGACATGTCCCGTCTTGGGTGAGGGCGACAACGCCCAGGCCCTGCCCGTGATTCGCATTGTGGCGCCTGCAGGCAACTACGACTACGAGAACAAATACTTTACCGACGACACCCAATATTTGGTGCCGTGCGGTTTACCAGAGGCCGAGGAAAAAGCCATTCAAGCGCATGTGCTGAAGGCCTACCGCGTCTTGGGCTGTAAAGGTTGGGGACGCGTCGACGTCATGATTGACGCCAAGACAAGACAAGCCTATCTGCTCGAAATCAATACGTCACCTGGCATGACCAGCCACTCGTTGGTGCCCATGTCGGCCAAAGCAGCGGGCATGGACTATGAGGCGCTGTGTTTGCATTTGTTAAGCAATGCAGGCTTAGAGCATCCTACCAATAGCAAGGGAGTGGCATGAAAAAACCCATTGTCTTGCCCATGGATGTGCGACTGATGCAATGGACGTCGTTGACCTTGTTGGGTCTGGCCTTCTTGTTGTGCATCGCAAGCACCATCGGATGGCTGTTGCGGCACCCGGCGTTTTCCATCCAGGGTATTACGGTGAAGGGTGATGTCACCCACAGCAATGCTGTCACTTTGCGTGCCAATGTGTTGCCGCAACTGTCAGGCAATTTTTTCACCCTCAACTTATTGCAAGCACGGCAAGCGTTTGAACAAATCCCATGGATTCGTTCTGCCTTGGTAAGACGTGAGTTTCCAAATCGCTTGTCAGTGACTTTGGCTGAATATCAGCCTGTGGCGCAGTGGGGTTTCGAGGGCGATGGCAAATTCCTGAGTGTCGAGGGCGCTGTCTTTGAGGTCAACGCGGACGATGTTGAAACAGAAAGCTTACCCCTCTTGAAGGGGCCTGAGTCACAAGCTAAAACTGTGTTGGACATGTACAAATTTTTGAAGCCTATGTTGGCCAAGATGGACATGACGCTGGATAAATTGGAACTCAGCCAACGGGGTAGTTGGTCGGCTCAGTTGGCTTCGGGTGCCACCCTTGAATTGGGCCATGGCACGCAACAAGAAATTGGCGACAGATTGCAATTGTTTTATAAAACTTTGACCCAAGTGGCATCGCGTTATGGCCGCTCGGTTACATCCTTGTTGTCCGCTGATTTGCGCTATGACAATGGTTATGCCCTGCGCTTAAGAGGTGTGAGTACGGTGGTCCCAGAGGCTTTGAAAAAACCTTGAACAGTAGATTGAAGATTTAGACAAGAACGGTTGAACATATGGCAAAAGAGTACAAAGATTTGGTGGTCGGTCTTGACATTGGAACATCCAAGGTCATGGTCGTCGTCGCCGAGGTCATGCCAGGTGGCGAGTTAAAGTTGGCCGGCATGGGTGTCGCACCAGGCAACGGTTTGAAGCGCGGTGTGGTGGTCAACATTGACGCTACGGTGCAGAGCATTCAGCAAGCTTTGAAAGAAGCGGAGTTGATGGCGGACTGCAAAATCACACGCGTCAACACGGGCATTACGGGCAGTCATATTCGCGGCTTGAACTCCAGCGGCATGGTGGCTGTCAAAGACAAAGAGGTTACGCCAGCCGATGTGGCCCGTGTGGTCGAAACAGCACGCGCCATCAATATTTCAACAGACCAACGTTTGTTGTTGGTGGCGCCTCAAGAATTTGTGATCGATGGTCAAGATGTGAAAGAGCCCATTGGCATGAGCGGTATGCGCCTAGAAGCCAAGGTGCACATCGTGACAGGCGCCCAAAGCGCTGCAGAAAACATCATCAAGTGTGTGCGCCGCTGTGGACTTGAAGTCGATCAGTTGTTGCTTAATCCTTTGTCCTCCAGTTTGGCTGTGTTGACAGAAGACGAGCGCGAACTGGGTGTGGCTTGCGTCGACATTGGCGCAGGTACCACCGATGTGGCCATCTTTACCAATGGCGCTATTCGACATACCGCAGTCATTCCAATTGCTGGCGATTTGATTACCAGCGACATCGCCATGGCACTTCGCACACCCACCAAAGATGCCGAAGACATCAAGGTTGAGAGCGGTTGCGCCAAGCAATTGTTGGCGGATCCAGAAGCACAAGTCGAAGTACCTGGTTTAGGCGACCGTGCACCCCGAATGTTGTCCAAGCAAGCTTTGGCCGGCGTCATTGAACCGCGTGTCGAAGAAATTTTTTCATTGGTTCAACAAGTCATTCGCGAATCAGGTTACGAAGAAGTTTTGTCTTCTGGCATCGTACTGACAGGCGGCAGCGCGGTCATGCCCGGCATGGTTGAGCTGGGTGAAGACATTTTCTTGAAGCCCGTTAGACGCGGTGTTCCCAAATACAGCGGCGCGCTGTCTGACATGGTCAGTCAACCCCGCGTGGCCACGGTGATGGGCTTGATGGAAGAAGCCCGCTTGGCCCGCCTCAGAGGTTTTAAAGTTTCCCAAAAGAAGGGTTCCATGAACAATGCTTTCACGCGTTTGAAAGACTTCATTGTGGGGAATTTCTAATGGACTGGCGCAAACTTTACTTGGCAAGGGGGAGTCCACATCAGCGATGTTGAATCTCACTTTACCCAACAAAAATAAAATTTTCGAAAATCAATATTTAGGCAACTGCAACAGTTTTAGGAGAGCACCATGAGCATTGAAATGATCCAAGTCGAAGAGTTCAATCAAGGAACGCAAATTAAAGTCATCGGCGTGGGCGGTGGCGGCGGTAACGCTGTCGAGCACATGATCGAGCGCAACGTTCAAGGCGTTGAATTCATTTGCGCCAACACCGATGCCCAGGCATTGGCTCGCAGCGCAGCGCACCGCTTCATCCAATTGGGTCACACCGGTTTGGGAGCAGGTAGCAAACCAGAAAAAGGTCGCGATGCCGCTGAAGAAGCTGTGGAAGACATTCGCGCTGCCATCGAAGGCGCGCACATGTTGTTCATCACAGCCGGTATGGGCGGTGGTACCGGCACAGGCGCTGCGCCTGTGATTGCGCGTGTGGCCAAAGAAATGGGCATCCTCACAGTGGGTGTGGTCACCAAGCCTTTCGACTTTGAAGGCGGTCGCCGCATGCAGAGCGCCGAATCTGGTTTGGCCGAACTCGAAGCCAACGTCGACTCATTGATCGTGGTGCTCAATGAAAAGTTGATGGAATTGCCAGGCGGCGAAGACATGACCCAAGACGAAGCTTTTGCGCACGCCAACGACGTGCTCAAAAACGCCGTGGGCGGTATTGCAGAAATCATCAATGTGCCTGGTCATGTGAACGTTGACTTTGAAGACGTGCGCACTGTCATGGGCGAACCCGGTAAAGCCATGATGGGCACCGCTTCTGCCAGCGGCCCAGACCGTGCGCGCATTGCTTCCGAGCAAGCTGTGGCATGTCCATTGCTGGAAGGTATCGATTTGTCTGGCGCCAAAGGCGTGCTGGTCTTGATCAGTGCTGCCAAAGGTTCACTCAAATTGAGCGAATCCAAGCAAGCCATGAACACCATCCGTGCTTATGCATCTGAAAGCGCACACGTCATTTACGGTACCGCTTACGACGAAAGCCTGGGCGATGAAATTCGTGTGACCGTGGTGGCCACTGGCTTGTCCAGCCAAAATGCTCGCCGCACAGCGCCACCTTTGCAAGTGCTGCGTACTGGTACTGACAATGTGCCTTTCACTGTCGACACCGGCGATGCCGTGTCTCCCACATTGGGCGGTCACAGCGCAGCTTTGGGTGGTGACTATGGTCGCTTGAACACACCTAGCGTGTGGCGTACCAACCGCACGCAAGCCGCTGCCAAAGTAGACGGCATGGCTTCTGCGGGCATGGACGACATTGAAATTCCAGCCTTCTTGCGCAAGCAAGCGGACTAATTTTTCAAAAGCAGTGGGTTTCCAAAACCCTCTTCGTGCAAGTTTGGGCTTGAGAAATTAAAATCAGCCCATGCTTGCTCAAAGAACCATCAAAACCCTCACTCAAGCGGTGGGTGTGGGTTTGCACAGCGGCCAAAGGGTTGAGTTAACCCTGCGGCCTGCACCCGTCGACACGGGCATTGTTTTTCGGCGTGTTGATTTGGCCGAACCCGTCGACATTCACATCAATGCCCTCAGCGTCACCGACACGCGCTTGGCATCCACCATTTCGAGTGGTCAGGCCAAGGTGCACACTGTCGAACATCTGATGTCAGCTTGTGCCGGCTTGGGCATCGACAATTTGATCATCGACATCACCGCAGAAGAAGTGCCTATTTTGGATGGCTCGGCTTCTTCCTTTGTGTTTCTGCTGCAAAGCGCCGGCATTGAGCTGCAAAAAGCACCCAAGAAATTCATCCGCGTACTAAAAACTGTCGAAGTGCGCGAGGGCCAAGGCGAAAACGTCAAGTGGGCCAAACTTGAACCCTACGATGGGTACCGCCTGAGTTTTGAAATTGATTTTCACCATCCTGCTGTTGACTCCACTGGCCAACAAGTGGTGTTTGACATGGGTCGCGATGTCTATGCCCGTGACATTGCGCGTGCGCGCACTTTTGGGTTTACCAAAGATGTCGAAATGCTGCGCTCCAATGGCTTGGCCTTGGGCGGTGGCCTAGACAACGCCATTGTGATGGACGACTACAAGGTCTTGAACAGCGATGGCCTGCGTTATGACGACGAGTTCGTCAAACACAAAATTCTGGATGCCATGGGCGATTTGTACATCATCGGCAAGCCTTTCATTGCCAGCTATACCGCTTTCAGATCTGGACATGCCATGAACAATCAGTTGATCAGGGCGCTACTGGCGCAACCCGACGCTTACGAAATTGTGAGTTTTGAAGACGTCAAAAAAGCACCTGCAGGTTTTGCCTTGCCGGTGCGTGCCTGGTAATTGAGTTTGAATCAGGAAGCGGCTCCATCCAACCTGCGGGACTTGTGGCAATACCAAGCCTTCATGCGATTTTGGATGGCTCGATTGGCCGGTATTTTGGCCAATCAAATGCTCATGGTGGCATTGGCATGGCACATGTACGAGATTACGGGCAGCGCTTGGGATTTGGGCTTGGTGGGCCTGTTTCAATTTGTGCCGTCCTTAATCATGACCTTGCCCGCTGGGCACATTGTTGACAGGCTCAACAAGGTTCACATTTATTCAGTTTGCATGTTGCTTCAGGCCGCTGTGGCTTGTTTGCTGGTGTGGGGCACTCACACCGATTCCGTCACGCGTGAGTTGGTGTTTTTTGTGTCTGCTATTTTGGGCGTTGTGCGTTCTTTTCAAATGCCAACTCAACAAGCCCTCACGCCGCATTTGGTGCCCGCCCATTTGTTGCCACGTGCGGTGGCCATGAGCTCAACGGGCGTGCAAGCTGCAGTGGTAGGTGGCCCTGCCTTGGGCGGTATTTTGTATGCCTTGCATGTCAATGCGGTTTACGCTTCATGTGCCCTGTTCTTGTTATTTGCGTTTTTGATCTCGCTCACTGTTCGCTATGAGCACAAGCCATCCAATGCTGCTGTCGATTTGCAAAGCGTCATGGCCGGTGCGTATTTTGTTTGGCGTCACAAAGTGATTTTGGGGGCTTTCGCACTCGATCTATTTGCAGTGCTGTTGGGGGGCGTGACAGCCTTGTTGCCCATCTACGCCAAAGACATCTTGCACACGGGCCCAGAAGGTTTGGGTGTTTTGAGATCGGCGCCTGCTGTTGGCGCACTGTTGATGGCAGCCCTTCTGACGCAATTTCCCATTGAGCGAAAAGTAGGTCGTTGGTTACTGGTTGCTGTCGCAGTGTTTGGCCTGGCGAATTTTGTATTTGGTATTTCAACCCACATGGGTTTGTCGATTGCTGCCCTCATGGTTGCAGGCGCTGCAGACAATGTGAGTGTGGTGGTCAGGCTAACACTTATGCAGTTGGAAACACCCGATGACATGCGCGGCAGGGTGGCCGCAGTCAATTCGATTTTCATTGGTGCTTCCAATCAACTGGGTGAATTTGAATCGGGTGCCACAGCGTCCATGTGGGGGCCTGTAGGTTCAGTGGTCTTTGGGGGGCTGGCAACGGTGGGTGTCGCCGTTGCGGCCCTCAAAGTATTCCCAGCCTTGGCCAAGCGCGATCAAATGGTCTTGCCCAAGTAGACCCTCATCAGTGGCTGCGGCCACCTTTGTACATGCCATGGGTTTTGCGATTCAAGACATCCAATGCGGCCAGTTTGTTCATCGAAGGGCTGGCATGGGCATGGGTAATGGCCAAGCCTAAAGCATCGGAAGCATCGGGACCTGGGGCTGCAGGAAGTTTGAGCATGCGCTTGACCATCTCTTGAATTTGAGACTTGGCAGCGCGGCCATGACCCGTGATGGCTTTCTTCATTTGCAATGCGGTGTACTCAGCGACTGGCAGTTCGCATGAGACCAAAGCCGTCAGGCAACAACCACGAGCTTGGCCCAATAGCAAAGTGGCTTGGGGGTTGACATTGACGAACACAATTTCGACCGACGCCACCTCGGGTTGATAGCGCGCATTGATTTCTAAAATGCCGTCGTAAATAACTTTCAGCCGTTGCGGCAGATGGCCCTGATTGACCTTGTCGGTTTTGATGACGCCACTGGCCACATAGGTGAGCTTTGAGCCTTGGACGTCTATCACGCCAAAACCAGTGGTCTGCAAACCGGGGTCAATGCCAAGAATTCTCATGTGTTCATTGTCGTCTGCCTATCAAGGCAAAGCAACATCGTTCATGCGCGCCATGATGGTTTGCGCACGATCGCTCAGGTAAGCAGACTGCGGTAGTTTTTCAAAAAACCGGGGCCGCGGCAACATCACAGCCAAACGCGCAGCTTCCCACTCACTCAGCTTTGAAGCAGGTTTTTGAAAGTAGTGCTGCGCGGCGGCCTCGGCACCAAAAACCCCCAAGCCCCATTCCACATGGTTGAGGTATAGGGTCAGAATTTGCTGTTTGCTCAAGAAAGTTTCTAGCGCCATGGTGATGACCCATTCTTGGGCTTTTCTAAGCATGGTGCGCTCGCCAGTGAGCAATAAATTTTTGGCCAATTGCTGAGTGATGGTGGAGCCGCCCACAATTTTGGGCATGGCTTTTTGGCCTTTGGCTTTTGCTTTCGCGGCTTGGGCTTCCACTTTGGCTTGTGCGTTGGCGTTTTTGCGCCAAGCTTTTTCAACCGCATCCCACCACACGCCTTTGTGTTGCGTAAATCCGCTGTCTTCAGACGCCAGCACAGCCCGCTTTAAGTTGACCGACAGTTGATCGACAGCGCGCCAATCTTGCCGCCATTTCAAAGAGCCCTTTTGAGACACAATTTGCCAAGCTTGTGAGCGCTCAAAAGCCGTTGATGCAGGATCAGACACAGCCATCCAAGCCACTCTGCCGATGAAAAAAATTTGCAAAATTACCAATGCCACCAGCACCAACTGGAGCCAATCGCGAATGGCTTTGAGGACTTGCTTCATGGCGCGCTGGTGGGTGGCGCAAGCATGCGCGTTTCAAGGGTTTCATCACGCGCAAAATTAAAACGAGTGACCACCACCAGCTGGTCGGCTTGACGTTTCATGTCGGCGTTGAAGCTGTCAAAAGGCGAGGCCCCTTGCACGATGGCCAGTGCGCGTTGGTCCAAAATGGCACGACCCGAGCCCTTGGCTATTTCAGTTTGAATGACCTTGCCACTGGCGTTCAAAGTGATGACCATGGTGAGGCTGCCGTAGAGCTTTTCGCCGGCTGCTTGCGGGAAATTTTCGGTGCCCGTGGTTTCAATGGTTCTGCGCATTTTGTCGTAGTAACGCGCAAAGACGGTTTCTTGGGTGGCAGGGCCGATGTATCGTTTTTTACTGCCGCCTTGCAAGGCTTGCGATTGCTTTTCAATTTGCGCCAACTGGTTGGACAGCTGTTTTTGACGTTCAACCAAAGACTCTGAATTGACTGTGCCTTGGCCCGCGTTGGCGGGTTGGCTGCTCAACTCAAACAACTCGCGCTTCAGTTGCTGAATGAGGCGCAATTGTTCTGACTTGAGGACTTCAATTTTCTTTTCAAGGTCTTGCAAGTCCAAGCCACTTTGGTCTTGTGTGGAAGCGCTCAGTGGCGAAGACTGCATTTGCGACCCTGCAACTTGACCACCACCGGCCAAGTTCACTTGTGCCAAGGCTTGTGCTTTGTCTGGCGCTTCAGTGCTTCTGGCATTGACCAACACCACTTCCAAGGCATTGCTTTGAAAAATTCGATCAATGCTGCTGGGTGAGACCCACTTTACGGTTAAAAAAACAGCATGCAAAGCCACCGAAATACCCAAAGCCCACATCAAACGAAGATGTGACTGCGATTGAGTTGACAGTGGCGCAAGTGGATTGAGCATCAGGGCGATGAAGATTCGTCTGTGGGTGCTTCGTTGACATTCATGGCCAAGGCAATGGGGCCCGTCGCTGCTTCTTCGATCTCGTCTAAGTTGTCTTCCAAATTGTCTGAATTGAAATCTGCCGACGCTCCATCAAGCACAATTTTTTCAATCACGGTGCCATTCACATCCAGCGCCATGGCATCGATGGTGCCCAATTGAACACGCACTTTGTCGCCGCGCTGCATGCCAGCGGCGCCCATCACATTGAACATCAAAGGCAAATCATCGGCGCGGACCAACCAACTGCCTCCCGCCATTTCCTTGACCAAACTGGCCACCACTTCGCTGATGTTCTCTTGTTTGACATATTGAAGCGTCCAAAAGCGCTCCATGCCAGATTGGTAACTGTTGTAAGCGCTGTAGGCCGCATCAAAGGCGCTGATGATGGCAAACATCTGGGCATCTTTGGGCTTGAACGGTGCTGCCAATGCCGCTGTTGCGCCATGTTTGGCGCAGGCAATGATTTGCCACTGATTGACCAAATCGGTATAGCGCCGCAAGGGCGATGTGCTCCATGCATAAGCGGGCACGCCAATGCCAGCATGTGGCAAAGCTTTGGTGCCCATGCGTACTTTGACACCCGGCGCCATGCTAGCTTGGCTTCTGTAAATGGCAGGCACGCCCAAACTAGCAAGCCACTGCCCCCAAGTGCTGTTGGCCAAGATCATGGCTTCTGCCACGATCAAATCGAGTGGCGCGCCGCGTTGCCGCACACTGATTTGCACAGACTCGTTGCCAGTTGGGGCGGCGTCGCTGCTGTCACGTAGCAAGCGGAAGTTGTAGTCGGGGCGGTTGAAGTTTTCGGGCTTGCCGCGAACCACTTCACGGCCTGCTTTCAGGTGTTGTGCCAAGCGCCAAAAGAATGCCAAGCTTTGGTGTGAGATGGGCAATGACGGCTCGCCACCTCGAGGTGCTGGCGCGCTGTCTTCCAGCCATGCCGAAGTGACCCAAGTGTCGAGTTGGTCGTGCCGCAAGTTGGCTGCAATGGGCACACGCTCGAGTTTGGTTTCGCTGTGTTGAATGCTAAGGGTGGCTTCGTCGAAGGTGAGGTACAGCGACACCGCTGGGCATGCTTGGCCTTCTGCCAAGGTGTACTTTTGAACCACATCGTCGGGCAACATCGTGATTTTGTAGCCTGGCATGTAGACCGTCGACAAGCGCGTGCGACCCACTTGGTCGATGGCGCTGTTGGGTTCAATCGCCAAACCAGGGGCTGCAATGTGAATGCCCACCACCACGGTGCCGGTGCCTAGACCTTGCAAAGACAGTGCGTCGTCAATTTCGGTGGTTTGAGAATCGTCAATGGAGTAGGCCTGAACGGCAGCCAATGGCAATTCATCCGCAATGCGCGGCGCATCCAATTTGGGAAAGCCTGTGCCCTTTGGAAAGTTGTCAAACAAGAAACGTTGCCAATGAAAATCATAGGCGCTGGCGATGGCACCTGCATTTTGCAAAAGCGTCAAGGGCGCGGTTTGACTGCTGCGACTGGCTTCCACCACTGCTTTGTATTCGGGCGCATTTTTGTCGGGCCTGAACAAAATTTTGTACAGCTGATCCTTGATAGGCGCGGGGCATTCACCCGCCATCAAAGCCTGCGACCAGCTTTCAATTTGCGCCAAGATTTGTTTTTTCTTTTCAATACCGGCCAAAGCCAATTGAACAGTTTCGGCCGAGGCTTTTTTGAACCGACCCTTGCCGGCACGCCTAAAGTAGTGCGGTGCTTCATAAAGTCGAATGAGGGCGCCCACTTGCTGCGTTGTACTGGCATCGGCACTGAAATATTCGCGCGCCACATCGGCAAAACCAAATTCAGTGTCCGGTGCAAACTCCCAGGCCAGATCCAGCTCAATGCTTTGACTGATGGCACCCGCTTCAGCCAACAGTTGGGCAGGCGCAGGCTTGTCAAATTTCAAAAGCACGTTGGCGCCTTTGACCTTGACCCTTTTGCCGCTGTCCAATTCCACCTGAACCGAGGCTTCTCCCTCAGACAGGACGCGTCCGGCCATAAATTTGCCAGCTTCTTCAAACAATAAATACATGGGCAGATTGTCCCATGAGGCGGCTTCTTCGGTGAAGCGCTTTAGGAAATGCGGAAATTTAGAAAACAGCGGGGAAGGGAAGGATAATCACGGCATGGACCGCGTGATCGAAAAACCAAGTTTGTCGTCTCGAATCCTTCATTTGTTTGAAGGATTTGATGGCCCCTTGGCTTTTGCGATCTTTGTGCTGGCCTGCGCTGGCTTGCTCATCATGTATTCCTCGGGCTACGACCATGGCACTCGTTTTGTCGACCATGGCCGAAACATGCTGATTGCTGGGGCCATCATGTTTGGTGTGGCCCAAATTCCCCCGCAAAGGCTCATGACCCTGGCGGTCCCCATTTACACCGTGGGGGTTTTGTTGCTCATTGCGGTGGCCATTTTTGGCATCACCAAAAAAGGCGCCAGACGCTGGCTCAATGTGGGTGTGGTCATTCAGCCCAGCGAAATCTTAAAAATTGCCATGCCCTTGATGTTGGCTTGGTGGTTTCAAAAGCGTGAAGGCCAACTTCGGTCCCTTGATTTTGGTGTCGCGGCCCTTTTGTTGATGGTGCCCGTGGGGCTCATCATGCGTCAGCCCGACTTGGGCACCGCTTTGTTGGTCCTGAGCACGGGCATTGCGGTCTTGTTTTTTGCAGGCTTAAGTTGGCGCTTAATCTTGCCGCCGGTCATTCTGGGCGTCGTGGGCATCGTTTTGCTGGTGATTTTTGAGCCCCAACTCTGCGTCGACGGCATGGATTGGAAAGTCTTGCATGAGTATCAGCGCCAACGCGTTTGCACCTTGCTCGATCCTGCCCGCGACCCTTTGGGTAAAGGCTTCCACATCATTCAAGGCATGATTGCCATTGGCTCTGGCGGGGTTTGGGGCAAAGGCTTTATGCAGGGAACTCAAACCCATTTGGAATTCATCCCAGAAAGAACCACAGACTTTATTTTTGCGGCTTTCTCAGAAGAGTTTGGCCTGGTAGGAACGCTGCTGCTGATTACAGGCTTTTTCTTCTTGGTCTTTAGAGGCCTTGTGATCGCCCGAGAGGCGCCCACCCTTTTTACACGCCTCTTGGCGGGCAGTGTCAGCATGATTTTCTTCACCTATGCCTTTGTCAATATGGGCATGGTCAGCGGTATTTTGCCGGTGGTCGGCGTGCCGCTGCCATTTATCAGCTACGGCGGCACGGCCATGGTCACCTTGGGCTTGGGCCTGGGTATTTTGATGTCGATCGCCAAGGCCAAGCGCTTGGTCCAGACCTGATTTGCTTCAATAGAAATCAACTCATTTCTAGGCCTGATCTAGGCAGGGCCATCAGAGCTTGCCTACAATGGCCCCATGATTTCACGCGAACCCACCATCGAACGCCTGGCCACAGCCAGATCCCTGTTGCTCGAACCTTTCGGTTTGGACGAAACGCATTTGGCCAAAGCCTTGGGTGCCATCAAGGCGCACAAGGTGGACGATGCCGATTTGTATTTCCAATACACCCGTTCTGAAGGCTGGAGCCTCGAAGAAGGCATTGTCAAAACAGGCAGTTTCAGCATTGACCAAGGCGTCGGCGTTCGCGCAGTGGCCGGCGAAAAAACAGCCTTCGCCTATTCCGACGACATCTCAGAAGCTTCCTTGATGGATGCGGCCTTGACAGTCCGAGCCATTGGTCAAGCCAGTCAAAACAGTAAAGCCAAGGTGCCCACTCGCAAGGTGGCAGGCATGCGCTCTTTGTACCCTTCACTCGACCCCATGGGCACCCTGAACAGCGCCGACAAAGTTCAGCTCTTAGAAAAAGTAGAGCAATTGGCCCGCGCCAAAGACCCCCGCGTGGTGCAAGTCATGGCGGGTTTGGCCAGCGAATACGACGTGGTCATGGTGGCCAGAGCCGATGGCACTTTGGCCGCCGATGTGCGCCCCTTGGTGCGCCTCTCTGTCACTGTCATTGCCGAACAAAATGGCCGCCGTGAAGTGGGCAGTGGCGGCGGCGGTGGTCGTTTTGGCTTGGCTTATTTTGACGATGCCATCATTGCAACTTATGTGAATGATGCGGTTCATGCAGCCCTGACCAATTTAGAAGCACGTCCAGCACCTGCGGGCGTGATGACTGTGGTGCTTGGCCCTGGTTGGCCAGGCGTGTTGTTGCACGAAGCCATTGGCCATGGTTTAGAAGGCGACTTCAATCGCAAAGGCTCCAGTGCCTTCAGCGGCATGATTGGCAAACGTGTTGCAGCCAAGGGCGTCACCGTCTTGGACGACGGCACCATCTCTGATCGCCGCGGTTCTTTGAATGTGGACGATGAAGGCTGCCCCAGCCAGCGCAATGTGCTGATAGAAGACGGAATTTTGAAGGGCTACATTCAAGACGCCATGAATGCTCGCCTGATGGGCGTCAAGCCCACGGGCAATGGCCGCCGCGAAAGCTATGCGCACATTCCCATGCCCCGCATGACCAATACCTACATGTTGGGTGGCGACAAAACACCTGAAGAAATTGTGGCCAGCATGAAAAAAGGTTTGTACGCCACCAATTTTGGCGGTGGCCAAGTCGACATTACCAGCGGCAAGTTTGTTTTCTCTGCCAGCGAAGCCTACTGGGTCGAAAACGGCAAGATTCAATACCCTGTCAAGGGCGCCACCTTGGTCGGTAGCGGCCCTGAATGCTTGAAGCATGTCAGCATGATTGGCAACGACATGCGCTTGGACAGCGGCGTAGGCGTTTGCGGCAAAGAGGGTCAGAGTGTGCCGGTGGGTGTGGGACAGCCCACCCTGCGCATTGAAGGCCTCACAGTGGGTGGAACGGCTTAAGCAAAGGCCCTCCGGGCAATTGTCAGAAAACCATCAAAAACTTGTGCTACATTTCAAACCTATGAACCAGCGCCACAGCTTTTTTAGCTTTTACTTTGCATTCTCAGTCCTAGGCGGACGAGAGGCCAGCGCATAAGTCACTGAACCCCTCTACCAACCGCCGGACTCAACACCCGGCGGTTTTTTTATACCTCAAGCTTTTCAATTTCAAATTTTCAGACAGGAGCCAACGATGAACACCAAAGCCAAAGCCAGTTCGGAGCCGCGCTATGCAAACCCAATGGACCGCATGGGGCAAACCGACGACGAACGCATCAAGGACATCACTGTGTTGCCGCCACCAGAACACTTGATGCGTTTTTTTCCCATCACGGGAACCGCCGTCGAGACACTTATTTCGCAGACGCGCCGCAAGATTCACAACATCATGGCAGGCAAAGACGACCGCTTGTTGGTGGTTATCGGCCCTTGCTCGATTCACGATCCAGCAGCCGCACTCGATTACGCGCGCCGTTTGAAACCACTGCGCGAAAAATACCAAGGCACCTTGGAAATTGTGATGCGGGTGTACTTTGAAAAACCCAGAACCACCGTGGGCTGGAAAGGTTTGATCAACGACCCCTACTTGGACGAAAGTTATCGCATCGACGAAGGCTTGCGCATTGCACGTCAACTCTTGATTGAAATTAACCGTCAAGGCGTGCCTGCAGGCAGCGAATTCTTGGACGTGATTTCACCGCAATACATTGGCGACCTGATCAGTTGGGGTGCCATTGGTGCACGCACCACAGAAAGCCAGGTTCACCGCGAACTGGCCTCTGGCTTGTCAGCACCAATTGGCTTCAAAAACGGCACCGATGGCAACATCAAAATTGCCACCGATGCCATTCAAGCTGCTGAACGCGGTCACCACTTTTTGTCGGTTCACAAAAATGGCCAGGTGGCCATTGTGCAAACCCAAGGCAATCCCGATTGCCACGTGATTTTGCGCGGCGGCAAAGCGCCTAACTACGACGAAGAAAATGTGACGGCAGCTTGCAAAGATTTGACGGCAGCCAAATTACCGCCGACATTGATGGTTGACTGTAGTCACGCCAACAGCAGCAAGCAACACGAGCGCCAGATCAATGTGACCGAGGACATTGCCGCTCAAATTAGCAAGGGCTCACGTCAAATTTTTGGGGTGATGGTAGAGAGTCACATCGAAGGCGGCGCTCAAAAATTCACACCCGGCAAAGACGATGTGAACACTTTGAAATACGCCCAAAGCATTACCGATGCGTGCATCGGCTGGGCCGACAGCGAGAAGGTTCTGGCAACATTGTCCAGTGCCGTTGAAGCACGTCGCCAAAAATAAATCAGGCCTGTTTCAAGGCATTCAAAAGCTTTTCGTGAATGCCGCCAAAACCGCCATTGCTCATGCACAACAAGTGATCGCCCGCTTTGACGTGGGCCATCACTTGCTTGACAAGTTCATCGATGTTGGCCGCCACTTGAGCCTTGGTGCCCATTTCTGCCAAGGCTTCGTTGGCGTTCCAGTCCAGGCCGCCGCTGTGACAGAAAGACAAGTCGGCTTGTTCTAGGCTCCAAGGCAGTTGTGACTTCATGGTGCCCAACTTCATGGTGTTGCTGCGGGGCTCGAAGATGGCCAAGATGCGCTGTGCGTCACCAATTTGTCGACGCAAGCCATCGAGCGTGGTTCTGATGGCAGTGGGGTGGTGCGCAAAGTCGTCGTAAACCGTAACGCCCGCTACCGTGCCTCGAACTTCCATGCGCCGCTTCACATTTTGAAAACTGGCCAGCGCTTCTGCAGCAATCTGAGGCGAAACGCCCACATGTTCAGCAGCCGCGATGGCCGCCAAGGCATTGAGTTGATTGTGAACGCCGCCCAATGACCAATTGACATGCGCCACTTTTTGGCCATGTTGCAGAACATCGAAGTCACTGGGGCTGCCCTGCGCCGTGAAGTCGCTGACGGCCGCACCAAAAGTTCTGACTTCACTCCAGCAGCCTTGATTCAAGACGCGGGTCAAACTTTCTTCAAGGCCATTGACCACCAGGCGACCATGTCCTGGCACGGTTCGAACCAAATGGTGAAACTGCTTTTCGATGGCTTTGAGGTCTTCAAAAATATCGGCGTGGTCAAACTCCAAATTGTTCAAGATGGCTGTGCGCGGTCTGTAATGAACAAATTTGCTGCGCTTGTCAAAAAACGCGGTGTCGTATTCATCGGCTTCAATCACAAAGTAGTTTCGCGAGTGGCCAGACGCTACTTCGCCCAAGCGCGCTGACACGCCAAAGTTCAGGGGCACACCGCCTACTAAGAAGCCGGGTTTAAGGCCCGCTGCTTCCAAGATCCAAGTCAGCATGGACGTGGTGGAGGTTTTGCCGTGGGTGCCTGCCACTGCCAAGACGTGGCGACCTTGAAGCACATGCTCAGACAACCACTGCGGACCGCTGGTGTAGGCCGCGCCCGATTCTAGAATGGCCTCCATCAGGGGAAACTTAGGCTCGCCTGAGGGCAGGCGGCTTCGGCTGACTACGTTGCCAATGACATACAAGTCTGGCTTGAGTGCCATCTGATCGATGCCAAAGCCTTCTATCAATTCGATGCCCAAGGCTTCCAGTTGGTGGCTCATGGGTGGATACACGCCGGCATCACAGCCTGTGACGCGGTGACCAGCCTCTCGAGCCAACGCGGCCAAGCCGCCCATGAAAGTTCCGCAAATGCCCAAAATATGAATATGCATAGGGTGATTTTAGGCGGTGCACAATGGCGTTATGACAGATTTGACCGATGAAATTGCAGCATCCGCAGCGCAGTGCGTGGTGGAGGAGGGTTTGGAGTACGGACCCGCCAAAAGACGCGCACTGAAAGTTTTAGGCCTGCCGCCAAAAACACCCTTGCCCAACAACGAGCAAGTGGAGGCGCAGGTGCGTGAATACATCGAGATTTTCTGTGCAGACACTCAGCCCGCTGAATTGTTGGCCCTGCGTCAGCATGCCTTGGTGTGGATGACCCGTTTGGCCGCCCATCGGCCTTATTTGGGCGGGGCTGTTTGGCATGGCACAGCCACGCGTTTGTCTGACATTTACCTACAGTTGTTTTGTGATGATGCCAAATCAACAGAAATTGAATTGATCAACCAAGGGGTGGATTTTGAGGCACGCACGGTCAATGGGCTTCATGGTGAACCCGTTGAGGCCTTGAGCATCCACAGTTTTTGCCAAGACTTGGGTGAAGAAATTGGCGTTCATCTATTGATCAACGACTTTGACGATGTTCGCGGTGCATTGAAAATGGATGCTCAGGGGCGCTCACCCCGCGGTGATGCAGCAGCTGTGAAACGATTAATTGAGGCATGATGTACCTATGAAGAACGAAGTTATTGAAAAAAGCGACACTCAAGATGTTTCTGAACCTGCCGTGAACGCAAGCCGTCGCCATTGGGTGGTCGCAGGCTTGGGTGTGACGGCCGGTTTGGCTGGCGCACTGGTCGCGTGGCAAAAGTTTCAACCCCACGCCGTGATGGACGAGGCGGTTCAAAACTTCTGGGCCCAGTCGTTTGAAAGGCCAGAAGGCGGTACTTTGAGCATGAAAGAACTGCAAGGCAAACCGCTGCTGGTCAATTTCTGGGCCACATGGTGCCCACCCTGTATTGAGGAACTGCCTTTAATTGATGCTTTCTTTAATCAAAATAAAGCTAAATCATTGCAAGTTGTTGGATTGGCTGTTGATCAGCCCAGTATGGTGAGGCGTTACTTAAGCCAAAAACCCTTAAGCTTTCCTGTGGGTTTGGCTGGCTTCAACGGTACCGAATTAGGTAAAACTCTGGGCAATGCCCAAAGCGTTTTGCCATTTAGCGTAATTTTCGATGCAAAAGGAGGGCTTTTAGCCCAAAAAGCCGGCAAACTGGAGCAGTCTGACCTTGATGCCTGGCTCAAGAAAGTCACTTAAGGGGCTCCTGTACGCTCGTTCTGACATTTTGTGCGCCATACACCTTGCATTGATTGCTTCTTATTTTGAGAAATGAGAGCATTTGTAGCTATTTAACTGTGTATTTAGTGTAAATTCGGCGTTTTCCATAGCAAACACAGGGGGTAACATGGATTTGCGCAAACTCAAAACCTTGATCGACTTGGTTTCTGACTCCAACGTCACAGAATTAGAAATCACTGAAGCAGAAGGCAAGGTCAGAATCGTCAAGGGTCCTACAGGATCTGTCGCGCCCGTGTTAACCCAACAAGTCATGGTTCCAGCCGCAGCGCCTGTGGTTGCAGCGTCTGCCGCACCCACTGCCAGCCAAATTGCCGATGCAGCCGCCGTCACTGCTGCAGCAGTTGCTGCCGAAGAAGCGGCTGCGGGTCATACCGTTAAATCTCCCATGGTCGGTACTTTTTACCGCTCTTCCAGCCCCGGTGCTGCCCCCTTTGTCCAAGTGGGCGACACCGTCAAAGAAGGCGATACGCTGTGCATCATTGAAGCCATGAAAATTTTGAACGAAATTGAATCGGATAAAGCAGGCGTTGTGAAGCAAGTCTTGTGCGAAAACGGCCAAGCTGTCGAATACGGCCAAGCCCTCTACATCATCGAATAAGCCACCAGGATTTTTATGTTCAAGAAAATTCTTGTGGCAAACCGGGGCGAAATTGCCCTGCGCATTCAGCGTGCCTGCCGAGAACTCGGCATCAAAGCGGTCATGGTTTACTCAGAAGCCGACCGCGAAGCCAAGTACGTCAAGCTGGCTGAAGAAGCCGTTTGCATTGGACCCGCGGCTTCTAATTTAAGTTACCTCAACATGCCGGCCATCATTTCTGCGGCCGAAGTGACCGACGCCGAAGCCATTCACCCCGGTTATGGCTTTCTGAGCGAAAACGCAGACTTTGCCGAACGCGTTGAAAAAAGTGGCTTCCAATTCATTGGTCCCACGCCCGAATCCATTCGCATCATGGGCGACAAGGTGTCCGCCAAGCAAGCCATGATCAAAGCGGGTGTACCTTGCGTGCCCGGCTCTGAGGGTGAGTTGCCCGACGACCCTGTCCAAATTCGCCGTACGGCCAAAAGCATTGGCTATCCCGTCATCATCAAAGCCGCTGGCGGCGGTGGCGGTCGGGGTATGCGCGTGGTGCACACCGAGGCTGCACTGATCAATGCCGTCCAAATGACCAAGGCCGAAGCGGGCGCTGCATTCAGCAATCCTGCGGTCTACATGGAAAAGTATTTGCAGAACCCGCGCCACATTGAAATTCAAATTCTGGCCGACAAACACAGAAACGCGGTGTATTTGGGCGAACGCGATTGCTCCATGCAAAGGCGTCACCAAAAGGTTCTGGAAGAAGCACCAGCCCCCGGCATTCCTCGCAAACTCATTGACAAAATTGGTGAGCGCTGCGTGGCAGCCTGCAAGAAAATCAATTACCGCGGTGCGGGCACCTTTGAATTCCTCTACGAAAACGGCGAGTTTTATTTCATTGAAATGAACACCCGCGTGCAAGTGGAGCACCCTGTCACCGAGTGGGTCACTGGTATTGACATTGTCAAAACCCAAATCATGGTGGCTGCCGGTGAAAAATTGCCATTCACGCAGCGTCAAATTGCAATCAAAGGCCACGCCATTGAGTGCCGTGTGAATGCTGAAGACCCCTTCAAGTTCACGCCTTCGCCTGGTCGCATCACCACATGGCATGCACCCGGTGGGCCTGGTATTCGCGTGGACTCTCACGTCTACAACAACTACTTTGTGCCGCCCAATTACGACTCCATGATTGGCAAAATCATTGCCCATGGCGACACCCGCGAGCAAGCCATGGCCCGCATGCAAACGGCTTTGTCTGAAACGGTGGTGGAAGGCATCAGCACCAACATTCCTTTGCATCGCGAAATTTTGCGTGATTCCAAATTCGTAGCTGGCGGCACCAACATTCATTACCTGGAAGAGTGGTTGCGTCATCGCAAAATCTAATCCATGTACGAATTGAACCTGTTGTGCCCAGAGGCACGTGTTGAAGACCTGAGTGAAGCCCTCGAAGCCTTAGACGCCCTGAGCGTGTCTGTTGAAGACGCCGATGCTCAGACAGAACACGAACAAGCTTTGTTTGGTGAGCCAGGCATGCCGCCGCCCAAAGAGGGATGGCAGCGCTCCAAGGTGGTCGCGCTTTTTGCCAAAGAAGAAGAGGCCAAAGAAGCTGCAGTGCTTTTGGCAGCCCAAGACTTTTTTGAATCGTGCCAACTGTTGTCGATTGCGGCTGTACCCGATCAAGATTGGGTCAGGCTCACCCAGTCACAGTTTGCACCGGTTGAAATCACCCCAGAGTTTTGGATTGTGCCCACTTGGCACGAGCCGCCTGCTCAGGCGCGTGAAATCATTCGACTCGATCCTGGCTTGGCTTTTGGCACAGGCACGCACCCCACAACTCGCATGTGTCTAAGGTGGATTGCAACGCATCAGGTCAAGGGGCAACGTGTCTTAGACTATGGTTGTGGCTCAGGCATTTTGGCCATTGGCGCTGCCAAATTCGGCGCTATTAGCATTGATGCGGTCGACATCGATGAGGCTGCTGTGGGCGCTACCCAACTCAATGCCCAAGCCAATGAGGTGAGTTTGAATTCAGGCTTGCCAGATTTGGCGCTTGGCACTTACCAAACGGTGTTGGCCAACATTTTGGCGACGCCCTTGAAAGTGTTGGCGCCGTTACTTTGTCAACACGTCGAGGCGGGCGGCAATTTGGTTTTGGCTGGTATTTTGGATCGACAAGAGCAAGAACTCATCCAAGCTTATGCCCCCTTCTTGAACTTGCAAGTGGCCGATCGCGAAGATGGCTGGATTTTGATGACCGCGCAGCGCCCTGCTGCAAAGTAAACGCCATGGCCCGCAAAGGTTTGATCGCCTGGGCCGTTCTTGGCCTGTTGGGTCTGATCTTTCAAGCGACTTTGTTTTTCAAAGACAGCTTGGCCGCACATCATCCGAAATGGCGTCCAGAGCTTGAATACTTTTGCAAATGGGCGGGCTGTCAGATAGAGCCCCTGCAATTGGCCGATGCCGTGGTCATTGATCATGCGGCAATTGACCGCCTTGCTGAGCCTGATGGCAATCTGGAAGCCCTTATAGCAATTAACGCGATTAATGCAGATCAAGTCCTTGGTGCTTCTCTTGCCGTGCTGCCGCAGTGGCGTTTTCAAATCACATTGAGAAACATCCAGAACGTGTCGGTGGCCATGCCATGGATAGAGCTGACTCTGACAGATGCCCAAGACAAAGCAGTGATGCGCCAGGTGTTCAACCCCAGTGTTTTGGGTGCACCCAAAGTGTTGAAAGCTGGCGAAACATGGGCGCAAGATTTAAGTCTTCGCTTGGCCCACCCAGAAAGTGATTTTCTGGGTTATCGCTTACTCACTTTTTATCCCTGACGACTCGACAACAAAAAAGCCCGACGCTTTTCAGCATCGGGCTTTGCTTTCGCTTAGCGATTCAAACTTGAATCAAGGCTTAGCGGCCGAAGGAAACGGCCATGCAGCTTGAGGATTCAGGGATGTCGCAGCGGGAGCAGGGGCAGCGGGTGCTTTCGCTGCTTTCTTAGCGGCTTTTTTGGCAGGCTTTTTAGCGGCTTTTTTAGGAGCAGCTTTTTTAGCAGCCTTCTTAGCTACAGCTTTCTTAGCGGCTTTTTTAGGAGCAGCTTTTTTGGCTGCTGCTTTTTTGGGAGCTGCTGCCTTCTTAGCTACGGCCTTTTTAGGAGCTGCTTTTTTAGGAGCTGCTGCCTTTTTAGCGACGGCTTTCTTAGGAGCTGCTTTTTTAGGAGCTGCTGCCTTTTTAGCTACGGCCTTTTTAGGAGCTGCTTTTTTAGGAGCTGCTGCCTTTTTTGGAGCTGCCTTTTTGGGAGCAGCGGCTTTCTTCACTACGGCCTTTTTAGGGGCTGCTTTTTTTGCTGCGACTTTTTTTGGTGCCGCTTTTTTTGCAGTTGCCATGATTTTTTTCTCCTTGATCAATTAGAAAAATCAACAGAGGGAAACACTTTGCGAATGTTGGAGCCGCAAAGCGATTCAAGGCGCTGAGATTGAATCTCAACGCCTTGAATGGGGAAAAACCTCACCCCAGCGCCGCTGATTGCGGTCGTGGTGTGAGGTTTAAACTGGATCGTCATGTGTGAAGTTTAGTCCCAAGACAGGGCGCCGCCCGACTGGTATTCAATGACGCGGGTCTCGAAGAAATTGCGTTCTTTCTTCAAGTCAATCATTTCGCTCATCCATGGGAAGGGGTTCTCTTCGTTGGGGAAGAGGGCTTCCAAGCCGATTTGGGTAGCACGGCGGTTGGCGATGTAGCGTAAGTAGCCTTTGAACATGGAGGCGTTGAGGCCGAGCACGCCGCGGGGCATGGTGTCTTCGGCGTAACGGTATTCCAGTTCAACAGCTTTCATGAACAGCTCGTTGATTTCGGCTTTGAATTCTGCCGTCCACAACTGGGGGTTTTCGAGTTTGATTTGGTTGATCAAATCGATGCCGAAGTTGCAGTGCATGGATTCGTCGCGCAGGATGTACTGGTACTGCTCGGCAGCGCCGGTCATCTTGTTTTGGCGACCCAAAGCCAAAATTTGGGTAAAGCCCACGTAGAAGAACAAGCCTTCCATGAGGCAAGCAAACACGATGAGCGACTTCAAAAGGGTTTGGTCAGTTTCCTGAGTGCCCGTTTTGAAGTGGGGGTCCATGATGGCGTGAATGAACGGAATCAGGAACTCGTCTTTGTCGCGAATGGACTGAACTTCGTTATATGCGTTGAAGATTTCGCTTTCGTCCAGACCCAATGACTCAGTAATGTACTGATAGGCGTGGGTGTGAATGGCTTCTTCAAACGCTTGGCGCAACAAGAACTGACGGCACTCGGGTGCCGTGATGTGACGGTAAGTGCCCAAGGTAATGTTGTTAGCAGCCAATGAGTCGGCTGTGACAAAGAAACCCAGGTTGCGCTTGACCAAACGGCGTTCGTCTTCAGTCAAACCGTTGGGGTCTTTCCAGAGTGCGATGTCGCGGGTCATGTTGACTTCTTGCGGCATCCAGTGGTTGGCGCAAGTGGCCAGGTATTTTTCCCAGGCCCATTTGTATTTGAAAGGCACCAACTGGTTGACGTCGGTTTGACCATTGATGATGCGCTTGTCAGCCGCGTTGACGCGTTTACCAGCACCCAATGCGCTTGTTGGCGCAGGCTGAGCGGCATGCGTTGCAGCCGTCATGACAGGCGAGGGCGTTGCAGTGATGGTGTTGGCAGCAGAAGCGCCGGCTGAGAATGAAGACAGATCGGCGAAGCGGTCGGCAGATGGACCACTTGGGGGGAAGCTTGGCATTGCAGGTTGCAATGCAGGTTTAGAAGAATCGTCCCAGGACAACATAGAAATTTCCAATGAGTGAATTATGAAAGCTTGCGGACGAAATGCAAAGCAATGTTTTGAAATGAAATGAAATCACGCGAAGAAGTGTTGTGCTTTTGCATCGTCTTGAATTGTAATGAATTGCAAATTTCTTCGTCGTGATTTTTCGAAATAACTTTTTAGATTTTTGGAAATTAAAAAGTTATTGGCAAGCTTCGCAACCAACGTCATCGATGGCTGTGAATTTCACATCCGTAGCAGGCACTGCAGAAAACTGTGAAGGTGCAGAAGCAGATGATGCAGATGCACCGCCAGCTGCAGAGCCAGAAGACACAGCGTTCATTTGGTTGTTGGACACAGTCGATTTTTCGGCGTGAGTGGCGCTGATGGTGCGCAGGTAGTAAGTGGTTTTAAGGCCACGCAACCAAGCCAACTTGTAAGTGTCATCAAGCTTCTTGCCAGACGCGCCCGACATGTAAATGTTGAGCGACTGTGCTTGGTCAATCCATTTTTGGCGACGTGCTGCCGCTTCCACAATCCAAGTGGTTTCCACTTCAAAAGCGGTGGCGTACAAGGCCTTGATTTCTTGTGGCACACGGTCGATGGGGCGCAATGAACCGTCGAAGTGTTTCAAGTCCATGACCATGACATCGTCCCACAGACCCAGGCGCTTCAAGTCGCGCACCAAGTAGCTGTTGATGATGGTGAATTCGCCAGACAAGTTGGACTTGACGGACAAATTGCCGAAGCAAGGCTCGATACAAGCGTCCACACCAATGATGTTGGAGATGGTGGCAGTAGGCGCAATGGCCACGCAGTTGGAATTGCGCATGCCGTCTTTGGCAATCTTCTTGCGCAAAGCATCCCAGTCCATGGTGCTGCTGCGGTCGACTTCAACATAACCACCGCGGGCTTGTTGCAGCATGTCCAAAGTGTCCAAAGGCAAGATGCCTTGATCCCACAAAGAACCTTTGTAGCTAGAGTACTTGCCGCGCTCGGCTGCCAACTCGGTAGAAGCCCAGTAAGCGTAGTAGCAGATGGCTTCCATGGAGGTGTCGGCAAATTGCACGGCATCTTGGGAAGCGTAAGGCACACGCATTTGGTACAGCGCGTCTTGGAAACCCATGAGGCCCAGACCCACAGGACGGTGACGCATATTGGAGTCACGCGCCTTTTTGACCGCGTAGTAGTTGATGTCGATCACGTTGTCGAGCATGCGCATGGCCGTTTTGATGGTGCGCTGCAGTTTGGCGTGGTCGATTTGTTTGCCGTTGGGGCCGTCCATCAAGTGCTGTGGCAAGTTGACCGAACCCAAGTTGCACACCGCGGTTTCGGTGTCGCTGGTGTTCAAGGTGATCTCGGTGCACAAGTTAGAGGAGTGCACCACGCCAGCATGCTGTTGAGGTGAGCGAATGTTGCAAGCGTCTTTGAAAGTGATCCAAGGATGGCCTGTTTCAAACAGCATGGAGAGCATTTTGCGCCACAGGTCGTTGGCCTGGATGGTGCGGCTAGGCTTGATTTCGCCAGCAGCGGCTTTTTGCTCGTAGGCCACGTAGGCTTTTTCGAACTCAAGGCCGAACTTGTCGTGCAAATCGGGGCAATCGGAAGGCGAGAACAAAGTCCAAGTGCCTTTTTCCATGACGCGGCGCATGAACAAGTCGGGAATCCAGTTGGCGGTGTTCATGTCGTGCGTGCGGCGGCGGTCGTCACCGGTGTTTTTGCGGAGTTCCAGGAACTCTTCAATGTCGAGGTGCCAAGTTTCGAGGTAAGTACAGACCGCGCCCTTGCGCTTGCCGCCTTGGTTCACCGCCACGGCCGTGTCGTTGACCACTTTGAGGAATGGCACCACACCTTGTGATTCGCCGTTGGTGCCCTTGATGTGGCTGCCCAAAGCGCGAACGCGCGTCCAGTCGTTGCCCAAGCCGCCCGCAAATTTGGACAGCAAAGCGTTTTCTTTGATGGACTCGTAAATGCCGTCGAGGTCGTCGGGCACGGTGGTGAGGTAGCAGCTGGACAGCTGTGAACGCAAACCGGCGCTGTTAAACAATGTGGGTGTGCTGGACATGAAGTCGAACGAAGACAGAACTTCGTAGAACTCGATGGCGCGGGCTTCGCGGTCGGCTTCGTTCAGGGCCAGGCCCATGGCCACGCGCATGAAGAAAGACTGTGGCAACTCGATGCGTGTTTTGCGCACGTGCAAGAAGTAGCGGTCGTACAGAGTTTGCAGGCCGAGGTAATCAAATTGCAGATCGCGATCGGCTTTGAGCGCGGTGGCCAGCTTACGGAGGTCAAACTGCAGGAGTTTTTCGTCGAGCAAGCCGTTGTCTACGCCCTTTTTGATGTAGCCAGGGAAATAGTCTACATAGTGAGCGGCCATGTCTTTCAAGAGCACTTCTTTGCCCAAGACTTCTTTGGCAATGGTGTGCATCAAGAGACGCGCTGTAACGTAGGTGTAGTCGGGGTCTTTTTCAATCAAGGTGCGGGACGCCAAGATGGACGCCTTGTAAACCTCTTCCATGGGCACGCCGTCATAGAGGTTGCGCATGGTTTCGGACACGATGGGATCGGGATGGACATCTTGGCCCAAGCCTTGGCAGGCATTGACGATAAGGCCTTGCAAATAGTTGATGTCGAGGGGCACGCGTTGGCCGCCATCGATGACGTGTAAGGTGGGGTGAGCCGAAACTGCCGCTTTTTCTTCTTTGACTTGGGCGCGTTCTTGGGTGCGACGCTCGCGGTAAAGCACATAGGCGCGCGCTACTTCGTGGTTGCTGCTGCGCATGAGGCCCAACTCCACTTGGTCTTGCACATCTTCAATATGGAAGGTGCCGCCGCCTGGACGTGAGCGAACCAAGGCGCGAACCACGGTTTGTGTCAGGCCTTCGACCACTTCGCGGACGCTGGCAGAGGCCGCGCCTTGCGTGCCATGAACGGCCAAAAAGGCTTTCATGAGGGCCACTGCAATTTTGTTGGGCTCGAAGGGCACCACAGCGCCGTTGCGGCGAATGATTTGGTAGTTGGCCAGGGCGTGGGGTGCCGCTGGGTTGGAGGTCGAGGCGTCGTTGGCGCCAAGGTAGCCTGGGTTTGACGATGTTGGATTCAGCTCAATTTGCATAGCGTTTTTTATTAGTCAATGTCAGTTCAAATTTCTTGACAAATTTGAGACCCAATGAGGGTTAGGCTTCAAGCTTGTACAGGGGCGTCAAATAGCGTGGGATTCTTGCTTTTCACCTGACCGTGTCTTTGACGTTGGGACACTATATCTGGGGTCTGGGATGAATTCAAGCCACTAGGGGTAGTGTACAGCCGTCTGAATGTCGGTTTTTGACACACGTCATTGGCGGCGCTAAAACGGGGTCCAATTTGGCGCGAAATTGGGGCGAAAAATGCATGGCTTGGAAAGCGCGTCAAATAAGCATTTTTTGTGGGGATATGAGATTTGGTGCGGCTTGGCTTGCATTTGCCTTCGCAAAGCCTTGCAAATTCATATTTTGTAAAAATCAGGGTTATTTTGAAAGCACATCAAAGCGCCCAAAAGGTGCATTTTGATGTTTCAAATTCGGGACAAAAATAATTTTAAATTTCCGAAAATATTTTTTAAATTTCGGGAAAGTACTGAGGTGGCCACGCGACATCTTTTTTCAGTCGTTGCCAATCAAAGCCCGGCCCTGGATCTTTTTTCCGACCTGGCGCAATGTGCTCATGACCTGCAACGTGTGCAATGGGATAGTGTTGGCTCAGGGCTGTGCACAGCTGGCCCAAGCTTTCGTATTGCAAAGGCTCGAAGGTCTCACCCTCCAAGCCTTCAAGCTCGATGCCGATGGAATCGTCATTGCAATTGTTTCTGCCGCGGTAGGCGGACGTGCCTGCATGCCACGCTCGGTCGTTGCAACTGACAAACTGCCACACTGTGCCGTTGCGCTCAATGAAAAAGTGAGATGAAACTTCCAGCCCCCGAATGCTTTGAAAGTAGGGGTGTGCGTCCCAATCAAGTTGGTTGGTAAATAGTTGTTGGACTTCGCCGCCGCCATAGATGCCAGGGGGCAGGCTGATGGAATGCACCACGATCAGGTCGATCAAGGCGGCTGTTGGCCGTGCGCCAAAATTAGGCGACTTACAAAGTTGCGCGCCCTTGCACCATCCGTCTTGCCATTCGTCAAAGCTACCAGGGAGGGCAGAGTTGCTCATCGATGGGCTTAAGTTTGCTGATCGGCGGCGGCTTGGCAATGCGCTTGGGAACAGTAAACGCCTTTTTTCCCTTTGACCATGTCGGCTTCAGGCATGTGCAAGCCGCAATGTTGGCAAGCCAGCATGGGGCTGGGCTGCAAATCGGAAGGCGTTTGGGCTTCTTTGGCCTGAGTGCTTTCTGTTTTTTGGGCGCGTTGCTTGAAATCTTTCAGACGATTGCGACGCCAGAGCCAAACACCCAGCAAAACAGCCAATAAAAAAATCAGGATTTTCAAAGGTTGCGACCCAAAACAACTTCAATGACAAAGCGTGAGCCTGCGTAGGCCAAGAGCAAAAACGCCGAGCCTGTGTAGAGCACGCGCACCGCCCGACGACCGCGCCAGCCGAACTGATGGCGCCCTAGCAACAAGGCTCCAAAAGTGAGCCAAGACAGAAGTGAGAACACAGTTTTGTGATCCCACTTCCAGTGGGCGCCGGCTGCACCGTACAACAACTCACCGAACAAGAAGCCTGCAATGAGTGTGAGGGTGAGCAAAATGAAGCCCAACAACACAAAACGGAACATCAAACGCTCGAGGGTCAGCAGGGGCAAACCACTTTGATTTTCGTTGCCTTGCCTAATTTCAATCTCGGCGCTGGTCATGAGGGCGGCATGGATCACGGCCGCAGCAAACATGCCATAGGAGGCAATGCCCAGCGCCCAGTGAAGCGGCAGCCAAATAGAAGCGCTGACTTGGAGGGCTTGACCCGGAAAAGCCCAAGACAAAGCCACGGCAGCGCTGCCCAAAATGGCCATGGCCCAACGTGCTTTGAGTTGGGGAAAGTATTGGGTTTCTACGGCGTAGGCCGTCAGGACCCACCACACCGTCACAGACAAAGCGGGGGCAAAACCAAAGCGGGGCGTTTCGCCCAAGAGGCCCAAACCGATGGTGAATCCGTGCAAGAGCCAGGCCAGCCAGAGGTAGCGTTTGGCCAAACTGGGGCCCATGCGATCCGCAACCAAGGCTGGGATGCCATAAGCGATGGCAGTTAAAAGGCTTAACCACATCGCCAAATCGAGTGGACTGGCTAAAATCATGGCTCCTAGTTTAGCGTTTTGGGCACTTGCAATTTGGCATTGCGCTCAAAACCTGACGGTTTATGAGAAAAAATTTCTATGGCTTCCGCCCTCACCGACAAACTTTCGCTCCTCGTTAAGCAAATCAGTGGTCAAGCGCGAATCACTGAATCCAATGTGGCCGACATGTTGCGCGAAGTCCGAATGGCTTTGCTGGAGGCCGACGTGGCCTTGCCCGTGGTTCGCGATTTTGTGGCGCGGGTCAAAGAAAAGGCGCTAGGCCAAGAGGTTCTGGGTTCGCTAAAGCCCGGGCAAGCTTTGGTGGCCATCGTCAACCGCGAGTTGGCTGCCACCATGGGTGATGGCGTGGCCGATATCAATCTGGCGGCTCAGCCTCCCGCAGTTATTTTGATGGCGGGCTTGCAAGGTGCCGGTAAAACCACCACCACAGCCAAGTTGGCCAAGCACCTGATTGAAAAGCGCAAGAAAAAAGTGCTGACCGTGTCGGGCGACGTTTACCGCCCCGCTGCCATTGAGCAATTAAAAACAGTCACGGCACAGGCCGGTGCCGAATGGTTCCCCAGTTCACCCGATCAAAAGCCATTGGACATTGCAAAGGCCGCCATCGATTACGCGCGCAAACATTTCTTTGATGTGCTGCTGGTGGACACGGCAGGTCGCTTGGCCATTGACGAAGCGCTCATGGCCGAAATTAAGTCCTTGCATGCGGCACTGAACCCTGTCGAGACTTTATTTGTGGTGGATGCCATGCAAGGTCAGGATGCCGCAAACACCGCCAAAGCATTCAAAGATGCCTTGCCCCTGACCGGCATTGTGCTCACCAAGATGGACGGCGATTCGCGTGGTGGTGCGGCTTTGTCGGTGCGTCAAATTACGGGTGCGCCTATTAAGTTTGCGGGTACCAGCGAAAAGATCGATGGCCTAGAAGTGTTCGATGCCGAGCGCCACGCTGGCCGCATCTTGGGTATGGGCGACATCTTGGCTTTGGTTGAGCAAGTCACGGCCGGCGTCGACATGGAAGCCGCCCAAAAATTGGCCGCCAAGGTCAAGAGTGGCACCGGTTTTGACTTGAACGATTTCTTGGCGCAAATTCAGCAAATGAAACAGATGGGCGGCTTGTCCAGTTTGATGGACAAATTGCCCACCCAACTGGCCGCCAAGGCAGGCAGCATGGATTTGGGCAAAGCCGAAAAAGACATTGCGCGCAAGCAAGGCATCATTCATAGCATGACCCCGCGCGAGCGCAGCAAACCCGAGCTCATTAAAGCCACCCGCAAGCGCCGTATCGCCATGGGCGCGGGCGTTCAAGTGCAAGAGGTCAACCGCTTGCTCAAAGAGTTTGAGCAGATGCAAGACATGATGAAGAAAATGTCTGGCGGCGGCATGATGAAAATGATGAAGCGCCTGGGGGCCATGAAAGGCATGGGCGGCTTGGGTGGTTTAGGCGGCATGGGCGGGGGAGGTTTTCCGGGTATGAAGCGCTAAAGCCGAGCCGCAAAGAATGGCTACCCATACGCCATACCCAAACACAACTCCCCAGGGCAATTTATGACGAACTCCAGCGCATCACCTTATGGCACTCTGCCACCCGCTTCGCCCGTTTCGGTGCGCAAGCCCATCAGTTTGCCGCGCATGAACGAGATGCGATCCCGCGGTGAAAAAATTACCATGCTGACTGCTTACGACGCTACCTTTGCGGCCGTGGCCGACGCGGCGGGTGTTGAATGTATTTTGGTAGGCGATTCTTTGGGCATGGTTTGCCAAGGTTTGTCCAGCACGGTGGGCGTGAGCTTGGAAGCCATGCGTTACCACGTTGAGTGCGTCTCACGCGGTATTCGCAAAGTGCAGGGGACTGCATGGATTTTGGGTGATTTACCTTTTGGCAGTTACCAGGAATCCAAAGAACAAGCCATTCGAAGTGCCACTGTCCTCATGCAAGCGGGAGCGCACATGGTGAAGCTGGAAGGTGGCGGTTGGACCACTGATATTGTCAGTTTCTTGGTCGAGCGTGGCATTCCTGTTGCTGCGCACTTAGGGCTGACGCCTCAAACCGTTCACAGTTTGGGTGGTTATCGTGTGCAGGGACGAGGCGATGATGCTGCCAAGAAACTCAGGCAAGAGGCTTTGGCTTTACAAGATGCTGGCGCGAGCATGATGATTCTTGAAATGGTACCTGAGCCTTTGTCTACCGAGTTGACAGTTGAATTACCCGCTTGCCACACCATTGGCATTGGTGCTGGCAAGGGCACTGCAGGTCAAGTGCTGGTCATGCACGACATGCTGGGCATTAATTTGGGCAAAAACCCGAAGTTTGTTCACAATTTCATGGCGGGCGAAAGCAGTGTGCTTGAAGCCATGCGGGCCTATGTTGCTGCAGTCAAAAATGGCACTTTTCCCGACAACGAAAAACACGCCTGGACTTGAGTTAATGAAAGTCGCTCACACGCTAGCCGAATTGCAAGCTGCACTGGCAGGAGCAAGTTTGCGCGCCTTTGTGCCCACCATGGGCAATTTACATCAAGGTCATTTGGATCTCATGCAAATTGCGCGAAAGCAAGTTGATGCACGCGTTGCTTCGGGTGGTAGAACTGTGGCCAGTATTTTTGTCAATCGACTTCAGTTTGCGCCGCATGAAGATTTTGATTCTTATCCGCGAACGCTAGCCAACGACTGTGCATTGTTAGAAGCCAACGGTTGCGATGTGGTGTTTGCGCCTGCAGAAAAAGACCTTTATCCAGAGCCACAAGGTTTTAAAGTTCTTCCGCCTCCTGAGTTGGCAGATATTTTGGAGGGCGCTTTTCGTCCAGGATTTTTTGTGGGTGTCAGCACCGTCGTGCACAAACTCTTCAATATCGTCCAACCCAATTTGGCAGTGTTTGGTAAAAAAGATTACCAACAACTCATGGTGATACGGCGTATGGTGAAACAAATGGGTTTGCCCATTGAAATTATCGGTGGTGAAACTCGCCGCGCCGACGATGGCCTTGCTCTCAGTTCGCGCAATGGTTATTTGAGTGATGCTGAACGTGCTGAAGCTGTTCAGTTATCCATGGCCTTGAAATTCTTGGCTGTTGCTGCCCGAGAAGGCAGCGCCAAAGGTCAATTGGATGTGCCAGCGTTAGAAGAGATTGGCCGGCAATCTCTCAGAAAACGAGGCTGGCTGCCCGATTATCTGACCTTGCGTTTGCAGCATGACTTGTCTCCAGTGACAGGACCTTGCCAGCAAGCGATGGTGGTGTTGGGTGCGGCAAAACTTGGTAATACCCGCTTGATTGACAACCTCGAAGTGTGAACCGAAATAACGCCACTGGTGGTGTGCCAACTTCGGAGTCTGAGGTATCAATCAATAACCATCTGGCCTCTCAATGAGTGTGACATGGCGGCGTCAATTTTGATGTCGACCATTTGTCCGACCAAGCGCATGCCATTGGGGCCTGCAGGAAAGTTCACCACACGATTGCATTCAGTACGGCCCGCCATTTCGGTGGCATCTTTGCGCGCAGGGCGTTCCACCAAAATGCGTTGCACCGTGTTGAGACGGCTGTCGCCAATGCGTTTCACGTTGGCTTCAATGGTGGCTTGCAAATGGTGCAAACGCTTGAGTTTCACATCGTGTGGGGTGTCGTCTTGCAAGTTGGCCGCGGGCGTACCAGGACGGGGGCTAAAAATAAAGCTGAAGCTGGTGTCGTAGCCCACATCGTCAATGAGCTTCATCATCTTGTTGAAGTCTTCTTCGGTTTCACCGGGAAAGCCCACAATGAAGTCGCTGCTCATGGCCATGTCGGGCCGAATGGCGCGCAGTTTGCGAATGGTACTTTTGTATTCCATCGCGGTATAGCCGCGTTTCATGGCCATCAAAATTCTGTCGGAGCCGTGTTGCACGGGTAGATGCAAATGGCTCACCAGCTTGGACACCTTGTCGTACACATCAATCAAACGCTGTGTGAACTCATTGGGGTGGCTGGTGGTGTAGCGAATGCGCTCAATGCCGGGGATGTCGGCAACGTATTCAATCAGTAGCGCAAAATCGGCAATCTCGGCGGTGTCGCCCATCTTGCCGCGATACGCATTGACGTTTTGGCCCAGCAGCGTAATTTCGCGCACGCCTTGTTCGGCCAAACCGGCCACTTCAACCAACACGTCTTCGAAAGGACGACTGACTTCTTCACCGCGGGTGTAAGGCACCACGCAGTAGCTGCAATATTTGCTGCAACCTTCCATGATGGACACGAAGGCGGTGGGGCCATCCATCTTGGCGGGCGGCAAGTGATCGAACTTTTCAATTTCGGGAAAGGTGATGTCCACTTGCGGGCGTTTTTTGGCGCTGCGTGCGGCCAAGAGTTCGGGCAAGCGGTGCAAAGTTTGGGGCCCAAACACCACGTCGACATAAGGTGCGCGCTTGATGATGTCGGCACCTTCTTGGCTAGCCACACAACCGCCCACGCCAATGAGCACGCCGCGTTCTTTGAGGTGCTTCACACGGCCTAAATCGCTGAACACTTTTTCTTGGGCGCGTTCACGTACCGAGCAGGTGTTGAACAAAATGAGGTCGGCTTCTTCGACGTCTTGGGTGGGCTCGTAGCCTTCGGCGGCCTTCATGACGTCGGCCATTTTGTCCGAGTCGTACTCGTTCATTTGGCAACCGAAGGTTTTGATAAATACTTTTTTGCTCAAAAGAGACTCCAAGCGGTAACTGGTTTATATCCAGGGGCTGATGGAAGGTGCGCACCATTGCGGCGCGCCGTTTAGCTTCCGATTATCGCAGGGACTCTGGTTTTCTGAAAAACATCGGGTAGTAACGTTTCACCACGGGACCGTCAAAGGCCCAGGACATGCACTTGCCCACATGCGGTGGTGGGGTGGTGGGAACTTGATCTGGCTGTCCTGCTTGCTGGGCCTTGAACTGACGCGCTGAGGGAATGGTTTGATAAGCCGCTGTGGCCATGTTGAACAGCATTTCACGAAGATGGGTGCACCCGTCCACACCGCCAATGTGTGCGTCGATGGTTTTGCGCCAACCCGATCCCAAGGTGCAGCCCACCAGTTTGTGCATGTTCAGAGGGGCACGGTCACATTCTGGGTGAGGGATGTGGGCCATGTCGGTGACCACATCGAGAATCTTGAAGTCGTTGTCCACTGTCAGTCGAATGTTCAGACCATGAATGGGCTGACCTGCTTCTAGGGGGCCTTGGCTGGGAATGATGAAGTTGTAGGTTTTGACGTCCGTCAATGCGGCTTCAATGTCCCACAGGCCATCTTCCCGTTCAAAGCCTGAATAGACCACGGTGCGCGTATGTGACAGTTTTCGGGGGGAGGGTGGTGGAAGTGCCAATGTCGGCCTCATCAAATTAGAGTTCAATGCTTCGATTATCGATTTGATTTGGAGCTTTTGAATGTCAACTGCAGCACAAACTCTCATTTCTCCCGCTGTTCGTCGTCAGACCATTGCAGATGCACTCAGACGAACTGCTTTGCGCGTACCCAACAAGTTAGGCATTGTGTGCGGCAGTGCGTCTTGGACTTATGCAGAGTTTGATGCACTGGTGTCGCGCTTGGCGGCAGGTTTGTCAGGTCAAGGCGTGAAGCCCGGCAACCGTGTGGCCGTGCTGGCGCGAAACTCTCATGGCTTTGCGGCGCTGCGTTTTGCCTTGGCCCGCATGGGTGCCGTCATGGTGCCGATCAACTTCATGCTCAAGGCTGAAGAAGTGGCCTACATCCTGCGGCACGCTGGCGCTCAAACATTGGCCACTGATTCGGGCTTGGCAGAGTTGGCCAAACAAGCCTCAGCATTGGATACGAAGGTGCAACAGTTTCTGTGGCTGCCTTCTGAAGACCCGAGTGAGCCTGTGGCGGGCATGCTGAATTTTCATGAACTGGCAGCCTGCACCTCGGAGTTGGCAGAGAGCGGTTTGGCCAGCCACGACTTGGCGCAAATTGTGTACACCAGCGGTACCGAATCCATGCCCAAAGGTGCCATGCTGACGCACGACGCAGTGTTGTGGCAATACGTGAGCTGCGTGGTGAATGCAGAAATTGCCGAACAAGATTTGGCCTTGCATGCGCTGCCGCTTTACCACTGCGCCCAGCTGGATGTGTTTTTTGGTCCCGCTATTTACATAGGTAGCAGCAACGTGATCACGTCCAAACCAGTGCCCGACAATTTGTTGGCACTGATTGAGAAATACAAAATTACCAGTTTCTTTGCACCGCCTACCGTGTGGATTGCGTTGTTGCGCTCGCCTTTGTTTGATGCCAACAAACTGAGTCATTTGGCCAAAGGTTATTACGGCGCATCCATCATGCCGGTGGAGGTGTTGAAGGAGTTGGCTTCGCGTTTGCCGAAGGTGCGCTTGTGGAATTTGTACGGTCAAACCGAAATTGCACCCTTGGCCACCATGTTGGGTCCTGACGATCAACTTCGCAAGCCTGGCTCTTGTGGCCGCGCTGTTTTGAATGTTGAAACACGCGTGGTGAATGACGACATGCAAGACGTGAAGCCTGGTGAGGTAGGGGAAATTGTGCACCGTTCACCTCATTTGATGCTGGGCTACTTTAACGATGCAGAAAAAACACGAGCCTCTTTTTCAGGTGATTGGTTTCACAGTGGCGACTTGGCGACCATCGATGAGGAAGGCTACATCAGTGTGGTGGACCGAAAAAAGGACATGATCAAAACGGGCGGGGAGAATGTGGCCAGCCGAGAAGTGGAAGAAATGATTTATCGCTTGCCTGCCGTGAGCGAGGTGGCTGTCATTGGGCTGCCCGACCCCAAATGGGTGGAAGCTGTGACGGCAGTGATTGTTCTGAAAGCGGGGCTCAGTTTGACGGAGGCAGAGGTGTTGGCCCATTGCAATCATCACATGGCCTCTTTCAAGGTGCCTAAACGCGTTGTCTTTGCAGAATCCTTGCCCAAAAATCCTAGCGGTAAATTACTCAAGAGGGAGTTGCGCCTGGCCTACGCCTGAGCTTCACAAAGGTTCGCAGGGGCGCTTTGTAGATAGATGGATTCGCGAACGGAGAGCAATTGTTCTATTGACAGGACAATTCCCCCGTGAGAATATCTTTGACATTCTTTTGAACTAGTAGGTTGCTATGGAACAGTCTGATAAAACCGCCCGCCAATTGTTTGAACATGTGCAGGCCAACCCCACACGCAAGCGTTTTGGTTTCGGCAAAGTGCCAGCCTTGATTAACATCGATTTACAAAAAGCATATACCTGTGTCGGCGAGTTTGCGACAGCCTACGAAACAGATCCTAAGCAGCTGGACTATGTGAATCAATTGGCCGAAGTGTTCCGCTCTAAAGGTTTTCCTGTTGTTTGGACCTATGTGGCTTATATGGAGTCAGGCGAAGACTGTGGTGTGTGGGGTACACGCACCAACACACCCGACTCATTGCAAAACATCAAGGTGGGCAGCCGCCGTGCAGAGTTTGACGATCGCTTGGTCATCGACCGCAAGCGCGACATCATCATCAACAAGCGCATGGCCTCTACATTTTTTGAAACCAATCTAGGCTCTATCTTTACTTATCACGGTGTGGACACTTGTGTGGTGACGGGCGGTTCTACTTCGGGTTGTGTGCGCGCTACCGTGGTGGACAGCTTGCAGCGCAGCTTCAGAACGATTGTGCCTATTGAGTGTGTGGCCGACAAACATGAATCGCCGCACTTTGCCAATCTGTACGACATGATGCTGAAGTACGCCGACGTGTTGACCATTTCTGAAACACTGGATCAACTTAGCAAAGTGCAGGGCAAAGGATCCGCAGCATGACAAACGCTGCCCAAGCGCCTGCAACCCAGCGCGATCCAGGGTTTTACGACTACCTGCCTTACAACGACAGGCCGGTCATCAAGTGGCCCAATGGCGCACGCGTGGCATTTTGGGTGGCGCCCAATGTGGAGTTTTATGAACTCAATCCACCTCGCAACCCAGCACGTGCGCCTTGGGCACGTCCTGCACCCGACATCCTGAATTATTCCTACCGCGATTACGGCAACCGCACAGGCTTTTGGCGCATGCTCGATGTCATGAAGCGCTGCAACATGCGCGGCAGTGTGTCACTCAATGTGGCCATGTGCGATCACCACCCCGAAGTCATCAAGGCCTGCGCCGATGAAGGCTGGGAGTTTTACTCTCACGGCACTTACAACACGCGCTACCTGATGGGCATGAACGAGGCGCAAGAGCGCCAGGTCATTCAAGACTCCATCGACACCATTTACAAACACACAGGTCAAAAGTTAGACGGTTGGTTGGCCCCTGCGCTCACCTACACGCCCAACACCATGGACTTGGTGGCCGACATGGGCCTGACCTATGTCTGCGATTTGTTCCACGACGACCAACCCGGTCCAGTGAAGGTCAAAAAAGGCAAGCTCACCAGCATGCCCTATTCCTTGGAAATGAACGACACCATTGTTTACAACGTCAACTTGGTGTCGCCGCGCCGCTATGGCGACATCATCAAACGTCAGTTCGATCGCTTGTACGAAGAGGGCGAGCACTCTGGTACGGTCATGTGCATTCCCTTGCACCCCTACCTCATTGGCCAGCCTTACCGCTTGGCGGCCTTTGAAGAGGCCTTGGCTTACATCACAGGTCACGACAAAGTGTGGCTGGCTACAGGCCGTGAAATTGCGCACTACTACAACGAACACTATCACGCAGCATTTACCGCTGCGGGTCAAACAGTGGGAGAAGCACCATGAGCGTAGCGCCTAAGGCTCTGCCCGACGATTACCTCGAATATCCGCTGCGCCGCTATGGCATGGACCACGAGCGCTACGAGTGGTCTATGTTGCCGCAGCGCAAACATGTCACTTGGCCCAACAGCGCCAGAGTCGCTTTGTGGGTGGTGCCCGCCTTAGAGTGGTTCCCCTTGAACATGGCCGGTGTGCCTTTTAAACCACCGGGTGCCATGCAAACGGCTTATCCAGATTTCCGCCATTACACGCTGCGTGACTATGGCAATCGGGTGGGTATCTACAGAATCATGAAAGCGCTTCAGAAGCATGGCATTCCAGCCACGGTGGCCGTCAATGCGGCCGTGGCAGTGCGCTACCCCAGCTTGCTAGAGCAGTGCAACAAACTGGGCTGGGAAATCATGGCCAATGGTTTGGACATGGATCATTTGCACCATGGTGGACTGTCTGCCGAAGAAGAAAAGAAATGGGTCGATCAAACTTTGAGCATCTTGCGCAAAGCCAGTGGTCAACCGGTGCGTGGTTGGTTGTCGCCTGCCAAGTCGGAGTCCTTCAACACACCAGACATCTTGGCTGCGGCCGGCTTGGACTACGTGTGCGATTGGGTCAACGACGACATGCCTTATCCCATGCACACCAGCTCAAAAGATCTGGTGGCCATGCCGCACCCCATCGACATTGATGACTACACCATCTTGGTCAACAACCATCACACTGAAAATGATTTTCGCGATCAGCTGATTGACCATTTCGATGTGCTTTACAAAGAGTCAGCCACAGAAGGTGGCCGCATCATGCCTATCTCATTGCACCCATGGGTCATTGGTCAGCCTTACCGCATCAAGGCATTGGAAGATGCTCTGGCACACATCATGAGTCACAAGGGTGTGTGGGCCGCCACCGGTTCGCAAATCTTGGATGCTTGGCAACCCCAAGTGGCTTGAATGTTGAGCCAGCCATTGGCCATCGCTGGACAAGAGCGCATTACTTATTCAGCGCTGCCCGAGCGCACACCTTTGCAATGGCCAAACGGTGCGCGCGTGGCGCTGTGGGTGGCTCCCAATATTGAGCATTACGAATACTTGCCCGAGCAAGTGAGGGTGCGCAATCCTTGGCCTCGGGTACCGCACCCTGATATCTTGGGCTATGGTTTGCGTGACTATGGCAATCGGGTGGGCGTGTGGCGCTTGATGGATTTATTTGATGCACTCGAATTGCCCATTACCGTGTCTTTGTCGATGTCGGTGTTGGACATGTACCCTGATTTGGCGCAAGCCATGTTGAAGCGGCAATGGGAGTTCATGTCGCATGGTTTGTACAACACGCGCTACCACTGGAACATGACGGAAGACGAAGAGCGCGATGCCATTGAGGTCTGCCAAGACATTCACCAGCGGCATACAGGGCAGCGTTTAAAAGGCTGGTTCTCTCCGGCAGCCTCCAATACATTGCGCACCCCCGATTTGGTCGCTGAAAGCGGCATGCAGTATTTGTGCGATTTGTACCATGACGATCAGCCGACCCCAGTGCATGTGCGCCAAGGCGAGTTGATTTCTTTGCCTTACTCGATGGAAATCAATGACAGCATCGCTTGGCGGCGAGGCCAAGAAGCCGATGCTTTTGCGCAAAAAATGATCGATGAATTTGAAGTGCTGTATGCCGAAGGTGCAGTGCATGGCCGCGTGATGAACGTGGCGGTTCATCCCTTCATCATGGGGCAACCCCACCGAATTGGGGCTTTGGCCAAAGCGCTTGAATACATTCGAAGTCATGAGGGGGTTTGGTGCGCCACAGGCTCCCAAATCGTTGACTGGTATCGACAACAACAAACCAAGGAAACGCCATGAGTGCACCCAAAGACTACATCCGTGATTTCATGAGCGAGCCCGTCATTGACGCCAAAGGCGCAGCCTTGGTCATCATCGACATGCAATATGCCACCGGCTCTAGGCAAGGCGCTTTGGGTCGCACTTTGAAAGCGCAGGGCTCTTCGGTGGGTGACTACCGCTTTGCGCGAATTGAACAATCGGTATTGCCACGAACCCTCGATTTGCGCGAGCATTTTCATCACATTGGCCAACCGGTTGTGCACGTCACTTTGGGTGCGGCATTGCCCGATGCCAGCGACGCGCCACGCCACATGCGCAAGCTGCTGGCCAGTTGCAACAACTACGTGGGCAGCCCTGATCATGAAATTCTGGCAGAACTCAAACCTGTTGCAGGTGAGCATGTGGTCCGCAAAACCACAGTGGGTGCATTTGCTTCTACGTCCATTGACAGTTTGCTCAGGTCTTTGAATATCGATCAAATTTACATGGCGGGCGTGTCTACCAACATGTGCGTTGAAAGCACAGCACGTGAGGCAGCAGACCGCGGCTATCAAGTGACCTTGGTAGAAGATGCTTGTGGCACCACCTTTGAAGAATTGCACCAAGTCACCATGCGCAATTTTCAAAGACTGTTTGGACGTGTCACTTCAACGTCAGAGGCAGTGGCTGAGCTCAAGGTGGCGGTATGACAGCGGCTAAGAAAAAAATTCTGGTGGTGGTGCCCTTTGCCATGTCGCCAGAAAACTTGGCGCTGAGGCAGGCACAACTCAAGGGCATTGATTTGTCACCCGATTTGGCATTTGAATTTCGGACCGTCAAAGCCGGCCCAGTGAATTATTCAAGCCATCACGATTTTGTATTGGCCGATACAGCCAACTTTGAAGCTGGGTGCCGTGCGCAAGACGAAGGGTTTGCAGCCGTCTGCATTGACACCATGAGCGACTCGGGCGTGGCAGCGCTTCGCTCTGTGTTGGACATTCCTGTGTTTGGCCCGGGCAAAGTTTCGATGTTGGCCGCCTTGATGTTGGGCGACAAGTTTTCTGTGCTGACCATGGCCAGCCGCTGGAAACCACTCTACAAAAAAGCCTTGGATGAATTGGGTTTGCATCACAAATGCGCGTCGGTGCGTGCCATTGAAGTGCCTGCTGACAACCAAGCCTTGTTGTCTGGCAAAGAAGAGGATGTCTTTCCTCTTTTAGAAAAAGCCGCCTACGAAGCCATTGAGCAAGATGGCGCGGAAGTTTTGATTTTGGGCTCCACCACCATGCACCAATCGCATGTGTACTTGAGCCAGCGCTTGCCCGTACCTGTGATCAACCCTGGACCGTTGAGTTACAAAATGGCAGAAGCTGCTTTGGGCTTGGGTTTGTCGCAAAGTCGCAAGGCTTATCCGCGTCCCATGCACCCTCGCTTGGACATGTTGCAAGACATGATGAGCGCAGCCCAACAATCGGTCAATCGCTCTTAATGTTGCCTTGGCCAGCTTGCGTTCTTTGGGAGATTAAACATGCCTCAATTATTGAGTGAAGCACAAGTAGAAGGCTATGCCCGCGATGGCTACGTATCGCCTATCGATGTGCTGAACCAGGCCGAAGTCAAAGCCTTCAGACAAGAGTTGGAAGATTGGGAAAAACAGCGTGGCCAAGCCATCGATTTTCCTGAAAAGTCAAAGAGCTATCTGTTGTTCAACTGGGCCGATCAGTTGGTTCATCACCCCCGTATTTTGGATGCAGTTGAAGATGTCATTGGCCCCGATATTTTGGTGTACCACTCTACGCTTTTTTTGAAAGAAGCCAACACGCCGTCTTATGTTCGATGGCATCAGGACAGTCCCTATTTTTATTTGTCACCGCACTTGCATGTCACGGCATGGGTAGCCCTCAGTGATGCCAGCATCGCGGCGGGCTGCATGCAAGTCTTGCCGGGCAGTCATCAGTGGGGTGTGTTTGAGCACGATGACAAGCCCGAGCCCATGAACATGATTCGGCGCGGGCAAGGTATCAGTGATCGATTTGACAACACAACGGGGACTTTCATTCCCGTCGGTCCTGGACAAATGTCCTTGCATCACACCGACCTGGTGCACGCTTCAGGCGGCAATGCCACCACCGACCGGCGGCTTGGCTTTGCCATCAGTTATATCCCGGCGCATGTTAAACCCATTGGCGCAGTGAAGCCTTCTGCCTTGTGTGTGAGGGGACGCAGCCATGGCAACTTTTTGGAAGAAACACGATTGAAACAGCCCTTGCATGAAGAGGCTTACTCCGCGCATGGCAGTGCTTTGGCTTTGTTCAGGGCTTTGCAAGATGCTGGATTTAAGGAGACTGTATGACTTCAAAGACACTCAATGAAGCCCAATTGATCGCGCTGGTTGAAAAATACTTTGCCGCCGTTGATCGCAAGAATGTGGCAGATACCTTGGCCTGCTTTGCGCCCAATGCGCGCTTTAGTATTGCCAACCATGGCCTGCTTTATGAAGGCAGGGACACAGAATTAAAAGGCATGTATGAGCGATTGAATGAGCGCTACGCCCAAGTGTGGCACGGACAGTTTTCACACACGGTGGATGTGAAGGCGCAGCGCATTGCCAGTCGATTTCGTGTCGAAAACATCACCCACCAGGGTGAAAAATTGATCAAAAACAACTGCAACTTTTTTGAATTGAATGCAGGTCTGTTTGGCGCTGTCTTTGTTTATATGTCAGGCGAAAATTCACTTGGCTGAATGCGCTAGCAATTGGGACCAAGTTTGAAACGACAATTTCAATTTGGCTAAATCCAAAGTCGCTTGTAGCATTGTTTCGCAGTGTGCAGTGGCCCAAATTCGGCTGGTCAAATTCATGAATTTTTCGCGCAATTCTTCCCGCGTGTAAGGGGAGGCGTCGTCGCCTCGATTGACGCCGGCTTGTCCTGTTCGGCTTGAGCCATCCTTCAAATAAAGGGTGACAGTGGCGGGTCTTTCGTTGGGCAATCTGGCGCTCATGGCAGGGTCGTGCGACACGCTAACCTTTTGCGCCAATGCCAAGGTGTGTGGATTGCGAACAGCGTCCCAGGTAAAACTTGAAAGAGCGCTGGAGTTGTTGACAATGCGCGTGGCGACGGCAAATGGAACAGAAAATTTGGCGGCCAATGTGTTGTTGGGTGCGGGGTCGTTCAGTTCAGCGGCCAAGTGATAGGTGACCACTTCAATGCGATCAATGTCATCTGCCGAAGGCAAGGCTTGAACTACCGCCATTTGATCAATGGCGTCCAAGGTGCCGTGGTTGTATCGGCAGCAGGAATGCAATTTGAAATAGTTGCGCATCAAGTGCCAGTCTTGTCCGAGACCTTGCGTGACCGCATCGGGCTGAAAACTTTCAGAAATAATTTTGCCCAGCAAAGAAGAAGGCCCATCGTGTTCACCGGTAAAACCGCATTCAGCCAAGTGCAACGCCAGCAAGCCATTGCGGTTGCTCAGGCCGGCATACACGTTGCGAACCAATCCGCCTTCTAGCATGGTTTGTTTGGAAGTGGCGGTGGTCAGTGAAGCCGCGATGTTGATGGTTTGGCGCATGTCGCTGGCTTGCATACCAGCAACGCGAGCAGACGCTGCGCCTGCGCCGATGGTGCCCCAGGTGCCGTGCGGATGCATGGCACCACGCAATTGAGAGGCGGCCCCTAGTCTTGAGCCGACTTCATAGCCGACCACCATGGCGGCTAAAAAGTTCTCTGCGCTGGCTTCTCTTTCTTGGCTGAGTGCCAGGGCAGCAGGAATGACGTGCACTGCAGGATGGCCGCGTGAAAATCGGTTGCCTTCATCCATTTCTAAAAAAGTTCCTGAGGTGCCATTGATGAAGGCGGCAGCTTCAGGTGTGCTGCAGGTGCCAAGCCCGATGAGTTGCGCTGCATGCTTGGAACTGACTTGTATTTGCCTTTTAGCAATGGCGCGCAGTTCTGGCTCTGCAGAGCCTGCTGCCATGGCGGCCACCGTATCGGCCAAGATCCAACCGACTTGATCTTTGACCTCTGCGTCTAGTTTTTGGTAGTCTAGGTTTGAAGAAAATTGACTGAGGGTGTCGAGGTAGTCCATGGGTGAATTCCTTGTGGCTGATCAAGCAAGTGCTGCACGAGTGTCTGTAGTGCTAGCGCATTGTTCATAAATTTTTTGAGGCGTTGTGAATGTCACGCCTTCTGTTTCTTTCAATTGGCGCAGCATGTCGCGCAAATAACGAATGCGGCTGGGCATGCCCCAAACCCAAGGGTGCAGGCTGAGGCCCATGACAGCGCTGCGTTGGTGAGTGACGCATTCATTGCGCATTTGTTCGGCGGCTTCCACAATTTGTTTCCCATGCTGCGCGGGCTCTACGGGCCTGAACCACTGGCCTTGAACATCATCCCATTCGCTTGACATGGGTATGGCCAACAAAGGATGGTGAGAAATGCCAGCGGGCAGCATCCAATAAGGCTGATCGTCATTGCCCCAATCGAGTGTGTAGCGAACACCCGCATCGACCAACAAACCAAACGTGTCGGGTGATGTGCCCCAGTCTTGACTGAGCCATCCTTGTGACGCTTGCCCGGTGTAGGTTTGAAGGGCTTGCAATGAAGAGGCAATGTGCGCTTGTTGCTCTTCAAGTGGCATGTTGGTGTGCATGAGGCGTGTTGCAGCCACACCGTGCGCCAACCATTCGGCTTGTGAATCTTTCAGGGCTTTAAGAACTTCAGGCACGCGCGGAAGAACCAAACTGTTGGCAGCAACCACAGGCTGAATACCTAAATTTAGTAAGGCTTCTATGATTCTAAAAACGCCAATGCGCAAGCCATATTCGCGCTGGGTCCAACTGCGATAGTCGGGGTTGAAGCTCCCAAACTCGCCTACAAAACGTGGATCGCGAATGCTGCCCTCAGGTGCTTCAAAGTCCCAGTGCTCGAGGTGAATGACCGCAAACACATGCAAGTTAGAAGCCAAGGGCAAAGGCGCGCGCTGTTGAATGGCGCTGTAGTTGTAATGCAAATGATCCATGGTGGCTTGATCTCTTGCTGCCTTGTTATGTGTGAAGAAACATCCATTCGTGTGAGGAAAAGTTGACACTTTAAATTTTTAAAACTTAAGGAATTTCCGCTTGACTTCACAAAAAGATTGTTGCACAGTGTACCTAATTGTTCTATGAATGGAACAATTTAATTCAACCCACAACTTCTTCATTGAGGAATTACCATGACGTCTGATGTCCGTGTATCCCGTCGTTTGATCTTGCAAGCTGGTGCCGCCACTTCCGCTCTCGGCGCACCTGGCTTTTTGTTGGCGCAGCCAGCTCCCATTAAGATTGGTCTGGTGCACCCCGTAAGCGGTGGACTCGCCTACAGCGGCGGTCAAGGTCGCCTCGGCTGCCAGATGGCCATCGATGAAATCAACGCGGCTGGCGGTATCAAGTCCATGGGCGGTGCCAAGCTTGAAGCCGCTCTGGGCGATTCACAATCACGTCCCGAAGTCGGTGTGTCCGAAGTTGAGCGCCTGCACCAAGCAGGTGTGGCCGCATATGTTGGCTGCTTCTCCAGCGCCATTGCACTGCCGGCCACTCAGGCTGCTGCCAAGTACAACACGCCTTTCATGATTGACGTCGGCGTATCCGACCTCATCGTCAAGCGCGGTCTCAAGAACGTGTTCAGGTTAGCACCAGGCTTTGGCAAGTGCGTGGACGATGCCATTGTGGGCTTGGGCGAAATTAACAAAGCGGCTGGCGGTGTGGCCAAGTCGGCTGTGTTGGTGCACGAGGAGTCAGAGTTCGGCACAGGTACAGCCAAGCTGCTTGCCGATCGCTTGCCCGGTATCAATGTGCAGGTGGCCGAGGTCATCAAGCACGCCAACCCCACTCGCGATTTCTCCAACGTTGCGCTGCGCATCAAGAGCCTGAAGCCCGATCTCGTGATCATGAGTAACTACCAAAACGAATACGTTTTGTTGGCGCGCACTTTGCATCAGCAGCGCGTTGATGTGGCAGGCATGTTCAGTGTGCTGGGTGGTGGCTTCAACTTCAAGCTGGTCAGTGAGCAGCCTGACATCGCTCAGAACATGATGGACTTCAACCACTGGTACAACCCCCGCAATCCCAAGGCCTTGGCCATGCGCAAGGCGGTTGAGGCAAAAGGTGGCTTGTTCACATTCGAAGTCTACTGTGGCTACAACGCCGTCAAGTGTTACGCTGAAGCGCTGGAGCGTGCTAAGTCGGCCGACAAAGAAAAAGTCATTGCAGCACTCGAGGCCAGCACCTGGTCCGACCACTTCATGCCTTACGGTCCTACCAAGTTTGTCGACGGTCAAAACTCCGGTGGCCGTGCCGCCATGTTGCAGGCCACCAAGACCGACATCAATGTGGTTTGGCCCAATGAATTTTCAGCAATGAAGCCAGTCTTCCCACGTCCTAAATTCAGCTGATCCAGTTTCTTCGGCCAAGCAAACGCTCAGCATTGTTGAAGCGCTTGCTTGCCGAATTGAACTGATTCCGAATTTCTTAGATTTCTATCGGAGACTTCAACTTGACTGCAACAGGCAGTCAGGTTGGATAGCTCCTGTGAATTCATCTTGCAGTATCTCTGCAATTTTATTGACCTCATGACAAGGAACTCGTTTTGGACCTGACCATCATCGGAGCGGCTGTCATCAATGGCATCCTCATGGGGGGTATTTACACCCTCGTCGCCTCTGGGCTCACATTGATTTATGGTGTGCTGCACATCATTAATTTTGCGCATGGCAGCATGTTGATGTTGGCCATGTTTGGTGTTTTCTATTTGGTGACCAAGATGGGCGTTGATCCCTATCTTTCCTTGTTGATCACAATGCCCACCATGTTTGTCATGGGCTACATCCTTTACAAATATTTCATCGGCAAATTGTCTTACGGTAAAGACGAAAACATTTTGTTGATCACCCTGGGTTTGTCGATCGTCATTGAAAACCTGGCGCTGATGCTTTTCACAGGCGACTCGCGCACCATTTCTCTTTCTTACAGCGACAAAATGTTTGAGGTGGGGCCTTTGTTGATTGGCCTTCCCAAGATCATTTCATTTGTAGCTTCAATGGTGATGTGCGCATTGCTGGGCATCTTCATCACTCAAACAGACACAGGCCGGGCCATTCGTGCAGTGGCCAAAGAGCGCATGGGTGCGCGTTTGGTGGGTATTGATGTCGACAAAGTTTTTGCCATCTCCTTTGGTTTGGGCATGGCCACCTTGGGCGCTGCAGCTTCCTTGCTCATGCCCATTTTTTATGTCTCACCCACCACGGGTCACGTCTTTGTGATGGTGGCTTTCACGGTAGTGGTGTTGGGCGGCATGGGCAGCTTTTTGGGCGCAGTGGTGGGCGGCTTGATTGTCGGTTTGACTGAGTCGTTTGGCGGTTTGTATTTGGGCGAAAGCCTGGGTCAAATTGGCATCTCTCTCATCTTCATTCTGATCTTGTTGTTCAGACCCTCAGGACTCTTTGGAGACAAGCGATGATTTTCAATCGTTTACCTTGGACCCTTCACTTGTTGTTGTTGGTCGTTGCCATCATTTTTCCGTTTACGTCCGATTCTGCCTTTGTCATTAACTTTGGGGTGTTGGCGCTGTTCTATGCTTTCATTGGACAGTCCTGGAACATTGCTGGGGGCTTTGCCGGTCAGTTGTCGTTTGGGCATGTGGCATTTTTTGGTGTAGGTGCCTATGCCTCAACCATTGTTCAAATGCGCTTTGGATTTAATCCTTGGTGGGGTCTGCCAGTCTCTGCATTGGCGGGTGCCGCGGCGGGTTGGCTCATCAGTGTGTTGTCCTTCAGAGCGGGGCTCAAAGGTTCTTATTTCGCTTTGATCACTTTGGCCTTTGCAGAAGTCTTTCGCATCATTTCCAACTCCATTGAAATTACCGGTGGTGGTTTGGGCATGCTGATCCCCATGAAGCAAACTGCCGCTAATTTCCAGTTTGGTGATCGACGCGTTTTTTACTTCATCATCTTGGCACTCACTGTGATTTCAGTGGCCATTGCACTTTGGTTGAAGGCGTCCCGATTTGGCGCGCGTTTGGCGGCCATTCGTGAAAATGAAGATTCCGCACGCGCTCTGGGCATCAATATATTTGCTGAAAAAATCAAGATCATGGCCATCTCTGGTGCCATTGCTGGTGTAGGCGGATGTTTTTTTTCGCAGTACTTCTTGTACATCGATCCCACCATTGTGTTTGGTGTCGACAAGTCGGTTGAGATGCTATTGGTCAGCATGATTGGTGGCGCAGGCACTGTGTATGGCCCGCTCATTGGCGCGGTACTGCTTGCATTGGTCAGTGAAGTGACACGGTCCATGTTCAGTCTCCAAGGCCTTTCCTTGGTGCTGTACGGCACGCTGTTGGTCATCATCATTGCTTTCTTGCCCAACGGCTTGGTCGAATTGTTCAAGAAAAAAGAACGTAAAGAAGCAGGCCGTTTAAAGTCTGCTGCCAACAAAAAGGGAGAAGCCTGATGCTGAAAGTTAAAGGTTTAACCAAAATATTTGGTGGCTTGCGTGCTGTCGACAATGCTTCCTTAGAAGTTGCTGCGGGTCAAATTGTTTCTCTCATTGGTCCCAATGGTGCGGGCAAGACAACCTTGTTTGCGTCCATTGCTGGCTTTCACAAAATCAACGAAGGCCAGGTTGAATTGCTTGGTAAAAACATTGTTGGTTTGGAAGTGCATGAAATTGCCCGTCTTGGCATGGTTCGGACATTTCAAATTACGCAGCCTTTTGCCAAGCTTTCGGTGCTTGAAAACATTGCGGTGGGTGCTTACCAACAGTTTGCCGTCAGAGACCAAGCCCATGCCCATGCGCGTTTGATTGCAGAAAAAGTAGGCATGGCGGGCATGCTCGATCAGCCTGCCTCTGAATTGACTGTGGCGGGCAGAAAGCGATTGGAGTTGGCGCGCGCTTTGGCCACGGGTCCCAAGTTGCTTTTGCTAGACGAAGTCATGGCCGGATTGAACCCGCAAGAGATCATTGAGATCATTGCGCTCATTCGCAGCATTCGTGATTCAGGCGTCACCATCTTGCTCATTGAGCACGTTATGCATGCCGTGATGAGTTTGTCGGAATACATCTACGTGTTGTCTTACGGCAAGATCATTGCCGAAGGCAAACCAGAAGAGGTTGTTAACAACCGTGAAGTGATTGAAGCTTACCTCGGACGGGGTGCTGCCGATCAAATGACGGGTCAAGCACAAGGAGTTGAACATGCTTGAAATTCGCAATCTCCATGCGGGCTACGGCCAAATTGAAATTTTGCGCGGCATCAATCTGGATGTGGGGGCAAGCGAAATTGTGGCGGTGCTGGGCAGCAATGGCGTGGGCAAGTCCACCCTTAACAACAACATTTCTGCGCTTTACAAACCCTTCAGTGGTTCCATTCGTTTTCAGGGGGAAGACCTGACCGGTATGAACTCCACCGAGGTGGTTCAACGCGGCTTGATTCATGTGCCCGAAGGCCGGCGTATTTTTCCTAACCTCAATGTCAAAGACAACCTCTTGCTGGGTAGCCAGGTCAGAGGCAAAGAGCGCAGATCTCAAAACTTAGAGCGGGTGGTTGAAATTTTCCCGCGCCTCAAAGAACGCTTCGCCCAAATGGCGGGAACCTTGTCTGGTGGTGAGCAGCAAATGCTGGCCATTGGTCGCGGTCTGATGTCTGAGCCCGCATTGCTCATCATGGACGAACCCTCCTTAGGTCTTTCGCCTTTGTTGGTCGAGCAAATGTTTGAGTTGATTGCCAACATCAACAAACAAGGTATGCCTATCTTATTGATGGAGCAAAACGCGGTTCAAACTTTGGCCATCGCACACCGGGCTTACATCATTGAAAACGGTGAAGTGGCCATGCAAGGCAAGGCCTCTGACATGGCGCGCGACCCTGAACTCCGCAAAAACTATTTGGGACTTTGAACCTTGTCTAAGCGTGCCATGGAACTCGCGGGGCGTCATGCCTTGGTGACGGGGGCAGGCTCGGGCATTGGTCTGGCCACTGCCTGTGCACTTTCTAGCCATGGCGCCAAAGTGGCCGCTGTGGTGCAGTCGCAAGAGCAAGTGTCTGCTGTTCAGCAGGCGCTGCCCGAAGCTGTGGTTTTTGTTCAAGACTTGTTGGACGATGTCGCTTGTGCCGCTTTGCCAGAAAAAGCTGCGCAAGCGCTTGGTGGATTAGATGCCTTGGCATGCTGCGCGGGTATTTTCTTCAAAAAACTATCGGACGAAATTACCTTGGACGAGTGGCGTCAAACTTTGGCCCTCAACTTAGATGCCACCTTTGTTTTAACCCGGGCTGCCATCGCGCAAATGCGCAAAGCACGTTGTGGTGACGCCAGTGTGGTGGTCATTAGCAGCCAAATTGGTTTGGTGGGACATGCGCGGGGCGCTGCTTATGCAGCGTCCAAAGCAGGTTTGAACGGCATGGTCAAATCTTTGGCCTTGGAGTGGGCCTCGGAAGGTGTTCGCATCAATGCCGTGGGGCCTGGCCCTGTTGCCACGCCCATGGTGGCACCCACCATGGCTGATCCCGCTTCATTGGCGGCCATGCAAGCCACAATTCCCATGGGCCGTCTTGGCCAGCCTCAGGAAATTGGCGAGGTGGTGAGTTTTCTGTTGTCACAAAGAGCGTCTTTCATCACGGGCCAAATTCTTTGTGCGGATGGCGGCTTTACGGCCAGATAAACAGATGCCCGAGATCAAGCTTCCCTTGGCTGAATTAGCCAACGTCATTCGCAGTAAAAATGCAGGCCCCTTGTGTGTGACCTTGGATTTATTCTTTCCAAATTTTGAGTGCTTTCAACGGGCGGCACAAAGCGATGCACTTCAAGTCAGTTCAATCGCCTCGCTGTATGGTTTGCTTAGCCCACAAGTCAAAAGATTCGACTTGCCGGAAATCTTTGCCATCAAGCTGTCCATGCAGAGGTCTGTGTGTGCAGGTCACCCCGGTGATGGCGATTTGTATGGTGCCCAGCAACATGCGCCCCTCTTGTCATTGAGGGTCTAAGAGCATGTCGAGGCCCGAAAAACCAACTGCTGTTTCCCGCTTGCTGGCAAGTCATGTGCCGGGCGTAGAGCGTCTGCGTGTGTTGTCGGCTTCGGGTCAGTTGGGTTTTGGCATTGTTCAAGACTCTTTTGAGCGGGGTCTTCAAAGGCAACCGCATTTCATTGGGTGCGACATGGGATCGATCGATCCTGGCCCTTTTTATTTGGGTTCAGGTCAAATGGCCGCGCCCAAAGACATGATTCGTCGCGACTTAGAAATGGTGCTGCTGGGTGCCAGGCAGTTGAATGTGCCTTTGATCATTGGAAGCGCAGGCACGGCGGGTGCCAAACCCCAACTTGAAGCCACCTTGGCTTTGCTGCAAGAAGTGGCAAAAGCACACGGGCTGTCTTTTTCAGTGGCCACAGTTGCCAGCGATGTGCCTCGAAAAATTTTGGTGCAAGCAGCCCAAGAGGGCCGTATCAAAAGCTTAGACACAGAAGGTGTTTCGTTACCACTGCCGGTACCCATTGAAACCGAAATAGAGGCGGCCACCAACATCGTGGCGCAGTGCGGGACGCATACCTTCATGCAAGCCTTGGCGCAGAAACCCGATGTACTGATTGCTGGCCGTTCTTGCGACACCGCTATTTTTGCAGCCTTGCCTCAAATGTTGGGCTATGACCCCGCACTGTCGTTGCACATGGCCAAAATCATTGAGTGCACATCACTGTGTTGTAACCCGGGAGGCCGTGATGCCATCTTGGCAGAGTTGGGTCTCAATGAATTTATTTTGGAAAGCATGAATCCAAACGCCCATGCAACGCCCTCTTCTGTTGCGGCCCATGCACTGTATGAGCAGTCAGACCCTTGGGTGGTTGAGGAGCCTGAAGGCACATTGCATTTGAAGTATGCCAAATACATAGCCATTGACGGCCACCGTACGCAAGTTTCTGGTGCGCAATTTGTGAAGCGCCTATCACCCACTTTGAAAGTGGAGGGTGCACTTCACACAGGCGCCAGAGCAGTTTTGTTGGCGGGTGTGGCAGACCCTCGCATGATTGAGATGATGCCTGAGGCATTACAAGTGGTCTGCGAGCGTGTCCGAAAACTGGTGCTAGGCAAGTGGTCGATGGTGCCTCATCTGTACGGTCAAGGCGCTGTGCGAGCCTTGCCCAAGGCTCAACTAAGTCAGCACGAAATTGGTGTGGTCCTTGAATTTCTGGCTCCAACTGGCAGCTTGGCTAAAACAGCAGCTTCAGTGTTCAAACAAAACTTGCTGCACTATGGTTTTCCAGGTCGATTGACGACTGGCGGCAATTTGGCTTTTGCTTTCACACCCAGTGAAATTGAAGCCAACGATTGTTATCAATTCATGCTGTACCATTTGCTTGAAGGTGTAAGCCCCCAAGAAGTGTTTGACATTCAAATGCACGCTTGGAATTTTGAAGAGGTCGTGGCGTGACACCTCGGCTGCCATTAACCAAGTACCACCAAATTTATTTGGTGTTGCGTGAGCAATTGCTTGAAGGCCGGTTTGCCAAAGCCATGCCGGCAGAGATGGAATTGGCCAAGCAGTTTGGTGTCGGTCGCGTCACCATTCGACATGCCATGGAAAAATTAGTCGCCGAAGAATTGATTGTGCGTGTGGCCGGTCGAGGTACCTTTCCCAAACCAATCAATCATGTCGGTTTGGGTATGAGTACGCCAGCACTGACTCAGCCTACGCGCTTGGCAGGACTGATGGAAAACATTGTGAGTGCAAGTCGCTCAACGACAGTGAAAGTGCTAGATTGGCGCACCATTGCGGCCCCAGAAGACGTTGCCTTTGCACTTCAAATCGAAGTTGGCTCATCGGTTAAAAAAGCCATTCGATTGCGAAGTTCACGGGAAGGCCCGCTGTCCTACATCATCACGTATGTGCCACAAAGCTTGGCGGCAGACATTGTTCGCAAAGACCTGGCTGCCAAACCTCTTTTGCAGTTGCTCAGTGAGGCTGGCGTAGAACTTGGACGGGCGCAGCAAACCATCTCGGCGCGTCAAGCAGATGCGCGCGTTGCTGATGCATTGGATGTGGCCATTGGCTCGGCCTTGTTGTCGGTGCGTCGTTTGGTGTTTGATGCCAATGATCAACCTGTGCAATGGCTGGAAGGCCTGTATCGCCCCGACCGTTATGAATATCAATTGGAAGTGTCTCGCATTGGCGATGTGGATGCCCGCGTCTCAATGAGAGAAGAAAAGGTGAAGGCTTGAAACGGGGTTATCCCCATTCAATGAATTGTCAAATATGAGCACCCAAACATACCACCAACCCCCGCAAACGCTTGCGCAAAAATTGATTGCCAAAGCAGCTGGCAAAAACCATGTTGCGGTGGGTGAAATTGTCAATTGCCAAGTCGATCTGGCCATGTTCCATGATTCATCGGGCCCCCGGCGACTCAAACCCATGTTGGAAGAATTGGGTGCCCAAATTTGGGACAAATCTCGTGTGGTCTTGGTCATGGACCACTATGTGCCGGAGCAAGACGACGATTCTCGCCGCATTGTGCGCATTGCACGCGAGTGGGCTGTTGAGCAACAGTTGCCTCATGTCTACGACAGCCTGGGTATCTGTCATGTGGTCTTGCCGCAAAAAGGCCATCTGAAGCCGGGTATGTTTTGTGTCGGTGGCGACTCGCATTCACCCACAGGGGGCGCCTTGGGCACCTACATGTTTGGTGTGGGCAGTACCGAAATGTTGGGTGTTGTGGTGACAGGGCAGCTCTGGGTTCGCGTCCCTCAAACATTGATGATGCGTTGGAATAACCGACTCAAACCCGGTGTGACTGCCAAGGACATGATGCTTCACATGATTGGCCAATTTGGCATGAATGGCGGCCAGTATCAAGCGGTTGAATTTTGTGGTGAAGCCGTGAAGGCGCTCTCTATGCAAGAGCGCATGACCATGTCCAACATGAGCGCAGAGATGGGCTCGCAAGTGGGCTTGATTGCACCCGACGAGGTGACCCGCGATTGGCTGGCGACCACCGGTGCCAAAGATGTACAAATTGAAGGCTGGCACACCGATAATGCTGCCGATAAGTTGGTTCATGAATTTGATGCGGCCACCTTGGTGCCCCAAGTGGCCGCACCTCACAGCCCAGCCAATACCAAGGCTGTCTCAGAATTTAAAAATACACCCATTCAAGTGGCCTACATCGGTGCTTGTACAGGCGCTAAGTTGGAGGACTTGCGTGCTGCGGCACAAGTGCTTAAAGGTCAGCAACTGCCTGCTGGTGTTCGTTTGATGGTGGCACCGGCCAGTTTGCAAGATCAAGCCCAAGCAGAAAGCGAAGGCGTGATGCATGCACTGCGTCAATCGGGTGCAGAAGTGTTGCCCACATCGTGCGGTGCTTGCTCTGGTTATGGTGGCAGCATTCCAGATGGTGCCAACGTGATTGCCACCACGGCGCGAAACTTCAAAGGCCGTATGGGTTCGGCCACTGCGCAGGTTTATTTGGCGTCGCCTTACACGGTGGCAGCTTCTGCTTTGCGCGGCAGTATTTCTGATCCAAGGGAGGTCTTGGCATGAGTGCGTTGCACAAAGTTTGGCGCGTGGGCGCCGATGTGGACACCGATCAACTGGCCCCTGGTGCCTATATGAAATTGGGTATTCACGACATCGCCAAACATTGTTTGGAAGGTGTGAGGCCTGAATTTGCGGGGGGAGTGAAGGCCGGTGATGTTGTGGCTGCTGGCCCCAATTTTGGCATTGGCTCTTCCAGAGAGCAGGCTGCCGACGCCTTGGTCAAGTTGGGCGTGAAAGCGGTCATTGCACCTTCTTACAGTGGTTTGTATTTTCGAAATGCTTTCAACTTAGGGCTTCTGCTCCTTACATGCAAAGAAGCAGAATTGCTAGAAGAGGCTGAGCAAGTATCACTCGACTTGAAGCAGTGGGCGGTGGTGCGTGGCAATGGTCAACGGCTTGCATGCGACCCCATTCCAGATTTCTTAGTGTCCATGGTGGAAGCCGGTGGTCTCTTGCCCCAACTCAAACTGCGCCTGGAACAACAAAAAGCGTCATCATGAAAAATCAAAAAGCTCCCCAAATTGTTCGCGCCGAGACCATGCCGGATGGCACGCCCGAAGTACCTGTGTGCATCGTTGGCGGAGGCTCTTGTGGTTTAACTGCTGCTATTGCACTTCGCAAGGCGGGCATTGATGTATTGGTTCTAGAGCGCGATGAATCTGGCACAGGCTCCTCTGCGCTGTCTTCCGGCTTTATTCCCGCTGCAGAAACACGCTTGCAAAAATCATTGGGCATTGAAGACTCTCATCAATTGCTCATTGACGATGTGATGAACAAAGCTCACGGTCAAGCGCCTTTGCACTTGGTCAAGGCTTATGTGCTGTCTGCCACAGAGGCCATCGACGAGCTAGAAAAAATGGGCTTGCCGTTTGAAATTGTCGATGGCTTTTTGTACCCAGGTCATACCGTCAGGCGCATGCACACCATGCCTGAAAAAACGGGTTCAACTTTGATGACACGTTTGGCGCAGGTGGCCAACGATTTGGGCGCAGATATTTTGGGTCAATCATTGGTCTGTGAGCTTTGGGTCAATGCGCAAGATCATGTGGTGGGTGTTGGCTACCAAAGGCCCGATGGTGCTGTGGAGTATTTGTCATGCGACTATTTATTGCTGGCCTGCAACGGCTTTGGCGGCAACAGCGAGATGGTCAAAGAACTACTGCCTGAGATGGCCAATGCTGTTTTTGCAGGCCACCAAGGCAACGATGGCACGGCTATTCAGTGGGGCCGTCAGTTGGGTTTGCAAATGGGAGACTTGGATGCCTACCAAGGACATGGTTCGTGGGTCACACCGCAGGGTGCGCTCATGACTTGGGCTTTCATCATGGAAGGGGGTGTTCAAGTCAACGCCCTAGGCAAACGCTTTAACGACGAAACGGGTGGTTATTCAGAAGCTGCTGTGCATGTGCTAAGCCAGCCCGGCAGCATCGCTTGGAACATTTTTGATGCCCCCTTGCTTGAGTTGCTCAGAAGCTTTCCAGATTTTCGCGATGCAGAAGCTGCTGGTGCTTTGCGAACTGCGATCACTGTTGAGGATTTGGCTGCCATTGTGGGTTGTGATCCGGCTACATTGAAAGCAACTTTGGATGAAGTTCGCGCGGGCCACACAGACAGCATGGGCAGAAGCTTTACGCGTTCATTGCAAGGGCCCTATCACGCCATCAAGGTGACCGGTGCGCTGTTCCACACGCAGGGTGGCTTAGAAGTGGATGCCCAATGTCGTGTTGTTAAAACCAACGGCCAAACTCTAAGCAATTTGTATGCGGCCGGCGGTGCAGCACGCGGTGTGTCGGGCCGCGGTGCCGACGGGTACTTGGCAGGCAATGGTTTGTTAAGCGCTGTGGGCGGTGGCTGGTTGGCTGCCCAAGACATAGCGAAAAAATTGCACGCAGCTTGAGGCTTATTGGCAATTCACATCTTTAATTGATACTCAATTCATAGGAATATTGATATGTTACTGGCCCAACGCTTGCAACAACCCAGCGCTCTGTTAGCCCCTGGAATTTACGACGCGCTGACCGCCCTCATTGCAGAGCAAGCAGGTTTTGAAGCACTTTATTTATCGGGTGCCTCCATTGCCTACACCCGCCTAGGTAGGTCTGACATTGGCTTAACCACTGCCAGTGAAGTTGCGAACACATTGGCCAACATCACCGACCGTGTGCGAGTGCCCGTCATTGTCGATGCCGATACTGGGTTTGGCAATGCACTTAATATGCAGCGCACGGTGCGCGATTTTGAACGGGCAGGTGCAGCCATGATTCAAATTGAAGACCAAACTTTCCCTAAGCGCTGCGGTCATTTAGATGGCAAAGGGGTCGTCCCTGTGAAAGAAATGCAGGGCAAAATCCATGCAGCTTTGGACGCTAGACGAAGCAGCAACACACTCATCTTGGCCCGCACCGATGCCTTGGCTGTGGAAGGTTTGGATGCCGCCTTGGACCGTGCAGAAAAGTATTTAGAGTGCGGTGTCGATGCGCTGTTTGTGGAAGCCTTGCGAACACCCGAACAAATGAAGGTGGCGTGCGATCGGTTTGCTCATCGCATTCCCTTGCTGGCCAACATGGTGGAAGGCGGTAAGACGCCTATCTTGAGCGCCGAAGAGTTGGGCAAAGTGGGCTTCAAAATTGTGATTTTCCCAGGCGGCACAGCGCGAGCTGTTTCGCACACTTTGCGGGCCTACTATGGCAGTTTAAAAACACATCAAACCACCGCACCATGGCGCGATCAGATGTTGGACTTCGATCAACTCAATGAACTGATTGAAACACCTGAGCTGTTGGCACTTGGTAAAAAGTACGACGGTACTTCAAATTAGTTTCAACGGACTAATTCCAACTAACGGCAGCCATGTCATTGGCAAACACAGGCGAGCTAGACCACAAGCCCTTCAAGCCCTTTTTGTACACCGCCGTGTTGGTCGGGTTGAACAAAAACACATTGACCGCGTCGCTGGCAATCATGCGCTGCATGTCGCCAAACAATTTGGTGCGATCTTTGGCGCCTGTGGTTGCTGAATATTTGGTGGCCAAATCACGGAAGGCTTTGCTGTCGTAGCCCCAGTAGTACTGGGGGTTGGCGTAGTTCATAAAGTCGAGTGGCTCGACGTGGTTAATCACAGTCAGGTCAAAGTTGCCTTTGAAGGTACCGCCTAACCACTGTGCCCATTCGACGTTTTCAATTTTGGCCACAATGCCAACCTTGGCCAATTGGGCTGCCAGAATTTCGCCGCCTTTGCGAGCGTAGGGTGGTGGTGGCAAAGTGAGTGTGACGTTCAAGGGCGTTTGCACACCAGCTTCTTTTAAGAGCGCTTTGGCTTTTTCAATGTCAAAAGGATACTGACCTGTGAGGTCGACATAGCCTGCATCGGTGGGCGCCATGTGGCTGCCAATGGGTTTGGCCAAGCCTTCAAACACGCCATCAATGAAGGCTTTTTTGTCGATGGCATGCGACAGCGCACGGCGGACACGAACATCGTCAAAGGGCTTCTTTTTGTTGTTGATGGTCATGATGCCTTTGCCGGCCGTATTGCCCATCTCCACCATGAAGCGTTTGTCGGCTTGAAATTGTTTCAGGCTTTGGGGCGATTGGAAACGCGGCATGCCGTCAATGTCGCCGGCCAACAATGCGGCTACTTGAGCCGATGCATCGTTGATGAAGCGGAAAATGACGCGCTTGAGTTTGACGTTGGCGGCATCGCGGTAAGCATCCCATTTGCTAAGGGTGATGGCGGAGCCTTTGGCCCAGTTTTCTAATTTGTAAGGGCCGGTGCCCACGGGCTTGGTGGCCGCGGTTTCAGCAGTGCTTGGGTGCAAGATGACGGCGGTGTTCTCGCCCATGCGAAATAAAAAATTGCCATCGGGGTTGTTCAAAACCAAAACCACAGTGTGTGCATCGGGTGTGGAAATGTGCGCAATATTGTTGAACACAGCGCCTTTGGCTTTGTTGGTGCTTTTATCTGCCTTGGCTCTGTCAAAGCTGAACTTGACAGCGGCCGAATCAAAGCTGGCGCCGTCTTGAAACTTCACGCCTTTGCGCAGCTTGAAGGTGTAGGCCTTGCCATCTGCATCCATGACCCAGCTTTCAGCCAACAAAGGCGTGATGCTGCCATCGACATTAATTTTGGTCAGGCCTTCTAAGATGTTGTAGTGAACCACCTCGCCAATGGCTGCGGCGGGGGCAGTCGTGGGGTCGAGACTGGTGGGCTCCAAAATCATGCCCAACACGACGCTGTCTTTGCGAGTTTGTGCTTGAGCGGGTGAACTGAAAACATACACACTGGCTGCAACACAGACAGTCAAACCGATCATTGACAAAATTTGACGTTTAGAAGCGATTGTTGGCGCTTTGCTGGCAACTGCAGTTGAAGATAAAAATTTCATGCGTCGGTCCTTGATCGTTCAGTGATCGCTAGCAATTTAAAAATGTAAAAACTGATGCCCGCTTAAAACGTATTGGTTGCATGACCAGAGTGATCTCAATAGCCTGAATAACCTGGTACGGCAGCCAACAAAGTTTGCGTGCAAAGGTGCTTTGGATTTAAAAAAACCTCTTCAGTGGGGCCGCGCTCTACCGCGCAACCTTCCTGCAGCACCATCACTTCGTCACACATCAAGTTTACAACGGCCAAGTCGTGACTGACCAACAAATAACTCAGACCATGTTTGTCTTGCAAATCCATCATTAAATTAATAACTTGTGCTTGCACAGACACGTCTAGGGCGCTTAGGGGTTCGTCAGCCACTATCAAAGCGGGCCGAGTAATGAGTGCTCTGGCAATGGCAATTCGTTGTCTTTGGCCCCCAGAGAATTCGTGAGGGTATTTAAGCAAATCGGAAGAACGAAGGCCCACCTCTAAAAGGGCCGCCGCTGCAAGTTCGGTCATTTCAGATTTTGTTTTGTTCTGTAGCGGCTCGATGACAATTTGCAACACCGTTTGTCTTGGGTCTAGAGCACTGTAGGGGTCTTGAAAGACCATTTGAAAATTGGGTCTAATCTCTCTCAGTGCTTGGGGGCTGATGGCGTTTAAATCTTGACCCTTAAAAATCACTTGTCCTTGTGTGGGTTTTTCTAGGGCCATTACCAAGCGGGCCAGGGTTGATTTGCCGGAGCCAGATTCACCAACAATGCCCAAGCTTCTTCCTGGGGCCAATTCAAAATGAATGTTTTGAAGGGCTTGCAAACTTCTCTGGGTTTCAAACCAAGAGGTGCGCGGCAAAGTGAAGGTGTGACTCAAGTCCTTCACTTCAAGCAAATGGTTGGTTGTCTGAATCATGGCTGCATTTCAAACTGTTGCCACAACGGACATCTCACCCAATGGTCAGTCGCATTGACTTGTAAGAGCGGTGGAGGCACTTCGCGACACGCATCAATGGCATGCGTGCATCGATCTGCAAAGGCACAGGCAGTTGGCCAATTTGAAAGCTCGGGCACCTGGCCAGGAATGGTGGTTAAACGTGTACCGCGTTTTAAGCCAAGCTGTGGCCTGGCTGCAAACAAGCCTTGTGTGTAGGGATGTTTTCGATGTTGAAACAGGGCTTCAGTGGGTGCGGTTTCAACCACAGCTCCGCCGTACATCACCATCACGCGGTCGACCTGATCTTGCATCAAACCCAAATCGTGACTGATCAGCAGCAAGCCCATGCCATCTTCAGAAACCAATTGTGAAATGAGTGCCAAGACCTCTTTTTGCACTGTGACGTCCAATGCCGTGGTGGGCTCATCGGCAATCAAGATGTCAGGCCCACATGCCAGTGCCATGGCAATCATGACGCGCTGACGTTGGCCACCAGACAATTGGTGCGGATAGGCCAACAAACGCTCTTTGGCACGCGACAGCTGCACACGTTCTAGCAACTCTAGGGCACGCATTTTGGCCGCGCTAACTTGCATGCCTTGATGCAGCAACAAAGGCTCTGCAATTTGTTGCCAAATGGGTTGCAAGGGGTTGAGGGCCGTCATGGGCTCCTGAAAAATCATGCCCATGCGCGCACCTCGGATTTTGCACATGTCGACATCTGACATGCCCCTCAATTCGGTGCCATTGAGTTTGATCGAACCTTCAAGCTTTGAGCGCAAGGGCAAAAGACCCATGATGGCCAAGGCCGTTAAAGATTTGCCGCAGCCACTCTCGCCTATGAGGCCTATTTTTTCGCCGCGCTGCATGTCAAAGTTCAAGCCTCGAAGTGCGGCCACTTGCCCTTGCTCAGTTTCTAAGGAAACTTGCAAGTTCTGAATGGACAGGAGGGGCGTGTGGTTCATAGCCTACTTATCTCAACCTGGCCAAGCGCGGGTCCATCAAATCGCGCAGGCCATCGCCTAGCAAGTTGAACCCGAGCACCGCAATGGCAATGGCCATGCCGGGGTACACAGCCAGCCATGGTGCTTGAAACATTTGCGATTGCGCTTCGTTCAACATCCGTCCCCAACTGGGTTGAGGCGGTTGTGTGCCCAAGCCGAGATACGACAAGGCCGCCTCCGCCAAAATGGCAATGGCAAATTGAACAGAGGCTTGCACAATCAAGACGCTGGCCATGTTGGGCAGCACATGCATCCATGTGATGCGCCACTCAGATTTGCCGGCAGCCTTGGCAGCCAAGGCGTAATCGCGTGTCCAGATGGCGTTGGCCGCGCCGCGCGTAATGCGTGCAAACACTGGAATGTTAAAAATACCAATGGCTGTGATGCTGATGACCAAGCCAGGCCCGTAGATGGCAGTCAACAAAATGGCCGACAGCAGCGCAGGAAATGCAAACGTGAAATCGGAAGCGCGCATGATGACTTCTTCGGTCGATCCCCGCTTGGCAGAAGCCAGCAAGCCCAGCGGTACGCCAACACCTAAGCCAATACCCACTGCAATCACACCCACCAACAATGTGTTTTGACTGCCCACCCACAGCAAAGAGGCAATGTCTCTTCCCAGGCTGTCAGTCCCCAGCCAATGCTGTGCGCTGGGTGAGGCCAATTTATTGGGAATATCTATTTCAGCCACGTTGTACGGCGACCAAAATACGGACAGCACTGCGCAAAAAATCAGTACCAACAAAATACAGAAACCCGTGACAAAGCTCGGATGTTTCAGCGCGCGTGTCCATGCGCTCATGACAAGAGTGTTGCTGCGCATCACGTGTTGACTCCGTCTTGAAGTCTGGGATCGATCCATGCATACAAGATGTCAATCAAGAAATTGATGGCAATGACCATGGCCGCCAACAACATGACCACATCGCGCACCACCACCAAGTCACGGTTGGCAATGGCCTGAAAAATAAGGCGTCCAATGCCTGGCAGGACAAACACGTTTTCAATCACAATGGCACTGGTAATGAGGTTGCCAAATTGCAAACCCATGATGGTGACCACAGGAATCATGGCATTGCGAAGCACATGGCGCCACAGCACTTGCTGCTTGGTTAGACCCTTGGCACGTGCCGTGCGCACATAGTCTTCACCCATCGATTCAATGACAGCCGAACGCGTGACGCGCGTGAGAATGGCCGTTTGCACTGCTGCCAATGCCACAGCGGGCAAGATCAAGGCGCTGAGTGCTGGTAGCAAGCCGCCGCCAGCCTCTTCCGTCCATCCTGGAAACCCGCCTGCACTGACCCACTGCAGCTGCACTGCAAACAACAAGATCAACAGAATGGCCAACCAAAAGTTAGGAATGGCCAGACCCAATTGGCTCAATGTCATGACACCCATATCGGCAGACGTATTGTGTTTGGAGGCGGCATACAAACCCAAACTCACAGCAACGCCCACTGTGATCAGCATGGCCAATACAGCCAAGGGCAGGGTCACCTGAAGCCGCTCTGTGATGAGCTCAAGCGTGGGGGTGCTGTAGGAAATACTCAGACCCGATTGGCCTTGGAGCAAACCGCCTGCCCATTCAACATACCGAGTGAGGGCGGGTTGGTGAAGCCCTAGTTTTTCTTCCATGGCCGCCAAGGACTCGGGGGTGGCGGTTTCGCCCAAAATTACCTGTGCAGCATTGCCCGGCAGCCATTCCAAAATACCAAAAACCACCACCGACGTGACCGCCAAAGTGATGAAAAAACTCAGCAAACGTTGAAGCACAAATGAAGACAAGCGTTATCCTTGCAACTTCAAATGGGAATGCAGGGTTGGCCCAACTGTTTTGAACCATTGGCGCATCGATAAAAGGTTTTCAAATGACATCGCAGAACATTGTAAACATCCGCCTTAGCGAACGTGCCAATCCGCATTACGGAAGCATTGCCGACATTGCGGGATTGCACCTCGGCCATTTCACTTCAACCCAAAGGCTCACAGGCTGTTCCGTTGTTTTAGCGCCCCAAGGGGCCGTGGGCGGCGTGGATGTTCGGGGCGCTGCGCCCGGTACCCGCGAAACCGACTTGCTGGATCCCACCAATTTGGTCGACAAAGTCCATGCCGTGCTGTTATCGGGCGGCAGTGCTTTTGGCTTGGACGCCGCCAGCGGCGTCATGCGTTGGCTAGACGAGCGCAACATGGGGTTTCAAACGGGTCATGGCTGTGTGCCCATCGTGCCCGCTGCCGTGTTGTTCGATTTGCCCATGGTGCGTGAAGGCGACAATCCCAAAATTAGGCCCGATGCTGCTGCGGGTTATGCCGCTTGCGACGATGCGCTCTACCAAAAACCCTTGTCTGCCAGTGCCATGCGCTCCATGGTGCCTCCTATGTCGGGCAATGTGGGGGCTGGTGCCGGCGCAGTGGTGGGTAAGTTGTTTGGCCTTCATCGAGCCATGAAGGGCGGTATTGGCCATGCGTTGGTTCGTGTTGGCCCCTGGCAAGTGGGGGCCATGGTGGCCTGCAATGCCGTGGGCGATGTCATCGATCCGCTGACAGGTCAAACTTTGGCGGGCGCGCGCACTTCAGATGGCACGAGGTTGCTCAATACCCAACAAGCTTTGTTGGCCGGTCAAACAGCGGCTGCGCCTTTGTCTGGCACCAACACCACCATTGGCGTGGTGGCCACCAACGCCACTTTGAACAAAGCGCAGGCCAAGCGCTTGGCCATGAGTGCGCACGACGGTTTTGCTAGAAGTATCAGGCCAGCTCACACCACACTGGATGGCGACACTTTGTTTGCCATGGCCACGTGTGCAGAGACAGCGCCTGCCGACATGTTGCTATTGACCGTGATGGCGGCCGAAGCGACAGCGCAAGCCACTGTGAATGCCATTTTGTTTGCCAACGGCGTTCACAGTTTGAAAGGCTATTTGCCGGCTGCTTTGGAACTCAATCCTTGATTGAATTTATTCCACGCTAAACGTCAGGCCCGCATGCGACTGCAAACGGGCAATGAGCGCATGGCCCATGGCCGAAGCCGGGGTCCAGAAGCCGCCCTTGGTGTTGGGCGCATCTTTGAGCAAGCAGATGGCCGCTTCGGCAATCATTTTGGAAGTGCTACCGTAACCTGGATCGCGGTCGCCTTTGACGCCAACCTTCACAGACTGACCTTGCTCGTTGCTCGCAATGAACAGCACGTCGTAGCTACCCGCTTCGCGCTCAGCCTTGGAAGGGCCTTCACCGGGTTTGAGTTTGTCCTCGCTCATGCTCTTGTCTTGGGCAATGGCGTTGGCAATGGCTTCGCCTTTTTCACCAGGTCCGGTCACGATCATTTCGTCGTACACAAAGTCTGAGCCCCAAACATGGTTCAACAAAAAGTTGGAGCGGTGCACATTGCGGGTGTTGATGGTGGCCATGATGAAAGGCGCAACCCACACGCCCATTACGTCGTCCAACATGGGCTTGTGGCCTGTAGGCTGTTTAGGGCCTTCAAAACCGGGGGTGAGCGAGAAGGGGTTTTTGAGCAAATCAATGACGCCAGGCTGCGTGGCGGCTGCAGCCATGGTGGCCTTGAAGCTGGCTGCCGTGCCACCAGAGAAAGTGCCCTTCATTTTGCGCACACGACCGCGGACGCGAGGTGCAGGCTTGCCGAAGCGTTTGGTCATTTCGTCTTGCGCCATGAACACGCCAAGGTCAAAGGGGCTGGAGTCGAAGCCACATGAGAAGACTAAGCGGGCGCCACTTTTTTCGGCGGCTGCTTGGTGTTGGTCAATCATGTGGCGCATCCATGCGGGTTCGCCGCACAAGTCGACATAGTCCACACCGGATTCGGCGCAGGCTTTGACCAATTCGTTGCCGTACAGCTGGTATGGGCCCACGGCAGAAATGACCAAGCGAGTGCGAGACATGAGCGATTTCAATGACGCTTCGTCGCTGCTTTCAATCACCACCAGAGGTGTGGTGGCTGGCGCCCCAATTTCGTCGCGCACGGCTTGCAGCTTGTCGAGGCTGCGGCCGCCCATGGCCCATGTGAGGCCGGTGTCGGCGCGGGTTAACAAATACTCTGCAATGAGGCGGCCCGTAAAGCCAGTGGCGCCGTGCACCACGATGTCAAATTCTTTGGTCATGCTTAAAATTATTTTGATTCAATTAAAACTTCGCGAGTTAAGCTAATTTCTCGTTCTAGTTTGATATCTTGATTTTGAAAAAGTGGTGAATTTTTTATGAACTCATTCAGATTCTGCGTTTTTGCAAGACCTACTGTTTCCTGAATGCTCATTTGAATAGTTTTAGGTTGCAAAGTGTCCATTGAATTTCCTCTGCATTTTTTTGCAATCTTAAATTAAGCATCAAATATTATTTTTTGTACATCGAAATTTTTCAAGGCCAATATTGAACGCCAATACCAATTAAGCCACATGATCCAATCACCTGCATCACATTGCGCTTATATTTAAATAAGGCAATGGCAGCGCCTAACGCAATGAGGGCAGATGGCACATCCATCGCATCACCAAAGCCCTTTGGCCAAAGTGTGTGATAACCAAAGAACAAGGCCAAATTCAAAATGACCCCCACCACTGCAGCCGTGATGGCAGTCAGTGAGGCCGTGAATTTCAAATCGTTGTGAGTGCTCTCAACAAATGGCCCACCTGCCAAGATGAAAATAAAGGAAGGCAGAAACGTGAACCAAGTGACCACTGTGGCTGCCAATGCGCCTGCTAAAAACAAACTGTCTGGCCCCAATACAGCTTTGACATAGCCGCCTACAAAGCCAACATAGGCCACCACCATGATGAGTGGTCCAGGGGTGGTTTCGCCCAAGGCCAAGCCATCGATCATTTGCGTGGCAGTGACCCAGCCAAACTGTTCTACCGCGCCTTGGTATACGTAAGGTAGCACGGCATACGCGCCACCAAATGTGAGAAGTGCTGCTTTGGTAAAAAACCAACTCATTTGCGTGAGGGTGTGATCCCAGCCGTATTGCACAGACAGTAAAGTCATAGGGACACACCACAAAACGGCACCTGTCAATAACACCTTCAGCAAACGCTTCCAAGTGAACACAGCATGGGAGGGTGTGGGCGTGTCATCGTCAAGCAACGCTGGACCCAGAGCTGTTTGGGAACTGGCATGTCCACCACCCGTAGCGAATGAAGCCGGTGACATGCGCCCTCCCACAAAGCCAATGACTGCTGCTGCCAAGACGATGAAAGGGAAGGGTACGTTCAGTGCAAAGATGGTCACAAAGCTGGCAGCTGCAATGGCTATCAAAAAGTTATTCTTCAATGCCCGCGAGCCAATGCGGTGTGCAGCTTGCACCACGATGGCCGTGACGGCTGGCTTGATGCCATAAAACAAACCCGCCACCCATGAGACATGCTCGTACGCAATATAGAGCCAAGACAAACCGATCAGCATGAACAGCGAGGGCAATACAAACAAGACGCCCGCTGCAATACCGCCACGCGTTTTGTGCATCAACCAACCAATGTAAGTGGCCAGTTGTTGCGCTTCAGGCCCAGGCAAGACCATACAGTAATTGAGCGCATGCAAAAAGCGTTTTTCTGACAACCAGCGCCTGCGCACCACCAGCTCTTCGTGCATGATCGCAATTTGGCCAGCAGGCCCACCAAAGCTGATGAAGCCCAGTTTGATCCAGAACTTCAAAGCCTGCCAAAAGCTAACAGCGGCAGGTGCTTCAGTGGGTAAGTTTGGATGCGCTGAGTTCATCCAAAGAGTTTAGCGCTTGAATGCTTAACGCAACACACCCGCAAAATAGGCTGATAAGGCTTCGTAGCCATCCAGTGGTAGCACATTGGCCACATACTGATCGGGCCGAACCACAATCATGCAACCCTTGTCGCGGTTGATGCCGCGCATGTCAAAGATGTCGCCCAGACCTTTGTGGTCCACACAGAAAACTTTGCCGTGGTCTTGCAAACCCAAATGACCAGTGAGGGGTTTCAGCAAAGCGGACATGTGCTCGTAAGCCAACTGGTCAAATGTTAGCTGAAACACAAATCGCACATCAATGACGGCATCAATGTCTTCACCTGGTCGCGCGTGCTTCACCACGGGAGAGTTGGGGTTGGTTTCTAACCAACTTGCCAACTTGTGAATGGGCGAGCCTGCGCTGGCTGAATCTGCTTTGCCCGCAAACGCATAAATGCGCCAACGTGCATCGGCTTGCGCCACATGGCCCAATTGCATTTGCTTGGCATCGGACACGCGAACCACAGGGGCCGAATGAAACCGGCGGCCAATTTCTTCACCAGTGGCCAACGCTTGGTGCGGGCTGTCGGCAAACAAATACGACTTGTCGTATTTAACGGCTGTGCCACCTGTGAACTCAAGGTTCTCTTTGAATTGGCGAATGATGCGTGGCTCCTCAGTGCCATCGCGTTCGGCTTGCGTAGTAGGTGCTGACATCACACGCGACCACTTGTGGTCGGTGTCGACCAAGCGCTTGGCTTCGGTCCAGCGCTCGAACGAATAGCTGCGCAGCAAGCTTGGATTGGCACGGCCTTGCAAGACGTGAACCATTTTCCAACCGAGGTTAAAGGTGTCTTGCATCGACACGTTCATGCCTTGGCCCGCTTTGGGTGAATGGGTGTGGCAGGCATCCCCGGCCACAAACACATGCGGGTTGCGATCGGTTGCGTCACCCACATCGTCAAACTTGTCGGTCAGGCTGTGGCCAATGTCATAAATAGACCACCACACCACTTCTTTCACATCTACCGAGTAAGGTTTGATGATGCGATTGGCCGCAGCAATCATGTCGTCTTGGGTCAACTTGCGCTGCGCTGCTTTTTCGTCGGGGCGAAGTTTGTCCAGCTCCACATACATGCGGAACAAGTAGCCGCCTTCGCGCGGCAAGATGAGCAAGTTGCCTTCGTTGGCTGAGGAGATCAAACATTTTTGGCGCACATCTGGAAAATCGGTGTTGGCCAAAATGTCCATCACGCCCCAAGCTTGGTGTGCCGCATCGCCGTGCAATACGCCGCCAATGGCTTTGCGCACAGAAGAGTGCGCACCGTCGCAGCCCACCACATAGTTGGCGCGGACTGTTTTGGTGGCACCCCAATTCAAGCCGCTTGAATCTTTTAGAACCACGGTCACTGGATGGTCTTCGGTTGTTGGGTCGACGGTAAGGCTCAAAACTTCCCAGCCGTAGTCGGGCGCTAAACGCGAAGGCGAGTTTTGCATCACTTCTAAAAACAACTCATGCAAGCGCGCTTGATTGATCAGAATGTGGGGCATTTCCGAGCTGTCATCGGCTACGTCTTGCACGCGGCCAACGCGTTTGACGTTCTCCGGATTGGCAGGATCGGGCATCCAAAAAGCCGTTTGATTGACCCAATAAGTTTCGCGCTTGACCTTGTCGGCAAAGCCAAAGGCCTGGAACATTTCCATGGTGCGGGTGTTGATACCGTCCGCCTTGCCCTTGATGATGTTGGCGGGCATGCGCTCCACAATCATGGTTTCAATTTCTGGGAACTGGGCCAGTTGGGCGGCCAAGCAAAGACCCGCAGGGCCGGTGCCAGAAATCAAGACATCAACTTTCTCGGGCAGAGGTTCGTTGGTGCCGCGGTTGCGGCGGTTGGGGGCTGCTTGTTTGATGTCGGGGCTGCCGCCGCGGAAACCATTTTTGTAAAACTGCATCACTTCTCTCCCAGAAAATTTAAGCCTTGTTAGGTAACTGAGAGAAATGATAACTGTGCTTATTAATTTCTGTCAAGATAATAAGCATACTTACTAAATGGGCTATGTTTCAAGCTGAACTGACCCCAGATGCCTATACTGGCGGTCCGCGTGAAGGCGAAAGTTCGCTCTTGTTCTTCATATTTAAGGACAAGTAGCAAGTGCAGCCAATGCCTTTCCCGCCATGGAAATCAAAGTCAACTTTCTCGACAAACTACGCCTAGAAGCCAAGTTTGACGACTTCACGGTTATTGCAGACCAGCCCATTCGTTACAAAGGCGATGGCTCTGCGCCTGGCCCCTTCGACTATTTTCTGGCCTCGTCCGCTTTGTGTGCCGCCTACTTTGTGAAGCTGTATTGTGATACCCGCAACATTTCCACTGAGCACATCAGGCTGTCACAAAACAACATTGTTGATCCAGAAAACCGCTACGCGCAGATTTTTAAAATTCAGGTGCAGTTGCCGCCCGATATTTCTGAAGTCGACCGCCGCGGTATCTTGAATTCCATTGAACGATGCACCGTTAAAAAAGTGGTGCAAGAAGGCCCTGAGTTTGTCATTGAAGAAGTGGCTAACTTGGACGAAGACGCACAAGCCTTGCTCAGCCTCAAGCCGGATGCCCAAAGCAGTACGTTTATTTTGGGCAAAGATTTGCCCTTGGAACAAACCATTGCCAACATGTCTGGCGTACTAGCGGGCCTAGGCATCAAGATTGAAATTGCCTCTTGGCGCAATATCATTCCCAATGTGTGGTCCTTGCACATTCGCGATGCGCATTCACCCATGTGCTTTACCAATGGCAAAGGCGCTAACAAAGAAAGCGCGCTGGCTTCTGCCTTGGGTGAATACATTGAGCGCCTGAACAACAACCACTTTTATGCGGGCGCGTATTGGGGCGAAGACCTGGCCAATGCCGAGTTTGTGCATTACCCCAATGAGAAGTGGTTCAAACCCGGCAAGAAGGATGCGCTGCCCAAAGAAATTTTGGACCCGTACTGCCTGAGTATTTACAACCCCGATGGCGAACTCAAAGGCTCGCACTTGATTGACACCAACTCGGGCAATGTGGCGCGCGGTATTTGTTCGCTGCCCTTTGTGAGGCAATCTGATCAGCAGGTGGTGTACTTCCCGTCCAACTTGGTGGAAAACTTATTCGTCAGCAACGGCATGAGTGCGGGCAACACCTTGGCCGAATCGCAAGTGCAGTGCTTGTCCGAAATTTTTGAGCGCGCTGTTAAAAAAGAAATTCTGGAAGGCGAAATTTGCTTGCCCGATGTGCCACCCGAAGTACTGGGAAAATATCCCAGCATCATGGCTGGCATTCAAGGACTCGAAGCCCAAGGATTCCCTGTGCTGGTGAAAGACGCTTCGCTGGGTGGCAAGTACCCCGTGATGTGCGTCACCCTCATGAACCCTCGCACCGGCGGCGTGTTCGCTTCGTTTGGTGCCCACCCCAGCTTAGAAGTGGCGCTAGAACGCAGCCTCACAGAACTCCTGCAAGGCCGCAGCTTTGAAGGCTTGAATGATCTGCCGCCCCCCACCTTTGAAAGCAATGCCGTCACCGAGCCGTACAACTTTGTAGAGCACTTCATCGATTCAAGCGGCATTGTGTCTTGGCGCTTCTTTGGCGCTACACCCGATTACGAATTTGTAAATTGGAACTTTGCAGGTCAGGGTCCTACAGCCAATGCTGACGAAGCCGCCACCTTGTTTGGTATTTTGCAAAGCATGGGCAAAGAGGTCTACATCACCGTACACGACCAACTAGGCGCCATGGCCTGTCGAATTTTGGTGCCAGGCTATTCCGAAATTTATCCGGTTGAAGATTTGATTTGGGACAACACCAACAAAGCCTTGTTGTTCCGCGAAGACATTCTGAACTTGCATCGCTTAAACAACAAGCAATTGGCCGCACTGCTAGACCGTTTGGAAAACAACGAGCTAGACGAATATGCCGACATTGCCACCCTCATTGGCATTGAGTTTGATGAGAACACCGAGTGGGGTCAGCTGACTGTGCTGGAGTTAAAACTGCTGATCAACTTGGCCTTGAAACAATTAGACGCCGCACAAGACTTGGTGGGTGCGTTCTTGCAATACAACGACAACACCGCAGAGCGCAAACTGTTTTACCAAGCGTTGAATGTGGCGCTGGAAGTGGCCTTGGACTCTGAGTTAGATATGGCCAACTATGAGCACAATTTCCGCCGCATGTTTGGCAATGCGCGCATGGATGCGGTGTTGGGCTCAGTGGATGGTACTGTCCGCTTCTTTGGACTCAAGCCTACCAGTATGAAGCTGGAAGGGCTAGACAGGCACCAGCGGTTGATAGATAGCCTAAAAAAATTGCATGTAGCAAGGGTTCAATCAAAATAATTCACACCTTTAGGTTTCAGCCTTTTGTATCGCTATCAACGCTTTGTGGCATGATTCTTTCTATTTTTTTGTAGCGATAAATAGAACATGACCCAATCAATAAAGAGCCAATACAACGCCGATGTATTGATTGTTGGTGGTGGCCCGGTCGGTATGGGCTTGGCCATTGAACTTGGACAGCGCGGCGTCAAATGTCTGGTTGTTGAGCGCTACGTCAAACCCCAACCCATTCCCAAAGGTCAGAACCTGACCCAGCGCACTTTGGAGCACATGCATGTTTGGGGCACCGAAAAACAGCTGCGTGCAGCGCGCACCATTCCGCCAGAGTACGGTATCGGGGGCTTAACTGCTTACGGCACTCTACTCAGCCCCCATGCCCACGATTGGTTGCAGCGCGACTTGGTCAAGCCTTATTACTACACAGCCAACGAGCGCTTGCCTCAGTACGCCACAGAAGAAGTGCTTCGAGAGCGCGTGGCGCAGTTGCCATCGGTTGAAGTCTTGTATGGTTTCGATGCGGAAACCATTGAGCAAGACGAAGAGGGCGTGACTTTGACGGTCACTGAACGTACCGCAGATAAAAGCAGCGCGCTGCAGGTTGTTCGTGCAGCTTATGCCGTTGGGTGTGACGGCAGTGGTTCTCGCGTTCGTCAACAAGCTGGCATCACGCAAACTCTCACATCGCACGATCGCAAGATGGTGCTCTTGGTATTTCGTTCTACGCAGCTGCATGAGTTGTTAAAGCGTTACCCTGGCAAGTCGTTTTACAACGTGCTGCATCCAGAGCTCAAAGGCTACTGGAAGTTTTTTGGCCGTGTTGATCTTGGCAATACTTGGTTTTTTCATGCGCCTGTACCTGCTGGCACCACTGCCGATAACTTCGATTTTCGCGCCTACCTACACGAGTCTGTAGGTGCCGAATTTGAAGTAGATTTTGAATACATCGGCTTTTGGGATTTGCGCTTTGCCTTGGCCGACAATTACAGGGCAGGGCGTATTTTTGTAGCGGGCGATGCGGCCCACAGCCACCCACCTTATGGTGGCTACGGCATCAATTCGGGTTTGGAAGATGTGCGCAACATCGGCTGGAAGCTGGCCGCCGTCTTAGAAGGCTGGGCCGATGCCAAACTGTTGGACTCTTACGATGCCGAGCGGCGCTTGGTGTTCCGGTCCACCATTGATGACTTCATTGCCAAATCGATTAAGTCTGATGGTGACTTTTTAGAAGCCTACAGCCCAGACCGTGACCTTCAAGCTTTTGAGTTAGCGCTTAAAGAGCGCGCAAGCGGTGCTGTGTCTGAGGTGCACGCTTTTGAGCCCAATTACGAAGGTTCGCCCATCATCTTGCATTCCGATGTTGAGTCTACTGATGTTGCGCTTTCAGTTGCACAAACATCACAAAGACATCCGAGCGCCAAAGGCAATCACCGTTTTGAGGCCAATGCGGGCCACCACCTTGCGCCCGCCACGCTGAGTTCGGGTCAAAATGTATTTGAGAAACTTGGATCTGGATTTACGCTTTTAGCATTGGGTGCACATGCCGATAGTGTTGATGCATTCCGTGTTGCAGCCAAAGAGATGAATGTCCCTCTGACCATTGTTGAGGACAGCTTCGAGGGCGAAGTTAAACGTTATCAAGCGCACTTTGTACTCATTCGGCCTGACCATTTTGTGGCTTGGACATCCGCTGATTCGCAGCTATCGACTCATTTGCCAAAGCAGGTACTGACTCTTGCTAGAGGCGCCTTTTAAAAATTAAGCTTGTGACTTGCCATCATTCGTTTAGAGATTTGCTCGGCCAGCAAAAGCCTCATGTTGGTATGAATAAATCGGCCAAAGTCCGCTGACTGTTGTCCTTGCCGGAGTTCTATCAGGTCATTTTTAAGCTTGCTTCTTTCAACGCGGGTCATGGATCTCATCAAATGGATCTGCGTCACTTGAAAACCAATTTTTCTTTCAATCTGAACTTCCCTGTCGGTTAGCACCAGTTTTTCATAGTCGTTGGCATGAATGGCGTTGTAAACAAAGGCGATGGTCAATGCAGCAATTTCAATCAAAGAGAAAGGAAGAATAAAAGATGCACCAAAGTTGTAAAAGGCAATGCCAATGAGCAATGTCAATAGGCCCAAGCTAATAAAAATGGCTGCCATTTGCGCCGGTGTGATGGAGATATTTCTTTTGAGATGCCAGCACCAATTGGCGCCTTCATGGCTGCCTAGAACACTGTCGGAAAGGTAAGCGCTGCTCATGCAAATGATTGTTGTCAAAATGACATTATGAGAAATCAATGAAGACAAGGTGCTGGGTAAGGGGATCGACGAATGTCTTTATTCACCAGATCGAACTTGAACCACACAAAAAAAGGGGGCAAACTCTTTAGTGAATTTGCCCCCTTGGGTGTGTGGTGGAGCTGGCGGGAATTGAACCCGCGTCCACAAGCCATTTTCGTACAGTTCTACATGTGTAGTCGTCTGATTTGAGTCTCGTCAAACCAATCGCGCAGCGACACGCTATTGATCCAACCAGCATCCTATTTTCTCGCGCCACATCAAGATGCCCGATGTGACGCCAGCCCATATGTTTTCCCTTGCAGCCTGGAAGCTTTAGGTTTTAACGCCTATTGCCCCCTTGCCCAGCCTATCGGCCAACTGTTGCAAGGCTCACCGGATTAAGCGGCGAGTGCGAAACGTTCGTCGTTTGCAGTTAGTTTTTTTTCTGCTGTTTTACGAGGATCAGAACCTCGACATGCCCTGCCACGCGTCCGAACCCATGTCGAAACCAGTGCAGCCCCAAGCTTCGTATTTTAGGCCGGATCTCTAATTTGCAAGTACTTTTTGCCTACAAACTTTGTCTTATTTGCGCAAAGACTCAAACACTTCACGTTCCAAGGGGGTGGTAGTGTCTATTTTGAGCACCAAGTCATGCACTTGTTGAAAGTCGTCGCTTTGAACCAAGCCTCTAAGTTGGCTCACTTGTTGGCGATATTTTTCTAGCAGTTGATCTGCATTGAGGTGGGCCGTGCTGTCGCTGATCTTGAACTTCAGTTCGTGCTTGACCTTCTCCATGATGCGCGTCACATCTTGCTGGCTTAAATGAAGTCGTTCAGCTTCGGCGGTTAAAGCATGTTGATAGGTATGAGAAATTTGACCTTTGGCCAATGCATCTCTAAATTCATTTTCAAAGGTTTCGCGGTCAATGCGAAGCTGGTCGGTAAAGGCCGAGGCCATCAAGCCCGCAGGAATGGCAAAGATGCCAATGCCAATCAGGCTGATGACCACCGTCATGGCGCGACCCATTGGCGTGATGGGTGAGATGTCGCCATAGCCCACGCTGGCCAAAGTAATTACAGCCCAGTACATGGCCGACGGAATGGAGTCGAACTTGTCAGGTTGGGCGTCGTGCTCAAGTTCATAGCCCAAACTGGCCGTGAGAATCACCAGCAACAGCATCATGAAGGCCGAGGCAAACAACACTCGATTTTCTCGGCTAATGGCCTTGATCAGGGTGTTCAAAGTGCCTGTGTAGCGGGTCACCTTTAACAGCCTGGTGAGCCTAAAGATTCGCAGGAAGCGAGTGTCAACCACTTTGTCCAGCAAAATGCCCAAGAAGAATGGAAGGATAGAGACGAGGTCAATCAGCGCGGGAATGCTGACCATGTACCTTAATCGACCTTTGATGGGGTCGCTGTATTTGGACACTTCACACGCCGAATAGACGCGGGCCACATATTCCACTGAAAACAAAATGATGGTGGCAATTTCTAAAAATGCAAATTCATTTTTAAAGATGGCATGAATGGCGGGCACTGTTTCCAAAACAATCGAAACAACAGAGACAAGTACAGCGGCAATAATGAGACGATCGATGTAGCGGTGAAGTGGCCCAGACGTGGGCGTAGCGTGCAGCAGCGAAAAAACTTTTTGCCGAAATGTGCGGCCTTTGTTTTTTCGAATAAAAAACTGTATGGCCGACATCAGCGCGCCAATGGCATTGATTTTTTTTAAAAAGACCCGCATTGGCTTGTGCTTTCAATGACCACCGGCTTTGGGGTCTTTCTTGGCTTCTGCTTTCGCGTCTCCCTTGCCGTCCCCTTTGGCTGGAGCCTTTTCATTCGCTCTAACCACTTTGCATTTTTTGTGAGCAGGCACTGTGGTTGAGGCCGGTATGTCTTCACAAATCTTTTCAACTTTGTACGCCCAAGCAGAAGAGTGCCCAAACAAAGCGGAAGCCATTGCGAACAACATCGAAAAGAAGATGGGTTTCAATTTGGGCGTTAACATGCGTGCAAAAATTTCAGTGGTAACTTGTAAAGACCAATTGTGATGGCATAACATGTGCAAATTATCGGAAAGAAGAATCAATTGTCAAACTTGATCCGTTGGCCTTTGTCTGCCTTAGCCGTTTGGGGGGCAGCATGGTTTTTGTACCTTTATTTGGTCGATCAGGGCATTAACCCCTCTGTGGCCATGATCATGACCACGTTTGCTAGCTTTTTGGCTGCCATGATGGCTTGGATGCGCGGGGTGTCTCAAGCTCGCACAGCGGCTTTGTCAATGGGCTTTCCAGTGTCCTTGTGGTTGTTGGGCACAGCCAGTGTTCCGGCTTGGGTGTGGTTGTTGCCACTGGCAGCGGTGGTCTGGATTTATCCCATGCACGCTTGGCGCGATGCGCCCGTTTTCCCTACACCCCTTAAAGCCCTTCGAGATATCCCCCGCTTTGCCATCTTGCCTGCCCAGGCCAAAATTCTGGATGCGGGCTGCGGCGCAGGCGACGGCTTGAAAGCCTTGCGCGAAGCGTACGTGAACGCGCAGTGGATTGGCATTGAATTCAGTCGACCTTTAAGTTGGGTGGCCAAGCTCAGATGCCCGTGGGCCGAGGTCAGGTGCGGCGATATTTGGGAAGACCATTGGGGTGCTTACGACATGGTCTATTTGTTTCAAAGACCCGAGACCATGCCCCGAGCAGTTGAAAAAGCCAAAGCCGAAATGAAGCCTGGCGCGTGGTTGGTCAGTTTAGAGTTTGAAGCGGCCGAACTCAAGCCTTCGGCCAAGACCGATGCCAGTCCCAACCGCCCTGTTTGGCTGTATCAAGCCCCCTTTACGGGTCAATCCCGAGAGACACGCTAAGTCTTTTGCATAAGATCTCTGAATCTACTTGATTCGGAGAATTTCATGCTTCAACCCGGCCTCATCATGGACCGCCCCTTGCTTTTGTCCGGCATTCTCGAGCATGCCGCTATGCAGTTTGGTGGCCAAGAAATTGTCTCCCGCGAAACGCACGGCCCTTTGTTTCGTTACACCTATGCCGACTGCGCCAAGCGCGCGCGCAAACTGGCCAATGCACTCAAGGGTTTGAATTTGAAAGAGGGCAGTGTGGTGGGCTCCATTGCCTGGAACAACCACCGCCACTTAGAAGCCTATTACGCAGTGTCGGGCAGTGGTATGGTGATGCACACCTGCAACCCCCGCCTGCATCCTCAGCAACTCATTTACATCATCAACCACGCCGAAGACGAGGCGGTGTTGTTTGACATCACGTTTGCGCCCCTGATTAAAGGCATTGCGGCGCATTGCCCCAAAGTGCGTGCGTGGGTCTGCCTCACAGAACGCGCTCACATGCCCGAGATAGAAGGCGTGGCCAATGTGATGTGTTACGACGAACTCATTGCGCCCGCCAGCGATGTTTTTGAGTGGCCCGAGTTTGATGAAAGAACAGCTGCTGCCATTTGCTACACCTCGGGCACTACGGGTAACCCGAAAGGTGCTATGTATTCGCACCGCGGCATTGTGATCAATGCCATTTCTGATTGCTTGCCCAGCATCTTGAATTTATCGCCTGACGAAGCCATCCTGCCCGTGGTGCCCATGTTCCACATCAATGCGTGGTGTATTCCTTATGCAGCCCCTGTGGCAGGCGCCAAGTTGGTATTGCCAGGCCCCAAGCTAGACGGTGCCAGTTTGTACGAACTCATAGAAGCCGAAAAAGTCACCATCAGTGCGGGCGTGCCCACCATTTGGATGGCCCTCATTCAGCACGTAGAACAAAACAAATTGCGCTTCAGCACCATGAAGCGCACCGCGGTGGGCGGCTCTGCTATGCCCACAGCCCTCATTGCCAAGTTCAACGACGACTACGGTGTTGAAGTGCGCCACGGTTGGGGCATGACAGAAACAACGGCGGTGGCCACCATGAGCAGCATGACGCCAGTTCAACGCGCTTTGCCCGCTGCAGATCGCCATGCCTTGGTGGGCAAGCAAGGCCGCTCTGTGTTTGGTGTGGAAATCAAAGTGGTGGACGACGAAGGCAACACCTTGCCTCGTGACGGAACGTCACAAGGTGAATTGATGGTGCGCGGTCAGTGGATTATTTCTGGTTATTACAAGGGCGAAAAATCGCCATTGATCAATGGCTGGTTTCCTACCGGCGACATTGCCACCATCGATGCACAGGGCGTGATGCAAATTCGCGACCGCACCAAAGACGTCATCAAAACAGGCGGTGAATGGATCAGCTCTATTGATTTGGAGAATGCAGCCATAGCGCATCCTGCTGTGGCCATGGCCGCAGTCATTGGTGTGAAGCATCCCAAGTGGGACGAGCGCCCCTTGATGTTTGTGGTGCGCAAGCCTGGGCAGACCGTTGAGAAAGAAGAAATTCTTGCTTTCCTAGAAGGCAGAGTGGCCAAGTGGTGGATACCCGACGATGTGATCTTTTTAGAATCCTTGCCTGTGGGGGGCACAGGCAAGGTTCAAAAGGGTGACTTGCGTAAAACCTATGGGGGCGTGTTCAGCTGAATACGCCAGTCCAGAGTTTAGAAGCGGTAACCCAAACCCACGCCTATCAGGGTTGGGTTTAACTTTAATACGCCGTTGTTCACACCGCCTACATAGACATTGGTATTGATTAACACTTTTTTAATGTCGATGTTGAAACTCAGGTTCTTGTCAATCGGGAAATCAATGCCTGCTTGAAGAGCGGTTCCCCAGCTGTGACTGTCGACGTTGGCGCCGCCAGAAAGCAAATTGACTTGTGTGATTTGTGTGTAATTGACGCCGGCGCCCACATAGGGCTTCATGTCAGAACTGCCATCAAAGTGATACTGCAATGTCAGAGTTGGGGGTAGATGTTTAAAGGTGCCAATGTCAGCCGCCAAAACGGTGGAGTTGACGGTTTGTTTTTGTGGCACTGTTAAAACAAGTTCGGCTGCCATGTTCTTGTTGAAGAAATAAGTGACGTCGACTTCTGGAATCGTTTTGTTGTTAACCGTGAGACCTAAACCTGTGGCATCTTTGTTGGCCATGTCAATATTGACAGCACGTACACGAACCATCCAAGGACTTTCTTGCGCGAATGCGGCGCTGGACAACAGTGCACAAACAGCAGTGGTAACAATGAGTTTTTTCATGATGGATTTCCTTCTTATGACGACTTAATTAGTCGTTAATGAATTGGAAATCTATTTCTGGACTCAAGCATTGTGTTGCATCAAACACAAGGTGCGAGACCTTTGACACACATCAACCAAATCTCACAATGAAGCCATTTTCCACGCTCTGACAAACTGACGTTGTGCATCTGTTTCGGGGGTGTGTGGTGTGAACTTGCATTTGTCCATGGCCTGCCACTTTTGACTGAGCAGCGTCAGAGCTGCATCGCCTTCTATACCTTGGCTCACCAGCCATGTGGCCGCTACGGTACCTGTTCTGCCAATGCCAGCGCGACAATGCAAATAAACGCGACCACCTTGGTTCACGACAGATTGAATTGTTTGCAAAATGGCTTGCATTTGCGAAACAGTGGGAACGCCAAAATCTGCAATGGGAAAATTAAGGCGAACAGTACCGCCTGGGGGTAGGTAAGTTTTGTCGCTCTCAGTCGGTAATGTCAAATCAATAATATGAGTGATACCTGCCTGCCCCAACAGTTGAAGTCTTTGGGGTAAATTATTTTCACCGTTCAGGGCTGGATGCTCGCCAGCCAAGATGTACCCCGCCCATAACCAGTAGGTATTGCCATGAGGTCTTGGCCACACGTCGCCGTGGGGATCTAAAAAAGAAAACTCACCAGACAAACCAGCAAGCTTTGAATGCAGCGTCATCAGTGCGCCAGAATTTTGGACAAGAAGTCTTGTGTGCGTTCGTTCTTCGGATTGGCAAAGAACTCTGTGGCAGTGTTCTGTTCCACAATTTGGCCTTGGTCCATGAAGATCACGCGGTCGGCCACAGAGCGCGCAAAACCCATCTCGTGCGTGACACAAATCATGGTGATGCCTTGGTTGGCCAATTCCACCATGACGTCCAACACTTCGTTGATCATCTCAGGGTCAAGCGCTGAGGTGGGCTCATCAAATAACATGATTTTGGGTGTGAGGCACAAAGAGCGCGCAATGGCCACGCGCTGCTGCTGACCGCCCGACAATTGCAGGGGGTACTTGTGCGCTTGCTCGGCAATGCGCACGCGCGTGAGTTGTTGCATAGCGCGCTCTTCGGCTTCGGCCTTGGGCACCTTGCCCACCCACATGGGGGCCAGCGTGAGGTTTTCCAAAACCGTTAGGTGTGGAAACAAGTTGAACTGCTGAAACACCATGCCCACTTGGCGGCGTACCGCTTCAATTGACTTGATGTCGTCTGTCAATTCGGTACCTTCCACCCTCAGGGTGCCCGATTGGTGTTCTTCCAATCGGTTGATACAGCGGATGAGCGTACTCTTGCCAGAACCTGAAGGGCCGCACACCACAATGCGCTCGCCTTTGGCGACTGACAAGTCAATGTCGCGCAGCACATGGAACTCGCCGAACCACTTGTTGACTTTAGAAAATTCGATGATGGGACTTGAGGTATTCACTTCACTGTCTCCGTGTTCCAGTATTCAGATGGGACTCCAACCATTGGCTGTAGCGCGACATGGCAAAGCATGCAATGAAATAAATGGCCGCCACAAACAATTGGCCTTCAATGAAAAACTTGCGCCAGTCGGCATCGCCCAGCGCCAATTGGACCGCACCCGTTAGGTCATACAAACTCACAATGGTGACCAAGGAGGTGTCCTTGAAGGCGCCAATGAAGGTGTTGACAATGGCAGGCACTACCAAGCGCAATGCTTGGGGCAGCACAATCTTGCGCTGAATTTGCCAGTAGCTAAGTCCCAACGAATGGGCTGCTTCTATTTGGCCTTTGGGCACGGCTTGCAAGCCACCTCGAATAACCTCTGCCAAGTAGGCTGCGGTAAACAAGGTCATGCCTACCAACACACGCACCAGCACATCGATCTTGGTGCCTTGCGGCATGAAGAGTGGCAAGATGAATGAAGCCATAAATAGCACAGAGATAAGCGGTACGCCCCGCACAAACTCAACAAAAACCACACACAAAGTGCGAATGGCCGGCAAGTTGGATTGGCGTCCTAGGGCCAGCAAAATAGCCAGCGGAAATGCCACCACCAAGCTCACGCTTGACAACAGCAAGGTCAGTGGCAAGCCACCCCAGCGCGCTGTTTCGACCTGAGTTAAACCGGCAAAGCCGCCATACATCAAGCCAACGAACAATGCATAGACCAACACCCATGCCGCCACCAAGGCAGGTCGCCAGAAACTTCGCAGGCAAGACACAACTAGCAGTAGCACCAAAGCCGCGCTGGCTACCAAGGGGCGCCACTGCTCTTCAAAAGGGTAACGGCCAAACAAGATGAGCCGGCCTTTTTCTGCCACCACGCCCCAACAGGCACCCAGGCCGTGGGCTGTGCGGCAAGCCGCGTTGTCGGCTTCTACCACGGCGTACCAAATGGTCCAGTTGAAAATGGGCGGCACGGCCCAAACCAGCAGTGCCACAAACAGCACCGTCAGAAAGGTGTTGAAAGGTCCATCAAAAAAACTGCGCTGCACCCAGGCCCAAGCCCCAGTGGCGTTGGTGGGTGGGCGCCGCGCCGCGATGGGTTCGAAATGATGTTGGTAACCGGTGTTTGGCATCATCGGTCCTTGATTCGCACGCGGCGGTTGTAAATGTTCATGAGTGCTGAGGTCAGCAAGCTCAAGCTCAAATAAATCAGCATGACCAAGGCAATGCACTCAATGGCGCGACCGGTTTGGTTCAAAGCGGTAGAGCTGATAGACACCAAATCGGGATAGCCCACAGCCACTGCCAAAGAGGAATTTTTAATCAGGTTGAGGTATTGGCTAGTAAGTGGCGGAATAATGACTCGCATGGCCTGCGGCAATTGAATGAGGCGCAACTCTTGAGAGCGCTTTAGACCCAGAGCCACCGCGGCTTCGTGTTGGCCAAACGAAACCGATTGAATGCCAGCGCGCACCACTTCTGCAATGTAGCCAGAGGTGTAAACAGAGAGGCCTAACAGCAAGGTCAGGTACTCGGGTGTAACCGACCCGCCGCCCACCACGCTAATTTCTGTGACTTCGGGAATGTCAAATTCTGAAGGCGCGCCACCCACCAGCCAGCCGATCAAGCCGCACACCAAAAACAATCCCAATCCTGGCAAGAAGCTGGGTTTGAGAACACCTGTTGTTTCAAATTGATGTTGAATTTTGCGAGACCAAAGCTTCCAGGCAACTACGCCCACGCACAAGCCAATGAGGGTGCCCCAATGGCCAGGTTGCCAAACAGGCAATGGATATTGCAAGCCGTTTTTGCTAAAGAACACACCTGCCAGAGGTTTGAGAGGCGACTCAATGGAGGGCAGCAATTCGGTCATGGCATAGTACCACATGAACAATTGCAGCAACAAAGGAATGTTGCGCGTGACTTCTACATAACTGCTGCACAAAGCTTTGACCAGGCTGTTGTTGCTAAGGCGACCGATGGCAATGAGCGTGCCCAGCACCGTGGCCAGAACCAAGCCTACTATTGCAACACGCAAAGTGTTGGACAGACCCACCAAGTAGGCCACCAAATAATTTTGGGAAGAATCAAACTCAAACAGGCTTTCGCCAATGCCAAAGCCCGCAGGTTGCAAAAAGAAATCAAAGCCACTTTGAATGCCACGCGCACGCATGTTGGCAAAGGTGTTGGACATCAGGTAGGCCAGGGCCAATGCCAAGCCCACAACGGCCAGTATTTGATAAATCAGTCCGCGAAAGGCCTGGCTGTGCCAAGACCATCGGCGTTTAGGAGGGGGTGGAGTGCTCATCAGAGTAAATCGGCCCGCACAAGGCGGGCCGGATCGCTTTGTTCAATGCCTCAAGAATTAACGCACGGGTGGTGCGTACATCAGGCCGCCTTTGTTCCACTGGTTGTTTAAACCGCGTGGCAATTTCAAAGTTGACTTAGGACCTACATTGCGCTCAAACATTTCGCCATAGTTGCCCACCGCTTTGATGGCGCGGTAAGCCCACTCTTTGTCCAAGCCCAGCAGTTTGCCGGTGTCTTCTGACGTACCCAAAATGCGCTGAACAACAGGGTCTGTGCTGCTCTTCATTTGATCGACATTGGCTTGTGTGATGCCATATTCCTCGGCTTCAATGAGGGCGTAAACCACCCACTTGACGATGGCAAAGAACTCGTCATCGCCGCGACGAATGGTGGGACCAAGCGGCTCTTTGGAAATGAGTTCCGGCAAGATGACGTGGTCATCAGGGTTGGTGGCTTCCTTGTTGCGAACAGAAGCCAAACCAGAAGCGTCTGTGGTGTAGGCCTGGCAGCGACCTGCAAAGTAAGCTTTGTTGGTAGCCTCTTGGGTGTCAAACACCACAGGCTTCATGTTGAGCTTCATGACCTTAGAGTAGTCATTCAGGTTCTTTTCTGTGGTGGTGCCAGATTGCACACAAACAGTGGCGCCTTTGAGTTTGGCAGCGCTGGTAATTTTTGATTTCTTGGGCACCATGAAGCCTTGGCCGTCATAGTAAATGGTGCCCGTAAAGTGCAGACCCAAAGAGGCGTCGCGGTTCAGGGTCCAGGTGGTGTTGCGAGACAAGATGTCAATTTCACCAGCTTGCAACACAGCAAAACGCTGCGCGGCATTCAAGGGGGTGTATTTGATTTTGTTGGCGTCGCCCAGCAAAGTGGCTGCAATGGCTTTGCAAACGTCAACGTCCAAACCAGACCAGACACCCTGACTGTCGGCTGCTGCAAAGCCTGGCAAGCTGGGGTTGACGCCGCAATTGAGGTTGCCGCGAGCTTTGATGGCATCGATGGTTTTTCCAGCAAAAGCCGGGGTGGCCAACGTACCTAGTAAAGCCAACGCAGCTGTAGCCAAGATGGGACCTTGAATTAATTGGCGTATGGATTTCATGGTGTGCTTTGAAAGTGATAAAAGATCATTTTGCATGAAAAATTGTGCCAATCAACTTCGGGTAAGTGCTGAAGTTTTTAGCTGAAAATAAGGTCAAGCACTATCAGTGGCACCAAAAAGTGGCATATCCATGGCAAAACACATTTCTGAAACCCCAGCGACACAATGGTTAAAGCAAAATAAAGTTGCTTTTACCGAGCACCCCTACGACTACGTCGACCATGGGGGCACAGCTGAGTCTTCAAAACAACTTGGCGTGCCCGAGCATCAAGTGGTCAAAACGCTGGTGATGCAAGACGACCATGGCAAAGGCTTGGTGGTGCTGATGCACGGCGACTGCAAAACCTCGACCAAAAATTTGGCTCGTCAAATTGGTTGCAAAACAGTAGAGCCCTGCAAGCCTGATGTGGCTCAAAAAAACTCAGGCTATTTGGTGGGCGGCACATCGCCCTTTGGTTTAAGAAAAGCCATGCCGGTGTATGTGGAGTCCAGTATTTTGGAGTTGCCCCAAATTTGGATCAATGGGGGACGACGTGGATTTTTGGTGGCAATTGATCCACAAGTTTTGATCAATGAACTGGGTGCCAAGCCCGTGCAGTGCGCATTGCCGCAATAAAGATCAGAGGTCCTTGAGCGCCGCAGCAATGTTGCTTTCAAAAATAGCCGCGTCGCCCAAAGCTTGTGCATTCAAGAGGGCAAGCTTAACCAAGAAGAGCTCTGATTTTTCATGACCTGCTTGGTCAATGGCGACGGCCAAGTTGTCATACACTTTTTCGAGGCCAGCAATGTCGAGTGAAGTCGGTGTGTTCATTGCATCAATGCTTTCTTTAAGCTCTGAATAAGTTGCTCGGCATTCAATTGAGCCCAGCGTGCGCAGATGTGTTGATCGGGGCGAAACAGGTACGCGCCGCCAGCCCCAATGCCGTAGCGAGTGCCAAAGCGATTTTGAGGATCGAACAGTGAAACGTCAGCACCTTGCACGGTGCTGTTCTGTGGTGTGATGGCGATCAATTTAAGTGGCATACCTTGCTGCTTGGCCAATTCTGTTGCGGCCAATACCTGTGGTGGCAAGTTTCCATTGTGTGTGAGGTAGACCAAATCAAATCCACCGCCCAAGTGATCTAGCAAAAAGTTGTCTTGTTCAAACTGCACATTTTGTGGCGGTGCGCCTAAGGCCAATCCGTCTTTGAACGTGCCTTCATGGTTGAAGTCACTGTTTAACTCAGAAAGCGAGTACTCATGCGGTCTTGAAGTGCGCCAGTGGTACAGCGTCCGAACAAATTCTTGAGTGAGAGACAAAGACAACACCGCATCGCGTAACAACCTAAAACCACGGCTGGGGGGTGCCATGAAGCGTGTGCTTTTGCCAGCCTCTGTAATGATTTCTCGGGCTGCATCCACGCGCTCCGTGCTGTGGTTTTGCATGAACTTTTCGGGGGCAATGCCATTCACTACATAAGCCAAATGCCAGCCCAAAGACTGTGCATCTTGGAACGCCGTGTTGGCGCCTCGTACGCCAAAGATAGGCAGCAGGTGAGCGGCATCGCCAGTAAACACAATGCGATCGTGCACATACTTTGGCAATGTGAGTGTGCGAGCAGAATAGACCGAGCTCCAATCCATTTCCCAGGGGGTGCCTTCAAAGCCAATCATTTTGAGTTGGGCATCAATGCGCTGCTTAAGAGACTCTGGGCGCAAGGCTTCTTCGGGTGTTTCGCCAGGTGGCAGCTGGTAGTCCACACGCCAAATACCGAGCGGCTCGCGGTGCATCAAGATGGTGTTACCGCGGTTCCAGTCTGGATCAAAAAACGCCAAACGCTCGGTGGGGTAGGGCAGGTCGATGCGAATGTCGGCAATGACAAAGATGCTCTCAAAGGAAGCACCTTCTAACTTTAAATTCAACTGACTTCGAATTTCTGAGCGGCCGCCATCGGCCGCTACCAACCATTCGGTGTCTAAAGTGTAAGGACCTTCTGGGGTGTCGATGTGGGCTTTAACGCCCCCTTCAAACTGCTCCGCTTTGGTCCATTTGTTGCCCCAGCGAACATCGATCAGTGGATGTGCTTTGCAAGCATCGTGCAGGTACTCTTCTAAGAATTGCTGCTGAATATTGATCATGGGGAAAAACCGATCGTCTGGATCGTGCGGTGTTTCCATGCGGAATACTTTTTGGCCCCGGTAAATGGAGTTGCCACAGCGCCAGGGCAAGCCGTTTTCGGTAATGCGATGGGCTACGCCCACTTGCTGCAAAATTTCCATGGAGCGCCGCGTAAATACGATAGCTCGCGAGCCCTGTGAGAATTGCAAATCGGCGGCCAACACCACACTGGGCACGCCGTGCCTGGCCAACTCCAGCGCAGTGACCATGCCAGCAGGTCCAGCACCCACAATGACCACTTTTTTCTTGTCTTGTGGCCCATGCGCCGACGGCAACCAAGGCTTGAAAACTTGGTAGTTGTAATAAATGGAGGGACGCGGTTCTGGGCTAGGGAGGTGCATAAAACTAGGAGTCTTGTCCGGTGGGAATTTTTCGATTTTCTTCTCGCAAAATCATTAAACCCGAAACGACCAATAAAAAGATACCTAAGCAAGCCAACAGGTTGGGTATTTCGCCCCAAACCAAATAGCCAATGAGCAGCGCAAACAAAAGTCCGCTGTAGCGGAAAGGCGCCACCAAACTCATCTCACCTGAGCGCATGGCCACGATGAGCAGGTAATAAGCAATCGATAGAAATGCAGATGCAGCCAACAGCATTAAAAATTGGGTGCTGTTCACTGCCACCCAAGACTGCGTCAAAGTGACTGCACCCGCACCCAATGCCACCGAAATGGCGGTAGACAAGGTAATGAGTAAAACGGGAATATGCAGCCCAATAGCGCGCGTGAGTGTGTCGCGTGTGGCGTGAAGCAAAGTAGCTATGACGCAAATAACGCCATACACATTGAAGCCTTCAGCGGCCGGCTGCACCACTAATAAAACGCCCCCAAAACCCAACAAAATAAATGAGCTGCGTTGAAAGCTCACCCGCTCTTTGAAAAAGTAAATGGCAAACACCGTGATAAATAGTGGCGATGCCAAATTGATGGCCGTGGCATTGCCCAGTGGCAAATGAAACAGGGCAGTGAGGTAAGTTAAAGAAGAGGCCGCATCGACGGCACCCCGCAGCCACAAACGCCGATTGAGCATGAGCCGCCAATTTTGCAAATGGCCCATGTACTGCGCCATGCAGGCAACCAGCACGGTGGCCAAGACACCGCGGATAAAAATGAGTTGGGGACCAGGCAAGCTGGCGCTGACTTGTTTCACCAGCGCGTCGTTGGCAATGAACAGCGCCATGGCCAAGCTCATGGCCCAAATACCTCGGCGATTGTCAGCGTGCATGCTGCCCGTCCGTTTCGCTCATGAATTGATCATGAAAAAAGCCCCCAGTGGGATCACGGGGGGCTCTGAACATATTGATACATAGTTAACAGTTTATACCGGATACATCCTTTACAGTTTTTTGGCATAGGAGGAGCTCTCTATGCCCTGGAAGGAGTGTCAGAAAATGGATGAAAAACTACGTTTTGTCTCTCGCCACTTAGAGGGCGAGTCAATATCTCAGCTGTGTCGGGAGTTTGGAATCTCTCGCGTCACGGGCCACAAACTTGTGGAGCGTTACCGTCAAAACGGTTTGGAAGCATTCAGCGACCGAAGCCGGCGCCCTTACCGGATGGCCAACCAGTTGCCGTTTCAAGTGGAGGCTCTGATTGTTCAAATCAAGAATGAGTTTCCAACTTGGGGTGCGCCCAAGATTCGGGAGCGCCTGTTGGCCAGGTATCCGGAGATCAAAACCCCAGCCAAGAGCACGGTGCATGCGGTGCTAGAGCGCAACGCGCTTGTGAAGCACAAGAGGGCCAATGCAAGGCCTAAAGCGCAGGGGACGGTGCTGATGGGAGGTCAGGAGCCCAACGACTTGTGGTGCACGGACTTCAAGGGCGAGTTCATGATGGCTGACAGAAGTTATTGCTACCCCTTAACGGTGACGGACTATCACTCCAGGTTCTTGCTGTGCTGTGAGGGCCTGCGCAGCGCCACGCTATGAATGTGCGCCCCGTTTACAAACGTGTGGACACTTGCGCGGCCGAGTTTTCTACCGACACGGCTTACCCAAGCGCATCCGCTCAGACAACGGCGTGCCCTTTGCCAGCTCGAACGCGCTACATGGGTTGAGCAAGTTGGCGGTGTGGTGGTTGCGTTTGGGCATTGAGATTGAGCGCATCAAGCCCGGTAATCCGCAGCAAAACGGACGCCACGAGCGCATGCACCGTGTGCTCAAGCAAATGACCATACAACCAGTCAGCACCCGCCCGCCAATGCACCTTGCGCAAATGGACCATGTAACTGGCCAGCCACATGCGCGCGTACAACTACGAGCGTCCGCACGAGGGCATTGAGATGAAGATTCCGGGGGATCTATACCAGCCCTCAAGCCGCCAATACACGGGGTTGCCAGAGTTGGCGTATCCGTTTCATGACAGGACGATTGTGATCACCGAGTGTGGCCGCATCTGCATGGACCGCAAGAAGATCATGCTCAGCTCGGTGTTGGCTGGGCAGAGGGTGGGAGTGATGCAGGTGGAAGACCAGATCTGGCAAGTCAGCTTTATGGACTACGATCTGGGGTACTTCGATATGGACAGTTGTCGCCTAGAACCCGGGCACACCCATTAGCGTGCATGAGTTTTTGTACCCCCTCATGCAAGGTTATGACTCCGTGGCTTTGAAGTCCGACTTGGAATTGGGCGGTACCGATCAAAAGTTCAACTTGCTGATGGGCCGCCATTTGCAAGCCGAGTATGGCCAAGAGCCGCAATGCATTTTGACCATGCCTTTGCTGGAAGGCTTGGATGGCGCCACAGTATTCCAGCCTTTGTCAACCGGCATCACTTTTGCCCTGACTGAAAAATGCTGGAAGGCTTGGATGGCGCCACAGTATTCCAGCCTTTGTCAACCGGCATCACTTTTGCCCTGACTGAAAAAGCCCCTGGCGACAAAATTCCTTTGATCACTGCAGGCTATGGCCGCAGTGAATCAGCTGACGGTGGCGTCTTCAAATGGAACTTCCCATTGGCTGGCACATACTGGGTGGCTGGCGATGTGATCATTCAAGACATTGCCAAAAAAGTAGGCGGTGCTGACAAGCTCAAAGGCAAGCACATTGCCTTGGTGTACCACGACAGCCCCTTCGGCAAAGAAGCCATTCCAATTTTGCGCACTCCCTCCTTGCGCAAGCGCATGGCTTGCTGGCTGTACGAGGGTATGTTGTTGTTTGGCGTTGTGTTCATTGCAGGCTATTTGTTTGGCACCCTCAGCCAGACCAAGCACGCTATGAACAACCGGCACGGCCTGCAAGCTTTTTTATTTTTGGTGTTTGCCATTTACTTCACCTGGCTTTGGTCAAAAGGCCAAACCCTGGCCATGAAAACTTGGC
>NZ_CXOM01000003.1 GCF_001269365.1 Limnohabitans sp. Rim11
CAACGGAGAACGAGTTAGGGTGGCATTCGCATTGGACTGCTGCGATAGAGAAGTCATGAGTTGGGTTGCCACTACCAAAGGTATTGATGCCGGACTAGTTGGCGATTTGATGATGCAGGCTGTGGAGAAACGTTTTGGATCAAACGGTAAGCCGCCCAAAACGATTGAGTGGCTGACGGACAACGGCAGTTGCTACACAGCAGCAGAAACAAGAAGCTTTGCCAAAGAACTTGGCTTAAAGCCAGTGACAACACCTGTGACAAGCCCTCAAAGTAACGGCATGGCCGAGAGCTTTGTGAAGACACTGAAACGGGACTACGCCAAGTTGGCTAACCGGCCAGATTCAAAAACAGTAATGGCCCAACTGAAAGGTTGGTTCGATGACTACAATTCGTATCACCCGCACAGTGCACTTGGATACTTGCCACCAACGCTGTTCAGGGAGAAACGATCGGTAACTTAAACATACCGGCGGTACTGGAATACAGGGTCAAGGCCATTCTTCAACAAGCCTGTGTCACGCATCAGTCGTCTAAATGTGCCGTCAAGGCCTGGTGGTTGGTAGCCATCACTGAAGCGTAACAAAATGTCGGTCACACGCTGGGAAACTAGGACAAGAAGTATTTTTGAATACGGCTATGGAGGCAAGTCACACTCTGTGATCCTTTGAAAAGGGTTTGAGATACACCCTGCGCCAGGCGTGTCAACGACATGACGAGATAAGTTGTGTGGAGTTGGAAGCGTTGTGGCCCAGCGACATTGTCCAGATATGTCGCGGTGAGACGGGTGAAGTCCAGCACATTAGTGTGACTTGGAGTGTGACTCAGCGAAAGCGAAAAATAAAAAACCCTAAGTAAATCAATTACTTAGGGTTGTATACTGGCGGAAGCGGTGAGATTCGAACTCACGGACCCTTTCGAGCCGCCGGTTTTCAAGACCGGTGCAATCGACCACTCTGCCACACTTCCTGTGGGTCAAATTGTAACCTCGTTCTAAGGCCAAAAAAGGGCTAGCAGGGGCAGACTTGGAAAATTAATGTTGATCTGACCCCAATTAAACGAGCATGCCTTGGGTTTCGATGTAGGCGATGACGTCGGCCAGGCCGCTTTGGGTTTTGAGGTTGGTCATGACGAAGGGTTTGAGGCCCTTGGCGGTGGTGCGCATGCGGGTGGTGTCGGCGTGCATCACTTCCAGATCGGCGCCGACGTAGGGAGCGAGGTCGGTTTTGTTGATGACGAAGAGGTCACTTTTGGTAATGCCGGGGCCGCCTTTGCGTGGGATTTTTTCGCCGGCGGCCACGTCAATCACGTAGATGGTGAGGTCGGACAGTTCGGGGCTGAAGGTGGCGGCCAGGTTGTCGCCGCCGCTTTCGACAAAGACCACGTCGGCATTGGGAAACTTTTCTAGCATGCGGTCGATGGCTTCTAAGTTGATGGAGGCATCTTCGCGAATGGCGGTGTGAGGGCAACCACCGGTTTCAACGCCCATGATGCGGTCTGCATCGAGTGCGCCACTGACGGTGAGCAAGCGTTGGTCTTCTTTGGTGTAGATGTCGTTGGTGATGGCCACCAAGTCCCATTTTTGTTTCATGCTTTTGCAGAGCATTTCCAAGAGAGTGGTTTTGCCGGAACCCACGGGGCCGCCGATGCCCACGCGAAGGGGGGGCAGTTTTTTGGTGCGATTGGGAATGTGGTGCAAAGCGGTCATGATCTGAACAGTCTGGAGTATTGGATTTCGTGGCGGGCAGATAGCACGGCCAGCATGGGGCAAAAAGCTTGTCGTTCGTCATCGCTCAAGGCAATGGCGTGTTGCACCGCTTCGGGAATTTCTTGGGCCAATCGAGCCAATATTTTTTGACCTGACACTTGGCCTAAGGGCACTGCTTTCAGTGCGGCCTGCGTCATGTTTTCGGCCCAACCAAAGGCGTAGGCTTGAAGGGCCTGGTCCAGCGGAGCATGGGCCAGCGACAAGGCCAAAGACATGGCCATAGGGTAGGTGGGGCGCATGTCGCTGCAGAGCTTTAGAGCGACCTCTGTGGCTTTATTTTGAATGCGCAGCCAGTCCAGTAACGATCGGCCCATTTGTTCTGTTTGTAAACGCATCTCATGCGTTTCGCGGGTGGTATGAGCCCACTGGCTTAAATCTTTCAATCGATCGGTGTTCATGGCTTGCCAAGCGGGAATGGCCTGCGCCATGAGGGCCATGTCGCCTCGGGCCTGCGACAGATGCAGTTGATCGGCCAGCCAGTCTGCGCATGAAGCTTCGTCATGGACGTGCTCGTGATCGATGGCTGCTTCTAGGGCTTCAGAATAGGAAAAGCCACCCACTGGTAAAGCAGGTGAGGCCAACCAAATGAGTTGAAGGAGTTCAGTGGCCATGACCGTGATCGTGGTCGTGGTCGTGGCCTGAATGATCGTGGCCGTGGTGGCCATGTGAATGCCCATGGTCATCCCCATGACTGTGCCCCGAGCCCCCATGATGCGAACCGTATGCCCCACCTTCGGGCTCGAAGGCTTCTTCCACAGTGTTCACGATGAGGTGCATCGACCTCAACATCTCAGCCAACACAGAATCGGGTTCAATTTTGAGGTGATCAGGTTTGAGCTCAATGGGCACATGTCGATTGCCCAAGTGATAAGCCGCACGTGTCAGGTCAAACGGCGAACCATGCGCAGTACATGCCGTAATGCGCAGCAAGGTTTGCGGCGCGGCCTCTACTTTGATCAGGCTGCCATCGTCTGCCACCAACACATCACCGCCGCGCACCACATGGCCGCGCTGCAAAAATACAGACAACACACGACCACTGGAATCTTCGGTTTGGAATCGACTCTTTTGTCGAACATCCCAATCTAAGGATACCGTGGGTGCGCGCTTAATCAGCGCCTGCGCCAGGCCTTGACCGCCTGAAATTAATTTAGAGCAAGTGAGCATTCAATCGATCAGAACAAGAAGTAACGTTGTGTCATGGGCAAACTCACAGCTGGCTCGCACGTCAACAATAAGCCGTCCGCACGCACCGCATAAGTTTGTGCGTCCACTTCCATCTGAGGCGCGTAGTCGTTGTGAATCATGTGGCGTTTGCCCACGCCGCGAATACCTTTAACAGCGGCCAAGGTTTTCTGCAAACCATACTTCTGACCAATGCCAGCCGCCAAACCTGCTTGTGAGGTGAATGTGAGCGAGCCGCGCGCCAAAGCGCCACCGTAGCTGCCAAACATGGGGCGGTAGTGAACAGGCTGTGGAGTGGGAATAGACGCATTGGGGTCGCCCATAGCAGCCATGGCAATGAAGCCACCTTTCATGACGATGGCAGGTTTGACGCCAAAGAACGCGGGCTTCCAAAGCACCAAGTCGGCCCACTTGCCAGCTTCAATGCTGCCCACTTCGTGGCTAATGCCGTGCGCAATGGCTGGGTTGATGCTCAGCTTGGCAATGTAGCGCTTCACGCGGGCGTTGTCGTTGCGTTCTGTGTCGCCAGGCAACTTGCCGCGTTGCACTTTCATTTTGTGTGCGGTTTGCCAGCAGCGCAAAATGACTTCGCCCACACGGCCCATGGCTTGGCTGTCCGAGCTGAACATGCTGATGGCGCCTAGGTCATGCAAGATGTCTTCAGCGGCAATGGTTTCTTTTCGGATGCGGCTTTCGGCAAAGGCCAAGTCTTCTGGAATAGACGGGTCGAGGTGGTGGCAGACCATCAACATGTCGACGTGCTCATCTAGGGTGTTGATGGTGAACGGACGGGTTGGGTTGGTGGAGGAGGGCAGCACGTTGGCTTCGCCCACCACCTTCAAAATGTCGGGGGCATGACCACCGCCCGCCCCTTCGGTATGGAAGGTGTGAATGGTGCGGCCTTTAAAGGCGGCCACAGTGTCTTCTACAAAACCCGATTCATTGAGGGTGTCGGAGTGGATGGCCACTTGCACGTCGGTTTCTTCAGCCACGTTCAAACAGTTGTCGATGGCTGCAGGGGTGGTGCCCCAATCTTCGTGCAGCTTAAGGCCAATAGCACCCGCGTTCACTTGTTCACGCAATGCGTCAGGCAGGGCCGCATTGCCTTTGCCCAAGAAACCTAAGTTCATGGGGAAGGCATCGGCCGCTTGCATCATTCGCTCTATGTTGTGCGGGCCAGGGGTGCAAGTGGTGGCAAAGGTGCCAGTAGCCGGGCCGGTACCGCCACCCAGCATGGTGGTCACACCACTGGCCAAAGCTTCTTCAATTTGCTGAGGTGCAATGAAGTGGATGTGCGTGTCGATGCCGCCCGCTGTGACGATCATGCCTTCGCAGCTGATGATTTCGGTACCAGGGCCAATGATGATGTCGACGCCGGGTTGTGTGTCGGGGTTGCCGGCTTTGCCGATGGCCGCAATGCGATTGCCTTTGAGACCAATGTCGGCCTTGACAATGCCCCAGTGGTCAATGATGAGGGCGTTGGTGAGCACGCAATCCATAGCACCTTCTGCATTGGTGCGTTGCGATTGCGACATGCCGTCGCGAATGGTTTTGCCACCGCCAAATTTAACTTCTTCGCCATAGCCACCGGCTTGTAGTGTGAAGTCTTTTTCAACTTCAATGATGAGCTCGGTGTCGGCCAAGCGAACACGGTCGCCCACGGTGGGGCCAAACATTTCGGCGTAAGCGCGTTTGTTGATGTGGGCCATGTTAGGCAGCTTTCTTGGAAGAGGCGTCAAGCGGGCCGTTGGTCAAAGCTCTGAAGCCAAAGATGATGCGATCACCTGAATAGTCAACCAATTCAATGGTGCGTTGCTGGCCAGGTTCAAACCTAACTGCGGTGCCAGACGCTATGTTCAAGCGCATGCCGTGTGCTGCTGTACGGTCAAAGCTTAAGCCAGCATTGGTCTCGGCAAAGTGATAGTGCGATCCCACTTGAATGGGTCGGTCGCTGGTGTTTTGAACCACCAAGGTGCAGGTTCTGCGGCCAATATTCAGGGCATGTTGGCCCTCGTCTATAAAAAGTTCACCTGGTGTCATGGCTTGGCTTTCAAACTTGAGTGAACCAATAAATAAAGACAAGGACACAGGCCGTGCAGAGTGAACCCAAGATCAGTGCACGCGCTTGGCTCAAATTGCCCTTGATGTATTGGGCAATACCCATCCCGCCAAAATTGACGAATGCCGTGGCAGCGATAAAGCCAATGACGTAGCTCATGAAGTCAGAGGCGTGGGCATCTGTTCCATGTGGCTCGCCATGGCCGGCGTGGGCAAACGCTAAGCGTGTGCCCAAAAATACGAGGCTCAATGCAAGCAATTTGAAGAAGCGGTTTGTTTGGTTCAACATGAGGGTCTCCTAGTTAGGCAAGTGTTTTAAACGATGGGTTGATGCACGGTCACCAGTTTGGTGCCGTCGGGGAAGGTGGCTTCCACTTGAATGTCGGGAATCATTTCTGCAATGCCATCCATGACATCGGCGCGGGTGAGCAGGGTGCGGCCATCACTCATGAGTTGCGCCACTGTCTTGCCATCTCTGGCGCCTTCCATCACGGCGGCACTGATAAAGGCCACAGCTTCGGGGTAATTGAGTTTGAGACCGCGCGCTTTTCTGCGTTCGGCCAAGAGGCCGGCGGTGAAGATTAGCAATTTGTCTTTTTCGCGAGGTGTGAGTTCCATGGTGCACTCTGAAGGAAATGAGATTCAAGCTTACCTCAAGCAACTAGCATGCCCCAAAAAATTTAGGCAATCTAAGGCGCACCGCAACAGTGCAGATCGATTTTGGTGCCAAAAATATTGCCGTGCACAAAAGTGGTTCATGACGAGTTGGGTCTCGTGCATTGAATGTGAAAGCTAGGTGTCAGTTAATTTGCAAAGACGTCCACTGGACATTGATCTTCACTCTGAAACCTAGGGAAAACCAAAAGGTTGGCACAGCCCTTGCAGAGGCTTGTGCAGCGTTGCAGTTCTTCGCTTGTTTACCAACCTTCCTTAATCGATTGGAGTGCTCTTATGTTGAATCGTCGTGGCAATCTCAAAGCCTTGGCCCTTGCATCTGCCTTAGTGGCAGGCGGCTTGTCTTTCTCTGTACAAGCGCAAACCTCAAACACCATCAAAGTGGGTATCTTGCACAGCTTGTCTGGCACCATGGCCATTTCTGAAACTGTGTTGAAAGACACCGTGTTGATGACCATCGATGAAATCAACGCCAAAGGCGGTGTGTTGGGTAAAAAGCTGGAACCCGTGGTGGTTGACCCTGCTTCCAATTGGCCTTTGTTTGCAGAAAAAACAAAGCAACTCTTGGGTCAAGACAAAGTGTCCGTGATCTTCGGTTGCTGGACTTCTGTGTCACGTAAATCTGTGTTGCCCGTGGTTGAAGAAATGAACGGCTTGCTGTTCTACCCCGTGCAGTACGAAGGTGAAGAGCTGTCCAAAAACGTGTTCTACACAGGCGCTGCACCCAACCAACAAGCCATTCCAGCGGTTGACTATTTGATGAGCAAAGACGGTGGTTCTGCCAAGCGTTGGGTCTTGCTGGGTACCGACTATGTGTACCCCCGCACCACCAACAAAATTTTGCGCGCTTACCTCAAGAGCAAAGGCGTGAAAGACACAGACATCGATGAAAAATACACACCGTTTGGTCATTCAGATTATCAAACCATTGTGGCTGATATCAAGAAGTTTTCTGCCGGCGGCAAAACAGCCGTGGTGTCCACCATCAACGGTGACTCCAATGTGCCTTTCTATAAAGAATTGGGCAACGCTGGTTTGAAAGCCAAAGACGTGCCTGTGGTGGCCTTCTCTGTGGGTGAAGAAGAGTTGCGCGGCGTGGACACCAAGCCTTTGGTTGGTCACTTGGCTGCATGGAACTATTTCATGAGCATCAAGAACCCCGCCAATGACGAGTTCACTAAAAAGTGGGCTGCATACGCCAAGGCCAAGAACATTGCAGGTCACAAAGACAAGCCTTTGACCAACGACCCGATGGAAGCCACTTACATTGGTATCAACATGTGGAAGCAAGCGGTTGAAAAAGCCAAAACAACCGATGTGGACAAAGTGATTGCTGCCATGGCCGGCCAAACTTTCACAGCACCGAGTGGCATCACATCCAAAATGGATGAGAAAAACCACCACTTGCACAAGTCTGTGTTCATCGGCGAAATCAAGGCTGACGGCCAATTCAACGTGGTTTGGAAAACACCAGGCCCTGTCAAAGCCAAGCCATGGAGCCCTTACATCCCTGGCAACGACAAGAAGCCTGACGAACCTGCTAAGAAGTAATTTTTTGTAGAGCGTCCTAGAGGAAGGACGGTGTCGTCCTTCCTCTTTTTTATTGAATGTCGCAAAGACGAAACATGATTCGATTTAGAACTTGGCCAGTGGTATTTATCCTGGTTACATCCTTGGCGATGGCATTGATGGCTAGCCCTGCAAAAGCCATGAGCTTGGCAGAGATAAAGGGATTGGTTGACGGCGAGACCGATCAAAGAATTGAGACCCTGAACAAAGTGGTGGCGCAGGGCGATGAAAATACTTTGGTGTTTCTGCAAGCCTTGGCAGACGATGCTGTCAAAGTTGCAGGCGACAAAATTTGGATTGTGCGTGACAGCTTGGGCGCTGGTAAAGCACTCGATCCGCTCACCGGACAAAAGCAAGATTTGCCAGCCGATGCGCAAGATGTGGTGAGCAACAACCGCTTCCGTGGAGAAATTGAAACGGCACTGGCTGCATTGAAATTGTTCAGTGCCGATAGCGGTCTGCGCAAGCAAGCCATCAAGGCTTTGCTGAAAGAACACGATGCCAGCAAGTTGCCTTTATTGAACAAAGCGCTTGCGCAAGAACAAGACGCAAGTCTTAAAAATTTACTTCAATTGGCAAAAGCTGCTGCGCAATTAGGCGATACCGATGCGGGTGTGCGTTTGTCTTCAGCGCAACGTTTGGCAGAAAGCCAAACACCCGAAACACAGCTACTTTTGAATCAACGCTTGTCCGAAGAGACTGACGCACAAGTGAAGGCGCAGCTTCGCAAATCTTTGACGGCCATTGAAGGCGCCTTAAAAACAGGTGAACGTTTAGGCGCCTTGTTCACAGGTGCCAGCTTGGGTTCTATCTTGTTGTTGGTGGCCTTGGGCCTTGCCATTACCTATGGCTTGATGGGTGTGATCAACATGGCGCACGGCGAACTCATGATGATTGGCGCTTACGCCACCTACGTGGTGCAAATGCTCTTCCGTCAATATTTACCAGGTTACTTCGATGCTTACCTTTTGCTGGCTGTGCCGTTGTCCTTCTTAGCTTCTGCACTGGTGGGTGCCTTCATGGAACGCACGGTCTTGCGCCATTTGTACGGCCGACCTTTGGAATCTTTGCTGGCCACATGGGGTATCAGCTTAATCTTGATGCAAGCGGTCCGCTCCTTGTTTGGCGCCCAAAACGTAGGCGTTGAAAACCCTGCTTGGATGAGTGGTGGCATACAAGTTTTGTCCAATTTGACGCTGCCTTACAACCGATTGGTGATCATTGCCTTTGCAGCTGCTGTACTCATTGGTATGTCATTGGTGATTACCAAAACGCGTTTGGGTTTGTTTGTACGCGGCGTCACACAAAATCGACCTATGGCTTCGTGCATGGGGGTGAATACGGCGCGCATTGACACCTATGCTTTTGCCTTGGGTTCCGGCATTGCCGGCTTGGCGGGGTGCGCCTTAAGTCAGGTAGGCAATGTGGGTCCAGACTTAGGTCAGAACTACATCGTCGATGCCTTCATGGTGGTGGTGCTCGGCGGCGTGGGTCAATTGGCTGGCACCGTCTATGCTGCCCTGGGTTTGGGTTTGGCCAACAAACTATTGGAAGGCGTCACTGGCGCTGTCCTCGCCAAGATTTGTGTTTTAGTGTTCATCATCATCTTCATTCAAAAACGACCTCAAGGTATTTTTGCCATGAAGGGTCGGAGCGCGGAGGCTTGAGATGACAAACTTAACGATTCCTAAAATTGAATTGCCAGGCCGCGAGCCTTTGTTTACGCGCAAAGGCTGGACAGCATTTCTGGTTGCCCTAATCTTGGTGTGCCTTTGTGTACCCGTTATGAACTTGGTCGTGCCGCAAGGCCATTGGTTGCACTTTAGCGACTACGCCGTCAGCCTTGTTGGCAAAATCATGTGCTATGCCATTTGCGCCTTGGCCATGGATTTGATTTGGGGCTACACCGGCATCTTGTCCTTGGGGCATGGCTTGTTCTTTGCCATTGGCGGTTATGCCATGGGCATGTACCTTATGCGCCAAATTGGTACCGATGGCAACTACAAAAGCAACTTACCCGACTTCATGGTGTTCCTCGATTGGAAAGAGTTGCCTTGGCACTGGACTTTTTCTGATAGTTTTGTAGCCACCTTGTTTTTGATTGTGTTGGTGCCTGCTGTGGTGTCGGGCGTATTTGGCTACTTTGCCTTTCGCTCACGCATCAAAGGCGTGTACTTCTCCATCATTACCCAAGCGATGACCTTCGCTGCCATGCTCTTGTTCTTTCGCAACGAAACAGGCTTTGGTGGCAACAATGGCTTTACCGATTTCAAACGTATTATGGATTTGCCATTGGCCACGCCCAATATGCGCATGATTTTGTTTGTCTTGACGGGCCTGACTTTGCTCGGATTTTTCTTGATGGCCCGTTGGCTCATTCGCAGCAAATTTGGTCGCGTGTTGCAGGCCATCCGTGATGCAGAGTCTCGCGTCATGTTCTCTGGCTATTCGCCACTGCCTTACAAACTCAGCATCTGGGTCATCTCGGCTGTCATGTGCGGCGTCGCCGGTGCCTTGTATGTGCCGCAAGTGGGCATCATCAATCCGGGCGAAATGAGCCCTGCCAACTCCATTGAAATAGCCGTATGGGCTGCAGTAGGTGGCCGTGGAAGTTTGATTGGCCCAGTGGTGGGAGCCTTCTTAGTGAATGGCGCCAAGAGTTGGCTAACGGTCACAGCGCCAGAATTTTGGTTGTACTTCTTGGGTGCCTTGTTCATTGCGGTCACCTTGTTCTTGCCGCAAGGTGTGGTGGGCTTGGTACAGCGCATCAAAGGAGGCCGATCATGACCCCTGACCTCATGAAACAAGGTGCGCAGCGAGTGGCTGCACATGCACCTGAAAAGTACCAATCTAGTGCAACTGAATCGGGCGGTCGTGATGCCAGCTATGGCCGCATTCACACCCCCGGTGAAGTGGATGTGTCACACGGTCGAATTTTGTATTTGGAAGATGTGAGCGTCAGCTTTGACGGCTTCAAGGCCATCAACAAACTGTCATTGGACATTGCTCCCGGCGAATTGCGTTGCATCATTGGCCCCAATGGCGCAGGCAAAACCACCATGATGGACATCATCACGGGCAAAACACGGCCCGATGAAGGTCAAGTGTTTTTTGGCAGCACCATCGATTTACTGCGTCACAACGAACCCGAAATTGCGCAACTGGGCATTGGGCGTAAATTCCAAAAGCCCACAGTCTTTGAACAACTCACAGTGTTTGAAAATTTGGAACTTGCGCTTAAAACACCTAAGGGTGTGAAGGCATCCATGTTCTTCAAGTTGGACTCTGCGCAGTCCGATCGTTTGGCGGAAGTCCTTCACACCATTCACTTGGCCGACAGCGTGCGGACACAAGCCGGCAATTTAAGCCATGGCCAAAAGCAGTGGCTAGAGATTGGCATGCTGCTCATGCAAGACCCTAAGCTTTTGTTGCTAGACGAACCCGTGGCCGGTATGACCGATCACGAAACCGAAAGAACCGCAGAGTTGTTTTTGACCTTGAAGGGCAAGCATTCATTGATGGTGGTGGAGCACGACATGGGCTTTATCAAAACAATCTCTGACATCGTGACGGTGCTGTGTGATGGATCTGTGCTGGCGCAAGGCACGCTAGATCAAGTGCAGTCTGACGAGCGCGTGATTGAAGTTTATTTGGGCCGCTAAGGCGAAGCGATATGAATTTAACGGTCAAAAACATTCAGCAGTATTACGGCGGCTCTCACATCTTGCGTGACGTGAGTTTGGAAGCCAAGCAGGGCGAAGTGACGGTATTGCTGGGCCGCAATGGTGTGGGCAAAACCACTCTCTTGAAATCTCTGATGGGTGTGGTGCCTATCAAAAGTGGCTCGGTTGTTTTGGGTGAGCACGATCTCACTAAAGCAACGCCCTATGAGCGTGCGCGTGCCGGCGTGGGTTATGTACCGCAAGGCCGCGAAATTTTTGCGCGTCTAACAGTGGAAGAGAACCTGCTGATGGGCTTGGCTACACAGCCCGGCGGTACGCCTATTCCTGCCGAATTGTTTGAGTTGTTTCCAGTGCTTAAACAAATGCTGCACCGCCGCGGTGGCGATCTCTCAGGCGGTCAGCAACAGCAGTTGGCCATTGCCCGGGCCTTGGCGGCCAAACCCAAGCTACTCATTTTGGACGAGCCCACCGAAGGCATTCAGCCCAGCATCATCAAAGACATTGGCCGGGTCATTCGCAAGCTGGCCGATGAGGGCATGCAAGGCCAACGCATGGCGGTTTTGCTCTGTGAGCAGTACTACGACTTTGCCGAAGAGCTGGCCGACGCTTACATGGTGATGGAGCGCGGCGAAGTGATTGCCAAAGGCCCCGGCCACGAAATGCAAGCCAAGGGCATTCGGCAGTTGGTGGCCATTTAAACGCTCCAAATTCTGGGTGGTTCGCTGGGCAATTGCCAGAGGGTGTGTCGCCAACAAGCCCAGACTTGCTTGAGCAAGTCCATGCTGGGCTCTACCAAGGGCGACATGACCCGCATCACAATCACCTGTGGATGCGCGCAAGTGATGCCGGCTTGTAGTTTGAGGGGGTTGGCCTCTATGAGGCTTCTTGCGGCCTCTAGGGCTCTCTCTACGCGTTCAGGCGCGATAGGCGAACCGCAGGCAAACACCAAGCTGGCAAAACACTTTTGGCCCGCCAATCCCAAAGGACTGTTGAGCCAACGTGCGTCATTGCCTTGAATGTTGCCTCGCTCCAGCCAGACACCTGGAATTTCTAGGTGCTGCTGAAAGTGGCCCTGCTTAAAAGATTGGTCCGAGGAGGGGAGGCCCAACGCAGTCACATCCCAAGTGATCAATTCAGCATTCGGTGCCAAATGGAAAACAGCACGGTTGGTGGCTTCGCAGTCGTTGTAGGCAATGGCCTCAAGCGGCAGCCATTCAAGTCGGGCTTGATCGGACACATGGGCAACCACTTGCTGCAAAGCAGGGTGGCCGCCAGATTTGTAAAAGCGCGTGGCGCCTGGCGTACTCACCAAACCATGCGCACCTGTTGCGACAGACACTTGAATGTCAATGGTGTCACCGCCAACCAATCCACCTGGCGGGTGAACTAGGACGTTGTGACAGATTGAATCGCCTTCGGGGTAAAGGCTCTTTAAAATGCGCAGCGGCCCCTGGTGAGAATGCCTGGCAACGGTACGCTGAGACTCCGAGGTGTAATCAAGCTTGAGTTCAGCGTGCCATGCCATGGAGATCAGCGCTCGTTAGAAGCTGATTGCTGAAGGGCAATCAAGGTCCAGAGCTTCTTGTCTGTTTCAGTTAAACGTTCTGAGCTATCAACTGCAGCGTGGAACTTGTCTTGATCGGTCAGCAAGCTGAGCTGTCTGACTTGGCCCAGCAAGTGTTTGAAATGTTCAATGGTGTGGTCTGTATTGCTTGCTATTTTATGCAATGGCAAGACTGACACATCGTCCATCAATTCACGCTCTCGCTTTGCTTTTTCAATGAGGACTCTAACTTCCTCATCACTCAAGTGCAGGCGTTTGGCTTCATGTTTGATGTATTCGGCTTCCGACTCGTCAATGTTGCCATCCGCAAGCATTTCATATAGCTTGTTGACCAAGGCTTCTCGGTCCATTTTGAGTTGATCGCTGAAGGCAGAAGACAAAAGGGCAGCCGGAATTGCAAAAATACCAATTCCGATCAGCGCCAAAACAATGGTCATAGCCCGTCCTGCTGGTGTGACGGGAGATATATCGCCGTAGCCCACGGATGCCAGGGTAATGACAGCCCAGTAAATGGATTGTGGAATGTTTTCAAATTTTTCTGGTTGTGCTTCGTGCTCAAACAGATAGCCCAAACTGGCTGTCATCACTACCAGCAACAACATAATGAAAGCCGAGGCCGCCATGACAGGCCATTCACGGGCAACCACCTTGGACAGCGACTGCGTGGCACCGGTGTATCGAGTTAACTTGAGTAACCGCAGCAAGCGGAAGACTCGCATGAATCGCAAGTCAAACAAGTGATGCAAGAACACTTCAAGGAAGAAGGGTGCAATGGCCAACAAGTCAATGATGGAAGATGTTGACTTGGCCAATTTGAGGCGTCCTGCTACAGCCCTTTGATAACCTGGCTCTTCGACGCAGCAATAGAGCCGCAAGCAATACTCGACGGTAAAAATACTCACCGCAATGGCATCCAGTATGAGGAACTCTAAGTTCAGCAAGTAATGGATGCTGTGAACGGATTCAAAGATCACAGCAAGCACTGAGATGATGACCCAAATCACAATGAATGTGTCGAACATGTGATGGAGCTCACCACCATATTCACTTGGGAATACCAAGGCGTGCATTTTTTGACGGAATGTTCGGCCCTTGTTGGCTTGGACAAATTCTTTGTAAGCAGGAATCAAGACCCTGAACAACTTCAAGATTCGAAGCAATCGCAGGAATCGCAAGAATCGCAAATCAATCGAAATGAAGGCTTGCAGGAAGAAAGGCAAAATGGCCACTAAGTCGATGATTGCAAAGGGACTGGTGGCATAGCGTGCGCGAGCAAAACGATGCTTCTTAAATTCTTCGTCCTCTGGTGCTAGATAAAACCGAACTGCATATTCAATTGTGAAGATGAGGACGGATATCACATCAAAATAGTGAAACCAAACTTGATTGGGCTCAAAGATGGCTGGCACATGTTCAAAGACCAGTGCGAACAAGTTGGCGACAATCAATAATCCAATCCAATGATCGATTGATTTTTGATGATTGCCTTCTATGTGCGGATCTAGCAGCCATGCATACAGCCATTTTCTGAATGGCAAATCGCTGGAAATTTCGACTTCGTGCGAAAGAAGCTGGGATTCAATGCTCTGATTGGACATGGTGACCCCTGTTTAAAATTCGAACTCATCGACTTTGATGGGGTAGCCACCTTTGTTGCAGACAGTTAGTTTGAGGGCAAGCTTGGTATCAATGGCATCCATTTCTACCAATTGTGATGCGACCGCGGGTACCGCTGATCCTGGTGGTGTTGGCACAATTTTCTCTAAAACTATGCTGCCAACTGTGCTTCTGTCTTTGGGGTCGCACTTGGCAATGAACGCAACGGGTTCACCTGTAAAAGCGTTTTTAAGCCCATTGAGTTCTTTGACACTTTCCATGATCTCATTGAAGCAATCTCCCCAGCGCCTTCTTTCCATGGCACTGGCAGCGCAACTTTCGATGGCAAAGTCTTCTTGAATACGTGGCTCGCTATTGTCTTTGAGCCACTTCACCCAAGCTTCACCATTTTGTTTGGTGACTTCGTTTTTATTGCCTTCTTCGTGTGACAAAACGCCAACCCATGCAACGCAAACTAAGGTGCATGCTAAAAAAATCAGGAACAAGATGTCCCAAACGTTCGGATTGCCAGATACCACGGCTGTGGGTTTTGCATCCGCATTGGACTGTGCTGACTCGGTCATGGAACTTGCTCCCTATAGCGATGCAATTTCTCAAAATGCCGAACTGGCATTTCGATTTACTGGTGCATCGTAAGGAATCGGCTCTAAAGGTCAAGCCTTTAGAGCCGGTCTGGAAATAAACCTAGAGGGAATGGTTTATTCGTTGTTGGTGCCGCGGTGGGCCCAAGCTGTGGTGTGCTTTTCGATGTAGCTAAAAAGTTCGTACATCACCATGGCCATGGCACCCACCACCATCAATCCAGAAAAAGCCAGGCCCATTTGCATGGCCGAACCCGCGGAAATCAAGAGGTAACCAATGCCTTCATTGGCCGCTGTCATTTCAGACACTGTGGTGCCCACAAAGGCCAAGGTAATTGCCACCTTGAGGGAGCCATAGAAGTAGGGCATGGAGCGGGGCAAACCCACCTTGACCAACACGTCCCAGCGTTTTGCTCCCAGCACACGCAACACGTCTTCAAGTTCGGGCTCGAGAGTGGCCAAGCCCGTGGCAATGTTCACCATGATGGGGAAGAAGCTGATTAAGAAAGCTGTGAGGATGGCGGGGCCAATGCCGATGCCGAACCACACCACCAAGATCGGCACGAAGGCCGCTTTGGGCAATGCGTTGAAGGCGGTCATGAGGGGGTAAACCGCGGCATAGGCTAAGCGTGAGCTACCAATGACAAAGCCAAGCAAGACGCCCACCACAATGGCAATGCCAAAGCCCGCCATGGTGACCCAGTAGGTGCGCCATGCGTGTGCGGCTATGACGCCACTGAATTCAACCGTTTGCTGTGCAATGCGCAGCGGGCTGGGGAAAATAAATTCAGAAACATTGAAGATGCTGCACACCGCCTGCCAAATGGCAATGGTGATGATGAGCAAAAACCAAGGTGCTGTTTGTTCGAGTGTTTTTTTGTTCACAACATCACCTGCTTATTGATTGATAACGGCGCCGGCTTGGCGAATGGCACCAATGTGGCCACGCAACTCGTGAACGATGTTGGTGAACTCAGGCGTGTAAGTGACTTCCAAGTCGCGGGGACGCGGCAAGTCGATTTCTTTCTTGACCACGAAACGTCCTGGGCTTTTGCTCATGACATAAACCGTGTCGGCCAAGAAAACTGATTCGCGCAAATCGTGCGTGACCAAAATAACGTTGAACTTTTGTTCGGTCCAGAGGTCGCGCAAGATGCACCACAACTCTTCGCGGGTGAATGCATCGAGCGCACCAAAGGGTTCGTCAAGCAGCAGCATTTTGGGCTCGTGAATGAGCGCGCGGCAAATGCTGGCGCGTTGTTGCATGCCGCCAGAGAGTTGCCAAGGGAACTTGTTTTCGTAACCGCCCAAGCCCACTGTCTTTAACAGTTTGATGGCGCGCTCTGCAAACTCGGCTTTGCGTTGTTTGAACTGAGAGCGGAAGGGCTCGACAATTTCAAGCGGGAGCAAGACATTGTCGAGCGTGGTGCGCCAAGGCAACAAAGACGGCGCCTGGAATGCCATGCCACTGATTTTCAAGGGACCTGTCACGGGTTGGCCATCGACAAAAATTTGACCTTTGCTGGGACGCTTTAGTCCCGTGGTCAGCTTCATGAAGGTGGACTTGCCGCAGCCCGAGGGGCCGACAATGGCAATGAACTCGCCCTGTTTGACTTGCAAGTTGATGTCCTCAACTGCGAAGTGATTTTGGGCCAACAACTCATCGTTGTAGGCCAACCAAACATTTTGAAAATCAACGAAATTTGCAGTGGTCAAAACAGGCCGCCTTGTTCAATCAGTCATTACTTCTTTGGTTTTGGCAAGATGTCGAGTTCTTTGGCGCTAGGCAAGAAAGAACCGTTCCAAATGTCATCTGCCTTGACGCGTGTCTTGGTGTTGAACGCATCAGAAACTTGTGAAGCCATCAAAGACAAACGGGGACCTTTGATTTGGCCAAAGCCTTCTTCGCGGGCGGAGGGGCTGTTAATGACCGTGTCGATGGCCAACTGCAAGCGACGTGTTTCGAGTTCAACGTTGATGATGCCGTCACGTGCTTTGACATCGGCAATGGCTGCGGCAGGGTTGGCCATCACGTCTTTAGCGCCTTTGGTGAAGGCAGACAAGAAAGCTTTCAATGCAGCTGGGTTTTCTTTGATGATCTTGGGTGATGCAATGATGGCATTGCCGTACAGCTTCACACCAAAGTCAGGGTACTGCATGACCACCACGTCGTCGGCTTTCACGCCGCGAGCTTCAATGTTCAAGAGGGATGTGAAGGTGAAGCCAGTGATGGCATCGACATCGCCGCGAACCAACATGGTTTCACGCAATGGAGGATCCATGGCCGTCCAAGCTACGTTGCCAATGCTGTTGGCTTTTTGGAAGATGGGGAAAGCGCGGCGACCTGCGTCAAACACAGGCGCACCCAATTTCTTGCCAGCCAAATCGGCAGGCGTTTTGATGCCTGATTTTTTGAGGGCCATGACAGAAGCTGGCGTGTTGTTGTAGACCATCATGATGGCCACAGGCTTGTTGGGGGCGTCGGGGTTGTTGGCGTGGAATTCCATCAGGGCTGCCAGGTCGGCAAAACCAACGTCGTAGCTGCCAGAAGCAACACGCGTAACGGCACCACCAGAACCGTTGCCAGCGTCAACAGTGACGTCCAGCTTGGCGTCTTTGAAATAACCTTTTGCTGCTGGTGTCAGAAAAAATGCTGATAGACCTTCAAAGCGCCAATCCAGTTGGAACTTCAAGGGTGTATTTTGAGCATTGGCCATGCCAAAAGAGCAGGCGGCCAGCAGGGCGGCTGTGGTTTTAAGCAAGAAACGTTTTTTCATAAGAACTCCAAATGGGTGATGGACGGATTTGAGATTAATGGCAGTCAAACAACTAGCAAAATCGATGCCATTATGAATCCCATCAACTGGCCTCTTGTTTTACAAAGTGTATACAGTTTTGGGCCGTTTGGGATCAGTAAAACCCCGAGTAAGCCCTGTTTTGGGTTGAATTTATTTCAGCAGATCCAAAATGGTGCGAGAGATCACTTTGGTGGCCTTCCGCAAATCTTCTAAATTGAGCCGTTCATCCGCCCGTTTGGCATGAGATTCCAACACGGTGCGAGGGCCTGCACCATAAATAACCCCTGGAATGCCTTTTTCAACATAGAGCCTGACGTCCGTGTACAAAGGCGTGCCCATAGCAGGTATGGGTTCGCCAAAGACAGTTTGGCCGTGTTGTTGGATGGCATTGACCAGCGGTGCATTGCCCGCCAGAGGTTTCATGGCGTGGGCCATGAGCATTCGTTTGATGTCAATGTGAATTTGGACATCGGCTGCACGCCCTTGATTAAATTCTGCCGCAGCCTGCGCAATCACTTCCCGAATGTTGGCTTCAACTTGTTCTGGGTTTTCTTCGGGAATCATGCGCCGATCGAGTTTGAAACTGACCGTGCCAGGAACCACGTTGGTATTGGTGCCACCTTCAATGCGGCCCACATTCAGGTAAGGGTGATTGATGCCCTCTACCTTGGATTGAACTTTCTTATAGAGTTTGTTTTGGGCGTAAAGGTGATTCAAAATGTGCACCGCGCCTTGCAAAGCATCCACGCCCGTATCTGGAATGGCAGCGTGGGCCATTTTGCCGTGCACGGTGACTTCCATTTGCAAACAACCGTTGTGGGCAGTCACCACTTGGTAGCTAAAGCCCGCTGCAATCATGAGGTCTGGCTTGGTCAAGCCTTTGTCCAAAAGCCAGCCAGGACCTTTCTCGCCACCAAATTCTTCGTCGTATGTGAAGTGCAATTCGACATTGCCTTTGAGGGCTAATTGCTGTTTGGATTGCAAAGCTTCCACTGCTCGCAATGCAAATGTGAATGTTGAAAAATCACATTTACTCACTGCGGTGGCGCGGCCGTACATGTGGCCATTTTCAATGACGCCACCGTAGGGTGGGTGGGTCCAGCCTTCACCTGGGGGCACCACATCGCCATGGGCATTCAGGGCGATGGTTTTGCCGCCGTCGCCAAAGTGCCTGCGCACAATCAAATTGGTCAGAGAGGTCAGGCCATAGGCTTTGACTTCCTCTTCGGGGACAGGAAACTGTTCGGCCTCATAGCCCATGCTTTTGAGAAGCTCCGTGGTTCTGGCAGCATGAGGCGCATTGTTGCCAGGTGGCGTGTCGGTCGGAACCTGCACCAGGGCTTGAAGAAATTTCACTTGTTCGTCAAAGTGAGCGTCGATCCACTGATCAAGTTGTTCGTAGTTAGGTGTGGAGTTCATGGTGAGTTTTTAAGAATTTTCTTCGGCAAGTTGTTTCAGCACATGGTTGAACGCATCCACGCAAAGTTGAATGTCATCGCTGGTGCTGGATTCCAAGGGGTTGTGGCTGATGCCGCTGTTTTCGCCGCGCACAAACAGCATGGCTTGGGGCATGAGCTCATGCAGTTTCATGGCATCGTGGCCAGCGCCACTGGGCATGATGTAAAGAGGAACGCCCAAGCTGTTCAGGGCATTCTCCCAGCGCTTTTGCCATGCGGGTGCGCTGGGTGCAGCAGGCGCTCTGAGCGTTACTTCGCGCTGGCAGACCAGTCCGCGCCGTTCGCAAATTTCGTCCATGGCTTTCAAGATGTCTTGTTCTAAAGCGTCGCGTTGCCGGTCAGTGGGAGCACGCATGTCCATTGAGAAAAGGCAGCGTCCTGGAACCACATTGATAGAGCCATTGGGCACTTGAAGCTGGCCCATGGTGGCCACAGAATCGCCATCGGCCGCTGCGCGTTTTTCCATGAAGAGGGCCAACTCTGCTACAGCAAGGGCGGCATCGCGCCTGCGATTCATGGGCGTGGTACCAGCGTGACTGGCCACACCTTCCATGGTGCACAAGTAGCGCACGCTGCCATTGATAGAGCTGACCACACCCAGTGGCAAATTCATTTCGTTCAGCACAGGGCCTTGCTCAATGTGGACTTCGATGAAGCCTAAATAATCGGCGGGATTTCTTTGAATTTGAGGAATTTCGTTTTCGTTGAGGCCCGCTTTTTTCATGGCTTCGCGCATTGAAATGCCATCGGCGTCCAGTTGCGTCAGCCACTCAGAATTGAACTGGCCTACCAACGCGCCTGAGCCCAAGAAAGTGGCTTTGTAACGTTGGCCTTCTTCTTCTGCAAACGCCACAACTTCAAGGCCAAAGGGCAGGCGTTGCTTTTGTTGTGACAGTTGCTGAACGCAAGCAATCGGCACATAAATACCTAGCCTGCCATCGTATTTGCCGCCATTTCGCACGGTGTCAAAATGGCTGCCTGTCATGAGATAAGGTGCGCCTGATTTGGAAGGCTGATATCGGCCCACCACGTTGCCCACCGCGTCGACAAACACTTCGTCAAATCCGGCAGATTTCATGGTCTGTTGAATGCTGGCGCTACAAGCCATGTGAGCTTCTGTGAGGTAGGTCACAGTCAGTTGGCCATTTTCTTTGAAGCCCGGATCGCTGAACTGTGCAAGTTCCTCTTGCCAGTCCCAAACCTGGTGGCCCTGTGTGGGTTCACATGCCGCTTTGTCGTTCAACCGAATTTCAACGATGCGATGAATATTGCGCAAACATTCTTGCAATTCAAAATCAGGGTGTCCGTTGAGTCGACGTTCAAAAGTGGCAATGATTTGATGTTTATTGAGACCTTTGCCGCGCGGTCCGCGCACCGCCAAAATAAAGGGCCAGCCAAATTTTTGGTTGTAGGCTGCGTTGAGCGTTTGAATTTTTTCAAATTCTTCGGGTGTGCACTCCGTTAAGCCAGCCTTGCTCTGCTCGTTGGTAGATTCTGCAGTTAATTCTTTGCGCACCATGGCTTTGCCAGCCAACTCGGGGTGGGCCCGAATCAGGCCAATCTGTGCATCGCGACCTGCGTCTTGCAGAACTTGCGTCATGCAATGTTTCAGGTGCGCCCAAGAAGCAAAGGGCCGTTGTGCCAAGGCCCGTTCTGCAATCCAAGGCGAGTGCTCATAAAGGCCATCGAGCAGTTGCGTGGCCTCGGCGACAGTGGCCGTGTTGAGTTGTGTCAGAGTCAGTGTCATGTTGCGTAGGGGTGTGTGGCTTTCCAGTGGCGCGCAACATCTAATCTGCGACAGACCCACACTTGGTCATGGGCTTGGATGTGGTCCAAAAATCTTTGCAAGGCAGTAATGCGACCAGGCCTGCCCAAGAGTCGGCAGTGCATGCCAATGCTCATCATCTTGGGGCGGTTCAAACCTTGCGGATCGCCTTCTTTGTAGAGTGCGTCGAAGGTGTCTTTCATGTACTGGAAAAACGGGTCGGCATGCGAGTAGCCTTGAGGCAGTGCAAAGCGCATGTCGTTGCAATCTAAGGTGTAGGGCACGATGAGTTGGGGGGCCAATTGACCATCGCTCTTTTGTACTTTCATCCAAAAGGGCAGGTCGTCACCGTAGTAGTCGCTGTCGTATTCGAAGCCGCCAAAATCGGCCACCAAGCGGCGTGTGCGAGGGCTGTCGCGGCCTGTGTACCAACCCAAGGGTCGCTCGCCCATGAGGTCTTTCATGATGGCCATGGCTTCTGCCATGTGCGCACGCTCGGTGGCTTCGTCAATGTTTTGATAGTGAATCCACTTCAAACCATGGCATGCAATGTCGTAGCCCAATTCTTGGCATGCGGCCAAGACATCTGTGTGTTTTTGCAGGGCCGTGGCCACCCCAAACACTGTCAAGGGCAATTGGCGTTTTTCAAATTCACGCAAAATGCGCCAGACGCCTGCACGGGAGCCATATTCGTAAATGCCTTCCATGCTGATATGGCGTTCGGGATAGGCGGCAGGGCTGAACATTTCAGACAAGAACTGCTCAGAGCCTGCATCGCCATGCAGCACAGAATTTTCACCACCTTCTTCGTAGTTCAAAACAAACTGAACGGCAACGCGAGCTTGCCCAGGCCATTGGGCGTGGGGCACGTCACGGCCATAGCCTTGGAGGTCGCGTGGGTAGGGGGCTGTGGTGTCGTAGGGGGCGTGGTTCATGACAAGGCCAATGCAATATCGTAGGTCGGGATTTTTTTGTTGAAGCTCAAACTTTGCTCCACAAAATTCAAATGCGACTCCATGAGCTGCGCCGCTAAATCGGCATTCTTCTGCGCCATGGCGTCGACAATTTCATCATGCTCTTCAGCAGAATGCTGTGCGGCATTTTGTGATTGGTACATCAGAGTAATGAGGGCACAGCGCGAAATAAGCTCGCCCAATATTTGCGCCAATACCGGATTGCCCATGAGCTCTGCAATGCGCACATGGAAATCGCCCAACAATTCGGTGCGCCCCCTCACGTCTTCGTGCGAAATGGCTTCTTTTTCTTGTTTGATGTGGGCCTTCAAGGCGCGCACTTTGGCGGGGGTGATGTCTCGAACAAATTCCCGCGTCATTTGCACTTCCAACATGCGCCTGACCGCAAAAACTTGTTTGGCTTCGTCGGCGGAGGGCGCGGCCACAAAAGCGCCGCGCGCGGGCTCCATTCGGATGAGCTTGTTTTGGGAGAGCTGAAAAAGGGCCTGCCTGACCAGAGTTCTGGAAACACCAAAGTGGGTGGCTAACTTTTGCTCAGCCAATTTGGAGCCCGGCATGAGCCGGTGCTCGACAATGGCTTTGGTCAAAGCACTGACAATAGCGTGGGTTGATGAGGTTTCCATGCGAAATCATGATAGCTTCAAAAGCCAAAAGTGTATACACTTTCAGTCGACAAATTTAAGGAAAATTGAAAATGGGTTTGAGTACACACGTTTTGGACACCATGCATGGTTGTCCCGCTGCTGGCATGCAGGTCAGCCTCTACACCACCGAAGGTCAATTTGCCACCTTGGTCAAAACCTTCCAATTGAATACAGATGGCCGCAATCCAGAGGGCCCTTTGTACGACAACGCCAGTTTGCTGAAGGGCACTTACCGGCTTGTTTTTGATGTGGCTGGGTATTTCAAAGCCAAGGGGGTTGCCTTGCCAGAACCCTCCTTTTTGAACCAAGTCGCCCTCGATTTTGGGGTCGCCGACATCACGCAGCACTATCACGTGCCGCTATTGGTCAGCCCTTGGAGTTACTCGACCTACCGAGGCTCCTGAATTTAGATTTATTTCTGCGCCATTTCGCCCCGACATAGGGCGAAATCAATAAAATCGACCTTTGTTCGAATTAAACCCAAAGCAATTCCCCATCATGAGCCAAGTGACCAATACAGTCCGTTTTGTGCTTGACGGCCAAATCGTCGAAGCCCAAGGCGTACGCCGCACCACCACCGTTTTAGATTACCTGCGCGAGAAATTGCACCGTACAGGCACCAAGGAGGGATGTGCGGAAGGTGATTGCGGCGCCTGTGTGGTCATGGTGGGCGATTTGAATGCCAACGGCCAAGGCGTCGATTACAAAGCAGTCAATAGCTGTATTCAATTGTTGCCTTCGCTCGATGGCAAGTCGATCAAGACAGTCGAGAGCTTGAAAAAAGCCGATGGTACTTTGCACCCTGTGCAAAAAGCCATGGTCGATTGCCACGGCTCGCAGTGCGGTTTCTGTACGCCAGGCATTGTCATGAGCTTGGTCAATTTGGTTCAAGTCAACCCTAGCCCCAAGCGCCAAGAAGTGAGTGATGCACTCAGTGGCAACCTTTGCCGTTGCACAGGTTATGCGCCTATTTTGGATGCGGCTTCTCAGGCTTGTGGCAACAAAGCTGCTCTGAAGTTGGACGATTCAGCCGACGTGCCTTTGCTCAAAGAAATTCAACGCGCCTCTACGCCCACGGTCAACTTAGAAGGCGACATCATTGTTCAGCCCGTGGTTCGCACGCGCAAAGGCAACGAGTTTGTATCACCTGCTACCTTGGCCGAAGTGGCCGACTATTTGGTCAAGCACCCTACATCCACTTTGCTGGCGGGTAGCACCGAAGTGGGCTTGCAGGTCAACAAACAATTCTCACGCCCCGATCACATTGTTTATTTGGGCAACGTGACCGAACTCAAACAAGTCAAAGACACACCGCAAGCTTGGCACATTGGTGCCGTGGTGTCGCTCACAGAAGTGGAAGGCTTGGTGGCCAAGGCTTATCCAGACTTTGCCGAAGTGCTTCGCCGTTTTGGCTCCCCCCCCATTCGTTCTACCGCCACTTTGGCCGGCAACATTGCCAATGGTTCCCCCATCGGCGACTCGATGCCTTGCCTCATGGCCCTGGGCACCACACTCACTTTGCGCCGTGGCGACAAAACACGTACGGTGTCTTTGGATCAGTTCTACACAGGTCAAAAACAAACTGTGTTGCAAGCGGGCGAATTCATTGAAGCCGTGGTCTTGCCCAAGCCTCAAGCGGGCCAAGTGTTCCGCGCGCACAAAGTCAGCAAGCGTTTTGAACAAGATATTTCTGCCACGTGTGCGGCTATCACATACACCTTGAAGGGCGGCAAGCTCAGCAACGTCAAGTTGGCCTACAACGGCTTGGCACCATCACCTTGCCGCGCTCCCAAATTGGAAGCGGTGTTGGAAGGCAAAGCGCCAGCAGATGTCAAAGAATCAGACTTGGATGCCGCCATTGCCGCCAGCTTTGTGGCACGCGATGGTTTGCGCGCCACTTGGGCCTACCGCTCTTTGGTGGCTCGCAACTTGGTGATCGATTTCATTGAACAACAAACTCAAACAACTGCGGAGGTGGCTTAAATGAACGCGCCTATTTCTTTGCACAATTTATTGCCTGCAACCGGTTTGCAACAAGGCACCGATGTCATTCATGAATCTGCGCACTTGCATGTCACAGGTGGCGCAACATTTACAGATGACATGCCCGAGTTGGCAGGCACCTTGTATGCCGCCATCATCAAGTCACCGGTGGCCCATGGCGAACTGATTGGCGACGGTATTGACCGCGACGCCATTTTGAATGCACATGGCGTGGTGGCTGTTTACACCGCCAAAGATATTCCTGGCGAAAACAATTGCGGCCCTATCGTTCACGACGATCCTTTCTTGGCCGTTGGCAAAGTTGAGTTTTTGGGTCAAGCCGTGGCCGTGGTGGTGGCGCGCGAAATGTTGTATGCCCGCGAAGCTGCGCACAACGCCAAAGTGTTGGTCAAAGAGCTCAAGCCTATTTTGACCATTGACGAAGCCATGGCAGCGCAAAGTTTTGTCATGCCTGCCAAAGGCATTACACGTGGCAATGCTTCAGAAGCCATTGCCAAAGCGCCTCGCAAAGTGAAGGGCAGCACCGAAACGGGTCAGCAAGAACAGTTTTACATGGAAGGCCAAATTACTTACGCCGTGCCGCGTGAAGATGGCCAACTCACTTTGTATTGTTCTACGCAGCACCCTGATGGCAACCAGCGTGAAGCCGCTTCCGCATTGAACCTCAGCACCAATGACGTGGAAGTGATTTGCCGCCGCATGGGCGGTGGCTTTGGCGGCAAAGAAGGCAACGCCAGCATTTTCAGTCAGAGCGCCGCACTGGCCGCTTTCAAATTACAACGCCCCGTCAAGCTGCGCGTCAACCGCGACGACGACATGATGATCACGGGCAAGCGTCACGACTTCCGCATCGATTACGAAGTGGGTTACGACGACGAAGGCCGTATCTTGGGTGCCGACATCACGCTGATGTCGCGCTGCGGTTACAGCATCGACTATTCAGGTCCGGTGAATGACCGTGCTTGTTTGCACATCGACAACTGCTACTACATTCCTAACCTCAAACTCATCAGCCACCGCTGCAAAACCAATACGCAAAGCGCTACCGCGTTCCGTGGCTTTGGCGGCCCGCAGGGTATGTTTGGCATCGAAACCGTCATTGAAGAAATTGCCAATGACATCGGCAAAGATCCTTTGGATGTGCGCTTGCTCAACATCTACAAAGACCCAGCAGTCTCTGGCAACCCTGCCACCATGGTGACGCAATATGGTCAAACCATTGCCGACTGGGTAGGCGACAAGGTCATTGACCAAGTGGCATCCGAAGCCAAGTACCGTGAACGCCGCGACAGCGTCAATGCGTTCAATAAAGTCAATAAGCGCCGCAAGCGTGGCTTGGCTTTGGTGCCTTTGAAGTTTGGTATCAGCTTTACAGCCACCATGTTGAACCAGGGCGGTGCGTTGCTCAACATTTACATGGACGGCTCAGTCAGTTGTAACCATGGCGGTACCGAAATGGGCCAGGGCCTCAACACCAAGATGGCTCAGGTGTGTGCCGATGGTTTGGGTATTGACATCAAATACGTTCGCGTGACGGGCACTGACACACAGAAGGTGCCTAACGCTTCTGCGACATCAGCTTCTAGCGGTGCCGACATTAACGGTGCAGCCATCATGAATGCCACGGCGCAAATGCGTGCACGCTTGGCGCCTGTTGCGGCCAATATGTTGGGTTGCAAAGACACCGAAGTGAGCTTTGCCAACAACATGGCGCATGGCGGCGGCAAGTCTGTTGAATGGACCGCTGTGGCCAAGCAAGCTTGGATGGACCGCGTGGGTTTGTCTGTCACAGGCTTCTACATGACGCCCGAAATTAAGTACGACTTTGCCACTCTGACGGGTCATGCTTTCTATTACTACTGCTACGGCGCATCCGTGAGTGAAGTTGAAATTGACACGCGCACAGGTGAGTATTGGATCAAGGCCGTCGACATCGTTCACGACGCAGGTAAGAGCATCAACCCCGCCATCGACAAAGGCCAAATTGAAGGCGGCTACGTGCAAGGCATGGGCTGGCTCACCATGGAAGAGTGCATTTGGGACAAGAAGGGCAAGTTCCTGACACATGGCCCCAGCACTTACAAAATTCCAGTGGCGGGCGACATTCCAGAGCACTTCAATGTGACGCTGTTTGATGGCAGCAACTTGAAGCCCACACCCTTTAACTCCAAAGCTGTGGGCGAGCCACCTTTGATGTTGGCCTTGTCAACCTTCTTTGCCTTGCGTGATGCCGTCAGTGCCAGTGCCGACCACAAAACGGTGGTTCACATGAGCGCCCCTGCCACGCCAGAAAAGATTTTGATGACTTGCGAAAAGGCAAAAGCCGCTGTCTAAGCGCGCTTGATGGCGGTTTTAGTCTTGACCTTCTGTGAGGGTATCGAGCTGAAACCTGCCACTGCTGTGCCAGAGCCATACGTCTGAATAAACGACTTTGTTCATGCGAGCAGGAACGGGGTACGGCGCGGCCTTTCGCACGGTATTTTCAATTTCCTTCATCACCTCGGGTGCGTGGCCTGGCGCTCTGACCCAATAAGTCCGAGTGACTTGTCCTTGCCTGTCGACCTCCACATCCAACACGCCCACAGCGTAGAGCATGGGCGGTAAGCGACCTTTGAAAATACGTTCGCCGTTGAGTTTGTAAAGATGCTTGGCTGCATCGACTCTGTATTCTTGGGGTGTCCGTGCGTTGGATGTGGGTAGCTGGGGTTTGGGTGTTTCCACAGGCTTGGCCAAGGGTACGGGGGCTTTAACAGGGGCGGGCTGAACTGGTGGCGAAGCCGGCGGCGTGCTGCAACCTGAGAGCCACAGTGCGGAGAGGCAAGCCACTAAGCTGAAGAGCCTCCCTGTTTGGGCTAGCGCAATGCGATTGACAGGGTGTTGCTTGTCAAAGGGGGTCATTTTTTAAAAACCTTCCAAACCATGGGTGGCATTTTGGCACTGTACAGTGTGGTTTGAACAGATATCGATTGAAAGCTAAATAAGTGCATTGGAAGATTCCATTTGTTGATCAATTAGCCAAAGGCCCTGCCATTTGGATCACGGTTTTGCAAGCTCATGGTTCCGTACCCAGAGGTGCTGGCACAGTCATGGCTGTCTTTGAAGGTACTTTTTTTGGCACCATCGGTGGTGGGCATTTGGAGTTTGAAGCCATCGCCGAGGCTCGCAAGTGTTTGAAATCTGCGCCAGATTTAGCAGGCCTGCCCAAAGAAAAACGATTTGCATTGGGCCCCAGTTTGGGCCAATGTTGTGGCGGGGCTTTGGTTTTGCAATTTGAAGCGGTCTCCTCAGCAGATTCAAATCGCCTCCTTGAAATTCTTGATGCGCAAACGGCTGAGCGGTTCATGCCACTGGCGTTGTTTGGCGGTGGCCATGTGGGCAAGGCCCTCATCAATGTCCTAGCGCCTCTGCCGTTTCAAGTCAGATGGATTGACAGTCGCGATGAGATTTTTCCAACTTCTGTGCCTGCGCAAGTGGTTTGTGAGCACTCCAACCCCGTGCAAGCCGCCGTGGCAGATTTGGCCCCCAACAGCCGGGTGCTCATCATGAGTTTCAGTCACGCAGAAGATTTGGACATCGTGGCGGCTTGTCTATTGCGCAATCGTCAGCGCCAAGATTTACCTTTTGTCGGCTTGATTGGCAGCGCCACCAAATGGGCGACTTTTAAGCGGCGATTGGCAGAGAGAGGCTTCTCGGAGGCCGAATGCCAACAAGTGACTTGCCCCATCGGCGTACCCGGTATTTCGGGCAAAGAGCCTGAAGTGATTGCAGTGGCTGTTGCGGCGCAGCTGTTGCAAGCTTAAAATTGTATACACTTCGGTAAACAATTTTGGAAATGTGACATGGAATCTTATTTGCTGGATTGGGCTAACTTGCTGTTGCGGTGGGTCCATGTGATTACCGTGATTGCTTGGATTGGTTCGTCTTTTTACTTCGTGTTCTTAGACAACAATTTGCTCAAGCCCAACTCGCCTGACTTGCTCGAGAAGGGTGTTGATGGTGCCATGTGGGCGGTCCACGGCGGTGGTTTTTACAACCCGCAAAAGTACATGGTGGCGCCCAAGAAAATTCACACCAAGTTGCATTGGTTTTATTGGGAGAGCTACTCGTCGTGGCTCACAGGCTTTGCGCTTTTCACGGTTTCGTATTTGTGGAACGCCGGCACCTACCTCATCGACAAATCGCTGATGGATTGGTCGCCCGCGGCAGCCATTTCTGCTGCCTTGGGTTTCTTGGTGGCTTTTTGGTTTATTTACGACGCCGTTTGTCGGGTGTTTGGATTCCGCAAAAACGGTGAACTCATCGTGGCCGCACTGATGCTGTGTGTCGTGGCATTTGCCTCTTGGTTGGCATGCCAGTTGTTTGCCGGCAGAGCAGCGTTTCTATTGGTGGGCGCCATGATTGCCACCGCCATGAGTGCCAACGTGTTTATGTGGATCATTCCGGGTCAACGCAAAGTGGTGGCGGCCATGACCTCCGGCGAAAAATACGATGCCATGTCCTTGGCCATTCATGGCAAACGCGGCAAGCAAAGAAGCGTGCACAACACGTACTTCACCTTGCCCGTGATCTTTGCCATGCTGAGCAACCACTACAGCTTTTTGTACACACATCCACAGCGTTGGCTGATCTTGTTTGTCATGATGTTTGCGGGTGCTTTGATTCGTCAGTTCTTTGTGCAACGCCATGGTTATCACTTGGGGCGTGCCGCCAATCCTTGGCCTTTTGCTGCTGTGGGTGTGGTCCTTATTGTGGGAGCCATCTTGGCCATGGCGCCTTGGGGCTCTGGTACAAGCAAGGTGCCCACCAACGTGGCAAGCACTCAGCCTGTTGCGTTTTCAGAAGTGAAGGCTGTCATTGATCAACGCTGCCTAAGTTGCCATGGTGAACAAGTCCAAATGAAAAATGTTCGACTTGATCAAAAAGAAGGCATACAGATACATGCGCAAAACATTTACCAGCAGGTGAGTGTGACCAGGCAGATGCCCATGAACAACGCAACCGGCATTACCGAAGAAGAGCGCAATCTGATTACACGCTGGTACCAAACGGGCGCCAAATTAGATTGAACGCCTGGTCGGTTCAGTGACCCATGGCCAGTTGCAGCGCAAACTGGTTGTGACGTTCAATCACGCGGCCTAAATCGAGTGTGGCCAATTGGCCTTCGCTAACCACCACACGGCCATTCACAACGGTGTAACTGGCCGGCGCGCTAGAACACAACATGAGACTGCCAATGGCGTCATGCACTGCGCCGCCTGCAAAGCTCAAGCTGCGTAAGTCAAACAAGGCCATGTCGGCACAATAGCCCACGCTCAGTTGGCCGATATCTTTTCGGCCCAGTACTTCTGCACCGCCGCGTGTTGCCAAGCGCAAAGCGTCTCGGGCTGTCATCTCCATCGGCGCAGTGTCGCAGCCAAAAACAGTGCGACCCTCCGCCGTGACTTGCGGTCCTTCCAGTGATTTGCGCAGCCGTGCCAACAGCATGGCTTGACGTGCTTCATTGACCATGTGGGCAGCGTCGTTGCTGGCGCTGCCATCGACGCCAAGGCCAACCGGCACACCCGCCTCAATCATTTTTCGAATGGGCGCAATGCCGCTGGCCAAACGCATGTTGCTGCAAGGGCAGTGCGCAATGCCTGTGCGTGTGGCGGCAAACAAGGAGATGCCTTCGTCGTCTAATTTGACGCAGTGCGCGTGCCACACATCGTCACCCAGCCAGCCTAAATCTTCGGCATATTGCGTGGGGGTGCGCTTGAATTTTTCGAGGCTGTAGGCAATGTCATGGTCGTTTTCTGCAAGATGCGTGTGCAATCGCACGCCATAGTGACGCGCCATTTCAGCCGAGAGGCGCATCAAGTCTTGGCTGACACTGAAGGGCGAGCAGGGGGCCACTGCCACTTGCGTCATGGCGCCATGGGATGCATCGTGAAACTGCGTAATCAGACGCTGTGTGTCTTTCAAAATAGCGTCTTCTTGCTCGACCACGCGATCGGGTGGCAAACCGCCTTTGGATTGACCAACGCTCATGCTGCCGCGTGTGGCCACAAAGCGCATGCCAATTTCGCGCGCGGCATGAATGCAATCGTCTAACTTAACGCCATTGGGGTAGATGTACAAATGGTCGCTGCTGGTGGTACACCCGGACAACAACAATTCGGCCATGGCCGTTTGGGTACTGGCATAGACCATGTCGGGCTGTAGGTCCGCCCAGATGGGATACAAGCCTTTGAGCCAGCTAAAAAGTTCGGCGTTTTGAACCCCTGGAATGGCGCGCGTCAAACTTTGCGACATGTGATGGTGGGTGTTGACCATGCCCGGAATGACCACGTGGTGCTGAGCGTTGATGACGCGGTCGGCTGTGCTTGGCAAAGTATGCGCAGGGCCAATGGCCTCTATGCAGTTGTTGCGCACAAAAATGGAGGCGTTTTTGAGTTCATCACCCGCATCGTTCAGTGTGGCAATGGTGTGAGCGTTTTGAATTAACAGGGTCGTCATGGGCATGATTTTGCATGAAGAATTTGATTGTGCGCAGGCCAGACACTACACTCTGACCCCATGACGACCTCTAGCCATTTGCATTCCGATATTCAAAACAACCCGCGCATTTTTTTGAGGCAATTGTTTGATGCTGCCGTCAAGCGGGCCTTGCCCATCGACAACACCGCTGCTTTTTTACCCGCTGTGCCAAAGGGTCGCACTTTGGTTCTGGGCGCTGGCAAGGCCGCTGGTGCCATGGCGCATGCCGTTGAAGCACTCTGGCCCAAGGAAGCGCCTTTGTCTGGCATGGTGGTGACGCGTTATGGACATACCCCCGAACGGCCGGCGGGTGTGCCTGAGCGATTGAAAGTGGTCGAGGCTTCTCATCCTGTGCCCGACGCTGCGGGTCTGGCTGCCGCCGAAGAAATTCTCCATCTCACGCAAGGCTTAAAGGCCGATGATTTGGTCCTGTGCCTGATCTCTGGGGGCGGCTCCGCGCTACTGACCCTGCCAGCAGAAGGCTTGAGCCTGGCTGAAAAACAAGCCATCAACCAAGCCTTGCTCAAAAGCGGCGCCAATATCAGTGAAATGAATTGCGTGCGCAAGCATTTGTCGCGCATCAAAGGAGGCCGTTTGGCAGCGGCTTGCGCACCTGCGCGGGTGGTTACTTTAACCATCAGCGATGTGCCTGGCGACGACCCATCCATCATTGCAAGTGGCCCCACCGTGCCCGATCCCACAACGTGTGCGGACGCTATGGATATTCTGCAACGCTACAAGATCGAGGTTTCTCAGAAGGTTTTAGAAGCTTTACAGCAAGCGACTTTTGAAACCCCCAAGCCGGGCCACGCTCTTTTTAGCAACAACGAAGTGCACTTGATTGCCACGCCCACGCAATCCTTGCAAGCCGCTGCGGCATTGGCAGAGTCCAAAGGTTTGCGTGCTTATATCTTGAGTGATGAGCTAGAGGGCGAGTCCAGAGAGGTCGGTAAAGTTCATGCCGCCTTGGCCCGCGCCAGCGCCAAAGGGATGGGGCCTTTTGTCAAACCTTGCGTCATTTTGAGTGGCGGTGAGACCACCGTCACGGTTCAGTCTAGCAAGTCAAAGTCGGGCGCTCAATCTAGAGAAGGTCGTGGCGGCCGAGCCGGCGAATTCTGCATGGGGTTGGCGCTTGCCTTACAAGGGCAAGACAGCGTCTGGGCTTTGGCGGCTGATACCGATGGCATCGATGGCATGGAAGACAACGCGGGGGCCTTGGTAACGCCCGACACCTTGCAAAGGGGCCGCACGGCCGGGCTCAGCTTGGATGAACACTTGGCATGCAACGATGCCTATGGCTATTTTCAAGCTTTGAATGATTTGGTTTTCTCCGGCCCAACGCATACCAATGTGAACGATTTCCGCGCTATTTTGGTGTTGTGACAAATCATTGATTTGCGTCAACGCCGAACAGGCCAGCCTCTGGCAAATTTGGGGGCATGCTGAATCGTGTCCTTTCAAATGCGTCATCCGCTTCCGAGCAAGTGCCCTATGGCACCGTATTGCTTCGGCGTGGACAAATTGCCAACAAAGCCATCCACCTCCTGAGTGGACGTGTCGCTTTTGGGGTGATTGAGGAGGGCATTTTGGTCCACCAGCTGGGCGTGGTTGAGGGCCCTTTTTGGTTGGAAACAGCGGCCGCCATGTTGGGCTTGCCGCACGCAGTCGATGCCATGGCCGAAACTGAAGTCACTTTGCGGGCCATGCCTTTGGCCCAATTTAAAAGTCAGCTTAAAAACTTGCCAGAGCCAGTTCATACCTTGATGCTGGACTTGGCCAAGGCTCAAAGGCAACAAATTGAAGTGGCGGTCAGCCGCTTGGCCAAAGATGCCGATGCGCGGTTTGCCGAGTGGTTGCTTCGGCACGCCGAGCCCGCCGACGCGCAGGGCAGCCTGGCCGTGATCTTGCGCGATAGAAAAAGGCTGATTGCAGCCCAATTGGGCATTGCCCCAGAAACTTTCTCTAGGGTTCTTAAGCACTTGCGAGATCGCAAACTCATCAGCGGCGGGGGCCGGGTTTTAAACTTGCTCGATTTGACGGGCCTGCAATCCTTGGCAGGAATTTAAGCTGAATTAATTCAAATGGGTGGGGCGAGGGTCTGAAAGCTCGATAGAATTTATCGAACTCAAAAATTTCCATGCACCCCCAAGAGCCTGCCAGACTCCAACTCTCTCAAATCACCAAGCGTTACCCCGGTGTGGTGGCCAATCGCTCGGTGTCGCTGACAGTTCGTCCTGGCGAAGCGCACGCCATTTTGGGCGAGAACGGTGCTGGCAAATCCACCCTGATGAAAATCATTTATGGCGCCGTCAAGCCAGATGAGGGTGATATTCATTTCAACGGACAACCCGTCCAAATTCGAAACCCTCAGCAAGCCCGAGCCCTCGGCATCAGCATGGTGTTTCAGCACTTCAGCTTGTTTGACACCTTAAGCGTTGCCGAAAATGTTTGGCTAGGCTTGGACAAGTCACTGCAGCTCAGTGAAGTGACGAAACGCATTCAACGCAAAGCCACCGAGTACGGTTTGGACATTGATCCTTCTCGGCCAGTCCACACCCTCAGTGTGGGTGAAATGCAGCGCGTCGAAATTATTCGCGCCTTGCTCTCTGAGCCCAAATTGCTCATCTTGGACGAGCCCACCTCTGTGTTGACCCCCCAAGCGGTTGAAAAACTTTTTGTCGTCTTGAAACAGCTGGTCAGTGAAGGTTGCAGTTTGCTGTACATCAGCCACAAACTGCATGAAATCAGAGAGCTTTGCACAGCCTGTACAGTGCTTCGTGGCGGTGAAGTGACGGGTGTATGCGATCCTCGTGAAGAATCCAATGCATCGCTCAGTCGATTGATGATTGGCGCAGAGCCGCCAGCCTTGCGACATCAAGAAAGAACACCTGGCGAAGTTTTGTTTGAGGCTGTGGGTTTAACACTGGCCAAAGAAGATCAATTTGGCGTCGACCTTCAAGACATTCATTTGCAAGTGCGTGCGGGTGAAGTGGTGGGCATTGCGGGTGTTTCTGGCAATGGCCAACGTGAGCTGCTTTATGCGCTGTCGGGTGAAGATATTCGTGCACCTTCAAAAGCCATTCAACTCTTGCAACAAGACGTTGGCCAATGGGATGCCAGAGACAGACGTGATGCAGGTTTGCATTTTGTGCCCGAAGAAAGACTGGGTCGCGGTGCTGTGCCCTCCTTAAGTTTGGCGCAAAACATGTTGTTAACGCGGTCAGAAGCCATTGCAACCAATGGTTGGATTGAGACAAAGGTTTTGCAAGTTCAAGCTCAAAAAGTCATTGATCAATTCAAAGTCAAAGCCAATGGCGTCAATGCCGCAGCCCAATCTTTGTCCGGTGGCAATTTGCAAAAATTCATTGTTGGCCGTGAGATAGACGCTCAACCCAAAGTCTTGTTGGTGTCGCAACCCACTTGGGGTGTTGATGTGGGCGCAGCGGCCCAAATTAGAGGTGAGTTGCTGGCCTTGCGTGATGCGGGTTGTGCGGTGTTGGTCGTCAGCGAAGAGCTCGACGAGTTGTTTGAAATTTGTGATCGCATGTACGTCATGGCCAACGGCAAGTTGTCGCCTTCCATCGATAGAAAAGATGCCACAGTGGCTCAAATTGGCGAGTGGATGAGTGGGCTTTGGGAATCACATGCTCAAGCTTGAACTGCGCCCACAACCCTCTGAAGTTTGGCGATACGCATCGCCTCTCTTGGCTTTGGCCATCACGGTTTTCTTGGGCATTGGACTCTTTGTTTTGCTAGGCAAAGATCCAATGCGTGGCTTGCAAATGTTTTTTTGGGAACCCCTGAAGTCTGCCTATGCGTTGGGCGAACTCATGGTCAAGGCCACGCCATTGTTGATCATCGCGCTGGGTTTGGCTGTGGCCTACCGCTCCAATGTTTGGAACATTGGCGCCGAGGGGCAGTTTGTCATGGGTGCAGTTGCCGCCACGGGGGTGGCTTTGATGGCCGACAAAGACACTGGTCGTTGGATTGTGGTGGCCGTTGTGTTGGCGGGTATCTTGGGTGGCATGTGTTGGGCCGGTTTGGTGGCATGGCTCAAAGACAGATTTCATGCCAACGAAATTTTGGTCAGCTTGATGTTGGTCTATGTGGCTGACATGGTGCTGGGCTATTTGGTTTACGGCCCCTGGAAAGACCCAGCAGGCTACAACTTTCCTCAATCCAAAACATTTGAAGCCGTGGCGCAAATTCCCCGATTGATGAGCGGCTCACGCGTCAGCGCTGGCTTGATATTGGCCTTGTTGGGTGTGGTCGCTGTTTGGATTTTCTTGTTCCGAACCCGCGCGGGTTTTGCACAGCAGGTGGGGGGGCTGGCGCCTGCTGCTGCCAGATACGCTGGTTTCTCATCGCGCAAGGCTTTGTGGACTGCGCTCATGGTGTCTGGCGGCGCTGCTGGACTGGCCGGCGCATTGGAAGTGGCGGGCCCCTTGGGTCAGTTGACGCCTTATGTACCGGCAGGGTATGGTTTTGCCGCCATCATCGTGGCCTATGTTGGCCGATTGCACCCCGTCGGCATGCTGTTCTCTGCCGTGCTAATGAGCATGTTTTACATTGGCGGTGAATTGGCGCAATCGCGCATGGGCTTGCCCAAATCCATCACGGGCGTGTTTCAGGGCTTGCTGCTGTTTTCCTTGTTGGCTTGCGACACCTTGGTGGCCTATCGTTTGCGCTGGCAGGGCAGGAGAGTCTGATGGAATCTTACGCACTACTCATTGCTGCCACCCTCAACGCAGGCACGGTGCTGGCCATTGCGGCCATGGGTTTGCTCATCAATGAAAAGGCCGGCATCGTTAACTTGGGCGCCGAGGGCATGATGCTGTGTGCAGCCATTGCTGGCTTTTCGGCTGTGGTGCATACGGGCAGTGACGCCTTGGGCTTTTTGGCTGGCATGGCAGCGGGCGCCGTATTGGCTGCAATATTTGGCGTTTTGGTCATCTACCTCAGCACCAATCAGTACGCCACCGGTTTGGCCCTGAGTTTGTTTGGCGTTGGATTTTCTGCCTTTGTGGGCATTGGCTATGTCCAAGAAAAGCTCCCCCCTAGACCGTCTTTTGAAATTCCATTTTTCGCTGACATTCCTTTGATGGGCCCCGCCTTGTTCAAACAGCATCCGCTGGTGTACGGCGTGATTGCTTTTGTGTTTGCCTTAATTTGGTTCCTTTACAAAACGCGCAGCGGCTTGGTGCTGAGGTCGGTGGGTGAATCCCCAGAATCGGCGCATGCACTGGGCTACCCTGTCCGCCGAATCCGGCTTTATGCGGTCATTGCTGGTGGCGCTTTGTGTGGCCTTGCCGGTGCCTATATATCTGTGTCCTACACGCCGCTATGGGTTGAAGGCATGGTGGCGGGCAAGGGCTGGATTGCGCTGGCACTGACCACCTTTGCAACTTGGCGGCCAGCGCGCATATTGCTCGGGGCCTATTTGTTTGGTGGGGTCACCATGCTGCAATTCCATTTACAAGGCTTGGGTGTTCAAGTGCCCAGCCAGTTGCTTTCGGCAATGCCTTATATCGCGACCATTGTGGTTTTGGCTTTAATCTCGCGAAATCCTGTTTGGATCAAGGTCAACATGCCTGCGTCGCTTGGCAAACCTTTTCATCCCAGTTCATAATGTTTTTTTTCGTGCAATCCTGTTCATCCATAAAGGAATTTTCATGACAGTTCTGAACAAGCGATCGGTTCTCAAAGTCGCCGCCATTTCATTGGTTGCTGCAGCCGCCCTGGTGGCCTGTGGCAAGAAAGAAGAAGCCAAGCCAGCAGCTGCTGCACCCAAGGCCGAGCCCCTCAAGGTGGCTTTTGCTTATGTGGGCCCCGTCGGTGATGGTGGTTGGACATTTGCACATGACAACGCTCGCAAGGCCGTTGAGCAAGAGTTTGGCGACAAGATCGTCACCAGCTTTGTCGAGAAGGTGCCAGAAAGCGCCGACGCAGAACGCGTGTTTCGTGACTTTGCCAGCCAAGGCAACAAACTTATTTTTGGAACCACCTTTGGCTACATGGACCCCATGTTGAAGGTGGCTGCCGACAACAAAGAAATCAAATTCGAGCATGCAACGGGTTACAAAACAGCCGACAACATGCGCACTTACGACAGCCGCACCTATGAAGGCGCTTACATGGCCGGCGTGATCGCAGGCAAGATGACCAAGTCCAACACATTGGGCGTGGTGGCCTCCATACCAATTCCAGAAGTGATTCGCAACATCAACACCTTCACTTTGGGTGCTCAGTCTGTCAATCCCAAAATCAAAACCAAAGTGGTTTGGGTCAACGAGTGGTTCAATCCACCGAAAGAGACAGAAGCAGCGACAGCTTTGATCAATGGTGGTGCCGACGTCTTGATGCAAAACACAGACTCTTCTGCCGTTTTGCAAACAGCCGAAAAAATGGGCAAGCGCGCTTTTGGTTGGGACTCCGACATGACAGCCTACGGCCCCAAGGCGCACTTGGGTTCTGCCATCATCAACTGGGCACCGTACTACAAAAAAGCAGTGGGTGAAGCGCTCGAAGGCAAGTGGTCAACTGGCCAAAGCTGGTGGGGCGTCAAAGAAGGTGCCATTGACATGGTGTCTGTCGCTGCCGATGTGCCAGAAGACACCAAGAAAAAGGTAGACGAAATCAAAGCCGGCCTGAAAGACGGTAGCTTTGTGATTTGGAAAGGTCCTATCGTTGGACAAGATGGCAAAGAAATCTTGGCCAAAGATGCTGTCGCTGACGACAAGTTCTTGGGTGGTATCAAGTTCTATGTGAAGGGCGTTGAAGGCAAAGTGCCTAACTGATCTTCGAGCATCAGAAAGTCAAAAGCCGGGCTTCGAAAGAAGCCCGGCTTTTTTGTGGCCTTCAATTATTTTTTGGCAGCGGCCACAAAGTCGCCTGCATAGACATACAGAAACTTGGCAGGATCTAATGCTTTGCGAATGGCCGCATTCACTTCTGCAAGGGAAGTGGCCTCAATCTGCGCATCCATTTTTTCGGTGTAGGCCATGGTGCGATTGGTAAGGGCCTGCGCTACAAGGCCTGCAGCCAACTCGTTGTCTTGGGCCCGGCCAATTTTGCGCTCTTCAAGGATTGACTTTTTGGCGTCGGCCAGTTCTTCTGCGCTCAGGCCTTCTTTGACAAATTGAGTCAATTCTTCTTGAATGCTTGCCTTGAGTTTGCCTAGGTTTTGGGGCGCATAGATGGCATACAACACCCACATGCCCGAGGGATCAAACGGGCTGGCGCTGAGTTGGCTACCTGCACCATAGCTGATGCCGTCTTTTTGACGCAAACGATCAAATAAACGTGACTTGACGCCGCCGCCCAAGACCCGATTGGCCAGCATCAAGGGAATGTAGTCAGGCTGCGTGTCTTGCAAGGCCAAGGGCAGTCCAGCCAAGAAGAAGGCATTGGCTTTGTCGGGTGCTTCAAGCTGAACGACTTTGGCATTGATTTTTTTCGTCTCAGCTTTTAGGCGTGTGTAATTTTTTTGACTTTTCCAATCACCAAACAATTGGGTGATTTGCGTCTTGATGGCTTCCCTGTCGAATTCGCCCACCAATGCAAATTCACTGTGGTTGGCGCCGTAGAAGTTGCTGTGGAATTGTTTGACCTGATCGATCTTGGTGGCTTTGAGGGCTGCAATGGACTCATCCAAACTGCGTGCAGCGCGAATGTCGCCTTTTTTGTAAACATCGAGGGCCAAGGACATGGCTTGCGATCCCATGGCATTGGGCTCACTTCTCTGGCTTTCAAGTGCCGCTGTGCTTTCTTGAACCAGCAATTCAAATTCTTTGGCAGCCAAGGCGGGTTTGCGCAAGATGTCGCTGATTAAGTTGAGAACTTCGGGTAAATTTTTTCTCAAGGTGTCGAAACGCACTGTCACGGTTTGTCCACCACCCATGACTTCAATGCGGGTTTTCAGTTCGTCTAACTTGGCCGAAATTTCTGACCGCTGCAAGTTGCCTGCGCCGCGCATCAACAAGCTGGCCGTCAGGTTGGCGGTGGCGGCTTGGTTTAACAAAGATGACTCGTCGCCAAATCGCAAAGTGAAATTGCCACTGACGGTTTCGCCACGTGTTTTCTTGGGCGTCAATATGAGCTTCATGCCGCTGGCAAGGGCCAAACGTTGCGTGCGTTTTTCAATGTTGGCCGGTGAAGTGTCAAATACTTCGCCTTCGCTGGCAGCCGCTTTGCCTTTGTAATCTGCCACCAGTTTGGCAACATCAATGGCTTCGGGTAATTTGCTTCGATCGGGTGTGGGGGTTGGAATAAATTGACCCAAGGTGCGATTGCTTTCCTTGAAATAATTCAAACCCACGTTTTGCAGATCCGACACCTTCAAGTTTTCGATGCGATCGCGGTGCAAGAAAAACAAACGCCAATCGCCATTGGCAATGGACTCTGACAATTGAACCGCCAATTTCTGTGGGTTGTTGATGGTTTTGTCTATCTCGCTCAACAGGCTGGCTTTGGCGCGCTTCAATTCAGCTTCGGTTACTGGGCTCTTTTGCAGACCTTCAATTTCTTCTAGCAATACTTTGCGAGCTTCTGCCAAACTTTGTGTTTTATTCAATTCGGCCATCACGACCAAGTAGCCTCGCTCGGCCAAGTCAAATCCCCAAGGGTTGACGTTGATCGCTAATTTGTTCTCGACCAATTTTTTGTGAAGTCGACCGTTGGGCGTACCAGCCAATACATCGCTCAAGGCGGCCATGGCTGCAGCATCGGGGTGGCTGCCTGCAGCAGTGTGATACAGAACGGCAGTCAGTTGGGTGTCGCCCGATCTTCTGACGGTGACTTCGCGGGTGCCATCCTGAGCAGGGTCCTGGGTGTAGGTGGGCTGCAAGACGCGTGCAGGTTTGGGAATGGCACCAAAAACTTTTTGAATCAAAGCCAAGGTAGTGGCTGGATCAAATTTGCCAGCGACCAACAGCACAGCGTTGTCGGGCTGGTAGTACTTGCGATAGAAGTTTTGAAGGTTTTCAATCTTGACATTCTCAACATCGGTTCTGGCGCCAATGGTGCTCTTGCCGTAGTTGTGCCAATCGAATGCCGTTGAGGCCATGCGTTGCCACAAGGCCATGAAGGGGTTGTTTTCGCCACTCTCCATTTCATTGCGCACCACAGAAAACTCGGTGTCTAAATCATTGCGAGCAATGAAGCTGTTGATCATTCGATCGGCTTCCATTTCCAGGGCCCACTGAAGATTTTCTGGATTGGCTGGAAAAGTTTCGTAGTAATTGGTTCTGTCGTAAAAAGTGGTGCCATTGAAATCCATGCCCCGCTTACCCAACTCCTGCATGATGTTGCCGCGGGCTGGCGTGCCTTTGAAAACCAAGTGTTCAAGCAAATGTGCCATGCCAGTTTCACCATAATTTTCGTGGCGACTGCCGACCAAATAAGTGATGTTGACGGTGGTTGTGGGCTTGGAGGCGTCTGGCGCCAACAAAACACGCAAGCCATTGGGCAAGCGAAACTCTGAAATCCCTTCAACGGTGGTCAGAGCTTGCATGCCTGCAAGTCTGATGGCCGTGTTGTTTGAATTGGCAGTGTTGACCACGGCAGTTTGGGTTTGACCCCAAGTTGGCATCAACAAAGCCAAGCAGATGAACGGAATTCGAATTGGACGCATGACAAACATCTTTGACTGAAAAAATATCTTTATACACCTGCTTTAGAATACAACCCATACATCTGCGTACCGGCGGATGTTTAAATTTCACAATTCCGGTGCCATGTAGAGGACTACCATGTATAAAAACCTCGCTGCTACGCTTGTGGCCGCTTGTTTATTTTCTTCCGTTGTAGCGCAGCCAGTCGAGCCTTCTAAGCCCGCTGCACCTGCCAAAACTCCCACCAAAGCTGCTTTTGTTTATGTCACCCCTGTTTTCGACATGGGATGGACGCATCAGCACGACCAGGGCCGCAAAGCTGTTGAAAAGTCTTTGGGTGCGCAAGTCAAAACCACCGTCGTTGAAAACGTGGCTGAAGGTGCAGACGCTGAGCGTGTGGTACGTGATTTGGCGCAGCAAGGGCACGACATCATTTTCACAACCAGTTTTGGCTACATGGAGCCCACGCTCAAAGTAGCCAAAGAATTTCCCAAGGTGAAGTTCGAATCCATCACGGGCTACAAAACGGATGTCAATGTTTCTGTGGCCAATGCGCGCTATTACGAAGGCCGGTATTTGGCCGGCATTGCCGCTGGCAGAATGACCCAAACCAATGTGGCAGGCTATGTGGCGGGCTTTCCCATTCCCGAAGTTCTGCAAGGTCTGAATGCCTTTACCTTGGGTATGCGTTCCGTCAACCCCAAAGCACAAGTCAAAGTGATTTGGCTGAACGCTTGGTTTGACCCCGCCAAAGAGCGCGATTCAGCCATGACGCTGTTTAACCAAGACGCTGATGTCATTACCTTTCACTCGGCAACCAATGCTGTCATGGTGGCTGCCCAAGAGCGCGGCAAGATGGCCATTGCCTATCACTCCGATATGCGCCAGGTGGCACCGGATGCCCAATTGATGGCCATTACCCACAACTGGGGCGATTACTACACGCAGCGTGTGAGAGCCCTTCAAAAGGGGCAGTGGCAAACCTCTACAGTTTGGGGCGGCTTGAAGGAGGGCATGATCAAGGTGGGTGACTTTGGCCCCAAACTCTTGCCCTCAGTGCGCACAGAAATGATGCAAATTCAAAAAGACATGGTGGCCGGCAAGCGCCATCCATTTCAAGGCCCTATCGAAGATAACGAAGGCAAGCCGGTTTTACCGGCGGGTCAAAGACTGAGCGATGTTCAAATTTTGAACATGAACTTTGCTGCAGCAGGCGTGGTGGGCAAAGTCAAACCCTGAATCCAGCCTCTACAATGAGCGCTTGAATTCAAAGACTGTTGGAGAAACTGAGCGATGAGCATCAAAAGCGACAAATGGATTCGCCGTATGGCTGAAGAGCACGGCATGATTGAGCCTTTCGAGCCAGGCCAAGTGCGTCAAAACGCCGCAGGCGAGAAGATTGTCAGCTATGGCACCAGCAGTTATGGCTATGACATCCGATGTGCGCCCGAGTTCAAAGTCTTTACCAACATCTACAGCACGGTGGTCGACCCCAAGAATTTTGACGAAAAGAGCTTTGTCGATATTCAATCGGATGTTTGCGTCATTCCGCCCAACAGTTTTGCCTTGGCGCGCACAATGGAATACTTTCGTATTCCTCGCAATGTCCTGACCATTTGCTTGGGCAAAAGCACCTATGCCCGGTGCGGCATTATTGTGAACGTCACCCCCTTCGAGCCCGAGTGGGAAGGCTACGTCACCCTTGAATTTAGCAACACCACCCCTCTGCCAGCCAAGATTTATGCAGGGGAGGGCTGTGCCCAGGTTTTGTTCTTTGAAAGCGACGAAGTTTGCGAGACCAGCTACAAAGATCGGGGCGGAAAATACCAAGGTCAAGTGGGTGTCACATTGCCCAAGACTTAAAGTGCGACAATAGCGGGTTAATGACCGCCTCTTTTTCAAATCTATCGCTGGCTGAACCGCTGGCACGAGCCGTAGCCGAAATGGGCTACGAATCCATGACACCCATCCAAGCCCAGGCCATCCCTGTGGTTTTGACGGGCAAAGACGTGATGGGCGCTGCCCAAACAGGCACGGGCAAAACCGCTGCCTTCTCACTCCCTTTGCTGCAGCGCTTGCTCAAGCACGAAAACACCTCCACTTCGCCTGCGCGCCATCCTGTGCGGGCCTTGGTGCTTTTGCCCACCCGCGAGTTGGCCGATCAGGTGGCGCAGCAAATTAAGTTGTACGCCAAGTACACCCAAATGCGCAGCGCTGTGGTGTTTGGCGGCATGGACATGAAGCCGCAAACCATTGAGCTCAAAAAAGGTGTTGAGATTTTGGTGGCCACACCAGGCCGTTTGCTCGATCACATCGAAGCCAAAAATGCGGTGCTGAATCAAGTGGAATATGTGGTGCTGGACGAAGCCGACCGCATGCTCGACATTGGCTTCTTGCCAGACCTGCAGCGCATCTTGAGCTTCTTGCCCAAGCAGCGCACCACCTTGTTGTTCTCGGCCACTTTCTCGCCCGAAATCAAGCGTTTGGCCGGCAGCTACTTGCAAGACCCCATCACCATTGAAGTAGCGCGCCCCAACGAAACAGCGTCTACCGTGGAGCAACGTTTTTACGCTGCCCAAGACGATGACAAGCGCCGTGTGGTCAAAGCCGTCCTCAACCAACGTGGCATCAAGCAGGCCTTCATTTTTGTGAACAGCAAATTGGGCTGTGGCCGTTTGGCCCGATCCCTCGAGCGAGAAGGTCTTAAAACAGCCGCCTTGCACGGTGACAAATCTCAAGACGAGCGCCTGAAAGCACTCGAGGCCTTCAAGCAAGGCGAAGTCGATTTATTGGTTTGTACCGATGTGGCAGCGCGCGGCCTGGACATCAAAGATGTGCCTGCGGTGTTTAACTTTGATGTGCCCTTCAATGCCGAAGACTATGTGCACCGCATTGGCCGCACAGGCCGTGCTGGGGCCTCTGGTTTGGCCGTCACTTTGGTGTCGCCTTCCGACATGCGCTTGGTGGGTGACATTGAGAAGCTCATCAAAAACAAACTCCAAGTGGAAGTTTTCCCCTTGGAAGACGATCGCTCACGCGAGCAAAGCAATGATGGCCGACGCGACGAACGCCGCGAGCCTCGTCGCGAAGAAAGACGGCCCGAGCGTGGTTTTGAGCGTCGCCGTGATGAAGATGATTCACGCGATCGCAGAAGCAGTTTCCGCCCGGCGCAGGTTTCAAGAGATCCGTTCTTTGAAAAGCCTTATGAGGCGCCCACGGCAGAGCAAGCTAACGCGGCTTCGTGGGAGGCCAGCGCCAGAACGGTGTCTTCTAGACCAGGCCTGTCTGCCAATATCAAGCCCAAACGCAAAGTAGCTGCGCTTTTCAAGTCGGGCGAATAAGCCCTGCGCTGAACATTTCGCTGAACCTTTGGCTAAACCCGACCAATTGTTGGGTGAGTTGGCGCAGTTCACCAAAGCTTGACATTCCCCTGTCAAAATGAGGGGATGAACATGAAGCCATCCATTCTTTGGGCATCTGTCTCTCTGATCTCGCCATTGGCATGGTCACAGACTGCGCCCGCTCCAACGGCACCCCCTGCTACAACGGCCCCAGTGCAAGACATGGGGCGCGTCGAAATCAAAAGCAACAGAGACAACGACACTGAGGTACGTCGCCAATCGACAGCGGCCAAAATTGTGATTGGCCGTGAAGAACTCGATAAGCAAGGTGACAGCACTTTGGGAGAGGTTCTCAAACGTTTGCCTGGTGTCACCATTGGGGGCGCGCCAGGCAGAGGGGGCGCCATTCGGATGCGCGGTTTGGGCGGCGGTTACACCCAAATCTTGATGGATGGCCAACGCGTCCCGCCAGGATTTTCCATTGAGTCCATCACGCCCGAGATGGTCGAAAAAGTAGAAATTCTGCGTGCGCCCACGGCAGAAACCGGTGCACGCGCCATCGCCGGCACCATCAACATTGTGCTCAGAGAAGGCATTCGCGCCAACCCAGACGATTTGAAAGTGGGCAGTTCATTTGAGCATGGTCACCGTTCTGATTCAGTCAATTGGGTGCACAACCTCAAGTCAGAACCTTTGAATGGCACACTGACTGTGTCGGCCATGAACGCATGGCGCCCTGAAGACAATACTGCCGAGGTAGATACCGAAGTTGACGCCATGGGGCAAACGCCGGCATGGGTGTCTCATCGCATCAGAAACACGGTCAATTTAGGGCGCCGAGAAGGCCTGAATGCCAACGCCAGATTGATGTGGCGGGGCGAAGAGGGCAGGACCATGATCTTGATGCCTTTCATGGTTTATTCTGAATTCAGCAGTTTGGGTCAGATTGACATGACGGAGTCAAAAACTGTCAATGGCGTGTCTCAAGCTTTGAACTCCGACTCGGCCATCACCAACAACAACAGCCGGTTTGTCATGACGCGCTTGAATGGTCAGTGGAACCAGCGCTTCTCGGCAGATTCACGTTTTGAATTTAAATTTGGATTGGGTCAATCTGAATACAACTACAGATTCTCGCAATTAGCCGCCGCCAACACGGGTTTGCTGAACACCCTTCAAGAGTCTCAGAGTTTCAGAGACTTGTCGCAATCTTGGAATGGCAAGTTGTCGCAAGTTTTAGGCAGTGGCCATCAACTTGTGAGTGGTGTCGAACTGGAAGGTGTGCGCCGGACAGAATTGGCCAACGCCGAAGTGGTGGACGATGTGGGTAACATGAGCGCACGCACACAACGCTGGGCAGCCTATACCCAAGATGAGTGGCGCATCAATCCCAATTGGAGTGCCCATGCGGGCATTCGATACGAAAGTATCTTGACCGAAGGCAACAACGAGGAAGGGCAGAGGAGCAACAAGAGCGCTGTACTCACCCCCTTGCTGCATGCCGTTTGGAAGCCTATTCCAGAAGGCCGTGATCAGGTTCGCATGAGCTTGACCAAAAGTTACAAAACCCCCACCTTGTTCGATTTGGTTGGCAAATCGGCACTGTCGCGAGAGGCCAATAGCCCAACCCGCACAGACCGCATCAGCAATCCTGGCTTGAAGCCTGAATTGGCGGTGGGCATCGATTTGGCTGTCGAAAGATATTTGGCAGGTGGTGGCGTTCTCAGTGCGAATGTGTTTCGCCGCAACATCAGCGACTTGATTCGCTATGTCACTACAGAGCGCTACGATACTTTGTGGGCACCTGGCCAACGGCGTTTTGTTTCAAGTCCAACCAACGTAGGTGATGCCATTACGCAGGGTTTGGAGTTGGAAGCTAAGTTTGCATTGAATCAGGTGTGGTCTGAAGCCTTGCCTGTCGATGTGCGCAGCAATCTCAGTTTTTTCAATTCGAAGGTGCTGGATGTTTTGGGGCCCAATAATCGCTTGGATCAACAACCTAAAATGACGGCCAACTTGGGTGCCGATTACCGCATCAGAGCTGTGCCATTGACAGTCGGTGGCAATATGAACATCAATCCAGACTACACCACCCGACGAAGCTTGCAACAATGGAATTACCAAGGCGCAAAACGCGTGTTGGACGTTTATGGTGTTTGGAAATTTAGCCCTGCCACCTCGTTGCGATTAACAATCAGCAACTTGGTCCCTCGTGATTATTTAACGGGCACGACGTATATTGGCAATGGCATTTCAGAAGCAAGCAATAACACAGCGCGCAATTGGCAGAATGTTCAGTTGCGTTTGGAAATGAAAATCTAAAAAAGGAAAATCATGGCGACAAAAAATTCTGCTTGGTATGACAGCATGTACAACAACCGTGCATTGGTGCCTAATTTTGCCGATCACTTTTCAAATTGGATCGAGGGCTCTAAAGCAGCGCGGGCCCACTTGACCTGTCAGCTAGACATTGCCTATGGCGATGGTCCCAATGAAACCTTGGATATTTTCCCTGCGACCAAAGCCAATGCGCCTGTGGTGGTGTTCATTCATGGCGGCTACTGGCGCAGCCTTGATAAATCAGACCATTCTTTTGTGGCGCCTCCGTTGCATGACATGGGTGCTTGTGTGGTGGTGGTTAACTATGCCTTGTGTCCAGGTACACCCAATGAGCCCGTCAGCATTCCCGACATTGCCATGCAAATGACCCACGCATTGGCTTGGGTTTGGCAAAACATTGCCAAATTTGGCGGCAATCCCAAAGACGTGGTGGTTGCCGGTCATTCAGCCGGTGGCCATTTGGCTGCCATGCTTTTGGCCTGTGATTGGAAGGCCGTCGACAAAACGATACCAGCCCAATGGATTCAAAAAGCATTGTCTATTTCAGGTTTGTATGACCTTACGCCTTTGCGCAAAACACCCTTCCTTCAAGAGTCTTTGAAGCTCACAGCCAACCATGCGCGCATTGCTAGCCCGGCCATGTGGCCACGGCCCAAGAAAGGTGTCTTGTACACCGTGGCGGGTGGTGATGAGAGCGCCGAATTTTTAAGGCACAACCGCTTGATTCATCAAACTTGGGGGCCCAAGACGGTGCCGGTGTGTGAAGCTTTGCCGGGTCTGAATCACTTCAATATCGTGACGGATTTATCACGCAAGGGTACTCGCTTGAATACCCTGATGAAGCAACTCATTCAGGTTCAATCTTAGCGTCTCGAACCACTTTGCCCCAGCGAGGTGCTTCTGCCTTAATCAAAGTGGCAAACAGTTCGGGCGTACCGCCGCCCATCTCGTTTCCTTGGCTCAAGATCTTTTCTTTCACCTCAGGGTCTTGCAAGGCTTTGTTCAAGGCCGCATTCAAGGTCTTCAACAGTTCAGGTGAGATGCCCTTGGGTGCCACCAAGCCTTGCCAGTTTTGAACCTCGACAGCAGGAAAGCCTTGTTCTGCCATGGTGGGCAGATCAGGTAGCAAAGGTGAGCGGGTTTTGCTGGTGATGGCCAAAGCGCGCAAACGGCCGCCTTTGATGGCTGGCATGGCCGAATACATTTGTTCAAACATCATTTGAACTTGTCCCCCCATTAAATCAGTAGCACCTGCGGCGCCGCTTTTGTAGGGCGCATGAATCAAATCAATGCCGGCGGTATTTTCAAGAAGTGCACCGCTCAAATGGTGAGAGCCACCAATGCCACCGGAGGCATAACTTAATTTGCCTGGGGCAGCCTTAGCCGCTGCAACGATGTCTTTGACCGACTTGTAGGGAGAGTCGTTGCGCACCATCAAAATGAGGGGACCTTTTTCAATCAAGCCGATGGGGACAATGTCGTTAGCCGGATCAAAGTTCAGCTTTTTGAACAAGGCATGATTGACAGCCAAAGGGGCAAAGTTACCCATGCCAATGGTGTAGCCATCGGGCTTGGCGCGCGCAATCACTTCGGTGCCGATGTTGCCGCCAGCGCCTGCTTTGTTGTCGATGATGATGGGTTGACCCAAAATGGCACTCATGGCCTTGGCCACCTGGCGAGAGCGTGAGTCTGCGTTGCCGCCAGCAGCATAGGGGCAGACCCACGTAATGGGTTTGCTGGGGTATTTGTCTTGTGCCTGGACAAGGCTAGGCAAAAGTGCAGCGCTGACTGCTGACTGAATGAGTTGGCGACGTTTCATGTGAGGCCCTGCGATAAATATGCAAGGCCTCATTGTGCCAGTGCCTATTGCTTCACATCAACAGGTGTTCACCTGCGTTGTCGCCGCCCAAAATCACGTAGTTCACTTTGCGAATGTCCATGAGCTTGGTGCCGCCTGAGTAGCTGATGGAACTTTGGGTGTCTTGTTCCATTTCAATCAGGGTGTTGGCCAACTTGCCCTTGATGGGCTCCAAAATGCGCTTGCCTTCCACGTGCTTGTACTCGCCCTTGTTGAAGTCGGAAGCCGAGCCGTAGTACTCTTTGTACAGCTTGCCGTCCACTTCCACGGAGGCGCCAGGCGACTCTTCGTGGCCTGCCAACATCGAGCCAATCATGATCATGGTGGCGCCAAAGCGAATGCTCTTGGCAATGTCACCGTGCTCACGAATGCCGCCGTCGGCAATGATGGGCTTGGTGGCCACGCGAGCACACCATTTGAGGGCAGACAACTGCCAACCGCCGGTGCCAAAACCTGTTTTGAGCTTGGTGATGCAAACTTTGCCTGGGCCAATGCCCACTTTGGTGGCATCCGCGCCCCAGTTTTCTAAATCGATGATGGCTTCGGGCGTACCCACGTTACCAGCAATGATGAAAGACTTAGGCAGCTTTTCTTTGAGCGTGTGAATCATTTTTTGCACGCTGTCGGCATGGCCGTGTGCAATGTCGATGGTGATGTACTCGGGCGTGAGGCCCTCGGCCACCAATTGTTTTACGGTGTCGTAGTCGGGTGCTTTCACGCCCAAAGAAATGGACGCATAAAGGCCTTTGGCATGCATGTCTCGGACAAATTTGACATTGTCCAAGTCAAAGCGGTGCATGACATAGAAGTAACCATTTTGTGCCATCCAGACACAGATTTCTTCGTTCACTACCGTCTTCATGTTGGCCGGTACCACCGGCAGACGGAATTTGCGGCCACCCAGCTCTACGCCAGCGTCACACTCTGAACGGCTTTCCACGCGGCATTTGCGGGGAAGCAACAAGATATTGTCGTAATCAAAAATTTCCATTTAACCAAGCTCCAAAAGGATCGTTGAAAGAACGAGTGAGCGCTTGGCTTGGCCGGTTTGGTCTGTCCGATTTTTGGGCAAAAAAAACCGGGCGCAAGAATCTTGGGCCCGGTGGCTGATTCTACCCGTTTTGTTTTGCAAATTGCCAACAAGGGGTCAGGAGTTTCTACAATTGGGGGATGTATGACCAAACGCCCCTGCTAGACAACCTCAACCCCGAGCAATTGCGGGCCGTGACGCTTCCCTCTGAGTCAGCCCTCATTTTGGCGGGGGCAGGGTCGGGTAAAACTCGGGTATTAACCACCCGAATTGCTTGGTTATTGCAGACCTCCCAAGTGGGGTCGGGCGGCATTTTGGCGGTGACCTTTACCAATAAGGCAGCCAAAGAGATGATGCTCAGGCTGCAAGCCATGCTGCCCGTCAATGTGCGGGGCATGTGGATTGGCACATTCCACGGCCTGTGCAACCGGTTTTTGCGGGCCCATTACAAAATGGCCAATCTGCCCCAAACCTTCCAAATTTTGGACACGCAGGACCAGTTGTCGGCCATCAAGCGCTTGTGCAAACAGCACGGCGTGGACGATGAACGCTTTCCGCCTAAGCAATTGCAATGGTTCGTAGCGGGTTGCAAAGAGGATGGTCTGCGGCCCAAAGATGTCGATGTGCGTGACGATGAAACCCGCCGCAAAGTCGATGTGTACCAACTCTACGAAGACCAGTGCCAGCGGGAAGGCGTGGTGGACTTTGGCGAGTTGATGCTGCGATCTTTTGAATTGCTGCGCGACAACGATGCCATTCGTTTGCATTACCGCGCGCGTTTTAAACACGTGCTGATTGACGAGTTTCAAGACACCAATAAATTGCAATATGCCTGGATCAAAATGATTGCAGGCTTGCCCGCCGAGCATGGCAGTGCCGTATTGGCCGTGGGCGATGACGACCAAAGTATTTATGCTTTCCGCGGTGCGCGTGTGGGTAACATGGCCGACTTTGTGCGCGAGTTTGGTGTGCAGCATCAAATTAAGCTGGAACAAAACTACCGCAGCTACAGCAATATTTTGGATTCGGCCAACGCGCTCATTGGCAACAACAAAAATCGCTTGGGCAAAAACCTGCGCACCGATCAAGGTGCCGGTGAGCCTGTGCGTGTGTACGAGTCCACCAGCGACTTTGCCGAGGCGCAGTGGTTGGTCGATGAAATCAGGCAACTGGTCAAAGGCGATGGCTTTACGCGCAAAGAAGTGGCGGTGTTGTATCGCAGCAATGCGCAAAGCCGTGTGATGGAAACCGCACTGTTCAATGCCGGTGTGCCCTACAAAGTGTATGGCGGTCTGCGCTTCTTTGAACGCGCCGAGATCAAGCACGCTTTGGCTTACTTGCGCATTTTGGAAAACCCCAACGACGACACCAGCTTCTTGCGCATTGTCAATTTCCCGCCGCGCGGCATTGGTGCACGCAGTGTGGAGCAATTGCAAGATGCTGCCAAAGGTTTGGGCTGCTCTTTGCACGATGCGGTCAGCACCACCGCGGGTAAAGCGGGCGCCAAGTTGGCGGGCTTTGTGGCCATGATCGACGTGATGCGCGAGCAAACGCCAGGCATGACGCTGCGCGAGATCATCGAATTGGTGCTCGAAAAAACAGGCTTGATCGAACACTACAAAACAGAAAAAGAAGGCGCTGATCGCGTCGAAAACTTGGAAGAATTGGTCAACGCTGCAGAAAGCTTTGTGACTCAAGAAGGCTTTGGTCGCGATGCCGAAGCCACCGCGCAAGAGATGGCCCCCATTGCCGAAGACGGCGAAGTGATGTCACCCCTGGCGGCCTTCCTAACGCATGCCGCGCTAGAGGCCGGTGACAACCAAGCGCAAGCAGGCGAAGACGCCATTCAGCTCATGACGGTGCATGCCAGCAAAGGTTTGGAATTTGATGCCGTGTTCATCAGCGGCTTGGAGGAGGGTTTGTTCCCTCACGAAAATTCCATGAACGATTACGACGGGCTAGAAGAAGAGCGCCGACTGATGTACGTGGCCATTACGCGCGCGCGCAAACGTCTGTACCTCAGTCACTCGCAAACGCGCATGCTGCACGGTCAAACGCGCTACAACCTTAAGAGCCGCTTCTTGGATGAACTGCCCGAAGAGTGTTTGAAGTGGATCACGCCTAAGAACCCTGGCTTTGCCACAGGCTTGGGCGGCGGCTGGACCTCGCCTGCGCAGGCCTTCCAGGCCAAGCCGGCTTGGGGGCACAGCAGTTTGGGTTCAGCGGAGACTTACAAAAGCCCGCCCGTGCCTGTGCAAAAATCGGAGCCTTCGCATGGCATCAAAGCCGGTATGAAGGTGTTTCACACCAAGTTTGGTGAAGGTAAAGTCTTGGCTGTTGAGGGTGCTGGCGCCGATGCGCGAGCACAAGTGAATTTCCCAAGGCATGGCGTGAAGTGGTTGGCCTTGTCAGTGGCCAAGTTGACGCCTGTCGAATGAACCACTGCACAGAGATGAAGTATTTGCAAATTTTTGAGAGAAAGTTTTAGGAAAAGAACTATGAAAATTGAAAAAGACACCGTTGTCACTTTGAAATACAAAGTGTCCGATGCCCAAGGTAAATTGTTGGAGGCCGCTGCAGAACCCATGGCGTATTTGCATGGCGGCTACGAAAACACCTTGCCCAAAATTGAAGAGGCTTTGGATGGCAAAGAGACGGGCTATCAAACCACTTTGGTTTTGTCTGCTGAAGACTCTTTCGGTGAGCGCGACGAAAGCCTGCTGCAAACCATGCCCAAAAAAGACTTTCCACCTGGCGTTAAAGTGGGCGGTCAATTGCGGGGCCGTACCCCGGATGGTCGTGAAGCCATTTTCAATGTAGTCAAAATCAAGGGCGATACCGTCATGTTGGATGGCAACCATCCTTGGGCCGGTCAAACTTTGCGTTTTCAATTGAATGTGATCGACGTGCGCGCGGCCATTCAAGAAGAAATTGAACACCGCCATGTGCACGGTGCGCATGGGCACCATCATTGATTTGCGCAACACCCAGAAAAAAGCCTGCATTCGCAGGCTTTTTTACGCTTGCGTTTCGCTGCCCGGCAAGGGCAATTCAAAGCAGTCTTTCACGGTGAAATAAACAGAAGTGAAAAACATGGCGCTCATGAGCAGTGCGCCAGGCATTAAAACAGCCGCGGTCAATTCACTGCCACCGATGGCGCTGCTGATGGCGAGTATGACGGTTGCGCCCGCTACAAAAACGCCGGCCCATGCCAACAAGTAAACAGCAAAAGCCCCCAGATTGCGCCAACAAGCAACAGCACTGAAGAACATGCTCTTGACGGGGGGAACGCCATACCAGTGGACCAAGGCTGGCGCATGCCAAAACATCATGGACATGGGAATGTAGAGCGCCGTACTAAGCCAAATGGCCATTTGAAAATCGGAGGCCTCTACAAGCTCGGGCGTCATGGGGGCGTTGCCCAAATAAACTTTGGCAAAGCTGCCGCCATCGATCAGGGTTGTGAGGGCCATCACGGCTAAAAAGCTGACCGCGTACAAAGCACCCAAAACCAGCATGGCTTTTAAGCGTTGTTGGCCTGCGCGAAAAGCGACCATCAACACCGTGGGCATGGGGAACTTACCCCCTGAAGCTTGCTCACTGGCCACCATAAGTCCTAAAGTGGCTGCCGGCAAAATAAGCAAGGCCATGACAGCTCCTAAAACTGGCACCATGGACAAGAGGGAGACCCAAGCCATGAACAAGAAAAAAAGCCCGGTGAATGCCAGGGGCTGTCGCCAAAAGGTTTTGATGCCCAATTTGACCCAAACCAGACCTTGTTTGGCGGGAACGATGTTCAGTTTCATGCCCAGAGCTTAAGTTGGCAGGTCTGTCGCATGCGCAATACCCGTTCAAAGTGAGTGGGATCGTGCGGTACCAACATGGCGGCATCGCGCGGCAAATGGAAGTCCCAGAGTCTGGAAATCCAAAAACGCAAAGCGCCCGCGCGCAACATGGCTGGCAACAATTGTCGCTCAGCGGAACGTAATGGCCTGACAGCCTGATAAGCCTCTAGCAGAGCGATAGCCCGCTCTGAGTCGTGTTGTCCGGTTGGTAAGTCGATGCACCAATCGTTCAAACACACGGCCAAATCAAAGAGCCATGTGTCTACGCCCGCAAAATAAAAATCAAAAAAACCTGTGAGCGTTTCGCCCTCAAACATGACATTGTCTCTAAACAAATCGGCATGAACCGGTCCTTTGGGAAGACCTTGGTAAGCAGCGCTTTGAGCAATGTGATTTTGATAAGCCAATTCGGATTGCAACAAAGCCGCTTGGGCTTCATCCAAATACGGCATGACCACGGGCGCTGTCTCATTCCACCAAGGCAGACTGCGCAAGTTGGGCTGGCTGCGGTTGTAGTCTTGTCCCGCCAAATGCATGCGGGCCAGCATGGTGCCCACTTGAGAGCAATGGACGGCCTCAGGGCTTAGCTGGCTTTTGCCATTCAATCGATTGACCACCGCCGCAGGCTTGCCGGCCACGGCGTGCAAAATATCGCCGTCGGGGTTGGCTGCAGGATTGGGAACTGGAATGCCTTTGTCTGCCAAATGTTTCATCAGAAACAAATAGAAGGGCAGTTGTTCGTGATTGAGTCGCTCAAACAAGGTGAGCACGTAGGCGCCTTGATCGGTGGTGGCGAAATAGTTGGTGTTTTCAATGCCGCCTTCAATGCCCTTTAATTCGGTCAATTGACCCAAATTGAGTTCATTCAGGAGGGAAGCCGCAAGCTCCTCGGAAACGGGCGTAAAAACAGCCATGGTTTAGAGGGCGATTAAGGGGTTGTAACAGATGCTTGGAGGCATGGCGGAATTCATGCCTCGATTGTAGTGGGTGTTGATGACACTTTTGCTGAGACAAGTCTGCCCAAAACGCCGTTTGGGGAGGCACAATTGGGGCATGAGCGACAAGAAAACCCTGCTGTTGGTCGATGGCTCCAGCTATCTGTACCGTGCCTTTCATGCCATGCCCGATTTGCGGGCGGTACCCGGCGACCCTGCCAGTCCTGCCACGGGCGCCATCAGAGGCATGATCAACATGATGGAGCGATTGCGCAAAGACATTCCCGCTGAGTATGCGGTGTGTGTGTTTGACGCCAAGGGCCCCACCTTCCGCGACGAAATTTACCCCGAGTACAAACAAAATCGCAGCCCCATGCCCGACGATTTGCGCTCGCAAATTGAACCCATCCATGAGTTGGTGCGTTTGATGGGCTGGAAGGTATTGGATGTGCCTGGTGTTGAAGCCGATGACGTGATTGGCACTTTGGCTGCGGTGGGCTCTTCGCATGGCATTGAAGTGATTGTGTCCAGCGGCGACAAAGACTTGGCCCAGTTGGTGAATGAACACATCACCATCATTGACACCATGAACGGCAAACGCCGCGACCTGGCGGGCGTGCAAGAAGAATTTGGCGTGCCTGCCAGTCTGATGCTGGATTACCAAATTTTGGTGGGTGACACCGTAGACAACGTGCCGGGTGTGCAAAAGGTGGGTCCTAAAACCGCCGCCAAATTGTTGCTGGAATATGGTTCGCTCGACAACTTGATGGCGCATGCCGATGAAGTGAAGGGCGTGGTGGGTGAAAACCTGCGAAAAGCCGTTGATTGGTTGCCCACAGGCAGACAGCTTTTAAAAATTCGCACCGATTGCGATTTGAATGGCTACGTGCCCGAGTTGCCTTCGCTTGAAACCATTCGCTTGGGACAACCGAACGATGCCGATTTGTTGGCCTTCTACGAAAAGTATGGCTTTAAAGGTTTGGTCAGAAGCCGTGGGGCCAGTGGATCAGATGCTTCTGGTTCTGGTAAAGCTGCCAAGCCTGCATTTGTGCCCCAAGACGATTTGTTTGCAGAGCCCGAGCCGGTGGTTACTGTCACGGGCGACAAACACTACGAAACCATTTTGACATGGGATCAATTCGATGCTTGGCTGCCTAAGTTGGAAGCCGCCGAGTGTGTGGCCATCGATACCGAAACCACGTCGCTCGATGCCATGCGTGCCGACTTGGTAGGTATCAGTTGGAGTGTGAAACCTGGCGAGGCAGCTTACTTACCCTTGCGTCATGACGGCCCTGATGCGCCTGTGCAGTTGCCCATGAATGAGGTGTTGGCCAAACTCAAACCATGGCTTGAAAACCCACTCAAACTCAAAGTGGGGCAGCACATCAAATACGACCGCCATGTGTTTGCCAATGTGGGCATTGAAGTCAAGGGCTATGCGCACGACACCATGCTTCAAAGCTATGTGCTCGAAGTGCACAAGCCCCACAGCTTGACCAGCTTGGCTTTGCGCCATGTGGGTCGCACAGGTATCACTTACGAAGATTTGTGCGGCAAAGGTGCGCATCAAATTTCGTTTGCCCAAGTCGATGTAGAAAAAGCTTCTGAGTATTCTTGCGAAGACGCCGATCAATGCCTGGATGTGCATGGTGTGTTGTGGCCTCGCATTCAAGCCGATGCCAAGCTGCGCGCCATCTACGACATTGAAATTGCCACCAGCGAAGCTTTGTTTCGAATTGAACGCAATGGCGTGTTGATTGATGGCCCAACCCTGGCTGCGCAAAGCCAAGCCTTGGGTCAACGCATTTTGCAATTGGAAACCGAAGCCTATGAAATTGCTGGGCAGCCTTTCAACTTGAGCAGCCCCAAGCAACTGGGTGAAATCTTTTTTGACAAGCTGGGTTTGCCGGTCATCAAAAAAACCGCTACGGGTGCGCGCAGTACCGATGAAGAAGTGCTTGAAAAGCTGGCAGAGGACTATCCTTTGCCTGCCCGTATTTTGGAACACCGCAGCTTGTCCAAACTCAAAGGCACTTACACCGACAAGCTGGCGCAAATGGCTTTGCCTAGAACGGGCAGGGTGCACACGCACTACGCGCAAGCGGTAGCCGTCACAGGCCGTTTGTCTAGCAACGACCCTAACTTGCAAAATATTCCGATTCGAACCGCCGAAGGTCGCAAAGTGCGCGAAGCTTTTGTGGCGCCAGCTGGCAGTTTGATTGCCAGTGCCGATTATTCGCAAATTGAATTGCGCATCATGGCACACCTTAGCAACGACGAAGCTTTGTTGCGCGCTTTCCATCAAGGTTTGGATGTGCACAAAGCCACAGCGGCTGAAGTGTTTGGCTTAACGCCAGACCAAGTGTCGAGTGAGCAGCGTCGCTATGCCAAAACCATTAACTTCGGTTTGATTTACGGCATGAGTGCTTTTGGCTTGGCCAAAGCTTTAGGCATTGACAACGGCGCTGCCAAAAATTACATCGAGCGCTACTTCCAGCGTTTTGCCGGCGTGAAACGCTACATGGACGAAACCCGCGAGCAAGCCAAATCGCAAGGCTATGTCGAAACCGTTTTCGGTCGGCGTCTGTATTTGCCAGAAATCAATTCACCCAACGGACCAAGGCGTGCTGGCGCAGAACGTGCCGCCATCAATGCGCCCATGCAAGGCACTGCAGCCGACTTGATCAAGCTGTCGATGATTGCGGTGCAAGCTGGCATTGACCGCGAGCAACGCAAAACCAAAGTGATCATGCAGGTGCATGATGAATTGGTTTTTGAGGTGCCCGAAGACGAGGTGGAATGGCTCAAAGTAGCGGTTCCCAAATGGATGGCCGATGTGGCGGCACTCAAGGTGCCCTTGCTGGCCGAAGTGGGGGTGGGCATCAATTGGGATCAAGCGCATTGATTTGAGACTGAACTAATGAGCGCACATTAATGGATCTTGGCCTTCTTCAGTGTGGCATTGTCTTCTTGGGATTCTTTATTCTGGGAATTGCAGGCTTTGGTTCAGCACTCATCATCGTTCCGCTTTTGGCTTGGAGTTGGCCACTGAGTGTGGTCGTGCCATTGGCTTTGCTCATGGATGTGCCCGCGGCCCTGTTGCATACGGGTTTGAATTTTCGGCAAGTCGTTTGGAAAGAATTGCCGCCCTTGCTACCTTCAATTGTGATCGGATCAATAGCAGGCGTGGCTTTTGCTGCCCTGAGTCCAGGTAATTGGCCGCTGGTTCTGCTGGGTCTGTATGTGCTGTGGGTTGGGGTTCAGGGCCTTCGTGCCAAATCAATTGCCATGCCCAATCCCACCAAGGCGCGGCATTTCTTCGGATTCATGATGGGCTGGGTTGAAACCATGTTTGGTACTGCGGGCCCGGTTGTCTTGGCATGGCTCAGTGTCCGGCTGGCTGACCCCTATTTGGTCAGAGCGACCATGCCGATGGCCTTGGTGGGCATTTCTTCCATTGCGCTGTTCATGTTGCTCATCTCGGGCAATTTGAGCGATTCAGCTTTGTGGCAGTCGCTGCTTTATTTATTGCCAATTGCGCTATCAGGTGTTTGGCTGGGCCATCAATTGGCGATGAAATTGAAAAGTGAAATTTTCAAGCCGGTGATTTATTGTTTTTTGTGCATCAGCGGTCTTGTATTGTGCGCTCGGCCCTTGTTGGCTTAGAAGGTTTGGCTTGGTTTTAACGAGTCTCTATTTAGGATAGGCATAATTGAGTATCTGCCCATTGAATCAATGGGCTGCATTGGACACGGCATGACCCTTCTCGCAATTTTATTAGGCACACTGGCTTCGGGCATCGGCAGTGTTTGGCTGGCCGCTTGGCTTAGCTTTGGACTCTTTAGCCGTTACACACAACACATGCTCAGTCTTGCGGCTGGTGCTTTGTTGGCCACTGCATTTTTACATTTGCTGCCTGAGGCCTTTGAAGGTGGCATCGAGCCACACAACCTGTTTGTGACCCTGTTGGTGGGCTTGTTGTTTTTCTTCTTGCTAGACAAGGCCGAACTTTGGCACCATGGCCATGAGCATCATCATGGTGAACACCACCATCACGATCATCAAGACCACGGCCACAACCACCATGCCCATTCGCACTCTCACCATGAAAAAAACTCGGGTGGCTGGGCCATCTTGGCAGGCGACAGTGTTCACTGTTTTGGCGATGGTGTTCTGATTGCCTCTGCTTTTTTAGTAGATCTGCGATTGGGCATCGTTGCAGCTTTGGCTGTGTTAGCTCATGAGGTGCCGCATCACATGGGTGATTTGGTGGTGCTGCGCGAAAGTTCTGGCAACCGACAAGCTGCTGTTTTGAAAGTGTCTATGGCAGGCGCAGTCACTGCTTTAGGTGGGCTCGCGGGTTACTTGTTGTTAGAACAACTGAGTGGCATCTTGCCCTACATGCTAACCATCGCCAGCAGCAGCTTTATTTATGTGGCGCTGGCCGACCTGATTCCACAACTCCAAAAGCGACTCAGCTCCCGCGAAACAGCTGCGCAAATTGTGTGGCTGGTTTCAGGCATTGCCTTGGTCAGTGCCGTGAGCTATTTGGCGCACGGCGGCTTGCACTGAAAACCGCCACCCACCCAGAAACTATTAGCCCTTGGCGATGGCCATCCCAGGGGTATTGCACCACTCGCTCCAGCTGCCTGGATAAAGCTTGGTAACACCCAACCCAGCCAACTCCATGGCCACAATGTTGGGCACCGTGCTCACACCACTGCCGCAATGATGAACTACGGTTTGTGGATCTCGTCCTGCCAATAGTTTGTCAAATTCTTCGCGCAACAATTCAGGTGATTTGAAAAAACCATCTGCATTCAGATTTTCTGTGAAAGGCCGGTTCAAAGCGCCAGGAATATGGCCGGCCACAGAGTCAATAGGTTCGACTTCGCCGCGATAACGTGCCGCACCCCGTGCATCGATCAAGGTCAGAGATGTGTGGCCAACTTGGGGGGCCAACTGCGCTGTACTGACCCATTCCCTGAGTGCGGGTTTGAGCTGAAACTTCGATTCAACTTGGACAGAGCCACTGGGTGTAGCGGCATTGCCAGATTCAACAGCACCGCCCGAGGCTTCCCAAGCTTGAAGTCCACCGTCCAAAATGGCCACGGCATCATGGCCTAACCACTTCAGCATCCACCACAGCCTGCCGCAATAGTTGGCGCCTTGGCGGTCATACACCACCGCTTGCATGGTGTTGGTGAAGCCGAAAGTTTGAAGCCAAGCAGCCAAACTCTCTCGTGGGGGGAGGGGGTGTCTTCCGCCATTGACGGCCGTGGCATCGTGGGTGCTCAGATGACGGTCAAGGTGCGCTTGCTGTGCGCCTTGCATGTGTTTTTCTGCAAACATCAGATCTGCCATTTCTGGCTTCATGAGGTCATAACTGCAGTCAAACACCATGAGGGCTTGGTTAGAGGCTTGCAATGCCTTCAGTTGGGTAACGGAAATGAGGGTGGTGTACATGGCGATTCCCTTTTTAAATTCAATGTTCTTCGGCGGGTACTTTGTTCAAACTGCGATCTCTGAGGGCTGTTGCTGCAATGCCGCTGAGCACGATCAGACTCATGCCTGCCCATCCGATGAGTGGTATTTGATCGCCAAACAAAAAGAGACCAAACAAGGCAGAGAAAACAATACCAGCATATTGCAAATTGGCAACCACCATGGTGGCGCCATCGGTGTAAGCCTGGGTCATGCACCATTGTCCTAGCGCCGCCAAGATACCAATGGGAAGCAGCCACAAAGCGGATGGCCATTGCCATTCGTTGACGCCAAAGAAAAGCATGCTGATCCCACCTGAAACAGCCGCGCCCAATGAAAAATAAAACACGGTGCGCTCAACGGGCTCACCAACTCTGCCCAAAGCGGCAACTTGCAAATAGGCCATCGCGGCAATCATGCCCGAGGCCACGCCAACCAGACCAGCCAGTATTTGGTTTTGTTCAAAGCTTGGCCGCAAGGTCATCACTACACCTGCAAAGCCAATGATGACCGTCAGTACCACTGGCAATTGACGTGTGGCATTTTTAAATGTGCCGACCCAGAGCGTGCTGCCCACCAAAAACGCAGCCACCCAAACGCCGCTCATGTAGTTGAGCGTCATGGCCGTTGCAAGGGGTAGTTTGGCAATGGCGTAGAACCAAGCTGTCAGCGAAATGACGCCCACAATGGAGCGATAGATGTGCATTTTGGGAACCGGCGTTTTGAGCGAGATGCCTTTTCTGTGGCACAAGGCCGCCATGATGAGCGTGCCGATGGCGCCCCGGTAGGTGACCAGCTCAAACGTGTTGAAGTGGGTGGCTGCAAATTTCACGCACACGCTCATGGATGAAAAAAACAGCGACGCTAAAACCATCCAGAGTGCTTGCATTCAGCTCAGAGGTCCATCTTGCTTCGGTACCACTCGTGAAAGTGTTGCATGCCGTCTTCCATGGGGCTTTGGTAGGGCCCCACTTCGTTGTCGCCGCGTTGCATCAAGGCTTTGCGCCCTGCGTCCATACGCTCGGCAATTTCGTCGTCTTCGATGCAGGTTTCCATGTAGGCAGCTTTTTGCGCCTCTACAAATTCTCGCTCGAAGGCCACGATTTCTTCGGGGTAATAAAACTCCACCATGTTCAGCGTTTTTTCTGGGCTGATGGGATGCAAAGTAGAGACAGTGAGCACATGCGGATACCACTCCACCATGATGTGGGGATAGTAAGTCAGCCAAATGGCGCCGTACTCAGGGACCGCGCCTTGGCGGTATTGCATTAGTTGTTCTTGCCAACGCTTGTAGACAGGGCTGCCGGCTTTGCCCAACTTGTTGGCAATGCCCACGGTTTGAACGGAATACTCTTTTTTGAATTCCCAGTTCAAATCGTCGCAGGTGACAAAGTTGCCAAGGCCCGGGTGGAAGGGCTCAACGTGGTAATCCTCTAGATAAACTTCAATGAAGGTTTTCCAGTTGTAGTTGCACTCGTGCAACTCGACGTGATCGAGTTTGAAGCCCGTAAAGTCAAGCGCTGCTCTGGGGCCCATGCCGGCTAAGTCGGCAGCAATGTCTCGACCATTGTCTTCAAACAGCAAGCCATTCCACTCTTGGAGGGGATAGTTTTTGAGGTTGAGACAGGGGTCTTGGGCAAAGTGCGGGGCGCCCAAAAGCTGGCCTTCGGGTGCGTAAGTCCAGCGGTGCAGGGGGCAGACAATGTTGCCGCCGGCGCTGCCCTTTTGCTGGGTGTTAAGAGACCCCCGACCTTGCAACATGACCGCTTGGCGGTGCCTGCAAATGTTGGAAATAAGCTCAATGCCCTTGCTAGAGCGCACCAAAGCGCGCCCGCCTGCTTCTTGGGGCAGGGCGTGATAGTCCCCGATTTCGGGAACGGACAATTGATGGCCCACATACTTGGGGCCTTGCTGAAAAATGCTTTTCAGCTCACGCTGAAACAGCGCTTCATCAAAGTAGCTTGAAACTGGTAGTTGGCTTGCGGCCTGCTGCAGTTGAAGACTTAAATCAGACATGGGTGACCTGACCTAGAGACTCCCCCTATGAAGGGGCAGGGACAATGCGGGGGCCCGGAGGCTCTCTCGCGAAAAAAGCGAACCTAAGTCCGCCGATGAAGGGGCATTGTAGCCTCAGGTCAGCAATTTTTGGGTGAACTCGACCTAAAATGCCTCTCTTTAGATCCTATTTAGCCATGCCCAAAGCCAATTCCACTCTAGCCCCAGCCACGGCCGAAAAGGCCGGACAGGCCCTCCCTTCGAGCTACGAAGAGGCCGTTCAGGAGCTGGAGCAGTTGCTGGCCAAATTGGAATCAGGGCAGTTGCCCCTTGATCAATTGCTGACACACTACCAAAGAGGCGCTAGCCTCTTGACGTATTGCCGCGAACGTTTGGCAGCCATTGAAAACCAAATCAGTGTGCTTGACGAGGGCGCCTTAAAACCCTGGGATGGCGTATGACAGCGCAGTTTTCAAACGCATTTGATTTCAAAGATTGGTCGGACGAGCGTTTGGCTCAGGTTGAGCAAGCGCTCAAGCACGGTATCGATGCGCATGCGCCCGCTCAATTGGGCGAAGCAATGCGATACGCCGTACTCGATGGCGGCAAACGACTCAGGCCCTTGTTGGTCTTGGCAGCGGCTCAAGCTGTGGGCGTTGATTTGGATGCGGCTACAGTATCGGACCAAGCCAGTTCCTTGGCAGCTCTCAAGGCTGCTTGCGCAGTTGAGTTGATCCATGCTTACTCTTTGGTTCACGACGACATGCCCTGCATGGACAACGATGTCTTGCGCCGTGGCAAGCCAACGGTTCACGTGAAATACGGAGAAGCCCAAGCGCTGTTGGCAGGCGACGCATTGCAGGCCCTGGCCTTCGAATATTTAACGCCGCAAGACGGCAGCACCGAGTTGTCTGTGCAGGCAATTCAGGTGGGTCTACTGGCACGTGCCTCCGGCTATGAAGGCATGGCCGGCGGACAAGCCATCGATTTGGCCAGTGTGGGTTTGCCACTGACGGAAGCGCAGTTGCGTCAGATGCACAAACTCAAAACGGGCGCCTTATTGCTTTGCAGCGTTCAACTGGGTGCGGTCTGCGCTGGCAAACCATCAAGTACGGTTTTTGAGGCCTTCACAAAGTATGCCGAAGCCTTGGGCTTGGCCTTTCAAGTGGTGGATGACATTCTGGATGTCACTTCGGACTCTGCCACTTTGGGCAAAACTGCAGGCAAAGATGCAGCGGCAGACAAGCCCACTTATGTTTCCTTGTTGGGCCTTGAACAAGCGCAACAATTGGCAGAAAAACTCTATGCAGATTCGTTGGCAGCTTTGGATGCCAGCGGCTTGAACACCACAGCCACCGCGGCTTTGCGCGCATTGGCCAGCCTTGTGGTGCAACGGAAAAATTAAACATGCTTGAATCGATTCACTCTCCCGCTGATTTAAGAAAATTGCAGCGCGGCGATCTTCCACGATTGGCCGCCGATGTGCGCCAGTGCGTGCTCGACAATGTGTCGCAAACCGGTGGCCATTTGAGCTCCAATTTGGGAACCGTCGAGCTAACAGTGGCACTTCACTACGTCTTCAACACCCCTGAAGATCGCATTGTTTGGGACGTGGGTCACCAAACTTATCCGCACAAAATTTTGACAGGGCGTCGTGAGCGCATGCCCACGCTTCGTCAACTGGGCGGTTTGTCTGGTTTTCCAAGACGAGACGAAAGTGAATACGACACCTTCGGCACAGCGCACTCTTCCACCAGTATTTCTGCGGCTTTGGGCATGGCCATTGCGGCGCGTCAAAAGGGCGAATCACGTCACGCCATTGCGGTAATTGGTGATGGCGCTATGACTGCGGGTATGGCCTTCGAGGCCATGAACAACGCTGGCATTGAAGACTGCAAATTATTGGTCATCTTGAACGACAACGACATGTCGATCAGCCCGCCGGTGGGCGCGTTGAACCGCTACTTGGCACAACTCATGAGCGGCAGTTTTTACTCCACCGCCAAGAACATGGGCAAAAATGTTTTGAAAGGTGCACCGCCGCTGTTTGAGCTGGCCAAGCGCTTTGAACAACATGCCAAAGGCATGGTGGTGCCCGCCACCATGTTTGAGCAATTTGGCTTCAACTACATTGGCCCCATCGATGGCCATGATTTGGACTCACTGATTCCCACGCTTGAAAACATCAAGCATTTGAAGGGACCGCAGTTTCTGCATGTCATTACCAAGAAAGGGCAGGGTTACAAGCTGGCTGAAGACGATCCAGTCAACTACCACGGCCCTGGCAAGTTTGACCCTAAGGTGGGCTTGGTGCCTGCCGCCACGCCGCCCAAACCTTCGTTCATGCACATCTTTGGTCGCTGGTTGTGCGACATGGCAGCTGCTGACCAACGCCTGGTTGGCATCACGCCCGCCATGCGTGAGGGATCTGGCATGGTGGAGTTTCACAAGCGCTTTCCAGATCGTTATTACGATGTGGGCATTGCTGAGCAACACGCGGTCACTTTTGCAGCGGGCCTGGCTTGTGAAGGTCTCAAACCTGTCGTTGCCATTTATTCCACGTTTTTACAACGTGGCTACGATCAATTGATTCACGATGTGGCTTTGCAAAATTTGCCCGTGGTGTTTGCTTTGGATCGCGCAGGTTTGGTGGGAGCAGATGGTGCCACGCATGCTGGCGCCTACGACATTGCTTATTTGCGATGCATTCCCAATGTGTCTGTGGCTTGCCCCAGCGATGAACGTGAATGTCGTTTGTTGCTCAGCACAGCGTACGCTCAGAACCATCCGGTGGCGGTGCGCTATCCCCGCGGAGCAGGGGTGGGCGTCGATGCGGGCACAGACCTTGAAACGGTGCCGTTTGGCAAGGCTGAAGTTCGCCGCCAAGGTCAAGGCCTGTGCATCTTGGCCTTTGGCACCTTGCTTTACCCGGCATTGACCGTGGCTGAAAAACTCAATGCCACTGTGGTCAATATGCGTTGGGCCAAGCCTTTGGATACCGAAATGCTGCTGCAAATGGCTGCCGGCCACGAGCGCTTTGTCACCTTGGAAGATGCTTGTGTCATGGGAGGGGCTGGCAGTGCCGTAGGGGAGTTCATGCAAAAGGCAGACATCTTGAAGCCCTTGCTATCATTGGGCCTTCCCGATGAGTTTGTCGAACATGGTGATCCTGCCAAATTGATGGCCTTGCATGGCTTGGATGCACCCGGCATTGAGCGGTCAATTCTTCAAAAATGGCCTTCATCGATTTCCAAAGCCTAATCTCCCCAGAAGGGTAAACCCCTTTCAAGGTGATCTTGTTTTTTCCTACAATCAGTGGTTGTAATTTTTTCCTGGAGTCAATATGGATTCTTTGTTAGCGCTGTCCAAAAGGATAGACCAATTCAGTGAATGGGTTGGCAAGTGGGTGGCTTGGCTTGTCCTGTTGTCAGTACTGATCAGTGCTGGCAATGCTGTTTCACGCAAGGCGTTCAACCTTAGTTCCAACGCTTTTCTAGAAGTTCAGTGGTACATGTTTGCAGCCGTTTTCATGCTGGCTGCTGGCTACACCCTGTTGCGTCAAGAGCACGTCAAAATTGACGTCGTATCGGGTCGTTTTTCCAAGCGCACACAAATTTGGATTGACATCGCTGGTATTTGCTTATTTTTAATTCCATTTGCAATTTACATTGCCATGTTGGCCATGCCCTTGGTTACGAATGCTTTTGTCACCAAAGAAATGTCATCCAACGCTGGCGGCTTGATGCGTTGGCCTGTGTTTGCGATGTTGCCGTTGGGCATGTTGTTGTTGGTCATTCAGGGCGTGTCTGAAGTCATCAAGCGTTTTGCATTCTTGCAAGGCATGATCCCAGATCCTTCTAAAAAGCAGGGCGTGAAAACGCCAGAGGAAGAGTTCGCAGAATTCTTGTTGCAAAAAGAAGTGGCTGCCCGTGAAGCAGCCCAAATGGGAGCTCAAAAATGACTGAATTTCTGATCGCCAATATGGCGCCCATCATGTTCGTGTCACTGATCATCTTTTTGATGTTTGGTTATGCGGTTGCATTTTCGTTGGCAGCTTGCGGCTTGTTCTTTGGTTTTGTGGCCATTGAGTTGGGCGTTATTCAAGCGACTTTCCTGCAAAGTTTGCCTTTGCGCATGTTTGGCATCATGCAAAACGACACCTTGTTGGCCATCCCTTTCTTCACCTTCATGGGCTTGATTCTTGAACGCTCAGGCATGGCTGAAGACTTGCTGGATACCATTGGGCAGTTGTTTGGCCCCATTCGAGGCGGTTTGGCTTATGCCGTGATTTTTGTGGGTGCCATGTTGGCGGCTACAACCGGCGTGGTGGCTGCCTCCGTTATTTCTATGGGCCTCATTTCTCTGCCCATCATGTTGCGCTATGGTTATGACCGTCGCATTGCCGGGGGTGTGATTGCGGCTTCAGGTACGCTGGCTCAAATCATCCCACCTTCTTTGGTGTTGATTGTGTTGGCTGACCAACTGGGTAAAAGTGTGGGTGACCTCTACAAGGGTGCCTTCATTCCAGGCTTTGTTCTGACAGGCTTGTATGTTGGCTACATATTGCTTATCAGCTTCATCAGGCCCCAATGGGTGCCCGCACTGCCCTTAGAGGCTCGCACCATCAAGGAGGCCGATGGCACATCGGGCCTTAGGTCGCTGAGCATTTTGTCGATTATTTCTTTGGCAATTGCAATTGCCTTTGCCAAATGGCTCCCTGATACAACGCCTACTGACGAAACCATTGTGGTCTCGATGTGTGTGGGCGTGGGCGTAGCCTTCTTTGCCGCCATCATCAACAAAGTGACCAAGATGGGTTTGTTGTCCAACATGGCCGAGCGCGTCACCTTTGTGCTCATTCCGCCTTTGGCCCTTATTTTCTTGGTACTGGGTACTATTTTCTTGGGTATTGCAACGCCCACTGAAGGTGGTGCGATGGGGGCTGTTGGCGCCTTGGTCATGGCCCTTGCCCGCAATCGCATTGACATGAAACTCATGCGTCAAGCCATGGACTCCACCATGAAGCTTTCTTGCTTTGTGCTGTTCATTCTGATTGGTGCCACAGTTTTTAGCTTGGCATTCCAAGCTGTTGATGGCCATATTTGGGTTGAGCATTTGCTGTCTGGCCTGCCAGGCGGTCAATTGGGCTTCTTGATTGTGGTCAACATCTTGGTGTTCATCTTGGCCTTCTTCTTGGATTTCTTCGAGCTGGCCTTCATCATCGTGCCACTCATTGGGCCAGTGGCTGACAAGTTGGGTATCGACTTGGTGTGGTTTGGTGTGTTGTTGGCTGTCAATATGCAGACTTCGTTCATGCACCCACCCTTCGGCTTTGCACTGTTCTACTTGCGCAGTGTGGCCCCAAGCGAAGACTACATCGACAGAGTCACTAAAAAGCCCATCAAGAAGATCACCATTGAGCAGATCTATTGGGGTGCAGTGCCCTTCGTGATCATTCAATTGATCATGGTTGCAATGATCATTGCATTCCCAGGCTTGGTTTCTACTGGCGGTAGCAAAGAACCTGTGGTGGATGCTGAAGCCGTGATGATGCAAATGCGTCAGGAATCAGACGCTCTAGCAACTGAATCTGAAAAAACAGAGAATCAAGGCGAAGAGGTCGATCCAGTCAAGGCGCTCATGGAGTCGATGAAGGATGACCAAGGCAAAAAGCCTTGATCACCTGAACACAGACAACAAAAAACCCGCCTAGGCGGGTTTTTTGTTGGGCTGATTGAAAGCTGCTTTTGAGAGCAGCTTTATTTAATTACAGCTTCTGGCGTTCCATGAAGTTGTTCATGCTGGACTCAGCCAAGCTGAACCACTGGTTGGCTTCACGACGGAAGTTGGAGTAGTCAGCGTAGATTTTCTTCCACTCTGGGTTGGTGTTGCTCAAGTTTGAGTAGACTTCTTGTGAAGACTTGAATGCAGCGTCCATCACGTCTTTGGGGAAGGCGCGCAATTTGGCACCTTGACCGATGAGGGTCTTCAATGCAGCTGGGTTTTTGTAGTCATACTTGGCTTGCATGTCGGTGTGTGCATACGTAGATGCGCACTCGATGATGGCCTTGTACTCGCTGGACAAACCTTCGTAAGCCTTTTGGTTGACGTACAAAGCCAACTGAGGGCCCACTTCCCAGAAACCAGGGAAGTAGTAGTTAGGTGCCACTTTGTTCAGACCCAATTTTTGGTCGTCATAAGGGCCAACCCACTCGGCTGCGTCGATGGTGCCTTTTTCCAGTGCTTGATAAATCTCACCGCCAGGAATGTTTTGGGGCACTACGCCCAGGGGTTCCAAAACTTTACCGCCGAAACCGCCCACGCGGAATTTCAGGCCCTTCATGTCTTTCAAAGATTTGATTTCTTTGCGATACCAGCCGCCCATTTGAACGCCTGTGTTGCCCATTGGGAAGTTAACGATACCCACTTTGGCGTAGAACTCACGGAACAGCTTCAAGCCATTGCCTTCGTACATCCAAGCAGTCATTTGACGGCTGTTGAGACCGAAAGGAATGGCGCAGTCCAGAGCGTAAGTTGGGTCTTTGCCGAAGAAGTAGTAAGGCGCTGTGTTGGCCATTTCGACGGTGCCATTGGACACGCCGTCGAGCACGCCAAATGCGGGCATCAATTCGCCAGCAGCGTGAGTGGTGATGGTGAACTTGCCGCCAGACAATTCGCCAACTTTCTTGGCAAACACGTCGCAAACACCAAACAATGTGTCGAGTGATTTGGGGAAGCTCGAAGCAATGCGCCAGCGCAATGTAGTTTGAGCATGGATAACCGCTGGGGCTACGCCTGCGGCCAGGACGCCAGCAATACCGGCATTTTTAATAAGGGAACGACGATCCATGGGGTTAACTCCGGAAGTCTAGGTTAATGAATTCAGGACGCTATCGCGACACTGAAGACTGCTTACAGTCATGGTCGCTATTGTAGGAAATTTAAATCGCACTTTTGCGCGGGTTTTCCCTGCGCTAGATCAATGTTTGGCAGAGGTTTTTTGCAGCTTTGTGCGGGGTTTGAGGTTCCACCACGGCAGTTCTTGGCGAAGAGAGTGAACATTGCCAGATTGATTGGCTTCATAGCCAGACATCTCTTCAAGCTTAAGTTGCCAATTGGCCGAGGCCAAGTGCTCTCTGAGCACGAAAACCGGAGGGGAATCCAAAGCACTTTTGAGGCAAGCCAACCAATAGTTTTCAGTCACCAAGGGAATGAAGTCAAGGCCGGCAGCCAATGCGGCACTTTCAATGGCAAGGCCTGCATCGGCTTGACCTGAAGCAATGCATGTGGCCACAGCACTGTGCGACAGCTCTTGTCGGTCGTAGCCCAAAAGTTGCTCTGGCTTGATGCGTTGATTGATCAGCAGTTCATCCAACAAAAGCCGTGTCCCTGTGCCCAGTCCGCGGTTGACATAACGAAACCGCCCATTGACCACATCTTGCAGGGACTGCACATTCAAAGGGTTGCCAGCCTTGACCAGCAAGCCTTGAGTGCGTTTGGCAAAGCCAATCAGTTTGTGCAGTCCTGGCTTGAGTAGGGGTTTGTAAGTTTCTGCAGAGAGACTTTTTTCATTGGGTTGCGACAGGGTGTGAAATCCGGCTATTTCACAGCGACCTTCGTTCAAGGCGCGAATGGCGTCGACGCTGCCGCAAAAACGGATGTCGAGGTGGAGGGACTTTTGTGATGCGGACTCGCGCAGACGCACCAAAGCATCGTCATGGCTTGCGTACAGGGTCAGTAAGTGGGCTTGGGGGTCAAAGGCGACGGCAAAGGTTCGCTCAATTTCTGCCATGAGCGATTCAATGGGGGCCGCCAAACGGGCCTGCGCTTGGCGTTCGGCCCACAGCAACTTGCTGGCAAATTCGGACAGTTCTGCCGGCATGCCTTTTTCCCAAACGATCAGGTTTTGGTTCAACCGAAGCTCCCATTTCTTCAGCTCACCCCAAACGTGTCGATAGGAGAGGCCCAGAGATCTGGCGGCTGCAGCTATCGAGCCATGTTCCCGGACCGCCTGCAAGAGGTCCATGAGTGGGTTGCGCAACAAAGCCTGCGGCCTTTGTTTCAAGCCGTCAGCGGTTGGTGGGGGAGAGTTCTCTGGCCCCCAGTTGTAGGAAAGTTCAATTTTTGGCACGGCCTAAGTGTGCCTCATTTGGAATGGGCTTAGATGCCACCCGCACCAGGGCTTATGCACAAAAATTCATAGCGGAACACCCGCGTAGTTCAGGTTATTCAAAAAGGCTAGCATCGGCGCAAGTTTTAATCCTTATGAATACCTTTTCAGACAGCGCTGCCACAGCGTTTCAACTCATTAGCTCTCTTGATCCTGGCCTTTGGACCATTGCGGGCAGGTCGCTTGGCGTTAGTGCCACGGCATGCTTGATTGGCTGTTTGATTGGGATCTCATTGGGGGCGTATTTGGGAGTGTCGCGCTTTACTGGCAGGGCGATGGTGCTCACAGTCCTCAACACGTTTTTGGCTTTGCCATCCGTGGTGGTGGGCTTGGTCATTTATTTGTTGCTGTCTAGGACAGGGCCGCTTGGATTTTTAGGTTGGTTGTTCAGTTTCAAAGCCATGGTGCTGGCCCAAGTGGTGCTGGTGGTGCCTGTGGCAGCAGCCCTCAGCCGACAAGTGGTTGAAGATGTCGAGGCAGCGCATGGTGAGCAGTGGCGATCTTTAGGGGCCGGCAATTTGGTGCGCTGTGTGTTGCTGGCTTGGAACGAGCGCTTTGCCTTGCTCACCGTCGTGGTGGCTTGTTTTGGACGTGCTATCTCTGAGGTGGGTGCTGTCATGATTGTGGGTGGCAACATCGAAGGCTTTACGCGTGTGATGACCACGGCCATTGCGCTTGAAACCAGCAAAGGCGATTTGCCATTGGCCTTGGCGCTTGGCATTGTGCTGCTGGCCATTGTGGGTTGTTTGAATGTGTTGTTGGCGCTGTTTAGGCATTGGCAAGATCGCCATCAGCAATCTAAGCCCAGCAGCTTGCGGGGATGGGTGACATGACAGCTCTCATTTCACTCCAACATGTGAGCTTGAAGTTGGGTCATGTGCAAGCGCTGAGCGATGTTTCTTTGACGGTTCAGGCCGGCGAGCATGTGGCGCTGATTGGCGCCAATGGCTCTGGCAAAAGTACCTTGCTGCGAGTCTTGAATGGACTTCATCCTGTGTCTGAGGGACGCTTGCAATTGGCAACTTGCAGGCAAGCCATGTTGTTTCAAAGGCCCCACATGTTAAGAAGCAGCAGTTGGAACAACGTGGCACTTGGCTTGTGGCTAGACCGCAGCTTGGGCTTGCGGTGGTACCAAGCCAAAGCACGGGCCTTAGAGGCTTTGTCGGTGGTGGGTTTGTCGGGCGTGAAGCTGCAAAACGCAGCCACCCTGTCGGGCGGTCAGCAGCAGCGCTTGGCCTTGGCCAGAGCTTGGGCCAAAGAACCCGAGTTGCTTTTTTTGGATGAGCCCACAGCCAGTTTGGATCCACCCGCCAAACGAGAGATTGAAACACTGGTGCAAGAAATGATTGCACCCAAAGAGAAGCCTACCCCCATGACTTTGATTTTTGCAAGTCACAACTTGGGCCAAGTCAAGCGCTGGGCCAGCCGGGTCATTTACATCGAGCAAGGGCGCATCTTGGCGGACTTGCCTACAGTAGATTTTTTTAACGCTGAATGTTTGAAACAACATAGCCAGCAAGCTTTTTTATTTCTACAAGGAGAAACCTCATGAACGCAATGAATCAATTCAAACCTATGGTGCGCTTATTGCAGAGCACCGCACTAGGCCTTGTCTTTGCAGGTTTCAGTGCCCATGCCATGGCGCAGTCCATTGTGATGTCTTCCACTACCTCCACTGAGCAATCCGGTCTGTTTGGCCATCTGTTGCCAGCGTTTAAACAGGCCTCTGGCATTGACATCAAGGTGGTGGCCTTGGGCACAGGTCAAGCTTTGGACATGGCGCGTCGCGGTGATACCGATGTGGTGTTTGTGCACGACCAAGTGGCCGAAGAAAAGTTTGTAGCGGACGGCTTTGGCGTAAAGCGTTTTCCAGTGATGTACAACGACTTTGTGGTGGTGGGGCCTCAAGCCGATCCAGCCAATGCCAAAGGCAATGACATTGTGGCCGCACTAAAAAAAATCGCAGCCAGCAACGCCGCATTTGTTTCTCGGGGTGACAAGAGTGGCACGCACGCTGCTGAATTGCGCTTCTGGAATCAAGCCGCATTGGCCTCACAAAAAGGAACGGGCTACAAAGAATGTGGTTGCGGCATGGGGCCTGCACTGAACATCGGTGCCTCTACCGGCGCCTATGTCTTAACCGATCGCGGTACTTGGTTGAACTTTAAAAATCGCGCTGACTTAAAAGTGCTGGTAGAAGGCGATGCCAAGTTGTTCAATCAATATGGTGTGATGGTGGTCAACCCCGCCAAGCATGCGCACGTGAAACAAGCCGATGCACAAAAGTTTGTGGACTGGGTTATTTCAGCCAACGGCCAAGCTGCTATTGCTGCCTACAAAATTGGTGGTGAATCTGTGTTCTTCCCCAACGCCAACAAATAAGTTGGGCTTGCTAATGCTTAGATCGGCTTAGATCAGCGTTGATCAAAATTAGCGGCTTGTGAAGCAAACAGGCGCCGAAGGATCGATGGCGGGTCCTTCGTGTGTGTTCTTGGCGTGTGCCACATCCATGTCGCGCGGCAAGGGCACACCATTTTTAACCGCCAACACTTCGGCCATGATGCTCACCGCTATTTCTGCAGGTGTTTTGCTACCGATGTAGATGCCGATGGGCCCACGCAGCCGGGCCAGTGATTCTTCGGTTTGATCGAAGTGCTCCATCATGCGTTGCTGGCGCAGTAAGTTGTTGCGACGTGAACCAATGGCACCGATGTAAAACGCATCGGTTTCTAACGCAGCCAACAAAGCCAAATCGTCTAGCTTGGGGTCGTGGGTGAGCGCAATTACACAGCTGCGTCTGTCTGGGTGAAAACTGACCACCAGATCGTCCGGCATGTCGTGCTTCACGGTCACGCCCGCCACCGACCACGCACCGCGATATTCTTCACGCGGATCGCACACCGTGACGGCAAAGCCATTGAACAAAGCCATGGTGGCCAAGTACTCGGTCATTTGACCGGCACCAATCAGCAGCATTCGATATTCAGGCCCAAAGGTGTTGATGAGTTGTTGCTCATCGATGTGCAAATCGCTAGGGGCATCGCTGGCAGTCAGGGTCACAGCCCCAGTGCTGAGGAGGGTGCAGCGCTGAGTGAGTTGACCTTTTTCGAGCATGGCAATCAACTCGGCCAAGCTGGCTGCATCGGGGTTGAATTCCAGAAGCAGCTCTAATGTGCCGCCACAGGGGAGGCCAAAGCGATGCGCCTCGTCGGCACTGATGCCGTATTTCAAACGCACGGGCGCGCTGTCTGTGATGGCATTGGCTTTGCTGTACTGCGCAATCAGATCGTCTTCAATGCAACCGCCCGATACGGAGCCCACAACAGCCCCTGTTTCGCACAAAGCCATGATGGAGCCTACTGGGCGAGGGGAAGATCCCCAGGTTCTGACCACCGTGGTGAGCAGGGCTCGCTGGCCAGCTTCACGCCAAGCTTTGAGCGTGCGCAACACCACAATGTCTAAGTTTTCCATGATGTCGTGAATGGCTATGAAGCTAATTTAACGGACTTAAAAGACTTAACGGACCATGGCCCAAACAGCGCCGGCACCCACCACCAAAGCAAGCCAAACCCATGAGGGCACACCGCCAGAACTGGCTGCAGGCTGTTCAGCAACGGCAGCGACTGGCGCTGCGCCTTCAGCGGCTGGGTACTTGGCTTGCAGGGCTTCATCAAAGCGTTTGAAAAAGTCTTCGGCCAAAGATTTGGCGGCACCGTCAATCAGGCGTTGTCCGAGTTGGGCCAACTTGCCACCCACAGTGGAGTGAACGGTGTATTGCAATTCGCAACCTTCAGCATGCGGGTGCAAAGAAACTTTGGATTCACCTTTGCCAAAACCTGCCACGCCGCCTTGTGCTTCAAAATTCAATGAATAGGAGTTAGGCACTTGAATGTCAGACAGCGTCACTTTGCCCGTGAACTTGGCAGACACAGGGCCAATTTTGATGGCCACACCGACGTTGTAAACATTGGCTTCTGTCAGCTCAAACTTGTCGCAGCCTGGAATACATGATTTCAAAATGCTGGGGTCATTCAATGCGTCCCAAGCTTGGGCTTGTGTCACGTGAAGTACGCGTTGTCCTTGCATGTCCATGAGGTGTCTCTCCTAAAGTTTCTTAATGCGATTTCAAGAGCTTAGACAAGGCACTGGCCAATTCTTCTAAGCGCGATAAATTGTGGATGGCCAACATGCCGTTGACATGCTTGTTCAAGACGCTCGCACCCATTGCGATAGGAGCATAGCCCTCAAAACGCAGCAAAGGATTGAGCCAAAGCAAAGAACGAGTATGCCGTTTAAGCCAAACAAGTTCCGAGTCTAGCGTCTCTGCAGTGCCTGTATCCAAGCCATCGCTGATTAACAACACCACGGTGCGTCGGCCTGTGAGTTTTTTGGCATGTTGCGCGCGAAATTGCGCCAACGATTGGCCCAACTGGGTGCCGCCCGCAAAGTCTTGAATTTGTCGACTGGACAAGGCCAGCATGTCATCGGTGTCTCTCAGCTTGAAGGCCGGATTGAGGTTGGTCAAGCCTGTGCCAAATGCAAACACTTGTCGCGGTGTGCCACGGGTGGCTTGGTGCAAAAAAGCCAAGAGCAAGCGGGCATAACGCTCCATGGAGCCACTGATGTCAACCAAGATGAGTAGGGGCAGGGCTTGAGGCTTGCGTTGCATGCGCGGCAAGCGCAACACATCGCCATCTTGGCGGGCTGCTTGCTGCATGGTTTTGGCCCAGTGCATGCGTTCACCGCGGCCACCTGCGCGGGTTCTACGGCCTTGTATTTGGGGTAGGGGCAACTTGACGCGACGGGCTAATTTTTCGACCAAATTGAACTCGCTGGCACTCAGGCTTTGAAAGTCTGCTTGCTGCAAGCGCTCGCGGTCGCTGGCGCTCATGGCCGCGTCAAACTTCAGTTCAACCTCTTTGGGTTTGACAGGGTCATTGTTTTTGTTTTTAGCGGCCAATGCTTCTTGGACGCGTGATTTGCGCGGCACGCCTGGCGTGGCTGTGGGCGCTTTGGGAAGCAATTGCGACAGTAGCTGACGTGTCAGTTCAGGGTCTCTGAAGAAGGCCGAAAACATTTGGTCAAACACCACCAAGTCTTCTTGTCGGCTGACCAAGCAGGCTTGAAGGGCGGCAGACAAATCGCCTTTGCGTTCAATGCCAACCAGCTGCGTCGATTCAATGGCCAAGCTAATTCGCGACGCATCGATGGGCAAGCCCGCTCTGCGCAAGGCTCTTGCAAACCCCGTGATATTGTCACTGAGTTTGCCAGTGCGTGCGTCGCCCAACAGCATGTTGAAAAACTCTTAAATAACGGTAGGGGCAGGGGCCAACAAATCGTCAAGCAAAGGCGTGATGGCTGCGATGTCTTCGCGCTGCTTGAACAAGATACCCACGGTGTCTTGCACCACTTCAGGGTCGAGTGTGAGGGTGTTCAAGGCCACCAAGGCTTTGGCCCATTCCACGCTTTCTGCAATGCCGGGTGCGCGCTGAAAGGCGCTGGCAAACGGTTGGCTGCGCAGACGGCCTACAAATTCGGCCACTTGCTCGGTAAGTTGGGCGCTGGCTTGCGGTACCTGTGAGCGCACCACGGCCAATTCGCGCTCGCGATCGGGGTAGTCCATCCATTGGTACAAGCAGCGACGTTTCACGGCATCGTTCAAATCGCGCGTGCGGTTGCTGGTGAGAATGGTGACGGGGGCTACTTCGGCTTTGATGGTGCCCAGTTCTGGAATGCTGACTTGGTACTCGCCCAAATACTCCAGCAAGAAGGCTTCGAAGGGTTCGTCAGTGCGGTCGACTTCATCGATCAGCAGCAGCGCACCTGGGGCTTTGGTTTGAAGCGCTTCTAGCAACGGACGTTTGACCAAGAAGCGTTTTTGATAGACCTCGCGCTCAATCTCTTGAGGCGATGCGCCAGTGCCAGATTGAGAGGCTGCTCGCATGTGCAACAGTTGCGCTGCGTGGTTCCATTCGTAAAGCGCTTCACGCTGTTCCATGCCGTCATAGCACTGAAGCCGAATGAGAGGGCGCCCCAAAACCTTGGCCAAAGCTTTGGCCAGTTCTGTTTTGCCCACGCCAGGCTCTCCCTCCAACAGAAGAGGTCGCTCCAATTTGAGGCTCAAAAAAACGGCGGTGATGAGCCGCCGTTCCGCGAAATAGCCCACGCCTTGAAGGGCCTGGGCAAGTTCGTCGATGCTTTTGAAAGTGTCTTTTGCGGTCATCCGTTCGCCTGTTTCACCGCCCTTTGAGTTTGCACGGTGATCAGGTGAGCGCGATAGGCCTTTGAAGCGTGCAGGTCGGCATTGAGATCCGTAGAGTCTACCGCGACTCCGGCTACGGCTTCAGGGGTAAAGCTCTTTGTCAAAGCGGCTTCCATGCCAGCATGACGGAATACGCCATTGCCTGCGCCTGTAATGGCCACGCGAGCGCCGCCAGCCGTTTGGGCCACAAACACACCAACCAACGCAAAGCGTGAGGCGGGTTGGTTGAACTTGGCGTAAGCCGCTTTGGTAGGAATAGGGAAGCTCACAGAAGTGATGATTTCGCCCGCTTCCAACGCGGTGGTGTACAGACCTTGGAAAAAGTCGTCGGCTTTGATGGAGCGCTTGTCGGTATTCACCGTGGCGCCCAAAGCCAGCAACGCGCTGGGGTAGCAAGCGGCAGGGTCGTTGTTGGCCACAGAGCCACCAATGGTGCCCATGGAACGAACTTGCTTGTCGCCAATGTTGTTGGCCAAAGCGGCCAAGCCTGGAATGTTCTTTTGAACATCGGCGTTGTCGGCCACATCTTGATGGCGCGTCATGGCGCCAATGACGATGTTGTTGCCGTCTTTTTTGACGCCAGCCAAACCGCTGATGGCGGCCAAATCAACCAAGGTTTCGGGTTGTTGCAGGCGCTGTTTCATGGCAGCGATCATGGTTTGACCACCTGCCAATACTTGACCACCAGCTTGTGCCAGTTTTTGGGCGTCTGCCAAAGCGGTGGGGCGTTCGTAGTTGAATGCGTACATGGTAAATACTCCGAATTTTGAATTAGGCCTTGGCGGCTTGAATGGCTTCCCACACGCGGTGCGGTGTGGCAGGCATGTCAAAGTCTTTGACGCCCAAAGGAGCCAAAGCGTCCAGTACAGCGTTGATCACTGCAGGTGGTGAGCCAATGGCGCCAGCCTCACCGCAACCTTTGGTGCCCAAAGGATTGGTGGTGCAGGGGGTGCACTCGTGGCCGATGGCGAAATCGGGGAAGTCGTCGGCACGGGGCATGGTGTAGTCCATGAAAGAGCCGGTCAAGAGTTGACCTGTTTCTTTGTCATACACACAGTTTTCCATGAGCGCTTGACCAATGCCTTGAACCAAACCGCCGTGCACTTGGCCTTCCACAATCATGGGGTTGATGATGGTGCCGAAGTCGTCCACTGCCGTGAACTTGTCGATTTTGGTCACGCCTGTTTGCGGGTCAATTTCCACTTCGCAGATGTAAGTACCTGCGGGGAACGTGAAGTTGGTGGGGTCGTAGAACGCAGTTTCGTTCAGGCCTGGCTCCAACTTGTCGAGGGGGTAGTTGTGCGGCACATAAGCCGTGAGTGCCACCGTGCCAAATGGAATCTTTTTGTCGGTGCCCTTGACACTGAATTCGCCATTGGCAAAGTCAATGTCGGCATCGCCGGCTTCCATGAGGTGGGCTGCAATTTTCTTGGCCTTGGCTTCAATTTTGTCGAGGGCGCGCATCAGAGCGGCACCGCCCACAGAAATGGAGCGTGAGCCGTAAGTGCCCATGCCGAAAGGCACGCGGCCGGTATCGCCGTGAACAATGTCGACGTTTTCAACTGGGATGCCCAAGCGCGCTGCCACCACCTGTGCAAAGGTGGTTTCGTGACCTTGGCCATGGCTGTGTGAGCCGGTGAACACCGTGACGCTTCCTGTGGGGTGCACGCGCACTTCGCCGCACTCAAACAAACCAGCGCGCGCGCCCAGAGCGCCAGCCACGTTACTTGGGGCCAAGCCGCAAGCTTCGATGTAGCTGGAGTAACCAATGCCGCGCAACATGCCTTTGGCAGCACTGGCGGCTTTGCGGGCTGGGAAGCCTGCCAAGTCGCCCAGTTTGTTGGCGTGGTTCATAAGGGCGTGGAAATCGCCGGTGTCGTACTGCAAAGCCACTGGCGTTTGGTACGGGAACTGTGTGATGAAGTTCTTGCTGCGAATGGCGTCTTGGGTCATGCCCAATTCGAAGGCGGCGCGCGACACAATACGCTCGAGCAAGTAAGTGGCTTCTGGGCGTCCCGCGCCGCGATATGCGTCAACTGGTGCGGTGTTAGTGAACCAAGCGTCTACCTCCACATACACCTGAGGTGTAGCGTATTGGCCGGCCAACAAAGTGGCGTACAAAATGGTGGGAACCGCTGTGGAAAACGTAGACAGGTACGCACCCAAGTTGGCATCGGTGTGCACGCGCAAAGCCAAGAATTTGCCGTCTTTGTCGATGGCCAATTCGGCGTGGCTGGAATGGTCACGTCCGTGGGCATCACTTAAGAAAGCTTCTGAACGGTCGCAATTCCATTTGATGTTGCGGTTGAGCTTTTTGGAAGCCCAAGTGAGGCACACATCTTCAGCGTACAAATAAATTTTGGCGCCAAAACCACCACCCACATCGGGAGCAATGACGCGCACTTTGTGCTCGGGCAAGCCCAGCACAAACGCCGTCATGAGCAAGCGCTCGACGTGCGGATTTTGGTTGGACACATACAGCGTGTACTCGTCGCTGGCGCGGTTGTAGCTGCCGATGGCGGCGCGAGGCTCCATGGGGTTAGGGGCCAAGCGGTTGTTGATGAGGTCGAGCTTGGTGACGTGAGCAGCACCTGCAAATGCAGCGTCTACAGCGGCTTTGTCGCCAATGGCCCAGTTGTAGCAATGGTTGTTAGGGGCTTCGGCGTGCAATGCTGTGGCAGATTTGGCTTGACGCACATCGACCACGGCGGGCAAGACGTCGTATTCCACTTCGACCAATTCGGCTGCGTTTTTGGCTTGTTCCAAAGTTTCGGCCACCACCATGGCCACGTGGTCGCCCACGTAACGTACCTTGCCATTGGCAAGGATGGGGTGAGGCGGCTCATTCATGGGCTTGCCGCTGGTATCGGTAATGAGCCAGCCGCAAGGCAAGCCATTGATCTTGGCATCGACCACATCGGGGCCGTCGAGCACTGCAACCACACCAGGCGCTGCCAAAGCTGCAGCTTTGTTGATGCTCTTGATGTTGGCATGTGCGTGAGGTGAACGCACGAACACCGCGTGCGTCATGTTATCTAGGCGGATGTCGTCGGTGTAGTTGCCAGCGCCTGTGAGAAAGCGATAGTCTTCCTTGCGACGCAAGGCTTCACCAATGTGAGGAAGTTTGGAAAAATCTGATGCACCCATGATGAACTCCTTAAGCTTTCATGGCAGCAGAACCTTGCTGCACGGCCTTGACGATATTTTGGTAACCGGTGCAACGGCACAAATTGCCTTCGAGCAATTCGCGAATTTCGAGTTCGCTGGCGTTGGGGTGGCGCTTGGCGATGTCGACGGCGCTCATAACCATGCCAGGTGTGCAGAAACCGCACTGCAAGCCGTGACATTCTTTGAACGCAGCTTGCATGGGGTGCATGGTGCCATCGGGCTGGGCCATGCCTTCAATGGTGGTGACTTCGGCGCCTTGGGCTTGTGCGGTGAGCATGTTGCAAGACTTGACGGCGCGGCCGTTGACGTGAACCGTGCACGCGCCACATTGGGCGGTGTCGCAACCCACGTGGGTGCCAGTCAGTTTGAGGTGCTCGCGCAAAGCGTTAACGAGCAATGTGTTGGGGGCTGCGTCGACGGACACTGATTTGCCGTTGACCTTCATTTGAACCTGCATGCGGGACTCCTCGGGTTGAATTCGCCCTCCAGTAGATCACGGTCATACAGCTAGGCTTTTAAGGACTTTCCCTTATGAAAAAATGCACTTGACTTGGGTCAAGCCAGTTGTCACCAAAGTTTCAAAAATTGCTGCCAGTTAATCGGACAGTCATTAACCCCAGATAGGTCAGCAGCAATGAGCCCAACAGGTGCAAGGAAGCCGTTGCAAGTGCCAAGAAAAGGCGGCCTTGTTGGAGCATGCCGACGACTTCGACCGAAAAGGTCGAAAAAGTAGTTAGCGCGCCTAAAAAACCTGTGACCAGCAACAAACGCCATGCGGGGTCAATTTGGGGAAAGTTTTGAAACAGACCCACGCAAACACCAATGAGGTAGCCGCCAATGAGGTTGGCGGCCAAGGTGCCCCAAGGGAAAATGTTCTCGGAATGGGGGGGTGGGTTGAGCCAAAGCCCCAATTGCCAGCGGCTTAAGGCGCCGACACATGCACCGATGCAAATGGCAATGACTGAGGACATGCGGCGGACTCCCGATTAAAAAGGTGGCCCTTCGGCTTCAGTGGCTGGCTCGGCAAAGATGTTTTCGCCACCCAAAGCTTCCAAGATGTCTTTGATCAAGGGGCTGAGCATGCCCGTGCTCAAAACCACATTGGCGTCAAATTTGTCATCGCCCTGAGTATTGAGGCTGTCGGGTTCGGTGCCGTCTAGGAAGCTCAATTTTTTGAACTGAAGGTTGTCGGTTAAAACAAAACTGGCTTTGCCTTCCCAGCTGAGGGCCAATTGGGTGGGTAGCTTGCCCTCGCGCACATGCTTTCTGACTTCTTCGGTGCTCAAAATATGGCGGGTGTACTTCACCATGGGCTGATCTTCGGCACCAGACTTTAAGACGCATTCTTTTTCAATGCTGATAGAGGCTGGCAATTCGTCTGAGTCCGTTGCTAGCAACCACGATGCCATGGCTGTCTGAGGGGATGTGGCGGTTTGCAGTAAATTTAAATCAAGGCTGGGAAGGGCACGCACCAATTGGGTGATCACCTCATCGGCTTTGCCTGAGCTGGCTGCATCGATGGCCAAGAGTCGATCTTGGGGATTGATCCAAACGGTGACAGCGCCTTGTTTGGCAAAGGCTTGGGGCAAGAGGCTGTGCAAGATGTCTTCGCACATTTCACGTTTTTCTTTTTTGCCCGGCTTGCGGCCTGTTTTTGATTCAATTTCTTGAATTTGTATCTCTGCCTTGCGTTTGACGACAGAGGAGGGCACCGCTTTGGTTTCGATCATCAGTTTGGCAATCCATTGGCCACCGATGTTTTCAAGCAATGGGCCGTGGGCAATGCCGCGAGGTTCTATCCATCCAACTGATTTGTCTTGGCCAGGCGAGCACTCGGTAAATCTGGCCGTTGCCAGCGCTGTTTCAATTTCGGAAGCAGTCGCTACCCAATTTGGCCCAATGCGGTAGGCCGTCACATTTTTAAACACTAAATTCCTTTGGGTATTCTTTGACCTGATGTCAAATGGGTCGACATGAGCGAGGGTCAATTTTGAATCAAAATCAGTCCCAGTTTGCAGTGGATGGACGAATTCTTTAATGTCTACAAAAAATGATTTGAATCCTTGGGGCGTTCTGATGCTGGACACCCAGTTTCCTCGATACCCAGGAGATATCGGCTGTCCTTTGGGTTGGCCCGTAGCGTTGATGTATCAAAAAGTGTCTGGTATGTTTCCGCAAGAAATTGTGAGAACGCCAGAAAGTTTGAAACAACACCAAGTGTTGCCAGCGTTCGTTAAGGCAGGACGCCAACTGGTTGACCAAGGTGCCAAGGCCCTGACCACCAGCTGTGGATTTTTGGTTTTGCAGCAGCGAGAGTTGCAGGATGCTCTGCCAGTTCCAGTACGGACTTCCAGTTTATTGTTGCTCCCTAAATTGTTAGCCATGTACCAAACTGTTGGTGTTTTGACGATGGATGAATCTGCTTTAAGTGAAGCACACTTTTGGGCGGCCGGCGTGATGCCTCAAGACATGTCTCGGCTGAGGGTGCAAGGGGTCGATCGACAAAGCGTATTTGCCCATGCCATCATGGGAAATTGTGCTCAAATGGATTTTGAAGCTGCCCAACAAAGCGTGCTGTCCGCAGCCATGCGCTTAAAACAAAAAGCCCCCGATCTGAAACATGTGGTTTTGGAATGCACCAACATGCCGCCGTATGCGGGGGCCATTGAACTAGAAACAGGCTGGCAATTGCACAGCCTGCACCAACTGCTTACAACTTCATCTGCTGAGGCATCCAAGTAACGATGGCCGGAAAGAAGTAAATCAACAAGACCGCCACGACCATCAAGAAAAACATCGGCAAGGTGGCTTTGGCGATCCAGAGCAAATCTTTGCCTGTCATGCCTTGAAGCACAAACAAATTGAAACCTACGGGTGGGGTAATTTGGGCCATCTCAACCACCAGCACAATGAAGATGCCAAACCACAAGGGGTCAATGCCAGCTTTTTGAACTGTAGGCATGATGACGCCCATCGTTAGTACCACCATGGAGATGCCGTCTAAGAAGCAACCCAAGATCACGTAAAAGACTGTCAGTGCCAAGATCAGTTCAAACTGACTCAGGCCTAAAGTGGCAATCCATTCTGCCAAGTGACGTGGCAAACCGATGTAACCCATGGACAGCGTCAAGAAAGAAGCGCCGGCCAAAATCAGGGCAATCATGCAGTACAGCCTGGTTGCGCCCATCAGGGCTTCTTTGAAGCTAGACCAGTTCAATGAACCTTGTACGCCCGACAAAACCATTGCGCCTACAACGCCAACCGCAGCTGCCTCTGTGGCTGTGGCAATGCCAGCGTAGATAGAACCGAGCACAGACGCAATTAGCAAGACGACAGGAATGAGACTGCCTGACTCACGGATTTTTTCCATGAAGGTGTAATGGCGATCATTGACTGGCACTTGTTCCGGATGCCGCAAGGCCCAGTAAATGATGTAACCCGAAAACAAACATGCCAGCATGAGTCCGGGCAAGATGCCGGCAATGAACAACTTGGCGATAGAAACGTCTGCTGTCACGCCATAGACGATCATGATGATAGACGGTGGAATGAGCAAGCCCAAGGTGCCCGCGCCTGCAAGTGTCCCAACGACCATGTTATCTGGGTAGCCTCGCTTTGCCAGTTCAGGTAAGGTCATTTTGCCAATGGTGGCGCAAGTGGCTGCAGAGGATCCGGAGACTGCTGCAAAGATGGTGCAACCCGCAACATTGGTGTGAAGCAAACGGCCAGGCAAAGCTTGCAGCCAAGGCGCCAAGCCTTTGAACATGTCTTGACTAAGGCGCGTTCTGAACAGAATTTCACCCATCCAGATGAACAGAGGCAAAGCGGTGAGGGTCCAACTGGAAGAGGACCCCCAAATGGTGACGGCCATGGCGTCGCCAGCAGGACGGCTGCTGAACAATTGCATGCCCACCCAGGCCACGCCTGACAAAGACAAGCCAATCCAGACGCCACTGCCCAAAATGAGAAACAGCGTTGCAACCAGTAGCGCTGTGATCAGTAAATCATTCATAGTTACTCGTTGTGTAACGCTTCATCTGAATTCAAGGCCACTCGTTTGCCCAGAATTTCTAAAATCAATTCGTCGATGAAAGCGATCGCCAAAACCACGGTGCCAAGCGCCATGGAAATTTGAGGAATCCACAAGGGTGTTGCATCGTTGCTGGTGGAAATGTCGTGGAAGGTGTAAGACTGCCAAGACAAACGTATGCTGTAGTACGCCAAGAGGCATGCCAGAAAAGAGGCCATGCCCAATGCCCACAATTCGAGGCCTTTGAGCCAACGGCCTTTGAATCGGCTGATGAGAACTGTGACACGAATGTGCTCACCTTTTTTCAAGGTGTGTGCCAAAGCCAGGAAGCCGCTGGCGGCCATGCAATAACCTGCATAGGCGTCTGTCCCTCTGATGTGAAAGTTGAATTCACGGCCAATGATGGACATCAAAACCATCAAAAGCATGGCACACATGAAAAGCGCCGCCAAAGCGGCGGCGCTGTCATAAATGCGATTTAACAAACTGCGCATTGCTGATCAAGGCTTTTTGTAGGCGTCAACCAATGCTTTTCCTTCAGGGCCCGCTTTTTCAAGCCATTCCTTCAACATCACATCGCCCACTTTTTTCATATCGGCTTTGAGTTGGGCTGATGGTGTGACGATGTTCATGCCATTCTTTTTGAGCAAGTCAATGTACTCGCCATTTTTGGCTTGAGACACTTTCCAGCCGCGTGCGTCGGCATCAGCGCCTGCTTTTAAGACGGCTTGTTTGGTGCCTGCATCGAGGGCATCAAACGCGGCTTTGTTCATGATGACCGCGTTTTTGGGCAACCAAGCTTGGGTGTCGTACCAGTACTTGATGTGCTCGTAGGTTTTGGTGTCGTAGCCGGTGGAGCCAGATGACATGTAGCTTTCAACCACGCCAGTGGCCATGGCTTGAGAGAGTTCTGCGGCTTGAACCGTGACAGGCTGTGCGCCCACCAATTCAGCAATACGTGCGGTAGAGGGGCTGTAGGCGCGCCATTTCACACCCTTCAAATCTGCGGCAGAGTTGATGGGCTTTTTCACATAGATGCCTTGTGGAGGCCATGCCACTGCGTATAGCAACATCATGCCTTGCTCGCCCAATTTCTTCTCTAGGAAGGGGCGCTGTACTTTGTAAAGTTTGAAGGATTCGTCGTAGCTATCTGCCAAGAACGGCAGGCCATCGGCACCAAAAAGTTGCCATTCATTTTGAAAGTTAGCCAATAAGATTTCACCAATTTGTGCTTGGCCACCTTGGACGGCACGCTTGATTTCGGGTGCTTTGAACAAAGAGGCATTGGCATGAACCGTGATTTTCAACTTGCCGCCAGAGGCTTTTTCAACATCGTTGGCAAATTGCACCAAGTTTTCGGTGTGGAAATTGTTGGCGGGGTAGGCCGCGGGCAAGTCCCACTTGGTTTGGGCTTGAGCTGAGGCGATGCCACCCAAAGCGAACAAGGTGGTGATCAGGGCTTGAGAAAGAAGACGTCTTTTCATGTGAACTCCGTTGAATGAAAAAAATCGGAAAGCCTTGCAAGAATAGCACCGACTGCAAATGCAAAATACAGGCCCGTCTTGGTAGAAACGCGAAGTTCGCCTTAAAGATTAGTCTGAAAGGTTTAACATCGCTTTCGATAAGCGTTGAAATCAGACCGCCTATAAGTCGAGTCGCGCTGTAGTTTTAAGGAAATTCAATGACGAGCTTACCGTCCAGTCCGCTGTGGCAATTCTGGATTGACAGAGGGGGTACTTTCACCGACATCGTTGGCAAAAGGCCTGATGGCCAGTTGGTCACCCACAAACTGTTGTCTGAAAACCCCGATCAGTACAAAGACGCGGCGGTGGCAGGTATTCGTCATTTGCTGGGATTGAAATCCAATGAGACCGTCAGCCCCAAATTGGTGAGTTGCGTCAAGATGGGCACCACGGTGGCCACCAATGCACTGTTAGAGCGAAAAGGTGAGCGCACCTTGTTGGTCACCACGCAAGGTTTTCGAGACGCTTTGCGCATTGCCTATCAAAACAGACCGCGTTTGTTTGACCGCAACATCGTATTGCCTGAACTGCTTTACAGCGAAGTCATTGAAGCCCAAGAGCGAATGTCGGCACAAGGCGATTTCATTGAAGCCTTGAACACAGGGGCATTGCGCGTTCAACTACAGGTGCAGTTTGATGCCGGTATTCGCAGCGTGGCCATTGTGTTCATGCACGCTTATCGCTACCAACAACATGAAGCCATGGCTGCACAATTAGCGCGTGAGATTGGCTTCACACAAATCAGCACCTCGCATCAAACCAGCCCCTTGATGAAGTTTGTCAGCCGTGGCGACACCACGGTGGTGGACGCTTATCTGTCGCCCATTTTGCGTCGCTATGTTGACCAAGTGGCCAGTGAAATGCCAGGCGTTAAGCTGATGTTCATGCAGTCCTCGGGCGGCCTGACCGACGCCCATGCCTTTGCGGGTAAAGACGCTATCTTGAGTGGCCCTGCGGGCGGTATTGTGGGCATGGCGCGAACAGCCGAAGGAGCTGGTCACGACAAAGTGATTGGCTTTGACATGGGCGGTACGTCTACCGATGTGTCGCATTACGCAGGTCAATTTGAGCGTGAGTTTGAAACGCAAGTGGCCGGCATTCGCATGCGTGCGCCCATGATGAGCATTCACACGGTGGCTGCAGGTGGCGGTTCTTTGCTGCAGTTTGATGGGGCACGTTTGCGTGTGGGGCCTCAAAGCGCGGGCGCCAATCCTGGGCCTGCCAGTTACAGGCGTGGTGGCCCTTTGGCGGTGACCGATGCCAACGTGTTGGTGGGCAAAGTGCAGCCCGATTTTTTCCCCGCTGTGTTTGGCCCTGAAGGCAATCAGCGTTTGGACAAGCAGGCCGTGGCTGAACGCTTTGCTGCGTTGTCATCTCAAATGAACCGAACTGCAGAAGCCATTGCAGATGGTTTCTTGCGCATCGCTGTGCAGCAGATGGCCAACGCCATCAAGAAAATTTCTGTGGCACGCGGCTATGACGTGACACGCTACACCTTGCAATGTTTTGGTGGCGCCGGAGGCCAGCACGCGTGCTTGGTGGCCGATGCGCTGGGCATGCAGCAAGTTTATGTTCACCCCCTGGCTGGTGTACTGTCAGCCTATGGCATGGGCTTGGCCGATCAAAGTTTGATTCGCGAGCAAGCCGTTGAGTTGCGCCTCACACCCGAGGCCATGCCGTCTTTGGCAGCGCCGCTTCAAAGCTTGGGCGATACTGCGCGTGCTGCGTTGGCCAAGCAAGCTTTGGGCGATGCCATTGAATTGCACGAGCGCGTGCATGTTCGCTATGAAGGTAGCGATTCTGCGCTGGTGGTCAGCATGGGCAGCTTGGCAGAAATCACCGCGCGTTTTGAACAGGCTTACCGTCAACGATTTGCATTTTTGATGATAGGCAAAGCACTCATGGTAGAGGCTGTTTCTGTTGAAGCGATTATCAAAGGTGATGCGTCTGTTGAAGTGCCTCATGCGCTAAATGCGTTACGCGATGTGCCCAAACGAGCTACGGTCAAAATGTATTCTGCTGGTTCTGATGGCGAGTCACGTTGGTGGGATGCAGGTTTGTTTGTACGTGAAGATTTGCGCATTGGCGATGTGATTGCTGGCCCGGCCATCATTGCCGAGAAGAACGCCACCACGGTGGTAGAGCCTGGGTGGCAAGCACAAGTAACCGCCCTAGACCACTTGTTGCTGAATCGCCTTGAAGTTCGTCAAGCCAAACATGCTGCCGGTACTACAGTCGACCCAGTGCTGCTTGAAGTGTTCAACAACCTCTTCATGAACATTGCCGAGCAAATGGGTTTGCAATTGCAAAACACCGCTTACTCCGTCAACATCAAAGAGCGCCTTGATTTTTCTTGTGCTTTGTTCAGCGCAGAAGGCCACCTCATTGCCAACGCGCCGCACATGCCTGTGCATCTTGGCAGCATGGGGGAGAGCATCAAAACAGTGATACGCGAAAACGCTGGCAAGATGCAGCGCGGTGATGTGTTTGTTTTGAATGACCCTTATCACGGTGGGACGCACTTGCCCGATGTCACCGTCATCACGCCTGTGTTTTTAGAAGGTGCAAGTCAACCTGAGTTTTATGTGGGCTCGCGTGGTCATCATGCTGATATTGGCGGCACCACGCCAGGCTCTATGCCACCTTTTTCCACCACCATTCAAGAAGAAGGTGTGCAAATCAACAACGTCAAGTTGGTGTCTGCAGGTGTGTTGCAAGAGCAAAACATGCTTGCTTTGTTGGCCAGTGGCCAATTCCCCAGTCGCAATCCACAACAAAACATGGCCGACTTGCGAGCGCAGTTGGCAGCCAACGAAAAGGGCGTGCAAGAGCTTCGAAAAATGGTGGCCGAGTTTGGGTTGGATGTGGTTCAAGCCTACATGCGTCACGTTCAAGACAATGCCGAAGAGTCAGTACGCCGTGTCATCACTCGATTGAGGGATGGTGCATTCACATTGCCTTTAGACAATGGCGCTCAAATTCAGGTGGCTGTGCGCGTAGATGCCAAAAACCGAAGTGCAGAAATTGATTTCACGGGTACCAGTCCTCAGCAGACCAACAATTTCAACGCACCTACGGCAGTTTGTATGGCTGCTGTGTTGTATGTGTTCAGAAGTTTAGTGAATGATGACATTCCTTTGAATGCTGGTTGCTTGAAGCCTTTGAATGTAATCATTCCAGAAGGCTGCATGCTTAATCCCAATTTCCCGGCCTCAGTGGTGGCGGGCAATGTGGAAACTTCCAGCTGCATCACCAACGCTTTGTTCGGCGCTCTGGGTGTGATGGCGGGCAGTCAGCCCACCATGAACAACTTCACGTTTGGCAACGCCAAGTACCAGTATTACGAGACCATTTCGGGTGGCAGTGGTGCAGGTGTTGAATTGAACGATTCAGGAGCGGTGCTTTCTGGCTTCAATGGCACCTCTGTGGTTCAAACCAACATGACCAATTCGCGTTTGACCGATCCTGAAATATTGGAGTTCAGATTTCCTGTTCGTTTGGAAAGTTATTCGCTTCGACAGGGCTCTGGCGGTTTGGGAAAGTGGCAAGGCGGTATGGGCGGTGTTCGGTGCATCCGTTTTTTAGAGCCCATGACGGCCGGCATTTTGTCCAATGGCCGCGTCTTTCCGGCGTTTGGTGCAGCAGGCGGTCAGCCCGGTGCGCTGGGTCTCAACCGGGTGAGGCGCTTGAATGGGGAGGTAGAAGACTTGCAACACATTGCTCAAGTTGAAATGGCCCCAGGCGATGTGTTTGAGATACATACACCTGGGGGTGGCGGGTTTGGTGTGGGTTAAGGGCTGCGCTTTAAGACTTGGCTGATTTGGATTTGTCGCTGTTTTTGTCGGCAGTCTTGTCAGCAGACTTATCTGATGATTTATCTGAAGACTTTTCATTGGGTTTGACATTGGCCGTTTGGCCAGCACCACTTCCTTTGTAGTCTGCTCCGTTGACAGTCAGTCCCTGGGCAGACAGTTTGGCTGAATTTTTTTCGCCCATGCCACTGACGCGGTGCATCAAGTCGGGCCAATCTTTGAATTGACCTTTGTTGCGCTCTTTCAAAATTTTGCCTGACAACGAGGGGCCAATGCCTTTGATGCCATCGAGATCGGCGGCATTGGCTTTGTTGACATCGACTGCAGCAAAACTGGACAGAGAGAACAGCAAGGCTGAGACGGCTAAGATTTTTTTCAACATGTTGAATTCCTAAAATTGGCACCAACCCCATTGGTGGTGCAAATTCAATTCAACCGCGATTGGGTTGTGTTGTGTGCAGTTTGCAACCCAAGGACAGGGCTTGCAAATGACTGAAAGATTTAGAGCTCTTCCACACGTCTTGGCGGATAGCTGTCCCAAGCTTGGCAACCAGGGCAGTGCCAAAAATGTTCTTTGGCTTCAAAACCACAGGCTGCGCATCGGTACCTGGCCAAAGGCCTTGAGGCTTGTTCGAGGGCTTTTTGCACAGGTGCACGGGTGGTCTCGTTGCCAAGATCTGCACCTGCTAGCCAGCGTGAAGCGGCCAACAAAGAGGGCTGTTTTTGGAGGTGTTCGATGTAGCGTTGCCGTGCTTGTTCGTCGCTGGCATGGTTGGCTTTTTCTAGGGCCACGATGGCATCCATCACATCAATGCAGGGCGATTGCGCATAGTGTGTTTGAAGCAGTTGAAGCGTTTGTGGCACCCGCTGTGCAGACAGCGCTGCTCTAACCAAGCTGCTGCTGGCCAGGGGGGCCGCAACAGAGCCTTTATCAAACAATTGCCCCAAGGTTTCGCAAGCTTGAACCGCCAGACCCATGTTCAGCTGAAGCTGGCCCAGCAGCAGACGAGGCCGCGGTGCATCGGGTGCCTCAGTCATGGCGGTCTCTAACAATTTGGCCGCGCCTGCAGCATCGCCTTGTGCATTCAACTCCCTTGCTTGCTCGCAAAGGTAATGGGCTTTCCGAACCGAGAAGCTCACTTCGCCCGACAGTTCGAGTTGCTCAGCCACTTCTCTGGCTTGAGGCCATTCACGAGAGCGTTCATAAATGGCCAAACGTGCCAAGCGAGCTTGGCCTTCAAACGATGTGCCTTCTAGTTTTTTGAGAGCATCTTCAGCGCGGTCAAGCAGACCTGCTTTGACGTAATCTTTGGCCAATGCATTTTGCGCACGCTGACGATCGGCGGTGCTTAAGTCGCCCCTTGAAAGTAGATGTTCGTGAACTCGAACAGCGCGCTCATATTCACCGCGTCTTCTGAAGAGGTTGCCTAAGGCAAAGTGCAACTCAGATGTGTCGGGGTCGTTTTGAACCGCTTCAATGAAGGCGTCAATGGCTTTGTCTTGCTGCTCGTTGAGCAAGAAGTTGAGGCCTTTGAAATAAGCCCTTGGGGCTTGCCGGTTGTCGATGCGCAATTGACGCAAGTCTAGGCGCGAAGCCAGCCAGCCCAAGCCAAATGCCAGGGGCAATCCAATCAGGATCCAAATGAGGTCAAGTTCCATGACTTGCCTCGGATGCGTTGGGCGCTGCGCCGAGATTTTGCGGTTGATTTTGTGTGTTGGGGGTTTGCGACGCTTGTGCCGCTTGTGCCGTATTGGCAGCTTGCTTTTGACGCCACCAACGGGGCACCATGCCCAAGACGCCCACAATCATGCCCATTGCAAAGGCGATTAAAACAATCAGGACCATGGGCGAACGCCATTGCGTTCCAAAGAAAAAGTAAACCTTGGCTTCGTGCTGGTTGTTCAGCGCGAAAGCAAATAAGGTAAAAAAGACAGCGGCATTCAGTGTCCACTGAAGCAGCTTGAGAAATTGTTTCATGAATGGCCTCAGACAGCCCTGCCATTCTAAAGCGATGACAAGCACAGATGCAAAAAAGGCCCTTCTAGGGCCCAATTTATTCTTCAGCGCAAGAATGCAGCTTATTCAGATTTGCCGTGCAAAACGTCTAAAGAGCCTTGATCGACGGCTTCGCGCAGTGCTTTGCCAGGCTTAAAGTGAGGAACGCGCTTCTCAGGTATTTGAACGCTTTCGCCAGACCGTGGATTGCGTCCCACGCGAGGAGGGCGACGGTTGATGGTGAAGCTGCCAAAGCCGCGAATTTCAATGCGGTGGCCTTTGACCAAAGCTTCGCTCATGGCATCTAACACCGTTTTGACGGCGAATTCGGCGTCACGGTGAGTCAGTTGCTCAAAGCGCGCGGCCAAGGCTTCAACGAGGTCGGAGCGGGTCATAGGGAGAAATGTGCGAGAGGCATAGAAAAAGCCTCTGCCCAACCCCTAGAGGGGCCAGGCAAGAGGCTTTAGTCTTCAGCAGATCATTCAGCTGAATCGTTGTTGTCCAACTTGGCACGCAACAAAGCGCCCAAGCTGGTGGTGCCAGCGTTTTCACGTGAAGACTGTTGGCTTAATGAAGCCATGGCTTCATTTTGGTCAGCAGCATCTTTGGCCTTGATGGACAACTGGATGTTGCGTGTCTTGCGATCGACGTTGACGACCACTGCTGTGACTTCGTCGCCTTCTTTCAACAAGCTGCGAGCGTCTTCCACGCGATCGCGTGAAATTTCGCTGGCGCGCAAGTAACCAATGATGTCGTCGCCCAAGTCGATTTCAGCGCCGCGAGCGTCAACAGTTTTGACTTTACCAGTCACTGTTTGGCCCTTGTCGTTCACTGTCACGAATGTGGTGAAGGGGTCGCCGTCGAGTTGTTTGATGCCCAAGCTGATGCGCTCGCGCTCAACGTCGACTGCCAACACGATGGCTTCAACGTCTTGACCCTTCTTGTAGTTACGAACAGCGGCTTCGCCAGTTTCGTTCCATGACAAGTCGGACAAGTGAACCAAACCGTCGATGCCAGCAGCCAAGCCCACGAACACACCGAAGTCGGTGATGGACTTGATCGGGCCTTTGACGCGGTCGCCACGCTTGGTGTTTTGAGCAAACTCTTGCCATGGGTTAGCACGGCACTGTTTCATACCCAAGCTGATGCGGCGCTTGTCTTCGTCGATTTCCAAAACCATGACTTCGACTTCGTCGCCCAATGACACGATCTTGGAAGGTGCCACGTTCTTGTTGGTCCAGTCCATTTCAGAGACGTGCACCAAGCCTTCGATGCCTGGCTCGAGTTCCACAAATGCGCCGTAGTCGGCGATGTTGGTGATCTTGCCGAACATGCGGGTGCTTTGTGGGTAGCGGCGGTTGACGCCCATCCAAGGATCGTCGCCCATTTGCTTGAGACCCAAGGACACGCGGTTTTTCTCGGTGTCGAACTTGAGGATCTTGGCGGTAATTTCTTGACCGGCTTGCACCACTTCGGAAGGGTGACGAACACGGCGCCATGCCATGTCGGTGATGTGCAGCAAACCATCGATGCCGCCCAAGTCAACGAATGCACCGTATTCGGTGATGTTCTTGACCACACCATGAACGACGGAACCTTCGCGGAGGTTTTCCATCAGTTTGGCGCGCTCTTCGCCCATCGAAGCTTCGACCACAGCACGGCGTGACAACACAACGTTGTTGCGCTTGCGGTCCAACTTGATGACCTTGAATTCCATGGTCTTGTTTTCGTACGGTGACAGGTCTTTGGTAGGACGTGTGTCAACCAATGAACCTGGCAAGAAAGCACGAATGCCGTTGACCAAAACGGTGAGGCCGCCTTTGACTTTGCCGCTGGTGGTGCCGGTGACGAATTCGCCGGATTCCAAGGCTTTTTCCAAGGACAACCATGATGCCAAACGCTTGGCAGTGTCACGGCTCAAAATGGTGTCGCCGTAGCCGTTCTCGATGGAACCGATGGCCACAGACACGAAGTCGCCCACTTGGACTTCGATTTCGCCCAGATCTGATTTGAATTCTTCCAGGGGCACGTAGGCTTCAGATTTGAGGCCGGCGTTAACAACCACGAAGTTGTGTTCGATGCGAACAACTTCAGCGGTGATCACTTCGCCTGGGCGCATTTCCGTGCGCTTCAGTGATTCTTCAAATAGGGCTGCAAAAGATTCTGACATTCAAGTTCCTAATCCGCAAAAAGGTCTGACGACTGCAGGATTGCGTCGTTAACAAGGCTAGATGCGGCGGTTGTTTGCGTTTTCACGCGGGTTAAGTTGATGAACCACAAGACAAATGCGCAAGCAGCGCGGAGGGTGCCTTGTGGACCTCTTCAAAACTTCTTTGTTTTTAAAATAACGTTTTTAAACTGGGAAGTTTTGTTTGCTCTGCCACCAGTCAAGGACCTGGGTCACCGATTGATCGATGCTCAAATCTGAGTTGTCTAGCAGCATTGCGTCTCGCGCTGGCTTTAAGGGTGCCACGCTGCGAGATGTGTCTCGTGCGTCGCGAGCCTCTAAGTCAGCCCGAAGATCGGCGATTTTAGCCTGAAAACCTTTAGAAATCAATTGCTTATAGCGACGATCGGCTCTTTTTGCGGCGCTGGCGGTCAAAAACACCTTCAAAGGCGCGCCAGGAAAGATGACGGTGCCCATGTCGCGGCCATCGGCAAGGAGGCCCGGCAGGCGCTGGAAACTGTGCTGAAGGGCCACCAAAGCCACTCGAACGGCGGGCAAGGTCGACACCTTGGACGCGTTCATTCCACCTTCTTCGCTGCGGATCGCGTCGGTCACGTCTTGGTCATTGAGCAAGACTCGGTCGCCTTCAAAACGCACGGGAAGCTTTTCGGCCATGGCGGCAATGGCGGACTCGTTGGCCGTCTCTAGACTCAAACCGGCCTGCAAAGCAGCATAGGCGGTCACCCGGTAAAGGGCGCCGGAGTCTAAGTAGTGATAGCCCAAACGCTCGGCCACCAAACTAGACAAAGTGCCTTTGCCTGAGGCGGTGGGTCCATCGATGCAAATCACGGGAATGCGGTCTGCCGGTGTTTGCGTCAAAGAGAACAGCGCCTCAAAATAATCGGGGAAGGTTTTGGCCACACACTTGGGATCTTCAATGCGCACAGCTTGTTGGTCGGCGTTGAAGGCTGCCAAAGAGAAACACATGGCCACGCGGTGATCGTCGTAGGTGTGAATGCTGGCGGCTTGCCACTGGCCTGCGGGTAAGGGATGAATGCGCAACCAATCTGGGCCTTCTTCCACTTGTGCACCCAACTTGCGCGATTCTTTGGCCATGGCCGCAATGCGATCGGTTTCCTTCACTCGCCAGCTGGCAATGTTGCGCAGGGTGGTGGGGCCGTCGGCATAAAGGGCCATGACGGCCAAGGTCATGGCGGCATCAGGAATGTGATTGCAGTCCAAGTCGATGGCTTTGAGGGGCCATGCACCGCGTTTGATTTCTAGCCAATTGGGACCACTCTCAATGTGAGCACCCATTTGGGCTGCGGCTTCCATGAAGCGAATGTCACCTTGAATGGAGGATGCGCCCACGCCTTGAATGCGAACCGCTTGGTCGGTGGCGGCCAATGCACCTAAAGCGATGAAGTAGCTGGCCGATGACGCATCGGCTTCAACGTGAATTTCGCCTGGTGAGGTGTAGTGGCTACCAGCGGGGATGGTGAAACGTTGCCAAGCATCGCGCTTCACGTTGATGCCGTAACGCGCCAACAAGTTCAAGGTTATTTCGATGTACGGCTTGGAAATGAGTTCGCCCACCACTTCGATCACAATGTCTTTTTGTGCGGCCAATGGCAGCGACATTAAGAGTGCCGTGAGGAACTGGCTGGACACATCGCCGCGAACTTGAATGGGCTTGTCGAGTTGCAGTTGAGGCGACAAAACGCGCAAGGGTGGGTAGCCCTCGTTGCCCAAATAATCAATGTGGCAACCCAAGAGAAGAAGGGCATCGACCAAATCGCCAATGGGGCGTTCGTGCATGCGCGGCACACCTTTGAGGGTGAAGTCGCCGCCCATCACAGCCAAGGCTGCTGTCAGAGGTCGCATGGCCGTGCCGGCGTTGCCCATGAAAAATTCGATGGCTTCGGTGGGTTTTTTCAATCCAGCTGAGAGGCCATTCGAAGTGCTTTGTCCTAAGCCCGTAATGCAAACACTGTTGGTGCCCGCCTTGGGTTCAACGCCGCATCCGAGTTGGCGCAATGCGGCCAACATCACGCGGGTGTCGTCTGAATCTAAAAGGTCGTGCACCCAAGTGCTACCAGTGCAAAGTGCGGACAACAACAAGACGCGATTAGAAATACTTTTGGAGCCTGGCAGCGTGACAGTGCCGCCTGCTTGTTGCAGGGAAGGAAGATCGAGAAACGCTGTTGCAAACATGTTGGCTGATTTATTTTTCTGAATTTTGGCTGGCACCCATGCGCCAATTGAAACGCAAATCACTGGCTTGGCGAATCATGTCTTCAAGCGCTTGAGGCTCGTTGTCTTGAATGGCTTTTTCAAAGTCGCTCAGGGCGTCTTTGAAGTGTCTGATTTGCAACAAGACTTGGTCCCGATTGGTGGTCAAGATGTCGCGCCATACCACCGGATCGCTGGCAGCAATGCGCGAGAAATCTCTGAAACCAGGGCCGCCCAGGGCAATCAAGTCAGGGCCGTTGTGCTGTTGAAAGATGCCTCGAATGATGGCGTAGGACAACACATGCGGCAGGTGGCTCACCGCAGCAAAAGCCGCATCGTGGGCGGCTGGCGTGAGTTCTGTGATGTAGCTGCCTAAGCTTTTCCAGACTTGCTTGGCCAACTGAACTTGTGTGGCACCTGAGCTGGCCATGGGCGTGACGATCAATGCACGATCTTTGTACAGATCAGCATCTGAATGCTCTACACCTGCCACCTCTTTGCCTGCAATGGGATGCACTGGGACAAAGCACCCAAGTTTGTCGCCCAAAGTGTTGAGCGCTGCTGCAACGATGTCTGACTTGGTGGAGCCAACGTCCATCAAAAGCGCTTCTGATTTCAAGGCGGGTGCAATGACTTTAAAGCAAGCTTCTGTCGCCTTCACCGGCACGGCCAATAAAACCAAGTCAGCACCTTGTACGGCTTGTTCAATGTTGTTCACCGCCAAGTCAATCACGCCCATGCCGAGCGCTTTTTGACGCGATGATTCAGAGGCGCTGTAGCCCACGATGAAAGGTGCCCAGCCAGCTCTTTTTGCAGCCAAGGCAAACGAGCCGCCCATCAGACCGCAGCCAATGAGAGCGACTTTTTCGAACTTCATTCCGGAATGGGGTAAGAACCCAAAACCTTGTAAAAGGCGCACAGGCCTTGCAGTTCTTGCAAGGCAGCCGCCACATGCGGTTGTGAAATGTGGCCTTGAATGTCGATGTAGAAATAGTATTCCCACTGGCCCGATTTGGCAGGTCGAGATTCAAAGCGCGTCATCGACACGCCATTGTTCTTGAGCGGCATGAGCAAGTCATGCACAGCGCCTGGCTTGTTGGGCACGGAGACCACCAAGCTGGTGCAGTCTTTGCCAGACACGGGCGGTGTGGCCAAAGTTTGGGGCAAGCAAATCACAGCAAAACGCGTGCGGTTGGTGGCTTCGTCTTGAATGGCGTGTGCCACGATGTGCAAACCAAATTGGGACGCTGCGCGTTCGCTGGCCAAACCAGCCCAAGCTGGGTTGGTAGCAGCCAATCTGGCACCTTCAGCGTTGCTAGATACCGCACGACGCTCGGCGTTTGGCAAATTTTGTGTGAGCCACGTCTGGCACTGGGCCAATGCTTGTGGGTGGGCTAACACCACTTCAATGTCTTTGAGGTTGTCAGTTTGACGCAGCAAATTGTGTCGAACCAACAAGCTTACTTCGCCAATCACATGAACGGGTGAGCGCAAGAACAAATCAAGTGACCGTGCGACGACGCCTTCTGTGGAGTTCTCCATGCCAACCACGCCAAACTGTGCGGTGCCTGCGGCCGTGGCATGAAACACTTCGTCGAAGTTGTTGCAGTAAATTAGGTTGGCTGCACTGCCAAAAAATTCAATGGCTGCTTGTTCGCAGAAAGTTCCTTGTGGGCCCAGAACTGCAACGCGCTGTGGCGCTTCAAGGGCCAAACAGGCCGACATGATTTCGCGCCAAATGGAAGCCACGTGCGCGTTCAGCAAGGGGCCTTGATTGGCCTTTTCAATTTTGGCAATGACTTGCGCCACGCGATCAGGGCGGAAGAAGGGCGAGCCTTCTGCGCGTTTGATCTCTCCTACTTTTTCAGCCACCATGGCGCGCTGGTTCAGCAGGCTCAAGAGCTGCTGATCGAGCGAGTCGATTTGAATGCGCAGTTCGCCCAAGGCGTCTGATTGAATAGGTTGCGTCATAGTGAGTTCGGTGGTGAAAGTCAAACGGTTGAACGGTTCCGCTCAAGCCTGCTTTGTTTCGAAATCTTTAAGGTAAGACACCAGCGCCTGCACGCCTTCCAGCGGCATGGCGTTGTAAATGCTGGCGCGCATACCGCCGACAGATTTGTGACCTTTGAGTTGCAGCAAGCCACGTGCTTTGGCACCTGCCAAGAAGGCGTCGTTGCGAGACTCGTCGCGCAGATAGAAGGGAATGTTCATGCGCGAGCGGCATGATGTGTCTACGCGGTTTTCGTACAACTGAGATTGGTCGAGGTAGTCATACAGCAACTTGGCCTTGGCCATGTTGCGTTGTTCCATGGCGGCCACACCCGTCATGCCATTTTCAGTTTGAGCTTTCAACCACTTGAAAACCAAACCGGCAATGTAAATTGAGTAAGTGGGTGGCGTGTTGAACATCGAGCCGTTGTCGGCCACCAGTTTGTAATTGAACGCGCTAGGGCAATGCTTCATGGCATTGCCCAAGAGGTCTTCCCGAACGACCACCAAGGTCAGCCCTGCAGGACCTAAGTTCTTTTGTGCGCCGCCAAATGCCAAGCCCACTTTGGACCAGTCAATGCTGCGTGACGCGACATGCGAAGAAAAATCAATGACCAATGGCGCGTTGCTGCCCAAAGCCTTCAGATCGGGCAAAGCATGGTATTCAACGCCATCGATGGTTTCGTTGGTGCAAATATGGACATAGCTTGCGTTACCACTCAACTGCCATGCGGCAGGCGAGGGGACGGTGGTGAACTTGGTGCTTTGTGCGCTGGCTGCCAAATGAGGTGAGCAAAACTGCGCAGCCTCTTTGAAAGATTTTTGGCTCCAGCTTCCGGTCACCACAAAGTCAACAGTGCCTTCTTGCGACAAGTTCAAAGGCACGATGGCATTCTCTGCAATGCCGCCACCTTGCATGAACAAGATTTTGAAATGGGCGGGAACGGCCAACAATTCACGAAGGTCAGCTTCTGCTTCTTCGTAAATCGACATGAACTCTTTGCCGCGATGGCTCATTTCCATCACGCCCATGCCGCTTCCATGCCAATCCAGCATTTCGCTGGCGGCTTGAATCAAGACGGCATCGGGAATGGCGGCAGGGCCGGCAGAGAAGTTAAAGGGTCGTGTCATTCAGCAGAACCACCTTCGTCGGTGCCAGCGGCGGTATCACCGCCTTCAGCATCAGCAGCACCGTCTGCCGAATCATCTTGCACGTTGGCATCGTTTTCCACAATGCGTTGCAAGCCAGACAATTTGGCGCCATCGTCCAAGCCAATCAAAGTCACGCCTTGTGTGGCACGACCCAGTTCGCGAATTTCAGCAACGCGCGTACGAACCAACACACCCGTGTCAGTGATCAACATGATTTCGTCGTCGGCGTGCACCAAGGTGGCCGCGACCACTTTGCCATTGCGCTCAGATTGCTGGATGGCAATCATGCCTTTGGTGCCACGGCCGTGGCGTGTGTATTCCGTAATGGAAGTGCGTTTGCCGAAACCATTTTCGGTGGCCGTCAAAACACTTTGCTGCTCGTCTTCGGCCACCAACATGGCAATCACGCTTTGCGTGTCGTCCAGCATCATGCCGCGCACACCGCGTGCATTGCGTCCCATGGGGCGCACATCGTTTTCGTCAAAGCGAACGGCTTTGCCGCCATCGCTGAACAACATCACATCGTGCTTGCCGTCTGTGAGTGCGGCGCCAATTAAGAAGTCGCCTTCGTCCAAGTCCACGGCAATGATGCCGGCCTTGCGTGGGTTGCTGAATTCATCCAGAGATGTTTTCTTCACGGTGCCCATGGAGGTGCCCATGAACACGTAATGGTCGGCAGGGAAGCTGCGCATGTCGCCTGTTAAAGGCAAGACCACATTGATCTTTTCGCCTTCTTGCAAGGGGAACATGTTGACGATGGGGCGGCCACGCGAACCGCGTGAACCCGCAGGCACTTCCCACACTTTGAGCCAGTACAAACGGCCGCGGTTGGAGAAGCACAAGATGTAATCGTGTGTGTTGGCAATGAAAAGTTGATCAATCCAATCGTCTTCTTTGGTGGCCGTGGCTTGCTTGCCGCGACCGCCGCGTTTTTGGGCGCGGTATTCAGACAAAGGCTGGCTCTTGATGTAACCGCTGTGCGACAAAGTCACCACCATGTCGGTGGGGGTGATCAGGTCTTCGGTGGCCAAATCTTGGGCATTGTTTTCAATGAAGCTGCGACGAGCGCCAATTTTGGTTTGCCCAAACTCTTGGCGCAATTCGCCCAGCTCGGTGCCGATGATGGTGGACACGCGCTCGGGCTTGGCCAAGATGTCGAGCAAGTCTTCAATCTCGGACATCACTTCTTTGTACTCAACCACAATCTTGTCTTGTTCCAGACCGGTCAAGCGTTGCAGACGCATCTGCAAAATTTCTTGGGCTTGGGTGTCGCTCAGGCGGTACAAGCCGTCGTTGCCCATGCCGAAGTCTTTTTCCAAACCATCGGGACGGTAATCGTCTGCATTCACAGCGCCGCCATCGGCGCGGGTGCGTGTGAGCATCTCGCGAACCAACTTGCTGTCCCAACGGCGGGTCATCAATTCGGCTTTGGCCACAGGGGGCGTAGGCGCATTGCGAATGATGGCAATGAACTCGTCGATGTTTGCCAAGGCAACGGCCAAACCTTCCAGCACATGACCGCGTTCGCGGGCTTTGCGCAAGGTAAACACCGTGCGGCGTGTGACCACTTCGCGGCGGTGTTGCAAGAACACGCTGATCAGGTCTTTGAGGTTGCATAACTTGGGCTGACCATCAATGAGAGCCACCATGTTGATACCAAAGGTGTCTTGCAACTGGGTCTGTTTGTACAGATTGTTCAACACCACTTCTGGCACTTCACCGCGCTTCAGTTCAATGACCAGACGCATGCCCGATTTGTCGGACTCGTCTTGAATGTGGCTGATGCCTTCAATCTTTTTCTCGTGAACCAATTCGGCCATGCGTTCTTGCAAGGTTTTCTTGTTCACTTGGTAAGGCAACTCGTCTACCACGATGCATTGGCGCTGGCCTTTGTCGATGTCTTCAAAGTGACACTTGGCGCGCATCACCACACGGCCGCGGCCTGTGCGGTAACCTTCTTTAACACCACTGATGCCATAAATAATGCCGGCGGTGGGGAAGTCGGGCGCGGGAATGATTTCCATCAACTCGTCGATGGTGGCTTCGGGGTTGCGCAGCATGTGCAAGCAAGCGTCAACCACTTCGTTCAAATTGTGCGGTGGAATGTTGGTGGCCATACCCACCGCAATACCGCCAGAGCCATTGACCAACAAATTAGGAATGCGGCTAGGCAAGACCAAAGGTTCTTTTTCAGAGCCGTCGTAGTTGGGCCCAAAGTCGACGGTTTCTTTGTCGATGTCGGCCAACATTTCGTGGGCAATTTTGGCCAAACGGATTTCGGTGTATCGCATGGCGGCAGCGTTGTCGCCGTCCACGGAACCAAAGTTGCCTTGACCGTCTACCAACATGTGGCGCATGGAGAAATCTTGCGCCATGCGAACAATGGTGTCATAGACCGATTGGTCGCCGTGAGGATGGTATTTACCAATCACGTCACCCACAATACGCGCCGATTTTTTGTAGGCGCGGTTCCAGTCGTTGTTCAGCTCGTGCATGGCGAACAACACGCGTCGGTGCACCGGTTTGAGGCCGTCTCGGGCATCGGGCAGGGCGCGTCCCACAATCACGCTCATGGCGTAGTCGAGGTAACTGCGGCGCATCTCCTCTTCTAGGCTGATGGGGAGGGTTTCTTTAGCAAACTGGGTCATGAGGGGTCAGGCGCACTGGGTGAAAGACTGCCATTTTAGGTCCAAAGAGTGTCGTTGATTTGCAACAGATGCTTCTGTTTGAAATGACCCACATCAAGGTGATTCCATCAATTTGGGGAATTAGGCTCTGACCTATGGCACAATGAATTCAACGTAATGAGTGATGGTCATTCATTTCGTATCTTTTCTCGCAGAATGTCTGCGCTTTTATTCCCCATGAGGAGAACCATGAAAAAATTCAATCAAGTGGCAATGGTGTTGGCAACAGCCGCCTTGGCAACCGCCGCAGGTGCTCAAACTGTCGACAACTGGCGTAATGGCACAGGCGAACTCGCCTGGAAAAACGGTACAGCTGAACTTTGCTGGCGTAATGCCAACTGGACGCCTGCCACAGCCGCTGCTGGTTGCGATGGCGCTATTGTTGCCCCTAAAGCTGCCCCAGCTCCTGCTCCAGCTCCTAAAGCTGCTCCAGCGCCTGCTCCAAAAGCAGCTGCTCCTGCTCCAAGACCAGCCCCAGCTGCTGCCACCAAAGTGACTTACGCCGCTGACACATTCTTTGATTTCAACAAATCAGCCTTGAAAGCTGACGGCAAAGCCAAGTTGGACGATTTGGCTGGTAAGGTCAAAGCCATCAACTTGGAAGTCATCATTGCTGTGGGTCACACCGACTCTGTTGGCTCTGACGCTTACAACCAAAAGTTGTCTGTCAAGCGCGCTGATGCTGTCAAGGCTTACTTGGTCACCAAAGGCATCGAGAAAAACCGCGTTTACACTGAAGGCAAGGGCGAGAAGCAACCCGTTGCTGACAACAAGACAGCGGCTGGCCGTTCTAAGAACCGCCGCGTTGAAATCGAAGTTGTGGGTACACGCCCCAACAAGTAATCTTCTGAGCGGTTGATTCACTCAATTGCTTTAGATTGCTAAAAGCCTCCCTCGGGAGGCTTTTTTACTTTCGGAGACAATAGTCGGCTATGAGCACACCTACAAATTCCGCCCAATTTTCCTCATCCAACGTCGACCCCGCTGAGTTGGCCAAGTTTTCGGAGCTGGCCCACCGTTGGTGGGACACCGAAAGCGAATTCAAGCCCTTGCACCAAATCAATCCTTTGCGATTGGCTTGGATTCAGACATTGGCCCCACTCGCTGGCAAAAAAGTGGTTGATATTGGCTGCGGCGGTGGCATTTTGTCCGACGCCATGGCCCGACAAGGCGCGGAGGTGTTGGGTGCCGATTTGGCTGTGAAGTCACTCAAAGTGGCCCAGTTGCATGCCCTGGAAGCTGGCACGCAAGGTGTGCAATATCGAGAAATCAGCGCCGAAGATTTGGCGCAGGAGCAGGCCGGTCAATACGATGTGGTGACCTGCATGGAAATGTTGGAGCATGTGCCTGATCCTTCATCTGTGGTGAAGGCTTGCTCGGCTTTGGTGAAGCCGGGTGGTTGGGTGTTCTTTTCTACCCTGAACCGCAACCCGAAATCTTTTCTGTTTGCTGTGGTGGGCGCTGAATACATCTTGAACTTATTGCCCAAAGGTACACACGAATATGCCCGAATGATCAAGCCCAGTGAGCTGGCAGATTGGGTTCGCGCCAACGGCTTGAATGTGATGCACATGAAGGGCATGACATACAACCCCTTCACACGTCATTACGCCCTGGGCACTGACACCGATGTGAATTACTTGATGGCTACCCAAAAGCCACTGAACAATTGATAGCAACTGATAGCAACTTATTCGGCTTGGATTGTGATGATGAAATTTGAGAATGTTCAGGCAGTCTTGTTTGACCTCGATGGCACGCTCATCGACAGTGCCCCTGATCTGGGTGCCGCGGTAGACAAAATGCGTGTTGCAAGAGGCATGTCCTCATTGCCGCTATCGCACTACCGGCCCATGGCGGGCGCGGGCGCAAGGGGCATGATTGCTTTGGCATTTGGTTGGACACCCGATCACCCCGACTACGAACAACTCAAAGAAGAGTTCTTTGTGAACTATGAGTCTTGTATGACGGAGCGCACTTTTGCATTTGAGGGTGTGGCCCAACTCATTCAAGAACTGGTCGACTTGAAAATGCCCTGGGGTGTGGTGACCAACAAGTCCAAACGATTTGCAGAACCGCTGACCCAAGCCATGCCCCTTTTTGCAAGCGCAGCAGTGGTCATCAGTGGCGACACCACGCCGCATGCCAAACCGCACCCTGCACCTTTGCTGGAGGCCGCCAAGCGATTGGGCGTTGATCCTGCTGCCTGCGTGTATGTGGGGGACGATGAGCGCGACATTGTGGCGGGTCATGCCGCCCAAATGAAAACGGTAGCTGCCACTTATGGTTATTTGGGTGCTCAGGCTGATGTGCAGCGTTGGCAGGCCCATGCCCAAATTGATTGCCCAGAACAATTGCTCAAGCTACTGCATGTGTGATTGACTTGCCTCAGGGCACTCAACGCAAGTCATGAACGATCTGCCACTGACCCAAATTAGCACCATCCGCGAGCGCTTGCGGCGATTGGGTGCGCAGTCATTGCATGAACAGCGCATTTTGAGGTTGTGGGCGCAAGCAAAACCACAAGACAGCGGTCGACGCCCGTTGGAGAGCTTTATGCCAACAGCGCTGCGCAATGCATTGCCTGAACTCTCGCAATCGCTGGCCAATTTGCTGCAACTTCAATCTGCACATCCCGCACAAGATGGATCCATTCGTTGGTTGTTGGCGATGAGCGATGGTCAAACTGTTGAAACTGTGGGCTTGCCTCGCGATGGTGTATGTGTCTCATCGCAAGTGGGGTGTGCCGTGGGCTGTGTTTTTTGCATGACTGGCCGTGACGGTTTGATCAAGCAAGTTGGCAGCGCCGAGATGGTGGCGCAAGTTGTATTTGCACGCCAACATCGACCTGTTAAAAAAGTTGTCTTTATGGGCATGGGTGAGCCTGCCCACAATCTGGACAACGTCATGGAGGCCATTGATGTGCTGGGCACAGTGGGCAACATTGCCCACAAATCATTGGTGTTTTCTACAGTGGGTGACCCACGTGTTTTTGAGCGACTGCCCAAGGGCTTGGTGAAGCCTGCCTTGGCTTTATCTTTGCATACCACCCGAGCAGATCTGCGCGCACAGTTGCTGCCACGTGCGCCGCAAATGAGTCCCGAAGAATTGGTGCAGGCTGCAGAAATTTATGCACAGCAAACGGGCTATCCCATTCAGTACCAATGGACCCTGCTCAAAGGCATCAACGATACGCCAGAGGAAATAGAAGGCATTGTGAAACTGCTAACGGGCAAGTACGCATTGCTCAACATGATTCCCTACAACAGCGTGGACGATCTGCCGTACCAAAGACCTTCTTGGGAACGCGCTGCAGAAATTGCACGCACCTTACACCAACGCGGCATTTTGACCAAGCTCAGAAATTCAGCAGGACAAGATGTAGAAGGCGGCTGCGGTCAATTGCGTGCGCGTCATTTTTTGGGAAACAAGCCGCTGGACAGTGCGGTCCCTAAAATGACCAGCATGCCCAATAGCACCATGATCAAGGTGACAGTTTCACCCAAGAAAATCACGCCATAAACAAGCGCAAATACAGGAATCAAAAAAGTCACCGTTAGGGCTTTTGAGGGACCGGCTTGATGGACCAGTCTAAAGAACAAGAAATAGGCAATGCCAGTGCAGGCTACGCCCAACATCAAAATGCCAAGCCAAGCTTTCGCGCTTGGCATCGTTTCTGGCAAGGTCAAAAGGGCAGGCAATGTCAGGGCAATGCTGGCGCCAATTTGACTGCCAGTGGCAGAGACCAATGGTGGCATATCGGTCATGTACTTTTTGTTGAAACTGCCTGCCAAAGCGTAGCAAATGACTGCCAACAGGCATGCTGCAATGGCCATGTGTTGTCCCAGCGGACTGGCATCTGGATTGGCCGTGTTGTGAAAACTGGTTTGGTTGTTTGCTAACAACGAAACACCGACAAAGCCGATGATCAAACCTGCAAAGCGCCATCGGTTCAAGCGATCACCTAGCCAAATCCAAGCGACCAAAGCCGCAAATAGGGGGACAGAGGCGTTCAAAATAGCTGATAAACCCGTAGAAATATGCATCACGGCATAGGCATACAGCGCAAAGGGTAGGGCGGAATTGATGATGCCAAATCCAAGCACCAGTTTCCAGTGGGCTTTAAAGACACATAATTGACCCTGCCACATCATCAAGGGCAGTAACATCAAGGCAGCAATCAGAACTCTGAGCCAAGCTGTGGCCAAAGGACCAAATTCTGCGGCGCCCATTCGCATTAATAAAAAAGATGCGCCCCACAATGCACCTAGCAACACATAGTCAGTTCGCCAATCAGTTGTTGGTTGCCTGGTTGCTTGGGCACTCACGATGGATTGACCATTTTTTTAGATGGCCTGCTGAAATTGTTGAGTTCCAATTGGAGAAGGGCTTCTTTGCGCTCTAAACCGCCAGCGTAACCTGTCATTTGGCCTTGACTACCGATGACCCTGTGACAAGGGATTAAGACGCTGATAGGGTTGCGTCCTACCGCCGAGCCTACCGCACGTGAAGCGCTCGGCTTGCCAATCAGTTGAGCCAATTGACCGTAGGTCCAAGTTTGTCCAAGCGGTATGCGCATTAAGGCAATCCAGACGGCTTGTTGAAAAGGGGTGCCTGCTGAGATATCGATCGGTAAGTCTTGCAACAAATCTAGCGAAGTAGTGCCTGAAGGAATCAAACCCTCGCCAAAATTGGTAAGGTACTTTTGAGCACGCACTAGAAAGGGGTTATTCGCCTCAACAGGCCAAGTTCTAGTTTGGGGGAAATGTTGTTGCTGTTCGAACCAAGCGCCGCACAAACCCTCGGGGCTTGCTGCAAGGGTCATGCGTCCCCAGGCGGTGTCAGTGGTTATTTGACAAATTTCAGTATGAAACTTCATAGGCGGATCGTACCTGATTTGATACTTTAATCAGCGGAGGACACCTACAATGTAAAACTTGATCTTGAGTCCAAACATAATGCTCAAGGCCCTGTCAATTGCCCCCTTCTATTTATGCAAGTCACAGCTTCCATTTTTAAAGCCTACGATATCCGCGGTACCTATCCGCGCACCCTCAGCGAGGAATTGGCAGAAGCCTTAGGTCGCGCTTTTGGCACTCTGGCCAAGAAAGAAAATTGTCTGATTGTTGCAGTAGGCCGTGACGGTCGGTTGAGTGGTCCTGTCTTGTCCGCTGCACTGGTTCGAGGACTGGTATCTGTCGGTATTCGGGTTCTGGACGTCGGCTTCACCACCACGCCTCAACTTTATTTTGCAGCCAATACCCTTTGCAACAGCGGTATCCAAGTGACCGGCAGTCACAACCCTAAAGATGACAACGGCTTTAAGATGGTTTTGGGTGGCCGTGCCATTTATGGTGACGAGATTCAAGCACTCAAGCACATCATTGAACAAGAGTCTTGGTCCTTGTCATCAGGTGGTTCTGTTCAAAATGTAGAAATTTTGGCTTCGTACATTGATCGCATTGTGTCGGGCATTCACTTAAGTCGTCCTATGAAAATCGTGGTCGACTCTGGTAACGGTATTGCGGGCGCCAGTGCGCCAGGCATTTTTAGAGCCATCGGTTGTGAAGTCATTGAGCTCTTCAGTGAAGTTGATGGCAACTTTCCCAACCACCACCCAGACCCCAGCAAGCCAGACAACTTGAAAGATTTGATTGCAACTCTGAAAGCAACGGGCGCCGAATTAGGTCTTGCATTTGATGGTGATGGCGATCGTTTGGGTATCGTGACCCAAGATGGCGAAACCATTTATCCCGATCGACAAATGCAATTGTTTGCGGAGGATGTGTTAAGCCGAGTTCCTGGCGGCACCATTATTTTTGATGTGAAGTGTTCACAGCGATTGGCCCCTGCCATTCGCGCTGCGGGTGGCCAAGCTTTGATGTACAAAACGGGTCACTCTCTTATCAAAGCCAAGATGAAGCAAATTGAAGCAGAGGGTGGCCAAGCCCCTTTGGGGGGCGAGATGAGCGGTCACATCTTCTTTAAAGAACGCTGGTATGGTTTTGACGACGGCACTTATGCAGGATGTCGTTTGTTAGAAATTGTCAGCCGCAGTGCCGATGCCAATGCGGTTTTGAAGGCGCTGCCTACCAGTTTCAGTACACCCGAATTGAATGTGGCTTGCAAAGAAGGCGAGCCGCATACGCTCACAGCAGCCCTGCTAAAAGTCGCGTCGCAATATTTTTCTGCACCCGCAGAAATTTCGGACATCGATGGTTTGCGTGTTGACTGGCCCGATGGCTTTGGCTTAATTCGCGCATCCAACACCACACCTGTATTGGTGTTGCGCTTTGAAGGTCATACCGCAGACGCATTGCACCGCATTGAAAATGAAATGCTCACGCTGCTAAAGACGGTCAAGCCTGATGCAAGCCTACAGGCCTCATCACACTGATTTAATTCTGATTTAAGGCCCCGTTTGAATTAATCACGGGGCCTTTCAACTCAAGGATTGAGCAACGCGTTGATGTTGGCTAAATCGGCCTCTGTCAAAGTACCAGTCGCTTGACGCAGGCGAAGTTGACCCAACAAAACATCGTACCGTGCTTTGGCCAAATCGCGTTTGGTTTGGAACAGCTGGCTTTGGCTGTTCAGGACATCGATGTTGATGCGAACACCGACCTGGTAGCCCAATTTGTTGGCATCCAATGCGCTTTGGCTGGAAGTCTCTGCCGCTTGAAGTGCATTGACTTGACCAATGCCAGATTGCAGGCCAAAGAATGCGGTGCGAGTGGCTTGAGCGACAGATCGCTCGGCAGCTTCTAAATCGGAGCGTGCTTTGTCTTCTAAGGCCAGCGTTTCCTTGATGCGGTTTTGTGTGGCAAAACCTGCAAACAGGGGCATGTTGAAATTCAAACTGACGGAACTGGTGTTGGCGTCAGCTTGTGTGCCAATTCCTCTGCCGTTGTTGTAGCGGGTGGGTGTGTAGCCTGCGACCAAATCCAAAGTTGGCTTATGACCCGCTTCGGCTTTGCTTGTTTCCAATTTGGCAATGTCCAAGGCCACACGACTTTGAATGATGGATGGGTTGGAGGCAGAAGATTGCTGAACCCATTGATCCAAACTTTGCAAATCAGGCGCAGACAGTTTGGCTTTGGTAGACAAAGACTTGGGCTCAATGTTGTTCAATCCGACCAGTTGATTCAAAGCCAGACGCTTAATTCGCAGGTCGTTGTCGGCGGCAATCTCTTGGGCCACCACCAAATCGAAGCGCGCCTGGGCTTCGCGTGAATCGGTGATGGTGGAGGTGCCTACTTCAAAATTGCGTTTGGCAGCAGCCAGTTGTTCACCCACAGCCACCTTTTGCGCTTTGACAAAATCAAGGCTTTCGCGTGAAACGAGAACATCGAAATAGGCTTGGCTTAAACGCACCATCAAGTCTTGCTCAGCAGCCTTGAGTTGCACAGCGGCCAATTCAAGTTGACGTTGTCCTTGTTGGTAAGTCGCTGAGTTGGCAGGTCGGTACAAGGGCTGAGAAGCGCTGAGCGTGGCTGATCGGCTTTGGGCTGAGGCTGTTGCTGATAAAGCAAGTGCTTCTACTTCGGTTCTGTTGATGTTGGCAGAGAGGCCAACGGTGGGCAACAACAATGCCTTGGATTGATCCGCTTTTGCCAGGTTGGCCGTGTATTGCGATTGAGCCGATTTGTAGGTTGCATCGTAGCTGCGTGCTGTTGTAAATAAAGACAACAGGCTTTGTGCTTGGGCCGATACTGAGAATGCAGCCGTAAGGGCCAGCGTGAGTGGAAGAATGCGCAAGTTCATGGAGTTCTTTCGAGGAAAAAGCCGCTTTAAAAATTGTTTAATAAACAGGCACACTGGCATCGACTTGGTTAGACCAAGCATGAATGCCACCGCTGATGTTGGTGATGTTGCTGAAACCTTGCTGCTCTAAAAACAAAGCGACTTGCATGCTCCGTCCACCGTGGTGACACAAGCACGCAATGGGTCTCGATTTGTCGAGTTCCATCAAACGAGCGGGAATGGTTTGCATGGGCATGATCAAAACTTCACAGCCAGCTGGTGCAATGCTGGCCAATTGGCATTCCCAAGTTTCACGAACGTCCAAAACCAAGGGCTGGCCTATAGAGGCGGCTTGTTGAAGCCAATCATTGAATTGGGAAGGGCTGACTTGTTGCATGGCAGTGTATGGTGAAGGCCGAAGAATTAAAGGGCGACAGGGTCTTAAAAACTGAAGCGGTTGTGCTCAGGAAAACCTTGCAGGCGAGGCGCCATGGTGTCCCAAGGCTCAGAGGTTTGCCACTGTGTTTCACCATTGCGCGTGATGACGCTGGCACGCATGACGGGGTCTTCACCGACGATGGCCAACAAGCGGCCACCCATTTTGAGTTGGTTAAGCAAATGTTGGGGAACTTCTGGCACAGAGCCACTCAAAACAATGACATCAAACGGACCATCGGCTGGCGCGCCTTGGCTGCCATCTGCTTGGCGAACTTCGACATTGGCGATGCCAGCATTTTGCAAATTGGTGCGAGCTGATTGGGCAAGGGCAGGGTCAATTTCAAGGCTAAGCACAGAGGCGGCTTGCTGAGCCAAAAGCGCTGCCATGTAACCTGAACCGGTGCCAATCTCTAAAACTTTGTCGGTGGCCTGGATGTTGGCATCTTGCAAAAGACGGGCTTCTACCTTGGGGGCCAACATGCACTGACCCTTAGCCCCAGAAGACTGAAGGGGGATTTCCATGTCGGCGAAGGCCAAAGCTTTGTGGGCCAAAGGAACAAAGTTTTCGCGTTTGACTACCGACAACAAGGACAGAACTTGGCCATCCAAAACTTCCCAAGGACGGATTTGTTGTTCGATCATGTTGAAGCGAGCGGTTTCGATGTTCATTTTTACTCCAGGGGGTATCTAATTCTAACTGTCTTTATTTTAACTTCTCGCGGCCATCAATGGCTCGATTTTGGCTTGCCATGCCAGAGGCGTTTCAAATATTCACCCAAATCGTCCATGTAGCAATACACCACAGGCACCACCACCAGGGTCAACAGAGAGGACGTAATGACACCGCCAATAACGGCTTGGCCCATTGGCGCGCGTTGTTCGGAGCCTTCCGTGATGGCAAATGCAAGGGGCATCATGCCAAAAATCATGGCCAAAGTGGTCATCAAAATGGGGCGCAGCCTGACCTTGGCCGCCATCAGCAGGGCCTCATTTCGGCTCAAACCTGGCACTGTCTCGCCCGTGTCGGAGACACTGCCTTCACGGGCTCGGATGGTGAAATCGACCAACAAAATGGCGTTTTTGGTGACCAAACCCATGAGCATGACCACGCCAATGACCGAGAACATCGACAAAGCCGACCGGAAAGTCATCAAGGCCAACACCACACCGATCAAGGTCAAGGGCAGCGATGTCATAAGGGCCAAAGGTTGCAAAAAGCTTTTGAATTGGCTGCCCAAAATCATGTAAATAAAAATAACGGCCATCATGAGCGCGGTCAAGGCGTACTGAAATGATTCGTTCATGCTCTTGGTAGAGCCACCAAACTGGTAGCGATAGCCGGGTGGCCATGCACTGGCTTCTAAAATTTTCCGGATGTCGTTGGATATTTCACCGGCCGATCGGCGCGAGGCGTTGGCGTTGATCGAGACCTCGCGCATGAGGTCTCGGCGGTTAATTTGGTTGGAGCCAGAAGTTTCTTCAACGGATGCAATTTGACCTAGCCGAACCGTCTTGGTCGAGCCATCGGCTGAAGGCAGGCTGAATGGGATGCGTTCTAAGTCTTGAGGGCTATTGCGAAACTCTGGCGCCAAGCGCACGTTGACATCGTAAGTTTGGTCGTCGGGGGCACGCCAGTTGCCTACCGTTTGGCCCGCAACCAAGGTGCGCAGAGAGCCTGACACGGGTGCCACACTGAGGCCCATCTCAGACGCCGATTCACGCTTCAGCTGAATGGCGATGGAGGGTTTGTTGGGCTTGACGCTGGAGTCAAGATCGACCAAGCCTGGGATGGTTCTGACTTGTTCCAATATTTTGAGGGTGAGGCGTTCTAGTTCGCGTTGGTCTGGGCCTTGGAGTGAAAACTCAATCTGTTTGTTGCCGCCCACTGAGTCCAAGGTGCCCACGTGCGTGACCGTGATGCCGGCCACTTGTGACAATCGCTGCCGTAACAAAACAGAAATGTCTTCAACACTTCGTTGGCGTAATTTGCGGTCTACCAAACGAATGTAAATGCTGGCGTTGTTTTTACCTTGTGCGTTGGGTGTGTTCATGCCCGTCAGGGTGTATTTGACCTCTGGAAACTCACGCACAATTTGTTCGACTTGTTTGGCTTTAAGTGCCGTTGCTTCCAGTGATGTCCCAACAGGTGTTTGAAAATTCAAGGTAGTTTCGGAGTAGTCGCCTTTGGGGACAAACTCGGTCCCCAAAAGTGGCACCATCAAAACACTGGTGATAAAAATACCTACGGCCAAAGACAGCGTGGATTTTTTGTGATCAAGTGCCCAAGCCAGCATGCTTTGGTATTTCTCGGCCATGCGATCAGTTTGAAGGTTGAACCAATGCGTCACACGGCCAATGGTTCGGTCATACAGATGGGTTGAAGTTTTGGGGTCCTTCAGTTGATCGCCCGTCATGTGGATGCTGGGGTCGTGCCACACACTGGAGAGCATGGGGTCGAGGGTAAAACTCACAAACATCGAGATTAGAACAGCCGCCACAATGGTGATGCCAAACTCGTGGAAAAACTTGCCAATGATGCCTTCCATAAAACCGATGGGCAGAAACACGGCCACGATGGACAAGGTGGTGGCCAAAACAGCCAAGCCAATTTCTTCGGTACCGATCATGGCCGCGTCGTAGGGTTTTTTGCCCATTTGAACGTGGCGCACAATGTTTTCACGAACCACAATGGCATCGTCAATGAGCAGTCCTACACACAAGGACAAGGCCATTAAGGTGATCATGTTGACAGTAAAGCCAAACATGCTCATGAACCAGAAGGTGCCAATCAAAGAAATTGGCAAGGTGAGACCTGTAATGACTGTAGAGCGCCATGAATTTAAAAACAAAAACACAATGAGCACGGTGAGCAAGGCACCTTCAATCAAGGTTCTCCGAACATTGTCGACCGCCACTCTAATTTGACGGGAGCTATCAGAGACGGGCTCTAGCCGAATGCCAGCAGGTATTTGTTTGCGGAGTTCTGTCAGGGTGGCATACAAGCCATCGACCACTTCAATGGTGTTGGCATCTTGCGCCTTTTGCACGGTGAGCATCAAGGTTCGCTCGCCGTTGTAAAGAGCCATGTTTTCTAATTCTTGCGCGCCGTCTTTGATGGTGGCTACTTGCGCCAAACGGATGGGCGTTGTTCCTTTGCGCGCGACGATGATGTTGGCAAAGTCTTCGGGCCTTTTGACGCGCGATTGAACTTGAATGACACGTTCTTGTGAAATAGATCGCAGTGAACCAACAGGCAAATCTTGATTTTCATTGCGCACTGCAGCCGCAATTTGATCGGCGCTGACACCCAGAGATTCCATGGCATCTGGGCGCAGGTAAATGTTGATTTCGCGTCTGCTACCCCCCAATACATTGACTGCGCCGACACCCCTGACGTTCTCGAGTCGTTTTTTGATAATTTGTTCTGAGTAATTGGTCAGCTCAACCAGGCTGGTGCCCTTGGCGCCTTGTTGTGAATCTGGAAAAACGGCCAAGGACCACACAGCGCGGCTGGTCGGATCAAATCGAATGACGCGGGGCTCTTTGACTTCATCACGCAAAGTGGCGCGAATGCCTGCTACTTTTTCTCTGACATCGTCGGCGGCCTTGCGACCATCCATGTTGAGCTGAAACTCAATGACGACCACCGATTGATTTTCATAACTGCGAGAAGTGAGGGCGCTGATACCGGCAATGGCATTGACGCCTTCTTCAATCTTTTTAGAGACTTCGCTTTCTACAATTTCGGGTGATGCCCCTGGGTATTCTGTAAGGACCACCACCACCGGAAAATCAATGTTTGGAAATTGATCGACTTTGAGCTTTTGAAAGGCAAACAATCCCATGACCACAAAGGCCAGCATGACCATGGTGGCAAAGACGGGATTTTTAAGGCTGACTCGTGTGAACCACATATTGAAATCTCGGTGGTTTATTTTGGCAGTGTTTGCAACTTAACCAAGGTGCCTTCACGCAGGGCTCCTGCACTGGGTGTCAGAACCAGCGTGCCTTCTACAATTTCGGGTACTGCCATCAGGGCTTTGCCACTGACTTCGCCCTTGGCGCCCACACTTACTTTCACGTGAGCCACTTTGCCGTCTTGCACCACTTGCACATAGGGCGTTGATTTGTCAGTGCGAACGCTTTCAAGCGGAATGGCCACAGTTTGAATTTTTTGCGTGCCCAGCGTGCCTTGCACAAAAACACCGTGGCGAAGCGCAGGGTGGCCCTGAATACCCAAGTAAACCAAGATGCTGCGGCTACCGACTTGCGTACTGGGATTGATTCGCAAAACCTTGGCGGCGACTTCTTGTGTGGAACCTTCAATGTTGAGTTTGGCAGCTTGCCCTACTTTGACGCTCAAAGCATCTGTCGGTGTGAGCGTGGCTTCCAGTTCAAATTGCGACAGGTCGACCACTTCCACAATGCGCGCTTCAGGCGCCACACGTTCACCCACTTGTGCCAAGCGCTGGCTCACAAAACCATTGAGGGGTGATTTGAGCATGCAATCTTCGACCGCTTTGCTGGTGACGTCCAAAGCGGAGAGGGCGGCTTGATGCGTTGCCTTGGCCGCATTGAGGCTGGCTATCGAAGTGTCTAGGGCAGTTTTAGAGATAAAACCTTGGTTGACCAAGGCGCTGTTGTTGTCAAATTGACGCTGTGCAATTTCAACTTGCGCGCGTGCGGCTTCTGCTTGTTGTTGCGCCTGTCGCTGCCTGGCCAAGTATTCAGTAGGGTCTACCTTGGCAATGATTTGACCCGCTTTGACTGCATCGCCTTCACGCACTTCCAATGTCATCAATTCACCAGCCACACGCGCCTTGATCATGGCGCTTCTGCTTGCCTTCAAGGTGCCAGAGACAGGCAAACCTTGCGTCATGGTGATAGTTTGCGCATTGAAGACATCACTGATAGTGAGTTCAATTGGCAGGTTGGCTTGTGGTTTGGTGCTGAGGGCTTCAGCGGTTTTATTTTTGTTGGACGCAAACTTGTAGGCGCCGAAGGCAGCGATTGCGATCAGCAAAACGATGAGCAGAATATTTCTTTTGGAGAGCTTCATTTAATTTTCAATCGACAATCCGCGCACAATCAGATCGGCATGTTGCGCAATAAATTCTTCGGGGTTGGGTTGTTGTGAACCCTGATGGCACAGGGCGCTGGAATGTTTGGACATGATTAAAAACAGCAGCGGCGCAATGACCGCCATGGCGGTGTGCTCGGTGTTGAAGTTTTTAAATTCACCTTGTTGGCGTCCCCGTTCCAAGACATCTTTGAGTAATTTGGTGGAGGGGTAAATCACTTCTTCCTGATAGAAGCTTGCCAAATCTGGAAAAGAGTGAGCTTCACTGATGATCAATTTGGTAATGCCAGAGGCCTTGGTGGAGCCATACCTGCGCCACCATTCCAGCATCATGCTTTTGAGGAGTTGTTGGCTTGTACCCTTGAAATTGGCGGCTTCTAAAGCCCCTTCGGTGACAGGTTTGACCACGTTTTCACGGACTACCTCCTTGAACAACTCTTCTTTGCTAGGGAAATACAAAAACAGTGTGCCTTTCGATACGCCTGCGCGCGCAGCCACTTCCTCTGCGCGAGTGGCAGCAAAGCCTTTTTCGACGAACAAATCCAAGGCAGCCTCCAGCAATTCACCAGGCCGGTGCTGCTTTCTGCGTTCGCGTTTGGGGGGGGAGAGGGCTTCTGACACTTTTAATGACTCGTTGGTTAGTAATGTAAGGTTTTAGATTTTGAGCGTCAAGCATCCATGTCAAAGAAAGTCAAAAAAAAGACCGCAATTGCGGTCTTTTTAGGGGTGACCCAAAGGGGTCCAGTGAGCAATGATCAATAGAAAGCCTGCAGACCCGTCTGTGCACGACCCAAAATAAGCGCGTGCACATCGTGTGTGCCTTCGTAGGTGTTGACGGTTTCCAAGTTGATCATGTGGCGAATGACGTGGTATTCGTCGTGAATGCCATTGCCGCCGTGCATGTCGCGCGCCATTCGGGCCACGTCCAAGGCTTTGCCGCAGCTGTTGCGCTTGATCAGGCTGATCATCTCGGGCACTGATTTGCCTTCGTCCATCAATCGGCCCACGCGCAAGCAGCCCTGCAAGCCTAATGTGATTTCGGTTTGCATGTCGGCCAATTTCTTTTGGATCAATTGGTTTTGGGCCAAGGGGCGGCCAAACTGAACGCGGTCCATGGTGTATTGGCGCGCACGGTGCCAGCAGTCTTCTGCGGCACCCAAAGCGCCCCAGGCAATGCCGTAACGGGCTTTGTTCAAGCAGCCAAAGGGGCCCTTCAAACCAGACACGTTGGGCAACATGTTTTCTTCGGGCACAAACACATCGTCCATGACAATTTCGCCAGTGATGCTGGCGCGCAAGCTCATCTTGCCTTCAATTTTGGGGGCGGTGAGGCCCTTCATGCCTTTTTCCAAAATGAAACCACGAATGGCAGACTGGCCGTCGCCTTCGCCTTCCAACTTGGCCCAGACCACAAACACATCGGCGATGGGAGCGTTGGTAATCCACATCTTGGCGCCCTTCATGATGAAGCCGCCGTCGACAGGCTTGGCGCGTGTCAGCATGCTGGCGGGATCGGAGCCGTGGTTGGGTTCTGTGAGGCCGAAGCAACCAACCCATTCGCCAGTGGCCAATTTGGGCAAGTACTTTTGACGCTGGGCTTCAGAGCCGTATTCATTGATGGGGTGCATGACCAAAGAGCTTTGCACACTCATGGCGCTGCGGTAGCCGCTGTCGACGCGTTCTACTTCGCGCGCCACCAAGCCGTAGCTAACGTAGTTCAAACCCGCGCAACCGTAGCCTTCAATGGTGGAACCCAAGAAACCCATGTTGCCAAACTCGTTCATGATTTCGCGGTCGAATTTTTCATGACGTGCGGCCATCAAGACGCGAGTTTGTAATTTCTCTTGGCAGAAGTTGTGCGCGGCATCAACGATAGCTCGTTCATCTTCGCTCAGTTGTTCGTTTAGCAAAAAGGCGTCGTCCCATTGAAAGCTAGGCTTCATGATGTAAATCCATCTAAGATTAAAGATGTGCACATTTTATCGTCATGCGAAATGTTCTATGGGCTTGTTCTATCAAGTACCCTGTCTGACAGGTGACATGTGCATACATCAAGCGAGGTCATTGGCAAGGTGATCTTGAATTTAGGTCAAAATAGACACATGCAATTTCCACTTCATGCTGAAACTTTGGTCCTTGGCGGCGGCTGCTTCTGGTGCACAGAAGCCGTCTTTGTACAAGTCAAAGGAGTCCTAGATGTTGAGTCTGGCTATTGCAATGGCCAAGCACTCAACCCAACTTACGAACAAGTCTGCTCAGGCATGACAGGGCACAACGAAGTAGTGAAACTGGTCTACGACCCTCAAGTCATTAGCACCAGAGTTTTGCTGGAAATCTTTTTCGTCATTCACGATCCCACCACCTTGAACCGTCAAGGCAATGATCGCGGTACGCAATATCGAAGCGGTATCTATTTCACCACCCAGGCGCAAGCTGAAGCTGCAAAAACCATCATTGCCGAAATAGATGCCGATGACGTCTTTGACTCGTCAGTGGTCACCGAAGTCTTGCCTTTGCAAAATTACAGCGCGGCAGAGGACTATCACCAAGACTTTTTTGAGCGCAATCCAACACAAGGCTATTGCTTGGCTGTGGCCGCTCCCAAAGTTTGGAAGTTCAAGAAAACTTTTTCTGAGTGGGTCCGCGCTAAGTGATTTCGCACGCTAAGTTCAAATGGTTTTTTCAAGCACTGCTCATCAGTGCAGTGATGCTTGCGCCCGTTTGGGGGCAAATTCACAAAATCGTTCACGGACCTGCGCTTCTTCACAATCTTTCGAACGATCACGCACATGATTCTGCGGATCATCATCAAGCCGAAAATGGCTTTTTCAGTGATCACGAAGAGGGGTCTTTACTTTGTTTGGCATTGGACCACCTCGCATCTGGCGAAGGCCTTCAAACGCAAGATACATCGGTTGGCATCCTTGAATTCACGCCTTTGTATTTGGCGGTCGAGTCTGAGCCATTATTTTCTGAGCGCCTGCTCGCATTCTCTGCGCGCGCACCGCCTGCTTTCCTTTGATTCTTGTTTTATTTGCTCAAACTTTTGTTTGAGTGCTTATCCATTTTCAAAGGTTTTTCATGTCTACATTTTCTTCCCTGCAGGGCGGCTTGCGGTTGCCTTGCGCGTCTAATTTTTCTTTCGTTACAACCAGCCTGATAGCTTTCAGTAGCGGCTTGTTTGTTCCTACCGTGATGGCACAAGCCATTCAAGAAGTGGTGATCACTGGCAACCCTCTTTCTAAGTCGTCTACAAACAGTGCTGTTAGCAGTTTGTCTGGACAATCCTTGCTGGAACAAGGTCAGAGCACCTTGGGAGAAACGTTAAACCAGTTGCCTGGTGTAAGCAGTACTTATTTCGGTCCCAATGCCAGTCGTCCCATCATTCGCGGTTTGGATGGTGACCGCATTCGCGTGCTCAACAACAGTGGTGCCAGTATGGATGCATCTTCACTCAGCTATGATCATGCAGTCCCCATGGATGTGTTAAGCACAGAACGCATCGAAGTACTGCGTGGTCCCTCTGCATTGCAGTATGGCGGAAGCGCCATTGGAGGCGTGGTTAACGTCATTGACAACCGCATTCCACGCCAAAAAATGCAAGGCTTGACTGGTAAAGCGCAATCTCAGTTGGCTTCTGGTAATCGCGAGCGTTCAAACGGTGCTATGTTGGAAGTTGGGCAAGGCGATTGGGTGTTTCATGCCGATGCGTTTGATCGTCGCACCAGCGACGTCAAAGTGCCACAAAATTTGGCTTGCAACAAGCCAGGATCGCCTGAGTTGGCCCCCCGCATTTGTAACTCTGCCAGCGAGGGACAGGGAGGGGCAGTTGGCGCCAGTGTGTTCTTTGACCGTGGCTATCTGGGCTTGTCTGTCAACAGTTACCAAAGCAATTACGGCACAGTCGCTGAAGACGAGGTGACCATTGGTATGAAGTCTAAACGCGCGGCACTCGAAGGAGAATGGCGCGCAGAAACTGGCGTCGTTCAAAGTTTGAATTTTCAAGCGAGTCAGACCGATTACAAGCACACTGAATTTGATGCAGGCGAAGCCGGTACCTTGTTTGCCAACAAAGGTCATGATGTTCGCGTTCAATTGCGACACAAGCCTTGGCGTTCAGCAACAGGTGTTTGGGAAGGCGTTTGGGGATGGCAATCTGAACTCGGCAAATTTTCTGCCGATGGCGCAGAAGCATTTGCACCCTTCAGCAACACCCGTACTCAGGCATTGTTCCTGATTGAAGAGTACGCCGTCGGTTCAACTCGTTTTAACCTAGGAATTCGCCGAGAGAATGTGTCGGTTGAATCGCTTGGTAATCCCGACCCCACCGTAGACCGATTTGAGTTGGGTGTTCGCAAGTTTTCCCCTCAAAGCTTGGCTTCTTCTGTTTCTTGGCAAGTTTTACCGCAATGGCGCCTCAGTGCCAATGCATCACGTGTAGAGCGTGCACCCAAAGATTACGAACTCTTTGCCAATGGCCCTCACATTGCCACGGCAGCTTGGGAGCGAGGCGATTCAAATCTAGGTCTTGAAAAAGCCAACAGCTTTGATGTCTCGGCAGATTGGCAACAGGGTCCGAATCAATTCAAAGTGACAGCCTTTCAAAGTCAATTTTCAAATTTCATCGGCTTGCTAGGAAGCTCTGAGATTGAAGAAGACTTGCCTGTTCAGGTTTACCAAGGCGTGCGAGCCCAGTTTTCTGGTGTGGAAGCCTCTGCCCAAACGCGATTGCTGCAAACAGCGGGTACGCTTGATTTGGTTCTTAAAGCCGATGCCGTTCGGGCTAGCAATCTGACTTCAGGCGAACCTTTGCCGCGTATTTCACCAGTTCGCCTGGGCGCGAGTTTGCTGCATGCATCCGGTCCATGGACAGCTCGTTTGGGTTTTGATTGGCATGCAGCCCAAGACCGTGTGCCAACAGGAAGTATGGCCACGGAGTCTTACACCTTATGGCACGGCTTTGTGAGCTACAAACAAAAGTTGTCAGGCACCACACTGAGTTGGTTTGGCAAGCTTGATAACTTGAGCAACCAATGGGCCTACAGCGCCACTTCTATCCTGACGTCAACTGCTCCCGGCAAGTCGCCACTGCCAGGTAGAAGCTTGAAGCTGGGTGTGATGGCAACTTTCTAACAACCCAGCGGACGATGATGACATCATGATGCCCTGATAATCAGGGTGTCATGAATTTTGATCACCCCGTTTTATCCTCGCTGCTGCCTGTCGTCTTGTTGATCTTGGTTGGCTTTGTGGCGGGGCGCGCCAAATTGGTTCGCCCTGATGCTGTTCGAGATTTGTCCAATTTGGTTTTTCTGGTTCTCACGCAGGCCTTGTTGTTTAGAACCATGAGTTCTGTGCACCTTGAAAAACTCGACATGCAACCTGTTTTTCAATACTTTTTGGTGGCGGGTGGATTGTTTTTTGTCATGCTCATGTTGTACGGGCGAGATTCACGCGCATCTGTACTTGCCTTGGCCAGTATCTTCAGCAACACCCTCATGATTGGCGTGCCTCTCATTGGTTTGGCCTATGGTGAGTCCGGCCAGGTGTTGTTGTTCACGCTCATTTCTTTGCATGCTTTGGTGCTCCTTACCATGGCCACGGTGGTGCTAGAACTGCAAATGGCGCATGAACAAGCTAGTGAAACCGGTGAGTCTAGGCACATGCTTAAAACAGTGGGCATGGCCATTAAAAATGCGGTGTTACATCCTGTACCACTGCCTATTTTGGCGGGCTTGATTTATGCGCAAACTGGATGGGGTTTGCATCCCATCCTTGACAAACCGCTTCAATTGTTGGGTGCTTCTTTTGGGCCGGTTGCTTTGGTGTTGGTGGGCATTACTTTGGCCCAAACACCCATCGGCCACCATGTCAAAGGTGCGCTGAAATTGTCTATTGTCAAAACTTTTGTGCACCCGTTTTTGATGGCGGCGGCAGGCTATGCCATGGGCATGCGAGGCTTGCACTTAACCGTGATGGTGGTGGCGGCTGCCTTGCCCATCGGTGCCAATGTGTTTTTGTTTTCTCAGCGCTACCAAAAAGAAGAGGACGTTGTGACTGCTGCCGTGGCAGTATCAACTGCTTTCGCCATCGTGAGTGTTAGCTTGGTGATGGCTTTGCTGCCTTTGTTGCCCGACTAATTCACCCGCACTCAAGGCGCCAAGCGTTCTCGCAGCCATTCGCCTTCATTCAAACGATAACGGAGTCGGTCGTGCAGTCGGCTCTTGCGGCCTTGCCAAAATTGCCATTGATCGGGCACCAAGCGATAGCCGCCCCAATGAGGGGGGCGGGGTGGGTTCAACATAAATTGAGCTGCGTATTTGGCAGCGTTGGTGACCAACACTGTGCGGCCATCAATGACTTGACTCTGCGGTGAAGCCCATGCCCCAATGCGCGAGTCCAGCGGTCGGCTTTGAAAGTAAGCATCGCTTTCTTCGTCGCTGACTTTTTCCATACGGCCTTCAATGCGCACCACACGTTCTAACTCCACCCAATGAAATTGCAGTGCGGCAAAAGGGTTGCCAGCTAACTCTTGGCCTTTGCGGCTGTCGTAGTTGGTGTACCAAACAATGCCGCGTTCGTCGTAGCCTTTGATCAGCACCACGCGCGTGCTTGGGCGCATGTTGCTGGCCACCGTGGCCACAGTCATGGCGTTGGGCTCAGGCACTTCAGATTGAATGGCTTCATTCAACCAACGCTCAAACTGTTTGAGGGGGTTGGCGTCAGACGCATCTTCACTCAGCTCTGCTTTTTCATAACTCTTGCGTAAATCGGCGATGTTCATGGTCAGTCCTTGGCATGTTCTAACAAAGCCGCAAGTGCTTTGTCGTGGATGCCGTGTTGTTTAAGGCTCTTCAATGTTTCTTGCGCGTAGTCTAAGGTGCTGCCGTAGCGGCCTTTGGCACTTTGAAAGATGTGCTTGTATTGCAAAGGGGATAGATCACCTGTGTAGCTGGGGCTGTTGCGAGGCAAGGTAAAGGCCAAGGCATTGACGGGGCCCTTGGGGGTCGGGCATTGCAACCAACGCGTGGTGTAAACGTTGTTGGGCATTTCTCTAAACCACAACTTTTCGATGGTTTGCTTGACGTCCGCGGCGGGCGTTCTAAACACCATGCCTTGACAGCTGCCGCCGGAAAGAAGTGCAAAGACCAATCCCGGGCATTCTGGCGAGCCGCGGTTTAACCGGCTCCACATTTTGAGGGCACGGTGCCAGCCTTGAACTTTTGTCAGGTGTTGCTCCAATACATCGAATTCTGGCCGCCAAATCAGAGAGGCATACGCAAACACCCACAAATCTTGTGTCGCAGGCCACTCCGACAGCAAGGCTTCTTTGCTGGGTTCGCAGATGGCTTGACCGGCTCTCATGCTGAGGGAGGGCGTTGAAAATTTCAAAGTAATTGCATCGATGTGTTGCATCTATTTTGAGGGTAAACCAGAAGGTGTGAAGTCGTTAACGATAAATATTCGTAACCTGTTTGTAACTCTGAGTGCACCAAAGAGGGAGATGGCGAGTTACCATTCGCTATGTAACAAAGTTACAAGGCCAATTTCAAATCAATTCGACCTCCTATGACCCTGAACGCCATTGTTGCCCAAGTCACCGCCCGAATTGCACAGCGCAGCCAAGCGACACGCTCGGCCTATCTGCAGCAAATCGATGAAGCCGCGGCCAGAAAGCCAGGCGCAGACCGTTTAGGTTGCGCCAATGTGGCGCACGCCTTTGCGGCCATGCCACCGGCAGACAAATCACGTGCCTCAGGCCTAGCGGCCATTCCGGTGGTGAGTGCCGCCGAGCGGGGCCCCAATATCGGTGTGGTCACCGCCTACAACGACTTGTTGTCTGCGCATGCCCCTTTGCAGCACTATCCCGATTTGGTCAAAGACGAAGCGCGCAAGTGGGGCGCAACTGCTCAAGTGGCGGGTGGTGTGCCAGCCATGTGCGATGGTGTGACGCAAGGTACGCCTGGCATGGAGCTGAGTTTGTTCAGCCGCGATGTCATTGCCATGTCGACGGCCGTGTCTTTGAGTCACGATGTATTTGATGCGGCACTGATGCTAGGCGTGTGCGACAAAATTGTGCCGGGCTTATTGATTGGCGCTTTGCAGTTCGGCCATTTGCCTACTGTGTTTGTTCCCGCTGGCCCCATGGGCAGTGGTTTGTCGAACAACGAAAAATCCAAAGTGCGCGAACAAGCCGCACAAGGTTTGGTGGGCCGCGCAGAATTGCTCAAAGCAGAATCTGCGGCTTATCACGGCGAAGGCACTTGCACGTTTTATGGCACCGCCAACAGCAACCAGATGTTGTTGGAAGCCATGGGCCTGCATGTGCCCGGTACGGCGTTTGTCAATCCAGGTGATGGCCTTCGCCAAGAACTGACGCGTGAATCAGTACGTACAGTTTTGCAATTGGTCAAAGCTAAAAACTTTACACCCATTGGTCATTTGGTAGATGAGCGTTGCATCGTCAATGCCATGGTGGCTTTGTTGGCCACCGGTGGCTCTACCAATCACTTGATTCACTGGGTGGCCGTGGCGCGCGCGGCAGGCTTGATCATTGATTGGGATGATTTTTCTGCGCTGTCGGATGTGGTGCCTTTGCTCACACGCGTTTACCCCAATGGCAGTGCCGATGTGAACCAATTCCAAGCGGCGGGTGGCCCAGGCTATGTCATTCGTGAGCTGTTGGATGAGGGCTTCATGCATGCCGATGTACTGACAGTGCGCGCGGGTGGCCTTCGTGAATTTACGCAAAAGCCAGTGGGTGTGAATGGCCAGTTGAGTTGGGAAGACATCGGTGCCTCCAAAGATGAAACGGTTGTTCGTCCTGCATCTGCACCTTTCAGTGCCACAGGTGGTTTGCGTTTGCTCCAAGGCAACTTGGGCCGGAGTGTGATCAAGGTGTCGGCTGTGCCTGAAGAGCGCCACGTCATTGAAGCGCCTGCTCAGGTGTTCAGTTCACAAGAAGAATTGATGGCCGCATTTGACGCCGGCCAGATGAACAAAGATGTGGTGTGTGTGGTGCGCTGGCAGGGCCCACAAGCCAATGGCATGCCCGAGTTGCACAAGCTCACACCGCCCCTGGCCGTGTTGCAAGGGCAGGGCTTTAAAGTGGCCTTGGTCACCGATGGCCGCATGAGTGGCGCTTCTGGCAAAGTGCCTGCCGCCATTCATGTGTCGCCAGAAGCTGCTTCCGGCGGACCCTTGGCACGCGTATTAGATGGCGACATGATTCGCATGGATGCTGTAGCAGGCACCTTGCAAGTATTGGTCGATCCAGAAACTTGGAATGCCCGAATTCCCGCTACCATGCCCCCAGAACTGCAAGCGGCCAACAGCCGTGGCATGGGAAGAGAGCTGTTTACCAATTTGCGCAAGCATGCTTTGAGAGCTGAAGAAGGAGCCTGCACATGGCTATGAACGATATGAACAAACCACATTTCACGGCCTTGCAAGTCATGCAAGACGCCCCCGTCATTCCCGTCATTGTTTTGAACGATGTGGCCCATGCCGTGCCCATGGCGCGTGCCTTGGTGGCCGGTGGCATTCGCATGTTGGAAGTGACCTTGCGCACGCCTCAAGCCCTAGCCTGCATGGAAGCCATTGCCAAGGAAGTGCCAGATGCCGTGGTGGGCGCGGGTACCGTGCGCAGTGCAGCGGATGCCAAAGCAGCAGCCAACGCAGGGGCCAAATTTGCGGTCAGTCCAGGTTACACCTCGGCGGTGGGCCAAGCGTGTCGCGATCAAGGTTTGTCTTTGTTGCCCGGCGTGGCCACAGGCAGCGAAATCATGATGGCGCAAGAAGACGGCTACACCGAACTGAAATTCTTCCCGGCCATGCAAGCGGGTGGACCCGCCATGCTAAAAGCCTGGGGTGGCCCCTTCTTTGATGTGCGCTTTTGCCCCACCGGTGGCGTGACACCTCAGAACGCTTCAGAGTTCTTGAGCTTGTCCAACGTGGCTTGCGTTGGAGGCTCTTGGTTGGTGCCCGCCGATGCTTTGGCCAAAGGCGATTGGGCGCGCATTGAGCAACTTGCGCGTGAAGCTTGTCAGCTTAAGCTGCGCTGAATTAGCTCTACTTTGTAGCCATCAGGGTCGGTGACGAAGGCAATCACGGTGGTGCCGCCTTTGACGGGGCCAGCTTCGCGGGTGACTTTGCCACCTGCGTTGCGAATCTTCTCGCAAGCTTCGTAGGCATCGGCCACGGCAATGGCCAAGTGGCCGTAGGCTGTGCCCATTTCGTAAGTTTCAACGCCCCAGTTGTAGGTCAGCTCTAACTCTGCATGGTCTGGGTTGTTGCCATAACCTACAAATGCCAATGAGTATTTGTACTCTGGATTTTCAGAAGTTCTGAGCAATTTCATGCCCATCACGTTGGTGTAGAAGTCGATCGAGCGTTGAAGGTTGCCAACGCGAAGCATGGTGTGAAGTAATCTCATAAAACGTATTCTGTCTGATTGAAAAAAACCGCGGGGGCTAGGTGTTAAGTGATCGCCTTCCAAGCCTGAACAAATGCATCTGCAGATTCGCCCACAGCTTGGGCTGATTTACCTGGCGCAAACAGTGCCGAACCAATGCCAAAGCCAGAGGCGCCGCTTTTGCGGTAATCGGCCATGTTGTGAATGCCAATGCCGCCAACAGGAATGAGTTTCATGTGAGTGGGCAAAACAGCCCGCATTGATTTGACAACAGCAGGGCTGATCATTTCGGCTGGAAACAATTTGAGTCCGTGAGCCCCCAGTGCAAAGGCCCGAAAGGCTTCTGAAGGTGTGGCGACACCTGGCATTGAAACCAAGCCTTGGTTGACGGCTTCGCACACCACGTTGTCATCCAGATGCGGCGAAATAATGAGTTGTCCGCCTGCGGCTTTGATGTCGCGAACTTGTTGCGCAGTGGTCACTGTGCCTGCACCCACCAAGGCAAGGGGAAATGCTTCCGCCAAAATTTGAATGCTGCGCAGTGGATCAGGCGAATTGAGAGGCACTTCCAGAATATGAAAGCCCGCATTCACGATGGCTTGGCCCACGCTTAAGGCTTCTTCGGGTTTCAAGCCGCGCAAGATGGCCACCAATGGCAGGCTGTCCATGTGCGCATTAAATTGAGAAAGCAGAGGTGTCATGCGCTTAGCTTAAATTGAAATCATTTGGATACAAATGGTGCGCCAATGCCCAGAGGCCTGACCAAGTCACTTCATCGGCAACGGTTGTTGCAGACAGACCCAAGGCTTCCATGGCAAACCCATAGCGTTGGTTGAGTTGGCCATTGCCTAAGATTAACAATGGCGTGCTGTCATCTGTATTGTCCGACTTGGCGGCTCTAATCTCTTCACCAATCAGCAAGCCCGAAATGTAACTGCTCGATTGTGCTGGGCTCAGTTTTTCAAACAAGGCCAAGCTTCGTGCGGTGAATGCATGGTGCAGCAGACCACCAGATTTTTGACTTTGCATCACACCGTCAATGAAAACTTCTTTTTTAAGGGGTGCATCGGGCAAACAGGTTTTGGCCAAGATGGAGTGCTGGCTGAGCAAGGCGTAAAACTCGCCCGTCATGAAAGTTTTGAAGGCAGAAATTTTGCCGTCTATAACCTGTGCCCATTTGCTGTGCGTACCCGGCAATACAAACTGCGCAGTTTGAATATTCTGCGCTGCCAATGCGCCAAAGATTTGAATTTCTTCACCCCGCATCACATCGGGTGTGTCGTCGTTCCAAGTCGACAAGCCCGGCACAATGCCAATGCGGTCTTTCTCAATCCACTGAAGGTGTTGGGCAATGTCTTCAAAGCCACTGGGGCACGGGCAGTAGGGGGCTTCACGCCAGCCTTGTCGGCTACCGGCCATGCCTGAGATGAGGCACAAGCTGTCTGCGCCCATCCAATCGCCAAACCGCTGCTCAAAGACATGTTGAAACTGGCCATGGGCCACTTGCAAAATGCCTTGAGGAAAGGCGCGCTTCTCAAGTACCACGCCATCGCTGTTGATGAGTGTCCCTCTTAAAGAAGAGGTGCCCCAATCGACAGCGACCAGCTTGCGTTGCATGCTTACTTCTTCAAACCATCCAGCGCATGCGATGGGTAGTAAGGCAGTTTGCAGTCGTCAATGTACTGTTGAATGATGTCTTTGAAAGAGTCATCGGGTTTCAAGCCCAAGGCAGCCGCACGTTGTGCAGAACCGCCCTTGGCCCAGTTGGCCACAATGCCAGCAATCTGTTCGTTGCGCACAAACTTCACGTGCTTGCGAACTTCAGGACCCGCCACATCTTCCAAGGCTTTGAGCATTTCTTTGACGGTCACATTGAGGCCGGGCAAATTCAAAGCCAGACGGCCTTGCATGGCTTCGCGGCTGGCCTCAAAGATGGTGATCAAACACTTGATGGTGTTGTTGGGTGAAGACACCGAGTGCGAGACGTTTTCGTCCACGGGGCAGACAGATTCCATGCCAGCGAGAGGCTCGCGAATGATGCCACTGAAGAAAGAAGAAGCCGCGCCATTGGGCTTGCCAGGGCGCACGGTGACCGTCATCAAACGAGCCGCACGGCCATCCACATAACCCTTGCGTGTGAAGTCTGCCAACAAATATTCCAGCATCAACTTGTGGGTGCCGTAAGAGGTTTGGGGGGAGGGCAGGGTGTTGTCGGTCACGATATCGGGCATGGGGTTGCTGGGGTCGGGACCAAACACCGCCACCGAGCTGGCAAACACCATGCGCGGTACGTTACCCGCTTTGCGCAAACCTTCCAAGAGCAAACGAGTGCTGTCTAAGTTGGAGCGCATGCCCAAGTCAAAGTCTTGTTCGCATTCGCCAGACACAGCCGATGCCAAATGGAACACGCCATCAAAGCCGCTTTCAAACAGAGGACCTTGTTCCAGCATGGGGCCAGCATGGCCTTTGACGCGGGGGTCCGCCAACAAGTCGGCGGGTGCAGGGAACAAATCGGCAATGTGCAACTCTGTGACTTTTTTGCCATTGAGTTCACCTTTTTTAAGGATCTCACGGGCCAAGCGTGCGCCTAAGAAGCCTGCGCCTCCGGTAACGAGAATTTTCATAATGAATGCTTTCAAAAAATGGAGATCAGTGGTTGTCTTTGGGCACAAAGGCGCCGCGCTTGCCCACCAAGAAGTCGAGGTCACAACCTTCGTCGGCTTGCAGCACAGTATCAACATACAGCTTCCAGTAGCCTGACTTGAGGGGTGGCTCTGGACGAACCCATTTGGCCAAGCGCGCTTTGAGTTCTTCATCGCTAATCAGCAATTGCATTCTGCGCTCGGGCACATTGAGTTCAATCATGTCACCATTTTGAACCACAGCCAAAGGACCGCCATCAGCGGCTTCAGGAGTGGTGTGCAAGACCACGGTACCGTAGGCGGTGCCACTCATGCGGGCATCGCTGATGCGAACCATGTCGGTAATGCCTTTACGCAGCACCTTGGGTGGCAAGGGCATGTTGCCCACTTCGGCCATACCAGGGTAACCCTTGGGGCCGCAGTTCTTCAAAACCAAGATGCAGTTTTCATCGACATCCAAAGATTCGTCGTCAATGCGTTTGTGGAAATCGTCGCTGTCTTCAAACACCACCGCACGGCCGGTATGAACTAACAAAGCGGGTGTGGCAGCGCTGGGTTTGATCACGGCGCCACGGGGCGCCAAGTTGCCACGCAAGATGGCAATGCCGGCTTTTTCTTTGAAGGGTGCCGCCAGTGTTTTGATGACGCGCGGATCGTAGTTTTCTGCGCTGGCCACGTTTTCGGCCACAGTCTTGCCGCTGACTGTCAAGATGTCTTTGTGCAAAAACTGTTGAATCTCTTTCATCACAACTGGCAGGCCGCCTGCGTAGCAGAAGTCTTCCATCAAGTGTTCGCCAGAGGGTTGCAAATTCAAAATGTTGGACATGTCGCTGCCCAATTTTTCGAAGTCGTCAATGGTGAGGTTGATGTTCAAGCGGCGAGCAATGGCAATCAAGTGAATCACCGCATTGGTAGAGCCACCAATGGCGGCCAAGGTGCGGATGGCGTTTTCAAACGCTTCGCGCGTCAAAATTTGAGAAATTTTCACGTCTTGGTGAACCATGTCCACAATGCGGCGACCGGCTTCACGCGCCAACACATTGCGACGACCATCCACTGCGGGGTAGGCTGCATTGCCTGGCAAGCCAATGCCCAAGGCCTCTACCATGCTGGCCATGGTGCTGGCAGTACCCATGGTCATGCAGTGGCCGTGGCTGCGGTGCATGCAGCTCTCAGCTTCAAAGAAGTCTTGCAGTTTGAGTGTGCCGGCGCGCACTTGCTCGCTCATGCTCCACAAGCCCGTGCCAGAACCCAATTCTTGACCGCGCCATTTGCCGTTCAACATAGGGCCACCCGAAACACCGATGGTGGGCAAGTCGACACTGGAGGCACCCATCAACAGTGAAGGGGTGGTTTTGTCGCAACCCATCAACAACACCACGCCGTCAACGGGATTGCCGCGAATGCTTTCTTCCACGTCCATGGAGGCCAAGTTGCGATACAGCATGGCGGTGGGGCGTAGCAAAGTTTCGCCCAAAGACATGACTGGGAATTCAAGGGGGAAGCCGCCGGCCTCGTACACACCAATCTTCACTTGCTCGGCCAAGGTGCGGAAGTGGGAGTTGCAAGGAGTGAGTTCACTGAAGGTGTTGCAAATGCCAATGACGGGGCGGCCATCAAATTGGTCGTGCGGTACACCTTTGCCTTTGACCCAGCTGCGGTAGGCAAAGCCGTCGCGGTCTTGGCGGCCAAACCACTGTTGGCTGCGCAGGTCTTCGGGTTTTTTCTTGGGGCTTTGTGTCATGGTGAGTTTCTTTGAACAGTAAGAAGGGTTTGAATTCAGAAATACTATCGTATGATGATAAGGTAATTGCAGCGATTTGTGCAAACATCGGCACTCGTGCAAACCCTCAAACTTGTCCCCTGATGGCAAGTGCTTGTTTACTTTGTGTTTTGGAGATACCGACCATGAGCATTCACCATCCAGAAATTGTTGTCACCTCGCGCATTCCGCCTTTCCTCACAACAGGTCTCCAAGAAAAATTCATCGTTCATGAGCGCGATCACATTCGCGACCGTCAAGTGTTTGGCAGAGTTCGCGCTTTGGTGGGGGGCGGTGAAGCCAAAATTGACGCCGCCTACATGGCCTTGTTTCCAGCACTCGAAATGATTTCTGTGTGCGGCGTAGGTTACGACGGCATTGATGTGGCTGCCGCCAAAAAGCGCGGCATCATGGTGACGCACACCCCAGATGTATTGAATGACGACGTGGCCGATTTGGCCTTGGGTTTGTTGTTGTCAGTGGCCCGCAAAATTCCTGCTGCAGATCGCTTTACACGCAATGCCGACTGGCTGGATGGTCCTTTCCAACTCACACGCAAATTGACGGGTGCCAAGTTGGGCATTGTTGGCATGGGCCGCATTGGACAAGCCATAGCCAAGCGTGCCGCCGCGTTTGACATGGACATCAGCTACACCTCGCGCAATCCACGCACCGATGTGTCCTACAAATACATCGCTACGCCTACTGCCCTGGCTGCAGAGGTTGACTTTATGGTGGTCATTACGCCTGGCGGCGCTGCTACTAAAAACTTGATCAATGCTGAGGTTTTGAAAGCACTGGGCCCCCAAGGTTTCCTGATCAATGTAGCCCGTGGTTCAGTGGTGGATCAAGCCGCTTTGATTGAAGCTTTGCAAAAGAAAGCCATCGCCGGTGCAGGACTCGATGTGTATGTGGATGAGCCCAATGTGCCTGCCGAATTACGCAAGCTCGACAACGTGGTGCTCACGCCTCACATGGCCAGTGGCACCGTCGAAACCCGCAAGGCCATGTCGGCCTTGGCCTTGCTTAATTTGGAATTGCACATGGCTGGCCAGCCCGTTAAAACGCCCGTTCCTGAGTGCCGCACTTGATCAAAAACGTTCACGGCAACACGGTCGATTTTTTAGGCGAGGCCATCATCGCAGGGCGCTACCCTGTGGGTGGCAGTTTGCCGCCCGAGCCTGTCTTGTGTGAGCAATTGGGCGTTAGCCGAACGGTGATTCGGGAGTCCGTCAAATCCTTGGTGGCCAAAGGCTTGATCTTTACGGGTCCCAAGGTGGGGACGCGGGTCTTGTCTGAAGAGCACTGGAATTGGTTTGATACCGATGTAATTGCTTGGCAAGCCAAAGCGGGTTTGACTGCAGAGTTTTTGCGCGATCTGCAAGAACTGCGCCGTGTGGTTGAACCGGCTGCCGTTAGGTTGGCGGCAGAACGCGCCACCTCAGCAGACATCGAGGGCGTCTCAGCTGCTTACGAAGGTATGAAAAAAGCCATTGAAGAGGGCGGCGATTATGTGACGCACGACATGCACTTTCACACGGGTATGTTGGTGGCTTCGCACAATCGCATGATTGTTCAAATGAGCAAAGCCTTGGGTGCTTTACTGCGAACCAGTTTTGAAATTTCCACCACACGCAAAGGTGCACCTAAAGACTCTTTGCCTTTGCACAAAGCGGTGTTGGATGCCGTGGTGGCCAAAAACCCCGACAAGGCCGAAAAAGCCATTCGTGTATTGATAGAGGGCGCACACGAAGACATGGAGCATGTTTTAAATTCACGCCGCAAGCTACCTAGCTTGTCGGGGCCAGCCAAGTTCATCAAAGCACCTTGAACGCAACAACCTTGATTGCACATCCAATATGACTGAATTTACCAAAGTGGTGTTGTTCACCGATACCGATGGCAAAGCCAAATTTAAAGAAGAAAGCATGCCCATGGGCGAGGGCAATCCGCAAAGCCAACTGACTGAAATATTTTCAGCGGAAGGCTATCAACTACGCTTTAGCCCTGTGGGTTTTAGAAGTCAATTTCATGTGACTGGCAAGCCGCAGTGGGTCTTTATCTTGTCAGGCCAAATGGAAATTGGCTTGCAAGATGGTACGTCGCGTGTGTTCTCTGCAGGTGAGCATTTTTATTCTGCGGACACCTTGCCTGAAGGCGCTACATTTGACCCTGCTGTGCATGGTCATTGGAGCAGGCAAGTGGGTGCCGAGCCCTTAAGAACTTTGTTTTTAAAAGACTGATGTCTCAAGCAAGTTCTGGTGTGATTCACTTTGGGCGATAAATTTTGAACAATTGGTCTGGCCCAATGCTGAAATAATCGGCCGGCCCGCCGCCCCGCATCACGTGTTGTGCGTTGGCCGTGTCGTAAATGCCATCGCTGATCAAGCGTTCTTCAATGTGAACGCCAATCACTTCGCCAAACACCATCCAAGTTTCAATCGACTCGCCTTGCAGATTTTTCATCTGCAAAATTTGAGTGCACTTGCATTCAAAGCTGACAGGGCTTTGCGCCACACGCGGCACCTTGATCAAACGAGATGGCGCTGTGGAAAGACCCGCAATGTCAAATTCATTGACCTCTGGAGCCACTGCCATGCATGTTTGGTTCATGGCTTCTACTTGAGGCTGAGTCACTAAGTTCCAAACAAATTCACCAGTGGCTTCGATGTTGTTGAGCGAGTCTTTGCGGCCAATGCTGGAAAAACCAATCAGTGGCGGCACGTAGTTGAAGGCGTTGAAAAAGCTGTAGGGCGCCAAATTCAAAATGCCATCGGCACTTTGTGAAGAGATCCAGCCAATAGGGCGAGGACCCACAATGGCGTTGAAGGGATCGTGCTTGAAGGGATGGCCTAGGCGGGGTTCGTAAAAATGTGTCATGTTTGTATTTTAAGAAGCGTTCTTGATCAAGTTAGCTTGGCTGGCAATCTCTGCGCGAGCGTCATCGGACAAACGATTTAAGTTTTTCAATTGCATCAGCATCCGTGGATTTTTGGCCAAGGTATCAACATGTCGGTTCAGGTAATCCCAATACAAGGTGGTGAAGGGGCAGGCCGCATCACCTGTGGCCAATGCTGGATTGAATTTGCAGCCCTTGCAGTGGTTGCTCATGCGGTCGATGTATTTGCCACTGGCGACATAAGGCTTGCTGGCCATCACGCCGCCATCGGCAAACTGGCTCATGCCCAAGGTGTTGGGCAACTCTACCCATTCCACGGCATCCACGTAAACGCTCAAATACCATTCGTGGACTTCTTTTGGCGCTACGCCCAGCAGCAGTGCGTAAAGGCCTGTGACCATCAGGCGCTGGATGTGGTGGGCATAGCCGTGTTCTAGTGTTTGGTGAATGGCATCGCGCATGCAAGCCATGTCTGTTTGACCCGTCCAATAAAACGCAGGCAGTTTGGCGGTCGACTGCATTTCGTTGCGCTCTAAATACTCCGGCATCTGCGTCCAGTAAATGCCGCGCACATATTCACGCCAACCTAAAACTTGCCTGATGAAGCCCTCTGCAGCGGGCAGAGGCACAATGCCTTGTTGGTAAGCCTTCTCGGCTGCTGCAGTCACTTCTCTAGGGTTAAGTAGCTTCAAGTTAAGTGAGCTTGAAATGTGAGAGTGGTACAACCACACTTCGCCTTCCCACATGGCGTCTTGGTACAAGCCAAAGTAGGGCAGACGGTTCTGGATGAAACTGTCTAGCGCTTGAAGCGCTTGTTCCCTTGTGACGGGCCATCCAAAGCTGTTCAACGCACCTGGATTTTTTGACAATTTGGTATTGACCAGACCCATCACTTCTTGAGTGATGGCGTCTGGCGCAAAACGCAAAGGTGCAGGCAACAGGCCGGGCCCTTTTTTTCCAAAACTGCCGCGATTTTCTTCGTCAAAATTCCACTGTCCGCCTACAGGTTTTTTATCTGCCATGAGAATGCCAGTCTTTTGACGCAGTTCTCTGTAGAAGAATTCTTGTCGCAATTGTTTGCGACCTTTGGCGTGTTCCGCAAAATCTCGCACAGTGCTAAAGAAATGCGTGTCATCGCGAATCTCTAGTGGCAATTCATGATGTTTGGCAACGGCGCGCAAACTTTGCAACACACGCCAATCGCCAGGTGCTGTCATGACCAGTTGCTGGGGTTTGCAATCTTGAATGGCTTTTTGAAGTTCGCCCGCCAAGGTGCCTGAGTTGTCAGCATCTTCTAAACGCGTGTATCGAACGGGCCAGTTCTTTGCCTCCAGCAATTGCGCAAAGTGACGCATGGCACTCAAAAACAAAGTGCTGCGTTGTTTGGAGGAGGGCACATGCGTAGACTCTTCCATCACCTCTGCCATCCAAATGACGTCTTGATTGGGATCGAAGTCTGTCAGCGCAGAGGCATCCAAGTTCAATTGATCGCCAAGGATCAACACCAAGTGTCGGTAAGACTTAGCCATGCTTTGCCACTTGTGTGCTGTTTGATTTGTTTTTGCGACAAGCCTCTGAGCAATACAAAACCTGATCCCAGTTTTTGGCCCAAGCTTTGCGCCAGGTCTTGTCACGCCCGCACACCGTGCAAGGCTTGCTGGGAAGGCTTTGTTTGTTGCCCTTGAAAGTGGTCTTCATAGGGATATTTTGACTGCAAGCTGCAAGCCTGCGCAGGTCGACTTGATAATGTCCCTAGTCCCTCCGACATTGAGACATCAACCGCAATTAGCCGCAATCAACATGCCCAAATCGATTGAATCTTCCACACCCTTGAGCCCCGGCGATATTTCGGCGGTCATTCAAATGGCTTGGGAAGATCGAACCACGTTTGAAACCATCTTCGAAAGAACGGGTGTGACCGAACCCGGCGTGATCAAAATCATGCGGGCCGAACTCACGGCCAGTTCATTCAAAATGTGGCGCACCAGAATGCGGGGCAGGGTGACCAAGCACCGCGAATTACGGAGCGCCGAGATGAAATTCGATGATCGGGCCATTGCCGACCATCGAAGGGCTAATTGCTAATGAAGCGTTGAGCTGCTGCTGATCAACGGCCGAACGAACGGCCACCGCCGCCGCCGCCGTAACCGCCGCCGTAACCGCCGCCGCCGCCAGAGCGACCACCACGGCCACCGCCACCACCGCCGCCACCATGGCGGCGAGGACCACCACGGCCACCGCCTGCCAAGCTGTCAATGCTGGTGCGTGTTGGATCGGGTTGACCACCTCCACCACCGCTGTTGCGACGGGGTGCACCTTGACGGGCAAATTGGTTGGTCATGAGCGGATCAATGTGACGTGGCAATTCGTCGCCTCGAGGGCCACGGTCATTGCGTCTGTCGTTGTTGCGGTCATTGCGATCGTTGAAACGATCGGAAGGCGCGCCATCAAAACTTCTCTCGGGACGATCTTGACGATCACCGCGTGGGCCTTGAGCAGGACCGCCGCGACGTGAGGGGGGAGGACCATTGCGTGAACGACCTGCCGCACCTTCGGGGCGAGCCTGACCACCGCCACCGCCACCGCCACCGCCTTGGCCACCAGAGCGACCCCCACGGCCACCCCCTTCACCAGCAGCACCCTTAGATTCACGAATGCGTTGCATCATGTCGGAGCGCGCTGCTTTGGCCGCAGCTTGCATCACGTCACGGCTTGGGGGACGGCCTGCACCGCCCCACAAAGTTTGACGACCCATGGCAATGGGTTCGGCTTTTTCGCCGGCCTCAGGGCCAAAGCCTTCCAAAATTTGGACTGGAATTTCTTGCTTGGTGAAGCGTTCGATTTCCATCATGAAACCTTCTTCGTCCAAGCACACCAAGCTCACGGCTTCGCCACTGGCGCCTGCACGGCCGGTACGGCCAATGCGGTGCACGTAGTCTTCAGAGACGTTTGGAATTTCGTAATTGACCACGTGGGGCAAGTCTTCAATGTCAATGCCGCGAGCGGCAATGTCGGTGGCCACCAAGGCGCGAATGTCGCCGCTCTTGAAACCCGCCAAGGCTTGTGTGCGAGCGGTTTGGCTTTTGTTGCCGTGCAAGGCCATGGCCTTGATGCCATTCTTGGTGAGGTAATCGGCCACATTGTTGGCGCCAAACTTGGTGCGCGTGAACACCAGCACTTGGCTCCAATTGTGTTGGTTGATGATGTGCACCAGCACTTCTTTTTTCTTGCCGCGGCCCACGGGGTGGATCACTTGAGAAATGCGTTGTACGGTGGTGTTGCTGGGCGTGACTTGAATGCTTTGTGGGTTCTTCAAGAGCGTTGCAGCCAAGTCGCGAATTTCATCGCTGAAGGTGGCAGAGAACAACAAGCTTTGTTTGTCTTTGGGCACCAAGGCCAAGACTTTCTTCACGTCATGGATGAAGCCCATGTCAAGCATGCGGTCGGCTTCGTCCAAGACCAAAATTTCAATGCTGGACAAGTCAAGCAGGCCTTGGCCTTGCAAGTCCAGCAAGCGGCCGGGGGTGGCCACCAAAACGTCAACGCCGCGCTTGACGCGATCAACTTGGGGCTTCATGCCCACGCCACCAAACACCACGGTGGATTGGAGGCTGAGGTATTTGCCGTAATCTTTGACCGACTCTTCAACTTGAGCAGCCAGTTCACGGGTGGGGGTCAGGACCAAAGCGCGGATGGCTTTGCCGCCAAATTTGTTGCGGCCCGCTTCAGACAAGCTGAGCTTGTGCAGGATGGGCAGGGTGAAGGCGGCCGTTTTGCCTGTACCGGTTTGGGCGCCAGCCAACAGGTCGTGCCCTGCCAAGACGATAGGGATCGCTTGAGCCTGGATGGGCGTGGGTGTGTCGTAGCCTTGCTCTTGCACGGCTTGCAGAATGGCCGGAGCCAAATTCAATTCTTCAAATGTCATGATGGCGCGCCAAAAAAGGCGCATGGCATCGGTTTGTCAGGCTGTTGGGTAACAGCCGCCAGTCAAAGACCGATGGGATTCACAGGTGGGCATGGAAACCACAGGCGAAAGCCTGGGTCAAACCCCAGCAGAAGTGCTGATGTTGCGGCAACTGGAGGCGGCAACAGGCAGATTGTCGCATGAAACTGTAAACTCGCAAATTAATCCAAAAGGATGAATAAATGCCATGGATAGAATTTTTTGGTGTTTAATTTAAAGTAGATACCTAAACCATTGAATTCATCTACATGAACACACCTCTCTACAAAGTCAAATGGACGTCTGTCCGTTGTGCAGGTTTTCAAAGCTTGATGCAGGTCATGCTTTGCATGGGATTTGTGTTCGGGGGCTTTAACGCAATGGCTCAGACCAATCGCCTGGACAAGGTCGTGCAAAGCAAAGAGTTGCGCGCTTGCATTTGGCCCGAGTACTACAGCATCACCTATCGCAACCCCAAAACACGAGAGCTCTCTGGTATTGATATTGCCTTGACCCAAGAGTTGGCCAAAGAATTGGGAGTCAAAGTGCGTTACGTCGACAGCAGTTTTGCCCAGCTGTTCGAGGCGCTAGAACAAGACCGGTGCGACATTGCGACCCATGCCATCGGCATTACTGCAGAGCGTCTGACTCGTCTGCAGTTTTCACAAGCCTACCTCAAGAGTGGTCTGTTTGCCGTCGCGCAAAAAAACAGAGAAACCGTGCAGACCTGGGACAGCTTGGACCAACCAGGCCGTGTGATTGCAGTGGCCGCTGGGACCCTCATGGAGGGCATCATGGTCAAGTCTTTGAAGAAAGCCAAGTTGATCAGAGTGCAAGCACCTGGCACACGCGAACAAGAAGTTTTGTCGGGCAGGGCAGATGCGTTCATGACAGACTACCCCTACAGTTTGCGCATGATTGAACTCACCGATTGGGCTGCCGTCATTCCCGCCCCTAGCACTATGCCTGCAACTGAATATGCGTATGCCTTTGCTAAGGGGGACAACAGTTTGTTGCTGCGTGTTGACGCATTCTTGACTGAGGTGAAAAAAGATGGTCGCTTGTTGCAATATGCCAAGCAACACAATCTAGACCCCATTGTTGTTTTGAAATAAAGCACAGCGCCAAACAAATTGTCCATGGGATCTGAGAACCAAACTACAAACGCATCGGCTGCTGCGGGCGTCTATCGCTTTGGTGCTTCTGTCGCCTTGTTTATCCTTTTGGTGACCTCAGTTTATTTGTGGCAAGACAGAGCCACTGCGTTTGAAAGAGAACAAGCTAGGGGTGAATTGCTGACGCGCATCTTGTTTAACCATGTCAGCCGAACCTTGGAGTCCACAACAACCCTGATGGCTTTGGCCAATCAATGGTCTGATGCTGACTTTCAAGACCAGACCAAACTGCAAACTGCCATTGAGAAATCAAGTTTCATTCGTTCTCTGTCCATGTTGTCTGAAGACGGCAAAGTAATGGCCAGTTCTGAATCCGGCGTTCTAAAACAATCATTGAAGTGGGCGTCGATCGGACTCGATCGAGAAGTTGGCAATGATCTGACAGCCGGTCGTTGGCAACCTTCCCGAAACCTCTCAGACTTGATCATGGCGCAGAACAGTTTGCGCCATATTTCTGTGTTGCCTTTGTCTATGCGAATGCAAAGGGGCGATGGACAAGGGGTGCGATGGTTGGCCTTGATCAATCCAAACGACTTGATTGATGGCTTTGCACAATCGGTGGATGCCAATTGCGACGCTGTTTACGTATTTGATTATGCTGGGCGAATTTTGGCCAGTAGCTCTCAACGTTGGTATCCCACCGACCAAGTTTTTAAAAATATGCCAGCGGTACAGAGCGTGGCCAAAAATCAAGATTTTGGCCGCTATTTTCAATCCCAAACAGACGAATTCAATAAGACCGAACATTTAGAAGTTCATTTCCGAACCTCTGCCAATTTGCCTGTTACCGTGGCTGTCGCCCTCTCACGCAATCGCCTGGAAGCGCAGTGGTGGTTGGATGCCAAAGGCATCATTGCCCTGGCTGTTTTCATGCTGACGGCGACATTTTGGTTAACACGCCAAATTGCAGGCATTTGGATTCGTCGCGAGAAAGATCGCTTGGCCATGTCGAGTGCTTTGAACGCAGCTGAAGCTGCCAACCAAGCCAAGTCCTCTTTCTTGGCGCAAATGAGCCACGAAATTAGAACGCCTATCAATAGCATGGTGGGTATGACCGAATTGGCCCTGGGAACGCCGTTGAATCCAGAGCAAAAAGGCTATTTGGAAATGTCGCGAACCGCGTCCAAAAGTTTGCTTCGACTCATTGATGATATTTTGGATTTCACCCGCTTAGGTGCCAATCGATTGATCTTGGAGCGAACGGCGTTTGACTTGCACACCGCTTGTCAGCAAGCCATGAAAGGCTTTGCATTTCAAGCGGAGCAAAAAAACATTGGTTTGTATTTGGACATTGAGTCCGGTGTACCCCAAAGGGTGGTGGGTGACCCCTTGCGTCTGGGGCAAGTCATGCAAAATTTGTTGGGCAATGCGCTCAAATTCAGTGAGACCGGATGGGTCAAGTTGCGAGTTCAAAATCTCACGCCAAACGACTCTAAAGTTAGATGCTCATTTGAAGTCAGTGACACAGGTGTTGGCATTCCTGAAGAAAAAATGGGCATGATTTTTTCACCCTTTAGTCAAGCCGATGCCACTGTGAATCGCAAATTTGGCGGCAGTGGCTTGGGCCTTTCGATTGCCAAAAACTTGGTCAATTTGATGGCGGGTCACATCAAAGTCAAGGCCAGAGAGGGGGGTGGAAGTGTTTTTACTTTCACGGCCGAATTTGAAATGGCCATTGAACAAGCACCCGCCGTCGATGCTTCAGGTCATTCAACGGCAACCCATACTTTGGATGATTTATCGCATGCTGTGGATGTGGTGTTGGTGGAGTCCAATCCGTTTGCCCGTGAAATTCTGAGAGATTTGTTGGCGGGGCAGCAAATTACGGCCCAAGAAGTTGTCACACCAAACGCCTTGCAAACGCATGTCGATGAATGGCTCAAGCAGGGTATCGTCCGTCAAACTTTATGGGTCATTGACCACAGCATGCTGGCTTTTATTGAACCCGCGTTCATGCTGGCCCAAGCACCCGGTAAGTGGCGACTCCTGTCTTGGGTGGTACTGTCCGATTTTGGTTTGAATCACGATGTTCAAAACTTAAGTGCACTGGCCAGAACACTGGGCGTCAAAGTGACCAGCTTGCACAAACCGGTCACGGCACTTGAGTTGCGCACAGCCTTGGTCAACTTAACGCGGCGTGATGAGGTAGGTGAGCAAATCGAAGCAGTGCAAGTGGCCAAGGTGCCACATGCGGGGCATGTCTTGGTGGTAGAGGACACGCCCATGAATCAACAGTTGGCCAAGTGGACTTTGGAGAAACTAGGTTGCACGGTCGACATTGCCGAAAATGGTGATATTGCGTTGCAGAAAATTCGTGCAAAAACCTACGATTTAATCCTCATGGACCTGCAAATGCCAGGCATGGATGGTCTGACAGCCACTTATGAAATCAGGCGCATTGAAATTACCGAAGCCTTGAAGATGACACCCATCGTGGCCATGACGGCCCACGTCTTGGACGAAGACCGCGTGTTGACACAAAAAGCGGGCATGCAAGACTTTTTGATCAAACCAGTTTCTGCCGATGAATTCCAGCGGGTTTTAAAGCGTTTTTTATAAACTGGCTCAGCCTATGAGCCTGCGATCGGTCAATAATTAAGACCTGATTCACATTCAACCCTTCCAGACGCTTTGATGGCCCACGCATTTCAACCAGGATTCATGGTGTTCCATGGCAACCGCCTGGAAGACTTGCGCGATCTCACGGTTGGTTTGCTGCAAAACAACCCCTTGCCACCCTTGGTGCCAGAAACCCTGCTGGTCCAAAGCAATGGCATGAAGCACTGGCTCGAGATGGCATTGGCGGATGACGCCGCCATGGGCATCTGTGCTGCTACGCATACAGAGTTGCCATCCAGTTTTATTTGGCGCATGTACCGTTTGGTTTTAGGCGCCAACGTGGTGCCTGCTTCGATGCCTTTCGACAAGCAAGCCCTGGTCTGGCGACTTTGGCGCTTATTGCCCGAGTTTGCAAAGTTGCATCAGGTTGAACCCCTGCTGTCCTATGTCAAAAATGATCCATTGGGCAGGCAGCGCTATCAGCTGGCGCAGCAAGTAGCCGATGTCTTCGACGGCTATCAAAGCTACCGTGCCGATTGGTTGAGCGATTGGGCCAATGGTCGTTTTGTACTGCACCACCAAGGGGTGCGAAAAGCCTTGGCGGCAGACCAAGTGTGGCAAGCCCAACTGTGGCAATTGTTACAACAAGATGTGCGGCAAACACAAGCGCCCGTATTGGCCACGCAGTGTCAATCACGGGCCGATGTGCATGATCTATTCATGCGCAAGGTTCAGCAAACTGGTGCCATTCAACCCGATGGCTTGCCGCCGCGCATTGTGGTGTTTGGTATTTCCAATTTGCCCATGCAAGTGGTCGAGGCCTTGGCCGCATTAGGTCGTTGGTCGCAAGTCATCATGATGGTGCAAAACCCTTGCCAAGAATATTGGGGCCATGACATGGACTTGGTGGCACAACAGCATTCATTGCTGGCGTCGTGGGGTCAGCAAGGCCGAGATTATTTGCACGCCCTCGAGCGCTTTGACCAGCCCGAAAATGCCTTGAGCTTGATGAGCAAACAAAGCTTCTTTGTAGATCCCGCAGATTTGTCAAGCAACGCGCAGCCCACAAGACTTCAGATCATTCAGTCTGACATCCTCACTTTGAATCCCATGCCAGATGAGCCGCTTCAAGTGGCGGACGATGGCAGCATTCAGATGGTGCAAGCACATTCGGCGCAGCGCGAAGTAGAGATATTGCACGACCAGCTTTGGGACTGGTTCGACCACAACCCCACTTGGAAGCCTACCGATGTGATGGTCATGGTGCCCGACATGGCCACCTTTGCCTCGCACATTCAAGCGGTGTTTGGCCGCTTTCCGCCCAAGCATCCCCGGCACATTCCATTTTCTGTGGCCGACACCACGCCCAGGCAAGTGCCCTTGGTTCAAGCGCTTGAGTTTTTGCTGAATTTGCCCGAGGCGCGCGTCACTTTGTCGGAGTGGCTCAGTTTGTTTGAAGTGTCGGCGGTGCGCACCAAGTTTCAAATGGACGAGGCCGATGTGCAAACCCTCAAAAGCTGGTTGCAGTCTGCGGCTGTGCGTTGGGGCCTAGACCCAGCACACCGACAAAAGTGGGGCGTACCAATCGACATGCCCCATGCACAACAAAATACCTGGGCATATGGCCTGCAGCGATTGCTGTTGGGGTATGCGGCTGGGCAAGCCGAGGGCAATGCGCCCTGGCAGGGCGTTATGCCTTTGCCGCAAGTGGCGGGTTTGAGTGCCCTCAAGGTGGGCCATTTGGCAACTTGGATTGATGCTGTCGCCATCACTCTTGCAAAGCTGAATGCGCCTCACACGCCTGCTGAATGGTCAGCGGTCATGCATGATTTGATCGCTAGATTTTTTGAAGCCGACAATGAAGCCGACGAGCGCATGCTGTTGCGCTTGAAGCAAGAACTCACGCAGTGGCAGTCGCTTTGCGAACAAGCCGGACTGAATGAGCCTTTGCCTCTTACAGTGGTTCGGGAGCACTGGCTTTCTGGCCTAGAGTCTGCCGGCCTGCAGCAACGCTTCTTTGGTGGCGGCGTGCAGTTTTCCACCCTCATGCCCATGCGTGCCATTCCCTTCAAGGGCCTTTGCTTGTTGGGAATGAATGACGGTGCTTATCCACGGCAAAGCACGCCACGCGATTTTGATTTAATGACTGAGCATTGGCGCGCTGGCGATCGCTCGCGACGTGAAGACGATCGTTATTTGTTTTTAGAAGCTTTTCTGTCGGCGCGTGAAAAGCTCTACATCAGCTGGCAAGGGCGCAGGTCAACCGACAATCAGGCCATGCCGCCCTCGGTGTTGGTTTCTCAATTGCTTGACACCCTCAAGGCAAAATTCACACCAGAAATCGAAGCCAAGTTACAACCTTTGCAAGCGTTTTCTGCCAAATACTTTCATGCCGACGCTGAATTTTTTACCTACGCAGACGATTGGGAAAAAGCACAGCGTGGTCCTTCAATGGATCTTGAGTCAGACGCAACCGCTTCACAGAACGAAGTAAGCGTGCCCACCATGTCTGAGTGGCCCCTGAAGGAGTGCATGCGCCTGCTCAAGCAACCCGTCGAGGTTTATTGGCGAAGCCGCTTGGGCGTGCAATTGAGCGGCCCAGAAGACGCATTGCAAGACGATGAAAATTTTGCACTTTCAGGTCTCGATCGATATGCCTTAGGCCGCGCCTTGTTGGAGGCCCCTGACATAGACCAACAAAGAGACGCAGAGATCTTGATGGGCCAGTTGCCCATGGGCGCGGCAGGGCAAGGCGTATTGAATCAGCAATACGCTGCAGCGCAGCGTGTCAAAGACCGTGCCGCAGATTATTTGGAACGCTACGACACAGCCTTGCCAACGCAAACCATCGAAACCACCTTGTCCATGCCTTGGGGTGATGTGCGCGTCAGTGCCGAAATTGCCAACTTGCGGCAAAGCGATTCAGGATGTTTGCAAATGACCACTCGCCCTGGCGCTGTGGCCACGGGGCAAAAAGACCAGCAGACGGCGCGCGCCGATGTGTTGGTCAACTTGTGGCCTAACCATGTGTTGTTGTGTGCTGCAGGTTGGCAAACGCATTCGGTGGCCGTGGGCCTTGATGGCGTTGCAGTGTTGCCAACACTGCCAGCAAAAACTGCCAAGCAATTGCTTGCAAAATGGTTGAATGTTTACACGCAGGCTTGGTCAAGCCCTTTGCCTGTTACCTTCAAGGCCGGTTTGGCATTTGTCACAGAGCAAGCAAAGTTGGATCAGTCGGACAAGAAGTTGGATCCCGATCAAATCACAGAGCTAGCTTTGGACAAAGCCAGCAAGGCTTTCAGTGACAGCTTTTCAGAAGACACCGACCATGCACGTTCTTTGTATGTGCAGCGATCCTTCGATAACTTTGAACCCTTGCGCACGGGCCTACCTGAATGGGCCAAGCTCATGTATGAAGATTTGCTCAATGCAGCCACCATGGAAGGGGGGGCAGTATGAGCGCATTGACCACGCACAAGCTCAATGTTTTGACATTGCCATTGAATGGTATTCAACTGATTGAAGCCAGCGCAGGCACTGGCAAAACTTGGACCTTGGCTGCACTTTATGTGAGGTTGGTGTTGGGGCATGGCTGGCAAGGTGAGGGGCTCATGCCGCCACAAATTTTGGTCATGACCTTTACGGAGGCTGCTACTGCGGAGCTCAGAGATCGCATCCGTGCACGCTTAACCCAAGCCGCCCAATTCTTCAGCGGCAAGGTGCAAGACACCGATGATTTTCTGTTGCACCTTCAAGCATCGCTTGGTACCGACAACAACAAGCAACATGCAGCCCGCCTAGAAGAGGCTGCGCAGTGGATGGACGAAGCGGCCATTTACACCATTCACAGCTGGTCCAGCCGCATGCTCCGGCAGCATGCCTTTGACAGTCAAAGCTTGTTTGACCAAAAACGCTTAGACGATGCACCCGCTTTAAAACTGAAGCTGGTCAAAGATTACTGGCGTGAATTTGTCTATCCCCTTCAAGGCAAACAACTGGGCGCAATGAAAGACTTAGGCGCTACGCCCGAAGCCTTGCTGAAAAACATCCAGCCTCTGTGGCAGAAGTTTGAAAAATCGCCAGGTGGTTTTCCAGATGTATCGCAAGACCCAAATCCCAAGGCTTCTTTCGATGCTTGGGCGCACTGGCAAGAAACCTGTGAGCAGTTCGAGATAAGCGCTCGGCAATTATTGGCATCGAACATGCAAGTTGCATTGCACCAAATGGTTCATGCGCTGGCCAATGATTTGCGAGGCAACATCTACCTTGCCAGAAGACATGGCTATTTCATTTCGCATCTGTCGGAGTGGGCCTCTGGCGAAGAAGCCGACATCGATACCCTGAAAAAATTCACGTTCGAAAAACTCAATGGCAGTTTGAAAAAAGAGGCCGATCCTATTGAAGATCCGCACGGCATTTGGAGCGCTATTGGTCAATGGATGAGTTGCATAGACGCAGAGCCCAAAGTGGGCGTTGAGTTGCTTCAGCATGCAGCCGTCAAAGTAGGGCGCGCCTATTTGCATCAAAAGAAAAATTTGGCCAGTTTCGATTTTTCTGATTTGCTACAGCGCTTGCATGCAGCACTTCATGTGCCGGGCAGTCGTTTGCCCGAGATCATTCGTGCGCAGTTTCCAGTTGCATTGGTGGATGAGTTTCAAGATACCGACCCTTGGCAATATGAATCTTTGTCTCGAATTTATGGCGATCAGTCATCGGCCGCCCAAGCCCAAGATGTACCTTCCAGTGCTTTCTTGATGATTGGCGACCCCAAGCAAGCCATCTACAGTTTTCGCGGTGCCGACCTGCAAACTTATTTGAATGCACGCCATGCCGCGCAAGCCATTTGGACCTTGACAGAAAATTTCCGTTCTAGCCAAGAGGTGGTCAATGCGGTCAATCATTTGTTTGGTTCAGCAAAGGCCCCGTTTGGTGAAGTACCGTTTGAACAGGTTCAGACCCCAACACCCGCCAAGTCCCAAAGTCTAAGTTTTGCCAACGGCCAAAAAGTGCCCGCCCTCACTGTGTGGCACCTGAATGCTGAAAAGCCCCTCAGTGGCACGCACTACGGCGACGAAATGGCGCATATTTGCGCCACACAAATGGTTGACCTGCTCAATCAGCAACTTTCAAAGCCAGGCGATATGGCTGTCTTGGTTCGTGATGGCAATGAGGCCAAAAAGATTCGGCAAGCCTTGGCGGCGCGTGGTGTGCGCAGTGTGTATTTGTCAGACCGCGACAGTGTTTATGCCACCCGCGAAGCGCTCGATTTGGCTTGTATCTTGGAAGCGGTCTTGCAAGCACGCAATGCCAAGTTGCTGCGTGCAGCGCTCACCACCCGTACGTTGTGTCTCAGCCTTGCCGAGATAGAGCAAGTCTTCAATTCTGAAGATGCGTGGGACATGTGGGTGGAACGCTTCAATGCATGGCGCACCACTTGGCAGCGCCAAGGCTTTTTGCCCATGCTCTACAGAATGGTCCACGAGCAAGACATTGGCCGGCGCATGCAGGTGCAAGGCGATTCGGCCGAAAGGCGTTTAACCAATCTCTTGCATTTGGGAGAGTTGTTGCAATCTGCCAGCCTCAGTTTGCAAGGCGAGACAAGCTTGCTTCGATTTTTGACTGATCAATTGGCCAATCCGCAAGCCCAAGGCGAGGCGGCACAAATGCGACTTGAAACCGATGCCCAATTGGTGCAGGTCATCACCTTTCACAAGGCCAAAGGTTTGCAATACCCCTTGGTGTTTTTGCCTTTTGTGTCCAACTTCAGGGAAGACAAAGACGAGTCACTCAGAACCCCTGAAGAGCGTCTTCAAGAAGACATCCGTTTGTTGTATGTGGCGCTTACTCGCGCGCAGCAAGCCATGTGGATGGGCGTTGCCAAACGCAAAGACGACTTTAAAGCCAAAGAGTCCTCGCCCCAAAGCGCTATCAGTGTTTTGCTGGGTCGATCATCTGCCGAAGACTTGCAAGAAAAGTTGCAGCAGTGGGCAACATGCAGTGACATCGCGGTAGTGTCTGCACCAGATGCCAATGACATCCTGTATGTGCCGCCTCAGGTGCCACATCAAAATGCGCCAACGACCGCAAGACAACCCACACGCACACTGCCGCGCGCAGGCTGGACCGCCAGCTTCAGTGCACTGACACGCAATTTGTCAGACACCCAACTACCTTCCTCAGATTCTGGTTTGGCCCGAGAAGATCGCTGGTTAGATTCTCAAATCGACAACCCAGTTGCAAAGCCAGACGACTTGCTAGACGTTGACGCGAATACAAATGCAGACGCTGCGCAACCTGTCTTCAACGCTTTTCCCGCTGGCAGTGCTTACGGAACCTTATTGCACGACATCTTTGAGTGGCAACTCAAAGAAGGCTGGCCTTTGTTGCAAGACGACCTGTCGGTCTCTGCCGAAACGCAACTCCGCTGGCAGCGCTGGTGGCAAACCCAAGCCGACAGCTTGCAGCTCAACCCCGAGCACCAAGCCCTCTGCCTGCAACTCATCCGCCACTGCGCCACCGAGCCATTGAATCCATTGGGGTTAAGTCAATTGGGGTCAGATCAACATTGTTTGAGTCTCTCCAAACTCAATGCACAAAATGCATGGCCTGAAATGGGCTTCACGTTCAAAACGCATGGTGTGCCGACGCATGAAATTGATCGCCTCATCAGCCAATCGCTTCACCCAGATCAAACACGCCCAAGCCTGCAAGCGCAGCAGTTGAATGGTTTGCTCACGGGTTTCATGGACATCGTGTTGGAACATCAAGGGCGGTATTACGTGCTCGATTACAAATCGAACAAGTTGCCCGAGTACACCCCCGACAGCATTATGGGCAGCCTACTCAGCCACCGCTACGACGTGCAATACACCTTGTACATCTTGGCTGTGCATCGACTCTTAAAGTCGCGATTGAAACATTACGATTACGAACAGCACATGGGCGGCGCCATTTACCTTTACCTGCGCGGTATCGATCAGGTGGGGCAGGGCGTGTATTTCAACAAGCCGCCCTTTGAACTGATTCAAGCACTAGACGATGCCTTCAAAGCCCATCATTCAACCGCTTTGCCAGGGGTGATGACATGACCCAGCAAGCCCAAACTAGGCCTGTGCCGAACGCACCCCAGCCCTTATCGGGCACTGCTGCATGGCCGTGGACTGCATTGGATGTGGCGTGGTTGCAATTTTTAAAATTGCATCAAGCCAGTACCGAGCCCTTGCATGATTTGTTGGCCTTGTTGGTCAGCCATCAGATGGGACGTGGCCATGCGTGCTTAGACCTTGACGTCTTGTGGCAAGACGCAAAGCAGTTGCTAGACTGGTCCGATGCGCAAGTGAGTGCGCTGAAGCAATTTGCAGCGCCATCAAATCAAGCGCCTGTCGATTTGTTTTCAGAGGCAGCCAATCCTTGGATTGAGGCTGCCAAAACATTGCCTTGGGCCATGGGTGAACATTCGCCCATTGTGTTGTCTACACAAGCGAATGGCCAAGCTCATGGCAAAGCGCATCGCGTTTACCTAAGGCGCGCGTGGCAAGCTGAGCAATCTATTCAAGCCGCCATTCAATTGCGTTTGGCAACGTCATTTGACGTGCCACAAGACGCTGATCACAAGTTGGATGCATTGTTTGGTCCTTTGACAAAAGAAACTGATTGGCAGCGCATCGCTTGCGCCAAAGCCTTGCGAGCGGGCCTCACGCTCATTACGGGGGGGCCAGGCACAGGCAAAACCACCACGGTAGTTCGCTTGCTTTCTTTGCTTCAACGTGCCGCCAACGACCGTGAGCAAGTGCTTCGAATTCATTTGGCCGCACCCACAGGCAAGGCGGCCAGCCGCTTAAGCGCATCCATTCAATCGGCCTTGGCCGGTTTGCCAGATGGCTGGGCCGAAGGCATTCCTTCGCATGCCGTCACCTTGCACCAACTGTTGCAATACAACCCAGACGCCGCAGCTAGGCCTGCGCCCATCTTGGCAACCGACTTGGTGGTGGTGGACGAAGCCTCCATGATTGACCTCGAACTGATGGCCCGTTTGATGAAATGTGTGCCGCCTCATGCGCGCTTGGTTTTATTGGGCGACAAGGATCAATTGGCTTCTGTGGAGGCAGGGGCCGTATGGGCGCAATTGTGTGAGGGTGCTGCGCAGTCAGATGACAGCACCCAAGCGCACAACGCCCAGCCCTATGCCTTGCCGGAGCAAACAGCGGTATTGCATGTGAGCCGTCGTTTTGATGCCAACAGCGCCATCGGCCAATGGGCCAAACTGATCAATGAGGGCCAGCAGCAAGCACTCAAGGCGCAGTGGCAAGCATTGTCCACGGCAGATGCCTTGCCGTCCCATGCTCGTCCTGAAATGCAGCGCTGGCCGGATGCCTGGCGAGGGAGATCGCAAGGTCAGTTGCAATCTGAAGTGGTCAAGGCGCTTCAACAAGGCTGGTCACCTTGGCTGACTTTGTTGCGTCCTCTGCAGCAAGTTGATGCGGTTTGCGACAACGCACAAGCACTTCAGTTGCTGAGTAGCTTCAGTCAATTTCAAGTGCTGTGTGCACTTCGCCAAGGGGCTTGGGGTGTGCAAGCGCTCAACGAGCGCATTGCTGTGGCACTGGGTTTAACCCCCAACCATGACAAAAATTTTCATCAGGCTTCAGCGCAAGAAGCTTGGTATGTGGGGCGCCCCATCATGGTGACGCGCAACGACTATCACTTGAACCTGATGAATGGCGATGTAGGCCAATGCTTGCCAACACCCAATGGTTTGCGTGTGGCTTTTCCAGATGGCAAGGGCGGCGTGAGATGGGTCTTGCCCTCCAGGCTAGATGCTGTTGAAACTGTGTGGGCCATGACCGTTCACAAATCACAAGGTTCTGAATACGACCATGTGCTGATGGTACTCCCCGATCGGGAGGCACCTGTACTAACGCGCGAGTTGCTCTACACCGGTGTCACCCGTGCAAAATCTCGGCTGACTTGGTGGGTGCCCAATCCCGCTGTTTTGTTTTCTGCGGTGACGCAACGCGTCACCCGAAGCGGCGGTTTGTCGGATGGCCTGTTTCATCGGTCAAAATAGGCGCATTAACAGATCAAGCGAGTGAGAGATGAATTTTGACGACATGGCCGACCAACTTTCGGCGCACCCCGACTACAAAGTCAAACGACGCTTGGTACCTATCCTGAATTTTGGGCAGGGCTCATGTGGGCCCACAAAGCGCGTCTTGATTTTGGACACCGAAACTACAGGCCTTGATTGGCGCGCCGAACGCATTATTGAGTTGGCCATGCTGGCTGTCGATGTCGACATGCAAACTGGCATGCCTGTAGGTGAAGTCGAGGTCTACGAAGACTTTGAAGATCCAGGTTGTGCCATCCCACCCGAAATTGTCAAACTCACCGGCATTACCGATCAAGACGTCAAAGGTCAGTCACTGAACGAAGCCAAAATCAAAGACATGGTGTCGCGCGCAGACCTTATCGTGGCACACAACGCAGGCTTTGATCGCCCCTTTGTAGAAAACCGACTGGACGTGTTTGAACACAAAGCGTGGGCTTGTTCTTTTCAAGGCATCAATTGGAAAGCACAAGGCTTAGGCTCTGCCAAGCTCGAGTTTTTGTGCAGTGAGTTCGGTTGGTTTTACGACGCTCACCGCGCCCAAGTCGACTGCCATGCCTTGCTGCGCGTTTTGTCATCACCCTTGCAGTCTGACAAGCCCGATGGCAGCAACACCGGCCTTCTGCAGCTTTTCAAAGCAGCAGAAAATGCGCGTACGGTGGTCAAAGCCTTTGGCTCGCCATTTGAAACCAAGGACAAACTCAAAGCGCGGGGCTACCGTTGGGATGCCGAGAACAGGGTTTGGTACACCGCCGTGAAATCCGATGAAGCTCTGAATGCCGAGGCAGAGTGGCTCAAATCTGAGGTTTACAGCGGCCGGTCAGCCCGAATTGGCCTCGAAACTCAGGATGCTTGGGTCCAATTTTCCAACCGAAGCGGCAAATCAGGCGATCGAGTCCTGTAATTTGAAAGATTTCGGGGCTCAAAAGGGTAGATAGGGCCTCCAAAGACTGGGATAATCATGGGTTCGGGAAATTGTCTTTTCCATTCCGGAAAAAGCACATTTCTCTCCCTTTTGAAGAGCATCCCAGCCATGGCCCAATACGTTTTTTCCATGAACCGCGTCGGCAAGATCGTGCCGCCGAAGCGTCAAATTCTCAAAGACATCTCTCTGAGCTTCTTCCCCGGCGCCAAAATTGGCGTGCTCGGCTTGAACGGTTCTGGCAAGTCAACCTTGCTGAAAATCATGGCCGGCATCGACAAGGAAATTGAAGGCGAAGCCATTCCCATGGCCGGTCTCAAAATTGGGTATCTGCCCCAAGAGCCCCAAATGGACCCCAACGAAACCGTGCGCGAAGCGGTTGAAGGTGGCATGGGCGAAGTGAAGGCTGCGCAAGCCCGACTCGAAGAAGTCTATGCAGCCTACGCTGAAGAAGACGCCGACTTTGACGCACTCGCTGCTGAGCAAGCCAAATTGGAAGCCATCATTTCCACAGCAGGCGATGCGTCTGATCACCAACTCGAAATTGCTGCAGACGCCTTGCGTTTGCCCCCATGGGATGCTGTCATTGGCAAACTCTCAGGTGGTGAAAAACGCCGCGTGGCCTTGTGCCGTTTGTTGCTTAGCCGCCCCGACATGTTGTTGCTAGACGAACCCACCAACCACTTGGACGCAGAAAGTGTCGACTGGCTTGAGTTGTTCTTGCAGCGCTTCCCTGGCACCGTGGTGGCCATCACCCACGACCGCTACTTCCTAGACAACGCGGCCGAATGGATTTTGGAACTTGACCGGGGACACGGCATTCCCTACAAAGGCAACTACTCCACTTGGTTGGAGCAAAAAGAAGCCCGCTTGGAGCAAGAGCAGCGCACCGAAGACGCTCGTACCAAGGCCATGAAAAAGGAATTGGAATGGGCACGTTCCAACCCCAAAGGCCGCCAAGCCAAAAGCAAGGCCCGTTTGGCACGCTTCGAAGAATTGAGCGATTACGACTACCAAAAGCGCAACGAAACCCAGGAAATTTTCATTCCTGTGGCCGAGCGTTTGGGCAATGAAGTATTTGAGTTCACCAACGTCAGCAAGTCCTTCGGCGACCGTTTGCTGATTGACAACCTCAGCTTCAAAGTACCCGCTGGCGCCATCGTCGGCATCATTGGCCCCAACGGTGCCGGTAAATCGACTTTGTTCAAACTGATTGCAGGCAAAGAGCAACCTGACAGCGGCACGGTCAAAATTGGTCAAACCGTGAAGATGGCCTTTGTCGACCAAAACCGCGACGACTTGTCCAACGAAAAAACCGTTTGGGAAGATGTGTCCGGTGGCCTCGACATCATGACCGTGGGCAAATTCCAAATGCCAAGCCGTGCGTATTGCGGCCGCTTCAATTTCAATGGTGGCGACCAACAAAAGAAAGTCGGCATGTTGTCCGGCGGTGAGCGCGGCCGTTTGCACTTGGCCAAAACACTGATCGAAGGCGGCAACGTGTTGCTGCTGGACGAACCCTCCAACGACTTGGACGTGGAAACATTGCGCGCCTTGGAAGATGCCTTGCTGGAGTTTGCAGGCTCGGTCATGGTGATTAGCCACGATCGTTGGTTCCTCGATCGCATTGCCACGCACATCTTGGCCGCCGAAGGCGATAGCCAGTGGGTGTTCTTTGACGGCAACTACCAAGAGTACGAAGCCGACAAGAAGAAACGTTTGGGCGAAGAGGGTGCCAAGCCCAAGCGCGTGCGTTTCAAGGCCTTGAAGTAATTCCTTGTTTTTAGAAGTTTTGCGCGGACCTGTGCCATGAAACCCATGCGCTTAGAAGACATCCTCTTCAGCCAAGGTTTCGGCACCCGCCGCGTTTGCGCCGGCTTGGTGCAGCAGGGCTACGTCAGCGTCAACGGCGAGGTGCAAGAAGACCCCGGCGTTTTCTTCGACCCCGAAAACCTCAAGTTCAAAGTACAGGGCACCGAGTGGCCTTACTTTGACCGCGCTTACCTCATGTTGCACAAACCCACTGGCACCGAGTGTTCGCAAAAGCCGTCTACTTGGCCCAGCATTTACACACTGTTGCCTTCACCCTTAAGGTTGCGCCCCCAAAAGGCCGCAGTGCAGGGCGTTCAAGCCGTGGGCCGTTTAGATCAAGACACCACCGGTTTGTTGTTGCTCACCGATGATGGCAAATTCATCCACCGCATGAGCTCGCCCAAGCACCACATGCCCAAGGTGTATGAAGTCACCACAAAGCATGAGATTACCGACAGCCAGGTGGAAAAATTATTGGCGGGTGTGGTGTTGGACGACAGCCCCAAACCGGTCAAAGCGGCCGCCTGTGAAAGGGTGTCAGAAACGCATTTGAAGCTGACCCTCACCGAAGGCAAATACCACCAAGTCAAGCGCATGTTGGCCGCAGTGGGCAATCGGGTTGAAGGTTTGCACCGCAGTGCCATTGGCAATTTGCAATTGCCCGAAGATTTGGCACCAGGTCAGTGGCGTTGGATTTTGCCCAGCGAACTCGAAAAATACTTCAAAGCCTGAAGCACTTCTTCAGGTTTGTCTTTGTGCGGGCTGTGGCCACAATTTGCTAGTTTGACCAAGTGGGTGTGTGGCGCATTCAAAGCAATCTCATCAATTTGTGCCATGGTGCCATAGGGATCGTCCGATCCCTGAATGGCCATCAAAGGCGATTGAATGCTGTGCAGCAAGGGGCGGATGTCAAAGCTTCTAAATGCATCGCTTAACCAGACATCGTTCCACTGCCAAAAGGCCACATCAACATCTTGGTGAAAAGCTGCCAATCGAGGGCGCAGTTTGTCAAAGTTGTCGCGAGCCTGAGTAATGGCTTCAATGGAGATATCTTCCACCTTCACATGAGGCGCCATGACCGCACAGCCAGCCACTGCAAATTGGCTTGCATGGATAAGGGCAATGGTGCCCCCATCAGAATGGCCAATCAAAAGCGGCTTGGCAATTTTTAAAGTTCTGAGCAATTCAGGCAACACCACCAGGGCCTCATGGTGCATGTAATCGGCTTGGCGCCTTCCCGCTCCTCGCACGTCCGCAATGCCGTCCGATAGACCATAGCCTTGTCGTGAATAAACCCAGCCTTCGCAAGCCAATGCTTGGCAGACTTGTTCGGGCCAATCTTTCCAGAGCGCCACGCTGCCCAAACCTTCGTGCAGAAAGACGCAGGCGGGCGGAGCGGCAGCGGCCAAAGGGCTGTCAGGCCCTGGGATGTGCTTGACTTCCAGTTGAACGCCCCTGACGGAGATCAAATTTGCCTTAATCATTGGGTTATTTTGACATCAGAAACTCAGAAAAGGCGCAAAGTGTCTGGGGTTCTGAAGCAATGGCTTGCATTCCGCCATTACACTTCAGGGATGATTTTTCGCGCACTGACTCTTTCTCTGGGCTTGGCAGCATGCACGGCCGTTTTGGCCATGTCTGGCAAGCCTCAACCAACCCCGCCAGAGCCCGCTGCACCCGCACCTGCCCCCATTTTTGTTCTCAACTCTTTAGAGGGCAATGTCAGTGTGATTGACCCCGTCACGTGGACGGAAACCAAGCGCATTCCAACAGGCAAAGAGCCGCACCACTTGTACCTGACGCCTGACGAAAAGTCAGTCATTGTGGCCAATGCCTTGTCTGATTCTCTGACTTTCATTGACCCCCGTACCGCCGAAATTCAACGCACCATTCCTGGTATTTTGGATCCTTACCATTTGCGGTTTTCACCTGACATGAAGTGGTTCGTCACGGTGGCCAATCGATTGAATCACATTGACATTTACAAGTGGGATGGCCAAACACCCACCTTGGTTAAACGTATTCCGACTGCAAAAACGCCCAGTCACATGTGGATCGACTCTAAGAGCACCACCGTGTGGGCCACCATGCAAGACAGCAACGAATTGGTCGCGGTGGACTTGGCCACCCAAGTTATCAAGTGGCGCGTCAAAACAGGTCAAATGCCCGCAGACGTATTTGCCACACCCGATGACAAATTTGTTTTAGTGGGTTTAACGGGCGGAGATGGCGTAGAGGTCTTCGATGTGTCCAATGGGCCTGCCAAGAAAATTAAAAAAATCAGCACTGGCAAAGGCGCACACGCGTTCCGCGCTGTGGGCGACAAGCAGCATGTTCTGGTCAGCAACCGAGTTGCCAACACCCTGAGCAAAATTGACTACACCACATTCACCGTGGTGGATCAATATCCTGGCCCCACAGGTCCCGATTGCATGGACATTTCAGCGGATGGCAAAACCATTTTTCTGGCCTCGCGCTGGGCGCAAAAGCTAACGGTCATCGATGTGGCCACACGCAAGGTTGTGAGACAGATCAAAGTGGGCAAATCACCCCATGGGGTTTGGACCTTGGATCATGCGCCGCGCCAATAAGCTTGTTGCAAAGTCCTCGGCAGCGCTGCTGGCTGCTGCTTTCTATTTTCTCACCCCCTTGCAGGCCGCACCGGCTTTGGCCAACCCGTTGCCTGCCTGTCCAAAACCGGTTTACCTGACCTTTGATACAGGGCACATGGGTGTCGCCCCTCTGATTGCCCAAGTTTTGCGTCAGCATCAAGTGCCAGTGACTTTTTTTGGTGCCAATGAAAAAACCCAAGAAGGGGACGGCAGCTTAGGCAGTCATTGGGCCTCTTGGTGGAAAGAGCGGGGCGCAGAAAACCATGACTTTGCCAGCCACACTTTCGATCATGCCTACTGGCGCGCCGATCTTGATGGCAAGCGTTTCAAAATTCGGCCGAGCGCTGGTGACAATGCCGGCAAAGATTTGAACTGGGGTGTTGCAGACTACTGTGACAACTTGAAAAAAGCCTCACAAAGACTTGAGGCGCTGACAGGCCGGGCAAGTCTGCCTTTGTTCAGAGCACCTGGCGGCAAAATATCACCCGCATTGATTCAAGCGGCTGCATCTTGCGGTTATGCCCATGTGGGTTGGTCGCCTGCAGGTTTTTTGGGGGATGAACTGTCCAGCCAAACGCACAGCAACGCCAGCTTATTAAAAAATGCGTTGAAGAACATTCGCAGTGGTGACATCTTGGTGGCGCATCTTGGCATTTGGTCTCGGCAAGATCCCTGGGCGCCAGCAGTGCTAGAGCCCCTGATTGTGGGCTTGCAAGAAAAGGGTTTTTGTTTCGCCAGTTTGCGCCAACACCCGCAATATTCGAAACTCTTGTCTGAAGTATCCAAAACGCCCAAGACGCCCAAGACGGGCCAGACGCCCTGAACGAAGTCATGCTTTCTTCCTTCTTTGATTTGTTGACTGACACCTTTGCATTTTTGCAATTGGTTTTGTTTGAAAACGTGGTTCAACCCATCGCCTTTCATTTGGGTGCGGGTAACTTGCTAGAAATCGCCTATGAAGGTACAGGCTGGCTTCTGGTTGGTGTGATTCAAATTGTGGTCATGCTGCTGCTGATAGCGCCTCTAGAAAAATGGCGGCCCGTTGAGCCTGTGATGTCGCCCAGTGCCGTCAAAGTCGATGTGATTTACACCCTGATTCATCGGCTGGGCTTGTTTAAATTGCTCATGTTTTTCACATTTGAAAACTTGATCGAGACAGGTTTTGGTGAACTGCGTGTTCATGGCTTTCCCACTTTCAATTTGGATGCTATTTGGCCCGGTGTCACTGACACAGCGGTGGTCAGTTTTGTGATTTATTTGGTGGTGTTTGATGCCGTCAACTATTTCATTCACCGCGGCCAACATCAATTCAACGCCTGGTGGGCGTTGCACGCTTTGCATCATTCACAGCGACAAATGACCATGTGGACGGACAACCGAAATCACTTGATAGACGACATTGCTACTGCCCTTGTTTTGTCTGTCGTTGCCAAACTGATTGGTGTTGGCCCTGGCCAATTTGTGGCGCTGGTAGCCATCAGTCAATTGACTGAAAATTTTCAACACGCCAACTTCAAATGCAGCTTTGGTTGGCTGGGCGACAGACTCTGGGTCAGTCCAAGGTTTCACCGTTTGCACCACGGCGTGGGCATCGGTCATGAATCAGCGGGCAGGCAAACGCTGGGCGGCCACAATTTTGGTGTGCTCTTTCCGTGGTGGGACATGCTGTTTGGAACGGCTAATTTTTCCAATCGCTATGAACCTACAGGCGTTAGAGACCAAGTGGAAAATGGACGCGACTATGGCCAAGGTTTTTGGGCCCAACAAAAATTGGGACTGACCCGTTTGTTTTCAAAATATCCTCACTCATGAAAATCATGCTGGATTCGTTTTGGCGAGCAATCGCGTATTGCATTCACCCCAAAGTGATCTTGTTGTCCTTGCTGCCATTGATTTTGATGGCGGTCATCGTGATGGGTTTGGGCGCCATGTATTGGGAGCTTGCGGTCAACCAAGTTCGGATGTGGATGGATGCCACCAGCGTCATGGGTTGGGCGTCTACCTGGCTGGAGCGCATGGGCTTGTTGAACTTGAAGGCGGTGTTGGCACCCTTGTTCATTATTTTTGCCGTGACACCGTTGGTCATGATCATGGCCTTGGTGGCAGTCTCTTTCATGATCACACCTGCATTGGTTGGTTTGGTTTCAGATCGCAGATTTCCAAACCTAGCTCGCAAACAGGGCGGCTCTTTGTTGCAAAGTATGGGTTGGACTTTGTTGTCAGTTTTCATCTCATTGCTTGCGTTTGTGGTGACACTCCCTTTGTGGTGGATTCCCTTCATGGCATTTCTGTTACCACCGCTTATTTGGGGATGGCTTACCTACCGGGTGATGGCCTATGACGTTTTGGCCGATCACGCCACCAAGTTGGAGCGCATCGAATTGATGACGCGCTATCGATTTCAACTCTTGGGCATTGGCGTCGTCACGGGCATGATGGGCGCGGCACCAAGCGTCATTTGGGCCTCTGGTGCATTGTTCGCTGCAGCCTTTGTCATCCTCATTCCCATTGCAGTTTGGATCTACACCTTGGTCTTTATTTTTTCATCTTTGTGGTTTGCACATTTGCTCCTGCAAGCATTGGATGAACTCAGACAAGAAATAACTTTATGAACATATCATCAACTTCCCGTGCCCCAGAGATTGGACTCATCATCATTGGTGATGAAATTTTGTCGGGCAAACGTGCAGACAAACATCTCCCAAAGTTCATTGAACTGCTGACCGAACGTGGCTTGCAATTGGCATGGGCAGAATATGTCGGTGATTCACCAGAAAGAATCACTGCCGTTTTGAGCCGCGCATTTGCTTCTGGCGATGTTGTGTTTTCATGCGGCGGCATTGGCGCTACGCCAGATGACCATACGCGCCAATGCGCTGCAAAGGCTTTGGGTCTTGAGTTGGCGTTGCAGCCACAGGCCAAAGAATTGATCTTGGAGCGCATGCGAGATGTAGCGCTTGAACAAGGCTTGCCCTATGAGCCAGAACGTGAAGATAACTTGCATCGATTGAACATGGGCACGTTTCCGCAAGGCGCTGAAATCATTCACAACCCCTACAACAAGATCCCTGGCTTTACGTGTCAGGGGCAGGGCGGCGGGCTTGTTCATTTTGTGCCTGGTTTTCCCGTCATGGCTTGGCCCATGATGCAAGATAAGTTGGATGCTTATTGCCAAGTCTGGGGTGTGGCTCCCAGGCGCGTTGAAATGTCGGTCATTGTGTTTGGCGCTATGGAGGCCACCTTGACACCCCTGATGGAACTGATTGAGAAAGAACACCAAGGCGTTAAGGTGTTCAGTTTGCCAAGTGTGGACCATCCAAAATGGGGGAAACACATCGAACTGGGCGTCAAAGGTACCGAATTAAGTGCGCAAAATGCCTTTTCAGCGCTGAAGGAGGGGCTAAAAGCCTACAACACCGAGCTTGGCCCCGAAATGGTGCGTTAATGCGTGTTGCACTATAATGGTGCAAAATTGCTTTCGTCTGGTGCATTGGTTTTGTCAAAAAAATCATGCGTTTCTACTGAGAGCCAGTCCTTCCTCGGGGCACAATAGCGGTCTTGGGTAAATGTCGCAAAGCGCTTTAGTTGGCACAGAAACTGCATTCCCGAAGAACCAATTATCAACACCCATCCTTAGGAGAATCTGATGGCAAAGACCGTCGCAGACGTGATGAAGATGGTGAAAGACAACGAAGTCAAATTTGTTGACTTCCGCTTCACCGATACCCGTGGCAAAGAGCAGCACGTTTCCGTGCCAATTTCCCACTTTGACGAAGATAAGTTCACTGACGGCCACGCGTTCGACGGTTCTTCTATCGCTGGTTGGAAAGGCATCGAAGCCTCCGACATGTTGTTGATGCCCGATCCCATCACAGCCAACATCGACCCCTTCTTCGAAGAAACAACTTTGATCTTGGGTTGCGATGTGTTGGAACCCGGTGATGGCAAAGCCTACGACCGTGACCCACGTTCTATCGCCAAGCGCGCTGAAGCCTATTTGAAGGCTTCCGGTTTGGGTGATACCGCTTACTTCGGACCCGAGCCAGAATTCTTCTTGTTCGACGACGTTCGTTTCGGCAGCGACATGTCCGGTACGTTCTTCAAGATCGACGATTACGAAGCACCTTGGAACACAGGTACCAAGATGGAAGGCGGCAACCGCGGTCACCGTCCTACCGTCAAAGGTGGTTACTTCCCAGTGCCTCCCGTCGACAGCACACAAGACATGCGTGCAGAAATGTCCCTGATTCTCGAATCCATGGGCATCCCTGTTGAAGTGTTCCACCACGAAGTGGCTGGCGCAGGTCAAAACGAAATCGGCACACGCTTCAGCACCTTGGTTGAGCGCGCTGACTGGACTCAAACATTGAAGTATGTGGTTTGGAACGTGGCCAATGCCTACGGCAAAACCGCTACTTTCATGCCCAAGCCCTTGGTCGGTGACAACGGTTCCGGCATGCACGTTCACCAGTCCATCTGGAAAGACGGCAAAAACTTGTTCGCTGGCAACGGCTACGCAGGTTTGTCAGACTACGCGCTGTACTACATCGGCGGCATCATCAAGCACGCTCGCGCTTTGAACGCCATCACAAACCCAACCACCAACAGCTACAAGCGTTTGGTGCCAGGTTTTGAAGCTCCCGTGAAGTTGGCTTACTCTAGCCGCAATCGTTCTGCTTCGATTCGTATTCCTCACGTTGCATCTGACAAAGGTCGCCGCATTGAAGCGCGCTTCCCAGATCCAATGGCCAACCCTTACCTCTGCTTTGCTGCATTGATGATGGCTGGTTTGGACGGCGTGGAAAACAAGATCCATCCAGGCGAAGCTGCTACCAAAGATTTGTACCATTTGCCTCCCGAAGAAGATGCATTGGTGCCAACCGTTTGCCACAGCTTGGACCAAGCCCTCGAGTATTTGGACAAAGACCGTGCCTTCTTGACCAAAGGTGGCGTGTTCACAGACTCCATGCTCGACGCTTACATTGAATTGAAAATGGGTGAAGTCACACGCTTCCGTCAAGCCGTGCACCCCATCGAATACGAGATGTACTACTCACTGTAATTTGCAGCGAGTTTGGGCACCTGAGCCCTACCCGAAAAGGACGGCTCAGGCCGTCCTTTTTTATTTTGAAGAGACAATGAATGCCATTTGATAGGTCGCAAATCATGAGGTTCACTTTGCAAAGCATCTTGAGCTTGATGTGTGCTTTGTTTGTTGGGCTTGTGATGGCAGACCAGGCGGTTTACAAATGCGGACAGGAGTTAACCAACCTGCCCAAAAATCCAGAGTTGTGCCAAAAGTTGGAGATCTCAAACTCGACTCAAATTGAAGGCACCAAGGTTCAAAATTCTCCCAGTTTCAATTCATCGTCTAAGCCGAAAGAGGCACAAGTTGAAAGCACGCCAGGGGCTCAATCAAGTCATCAAGCAAGCCACCAAACAAGTCCGCAAACTAGTCCCCAAGAAGTGCACCAACGGAATACAAAGGCACGCACCATCTTGGAGGATGAGCGTCAAAAACTTCTGAAGCAGCAAGCCGAATTGGTGCAAAGCCACAAACAAAGTCAGCCTGACCGGCAGCGCGAATCGGCCTTTAATACAAACCTACAAAGAATAGAGCGCGACTTGCAAGCCTTGAGTCGAGAACTGGCCCGGTATGCAGCGCCTGTTCCTAGCGCTCACGTGAAATAAATTCAAACGAGATGCAAATGGCCGAAACCGAAAAGACTTCAAAGTTGAATGAAAGGCAGACCTCGCGCTTTAGTGCGTTCGATTGGTTGCCTACACCCATTGCTGTGTTGACCAGCGACGGGGTGGTGGTGTTTGTCAATGCAGAACTTGAAGATGTGATTGGTCAATCTCGCAGGAGCTTGGAAGGGCAGTCTTTCCTCAATTTTTTCAGCGACGCCAAACCCCTGAAGCATGCGCTGGCGGGGGCCAAAGCCAACGAATTCGCTGCCTTGCGCTACGACTCTGAGTTGTTGAGAATCAAGCCAGAAGAAAGCTTGCCGGTACATGTCATTGTGGCGCAGTCTGATTTGCCAGGCGAAATCATCATCGAATTGTTGCCCATCCAACAACAAACCAAACAAGACCGAGAAGAGCGGCTGCTCGATCAAGCGCAAGCCAACAAAGAGTTGATTCGGAATTTGGCGCATGAAATTAAAAACCCCTTAGGCGGTATTAGGGGGGCGGCGCAGCTCCTTGAGATGGAGATGGACTCCAAGGAGTTGACCGAGTACACACAAGTCATCATTCGAGAAGCTGATCGACTTCAGATTTTGGTGGATCGCCTTTTGGCGCCGCACAAACGACCGCACGTGGTGGGCGATGTCAACATTCACGAAGTGTGTGAGCGTGTGCGGTCTCTGATCGTTTCAGAGTTTCCCAAGGGCCTGAGGGTGATACGTGACTACGACACTTCCATCCCGGAGTTCAGGGGCGACCTGGAACAACTCATTCAAGCGGTACTGAACATTGCCCACAATGCCTCTTTGGCCTTGGCCGACAAGATCAATGAAGGTCACGCCGAGCTGACTTTTAGAACCCGCATTGCCAGACAAAGCACTTTTGGCAAGCAGCGCTACCGTCTGGCATTGGAATTGCATGTGATTGACAACGGGCCTGGTGTTCCAGACTCGATCAAAGACCGAATTTTCTTCCCTCTCATCTCTGGAAGAGAAGGTGGCTCTGGCTTGGGTCTGACTTTGGCGCAGACATTTGTTCAGCAGCACCACGGATCGATCGAGTGTGAGAGCGTGCCAGGTCGCACAGATTTTAAGATTTTGATTCCGTTGCCTTGATCTGATTTCAGACCTTGGCATCTTTAAATAGAAAGTTGTGACCCATGAAGCCTATCTGGATCGTAGACGATGACCAATCTATCCGATTCGTCTTAGAGAAAGCGCTTCTGCGTGAAGGCTTGAGCACTCGAAGCTTTACCAATCCTCGCGAAGTTTTGGCAGCCTTGAATTCTGAAGAAGGCCGAGAGGGCCCTCAAGTCTTGGTCAGTGACATTCGCATGCCCGGTGGTTCTGGCTTGGATCTGTTGACCGAGGTCAAGCAAAAACTGCCAGGGCTTCCCGTCATCATCATGACGGCCTTCTCCGATTTGGACAGTGCTGTTTCTGCCTTCCAAAATGGTGCTTTCGAATACCTGCCCAAACCTTTCGATTTACCCAAAGCCATCGAACTCATTCGCCGTGCCTTGGAAGAAAGTCAGCGCGAAGAAGTGGCTGAAGAGTTGATGGCCAGCACCCCAGAAATGCTGGGGCAAGCACCCGCCATGCAGGACGTGTTCAGAGCCATTGGCCGTTTGTCGCAGAGCAATGTCACGGTCATGATCACAGGCGAATCTGGTTCTGGCAAAGAGTTGGTAGCCAGAGCGTTGCACAAACATTCCCCGCGTGCCAATGGACCCTTTGTGGCCATCAATACCGCGGCCATTCCCAAAGACTTGTTAGAGAGCGAACTTTTTGGACACGAACGGGGTGCATTTACTGGCGCCCAAACTTCAAGACGCGGTCGCTTTGAACAGGCTGACGGCGGCACTTTGTTTTTGGATGAAATTGGCGACATGCCTTTTGACCTTCAAACACGTCTGCTGCGCGTGTTGTCGGATGGCCATTTTTACAGGGTGGGCGGGCACACAGCGGTTAAAGCCAATGTTCGCGTCATTGCTGCCACACACCAGGATCTAGAACAGCGCGTCAAAGAAGGCGTGTTCCGTGAAGATTTGTTTCACCGTCTGAACGTCATTCGTTTGCGCTTGCCTGCCCTGCGCGAGAGAAGAGAAGACGTGCATGTGTTGACCAAACATTTCTTGGTGCAAAGTGCGCAGCAGTTGGGTGTGGAAGCCAAGCGAATCTCTGATCAGGCCCTCGATATCCTGAGCCACTTTAACTTTCCAGGCAATGTCCGTCAGCTTGAAAACATTTGCCATTGGTTAACGGTCATGGCGCCAGCGCAAATGATCGAAGCCAAAGACTTGCCGCCAGAAGTTTTGTCGCCTGTTGCTGAGTCATCTGTTGCTGAAAATCTAACAGGCACCGAGCCTGCTCACTTCAAAGAGCCAACCCAAACTACTGCCTCGTCCAATGCCCCCGCCAGCCTGATCAATTTGGGCGCACACGCGGGTTGGGAAAGTGCCCTAGAAGTGGAGGCCTTGCAATTGCTAGGAACAGACCGACAGGATGTATGGGATGTCTTGACCCGTCGCTTTGAGTCTTTGCTCATTCAGGCAGCTTTGGCCACTACCCGTGGCCGAAGAATTGAGGCCGCTGTCAAATTAGGCATTGGCCGCAACACCATCACTCGAAAAATTCAAGAATTGCACATTGAGGGTTAACATAGACTCTGTCTTGTGTCTCAATACAATTTATAGAATCGGACTTGATGATGGATTTACCAATTGCTTCTCTCTTGTTTGCTGGCGCAATGCCTTGGATTTGTGCCGGCATTGCCAAAGGCGGCCAGAAAAATTACGACAACCACAATCCAAGGGAATGGCTGGCTAAACAAACAGGCTATCGCGCTAGGGCCAACGCAGCGCAAGCCAATTGCTTTGAAGCTTTCCCCATGTATGCGGTGGGTGTTTTGTTGGCCATGTTGTCAGACATAGAAGCTGACCAGCTTGAAATGTGGGCTGGTTTATTCATTGCAGCCAGAGTGGCCTACGTAGCTTGCTATGTGATGGACAAAGACAAGCTGCGATCCTTGGCTTGGCTGGTGGGCGTTGTCAGCACAGTTGCTTTGTACGTCCTCAGCGCAAGCCAATAAATCACTTGCTCCAAGTGTCTTTCAAGCCCGTGCTTCGGTTGAACACGGGCTTGGTGCCAGTGTGGTCGATGCGGTCGGCCACAAAGTAGCCATGGCGCTCAAATTGAAACTTGTCATCGGGCTTGCTGTTGGCCAATGAGGGCTCAACATAAGCTTCGATCACTTTGAGGCTGCTAGGGTTTAGGCTGGCCAAAAAGTCTTTACCGCCTGCGTCTGGGTTGGCCTCAGAAAACAAGCGATCGTACAAACGCACTTCGGCTTTGATGGCGTCAGCTTGCGAGACCCAAGTGATCACGCCTTTCACCTTGACGCTGTCAGAGCCAGGTGTGCCGCTTTTGGTATCTGGAATGAGCTGCGCCAATACCTCGGTTATCTGACCATTGGCATCTTTGTTGGCACCCGTGCATTCAATCACGTGTCCGTATTTCAAGCGAACCTTGTTGCCAGGGAATAAGCGGAAGAAGCCTTTGCTGGGTACTTCTTCGTAATCGGTGCGTTCAATCCAAAGCTGTTTGCCAAATTTGAAATGGCGTTGGCCCCATTCGGCATGGTGCGGATGAACCGGTGCATGGCAGTTGTCCAATGCGCCTTCTCCCATGAGTTCGTCCCAGTTGGTGATGGTGAGTTGGATGGGGTCCAGCACAGCCATGGCACGCGCTGCTTTGGGGTCGAGATCGTCGCGCAAGCAACCCTCTAGGGTGCTGTAGTCAATCCAAGAATCGCTTTTGGTCACGCCAATGCGCTCTGCAAATAATTGCAAGCTTTCGGGTGTGTAGCCACGCCTGCGCAAACCCACGATGGTGGGCATGCGGGGATCGTCCCAGCCATTGACCTTGCCTTCATTGACCAGCTGTGCCAACTTGCGTTTGCTGGTAATGACATAGGTGAGGTTGAGCCTGGCAAATTCATATTGCTTGGGGCTAGGCGCTGCCAGCAGGGCGCTGAGTTGTGTGCCATCTGCCAAGGTGTGTGATTCACTCAAGCGCGCCATCAACCAATCGTAAAACGGACGCTGGTCTTCAAATTCCAAGGTGCAAATACTGTGCGTAATTTGCTCGAGCGCGTCTTCGATGGGGTGTGCAAAGGTGTACATCGGATAGATGCACCAAGTGTCGCCCGTGTTGTGATGCGTCGCGCGGCGAATGCGGTAGATGGCCGGATCGCGCATGTTGATGTTGGGCGAGGCCATGTCAATTTTGGCGCGAAGCACGGCAGCGCCGTCTGCCAATTGGCCATCGCGCATTTCCCGAAAACGGCTTAAGTTTTCTGCGGGAGTTCGGGCTCTGAAGGGGCTGTCTTTGCCTGGGGTGTTGAAGTCGCCGCGGTTGAGGCGCATGTCTTCGGGACTCTGCTCGTCAACATAAGCCAGGCCGGCTTGAATCAAGTGCTCAGCAGCACGGTACATGAAATCAAAATAGTCGCTGGCCTGGTAAAGGTGCGATGTGCCGTTGGCATCCCAATTGAAGCCAAGCCACTGAACGGCATCCAAAATGGAATTGACGTATTCGGTGTCTTCTTTTTCAGGATTGGTATCGTCAAAGCGCATGTGGCAGACACCGCCATAATCGCGGGCCAGACCAAAATTGAGGCAAATGCTCTTGGCATGTCCTACATGCAAGTAGCCATTGGGTTCGGGCGGAAAGCGGGTGCGAATTTTGGCGGGATCGGGGTTGCCGCTGGCATGGTGCGCTGCATCGCCTGGTGAGCCAGCCCATTGGCGTTGAGCGTAGGTGCCGTGGGCCAAATCAGATTCAATGATTTGGCGCAAAAAATTACTGACCTTGGGTGCATCCTCAGGGGTGCCCGATGAATTGGCTTTGACGTTGGCTGTGCTCATGACATGATTTTAGGCCCTTTCAAGAGCGATAATTGGCAGATCTTCAAGGAGTCTCGGTGGATTTAATGTTGTTGGCCAAAGCCGCTGTGATGGGTGTGGTTGAGGGCCTGACCGAATTTTTACCCATCTCATCAACGGGCCATCTCATTTTGGCCGGTGCGCTTTTGGGCTTTGACGACGACAAAGCCAAGGTCTTTGACATCGCCATCCAAACTGGCGCGATCTTTGCCGTCATTTTGGTCTACTGGCAAAAAATTTCAGACACCGTCAAAGCCTTGCCTTATCAAGCAGAGGCGCAGCGTTTTGTTCTCAATGTCTTCATTGGGTTTTTGCCTGCAGTGGTCCTGGGTTTGTTGTTTGGCAAGCTCATCAAAGAGCACCTGTTCACGCCATGGGTGGTGGCCACCACATTCATTGTGGGCGGGTTCATTATTTTGTGGGCCGAAAGACGGCCCCCTTCTAGCGTTCGAATTCGGGCCGTTGAAGACATGCGCGGTCGCGATGCCCTCATGGTGGGTTTGGTCCAGTGCTTTGCCATGGTGCCCGGTACCAGCCGAAGCGGTGCCACCATCATTGGCGGTATGTTGCTGGGCTTGTCGCGCAAGGCTGCCACAGACTTTTCTTTTTTCTTGGCCATACCGACGCTCATTGGGGCAGGGGTTTACAGCCTCTACAAAGAGAGAGCGCTATTGTCGGTGGAAGACATTCCCATGTTTGCCACGGGCTTGGTGGTCTCATTTATCAGCGCCTGGATTTGCGTTCGCTGGTTGCTGAAGTACATCGCCAGCCACAGCTTTGAAGTTTTTGCGTGGTATCGAATTGTGTTTGGCTTGGTGGTTTTGGCAACAGCCTGGACTGGCGTGGTCAACTGGTCCGCATAAGCCGCCCTTAAACGGGCATCGCACCCAAATTACGCAGCGCCGCTTCTACAGCGGCCGCTGTGGTCTGAGGCTTTTCCATGGGGAACAAATGCGAGCCATCTAGCCATGTCACGCGGCCCTTTGACACTTTGTCGGTTAAGTCCGAGCCAACCAAACGCATTTCTCTAGAGCGTGTGCCGCCTACAAAAGCCACACTGCATTTCAAAGGATGACGCTTCAGGAGTGATGGCAAATTGTGCGGCAAAGTGTTGTAGATGGCCGTCTCGATGGCTCTGTTAAAACTCAAGATGCGTTGCCCATTTTCTTCTACCGTCCCATGCTCGGCATAGTCTCTAAGGGCATCGGGATGCCAATGTGAGAAAGCACGCTTGTGCTGAAAATGGGCGATGACGGCGTCCACATCGGGCCAATGTTGTCTGCGTGATTGGCTAATTCGACCCGGGCTCATCGACCCAATCCAATTGGTTTTCTTGGCCAATTGCAGGGCACTGGCCTTCCAGCCACCTACCACAGGTGAATCGAGCAACACCACGCCAGCACTTAATTTGGGGTGCTTAGATGCACACATCAAACTCAACAAGCCGCCCAGCGAGTGCCCCACCAAGTAAGGCGTCTCACCTGTTTCATTCATGCTTTGTTGGGCAAAGTCTGCCAACTCCTGCACCAAATGGGGCCAGTTGCTGGTGACTGGAAATTGGGCTTGATGGCCCAATTTCTCGATGGACTTGACCTTGAAGCCGCGCCGTACCAAATCATTGGTGAAACTGCGATAGGTGCTGGCAGGAAATCCGTTGCCATGGGAGAAGATGACGCTGGCCATCAGATCAGTTTTTCTTCAGGCGTCGAAATTTTCTTGAGGGGCGAATGTTTACCAATCTTTTTCAATGGAATGTCGGTGGCATCGCCGTTCCAAACGGGATCTTCCAGACTGTCAAACATCTCCCGGAGTTTTTTACCCCAGTTGTCGCGCAGCATGTTGAAGTAGGGGTTTTGTTCGTCAATGCAAACAATGCGATCGCTCTCCAACTTGTCGGCTTCATAAACCACCATGTCTAAAGGCAGCCCGACAGAGAGGTTGGACTTGAGTGTGGAGTCCATGGACACCAAGGCACATTTGGCGGCTTCATCCAGTGGCGTCAGGGGTGTAATGACGCGATCTAAAACAGGCTTGCCGTACTTGGATTCACCAATTTGGAAGTAGGGCGTTTCTGCGGTGGCTTCAATGAAATTGCCTGGCGAGTAAATTTGGTAAAGACGCATGCCTTCGCCCGCAATTTGGCCCCCAAAAATCATGGACACATTGAAGTCAACGCCACCGGCTTTGAGGGCGGCCGCATCTCGCTCATGCACATGTCGAACGGCCGCGCCCAAAACACGGGCAGCATCAAACATGCTTTTGGCATTCCAGATGGTGATCGGTTCGGCATCAGGGTGATCGATGATTTTTTCAACTTGGAGCATTTCGCGCACAGACTGCGAAATACTGAGATTGCCGGCAGAAAGCAAGACCATGAAACGGTCGCCTTTCTTTTCATAAATGATCATCTTGCGGTAAGTGCTGATCATGTCTAGCCCGGCATTGGTGCGAGAGTCGGATAAGAAAACCAAACCGGCTCGTGTTTTGATGGCAACGCAATAAGTCATCAGATTTCCTAGGTCAAGGATTTAATTTTCAGATCGCTTCATGACGCGCTTAAGACTGTACAAAGCCTCTAAAGCTTCGCGGGGGCTGAGCGCGTCTGGGTCAATTTGGTTTAAAGCAGATTCGAGTGGCGAGGGGCCGGTGTGTTCTGTTTCTGGGGGTGGTGCAAACAAATCCACTTGAACGCGGTTTTCGTTGGCGTCTGCTTCAAGCGCGCTGAGTGTGTGTCTTGCATGATTCAGTACGCCAGTCGGCATGCCCGCCAACCTAGCAACTTGAACGCCATAACTTTTGCTGGCAGGGCCAGCTTGAAGCTCGTGCAGGAACACAATGTCGTTGCCCGATTCTGTCGCGCCTACGTGCATGTTCAGTGCGGCGTGGTGGGTCGCAGGAAACTCGGTCAACTCGAAGTAGTGCGTGGCAAACAGCGCGAAGGCTTGTGTTTTGTCGTGCAGGTGCGTGGCAATGCCACTGGCCAAGGCCAAGCCATCAAAGGTGGAAGTGCCACGGCCAATTTCGTCCATCAGCACCAAGGACAAAGGTGTGGCACTGTGCAAAATTTGAGCGGCTTCAGTCATCTCCAACATGAAAGTTGATTGGGCATTGGCCAAGTCATCGGCCGCGCCGATGCGGGTGTGGATGGCATCTATGGGCCCCAGCCTGCAACTGCTGGCGGGCACATGACTGCCAATGCTGGCTAAAAGCACAATCAATGCCACCTGGCGCATGTACGTCGACTTACCGCCCATATTGGGGCCGGTGATGATTTGCAAACGCTGCTTGCTGTGCATCAGACAATCGTTGGCAATGAAGCTGCCGCCTGAGGTTTCGGCCAAGCGAGCTTCCACCACGGGGTGACGGCCTTGCCTGATTTCTATGCAGGGTTCTTTGGCAAATTGTGGGGCGCACCAATTGAGCGTGTTGGCTCGCTCGGTGAGGGTGCACAGCGCGTCAAGCTGCGCCATGGCTTGCGCCAATTTGGTGAGCGCTTGAATGTGGATTTGCAATTGGTCGAGCAAAAGCTCGTACAAATATTTTTCGCGGGCCAGTGCGCGTTCTTGCGCAGACAAGGCTTTGTCTTCAAAGGCTTTGAGCTCGGGCGTGATGAAGCGCTCGGCATTTTTCAAGGTTTGACGGCGACGGTAGTCGTCGGGCACTTTGTCAATTTGGCCTTGGGTTACCTCAATGTAGAAACCGTGGACCTTGTTGAATTGCACCCGCAAATTGGCAATGCCCGTGCGCGCTTTTTCGCGGGTTTCCAATTCCAACAGGAAGTCATCGCAATTGGTTTGAATGGCGCGAAGTTCATCTAACTCTGCATCTAAGCCATGGGCCATGACGCCGCCATCGCGTATCAAATTGGCCGGCTCTTCCAAGAGCGCTTGTTGCAATATTTCTGTGAGACCAGCTGGCGGTTGCAAATCGAAATGGATGTCATGCAACAACTTGGTGGGCGACAAGTGGCCCAGCGTTTGTTGCAAATGAAGCGCCAAGTTGGCCGAGCGGATGAGGGCGTTTTTAAGCGCGACCAATTCACGCGGACGAACTTGCCTGAGCGCAATGCGCGCTGTGATGCGCTCTACATCGCTGGCGCCTTTGAGTTGCTCTCTTAAGCGCGACCAAATTGCAATACCGCTTTGTGCCGAAGCACTGTTGTCATTCAACTGGTCAATGGCGGCCAGTCTGTCAACGGCAATTTGACGATCTCGGGGTGGGTTCAGCAGCCACTGCTTGAGTTGACGGCTGCCCATGCCTGTCATGCAGGTATCGAGCAAAGAAAAAAGAGTCGGTGAATCTTCACCGCGCAATGTTTGCGTGAGTTCTAGATTACGGCGCGTGCTGGTAGGGAGGTCAATGAGATCATTGGCCTTTTGCACTTTGAGTTGCGACACGTGCGGCAGCGTTCTGCCTTGGGTGTGTTCTGCGTACGTGAGCAGTGCGCCCGCCGCTGCATGCGCTTGGGCAAGCTTGTCGGCATCCCATGCGGCCAAGCTGGCCACATTGAGTTGTTTGATGAGCTTGCCATGACCCAAGCCAGCGTCGTATTGAAAGTCGGGGCGCAAAGTGAGCGACAGAGACAGGCCACGTTGACCCAAGCGCATCGATTGAAGTTGCTGTTCCCATTTGGGCGTGATGCTGGCGCTGACCAACAATTCGCTGGGTGCAATACGTTCCAACCAATCGGCCAATTCGTCGTGCGTGCATTCAGCCAAATGCAACACACCTTGGGTCACGCTGAGCCAAGCCAAGCCACACGCATTGCGCGGTGCAATGTGCAGTGACAACAAAATGGCTTCGCTTTTGTCAGACAACAATTCGGTGTCGGTGAGCGTGCCGGGGGTGACGACCCTCACCACTTTGCGTTCGACGGGGCCCTTGCTGGTGGCGACATCGCCTACTTGTTCGCAGATGGCGACGGATTCGCCCAGCTTAATAAGCTTGGCCAAGTAGTTTTCGACAGAGTGAAACGGCACACCCGCCATGGCAATGGGTTTGCCGGCGGTTTGACCGCGATGCGTCAGGGTGATGTCCATGAGGCCGGCCGCACGCTCGGCGTCTTCAAAGAACATTTCGTAAAAGTCACCCATCCGGTAAAAAACCAGGGTGTCAGGAAACTCCGCCTTGATGCGCAGATACTGCTGCATCATGGGGGTGTGGGCACTCAGGTCGAGCGCGTCTGTCATGGCTTAAAAAGGGCTGTCCGTTGAGTCTGAGTCGGCTTGTTTGGCCTCTGCATCTTTGGCATCGGCAGCGCGCACAGACGCCTTCTCGCCAGCACTGGCAAACTTGCTGTACTTGCTCAGAATAGGCACCAGCTGTCCGTAAATTTTGGGTGTGCCAGCCAAGCATTCCTTTTGATCCAAGAAATCGGCTTCACCTGTGAAGTTGCCCACCAAGCCGCCAGCTTCGGTCACCAACAAGGAGCCCGCTGCCACATCCCAAATCTGCAGGCCGGTTTCAAAGAAAGCATCTGTAAAGCCAGCGGCCACATAGGCCAAGTCCAAAGCGGCAGCGCCTGGACGGCGCAGACCCGCTGTGCGTTGCATCACGTCGCCCATCATGCGCAGGTACTGGTTGAAGTTGTCACCGGGGCGGAAAGGGAAGCCTGTGGAAATCAGACATTCGTGCATTTGCGTGCGCTTGCTGGTGCGCAGACGTCGGTCGTTCATGTACGCGCCGCGGCCTTTGGTGGCTGTGAACAAATCGTTGCGTGAGGGGTCATACACCACAGCTTGTTCGACTTTGCCATTGACGGCCAGCGCAATGCTGACGCAATAAACAGGGAAGCCATGGATGAAGTTGGTGGTGCCATCGAGAGGGTCGATGATCCAAACGTGGTCGGCGTCGGGGTTGCCGTGTGTTTTGCCAGACTCTTCGGCCAAGATGCCGTGATGCGGGTAGGCCGTCAGCAAGGTTTCGATGATGGCGTTTTCGCTGGCCAAGTCGACTTCGGTCACGAAATCGTTCACTTGTTTTTGCGAAATTCGAACTGCCTCCACGTCCAGGGCGGCACGGTTGATGATGGCGCCTGCGGCGCGTGCAGCCTTGACGGCTACGTTGAGCATGGGGTGGAGATTGGTCGACATGAATTTTTAAGAGCAAAAACGGAGGTCCACAGTGCGATGACCGAGGCGAATGACGCATTTTCCCATGAAATTACAGGGCTACGAACCAGTTCCTCAGGTTTTTGGCCATTTTGAGGCGACAGGGTCTGGGACAATGTCGCCTATGCGTACCCGATTTATCTTGATTGAAACCAGCCACCCCGGCAATGTGGGGGCGGCCGCCCGTGCTTTGAAAGTCATGGGTTTTGATGAAATGGTGCTGGTGGCACCGCGTTATGCCAATGTGCTGCGCAAGGAAGAGACCATTCAAAGGGCCAGTGGCGCCAACGATGTGCTCGACAAAACGCGCATTGTGGACAACTTGGAAGAGGCGCTAGATGGCATTTCACATTTGTGCGCCACGGCCATGACGCCTCGCGATTTTGGACCGCCGACGCGCTCGCCTAGGGAACATTTTGAGCTTGTGTTGGGTCGACCCCTGGTTCAGGCTGCACCAGATTCTGCAAAACCCGCCGAACCCATTTCTTCCATCGGTTTCTTGTTTGGTTCTGAACGTTTTGGCATGAAAAACGAGGATGTCTACAAATGCCATGTGGCGCTGTCGATTCCGACCAATCCGCAGTTTGGTTCTTTGAATTTAGCGGCTGCGCTACAGCTTGTGGCGTATGAATGGCGCTTGGCTTTGGGTGGATTTCCGGTGGCGTCGCCGGTGGCCGAATCTTCATTGGCCGATGCCGAGCAGGTTTCCGGCATGTTGGTGCACTTGCAACGAGCCTTGGTCGAGATTGGTTTTCTAGATCCTGCAGCGCCTAAAAAACTCATGCCGCGCCTGAACCAGCTATTTAATCGCGCCAACTTGACCCCCGAAGAAATCCATATTTTGAGAGGTGTTGCTAAGGCCATGATCGAAACCGCCCAAGCAAAAAGGTAGACTAGGCAAAAATACACCAGCTTATGTTTTCACGCCTTCATTCCGACATTCAATGCATTCTTGACCGAGACCCCGCTGCGCGCACAGCTTGGGAGGTTTTGACTTGTTATCCCGGATTGCACGCGGTCGTCATGCACCGTTGGGCCCACGCTTGCTGGCGCTCGGGCTTCAAGTGGTTGGCGCGATTCATTTCTAATTTTTCCCGCTGGGTCACAGGCATCGAAATTCATCCCGGTGCCAAGCTGGGTGAGCGGGTGTTTTTTGATCACGGCATGGGCATCGTGATTGGTGAGACAGCCGAAATTGGCGATGGTTGCACTGTTTATCACGGCGTTACCTTGGGCGGTACATCGCTCTACAAAGGTGAGAAGCGGCACCCTACATTGGGAAAAAATGTGGTGATTGGCGCTGGCGCCAAAGTATTGGGCGGGTTTACAGTGGGCGATGGCGCCAAAGTAGGCTCCAACGCTGTGGTGACCAAGCCGGTGCCCGCGGGTGCTACTGCGGTTGGTAATCCAGCGCGAATCATTCAAGAAGAAGCCGATGTTCAGCGGGAGGCTACGGCTTCCAAGATGGGTTTTTCAGCTTATGGTGTGACGCAAAACGACGATCCATTGTCGCAAGCCATGCGCGGCTTGATTGACAACGCATCCAGCCAAGAACACCAAATTGCCATGCTGTGGCAAGCCTTGGAAAAAATGAATGCCAACCAGGGCAATGCTCAGGGCATTCAAATGCCAGGCGATGCGGCCAAACGTGAAACTTTTGAGGCTGAAAAGCTCAATCAGTTGGTGGGCAAGTAAGGCGCCTGAGCCTGTACGTTGTTTGTTTTAGGCTTTGGGTGGACGAATGGCCGTCTTGGGCCTGAACGCCTTGCAAACCTCGTCGTTGGTTTCAAGGTAAGGGCCGCCAATCAAATCTATGCAATAAGGCACGGCTGCAAAAATACCGTGCACCACACTTTGACCTTGGCTGTCTTTCAAACCTTCCAGTGTTTCGGCAATCGACTTGGGCTGGCCCGGCAAATTGATGATCAAACTTTGACCGCGAATGACCGCTACTTGGCGCGACAAAATAGCCGTGGGTACAAACTTCAAACTGATCTGACGCATCTGCTCACCAAAGCCTGGCATTTCTTTGTCGGCAATGGCCAAGGTAGCCTCGGGGGTAACGTCGCGAATGGCGGGGCCTGTGCCGCCCGTGGTTAGCACCAAGCTGCAACCTGCATCGACCAACTCAACCAGTGTGGCACTGATGCGCTCTTTTTCGTCAGGGATCAGCCGTGCTTCAAATTGCAAAGGGTTCTTCAAGGCTTGTGTGAGCCAAGTCTGCAGGGCAGGTAAGCCTTTGTCTTCGTATACGCCTGTGCTGGCGCGGTCACTGATAGAGACGATGCCTATTTTGACGGGGTCGTGAAGCGATGACATGTTTGCAGAAGTTAAAAATTAGGTTTGAAGTTAGTTGTCTTCGTCGAGATCGTCAGTGTCTGAGTTCTCTGCGTTTTCTGTGTTGCCGCCTTGGGCGTTGCCCATTTCAGCGCGCACCAATTGAAAAATTTCACGGTAGGCGCGACTCTGGCGGGGCGCTATGCCTTGCGACACGGTGGCGGCAGACACGGCCGGTGCGTCTTTGCGAGCTTGTCGAATGAGCGCGCGCAATTGTTGACAGTCGGTGCCAGGAAAACTTTTCAACCATTCACCACAAGCATCGTCGTCTTTGATCAGTCGGTCGCGCCATTGCTCAGCCAAATGCAGTTGCAATGTTTCTTGCGCAGAGCCTTGGCTTTGTTCTAGCAGGGCAGCGCGCACACCTTCAACGGCATCTTCATCCAATTTGCGCATCAGCTTGCCAATGAATTGCATTTGCCGGCGTTTGCCTTCAAAGTTGGTGATGCGTTTGGCTTCGGCCACGGCTTCCACCAGTTTTTCTGGCAAATCCACTTTGGCCATCAGGTCGGCACGCAGAGTCAGCAAACTTTCGCCCAGCTTTTGCAGTTCGTCGCTTTCGCGCTTTAACTCGGTGCGACTAGGCTCATCGGTACCGCCCTTGAGTTCGCGTTTGAGCTCAAGGTCTAACTCGCTGCCTTCGGCAACAAATTGACCTTGAACAAAATAACCTTTTTTGAATTTACGGGACATGTGCGCGCTGAAACCTTTGTACGGGACGGCAAGTATCATAGCCGTCACTTAGAATTTTAAATAATTGACCGTTTTGAAGAATCCGACCCCCATGACAAAAAAAACCAAGGCATCCACCCAGGCATTGAACGCACAGGCCAACGACGGTTTCAGCTATAGCCGCAACTATTTCGAGGGATTGGTTGATTCTGCCCTGAAACACGCCAAAAAGATCGGCGCCACCGATGCGGGTGCAGAAGCTTCTGAAGGTTGCGGCCTCAGTGTCAGTGTGCGCAAGGGTGAATTGGAGACTGTGGAGCGCAATCGCGACAAGTCTTTGGGCGTCACGGTGTATGTGGGTCATCGCCGCGGCAATGCAAGCACCTCCGACTTTTCCGAGGCGGCCATTCAGCAAACAGTGCAAGCTGCTTACGACATCGCGCGTTTTACAGCCGAAGATCCAACCGCAGGTTTGCCTGATGAGGAAGACATTGCCAAGGATCAACCCGAGTTGGATTTATTCCATCCTTGGACCATCAACAGCGAGGAAGCTGCCAAGCTGGCATTGGCTTGTGAAGAAGCCGCCTTGAAAACCAGTCGCCGAATCACCAACAGCGAAGGTGCTGGCATATCCGCGCAGCAAAGTCATTTCTTCAGTGCCCACACCCACGGTTTTAGGGGGGGCTATGCCAGTTCAAGGCACAGCATGTCGGTGGCGCCCATCGCTGCATTGCCCGGCAAAAATGCAGAAATGCAGCGCGATGCCTGGTTCACATCCATGCGCTCGGCCGATCAAATGGCATCGCCTGAGGCGGTGGGTCGGTATGCCGCTGAGCGTGCTTTAAGCCGATTGGGCAGCCGCAAAATTCCCACAATTGAATGCCCTGTGTTGTTCGAGTCCCCCGTGGCAGCAGGCCTTTTAGGCGGTTTCGTTCAGGCCGTCAGCGGTGGTTCTTTGTATCGCAAAACCAGTTTCTTGGTGGACTCGATGGGCAAACCTGTATTTCCAAAACACATTGATATTTTGGAAGACCCGCATGTGTTGCGCGGTAAAGGCAGCTCACCTTTTGATGATGAGGGTGTGCGAAGCGCCAAGCGCAAAGTGGTGTCAGGCGGACGCGTTGAGGGCTACTTCTTGAGTACCTATTCCGCGCGCAAGCTGGGCATGAAAACTACGGGCAATGCTGGCGGTTCACACAACTTGGTGATGTCATCCAAACTCACGCGCTCAAGCGACGATTTGAAAGCCATGCTCCAAAAACTGGGTACAGGTTTGTTTGTGATTGAGTTGATGGGGCAGGGCGTGAATTACGTCACAGGCGACTATTCACGCGGCGCATCAGGCTTCTGGGTAGAGAACGGTGAGATTGCTTTCCCAGTTCACGAAATTACCATTGCCGGCAATTTGAAAACCATGTTCAAAGGCATCGACGCCATTGGCGCTGACACCTACAACTACGGCGCCAAAACTTTGGGATCTGTACTGATCAACCGTATGAAGGTTGCCGGTAGCTGAAATTTAATTGGGGTCAGATCAACATTAATTTCCAATCAAAGGGGCTAAAGCCTAAGGGGGGCTTCCTCATACTGGAGTACCAGAAATCGTTCAGCCCCCCTTAGGCTTTAGCCCCTTTGATTGACCAAATTTATGTTGATCTGACCCCAATTAAATCCCCCCAATTAAGAAGTTATCCGGCGAGGGCGGCTTTGACGGCGGCGGAGACTTGGCCCATGTCGGCTTTGCCGGCCAGTTGGGTTTTGACGGCGCCCATGACTTTGCCCATGTCGCCAGGGCCTTTTGCGCCCAATGAGGCCACGATGGCTTGAACGGCAGCAGTCACTTCTTCTGCAGACATGCGGGCTGGCAAATAGGCTTGCAACACCACCATCTCAGCTTGTTCAATGTCGACCAAGTCTTGGCGAGCGGCTTGCTCGAAGGCGGCAATAGAGTCTTTGCGCTGCTTGACCAACTTGTCTACGATGGCCACCACAGCAGCATCGTCCAACACCACGCGCTCATCCACCTCTTTTTGCTTCATGGCTGAAAGCAACAAGCGAATGGTGCCCAAGCGCGCCGTGTCTTTGGCACGCATGGCGGTTTTCATGTCTTCGGTGATTTGGTCTTTGAGGCTCATGGTGACTCCTGAAGGGTAGGCTGCTGGTAGCGCCAACGATACTTAAAAAAAAACCCGCTTGAGCGTCCTCCAGCGGGCTTGCTTGGTCCCCATGATGCATGAGGACTTCGCGATTTCAAAGCCTGGTAAGAAGCTTTGAATGAAGCGATGTACTTAGTACAGCTTCTTGGGCAATTGCATGCTGCGCACGCGCTTGTAGTGGCGCTTGACGGCGGCCGCTTTTTTGCGCTTACGTTCTGTGGTGGGTTTTTCATAAAACTCACGGGCACGCAAGTCGGTCAACAGACCGAGTTTTTCAATGGTGCGCTTGAAGCGGCGAAGTGCTACGTCAAACGGCTCGTTTTCTTTCACGCGAATGGTGGTCATGGATTTCAGTGTTTCCAAATTATGCCGACTGACATTGAAAGGGAAGATCGAGCCCTTACAAGCAGTTTCGGCGGGGTCCCCGTCACGAACTAGTATTTGGCAGACGGAGGATTGCCAGCAAAGCCTGAGATTATAGCCCTAAGTTTTGGGCCCAAAAAGGCCATTTAGGGGGCAATTTCGTGTTTTTGCTTCAGGGCTTGGGCGCAGGCAAAGGCGCTGGCCCAAGCCCATTGGAAGTTGTACCCGCCTAGCCAGCCCGTCACATCGACCACTTCGCCAATGAAATACAGGCCTGGTTGCTTCGATTCCATGGTTTGGGACGATAAATCTCGGGTGTCCACCCCTCCCAGAGTGACCTCGGCTTTTTTATAGCCTTCGCTGCCATTGGGCGTGAGGGGCCAATGGCTGAGTTTTTGGGCCAACTGCGTCAGAGCTTTGTCGCTGGCCTCGGCGACGGGGCGCTGCCATTGGCTGTCTTGGGCCACCCAGGCATCGGCCAATCGGTTGGGCACCCACGCACCGAGTTCGTTGGCAATGAGTTTTTTGGACCGGACCTTGGCTTGCATCAGTGAACCTTCGATGTCAGCTTGGGGGGCCAAGTTCAAATGGAGGGGTTGTCCCTCGTGCCAATAGCTGGAAATTTGCAAAACAGCCGGGCCCGACAAACCCCGGTGCGTGAACAGCAGGTCTTCGTCAAAGCTCATGCGGGTTTTTTTAGCGCCAGTTTCAATGCTGACGGGCAAGGACAGGCCTGCCAAACTTGCATAAGGTGCCCACTCTTTGTCATCAAAGGTGAGGGGGACCAATCCTGGCCTTCTTGTGACCAACCGCAAGCCAAATTGTTGGGCGATGCGGTAGCCAAAATCGGTGGCGCCAATTTTGGGAATGGACAAGCCGCCTGTGGCAATCACCACCGCGCCGGCTTGAACATGCCCTTGGTCGGTTTGGAGTTGATAGCCATTCTCGGTTTGCGAGATGGTCTTAACGCCGCAACCCTGCCAACGCAAGACGCCGCCTTTGTCGCATTCTTTCAAAAGCATTTGAATCAAGTCTTCGGCGGACCGATCGCAAAACAATTGCCCTTTGTGCTTTTCATGAAATGGGATGTCGTAAGACTGCATCAAGTCAATGAAGTCTTGGGCGGTGTAACGAGACAGGGCACTGCGGCAAAAGTGCGGGTTCTCGCTCAAGAAATGTTTGTGAGGCGCGCTGGCATCGATGAGTCGGTTGGTGAAATTGCAACGACCACCGCCAGAGATACGGATTTTTTCAGCCACTTTGTTGCTGTGATCAATGAGCAGAACAGACAAGCCCAACTGCCCGGCCACACCGGCACAAAAAAGGCCGGCAGCCCCGGCACCCACAATCACCACATCACATGTTTGCATGCAGTGGGAGTGTAGGGGCAGTTTGCTGGTTTTGATCTGCTTGGAAAATTTGAGCGCAAGCTTTCACCACATCGCCCACGATCAAGATGCTGGGACTTTTGAGGCCTGTTTCTTGAAGGGTGAGAGTCAGGCTTCCCAATTGCGTCAAGGCTTGACGTTGGTGTGGCAAAGAAGCGTTCTCGATGATGGCCACAGGTGTGCTTTCAGGTAATCCTGTGAGTAACTCGTTTTGAATATGTTCTGCACCACTCACGCCCATGTAAATGACCAGTGTCAGTTTGGCATCGCGCGCCGTGGCTGCCAGTTGTCGCCAGTCGGTGCCGTTGTCACCGGGCTTGGCATGGCCAGTGACAAACACAACGCCATGCGCGTGTTCACGGTGAGTGAGGGGCGCGCCTAGGCTGGTGATGGCCGCTAATCCAGACGTGATGCCGTTGATGATGTTGGCCTCGATGCCAACTTCGCGCAGGTGCTCGACTTCTTCGCCACCTCGGCCAAATATGAAAGGATCGCCGCCTTTTAAACGCACCACGGTTTCACCTTCGTGAACCGCGTTGATCATGAGTTTTTCAATGAAGGCTTGCGGTGTGCTTTTGCAGCCGCCGCGTTTGCCCACAAAGACAATGCGCGCAGATGAGGATGCGTGTGTTAAAACTGCTTCATTGACCAAATCGTCTACCAACAAAACGGTAGCTGCTCGAATGGCCTTCACGGCTTTGACTGTGAGCAACTCGGGATCACCAGGGCCTGCCCCAACCAAGGTGCAAGTGCCTTGCGTTTTGCCAGAAGAGTTTGTGAATGAAGAATCCTTGTGGCTCATAGTGATTTCAAGGCCTGCAAAATGTGTTGAACTTGAAGCGCAATGGGCGAGGGAACTGCGCGCTGCTGATTCAAAATTTCTTGAATGTATTCTGCGGTGGATTCTGCATTGGCTGCAGGCAAGTCGGGAATGCTTTGCAATGCTCCAGCTTGTGCTGCTTGAACAGTCTGGGTGCTGCCATTGTGGAAAAAATCCATTTGAGGCGCGCGGCGCGCATCTGCCACAGGTTCTCCCTCTGTGCCTCTCAGCAAGAAGGCATTGGCCTGGGTCAGCTGAAAGGTTTGCGCCATCGAATGCGCGTATTCGGGATGGGTGTAACTGCTGACGATCAAAGCGGAGCCTTGGCAAGGGTTCATGAGTTTGACCAAGCTGTGGGCAGGGTTGCGCAAATTCACCACGCGTCGCACATCGAGAAGATTTTTAAGGGCCGGGCTTAAAACTTCTGTGGCAATCAAATTCAATCCGTCATGCGCATCTGATACCTGGGTCATGGGCTTGTGACCCATGGCTTCAAAGACTTCAAATGAGGTGGTGCGGCTGCTTTCAGTGGGCGTACCGTGAACGCACACGCGAACACCTTGTTGTACCAGTAGCAAAGCTAACAAGGGTGCTAAAGCCGGTAATTTGCGTGCACCGTTGTAGCAGGGGATGACCACGGTTGTTTTTGATGGATCGTTGGACAGTTTGTTTAAACGTGCGTGAGCCGCATCCAAAAAACCCGCCATTTCTTCGGGCGTTTCGCCTTTGATGCGCATGGCCAAGCAGAAGGCGCCGATTTCTAAGTCGGAGACCTGTTGGTCCAGCACTTGGCCCAGTAAATCTGCCGCTTGTTCGCGCGTGAGCGAACGCGCGCCATCTTTGCCGCGGCCTATTTCTTTGATGTAGTGTCCAATGCCCATTCCCATATTGTCTCAAAGCTTAGATAACTTGGCGTTATATGGCCAATGAATCGATCGCATAAACTCCCTCCTATGCTTTTTCTAGGAATTGAGTCTTCTTGCGATGAAACCGGCGTGGCTTTGGTGCAAACCCAAGCCACAGGCGCCCCTCGTTTGCTCTCACATGCGCTGTTCAGTCAAATTGACATGCACCAAGCCTATGGTGGTGTGGTGCCTGAATTGGCCAGTCGCGATCACATCAAACGCGTTATCCCTTTAACGCGTGAAGTCTTGAAAAATGCCCAAATTGATTTGAACCAAGTAGATGTGGTGGCCTATACGCGCGGCCCAGGCTTGGCGGGCGCTTTGCTAGTAGGGGCTGGCGTGGGATGTGCCTTGGGGGCAGCTTTGAAAAAACCCGTGTTGGGTGTTCACCATTTGGAAGGCCACTTGCTCTCGCCATTTTTAAGTGACGACCCACCCGAGTTTCCGTTTGTGGCTTTGCTGGTTTCGGGCGGGCACACCCAACTGATGCGTGTCGAGGCTGTTGGCGCTTACGAAATTTTGGGTGAGACAGTCGATGATGCCGCTGGCGAGGCCTTTGACAAATCGGCCAAGCTGATGGGGCTGGGCTACCCTGGCGGGCCTGCTTTGTCCAAGTGCGCTGAAGCAGGTAATCCTCTGGCGTTCAAATTGCCACGACCCTTATTGCACAGTGGTGACCTGGACTTTTCGTTTGCGGGTTTGAAAACTTCGGTGCTGACACAAGCCAACAAGCTGGGAAACAGTTTGCATGACGTCAACACCACGCACAAAGCAGACTTGGCAGCTTCAACCGAAGCAGCCATTGTTGAGGTGTTGTTGAAGAAGTCGATGGCGGCGCTCAAATTAACAGGCATGCGCCGCTTGGTGGTAGCGGGGGGCGTTGGCGCCAATCGCTTGCTGCGAAAGCAGCTCAATGAAGCCTGTGCAAAAGCAGGTGTGCGCGTGCATTATCCAGAGCTTCACTTATGCACCGACAATGGCGCGATGATTGCCATGGCCGCAGCCATGCGCGTTCAAGCGGGGCAACAAGCCCCGCTATTCGACTACAGCTTTGACGTGAAGCCACGCTGGCCACTTTCACACATTCTGACGGCCAGTCATTAAATTTTCTTAAGGATATTGTTTTGATCAATACGGTTCGATTCGTGATGCGAAGCTTTGTGTGCTTGGCACTCAGTGCGTGTTTGTTGGCGCATGCCCAGAAGCCGCCTATTCAGTTGGCCATGATTGAAGGTATGAGCGGTCCTTTTGCCAACACAGGGGAGGCGGTGCTGCGCAATTTGGTGTGGGCTGTCGAGCGAGTCAATGCGCGGGGTGGTGTAGCTACTGCGGACGGAAAAAGGCTGCTGGTACTGAATCGCTATGACAGCAAGGGACAAAACGAAGAGGCCCTGACGTCGCTGCGTGCAGCCATTGATGCAGGTGCTCAATATGTTTTTCAGGGTAACTCTTCGGCCAACGCGGCTGTGCTGATAGATGCTATTCAAAAGCACAACGAGCGTGAGCCCAATAAACGAGTTTTGTTTCTCAATTACTCCGCTGTTGACCCTGCACTGACAGAAGAAAAATGCAACTTCTGGCATTTCAGATTTGATGCGCATGCCGACATGCGCATGACCGCTTTGATGCAAGTCCTGAAGCAAGACACCAAATTAAAGTCGGTCTATTTGATCGGCCAAGACTACAGTTTTGGTCAGGCTGTTTTGCGTGAAGCCAAACAGCAATTGAACAGCTTGCGTCCCGACATCCAAGTGACGGGTGAAGAGTTGCACCCGATGGGACGTGTCAAAGATTTCTTGCCTTATGCCTCCAAAATTAAAGCCTCGGGTGCACAGGCTGTGATCACGGGCAATTGGGGTAATGATCTGACTTTGTTGGTGAAAGCCGCCAAAGAAGTGGGCTTTGATGGCAAGTTTTATACTTTTTATGGCAATGCTCTAGGAGCGCCTGCTGCCATGGGCGATGCGGGTGTGGGCAAAGTCTTGGCCGTGGCGGAGTGGATGCCCAATGTGGCCGGTTCAGAAAGCGTGAAATTTTATCAAACGTTCAAGCAACGCTTTGACAAACCTTCAGAAGACTATGTACATCTCAGAATGCAATTGATGATGGAGGCATTGGTTCAATCCATCGAAAGAGCAGGAAGTTCAGAGCCCTTGGTCGTTGCTTTGCAACTTGAAAAATCCGAGGTCAGCATGGGTGGGCAGCGCGGCAAAATGCGCGCGCAAGACCATCAGTTCCAACAACCCTTGGTGGTGGGCATCATGGCCAAGCAGGGCGGGGTAGAGGTGCCCTTTGATGTGGAAGGTTCTGGCTATGGTTTCAAAACGGTGAAGCAATTTAAAGCCAATGAAGTCGAGATGCCGAGCAGCTGCAAGATGGTTCGGCCTGCTTCGTAATTGGATGCCGTCGCCCATGAAAAAAGCCCAGAGCATCTGGGCTTTTTTTGTAAGTGCGTTAAGCGGGTTTGGCCAAGCCTAGTTTGTCGATGATGGTTTTTTCTTTTTGGTAATTGTCGCGCGCAAACTTGGTGTACTCCTCGGTGTTCATGTAGATCACCGACTGGTCAAATTTTTCGAAAGTGGCCAAAACTTGTGGATCTTCCAAAGTTTTCTTGAAGGCGTCATGCAACTTTTTAGTCACTGCGGGGTCCATGCCCTTGGGGCCACCAATGCCAAATGGTGAATCTGATACGGTGTCGTAACCCAACTCTGTCAAGGTGGGTACATTGGGCCAACGCTTGGTGCGTTTGCTACCGTAAGTTGCCAACAACCGGCAGGTGCCAGCGTCCACATGCGGCGCCCAACCTGTGGCGTCGCTGTGCGACATCACGTGGCCACCTAAGACGGAGGCCATGCCATCTGCACTGCCTTTGAAGGGAACGTGCTGCAACTGGATGCCGGCTTTCATTGCAAATTCTTCCACGGCCAAATGAGGCGTGGTGCCATTACCGGTTGAGCCAAATGTGAATTTACCAGGGTTGGCTTTGGCATAGTCCACCAAGTCTTTGATGGATTTAATGGGTGAGTCAGAGCGCACCACAATGCCAAAGGTGTAGCCCGTAAGGCACGCAATGAATGTGAAGTCTTGCAGAGGGTTGAATTGCATCTTCTGCATGTGTGGCAAACGCAAAATGCCAATGGTCAATTGCGACAAGGTATAGCCATCTGGTTTGGCATTGACCAATTCATTGGGGCCTAACATGCCGCTGGCGCCGGCTTTGTTTTCAATGACCACGGGGCTGCCCAAAATGCGAGTGGCACTTTCGGCCAAAGCACGCATCACACCATCGGTGGAGCCACCCGCTGGCCAAGGGCAAATGAGCTTGATCGGTTTGGAGGGAAATGCGCCTTGTGCCATGGCTGGCATGGCAATGCTGACTGCGCCTGCCAGGCCTGCTTGCAGGACGTCGCGTCGGTTGAGTTCAATTGTCATAAATAAATCCAATGAAGGCAGGTTGAAAAAATTATTCGGCTTTGGCGCCAGAATCTTTGACCACTTTGGCCCATTTCACAATTTCGCTGGCTTGGTATTTGCCCAGTTCTTCTGAGGAAGACAAAACGGGATCCAAACCCAATGTCTTCAAACGCTCGGCCACTTCTGGCAATTTGAAAACGCGCAAGGCTTCTGCATTGAGTCTGTCGATGACCGCTTTGGGCGTGTTGGCAGGTGCAAACATGGCAAACCAAGTGGTGGCCTCAAAGCCAGGCAAAGATTCAGCCACTGTTGGGATATCGGGTGCTGCAGGTGAACGCTTGGCGGTCGTTTGCGCAATGGCTCTGATCTTGCCTTCTTTGGCCATGGGCAGTGCAGAGGGCATGTTGTCAAAGACCAATTGAATGCTGCCGCCAATCAGGTCGGGAATGAAAAACTGTCGACCTTTGTAGGGGACGTGCGTCATGCTGGTGCCTGTCATCGACTTGAACAATTCACCAGACATGTGGACAGAGGTGCCAATGCCAGGAGAGCCAAATGACAATTTGTTGGGGTTGGCTTTCATGTAGGCAATGAGTTCTGGCACCGTTTTGACGGGCAAGTCATTGTTAACTACGAGTAAATTGGGTGCAGATGCAATCAACGAGATAGGCGTGAAGTTCTTCACCATGTCATAGGGCATTTTTTCGTAAAGTGCGCCATTGATGGAGTGCGTCCCTACCGTGCCCATGACCAAGGTGTAGCCGTCGCCAGCAGATTTGGCCACGATGTCACTGCCAATGTTGCCACCAGCGCCTGGTTTGTTGTCAATCACAATCGGTTGACCCAACTGGGCTTTTTCGCTGAACAAGCGAGCCAAGATGTCTGGGGCTCCGCCTGTGGGAAATGTCACGACCAAGCGGATGGGTTTGTTGGGATAAGCGGCCTGCGCCATGGCAGCGTTGCTGGCCATCAAGCCCATGCCAAGGCTGCTCACCAAGCCGAGGGTGCCAAGAATGCTTAAACCAAAGCGACGATTGGCATTGGCTGAGTGTTTCGTGAACTTCAAAATAGTCTCCTCTGTGTTGCGATCAAGGCAGACTTTAGAGGGGAGCTTTGGGAAAGGGGAGGGTGAAAACCCCCGATTTAGCGCATAACTGGCGCTTAGGTGTCAGGGCGTGTCCAAAGATGCGCTCCAGCGATCGTTCCAACCCGTTTGTTTGGCTTTTTCTAATTCGCGTCGATTCCTTTTTGTAGGTCTGCCTTGTTCAATGCTGAGCGCTGGCTCTCTGGCCAATCGCCGCTGAATGGTCACTTTTTCGCGCAGAGCCAGACTTTCTGAGGTTTCTTCATAGAGTTGTTGCGCCACCGGTGCAGGGCCGCGCTGATCGCTCAAAGCCAAGATGTTGATGGTCCGAGTCACATCGCCTTGTCGAAGCTTGACCGTATCGCCCACTTTGACCTCGCGTGAGGCTTTTGCTGTTTGATCGTTGACCTCGACCCGACCTTTGCCAATGTCATCGGTGGCCAAGGATCTGGTTTTGTAAAAACGCGCAGCCCAAAGCCATTTGTCGATTCTGATTTTGTCCATAAGGCCTGATTTTGGGTGAATTTCTTCAAATTGGGTTCGAATTAGGGCCAGGTTGGGCTGTATTTTTACCCAGTTTCCGTGCTTTGGGGCTTCATTTTGGCCTCGTCTATGGTTATAATCCCGAGGCTTTGTCAGGCGGTTCGCCCTCTGTCAAGGATCGCACGCAGCAGTTGATTCCAAACCGCTTGCGCAAGTTATAAACCTCGACTTATCTTTTTTGGCGGTTTTCTGCCATCAGCGAGTGTCGAAAAACAAGGAAGAAAAATGATTGCATCTTCAATCAAAGCAGAAGTCGTTAAGGCCAATGCCCGCGCTGCCAATGACACTGGTAGCCCCGAAGTCCAAGTGGCTTTGCTCACAGCTCGTATCAACGAGTTGACACCTCACTTCAAAACACACGCCAAAGACCACCATGGTCGCCGCGGTTTGTTGCGCATGGTGAGCCGCCGTCGTAAATTGTTGGACTACTTGAAGTCCAAAGACGCTGACCGCTACGTTGCTCTGATCGCCAAACTTGGCCTGCGCAAATAAGCGTATCGAAAGATGACAAGCGCCTGAGTTAGCCCGCTAGCTCAGGCGCTTTCTACTTTAAGTTTTCTAAAAAGACGTTTTCAGACCGAACCCGCGCTGTGTCATTCCATCAATCATCTGTGTTTTAAGGCAGATCATTCATGGAATGGCATCGAGTTCAGACTGCAAATATCTAGGCTTTTCAGTGCAGCCGTTTGCACTGTGATTTTCTGGAGTTATTGAACATGTCCATTTTTAACAAAGTGACAAAAACTTTCCAATGGGGCCAACACAAGGTCATCATGGAAACCGGCGAAATTGCACGCCAAGCTTCCGGCGCTGTGCTGGTCAACATCGAAGACACCGTGGTTCTGGCCACAGTGGTTGCTTCTAAAAATTCCAAAGCTGGTCAAGACTTTTTCCCCTTGACCGTGGACTACATTGAGAAAGCTTACGCAGCAGGCAAGATTCCTGGCAGCTTCTTCAAGCGTGAAGCCAAGCCTAGCGAGTTGGAAACCCTCACCAGCCGTTTGATCGACCGTCCTATTCGCCCTCTGTTCCCAGAAGGCTTCTACAACGATGTGCACGTTGTGGTGCACACCGTTTCTTTGAACCCTGAAGTCGATGCCGACATCGCAGCTTTGATCGCGGTGAGCGCTGCATTGTCTATTTCTGGCGTGCCTTTCAATGGCCCTATCGGCGCTGCGCGCGTGGGTTATATCAACGGCGAATACGTGTTGAACCCTGGTCAAACACAACGCAAAGACAGCCAGATGGACTTGGTCGTTGCCGGTACAGAAGCTGCTGTGTTGATGGTGGAATCTGAAGCACAACAATTGTCTGAAGAGATCATGTTGGGCGCTGTGGTGTTTGGCCACGAGCAAGGCAATATTGCGATCAACGCCATTCACGAATTGGTGCGCGACGCTGGCAAACCCGCTTGGGATTGGACTGCGCCCGCCAAGGACGAAGACCTGATTGCCAAGGTGAAAGCACAAGCCGAAGAAAAACTCCGCGCTGCTTACCAAATCCGTAACAAACAAAGCCGCACACAAGCTTGCCGCGAAACATACGCTGCCACCATGGCAGGCCTCAAGGCTGACGGCGTTGAATTTGACAGCGTCAAAGTTGAAGGCATGTTGTTTGACATCGAAGCCAACATTGTTCGCAGCCAAATCTTGGCAGGCGAGCCACGCATCGACGGTCGCGACACACGCACAGTTCGCCCTATCGAAATTCGCAACTCTGTGTTGCCACGCACACACGGTTCTACCTTGTTCACACGCGGCGAAACACAAGCTTTGGTGATTGCCACTTTGGGTACAGAGCGCGATGCACAACGCATTGACGCCTTGGCCGGTGAGTACGAAGACCGCTTCATGTTGCACTACAACATGCCTCCCTTTGCCACTGGCGAAGTGGGCCGCATGGGCTCTACAAAGCGTCGTGAAATTGGTCACGGCCGTTTGGCCAAGCGTGCTTTGGCCGCTGTGTTGCCTTCCAAAGAAGAATTCCCTTACACCATGCGTGTGGTCTCTGAAATTACAGAGTCCAATGGTTCTTCTTCCATGGCTTCTGTGTGCGGTGGCTGCTTGTCCTTGATGGACGCTGGCGTGCCCATGAAAGCACACGTGGCAGGTATTGCCATGGGCCTCATCAAAGATGCCAACCGCTTTGCCGTGTTGACCGACATCTTGGGCGATGAAGATCATTTGGGTGACATGGACTTTAAAGTGGCCGGCACCACCAATGGTGTGACTGCCTTGCAGATGGACATCAAAATCCAAGGCATTACCAAAGAGATCATGCAAGTGGCATTGGCGCAAGCCAAAGAAGCGCGCATGCACATCTTGGGCAAAATGCAAGACGCCATGAGCGAAGCCAAAACCGAAGTGTCCAACTTCGCACCGAAGCTGTTCACCATGAAGATCAATCCCGAGAAAATTCGCGATGTGATCGGTAAAGGCGGCGCCACCATCCGCGCGTTGACCGAAGAAACAGGCACTCAGATCAACATCAATGAAGATGGCACGATCACCATCGCTGCGGCCGATGGCGCCAAGGCTGACGAAGCCAAGCGTCGCATCGAGCAGATCACTGCCGAAGTTGAAATTGGCAAAGTCTACGAAGGCCCTGTCACCAAGTTGTTGGACTTCGGTGCGTTGATCAACTTGTTGCCAGGCAAAGATGGCTTGTTGCACATCAGCCAAATTGCCCACGAGCGCGTTGAAAAAGTGTCTGACTATTTGCAAGAAGGTCAGATCGTCAAAGTCAAAGTGCTCGAGACCGACGAAAAAGGTCGCGTGAAATTGTCGATGAAGGCTTTGATCGAGCGCCCAGCTGCGCCTTCACAGTCTGAGTAATTGATGGCCTGAGTTTGAAGGATTGACCATGAAACAAAAGCTCATTGCAGGTAACTGGAAGATGAATGGCAGTTTGGCTGCCAACGCTTCTTTGTTGCAAGCAGTGCTCGACGGCAGCAAAGGCATGAACTGCCAAGCTGCTGTGTGCGTCCCTGCGGCCTACTTGGCACAGGTGCAGGCTATTCTTTCGGGTCAATCACTCATCGCCTTGGGTTCTCAAGATGTGTCGGCGCAAGAGGTGGGTGCCTATACCGGCGAAATCTCTGCCGGCATGCTCAAAGATTTCGCGGTGCGGTATGCCATCGTGGGACATTCAGAGCGTCGCCAATACCATGCAGAAACCGATGCCACGGTAGCTCTCAAGGCGCAACGCGCTTTGTCGGCTGGCATCACGCCTATCGTGTGTGTAGGCGAAACTTTGGCCGATCGCGAAGCGGGCAAGACCGAAGAAGTGGTGAAGCGCCAGTTGGCCGCTGTCATTCACACCAACGGCCATTGCATCAGCGAAATTGTGGTGGCGTACGAGCCCGTGTGGGCCATCGGTACAGGCCGAACTGCATCGCCCGAACAGGCGCAAGAAGTTCACGCGGTTTTGCGTGCACAACTGAAAGCGGCTACCTCGCATTCAGACCGTATTTCTATTTTGTATGGTGGCAGCATGAATGCCGCCAATGCCGCTCAGTTGCTGGCACAACCCGACATTGATGGTGGCTTGATTGGCGGCGCAGCCCTCAAGGCACCCGACTTTTTGGCCATCATGGCCGCTGGTTCTGCAGCCGCATAAAACGGCAGAACTTTAGACATTAGATATTGAACAGGAGCGAAACATGAACGCAATGATCACCGTAATTTTGGCTGTCCAGATGTTGTCAGCTTTGGCCATGATTGGTTTGATTTTGGTGCAACAAGGCAAGGGCGCCGACATGGGCGCCGCGTTTGGTAGTGGCGGTTCTGGCAGCTTGTTTGGTGCCACTGGTGGCGCTAATTTCTTGTCTCGCACCACAGCCGTATTGGCCACCATATTTTTTGTGACAACTTTGATGTTGGCTTACTTTGGTAACCTGCGTCCTGCATCTTCTGGTAGCGTTTTGGAAGGCGCAGCCGTGGTTGCTCCAAGCGCTGCACCTGCACCCGTGGACAACAGCACAGCTTCACAAATTCCTGGCAATGCACCTGCTGCGCCTGCAAGTTCTAAGTAAGAATTCTGTCGGGTCAAAAGATCTGGCATTGCTTCATAAATTTCGATGTTTACCCCTCATATCGGGGTGGTTTGAGGGTAAACTACGAGTTGTTCTGAGAGCTAAAACTCACCCGTGAGTGCCTCACGCCATCAGAGCAAATAACCGCCGTCGTGGTGAAATTGGTAGACACGCTATCTTGAGGGGGTAGTGGCGAAAGCTGTGCGAGTTCGAGTCTCGCCGACGGCACCAACACATCGAAACGCTGAGTGTTCCCACTCAGCGTTTCAACAGTGATTAGAAGTCCATGATCAACCTCGACCAATACCTTCCTATCTTGTTGTTTATCTTGGTAGGCGTTGCCATCGGCATCATCCCTCAGGTCTTGGGCTACATCCTCGGCCCCAATCGCCCAGACGCAGCCAAAAACTCCCCCTACGAATGCGGCTTTGAAGCCTTCGAAGACGCACGCATGAAGTTTGACGTTCGCTACTACTTGGTCGCGATTTTGTTCATTTTGTTTGACCTCGAAATTGCTTTCCTTTTCCCATGGGCCGTTGCGCTCAAAGAAGTAGGTTTGGCTGGTTTCGCGGCGGTTGTTATTTTTCTGGCCATTCTGGTTGTGGGCTTTGTCTACGAGTGGAAAAAAGGCGCCCTCGATTGGGAATGATTTCCCTTTCAACGAATTGAATGTGTGCTTCAACAAGGATCTGAACAATGATTGAAGGCGTAATGAAAGAAGGCTTTGTCACCACGAGTTACGACTCTGTGGTGAACTGGGCCAAAACGGGCTCCCTGTGGCCCATGACCTTCGGCTTGGCTTGCTGCGCTGTCGAAATGATGCACGCTGCAACGGCCCGTTACGACTTGGCTCGTTTTGGTGCTGAGGTGTTTCGCGCCAGTCCTCGTCAGAGTGACTTGATGATTGTGGCCGGTACCCTCACCAACAAAATGGCGCCTGCGCTGCGCAAGGTTTATGACCAAATGTCAGAGCCACGTTGGGTGATTTCCATGGGCTCATGTGCCAACGGTGGTGGCTACTATCACTACAGTTACTCTGTGGTGCGTGGCTGCGATCGCGTCGTGCCTGTCGATGTCTATGTGCCTGGCTGCCCCCCAACTGCCGAAGCACTCATTTACGGCATCATTCAGTTGCAGCAAAAAATTCGCCGCACCAACACCATTGCGCGGGTTTGAAAGAATCAACATGACTTTTTCAATTCACCCCGAACAACTCCAACAAAACCTCACAGCGGTTTTGGGCAATCAAGTTAGCAAAGTAGAACTTGCCTTGGGCGAAGTCACTGTCACAGTGCCTGCAGCCAATTATTTCAGCGTCATGCAAACACTGCGCGATGCAGACGCCTGCAAATTTGAGCAACTCATGGACCTGTGTGGCGTTGACTATTCCACCTACGCAGACAAAGGTACTGAGGGCCCGCGCTTTTGCGTAGTGGTTCACTTGCTGTCCCTCAGCCTCAACCAACGAGTGCGCGTCATGGTGCTTTGCCCCGATGACGACTTGCCTTTGGTCGACTCTGTCAACGTGTTGTGGAATTCAGCCAACTGGTACGAGCGCGAAGCCTTCGATTTGTACGGCATCGTGTTTGAAGGTCACCAAGATTTGCGCCGCATCCTCACCGATTACGGTTTCATTGGTCATCCTTTCCGCAAAGATTTTCCCATCTCTGGTCATGTCGAAATGCGCTACGACGCCGAACGCGCGCGCGTCATTTACGAACCTGTGTCCATCGAGCCTCGCGAAATTACACCTCGGATCATCCGCGAAGAAAAATACGGAGGTCTGCACTAAGCGCATCAACGCTTGTGTGAATCAACATGGCAGAAATTAAAAACTACACCCTGAACTTTGGACCGCAGCACCCTGCGGCTCACGGCGTTCTTCGATTGGTGCTCGAGCTTGACGGTGAGGTGGTGCAGCGCGCCGACCCGCACATTGGTCTCTTGCACCGCGCCACCGAAAAGTTGGCCGAAACCAAAACCTACATTCAGTCCTTGCCCTACATGGACCGCCTGGACTATGTGTCCATGATGTCCAATGAGCATGCTTACTGCTTGGCCATTGAAAAGCTCTTGGGCATTGAGGTGCCCGAGCGTGCGCAGTACATCCGCGTCATGTTCTCCGAAATCACGCGATTGCTCAATCACCTCATGTGGTTGGGCTCACACGCCAACGATTGCGGTAGCTCCACGGTCTTGATCTACACCTTCCGCGAGCGCGAAGATTTGTTCGACATGTACGAGGCCGTCTCTGGTGCCCGTATGCACGCCGCTTATTTCCGACCCGGTGGTGTGTACCGTGATTTGCCAGACACCATGGCGCAGCACCAAGCCAACAAAATTCGCAACGCCAAAGCCATTGCCGAATTGAACGTCAACCGTCAAGGTTCCTTGCTGGACTTCATTGAAGACTTCACGCAGCGTTTTCCCAAGTGCATCGACGAGTACGAAACATTGCTCACCGACAACCGCATTTGGAAGCAGCGTACCGTGGGCGTGGGCGTCGTTTCCCCAGAGCGTGCCATCAATTTGGGTATGTCGGGTCCGATGCTCCGCGGTTCGGGCATCGCCTGGGATTTGCGCAAAACACAGCCCTACGATGTCTATGACAAAGTCGAGTTCGATGTGCCCGTGGGCAAAACAGGCGACAGCTACGACCGTTACTTGGTTCGCATGCAAGAGATGCGCGAATCGAACGGCATCATTCAGCAATGTATCAAGTGGTTGCGCGCCAATCCGGGCCCTGTCATTACCGACAACCACAAAGTGGCGCCGCCATCACGCGAGTCCATGAAGTCCAACATGGAAGGTTTGATTCACCACTTCAAACTTTTCACAGAAGGTTTCCACGTGCCCGAAGGCCAAGCGTATGCGGCCGTAGAGCACCCCAAAGGTGAGTTTGGTATTTACCTCGTCAGCGATGGCGCCAACAAACCTTACCGCCTCAAAATCCGTGCCCCGGGCTATGCCCATCTGGCGACCCTTGATGAAATGGCCCGTGGCCACATGTTGGCCGACGCAGTGGCCATCATTGGAACCATGGACATTGTGTTTGGAGAGATTGACCGATGATCTCTGATGCGACCAAAGCCCGCTTCGCACGCGAAGTGGCCAAATTTCCTGCCGATCAAAAGCAATCCGCCGTCATGGCTTGCTTGTCCATCGTGCAACAAGAGCTCGGCTGGGTCAGCCCCGAGAGCGAAAAAGTGGTGGCCGACTACTTGGGCATGGCGCCCATGGCAGTGCATGAAGTCACTACCTTTTACAACATGTACAACCAGCAAAAGCTGGGCAAGTTCAAACTGAACGTTTGCACCAATTTGCCTTGCCAATTGCGCGGCGGTCAACAAGCTTTGGCCCACTTGCAAAAGCGTTTGGGCATTCAGTCGGGCGAAACAACGGTCGATGGCCTGATCACATTGCAGCCTAGCGAGTGCCAGGGTGCTTGTGCCGATGCACCCGTGTTGTTGGTCAACGACCGCACCATGTGCAGCTTCATGAGCAACGAAAAGCTCGATGAGTTGGTCGATACATTGCAAAAATCTGGAGGCGCAGCATGAGCGCTGATTTGAATCAGTTGTTGTCGCGTTTTGCGGCCACTGGCCAAGAAACCTCGTTCCACGAGCGCCACATCAATCCCCAAATTTTGGCGGGATTGAATGGCAAAAACTGGAGCCTCAAAGACTACGAAGCACGTGGTGGCTACCAAGCCCTGCGCAAAATTTTGGGCAAAGATGGCGGTGAAGGTCTGACGCAAGATCAGGTCATTGCCACCGTCAAAGAGTCCGCATTGCGCGGCCGAGGCGGTGCGGGTTTCCCCACCGGCTTGAAGTGGAGCTTCATGCCCCGCCAGTTCCCAGGCCAAAAGTATTTGGTTTGCAACTCAGACGAAGGTGAGCCTGGCACTTGCAAAGACCGCGACATCATGCAATTCAATCCGCACGTCGTGATTGAAGGCATGGCCATTGCGGCGTATGCCATGGGCATCAACGTGGGTTACAACTACATCCACGGCGAAATTTTCCAAACCTACGAACGCTTCGAAGCCGCGCTAGAAGAAGCCCGCGCTGCAGGCTATCTGGGCGACAAGATCATGGGCAGCAGTTTCAACTTCCAGTTGCATGCATCTCATGGTTTCGGTGCTTACATCTGCGGCGAAGAAACCGCTTTGCTCGAATCCTTGGAAGGCAAAAAAGGCCAACCTCGCTTCAAGCCACCATTTCCTGCAAGCTTCGGTTTGTACGGCAAGCCCACCACCATCAACAACACCGAAACTTTTGCAGCGGTTCCTTGGATCATTCGCAATGGCGGTCAGGCGTATTTGGAATGTGGCAAGCCCAACAACGGTGGCACCAAGATCTTCTCTATTAGCGGTGACGTAGAGCGCCCTGGCAATTACGAAATTCCGCTGGGCACTTCATTTGCCAAGCTCTTGGAGTTGGCCGGTGGTATGCGGGGTGGTCGCAATTTGAAAGCGGTTATTCCTGGCGGTTCATCGGCCCCCGTGTTGCCTGCCAACATCATGATGGACATCACCATGGACTACGACGCCATTGCCAAGGCTGGCTCTATGCTGGGTTCTGGCGCGGTCATCGTCATGGACGACACACGTTGCATGGTCAAGTCCTTGCAACGCTTGTCTTATTTCTACTCCCACGAATCATGTGGCCAATGCACACCTTGCCGTGAAGGTACTGGTTGGTTGTGGCGCATGGTCGATCGCATCGAAAATGGCCAAGGCCGCGCAAGCGACCTCGACCTCTTGAACTCGGTGGCAGACAACATCCAAGGCCGCACCATTTGCGCTTTGGGTGATGCCGCCGCCATGCCTGTGCGCGGAATGATCAAACATTTCCGCCACGAATTTGAGTACCACGTTGAGCACAAGACCTGCATGGTCCCCGCTTACGTTTGAGACGGCAGATCACCATGGTTGAAATTGAACTAGACGGTAAAAAAGTTGAGGTCTTAGAAGGCAGCATGGTCATGCATGCCGCAGAAAAGGCCGGTACTTACATTCCTCACTTCTGCTATCACAAGAAATTGAGCATTGCGGCCAACTGTCGCATGTGCTTGGTCGATGTCGAAAAAGCACCCAAGCCAATGCCTGCCTGTGCGACGCCCGTCACACAAGGCATGGTGGTGCGCACCAAGTCAGACAAAGCCATCAAGGCCCAAGAGTCTGTGATGGAATTTTTGCTCATCAACCACCCCCTCGATTGCCCCATTTGCGACCAAGGCGGTGAATGCCAGTTGCAAGATTTGGCTGTCGGTTATGGCGGCAGCAAGTCACGCTACGAAGAAGAAAAGCGTGTGGTGTTCCACAAAGATGTGGGCCCGCTCATCAGCATGCAAGAGATGAGCCGTTGCATTCACTGCACACGTTGCGTTCGCTTCGGTCAAGAAGTGGCCGGCGTCATGGAATTGGGCATGTCTCACCGCGGTGAGCATGCAGAAATCGAAACCTTCGTGGGCCAATCGGTTGACTCTGAGCTCTCAGGCAACATGATCGACATTTGCCCCGTGGGCGCTCTCACCAGCAAGCCATTCCGTTACAGCGCCCGCACATGGGAACTGTCACGTCGCAAATCTGTGGCACCTCACGATTCATCAGGTGCCAACCTGGTGGTTCAAGTCAAGAACAACGAAGTGCTGCGTGTGGTGCCTTTGGAAAACGAAGACGTCAACGAGTGCTGGATTGCCGACCGCGATCGCTTCTCTTACGAAGCACTCAACAGTGCCGATCGTCTGCGCGCTCCCATGATCAAACAGGGGGGCGAGTGGAAAGAAGTCGACTGGCAAACCGCCTTGGAATATGTGGCCAACGGTTTGAACCAAATCAGCAAAGACTATGGTGCCAGCAGCATCGGTGCTTTGGTCAGCCCACACAGCACGCTCGAAGAGTTGCATTTGGCCAGCACCTTGGTTCGCTCTTTGGGCTCTGACAACATCGATTACCGTCTGCGCAATGCCGAGTTTGCCAAAGCAGAAGGCGTGCGCTACTTAGGTACTTCCATTGCCAGCTTGTCTCAGCTCCAACGTGTGTTGGTGGTGGGCAGCAACTTGCGCAAAGACCATCCGCTGTTTGCACAGCGCATTCGTCAAGCACAACGCCATGGTGGTCAAGTCAATGTCATTACCTCCAAAGCCTTGTTCAATGGCGCTGATGCATGGGCCATGCCTATCAAGCAAGCCGATGTACAAGAAGCCAGTGCTTGGGCGCAAAGCTTGGCCAATGTGGCCGCAGCCATTGCAGCAGAGAAGGGCGTCACAGCCCCTGCCAATGGACAAGCCACACCAGAAGCACAAGCCATTGCCAAGTCCTTGATGGGCGGCGATCGCAAAGCCATTCTCTTGGGCAACTCGGCAGCTCACCACGCCAACGCCTCTAGCTTGCTCAGCTTGGCCAAATGGATTGCCGACAACACAGGTGCTACTTACGGCTACCTCACAGAAGCCGCCAACACAGTGGGTGCCCAGTGGGCCAAAGCTCAGCCACAGTCAGGCGGCTTGAATGCTGCCCAAATGTTGGCCGGTGGTTTGAAAGCTGCTTTGCTTCTCAACACAGAACCTGTTGAAGATTCAGCAGCGGGTGCCAAAGCCGTGGCAGCCTTGGCTGCCATGCAAATGGTCGTCACACTCAGCCCCTTCAAAACCAACATGGCTTTCTCAGACGTGTTGCTGCCCATTGCACCGTTCACAGAGACATCCGGTAGCTTTGTCAATGCAGAAGGTCGCTTGCAAAGTTTCCACGCGGTAGTCAAGCCTTTGGCCGAAACCCGTCCGGCTTGGAAAGTGTTGCGCGTGTTGGCCAACATGCTCGGTTTGCCGCAGTTGGCTTTTGAAACATCACAAGATGTGTTGAAGCAAATCAGTGCCACACCTTTGAACCTCAGCAATGCTTGTGGTTCTGAAGTTCGTTTGGCGGGTGACGTGGACACGCCTTGTGTGGCCTCTATTTATCAACTCGACAGTTTGGTGCGCCGCGCACCTTCACTGCAATTGACGGCCGATGCTAGAAATGCACAGGCTGTTGCAGAAGGAGTGCACGCATGATTGACGCGCTGTACAACAGCGGCTTGAATGCCGTTTCTGCCACTTGGTGGGCCACCATGGCTTGGCCTGTCTTGTGGATTTTGATCAAAATTGTTTGTATCTTGGCACCCCTCATGGGCGCTGTGGCTTACCTCACGCTGTGGGAGCGCAAGCTCCTGGGCTTCATGCAAGTTCGCATGGGCCCTAACCGTGTAGGCCCCTTTGGTTTGCTGCAACCCATTGCCGACGCCATCAAGTTGCTCACCAAAGAAATCATCACGCCCTCTGCTGTGGCCCCTGGTTTGTTCCGTTTGGGCCCCATCATGGCCATCATGCCCGCCTTGGCGGCGTGGGTGGCTATTCCGTTTGGCCCTGAAGTGGCACTGACCAACATCAATGCAGGTTTGTTGTTGGTCATGGCCATCACCTCTATTGAGGTCTACGGCGTCATCATTGCGGGTTGGGCCTCCAACTCCAAGTACGCTTTCTTGGGTGCTTTGCGTGCATCTGCGCAAATGGTCAGCTATGAAATTGCCATGGGCTTCTGCTTCTTGGTGGTCATCATGGTCACTGGCAGCATGAACCTCACCGAAATTGTGTTGGGTCAAGGCAAAGGCGAGATGGCCACGATGGGCCTCAACTTCCTGTCTTGGAACTGGTTGCCCTTGTTCCCCATTTTCATGGTCTACCTGATTTCTGGCGTGGCCGAAACCAACCGTCACCCGTTTGACGTGGTGGAAGGCGAAGCCGAGATTGTGGCGGGCCACATGGTCGAGTACTCCGGCATGGGCTTTGCCATCTTCTTCTTGGCCGAATACGCCAGCATGTGGTTGGTGTCCATTTTGGCCGTCATCATGTTCTTGGGTGGCTGGATGTCCCCCATCGACAGCGCCCTGTTCAACATGATCCCTGGTTGGATTTGGCTTGGCATCAAGACCTTCCTCGTGGTCTCGATGTTCATTTGGATTCGCGCTACTTTCCCGCGCTTCCGCTATGACCAGATCATGCGTTTGGGTTGGAAGATTTTTATTCCAGTCACCTTGGTGTGGCTGTTGATTGTGGGCGCGTGGTTGCATTCGCCTTTGAATATTTGGAAATAACCGGGTTAAGACATGTCTACAGTGGCTGTATCCAATTTTTCGCTCAAAGACTTCCTCAAAAGCTTCATGCTGTTTGAGTTGGTCAAGGGCATGGCCTTGACGGGTCGTTATGCATTCCGTCGCAAAGTAACTTTGCAATTTCCCGAAGAGAAGACGCCTTTGTCACCTCGCTTCAGGGGCTTGCATGCACTGCGCCGCTACGAAAATGGCGAAGAGCGATGCATCGCTTGCAAGTTGTGCGAGGCAGTCTGCCCCGCCATGGCCATCACCATTGAATCTGATGTGCGCGCCGATGGTTCACGCCGCACCACACGCTATGACATCGATTTGACCAAGTGCATCTTCTGTGGGTTCTGCGAAGAAAGCTGTCCCGTCGATTCCATCGTCGAAACGTCCATCTTGGAATACCACGGCGAGAAACGCGGCGACCTGCACTACACCAAAGAGATGCTTTTGGCTGTGGGCGATCGTTACGAAAAAGACATTGCTGCTGCCAAAGCGGCAGATGCTAAGTACCGTTGATCGGCTGAATTTACAAAAACTAACAAGCGACAACCCATGGACGTCAAAACTGGTTTCTTTTATCTCTTCTCGGTGGTGCTCTTGTTTGCATCTTTCCGAGTCGTGACGGCGCGCAACCCCGTGCATGCTGTCCTGTTCCTCATGTTGGCATTTTCACAAGCATCTGGTTTGTGGTTGCTCTTGCAAGCCGAGTTCTTGGCCATGACTTTGGTCTTGGTTTACTTGGGCGCTGTGATGGTGCTGTTCTTGTTCGTGGTCATGATGTTAGACATCAACTTAGACACCCTGCGTGCGGGTTTTTGGAAGCACTTTCCACTGGCGGCCACATTAGGTGCTTTGGTGGCACTCGAAATGGCTGCCGTGTTGATGAGCGGTTTCAGAATTTCTGATGCGCCCAAAGTCGCGCTTGCTGTGGGCCAAGTGGTCCCTGAAATTTCAAACAGCAAGGCGCTCGGTATTTTGCTTTACACCGAATACCTCATGCCCATTCAAGTGGCTGCGGCCATTTTGTTGGTGGCCATGATTGCCGCCATTGCCCTGACATTGCGCGAGCGCAAGGACAGCAAAGCCATCAACGCATCAGAGCAGGTTCATGTCCGTGCTGCCGACCGCTTGGTAGTGGTCAAGATGGATGCCGTAAAAGTAGGGGAGGCGCCCAAAGCGCCTGAAGCGCCAGCCGAAGCCGAAGCTGTCGCTCCGAAGGAGACTAAATAATGACTTTAACGCTTGGACACTATTTGTCATTGGGTGCCATGCTGTTTGCATTGGCCGTCATCGGTATTTTCTTAAACCGCAAGAACCTCATCGTGTTGTTGATGGCCATTGAGTTGATGCTCTTGGCTGTGAACATGAATTTTGTGGCCTTCTCCCACTACTTGGGTGACATGCACGGACAAGTCTTCGTGTTTTTCATCCTTACAGTGGCAGCGGCCGAGTCCGCCATTGGTTTGGCCATCTTGGTGCTTTTGTTCCGCAACTTGAACAGCATCAACGTGGACGAACTCGATTCGCTCAAGGGTTAAGAGGTTAAAAAATCATGAGCCAAACCCTCTACGCTTCTACGCTGCTGGCAGTGCCACTGGCCCCCTTGGTGGGGGCTGCACTGGCCGGTATCTTTGGTACCAAGTTCGGTGGCAACTGGATCGGTCGCCGCCTGACACACACGCTCACTATTTTGGGTGTGCTGATTGCTTTCATATTGTCAGCCTCTACGCTCAAGAGCGTGGTGGTCGATGGCGCCCGCTTTAACGAAACCCTCTACACCTGGATGGTGGTGGGTGGTCTCAAAATGGAAGTGGGCTTCTTGGTCGATGGCCTGACCGCCATGATGATGTGCGTCGTCACCTTTGTGTCGCTCATGGTGCACTTGTACACCATCGGTTATATGGACGAAGACGAAGGCTACAACCGTTTCTTTGCCTACATCTCTTTGTTCACCTTCTCCATGTTGATGCTGGTTATGAGCAACAACATGCTCCAACTGTTCTTCGGTTGGGAGGCGGTGGGCTTGGTGTCTTACTTGCTCATTGGTTTCTGGTACAACAAACCCACAGCCATTTTTGCCAACATGAAAGCCTTCTTGGTCAACCGTGTGGGTGACTTTGGTTTCATCTTAGGCATTGGCCTGATTGCCGCTTTTGCAGGCACCCTGAATTACACAGAAGCATTTGCCAAAGCCGCCGACCTTAGCGCACTGACATTGCCTGGTACCTCTTGGATGTTGGTCACGGTCATTTGTATTTGTTTGTTCATTGGCGCCATGGGCAAATCAGCCCAGTTCCCCCTGCACGTCTGGTTGCCAGACTCCATGGAAGGCCCAACACCGATCTCTGCCTTGATTCACGCAGCGACCATGGTGACTGCTGGCATTTTCATGGTGGCCCGCATGTCGCCCTTGTTCGAGTTGTCTGATACCGCTCTGAACTTCATCATGATCATCGGTTCTATTACCGCCTTGTTCATGGGTTTCTTGGGCATCATTCAAAACGACATCAAGCGCGTGGTGGCCTATTCCACGCTGTCTCAGTTGGGTTACATGACTGTGGCTTTGGGTGCTTCTGCTTATTCTGTGGCGGTGTTCCACCTCATGACGCACGCATTCTTCAAGGCCTTGTTGTTCTTGGGCGCGGGTTCGGTCATTATGGGCATGCACCACAACCAAGACATCCGCTACATGGGCGGCGTGCGCAAGTACATGCCCATCACTTGGATCACATCCTTGCTCGGTTCATTGGCTCTGATTGGCACGCCTTTCTTCTCAGGCTTCTACTCCAAAGACAGCATCATTGAAGCTGTCCACGAGAGCCACTTGGCGGCCGCTGGCTTTGCCAACTTTGCGGTGCTGGCAGGTGTGTTCGTTACTGCCTTCTACTCATTCCGCATGTACTTCTTGGTGTTCCATGGCAAAGAGCGCTATGACCAGAACCCTGATGCACACCATGGACATGACGACCATCACGACGACCACGGTCACGACAGCCATGCACCGCATGAGTCGCCCTGGGTGGTTACAGTGCCCCTCATTTTGTTGGCCATCCCCTCAGTGGTGATTGGTTACATGACCATCGACCCCATGTTGTTTGGCGAGTTCTTCAAAGACGCCATCTTTGTCGATGCCGACAAACATCACGCCATGAAAGATTTGGCTGAGGCCTTCCACGGTCCTGTGGCCATGGCCTTGCATGCTGTTTCGACAGCGCCGTTCTGGCTGGCTTTGGCCGGTGTGGTGGTTTCTTGGTACATGTACCTCATTAATCCAGCCGTGCCTGCTGCCATTGGCCGTGCGCTGTGCCCCTTGGTGGTCATCTTGGAAAACAAGTACTACATGGATTGGATCAACGAAAACATCTTGGCCCGCGGTGCGCGCGCCTTGGGTACAGGCCTCTGGAAAGTTGGCGATCGCACCTTGATCGACGGCTTGTTTGTGAATGGCTCTTGGAAGCTCGTGGGGATGGTTTCAAACTGGACTCGCAAGTTGCAAACGGGCTTTTTGTACCACTACGCCTTGGTGATGATCTTGGGTATCTTTTTGCTCATGACGTATTTCGTCTGGCTCAACAAATAAGGAAGTAACAAAATGGGATTGTTGAGCCTTGCCATTTGGACGCCTATCGCGTTCGGCATTGTTTTATTAGCTTTGGGCCGCGACGAGCAAGCTGGCACTGTGCGCTGGGTTGCACTTGTTGGTTCTATCGTCAGCTTCTTGGTCACGCTGCCTTTGTACAGCGGTTTTAAGTTAGACACAGCTGCCATGCAGTTTGTCGAAAAAGCCTCTTGGATTGAGCGCTTTAACGTCAACTACCACCTGGGTGTCGATGGCATCTCCATGTGGTTTGTCATTCTGACAGCATTCATCAACGTGATTGTGGTCATTGCGGGTTGGGAAGTCATCACGCGCAAAGTCAACCAGTACATGGCCGCTTTCTTAATCCTCTCCGGATTGATGATTGGTGTGTTCTCTGCGTTGGACGGATTGCTGTTCTACGTGTTCTTTGAAGCGACGCTTATTCCAATGTACTTGATCATTGGTATTTGGGGCGGTCCTAACAAGATCTATGCGGCTTTCAAGTTCTTCTTGTACACCTTGTTGGGTTCACTGCTGACATTGATTGCCTTGATCTACTTGTACATCCAGTCGGGTGGCAGCTTTGACATTGCGGCATGGCACAAATTGCCTTTGTCTGCTACGGCACAAAACTACTTGTTCTTTGCCTTCTTTGCAGCCTTCGCGGTCAAGGTGCCAATGTGGCCAGTCCACACTTGGTTGCCCGATGTACACGTTGAAGCGCCTACCGGTGGCTCGGCTGTGCTGGCCGCCATCATGTTGAAACTGGGTGCCTATGGCTTCCTGCGTTTCTCTATGCCAATTGCCCCTGATGCAGCGCGAGAGTGGGCTACCTTCATGATCGTCTTGTCTTTGGTGGCGGTGGTCTATGTGGGCTTGGTGGCCATGGTTCAGCAAGACATGAAGAAGCTGGTGGCTTACTCATCAGTGGCACACATGGGCTTTGTCACCTTGGGCTTCTTCATCTTCAATCCGCTGGGTGTTTCTGGCGGTTTGGTGCAAATGATTGCGCATGGCTTTGTGTCCGCTGCCATGTTCTTGTCCATTGGTGTGTTGTACGACCGCGTGCACTCCCGGGAAATTTCAAGTTATGGCGGGGTGGTTAACACCATGCCAAAGTTTGCAGCCTTCGCTTTGTTCTTTGCCATGGCCAATTGCGGCCTGCCAGGTACAGCTGGTTTTGTCGGCGAGTGGATGGTCATCTTGGGTGCTGTGAAGTTTGACTTTGTGGTGGGTCTGTTGGCAGCTTCTGCCTTGATCTTTGGTGCTGCTTACACCTTGTGGATGTTCAAGCGCGTGTACTTGGGTCCCGTCACCAACGATGACGTCAAGGAACTCACCGACATCAATGCCCGTGAATTTGTGGTCATGGCTTTGTTGGCCATCGCAGTTTTGTACATGGGCTTGTACCCCAAACCTTTCACCGATGTGATGGAAGTCTCAGTGGCCAATTTGTTGCAGCACGTGGCTGCTTCTAAATTGCCTTGATCCCCATTGCTCCGCTGAAACTTAAAGAATAGAGAGAATTGACATGATTGACTCAACCAGCTGGATGACGGTGTATCCGGAAATCGTGTTGTTGGTCATGGCCTGCGTGATTGCGCTGGTCGACCTGCTGGTCACAAGCCCTAAACGAACTGTGACCTATGTACTGACTTTGGTGTCGCTGGGTGGCGTGGCATTGCTGCATGCTTTTTATGCGGACGCTGGACACACTTTGTATGGCTTTGGCCGATTGGTCGTGTCAGACCCAATGGGACATTGGCTCAAGTGTTTTGCCACCATTGCCGTGATGGTGACCTTGGTCTATGCACGTCCCTACGCAGCCGATCGTGACATGTTGCGCGGTGGTGAAATTTTCAGCTTGTCCGTGTTTGCTTTGCTCGGTATGAGCGTCATGATCTCAGGTCAAAACTTCTTGATCTTGTATTTGGGCCTCGAGTTGCTCACGCTGTCTAGCTACGCGTTGGTGGCTTTGCGCCGCGACAACACCCAAGCCACGGAAGCGGCCATGAAATATTTTGTGCTGGGTGCCATGGCCTCTGGCTTCTTGTTGTACGGCATGTCCATGTTGTACGGCGCCACAGGTTCATTGGACTTGGCCACGGTATTCAAAGTGATTGCCAGCGGTCAAGTGAAGCACCAAGTCTTGGTCTTTGGTTTGGTCTTTGTGGTGTCTGGTTTGGCTTTCAAACTGGGTGTGGTGCCATTCCATATGTGGGTCCCTGACGTTTACCAAGGCGCCCCCACAGCGGCCACCCTCATGATTGCAGGCGCCCCCAAATTGGCAGCCTTTGCCATTGTCATTCGCATGTTGGTGGAAGGCTTGCTGCCGTTGGCCATCGACTGGCAACAAATGTTGGCGCTGCTGGCCATTGCTTCTTTGCTGGTCGGTAACTTGGCAGCCATTGCCCAAACCAACCTCAAGCGCATGTTGGCTTACTCCACCATTGCGCAAATGGGTTTCGTCCTCATTGGCTTGATGTCCGGTGTGGTCAGTGGCAATGCGGCCATGGGCGCCAATGCCTACAGCTCTGCCATGTTCTACGTCGTGGGTTATGTCCTGACCACTTTGGCCACCTTCGGCATCATTCTTCTGTTGGCCCGTCAAGGCTTTGAAAGCGAAGAGATTACCGACTTGGCTGGTTTGAACAATCGCAGCCCTTTGTATGCTGGCGTGATGGCCATCAGCATGTTCTCTTTGGCAGGCATCCCGCCTATGGTGGGTTTCTATGCCAAGCTGTCGGTGTTGCAAGCTTTGGTGGCTTCAGGTCATACGGCTGACATTGCATTGGCTGTTTTTGCTGTGGCCATGTCTTTGGTTGGCGCGTTCTATTACTTGCGTGTTGTCAAGGTCATGTACTTTGATGAGGCTGTAACAGCCACCACGGTGTCTGCCGATACCGATGTTCGCGTGGTGTTGTCCCTGAATGGTTTGTTGGTCCTTGTTTTGGGCATTGTGCCCGGTGCGTTGATGTCATTGTGCGCTCGCTCAGTGACCCAGATGCTGGCCAACTGAACATGAACAATCAGGTGGATGCACATCTGATTGAAACCAAGCTAAAGAGCCAAGAGCTCTTTAGCGGGCATTTTCTTCACGCGTTTCGTGACACGGTTGCCTTGCCCGATGGCTCGGAGGCAACGCGTGAATACTTTGTTCACCCCGGTGCGGTCATGATCATTGCCATGCTGGAAGAGCCTGGCCAACCGCTGCGCTTGGTGATGGAAAGACAATACCGTTACCCCGTGCAACAGGTCATGATTGAATTTCCTGCGGGCAAGTTAGATCCCAATGAATTGACCCTTCAGTGTGCTCAGCGTGAACTGTTTGAAGAAACGGGATACCGTGCAAAGCAATGGGCCAAAGCTGGCGTGATGCACCCTGTCATTGCTTACTCCACAGAGTTCATTGAAGTCTGGTTTGCCAAAGACTTGAGTTTGAGCGAACGTCAGTTAGACGAGGGTGAGTTTTTGGAAGTGTTTTTACAAACACCTGAAGGTCTGCAACAAGATTGTCTCAATGGCAAAGTAACAGATGCCAAAACATTAACTGGCATGTTCTGGTTACAAAACGTCTTGCAAGGCAAACACGCGCTGGAATGGGTCAGTGCTTCATGAAAGTATTGAACCTTCAATGTGGCGGTATGCACACCTTCGAGGGCTGGTTTGGCTCTGAGGAAGATTACCAATCGCAGCGCGAAAGAGGCTTGGTTGCCTGTCCCATGTGTGCCGATACCGAAGTGCGCAAATTGCCATCGGCCCCTCGTTTGAATTTAGGCGCCGCAGAGCCTCGTCAGTCCAAACCAGTGCCTCAAGAATCGTCTTCTGTAACCACGGGTGCTGTGACACCTTCGACCAATTTAGCCGCTAAGCCCGCAGCAGAAACCGTTGCCTCCAGCTTGGCTCAAGTTCATCCTGAAGCGGCAGAGATGGTACAAGAAGCTTGGATGAAGATGGTCAAGCACGTCATTGCCAATACGGAAGATGTCGGACAAAACTTTGCAGATGAAGCACGCAAGATTCATTACGGTGAATCTGAAGAGCGCAACATCCGGGGGCAAGCCTCGGTGGAAGAAACAAAAGACTTGATAGAGGAGGGCATTGACGTGTTGCCCTTGCCCATGCCTGATGCGCTCAAGGGTGGACTGCAGTAGTTGCTTAACTTAGCAATTCATTCAGTGCTTCATTTGGCGTTGAATTAGCGCTCCTTGAATCTAATCATCAAGCGCCATACCAATCTTTAACTGCCGCCACATAACGCTGCACCCCTTCCGCCACACTGGCGGCTTCCAGAGCCCCATACGACAGGCGCTGGTAATTGGCTTCATGGGTTTGCGTCAGTCCAAAAGCAAAGCCAGGAATGGACGCTACTTTGAACTTTTCTGTCATGGCCCGATTGAAGGCGATGGGCTCGATGCCTGGCGCCAAACCTGGCAGTTTCATTAGCACATAAAACGCACCTTGCGTTTTGGGAAACTGTACCAAGTCGCCCAAACCTTCTAGGGCTTGGTAAACCGTTTGACGTACTTGACTCAGTGCTTGTACCTTGGGTTCAACCCATGGTCTGCCTTTTTTGAGCGCCTGCAATGCCAACAATTGGGAGGGCATGGGCGCACAGATCAGATTGGTGTCTTGCACCTTGTTCATGGCATCAAACAATTTGGCTGGAAACACCACATAGCCCACACGCCAACTGGCCATGCCATAGTTTTTGGACATGGAATAAAAAGACAAGGTGTGCTTCATGGCACCTGGAATGCTGGCGGGTGAGAAATGCTTGACGCCCTCATAGGTGAAATATTCATAAGCCTCGTCACTGAAGTGGTAGAGGCCATGCTGAGCGCACAAAGCGTTGATGGCGCGCAGAGAAGCTTCTGAGTAAACAGCCCCAGTGGGGTTGTTGGGCGACACCGTGATGATGGCCCGCGTGCGGGGTGTGATGGCTGCGGCCATGGCTTCAACGTTCAGGCTCCAGTCTTCGTTGGCAGGAACCGGCACGGGCACACAGCCACACATGCGGATGGCCATCTCTTGATTGAAATAAAACGGCATGGGCAAGATGAATTCGTCACCGGGGTCGGCTACTGCCAACACCGAATTCAAAAAGGCCATGTTGCTGCCAGCTGTGACCATCAACATGGCGTCTGTGCCCAGTTGCACTTGGTTTTCTTGTGCCAGTTTGGTTTGAATGGCTTCAACCAATCCTGGGTGGCCACTGACGCCTAAGTATTTGTGCAAACTGCCATCGCCCATCATGCCAGGCAGGGCTGCAATGGCTTCAGCGGGTGGGCCGTAATTGACCACGCCTTGTCCTAAGGAAATGGTGCCAGGATTGTTTCTGACCAGGGCCGCGATGGTGGGGATGATGGGGGTGTCGACCCCGTCCATGCGTAGGGAATTGATTTGCATTTTGAAACGATATTGCGTTAAGCCAAGACTGTGCGTGATCAGTCGCGTTACATCAGATTATGGCTTGCCAAGAGCAGTCTTGCTGAGGCAGCGGGAAACGTTAATATGCGGCCTAGGGACATGCATTGAAATGCTAATCGTTTGAATTGAATGGGAGACTGGTTTGAAATACAAAGTTGAAGAATTGAAATTGTTTGCAAGGTCGTTGCTTGAAGCCATTGGTTTGGATTCTGACAAATCAAAAGCGGTCGGCGACATCTTGGTAGAAGGTGATTTGTTGGGGCACACCACCCACGGATTGGGTTTGTTGGGTCCGTACTTGGCCGAATTGGAATCGGGAAAAATGAACAAAGAGGGCTTGCCCGAAGTGGTGTCAGACTTTCCTGCTGCCATGACCTGGGATGGCAGGCGTCTGCCGGGTCCTTGGCTTGTCTTGCGTGCCATGGACATTGCAATCGAAAGAGCTAAAAAGCAAGGCACCGGCACGGTAGTGATCAAGCGGAGTCACCACATTGCCTGCTTGGCCGCTTACCACCAGCGGGCCACAGACCAAGGCATGCTCTTGTCTTTGCATTGCTCAGACCCCAACAGCAGCAGCGTGGCGCCGTTTGGCGGGCTGGATCCAGTCTTCACGCCCAACCCCGTTTCATTTGGCATTCCAAGTTCCAAGCAGCCCATCCTGGTGGACGTTTCAACATCTGCCACCACCAACGGCATGACCAACCGATTGTTCAATGAGAAAAAAATGTTGCCGGCTGCATGGGTCATGGATGGGCATGGCAAAGCCAGTGTTGATCCTGGCGTATTGTTTGCCGAACCCAAAGGCACCATCTTGCCATTGGGTGGCATGGACTCAGGTCACAAGGGCTACGGCTTGAGTTTGATGGTGGAAGCCATGACGGGCGGCTTGGCAGGCCATGGCCGCGCAGATCCTGCAGAGGGTTGGGGTGCCACGGTCTTTTTGCAAATCATCGACCCACAAGCTTTTGCAGGCTTGGAAGCATTTGAGCGGCAACTTGATCACGTGATTGAACGCTGCCAAAACTCAAAGCCTGCAAAGCAGGAAGAGAAGGTTCGCTTGCCTGGTGAGCGGGGTCTTCAGCACCAAGCCACAAGTGAGTTGCAGGGCTTGCAACTCTACCCCAGCATCATGCCAAGCTTGACCCCTTGGGCTGAGAAACTTCGGGTAGAAGTTCCTCAAGCAGTTTGAGTTTTGGATGGTTTGAACAACAACTTGGCCAGCAACGGCCAAGTCCAAACCAGAAGGCACACCACTGCCAAGCCCAGCGCAATGGGGCGTGCCAAGAACGCGCCCAAATCGCCGTTGGACTTGATCATGGAGGTGATGAAGTTCTCTTCCAGCATGCCGCCCAACACCACACCCAATATAGCGGGGGCAATAGGGAATTTGTTGGCTTCCAAAATGTAGGCCAAGATGCCGGCCACCAACATGATGCCCACTTCAAACATGGAATTGTTGATGGCAAAAGTGCCCACCACACAGAACAGCAAAATCAGTGGCATGAGCACTTCGCGAGGCACCAACAAAATTCGCTTGGCCACCTTGATGCACAAGATGCCCAATGGAATCATGATGATGTTGGCAATGATGAACAGCAAAAATACCGCATAGATATTTTGCGGGTTGGTGGTGAACAGGGCAGGCCCAGGGTTCATGTTCTTCATGTACAAGACGCCAATCACAATGGCAGTGATGGAGTCGCCTGGAATGCCAAACACCAAGGCGGGAATCCAGGCGCCGGCCAATGCACTGTTGTTGGCAGAGCCAGATTCGACAATGCCCTCAACGTGACCTGTGCCAAACTTTTCAGGCTCTTTGGAAAACTTTTTGCTCATGGCGTAGGACATCCACGCGGCAATGTCTGCGCCTGCCCCTGGCAATGCGCCCACGGCGGTGCCCAAAACGCTACCCCGCATAATTTGCTTTGGATATTTTTTAGCCAGTGCCCATTGACCTGACAGCACACTGCCTACTTTTTCGACCACCAACTCGGCGGGGGGACTGGTATCGACCACAAAGCGAATGATTTCTGAAATGGCAAACATGCCAATCATCATGGCGATCATGCCGATACCGCCGGTCATTTCGGCATTGCCAAATGTAAAGCGCGGGAAGCCAGCAGGATTGCCTAACCCTACGCATGCCACCAACAAGCCAAGCAACAAGGTGACGATGCCTTTGAGGGGGTGATCTGAGGTGATGAAAACGGCGCAAGTTAAACCCAGCAAGACCAACCAGAAATATTCGAAGGAGCTGAAATTCAGCGCAAAGTCGGCCAACACCGGCGCAGCAAGGATCAAAACGACAGTTCCAAACAAGCCGCCTACCGCCGAAAACACCAAACCTGCGCCAAGCGCAACTTCTGCTTGCCCTTTTTTGGTCATGGCAAACGCTTCGTCGGTGTATGCGGCTGAGGCCGGTGTGCCTGGAATTCTCAGAAGACAGCCAGGAATGTCACCAGAAAAAATGGCCATGGCCGTGGCTGTGACCATGGCTGCAATGGCCGGAATAGGCGGCATGAAAAAAGTAACGGGAACCAACAAAGCCGTGGCCATGGTGGCAGTCAGCCCAGGCACTGCACCCACAAACAGTCCGTAAAAAGCGGCGGCCACCATCACCATCAGGGTGTAGGGCTCGAAGACCATCGAAAAGGCTTGACCAATGGCTGTCCACATAGGGAGGCTCCTAATTCATGCGACTGACTGAATAAGCGATGTGAACGATGTCACCAAGCCCAAGGTGTGAGAACTCCCCAAGGAAGGGGAACTCGAAGTAGTTTGTAGAAGGCAAAGTGCACGACAAAAGTTGCCACAAAGGCCACAATTAAATTGCGACGCCAGCTGACGCCCAAGGCCTTGAACAAAGCCAGCAACATGAGAAAACTGGTGGGTAAGAAGCCGAGCGAATTTGCAAATGCAATGTAGAAAATGACCGCGCCCAACAAGACCGAGAGGGCAATGACATGTCGGGGTGAATGGACCCAATCTTCCCAGGCAAACCATGCAGTTGAGGCCTGCTGCCTGATACCTTTGATGACAAGCATGACGCCGGTGATGCAAAGACCGACTGCAATGAGTCCTGGAAAGAGGGCCGGCCCAACAGGCTGCCCCGGAATATTGGGAAACCCTCTCACGGCAAAGAGCACCGAAGTGCCCAATGCCAGAAAGATCAGTCCAAATATCGTGTCATGTATCTTCATGAGCTTATTTGACCAAGCCGACAGCTTTCATGGTCGCGCCCAATTCGGTGTTGGACTTGACCATGAACTTGGCGAAGTCATCGGGACCCGCATAGATGACGCCAAAGCCACGGCTGGCCATGAATTCGTTGTACTCTTTGCTGGCAGCCACTTTGCGCACAGCTTCTGCCAACTTGTCGCGGACAGGTGCTGGCAATCCTTTGGGGGCCACAATGCCGCGCCATGCGGCCATGGTCCAGTCGCTGCCAGTAGCAGCCTTCAGGGTTGGCACGTTGGGGTACAAAGCGGAGGGCTTGTCGTTCATGATGGCCAAGCTTTTGACTTTGCCAGCGTCAATCAATGAGCGCGCTTCGGGCAAAGAAACAGGGGCCACTTCAATGCCGCCTGCCACCATGTCTTGCAGGCCGGGTGCAGCGCCATTGCTTGGAACCCAAGGCAATGCGGCAGGGTCAATTTTTTGATCACGCAAGAGGCCCGCGATGGCTAAGTGCCAAATGCCGCCTTGACCGGTACCAGAGGCTTTGAATTTGCCGGGGTTGGCCTTGATGGCCGCCAACAGTTCGTTCACAGACTTGTAGGGCGAATCGGCGCGCACTTGAACACCCGCTGGGTCGGCATTGACCAAGCCAATGGGGGTGTAAGAAGCGCTAGTGAGGTCGGTTAAACCTTGCCAATGCATCATGCCAATTTCGACAGTGGCCAAGCCAATGGTGTAGCCGTCGGGTTGTGCGGAGGCAATGGCTGCATGGCCGACCACGCCGCTGCCGCCTGTGCGGTTCACCACAGTCACGGGTTGACCCAAGTCTTTTTCAAGCAGGCTGCCAATGATGCGGGCTGTAGCATCGGTGCCGCCGCCAGCGCCCCATGGGACGATGAGGGTAATAGGCCGTGCGGGATAGTTTTGGGCGACTGATTGCAGGGCACTCAAGACACCCAGCATGCCCAAAAGAGCGCTAGCCAATAAACGACGGCGGGGTAATGCAAACATAACTCACTCCTAAACAAGTTGATTGGAACAAAAATTTGCTAACCAACGCAACTTACGCTCTTTTTTTTAATTAGGCATTAGGGTCAACCCAAAGATCTCAAGATCTTTCATTTCAAAAATAGGACAGCCGTGTATTAAAGTCCGACCTCTATGAACAGTTTTGAAACTTGGGGCTCAACCCTGTTACCCAGCATCGAATTGCTGGCCACTTTGGCTTTTGCACTGTCCGGCATCATGGAGGCGGCACGCAAACGGATGGACGTTGTGGGCGTTTGTGTCGTGGGCTTTTTGGCCGCTTTTGGCGGTGGTACTTTGCGCGACATCTTGCTCGATCAACGGCCTTTTTTCTGGGTCGAAAACGAGCTTGTTTTATGGGCAGTTTTGGGATTGTGTATTTTGGCCATTAGCTTCATGCGTCAAAGGCACTTTCAGTTAACCGAGAAGACCATCCAGTGGCCAGATACCTTGGGCTTGGGTTTGTTTACGGCATCTGGCGTGGCGCAATCTTTGGCTCTGGGTTTGTCGCCAACTGTGGCCATTTTGATGGGCACCATCACAGGAATTTTTGGCGGTGTGCTGCGCGATATTGTGTGCAACGAAATACCCGTGTCTTTCAAAGACCACAGGCCATACGCACTGTGTTCTGTGGCGGGTGGTGTGGTCTATATTGTGTTGGATGCGCTGGAGTCAGAGGCCTGGTTTTGCATGACGGTTTGCGCTTTGGTGACTGTCGTGTTTAGATTGTTGGCCATCTGGAACAACTGGGTATTACCAGCTTGGCGCAAAGATTGATTTGAATTTGGGTTGCTTGCAAGACCTTGATCAATCTGATCTGCTGAGTATTCATGTTCAAGACCTTCGTGCAAGCGGTAAATTCAAAAGCAAATTTTGCGGTTTGATTTTGAGTAAGTTTTGCGGGTCCATGGCCATGGCCAGGTACACCGGTTTGCCGCTTACTTCCTGCAACATGTCACTGGCGTTGTCAAAGTTCAGGACAAACAAACACAGCATGCGACGCTGGCGGTCTTCATCAATGCTTTGACCGTTGTACAAATCATTCAGCATGCTGCTGGCCTGGGCATCGAGGCCCACGTGCCAAACCCAATGCACATCTTCAATTTCGCGAGCCGTGACAATGCGCACAGTGGCACTGGTGAAGTGGGCGATCCAGCGTTCGAGCACGCGGCAAAAAGCATCGATGAGGGGCTGTCCTAAATTGAGGCAGGCCACCATATCAAAGCGTTCGCTGCGCTCCCAATAGGTGTCTTCGTTGCTGTCTTGAATGACGTCCAGGTCGACGCTGCGCAGGGGAATGCCGCCTTGCTTGAGCAATTCACCTAAGCTGCCAAAGCCGCTTTCAAGCGCATGGCGTTCGACCGTCTCGTGATCGGCCGCCATCACGGAGCCATCTTCTAAAACCGAAATTTTCTGCGTTCTAAACAGCAATTCAGCAGCGCGCGCTTCTAAGGGGGCGCAGTCGTCGCCCAAAATGTGTTGCACCAAGACTTGGGTAATTTGATTGACCAAGATGGGCGGCACATCAACGCCTTGGCCCTCAAACAAAGCCCAGTAACTGGCTTCTAGGGTGGCGTGGGCCAGAATTCGATTGCGAAAACGCAGCCAGACGGCCATGTTGTCGGCGGCATCGCGATCTTCAACCTGGGCCAAGTCGGCGGTTTGCAAATCAAGACGCGGATTCTCTAGCAAGCGCTCATGAATTTGAATTTCATGTTTGCAAGAGCTTTCAATGGGCGCCAATTCGGGACGCAGCAACAACACCCGAAGAAAATCGTCGGTGACGATGAGATGACCCCGCGGGTCTTTCTTCAGTTGTGCATAACCCGCTTGTGGCCAAAGACTTTGCGAAGAATCACTCATCGTTCAGAAGCTATTGATGATCAAACAGGTTTTTTGCCACGAGGAATCACAGCCGTGATTTTTTGAACCGGACGCTCTGTGTCAACCACGATGGTTTTAGGTGGTGAGGTGTCCTTCTTGGGTTTCTTGGACTCTTTGTTTGATTTTTGTTGACCTTTGGCCATAGGAACACCTTGAGCTAATAAAACACACAGTTTAAGCGAGGCACCCTCAATGCCCACGGTGCAAGGCCATTTGAAGCGGCATATTCAGGGTTTGTCATGACAATATGTCACATTCCTGCCAATGAGGTCGAAGTCTCAAGCTCAGGCTCAGGCTCAGGCCAGTTGGGCATCAACCCACTTCAGCGCTTGGGGCAAGACTTCGGCGCCATCTGCCTGCAAAACACTTCGGTCCGGCATGCTTCTTAACCAGGTAAGTTGCCGTTTGGCCAATTGCCGGGTCGCAAAGACACCTCGATCCCGCAGTTCGGCCATGGGCATGCTGCCATCCAAAGCTTCCCAGGCTTGGCGATACCCAACGCAGCGCATGGCGGGCAAATCAATTTGCAAATCGCCGCGGGCGCGCAAGCGTTTGACTTCGTCTAAAAAACCGTGTGCCAGCATGTCGTCAAAGCGTTGTTCTATGCGTTTGTGCAACCAAGCGCGATCGAGCGGCTCAAGGCTGAGCATGGACACGTTGTGAAAATTAAGTTCGTTCGATAGATCTGTATCGATCCTGTCCGTGTTTATGTTTGTATTGCGTTGAAAACTCGACAGAGGCTTGCCAGAGATTTTGAAAACTTCCAGCGCTCTTGAAATGCGTTGGCTGTCGGCTGGTGCCAGCCGAGCGGCAGTGACAGGATCGACGGCTTGAAGTTGGGTGTGCATGGCCGGCCAACCCACAACTTCTGCCTCTGCCTGGATGTGGGCTCTGATGGCGGGGTCTGCCGCGGGCATGTCGTTCAAGCCTTCAAGCAAAGCTTTGAAGTAAAGCATGGTGCCCCCCACCAGCAGAGGAACTTTTCCCCGACTGGCAATGTCTTTGATACAGACCAAAGCATCGCGCGCAAATTCTGCGGCACTGTAGGCGTTGAGGGGATCGCGAATGTCAATCAAGTGATGCGGTACGGCGGCCAATTCTGCGGCTGTGGGCTTGGCTGTGCCAATGTCCATGCTTTTGTAAACCAAAGCTGAATCGACACTGATAATTTCTGCACCACCTCTTGGCTTGAGGTGCGCGGCAATGGCCAATGCCAAGCCCGTTTTACCGCTGGCTGTTGGACCGGCAATGGCGATGGCACGCACTTTCATAGGGACTGTGGGGCCGCTTCAGTTTGAGCGACTGGCGTCACGGGTACTTTTTGAAGCAATGGAATTTTGCGGACGGCAAAAAAAGCAATCGAAGCTAAGCAAGCTGACCAAAGCATGATGCCGTTTGCCATGGCCAAGAGGGGATCTGTCATGTGTGTGCCGATCCAAGTCCCCATACCAAAAGCCACTAACATCATGGATGTGCCATTGAGGGCGGAGGCTGTACCGGCCATCTCTGGAAAGGGCGCAACGCAGCCGCTTTGACCGCAAGGCTGATGCACGCCATGGGCCAATAAAAAGAGGTTGACAGGCAGCATCACAACCCATGCGCCAAACCATGGCTGACCCGGTCCAACATAAGCCACAAGCATCAAAAGAACACCTGCAAATAAACTGACAAAGCTGGCCATGAACACACATTGTTGGACGCTGAAACGCAGTAGCAGCCAGCGACAAAAAAAGGTGCCCAGGATATAAGAAAGTGACATGGAGAACATCAGCAAGCCATAGACCGTCTTGCTCAGCGCCATGCTTTGGGTGAACACAAATGCAGAGGTGGCTAAAAATGTGAAAAGACCTGCAAAGGAAGCGGTCGATAAAGCGCTATAGGCTTGAAAGGTGGGATTGCGAACAATGTGCTTAACTGAGGTCCACAAAGTTTTGATTTGAAATACCTTCGGATTTTTTTGCAGCAAACTTTCTTCGAAAAAAAAGTAAATCAAAACACCGGTGACGACTGCAAACAAGACCAAACTGCTAAGTGCCCAACGCCAGCCCAGCAGGTCTGTCAGAAACCCACCCACCGGCACGCAGGTGCAAGCAATAACACCCAATCCAGAAAGCGCCTGCGACATGATCTTGGCGCCTTGCACAGGTTCGTACAAATCACGAACGATAGCGCGCGCGGCCATGACGCATGCACCCATGGCAATACCTTGTAGCGTTCGTCCTACGATCAAAGTTTCGATGTCAGGCGCCAGGATGCAAGCAATGGCAGCTGCGGCGTACACACCAATACCGCCCAACAACACGGGTCGACGCCCCCATTTGTCAGACAGTGGACCCCAAACCAGCTGCGAAGTGCCAAAGGCCAGCAGCAAGGCCGTGAGGGTGAGTTGTGCTTGGACCATGCTGGCGCCAAAGCCTTGGGTTAACACCGGCAATGCTGGGAGATACAAGTCGGTGGTCACCGGCTGAAGGCCGAGTAACAAGGCCAGTAGCAGCACCGTCATGCCTTGGCTGCGAGTGCTAGGTTGAAGGGCGTAGGACATCAACGACCTCGCAAAAACAAGGCGTCTAATTCACGCATGCTGACTTGTCGCCAAGTAGGGCGGCCGTGGTTGCATTGGTCCGAACGCTCAGTGGCTTCCATCTGACGCAGCAGCGCATTCATTTCGTCTAGGGTCAATTTGCGATTGGCACGCACGGCACCATGGCACGCCATGGTGGCCAAAATTTCGTTTTGAGCGCGTTGCACTACAGTGGCTGCATCGTGTTGGGCCAGCTCTGCCAACACGCTTCTGGCTAGCTCCACGGCATCGCCTTGTGCCAAGGTGGTGGGCACAGCGCGCACCGCCAAAGTTTTGGCGGACAAAGTGGAGACTTCAAGCCCCAGTTGCAACAACACATCTGTGCAATTTTCAGCCGTGGTTATTTCTTGCGGCGTCGCTGCAAAGGAGGCCGGAATCAAAAGCGGTTGACTGGTGATGTGGGTGGTGTCGAGTTGATTTTTTAAACGCTCATACACAATGCGCTCGTGGGCTGCGTGCATGTCCACCACCACCAAACCTTGGCTGTTTTCTGCCAAGATGTAGACGCCTTGAAGTTGCGCAACGGCGCGGCCGAGGGGCCAATCTTGTGAGGCGTCCAACGTCTGAGAGGCAGGCGCTGAATTCGCTCCAGCTTGCTGCGTGAATGCAGGCTTGCTTTCTTCTACTTGATTGCCATTCAGATTGCCATTCAGGTTGCCGTTCAAGTTATCGTTGAGGTGACTGTTTCCCCACAATGCTTTGAGCTCTGCCATGGCTTTGGCCGAATCTGCCGACGTGTTGCTGGCGCCAAATGCCATACCACGTTGCGTCCACGCGCTTTGCGTGGGCGCTGAGTTGGGCGAGGGGCTCAAGAAAGAACGGTTGATGTCTTCGGCTGTGCTTGAAGGCAATGCAGCAGAACCACCTGGCAACATTTGGGCACGAGGCACCGCCAGAGCACGCTCAATGGCATGGCGCATGGCTTGATGGACTTCTCGGCTGTCGCGAAAGCGCACTTCAATTTTGGTGGGATGCACGTTGACGTCCACACGGGTGGGGTCCATTTGCAGGTAAAGCACATAAACAGGTTGGCGCTGGCCATGCAATACATCCTCGTAGGCGCTGCGAGCGCCATGGGTGATGACTTTGTCGCGAACAAAGCGGCCGTTGACATATGCAAATTGTTGGTCGGCACGCGCACGGGCTGCATCGGGCGTGCCCGCACGACCACGAACATGAACAGGACCCGATCTGAAATCAATGTTGACAGACGAGGCGACAAAATCTTCGCCTAAGACATCGGCCAAGCGTTGGTTCCATCCGGCTTCACCAGGGTGGCTGCGCCACTGTTCCACAATTTTGCCTTCGTGCCAGATGGCAAAGCTGACTTCCGAGCGAACCAAAGCATGGCGTCTAACGGCTTCAATGCAATGCGCCAGTTCGGTGTTTTCAGACTTCAGAAAATGACGGCGAGCAGGCGTTGAAAAAAACAACTCTTTCACTTCCACTGTGGTGCCAATGGCGCGAGCGGCAGGCCGCACTTCACCGGTTTGGCCATCAAGGAAGAAAGCGCTTGCAGCGCCTTCTGTGCGCGACAACAGACTCATTTCTGAAACTGAATTGACCGCCGCCAAAGCCTCGCCTCGAAAGCCCATGGTGGCCACAGATTCCAAATCTTCTAGGCTGTCTATTTTGCTGGTGGCGTGGCGTTTGAGAGCCACTGGCAATTCTTCAACGGGAATGCCGCAGCCATCGTCTTCAACCGAGATCAGGCGGACGCCACCCCCCAAAAGGCGCAGGGTAATGTGACGCGCACCTGCATCCAAGGCATTGTCGACCAGCTCTCGCACAACAGACGCTGGACGCTCAATCACCTCGCCGGCGGCGATCTGGCTAATCAGCACATCGGGAAGTTCTCGGATGGTTCTGCGGGCTTGGGGCTGTGTCATCCTCAAATTGTAGGTGTTCCAGAAGACTGGGATAATCGCGGGATGGACACTTTGCTGCAACTCATCGACTTTGTACTTCACGTCGACCGCTATTTACAAGCGTTTGTGGAAAATTACGGCATGTGGGTTTACGCCTTGCTGTTTTTGATCATCTTTGTCGAAACAGGGCTGGTCGTCATGCCTTTTTTGCCTGGCGATTCTTTGTTGTTTGTGGTCGGCGCCTTGTGTGGCACCGGCGTGTTGGATCTGCCGCTGGTCATGAGTTTGCTGCTGGTGGCCGCGATCTCAGGCGATCAGGTCAATTACCGAATCGGTCGATATTTTGGACCCAAGGTTTTTCAGTGGGAAAACTCGCGGTTTTTTAACCGCGCTGCCTTTGACAAGGCCCATCATTTCTATGAAACCTATGGCGGTATCACCATCGTGTTGGCCCGATTCATGCCCTTTATTCGCACTTTTGTGCCATTTGTTGCCGGTGTGGCGGCCATGACCCCCTCACGTTTTGTGGCTTACAACGTATTGGGCGCCTTCATTTGGGTTTGCGGTCTTACCACGGCCGGCTATTTGTTTGGTGAGACTGAGTTTGTCAAAGCCCATTTGAGCCAAATCATTTGGGCCATGATTTTCGTACCCGGTTTGTTCGCCTTGTTTGGCATTTGGCGGGCTCGCAAAACGTAAAATTGGGGTATGACACACCCCATGCAACAAACAACCCTTTCTGGCCGTGCCCCCCGGGTGGTCACAGCGGGCGAGGCCCTGATCGATTTGGTCTCACAAGCCGATGGCAATTTTCAGCCTTGTTTGGGTGGTGCGGTGTTCAATTTGTCTCGAGCGTTGGCCAGACAAAATGTGCCCATCCTGTATCAAAACCCTTTGTCCAGCGACCGGTTTGGCAGGCAACTGGCCCAAGCCTTGCAAGACGATGGCGTCCAGTTGGCTAGACTGCTGGCCATTCCTCAAACGACCTCCTTGGCTGTAGTGGCCTTGAATGCAGAGGGTCACCCCGACTATGCTTTTTATCGAGAGGGCGTGGCAGATCGTCAAATTACCGCAGCTTCCTTGAACGCCGTGTGCCAAGCACAGCCTCAGTTGGAAATTGCATGCACCGGTTGTTTGGCCCTTGATCCTGCTGATGCACATCACTACTTGCCGTGGTTACAAACTCAAAAGGATGCGGGCAAATGGATTGTGGTCGATGTGAATTTGCGCCCCTCCGTCATGCCCGATCTACCAAAGTACCGTGCGCATGTGTTGGAAATGGCCAAGTTGGCAGACGTCCTCAAAGCCAGCGACGAAGACCTGGCCCATTTGCAATTGCCAGGCGCAAGTCCGATGGACCAAGCCATGCATCTGATGCAATTGGGATCAGCTCAGTGGATGGCCTTGACCTTGGGTGCTGAGGGCGCGAGGCTTTTGGTTCGCAATGGTGCAGACATCCAAGTCTTGACTGCGCGCGAGCCAGCCCCCGTCAAAGTACTAGACACCGTGGGCGCTGGCGATAGTTTTTTGGCGGGGTTGTTGGCATGTTCGCTGCATCATGCAGATGCCCAAGCCAGTCCCTCCCAATTAAAGGCTTGGGCCAGTCAGGCCTCTAAAACAGCACTTCAAGATGTGCTGTGCCATGCCTTGGCCAGTGCCACTTTAGTGGTGATGCGTCGGGGGTGCGATCCTGCTAGGTGGGACGAGGTTCGCGCCAGGATGCGGGCGTTTCCTTCAGCTTGAGGGCTGTAACTTTGCAGCTTTGCTGTATTAAGTTTAAGTTGATCGCTTGCGAGCCAAAGGCGGATTGCGTTCAAAGTATTTTTGTAAACCCTTGACCAAGGCGTCTGCCATGCTGTCTTGGTAGTTGGGGTCTGACAGTTTGGCTTCCTCATTGGGGTTGCTAATGAAGGCTGTTTCAACCAACACACTGGGAATGTCGGGGGCTTTCAATACCGCAAACCCAGCTTGTTCTACCTTGGGTTTGTGCAGTCGGCCCACGCCGCCAATTTCTCTCAGAATGGCGCTGCCTAAATTCAAACTGTCCTTGATTTGCGCAGAGGTGCTCATGTCTAGCAAGGCCTGCTGAACTTGCGAATCTTTTACGCCTAAGTTCATGCCCCCAATTTGATCGGCTTTGTTTTCTTGTTGTGCCATCCAGCGTGCCGCACTGCTAGACGCTGCGCCGTGGCTGAGCGCAAACACGCTGGCACCTTGCGCGTTAGGTGTGAAGAAAGCATCCGCATGCACGCTGACAAACAAATCGGCCTGCACTTTGCGAGCCTTTTGAACGCGCACATGCAAGGGGACAAAGTAGTCAGCATCGCGTGTCAGGTAAGCTCGCATGGGGCTGCCCTTGACTGTGGTGGCATTGATGCGATCGCGCAGTTTCAAAGCAATCTGCAAGACCACGTCTTTTTCTTTGGTGCCGTTGGGGCCAATGGCGCCAGGGTCTTCACCGCCGTGGCCTGCGTCAATGGCCACCACGATCAATCTGTCTGTGATGGGCGCAGGCAATCCTGCGGGTGGACTAGGCGATGGGGCAGGTGTTTGGCCAGTCGTTGCAGCGGGCGTTGACGGGCTTGGCGCGATGCTTTGGTTGCTCAGGGTCTTGGTGTTAGTTTGGCCCGCAGAAGCCTGTTTGTTAAGCCAGTCACTCAAGGGGTCATTGGATTGCGTTCGCTCAGCAATCCAACTTTCAAGCGGATCAACTGGTGCTGTTGGATAAAGATCGAGTACCAGCCGGTGCTTGTAGTCACCCACTGGCGTGAGCGCAAAAACTTGAGGTTGAACAGCTTGTTTCAAATCAAACACCATGCGAACCACACCAGGGCTGTTTTGTGCCACGCGCACGCCTGTGATGTTGGGGTCGTCGGGTTTGATTTTGCCCACCCATTCTTTGACCGCTGGGTTCAGTTCCAAGCCTTCAATGTCGATGGCCAAACGTGGCGGGGATGGCACGAAGGTGTATTTGGTTTTCAGGGCAACGTCGGACTCTAATGTGACGCGTGTGTAATCTCTGGCGGGCCAGACGCGTACCGCCACCAAACTGGCGCCTTTGCTAATGTCGGCCCAACCTAGCAACAATGCCAAGCCAGAAGCCTTGAGCCAATCACGTCGCTGAATTTGCATGGTCTGAACTAACAGCAGGAAGTGCCTTAAGGAGGCTTTGAAGTATCAATTGACCATGCGCTGTGCAGGCTATGACTTGAACCTTGCGCGCCTCGCGCTCGTCCACTTTGAGCGTCAATTGAAGATCGGGTAAGGGCAACATCCCTTGTGCTTGGTTGGGCCACTCGGCAATTTTTAGACCCGTGCTGGCAAACAAATCTCGAAACCCAGCTTCTTCAAATTCTTGGGGGTCATTAAAACGGTAAAAGTCAAAATGCCAGATGGCCAAGGCTTGTTGGCTATCTGGGTGATGGCCTTCGTGCGGTTCGACCACGGCGTAGGTTGGACTTTTGATGCGACCTTCTACCCCCAAGGCCTGCAACAAATGACGCACAAAAGTGGTCTTGCCAGCCCCCAAATCGCCCACCAATTCGATGTAGGCGTTTTGCAGTGGGGCTAGCTGCGCCAAAGCTTGCGCAAATGTGCGCGTGGCAGATTCATCCGCCCACAGCCAGTGCGCCGTGCCATGAGGCTCGGGAGTTCCTACAATCACTGGGTGAACACCGCTCATCAATCTCTTTCTAAGGCATCGCCTTTGAGTCCTTTGGACTCGGAGGCGTTGTGGTCTGAGCTGCAAATGGCAGCCCAAGAACTGGGATTTTCTCAAATTGGCGTGACAGGTGTGAATTTGACCGAAGCCGAGCCGGGATTAGAGGCTTGGCTGGCGGCAGGTTTTCACGGCAGCATGAACTATATGGCAAGCCACGGCTTAAAGCGCGCCCGACCTGCAGAATTGGTGCCTGGCACAGTTAGCGTCATTAACGTACGGATGGACTATTTGCCCGGCAACGTGCAGAACTTGTCCGCAGAAACAGCTTGGCAAGCGCTAGAAGAGGCGCAACAGGGCGTGGTCTCAGTCTATGCCCGCGGCCGCGACTATCACAAAGTATTGCGCAGTCGACTGCAGAAACTGCAAGAGCGAATGGCTGCCTTGCTTGGGCCTTTTGGACACCGCGTATTCACCGACTCCGCGCCCGTCATGGAAGCTGAGTTGGCAGTGCGCAGCGGGCAGGGCTGGCGCGGCAAAAACACACTGGTCTTGCAAAAAGACGCGGGCTCTTTTTTCTTTTTGGGCGAGCTGTTTGTCGACATGGCTTTGCCATTCTCAGAGCCCGTGACCGACCACTGCGGGACTTGCACCGCTTGCCTTGATGTCTGCCCCACGCAAGCCATCGTGGCGCCCTACAAATTGGACGCCAGGCGCTGCATTTCCTACCTCACCATCGAACACGCAGGACCGATCCCTGAAGAGTTCAGAGCCCCTATAGGCAACCGCATTTATGGCTGCGACGATTGCCAATGGGCATGCCCCTGGAACAAGTTTGCAAAGCGCAGTCCCTTGCCAGACTTTGAGGCCAGAGCGCCTTTGGTCGAGCCCGAACTGGCTGGCTTATTGGCATGGGATGAGCCCACCTTTTTGCGCATGACCGAGGGCAGTGCCATCCGCCGAATTGGCCATTCACGTTGGCTCCGAAATGTGGCTTTGGCGGCAGGCAACGCGCTGGCTGAGCGCTCAAAACTTTCGACGGCTCAGACGGAATCTTTGATTGATGCGCTTCGGCGTTGGCAAGATCATGCAGATCCCGTCGTTCAAGAGCAGGTGGCTTGGTCTTTGAAGCAAGGCGCTTAAAAACGCAAATCGCGCAGGACGCCCAGAGCGAAGGGTAAACTGACTATGCCCAGTAGGGTGGAGAGGGTGACCAAACCCGCAACATAAGGGCCGTTGTAGCCCATTCTGGAAGCCAAGACATAGCAAGTAGAGGCCGTTGGCAAAGCAGAGAAAATAAGCAAGACCGTGGTTTGAACCGAGTTGAGCTCAAAGAATTGCGCCAAGCCCCAAGCCAAGCAAGGCAGAACCAAGTGCTTCAGTGTCAGTACCAAGGCCCCCAATAATTTGCCTTGATTCAAGGCTTTGAATTCCATGCCTGCACCGGCCGCCATCAAACCCAAGGCCAAGGATGCCGCACCAATTCGATTCAAGGTGGGGTCCATGAAGGCCGGAATTCGAAGGCCGACTAAATTGAAGACCAGACCCCCAGAGGTGGCCAAGATGAGGGGGTTGCGAACGAGTTCTTTCCAAAAGCCGTTTTCGCCATGACGTGCCATGGGCCAAATGGCGCCCACGTTGAACATCGGTACGCAAAAGCCAATCAAAACCGAGATCAGTAAAAGCCCTTCGGCGCCCGACAAGCGTTCTACCAAAGCCAAGGCGATGAAAGAATTAAAGCGAAAGCTGATCTGCGCACTGGCTGCGTGGTCGCGTTTGTCAATGTGACGTCCAAGCCAAGGCCAGTAGGGAAGGCTGTAGGACAACGCAATGCCCAGCAAACCCATGCTGAGTCCTGCCATCAAAAAACTGGAGGTAGCCTGAATATCCAGGGGGCTTTTCACAATGGAGTGAAACAGCAAGACCGGGAATAAAAAATAATAGACCAACGACTCGGCCTGTTGCCAAACGGTGCGGTTCAAAGCTGTATATCGGCATAAAAAATAGCCGCACAGAATGAGGGAAAAGTCGGGAAATAAAAGTTGGGCAAAATTCACCCCATAAGCATAACGTCAGTCTTTGCGCTTTTGGGCTTCTAAGTTGCCAACTTATTGCTTATGATGTTGAGTCATTTATTTGAGGAGTTGAAATGAAACGTCGTACGAGTTGGGTGGCTGCCGCTGCCTTGTTGGCCCTTGGCGCCAGTGCTTCAGTCTTGGCACAAACTTACCCCAACAAAGTGGTCCGCTTGCAAGTGCCTTTTGCACCCGGCGGCACCACTGACATTGTGGCGCGCGTTATTTCCGAACCCTTGGGCAAAGCCTTGGGCCAGTCAGTCATTGTTGAAAACAAGGCGGGCGGCGGCGGTGTCGTGGGCGCCACCGAAACTGTGCGTGCAACACCCGATGGCTATTCATTGGGCATGGCCACGGTCTCAACCACAGCAGCCAATCCTGCCATCAACCCTAAAAATCCCTACAACCCTGTGACGGATTTCACCCCCATCATCAACATTGCGGCCACGCCTAATGTGATTGCGGTGCACCCCAGTTTTCCCGCTCGCAATTACAAAGATTTCGTTGCTGAACTCAAGAAAAATCCTGGCAAATATTCCTACGCGTCTTCCGGCACTGGCGGCATTGGCCACTTGCAAACTGAATTGTGGAAAAGCTTGGCTGGTGTGTTTATCACGCACATCCCTTACCGCGGTGCGGGCCCTGCTTTGAATGACACGGTTGCGGGTCAAGTGCCGATCATTTTTGACAACATGCCATCTGCTTTGCCATTCATCCAAACTGGCAAATTGATTCCCATTGTGGTTGCTGCACCCCAGCGCCTCACACAGTTGCCCAACGTGCCTACCTTCAAAGAAGTGGGCTTGGAGCCTGTCAATCGCATGGCCTATTACGGCATTTTGGGCCCTAAGAATTTGCCCAAAGAAGTGGTCGATAAGGTCAGCAATGGCGTCAAGAAAGCCCTGGAAGACCCAGCCGTTCGCAAGCGCATTGAAGACACAGGTTCTTTGATTGTTGCCAATACCCCCGATCAGTTTGCCGCTCAAATCAAGGCCGAATTTGAGGTCTACAAAAAAGTGGTTGACGCTCAAGGCCTCAAGCTGGATTGATGACCGACCACAACCAAACCGCCATCGACCGCTTTGTTGATGCGGTTTGGTTAGAGGACGGTTTGTCGGCCAACACCCTGGCCGCCTACCGCAGAGATCTCACTGCTCTGGCGCAGTGGTTGCAGGTTCATGCCGCCACTGCACTTGATGCCGCGCAAGAGTCTCACTTGCAAGCTTATTTTGCAGCTCGGCACAGCCTCTCCAAAGCCACCTCCGCCAATCGCCGCCTGACGGTCTTCAAGCGTTACTTTCGTTGGGCATTGCGAGAGCGCATTGTTGGGGTCGATCCCACCTTAAGGATGCTGGCCGCCAAGCAAGCCTTGCGTGTGCCCAAAACATTGTCCGAAGACCAAGTTGATGCGCTTTTGTCTGCGCCCGACGCCAACACCTCCCTGGGATTGAGAGACAAGGCCATGCTGGAGTTGTTGTACGCCAGTGGCTTGCGGGTGTCCGAATTGGTTAAGCTTAAAACGCTGCATGTATCTCTGAACGAAGGCGTCTTGCGAATCATGGGCAAAGGCAGCAAAGAGCGCTTGGTGCCTTTTGGCGACATGGCCAGAGACAGTTTGCTCAGTTACATGCAAAACGCACGTGGCGCGTTGCTGGGTGCCAAACAAACCGACGATTTGTTTGTGACGGCCAGTGGTCCCAAGGCAGGTACGGCCATGTCACGCATCATGTTTTGGAGCTTGATTAAAAAGTATGCGGTATTGGCTGGTATCACTGCGCCTTTGTCGCCGCATACCCTGCGACATGCATTTGCAACGCACTTGCTCAATCACGGGGCAGATCTGAGGTCAGTGCAAGTGCTGTTGGGGCATGCCGATATTTCAACCACCACCATCTACACCCATGTGGCCAGAGAGCGCTTGAAGAACTTGCACGCGCAGCACCATCCGCGCGGGTGAATGTTGGCCGATTTAGAAATGAATTGAAATGGCATCGATCACTTTGTAGTGATCGTCGACCACTGGCATCCAGCGCCATTTGTCGAAGGTGGTGCAGGGGTGTGAAATGCCACTGCCAATGATTTGCCCCACAAAGGGCTGTTCATCATGGGGCGCCTGCGAATGAAAGTGCAGATACGCATGTTGATCGTTCAAGGCTTTAATTTCCCAATGGGCAGGCACTGAGCGTGCGGTGCTGTCGCCTACTTGGGCGCGCCAAATTGGAATGGGTAAATCCATGTCAAATGAAACGTCTCGTTTGCCCATCGACAAAATAGCCAAACCAGGTTCGGGGCATGACTGCACGCGGCTGAGTACTTCCAATGCGGGCTTGAGTGTTTCGCGCAATTGCAATCGCTCACCCACACACTGCAACATTTTTTTGTAATGCACATGATCGTGGGTCAGGTAGCAACCGGAACGTAAAACACCGCGGGTAGGGTGCTTTAGGACAGGCTTCAAATTCTTTGCCACCAAGTCAAAGATGGCTGAGCCACCAGCCGTCAGTAAGACTTCTTCACACTCGAACAAATCGGCTGCTTCACACGCTTGAGCCAAATCTTGAACGCGCGCCATGAGCTCGGCCACAGACGATGTGTCTTGATCATGGTTGCAGGTGGCCAGTGCGCCTTCATAGCACTCAATGCCGCACAAAGACAAGCCAGGCATGGCCTTGATTCTTTGGGCTAAAGCCATTGCTTGTGAATGATTGCGGCAGCCGGTTCGTTTGCCATCCATGCCCAGTTCGATCAGCACTGTGAATATCACTTTGACTGCTTGCTTAGCCTGCCATGCCTCAATGGCATCCAGTTGGGGCATGGAATCGACCAAAAAGTAAATTCTGGCTGAGGGGTGATCAAGTAGCAGCTTGGCAAGCGTGTCTAGGTCGGCAGCCTGAAAAACTTGGTTGGCAATGATGACCCGCTGAACGCCATGCCGAATGCACAGCCCCGCTTGAAATACATTGGCAAAACTGATGCCCCATGCGCCTGCTTTCAGTTGCATGCTGTAGAGCTCTGGCGACATGGTGGTTTTGCCATGAGGCGCGATGTCCAAACCGCGATGGCGACAAAAGTCATGCATCCACCCTAAGTTGTGCGCGAGGGCGTTTTGCTTGAGAACCGCCAAGGGCAGCGACAAGTGGCCTTCCAATAACGCCCAGCCTTGCTCACCGACTTGCGTCAAGTCAACTGGCTTTAAATGGCGAGGAAATCCTTTGTACGAAGCATCGATGTGTGTCATCAAGTTATTTACAAACCATTGGCCGCTAAGTAATTTAGTTCTTCATCATCGAAGCCTGCCAAACGTCTGGCTTCAAGGTTGTAGGGCGACTTGAGTTTGGGTGCATCGTATTGTTGAATCAATTCGCGGTAAGTGGCAATCGGGTCGAGCCCGCGTTCTTGACAGACAAAGCGATACCAACGATTGCCTGCAGCCACATGGCCAATTTCATCTTCCAGAATGATGTCCAGAATTCGCCCTGCAGCCAAGTCACCTGCGCTGATCAATTTGTTCTTCACGCCAGGTGACGCATCTAAACCTCGCGCCTCCATGGTTCTGGGGACCAAGCCGATGCGGGCCAAAATGTCACCCTTGGTGCGCTCGGCCATGTCCCACAAAGAGTTATGCGCAGGGAAGGGGCCGTAGTCAAAGCCCATGCCGACCAAATGCCGTTGCAGCAGCAAAAAGTGCTTGGCTTCTTCTTTGGCGATGCGCACCCAGTCGCGGTAGAAGTCTTCGGGCATGCTGCTGAAACGCCATACCACATCGAGCGCCAAATCGATGGCGTTAAGTTCAATGTGGGCAATGGCGTGCAGCAATAAAGCACGGCCTTCGGGTGTGTTGAGCGGTTTGGCTTTGAGGCTGGTATGCGATACCAGCACGGGTTGGGCGGGGCGCCCCGGAATGCTGCCAGGATCGGCTATTGCGGCTTGGGTGTCCAACTTCAAATCTTCCGGCAGGGCCAAAGTAAGCTCTGCCTTCAAGACGGCATTTTTCTCAAGCAAGGGCGTCAGGACGGCCAGTCGAAGGTCTGTGGCAACGGGGGGCATTTCGGCGCGTGGCATGCCCTATTTTAGGGGTGCCTACAATGGAGGTTTTGTGTCAAGGCTAAAGAGGTCTGAAATGGCAATTTATTCGTTAGATGACAAGCACCCCAAAGTCGCGGAGGGCGCTTGGGTCGCCGATAGCGCGCAGGTGATGGGCGCTGTCGAATTGGGCGTGAACGCCAGTGTTTGGTTTGGCACCATCATTCGCGGCGACACCGAAACCATTGTCATTGGCGAAGGCTCAAACATTCAGGACTGCTCTGTTTTGCATGCAGACATTGACAAGCCCCTGACGGTGGGCAAAAACGTCACGGTGGGTCATCAGGTCATGTTGCACGGGTGCACCATCGGCGATGAGTCCTTGATTGGCATTGGCGCTGTGGTTTTGAATGGCGCCAAGATTGGTAAGAATTGTTTGGTGGGTGCAGGGTCCTTGGTCACCGAGGGCAAAGAATTTCCGGATGGCTCCATGATCATGGGCTCACCAGCCAAAGTGGTTCGCGAGTTGTCCCCAGAGCAAATTCAAGGCTTGCGAATGTCTGCCAAGCACTACATCGAGAATGCACATCGCTTTCAATCGGGTTTGAAAAAAATTGTCTGAACTTCATAAATTTCTTTTTGATGGTTTGCCCGTTAGGGGCGCCATCGTTCGCTTAACCGATGCATGGCAAGAGATTCTCAAGCGCCGCGCGGCCAACAACGAAACCGGTGCATATCCTGCGCCAGTGACTGAGCTATTGGGTCAGATGTCGGCTGCTGCGGTGTTGATGCAAGCCAACATCAAATTCAATGGCGCCTTGGTCTTGCAAATCTTTGGCGATGGCCCCGCCAAGTTGGCCGTGGTTGAAGTACAGCCCGACTTTGGTGTGCGCGCAACGGCAACACTCCAAGGCGAAGTGGCGCCAGATGCCAGCCTGAGTCAAATGGTGAACCAAAACAACGAAGGTCGCTGTGCCATTACTTTGGACCCCCTAGACCGCATGCCAGGACAGCAACCCTATCAGGGGGTGGTGCCTTTGTTTGGCGATCAAAAGGAAAAGCTTGAGAAATTGAGCGAAGTCCTAGAGCACTACATGTTGCAATCAGAGCAACTGGATACCACCTTGGTTTTGGCCGCCAACATGGACGTGGCTGCGGGTATATTGATTCAAAGACTGCCCCTGGAAGGTTCTGGCAACTTGGCTGGCAAGTACGACTCGGTGGAGCGAGAAGCCGCCTTGGGTCAGAGTGAAGACTACAACCGCATTTCTATTTTGGCCAAAAGCTTGAAAGCTGAAGAGCTATTAGGCTTAGACATTGAGACGGTATTGCACCGTTTGTTCTGGGAAGAACCCTTGCTGCGCTTTGAGCCGCTGGTCGGAGAAACCGGCCCCAAATTTCACTGCAGCTGCAGCCGCGAGCGCGTGGGTCGCATGATCAAAGGCTTGGGTGTGGCAGAGGTGGAGAGTATTTTGTCGGAGCGTGAAAACATCGAAGTGGGTTGCGAGTTTTGCGGCAAGCAATACCATTTTGACCCTGTCGATGCAGCCAGCCTCTTCACACAACCAGAAGCCATACCGCCAACAGGTCCTTCAGTTCACTGATTTGTCTGAGTTTGATCTGACTTCAGCAAGTCGCTGAACAATTTGTGCTCGCATTCCGCATCGCTGCACAAATCGCAGCGCCAGGCCATCTTGCCTTTGTTCAAACCATATTGACTCTCGTCTCTTTGTGTTTGGATGGCTTTGTAGCTGCTGAGGTGCTGACCCAAGTCGCCACTTAATTCACCGACGCCTTCGCGGATGGCCATTAGCGCGGCATACAAGCGCGCATCGGATTTACCGTAAATCACTTTAAAGGGCAGTTGTGCACTTTGCAAGGCCTGACGAAGCAAATTGTCGACGGGCTCGCGCACATGAGCGCCATCGCGTTGCAAACCATCCGGAACCCAAGCCACGTCCAGACCCATCACCAGCGTTAAATCAAATTGCGCTTGTTGCTGAAGCGCTTGGGCATAAAGTGATTTGTCTTGAAAAATGTAGTCGCTGTAAATGGCAGTCATGAGAGGACTGGTGTCCGCAATCACCCAGCCCTTGCTGATTGAGAAAATACGTTCAGCGTGTTGTTGTGCAATGGCGGCCTGTTCGTGCGCTTGGGGCGTTCTGCCATGGGCGTCGCACCATTCTCTGAGAGTTTCAGGCACTGCAGTGACCTCCAAGCCCTGAGCCCTAAGCGCCTGAGAGATGCCCTCGCAGATGCTGGTTTTGCCAGTACTCTCTGCGCCAAGTAAAGCGATGCGAATAGGCTCAGTGCGCATGTTGTTTTCGCCAGGCTTTCAAGCCCACCACGCTGAGCACGGCAAAGACAAAGTAGAGGAGAGCAGTTAGCCAAAGGTTTTGCGTAACCATCAGTGCAACGGTCAGGATGTTGACTGCCAGCCATACCCACCAAGTCTCTATTTTTTTTTGGCCTAATAAATATTGCCCTAACAATGCCAAGGCGGTAATCAAGGCGTCTAAACCGACGACCTTGCTGTCGGAAAAGTGTTGGAGAACCACCGTGCAAAAAGACCAGGCCAGAAGTGTTGCCACCCCTGCTCGTTGCCATTCATGGCGTTGAAGTGAGCTGATTGGGAGTAGGTCAGTGACGGTCATGTCTGCAGAAGCCGCACTCTGGGATCGGCCTTGAAGCCACTTTTGCCAGCCCCAGACCGCCATCACGATGAACATCACCTGCAATGCCGCTTGTCCATAAAGCGCTGTTTTCCAAAAAACATAGCCATAAAGAACAGAGCTGAGGATGGTCAATAACCATCCCCAATGAATTTGTCGAATATTGCAATAAACCATTGCCAACGACAGAACAAAACCGGCCAGTTCGACCGAGTCCATCATTTTTCGATCTGTACAAAAATTTCGTTGGCTTTGACCATGCCCAGTTCGTGGCGGGCACGTTCTTCGACGGTGTTCAGACCTTCTTTGAGGTCGTTCACTTCAGAGTTGAGTTGGCTGTTGATGCGCTTGGCTTTGGCATTCAACTCGTTTTGCTCTTTGATTTTATTTTCAAGCTCAATGACAGTAGGAACGCCGCCTTTGCCCAGCCAAATTTGTCCTTGCAAGATCAGCAGCAAGGCGATCAGGACGGCTGGCCAAAAACGGTTTTCCATGAGCATTGAATATGTCGATGCGGATTAATTAACGAAGATTGTAAAACGCTGAACGGCCAGGGTACTCGGCCACATCGCCCAAATCTTCTTCGATGCGAAGCAGTTGGTTGTATTTGGCCATGCGATCGCTTCGGCTCATAGAGCCGGTTTTGATTTGACCTGCGTTCAAGCCTACGGCAATGTCGGCAATGGTGGCGTCTTCGGTCTCACCAGAACGGTGGCTAATGACGGCGGTATAACCGGCGCGCTTGGCCATTTCAATGGCGGCAAAAGTTTCGGTCAGGGTGCCAATTTGGTTGATCTTGATCAGGATCGAATTGGCGATGCCTTTGTCGATGCCTTCTTTCAAAATTTTGGTGTTGGTCACGAACAAGTCGTCGCCGACGATTTGAACTTTTTCGCCCAAACGCTCGGTGAGCAATTTCCAACCATCCCAGTCGCCTTCGGCCATGCCGTCTTCAATGCTGATGATGGGGTACTTGTCGACCCAAGTGGCCAACATGTCAATCCACTGCTCGCCAGTTAAGGACAAGCCTTCACCTTCGAGTTCGTATTTGCCGTCTTTGTAAAACTCGCTGGCCGCGCAGTCGAGGCCAATGGCAATTTGCTCGCCAGCGGTGTAGCCGGCTGCGCTGATGGCGTCCAAAATCATTTGGATGGCGGCTTCGTGGTTGGGCACGTTGGGGGCAAAGCCGCCTTCGTCGCCGACTGCAATGCTCATGCCCTTGTCGTGAATGATTTTCTTCAAGGCGTGGAACACTTCAGCGCCGTAACGCACGGCTTCGCGGAAGCTAGGGGCGCCTACGGGAATGATCATCAATTCTTGCAAGTCGAGGTTGTTGTTGGCGTGTGCGCCGCCATTGATGACGTTCATCATGGGCACGGGCAACTGGCATGCGTGCATGCCGCCAAAGTAGCGGTACAAAGGCAAACCAGACTCTTCAGCAGCAGCGCGGGCCACCGCCATAGAAACTGCCAGCATGGCGTTGGCGCCCAAGCGGCTCTTATTTTCTGTGCCGTCCAGATCGATCAAAGTTTTGTCGAGGAAAGATTGCTCGGAAGCATCAAGACCCAACACGGCTTCAGAGATTTCGGTGTTGATGTGCTCAACGGCTTTCAGAACGCCTTTGCCCAAGTAACGGCTCTTGTCGCCATCACGCAATTCAATGGCTTCGCGGCTACCAGTGGAGGCGCCAGAAGGCACTGCGGCACGGCCCATCACGCCGGATTCCAACAGCACATCACATTCAACGGTAGGGTTGCCGCGGCTGTCTAAGATTTCGCGGCCCACAATGTCAACAATCGCACTCATGTTTACTTCTCTCTGTCTAAATTAAAAATCGTTAAATCCAAAAAACAACTGAATGATGCAATCAATCACTGGAAATTATTTTCAAGGAAGGGGTTCTTTTTGGTGACTGCGTCGAGTTCCAGCAAAGTTTCCAGCAGGGCTTTCATGTGTTGCAAAGGCACGGCGTTGGGGCCGTCAGACATGGCCTCTGCGGGGTTAGGGTGTGTTTCCATGAACAAACCCGCCACACCCACCGCCACGGCTGCTCGTGACAAGACTGGCACCATCTCCCGCATGCCGCCAGAACTGGTGCCTTGGCCGCCTGGCAATTGAACCGAATGGGTGGCGTCAAACACCACGGGCGCGCCGGTTTCGCGCATGATGGCCAAGCTGCGCATGTCAGACACCAAGTTGTTGTAGCCAAAGCTGACGCCGCGCTCACACGCCATGAAGTTGTCTTCTGGCAAGCCTGCTTCACGGGCCGCTGCACGCGCTTTGTCGATCACGTTCTTCATGTCGTGAGGGGCCAAAAACTGCCCCTTCTTGATGTTGACCGGTTTGCCTGATTGGGCCACGGCACGAATGAAGTCAGTTTGGCGGCACAAGAACGCGGGCGTTTGCAGCACGTCAACAATGGAGGCAACAACAGGGATGTCGGCTTCGGTGTGCACATCGGTGAGGATGGGGACGTGCAATTCACGCTTGACCTTGGCCAAAATTTCCAAGCCTTTTTCCATGCCAGGACCGCGGAAGGTGCTGCCAGAAGAGCGGTTGGCTTTGTCGTAACTGCTCTTGAAAATAAAAGGGATTCCCAAAGCGGATGTGATCTCTTTCAAGGTGCCCGCTGTGTCCATTTGCAACTGCTCGGATTCAATGACGCAGGGGCCAGCAATCAGGAAGAATCTTTGATCGAGGCCAACATTAAATCCGCACAGTTTCATGGTGTTCCTTGTTTCGTTACTTCAAATTTAAGCAACGGCTTTGAGGTGCTTGGCACCCTTTTGATGATCAATCGACGCCTTGATAAACGCGTTGAACAAGGGATGACCATCCCATGGGGTTGATTTGAATTCGGGGTGAAATTGAACGCCCACAAACCATGGGTGAACATCGGTTGGTAGTTCTACAATTTCTGTCAGTTGCTCGCGCTGCGTCAGCGCAGAAATGACCAGCCCAGCTTCACGCAAGGTGTCCAAATAATTCACATTGGCTTCGTAGCGATGACGATGACGCTCTGTGACCACAGGGCCATAGATGTCACGTGCCAAAGTGCCCGCAGACACGTCAGAACTTTGAGCGCCTAAACGCATGGTGCCACCCAAATCAGATTGCGCATCTCGGACTTGGATAGTGCCATCGGCATCTTTCCACTCATTGATCAAAGCAATGACGGGGAAGGGAGTGTCGGGTTCAAACTCGGTGCTGTTGGCGTTGGCCATGCCCGCTACGTGGCGCGCGTATTCGATGGTGGCCACTTGCATGCCCAAGCAAATGCCAAGGTAAGGCACTTTGCTTTCACGCGCAAAACGAGCGGTTTGAATTTTGCCTTCTACGCCGCGTTTGCCAAATCCGCCTGGGACCAACACGCCGTCAAACTTGGCCAGTTGGGCCACGGTTTCTGGGGTGATGGTTTCTGAGTCGATGTGTTCAATTTTGACGCGCACATGGTTGCGCATGCCAGCATGGCGCAATGCTTCATTGACAGATTTGTAGCTGTCTGACAGTTCAACGTATTTGCCCACCATGGCAATGGTGACTTCGCCTTGGGGGTGTTCGGTTTCGTAAACCAAGTCGTCCCAACGCTTGAGGTTGGCAGGCGGCGTGTTGATGTGCAATCGGTCGCAAATGAGGCCGTCCAAGCCTTGTTCGTGCAAGACGCGGGGCACTTTGTAAATGGTGTCAACGTCGGGCATGGAGATCACGCCCCAGCTTTGCACGTTGGTGAAGAGCGAAATCTTGTCTTTCTCGTCTTCCGGAATCATGCGATCGGCACGGCACAAAAGCGCATCGGGCTGAATACCGATTTCGCGCAATTTTTGAACCGTGTGCTGTGTCGGTTTGGTTTTGAGCTCGCCTGCGGCTGCAATCCAAGGCACATAAGTAAGGTGCACAAAGGCGGCGTTGTTGGGTCCAAGGCGCAAGCTCAGTTGGCGCACAGCTTCCAAGAAGGGCAGGGACTCAATGTCACCCACAGTGCCGCCAATTTCAACAATGGCCACATCGACAGCTTCGGGCGTGTCAAAGCCGGCGCCGCGTTTGATGTAGTCTTGAATTTCGTTGGTAATGTGAGGAATGACCTGTACGGTTTTACCCAAATAATCGCCGCGGCGTTCTTTTTCGAGCACGCTTTTGTAGATTTGACCTGTGGTGAAGTTGTTAGCCTTCTTCATGCGGGTGTTGATAAAGCGCTCGTAGTGACCCAAATCCAGGTCGGTTTCGGCGCCATCGTCGGTGACAAACACCTCACCGTGTTGAAACGGTGACATGGTGCCTGGGTCGACGTTGATGTACGGGTCCAGCTTGATGAGGGTGACTGACAGGCCGCGCGATTCTAGGATCGCGGCGAGAGAGGCGGAGGCGATTCCCTTACCCAGGGAAGACACCACACCACCGGTGACGAAGACGAATTTGGTCATGTCCAGGACGGGATGCTGAGCACCCGGGAGATGGAAAACGAGATTATAAAGGTGTCCTGATCTGCTACATTGCCGAACATGAACGATTTGCACGGAAAACGCATCCTTTTAGGACTCACCGGTGGCATTGCCTGTTTCAAGGCGGCTGAGCTTTGCCGATCGCTTGTCAAAGCCGGCGCAGAAGTCCAGGTGGTCATGACGGAGGCGGCGGCCCAATTCATCACCCCTGTCACCATGCAAGCGCTCTCTGGTAAGGCTGTTTACACCTCCCAATGGGACGCCCGCGAAGGCAACAACATGGCGCACATCAACTTGAGCCGGGAAGCCGATGCCATTTTGATTGCCCCCGCCAGTGCCGATTTCATGGCCAAGCTGATTCATGGCAAGGCCGACGAATTACTCAGCCTGACATGCCTGGCCCGGCCGCTTCAAAAAGTGCCTCTCATTTTGGCGCCCGCCATGAACCGCGAAATGTGGGCGCACCCCGCCACGCAGCGCAATGTGGCCCAACTCAAAGCCGATGGCACCCATGTCCTCGATGTGGGGCAGGGTGATCAAGCCTGCGGCGAGACGGGTGATGGCCGAATGTTGGAGGCTGAGGAGATTGTGGAAGAGCTGCAAGCTTTTTGGACGCCCAAATGCTTGGCCGGACAGCATGTGTTGATCACGGCGGGCCCAACTTACGAAGCGATTGACCCCGTGCGAGGCATCACCAATTTGTCCAGCGGCAAAATGGGATTTGCCATTGCGCGTGCAGCCCGCCACGCTGGCGCTCAAGTGACGCTGGTCGCAGGTCCTGTGAGTTTGTCAACGCCTCGGGGTGTCAAGCGGGTCGATGTGCGTTCGGCAATGCAAATGAATGAGGCGGTTCAACAGTTAACGGCGAATGCCCAAGTGTTCATAGCGGCGGCAGCTGTGGCCGACTGGCGTCCTGCCTTGGCAGCAGATCAAAAAATCAAGAAAGACGGTTCAGGTGACACACCTGAATTGAGCTTTGTCGAAAATCCCGACATATTGGCTTCGGTGGCTCAAACGGCTCGGGCACAAAGCGGTGCGTTATTTTGTGTCGGCTTTGCCGCTGAAAGCCACGACTTGCTAGCCCATGCCACGGCCAAGCGAGCGCGCAAAGGCGTGCCTTTGTTGGTGGGCAACATCGGCCCCAGCACCTTCGGTCAAGATGACAACGCTTTGTTGTTGGTCGATGCGCAAGGCGCCAAAGAATTTCCTCGCGATACCAAAACCAAGTTGGCGTATGACTTGATTCAAGACATTGCTGCCAGGCTTGTCAAACACTGAACGCTGAAAAATATGATGAATGTTGACGTCAAAATTTTAGATCCCCGCATGGCAGATCAATTGCCCGCTTATGCCACACCAGGCAGTGCTGGCCTTGATTTGCGGGCTTGCTTGGACGCCCCAGTCACCTTGCAGCCCAATGCTTGGCAATTGATTTCTACGGGCTTGTCGGTTTATCTCAAAGACCCTGGTTTTGCGGCCATGTTGTTGCCACGCTCTGGCTTGGGCCACAAGCATGGCATTGTGTTGGGCAATCTGGTGGGTTTGATCGACAGCGATTACCAAGGCCCGCTGATGGTCAGTTGCTGGAATCGGAGCCAAGAGGCTTTCACCATTCAGCCCATGGAGCGCATTGCCCAGATGGTCATTGTCCCTGTGGTGCAGGCCAGATTCAATGTGGTGACTGAATTTGATGCCCCCAGCGAGCGCGGCGAGGGCGGCTACGGCTCGACAGGCAAACGATGAATTTGATGGCTTAGGGATGCCCGCTTGCGAGCATGCCTTGAAGCTCAGTCCAGCTCAGTCAAGCTCAATGGAGCAAGCCGCCACCTGAAGCGGGTGCATCGCCAATTTCAATTTTGAAAAAGCCAGTGCCGCAGGTGCCTGCTTCTTGTTCTTGATCGGTGGCCAGTCGCACATGGTTGACTTTGAGGCTTAAGCGCAAGGCAATGCCAGACAGCGGATGATTGCCGTCAAGCACCACATGTTCTGGATAAATTTCGGTGATGGTGTACAGCACATTGCGGGGTGCATCGGGGTTGCAAGCCGATGGCAAGGCCGTGCCTTCAATGGTCAAGCCTTCCTCAATGTCTTTGGGGAACAAGCCGCGTGGTTCTAGAAACAGCAAGTTCTCATCAAAGTCACCAAAGGCGTCTTCGGGTTCGAGGTGCAAATCGACCTTGGCGCCCACGATATGGCCTTGGAGCGCCTCTTCAATTTTGGGCAGCAAATCGTGGCCGCCAATGTAGAAGGCTACAGGCTCGTCGAGCTCGTCTAAAACTTCGCCCAAAGTATCTTTGAGCGTCCAGGTCAGTTCGACCACACATTGAGAAGTAATATCCATCCCAGAATTGTCGCAGTTTTGAAATCGATTTGGATCAGGTTCCTATGCAAAAAAACACAGCTTTGACCTTGTTGGGTGGTTTGACGCCCGAGCAGTTTATGAAACGTCATTGGCAAAAAAAGCCCTTGCTGATTCGGCAAGCCGTGCCGAACATGAAGCCGCTTGTCGAGCGGGCAGCGTTGCTAGAAATGGTGGAAAGCGAGGAGGTCGAGTCTCGGTGCATTGTGCGCAAAGGTGCCAAATGGACCTTGAAAAAAGGGCCCATGGCCCGCAAGAGCTTGCCCTCTTTGAAAACACCCGATTGGACGGTATTGGTTCAAGGCGTCGATTTGCACAACGATGAGGTCCATTCCCTGCTTCAACAGTTTCGTTTTGTGCCAGATGCGCGGCTTGACGATTTGATGATCAGTTTTGCCACCGAGGGCGGGGGTGTGGGTCCGCATTTCGACAGCTACGATGTGTTTTTGCTGCAAGCCCACGGCCAGCGTCAATGGCGCATAGGTCGGCAGAAAAAATTTGAGTTGCAGGAAGGCGTTCCGCTCAAAATCCTCAAAGAGTTCAAGCCAGAAGCTGAGTTTGTTTTGAATCCGGGCGACATGCTTTACTTACCTCCGGGCTATGCCCACGACGGTATTGCCCAGGGCGAATGCATGACCTATTCGATTGGATTCAGGGTGCCCCGAAGTGCAGAACTGGCCAGTGAATTGTTGATGGGCCTGTCGGAGGAAGTTGCAGAAGATTCTGGCGGGTCTCAGGATGTGCTTTACCAAGATCCGCAACAGCCCGCAGTTTTTCAAGACGCCTCTGTGCCTCAGGCCTTGCAGCAATTTGCAGCCAATGCAATTGCCAAGGCCCTCAAAGATCCCCAACTTCTGAATTGTTTGTTGGGGGAGTCTTTGACCGAGCCCAAGCCCAATGTTTGGTTCGACAACCCCGACCAGGATGAATTGCCCAACTTTGTTTGGCCTGCCGATGTGCGTCTAGACCGTCGGACCAAAATGCTGTTTGATGCCAAACACGTATTTATCAATGGCGAGAGCTTTCGAGCGGCCGGCCAAGACGCCAAGTTGCTTCGAAAGTTGGCCAATGACAAGTTTTTGCCTCTGAAGGAGGCGGCTAAGTTGAGCGCCAATGCGGCCGAGCTGATGCAAGCCTGGTGGGAAGAGGGCTGGTGGCATGAATAATCTGAGGCGATTTGGACTGCCTAGTAATTACCCTGTAAGTCAAGCTATAATCGCAAGCTGTTCAGTGAGAGCTCGAGTGCTCGCTGATCTGTCAGCAGGGTTTAATCAACTTTGATGACAATTTCCCGGAAATTGTTTTTTCACTAACTTTAAGGAAAATAATCATGAACAAGTCCCTCGTTTTGGCCGCCGTGATCGCTGCTGCTGCTTTGGCTGCTTGCGGTAAAAAAGAAGAAGCTGCTGCACCAGCACCAGCCGCTGCTGCTCCAGCTGCACCTGCTGCTGACGCTAAGCCTGCTGACGCTGCTGCCGCTCCTGCTGCTGCCGCTGCACCAGCTGCTCCTGCTGCACCAGCTGAAGCTCCTAAGAAGTAATTCTTAGCAGTCCAAAAAAAACCCCGCTCTGCGGGGTTTTTTTTCGTCTTCAATGGATGGCTTCGGTTGAATTATTTAATTTCACCGACCAAAAGCTTGATGATTTTTTCTGCATTGGCAGAAGTCTCTGGGAGACCATCGGCCGCTTGAACCACGACGGTTGAAACATCACCTTTGCTGGTCACTGCTATACGGTATTTGGCAAGTGTGGGCGTTGCCTTGTCGCTTGAGAAAATTTTGGCAAAGAAACCGGGTTCTTTGTCTGGCTGCCCCGCAGGCGCATAGCGAACAAAAAACACGCCTTGTCCGCGGTCGCGGTCTTCAACCGTAAAGCCTGTTCTGTCAATGGCAATGCCAACTCTGCGCCATGCGCGGTCAAAGCCATCCTTAATTTCAATGGCGGGCTGATTGCCAATTTTGATGAGGCTGACATCAGTGCTGCCACCTGCGGCACTTGGGTTGGCGCCGCTGGTTGCGGCCGGTTGAGCACTGTTGGCCGCGCTGGCCAATGAGGCGCCACCCAATTTAAGCATCATGCGGCGTAAAAACTCAATTTCCAATTCTGGGTCGGCGGGACGGGCCGTCCAAGTGGTGCTCTCTTTGGCGGCGTTTGAAAAGACTTCGGTCAAACCACGGTGCGTGACCGTAATTTCCAGGCCAGTGTCTGTGCGTTCAATGCGTGTTCGGAACTTGTCTCTTGTGCCCGTTGAATAAAGCGAGTCAAAAAGTTTGCCAATTGATCTGCGAATAAAGTCTTGTGGCACGTTGGCGCGATTTTCTGCCCAATCTGTTTCCATGATGCCCAGTGCGGGTTGATCGATGTTGAGCGTAAAACCGCTTTCTTTCCAAAATTCACGCAGAGGTTCCCAAACCGCGTCCGCCTTGAGGTCAACTTTCAGAATGCGTTGCTGGCCGATGCGTTCAATTCGCGCGTTACCCGCTTTGTTGGTTGCAGTCTGGCTATCAGTCGCACTGCGATCAGACGTTGTTGCAGCGCCCGTGGCAATGGCCAGAGCACTTGTTGAACCACCAATTTGGTAACGGCTATCTCGCTTGAGTTGTGTCAGGTCAGGAGGGACCTCGAGCGTTGGCAATGGCTTGTTTGCACTCTTGTAATTGATTTTGTCTTCCTCCAGAGAAGAGCAGCCAGACATGAGGCAAACCAGGGCGGCGGCGCCGGCCAAGGCTGTCATGTGACGAAGGGTGGGCTCAAATCGATTCACGTGTGTATCCTGAAGTTTGGGTGTGCAAGGTCGAGGAAGTAGGGACTTAAATCAGACCGCTGGCGCGCAGTGCGGCTTCGACCACGGGCTGTTGTGATTTGGAAAGTTCGGTCATGGGTAAACGCAAAGTACCGCCGCACAAGCCCATTCGGGTCATGGCCCATTTGACGGGAATAGGGTTGGCTTCGACAAACAAATTTTTGTGCACAGGCATCAATTTGAATTGAATTTCCATGGCTTTTTTGACATCGCCCGCAATGGCTGCAACGCACAATTCGTGCATCAAGCGCGGCGCCACATTGGCCGTCACACTCACATTGCCCTTGCCACCGCACAACATCAAGGCAACCGCTGTTGGATCGTCGCCTGAATAAACGGCAAACTCTTTGGGAAGGTCGCGGATCAACCACTGAGCGCGTTCAATGTTGCCTGTCGCTTCTTTGATGCCCACAATGCCAGGGACCTGGGCAAGCCTGAGCACTGTCTCATGCTGCATATCGGCCACAGATCGGCCAGGCACGTTGTACAAAATAATGGGAAGGTCGGGCACTGCTTCTGCAATGGCTTTGAAGTGTTGGTAAAGACCTTCTTGCGTTGGTTTGTTGTAGTAGGGCACCACTTGCAGTTGGCAGTCGGCGCCAACGCTTTTGGCGAATTTGGCTAGTTCAATGGCTTCGGCGGTGGAATTGGCCCCGCAGCCTGCCATGATGGGGACGCGGCCTTTGGCCTGTTCCACAGACACGCGAATGATTTCTCGGTGTTCTTCGACATTGACCGTGGGGGACTCGCCAGTGGTGCCGACAACGCCAATGCAATCTGTGCCTTCGGCAATGTGCCAATCGATCAGTTTGCGGAGCGTGTCGTAGTCGACAGAACCGTCCGCCAACATGGGCGTGACCAAAGCAGGGATGCTGCCAGTAATGGGTTGAAAAGTTTTCGTCATGGCGAATGAAAAGATCGACAAATGAGCATTCTAACGACTGCTTAGGCCAAACTGGCGTTCTGAATCATTGTCTTGCTTTACAGCCACTATTCGTTGCACACATTTTGGCGTTGGGTGCCAATAGCCATCCTCATAGGCAATGATGCGAAGTGGGGCGAATGTCTGGAGTAATTCACCTGGTTTGAGCAGAAAGTCGGGCCGAGAGGGTTTACCGATTTTTTCGTGACCGGCACTGAAAGTCTCATAAATCAACAAGCCGCCTGGCAACAAGCTTTGAAGAATGGCAGGCATCAGGGGGCGCCAAAGGTAATTGGTCACCACCACCCCCCCAAATTGTTGCCCCGCCAAGGGCCATGGGCCATTCTCTATATCGGCCTCTACCACTTGGCCATGGGACTTGGCCAAGGACAAAGCCTCGGCCGATCGATCAATGCCCGTGCAGGGATGCCCCAATTGTTTGAAAAATTGCATGTGGCGGCCAGCGCCACAGGCCACATCCAAAACTGTGCTGCCTTTTTGCGCCAAATGTGCCCACCGCTGAACCCAATCTGATGGACTTTCTGTGCCGTGCATGTGTCTGAGCCTTGTAAATCAAGTGAGGGATAGCGCACTGTATCGCCAATGAAGTCACATTGTCCTTGAGTTGCTGGGCTGTAAATATATCCAGTACTTTGTTTGATTTGACACTACAATCTGCGCCCATGGCTACTTCTACCTCTTCCAATTCATCTCCCGAATACGGCGAAGGCTCCATTCGAGTCTTGAAAGGCCTAGAGCCCGTCAAACAACGGCCGGGCATGTACACCCGCACCGACAACCCCTTGCACGTGATTCAAGAGGTGCTCGATAACGCAGCTGATGAAGCGCTGGCGGGTCATGGCAAAAAAATTAAAGTGACCTTGCATGCCGATGGCTCGGTCAGCATTGAAGACGACGGCCGCGGTATTCCTTTTGGATTGCATCCGGAAGAAAAAGCACCTGTCATTGAATTGGTGTTCACACGCTTGCATGCCGGTGGCAAGTTCGACAAAGGCAAGGGTGGCGCCTACAGTTTCTCCGGCGGTTTGCATGGTGTGGGCGTAAGCGTCACCAATGCTTTGGCCAAGCGACTTGAGGCCACCAGTTACCGCGAAGGTCAAGTGGCCACGCTGGCGTTTTCGGGTGGCGATGTGGTCGAAGCTTTAGTCACTTGCAAAGCGGGTGAGGGCGATCGGAAGCAAGGCACCACGGTCCGTGTCTGGCCCGATGCCAAGTACTTTGAATCCAGTGCCTTGCCCATGGCCGAGCTCACCCATTTGCTGCGCAGCAAAGCGGTGCTCATGCCAGGTGTTACGGTTACTTTGTTCAATGAAAAAAACAAAGACACCCAAACCTGGCAATACAAAGCAGGCCTGCGTGACTATCTCATGCAAACCCTCTCAGGCGATCCGGTCATTCCTTTGTTTGAAGGCGAAGGTTTTGCCGATGGCAACAACGACAGCTTTGCAGAAGGCGAAGGCGCCAGCTGGGCAGTGGCTTTCACAGAGGACGGCCAGCCGGTTCGCGAGAGTTATGTCAATTTGATTCCCACCAGTGCAGGGGGCACACACGACAGTGGCTTGCGCGATGGCTTGTTCACCGCCGTCAAGAGTTTTATTGAGCTGCACAGCTTGCTACCCAAGGGCGTGAAGCTCATGCCTGAAGACGTGTTTGCCCGAGCCAGTTTTGTGTTGTCTGCCAAAGTGCTCGACCCTCAATTTCAAGGCCAAATCAAAGAACGTTTGAACTCGCGCGATGCGGTTCGATTGGTGTCCAGCTTTGTGCGCCCCAGCTTAGAGCTGTGGCTCAATGAGCACGTCGAGTACGGCAAAAAATTGGCCGAGTTGGCCATTAAGGCCGCTCAGCATCGTCAAAAGGCCGGCCAAAAAGTTGAGAAGCGCAAGAGTTCTGGCGTGGCTGTGTTGCCCGGCAAACTGACCGATTGCGAAAGCAAAGACATTGCGCACAACGAAGTGTTTTTGGTGGAGGGCGACTCTGCGGGCGGTAGCGCCAAGATGGGCCGCGACAAAGAATGCCAAGCCATTTTGCCTTTGCGTGGCAAGGTGCTCAATACGTGGGAAGTCGATCGCGATCGTCTCTTTGCCAACAACGAAATTCACGACATTTCGGTGGCCATTGGTGTCGATCCGCATGGCCCCAACGACACGCCCGATTTGTCGGGTTTGCGTTACGGCAAGATTTGCATCTTGAGCGACGCTGACGTAGATGGCTCGCACATTCAAGTCTTGTTGCTCACTTTGTTCTTCCGTCACTTCCCCAAGCTGATCGAAACGGGCAATGTGTTTGTGGCGCGTCCACCTTTGTTCCGTGTGGATGCACCGGCGCGCGGCAAAAAACCAGCGGCCAAGATGTACGCATTGGACGAAGCCGAGATGCAAAGTATTTTGGACAAGCTGCGCAAAGACGGTGTGCGCGAAGGTGCGTGGAGCATCAGCCGATTCAAAGGCCTGGGTGAGATGAGTGCCGAGCAATTGTGGGAAACCACCCTTAACCCCGACACCCGCCGTTTGCTGCCCGTGCAATTGGGCACTTTGGATTTTGCGCAAACCGAGAGCTTGATCACCCAACTGATGGGCAAAGGCGAAGCTGCAGCGCGCCGCGAGCTCATGGAGCTGCACGGTGACGACATCGAAGTGGACATTTAATCATGAACGATCAACCCACCTTAGACCTCAAAAACAGCGAGTCCGATGACTCACTGAATTTGGCCACCTATGCGCAGCGCGCCTACCTTGAATACGCACTGAGCGTGGTCAAGGGCCGTGCGTTGCCCGATGTGTGCGATGGCCAAAAACCTGTTCAGCGACGCATCTTGTATTCCATGTCCCGCATGGGCTTGGGCTTCTCGGGTGCAACAGGTGCCAAGCCCGTTAAAAGCGCGCGTGTGGTGGGCGATGTGCTGGGCCGTTTTCACCCTCACGGTGACCAAGCAGCCTACGATGCACTGGTGCGCATGGCACAAGATTTCAGCCAGCGATATCCGCTGATTGATGGTCAAGGCAACTTCGGTAGCCGCGACGGTGATGGCGCAGCGGCCATGCGTTACACAGAAGCGCGACTTTCCAAAATCACCACTTTGCTGTTGGATGAAATTGACCAAGGCACGGTCGATTTCATTCCCAATTACGATGGCTCAACTGAAGAGCCGCGCCAACTGCCAGCGCGTTTGCCTTTTGTGTTGATGAACGGTGCCAGTGGCATTGCCGTGGGTTTGGCCACCGAAATCCCAAGCCACAACTTGCGCGAGGTGGCCGATGCTTGCGTGGCCCTCATCAAGTCGCCCAAATTGACGGACGAGGAATTGTTCGCACTGATTCCTGGTCCCGACTTTCCAGGCGGCGGTCAAATCATCAGCCCAGCCTCTGACATTGCGGATGCGTATCGCACCGGTCGTGGTTCTCTCAAGGTGCGCGCGCGTTGGAAGATTGAAGACATGGCGCGCGGCCAATGGCAATTGGTGGTCACTGAGTTGCCCATTGGTGTCAGCTCGCAAAAAGTGCTGGAAGAAATTGAAGAGCTCACCAACCCCAAAGTGAAGGCTGGCAAGAAAGCCCTGAGTGCAGACCAAATGCAACTCAAGGCCAGTATCTTGTCAGTGCTCGATGTGGTGCGCGACGAGTCCAGCAAAGATGCCGCAGTGCGCTTGGTGTTTGAGCCCAAGACCAGCCGCATTGAACAGCAAGAATTGATCACGGCCTTGCTGGCGCACACCAGTTTGGAGACCTCGTCACCCATCAACATGACCTCGGTTGGCATTGATGGCAAGCCCGTGCAAAAGTCATTGCGCCAAATGATTTCGGAATGGATCACATTCCGTCAACAAACCATTGTGCGCCGCTCTGAGCATCGCTTGGGCAAGGTGATGGACCGCATCCACATTTTGGAAGGCCGTCAGTTGGTGTTGCTCAACATCGACGAGGTGATTGCCATCATTCGCCAAAGCGATGAGCCCAAGCAAGCCTTGATGGATCGCTTTAAGCTTAGCGAACGCCAGGCTGAAGACATTCTTGAAATTCGCCTGCGTCAATTGGCGCGTTTGGAAGCCATCAAGATTGAGCAAGAGCTCAAAGAGTTGCGCACAGAGCAAACTCAGCTCGAAGAAATTTTGGCCAATCCTGCATCGCTCAAACGCTTGATGGTCAAAGAGATTGAGCAAGACGCTAAAACATTTGCCGATCCACGCCGCACACTCATTCAAGAAGAGAAGAAGGCCGTAGCCGAAGTGAAAGTGGTGGACGAGCCTGTCACGGTGGTGGTGTCGCAAAAGGGTTGGGTGCGTGCGCGTCAGGGTCATGGCCATGACGCCACCAGCTTTGCTTTCAAAGCAGGCGATGGTTTGTATGGCACCTTTGAATGCCGAACGGTGGATACGCTGTTGGCATTTGGTACCGCGCAGAAAGGCAGTGGCCGCGTTTACTCGGTGCCCGTGGCTTCCTTGCCTGGTGCACGAGGTGATGGTCAACCTATTACCACCTTGATTGAATTAGAAGCCGGAACTCAAGTGGCACATTTCTTTGCGGGTCCTGCCACGGCCACATTGCTGTTGTCTAGTTCTGGCGGCTATGGGTTCATGGCTACGGTCGAGAATATGATTTCCCGACAAAAGGGCGGCAAGTCATTCATGACGGTGGGTGAAGGTGAATCGGTTTGCGCGCCTTCACATGTGTCGGGTTCAAACGCCACGTCAGCTGTTGGCGCAGCGCCCATGCCAGCGGCCACCCATGTGGCTTGCGCTTCTACGGGCGGTCGCATTCTGACTTTCGAAATTAGCGAACTCAAGCTGATGGAGAAGGGCGGCCGTGGCTTGATGTTGTTGGATTTGGAAGCCAAAGACACCTTGGCTGGCGCAGCGGCTTACACCCGAAGTATCAAGTTGATGGGCATTGGCCGAGGCGGCAAAGACCGAGAAGAGACCTTGGAAATTCGAAGCTTGAACAATGCGCGTGCTGCTCGTGCGCGCAAAGGCAAAGCCGCAGATCTGGGCTTCAAACCGACGCAAATTTTCCGGGTCGAATAATGGCTTAGTTCAGACCTCTCAAAAACAAAGCACCTATTGAGGTGCTTTGTTTTGTGGGCTTAGTTCAATTAGCGCTTCGGTGCAAAGTGCATGCGCGGCACAAATTGATAAGTTGATCGCCAGCAAGTTGCCAACAACTCTTCTGGGCCATGGCGATGCGTTAACTTTTTGCGCAAGCGAGAAACGCAAACTTGCAGGCGTTTGTTGTTGTAAAAGTCTGAGAGTCCCCAAATGGCCATTTCAAGTGCATCGCTTCGAAGGGCCTGCTCTGGCGCCATGGCCAATTGGGTGAGCAGCACAGTTTCCATGGCGGTCAGTCCGATGGCGTTGTTGGCAGGGCCTGTAAGGAGGGCTCTGACAGGATCGATGGTCCAACCCGATTTGAGCGTTCTGGGTAAACGAGAAGCCAAACGTTGAATGATGGCAATGAGCTCGGTTGGGTTGAAGGGCTTAGTCAGGCAGACATCTGCGCCAGCGGCAATGTCTGCAATGCGGTCTTGCGGTTCGGCGGCTTGGGAAATCATGACCACCCGAAGCTCTGGGTGTTTGGCCAACTGGCCGGCCAGGCTGAGTCTTTGTTCGCCTAGGGTGTCGGCATCTAAAACGACCACATCAAAGACTTTTTGCGAAAGTTCGGTAGCCAAGCCATCAGGAAATTGGCAGTGGTGGGCTTCAATGCCCGCCGTTTCTAGCTGTGAAAGTACCTTTTCCGCCAGGTGAGGGTCTTGTTCAACGAAGCTGACGCAAAGTGGTTTCATGGCGGATGTCCTTTTATTAATTGTTAACTTAAGAATTCATCCTAATGGTTTTTGAGTGTTTTTTAAATATTTTGTAATGATTAATGTGAATTAAAGGACAAGAAAATTACAAAAAGTTTGTATTTCTCCTCTGAAGAGCCGTTGGAATTCATTCGCTTGCCAACGCCTTGCAAAAAAGAGCAATGTGGTGAATTTGATGAATTTGCTTGTTTAAAGCTTGGATTGGGGGCAAGACTGCCCCCCGAATGTCTGAATTAGGCCAATTCAGCAATCAATTCAATTTCCACGCAGGCACCCAAGGGCAATTGAGCAACACCGAATGCGCTGCGTGCATGCGCGCCGGCTTCCCCAAAAACTTGGCCCAACAATTCGCTGCAACCATTGGTCACCAAGTGTTGTTCCGTGAAGTCTGGCGTGGAGTTGACCAAGCTCATGACTTTGACGATTCTTTTGATTTTATTGAGATCGCCCACAGCCGCATGCAAGGTGCCCATTAAATCAATGGCCACGGCGCGAGCAGCCGCTTTGCCTTCCTCAGTTTGGATATTTTTACCAAGTTGTCCTGCCCAAACTTGGCCATCTTTCTTAGAGATATGGCCACTTAAGAACACCAAATTGCCCGTTTGCGCATAGGGCACATAGGCTGCGGCAGGTGTCGCTACAGGTGGCAATGAAATTTTGAGTTCTTCTAAACGTTTGTAAACAGACATGGTGCATTCAATTCAAGAAAGGTTAAAGAGGTTCCACCGTGACACTGACCGCAAGGGTATGGTGCGTGCCACCTTGTAAGACGCCTCTGAGGGGGGAGACATCTGCAAAGTCGCGACCTACGGCAAGACGAACATAGTCAGTGCCAGGGCTGCACCAACCATCGCGGTTGTTGGTGGGATCGAAATCGTACCAAGATTCTGTGCCCTCGACGGGATTCATCTTTGGAATTCTGAGGGATATCCAAGCATGCGATGCATCGCTGCCAATGAGTCTAGGTTGACCCGGAGGGGGTTCAGTTAACAAATAGCCACTGACGTATCTGGCGGCTAAACCAAGACTGCGTAGACAAGCCAACATCACGTGCGCAAAATCTTGGCAAACCCCTTTTTTATCTTCTAAAACTTTGAGTGCTGGCGTGCTGATGTCGGTACTGAACGATTCGTATTTGAAATCGGTATGAATGCGCTGCATCAAATGACGCGTTGCATCAATGAGGTTTCGGCCGGGTGGAAAACTGCTTTGTGCGTAAATGGCAAATGCCGTGTCGATGGGGGCATGGTGAGAGGTATAAGCAAATTCAGTCGCTTGATCGCTGGCAATGTCAGCGCGGTATCGGTATGCCAATACGGCATTTTCCCAGGACAGATGCAGGACCTGTTTTGCTAAAGCATCTAAGCGCTTTTCTCCGATGAGAAAAGTTTCTAACTCGCTTTGCGCAGTCACCTTCAAGCTGTTGTGAGGTGAAGGCAGTGACCAATAAACTCTGTGGTTGCCAAAGGCATCGATATTCGAGCTCACTTGCGTCGCATTGGGCTCAGTTGCCAAATGATGCTGCTGGCAACTTTGACACGGCGTCATGGGCGGTTGAAGGTGCGCCACGTGCTGAGCCGTTTCGACGATTGGCGTGTAGTGGTAGAGCGTCTCGTGAGTGATTCGCAGCTTCATGGTCTAGCCCTTATGCGCCAATACTTTGCTGCGACTCATCACTGTGCGAGAAGAACAGGCTGTTGAGTTGGTCAGAGACTGAACGTGCGGTTTGCCGACATTCTCCCAGCAACTGTATTAAGGCTGGGCTGTGATTTTGGCCATCGGGTGCAAGCAGCATCAAATCAATGTCTTTCAACACTGGTATTTGATGTGACAAGGTCTCTGTGGCGCCATTGGCCAAATGGCCCATTCGAGCCAGTCGGCCGCGCAATGTTTGAGCGACCCAACCTAGCGCACGTGGATTGTCGGTATGGGTTAACAACAACTCTAGCAGCGCCCCTAAGGTTCGGCTTTGCTGATATTGCGCATGAAAAGAAATGGTGCTGTCGAATAAAGCCAATACCGCATCAAAACCTGCTTGGCTTTGAACACATTGGGTCTCGATGGCGCTGTGAAGTGCGTGTGCCAAAAAATCAAGTCGTTCAATGTGACGGCCAATGGACAGCAAACGCCAGCCATCATCGCGTGTCATTCGGTCTGTTTGCGCGCCAGTCAGTGCCGCCATCAATTGACTGGTTCGGGCCAACAGTTGTTGCGCCCAAATGCTGCTGGCCACGGGAGCATCTTGAGAAGCGGGTTGAAAAAACGCTTTTTCAGTTTGCTCAATCAAGGACCAATGCTCAGGCGACAATCTTTCGCGGACTGTCGCAGCGGCCAACTTGATGGCGCGCAGGTTGTAGCCCACACCTGTGGTGTGCTGGGTGTCCCAAAGTCCGGCAACCAGAGAGCGCTCAAACACGCGTCTAGATTGTTGCGCTTGAGGCACGCCGGGGACCAGCAAGCCATGACTGACGCACATCACATTGAGCCATTCAATCAGGGCGGGACTATGTTGCGCTTCGCTGTTCAAACTCTCAAGGGCCAGTCGTGAAAGTCGCAAGGTGTTTTCTGTTCGTTCCGAATATCGGCCCATCCAAAATAAGTTTTCGGCGGCACGGCTGGTGACCAGTCGATGCTTTTGTGAACTGGCGACAAACACCGCTTCTTTGGCTGGCGCTGGCGCAGGACTTGGTGCCTTGTTAGACAACACCCAGACATCTGCACTGCTGCCACCTTGCTGCATAGAGGCAATGCCATTTTGAGTGCCCAAACGCGCCAAGCCACCTGGCAGAGCTTGCCACCCGCCTTCTTCATTGGCCAATACAAAGACGCGCAATATGACCGGCCGCGAAGGCATTGATTGAAGGTCCGCAAAAGTGGGTGTGTGCGACAAAGGCAAAAAGCCTTGAACAGTGTGCGCCTCAGGGTCGTTTTGAATGCGCGCGCGCCATTCGTCCAGCCCCCGCCAATCTAATGTGTGACCCATGACGGGCTCAAAACTTCGACGGCTTGGCCCATAAGGGTAGGTGGGCTTGATGACACATTCTTGCAAGCGTGGCAGCACCTCGTGCATGGCAGCGGGTTCACCACACCACCAACTGGGGATGGCAGGTAACAGCAATTCTTCTTGCAACAAGGTTCGAGAAAGTTTAGGCAAGAACCCTAGCAGCGCATTGGACTCTAAAAATCCTGAACCGGGCGTGTTGGCCACCAACACATTGCCAGCGCGAACAGCCTGCAATAAACCAGGAACACCCAAGCTCGATTCTGCGCGCAACTCAAGAGGGTCTAGCCAGTCATCGTCAACGCGCTTGAGCAGACCATGAACGGGTTTCAAACCCTCGAGTGTTTTGAGGTAAAGCTTTTCATCTCTGACCAAAAGGTCATTGCCTTGGACCAGCGACAAACCCAAATAGCGCGCCAAGTAAGCTTGTTCAAAATAGGTTTCGTTGTAGGGGCCTGGTGTTAAAAGCGCAATGTGCGCTTGCATACCGGCTTGGGTACGCAGTTTCAATGCATTGACAAAGGAGCGATACGACGCAGCCAGTCCCTGAACCGGCATGGCTTCAAAAGCCCTTGAAAACTGATTGGCAATAATCTGTCTGTTTTCAAGCAAATAACCTAGGCCCGAGGGCGCTTGAGTTCGTTGAGACAAAAGCCACCAACAGCCATCAGGTCCCTTGACCAGATCGAAGGCCGCCAAGTTAAGGTGCCGACCTCCCACAGGCGAGCTGCCCTGCATGGCATGCAAGTAACCCGAATGTCCTTGTACCAAGGCATAAGGCAACGCACCTTGCTTTAAAAGGTGCTGCATGCCATACACATCAGACATGATGCCTTCGAGCAATCGCATTCGTTGCAATACACCCGATTGAATCTGTTGCCAATCTTGGCTGGACAAAATGAGCGGCAACAAATCCAGTGACCAAGGCCGTTGCGGTTGATCGGCGTTGGCATAGACGTTGTAGGTCATGCCATTGTCCCGAACCTGCTTGGCCATGGTGTTGTGTCGCGCTGGCAAGCTTTGGATGCCCTCAGTGCCCAAGTGCGACAAAAACTCAGCCCAATGGGGCGTAACTTGTGTGCTTTGTAGAACCGCTCCAAAGATAGAGTCGGTGCCTTCGCCGTTCAGGGCGCTGACGCCGCCTCGCATTTCATCCCAGTGCCCTGAGGGTGCCAGCCCAAGCACACGAAGCAAGTCGCGCGTGGCCGCTGACTGTTGCACGTTCTCATTGGCAGAGCCCGAAGATTGCGTTTGAGATTGCACAGCGGAAGATGAGGGGTTGTTGTTAAATTCCACAATGCGTGAATTGTCGCCTCATCTGGGCTTGCGCAGGTCCAAAGTCCAAGGAAATTCTGGACTGGCCGCCAATTCGACATTGGCGGGCGGTATGGGCATGCGGCCCGGTGTATGGCCCATTCTGAAGAAGCGGGCTAAGCGTCGGCTTTCTGCTTCATAGGCATTGACCGGCAAGCTGTCGTAATTTCGGCCACCGGGGTGTGCTACATGGTACTGCGCACCGCCGATGGATCGCTGCATCCAAGTGTCCAAAACGTCGAGGGTGAGCGGGGCATGAACGCCAATGCTAGGGTGCAGGGAGGAGGGCGGGTTCCATGCTTTGTAGCGCACGCTGGCCACATATTCGCCTGCTGTGCCGGTAGGTTGCAAGGGCAAGGCCTGACCGTTGACGGTGACGGTGTAACGACTGGGGTTCAAGCCTGTGACATGAACCTCTAGGCGTTCTAGTGACGAATCAACATATCTTGCAGTGCCGCCCGAGGTACTTTCCTCGCCCATGACATGCCAGGGTTCGAGTGCATTGCGCAAAGTCACTTGAATGGCATCGACACAAAATTCACCCACTCTGGGGAATCTGAACTCGAAGTGTGGGGCAAACCATGCTGGATCAAAGTGGAAACCTGCATCACCCAATTCGGTGAGCACGTCGTCAAAATCCATTTTGATGAATGTGGGCAACATGAAGCGATCGTGCAGCGTGGTGCCCCATCGAGTGACGGGTGCCGTGTAGTTGTCGTCCCAGAATCGGGCTACCAAAGCGCGAAGCAGTAACTGCTGAACTACGCTCATTCGAGCGTGAGGCGGCATTTCAAAAGCTCTTAACTCCAGCAAGCCCAAACGACCTGTCGATGAATCCGGTGAGTACATTTTGTCGATGCAAAACTCGCTGCGGTGCGTGTTGCCAGTCATGTCCACCAAGATGTTTCGAAGGCTGCGATCGACCAACCAAGGTGGCATGCTTTGTCCGTGAACTTGTCGATTGCGCGCAATTTCACGCAGCGCAATTTCTAGTTCATAGACCTGATCATTGCGCGCTTCGTCCACTCGCGGCGCTTGGCTGGTGGGCCCAATGAACATGCCACTGAAGAGGTAGCTCAGACTAGGGTGGTTGTGCCAGTACAAAACTAGACTGGCTAACAATTCTGGACGCCGCAAGAAGGGGCTGTCTGCAGGTGTGGCACCGCCCATCACCACATGGTTGCCACCACCGGTTCCTGTGTGCCTGCCATCGGTCATGAATTTTTCAGCACTCAGTCGGGTTTCGAAAGCGGCTTGGTACAGAAATTCGGTGTGCTCAACCACTTCACGCCAATTGCTGGCAGGGTGAATGTTGACCTCAATCACGCCAGGGTCGGGTGTGACTTGCAAGAGCTTGAGCCGTGGGTCTCTGGGCGGCGGATATCCTTCCAACACAATGGCGATGTTGAGTTGCTTGGCTGTGGCTTCTACGGCAGACAACAAATGGAGGTAATCGTCGACTTTGGCCAAGGGCGGCATGAAGACATACATCACGCCTTGCATGTCTTTGTCGCTTGCGGCATCTTTTCGTGGCACGGGCCCATTGGCACGTCGTGGGTCTCTGATTTCTACGCACAAAGCGGTTCGCACGGTGGAGGGATCAGACTTAAACCTGGCAGGTGCCTGCGCATGAGCGCTTTGACCCGGATACTGCATCGTTGGCGGCACTGCCGTCCGCTGATGCGCACTTGGCAATGGCAATGGACCACGAGTTGCATAGGGATCTTGGTCAATTAAAACTTGACGATCGGTCGGTGCAGTCCAAGGCAGGGAGTCGAGTGGCAATCGCCAGCCCATGGCTGAATCGCCTGGCGTTAAATACAAGCGCTCATCTCGCACAAACCATTTGCCACTTTGCCATGATGTGTTATCCCCTGTGCTGCCTGATTCTTGCACTTGCAAGGGCAGTAGGTAGCCAACCTCTTGATCCAGACCTTGCGAAAAAACACGGTGCAAACGAGCGCGTTCCATTTCGTCGTCCAGCCTGGCATCAAAGGGGTCTACGTTGACAGGCAGACGCCGTTCACGCCACAAGTAATACCAAGTGTCTTCATAACCCGGTGTGATGTTTTCGGGTGATACACCTAATTGGTTTGCCAATGTGTTTAAAAACTTTTTGGCATCACTAGGGGTGTACTGATGTGACACGCGTTCATCTGCAAACAAGGATGTGTCTTGCCAGCAAGGTTGACCGTCTGCACGCCAATAAATGCTGAGGGCCCACCTTGGTAATTGTTCTCCCGGATACCACTTGCCTTGGCCAAAATGCAAGAAGCCGCCTGCGCCATATTGCGCGCGAAGCTTGTGAACCAGTTCAGTGGCCAAACCCCGTTTGGTGGGGCCTAATGCGTCGGTGTTCCATTCGGGCGCATCTCTGTTTTCGGTGGCTACAAAAGTGGGCTCGCCGCCCATGGTCAGTCGGACATCGCCTTCTAGCAATTGCGCGTCGACTTGATCGCCTAAAGCCAACACCTTGGCCCATTGATCTTCGGAGTAAGGCTTCGTGACACGGGGAGATTCATAGATGCGCGTGATGGCCATTTCGTGACCGAACTCAACTTCGGCTTCGTCCATCAAACCCTCAATGGGCGCTGCACCTGAGGGTTGGGGTGTGCAAGCCAAAGGAATATGACCTTCACCGGCCAATAAACCAGAGGTGGGGTCGAGCCCAACCCAGCCAGCACCTGGCAAATAAACTTCACACCATGCGTGTAAATCGGTGAAGTCAACTTCGGTGCCACTGGGGCCATCCAGCGATTTCACATCGGGCGTGAGTTGAATCAAATAGCCAGACACAAAGCGCGCAGCCAGGCCCATGTGCCGCATCAGTTGAACCAAAAGCCATGCTGAATCACGGCAAGAACCACTTTGCAATGCAAGTGTTTCGTCGGGCGTTTGAACACCGGGCTCCATCCGAATCAAGTAGTTGATGTCTTGGTAAACGCGTTGATTGATTTGCACCAAGAAGTCGATGGTTCTTTGACGCTTTCTGTCTAAGCTGCTGAGGTATTTTTTAAACAGCGGGGTGCGCGGTAGTTTGTCCAAGTAAGCGGCGAGTTCTTCTTTGAGTTCTGGCGCGTAGGTTAGAGGGACATGCTCGGCACTGGGTTCTAAGAAGAAGTCAAAGGGATTGAAGACGGCCATTTCAGTGACCAAATCGACAGTCACTTTGAATTCGGTGGTTTTATGGGGAAATACCAAACGAGCCTGGTAATTGGCAAAAGGGTCTTGCTGCCAGTTGATGAAATGATCAGAAGGCTCTACGCGAAGGCTGTACGACAAAATTCTGCTGCGGCTGTGCGGTGCTGGACGCAGGCGTATAACTTGGGGGCCCAGTTGAACAGGCCGATCGTATTTGTAATGTGTAACGTGATGCAGTGCAACGTGAATAGACATAAATGCAAGTAAGCGCAACAGCGGCTGCATCGACAGAGCAGCTTGGGCTCCCTAAACTAGCAAAAGCCGCGCCATGGTGGGCACATCGAAAGGCTCAACATGTTGAAATTGGCGCCCAGCTTGGCGATGGGCTGGATTTTGGGCACTGCGCTTCAACTCCAACAAGAAGACATTTGGACCGTGCAGCGCATCACTGCAAGTTCGCTGTTCGGTCTTGCACTTTTAGTGTGCGCTTGGGCGCTGTCTACATTGGGCCAAACCCAGCCATTTCTTTGGGGAAACAAGCCAGAGCTTTTCAAAGGTCTTCAGCACTTGGCTTTGTTTGTGGCCTCAATGGCCTTGGCTTTGTCGTTCATCAATGTCAGGTGCTTACTGCAGGATCATCGACAACTAGTGCGTGACATTGAAGGGCAGGACATCAGTCTCACAGGGGTCGTTGCGTCGCTGCCTGTTCAAAGCGCAATGGGTGTGCGCTTTAAATTTCAAATTCAATCAGCTCGCCATGTGGATTCCCACAGGGCAGTTGATTTGCCCGCAGATGTGGACCTCAATTGGTACGACCGGGAGAGCGGCAGCATGGGGGAGTCACGGGCTTGGGCCGATCTCAATCCGGGTGGCACGTGGCAATTTGTTGTGCGATTCAAGGTGCCGCATGGCCTTCGCAATCCTGGTGGTTTTGATGAAGAGCTGTGGTTGTGGGAAAACGGTGTCATGGCCACTGGCACCATCAGGGTTGGCAAACGCGATACAGCGCCCCAAAAGCTCAGCGCTTCATGGCGTTTTCCTATGGCGCAAGCGAGGCAATACACGCGTTCTCAAATTGCCTTGACCTTGTCCTCAGACGGCCATGCATCTCAGACGCATGGTGGGGTGATTGCCGCTTTGGTGATGGGCGATCAAGGCGCGATCAGCAGTGCAGATTGGGATCTCTTTAGGGCCACAGGTGTTGCTCATCTCATGAGCATTTCGGGTTTGCACATTACCTTGCTGGCCTGGCTTTTTGCCAAAGCACTAGGGGGCCTATGGCGATGGTCTGCCACTGCGGGCAGTGACTTGTGTTTGCGTTGGCCTACGCCGGTAGTGGCTGCATGGGGTGGTGCCATCCTTGCAACACTCTATGCCTTCTTTGCGGGTTGGGGTTTGCCGGCGCAACGAACCATCGTCATGTTGTGGGTGCTTGTCCTTGTACAAAACTTGGGCTTGCGTTGGCCGCGTCTGTGGACATGGGTTCTGGCGTTTTGGGTCATTGTCATTTGGGACCCATGGGCTTTGATGCAAGCAGGCTTTTGGTTAAGTTTTGTAGCGGTGGGGGCGCTCATGTTGGGCGGTTCTGACTACAACTCGGAGCGCACCAAAATGAGATCAAAAAGCCCTGAATTGGTGCAAGAAAGTGGCTTGAAGCGTTTACGCCTCAATATGGGTAAGTCAATCTGGCAAGGATTTGTTGGCTTGGCCAAGGAGCAGTGGATCGTCATGTTGGCTCTGACACCCTTGTCTGTTTTGTTTTTTGGCCAGGTGTCTTTGGTGGGGTTGCTGACCAATTTTGTGGCCATTCCCTGGGTGACTTGGATCGTCACCCCTTTGGCCATGTTGGGCATGCTTTATTCACCCTTTTGGCAATGGGCATTGCTGGCGCTGGAACCCCTCATGTCTTTGCTTGAATTGCTTCGACAGGTGCCTGTTGGCGTATGGGTCATGCCAGTTCCACCGGCACTGATGGCGGCCATGGCGCTAGGTGGTGGGCTGCTACTGATTCAGGCTTGGCCATGGGTATTGCGTTGCTGGGGTCTTTTGCTGATGTTGCCTGCTTTTTTGTGGCAAGACCCCAGACCGCCAGAGGGGCACTTTGATTTGTGGTTTGCCGACGTGGGTCAGGGCAATGCAGTCATTTTGAGAACTGCGCACCATGCATTGTTGTACGACACTGGCCCCCAATATTCTGAAAATTCAGACGCTGGGCAAAGAGTCTTGGTGCCGCTGATGTCTCGACTGGGCATTCAACTCGACCGCCTTATATTGAGTCATCGCGATTCAGACCATACAGGCGGTGCCGCTGCAGTCTTGGCGGCCCACACCAAAGCGTCGGTGTGGGCTTCCTTAGAAGAGGGGCACACGCTTACAAAAATACGCCCTGTGAACGCTTGTTTGGCGGGGCAAAAATGGATTTGGGATGGTGTGCAGTTTGAATTTCTGCATCCGACGCGGGCAGATTACGATGCCCAAGCCTCCTCAAACGCGATCAGCTGCGTCTTGAGAATTGATGCCAATCAAGGCGCCACAACCTTCAACAAGGACGCAGAGAAAGGATTCGGCAAGGCCAGTGCGCTGTTGGTCGGCGACATCGAAGCGCCGCAAGAATTGGCATTGTTGCAGCGGGCAGCACTGCACCCCGTCGATGTGCTGTTGGTACCGCATCATGGCAGCCAAACCTCCTCAACACCTTCGTTCATTAGCTCGCTAAAGCCACAGTGGGCGGTGGTTCAAGCGGGTTATCGCAATCGGTACGGACACCCTGCAGCGCCTGTGCTGGCACGTTACCAAGCGCTAGATGTTGAGCTGGTATCAACGCCCGATTGTGGTGCTGCCCATTGGCAAAGTAGTCTGCCTCAGACGCTTGAGTGTGAACGGACTCAGAACAAACGGTATTGGCATTACCTAAGGCCTTAAGCCTTAAGATAGGCGTTGCTTGACCAGACTGCATTTGCGGGTATGCATCTTGCTTTTCAAAGCCTAGGAGTGATGTCAGATGCAGAGATTTGATGAGATGTACAGTCAGGCAACGGCCACCACGCCGGGTAGTCCTGTTCGGGCCCACTACAAAGCCTATGCCGATTGGTTAGCGGGTCAAAGTGAGCAAGTCATGCTTGCGCGCCGTGAAGAAGCTGAAATGATTTTCAGACGTGTCGGCATTACATTTGCGGTCTACGGCGACAAAGACGAGTCGGGCTCTGGTACCGAGCGACTCATTCCTTTTGACCTGATCCCTCGCATTATTCCGGCCAACGAGTGGCAAAGCATGGAGCGTGGTTTGGTGCAACGCGTCACTGCACTCAACCGTTTCATTCACGACGTCTACCACGATCAAGAAATTATCAAAGCAGGCCTGATACCTGAAGAGCAAATTTTGAGGAATGCACAATTCCGACCCGAGATGATGGGTGTGGATGTGCCGCATCAAATTTATTCGCACATTAGCGGGATTGACATTGTTCGTGCGCCTAACGCGCAGGGCGAGGGCGAGTACTACGTTCTAGAAGACAACCTGCGGGTTCCCAGCGGTGTGAGCTACATGCTTGAAGACCGCAAGATGATGATGCGTCTGTTTCCAGACTTGTTCAATCGCCATCGCGTTGCACCTGTTGCCCATTACCCAGACTTATTGCTTGAAACTCTGAGGGCTTCTAGTCCTGCCTCCTCGGCTGAGCCCACGGTGGTGGTGCTAACGCCCGGCATGTACAACAGTGCCTACTTTGAACATGCTTTTTTGGCGCAGCAAATGGGCGTGGAGTTGGTGGAAGGTCAGGACTTATTTGTTAAAGACCAGTTTGTCTACATGCGAACCACCCGAGGGCCTAAGCGAGTGGACGTGATCTATCGCCGTGTCGACGATGACTTCTTAGACCCCAAGGTATTTCGACCCAACTCAACGCTGGGTTGTGCAGGTTTGATGGATGCCTACCGCGCTGGCAATGTGGCCATTTGCAACGCGGTTGGCACAGGGGTGGCAGACGACAAATCTATCTATCCCTATGTGCCTCAGATGATTGAGTTTTATTTGGGTGAAAAGCCTATTTTGAAAAACGTGCCCACTTACATGTGCCGAAAGTCTGATGATTTGGCTTACACATTGGCCAACTTGAAAGACTTGGTGGTCAAAGAAGTTCATGGTGCTGGGGGTTATGGCATGTTGGTAGGACCCGCATCAACCCATGCAGAAATTGAAGACTTCAGAAAAGCATTGGTTGCCAATCCTTCGGGCTACATTGCGCAGCCTACTTTGAGTTTGTCGAGTTGCCCTACCTATGTTGAAAGTGGTGTGGCGCCGCGTCACATTGATTTGCGTCCCTTTGTTCTGAGTGGCAGAACGGTGCAGATGGTGCCGGGTGGCTTAACGCGAGTGGCTTTGAAAGAGGGCTCGCTGGTGGTGAACTCATCGCAAGGTGGTGGTACCAAAGACACATGGATTTTGCAGTCGTAAGTCAGCACGATGCACTTTCTAAGCCACTTCTAAGAGCCCCCCTCAGTATTTGAAAGAACAAGCATGCTAAGCCGAACCGCCGATCATTTATTTTGGATGTCACGCTACACAGAGCGCGCTGAAAACACGGCGCGCATGTTGAATGTGAGTTATGAAACCTCGCTCTTGCCACAATCTAGTGCCACCGTTCAATCGGGTTGGGAAGGGCTGCTGTCAATCAGTGAACTTTTGCCGGCCTACACAAAAATGCATGGCGACGTCAAAGCGCACAACGTGATGCAGTTCATGGTGATGGACCCCAACAACCCGTCGTCCATCATTTCCTGTTTGCGTGCGGCCAGAGAAAATGCCCGCGCTGTGCGTGGTGCGCTGACCACCGAAGTTTGGGAGACACAAAATCAAACTTGGTTGGAAGTCAATCGCATGATTCGCTCCGGTGAGTTTGAAGCCGATCCAGGTAAGTTTTTTGAGTGGGTTAAATTTAGATCGCACCTGTCTCGCGGTGTCACGGTTGGCACTATGCTCATGGACGAGTCCCTGCACTTCATGCGCTTGGGAACCTTTCTAGAACGTGCTGACAATACAGCGCGTTTGGTCGATGTGAAGTTTCATGCAGTTCAAAATGATCGATTTGGTGCATTGCCCTTGGAGGCCAGCTTGGTCCAGCAAATGCAATCGCAAACCATGGCAGTCGATTCGCCCTTGGACGTGTCACAAGAGTTTGATTTTTATCACTGGAGCGCCATTCTCAGAAGCGTCAGTGGTTTTGAAATTTACCGCAAGGTTTACCGCGATGTGATTCGCCCCGATCGAGTGGCTGAATTATTGATCTTGCGCCCCGACATGCCGCGCTCTTTGCATGCCAGTCTGAACGAAGTGGTCAATAACCTTCAAGCAGTGACGGACAATCCTCAAAGCGAGACCGTGCGCCATGCGGGCAAATTGCGAGCAGATCTGGCCTATGGCCGCATTGATGAAATTTTGGCTACGGGTTTGCATGCCTATTTGACCCAGTTCCTAGAGCGCGTCAATGTTTTGGGCGGTAGAATCAGCCGAGAATTTTTGATGCCCCAAGCATCTTGAAGTTTGGGTGCCCTTAGGGCATGTATTGGCCGCCATTGACTTCGATGATTTGGCCAGTGACATAGCCTGACATCTGCTCAGAGGCAAGGTACACAAAGGCACCGGCACATTCTTCGGAGGTGCCCAAGCGGTTCATTGGAATGGTGGCTTTGAAGCCTTCCAGCATTTGGGGCGTGGAGAAGCGTTCGTGGAATGGGGTGGTGATGACGCCTGGAGAGATGGCATTGACACGAATCTTGTCTTTGGCCAATTCTTTGGCCCAACCTCTGGTCATTGTAGATACAAAGCCTTTTGAGCCTGCGTAAAGCGATGCACCTGCGCCCCCACCATGACGTGCTGCGATAGAAGTTAAGTTGATAATTGAACCACCATGACCTTGACGGCGCATGTGGGCAACGGCAGCAGATGTGCACATCATGGCAGACCGAACGTTCAAGTAAACAACATGGTCAAAGAGTTCATCCGTGATTTCTTCGATGGGAACCCGCTGAACCAGCGCTCCCGCATTGTTGATGAGGATGTCGATACGCCCAAATGCATTGACAGTGTCATTGACCAGGCGATGACATTGCGCAGAGTCCATTACGTCTGCATGAAACAGGTGGGCTTGAGCACCAGTGGCTTTGACATCTTTTAACACTTGCTCCGCTTGATCTTTGCTGCTGTTGTAGTGCACAGCAACGCGAGCGCCAAGCTTGCCAAAGGCTACAGCGGCAGCTGCGCCTATGCCAGTGCTTGAGCCTGTAATTAAAACTACTTTGTCTTTGAGGTCGTTCAACATGCAAGTCTCCAAAAATTATTTGATCATCTCGGGCGAGAAAATTCGGGGTAAAAACAGCACGATGTCTGGAAACACGATGATGGCCAACAGAACAACCAGCATGGGTATCAACATGATCATGGTGTCTTTGATGGCAAAACTTAGAGGCACTTTGGCCACCGCACATGAAATCATGAGACACATCCCGTAGGGCGGGGTGATCAGTCCAAAGGCCAGCGACACAATGCCTACGATGGCGAAGTGCACTGGGTGCATGCCCACAGACTCTGCCAAAGGCTGCAGTGTTGTACCCACAATGATGATGGCAGGGATGGCGTCTAAGAAGCAGCCAACAACCAAAAACGCACCCGCAATGAGCAAGCCTACACCAATGACGCCCAAGCCCCAGTCTGTGACATTGGCCAGCAGTGCTTTGGGAATTTGGTAGTAAGCCAGCAACCAGCCAAACACTGAGGCCGTGCCAACGCAGAACAAGGCGACAGCACTCAATTTGCCGGTATCAACAATGGCCGTCATGAAGCTTTTCCAGCTCATCTCACGGTAAAAAAGCATAGACAACACGGCCGCATACAAAACAGCCACAGCGGCTGATTCAGTGGCTGTAAAGAGTCCTAGCAAGATGCCACCCACAATGATGACGGGCGTCATCATGGCTGGAATAGATACCAAAGCTGCTTTGTAGATTTCAGTTAGGTTGGCGCGTGGGTAGACAGGGTAATTGCGTTTCTTGGCGTAGGCATGAACGGTGGCCATTTGGGCTAAGCCAATGAGGAGACCCGGCACGATGCCTGCCAAATACATGGCGCCAATGGAGGTAGAAATGACGCCACCCCACACCACCATCAAAATAGAGGGCGGAATAATGACTGCCAACACGGCAGAAACAGCTGTGATGGCAATCGAGAAGGACAAGTCATAGCCCTCTTTAACTTGTGCCTCAATGAACAATTTGCCTTGGCTGGCTGCATCCGCAGTAGAAGAGCCTGAAATGCCAGCAAAGAAAACAGACAAGATCACATTGATTTGTGCCAAGCCCCCTGGGAAGTGCCCCACCAAGGCCCGCGACAATCGCATCAGTCTGTCTGTGATACCGCCTCCGTTCATGAGGTTGGCGGTCAAGAGAAAGAATGGCACTGCCAAAAGAATGAATGAGTTGTAAGCCTTGAACATTTCATTGAACAAGACCGACGGGGATAAGCGGGGTTCAAATAGTAGGACCGGTAGTGACGCAAGTCCAAGGGCAAAAGCAACAGGTATTCGCAATGCCAGTAACAGGAAAAAACTACCAAACAGAACAAGCGCCGCCATCGATGGCGATAAAAGAGAAGAGCTCAAATCACTGACCCCTGGTTAGAACTTTCGCTGACGTCGCTGGCATTGAACATGTGATCCAGCAAAAAAACAATCCACAAAAAACCGGCGATGGGCCATGCGATGAAAATCCACCACATGGGCATCTCAGCCAATTCGGAGGTTTGATTCCAACCAAATTGCGTGAATTCGATGCCCCAATAAAGAATGACACATGAAAAAACTAGCATGGCTGTTTGACTGATGCGCAAAATGACATGGGTTGCCCGAGGCGAAAGTTCAGGCAGAAAATCGACGTCAAAGTGAAGACGCTCGCGAACTCCCAAAGTGGCGCCTAAAAGAATGAGCCAAACAAAAAAGAATCGGCTCATTTCCTCTGTCCACATGTAGCGTGGAATCAAATCTGTGAATCTGGAAAAAATCTGCAAACTGACCGGAACGATCAGCAACAAAACCGTTGTGATGAGCAAAAAATGAAGCAACTTATCGATCAAGCCAAGTAGTTTTTGCATGGAGTTTCCAGATTGCCAAGAAAACGGGCAACTTAAAGTTGCCCGTTATGGTTGTGAAGTATTACTTCAAGCTGTTGATTTTGGCGTAGATGGCATCAGCTCCCACTTCCTTGGCGTAGGCGGCCATGACAGGATCAACCAATTTTTGCATCTCAGCACGCTGTGTAAAGGGAATCTGTTTTAACTTGCCTTCTTTGGCGTACTTGTCGAGCTTGGCCTGATCTTCAGAAGACTCAACTTGACGACCATAGGCACCAGCCTCTTTGCCAGCCTTGACAATGGCTGCTTGTAAATCAGCAGGCAACTTTTTCAGGGTTTTGACCGAGAAGCAAAGCGGACGGATGGTGATGGCGTGACGGGTCATCAGAATGCTTGGCGCCACTTCGTAAAACTTCATGGCCTCAACACCTGCGGCCTCGTTTTCACCTGCGTTAATCACGCCGTTTTGAATGGCGTTGTAGACCTCGTTGTAGGCAATGACGGTGGGCGTCATGCCAACCGCGCCAAATGTACGACTCCAAATAGGTGCGCCTTGAACGCGAACCTTGAGATTTTTAAGTTCGGCCAAATTGGTGGCAGACTTGTTGGCAAAAATATTGCGAACGCCGCCACCTGCATAACCAATCAAACGAACTTCGGCTTTTTGTTCGACTTCATCGGCAATGGGTTTCAGTATGTCTTGATCAAGAACTTTGTTCCAGTGATTTAAATCGCTGAACAAAAAGGGCGCGTCAATGAAGGGCGCTGCCTTAGAGAAGGTGGACATGTGTGCTGGCGACACAATGGCGAAATCGACGGCCTTTCCTTGGTTCATGTAGGCAAAGTAATCTTTTTCAAGGCCTAACTCACTGTTTTTGTGCAGAACAAAATTAACGGGCTTGCCGTAGTATTTTTTGACAAGTTCTTCGAAGCGAACCATTGTTTTGGTGAATGCGTGGTCATCACCGAACTGCGAAGCGCCGTGAAGGGTGATAGGGGCTTGCTGCGCGTGTGCGCTTAAAGCCATGACAGATGAAAGAACCATGCCCAGCAAAGGCTTCAAAAATTTCATGCTCATGTCTCCTGTTTAATTTTCAAAAAATACAACGTCTCTGTGTTGCTCGAATAACTTTAGGACAAAGTTGCATAAATGTTCTTGGGGTAAACCATGGTTTGCAACAAAGGACCGCATTAACTTATCCTACGAGCTGTTTTAAATAGAAAGTAAAGCATGAAGCACATTGGTTTTATTGGCGCATCGGGCTTGATGGGGCATGGCATTGCCAAAAATTTGTTGGCCAAAGGTTTTCAAGTTTCTTTGACTGCGCACTCAAGACAGGAGCCCCTAAAGGACCTGCTGGCTGCGGGTGCACAACTCGCCAAAACCCATGCAGATTTGTCTGCTTGTGATGCCGTGATTATTTGTGTCACGGGTTCACCTCAAGTGGAAGCAGCCATTGAGGGACCGCAGGGTTTGTTGAGCAAAGCGCGAGCTGGGCTGATTATTGTGGATGCTTCAACCAGTGAGCCCGATTCAACACGTCGTTTGGCGCAGCGTTGTCAAGATGCTGGCATTACGCTGGTAGATGCCCCCTTGGCACGCACACCGGTTGAAGCTGAGGCGGGCAAGCTCAACACCATGGTTGGTGCGTCCCCCGAAGTTTTTGCCAAGCTTGAACCGATGTTTCAAGCGTATTGCGAAAACATTTTCCACGTGGGCGAAACTAGCGCAGCCCATGTCATCAAACTGTTGAATAACTTTTTGGGCCAAGCTATCACAACAGCAGCTGCAGAGGCCTTTGCTGTTGGAGCAAAAGCAGGCATTGATGTCAATCAGCTGGTACGTGTGGTGTCTGCAGGCGCTGTCAATTCTGGTTTGTTTCAAGCCATGGCCAAGACACTTCAAGGTGATTACACCGGCTTGAAATTTGAACTCAACAATGCTTCCAAAGACTTGCGTTATTACGTTCATTTGACCGAAAGCGTCAAAGCGCCATCGCTGGTTGGAACCAGTGTCCATCAAAGTTTGGTCACCGCTTGCGCTTTGGGTTTTGGCGCAGAACTGGTGCCTTCTCTCGTTAAAGCACAGGCTCAAATCAATCAGGTCAAGATCGTTCAAGGCAGTTGATATGACTGCACGCATGGTGGTGGCTTTGGTGGGGCTAGGCCCTGCAGCTTTGCCGCATTTGCGAAGCTTGCAAGACCTGACTGACCGCATTGAATTTCGGTATGCGTTTGCACGCCGACCAGATGCTGACCGTGTCCTTCCGTATACGGGGCCAGTGCAGTTGACGGACTCACTCGATTTGATCTTGCAAGACCCCGAGGTTCAAGCTGTCATTGTGGCAACGCCGCCAGCAACCCATCTCGAAATTTGTCAGCGGTGCTTTGCCGCAGGTAAGCACGTCTTGTTAGAGAAGCCTTTAGAAGTTAACTTTGAACGGTCTGAGCGATTGGTTGAGTTGGCAGAGGCGACGGGGCTTCGTCTAGGCCTGGTACTGCAACATCGATACCGCGAAGCCTCAGTTGCCTTAGAAAAGATTTTGCAGGAAGGCCGGTTGGGTGAGATTCAGGCTGCATCTGTTCGCATTCCATGGTGGCGCTCTCAAGCTTATTACAACGAGCCCGGCAGAGGCACTATGGCGCGAGATGGTGGCGGCGTGTTGTTGACGCAGGCCATTCACACCTTAGATTTGTTTCGATCCTTGGTGGGTTTCAGGTCGGTCAAGTCAGCCGTGGTTCGTCAAACCAAGTTACACCAGATGGAGACAGAAGACTACGTCAGTGCCTTGCTGGTTTTGGGCAATGGTGCCCCGGGCGATTTGATGGCCACAACCGCCATGTTTTCTGGCTTTTCTGAAACCATTGAAATTATCGGCAGTTTGGGTAGCGCGCGATTGTCTGGAGCCAACCTTGGGGTCCATTTTTTGGAAGGATCGCCTTTTAGCATTCGCAGCGAAGGAGGCACAGGCAGCGGCGCCAACATGATGGATTTTTCGCATGAACCGCATCGTGCGCTGTTGACTGAATTCTTGGATGCTATTCAAGAAAATCGTGACCCTAAGGTCAATGGCCGTGATGCTCTGTCAACTCAAGAATTGATCGTTGAATTGCTCAGGGTTGGTGCAGCATGAGTGTGGGTTTCAGTGACGGCCAACAAATTGTGGCTGGATTGAACGCGATCGTTGGTGACGAAGGCAGCGGGAAAACGCGATTTCTGCGCCAGTTGTGTGACTCAAATTCTGACGCCTTTTGGCTTGATACGCGACTGCTAGATTACGATCAAACCACACCAGAGAAATTTTGGGCTCAGATCCAAATGAAGCACCCTCGTTGGTCGGAGAGATTGTGCCAAGAGCTGTGCATGGCGCTTGATCTTGAAGATCATTTGGGCAAGCAGTTGTACATGCTCTCTAACGGTAGTCGCCGCAAAGTAGCCTTGATAGCTTTGCTGGCCAGCGGTGCGCAACTCATTTGCCTGGATCAACCCTTTGTCGCCTTGGATCAGGCTTCTATCGAAGTGCTGTGTGATTTTTTGAACGACATGGCCGATGATCCGTTGCGGACCTGGCTGGTTGCCGATTACGAAGCTGACCCAAGACTCGATTGGAGTGCGGTGATTAATTTGTCACCTGGAGAGGGTGCTCTCTAACATGATGGCATTCATTTCACAGCCCACCCGCCAGACATGGGGAACACTTGCCCAACAAAACAGCTGGCGGCATCGCTGCACAGATAGGCCACAAAGCGAGCGTCTTCTTCCGCCTTGACCAAGCGGCCCAGTGGAACTTCGCGCTTCAATCGTTCTTGAAATCGAGGATTGGCTTGAACTTCTGGCGGAAAGTAGGTTGGGTTGTCGACAAAATTTTGCGCCACGGCATTGATCTGAATGTTGTCGGGCGCTAGCTCGACACCTGCTGCTTGGACGTACGCCAATTGCGCACCACGTGCTGCGCTGTAGCTGGCTGCACGCTTCATGCCGCGCAAGGCGGAGGCGCTGCCCATGACAACGATCTTGCCGCCACCTTGAGCCTTCATGCCCGGTATTGCGGCACGGACCAATCGTGGCAATGGATTGACCATGACATTGAAGACATTTAGCCATTCGCTGTCATCAATTTGTGACACGGGGGTTGAGGGGGCGGGAAGCGCTAGATTGATTATGAGAGCATCCAGCGGTACTGCTGCGTCAATGATGGCTTGTGCATCTTGGGGCTCTAACGGAATGCGATCGTCTGCAATAACCGTTGCGCCACACAAGCTAAGTTCATGACAAAGAGCCGGCCCCATGAAGTCTTTGGCCTGGGTGACTAGGATTCTTTGATTCGATAGATCGATCATTTCACGCTCCGTACTGTGAAATTTCAAATGTTTTCAGCGCTGTACCCGTTCTGCGACGGCTTGCCCCAATTCAATGACAGCCATGGCGTAATAACTGCTCCAGTTGTAGGGGGTTATGGCGTAGAAGTTTTCGGTGCCTGCCTCATGTGATAGCCAGATTGAGTTGGCGATTCTCCTGAAACTTTGCAAGTAAATCCTAATTGCTTGATTGGGGTGTTCGGGTTATAAATCCTAGATTGCATCCAGGCAATGTCGTTCTACAGCTTGTCCAAACACTGCAATGGACATCTCGCAGCAATCAAGGTTCACGTGAGTGACGTTCAAAGATCAACAAAGTGGGTTCATCATGCTACGACGGTTTTTATTTGGTTTAGTTTCGATTCTGCCCCTTTTAATGACCGGTTGCAGTGGAGGGAGCGACAGCACGCAGACGGGGGTCTTTCTGGACGCAAGTGGCGTTGAGGGATTGCACTATCAGACACCCACGCAAAACGGTACCACCGACTTCGCTGGAAACTTTCGCTACTTGCCGGGAGAGCAAGTTGTTTTTTTTATAGGTCAAATGGAGATCGGGCGTGCTGCAGGAGCGGCTCGCGTCACTGCCTTTGATCTGGCGGGCGTTTCAGTGCCCTTGAATGAAACTGAATTTGAGTTGTCGACGCCTAGTGGACGAGGTCTAAACCGTGCCATCAACCTCACAACCTTTTTACAGACAATCGACCAGGATGCGGATGCGTCTAACGGCATCTTCATTCCTCCGTACCTTCGGTCCATGCAGGCTCGAAACGCGGTCAAGTTTGCTCTTCCTGTTGAGTCATTCAGGACCCATCCAACTTTGCTGACTTACATGGGCCAGGCACGGACTGCTGGCGTGTGGGGAGGAGCCAGGGCGATCAAAAACAGCGGTTTTGCAGCCAACGCCCTGTACCGTGGATTGAATCTAACGTCTGAACCTCAGGCCAGATCTGAAGCTCGTACTAAAACAGCCGATCGTGCCGATACGGTTGAAACATACACTTATAACGATAAGGGACAATTGATAGAAGAAATTTATATCAATCCTTTCGAAGATTTTTATCAAAAGACAATCTATAAATATGATGATGAAGGTAAAGTTAAAGTTATCTCAACGTACCTTTCTCCTGATGTCTTATTGAATGAAATATTTATCTCATATGATTCTAATGGTCATGAAGTAAAGTCAGAAACTGTTCAACTTGGTTGGGGAGTCAGATGGTCTACTGAGACTGTACGCGATATCAGTGGTAACCCAATCGAAATCAAAAGGTATGAGTCAGGGGCACTGACAATACGCACCCTCAATTCTTTTAATACTTCAGGCCTTTTAATTCAAAGTCAAAATTTTGATGGCGATGGTCAATTGACAGGGCGTCAAGAGTCAGAATATGGATTGGATTTTAATTTAATCAAATACAGACAATTTGATTCGACACAGGCCTTGGAGTTGTCCATCCATTCGAGCTATAACAACAATGGAATGATCATTAATGAGATATTCTATGACCGGCTAGGGCAGGTGTCTGGATCCCTTCACTTTTCCAGAGATTCAAATGGAAATATTCTCCGTATGGAAACCAAGGATGGCGCAGGATTGGAAAATTATTATGCGATTTATGCTTACGATATAACTGGGCGTAAAACTTCTGAGAAAATATACGACAGTAGTGGAATCCTCACAGAGGCTGCCCTATCTTATGATGCCAGTGGAAGGCTGACTATCAAAAGTACAGATTATAAAATAAATGGGGTGTCGACCGAGACCATCACTTACAAACGCGTAACAGGATGGGTGAGTTCCTTGACTTCATTCCGCCAGGGACCTAGGTGAATTGATGAGGTATACCTTCATGTCAGATGCTCAGCAGCAGTTTTTTGGGGTTCAAAGGGTTCACGCGTGAACGCTCTCAGGGCTTGCTTGGCATTTCTCGCGCCACTGCTTGGCCCAGGTCAATGACCGCCATGGCGTAATAACTGCTCCAGTTGTATCGCGTTATGGCATAAAAGTTTTCGGTGCCAGCCACATAACTTGGCGCTGCATCACCGTTCAGTAGTTCAATCAGGGCGAATGGGCCGGCGTGGCTTAAAGCATCGCCCTCCAAAACAGCGCCCTTGGCCAAAAAGTTTGGCACACTGAAGGTAGGCAAAATGTCCGGGGCCATTAGCGCATCCATGTCGAGTTTGTCCGCATCAAACCGCACGGGGTAGTGAGTGGGCATGCCGGGTTGCCACTGAAAGGCTTTGAAGTAATTGGCCACGGAGCCAATCACATCGGCCTTGTTGGCAAACAAATCGATGTGTTTGTCGCCATCAAAATCGATGGCAAATTTAGCCCAACTGGAAGGCATGAATTGAGGCAAGCCTAAGGCGCCGGCATAGCTGCCCTTGATGCTGCTTGGTTTCATTTTTTCTTGGTGGGCCAGTACCAGAAAATGCGCCAGTTCTTTGGAGAAAAAGGCTTGCCTTTCTTTGGCGCGGGGGTGTTCTGAAGGGAAGTCGAAGGTCAGTGTGCACAGGGCATCGAGCGTTCGAAAATTGCCAGTGTGCTGGCCATAAAAGGTTTCAACGCCAATGATGCCTACGACCAACCAAGCCGGTACACCAAATTTTTCTTCAGCATCTTGAAGCGTTTTTTGGTTTTGTTTCCAAAATTGAACGCCAGCTTCAATCCGTTTGGGTTCAATGAATCGGGCTTGATAAGCGGCCCAGTTTTTTTTATTAATCTGTGTTGGGGGCAGTATCAACTTCGGAATGCTGGGAATGTAGCGCGCCTGGGCCAGTTGGCTTTTGATCCATTTGGCATCCAGTTGATACTCCTGCGCCACTTTGTCGGCCCATATGGCAGCATCATGTCGCTTGGAATAGGACGGTCCAGTCGCAGGACTGGTTTTGCTTATTTTGGACTTGCTTTTTTTAGACGGCTCGGCCGCGTGCAAGTTGGCAGATAAAACTGCACAAAAGATGATCCCAATCAATGACAAAATTCGCATGGCTTAAGTTTAGCCTTTGTATCCGGTCACGGTGTCGTGATAAGCTGGAAACTTGAAAAAATTGAAATCCACCCGACTAACTCTACGGTAATCATTGATGGGCGCTACCGGCTATTTCACACACGCAGATTGTCGGCTTCACGAAATGGGTGGGGGCCATCCAGAATGTCCCCAGCGCCTTGACGCCATTGAAGACCGCTTGCTAATCACTGGCCTAGACCACGCCCTCGAAAGGCGTGAGCCCGCCCCAGCATCCTTGGCAGACATCGAACTAGCCCATGGCAGGATGTATGTGGCCTCATTGCGGGGCTTGAGCGACGCACTCATTGAAGACATGCAGGCGGGAGGACCGTCCCATACCGCTTTGGATCCAGACACTTCTATGAATTCGCACACTTGGAAGGCGGCACTCCGGTCGGCAGGTGCTGCGTTAGAAGCCACAGATGCAGTCATTGCCGGCGATTTGGAAAATGCCTTTTGCGCGGTGAGGCCGCCTGGGCATCACGCTTGCCGCGACAAAGCCATGGGCTTTTGTTTTTTCAACAATGTGGCCATTGCGGCCAAATACGCCGTAGAGCGACATGGCTTGCAACGTGTGGCCATCGTTGACTTTGATGTGCACCACGGCAATGGCACCGAAGACATTGTGGCTGGCGACGATCGAATTTTGATGGTGAGCTTTTATCAGCACCCGTTCTATCCAGATGGGGGGGCTCTAAAGCACGATACCAATTTGGTGAATTTGCCTGTGCCTGCCTATACCAAAGGCATGGACATTCGTGAGTTGATTGAAATGATTTGGATCCCTCGATTGGAAGCGCATCGGCCTGAAATGATTTTCATCAGTGCTGGGTTTGATGCGCACCGCGAAGATGACATGGGACAGCTTGGTTTGGTCGAGCAAGACTATGTCTGGATGACGCAGCGCATGAAAGACATTGCCCAAAAATATGCCCAAGGGCGTATCGTGAGTTGTTTGGAGGGGGGCTACAACCTCAGTGCCTTGTCGCGCAGTGTCGAGGCACACATTCGAGTTTTGGCCGATGTCTAATAAGGAATGGTTGTGAGAAAAGTTCCCATCATGATGAATGACCCCGCCCTGTGGTGGGATAGTTTGAATCCAAGCCAAGCACTGATCGAACTCTCCCTGTTTGGCGCATGCATTGCATTGGCTGTTGTCTTGGTCATGGCGCTGCGGCGCGTTACACCGCAGTGGGAGTTGTCAGTTTTATTGGGCAAAAAACTCATCGATGGGGTTTTGTTTCCCATCTTGCTCCTAGGCTTGGTGTTTGCAACGCGTGCGGTATGGGCACAAGCACACCCCGTCTGGGTATTTGACTTCTTGGTACCAGTCTGTATGTCTTTGGCAGTCATCAGGCTTGGCGTCAAAGTTTTGCAGGCCACTTTCAAACAAGCCGAATGGGTTCGTCCCGTAGAGCGCAGTTTGTCATGGTTGGCATGGGGCGCCGTGGTCTTGTGGCTCACGGGTTTGTTGCCATTGATTTTGGAAGAGTTAGACCAAATTCAATGGAAGGTCGGGTCCTCACACTTATCGCTTCGAACCTTGATGGAAGGCGGCTTGACCGCAGGCTTGGTCATGTTGCTCACTTTGTGGGTGTCTTCTGCCATTGAGGCGCGCTTGCTTAAATCGTCTTCGGGCAGCGAGCTGTCTTTGCGCAAAGCGGTCAGCAATGCTGTCACTTCATTGTTGTTGTTCCTGGGCTTGATGCTGTCTTTGTCTGCGGTGGGTATCGACCTAACGGCACTGTCTGTGCTGGGTGGTGCAGTCGGTGTTGGTATTGGTTTTGGATTGCAAAAATTAGCCGCCAACTATGTCAGTGGCTTTGTCATTCTGGCAGAGCGCAGCATGCGCATTGGCGATAGCGTCAAGGTAGACGGTTTTGAAGGGCGTATTTCGGACATCAAAGCGCGCTATACAGTAATCCGTGCGCCCAATGGCCGCGAGTCTATTGTGCCCAACGAGATGCTGATCAACAGCCGTGTAGAAAATTTGTCCTTGGCCGATTCGCGTGTGTTGCAAAGTACATCTGTATCGGTGGCCTATGGCTCAGATGTGCAACAAGTCATGTCCTTGCTAACCCAAGCCTGTACCTCCAAAGACAAAGTTTTAACGGATCCTGCACCCTTCGTCACACTCTCCAACTTTGGCGCTGATGGCCTAGAGTTTGGTGTCCACTATTGGGTCGATGAGCAACAGTCTGGCATGCTCACCTTGAGGTCAGAAATCAATGTGGCGATCTTGGATGTGTTGCGTGCCCATGCCATCGAAATTCCATTTCCACAGCGTGTGGTTCACACGCGTGGAACGCCTGGCTAACCCTGTTCAGCTGCCATCTGTTGCGATTGGCTAGGCTTATTTTGGATGAAGCTGAGTTCTCAACACTTGCGCGCACATTGAGACGGCCGTGTTGGCTTCTTGCATCACGCGTCCCATGGTGATAAACCCATGAATTTGCCTTTCAAAGCAAACGTACTGTGTTGATACGCCGGCTTTGGACAAGGCATCTGCATACATCAGTCCTTCATCCCGCAGCGGGTCGTATCCTGCGGTCATGACGAAAGCGGGAGGCAAACCCGCATGACTGTCTGCCCACTGTGGCGACGCACGCCAATCTTTGGCATCATTTCGATCGCGCAAATAGTTGTCAGTGTAGTAAGCAATGGAATCTTTGGTGAGCATGTAGCCCTGGCCATTGGCATGGTAGGAGGGCGTGTCTTGCCACATGATGGTGGCCGGGTAGATCAGCAATTGGAATGCAGGTTGAACAGGATGGTCACGCAATTGCAAGCAGGCGGCAGCCGTCAAATTGCCACCAGCACTGTCGCCACCCATGGCGATGCGTTTTGTATCGATACCCAGTCGATTCGCATTTTGAACTGTCCATTGAAACGCTGCGACACAGTCGTCGAAGGCTGCCGGAAACTTGTGTTCGGGGCCCATTCTGTAATCGACGGATATCACCACCACGTCGGCTTGAAGGCACAGGCTTCGACACAAAACATCGTGTGTGTCGAGGTCGCCAATGGTCCAGCCACCGCCATGGATGTAGACCAAGGCGGGCAGCTGTGCTTGGGTTTGTGAAGAAGCCGGATGGTAAATGCGAACTGGAACATCCACAGCGTTTTGATTGAAATGTGTGTTTTCAACCTTAAAAACTTCTAGCGCATCAGGCTGCGTGAATGTTCGACGTGAGCGATATGACTCACGTGCTTCAGCAGGCGACAAGGTGTTGACGGGCGGTACACCTTTATCAACCATGAGTTGCATCAGCGCTTGGGCTTGTGGGTCTAACATGTTGAACGCTTTCGCAGCATGACGGTTGTTGGTTTTTTAAAAGGTTCGCTTAAGTGCTCATCAGTGATGGCAAATACAAACTCAACCAAGGGAAGAACAATAAGAATCCCAAGGTGATGATTTGCATGCCTACAAATGGCCAGCATCCACGGAAGATTGTTCCTAATCCCACTTTGGGCAGCAGTGTGTTGAGCACAAACAAGTTCATGCCAACGGGCGGTGAAATTAAACCAATTTGAATCACCATCACAATCAAAACACCGAACCATACGGGATCGAAACCCAGTTGAACCACAATGGGAAAGAAAAGCGGAATGGTCAGAAGAACCATGGTGAGTTCTTCCATCACAGTGCCTAAGATGATGTAGATGACCATCATGGCGCCGACCACCATGACGGGGGAAAGACCAAGGTGCGTGATCCATTCTTTCAGGTCACTGGGCATGGTGGTGAAGTTGACAAAATTTGCAAATATCGTGGCTGCAATGAGCAGCGTAAAAAGCATGCCTGTGGTTCGTGCAGACTCCACCAAAATGTCGATGAGTGATTTCCAAGTTAGGGCTTTACGGCCCCATGCAAAGAGGAATGCGCCTGCTGCACCCATTCCGGCGCCTTCAGTGGCCGTGAATACGCCGCCATAAATGCCGCCCAGTACAACAAAAACCAACAGCAACACGCCCCAAATGCCGCGCAAGGCTGCCATGCGTTGACCCCAAGTGAATTTCTCACCTGCTGGTGCATGTTCAGGGTCTAGGGAGGTCATGATGACCACAGCAAGCATTAGCAATAGCGCTGTCAATATGCCGGGGATGACGCCAGCAGCAAACAGTTTGCCAATGTGAGTTTCCGTAACGATGCCATAAATCACCATGATGGTGGAGGGCGGAATCATGATGCCCAAAGTCCCTCCCGATGCAATGACGCCGGTTGAAAGCGCATCGCTATAGCCTAGCTTTTTCATGGACGGATAAGCAACCTTGCTCATGGTTGCTGCCGTGGCGATGGACGAGCCACAAATGGCGCCAAAACCTGCACATGCAGCAATGGTGGCATGTGCCAAGCCACCCCGACGATGGCCAATGAAGGTGTAGGCTGCGTGAAAAAGCTCATGGGCCAGTCCAGCGCGCGCCACAAAGTTGCCCATCAAAATGAACAAGGGAATGACGGACAGGGTGTAGGCAAAACCTGTTTCTTGAACCACTTGAGCGGTACTGGCCAAGGCAGGCATCCACCCGCGCGTCAGCCCAATGCCAACAATGCCGACTAAGCCCATTGAGAAAGCCAGAGGCATGCGGAGCAAAGCCAGTCCAAAAATAGCAATAAAACCAATGAGTGCTTCGGTCATAGAACACCGCCTTCGGATTCTTCATCGGCTGAGAGGGGTTGAAAGACCAAAATCAAGTGAACGATGCCAGCCAAAGCACACATGAAACCCATGCCCATGATGAATGGCGCTTTTGAAATTTTGAGTTGCGCAGTGGTTTCTCCAAATGATGCAAAGTCAATGCCAGTGGAAATCATCAACCAGCCTAAGGCCAACAAAGCTAAACTGCAAAGCAGATTGACCAATGCTTTTTGAAATTTGACAAATGATGCAGGCCAAAAACTGTCCAGTGAATCAAACACCACATGCTCGCCTTTGCGAGACACCAAGGGCAGGGCACCAAAAATAACGACCACCATGAACAGCTCGGTCAATTCGAGGGAGCCTGTGATGGAGTGGTCGAGAAGTTTGCGGCCTGATACGTCAAAGAAGGTCAGCACCATGATGGCAAACAGCGCCAAGCCAGAAATCAGGCTGCAAAGCCTGTCAAGAAATTTGTTCACAAGAATAATTCCAATGCATCAAAAAAAACGGTACCTCTCAATATTGACAGGTACCGCTTGCTGCTGAATGACAAACGCTAGAAAGCGTCTGTTTTCAATTATTTCTCGAGCTTGGCAATTTCAGCGCGGAATTCAGCCAAAACTTTGGCGGGATCTTTCAAACCTTTGGCTTTTGAAGCTGCCACCCAGTTTTGTTCCAAAGGCTGGGTTTTGGCTTTGACGTCTGCCACAAACTTGGCGTCTGCTTTTGTCACCAATACGTTATTGGCTTGCATCAGGCCATAAGCACGGCGGTCAACCTTGTCCCAACCGCGGCCAAAAATACGCGCAGCTGTTTCGCCGGAGATGGCATCAACGGCTTTTTTGTCCTCTGCTGAAAGCTTGTCGTATTTGGCTTGGTTCATCATGAAAACGAAGCTGGTGTTGTACAAGCCACCCGGGAATGTTGTTGCATGCTTGATGATCTTGTCGATCCTGAATGACTCAGTCGATTCAGCGGGAAACAAGGTGCCATCCATCACGCCAGAGGCCAACAGTTCATAGGAGTCAGGTGCGGGTTTGAGTGTCACGTTCATGTTCAAGGCCTTGGACATGTCGTTGACCATGCCACCACCCACGCGGAATTTGAGACCGGTCAAGTCTTCCACTTTGGTAATGGGGCGCTTGACGTTGAACACAATGCCAGGGCCGTGGGAGAACAAAGAGAGTAGTTTGACGCCTTGGTGCTCGGCTGCAAATTCGGGGTATTTGGCGCTAACGCGGCTCAATGCCACAGAGATGGACTCAGCACTGTTGCCCAGGAAAGGCAGCTCAGTCATTTGGGTGTATACAAAACGGCCAGGGGTGTAGCCATGAACGGTGTAGGACAAATCGGCCAAGCCGTTTTTCACTGCATCGTATGTACCCGGTGCTGGCGTGACACCGCGGGGCAGGATGTTGCATTTAATGCGACCTTTGGTGTTGTTCTCTAACAAGTCGCACCATTCTTTTTGCGCCATGGAGGCGGTGTGGGTGGGTGGCAACCAGCTTGAAACGGTCAGAACTGTTTCGGCTTGAACAAGGGGGGCCCAGGCGGTCAATGCCAAAAGAGCGGCTGTTAGAAGTGACTTTTTCATGGATGTGCTCCGTTCGAAGAATAAGAAGTGCAGTTTGGCTGCAAATGACTCAAAGGTTTTAATCAAAACCCTCCACCTTATATGGTAATACCAATTCACCAACCGATTGGTCGGTGAATTCCCGATGTTTTGACTTTTTGATTTGTTTAATTCGTCATATAAAATCTGAACGATCGTGCTTTTTTGATGTCAAGCCTTGAGAAAATTGTGAATTAAGGCACAATTGACGTTTACGTTAACGTCAAACAAAATCGCGCGTTAATCCGCTGTTTTATTTCTTGGAGATTAGGCAATGAAAATTCTTGTTCCCGTGAAACGGGTCGTCGATTACAACGTGAAGGTGCGCGTCAAATCTGACGGCACGGGCGTGGACATCGCCAACGTCAAAATGAGCATGAACCCCTTTGACGAAATTGCTGTCGAAGAAGCTGTTCGCTTGAAAGAAAAGGGCATTGCTACAGAAGTGATCGCAGTGTCTTGCGGCGTCACGCAGTGCCAAGAAACCTTGCGTACTGCCATGGCCATTGGTGCCGATCGCGGCATTTTGGTGGAAACACCTGCCGACTTGGATTTGCAACCTTTGGCTGTTGCCAAATTACTCAAAGCCTTGGTCGACAAAGAACAACCTGGCTTGATCATCTTGGGCAAACAAGCGATTGATGACGATTGCAACCAAACCGGTCAAATGTTGGCAGCTTTGGCTGACTTGCCGCAAGCCACCTTTGCTTCCAAAGTGGAAGTGGTAGACGGCAAAGTGCAAGTGACACGCGAAGTGGATGGCGGCTTGGAAGTTTTATCCTTGTCTATGCCTGCAGTCATCACCACTGACTTGCGTTTGAACGAACCACGTTATGTGACGTTGCCCAACATCATGAAGGCGAAGAAAAAACAACTCGACACGTTCAAGCCTGAAGACTTGGGTGTGGATGTTGCGCCTCGTATTTCAACCTTGAAAGTGTCTGAGCCACCCAAGCGCTCTGCTGGTATCAAGGTGCCCGATGTTGCGACATTGGTTGATAAGTTGAAAAATGTTTCGAAAGTAATTTAATCATGGCTTCATTGGTTATTGCAGAACACGACAACGCATCCATCAAGGGTGCAACTTTGAACACCGTCACAGCCGCTGTGGCATGCGGTGGTGATGTGCACGTTTTGGTGGCCGGTCACAACGCCTCTGCTGCCGCACAAGTTGCTGCACAAATTGCAGGCGTCTCCAAAGTGATTCATGTCGACGCAGAAGGACTGGCGCATGGCTTGGCCGAGAACGTGGCAGCTCAAGTGTTGGCCATTGCTGGCAACTACACACACATTTTGTTTCCCGCTACAGCAAGCGGCAAAAACGTGGCCCCTCGCGTGGCAGCCAAGCTGGATGTGGCGCAATTGAGCGATGTCACTTTGGTCGTGTCTGCCGACACCTTCGAGCGTCCTATTTATGCTGGCAACGCCATTGCCACTGTGCAAAGCAAAGATAGCGTCAAAGTGTTGACTGTTCGCACCACAGGTTTTGATGCAGCAGCAGCTACTGGCGGTTCTGCCAACGTTGAATCTGCAGCAGCAACGACCGACAGCGGCAAGAGCAGCTTCAAGGGCAGCGAAATTGCCAAGAACGACCGTCCCGAACTCACAGCCGCCAAGATCATTGTGTCGGGTGGCCGTGCTTTGGGCAGTGCCGAAAAGTTTGCAGAGGTCATCACGCCCTTGGCCGACAAGCTGGGAGCAGCCATGGGTGCTAGCCGCGCAGCGGTGGACGCAGGTTATGCGCCTAACGATTGGCAAGTGGGCCAAACAGGCAAGATTGTGGCGCCCCAGTTGTATGTAGCCTGCGGTATCTCGGGTGCCATTCAGCACTTGGCCGGTATGAAGGACAGCAAAGTCATTGTGGCCATTAACAAAGACCCTGAAGCGCCCATCTTTAGCGTGGCCGATTACGGTTTAGAAGCCGACCTGTTTGCGGCTGTGCCTGAATTGGTCAACGCACTTTGATTCGTTTGATTTGAACTGAAATGTGAGTTTGAAAGGCATCCCTTGTGGTGCCTTTCTTTTTATTCGGAGAATGACATGAGTTACGTTGCCCCCCTGAAAGACATGCTTTTTAACATCGAGCACTTGGCCCGAATTGACCAAGTTGCGCAAATGCCTGGCTTTGAAGATGCTGGGTTAGAAACTGCCCAGGCTGTGCTTGAAGAGTGCGCCAAGTTGAACCAAGATGTGATTGCGCCCTTGAACTGGGAAGGCGACAAAAATCCATCGGCCTTTGCCAATGGCCATGTCAAAACCACGCCTGGTTTCAAAGAAGCATTCAAGCAATACGGTGAGGGCGGCTGGCAGGGTTTGCAACACCCCACAGATTTTGGCGGACAAGGTTTGCCCAAAACCATCGGAGCTGCTTGCGGCGAAATGCTCAACTCGGCCAACATGAGTTTTGCATTGTGCCCCTTGCTCACAGACGGTGCCATCGAAGCTTTGTTGACGGCGGGCTCTGATGATTTGAAAAACATCTATCTCGAGAAATTAATTTCTGGCGAGTGGACTGGCACCATGAATTTGACTGAGCCCCAGGCAGGTTCTGATTTGGCCTTGGTTCGCACACGCGCCGAGCCATTGCCCGATGGCACCTACAAAGTGTTCGGCACCAAAATTTACATCACCTATGGTGAGCACGACATGGCCGACAACATCGTTCATTTGGTGTTGGCCCGTGTGCAAGGCGCACCTGAAGGCGTGAAGGGCATTAGCTTGTTTGTCGTGCCCAAGTTCATGGTCAATGCCGATGGCAGCCTGGGCAATCGCAACGACGTTCATTGCGTCAGCATTGAACACAAAATGGGCATCAAGGCCAGCCCCACAGCCGTGTTGCAGTATGGCGACAACGGCGGTGCTATTGGCTACTTGGTGGGCGAAGAAAACCGCGGCCTCGAGTACATGTTCATCATGATGAATGCCGCTCGCTATGCGGTGGGCGTTCAAGGCATCGCCATTGCCGAGCGTTCTTATCAAAAGGCTGTTCAGTACGCCAAAGACCGCGTGCAAAGCCGTCCTGTCGATGGCAGCATGAACACTTCAGCGCCCATCATTCACCACCCTGATGTCAAACGCATGCTCATGACCATGCGTGCCAGCACTGAAGGTTGCCGTGCGTTGGCCACTGTGGCTGCCGCTGCCTACGATGCTGCGCATCACCACCCCGATGCAGAAGTGCGCAAGCAAAATGCCTTGTTCTACGAATTCATGGTGCCGCTGGTTAAAGGCTACAGCACCGAGATGAGTTTGGAAGTGACATCGCTCGGTGTGCAAGTGCACGGCGGCATGGGCTTCATTGAAGAAACAGGTGCAGCGCAGTACTACCGCGACGCCAAAATTTTGACCATCTACGAAGGCACGACGGCCATTCAAGCCAATGACTTGGTGGGCCGCAAAACAGCACGCGATGGCGGTCAAACTGCCAAAGCACTGGCTGGACAAGTGGAGCAAACTGAAATCGAATTGTTGGCCCACTCCAATGCAGACGCCCAAGCCGTGGGACGTCGCTTAAAAGCGGCTCGCTTGGCATTCTTGGATGTGGTCAATTTTGTGGCTGGCAATACCAAAGCCAATCCAAACGACGTCTTTGCGGGCAGCGTGCCTTACTTGATGCTCTCTGGCAATTTGATGGCTGGCTGGCAGATGGGCCGTGCCTTGCTGGTGGCTTTGACTCAAAGCGCCCAAGATCAAGACAAAGCATTCATGGCTGCCAAAGTGACCACCGCACGTTTTTATGCCGACCATTTGCTCAGTCGCGCACCAGGTGTTCGCGATAGCATTGTGGAAGGCGCTCAAAGCGTGAACGAATTGGCCTTGGACGCTTTCTAATATCATTGCCTTGAATCATTAAAAATAATTTGGAGACTGCATGTCAAAACTGCCCGCTGTATTGGCCAATTTACCTTTTCCGGTCATCGCTTCGCCTTTGTTCATCATCAGCAACCCGAAGCTGGTCATTGAGCAATGCAAAGCAGGTGTGGTGGGCTCCATGCCCGCCTTGAACGCCAGACCAGCAGCCCAATTGGAAGAGTGGTTGATTGAAATTACCGAAACTTTGGCGGCTTACAACAAAGCCAATCCAGACAAGCCCGCAGCGCCTTTTGCCATCAACCAAATTGTTCACAAAAGCAATGACCGTTTAGAGCACGACATGGCCATGTGCGTCAAGTACAAAGTGCCGATCATCATCACATCGCTGGGTGCACGTGAGGATATCAACCAAGCAGCGCACAGCTACGGCGGTGTGGTGTTACATGACATCATCAACAACAAGTTTGCGCACAAAGCCATTGAAAAGGGTGCCGACGGTTTGATCGCTGTGGCCGCAGGTGCTGGTGGTCACGCTGGCGAGAAGAGCCCGTTTGCATTGATTCAGGAAATTCGCCAGTGGTTTGATGGCCCGATTGCTTTGTCGGGTTCGATTGCAAGTGGTGATGCCATCTTGGCGGCACAAGCCATGGGCGCTGACTTTGCCTACATTGGCTCTGCATTCATTGCTACCCACGAAGCGCGTGCGGCAGAAGAATACAAGCAAGCCATTGTGGATTGCAACTCCGATGACATTGTGTATAGCAATTTGTTCACGGGTGTGCATGGCAACTACTTGGCGCCTTCCATCAAGGCGGCTGGACTCGATCCTGCCAACTTGCCAGTGTCCGATCCCTCGGTCATGAACTTTGGCGGCGATGCCAAAAAAGCTTGGAAAGACATTTGGGGTTGCGGCCAAGGTATCGGTGCCGTCAATGCCATCGTGAGCACAGCAGAGCGTGTGGCCAAGTTAAAGCAAGAGTACGCTCAGGCACGCGCCCGTTTAGCCCTTTCTTAAATCACTAGGTTTTGTGAAGTCAGAGCGGTCAGAGCTCATTGACCTGTTGAAGGTTGGGGCCTGTATTCTCATCGTTTGGCACCATCTGGCTTTGTACAGCCCGATGGCAGCTGTAGCGGCCGAATGGTTTCCGACACTTGAAGATTTTTTGTTAGATCAAGGCCTGCTTGCGGTTCAAGTTTTTTTGGTGGTGGGTGGTTATCTCAACGCCAAGTCTTGGATCCGAGTATTAGTAGGTGATTCGTTTCAAATTTTCCCTCGCATCTGGGCGCGATATGTGCGCTTGGCCATTCCCTTGTTCGTGGCGCTTTCTGTTGCCGTGCTGGTAACGGCGGGCGTCAGACCTTTTTTTGATCATAGTTCACTCTCGGCATCGCCAACGCCATTGCAAGTTGTTGCCCATGTTTTGCTTCTGCAAGATATTCTTTTTTTAGAGGCATTTTCGGCTGGCGTTTGGTACGTTGCCATCGATTTCCAATTGTTTGTCATTGCCATTGCCTGCGCGTGGCTGGCCCATTCATGGCAACACATTTCAAAAAGTGGTTCGGTCGTTCGAAAAGCTTTGCTAGTGTGGGCAACACTCACGCTGCTTTCGACTTTTTTCTGGAACTTGCATCCGCTTGGCGAAATATGGGGCACCTATTTTTTCTGTGCCTATGGCTTGGGCCTGTGCATTGGATGTTGGCGTCAAGCAAATCTGCGTTGGAGTTACTTGAATTTGGCGATCTTGATCGCATTGCTTGGGGCTCTGGCCTATGCATATCAACCCAGAATTCGACTGGCCGTTGCAGTTGTCACAGCTTTGGTATTGTGTCTTTACGAATCTAGAGAGGGCAGATCCCTGGCATTTCTGGGCGCTCCTTGGCTTAGTGATTTTTCCAATGCGTCCTATGCCATTTTCCTGATTCACTTTGGCGTCAGTCTGGTCATCAGCGCACTTGTCTTTAACTTTTGGTCTGAGAGCATTCCCATCAATTTAATGGGTCTGCTGATTTCATTCGCAGCTTCTGTTTGGCTGGGTCGCCTGATTCATGTGCACATTGAAAGCAAGCCACCCAGCTTGAAGCGGGTGGTGCAGTGGGTCGCCATCTTTTCGGCTAGCAGCGCCGTTGCTATGCTGCTCAGTTAGCAGCCAGTACTTGACTCTCGTTGACCTTGCCTTGGATATAAGCCAAAGCCGCTTCCACTTGGTCAATGAGAATGAGGCACAAATCGCCAGGTGCCAAGCGGGCTAAAGCCGTGTCGATGGCATTGAACTCACCTTGAATGTCTTGAACATGGGTGGTGCGTGATGCACCGTTCAGACCTTCTCGGAGAAGTTGAATCACTTCGCCATCGCTGCGGCCACGCTGACAAGCATCTTGGTACAAGATCACTTCGTCAAAAGCTGTTCCCAATATTTGGGTTTGATCGCGGATGTCTTGGTCACGTCGGTCGCCTGCGCCACTGATGACGACGACGCGTTTGTTGGCAGGCATGTTGTCAACGGCGTTGACCAATGCTTGAATGGCATCTGGGTTGTGGCCGTAGTCGGCAATGAGGGTGGCGCCTTTGTAATCAAACAAATTGAAGCGGCCAGGGACGCCTTGAATGTCGCTGATGAAGGTTGCCAAGCCTTGTGCAATGGTTTCCCAAGGCACATTGACGGCCCATGCCGCGCCCACAGCTGCCAAAACATTTTCTGTTTGAAAACCAATTTGGCCTTGGCGGGTGAGGGGGACTTCACTCAATGAAATACGGAAAGACTTTTTGCCTTGTTGTGCAATGATGTCGCCATTTTGGGTGTATACCACACGCTTGCCTTGTGCACGATGCGTGGCCAAAACGGGGTGGTGTGGGTCAAGTGCAAAGAAGGTGACATTGCCAGGACACATGTTTGCCATCATTGCCACTTGGGGGTCGGCGGCATTGAGGACTGCCATCCCATCTGGGGCCACGTTGAGCACAATGACGCGCTTTAGAACCGACAAGTCTTCAAGGGTGGTGATGTAGTTCAAGCCCAAATGGTCGCCTGCACCCATATTGGTCACAACGGCTACTTGGCAACGATCGAAGGCCAAGCCCTCTCGCAGCAAACCACCTCGGGCAGTTTCAAACACGGCGGCATCGACATCGGGGTGCATCAGCACATTGCGCGCGCTGCGCGGGCCACTGCAATCGCCATCGTCAATCTGACGGCCGTTGACGTAGACGCCATCGGTGTTGGTCATGCCAACCCTGAGGTGGTTGGCCTTTAATAGGTGCGCTGTGAGTCTGACGGTAGTGGTTTTGCCATTGGTGCCTGTGACCGCAATGATGGGAATGCGACCGTTGTCACCGTTGGGGAACATGTGGTCAATGACGGCCTTGCCGACATTGCGTCCCTTGCCAAAAGAAGGGCTGATGTGCATGCGCAAACCTGGCGCCGCATTGACTTCGACAATGCCGCCATTTTGTTCTTCGAGCGGCTTGAGAACCGATTCGCAAACAACGTCTACGCCGCAAATGTCGACGCCAACCATTTGAGCTGCAGCCACCACACGCGCAGCCACTTCGGCATGCACATCGTCGGTGACATCGGTGGCTGAACCACCCGTGGACAAATTAGCGTTGTTTCTTAAGATGACCCGGCGGCCTTTTTCAGGCACTGAATTGGGTTCAAGGTCTTGCAGCTTGAGGCGACCAATGGCGATGTCATCGAATTTGATTTTGGTCAGCGATGTTGAGTGACCATCTCCACGACGGGGATCTGCGTTGACTTTCTCAACCAGCTCACGGACTGTGAGCACGCCATCGCCCACCACCAAAGGGGGTTCACGCCTAGCAGCAGCAACCAATTTGTTGCCGACTACCAGCAGACGATAGTCACTGCCGGGCAAGAATTTTTCGACCAAGACTTCGCCATAACGTGCGGCGGTTTCGTAGGCCTGATCGAAAAGTTCGCGCTCCACAATGTTGACCGTGACGCCTTTGCCCTGGTTGCCGTCTTGCGGTTTGACCACCACTGGCAGGCCAATGCTTTGAGCAATTTGCCAAGCATCTTCGAGATCTTTGGCCGGTCGTCCAATCGGGACGGGAACACCTGCGGCCAGCAACAAAGACTTTGTGAGGTCTTTGTCTTGGGCGATAGATTCGGCAATGGCACTGGTGGTGTCAGTTTCAGCGGCTTGAATGCGGCGCTGTTTGGAGCCCCAACCAAATTGCACCATGCTGCCTTCGGTGAGGCGGCGATAAGGAATGCCTTTAATAACTGCGGCATCGACGATAGAACCCGTTGAAGGGCCCAGTCGAACATCCTCATCCAAATCACGCAACTCAGCCAGTGCTTGGTTGAGATCAAAAGGTGATTGTGTTTGAACCGCGTGACACAGCTTTTCTGCCAAGCTGAGTGCCAAACGGCCAACCGCTTCTTCTGTGTATTGAACCGCCACCTGAAAAATGCCTTCTTCTTCAGTGGCCGTGGTGCGGCTGAACGTCACAGGGCAGCCGGCTTGGTTTTGTAGACTGAGCGTTATTTTTTCAAGGGCATGCGCCAAACTGGCGGGTTGACCAGGGCGTGAGCCTTCAAGGGGGCCCACAGCTGGAAAAATTCGGCGCAATTGTTTTTCAAAATCATTGCCTGGCAGCATCTCGCACTCATGCGGCTGACAGCTGACGATGGCTTCGATGCTGGTTTGTCTGCTCCAAAGGTTGGGGCCTCGCAAAGCTCGAATTCTTGAAACTTCCATGAATCAGTTTTCCTGGTTTGAGGCGCTGTATCAAGCTCAGTGAGAGCCTGGGCTTTGGCCAAAACTTTTGATGCCCGCTCGAATCAAGTCAGTGCTGATGCCGAGCGACCATGCTGCCGCAGAGGCCGCCAATACTTCGGTGCACGTGATGAATTGATTTTTGAACAGCTTGTCAATGGCGGGCAGTTGGCGGTTCAGTGCGTCAATCTCCTGATCACCTTGTGCCAAGACCAAATGATTTTTCCGCCAGAAAGCAACGCGGCCGTTTTCGCTGCGGTGCTTGACGATGAGGGGGTTGTCTTCTGAGCTGGCAAAGTAAGTGACTTCACCGTCGCAGTACTGCGCCAAATTGGCAACATCGGCATCGTCGGCATTGAGCACAGCCATGCCATTGGGTAAAACCACATCCATTTGGGTGCGAACCACATTGGGCATCTGCTCGTCACTCTGAATGTAAAGGTCTTGCAGTCCTTCGGCTTTGGGCATGGCGGTAATGACACCGACCAAGCAACGGTCGTAAGGCAAGCCCTCAGAAAGAAGGTGTCTAGCCGTAGTTTCAAACACAGCAGCTTCAACCGATCGGTTAATGAGCAAGCGCTGAGCCGACTCCCACTCCATACCGCTTTGATTTTGCAAGCAACGCTGCCCTAAGAACAAGCCTTTGGCTGAAGACAAACCAGTTTGCAGGCCTTGCAAATGCAATAACCAAGCAATGAGGTGCGAGGTGCCTGTGGTGTTTTCTTGACCAATGACCCCGACCACTGGAATTCGGGGTTCTGAATCGGGGGCAAAAAGATGAGCCGCAATGGCTTGGCCCACGGGGCGGGGTTTGCCGGTGGCTGGCTTGAGGTGCATCAATAGGCCAGGGCCTGCATTGACTTCAACAATGGCTGCGCCCTGGGCTTTCATGGGTTTGGAGATGTCCTGGGCAACCAAATCAACGCCAGCGATGTCCAGGCCCACAATGCGGGCTGCCAGGGCTGCCAGTTCAGCCACATCGGGGTGAACCAAATCGGTCACATCCATGGCCATGTTGCCGGTTCTCATGACCAAAACATGGCGGTCTTTTTCGGGGACGCTGCTGCCGGTCAGGCCTTGACGCTGCAGTTCTAAAACGGCAGTGGTGTGGTCCTTGAGGCGAATGGTGTCCAGCGGGAAATCTTCTTCTTCGCCGCGCCGAGGGTCGGAGTTGATTTGGATTTCGATCAGTTGTTCGACGGTGTGAATGCCATCGCCAATGACGCTGGCAACTTCACCTTTGTTGGCGGCGACCACTTGGCCACCGACTACCAACAAGCGATGCTCATCGCCCAAAATATGTCGCTCGACCAGGACATCGCTGCCTTCGGCTTCGGCCAAATGGTAGGCGGCTTCGATTTCGGCTTGGGTGCGCAACTCAAGTGAGACGCCACGGGCGTGGTTGCCATCGACGGGCTTGACGCAGACGGGCAGGCCAATGTCTTGGGCCGCTTCCCATGCTTCTTGAGGGGAAGACACATTGCGACCTTCTGGAACGGGCACGCCACAGTTGGCCAACAAGCTCTTGGTCAGGTCTTTGTCTTTGGAGACGCCTTCAGCAATGGCGCTGGTTTGGTCGGTTTCGGCAGTCCAGATGCGGCGCTGGTTGGCGCCGTAGCCCAATTGCACCAAATTGCCATTGTTGAGGCGAATGGCGGGAATATTGCGCTCGGCAGCGGCATCGACAATGCAGGCAGTACTGGGGCCTATGCACAGGCGGTCGACCATTTGGGTGAGATCGGCAATGACTTGCTTGACGGGGAAGTCGCGGTTTTCGATGGCGGCCATGACCAAGTCGCGAGCAGCCTGAAGCGCTGCGCGGCTAACCACCTCGTTGCGCGTGCGAATGACGACTTTGTAGATACCTCGGGGGCCTGCCTCGCGGGCTTTACCAAAGCCCGTTTGCATGCCGGCGCGGTTTTGCAGCTCTAAAGCCACGTGTTCCATGATGTGGCCAGGCCATGTGCCTTCGGCCAATCTTTGAAGGAATCCACCTCGTTCACCTACGCTGCAGCGGTGCTCAATGAGGCCGGGCAGCATTGCTTGGAGGCGCTCATTGAAGCCTGGCAGGGTGTTGGAAGGGCAGTCTTCCAAATCGCCAATGTCGATCCACGCCTCAAGGACTGGGCGATACGTCCAGATGTTGGGACCCTTGAGGTGGGTCATCTTTAAAAATTTGATATCTTTAGAACTCATTTCCGCGTGCCTGACGATTCTGAGCGATGGCACGGGTCGATTCGTGTCCGGGGATACAATGGCCGGCCAGTTGCAGCACTGGCAATGATCGTCTGATAAACAAGGTGCATGGGCTGTGTCCTGGCCGCTTCTTTTGCTGTTTTTGTTTGCCGCCAACACTAGTTGACTCTTGCTGTTTGAATTCTTATGAACGCCATTACCCATCCTCCCATTGATTTTCTGGGATTGCCTATTTTCTGGCAGGAGGGCGTGTTGTCTCAAGTTCACCTTGGTGAAAACGTCCTAGCCTGGCTAGAGGTTGACCTGAATGAAGAATTAAGCTTCAAAAAAACCCTTGTTATTTTGACCGATCAAAGGGTCATCTCCACGGATGAAGCTCAAAAAAATTGGAATTCTTGGTCTTTGACCCCCGATTTGAGCCTTCGAGTGCTCGATCATGCAGGGGTTGGAACGCTTGCCTTGCACCAAGGGGGCACTCGTTTGGCCGCTTGGCGCTTCACCTTAGGCCTGGAAGCGGCCGTTCTGCGATGGAAATTGCGGTTTGAAAACCGCTTGCTTCAGACCGGTCCCTCGTCATCTTTCATGGGGCAATCCTTGGATGGTCAAGTTCAAGGCGGAGCAGATTGGACCGAGCCAGGGGTTGCTCAAATGCGGCACGTGTTGTGTCCTGTTTGTCAGAACGTGGTGGACGCTTCCGACGAAGAGTGTGCTGTTTGTCTAGAGAAAGAACAGGCGCCGCCTTCGACCTGGACACTGTTAAAACTTTGGCGTTTTGCCAAGCCCTATCAGTGGCAACTTTTGTTGGGCTTTGTTTTGACCCTGGCTTCCACCGCTGCAACCTTGGTGCCGCCTTATCTCACCATGCCCTTGATGGACGATGTGCTCATTCCTTATCAGAATGGCAAGGACATTGACCCCATGGTGGTGTCTTGGTATTTGTTGGGCCTGTTTGCTTCCGCCTTGGTGGCTTGGGGTTTGGGGTGGATCAAAACCTACATCTTGGCCTTGGTCTCTGAGCGCATTGGCGCTGATTTGAGAACCACCACCTATCAACATTTATTGAAGCTTTCTTTGGAGTATTTCGGGGGCCGACGCACCGGCGATTTGATTGCCCGTATCGGCAGTGAAACCGATCGGATCAATGTCTTTTTGTCGCTCCACTTGCTTGACTTTGCGACAGACATTTTGATGATCATGATGACCGCCATCATCTTGTTCTCGATCAACCCCACTCTGGCTTTAGTGACTCTGTTGCCTCTGCCGTTCATTGGTTGGTTGATTCATGTGGTGCGCGAAAAACTTCGGACTGGCTTTGAGAAAATTGACCGTGTTTGGTCTGAAGTGACCAATGTGTTGGCAGACACCATTCCGGGCATTCGGGTGGTCAAAGCCTTTGCACAAGAAGATCGTGAAGCTCAGCGTTTCATCGATGCCAACAAACACAATTTGGCCGTCAACGATCGACTCAACAGAGTCTGGTCTGTGTTCTCGCCGACGGTCACCTTGATGACCGAAATTGGCTTGCTGGTGGTCTGGGGTTTTGGTATTTGGCTGGTGTCAAAAGATCAAATCACGGTGGGCGTGTTGACAGCCTTCTTGGCCTACATCGGTCGCTTTTACACGCGCTTAGATTCCATGAGCCGCATTGTGTCGACCACCCAAAAAGCGGCTTCTGGCGCCAAACGTATTTTTGAAATTTTGGACCATGTCTCTAGCGTACCTGAGCCATTGAATCCCGTGGCTTTACCGAAGGTAGAGGGCCGAATTACCCTGACAGACGCAAGCTTCCGTTATGGCAATCGTGCGGTCATCAAGCAATTGAATTTGGACATCCAACCCGGTGAAATGATTGGCCTGGTGGGTCACAGTGGTTCAGGCAAAAGCACCCTCGTTAACTTGATGTGCCGCTTTTATGATTTGTCAGAAGGTAGCATTGCCCTGGATGGCGTGGACATCAAGCAACTCAAAGTGGCCGACTACCGCAGGCACATTGGCTTGGTTTTACAAGAACCCTTCTTGTTCTTTGGCACCATTGCAGACAACATTGCCTATGGCATGCCCGATGCCACTCGCGAACAGATCGTGGCAGCCGCGCGTGCAGCCCATGCGCATGAGTTCATTTTGCGGATGCCTCAAGGCTATGACTCTTTGGTGGGCGAGCGAGGCCAAGGGCTGTCGGGCGGTGAGCGTCAACGCATTTCCATTGCACGTGCATTGCTCATCAACCCCCGCATATTGATTTTGGACGAAGCCACTTCGGCGGTAGATACCGAAACTGAAAAAGAAATTCAAAACGCATTGGACAACTTAGTCCGCGGCAGAACCACCATCGCCATTGCACACCGATTGTCCACGCTGCGCAAAGCAGACCGCCTGGTGGTCATGGACAAAGGCTTGATTGTGGAAGAGGGCACGCACGATGTGCTGATTGAAAGCAAGGGCGCTTACTGGCGTTTGTACAAGGCCCAGCAAAGGCAGGCTGAGTCTGAAGGCGCTGTCTTAAGAGAAACGGCGACAGCATGAGTGCCGAAGCTTTAAATATTCAATTTGATCAAAGCCCATCGGGTCGGTGGTTTTATGTCTCTGCTGAAGGTGTTCGTCACGATCACGTTTTGGCTGTTCGTTCTTTTCCGGTGGCTGCGCCCGATGAGGGCATTGCTTTGGTGGACGTCGATGGCAAAGAGTTGCTTTGGATTCCGCAACTCAGTCACGTCGCCGAACAAGCGCGAGCCAACATTCAAAAAGCCATCATGCAGCGTGAGTTCATGCCGCAAATTCTCAAGTTGTATGGCGTCAGCAGTTTTGTGACGCCCAGTACATGGGACATCGAAACAGACCGCGGACGCACTTCATTGCTGCTGAAAGGCGAAGAGGATATTCGCCGTTTGTCCGGGACTGTTTTGCTGGTGACTGATGGTCATGGCGTGCAATTTCTCATTCGAGATTTGGCGCAAATGGACCGCTTCTCTAGAAAGCTCTTAGACCGCTTTTTATGACTTGCTTCGGCAGTCGGCGTGCACATCCAGTTTGGCTTGGTACACCTCGGTGCTGACGCCCATTAAGCCCAGCACGGAGTGAAAATAGTTGTCGTGTGTCAGTGGGGTTTCTGTCTTGTTTTTTAAGCAAGCACGTTGCAGTCCTGTTTGTTTTTCAAACGTGGGCGACCACCAGGTGATCCAAGGCACACGCTTTTGTACATCGGGCGCCACGCGGTAGGGTAGGCCGTGTAAATACAGGTTGTTTTCTCCCAATGACTCGCCATGGTCAGACACATACAACATGGCCGTTGCAGATTGGGACTCCGATTTTTTGAGCCACTGAATGGCTTGCGCTAAAAAGTGATCGGTATAAAGAATGGTGTTGTCAAAAGAGTTGACCACTTGTTCGCGCGAACATTCTTGAAGCGCGTTGCTCTTGCATTCGGGCTGAAATTTTTTGAAATTGTCAGGCACACGCTTGTAGTACGCAGGGCCATGGCTGCCCATTTGGTGCATGACCACTACCACGCCTTTGGCTCGGCGATCGGCTGGCAAAGCCTGAATGCGTTCGTCCAATTGATGCAGCATGATTTCGTCAAAACACTCGCCACCCCTGCACAAGGAAGGATGTTGGAGCTCTTTGGTCAGGGCTTGCGGTACGCGTTCGCAAACGCCTTTGCAGCCCGCTTGATTGTCAATCCACAGCACAGCCAGGCCGGCATGATGGAGGATATCAATGAGACTTTCGTAATTGTTTTTGCGAGACTCAAAGTCCTCTTTGCCCAAGTGAGAAAACATACAGGGGACAGAAGTCGCGGTACTGGTGCCACATGACATGACGCTGCGCAAGCTCACAATGTTTTCTTTGGCCAGCTCTGGCGTGGTGTTGCGTTCGTAGCCATTGACGCCAAAATTGCCCATCCTAGCGGTTTCCCCCAAGACTAACAAAAGCATAGGTGGCTTCTCGGTGGGTTTTAAAGTAGCCAACTTGGCATCTTGACCCACAGGCAGCACAGTCTTGTTGTCGCGCTGGAAGGGCTTGGCGGCAACCAAGCCGATGGCATAGTAACTGTTGAGCGGATTGATCAAGTAGCGCAACTGGGTGTGGTTGCGCATGACGGACGAGAAGTCCTGAAAAATTGCCAGCAAGGAGGCTACAAGGACCGCAAGTGAGGCAACGAACAAGAGGGCGTTGCCAATCAACTGCTGACCCAAGCGAAGCGATTTGATGGGTGTTTTCCAAAGTGCCCAGCTAGGCAAGACGCCCAAGATTGCAAAGCTCACCAACATGCGCCAATTGAACAAGTCCAAGGCTTCATGGGTATCCGTTTGAATCACGTTGGTAATCATGGTGCTGTCAATCACGATGCCATAGCTCATCATGAAATAAGCGCCACTGGCTGCACTTAAGAAGAAAACAGTGAGGACTGGTTTTAGGAACTTGCCCCAGTTGAACAGACTCAGCAGGGTGGTTAGCGCGGCAATGATGATGACGCCAAAGCCAATGGCAAAGCCCAGACCTCGAAGACCATTCACTTCAGGCAGTTGGTGTACTTGCTGCCACAGGGCGTAGTTGCCAGCGGTGGCAAGCCACAGACTGCCCAATAGCGCTACCCAAGCGGGATGCCATGCATTGGATTTGGAGGATTGAGATCTTTGGCGTTTGGATGTCATAGCCTGAAGTTTATCGCTTCAAACGCTCATCCTGGCCAAACAGAGGCATGCTCAGGCACCACAGCACGCATTTTGAGTTCTCTCTCAATTCGCTGGCGCAGGGCATCTGAGGCTTCACGCTCGCCATGAACCACATAAACTTGCGCTGGCGCTTGTGGCATTCTTTTCAACCAGGCCAAGAGTTGACTGCAATCGGCGTGGGCCGAAGCCGAACTCAGTTGAACAATTTCTGCTGCCACAGGCAGGTCTTTACCATGCAGTCGAATGGTGGCTGCACCACTGGCTAATGTTGCCCCGCGCGTGCCAGGCGACTGAAAGCCGGTCAGGATGACCATGTTGCGATGGTTGCCTACATGGTTGCCCAAATGATGCAACACGCGCCCACCCGTAGCCATGCCACTGGCTGACAAGATCACCATGGGGCCGTGTCGTTTAACCAAAGCTTTTGACTGTTCGGGTGTTGCGATCAGGGTCGCCACACGGTCCATGGCTTGCACTTCAGCTGCGTTCAGTCGGTGCTCCCCCATGTGGCGCTTGAACAGGGCCGTGGTGTGAATGGCCATGGGGCTGTCAAGGAAAATGGGCAAGCCATGAGGAATTGCACCTTGCGCTTTGAGTTGTGCAATGCTGTGCAAAATGGCTTGTGCCCGACCCACTGCAAATACGGGAACCACTGCCACACCACCGCGTGCAGAAACTCGCTTTAAGGCTTCCCCCAATTCTTCGTTGACGTTTTCTTCGGGGTGATTGCGATTGCCGTAAGTTGATTCAATTAGCACGGTATCGGCCTGTGGGGGTGCATCGGGAGGATTCATCAAGCTGTCGTCGGGTCGCCCCAAGTCGCCTGAAAAAAGGATGCGCCGACCTGCAACTTCCAGCAACAAACTGGCGGCACCCAAAATGTGTCCTGCGCTGCTGAACTTGGCATTCCACCCCTTGATGGGCTGAAACCATGCGTTGAGTTTTTCCACATGAAACTGTTGCAGGCAGTACTTGGCATCTTGCTTTGTGTACAGCGGCAATGCTGGGCTGTGTTTGGAATAGCCGTGTTTGTTGGCAAAGTAGGCGTCTTCCTCTTGAATGTGCCCACTGTCTGGCAACAAGATGCTGCACAAATCTCGCGTGCCTGACGTGCTGTGAACTTTGCCTTCAAAGCCATTGCGGGCTAGAAGCGGCAAGTAGCCACTGTGGTCCAAGTGGGCGTGCGTCAGAATGACTGCGTTGATATCTTTGGGTGGGGTCGGGCAAGGGTCCCAATTGCGCAAGCGCAATTGTTTGTAGCCCTGAAACAAACCGCAGTCGACCAACAGCTTTTTGCCATCATGCTCTACGCAGTACTTGGAACCCGTGACGGTGTCGGCACCGCCTAAGAAACGAATGTTGAGTGTCATGAATCCATGTTAGGCCGATGGCCCAACATGGACTTGATTTGGATCAAGAGAAGCGATGACTTCGATGCCGACTTAAGCGCCAAACAAACCTTTGAGTTTGTCTGTCCAACTGTTGCCCGTAGGCATGTGCTTGGCGCCGCCTTTTTGCAAAGACTCTTCAAACTCTTTGAGCAGCTTGCGCTGATGCTCTGTCAGTTTGACTGGCGTCTCCACTGTAATGTGACAGTACAAGTCGCCAGGGTAGCTGGAACGCACGCCCTTGATGCCTTTGCCGCGCAAACGGAATTGCTTGCCCGTTTGGGTGCCTTCGGGAATATCGATGGCCGCTTTGCCACTGAGTGTGGGCACATCGATTTCACCGCCCAATGCGGCTTTGCTAAAGCCGATGGGGACAGAGCAATGCAGGTCGTCGCCATCGCGCTCAAAGATGTCGTGCTTCTTGAGGCGAATCTCAATGTACAAGTCGCCAGGCGGTCCGCCGTTGGTGCCGGGCTCACCGTTACCGGTGCTGCGAATGCGCATGCCGTCGTCAATGCCTGCAGGAATTTTGACTTCGAGTGTTTTTTGCTTTTTGAGCTTGCCTTGGCCACTGCACGAAGGGCAGGGGTCGGAGATGATTTTGCCGGAGCCGCGGCAGTGGGGGCAGGTTTGCTGCACACTAAAAAAGCCTTGGCGCATTTGCACAGTTCCCGAACCTTGGCAGGTGCCGCAGGTTTTGGCGCTGGTGCCTTTCTTGGCGCCGGTGCCATCGCAAGGATCGCATTCTTCCCAGCCGGGAATTCGAATTTGCGCGTCTTTACCTGCCGCCGCTTCTTCCAATGTCACTTCCATGGCATAGCTCAAATCGCCGCCACGAAACACTTGACGGCCACCACGGCCCCCGCCGCGTTGCTGACCAAAGATGTCACCAAAGATGTCGCCAAAGGCTTCACCAAAACCGCCAAAGCCCTCTGCACCGCCGCCAGGGCCGCGCATGTTGGGGTCAACACCGGCGTGGCCGTACTGATCGTAGGCAGCGCGTTTTTGCGCGTCCGACAACATCTCGTAGGCCTCTTTGACCTCTTTGAATTTGGCTTCTGCGTCTTTGGCGTCGTCACCCTGATGACGGTCCGGGTGGAACTTCATCGCCAGTTTGCGATACGCCTTTTTGATCTCTTCTTCAGAGGCGTTCTTGGCTACACCCAATACTTCGTAAAAGTCTCTTTTGGCCATCGTTTTTTGCTACTGTTTGAACAAGAACGCCGCGAAAGCGATTTCCTTAAGGATACGCTGACGCGGCGGCTTGGGCTATTGCCCTTGAATGAAAGGCTTAGCCTTTTTTAACTTCTTTCACTTCTGCATCGACCACGTTGTCGTCTGCAGGTTTGGCGTCGGCACCTGGGCCGCCCGCTGCGCCACCGGCAGCCGCTTCTTTGGCTTGCATGTCGGCGTACATTTTTTCGCCCAGCTTTTGGCTGACAGTCATGAGGGTTTCGGTTTTGGCTTCGATGGCTTCTTTGTCTTCGCCCTTCAAAGCTTCTTCCAATTCCTTCACAGCGGCTTCGATTTTTGTTTTTTCGTCGCCTTCAATTTTGTCGCCGTACTCGGTCAAGCTTTTCTTCACGCTGTGAACCGTGGCTTCGCCAGAGTTTTTGGCTTGAACGATTTCGAGTTTCTTCTTGTCGTCTGCAGCGTTCAACTCAGCGTCTTTCACCATCTGTTGAATTTCGTCTTCAGACAAACCAGAGTTGGCTTTGATGGTGATCTTGTTTTCTTTGCCAGTGCCTTTGTCTTTGGCGCCCACGTGCAAGATGCCGTTGGCGTCGATGTCAAAGGACACTTCAATTTGCGGTGTGCCGCGTGCTGCAGGTGGGATGCCTTCGAGGTTGAACTCACCCAGCAACTTGTTGCCAGTGGCCATCTCGCGCTCGCCTTGGTAAACCTTGATGGTCACAGCAGGTTGGTTGTCGTCAGCTGTGGAGAAGGTCTGTGCAAACTTGGTGGGGATGGTGGTGTTCTTGGTGATCATCTTGGTCATCACGCCGCCCAGGGTTTCAATGCCCAAGGACAAAGGTGTCACGTCCAACAACAACACGTCTTTGCGATCGCCCGACAAAACTTGACCTTGAATGGCAGCGCCAACAGCCACAGCTTCGTCTGGGTTCACGTCTTTGCGGGGCTCTTTGCCAAAGAACTCTTTCACCTTCTCTTGCACCTTGGGCATGCGAGACATACCGCCGACCAAAATGATGTCGTCGATATCGGCCACGTTCACGCCGGCGTCTTTGATGGCAGTGCGGCAAGGGGCAATGGTGCGCTCGATCAACTCGTCCACCAAGCTTTCCAATTTCGCGCGGCTGAGTTTGATGTTCAGGTGCTTAGGACCTGTGGCATCGGCGGTGATGTAAGGCAAGTTGATGTCGGTACCAGCTGAGCTGGACAATTCGATCTTGGCTTTTTCAGCGGCTTCTTTCAAGCGCTGCAAGGCCAACACGTCTTTGGACAAATCAACGCCGCTTTCTTTCTTGAACTCAGAAATGATGAAGTCGATGATGCGTTGGTCGAAGTCTTCGCCACCCAAGAAGGTGTCGCCGTTGGTGGACAAGACTTCAAATTGTTTTTCGCCATCGACGTCGGCAATTTCAATGATGGACACGTCAAACGTACCGCCACCCAAGTCATACACCGCAATTTTGCGATCGCCTTTTTCGGTCTTGTCCAAACCGAAAGCCAATGCAGCGGCAGTGGGTTCGTTGATGATGCGCTTCACATCCAAACCAGCGATACGACCTGCATCTTTGGTGGCTTGACGTTGTGCGTCATTGAAGTAAGCAGGTACCGTGATGACGGCTTCTGTCACTTCTTCGCCGAGGTAGTCTTCGGCGGTTTTCTTCATCTTGCGCAAGACTTCTGCGCTGATTTGTGGGGGGGCCAATTTGTTGCCGCGCACTTCAACCCAGGCATCGCCGTTGTCTGCTTTGGCAATGGTGTAAGGCATCAGGTCGATGTCTTTTTGAACTTCTTTTTCGGCGAACTTGCGGCCAATCAAACGCTTCACGGCATACAGCGTGTTGCGGGGGTTGGTGACGGCTTGGCGCTTGGCGGACGCACCGACCAAAATTTCGCCGTCTTCCTGGTAAGCAATGATGGAAGGGGTGGTACGAGCGCCTTCGGCGTTCTCAATCACCTTGGTGGTGTTGCCTTCCATGATGGCCACACACGAGTTGGTGGTGCCCAAGTCAATGCCAATAATTCTTCCCATGTTCTTCTCCGGTAAATCTAAAAAATGCTTGAATGAAACAGAAGTAGGGGCGGTTTGGGAAATTTCAAGGCCGATTTGGCTCAAATTGCGTCTTTTTTGCCCTGATTTGCCCCAATTGAGGCTGTTTTCTACTTCTGCGAGGTTTTATTTAGGGGCGGTTACTGTGACCAAAGCGGGACGCAACACACGATCAGCAATCAAGTACCCTTTTTGCAAAACTGTGACCACGGTGTTGGCCTCTTGCTCAGCAGGCACCACGCTAATGGCTTGGTGGTGATGGGGGTCGAACTTGGTGCCAGCGGCAGGGTTGATCTCAATCACCTTGTTGCGCTCCAGGGCACTTTTGAGTTGACGGAGGGTGGCTTCGGCACCTTCGCGAATTTGCTCAGGCGTGACATTTTGAATTGCCAAGCCGGCTTCCAAGCTGTCCAACACAGGCAGCAGGCTATCGGCAAAACCTTCGACCGCAAACTTGCGAGCCTTAGAAATTTCTTCATCGGCGCGGCGCCGTGCGTTTTGCACGTCAGCTTGGGCGCGAAGGTACTGGTCTGCCAAAGTCGCATTTTGAGCTTTGACGTTGGCCAGTTCGGCTTGGGCGTCAGCCAGAGGATCTAAGGAAGCTGGCGCTTGTGCGGCTTGGGTGTCAGTGCCCATGGCAGCCGCAGCGGCAGCCAAAGCTTCAGCCGCGGGCATGACGCCGGCGGGGTTGGGGTTTTGATGAGAGGTGTTTTGTGAGCTGGAATCAGACATGAAATGCATCCGCAATAAATGACAACGCCCCAAACTTGGGGGCGTTTTGAAAGATTTCAAGACCCTACTGGCAAAGTGCCAAAGGGACCTGAATTAGATCAAGACAGATCGAGCAATTCGACGTCGAACTTGAGTGTGGCGTTGGGGGGAATGACACCACCAGCGCCGCGCGAACCGTAACCTAATTCAGCGGGAATGATCAGGGTGCGAGCGCCCCCAATTTTCATCCCAGCCACGCCTTCGTCCCAGCCGCGAATGACCATGCCAGCGCCCAAACTGAATTGGAAGGGGTCGCGGCGGTCTTTGCTGGAGTCAAATTTGGCGCCTTGCTCGCCATCTTTGTACAACCAACCGGTATAGTGAACGGTGACCGTTTGGCCTTTGGTGGCTTCGGCGCCGTCGCCGACCACGGTGTCTTCGTATTGCAGGCCTGTGGCTGTGGTGATCATGGTGTTTCCTAGAAAAATGTCATAGAAAGGCCGGTACAAGACCGGCCTATGGGTGAATTATGCCAGTGGATGGGCGCTTACCAGGGCGCTAGGTTCAGTGTGAAGACCGCTTGGTCAAGTCTTGCATGAGGGCTCGGATGCCGTAAGTCCATGCTGGCGCTTGGTCTGAGGTGGTCACGCGGTTAAAAAGGGTGCCCAATTGCGGGGTGGTGATAGCCACTGTGTCGCCCACCACATGTGTAAAGCCTTGGCCAGGGCCATGTCGGTCTTGGGTGGGGGCAAACATGGTGCCCAAGAACAGCACCAGGCCATCGGGATATTGATGGTAGGGGCCAATGGCTTGGGCGGCCAAGTCCAAGGGGTCGCGGCTAATTTGGCTGAGCGAACTGCTGCCTTGCATCACAAAGCCTTCGGGGCCATGGACTGCCATGCTGAGGTCTGTGTTGCGAACGCTGTCAATGGTGTACTGGCCATCAAACAATCGAATGAACGGGCCGATGGCACAGCTGGCATTGTTGTCTTTGGCCTTGCCCAAGAGCAGGGCGCTTCGGCCTTCAAAGTCGCGCAAGTTGACATCGTTGCCCATGGCGGCGCCCACAACATGGCCTTTGGAATTGATGACCAAGACAATTTCTGGTTCTGGGTTGTTCCAAGAACTGCCTGGGTGCAGGCCCACATCAAAGCCAGAGCCCACGGCGCTCATGGCTTGTGATTTGGTAAAAATTTCTGCATCGGGGCCAATACCCACCTCCAGGTACTGCGACCAGACGCCTTGGGCGACCAATACTTCTTTGAGTTTCATGGCTTGTGGCGAGCCTGGTTTGACGTTGCGCAGGTTGTCGCCCATGACGTCAATCACGGCTTTGCGAACGCTTTCGGCTTTGGCGGCGTCGCCGCGGGCTTGCTCTTCAATGACGCGCTCTAGCATGCTGGCTACAAAGGTCACGCCAGCAGCTTTAATGGCTTGCAGGTCGGTAGGAGCCAGGAACCAGGCTTGATCTTCGTGACGCTGCTTGGGATCGGTGTTGTTCCAAATGGTTTCGGTTGAGCAAGTTTTGCCGCGGTGTTGCTGCACCCGTGCTGCAGCGTTGTCCATTTCCATTAAGTCACTGCTGGTGAGGGCCAAGCCAGACAAGTCAGTGGTTTCTGTGGCGTTGACTTTGACCAAATAAGGGCCTTCACCAGGCACCCAAACACGGCCAATCAAGACTGCGTGGTCATGGTCGATGGGCAGTGTTTCTGCCAATGAAGGAAAGCTTGAGTGTGACAAGGCCAGGTCTCCCGAGTGAATCTCTTGGCCCAGTTTTTCTGCGCCCTTAGAGGTATATTTTTTGTAGCAATGTGACCAAGGTTTGAACTTGGTTGGGGGTAAGTTTAGACCCAATTTTCATTTCTAGCTCGGAAGCCGTGGCTTCTGCTTGGACCATCAGTTCTTGCCCTTTTTCTGTCGGGTGCAAGCCCATGGCTCGGCCATCGTGCGGGTGGGGCAGGCGCTCAATTAACCCGCGCGACTCAAGCGACTGGACCAAGCCCACCAAATTGGGCGGCAAAATGTTGAGAGCAGCGCACAACTGCCGCGACGTAACGCCTGGGTTGTGCACGATGACAGACATGACCGAAAAATCCACCGGCTTTAAGTCATAGACAGCCATACGTTCTAAAAATTGGGCAATCACAGCCAACGCTGCGCGACGTGCGTTGTAACCAATCAAGGTTTCCAGGTAACTCGTGTCGACGGTATCGACAGAAGCAACAGGATTTTTTAGGCTGCTGCGCATTGCGTCTCGATGATGTGACTGCGCATGGCGAACTCGGGCAAGATCCACTGGCGGAAAGCTTTGGAGGGGGCTTGCCACCGGTCTTTCAAGTTGGGCGTGTCTTCATTCAGCTTGGTATCGATGCGTTGCCAAGCCCACTGCAACATGACCAGCGCCATAGCGCGTAAAAAGTCGTCTGCGACGCGATGACCCAGGCTCGGTTCGAGTTGAGCCGCCGTCAAAATACTTTGCGTCAAATTGCGAAGCTGTGTGGCCTCTGCGGTTTCTGAACCGGACTCTGACTTCATGTCATCGAGCAACTGGTTCAAACTCTGACCGCCATCGGCCATGATTTTGCGAACCAACAAATCAATGGCTTGAATTTCGTTGGTGCCTTCGTAAATCATGGCAACCCGTGCATCCCGAACGATTTGTTCAATGCCCCATTCACGCACATAGCCATGGCCGCCAAACACTTGGAGGCAATCGCTGCCGCCATGAAAGGCTTGATGGGTGAAAGCTGCTTTCATCATGGGTGTGACCAGGGCACACCAGCGTTGTGACTTGGCTGCTGTGTCTTTGTCGGCGTGTTTGATGCGGTCTAACTCTACGGCTGTTTGGTAGGCTAGCACGCGACCGCCATCCACCCAGGCGCGCTGTGTGTCCAAGATGCGCTTGATGGCGGGGTGTTGAATGATGAAGTCGGCTTCGGCGGCAGATTTGGCTTTGGCGTCTTTGCCAGCTGGCGCGCGCATTTGGCGGCGTTCTTTGGCGTAGGCATCTGCTTTTTGCCAAGCGGCATCGAGCAGACCAATGCCTTGCATGGCCACATGCAAACGCGCTGCGTTCATCATGACGAACATGGCGTTCAAACCTTTGCCAGGTTCGCCAATGATTTCTGCCAAGGCATCGTCAAAACGCATGACGCAAGTGGGGCTACCATGCAAGCCCATCTTTTCTTCAATGCGGTCGCAATGCACGGCACTGCGATCGCCATTGGGGTAATACTTGGGGACCAAAAATAGCGACAAACCTTTCGGTCCAGGTGGGGAGTCTGGCAGGCGAGCCAACACCAAGTGCACGATGTTGTCAGTCAGGTCGTGTTCGCCTCCGGAAATAAAAATCTTGGTGCCATTCAAGGCGTAGCGGCCATCCGTTTGGGGCGTGGCTTTGGTGCGTGACAAGCCCAAGTCGCTACCAGCATGGGGCTCCGTTAGGCACATCGTGGCCAACCATTCGCCGGTGCCGACTTTGCTCAGATATGTTTCTTTGAGTGAAGGGCTGGCGTAATGTTTGATGCATTCATAAGCACCATGCAACAAACCGGGTGCCATGGTCCAGCCATGGTTAGCGGCTGACAGCATTTCGTACAGCATGATCTCCCAAACGGTGGGCAAGCCTTGACCACCATCTTCTGCGTCAGCGGACAGGGCTGGCCAGCCTGCTTGCCAAAACATTTGGTAGGCCGCTTGAAAACCAGGGGGCATGGTGACTTTGCCATCTTGCCATTGCGCACCGATTTCATCGCCATTGCGGTTTAAGGGCGCAACCACCTCGCCGACAAATTTGCCAGCTTCTTCCAAGACTTGTTGTGCCAATTCAGCGTCTAACTCTTCAAACACTTGAAGAGATTTGAGCTGATCGGGTGCACTTAAGACTTGTGACAAGACAAATTGCATGTCTTGAACGTTGGGTTGGTAATGGCTCATGGCGAATCAAATGCAAAGTGCTTTAATATCCGCAGGCACGGGAATGGCTTTGATGCGATCGGGGTCATCAGGGTGTTTGATGCAAAAAGCACGCACCTCGGTGCCTTCACACAACACGGTATCGCCGCGCATCACCACGTGTTTGTGGATGAAGGTTTTCTCGCGCCACTCTTGCACACTGGTGTGAATTTGAAGCGTTTCGCCATAGGTGGCTGGGCGACCAAACTTGGTGTTGATTTCTAGCAGCGGGGTGCCAATGATGCCGGTGGTTTTGACCAGCTCGCGCCAAGGTTGAACACCGCACTTCACAAAGAAATTCAAGGACGACGCGTCCATCCATTTGGAGAAGTTAGGAAAGAAGACGATGCCTGCGGGGTCGCAGTCACCGAACATCACTTGTACTTCGTAAACAACTGTTTGACTCATTGAAAACTTTCTTGAAATTAGCGAGGCGCCATGCGCAGCGCACCGTCCAAGCGAATCACTTCGCCGTTCATGTGGCCATTGCTCACGATGTGTGCAGCCAATTGGGCAAACTCTTCAGGCTTGCCAAGGCGAGAAGGGAAGGGAATGCTGGCGGCCAAAGAAGCTTGAACAGGTTCGGGCAATGTTTTTAACAAGGGTGTAGCAAAGATGCCTGGGGCGATGGTGCAAACACGAATGCCGTGTTGGGCCAAATCGCGTGCCATCGGCAGTGTCATGCCGGCCACACCTGCTTTGGAAGCGCTGTAGGCTTGTTGTCCCACTTGGCCGTCGAAGGCAGCTACTGAAGCTGTGAACACCATTGCGCCGCGCTCGCCGTCTTCCATGGGGTCTAGTTTTGCGCAAGCTGCTGCAAACACACGCGCTGCGTTGTAGGTGCCAATCAAATTGACGTTGACCACTTTGGCAAAGTCTTCCAAGGGTGCAGGGTTGCCGTCTTTGCCCACAATGCGTTTGGCGGTACCAATGCCCGCAATTTGCATCAAGATGCGCGCGCCACCTTGGGCTTTGGCAGCTTCGGCCACTGCGTTTTCCATGCTGGCTGCGTTGGTCACATCGCACTGAATGGCAATGCCGCCAATGTCAGCTGCAACTTTTTGGGCGTTCTCGAGGTTCAGGTCGAGTACGGCAACCTTGGCACCCAATCGGGCCAGTTCGCGGGCGGTCGCTTCGCCCAAGCCAGAGCCACCGCCGGTGACCAATGCGCTCATGCCTTGAATGTTCATGATGTCCTCTTGATGGATAGATGTTGATGGATGGATGTCGTTTTAGGCGTTTGGGTTTTCGATCAGCAAGGCAATGCCTTGGCCACCGCCCACACACGCACTGGAAATGCCATAACGCTTGCCACTGCGCGCCAATTCGCGCGCCAAAGTAATTGTGAGACGAACACCGGTTGCAGCCAGTGGATGACCCAAAGCAATGGCGCCGCCATTGACGTTGAGCAAGCTGAGGTCTAAGCCCAATTCACGGCCCACTGCTAAAGTTTGCGCGCCTTGGGCTTCGTTAATTTCAAAGCGGCTGATGTCGGACAGTTTGAGGCCGGTGCGTGCCAACAATAAACGAATAGCAGGCGCTGGGCCAATGCCCATGATTTCGGGGGGCACACCGGCCACAGCTGCAGCGACCACGCGGGCCAGTGGCTTCTTTCCGTTGGCTTTGGCGTAGGCCCCCGAGGTGACCACGCATGCGGCTGCCGCATCGACCAAGGCTGAACTGTTGCCACCTGTTTGCACGCCGCCTTCGTAGACGGGGCGCAATTTGGCCAACACGTCTGCAGGTGAAATGCGGGGATGTGTGTCTTGTGTCACTTCAGTGATCTTGCCCTGCAACTTAATGCCGCGTGGCTTGTAACCATCGAGTTCAAATTTTTCTGTGATGACCGGAACGATTTCGCCCGCCAAGAAACCAGACTGCTGAGCTGCCACAGCTTTGGCAAAAGATTCAGATGCAAAGGCGTCGACTTCTTCCCGTGTGATGCTGTATTTCTTGGCCAAGTTTTCGGCCGTTTGAATCATGTTGATGCCCGCAGCCGGATCTTTCAAGGCTTCCCACATGTAGTCTTTGAAGCCGACAGGAGAGCCCAGTTTGAAACCTGGGCGGTGGTCAAACGCAGCAATTGGATTGCGCGTCATGCTTTCCGTGCCGACCACCAATGCAGCTTCTGCTGCGCCCGATTGGATGTGCTCACCAGCTTGGCGGAACAACTCAAACCCTGTGCCGCAAATACGCTGCGCCATCAGTGCAGGCACTTCAACAGGCACACCTGCATACAGACCAATGTGACGCGGCAAGAAGAATTGATCGAAGTCGCCAGGGGCCATGTTGCCTGTGATGACAGACCCGATGTCTTTGGCAGGAATGTCGGCGCGCTTGAGGGCTTCGCGTGCAGCCTTAATGCCCATGTCGGTGGGAGATATGTGACCCAAAGCGCCACAGTAGTCCACCATGGGAGTGCGAACGCCTTCGTGCATCCACACGTCTTCAAAGGCATTGAAAAATCCGGCTTGACTCATGAAGTAACTTTCAAAATTAAAGGGTGGGCTTCAAGATGAAGTGCAAACGCTCTTCATGCAAAGCGGCCACCGTGTCTGCGCGGTGTGACAACACGGCGCGTTGATTGATCGAGCCTTTGTCGGTGATTTCGCCTTTGTCGATGGTGGGCGGCTCGGACAACAAGCACATGCGCGCAATGCGATTGGCACTTCCGGTCGCACTTTTGGCCAAGTCATTGAGCACTTTTTGGAAGTGCGTCAATACTGCATCGCTGCCCAGCACATCGGCCAAAGGGGCATCGGCTGCCATGCCACTGAGTGCTCGCACCGCAGGAGTTGGGAACACCATGGCGCCCACTTCTTTCAAGTTGATGCCCGTGAGTACCACGTCTTGAATATAGGGTGCACCGGCGGCAATGATCTTGCCGCGCAAGGGTCCAACACTTACAAACGTACCGGTGGCCAACTTGAAATCTTCGGCAATACGGCCATCAAATTTCAAGCCCAAATGCACATCGGTTTCGTCAATCCACTTGACCGCATCGCCAGTACAGAAGAAGCCTTCGTCGTCAAACGATGCTTTGGTTTCTTCTGCGTTACGCCAGTAACCTGGCGTGATGTTGGGGCCGCGGTAACGAACTTCTGTTTTGCCGCCCATGTCGACCAGTTTGAGTTCTAGGCCAGGTGTTGGCACACCCAAGTCGCCAGCGTTGACGTAAGGGTTTGTTACAAAAATACCAAAAGGACCAGACTCGGTCATACCAAGGCCGGTGCCCATCACAATGCGTTCGCCCACTTCGCGCTCTTGCGATTCATACAAGCTGTCCCAAATGGGTTGTGCCAAAGCGGCGCCTGCGTAGAAGAACATTTGCACGCGTGACAGCAAAGTCTTGCGCAGCAAATCGTCTGTTTTCATGGCGAGGGCAATGGCTTCAAAACCCGTCGGCACGTTGAAATAAACGGTCGGTGCAATTTCGCGCAGGTTGCGTAAAGTTTCATGCATGAGGGCCGGCGTGGGCTTGCCATCGTCGATGTACATCGTGCCGCCGTGAAACACCACCATGCCAAAGTTGTGATTGCCACCAAAAGTATGGTTCCATGGCAACCAGTCCACCAGCACCAGAGGCGCCTCAGCCAACACAGGCATAGACTGCGCCATTTGTTGTTGGTTGGCACACCACAAACGCTGTGTGTTGATCACCGCTTTAGGCAACTTGGTGGAGCCACTGGTAAATAAGAATTTGACAATGGTGTCTGGGCCAGTGGCTGCGATGGCCGCATCCACTTGCGCTGTTGCAGGTGTGCTGCACAAGGCTTCAAATGTCGTAACTTGTTTGCCTTCTACGCCACCTTCGTTCATCACAATTTCCATGTCGCTGGAAACTGTGGCGGCAATGGCTTTGGCATAACGCGCGTCACTGGCAAAGACCAAGCCAGGCGTCACGGTGCGCAAAACGTGCTTGAGTTTGTCGTAGTCTTGGCTGATTAAGGAGTAGGGTGGCGAGGTAGGCACAAAGGGAACGCCTGCCACCATACAACCCAGGGCCAATAGGGCATGCTCCAAACTGTTCTCACTCAAGATCACCACAGGGCGCTCTGCGTTCAAGCCGCGGTTGATCAAACCCTGCGCAATGTTGCGTGCGGTCTGCCAGGCTTCTGCGTAGGTCACATGGCGCCAATCCCCCAAGTTGCCATCGGCCAATTTAACGCGCCTTGCAAACAGTGTTTGCGTGGGCTTGATTTGCGCCCAGTGTTGCAGACGGTCAGTCAGGCGATCTGGAAATGCCTGCAAATCTTGATCTGCTTTGAGGTAGTGCGTACCGGGCACACCATCTTTTAAAGTGACACGTGTCACGCCAAAACGCAGGGGTCTAAATTTAGGGGCGCTCATGCTTAGCTCTCAGTAACGGGTGGCGATGTATTTGTTTTTGCGATTGAAAATGGCTGATCAGCTCTTTTGAACTTTGGCAGCCTTGCCTTCCAAGAAAGCCCTGACGCGCGCTTTGGCTTCTGGCGCAGCTTGTGCAATGGAAGAGATCAGGGCTTCTGTCAGGTAACCGTGATCTGCAGGTTGCTCGGAAATGCGGGGCAGGGCATGCATCAATGCGTAGTTGGTTAAAGGTGCGTTGGTGGCAATGCGTTGCGCCAGGTCCAAAGCCTTTTCCAAAGATGTTCCGGTTGGTACGTGGTACTGGGCCAAACCAATGCGCTCGCCATCGACTGCGTTGTAAACACGGCCAGTCAACATCATGTCTGTCATACGGGCCACGCCAATCAATTTAGGAATGCGAACTGAACCGCCGCCGCCAACAAAAATGCCACGTGTGCCTTCAGGCAAAGCATAGAAAGTGCTGTCGTCTGCCACGCGAATGTGACAGGCACTGGCCAATTCCAGACCCCCGCCAACGACTGCGCCATGCAATGCAGCCACAACGGGAACACGGCCCAATTGAACGGCATCTAAAGCCACGTGCCAGCTGCGTGAGTGATACACACCTTGACCCGCATCACGTTCTTTCAGTTCAGACAAATCCAAGCCCGCACAGAAATGGTCACCTTCGCCGTAGACCACAGCTGACTTGGCTTCTTCTGGCAAATTTTGGAAGACATCACGCAGTGCTTCGATCAAACCATCGTTCAGGGCATTGCGTTTGCTGGGGCGGCTTAGGCGCACCATTGCGACCGCGCCGTTCATCTCAAAGTGAATGCCGTTGGTTTCTGCACCTTGCAACAAAGGATGTAAATTTTGAGTCATGATGGAGGGTCCAAAACGGCCTTGCAGGGCTGCAAGGAATTGTTAAAAAGGTTATTATCAATAACTATATTGTCATTCCTTGCGACACTAAAAAAAACAGGGTTTTCCCGTAGATCTGAAAGTACTTATGAACCACCAAGACCTGATCGCCATCGACATTCACACTCACGCAGAGGTGAGTTGCTGGAACCCGTTTGACAACTACGGCGAAGAGTACGACCGCGCTGCTGACAAGTTTTTTGGCAGCAACCGCCGTCCCACCATCGACGAAACGGTGGCGTATTACCGCGAACGAAAAATTGGTTTGGTGATGTTCACGGTCGACAGCGAATCGCAGTTGGGTCGTCGCCGCATTCCCAACGAAGAAATTGCCAAAGCCGCACGCGACAACAGCGACATGATGATTGCGTTTGCCAGTATCGATCCTCACAAAGGCAAGATGGGTGCGCGCGAGGCCGAGCGACTGATCAAGGAAGAGGGCGTCAAGGGTTTCAAGTTTCACCCCACGGTTCAGGGCTATCACCCCTACGACAAAATGGCTTGGCCTATCTATGAGGTGATCAACGCGCACAAGTTGCCTGCCATTTTTCACACGGGTCACAGTGGCATTGGCTCAGGCATGCGCTGCGGCGGTGGTTTGCGTTTGGCCTATAGCAACCCGATGCACCTAGACGATGTGGCCATAGATTTTCCAGACATGCAAATCGTGATGGCCCACCCCAGCTTCCCTTGGCAAGATGAAGCCCTCAGTGTGGCCACCCACAAGCCGAACGTTTGGATTGATTTGTCAGGCTGGAGCCCCAAGTACTTTCCAAAGCAATTGATTCAGTACGCCAATACCTTGCTGAAAGATCGCATCTTGTTTGGCAGTGACTACCCCCTCATCACACCAGAGCGTTGGATGAAGGATTTCGAAGTGGCCGGTTTCAAACCAGAGGTGATGCCTGGCATTTTGAAAGACAACGCCGTGCGTTTGCTGGGTTTGAAATAAGTTGTTGCACTCTTTTAGCCGTTATGACAGTTCTGAAAGAACTTAAAAAACGGCTGTGAGGATCAAGCCCAAGGTGAAGAGGGCGAGCCCAACCAAAGTTCTCACTGCAAATAAACTGATCAAGGGCTTTACCGGAAACACATGTGTTTTTTCGATGGCGGCCCATTTGTGCATGAACTTGTCTGCTTGGTTGGCGCGGGTGGCAAAACGCACAAAGTCGCGGCGGCTTCTGTAGCGCACCATGGCGACGTAGTGCCAGGCGTCGGCGCCTTCGGGCTTGACGAAATCGCCCGATTTGCGGGCAATGAAAATCAGCAAATTGCCATATCGCAACAAATCGCCCATGATGGATTTGCCATATCGCTTGTCGGCTTCCCGAGGATCGTCGCTGAAATGGTAGCCCTCTGGGTAAAGTGCCTTGGGTCTATACCGCACCAGATTTTGCATGACAAACTCTTTGCCATCGTCTGACATCAAGAGCTGGCGAACGTCCTCGATTTCTTCAGAATTGTCGCGAGAGGGATCGGTGCTGCGCAATTTGTGCAGAGACTCTTCAATTTCTTGGGATGACATGGGTCGGCCATTGCCACCGTACCAAAGCCAAAAGACCAAATACAAAAGAGCCAGTGGCACGAAGATGGCAAACATGGTGTTGTTCCTTCAGCAGTAAAAACTTTGGCTGAGCCGTATTTAGATGGATTGAGGGTCATGCTAACAAGCAATCGATTCATTGGAACATAAACCGCTAGGCGATCGATCTATCAGGGAAACACCTAGCCAAATAGACCAAAAAACGCATGAACTCGAGGGCAAATCTCAGCACAATGCCCACACTGCAAAGATATCAGCCAAACTGCAGACACCTTGCGCCTTGTCTCCCAATTTAATTCTTGTCATTTGAAAGTATTCTATGAACTCAAAGTTGATTCTTGATCACGTTTATGGCCATGAAAAATCCCTGGCCAGCCGTGTCTACATGACCCAACCCATTGGTCAAGGCCAAGTCATTGATTACACCTGGCAAGAAACCATGCGCCAAGCGCGTTCGATGGCGGCTTACCTCCAGGCGCAAAATGTTAAGCCCGGTGACCGCGTGGCCATCCTTTCTAAAAACTGTGCGCATTTCATCATGGCGGAGTTGGCCATTTGGTTGGCGGGCGGCACGACCGTTGCCATCTTTCCAACCGAAGCGGGCGAGACCATTCGGTATGTCCTAGATCACAGTGAGGCTAGCTTCCTATTTGTGGGCAAGCTGGACACATGGCCTCTGCAAATGCCATTTGTGCCTGCAAGTTTGCCCTGTATCGCGTTCCCCTTGGCGCCTCAGAACAATTACACAAAATGGGATGATGTTGTCAGTCAAACAGCACCACTCACGGGTGACATTACCCGAGCACCTTCTGACTTGGCCATGATCATGTACACCTCGGGTTCTACTGGCCAGCCCAAAGGTGTGATGCACAACTTTGAGCGTATTTCTTTGGCCACAGACGGCATTGTGAAAACCACCATGGAGAATTTGGGTGACCGTGATGACAACCGCATCCTGTCTTACTTGCCTTTGGCCCACGTATTCGAGCGCGCTTGGGTAGGCGCAAGCTCATTGGTGCATGGCCGGACCCATGTGTATTTTGCAGAATCATTGGATACGTTCATTCAAGACTTGAACCGTGCTAAACCCACCATGTTCATCTCTGTGCCACGCTTGTGGCTCAAATTCCAGCAGGGTGTTTTTAGCAAAATGCCGCCCGCAAAGTTGAATCTGCTGTTAAGCATCCCATTGCTGGGTGGTGTGGTTCGCAAGAAAATTTTGAAAGGCCTGGGGCTCGACAACGTGATTTTGGCCGGCAGTGGTTCTGCGCCTATTCCTGCTGAGCTCATTGTTTGGTATCGCAAGTTAGGCCTCAACCTTTTAGAAGGTTATGCCATGACGGAAGATTTTGCTTACTCCCACAATTCGACCACCCAAATCAATGCGCCTGGTTGTGTGGGCGTACCCCTAGAGGGCGTTCAAGCCAAGATCAGCCCCGAGGGCGAGATTCTGGTGAAATCTCCGGGCCAAATGGTGGGCTATTACAAGCGCCCCGACTTGGACGCTGAAGCCTTCACGGCAGATGGCTTCTTCAAAACAGGCGATCAGGGCTCACAAAGAGCAGATGGTCTTTTAAAAATCACTGGCCGAGTCAAGGAACTTTTCAAAACCTCCAAGGGCAAATATGTGGCGCCAGCCCCCATTGAGAACAAACTCAATGTCCATCCCATGATTGAAATGAGCATTGTGTCTGGCGTTTCCCAGCCCGAGGCCTATGCCTTGGTGGTGCTTGCGGAGGATATTCGACCTAAAATGAATGATCCACAGGTTCGGGCCGATGTTGAAACGCAGTTGGCGCAGCACTTGAAAGATGTGAATGCGGGCTTGGCTGATTACGAAAAACTCCGCATGTTGGTCATCGCCAACGAAGCTTGGTCCATTGAAAATGGCTACCTGACACCTACTATGAAAATCAAGCGCAGCCGAATTGAGGCGGCAGTTGAAAGTCAGGTTGATTCTTGGTATCAAAAGTCGGGAAGCGTTTTTTGGGCGTGAACCCCAAGTTAATCCCCCATCAAAGTCCAATACAAAGTTGAGCCGCCTGTCAATTGAGATAGGAAATTAAAATATATTATAAAAATGCACGCGGCGTGAATTCTCGCAGTGTCTTGTGTTGGTCATAGTCCGATGAAACAGGAGTTTGAAATGAAATTGTGTCGTATTTTTCAGAAGTTTGCGAGTGCAATCTGCTTAGCCTCTTTGGGTTTGACAGTCTTTGCACAAGGTACATATCCAAGCAAACCACTCAAAATTGTCGTGCCCTTTGGCGCGGGTGGTGTGGCTGATCTGACGGCCCGAACAGTGGCCCAAAAGTTAGGCGAAAACTTGGGTCAAAGCATCGTGATTGAAAACAAGCCAGGCGCTGGTGGTGTGGTGGCAACCGACGCCGTTGCCAAATCCTCACCCGATGGCTACACCTTGCTTTTGATGTCAAACGCCACTGCTGTTAGCGCCGGGCTATTCAAAACATTGCCTTACGATGCAGAAAAAGATTTAACCCCACTGTCTATCTTGGGCACTTTTGACATTGCCATTGTGGTCAACAACGATTCAAAATTTGCCACTCTGACTGATCTCTTGAATTTCGCCAAGGCCAACCCTGGCAAATTAAACATTGGCAGTATCAATGTGGGCAGCACACAAAACTTGGCAGCAGAGTTGTTCAAGTCAACTGCGGGAATTGATGCTCAGGTTGTACCTTTCAATGGCACACCCGCTGTTTTGACAGCGCTTCGGGGTGGTCAAATTGATGTTGGTGTAGAAATCTTGGCGCCTGTCTTGCCACAAATTAAAGGGCAGGCCCTGCGGGCGTTGGCTGTCACAGGCGACAAGCGTTCTGCCTCATTGCCGCAAGTACCTACCGCCAAAGAATCTGGCGTTCGTAACTTGTATGCGGCTTCTTGGAATGCTTTGGCTGCACCTGCCAAAACACCTAAAGAGGTGGTTCAAAAATTAAACCAAGAAATTCAGAATGCTTTGAATCATCCGGATGTTCGTAAAAAACTCCAAGACATGAACGTAGAGCCTCAGCCTAGTAGCTTGCAGCAAGCGGCCGACTTGCTCAGCAGCGAGACCAAACGTTGGGGCGAAGTGATTCAACGCGCAGGTATCCCTAAGCAGTAAAAAAAACAGGCAATCAAAGCAGCTAACCAAAACAGCCAACCAAAGCCGGTGAATGTTTGACATCCTAGCCATCACCGTACCCATCTACATCGCAATCGCTTTAGGGTATGGGCTGACGCGCTGGGGTGTTTTTGCCAAAAGCGACATGCGGGTATTTGGTGGCTTCGTTGTGAAGGTGGCCATGCCGGCGTTGTTGTTCAATGCCTTGTCTCAAAGATCGCTGAATGACGTTCTCAACTCAGATTACCTTTCGGCGTATACGGTAGCCTCGCTCATCACTTTATGGCTCGGTATTGCTTGGGCTTTGAAGGTTCTGAAAGAATCTCGCAGCATGAGTGCCTGCATGGCCATGGGAATGACCTGTCCCAACAGTGGCTTTGTGGGGTATCCCATTCTGCTTCTCAGTTTGGGCCCCATAGCCGGCGTGGCACTGGCGCTCAATATGATTGTTGAGAACTTGCTAATCATCCCTCTCTTGTTGGCATGGGCTGAAACGGGCTCAGGCCGTCAACGATGGCATGCCATCTTGATGCAAACTCTTAAAGGCATGTTTCAGAACCCCATGATTTGGGGCATTGTTTTGGGACTTGTATTTTCCTGGTACGGCTGGCAACTGCCTCCCAGTTTAAGTCGCAGTGTTTCTTTGTTTGCGCAAGCCAGTGGGGCCTTGTCTTTGTTTGTGATTGGCGGCAGTTTGGTCGGTTTGCCCGTCAAAGGCATGGGGGCAAAGGTGGCGCCCATAGCACTAGGCAAATTGATCGTTCACCCCTTAATCGTCTGGGCCGTGATCACCTGGTTTGTTCCAATTGAAGATCCCGTTTTAAGGACGGCCGTGTTGCTAACCTGCGCCATGCCCATCATGGGCATCTATCCCATCTTTACGCAGAAGCACGGCCACGATGGCTTGAGTGCCGCGGCCTTGTTGGTCACCACCATGGCTTCTTTTGTCACACTCAATGGAATGCTGTGGTTTCTAAAAACACACAGCATTTAAAGCCATTCGCCTAATTAATCGACCTTGACGCGGCCTGAGGTAATAACAGGACGCCAGCGCTCAATCTCTTGAACGACCAAGTTGCCAAACACTTCAGGCGTTTCTGGCATGGCGACGGCACCTTCGGTATTCAGGCGCTTTTTAAGTTCAGCGCCGTTCAGTGCCAAATTAATTTGTTGATTGAGTTTCATGACGATGTCGCGAGGTGTGCCTGCTGGTGCAACAACGCCATACCATTGGTCTGCTTCAAAGTTCTTGTAGCCTGATTCAGCTATGGTGGGCAGGTCGGGCAGGGCTGCCAATCGTTTGGGACTCGAAACAGCCAGAGCGCGAAGCGTACCGTTCTTGACATGGCCCATGACAGCGGGTGCGCCAGTCAACAAAACTTGAATTTGACCGCCCATCAAATCATTGACGGCGGGTGCAGTGCCGCGATAAGGGATGTGCAACAGAGAGATGTTGCTTTGCATCTTTAAATATTCTGTGGCCAAGTTGGCCGCACTGCCATTGCCACCAGACCCATAACTCAGTTGGCCAGGCTTTGACTTGGCCATCGCCACCAATTCTTGAAGGCTCTTGACGGGCAATTGGGCATTGACCACCAACACATTGGGGACTCGCGCAACCCATGCCACAGGCGCGAAGTCTTTCACGGGTTTGTAGGGCAGCTTGGGGTACAAAGAAGGATTGACAGCCAAGGTGCCGATGTGTCCCATGAGAAGTGTGTACCCGTCAGCAGGCGCTTTAGCGACTTTGTCCGCGCCAATGCTACCGCCTGCACCCGCCACGTTCTCAACCACCACCGGTTGGCCCCATGCTTGTGAAAGTTCTTGGGCGATGGTTCTGCCCAAGATGTCGGCACTGCCGCCTGGTGTAAAGGGAACGACCAGGCGGATGGCTTTGTTGGGATAAGTTGCGCTGGCAGTCTGCGCTAAAGAAACATTGGAAAAATTCAATGCGACCATCCATGTGCCAAGCAAGCGCCATGTGGAAAATGCAGTTTGTTTTTTTGACATGAAAGTAAATGTGAATTTAACGTGAATGTGAAAAAGATGGATTGGCTATCAATTTTCAAACAGATTCCAAAAGTTTCTGAGCTGTTTCTCTAATCAGGCTCAGTGTGGCCTGTTGAGTCAGCGTTGTTGGTCGCAATGAGCTGACAACACTGCATAGTTGAATGCTTAATTGTGGTTCAGAAATAGCCCGCTTAGAAAAGGCCGAAGGATTGATGGAGCGGGTGACGGCATTGCGCGACAAGATGGCTGAGCCTGCGCCATCGGCCACCAACTCCAGAATTGATGTGACACCATCAATTTCGAGTGCAATGTTGGGTCGGCATCCAATGCCCGCCATTTCAGATTCCACATGCATGCGAATGGCGTTGGGTCGACTTGGAATGACCAGTGGCAGCTTGGCTACTTCCTTCAGCCGAATAGGAGGCGGGGGCGGGTCCTCTTGCAGGGCAGACTGCCTAGCCTGTACTAGCCAAAGCTCTTCTTGTACCAGATGAGAGATTTCTAGACCCGCTGTTGCCTTGGCGTTGTAGAGCAAAGCAATGTCAAGTCGGCCATTGAGCAAACTCTCTTGCATGGCCGCTGTGAGTCCCTCGCTGATGGACAAATGTGCATCGGGCATTTTTTCTCTGAATGCGCGCGTGAGGGGCACTGTTAAAACCCGTGCAACACTTGGCGGCATGCCAAGGGCTACCTTGCCGCCTAATTTATTTCTCGCCTGCTCAAGTTCTTCTTGCGCTCTTTCAACTTGATGAAGAATGCCTCGGCCATGCTGTAAGAGCAATTGACCTGCCTCAGTGGGACTGGCGCCACGGCCATTGCGTTTGAGTAAATTTTGGCGCAGCTCCACTTCTAAGAGTCGAATTTGGCGGCTAAGGGCAGGCTGGGCCACATTGAGTGCAGTGGCTGCGCGCGTAAAACTGCCCATTTCGGCCACCCGAACAAAGTACGCCAGTTGTTTGAGGTCCATTTATTTATTTTTCCATAACGGAGATTCTGATATTCTATTTTGTTCTAACAGGTAGTGTCTACTGGCGCTTGGTAGCCAGTGCCATTCCATTGAAAATAGGGCTTGGCTTTAACGTCAAGATAAACCCTTTAAGCACTGGTTCCCATGAAGAAAAGCGCACAAACCGCCATTCCTTGTTTATTGATGAGGGGAGGCACTTCCAAAGGTCCCTTTTTCAATGAAGCAGACTTGCCTCCAGACATTGCCACGCGCGACCGTGTTTTGTTGGCGGCCATGGGATCGCCGGACAAGCGACAAATTGATGGCTTAGGCGGGGCGCATCCCTTGACCAGCAAAGTGGGCATTGTTCGAAAGAGTTCTGTGCCTGGTGTTGACTTGGACTTCTTATTTGCCCAATTGCAACCCGACAAAGACACGGTCGATACCACCCCCAATTGCGGCAACATGTTGGCAGCGGTTGTGCCTTTTGCCCTAGAGACTGGCATGGTCAACCCCCAAGGCGATCAAAGTACTTTTCGTGTGCTGACCTTGAACACAGACATGCAATGCGACATCAGCGTGGATACAAGCGACGGCATGGTCCAATACGAGGGGACTGCGCGAATTGATGGTGCCCCAGGAACTTCTGCGCCGGTGGTCATTAATTTCTTAGACACAGCAGGGTCAGTTTGTGCGGGCTTGTTGCCCACAGGGCAGGTGAGAGACACTTTGACGGTGACAGGTTCGGGGTTTGAGCCTTTTTCTTTGGATGTGACATGCATCGACAACGGCATGCCCTTGGTGATTTTCAAAGCCAGCGACATGGGCCGAACCGGTTATGAGTCCGTGGCCGAGATGAATGCAGACACCGCCCTCAAAGCCAAAATTGAAGCCTTGCGCTTGCAAGTGTCTCTTCTGATGGGCTTGGGCGATGTCAGCCAAAAAAATTATCCGAAGATGACCTTGATTGCACCCCCTCAAAATGGTGGTGCCATCACTACTCGAAGTTTCATTCCCCATGTCTGCCACGATGCCATTGGTGTGCTGGCTGCAGTCACTGTCGGTACGGCTTGTGTGTTGGAAGGCTCTGTGTGTGAAGGCGTGGCTGTGATGCCAACTGGCCTGACCAAAAATGTGTCGGTAGAGCATCCCACGGGCGAGTTCAGTGTGGCCTTGCAAACCGAACCGGCAAGCCATTTGCCTGGCGGTCAACTTGTGAAGCAGGCGGCGTTGCTGCGGACCGCTCGATTGCTGATGAGGGGCGAGGCCATGGTGCCTTCTTCTACATGGCAAGGCAAAGCCTAAAGTCACTTCAGTTATTTATTTTTATTCATTGGAAACATCATGAGTCAACAAAAACCATTGATCATCGACTGTCATGGCCACTACACCACTGCGCCTAAAGCGTTGGAAAACTGGCGCAATGCGCAAATTGCCAACCTGAACACGCCTGAGCTGGGCCCTAAAGTTGCCGATCTCAAAATCAGCGATGACGAATTGCGCGAGTCGATTGAAACCAACCAACTGCGTTTGATGAAAGAGCGCGGCTCCGACCTGACCTTGTTCAGCCCCCGCGCCAGTTTCATGGCTCACCACATTGGCGACTCCAATGTGTCTGCCACATGGGCTGCCATTTGCAACGAGTTGTGCTACCGCGTGAGCCAATTGTTTCCTGACAACTTTGTGCCTGTGGCCATGTTGCCGCAGTCGCCTGGTGTTGATCCTGCCACTTGCATTCCAGAATTAGAAAAGTGCATCAATGAATACGGCAATGTCGGTATCAACTTGAACCCCGATCCATCGGGCGGACACTGGACATCCCCTCCCTTGAGCGACAAGCACTGGTATCCCATTTACGAAAAAATGGTGGAGTACAACATTCCCGCCATGATTCACGTGAGTACCAGCTGCAACAGCTGCTTCCACACCACTGGCGCACACTACCTGAATGCAGACACCACAGCATTCATGCAGTGCTTGACCTCTGATTTGTTCAAAGATTTTCCAACTTTGAAGTTCTTGATTCCTCATGGCGGCGGTGCCGTGCCATACCACTGGGGTCGTTTTCGCGGCTTGGCACAAGAATTGAAAAAGCCCTTGCTGCAAGAACACTTGCTCAACAACATTTTCTTTGACACATGTGTGTATCACCAACCCGGTATTGATTTGTTGACCAAGGTGATTCCCGTTGACAACATTTTGTTTGCCTCAGAAATGATTGGCGCAGTGCGCGGCATTGATCCTGAGACAGGACACTATTTTGACGATACCAAGCGTTACATCCAATCGTCCAATATTTTGAACGACGAGCAGCGCTACAAAATTTACGAAGGCAACACACGCCATGTGTTCCCACGCTTGGATGCACACTTGAAGGCCAAAGGCCTGTAAGTCCTCTTTGCCCAACATCACTACATCTACTGGAATTGTTATGACAGAACTCGGAATTGTGAAACGCAACATCACACGCGCAGACAAAGCAGCCGTTGAAAAATTAGGCCGATTTGGTGTGGCCACTGTGCATGAAGCCATGGGCCGTGTGGGCCTCATGCAAAAATACATGCGTCCCATTTACAGCGGCGCGCCCGTCTCTGGTACAGCGGTCACGGTGCTACTGCACCCCGGCGACAACTGGATGATGCACGTCGTGGCCGAGCAAATACAACCAGGCGACATCGTGGTGGCAGCCCTCAGTGCCGACAACTGCGATGGTTTCTTTGGCGATTTGTTGGCCACTTCATTTATGGCGCGAGGTGCCAAGGCCTTGATCATCGACGCCGGTGTGCGCGATGTCCGCGAACTCACGGCCATGGGTTTCCCGGTTTGGAGTAAGGGCATCAGTGCCAAGGGCACCATCAAATCGACATTGGGTTCAGTCAACATTCCAGTGGTGTGCGCTGGCGTCAATGTGAACCCAGGCGATGCCATTGTTGCCGATGATGACGGAGTAGTGGTGGTGCCTGCTGCATGGGCTCAAAAAGTAGCCGATGCCGCAGAATCCCGCGAAGCCAACGAAGGCGAGAAGCGCGCCAAATTGGCTTCGGGTGTTTTGGGTTTGGACATGTACAACATGCGTGAACCCTTGGCCAAAGCGGGTTTGAAGTACATCGATTAAGTCAACCAATAGAAATGGATTCATGATGGAGTTTCAAAAAACACCCGGCTGGCTAGATTGGTATTCAGGCCCTAGCAAACCCAAATTCAAATTGCCTGCTGGCGCCGTAGACGCTCATTGCCACGTCTTTGGTCCCGGTGCAGAATTTCCTTATGCGCCCGAGCGCAAGTACACGCCTTGCGACGCTTCCAAAGCGCAACTCTATGCCTTGCGTGACCACCTGGGTTTTTCTCGCAATGTGGTGGTGGGTGCAACATGCCACGGCACAGACAATCGCGCCACCGTCGATGCTTTGCTTCATTCCAATGGCAAAGCTCGAGGTGTCGCTTCTGTGAAGCGCACCGTGACAGACGAAGAGTTACAAGCCATGCACGATGCTGGCATACGCGGCGTCCGTTTTAATTTTGTCAAACGCTTGGTTGATTTCACGCCTAAAGAAGAGCTAATGGAAATTGCCACTCGCATTGCCAAGTTGGGTTGGCACGTGGTCATTTACTTTGAAGCGGTTGATTTGCCAGAGTTGTGGGACTTCTTTACAGGCTTGCCCACCATTGTTGTGGTTGATCACATGGGGACACCCGATGTCAAGCTGCCTGTGGACGGACCCCAGTTCCAGTTGTTCTTGAAATTCATGCGTGAGCATCCCAATGTTTGGAGTAAGGTCACATGCCCTGAACGGTTGTCTGCAACGGGTGCGCCTGCGTTGAACGGCGAACAAAACGCCTATCAAGACGTGGTGCCCTTTGCCAAAGCCATTGTGGAAGAGTTTCCCGATCGCGTGTTGTGGGGTACGGATTGGCCGCACCCTAACTTGAAGAAGCATATGCCCGACGATGGCTTGTTGGTGGACTTCATTCCCCACATTGCCAGCACACCTGAACAACAACAAAAATTGTTGGTCGACAATCCCATGCGTTTGTATTGGCCCGAGGAGAAAATTTAATGGCCCTGGATAAACCCTATTTAGATGTACCCGGCACGATTATTTTTGATGCCGAGCAAAGCCGCAAAGGTTATTGGATCAACCAGTTTTGCATGTCGCTCATGAAGGCTGAAAACCGCGCGCGCTTCAAAGCCAATGAACGTTCATACCTAGACGAATGGCCCATGTCAGAAGAGCAAAAGCAAGCCGTCATGGCGCGCGATTTGAACTGGTGCATGCGCACCGGTGGCAACATTTATTTCTTGGCCAAAATTGGTTCTACGGATGGCAAGAGTTTTCAGCAAATGGCGGGCTCTATGACGGGTATGACCGAGGAGGAGTATCGCAACATGATGATCAGTGGCGGTCGCTCCGTAGAGGGCAATCGCTTCATTGGCGAGAATGGCGATGCCCAAGCTCACAATCAACCGCAAGGCGCTGCCGCCAAGAAAGTGAATGGATGATGGCAAAAATTACAGCTTCCGTATTTACATCTCACGTGCCAGCCATTGGCGCAGCGATGGATCTGGGTAAAACTCATGAAGAGTATTGGAAACCCCTTTTTAAGGGCTACGAGTACGGCAAACGATGGATGAAGGATAACAAGCCTGACGTCATCTTCTTGGTGTACAACGATCACGCTACAGCCTTTAGTTTGGATTTCATACCTACTTTTGCCATCGGCACCGCTCCAGAATTTCAACCAGCCGATGAAGGTTGGGGTCCTCGTCCAGTGCCTGTGGTTAAGGGCCATCCTGATTTGGCCTCGCACATTGCGCAGTCGGTAATTCAGCAAGACTTCGACCTCACCATCGTCAACAAAATGGATGTCGACCATGGCTTGAGTGTGCCTTTGTCATTGATGTGTGGTCAACCGCCTGCAGACAATTTTGAGTGGCCTTGTCCCGTCATTCCCTTTGCCGTCAACGTAGTTCAATACCCTGTGCCCAGTGGCCAGCGTTGCTACAACTTAGGCAAGGCCATTCGCAAAGCCATTGAAAGCTACGATCAAGACATCAATGTGCACATTTGGGGTACGGGCGGTATGAGCCATCAACTGCAGGGTGCGCGCGCTGGTCTGATCAACAAAGAATTTGACAACGCGTTTTTAGACAAACTCATCAACGACCCACAAGCCGCTGCAGACATTCCCCACATTGACTATGTGCGCGAAGCGGGCAGTGAAGGCATTGAGTTAGTGATGTGGTTGATAGCACGTGGCGCCATGAATGATGTCAACGGTGGTAAGGCGCCTTTGCTTAAGCAACGTTTTTACCATGTGCCCGCGTCCAATACGGCAGTCGGCCATGTGATCTTAGAAAACCAATTCTGAACTGAGGAAATCAATCATGTCTCAAACCATCAAAGTGGCTTTGGCAGGCGCCGGTGCATTTGGCATCAAGCACCTAGACGGCATTCAAAATATCGATGGCGTCGAAGTTGTGTCGCTGATTGGTCGTGAATTCGACAAGACCAAAGAAGTTGCAGACAAATATGGCATTGGCCATGTCACCACCCATTTGGCAGACAGCTTGGCATTACCAGACGTAGACGCTGTGATCTTGTGCACACCCACTCAAATGCATGCCTCTCAATCCGTTGCTTGTTTAAAAGCCGGCAAGCACGTTCAGGTTGAAATTCCTTTGGCCGACAGCTGGACAGATGCAGAAGAAGTGGTGCAATTGGCCAAAGAAAAAGGCAAGGTTGCGATGTGTGGCCACACACGCCGTTTCAACCCAAGCCATCAATGGGTTAATCACAAAATCAAGGCGGGTGAGTTCAACATTCAGCAAATGGATGTTCAAACCTACTTTTTCCGTCGGACCAACATGAACGCGCTGGGCCAGGCGCGTAGCTGGACCGATCACCTGCTGTGGCACCATGCCGCACATACAGTTGACTTGTTTGCCTACCAAGCAGGTAGCCCCATTGTGAAGGCCAATGCCGTTCAGGGTCCCATTCATCCCGCTCTTGGCATTGCAATGGACATGAGCATTCAATTGCAAGCAGCCAACGGCGCTATCTGCACATTGAGTTTGTCCTTCAACAACGATGGCCCTCTAGGCACTTACTTTCGCTACATTGGCGATACAGGCACCTATTTGGCGCGATATGACGACTTATTCACGGGCAAAGAAGAACAAATTGATGTGTCCAAGGTGGCGGTGTCCATGAACGGCATTGAACTGCAAGACAGAGAGTTTTTTGCGGCCATCAAAGAAGGTCGTGAGCCAAACTCTAGCGTGGCACAAGTTCTGCCTTGCTACAAGGTGTTGCACGATTTGGAACAGCAGTTAAACGCCTGATCACTTCATCTGTCATCTTCAATGAGCTGATCATTGTTCCTTTCAATGATCGGCTCTTGACGTTTGAGTCAGCTTCATTTGATAATTAACCAATTGGTACATTCATCAAATGATAAATTCAGATACAACACCAACGCGCAAAGCTTCCACTCGGACCAACGATCCTGAAAGAACGATGGCTGAGATCTTGAGTGTGGCAACCAAAGAGTTTGCACACAAGGGGTTGGCTGGTGCTCGCATTGATGAAATCGCTGCGGCCACCCGAACCAGCAAACGCATGATTTACTACTATTTCGGTAGCAAAGAAGGCTTGTACGTTTCTGTTTTAGAGGCTGCCTACGGCCGCATGCGAAAAATAGAGGCCAATCTCCATTTGAAGGATCTGGCACCAGCGTTGGCGCTTAAGAACTTGGTTGAATTTACCTACGATCATCACCAAGGCAATGAGGACTTCATTCGTTTGGTCATGAACGAGAATGTGCAGCGGGGCGAGTACTTGGGGCAAAGCAAGGCAATCCAAAAACTCAACGGGTCTGCGCTTGAAACCATCGAAGATCTGTACATGCGAGGCGTGAAGCAGGGGGTCTTTAAAAAGGGCCTTAGTGCCCTTGAAATACATTCCGCCATTTCGGCCTTGACCTTCTTCAATGTTTCCAATCGGCACACCTTTGCTCTCATTTTTGGGGGTAAGTCAGGCCTTGGCAAAGCCCAAACACTCAAAAAATCGCAAGTCGTTGACATGATTACCAGCTACGTGAGCGCATGATTTGCGATATGCCTATTTGTAATATCAGCTAGCCTCATATGGCTTTCTGAGTTTAGGGTAATTACTGACATTTAAAAACTAACTAGTTAGTACATTATCTGTGAGCCGTCAACCCAAGGATATTTTCCATGACCCGTTTCTTTGACATCACTTGCAAAGCCATTGAGTATTTGATTGCTGCCTGTATGGCGTGCATGGTGGTGTTGGTCTTTGGTAACGTCACTTTGCGTTATGGCTTTAATTCAGGCATCACGCTATCCGAAGAATTGTCGCGTTGGTTATTTGTGTGGATGACCTTTTTGGGCGCCATCGTTGCCCTGCGATCGCACGAACACTTGGGCACTGACATGTTGGTGGGCCGCTTAGGTCCAACAGGCAAAAAGATTTGCATGGGCTTGTCCCAATTACTCATGCTCTTTGTCTGTTGGTTGTTGTTGAAAGGGGCATACCAGCAAGCCGTCATTAACTGGACCAGCACCAGCGCGGTGATGGAAGTGTCTTTAAGTTGGGTTTATTTCCCAGGCATTATTTTTGCAGTCCTCGGTGGCCTGCTTATTGCACTTGAGTTTTTCAAATTGATCACGGGTCAACTGCAAGACGAAAACTTGGTGATGTTCCAAGAGTCTGAAGAAGCCCCGCATGGCGATAAACACTAAAGTGAGCGAAGAGAGACTTCAATGACCATTGCCGTATTTATTTTTTCTTTGTTGGGCGCCATGGCCTTGGGCGTACCCATCGCATTTTCATTGTTGCTGTGTGGTGTGGCTTTGATGGTTCACCTCAACATGTTTGATGCTCAAATCCTGGCTCAAAATCTGATTGAAGGCTCGAACAGCTTTCCGCTGCTAGCCGTACCATTCTTCATGTTGGCGGGTGAAATCATGAATGCGGGCGGTTTGTCACGACGCATTGTTAATTTTGCCATGGCCTGCGTCGGCCATATCAAGGGAGGACTTGGATACGTCACCATCATGGCTGCGGTCATCATGGCCGCATTGTCTGGCTCTGCTGTGGCAGATGCTGCAGCCTTAGCTTCTTTGTTGTTGCCCATGATGGTTGCTGCCGGACACGATCGTGCGCGCTCTGCGGGACTCATTGCTTCTGCGGGCATCATCGCGCCTGTGATTCCACCCAGTATTGGGTTTGTAATTTTTGGCGTCGCTGGCAACGTCTCTATCTCCAAACTTTTTATGGCGGGAATTGTTCCTGGCATCATGCTCGGCGCCGCTTTGTGGGTCACCTGGTGGTGGTTGGCTCGAAGTGAACAAGTCAGCGTACCACCTCGTAAATCGATGGGTGAAATTGGTCAAGCCATGCGTGAAGCAACCTGGGCTTTGGTGTTGCCATTGATTGTTGTGTTTGGTCTTAAGTTTGGCGTCTTCACACCCACTGAGGCAGCGGTAGTCGCGGCAGTTTATGCCTTGGCCATTTCAACATTTGTCTACAAAGAACTCAATTTAAAAAGCTTGCTGCCCTTGTTTGTGACAGCTGCAAAGACGAGTGCCATTGTGATGTTCTTGGTGGCAGCGGCGATGGTTTCTGCGTGGTTGATTACGGTGGCAAACCTGCCTGCTCAATTGATTGCCTTGTTGCAGCCTTTGTTAGACAGCCCCCGCCTTTTGATGTTGACAATCATGATCATCACCATGATTGTGGGCACTGCACTTGACATGACGCCCACCATTTTGTTGCTCACACCCGTGTTGATGCCTGTCGTCAAAGCTGCAGGCATTGACCCTGTTTATTTTGGTGTCTTGTTCATTATCAACAACGCCATTGGTTTAATCACCCCCCCAGTCGGCACCGTACTCAATGCGGTGGCTGGTGTGGGCAAGATCAGTATGGACGAGGTGACCAAAGGGGTCATGCCATTTATGGTCGCGCAGTTCATCATCATGTTTGCCATGGTGGCATTTCCAGCGTTGGTCATGGTGCCGGCGCGTTGGTTCTATTGATTCAATTTTTCCTTTCCACCGTTTTTCGGGTACGCAAAACGGTGGATTCCTTGTTCGGCGTACGACCATTATTTTCATCAGGAGACACTGACATGAAACGTGTTTTTATCAAGACTGTTTTGGCCACTGTGGCTTTGGCTGCAATGGGTTTGGCTTCCGCTCAAGACAAGACCATTAAGTTTGCTAATCAAAATGCTGTTGGACACCCTGTTGTTCAAGGTATGGAAAAATTCAAAGAGATTGTTGAAAAACAATCGGGCGGAAAAATCAAAGTGAACGTTTTCCCAGGTGGCGCTTTGGGCAGCGACCAAGCCAATGTGTCCGCTATTCAAGGCGGTACTTTGGAAATGGCTTCTATGAACTCAGGTATTTTTGCCAGCCAAGTGAAAGACTTCGCCGTTTTTGATTTCCCCTTCATGTTCGGCAGCGGTAAAGAAGCCGACGCTGTGGTGGACGGCGCATTCGGTAAAAAAATGCATGCCAAATTGGAGGAAAAAGGCTTGGTCGGTTTAGGTTATTACGAGCTTGGCTTTCGCCACATGACCAACAGCAAGCGGGCCATCAACAAAGTTTCAGACATTGAAGGTTTGAAATTGCGCGTGATTCCTAACCCCATTAACGTTGATTGGGTTAAAGCTTTGGGTGCAAATCCTACGCCACTGCCTTTCCCGGAGTTATATGCGGCATTGGAGCAAAAAGCGGTTGACGGACAGGAAAACCCTGTCGCCACCATCAACGGTGCCAAACTCTATGAAGTTCAAAAACATTTGACTTTGACCGGACACCAATACAACCCACAGTCAGTAGTGATCAGTAAGAAATTTTGGGACACTTTAAGTGCAGCCGAAAAGAAAATTATTGGTGATGCAGTTGCTGAATCTGCCAAGTTTCAGCGTACTACCGCACGCGCTTTGGAAGCCGGTACTCTGGAAGGCCTGAAAAAGAACGGTGTAGCAGTGAGCTCATTGTCTGATGCAGAGATGAACATCTTGCGCGACAAAATGAAGCCTGTGATTGCTAAGTTTGGCGAGCCTATTGCCGCGACTGTGGCTGAATTGCAAGCTGAACTGGCCAAATTGCGCAAGTAATTAAAGCCTAAATCAGGTCTTTAATATGACCTTTAGGAAAAGTGTTTAGGACTATTGCGAAGTCTCCAAGAGGGTTTTGGGGCTTCGCTTTTTTATATTTCAATCATGAACATTGACGGCAATACCGAGTTGATCGCCCACATTGGCTACCCAACGCACAGCTTTAAATCGCCCCTGATTTACAACCCTTACTTTGAAAAAGAGGGCATCAATGCGTTGGTGGTGCCCATGGGATGTCAGTCAGATCACTACCCTGAATTTCTGAAATCAGTGTTCACACTCACCAACATTCGGGGTGCTCTGATTACCATGCCTCACAAAGTGACCACGGTTGATTTATTGGATGAAGTCACGCCAACAGTGAAGGTGGCAGGCGCTTGTAATGCCGTGCGGCGAGATGAAAAGGGCCGATTGGTAGGCGACATGTTTGATGGCGCTGGCTTTGTCCGCGGCGTCATGCGCAAAGGGTTTAATTTACAAGGGAAGCGTGTCTTGGTTGTCGGTACGGGTGGCGTTGGCTCGGCCATTGCGGCATCCTTGGCAGCAGAAAAAATTTCAACGATCAGCCTGTTTGATGTGAATGCGAATTCTTGCGATGCTCTGGCACAGCGCTTGCAATTGGAATACCCACAGATTAAAGTCAACACTGGATCGAATGACCCTGAAGGACACGAATTGGTTGTAAACGCAACCCCCATGGGCATGAATGAAGGCGATCCCATGCCTATGGACGTCTCGCGCATTGCCCCAGAAACCTTTGTGGGAGAAGTGGTGATGCGCCATGAGATGACGGCCTTTTTGCAATCCGCAAAGAAGCGAGGCTGTCAAATTCAGGTAGGCTCAGACATGTTGTTTGAGCAAATCCCTGCTTATCTAGAGTACTTTGGGTTCAAGACAACGACTGCTGAAGTACTTCGCAGTGTGGCCCGCTTGGCTTAATGGACATTGGAGTTTTTAAAATGAATATGCGTGCTGTAAATCGTGAAGCTGTTCCTGAAATGCCCAATCGTTTGGGCATTCAAGGCATTGAGTTTATTGAATACGCTACGAATCGGCCGCAGGCCTTGGGGCAAGTCTTGGAGTCGATGGGTTTTAGGCCCATCGCGCGTCACCGTTCACGAGAAGTGACGCTTTACCGTCAAGGTGATATGAATCTGGTGGTCAATGCCAACCCAGATGACACCCGTGTTGCTGCGACGGCGGATGGTCAAGCAGAAATTGCAGCCGTGGCATTTCGTGTACAAGATGCACTCAAGGCTCATACGCGTTGCATTGATTTGGGTGCTTGGTCTGTGACCAGTCATGCCCAAGCCATGGAGTTGCACATTCCTGCGATTCACGGCCCGGGAGGCACACGCTATTATTTCGTCGACCGTTGGCAAGAGTTCTCAATTTACGACATCGATTTCAAACCGATCCCTACTGTGGATCAGCACCCAGCTGCCGTTGACGGCATGAGTTATTTTGGCCTGGTTCAATACATTGGCGCTGCTAGAAGCGAAGATTGGATGGCCTATTACGAGCACATGTTTGACTTTAGCGTCATACCTGATGAAGAACGCTATGGTATCTTGCCTAAAGGCAAATTGATGAAGAGCCCTTGCGGCAAATTTTTATGGCAATTGATTGAGCCCGATCCTTGGATGGAAAGTGATGAGTCCCCTGAATCACTCAAACGAATTGGTTTTGGTGTCAAGGATGTTGCCAAGGCTGTACAAACGCTCAAAACCAATGGCGTTGAATTTGTGGAGTCCAAAGAATTGCACCCAGAAGATCGCGGAGCTTTGACGCGCAGTGCACTAGGCTCGGTGTCTTTCGAGTTGGTTCACCAAAACGCTTAAGGACAGCCATGAACTTACTCGACGGTTATGGCATGGACACCATCACAATGGCAGGGCCACTAGAGGCCAAGTTGGAGGCCATGAAGGGCGCAGGATTCTCTCAGGTGATGCTCATGGCCAGAGATTTGGTGGGGCATCCTGGGGGTGTTAAAGCCGCGGTCAAGGCAGTCAAAGAGAGTGGCCTTCGACCTACCGGTTTTCAAGTGTTAAGAGACTTTGAAGGTTTGTCGGGTCACTTGCACAGTTACAAAGTTGACATTGCCAAATCCATGTTGGAAATGTGTGCAGCGACCGGCAGCAAGGTGTTGCTGGCCTGTTCCTCAACGTCACGTCACGCCACCGACGATTTGAGTTTGATCGCCAAGGATCTTAAAAAATTGGCCATGATGGCCATTCCTTTGGGTATCAAGGTGGCATATGAGGGACTTTCTTGGGGGCGAACCGTTAACGAATTCACCACGGCTTGGGATGTTGTCTGCCGTGCCGATTGCCCCAATTTAGGCATAGGCATCGATTCCTTCCATATTTTTGCGGCCAACTCATCTTTAGATGACATTGAAGATATTGATGCCGATCGCATTTTCTTGGCACAGTTGTCCGACTTCATGTGGCACGAAACTCCCACCTTTGAAGAGCGTATGACCACGGCTCGCACGTTTCGGGTTTTTCCTGGTGAGGGCGTTCACAGCGAGCAACTAGCCGAATTGGTGTTGCGCATGGAGCGCATTGGCTATCGGGGCGACTACAGCTTTGAAGTATTCAACGACGACTATCAGCAATTGCCACTAGAGACTGTGGCTGAGCGTGCACGCAAAAGCGCGATGTGGTTGCATCAAGATGTCTTGCATCGTTCGGCGCCTCTGCCAAAATGGACGAATCAAGTTCGCAATTAAGACACAAAGGTTGGCCATGAAAAACAGAAAATTGGGTCCGTTTCAAGTCAGTGAAATTGGCTTGGGTTGTATGAACCTCAGCCATGCCTATGGCGCCCCCGTATCGTTTGAACAAGCTGAAAAAGTTCTCTTAACAGCCTTCGATCAAGGTGTGACCTTATTTGATACGGCTGCTTTGTATGGTTTTGGTACCAATGAAACTTTGGTGGGCCAGGTTCTTAAAAAACATCGCCAAAAATTCACATTGGCCAGCAAATGCGGCATGACCGGCGTGGATGTCAAAGGCGATGGCAAATTGGTGCGCGTCATTGATGGCCGCCCAGAAACCATTCGCAGTACCTGCGAGGCTGCTTTGAAGCGCCTACAGACCGATGTCATTGACCTTTACTATTTGCACCGCTGGGACAAAAAAGTGCCCATTGAAGACAGTGTGGGTGCTTTGAGCGATTTGGTTCGTCAAGGCAAAATTCAAACCATTGGCTTGTCTGAAGTTTCGGCTTCAACTTTGCGCAAAGCCCACGCCGTTCACCCCATCACTGCCGTTCAAACCGAATATTCACTGTGGACCCGCAACCCCGAAATTGCAGTCTTAAAGGCTTGTCAAGAATTAGGCACAGCCTTTGTTGCGTTCAGTCCTGTTGCGCGCGGTTTTTTGTGCGGTGAATTAGACCTTGGTGCGTTTGATGCGAAGGACATTCGCAAAGCGATGCCGCGTTTTACGCCAGATAACTACGCTGCCAATTTGAAATTATTTGGCCCCTACCAACAATTGGCTAAGGAAGCAGGCTGCTCACCCGCACAATTGGCTTTGGCTTGGCTCTTGCACAAAGACGCACATATCATTCCTATTCCTGGTACCACCAGCGTTGCGCACCTCTTGGATGATTTGGGTTCAGCCCAGGTCAAACTGGGTGCCGATCTGATTGCCAAGCTCAACGAGCTGATCAATGAAAACACAGTGGTGGGTGATCGCTATAACGATCAAGCCAATTCTGAAGTCGACACAGAAGTTTTTAATTAAATAGCCAAGCCCCATCCTGTCGCAACAATCTTTGCATGGGGTTGGGCTAGCGTCTTAAAGATGGCCCATCTAGGAGCATTCCCTCGGCGCGCATTTTTAAAAACAATTCGAGCTGCCGCAGTTCTCGACTGCCGGGTTTCGGTATTTCTGCTTGAACGCCGGAGTAACAAGCACGGATTCGGCGATCAATGCTGCCCACGCTTTGCCAGCTCATTTTAAAAATTGGAAAACCAGTAGGGTGGCCTGGAGAAATGATGTCTGCCTGCATTCTTTTACCAACGTTTTGATCGTGGCAATGGGTACACGCCAGATTCATTCGCCCCATGCGTTGTGTAAAAAGTTGAGCGCCTTCATTGAGTTCCCTCTGCCATTGTTCTTTGTGCGAGTCGTGGGGCTTGAGCTGGATGGCTTGATTTTGACTTTGTTGATTTAGAAGGGCGCTCAAGGCCAGAACATTGGCATCCTCTAAACTTTGATACGGTTGCGAAGTTCTTTGTGAGCATTCCACAATTTGATCTTCTAGGTTGATCAACTTTTTAAATTTTAAAGACCATTTTGGAAATTGATTGGCATGCGCCTTGTTGTTTTCGATGGGGCCATGGCACTGCGCACACGATGCCTGCCGATTTGCGCCAGTCCACAACGCAGTCCCTTTGTCCAGCCATAGGCTGATGGGGTTGGCCATGGGGTCTTTTTGCATGGCCTGCATCGAAGCACTCAAAAAAGCATTGCCACTTTGAGCTTGTATCGGTTGACGCTCATTGGCCTTGCTTGTTGAATTTAAAGTTGCTGCTATGGCCAAGCCAACCCAAAACAGACGCATGATATTGGATACCGTCATTGGAACGACTGCCAAGTCAGGAGTGTTTCGACAACTTTTTGAATTTGCGCATCGGTCAAGAGTGGTTGTTGATGGCTCAACTTGTTCAAACCGGTTGTGCTTCCAAAAGGTGGCATCAGTGTGTTGGGTTGAAGAGTTCGGGCATCCTTCACCCAATGGGTGAGTGTTTCCCGGGTCATTCTTGTGCCCACACCCTTTAAAGAGGGACCTAAATTACTGGTGACATTTTGAACGCCAGGTATTTCATGACAGGCGACACAATTGCCCAGTTGTTTTTGGACGATGATCTCCAGCCCTTCATCTTGAGAGTGGATTCCTTGTGCCCCCGAGCTATGTGGCACCAAGGTCATCAGTATCAAAAGCACGATCTGCTGCATGGATGCCATTGTGTCATTCCAGAATTTTTTCTTGAATTTAACTGCATGTACGGGTTATCCCGTATTTGGATATGTCGCATCGAAACCCATAAACATGCATAATATTTCCAGTCTGAGCGGTCGGTTAATTCCTAGGCGGTATTAGCGCTGCTCTTTTTTCAGAGCTCTAAGGCCCGTCAGGGTCCAAATCACATGACCACAGTTCTCCAAAGTTTCGTCGCCGGCCGCTGGATCGGTCTGCAAGCTGCCCAAGCCCTTCACAGCGCCATCAATGGCCAAGAAGTGGCATTTGCCCATGCCGAGTCACTCGACTTTGCAGAGGCCCTCGCATACGGCCGAACCACGGGCCTAGAGGGTATGTTGGCCATGGATTTTCAACAACGCGCTGCCGCTTTGCGCGCTTTGGCCAAATATTTAGGCGAACGCAAAGAAGAGCTCTACGCCATTTCAGCCCACACGGGTGCGACCCGCATCGACTCCTGGGTAGACATTGAAGGCGGCACAGGCACTTTGTTTGCCTATGCCGGTATGGCCGCCAGTGAATTGCCAAGTGGCAATTTGATTCATGAAGGCCCGGTGGCTTCTTTGGGCAAGAAAAATACTTTTGCGGGCACCCATATTTTGGTACCCCGTGGTGGTGTGGCTGTGCACATCAATGCTTTTAACTTTCCTGTGTGGGGCTTGTTGGAAAAATTCGCGCCCACCTTCTTGGCCGGTATGCCTTGTATCGGCAAACCAGCAACCGCCACCAGCTACCTCACGGAAGCTTTGGTGCGCATGATTGACCAATCGGGCATCTTGCCCAAGGGCGCCTTGCAATTGGTCATTGGCAGCACCGGAGATTTGTTAGATCGCTTGGAGGTAGAAGATGTGGTCACCTTCACGGGCTCAGCAGACACGGCAGCCAAGTTGCGCGTCAATGCTAACTTGGTTCGCAACAGCATTCCATTCAATGCAGAAGCCGACTCTTTGAACTGCGCCATCTTGGCCGATGACGTCACACCCGATGACGAAGAATTTGATTTGTTCGTCAAAGAAGTGGTGCGAGAAATGACGGTCAAGGCCGGTCAAAAATGCACCGCCATTCGCCGCGCTATCGTGCCGCGCAAACACCTAGACGCAGTGGCAGAAAAAATCAAAGCCCGCTTGTCGAAAGTGGTGGTGGGCGATCCTTCCGTTGAAGGCGTCAAGATGGGTGCCTTGGCTTCCAAGTCACAACAAGCAGACGTTGCTGAGCGTGTGGCCATGCTGCGCCAAAGTGCCGAGTTGGTTTGCGGTGGTGATGCCAATTTCAGCCTGGTGGGCGAGGGCGTGGCCAATGGCGCGTTCTTCCAACCTACTTTGCTTTTGTGCCAAAAACCCATGAGCACCGACAGCGTTCACGACCTTGAAGCCTTTGGTCCAGTCAGCACGCTGATGCCCTACGACAACATGGAAGAAGCCATGGCTTTGGCCAAGCGCGGCAAAGGCAGCTTGGTGGGATCCTTGATGACTAAAACCCCAGAAGTTGCAGCCCAAGTGGTACCCCGCCTGGCAGCCAACCACGGCCGATTGCATGTGCTTGACCGTGAATCTGCGGGTGAATCAACAGGCCATGGCTCACCTTTGCCATCTTTGAAACACGGCGGTCCCGGCCGTGCAGGCGGGGGTGAAGAGTTGGGCGGTATTCGCGCAGTCACACACATGATGCAACGCGCTGCGGTGCAGGGTTCTCCCACCATGCTGACCGCCATCACGCGTGAATATGCACGCGGTGCCAAGGTCATTGAAACAGGCACTCACCCCTTCAAACTTTACTTTGAAGAGCTACAAATTGGCGAGTCCTTATTGACCGCCTCCAAGGTTATTGGCGAAGCCGACGTCAAAGCCTTTGGTGAACTCACGGGTGACATGTTCTACATGCACTTTGACGACGAGGCGGCCAAGGCTTCTGCCTTTGGCAAACGCATTGCACACGGCTATTTGGTTTTGTCAGATGCCGCCGGTTTGTTTGTGGTGGCCGAACCGGGCCCTGTGTTGGCCAACTACGGCTTGGATACTTTGCGATTCGTCAAGCCAGTTGGCTTGGGTGACAGCATTCAAGTTCGCCTGACTTGCAAACGCAAAATTGATCGCAACAAAAAGGACGCCAACGGGCAAGGGCAGGGCGTTGTGGCATGGGATGTCGAAGTGACCAACCAAGACAAAGAACTGGTGGCCAGTTACGACATCCTGACTTTGGTTGCCAAAAAGCGTTAAGCCAAGTTGACACTAAATCCCCACGATTCTTAAGCCTAATTGGCAGGCAGCTTGGCAAATCAAGCCGCTTCATTTCTAATAGGCGCATCGTTGGGGAGTAGCTAAATTCCTTTGTGTTCAGTGAAAAGCGCGGATTCATTTCCGGCAGCACGAAGGAATCAACAAATCGTCATTACGGAGTATTTACTCTCGGTTTGTTGGGCATATAACTGATTCATAACAAGCAAAGCAAGACCTTCGATCTCTCGTGCCACAAGTGCGTCTAAAGCATTTGTGACTTGTTCGGATCGTTATTGAAGGTCTTTCATGGAATTGTTTTCAGTGCCATGGTGGTCAGCGTTGTTGGCCATCATTCTCATCGACTTGGTTTTAGCTGGCGACAACGCCATCGTCATTGCGCTTGCTGCGCGCAACCTCCCACCTGAACATCAAAACAAAGCCATCGTCTGGGGAACCGTCGGTGCCATTGTGGTTCGCTCTGCCATGACGGTGGGCGTGGTGTGGCTGCTCAAAATACCTGGCCTCATGCTGGTCGGCGGCTTGGGCCTCTTGTGGATCGCCTACAAGCTCATCTCAGACACTTCTGAAGACGAGCATCAAGGTGTGGGTGCTACCACATTCTGGGGCGCTATGAAAACCATCATCGTGGCAGATGCGCTCATGGGCGTCGACAACGTGTTGGGTGTCGCAGGTGCAGCCAATGGTTCTTTTGACTTGGTGGTCATTGGTTTGCTGATTAGCATTCCGATCGTGGTGTTAGGTAGCAAGTTGGTGTTGCGCTTGGTCGAAAAATGGCCCGTGATCATTCACCTTGGTGCCGCTGTTTTGGCTTTCACTGCTGCGCAAATGATCATCAATGAAAAGTTACTCGATCCTGTGTTTGATGGCGGCGAAACCATCAACAACTTGGCTCGTGGCGCCACTTACATCGTGGCTGTCGCTGGTGTCTTGGCAACAGGCTGGTGGGCGACCCGCAAACAGGTGCAAGAAGAATCAGAGACGCAATCCATCTAATCAATTTTTTAACCAGGAGAAAAATAATGGAAACATTTATTGTTTACATAGACGACAAGCAATATGCACTCCAACAAGTTATACCAATGCTGCCAGCGAGTGAACAAACACCGCAGGCTGCAAATTGGATTTTGATTGGATGCCCGCCTCGCTTGAATCGACATACAGGTCGTTGGTTGACTCATACTGCACAAAAAAAATGGCGCCAAGAGTGGACGCAAGAAACGACCGCTGAATTGGCTCAAAAACTTGAAGGTGGTGGCAACACTGTCAGCGTTCGAGTTGCGCACGGTGCTTTGTCGGAGTTGACCAAACAGATCAAGGGTGAAGTGGGCCTCGCGCGCGTCATTGATGCTCGCCGCCCCAAGCTATCTGTTAATTTGGATCCTGTTACCGCAGAGCAACCACAAGAAAAGTCCACGTGGGCTTTACCCAGTGGTGTCTTGGCAATGAGTGCTGCCATTGTGATGGCCAGCGAATAAGTTATTTAGGCGCCCACAAAAAAGCCCCTCAAGCGTTTGCTTGAGGGGCTTTTTTCATGGAATCAAGATTGCAATGATGCAATCTTGTGTGCTTACATCGTATCGATGAAGCTGCGAAGCTTGTCGCTGCGGCTTGGGTGCTTCAACTTGCGAAGTGCTTTGGCCTCTATTTGACGAATGCGCTCGCGCGTCACATCAAACTGTTTGCCCACTTCTTCCAAGGTGTGGTCGGTTGACATTTCAATGCCAAAACGCATGCGCAGCACTTTGGCTTCGCGTGGTGTGAGGCTGTCCAAGATGTCTTTGACCACATCGCGCAAACCAGCTTGCATGGCGGCATCGATAGGCGCCGTGTTGGCGCTGTCTTCGATAAAGTCACCCAAGTGGCTGTCGTCGTCGTCACCGATGGGCGTTTCCATGGAGATCGGCTCTTTGGCAATCTTCATGATCTTGCGAATCTTGTCTTCAGGGATTTCCATCTTCTCGGCCAAGATGCTGGCATCGGGCTCAAAGCCAAATTCCTGCAAATGCTGACGCGAAATACGGTTCATCTTGTTGATCGTCTCGATCATGTGAACGGGAATACGGATGGTGCGGGCCTGGTCCGCAATAGAGCGGGTGATGGCCTGACGAATCCACCATGTGGCATAAGTGGAGAACTTATAACCACGGCGGTATTCGAACTTGTCCACGGCCTTCATCAAACCGATGTTGCCTTCTTGAATTAAATCAAGGAACTGCAAACCGCGGTTGGTGTACTTCTTTGCAATGGAGATGACCAAGCGCAAGTTGGCTTCGATCATTTCTTTCTTGGCGTGACGTGAGGCACGTTCGCCAGCGTTCATGCGCTTGTTGATGTCCTTGAGTTCGTCCAAAGGCACCACCACGCTGGTTTGCAAGTCTGTCAGCTTTTGCTGCAAGTCTTGCACAGGTGGAATGTTTCGGCCCATGACGGCACTCCAAGGCTTGCCAGCTGCCGCTTGTTTTTCAATCCATTTCAGATCAAGCAAGTGGGAGGCAATGCGTTGGTTATTCTTGTCACGACCGCTGAATTCGGCAATGAACATCTCTTGGGGGTATCCGCACTTGTCCACAATGATGCGACGCAATTCGCGTTCTTTTTTACGGACATCGTCCACATGGCCACGCACCATGTCGCACAGCTTCTCAATGGTTTTGGCTGTGAAACGAATGGTCATCAGTTCGTCAGACAATTCCTTCTGGGCTTTTTGGTAGGCAGGAGTGCCCCAGCCTTCTTTGGCAGAAATTTTGTGAACTTTTTCGAAGAGTTCAGTGATGCGGTCAAAGCGTTCCAAGGCTTGGTTCTTCAGTTCTTCCAATTTCTTGGTGAGGGCTTTGGAGCCGCCTTTGCCGTCGTCGTCATCCGACTCGTCAAATTCGTCGAAGTCTTCCTCGGCCACATAGTCGTCGGCTTCGTTGATGTTGGAGAAACCATCGACAACGGTGGAGATGACGATTTTGCCTTCGCGAATTTCACCAGCCAAACGCAAGATTTCTGCAATGGTGGCGGGCGATGCGCTGATGGCGGTCATCATGTCCATCAAGCCGCCTTCGATGCGCTTGGCAATTTCAATTTCGCCTTCGCGTGTCAGCAACTCGACGGTGCCCATTTCGCGCATGTACATGCGAACGGGGTCTGTGGTGCGGCCGAACTCACTGTCGACTGTAGACAAAGCGGCTTCAGCGGCTTCTTCGGCTTCTTCTTCCGTAGAACCTGTGGGCGCGTTGTCTGTGATGATCAGTGTTTCGGCATCGGGTGTTTGTTCGTAAACAGCCACACCCAAATCGTTCAGGGTTGCAATCACCACCTCAAGAGTTTCTGCGTCGACCAACTTGTCGGGCAAGTGATCGGAAATTTCGCCGTGGGTCAGGTAGCCACGAGTTTTGCCCAACTTGATCAATGCCTTCAGGCGTTGACGGCGTTTGGCCATGTCTTCTTCGGACAAAACCGTTTCGTCCAATCCAAATTCTTTCATCAAGGCGCGTTCTTTGGCCTTGCTGATCTTCATGCGCAGGGGTTTGACTTTTTCAGTGGACTCTGGAACGGGCTCACCAGCCAAATCGTCTTCGATGTCACTGAGGTCTTCTTCTAGGGGCGCAGCACTTTCGGCCTTGGGCTTGCGGCCGCGTTTGGCACCCGTTGACTTAGCGGGGTCAGGTACGCTTGTTTTGCTAGGCTTGGCTTCGGGAGCGGCCTTGGCAGCGTCTTTGGCCTTGATTTTTTCTTCTGCTAGTGGGGCTTTTTTGTCAGCCTTCTTATCCACTGGTTTAGCGACTGGCTTAACAACAGCTTTAACAACAGGTTTAGCAGCAGACTTGGCTGCTGCCTTGGTCGCTACGGGCGCTGCTGCCTTAGCCGCAACTTGCACGGCTGGTTTTTTGGCGGCGACAGGTGCTGCCTTTGCATTGGTTTTGACAGGGGGCTTGGAAGGCGTCGATTTTTTTGAAACGGGCACTGAACTGACTTTCTTGGCCGGCGCAGATTTGACAACGGGCTTGGCAGCAGGTTTGGCGGGTGCTTTGGCAACTGGCTTTGCAGGTGCTTTGACGATTGCCTTGCTGGGTGTTTTGACCGGTGTCTTGGCTTTGGCTGGACTTGTTTTTCCGTTTGTTTTGGCAACGGGCTTGGCCATGGGCTTAGCCGATGGTTTAGCAGGTGCTTTGACAGCGGGCTTGGCTGATTTTTTGCCAGAGGCGGCTTGTGCTTTGACGGGCTTCTTCGGCTTTTGAGCGGGCATGATGGACCTCAATACTTCAAACTGGCTAGGAAACAAACGCTGCGCCACAAACTTCTGGCGCGAGAGGAAATGCAAACAAAGACCTGCGAACAGATCACATGAGGTGCATTGGTTTTAGAGGCAAGATGTCTGGGCGAACATTTGGAGTGCAGTCCTTGCGGTAATTTGGCCGTCCCTGGAGGGGAGTTGCGCTGAGGCTTTGGCCGGGTCCGGAGGTGCTGCTGTCGCTCTTGCCTGAGGGGTGGATTATACCCAAAACCCCCCAGCAAACTCAATGAATTTATGAATTCATCAGGGTGCGGCGTCTCTGCTGCAGGGCACGCCACCTGTTCAAGGCCTCAGGGTCTTGACTGGTTTCGACGGCTTTCAAGGCCTCGGTTTCAAGTTCTTTAAGGCGGTCCATCAGCATCATGTTGAGCAATAAACGCAGTTCTTGATGGGCCTCTCCTGGCTCAAAGTCTGGGTTGGTGCCGGGTTCTGAGGGAACGTGTTCTGCCATGAGTTTTTGGGCAAAACTTGAAAAATCTTGGGATTTGATTTCTTCTTGCAAGGTGCCCCAAGCAAGTGGACCATGGTCATGAAACTGGCTTTCAAGCCAACGCATCAATTGACCGTGTTGGCCCGGTAAATCGCACAACATGCCATGGTCTTCAGCCGACAGACTGTCCCACAAAGCCATGTTGGACAAAACCAGCCGAATAGCATGGTCGGCCCTGCTTGCAGGTTGCGTTCTGGGACCTAGAGAAGCACCACTCGAATCGTTTGTGCCTCCCACTAAGCGCCATTTGCCTTGGGCGTCTTGCTGCCAGGTTTTGCCATCTGGCCGTGCCCTGCGGCCAGAGCCGTTGCTGTACGCATTGCGATTGGGTTGATAAGGGGAGGGCGAAGCCTCTGGGTCATAAATTGCGTTGGTGTTGGCAGACGCACCCATCGGGGGAGTCCCAGACGTGGCTTGAAATCCGCCAGCGGGACGGCTATTGGGCGCATTGCGTGGCTGGCTTCGGGCTGCTTGCGCTTCAGCTTGTTGCAGCCACAAACCGGCCAATTCTGCAGGATCGAGTTGGATGAGTTGCGCCAATTCGGACAGCAACTGGCGTTTCAGGGCCCCATCTGGCAAGGCGCGCCACAAAGGGCTGGCGTTGCTAGAGAGGTGGGCTCGGCCTTCGGCAGATTGAAGGTCGCAGTCTTCTGAGGCCACTTCAATTAAAAACTTAGACAGAGGTGTGGCCTGTGCCACACAACTTGAAAAAGCCTCAGAGCCCTTTTCACGAATGTAGCTGTCGGGGTCGTGTTCCTGAGGGAGAAACAAAAACTTGATGCTGCGCACATCAGAGGCGTAACTGAGGGCGCCGTCTAAGGCTTTTCTGGCGGCACGTCTGCCAGCGTTATCGCCATCAAAACTAAAAACAACCGAGTCCGTGAAGCGGAACAATTTTTGGACATGGTCTGGCGTACAAGCCGTGCCCAAGGTGGCCACTGCATTGGGAAAACCCCATTGCGCCAAGGCCACCACATCCATGTAGCCTTCGGTGACCAGTACATAGCCTTCGGCATGAATGCTGTCCCTGGCTTCAAACAAGCCATAAAGTTCCCGGCCTTTGTGAAAAACGGGCGTTTCGGGGGAGTTTAAATATTTGGGCGTGCCGTCTCCCATGACGCGGCCACCGAAACCAATACATTCGCCCTTGATATTTCGAATGGGAAACATCACACGGTCTCTAAACCGATCGTAGCGTTTGTCATCGTCTTCATTCACGATGACCAGCCCAGTTTCAACCAGCAGGGGGTCGTCGTAATTTGGAAAAACACTGGCCAAGCTGCGCCAACCCTCAGGGGCATAGCCAAGGCCAAAGCGTTTGGCTATTTGACCCGATAGCCCACGCCCTTTGAGATAGGCCACAGCTTGCGGCGCGCTTTTCAGGTGTTGGCGATAAGATTCACCCGCTTTTTCAAGCATGTCGCTTAGGGTGGTTTGCTTTTGTTTTTGCTCAGCCGCTTTGGCGCGGTCTTGAGGTGACACATCGTCTTCTGGCACGGTCATGCCTGTTTGTTGCGCCAAGTCTTTCACGGCTTCAATGAAGGTCATGCCTGCATGCTCCATTAAAAAACCAAGGGCATTGCCGTTTTTGCCACACCCAAAACAATGAAAAAATTGCTTGGTCGGACTGACGGTAAAGCTAGGAGATTTTTCACCATGGAACGGGCACAAGCCCATGAAATTGGCGCCGCCTTTTTTCAGTTGGACATAGCGTCCCACCACCTCCACAACATCAACGCGGGAAAGTAATTCTTGAATGAAAGACTGAGGAATGGCCACAGGTCTATTTTCACTCAAGTTCAGCCTGACTTGGCCAAAAAAAAGCCCCGCATTGCAGGGCTTTTTCTCGAAATTCAAAAATCAAGGAGATTTCTTTTTGGCCTTTGGTTTTTTCTTTTTGGCAGTTTTCTTGGCGGCCTTGGGGGCCTCAGCGGCAGGCTTGCTTGCGGGTGCAGCAGCAGGTGCTACTGCAGGCGTTGGGGATGGGGCAGCGGCGGGTGCGGCTGGCACAACAGGTGCAGTAGGTGCTGCAGTTTGAGCGACAGAAACCAAAGCCAAAGTGCTAAGAGCACTGGCAACGATGAATTGATGCATGAAACTTCCTTCAAAAAACATGACCTTTTGAGGATACAACGAATCAGAAGCAGTTCAGTCTGATCTCAGTCAATATTAAAGGCATGAACATCAAATTTCCCTGATTTTCGATCCTCAAAATAATGCTTTAAAGTTTCTTGGACGGTTCGGAATGCAAGTTCATCCCAAGGAATTTCTGCCTCAGAAAACATTCTGGCTTCTTGCGTTTCAAAGCCAGGATTAAATTCTTCGTTCAGCAGTTCAGCCAAATAGTAAAGGTGAACCTGACCCACGCGGGGAACGCTCATGACGGTGAACAAATTGCCCACTGTGAAATTGGCGCCAGCTTCCTCGGTCGTTTCGCGCGCTGCGCCTTGTGCCGTACTTTCTCCCAATTCCATAAATCCAGCAGGCAAGGTCCACTTGCCTTTTCGAGGTTCAATGTTTCTTTTGCACAGTAAGACTCGTTGGCCTAAATAGGGCACGGTACCCACCACGTTGAGTGGATTTTCGTAATGGACCAAATGACACGCGCTACAAACAGCGCGCTCTTTGGTATCGCCATCATCGGGAAGTCGATACAAAACTGCCGAGCCACAGGCTCGGCAGTGTTTGATCAATTGGCGCTGATAGCTCAAGCTTTCTTGGCCGGTGACTTGGCCGCAGGTGCTTTGGAATGTTTTTCAATCAAAGCGCGGGCCGTGTCCAACAATTTGCGGCCATCGAAGCCACGCTTGTTCATGTCCTCGATCCACTCCACTTCAAGCGCGCGTGATTTGCGACGGAACTCTTGCGCTTCTTGTGTGCCCACCGTAAAGATGGTGTTGTTGCGGTCGGTGGCTGACTTGCGGCCTGGAATGTCACCTTCTTGTTGGACTTTGCCTAGCCAGCCAGATGTTTCAAGACCCGAGTTGTTGTCGATGATCTTCTTTAAATCGGCTGGCAGTGAGTTGTACTTGGCCTTGTTCATGGTCATCACAAACGTGGTGGTGTACAAGCAGCCACCTGCAGGGTCAAATTCTGCGTGGAACTTGGTCAGTTCGTTGACCTTGACTGCAGGCACCACTTCCCAAGGAATGACGGCGCCATTGATGGTGCCTTTTGACAATGCGTCGGGAATACCAGGCAAGGGCATGCCCACTGGAATGGCGCCCAGGGCGCCAAGCAATTTGGTGACTTGACGCGTAGGGGCGCGCATTTTCAGACCCTTCAAATCCGCCACAGTTTTGACGGGCTTGTCTACGGTGTGAATGGCACCGGGACCATGAACGTGCAATGCAATGATTTGCGTTTCTTTGAACTCATCGGGAGCCATTGTTTGGACATATTCCCAGTACGCTTTAGAGGCGGCTTCGGCATTGGTCATCATGAAGGGCAATTCAAACACTTCAATGCGTGGGAAGCGGCCTGCTGTATTGCCGGGAAGGGTCCAAACGATGTCAACCACACCGTCGCGTGCCTGATCGTAAAGTTGAACGGGTGTACCGCCCAATTGCATTGCGGGATAGGCTTCAAACTTGATGCGGCCACCGGATTCTTTTTCAACCTTGTTCATCCATGCTTTGTGCATGTTGAGCCACACATTGGATTGAGGGGCCATGAAAGTGTGAAACTTCAAGGTGACGGTTTGCTGAGCAAAGCCAGTAATGGCGGGGGCGGCAATGGCAGCTGCAGCGCCTGTCTTGAGAAGTGAACGACGTTTGATCATGGAAATCTCCAAATAATTATGAAGTGAATGTTAACGGATGATTGATTGAAATTCTGAAATCAGCTTAGGCAACGTATTGAATCAACCATAGGGAAATCCCGGGGAAAAACAGCAACAACAGAGTCCGGATGGTGTCGCTGATTAGGAATGGCGTGACGCCTTTGTAGCTTTCAGAGATAGGCACATCTTTGGCCATGCTGTTGACCACATAGACATTGAGCCCCACCGGCGGTGCCAACAAGCCAAAGCCGACAGTCATCAAAACCATGATGCCAAACCAAATGGCGGTGAGCTCTTTGCTCATGCCAAAGTCCAAGCCCATGATCATGGGAAAGAAAATTGGGATGGTGAGCAAAATCATGCTGAGCTCATCCATCACGGCACCCAGAATGACGTAGAACAGCAGAATGGCAGCGACCACCATCAAAGGTGCAAGCCCCCAGCTGTTGACCACCGCCGCCAATTGATTGGGTACTTGGGTGAGTGCCAAAGATGAATTCATGACATCGGCGCCAATGAAGATCATGAAGATCATGGCCGAACTTTCAGCCGTGGCATAGAAGCAAGTTTTGAATTTGGCCCATGTTATTTCGCGCTTGATAAGGGCAGCAATAAAGGTCGATGCGGCACCAACGCCTGCCCCCTCAGTGGGTGTGAAAAAGCCACCGTAAATGCCGCCAAAGACAATCACGAAAACGCTGGCAATGGGCGCTACGCCTTTCAATGCAGCGATCGAAAACTTTTCAATGTTGTCATCGACTTCGGGTGCTTGACCTGGCACCAAGCGAACATAAATGGCTATGGCAATCATGTAACCCAGCATGGCAATGATGCCAGGCACCATGGCGGCTGCAAACAATTTGGCAATGTTTTGCTCAGTCAGAATGGCATAGATCACCAGCGGCACAGAAGGCGGAATCAAAATGCCGAGCGTGCCACCGGCTGCCAAAGTGCCGGTAGACAATCGACCTGAATAACCGTGCCGCTTCATCTCTGGCAACGCAACACCTGTGATGGTCGCTGCAGTTGCAACAGAAGAGCCGCAAATAGAACCAAAGGCAGCGCTGGCCAAAACGGCCGCCATGGCCAAGCCGCCTTTGAAGCGACCCATGACGCTGGCCGCAAATTGAAACAAGGCCTTACTGATTCCCCCTTGCGTGGCAAAGTGCCCCATCAAAATAAACAGGGGAATGACTGACAAGTCATAGCTGGCAAACCGAGCAAACGCCAAGTTGTTGAGAAAGTTGGAATAAGGTCCCCAGCCGGTTTGGATGAGGTAGCCCAAAGTGCCTGCAGAAAACATGGCCACAGCAATGGGCACACGAATGGCCATGAGGACCAGCATCGCGCCAAAAATAATGAGACACAAATTAAGGGCGCTCATGCGGATCCCCCTTCACTGATCGAAAACTTCTCGCCCATGATGGCTTGCGTTAGAGCAATGACGGCGCTCAAGGCCAATGGGGGTGTCATGGCGGCATAAACAATCCACTCTGGAAACCCCAACATCATGGAGCCAGATTGTGAGGCCCATGCATTCATGCCGCCCAGGTAGGTGCGCCAGGTCAGAAGCGCAAAGGCTGCCGCCATGAAAAGTGCGCCCAGCCTGTCCAATTGCGCCACGGTTTGTTCACTGGCCTTGGCTGTGAAGAAGTCAACAATGATGTTGGCTTTTTTAAGTTGGCACAGAGGCATGAACAAAGCGATGGCGGCGCCGGTTGCAACGCCAGTGAGCTCAAAGTCGCCGGTGATGGTGTCGCCTGTGGTGTTTCGGCCTATCAGGCTGTAGCAGGTCATCAGGGTAATGAATGTGAGCAATGCACCGGACAAAATGCTACAGAGCTTGGCCAGTTGTTCAAGAATTTTCAATGAGAGTCTCCTAATCGCAAAACAGATGGGCTGAGTCACAGCCCATCTTTTGCACGGCCTTATTTGGCCGGATTGACCTTGACAGTCAAAGTACCCAAGCCAGCAACTTTGCCTACCAATACATCGCCTGCAACCACCGCGGCAACACCTTCTGGCGTACCTGTATAAATGAGGTCCCCAGCTTGTAATTCCCAAGCGCTGGACAAATGTTCAATGGTTTCTGCCACGTTCCAAATGAGTTTGGATACATTGCTTGACTGACGCACAGCACCATTGACTGAAACATCGATGTCTGCGTGATTGACATCGCCAGCCAGTGCTTTGGGCGTGATGGGACCTATGGGCGCTGACTCGTCAAAGGCCTTGCCAATGCACCAAGGGCGACCTTGTTTTTTCATGTCGTTTTGTAAATCGCGACGCGTCATGTCCAAGCCCACTGCGTAGCCATAAATGTGCTTTTCTGCATCGGCTGCTTTGATGTTGCGACCACCCGTGCCAATGGCCACCACCAATTCGATTTCATGGTGGAAGTTTTGAGTCAGGCTAGGGTAGGCCATCTGACCCGTTTCGTCTTCGTTCACCACGACCAATGCATCAGCTGGTTTCAAAAAGAAAAATGGGGGTTCACGGCCTGTGAAACCCATCTCTTTGGCATGCTCTTCGTAATTGCGACCCACGCAATAAATGCGTCTGACTGGAAAACGTTCAGCCTGACCTAGAACGGGCACAGAGGGTGTTGGTGCAAGTTGAAAAACAAAACTCATGGGAACCTTTCTAAGTTTGAACAGTTATCGGTTGAAACGATGGTTTTCGTAAGTATACTTATTAACGGAGGCACTTTCCCAAAAGTATTGAATGTAACGCCTATGACTCAAAGTTTTGATTTTGCTCAGGCCCCTGGACATCTTGTCAGAAGAACCCATCAAATTGCGGTGGCGCTCTTTATGTCAGAGTTAAGTGGCGAAGATGTCACGCCGGTTCAATTTGCCATTTTGAATGCTGTGATGGACACACCCGGTGTCGACCAAGTAACCTTGGCTGGCAGGGTTGCATTTGATGCGGCTACATCAGGGTCTGTGATTGGTCGCTTGGAAACCAAGGGCTGGATTCGACGTGAAGCAGATCAGGCCGACAGGCGCCGCAAAATATTGTGGTTAACGCCTGCAGGTCAAGAGGCAACAGTTCAAATGAAACAAGCCGTTGAGCGAGTGCAGAGCAAATTGTTGTCGCCGCTGAGCGAGGACGAAGCACAAACCCTGACAGCTTTGTTGGCCAAAGTGGTGGCCAGCCATGATGTTTGATCAGCTTTTGTAAGTTAATTCAAAGTGCTCGACTGAAGGCGGTGCTGCAAAGAAGGGGCCCACAATGGCGCGCCATTCTGTGAACAAGGGAGACTCCCTAAAGCCAATGGTGTGATCTTCCAGCGTGTCCCAGAAAATTTGCAAGACATAACGGTCTGGACTTTCAATGCCATGATTGACCTTGGCACCCTGAAAGCCTTTGGCACGAGCGATGACAGTTTTGAGGCCCATTTCAATTGCTTGTTCAAATTCAGTCTGTTGGCCTGGCTTGATGCGAATGTCAGCAAGTTCGAGAATCATGATTTACTTTCTAGGTTGAGATGTTGAGATGCTCACTGGGCTATTTTAGTGGGGGGTCAAGCAGACATTTCAACTCTGCGCTGTTTGGCCGACCATAAAACCAAAGAGACAAAAGCCACGCTGACCAGTCCGAGTGCAAAACTGCTGGTGGTCCAAAAAGTGACCACCTCTGGCCTTGCTGGCCATCCCGCAAAGCCTTGGTAAGCCCAAACATAAGCACCGTAGAGCCCCACGCCCCAAAGCATGAAGCAGTAAATGATGAGTGGCAAGACCGTCATTTTGTAGCATCGCAATATAAAGACACTGACTGCTTGTAAGGCGTCCATCAAATGGTAGAAAGCGACCCACACTAAAACCACCGAAGCACTTGCGACAACAGCCGTATCTGTCGAAAAAAGTTCGGCCAGTGCTTGGCTGAAATAGGCCAGCGTGGCACTGCACGCAAGGGCCAACAACAATGCCAATTTCAGTCCCGTGTGCGCGGCCTGCTCGGCAAACCTGGTTTGTTGTGCACCCATCCAGAAACCAACACGGGCACTGCTGGCAATGCCCAAAGACAAGGGCACCATGTACAAAACAGTGGCCAAGCTGGTGGCGATTTGATGGCTGGCCGCAGCCACAACACCTTGCCGAGATATGAACAAGGCCATCATTGTGAAGGCTGTCACTTCCACCATCAATGACAGGGCAGACGGTATGCCCAACTTCAAAAATTGTCGGATCGTTGACCAATTCGGCGGTTCTATGCGCTTCCAAATTTGATAGTCAACATAAAGCGGTAGATGACGCAGATAAAAAATACCCATGCACATCAGCCAAACATTCACAATCAAAGTGGCCCAAGCGCAACCCACAACACCTTGCGCAGGGATGTCCCAGAAGCCTAAGGTCAGGGCAATTGAGAGAGGGATCTTCAGGCCCAAAGCGGCAATTTGCAGGCCTGTGACCCACATTGGTTTTCCCAAACTTTGGTTCAAAGTGGCGTACATCCTAAACAACAAGGAGGGGCCCACCGCTGCGGCCAAGATTTGCAAATAGGCGCGGACATCCGCTTGAAGTTCAGGCGGAACTTGGGTGTATTCCAACCATGGATCTGGATAACACAGCGCCAAGGTGCCCACCAAACTCACAAATGCACACAAATACAAGGCTTGTCGGACAGACCTGCCCAATGCTTTGTGATCACCTGCTCCGCGAAGTTCTGACCAAACTGGAAGAAGGGCTTGCATCAGGCCATTCAGCGCCACATAAATGCTGATGTAAATGGACGATCCGACCGATAAAGCCGCTAATGCAGAGGCGGCATACCTGCCTGCAATCAGGGTGTCAGCAATGCCGAAAGCCATCACAGCCAGTTGCCCCACTAAAACCGTTGAGGCGTGACGAAGAATGGTCCGAGCTTCAAACATTCAAAGGCTTAGTCTTATTGGACAACAATTGGAGACGCAATGGGAGCAATAAGAGGCTCAGTGGGTTTTTTTCTGTACAAAACGATGTCTTCGTTGTTGTCTGTGGGGCGACGTACAGTGGCATGCTGAACCCAAAGAGAAAGGTCCACATCCTTGGGCAGCGCCGAAATAGATTGCGTATCGACAATCAACCATGGGCATTCTGATGTGGGGGTTGTGGTTGTTGCTTGCTTAAGGGGGGCAGGCATCAATTTCATTTGGCCATGAAATTCAAAAGCTGCACCTTGGGCCCGTGTCAAACCATAGAAATGCACGCATTGTGTTTCGCCCATCATGCTGCCGACCTTGGCCACCAGGGGGGCATAGCTTCTTGCAAAATCAAGCACGGGCAACCAAAGTGTCATGATCAAAAGCCAGCACAAAGTTGCGCCGCCCGCTGGCAAGGCCATGCTTTTCCACAGCACGGGTTGGTGGCGTCCTGTGCGCCATTTGACCAAGTTGGCCCAAGCAAAAGTTGCCAACAGGGCAATGCCCAATGCAATGGCAGAAAACTCTGGAACAAAGCCCGGCGCAAGTCGACTGACGTTGATAGCTGGTTGCGCGGGTACACCAGTGTGCATAGACAACCAAACCGTCCAAATGATGATGGCGCCAGCGCTGAAAAATAGCAGCGTGAACCAATCAAGAAAAGCGGCCACACTTCTTTGGAGTGTGGGTAAGGCAAAGGCGGCTAGTGTGGCCAGGGCAGGCAGTGCCAAAAGCAAAGATCGATCATTCAAGCCCGAAAGTAAAGTGCTACCGATGGCCACCACCGCGAACCAAAGTGGCAGGGATAAATGCGGGTTGGCAAAAATATTTTTGAGTTGGTATCGCCACCGCCACAAGGTCCAAATTGCAAGTGGCCAAGCAGGCCATGTAAACCAGAGCATCAGGCGCATCATGGATTTAATTTCAAGCATTTGCGAGAAGTTCAAACGCCACCGCCAAAGTCCTAGTGCACTGACAACCGCAGCGCAGGCCAAACAAATCAGAATGATCCAGGCAACGTCGATGCGCCGCACTCTTAAGGAAGATGGTTTCTCGGCATCCAGCGCCATGATCAAGGCACCGCCGACACCCAATACCATGGCCAATGCGGGTGCGCCTGACAGCGCCATTCCGAGGATGGCAAAACAGGCGCTGCACAAACCGATCAGTCTTTTGCGACTTAAATTTGCCAAGGCAAAAAAGAGCAAAGTCGCAAAGGAAAGTTGAGCCAAAGCTGGCGTGGCTTCGTGGGACAGTCGCGCCAAACCCAAACACGCCAACAAGGCCAACAAACCACCATCGGCAACGGCTCGGGCGTAGTCAGCGGGCCGAGCCTCACCGCCAAATGCAAAGGCAACAGGTTGTGCGGCAGGGCTTCGTGCCAAGGCATAAACGGCGTACCAAGTTGCCGCCAAGCTAAGAGCCAATAGGCCCATGAAGGGCAAATGGGCGGCCACATCCAGAGGTACGCCAGGCGGTGCAAGTTGGATGGCCCATGCACCCAACCAATAGGGCAGCAGTGCAGCGCTAGGATCGATTTGCTGAAGCAAGGACGGCTTCAACCAGGAGACAGCTTCGGGTCCATACGCTTGAGCCAAATGCAACATGAAGCCAAAAGCTTCCATGTCGTCTGCTTTCCATGGCGTCCGTCCGACAAAGCCAGGCAGGATGTAAGCCAAACACAGTGTCAACAAGACCCAACGAGGCAGGCGCCTGACGGCACTTTGCGCCACGATAGCGGGGTTTGAACTTGAATTGGGGGTAAGGCTTGTCACAACTTGAAAGATAGCAGAGAAACGCAAAAAAATGGCAAGTTCATGGCCACCAAAAAACAAGGGCAGGCCGGTTGCCCGGGCTGCCCTGTTGGGTCACGATGTGACGTAATCCGAAATTACTTGGCCACAGGCGTTTTGCCGAAACGGTTGCGGAATTTCTCGACGCGGCCGCCCATGTTGTCGACAGATTTTTGGGTGCCTGTGTAGAAGGGGTGTGATTCGCTGGAGGTATCCAGTTTGAACAAAGGCAACTCGCGGCCGTCGTCCATTTTCACCATTTCTTTGGCATTGACGCAAGAACGTGTAACGAACTTGAAGCCGTTTGACAAATCCAAGAAGCAAACTTCTCGGTAGTTGGGGTGAATGCCTTCTTTCATGATCTTTTCCTTGAGGTCAGTTGCGACAGCCGCCCATGGACCATTCCAGGGTACTTTTCGCGAAAAACGAGATTATGGCATGAAATCAATGACTTGCATGCCAAATTGAGCTTGTAAAACCTGCTTTTAGCCGCCGCGACGCATCATGTCGAAGAATTCGACGTTGCTCTTTGTGGCTTTCATGCTCTTGAGCACCATTTCCATCGCTTCGATTTCGTCCATGTTGTACATGAACTGGCGCAGGATGCGGGTCTTTTGCAGGACTTCGGGTTGCAACAACATTTCTTCGCGGCGTGTACCGCTGCGGTTCAAGTTGATGGCTGGGAACACGCGCTTTTCGTACAAGCGGCGTTCCAAATGGATCTCGCAATTGCCGGTGCCTTTGAATTCTTCAAAGATCACCTCGTCCATCCGGCTACCGGTATCGACCAAAGCGGTTGCGATGATGGTCAAGCTACCACCTTCTTCCACATTGCGAGCCGCACCAAAGAATCGCTTGGGGCGTTGTAATGCGTTGGCATCCACTCCACCTGTCAAGACCTTGCCTGAGCTGGGCACCACGTTGTTGTAGGCGCGTGCCAAACGAGTGATGGAGTCGAGCAAGATGACCACGTCTTTTTTGAGTTCAACCAAACGCTTGGCGCGCTCGATGACCATCTCGGCCACGTGCACGTGACGGGCTGCGGGTTCATCAAAGGTGGAGGCAATCACTTCGCCGCGCACCGTACGCTGCATTTCGGTCACTTCTTCGGGGCGCTCATCAACGAGCAACACCATGAGGTGAACGTCTGGATTGTTGGCAGTGATGGCGTGAGCGATGTGCTGCATCATCACGGTTTTGCCTGACTTGGGCTGGGCCACGATCAGGGCGCGTTGGCCTTTGCCTATAGGCGCAATGATGTCGATCACACGGCTGGTGATGTTCTCTTCGGCTTTGATGTCGCGCTCAAGACGCATCTGAATGTTGGGGAACAAGGGGGTCAAGTTCTCAAACATGATCTTGTGCTTGTTGTTCTCTGGCAAATCGCCATTGACCTTGTCAAGCTTGGTGAGGGCAAAGTAGCGCTCGCCGTCTTTGGGAATGCGAACTTCACCTTCAATCATGTCGCCGGTGTGCAGATTGAATCGGCGCACTTGGCTAGGGCTGATGTAGATGTCGTCGGTGCTAGCGGTGTAACTGGTATCGGGGCTGCGCAAGAAGCCAAAGCCGTCTGGCAAGATTTCCAAGACGCCATCTGCAAAGACTTGTTCGCCTGCGCGAGCGCGCTTTTTAATGATGGCAAACATCAATTCTTGTTTGCGCATGCGGCCCGTATTTTCAATCTCAAGAGCGTCGGCTTGCTTGAGGACTTCAGACACGTGCAGTGCCTTGAGTTCGTTTAAGTGCATGGATTTACCTGCGTAAAACAACCCTGGTGGGTTGATGTCAAAAAAACTGGGGGAGGAGGAAACCGAAATTTCAAACGTCTAGAAACCAAAGCCTGGAAAGATGCGTCAGAGGGGATAAGCAGACGCTGGGGGCTTTTCTAAGTTTCTATCTTGAAACTGTGATGTACCCTTTTGGGAGACATCGGAGCGGATTATGACAGGAAATTAGACCTCAGGAGGAGATTGTTGGCTCGTCCTGAGGTGGGTTTGTCAGACTTAGGCCAATTGCTGATCAATGAAGGCTGTCAATTGAGCTTTGCTCATGGCGCCCACTTTGGTGGCAGCCAGTTGACCGTCTTTGAAGATCATCAGTGTTGGGATGCCGCGAATGCCATACTTGGCAGGGATGTCTCGGTTTTCATCCACATTCATTTTGGTGATTTGCAATTTACCTTGGTAGGCGCCTGCCACATCGTCCAAAATGGGCGCAATCATTTTGCAAGGGCCACACCATTCAGCCCAAAAATCAACCACCACAGGCGTTGCAGACTTGATAACGTCGGCGTCAAATGTGGCATCAGAAGTGTGTTTGATCAAATCGCTGGCCATGGCCTTATCCTTGTTTGAATGTGAATTGCAATGAGTCTGCCTGAGTAAACTCTGCGTATTTTGACAGAAACCCATTAGCCGCTCAGCCTAAAGGGCGATCTTTTCACATTTGTAGAGCCTTGCCTAGTCCATGAATTCAATCTCAACAGTGCCATTGGCTTCTTCGGTTTTAGATGTGGCCATTGTGGGCGGGGGACCGGCTGGCTTGATGGCCGCCGAGATGTTGTCCAGTTGGGGCCGCAAAGTGCACCTGTTCGATGCCATGCCCTCTGTCGGCCGCAAATTTCTTTTGGCCGGTCGTGGCGGCCTGAACCTGACACATTCAGAAGACGCCCAATTGTTTGAGGGTCGGTATGGCGCGCAACGCCCTCACTTGGCACCAATGCTCCAGGCGTGGGGCGCCAAAGAACTTCAAGAATGGGCTCACGGTCTTGGCATCGATACTTTTGTGGGGACCTCAGGTCGCGTCTTTCCAACAGAGATGAAAGCGGCGCCCTTGCTGCGGGCTTGGTTGCAACGTCTGCGTCACCCCGAAAGTGGCGTTCCAGTTCAATTTCACATGCGTCACAAGTTGACGGAATTGAGTTCAAGCTTGGTTGAAAAGGGCGCTCAAACTGCCATGACTTTTGTTGTGCAGGATGTGTCAACGGGGCATGCCCGCACCAGTCATGTGCTTGCCAAGTCGGTCATTTTGGCTTTAGGCGGTGGTAGCTGGGCACGCCTGGGCTCTGATGGCGCTTGGGTACCCGTGCTCCAATCGCTGGGTGTGCCGGTCAAGCCATTGCAAGCCTCCAATTGTGGTTTTCATGTGGCCGGGCGAACAGGAACAGGATGGACGCCCTTTTTTGAATCGCGCTTTGCTGGCCATCCCCTCAAATCCGTGGCTTTGTCATGGCAAGCCCAAACCGGAGAAATGCTCAAAAGGCAAGGCGAATTTGTGGCCACCACGTATGGTGTGGAAGGCAGTTTGATTTATACGGCATCTGCTGATTTGCGAGAGCAGATCAACCAACAGGGCCATGCTGAATTTCATATGGATTTGCTGCCAGATCGCCCCTTGGCTCATGTCATCCAAGAGGTGTCACATCCCCGTGGCACGCGAAGTTTGTCGTCGCACCTCAAAAGTCGCTTGGGCTTGGAAGGCGTCAAGATGGGTTTGCTCAACGAGTTGTTACCGGCGGGGGACATGCAAGATCCCCTGAAACTGGCGCAGGCCATTAAAGGCTTGGGTGTCAAAGTATCTGCCACTCGGCCAATTGATGAAGCCATTAGTTCGGCAGGTGGCGTGGCTTGGGAGGGGCTGGGGCCGAACTTCGAAGTCAAAGCTTTGCCAGGTGTCTTTTGCGCGGGCGAAATGTTGGATTGGGAAGCCCCAACAGGCGGCTATTTGCTAACAGCCAGCATGGCCACGGGAGTGAGTGCAGCCAAGGCGCTGCACCAAAAAATGAAAGGTGACGAGCCTTGACCCCGGCACTGGCGCCACAGTTAGAGCTGCTTGGTTCCCCACCTGACTCGGTTGGCCGCTTTACCATGCGGGAAGGCCCGTCGGGGGCTATTGTAAGACACCGATAGAATGAGCACATGTCTTATTTAGTACTGGCACGAAAATACCGTCCTCGCAACTTCACCGAAATGGTGGGGCAAGAGCACGTGGTGCAAGCCTTGACCAATGCCTTGATTCAGCAAAGGCTGCATCACGCCTATTTGTTTACGGGCACCCGAGGCGTGGGAAAGACCACCGTCTCTCGTATATTGGCCAAATCACTCAACTGCCAAGGCATTGATGGCCAGGGTGGCATCACGGCCGAACCTTGTGGCGTTTGTCAGGCCTGCCAAGACATCGATTCAGGTCGCTTTGTAGACTACACCGAGTTAGACGCCGCGTCCAATAGGGGCGTGGACGAAGTGCAAAGCTTATTAGAGCAAGCGGTTTACAAACCCGTGCAAGGGCGCTTCAAAGTCTTCATGATTGACGAGGTTCACATGCTGACCAACACGGCTTTCAATGCCATGTTGAAAACCTTGGAAGAGCCGCCTGAGTATTTGAAATTTGTCTTGGCCACCACCGATCCGCAAAAGGTGCCCGTCACGGTGTTGTCACGCTGCCTGCAATTTAATTTGCGGCCCATGGCCCCTGAAACTGTGTATGAGCATCTGACCAAGGTGCTAGTGCAAGAGAATTTGCCTGCCGAACCCATGGCACTCAAACTGCTGGCGCGTGCCGCTCGGGGTTCTATGCGCGATGCACTCAGCTTAACGGACCAAGCCATTGCATTTGGCAGTGGTCAATTGCAAGAGGGCACCGTTCGCTTGATGTTGGGTGCCGTTGATCAAAGTCACGTGTTGGGTTTGATTGATGCGTTGGCGCGCGGCGATGGCGCCGAAGTGGTTCGCATTGCCGAAACATTGCGCGTCAATGGCTTATCGGCAGCTTCTGCTTTAGAAGACATGTCCGTGGCCTTGCAACGCATGGCGGTTTTGCAAGCGGTGCCACAAGCGGCATCAGAATCTGACGATCCAGATCATCTTGAAATGGTGCGTTTGTCGCAAGCCATGCCAGCCGACGAAACTCAATTGCTCTACAGCATGTGCCTGCACGGCCGTGGTGAATTGGGACTGGCACCCGATGAATACGCGGCTTTGACCATGGTGCTACTGCGCTTGCTGGCATTCAAGCCAAAACAAGCCAATTCGGCAACAGGCAGTGCGCCTGCGGCTGAAAAAAAAACTTCAATAACAGCGCAAACGCCTAAAGAGCCCGACGTGGTCGCAAGGCCTCAAGTGCAAACTTTGCAAGTAAGGCAGGCCACTGAGCCCACAGAAAGAACCACACCCCGAGCCTTGGTGGCCACCGAAGAGGGCGATTTTTGGACGCACACAGTGCGCCAATTGATTCAGGCGGATGCCATCAGTGCCTTGGTTAGAGAGTTGGCCTTGCAGTCGCAATTGATCGCTCGCGATACCGACCAGTGGCATTTGAGGATTGAAAGCGAATCACTCAATCAAGGCGTTGCGCGTGAACGTTTGCAGGCGGCATTGCACGAGGCGGGACATGCCGTGAAATTGGTGGTTGAAATTGGTAAAGTATCCGATTCACCCGCTCAAAGAAATGCGACTGCCTTGGCAGAAAAACAAAAAGCGGCAGAAGAACTGATTCATTCAGATCCCTTGGTTCAAGCCATGGTGCAAGATTTTGGCGCCAAAATTGTGCCGGGCAGCATCAAACTTATTTCTTAATCTATTGAAGGAAAAACATGTTTAACAAAGGTCAGCTCGCAGGTTTGATGAAGCAAGCGCAAGCCATGCAAGACAATCTGAAAAAAGCACAAGATGAATTGGCATTTGTCGAAGTGGAAGGCAGTTCAGGCAGTGGCATGGTGAAGGTCTTGATGACTTGCAAACATGTTGTCAAACGCGTCACCATTGACCCTAGTTTGTTGACGGATGACAAGGACATGTTGGAAGATTTGATTGCAGCAGCCTTTAACGATGCGGTGCGTCAAGCAGAAGAAGTGTCACAACAAAAAATGGGCAAACTCACCGCTGGCTTACCGCCCGGCATGAAGTTGCCTTTCTAATTGAATTCAACTGCCAAGCGCATCAGTTCACATCATGCAAAAGCCAACGCCGCACGCACTCGACACGCTAATTCAAGCGCTGCGCGTGTTGCCTGGCGTGGGGGCTAAGTCAGCCTCTCGCATGGCGTTTCATTTGATGCAACACGAACGTGGCGGGGCCATTCAGTTGGCTAAGGCTTTGGAGCATGCCTGCGACCACGTCAGGCATTGCGTCACTTGCCACACCCTCACTGAAACCGAAGTTTGCACCATGTGTGCCGATCCAGAGCGCGATCGCACGCAGCTGTGTGTGGTGGAAACGCCAGCTGACCAGGCCGCCATTGAAAGAACATCTACCTTCAGAGGTTTGTACTTTGTTCTGATGGGCAAGCTCAGTCCTTTAGATGGCATTGGCCCTAACGACCTGGGCTTTGCCAAGTTGTCAGAGCGCTGCAGCGATGGGCTGGTGCAAGAAGTGATCTTGGCTACAAACTTCACAGGTGAAGGCGAGGCTACAGCTCACGTCATTGCCGAAATGCTCAAAAAACGGGGGGTGCGTGTGACCCGTTTGGCCCGCGGTGTTCCTGCCGGCAGTGAACTTGAATACGTCGATTTGGGCACCATTGCGCATGCACTGGTCGATCGTCGCTAGTTCAATCGTTCTACTTAGTGTTCCTCATTACGTAATAACCCGCTTGGGATGTTTCCCAATGCGTTAGCACTGATACCTTTGTATGCTGAAACCTTGATTCATGGGAACTAATCAAGGGGTATTAAGGTGCATGACAGGCGAGGGCGACGCAATTTCACGGCAATGGCTGCAGCAACGTTGTTGAGCGCGCCTGTGGCCTCCTTTGCGGCTGTTTCGCCTCAGCGTATCAGCATTGCCTTGGCAGCGCGCAGCACGCTTTATCACTTGCCTTTGGTGTTGGCCGATCAGTTAGGTTATCTGCGCAACGAAGGACTTCAAGTCGATTGGGTTGACTGCGATTCTGGCAGCCAAGCCGTGCAGATGTCCATGAGCGGTCAGGCTGACATTGTTTCGGGTGCTTTTGAACATGCTCTGGACTTGCAATCGCCTGGTTCTGCTTACCGTGCATTTGTGTTGATGTCACGAGCCCCCCAACTTAGCTTGGGCTTGACCAGTCGCAAAGCGGCAGGCGTGAAACAGCTTGCCGAATTGAAATCATTGAAACTGGGCATTTCAGCCATGGGTTCTGCAACGCATTGGATGGCCCAACATTGGATTCGGCAAGTGGGCTTGCCTGCAGATGTGGTGCAGTTTGTTGAATTGGGTGGCAGTACATCCAACGTCATGGAGGCCATGCGCGCAGGCGCTGTGGATGCTCTGTGTCATGTCGATCCTATTCTGCATTACTTAGAGCAAAAAAATGAGCTTCGGATAGTGACCGAAGTTCGAACCCTTTCCAATTCGCAGCGCATGTTTGGTGGCAGCCTAGCGTCTGCTTGCCTTTATGCCAAGAACGAATTCTTGCAACGAAGGCCTGATGCCGCCCAAGCCTTGACCTCGGGTGTTGTTAGGGCATTGGGTTGGCTTAAAACGGCTGGGCCAACAGACATTTTGAGATCTGTTCCTTCGTACCATTGGATGGGCGATCGCGCCATGTATTTGGGCGCCTTAGAAAAGGTCAGGGACAGCTACAGTTTGGATGGCGTGTTTGGTAACGAAGCGCTTCAAACAGCATGGCGCGCACGGGCTCTCAGGCTCGGCTCAGACGTCGGAAATATTCTCACTTTGGACCGCAGCTTTACCAATCAATTTGCGTTGCTGGCCAAACGCAAATTGCATGTGTAAATTAGCGCGCAGGGGTCTTGGCTTTGGCGCTTTGTTTTTTGACCGCATTGGCGCGAGGCGCTTGTTTTGCCCCTTTGCTCGTGTTGTTCTTTTTGGTAGTTACTTTGCTGCCCTTGGAACTAGACGTGGTCGGCACCAAAATCGCAATGGATTGACCGGGCTTCAGCGCAACAGGCATCTTCAACTTGTTCCAAGCAGCAATGCTGGTTGGGGTGACATCGTGTCGGTTGGCCAAGCTGACCAAGGTGTCGCCTTTTAAAACCTTCACCATGATTCGGCGCAGAACAACTTCAGGGGCAAATGAAAGTTGGGCATTGTCGGCCAGGTGTTCGGTGACGTCGCTGTCTAAAGCGCCTTGACGCGCTACCAACAGGGTGGAGCCTTGCTTGAGCTGCATGCCATTGGGAATGGGGTTGATGCTTCGCAGTTCAGCTTCGGTCATGTTGACCAATTTGCTGGCTTCAGAAACCTTCATGGTTTTGGGAACAGTCCATGCCGTCCAGCTGGCCAAAGGCTTGTTGGCATGCTCTTCTAGGCGTTTCAAAAACTTGTCGGCATTGTCCCAGGGCAACAAAATTTCGGGTGTGCCTGCAGCCAAAATGACGGGGCGACTCATAGAGGGATTGAGCGCTTTGAAGTCATTCAAACTGATGCCCGCAAAATTGGCCGCCAATTTGACATCAATGTCGCGGGTGATGTTGACGCTTTTAAAATAAGGGTGGTTTTGAATCAGAGGCAATCTTGCGTTAAAGCTCTCGGGCTGCGAGATGATATTTTTAACCGCCTGAAGCTTGGGAACGTAATAACGTGTTTCATTGGGCATGCTCAAATCTGAGTAACTCAAACCCAAGCCTGCCGCTTTGTTTTTGGCCAGTGCTCGGCCGACACTGCCTTCACCCCAGTTGTAGGCGGCCAGCGCCAAATGCCAGTCTCCAAACATGCCATGAAGCTTTTGGAGATAGTCGAGAGCCGCTCGTGTGGATTCGATCACCCCTCGTCGTTCATCGCGAAAAATATTTTGCTTGAGATCAAAGTACTTGCCTGTGGCGGGCATGAATTGCCACATGCCAGCCGCTTTGGCAGAGGAGACCGCCTCTGGGTTAAATGCTGATTCGATGAATGGCAACAAAGCCAATTCAGTGGGCATGTTTCTTCGCTCGAGTTCTTCGACGATGTGAAACAAGTATTTGCGCGAACGCTCTGTCATGCGCAGGATGTAATCGGGTCTGGACGAATACCAATCCTCGCGATCCTTGACGAGATCATTTTCCAGGTCTGGCATGGCAAAACCTTGACGAATGCGCACCCAAATGTCTGCAGGTGGTTCGGTGTGAATGACTGATTTAGATGGTGGTTTAGTCGCTTGGACGGTCTGAACAACAGCAGGGCCCGTCGCTGTTGCGGGCGGCGATTCAGGCTCCGCGACCGTCGCCGATGTGGCGCCGGCAGCGTCCACGGTTTTGCCTAAGTTGACACAACCCGTCAGTGCCAATGCCAAAACCGTCAGACCAGTCCAACGCGTGATTGAGTGAAAAGAGAGGTGGTTCATTTGAAGTCGTTTTTCCAAGCTCGCAAGTTGGCAAAGATGTCAACTTCTTGGTTGGATGTATGGGGTGCAAAGGCCTTCACGGCTTGAATGACAGCAGGGTGTCGGCTGCGCAAAAAGGGGTTGATGTTCAATTCATTGGCCAATTGAGCTGGCAATGTGGGTAAGTTTTGCGACCGCAGTTGTTGGCAAAGTTGCACATGCTTCTGAAGCGCCACGTTGTCAGGTTCAACGGCTGTGGCGAATTTCAAATTGCTCAACGTGTATTCATGGGCGCAGCATACGCGAGTGTTGCCAGGCAGGGCGGCCAAGGTGTCCATGGCTTTCAGCATTTGGGCAGGCGTGCCTTCAAATATTCTGCCGCAGCCCCCTGAAAACAAAGTGTCTCCACAAAACAAGATGGGTTCTTGATTGGCAATTTGGGTCCAGTATGCAATGTGGCCTGCTGTGTGACCTGGCACGTCCAGGGTTTGAAAATGCAGACCCATCCAGCTAAAGATGCTATCTTGTTGCATGGCCCTGAACTCGAAGGGCAAAGGCTCTGTGGCGGGGCCATAAACTTGTGCGCCCGTCATTTTTTGGAGTGCGGCAACACCACCCGTGTGGTCACCGTGGTGATGGGTGACTAAAATGACGTCAAGCTGATGCTTGTTTTCAGTCAGCCAATGCCTCACGGGGTCTGCATCGCCCGGGTCAACCACCAAGGCATGTCCTTGGTGTTGCAACAACCAAATGTAGTTATCAGAAAATGCGGGCAACGGAATTAGGTTCATGACTCATCCTATTATAAAAGGCGGCTCCTTGATGCTTGATTGGCATGAATGGTTGAGCTCGCCTGCAGGAAGTTATTTACTGCAATGGGAGCAGGCCCAACTGGATAACATGGTGGCTGATATTTTTGGCTACCATGCCGTGCAACTGGGCATGCCCGAATTGGAAGCGCTTAGAACCAACCGCATGCCCCATCAATGGCTCGCTTCCTCTGAGCTTGAGCCTGCGTCAGAAACCAAGCCTTCTAACTTTGCAGCACACAGTGTGGCGCTTCCTTTTCAAGCGGACAGTCTGGATTTGTTGGTCATGCCCCACACCTTGGAGCTCAGTTTGGATGCGCACATTAGTTTGCGCGAAGCCCAGCGCGTCTTGGTCCCAGAAGGGCATTTGGTCATTACAGGTTTAAACCCCACCAGCCTTTGGGGCTGGCGACACAAACGGGCTCAGTGGTATCAAAAGTGGGGATATGAAGGGCTGAGTGCACCGCCCTGTGAAGAAATGATCGGTTACTGGCGACTCAGAGACTGGTTGAGATTGCTGGGTTTTGAAGTTCGAGTCAGTCAATTTGGTTGTTGGCGACCCGCTTTAGAAAAAGCCAAGTGGTTCCAACGATGGGCTTGGATGGACCGCGTGGGCGCTCAGTGGTGGCCTATTTTGGGCGGTGCTTATGTCATCGTGGCTGTCAAGAAAGTTCATGGTGGCCGAATTTTGGGTGCGCGTTGGAAAACACAGCGGGCCCAATCTAAGGCAGCCATTGGTGTTGCGCAAAGGCATATCAAGGCCTCTGGCGACAACAGCCTACAAAGAAAGAATGAATGTGAATCACGTTGAAATACACACCGACGGCGCTTGCAAGGGCAATCCAGGGCCAGGGGGCTGGGGTGCCTTGATGCGATCGGGCGAGAATGTTCGCGAAATATTTGGCGGTGAACTTGACACCACCAACAACCGGATGGAGCTGACAGCCGTCATTGAGGCCTTCTTGGCGCTCAAAAGACCATGCAAAGTCACCCTTTACTTGGACAGCGAGTACGTCCGCAAGGGCATTACGGAGTGGATACACGGCTGGAAGGCAAAGGGTTGGCGAACCGCGGCCAAACAACCCGTCAAAAATGCTGATTTATGGCAAAAATTGGATGCCTTGGTAGCCAACTCGGGTCACCAAATTGAATGGCGCTGGGTCAAAGGTCACGCGGGAGACCCGGGCAATGAAAGGGCTGATGCCCTTGCCAATCGGGGTGTTGAGAAAGCTTTAGGCCATTAATCAGGTTTTTGCCGATGCGGGACAACCCCAAGTACTGTTACATTTCAGAACTGTTTTGGTCTCGCTCGGAAACATTGATGTCCTTCAAAAAACCTTATCTCGCGATTGCATTGGTTGGTGTCGCTGCGGCCTCTGGCGCAGCATGGTGGCTCCAAAATAAACCCACCCAGCCTGCGGAGATGGTTGCGAAACCCGCCGGTAGTTCTGGACCCTCAACGGGTGCTCCGGGTGCCGCGGGCGGCCCAGGTGCAGGTGGTCCTGCAAGACCCACTGCCGTCGAAGTGGCCCAGGTCGAAAAAGCCATGTTGGTCGACGAAACCCAATCTGTTGGCAGTTTGAAGTCCAATCAAGGTGTGGTGCTTCGCCCAGAAGTGGGTGGGCGCGTCAGCCAAGTGCTGTTCAGAGATGGACAGCGTGTCAAAAAAGGCCAGTTGTTGGTTCAATTTGATGATCAATTGCCTGCTGCGCAAGTGATGCAAGCAACAGCCGAATTGTCCATTGCCCAAGCCAATCACAAACGCAATCAAGAGTTGGTCGCGCAAAACTTCATCAGCAAACGTTCTCTGGATGAGAGCGATGCTGCATTGCAGGTGGCGCAGGCCAAGCTGGCTTTGGCACAAGCCACTTTGCAGCGGTTGAAGGTTTATGCGCCCTTTGATGGCGTTGCGGGTCTTCGTCAAATCAACGTCGGTGATTATTTAAAAGACGGCGCTGACATGGTCAACATCGAGGACATTGAAGCCGTCTTGCTTGATTTCCGTTTGGCTGAACGCTTCCAATCCAAAGTCAAACCCGGCCAAAAAGCGCAAGTCACATTGGATGCGCTGCCAGGTCGCAAATTCACAGCCATGATTCAAGCCATTGACCCCTTGATTGATGCCAATGGTCGATCTGTGGGTGTGAGGGGCTGTATCGACAATCGTCAAATGCAATTGCGCCCAGGCATGTTTGCCCGCGTCAATGCCGTGTTTGGAGAGAGAGCCGATGCAATGGTGATTCCTGAAGAGGCCATCGTGCCTCAAGGCGGCCGTTCCTTTGTGGTCAAAGTGGTGCCAGGCCCCAACAAAGACGAGCTGATTTCTGAGCGCGTCACAGTCAAGGTGGGTTTGCGTCAGCCTGGCAAGGTTGAAATTTTGGAAGGCTTGTCAGTCGGTGATTCAGTAGTCATTGCTGGACAGCAGCGCTTGCAAAAGGATGGCACTTTGGTTCGCATTGTTGACCCTTCCAAGGGGCAAACAGGCGGCCCCAATGCAGCAGGCCCTGCGCCCGGCAATGCGGCCGCTGCACCTGGTGCTGGCAAACCCGCTGAGGTGGCTCAAGCCAAAGGTGCCGAAAAAAGTAAACCTAAAATGCCGCCTGTTGCTGGCGAGAACCCCTGCCTAAGAGGTCTGAATGCAGCTCGCTGAAACCTCTATCCGCCGGCCGGTCTTCGCGACCGTGCTGTCGCTGCTCATTTTGCTGATTGGTGCGGTCAGCTTCAATCGCCTGTCCCTGCGTGAATATCCCAAGATCGATGAGCCTACAGTTACCGTCAGTGTGAAGTACCCGGGTGCCTCCGCCGAGGTGATTGAGTCTCAAGTGACTAAGCCTTTAGAAGACTCTATTGCAGGTATTGATGCGGTCGACGTCATCACGTCCATCAGCCGTGCAGATCAAGCGCAAATCACGGTTCGCTTTCGCTTAGAAAAAGACGCCGATACGGCGGCGGCTGAGGTTCGAGACAGAACCTCTCGTATTCGCGGCCGCTTGCCCCAAGCCATCGAAGAGCCGGTCATTGCCAAAGTGGAGGCCGATGCGTTTCCAGTCATTTGGTTGGCTTTCTCCAGTGACACTTTGTCGCCATTGCAAATCAATGATTTGATCAATCGGGTGGTCAAGCCTCGGTTGCAAACGGTCACGGGCGTGGCAGACGTTCGAATTTTTGGTGAACGCAAATACGCAATGCGCGTTTGGTTGGATGCGGGCCGCATGGCCGCTTACCGATTAACTGCGCAAGATGTGGAAGATGCCATTCGGCGCAGTAACCTGGAGTTGCCTGCTGGACGCATTGAGTCTCAATTGCGTGAATTCAGCGTGACCTCACAAACCGACCTGGTCAAGCCTGGACAGTTTGGCGACATCACCATCCGAAATGTCAACGGTTTTCCCGTCAAAATTCGCGATGTTGCTAAAGTAGAAGAAGACACCGCAGATGACCGAAGCCGTGTTCGTCTGAATGGCAAACCGGCGATCTCTGCTGGTGTGATTAGGCAAGCAACAGCGAATCCATTGGAGCTGTCTAAAGGCGTGCGAGAAATGCTACCTCGCTTGAAACAAGATATGCCCGCCGATTTGGCCATCAGTGTGGCCAATGACAACTCTGTCTTCATTGACAAGTCCATCAAGAGCGTGTTCAAAACCATTGTGGAAGCGGTGATTTTGGTGGCCTTGGTTATTTTCGTTTTCCTAAGAACTTTTCGCGCCTCGATCATTCCTATCATCACCATTCCCGTCAGTTTGATTGGGACGTTTGCCATCATGGCGTTGGCTGGTTTCACCATCAATACCTTGACATTGTTGGCCTTGGTGCTGGCCATTGGTCTGGTGGTGGACGATGCCATTGTGATGTTAGAGAACATCTACCGACACATTGAAGAGGGCTTGGACCCATTCTCAGCAGCCATCAAGGGCGCTAGAGAAATTGGTTTTGCCATTGTGGCCATGTCATTGACCTTGGCTGCGGTGTTTGCACCGCTGGCATTCACGCCTGGCCGCACAGGCAAACTGTTCAGTGAGTTTGCTTTGGCATTGGCTGGCGCAGTGTTGGTTTCTGGCTTGGTAGCGCTGACCTTGTCACCCATGATGAGTTCGCTGCTCTTGCGTCACAACCCCAATCCCAATCGGTTTGATCGCTTTATGGAAGCAATCCTCACTGGCTTGTCCAGTGGCTATGAAAAACTCCTCCGTTGGGTCTTGAAGAAAGCGCGTTGGGTAGTGGTTTTGATCATGGCTTCGTGTGGTGTGGGCATCGCGTTGGTCTATCCCACCATGAAACAAGAGTTGTCGCCATTAGAAGATCGAGGCACCATATTGGCTACCGTCAATGCGCCAGACGGATCTACCTTGGATTACACCGATAAATACGCCAAAGCCCTAGAAAAGATTGGTAGCGCTTATCCAGAGTTTGACCGTATCTTTGCCAATTTGGGCAATCCGACTGTGGCGCAAGGCAGTGTCATTTATCGCGCTGTTGACTGGGACGAGCGCAAGCGAACCACCCTTGAAATTGCGCGTGAACTTCAAGCCAAGTTCAATGGTGTGGCAGGTGTCAATGCTTTCCCCATCACGCCGCCCTCCTTAGGCCAAGGCTTCCGCGAGCGACCTGTCAATTTCGTGATTCAAACCTCTGACAGCTACCAAAATTTGAATGCGGTGACGCGTCAAATGCTGGACGCCATCGCCAAAAATCCTGGTTTCATTTCGCCTGACGTCGACCTCCGACTCAATAAACCAGAGCTTCGAATTGATGTCGATCGCGTCAAGGCCGCGGAGCTGGGCATCGGTGTCGATGTGGTGGCGCGCGCTGTGGAAACCATGTTGGGTGGCCGCACCGTGACGCGCTACAAGCGCGATGCCGAACAATACGATGTGATTGTTCAAACGCAAGACAGTGGACGCAATACGCCTGATGACATTGACAACATCTATGTGCGTGGCCGCAACGACACCGTCATTCCTTTGTCCGCTTTGGTCAAAGTGAGGGAGAGCGTATCGCCGCGTGAATTGAATCACTTTGGTCAGCGCCGATCAGTCACCATCACGTCCAATTTGGCGCCTGATTATGCTTTGGGTGAAGCGTTGAATTTTTTGGACACCACCGCTGCAGGCATTTTGAAGACAGGCTACACCACCGAATTGAACGGTACCTCGCGTGAATTCCGTAGCTCGCAGGGGGCTCTGGTCATTGTGTTTGTGCTGGCATTGTTCTTTATTTTCTTGGTGTTGGCAGCTCAGTTTGAAAGTTTCATTGATCCCTTTGTGATCATGCTGTCTGTGCCGCTCTCTATGTTTGGCGCCCTCATGACTTTGAAGTTGACAGGGGGAACGCTCAATGTTTATTCGCAAATTGGCTTGATCACGTTGGTGGGCTTGATTACCAAGCACGGCATTTTGATCGTTGAATTTACCAACCAGTTGCGAGAGCAGGGCGTTGACACTTTCGATGCCATCGTGAAGGCATCTGGCCAGCGTTTGCGTCCTATTTTGATGACAACCGGTGCGATGGTGTTGGGTGCGTTGCCATTAGCGCTAGCCACAGGTGCAGGTGCAGAAAGTCGCATTCAAATTGGTTGGGTCATTGTGGGCGGTATGTCTTTTGGAACGCTGCTAACGGTGTTTGTGGTGCCCACCATGTACAGCCTGTTTGCTCGCAAATCTGTACCCGGCCCCAACAAAAAAGAAGCGCAAGACACACCCTCTGAGGCGGGTCACGCGCACCCTTAATTCAAAGCATCAACACATCCACCCAATCTCCTACTTGCGCGGTAGATTGGGTGTGTGCCAACACAATCAAGCAGTTGGCTTGCACCATAGAGCTCAAAACACCAGAGCCTTGGTTGCCTGTGGTGCGGACTTCTAGTTCACCCAGTTGGTTGCGTGTGACGATGCCGCGTTGATATTCGGTGCGGCCTGGTTTTTTTCGCATCACTTCTTGAGAGCGGGCTCGCATCAGCGGTGGGGGTGTCTCTGTGATACCCATCATTTGTTGCAATGCAGGCTTAACGAACGCCAAGAAGGTGACCATGACAGCCACAGGATTGCCGGGTAGGCCAAACAGCACCGCAGAATGATTGCCTTGCGTTAGGCGTCCAACCGCCATGGGGCGTCCAGGGCGCATGGCAATTTTCCAAAAGACCACATCGCCTAACTTTTTCATCATGGCTTTGGTGAAGTCGGCTTCACCCACGCTGACGCCGCCACTGGTGATCACAGCGTCTGCTTCTTTGGCCGCTTTAGAAAATGCAGCCTCTAGTAAAACGGGATCGTCGCGCACCACGCCCATATCGATCATTTCACAGCCCAGGTTTTGTAGCATGCCAAACACGGTGTACCGGTTGCTGTCGTAGACAGCGCCTTCGCGCGGTGCTTCGCCCAAACTCAGGATTTCATCGCCAGTGGAAAAGTAAGCTACTTTCAGTCGTCGCATCACTTTGACGGTTGGCAGCCCCAGGCTGGCCAACAAGCCCACAGCTGCAGGCGTGACAAAAGTCCCTTTGCGCACAGCAGGGCTGTCTTTGTTTAAATCCTCGCCGCGCAGGCGTCGGTTATCACCCGCCTTGAGCATATTGGCAGGGATGCGAACCCCCTCAGCAAGCACTTCACACAGCTCTTGCGGTGCCACCGTGTCCAGCCCCAAGGGCATGATGGCGCCAGTCATAATTTTGACGCATTCCCCGGCCTTCACGGTGCCTTGCCAAGCTTTGCCAGCCAGTGCGGTGCCAACCACCTTCAGGGGCAGCGTTTGACCTGGTTGAAGCTCGGCCCCGTTGAATGCAAAGCCATCCATGGCAGAGTTGTCGTGCGGTGGCACATCGATCGGGCTGATCACATCCTGTGCAATGACACGGTTGAGTGCTTCAAAAATAGGGACGTCTTGAGTGTCGTGAATGACGGTGACCAAATGCGCAAGAAAGTTCAAAACTTCCTGCGCGGGCAGGGCTTGTGGGTCGTAGCCTTGAAGATGGGCAGCAATCTCTGCCAGGGACTTAGGATGTGTCATGCGCTTTGTTCGAGGCGATGCAGTTCTTCTAGGGTATTGGCATTGAAAAACGCACGCGGATCTGTGTCGGGCGAGTCAAAGGGCACCACAACGCAAGCGTGCTGGCTTGTCCATGCGTCAATTTTGCGGCCGCCAGATTGCATGAATTTGACCAAGCTCTCGAGCAGGCTGGTGCGCATCAAGCAAAAAACTGGTTGGGGCCTCATGTTGCCATCTTCTTCTCGGGCTGCAGCAACTGCAATGTCAGCATTTTCTTGAACCAAGGCATCTTGCAGTTTTTGAACAAGATCAAAAGGGAAGAGTGGACTGTCACAAGGCACGGTGAGCAGAAACTCTGACTCGCATCGCTCCATGCCTGTTAAGAACCCAGCCAATGGGCCTGCAAAACCATCGGTGCTGTCGGGCCAGACTTGCACGCCTAAGGATTCGTAGGCCGACAGGTTGCGATTGGCCACAATCATGATGTCACTCAGTGGGCTTCCCTCTTGCATTTGAAGTCGCATCAGGGCGTGCAGGGTCAAGGGGGTGCCGTTGAAGTTTTGCAGCCCTTTGTCGATGCCGCCCATGCGAGCGCCTTTGCCGCCAGCCAAAATTAAACCGGTAATGCTGTGATCGTTCATTGGATGCTTATAGAAGATGGAGGGCAGTCTTTAAGACCTTAGCCGCCGATGTAACTCATTTCGACCTTGCGTCGCTTGTTCGCAGCGCCTTCATCGTTGGTTGAAACGTCAGGTTCTTGTTGGCGCAATTCTGAATACCTGTCGGTTCGCTGAGACCAAATGGCTGCGATGGCTTGGGTCAATGCCTCGGGTTCTTGGCCGCTGCGGATGAGTGGCTTCAGGTCGTAGCCTTGGCTGGCAAACAAACACAAATAAAGCTGACCTTCGGTGGTCAATCGCGCACGATTGCAATCGCTACAAAAGGCTTTGGTCACACTGCTGATAAAACCAATTTCACCCAAGCTGGTATCGTGCACGCCTTGTTCATTGAGGTAGCCCCAACGTTCTGCTGTTTCACCTTGTTGAGATGCCGACAAGGGCGTGAGGGAAAGTTCGGTTTGTAAAATTTGCAAAACCTCTGCGCTGGGCAACACTTCGTTCATGCGCCAACCATTGGTCGCACCGACGTCCATGTACTCAATGAATCGAAGCGCAATGCCTGTACCTTTGAAGTAACGCGCCATGGGCAATATTTCTTGCTCATTGGTGCCGCGCTTGACCACCATGTTGACTTTGATGGGGCCAAGGCCTGCTTTGCGTGCAGCCTCAATGCCTTCGAGAACATCGCTGACCGGAAAGTCCACATCGTTCATGCGTTTGAAGACTTCGTCGTCCAAGCCGTCCAAACTGACTGTGACCCGCTTCAGCCCAGCGGCCTTCAGGGTTTCTGCTTTACGAGCCAACAAAGAGCCGTTGGTGGTCAGTGTCAGATCCAAGGGTTTGCCGTTCAGCGTTTGAAGTTCTGCCAATTGACTGATCAAAATTTCTAAGTTTTTTCGCAGCAGAGGCTCACCGCCAGTTAATCGAATTTTCTCGACGCCCAATGTGATGAAACTTTTCGCTGTTTGAGTGATCTCTTCAAACGACAGCAACGAGCTTTGCGGTAAGTATTGGTAGTTGTTGTCAAACACTTCCTTGGGCATGCAATAGCTGCATCGGAAGTTGCATCGATCCGTGACACTGATTCGCAAATCGTGCAAAGGGCGGCTCAGGGCGTCCTTCAAGGTCAGCCCATTTTGCCAAGCTGTGTTTGGACCTGATTGGGGAATGGCCAAATTGCCCAAAGGCTGGGTGATGATGGGGATGACGCGTTCAGACACGGCGCTCACCGCTGATTTGATTTGACATCGAGTAAGTAAATTCCATGTGCGTATTTTGCGCGTAAAAAAGCCTGCTTATGTTGCCATAGGCAGGCTTTGTTTGGCTTGGGTGTGCTTAACACACCCTCATGGTTAGCCGTGGAATTGCATGACCAAAGGCACAATCAGCAAAGCCACAATGTTGATGATCTTGATCAACGGGTTGATGGCGGGGCCAGCGGTGTCTTTGTAGGGGTCGCCTACGGTGTCGCCAGTCACGGCAGCTTTGTGCGCTTCTGAGCCTTTGCCGCCGTGATGGCCGTCTTCGATGTACTTCTTGGCATTGTCCCAAGCGCCGCCGCCAGTACACATGGAGATGGCCACAAACAGGCCCGTCACAATGGTTCCCATCAGCAAGCCGCCGAGGGCTTTGGGGCCAAGCAGCAAACCCACCACAATGGGCACCACCACGGGCAACAAGCTGGGAATCACCATCTCTTTGATGGCAGCGGTGGTCAGCATGTCTACTGCGCGTCCGTATTCGGGCTTGGCAGTACCTTCCATGATGCCCTTGATTTCGCTAAATTGGCGACGCACTTCAACCACCACAGCGCCCGCTGCGCGGCCTACGGCTTCCATGGCCATGGCACCGAACAGGTAGGGGATGAGGCCGCCAATGAACAAGCCCACAATGACCAGGGGGTCGGACAAGTCAAAGGTGATGGCCTTGCCGTAGGTTTCCAGTTTGTGGGTGTAGTCTGCAAACAAAACCAATGAAGCCAAACCCGCAGAACCGATGGCGTAGCCTTTGGTCACTGCTTTGGTGGTGTTGCCCACAGCATCTAGCGGGTCGGTAATGTCACGCACGCTGCTGGGCAGTTCGGCCATTTCGGCAATACCGCCAGCGTTGTCTGTGATGGGGCCATAAGCGTCCAAGGCCACCACAATGCCCGCCATGGAGAGCATGGACATGGCGGCAACCGCAATGCCGTACAAGCCAGCCAAACTGTACGAAGCAATGATGGCCATACACACAAAAATCACAGGCCAAGCTGTGGAGCGCATTGAAACGCCCAAGCCAGCAATGATGTTGGTGCCGTGACCGGTTGTGGAGGCCTGCGCAATGTGCTGCACGGGGCTGTATTGGGTGCCTGTGTAGAACTCAGTAATCCAGACCAAGGCGGCCGTGAGTACCAAGCCCACTGCGCAAGCACCGAATAGTTTCAATTGGCTGCCGGTGGCTGTGATGGCGTTGTCCGGCATGATCCACATCGTGACGAAGTAGAAAGCAATGAGGGATAAAACGCCCGCAATGGCCAGGCCTTTGTACAAGGCTGGCATCACATTGGTCATGCCGGGCGAGGCCTTCACAAAGAAGCAACCAATGATGGAAGCCACAATGGACACGGCGCCCAATGCCAAGGGGTACATCACCGCACTGCCAGGGGCACTGGCCACTAGCAGCGAGCCCAACACCATGGTGGCAATCAGGGTGACGGCATAGGTTTCAAACAAGTCGGCTGCCATACCGGCACAGTCACCGACGTTATCGCCCACGTTGTCTGCAATGACCGCAGGGTTGCGGGGGTCGTCTTCTGGAATGCCCGCTTCAACCTTACCAACCAAGTCGGCGCCCACGTCTGCACCTTTGGTGAAGATGCCGCCGCCCAAACGGGCGAAGATGGAGATCAGGGAAGAACCAAAGGCAAATCCAATGAGAGGGTTCAGGATGACAGACAGTTTCACGTTGGGTGTGAGGTTGCCATTGCCCGCCAAAAACCAGTAGAAGCCTGTGACGCCCAAAAGGCCCAAGCCCACCACCAGCATGCCGGTAATCGCACCGCCGCGAAAGGCGACATCGAGGGCAGGGCCAATGCCTTTGGTGGCGGCTTGTGCCGTGCGGACGTTGGCTCGAACAGAGACGTTCATGCCGATGAAACCGCAAGCACCCGAAAGCACCGCACCAATGACGAAGCCAATGGCCGTGGTCATGTCGAGGAAAACGCCCATCAAAATGGCCAAAACCACGCCCACGACTGCAATTGTTTTGTATTGTCTTGAAAGGTAAGCCGCTGCTCCGGCTTGAATCGCGGCTGCAATTTCTTGCATTCGCTCATTGCCAGGGTCTTGGGCCAAGATCCAGCCACGTGCCCAAACCCCGTAAATTACGGCGATCAGCCCGCAAACTAGCGCCAAAATCAACGCTGAATTGCCTGTCATAAATCATTCTCCTTAGTTGTTACCGCTGAAAGGAGGTGCAACGCTCGAGGAACACCTCCCGGCGTTGCTTCCTCGCTCCCAGAAGGAGTCGATTGGCCAACAAGCTCATTAAAAGGGCATTGTTCTGAAATCGCAAGCCCTGTGAAAGTAAAATCGGGGTTAATCCTAAGGTTCTTAGATTTACTTCAACTCTTTAAATTTTCAGAAAAATGTCCCTAGACAACGTCACCCCAGGCAGCAAAGTCCCCGAACAATTCAACGTCATCATCGAAATTCCGATGAATGCCGATCCCGTGAAATACGAAGTGGACAAGGAAACAGGCGCTATTTTTGTCGACCGTTTCATGAGCACGGCCATGCATTACCCCACCAATTACGGGTACGTGCCCAAAACCATTAGTGGTGACGGCGACCCTGTCGATGTGTTGGTCATCACCCCTGTGCCACTCATTCCCGGCGTGGTGGTGCCTTGCCGCGCCATTGGTATTTTGAAAATGGAAGATGAAGCCGGCGAAGACGGCAAAGTGTTGGCCGTGCCCACCGACAAAATCTTGTCCATCTACACACAATGGCAAAAGCCTGAAGATTTGAACCCTTTGCGTTTGAAAACCATCGCCCATTTTTTTGAGCACTACAAGGACTTAGAAGTTGGTAAATGGGTCAAGATTTTGGGTTGGGAAGGCCCAGAGTCAGCCAAGAAAGAAATCTTGGACGGCATTGCCAATTACCAAAAGGCCAACGCCTAATTTCGCTTCAAACAGCCGATCACTTCTCTTTGAGGGGTGATCGCGCTTCGAGATTTTCCAAATAGGCCTCAATGCCGTGGCCTTCACGCTCAAGATATTTTTCAACAGCGTCTGCAAAGCTAGGGTGCGCCAGCCAGTGCGCACTGCTGGCCTTGATGGGCATGAGTGCTCTGGCCATTTTGTGCTCGCCTTGTGCACCCCCTTCAAACCGCTCAATGCCATTTTGAATGCACCATTCAATGGGTTGGTAGTAGCACGCTTCAAAATGCAAACAGTCAACGCGTTCTAAGGCTCCCCAATAGCGGCCGTAAGCCACTTTGTTGTCGACACCAATCAAACTACAGGCCATGCGTTGGCCGTCTTTTTCTGCAATGAACAAGACCCAGTTGTGCGGCATGTTGTGTTGCATGCGCTGAAAAAAGTCGCGATTTAAATAGGGCGCATTGCCATGTTCAAAATAGGTTTGGGCATAGCATTTGTAAAAGAAATCCCAGTCGGCAGATTGAATGTTTTCACCTGCCAGGGCATGAAAGCGAACGCCTGCGTCATTCACTTTTCGGCGCTCTTGTTTGATTTTTTTCCGTTTTTCTTGATTCAAGGTTTGAAGGAATTGGTCAAAGTCTTGAAAGCTTTTGTTGTGCCAATGAAACTGAACGGTATGGCGGCTGAGCCAGCCTGCAGATTCTGTGGCTTGCTTGTCTGAGGCAGACAAAAACAACACATGCAATGACGACCAAGCTTCCTGTTTGGCCACTGCGACTGCAGCTTCCAAAAGGGCAGCCCGACTGACGTCGCTATCGGCCAAAAGTCTGGTACCGGGCACGGGCGTAAAAGGCACTGCTGTCACCGCCTTGGGGTAGTAGTTCAGGCCATGTCGCTGATAGGCATCGGCCCAAGCCCAGTCAAAGACGTACTCTCCATAGGAGTGGGGCTTGATGTACAAAACCATGGCGCCTGCCAATTGACCAGCCTTACGTGGCTGTTGGGCAGGCTCAACAGTTTGTTCCGTGTCCGGGATGTCGCCATGACGCAGCGTCAAGACCTGCAGTTGCCAACCTGTATCGGGCGTGGCTGAGCCGCTTTCTTCCATGGCCAACAGATAAGCGTGGCGCATAAATGGGGTAGGCTCGGTTTGTTGCGCCAAAAGGTCGTCCCAATCCTGCGCCAAAATGTCTCGCATCGAACCGAGCAGCTCAATGACATAATTGTTGGAATTGAATTCCTTCACCCGTATGACCCTTCAAATTTGTATTGCCCAACTTAACTTTGTCGTTGGTGACATGGCGGGCAATGCTCGCAAAATCATCGACTCAGCGCGCAAGGCCTATGAACAGGGCGCTCGCGTCTTGGTCACGCCCGAATTGGCCATTTGTGGCTACGCCGCAGAAGACTTGCTTTTGAGGCCCGCTTTTATCGACGCCTGTGATGATGCCCTGAAAACAGTGGTCCTTGAGTTGGCTGGGCTAAAAGGCATGCACGTTGTGGTGGGACACCCCGAGGGCGGCGGTATTCAAAGTCGCAGCGTTTCAGTCACCCAACGTTTCAACCGGGCCAGTGTTGTGTGTGAGGGGCAGGTCATTGCCACCTATGCCAAACAAGAACTTCCCAATTACCAAGTCTTTGATGAACGCCGTTATTTCACACCGGGCCACGAGGCTTGTGTGTTTGAAGTGGCGGGCGTCAAGTTGGGCTTGCTCATTTGCGAAGATGCGTGGTTTGAATCGCCCGCGCAAAAAGCCCGACATGCTGGCGCCCAAATGCTTTTGGTTTTGAATGCCTCCCCATTTCACGTGGGCAAAGGGCTGGAGCGAGAAGTTCAAATGGCTCAGCGCGTCAAAGAAAGTGGTTTGCCCCTTGTTTATGCACATCTAGTTGGCGGACAAGATGAGGTTATTTTTGAAGGTCGCTCTTTTACTCTAAACGATCAGGGCCAAGTGGTCGCCAGGGCACCAGCGTTTCAAGAGTGTTTGCAAACCATTGAGGTTCAAGCAGAAAAGGGGCAATCTGGTTTAAGCATCCGTGGGCAGCAAATTTCGCCTGAAAGCTCTTGGCAAGAAGATCTTTGGCATGCGTTGGTCTTGGGCATCAAAGACTACTTGGGCAAAAACGGTTTTCCAGGCGCCATCTTGGGCCTCTCGGGCGGCATTGACTCTGCCTTGGTGTTGGCCCTGGCGGTCGATGCCATTGGTGCTGACAAAATTCATGCGGTCATGATGCCGTCGCCCTACACGGCCGACATCAGTTGGTTGGATGCCCGCGAGATGGCGCAGCGTATGAGCGTGAGGTACGACGAAATTTCGATTGCGCCATTATTTGAAGGCTTCAAAGCGTCTTTGGCTGAACAGTTCAAGGGCTTGGCGGAAGACACGACGGAAGAAAATATTCAGGCACGTGTACGCGGCACGCTGTTGATGGCCATGTCGAACAAGACGGGCTCGATTGTATTGACCACTGGCAACAAGAGTGAAATGGCCACGGGTTATTGCACCCTTTACGGCGACATGGCCGGCGGCTTTGCGGTCATCAAGGACGTGGTCAAGACACAGGTTTTCAAGCTGGCCGAGTGGCGCAACCAACACGATCCTTACGGCACGGGCCAAAACCCGATTCCAGAGCGCATCATCACGCGGCCGCCCAGTGCCGAATTGCGAGCAGACCAAAAAGACCAAGACAGTTTGCCGCCTTATGAGGTTTTGGACGCCATTGTGCAGCGCTATATGGAGAACGATGAGGGCATCAATGCCTTGGTGGCCGATGGGTTTGATCGCGCTGATGTGGAAAAGGTCACGCGTTTGATTAAACTTAACGAGTACAAGCGACGTCAATCGCCTGTGGGAATTCGCGTCACACATCGCAGTTTTGGCAAAGATTGGCGTTATCCTATTACCAATCGTTTTCGAGCTTAATTTTTTTCGACTGGACATCACTCATGAAACAAATCACAGCCATCATCAAGCCCTTCAAACTAGAAGAAGTGCGTGAAAGCCTTGCTGAATGCGGCGTGACAGGCCTCACAGTGACCGAAGTCAAAGGCTTTGGCCGTCAAAAAGGGCACACCGAGTTGTACCGAGGCGCCGAGTATGTGGTCGATTTTTTGCCTAAGGTGAAAGTCGAAGTGGCGGTCAAAGACGGCGATGTGGAGCGCTGTGTGGACGCCATTGTCAAAGCCGCGCGCACTGGCAAAATTGGTGATGGCAAAATTTTCATCACATCCGTCGAGCGCGTCATTCGCATTCGCACAGGTGAATTGGACGACGACGCTGTTTAAGTTGCATTTAAAGTTGCATACGTCACCAGAAAAAACGCCGCAATTTGCGGCGTTTTTGTTTAGATGGCTTGGCTTTGAAACTTGATGGGCAATCCTGCCGCTTGGACCAGGCTGGGCAGCAGAACTGACAAGTCGTCATGGGACTGAATCAGGTCCATTTGCCATTCACCCATGAACTCGTGTTGAACCACACTCTTTAGAAAACTCAGCATGGGTTCATAGTAGTGGTTGACATTGAGCAAACCGATGGGCTTGTTGTGATAGCCCAGCTGGCGCCAAGTCCAAACTTCATAGAACTCTTCAAAGGTGCCAATACCGCCGGGCAAAGCCACAAAAGCATCGGCCTTTTCGGCCATCATTTGTTTGCGTTCGTGCATGGTTTCAACCACATGCAATTCGGTGCAGCCGGTATGCGCCCATTCTTTTTCGACCAGGGCTCGTGGAATGACGCCAATCACACGGCCTCCTGCAGCCATGGTGGCGTCGGCCACAATGCCCATCAAACCATTTCGGCCGCCGCCATAAACCAGTTGTCCGCCATGTTGGCCAATCCATGTGCCCAGTTGAATGGCTGCTTGGGTAAATGCGGGGTCAGTGCCGGGTTTGGAGCCGCAATAGACGCAGACCGAAAAGCTGGGTTCAGTCATGGAAAAGTTTCCAAAGGGCTGCCATCCAAATGCCCATGCACAGCAACAAACTGAGAAGCACGGCCGCACTGCCCATGTCTTTGGCGCGCTTGGAGAGGGCGTGCCATTCGGTGCCAATTCGGTCAATGGCGGTTTCAATGCCTGTGTTGAGCAACTCAACCACCATGACCAAAATGACGGAGCCAACCAAGAGGGCAACCTCGACCCACGTTTGACCCAACCAAAAAGCAGCGGGTACCAAGATGATTGACAGAATGGCTTCTTGCCGAAAGGCTGTCTCACCCCAGCCAGCCTTTAACCCGGCCAGCGAATAACCGCCTGCATGCAAGATGCGAGAGAGACCTTTTCTGGCCTTTTGGGGGTTAACGATTTCTGAGTTCATGGCAGGCACAAGTTGAAATTTCAGGGCTTTTTTTGAACATCAACCAACTGAGTTCCTGCCCAAACGTCATGCCAGTATTGTCTACGGGATTGAAAGCGGCTTAAAAGCGCCCAAACAAGAACCCAACCAAACACCAAAACTGCCACCTCGGCCGCGGGCAAGTTGAAGGGCCATGCGATCACCATGGGCGGCAAAAACCAGACCCAGCTGAGAGCATACCTTGCCAAGGCTCGCGCTTGACTCACAGGCAGGCCGTCTTTGTCCAAAATGCGGATGTGCCAAGTTTTCATGGCCAGGGTTTGGCCTTTTGACCAAAGCCAGGTGAAGTAAATGGCAAACACCAAAAATAAAAAAGCTTGCAGGCCGTGCCGGTTGTTCATAGCGTGCTTGGTCTGGCTGAGGGTGCCAAACAAATAGCCTGCAATGAACACAACGCCAAACAACAACATACCCTCGTACAGCCAGCAAGCCATGCGCTTGCGCAAGGAGGGAGTGCGCAAAATTGGATCTTGGCTATTGCCGTCTTGCGGACCTACTGAGGCATCGGCGTTTGATTGAGCCGACGCATCGGGTTGATTCTCGTCGCTCAATTTAAGTACCCTCAGGAATGATGACAGTGATTGGCAAAAGGGTTTTTTTGTCGATCACTGTACCCGTACTTAATTTGGCTTTGTCAGACGAAGGTGTCGATTTGCCTGGTAAACGCATGACTTTGTGAGGGGGTGGGGCTTTGGAGGCGGTAGCGGCGCCCTGAATGCCAGTGGTTTTCTGGGCTGCCAATTTCTTTTTGTCTGCCGAACTCAGGGCTTGGTAGGCTTCCCATTGCGTTTTCTTTGCGTCGGCGTCCAAGCCCTTTGTTTCATTGAATGAGAGTCGGGCTAGGGCGCGTTGCTGGGGACTTAAAGAAGCCCATTCGGCCATTCTTTCATGAAGGACAGCCTGCTCTTTGGCGGACAACTTGTCAAAGGTGGCTGAAATGGCCAGCCATTTTTTTTTCTGTGCCGAATTGAGCTGTGCCCAGTAGGGGGCTAAAGGCGACAATGCTTTTCTTTGTAAAACAGTGAGTGTTTGCCAGGAAGAGTTGGCTGGCAAAGCAGCAGATTGGTTGGCGGAAGCAACTGCTGCAGATTTTGAATCGCCTGGGGCATGAGGGCCAACTTGCGCCCAAGCGACCGTAGCCGCACCACTGAGTGCGGCGGTCAAGATGCATGTTCTAACGCTCAAAAAACTCAATCCGATTCCTTGACTTGGGCGGTGGGTGACTTGAGAAACACCAAGAAACCGGGGTCGGTGTAAGCGGCGGGCGGCAAGTCATCGATCAAGAGTTCTGTGTCGAGCGATGCCAATTCATCGGTACGCGTTTCGTTTTGAAACACATGAATGGTGGCCAGGCCAAATAACATAGCAATGAGTGGCAGGGCAGAGGCTAAGCGGCTCCACAGGTTGAGACCTTCGCCCAATGAGCCGAGTGAGGGGCCGCCCGCAGTAGCCAATTCTGGGGCTAAAACTCGGACGGGTTCACGTTTGCGCTGGGCCAAAGCCTGCATTCGTGCGACGCGCAATCTTTCTGAAATATCGTGGGGCAGGTCTGCGGCATGCTCGTTTAAACGGCGCGCGTAAGCCTGACCCAGCCGGTCAACATGGTTCATGTCGATGGTCGATGCTTGCTTTTTCATGTGTTAAATCCTTTGGCGCGAAGTGCTTTACCCAGCGCCTGAACAGCCCTCGAGCAGTGAGTTTTGACACTGCCTTCCGTGCAGCCCATGGCCACTGCCGTTTCGGAAAGGTTCATCTCCTCCCAATAACGCAGCAGGAAGGCTTCACGTTGACGTGGCGGCAATTCTTGTATTTCCGCCTCTATTTGGTGAAAAACTTGCTTTCTGTGGGTTTGGTCTTCGGCACTTTCGCCCAAACCGGGGTCGCTCAGCCCCCCCAAGTTCTCTAAAAAGTCGAAATCTTCGCCATCTGCATCGGCTCCAAAATCGCCCATGTTCGAGAAAAGGGCGTTCCGAGTTTTTTGGCGTCGGAACCAATCTAGGGTGGTGTTGGACAAAATCCGCTGAAAAAGCATGGGCAATTCGGCGGCCGGCTTGTCGCCGTAATGGGTGGCCAGCTTGATCATGCTATCTTGCAAGATGTCCAAGGCAGACTCCTCGTTGCGCACGTGATACAGCGTGCGTTTGAAGGCGCGCTTCTCCGTGTTTTTGAGGAAATCTGAAAGTTCTTGTTCGGTAGCCACAGCTTGCACCTGTTTTGTGCGAGTTGGATTATGGCATTCTGGGGCCTATAATGCCGGGTTGCAATTGAAAAAACGCAAACGGATCACCATCCGGCCAAGGCACTTACATGTGCAGGTTTATGTTGGTGGTCTTAAGTTCTGATGCGACTTCACAAGAGTCCCGCAAATGAGCACCCAAGGTTTTTCGTTAGAGAAATTCACAAAGGTTGAATATGGAAATCTCCAAAGCTGAAATGGCCAATGCGGCCAACGTTGCTGCTGCTGCAGCTTCCTCGTCCCCCGTCGAACTGCGCGGTGGCGAAATCCTCGTTAAAGCGCTCCAAGCCGAAAACGTCAAATACATCTGGGGTTACCCAGGTGGTGCCGTTTTGCACATCTACGACGCTTTCTTCAAACAAGACACCATTCAGCACGTGCTGGTTCGCCACGAACAAGCTGCAGTCCATGCAGCCGATGGCTATGCACGTGCAACAGGCGATGTCGGTGTGGCCTTGGTCACATCAGGTCCAGGTTTGACCAATGCCGTGACCGGCATTGCCACTGCCTACATGGACAGCATTCCCATGGTCATCATCAGTGGTCAAGTGCCCACTGCAGCCATTGGCCTCGATGCTTTCCAAGAGTGCGACACTGTGGGCATTACGCGTCCCATCGTTAAACACAACTTCTTGGTCAAAGACGCCCGCGACATGGCTGAGGTCATGAAAAAGGCCTTCCACATTGCGCGCAGCGGCCGTCCTGGTCCCGTGGTGGTCGACATTCCAAAAGACGTCTCTTTCAACAAGGTGCCTTACACCGGCTACCCCGAAACCGTTGAAATGCGTTCTTACAACCCTGTGCGCAAAGGCCACAGCGGACAAATTCGCAAAGCCCTTCAGTTGTTGATGGCGGCCAAGCGTCCTTACATCTACACCGGCGGCGGTGTGTTGCTCAGCAATGCCTCAGCAGAATTGCGCCAATTGGTTGAGATGTTGGGTTACCCAGTGACCAACACCCTCATGGGCTTGGGCGCATTCCCAGCCACCAATCCCAAGTTTTTGGGCATGCTGGGCATGCACGGCACATGGGAAGCCAACAACGCCATGCAGCACTGCGACGTGTTGCTGGCCGTGGGTGCCCGCTTTGACGACCGCGTCATTGGCAACCCCAAACACTTTGCTCAAAACGAACGCAAGATCGTTCACATCGACATCGATCCTTCCAGCATTTCAAAGCGCGTGAAGGTTGATGTGCCTATCGTGGGCGATGTCAAAGATGTGTTGACCGAACTGATTGCAATGATCAAAGAGTCTGGCCTCAAGCCCGACAACAATGCATTGGGAGCCTGGTGGTCCACCATCGACGGCTGGCGCCAACGCAATTGCATGAAGTACGACAGCGAGAACACGCAAGTCATCAAGCCCCAAAAAGTCATTGAGACTTTGTACGGCATGACCAAAGACGCCGATGCTTACATTACATCTGACGTAGGTCAGCACCAAATGTGGGCTGCCCAGTACTACAAGTTTGACGAACCCCGTCGCTGGATCAACTCCGGTGGTTTGGGCACCATGGGTGTGGGCATTCCTTACGCCATGGGCATTAAATTGGCCAAGCCTGATTCAGAAGTGTTCTGTGTCACGGGCGAAGGTTCTGTGCAGATGTGTATTCAAGAACTCTCCACTTGCTTGCAATACAACACGCCCATCAAAATTTTGTCATTGAACAACCGCTATTTGGGCATGGTTCGTCAGTGGCAACAAATTGAATATTCGGGTCGTTACAGCCACAGCTACATGGACGCCTTGCCCGACTTCGTGAAGTTGGCCGAAGCTTATGGTCACGTGGGCATGCTCATTGAGCGTCCTGAAGATGTCGAGCCTGCATTGCGTGAAGCGCGCAAGCTCAAAGATCGCACGGTGTTCATGGACTTCCGTACCGACCCCACAGAAAACGTGTTCCCCATGGTTCAAGCTGGCAAGGGCATTACAGAAATGTTGCTCAGCCCCGAAGACCTCTGAGCCACGTCCATCATTTGAATTAACTTTAGAAGAATCTATTGACCGCCAAGCCTGCACATTACCGTGTGCAGGGGAGGGCGGCGAAAAGAGGAATCGCACATGAAACACATCATCGCAGTTTTACTTGAAAACGAACCCGGCGCTTTGTCGCGTGTGGTTGGCTTGTTCTCCGCTCGTGGTTACAACATTGAGTCCCTCAGCGTTGCACCCACCGAAGATCCCAGCCTGTCACGCATGACCATTCAAACCACGGGTTCGGACGACGTCATTGAACAAATTACCAAGCACCTGAACCGCCTCATTGAAGTGGTCAAAGTGGTTGACTTAACCGAGGGTGCCTACACCGAACGCGAACTGATGCTGGTCAAAGTTCGCGCCGTGGGTAAAGAACGTGAAGAGATGAAGCGCATGGCCGACATCTTCCGGGGTCGCGTGATTGATGTCACCGACAAAAGCTACACCGTGGAACTGACGGGCGATCAATCCAAAAACGATGCGTTTTTGGAAGCCATCGACCGCAGCGCCATTCTCGAAACAGTCCGCACCGGTGCCTGTGGCATTGGTCGGGGTGAGCGCATTCTGCGCGTCTAACTCAGCGCGTATTTCCGCGTTTGACTCATTTATTTTTTGAACGATTTTTGAAGGAGAGAACCCATGAAAGTGTTTTACGACAAAGACTGTGACCTCAGCGTCATCAAAGGCAAAACAGTGGCCATCATTGGCTACGGCTCACAAGGCCACGCACACGCACAAAACTTGAACGACAGTGGCGTGAAAGTGGTTGTGGGTTTGCGCAAAAACGGCGCGAGCTGGCCCAAAGTTGAAAAAGCTGGCCTGACAGTCATGGAAGTGGCCGATGCAGTCAAAGCTGCAGACGTGGTCATGATTTTGTTGCCCGACGAACAAATCGCCGACGTGTACCGCAACGATGTTGAACCCAACATCAAAAAGGGTGCTTCTTTGGCTTTTGCACACGGCTTCAATGTTCACTACAACCAAGTGGTGCCCCGTGAAGACCTCGACGTTTGGATGGTAGCGCCTAAGGCCCCCGGCCACACCGTTCGCAACACTTACACACAAGGCGGCGGCGTGCCCCACCTGGTGGCTGTGCACCAAGACAAGAGCGGCAAAGCAAGTGCATTGGCACTGAGCTACGCCATGGCCAACGGTGGCGGCAAAGCCGGCATCATTGAAACCAACTTCAAAGAAGAAACAGAAACCGACTTGTTCGGCGAACAAGCTGTTTTGTGCGGCGGCGCCGTCGAACTCATCAAGATGGGTTACGAGACTTTGGTTGAAGCTGGCTACGCCCCCGAAATGGCTTACTTCGAGTGCTTGCACGAGTTGAAGCTCATTGTCGACCTGATCTATGAAGGCGGCATCGGCAACATGAACTACTCCATCTCTAACAACGCAGAGTATGGCGAGTACGTGACAGGCCCCGAAGTCATCAACGAGCAGTCACGCGAAGCCATGCGCAACGCGTTGAAGCGCATCCAAACCGGTGAGTACGCCAAGATGTTCATTTTGGAAGGCCGCACCAACTATCCAAGCATGACAGCCCGTCGTCGCTTAACATCAGAGCATTCCATTGAAGTGGTCGGCGCACAATTGCGTTCCATGATGCCTTGGATTGCTAAAAACAAATTGGTCGACAAATCACGCAACTGATTTTGCAACTGAGTTTGTCTGCCACTTAACCAGAAAGAACTGTCGCATGCACGATGGCACTGAAACCCCCGACGACGCCGAGCAGGCGGGTCAAGTTCGTAAACCCCGCAAGGGCATTTACGTCTTGCCCAACTTGTTCACGTTGGCAGCCCTGTTCGGTGGCTTTTACGCCATCGTGATGGCCATGAATGGCCGCTTTGACATGGCAGCCATTGGGGTGTTTTGCGCCATGGTGCTCGACAGTTTGGACGGCCGAGTGGCCCGCATGACCAACACGCAAAGCGCTTTTGGAGAACAGATGGACTCTTTGTCCGACATGGTCTCCTTTGGCGCTGCGCCTGCACTCATTGCTTATGAGTGGTCCCTCAAAGGTTTAGGCCGTTGGGGTTGGATTGCTGCTTTCGTTTATTGCGCATGCGCTGCATTGCGGTTGGCGCGTTTCAATGTCAACACGGCGGTTGTTGATAAGAGATTTTTTCAGGGCCTGCCTTCGCCGGCAGCTGCAGCCCTTGTGATGGGATTTATTGCCATCATGTCCGATGCAGAAGTGGCGCCAGCCAGCATGGCCTGGCCCATGTTCGTGGTGGCCTTGTTTTCGGGTCTCACCATGGTCACCAATGTGCCGTTTTACAGTTTCAAAGACGTCAGCATGAAGCAAAGTGTGCCCTTTGCGGTCATTGTGCTTATTGCTTTGGGCATTGCTGCCGTCAATATTCACCCGCCCATGGTCTTGTTTGGCTTGTTCGTTTTGTATGGTTTAAGCGGCTACGCCCTCTATGCATGGCGCCGCTTTAAGGGCGAGCCCACCAGCGTCATCAGCACGTCGACAGAAGACCCAGATGAACGCGGTCTTCATCAGTGATGAAATTTTTGAAAAGTTGTGATACAGTATTTCCATGAAAACGAATTTGCTAGCTCTACTGCTGACGCCTCACGGGCGGGATGTATAGCGCGCGCTGTTCAGTTTCCCATCTAGCCCGTATGCCAAAAGCAACGGGCTTTTTTGTTTTTGAAGTTTGCTTTTTGAATTTGGAATTTTGATTTTTTTACCAGGAGTGAAACATGGCCGATAAATTGATTATTTTTGACACGACATTGCGTGATGGCGAGCAGTCGCCAGGTGCATCCATGACCCGTGACGAAAAGCTGCGCATTGCGCGTCAATTGGAACGATTGCGCGTCGACGTGATCGAAGCCGGATTTGCCGCTAGCTCCAATGGTGATTTTGAAGCTGTACAGGCTATTGCCAATGCCATCAAAGACTCCACCATCTGCTCTTTGTCGCGTGCCAATGATCGCGATATTTCCAGAGCGGCTGAAGCTTTGAAGGGCGCCAACAGCGGCCGCATTCACACCTTCATTGCCACGTCGCCTTTGCACATGGAAAAGAAGCTTCGCATGACGCCCGATCAGGTACTCGAGCAAGCCAAACAATCGGTGCGCTTTGCGCGCAACTTGGTGGCCGATGTTGAGTTCAGCCCAGAAGACGGTTACCGCAGCGACATGGACTTCTTGTGCAAAGTATTGGAAGCTGTCATTGCAGAAGGCGCCACCACCATCAACGTGCCCGACACCGTGGGTTATGCCGTGCCAGAGCTGTACGGTCAGTTCATCAAAACCTTGCGTGAACGCATTCCCAACTCTGACAAGGCCGTATGGTCTGTGCACTGCCACAACGACTTGGGCATGGCAGTGGCCAACAGTTTGGCAGGTGTCAAATTGGGCGGTGCTCGCCAAGTCGAGTGCACCATCAACGGCTTGGGCGAGCGCGCAGGCAATTGCTCATTGGAAGAAATTGTCATGGCGGTTAAAACGCGCAAAGACTATTTCGGTCTCGAGATGAACATTGATCCCATTCACATCGTGGCGGCCAGCCGCATGGTCAGCCAAACCACGGGCTTTGTGGTGCAACCCAACAAAGCGGTGGTGGGTGCCAACGCCTTTGCACACGCTTCAGGCATTCACCAAGACGGCGTGCTCAAAGCGCGCGACACCTACGAGATCATGCGCGCAGAAGATGTGGGCTGGTCGGCCAACAAAATTGTGTTGGGCAAATTGAGCGGCCGCAACGCCTTCAAGCAACGCATGCAAGAGTTGGGCGTGGTGCTCGAAAGCGAAACCGAGTTGAATGCGGCCTTCACACGATTCAAGGAATTGGCCGATCGCAAGAGTGAGATTTTTGATGAAGACATCTTGGCCTTGGTCAGCGAGGAAAGCGTGACACAAGACAAAGAGCAATATGCTTTTGTCTCCTTGTCACAACACAGTGAAACAGGCGAGCGTCCTCAAGCTGCTGTTGTGTTTACGGTAGCCGGCAAAGAAGTTCATGGCAAGTCCGATGGCAATGGCCCCGTCGATGCTTCCTTAAAAGCCATCGAATCGATCGTTGAAAGCGGTGCAGAAATGGTGCTTTATTCCGTCAATGCCATCAGTGGATCTACCGAAAGCCAAGGCGAAGTTACAGTTCGCTTGCAAAACAGTGGGCGAGTGGTCAATGGCGTTGGGTCCGACCCCGACATCATCGTGGCTTCAGCCAAGGCTTACTTGAGTGCCCTCAACAAGCTGCAAAGCAAAGCCGAAAGGTTGGCAGCCCAGGGTTAATGAGGGTTTTGCCGAAGGCTCAAAAAGGTCTTCAAGAAGGTCGCGCAAGGTGTTGATCTTGCGCGACTTTTTTTATTTATGTACACTACGTCAAGTTTTTATTACACTTGCCAAATTCTGTTGAATTTTGGCCTTAGAAAGTACCGCTTTGACGACATCCAAACGCCCGTTTTTACGCCGACTTCTCAATTCATGTTTGGCGATGTGTTTGATGGCTGCCATGCCACTTGCCAGCTACGCCAATGACAAAGAAGCTGCTCGAAAAGCTAACTCTGACAAAAAGCCTACCGCACAACAGACAGCAAATAACAAAGTTAAAACAGCGGCCAAATCAACAGCCAAACCGACAGCCAAAGTTCGCAAGGTCGCAAAAAACAACGCCACAGACACTCGTGCATCTTTTGGCCGCGCGGCCGGCCTGCATCAAAGTGCCGATGCCCTCGACTTACGTTCAAGCGTGGCTTTGGTCATTGACCAAGATACGCACGAAGTTTTGCTCAGAAAAAATGACCTGGCTGTTCTGCCGATTGCGTCTCTGACCAAACTCATGACAGGCTTGGTCATCAGTGATGCCAACTTGTCTTCTGATGAAATGATCACCATCACGCAAGAAGACGTGGACACCGAAAAAGGCAGTACATCCAGACTGGCAGTGGGTTCTGTGTTGAGCCGTGGCGACTTGTTGCATTTGGCACTCATGTCCAGTGAAAACCGCGCTGCTCATGCTTTGGGCCGGACCTATCCCAATGGTTTGTCAGCCTTTATCAAAGCCATGAACGATCGTGCCACTGGCCTTGGCATGCGCTCTACGCATTTTGTCGAACCAACCGGTCTGTCTAGTAAAAATCAATCCAGTGCCACCGACTTGGCGGTTTTGGTGGGAGCGGCTTACAACGTGCCAGTGCTCCGTGAGTTGTCAACGTCACATGGCCGGGAAGTGGCTGTGGGTCGTCGTACCCTGCAATACAACACAACCAACCGCTTGGTCAAAAGCCCCAACTGGGACATCGGTTTGCAAAAAACCGGTTACATCTCTGAAGCGGGTCAGTGCTTGGTCATGCAAACCAAAGTGGCGGGTCGCAAATTGATCATGGTGTTTTTGGATTCAGCAGGCAAATTGAGCCGCATTGCCGATGCTGAGAGGGTACGCCGTTGGGTTGAGACCAACAACGCGCGTAGCGCCATGGCAGCTGCCAGCCCGGCCGGCTAATTCGATCGCCAGTCTAGCTGGCTGTTTAAATCATTAGGCCTTGTAGCCGAGTGCTTGCGAAATGCCCTCGGCTGTTGCCTGCAACTTAGGCAACCAGGCTTCGTCCAAACGATCTGCAGGGGCCGAGATAGAAAGTCCGGCCAACAACTTGCCTTGATCGTCGTAGATGCCCGCTGCAATACAACGAACGCCCAACTCCAACTCCTCGTTGTCTCGCGCAATGCCGTACTGACGCACCCTAGAGAGCTCGCGCTCTAAGACGGGCAATTGTGTGATGCTGTTTTTGGTATGACCGCTGAGGCCTGTGCGGGTTGCATAGCTGCGAACCTTCATGGGCTCATCGACCGACAAAAATAACTTGCCCACTGAGGTGAGGTGCAAGGGGGCTCTGCCGCCAATGGCGCGGACGACTTGCATGCCAGAGCGTTCGCTGTAAGCGCGTTCGATATAAACAATTTCATCGCCTTGGCGCATGCTCAAGTTGACAGGCTGTTGGATCAATTTGTGCAAATCACGCATGGGTGCCAGTGCTGCATCGCGCACATTGAGTCTGGCCTTGACCATGTTGCCCAGCTCTAGCAAACGCATACCCAAGCGATAACTGCCAGGCTCAGGCCGATCGACAAATCGCCCAATGGTCAGGTCGTTCAAGATGCGGTGTGCCGTGGAGGGGTGAAGTCCCGTTTTTTCGCTGATTTCTTTCAAAGAAATAGCGTCCTCCCTTGAGGCCAGCACATCCATGAGCGAGAACAATCGTTCAATGACTTGAATGGTGGGGGCGACCGGCGTGGGTGCTTCAGCTTTTCTCATGGGACTTAACCTTGGTCTTATGAAAGCGAAGGGTCTTCCGCTGGAAGACTTTGCGAAATTCTATTTTACAAGATGAAATTAGCTTTGCACAGCCACATGGGGCAAGATCGTCACATGGGGCTGCCAAGTGCCTTTTTGCAAGCTTTCACAGGGGCTAAATCGTTCTTTGTATTGCATTTTGGGGCTGGCACCAATCCAGTAGCCCATGTAAACATAAGAAAGACCCAATTCGCGGGCTTGGTTAATTTGCCAAAGAACCCCATAGGTGCCGTAGCTGCAACGGTCTTCGGGGTCGTAAAAAGTGTAGACCGCCGAAAGCCCATCGTTGAGGACATCGACAATGCTGATCATTTTGAGCCTGCCGGGCTGGCCGTCAACGTCGGGTTGACGAAACTCCACCAGTCTGGAGTTGACGCGGCTTTGAAGTAAAAATTGTTTGTATTGCTCAACGCTGTCTTGGTCCATACCGCCACCTGAATGGCGGCTGTTTTGGTAACGCAAATACAAATCGTAATGTTCGCTTTCGAAGCCCAATCTGGAGACGCGGGCAATCAGGTTGCTGTGTTGCTTGTACGCACGTCGTTGGCTTTTGTTGGGCTTGAATTCTTGGCACAACACTCTCAGAGGAATGCAAGCATTGCAACCATCGCAGTAGGGTCGGTAGGTAAATAAGCCGCTGCGCCTAAAGCCTCGTTCAACCAACTCTGAATAAACGTCGTTTTGAATGAGGTGACTGGGCGTAGCCACTTGAGAGCGTGCTTCTCGATCGGCCAAGTAGCTGCAGGGGTAAGACGCAGTGGCGTAAAACTGCAGCGTACTGAAGGGAAGGTCTTTGAGGTGCGTCATGCCGCACCTTGCGAACGCCAAGCGTCCCAATCAACTTGTTGGTTTTGCCAATTGATGCTTTCAAGACCGAGCGCCGGTTGCATGATGTTTAAAAATTCTTTTCGAGCCATTTCTTTGGCCCCCATCGACGCTAAGTGCGCTGTGTTTTGTTGGCAATCGATGGCTTGAATGCCGTGTTGATCGCACACATTGACCAACGCAGCCAAAGCCATTTTGGAGCCATCGCTCAGGGTACTGAACATCGACTCACCAAAGACAGCCTGGCCAATGCAGACAAAGTAGAGGCCCGCCACCAGCTGGCCATCCAGCCAAGTTTCTGCACTGTGGGCATAGCCGGCTTGGTGCAAAGCTTTGTAGGCTTCGACCATTTGCGGCACGATCCAAGTGCCTTTTTGGCCCTCACGCGGACTTTGAGCGCAGGCCTCAATGACGCGATCAAAAGCCTTGTCAAAGCACAATTCAAACTGGGGGTGCGAGGCGTAGCGAGAAAGTGTTTTTCTGAGGGAACGGTGTAATTTGAAGTTGGCCGTTTGCAGAACCATGCGGGGGTCGGGGCTCCACCACAATACGGGCTGATCTGGGTTGAACCATGGAAAAATGCCATGGGAGTAAGCCTCGAGCAGACGCTCCACGCCCAAGTCTGCGCCTGCGGCCAAGAGGCCGGGCGCGTCGGAGTCGGGGCCCCAAGCCGCGTCCACGGAGGGAAGCGGGCTTTGACTTTCGACCCAAGACAGGGGTGTTTGAGGGGTGCCTTCTGACATGTTTACAGTTTATGCTTGCGCCTATGAAACTTTACAACTACTTCCGCTCTTCCGCGTCATTTCGCGTTCGGATAGCCCTTCACTTGAAAGGCTTGCCCTACGAATATATCGCAGTCCATCTGGCCAAAGGTGAACATAAGTTACCCGCCTACAGTGAGGTTGCCGCAGACAACTTGGTGCCCAATTTGGTCATTGAAGGAGAACACCTCAGCCAATCGATGGCCATCATTGAGTATTTGGACGAGACCCACCCTGAACCCGCCTTGCTGCCCAAAGAGCCGATGGCACGCGCCCGTGTCAGGGCCTTGGCACAGTCCATTTCTTGTGAAATTCACCCCATCAACAATTTACGCGTATTGAAGTATTTGACGGCCACCCTGGGTTTAAGTGAGGATCAAAAGAACACCTGGTACCGCCATTGGGTGCGTGAAGGCTTAGAGTCCTTTGAGCGTCAATTGGCGCAAGGCCCTCAATCAACTTATTGCTATGGCGATACGCCTAGCTTGGCCGATTGCTGTTTGGTGCCCCAAATTTTCAATGCTCAACGCTTTGATGTGAATCTGGAAGGCTTGCCCTTGACCATGCGGGCCTTCGAGTCCTGCATGAAGTTGGACGCATTCCAAAAAGCGAAGCCTTCTGCTTGCCCAGACGCTGAGTAAGCAATTGATTGGTTTTAAACCCGAATGGCCGGCGCCGTCCTATGTTGGCGCCCTGATGACCACCCGCCATGGCGGCGTATCCAGTGCGCCTTGGGACTCGCTTAACTTGGGCGACCATGTGGGCGACAATTTAGAAAACGTTACAGCCAATCGGACCCGGGTCGCTCAGCAAATACAGACACCGGCCATCTATTTGCGACAAGTTCATGGTGTTCAGGGTGTGGCCATCGACACCCAAACCCCTGCCAACACCGAGGCCGACCTGGCTTGGACCCGTCAAGTCGGTGTGGCTTGCACCATGATGGTGGCCGATTGCTTGCCTATTTTGGTGTGTCATCCGCAGCAAAAATGGGTGGCTTCCGCGCACGCTGGGTGGCGTGGGTTGGCAGGCTCTCAAGGTTTGGGTGTGGTGGAAAGTCTGGCGTCCGTGATCCACGCACAGGGGCTTTCAACCCAAGATTGTCTGGTTTGGTTGGGCCCCTGCATTGGGCCCACAGCGTTTGAGGTGGGGCCTGAAGTCTTGGCCGCTTTTCAGAAATACAAGGATCAGGATACGAGCAAAAGCCATTTCGTGCCCTCTGTGGGGGGGAAGTACATGGCCGACTTAGCCGGTTTGGCTCGGAGTCGTTTGCTAATGGCAGGCTTTCAATATTTGTTCGGCAATGACAGCACACAAGCTTGGTGCACGTTCAGTCAGCCCAATCAGTACCACTCGCACCGCCGCGACGCTGCTTTGTTGGGAAGTGCAGGGCGCATGGCAGCTTACATTTGGATTACGGCCTAGGCGTCGGCGTTTCAGATTGCGTTTCGTCACCGTTTTGTAACGGTTTCTCCTCTGAAGCAGCCTTCTCTAATGCTAATCTGGCACGCTTGCGTTGGGGCGTTCCCATGATGTAAATAATTATGGCAGTTGGAAGGATCCCGTAAAGAATGAAGGTCACAATGCCTCCTAATACGGTTCCATTTGTGTTGGTGGCCTCGGCCACGCTCATCATGAGCGCTACATAAATCCAAGCAATTGCAACGATGTACATGCGTATAAAGTTAAAAAAAGAGGGGAGAAAAGCACATGACCAATTCCACCAATGAATTTTGGACACGCGCCAGTGAAGAGTTTCAACAAAGCCTCACCAAAAGCTGGGGTCAGGCTATGCAAACCTTTCAAACCATGGACCTTGGCGGTATTGTGCCCTCTGCCGACAAAACTGTCCCTCAACTCACCTTTTCTCAGGACAAGCTGAAGGAAATACAAGCGGCATATTTGGAAGAAGCCACAGCGCTTTGGAACCATGGCCTAGAGTCCAAGCACGAGATCAAAGACCGACGTTTTTCGACCGATGCCTGGACTGGCAACCCTATGGCTGCTTTTACCGCAGGTGCCTATTTGCTCAATGCCAAAACTCTGATGGGTTTGGCAGAAGCCGTTGAGGCCGACGAGCACACACAAAACAAAATCAAATTTGCGGTGGAGCAATGGGTGGCGGCTTCAGCCCCCAGCAACTTCTTAGCCTTCAATGCCGAAGCGCAAAAGAAGGCGATTGAAACCAAAGGCGAAAGTTTGGCCAAAGGCATTCAAAACTTGTTGCACGACATGCAGCAAGGCCATGTGTCCATGACCGACGAAAGCAAGTTTGTGGTGGGTGAAAACGTTGCAACCACTGAGGGTGCCGTGGTTTTTGAAAATGAATATTTTCAATTGATTGAGTACAAACCTCTCACCACCAAGGTTTATGAAAAACCTTTCTTGTTGGTGCCACCATGCATCAACAAGTTTTATATTTTGGACTTGCAGCCCAACAACTCCTTCATTCGGTATGCGGTCAGTCAAGGACACCGCACGTTTGTGGTTAGCTGGCGCAACCCCGATGAATCAATGGCCAAGAAATCTTGGGACGACTACATTGAGAATGCAGCCATCAAGGCCATTGCGCAAGTGCAAGACATCACAGGCGCCAAGCAAATCAATGCATTGGGTTTCTGCGTGGGCGGTACCATCTTGAGCAACGCTCTAGCAGTGTTGGCGGCACGTGGCGAGAAGCCTGTGGCCAGTGCCACCTTCTTAACCACCTTGATCGACTTCACCGACACAGGCGTGTTGGATGTGTTCATCGACGAAAACTTTGTGAAGTTCCGTGAAATGCAAATGGGCAAGGGCGGTTTGCTCAAAGGCCAAGACTTGGCCTCTACCTTCAGCTTCCTGCGACCCAACGATTTGGTTTGGAACTATGTGGTGGGCAACTACCTCAAAGGTGAATCACCACCGCCTTTCGATTTGCTTTACTGGAACAGCGACTCCACCAATTTGCCAGGTCCGTTCTACGCTTGGTACTTGCGCAATACCTACCTGGAAAACAAATTTGTCACACCAGGCGCCGTCACAGTGTGTGGTGAAAAAATCGATTTGAGCAAAGTTAACATTCCCGTCTACATCTACGGCTCACGCGAAGACCATATCGTGCCGATTGGCGGCGCCTATGCGTCAACCCAACACTTGCCAGGCAAGAAGCGTTTTGTCATGGGTGCATCGGGCCACATTGCAGGCGTGATCAATCCACCCACCGCTAACAAACGCAGCCACTGGTTGCGTGAAGATGGCAAGTTCCCTGCTACTGCAGATGCGTGGATTGCCGGCGCCACTGAGTTGCCTGGCAGCTGGTGGACTGACTGGTCCAATTGGCTGAAGTCACATGCCGGCAAACAAATTGCTGCCCCCAAACACTATGGCAAAGATACCAAGTTCAAAACCATTGAAGCTGCGCCAGGCCGATACGTCAAAGCCCGTGCTTGATTTTTAAATTCATTCATTCATAAAAAAGGAAGACATCATGGAAGATATCGTCATTGTTTCGGCAGCTCGCACTGCCGTTGGTAAATTTGGTGGTTCATTGGCCAAAGTTGCGGCCCCAGAATTGGGCAGCATTGCCATTCGCGAAGCCATTGCGCGCGCGGGTCTCAGCATGGATCAAATTGGCGAAGTCATCATGGGCCAAGTGTTGGCTGCTGGCGCAGGTCAAAATCCTGCACGCCAAGCCATGATGAAGGCTGGCGTCGCCAAAGAAACACCGGCCCTCACTATCAACGCCGTTTGCGGCTCTGGTTTGAAAGCCGTCATGTTGGCCGCGCAAGCTGTCGCTTGGGGCGACAGCGAGATTGTGGTGGCCGGTGGTCAAGAAAACATGAGCGCATCACCCCACGTGTTGATGGGTTCACGCGATGGCCAACGCATGGGCAACTGGAACATGGTTGATACCATGATTGTCGATGGCCTGTGGGACGTTTATAACCAATACCACATGGGCATCACAGCCGAGAACGTGGCCAAGGCGCATAACATTTCTCGCGACATGCAAGATGCATTGGCCTTGGGCAGCCAACAAAAAGCCAGCGCGGCACAAGACGCTGGCAAGTTCAAAGACGAAATTGTCGATGTGCTCATTCCTCAGCGCAAAGGCGATGCCTTGGTGTTCAACACCGATGAATTCATCAACAAGAAAACCAATGCAGAAGCTTTGGCAGGTTTGCGTCCAGCCTTTGACAAAGCAGGTTCTGTGACTGCCGGTAACGCTTCAGGTATCAATGACGGCGCAGCGGCCGTGGTGGTCATGTCTGCCAAGAAAGCTGCCGCCTTAGGTTTAACACCTTTGGCACGCATCGCTGCGTTTGGTACCAGTGGTTTAGATCCTGCCACCATGGGCATGGGCCCAGTGCCAGCATCGCAAAAAGCTTTGCAGCGCGCAGGTTGGAAAGCCAGCGATGTTGATTTGTTTGAATTGAACGAAGCCTTTGCGGCCCAAGCTTGCGCGGTTAATAAAGCTTTGGACATTGACCCTGCACGGGTCAACGTCAATGGTGGCGCCATTGCCATCGGTCACCCCATCGGTGCGTCTGGTTGCCGTATCTTGGTGACCTTGTTGCACGAAATGCAGCGTCAAAATGCCAAAAAAGGCTTGGCTGCACTTTGCATCGGCGGTGGCATGGGCGTGTCATTGGCCCTCGAACGTTAATTTTTCAGAAACTATCAAACTCATTTTTAAGGAGACAAACCATGAGTCAAAAAGTAGCATACGTCACAGGTGGTATGGGTGGCATTGGTACCGCCATTTGTCAGCGCCTTCACAAAGAAGGTTTCAAGGTGATTGCGGGTTGCGGCCCTACACGTGATTTCACAAAGTGGCTCGATGAGCAAAAAGCTTTGGGTTACACCTTCTACGCATCCGTCGGCAACGTGGGTGATTGGAATTCAACCGTTGAAGCTTTCACCAAAGCCAAAGCCGAACACGGCACCATCGACGTGTTGGTCAACAACGCTGGCATTACCAAAGATCGCATGTTCTTAAAAATGTCGCGTGAAGATTGGGACGCCGTCATTGAAACCAACCTCAACTCCATGTTCAACGTGACCAAGCAAGTGGTAGCCGACATGGTTGAAAAAGGTTGGGGCCGCATTGTCAACATTTCATCGGTGAACGGTGAAAAGGGTCAAGCAGGTCAAACCAATTACTCGGCTGCCAAAGCGGGCATGCACGGTTTCTCGATGGCTTTGGCCCAAGAGTTGGCCACCAAAGGCGTGACCGTTAACACCGTGAGCCCTGGCTACATTGGTACCGACATGGTCAAGGCCATTCGTCCTGATGTGCTGGAAAAAATCGTGGCCACAGTGCCTGTGAAGCGTTTGGGCGAGCCAAGCGAAATTGCTTCCATCATTGCTTGGTTGGCGTCTGAAGAAGGTGGCTATGCCACAGGTGCAGATTTCTCCGTTAATGGCGGTTTGCACATGGGTTAATTCCCCTGCGTGGCACTTGCTGTCATGTTGCAGAACCCCGCCTTGGCGGGGTTTTTTTTATGTCTGTGTCAGTTCGCTTTGGCCGACGACTTGGGCCAGCACTGCCTTCGCTTGGCTGGCATCGTTGCCGCGCCAAGCCACGATTTGGTCTGGCCGAATTAAGACCATGGGTGCTTCGTAAAGACTCAAAATTTCTGGGCCTGTTTGATGAACCACTTTCAAGTCTATGCCAGTCAATGCAGCCTCGCGTTCATACGCGCTTGTCTCAACGGCGTCTGGCCCCAACACCAACAAGGTCCATTCTGTGTGGAAGGTGTCGAACAGCGAACGACCATCTGCCAGCCATGCGTGTGGCGGTCTACCGCCCGGTGTGGCACATGCCACATAACTGTTGGCGGTATCGGGTGGCGCACTGGTGCCATCACCAACAATGATGGGGCTGTTGTCGTAACGCCCGCCAAATGTGACGCCTGGAATGTTGAATTCGCGGCGCACGTGGCCATTCAAATAGTCCGACGCCAGCGCGCGAGCTTGATCACCTTCGGGTGTTGAATCTTCAAGTTCGGGGGCAGCTTCAAACAAGCCAATGGAGTCGGCAAATTGACGCGCATAACCGGTGTTGCGCACGGCAAGCGGATGACGCTCTAGGTGGTAGCTGTCAAGCAGTGAAGCAGGGGCTTGGCCCTTCAGCACACTGGCCAGTTTCCAGCTTAAGTTGACTGCATCTTCAACTGCAGTGTTGTAGCCCAGTCCACCAGTAGGTGTGAACAAGTGCGCTGCATCGCCCCCTAAAAAGACGCGACCCTGTTGAAAGGATTCGGCCACCAGTGCGTGGCCCGCCATCCATGTGGCCATGGAGAGAATTTCGATGTCGAGGTGCTGGCCAAAGGCCTTCGAAAACCAATGCCGTGCATCGGCCTCGGTCAAAGCTTCAGTGGCTTCGTCGTCGCCCATTTGAATGTGGAAGGCAAACTCGCTCACGCCGTCGACTGACATGATGAAGGCTCTGAGCTCCGGGTTGACCACCACATACATCCAAGCGCGGTCGTTGGCATTGAGCCGATAAAAGTCAGGGGCCTTGAGGTAGACCGCTAGCATCTTGCCGCCCATGAACTTGCGCTTGAAGCCAGTGGCGCCGCCCCAGTTGATGCCCAGTTGGTTGCGAACAAAACTGCGTGCACCGTCAGCGCCCACCAAATAATCGGCTTTGACTTGGAGGCTTTGTTGGCCATCTACGGAAGCCACTACGGCCTCAATACCATCAACCGTGTCGGTAAATTGTTTGAGTTGCCAGCCGTAGCGCATCTCAACGCTGGCTTGTTGCTGTGCATGCCGATGCAGACAGACTTCGACATACTTTTGTGACACGCGGTGCGGTAGCTCTGCGGCACTCCAAGAGCCCGACATGTTCTTGATGGCTTGTGGTGCGGCTGCCGCAGTGGGCAGCCTCAGACGCGCCAGCTCGGTACCGCCAAAGCGGGTGAGGTAGGCGATGTCAGTGGGGTGATCTGGCGGCAGACCCATGCTGCGAATTTCGTGCGCAAAACCCAAACGCCGAAAATGCTCCATGGTTCGCGCTTGAGTGGCATTGGCTTGCGGGTTGAATGCGGTACCTGATTTGGCATCGACCAGTAGGCAAGAAATATGGCGCCTTCCAAGTTCATTGGCAAGCATTAAGCCGCAAGGGCCACCGCCCGCAATTAGGACTTGAACCTTCTGTGTGTTCGTCATGGATAAGAAACTCTCAAGAGGTGCTGCAGTGCGTTTGTGCGTTAGTGATTTAGTCTGCACGTGCTAGCGCAATTGGCAGGTCTACCTTGAGGTAGTGAGCCGGTAGGCCCAGGCGCTTGGCTGTTGCTTCGTCGGTGGTGGGGGTGAACGGTCGAACCAGTGAGGCGCGAACACCAAATACGGCGTCTTTTTCAACCCAAGGATCGGCGTCATCAAAGACTTCTGTAATTAAGCTGCGGTAGCCGGGTGCTTCCACAATGATGTGAAAGTGTGCGGGTCGCCAGGCATCACGGTGCGACACACGCAACAATTCGCCAACGGGTCCATCGGTGGGCACCAGATAAGGGCGAGGGCGAATGGTGGCCAGCTCGAAATGACCATCGGCATCCACCTTGATTTGGCATCTCAGATTGTCTTGAGGTTGGCTGTCGTCCATTTGCCAATACATGCCGTTGTCGGCGTTTTGCCAAAAATCGATGGTGGCGTTGGCCAGGGGCTTTCCTTCAATATCGGTCACGCGGCCTTGAAGCAATACGACCTCACCAGCGTTGTCACGCACAAGGTTGGCACCGTTGCCTACCCACGGTGAGCCTCGGGTATGGAAGGGGCCCAGCACACTTCCTTCTGTTGCGCCTGGTCTGGCGGCCATGAGGTCAACCAGAGACGACAAGCCCAGCACATCAGACATCAATGTGAATTCACTGCGCGAGGCATCGCTGATCTCTGCCGCGCGGTGCATAAACGCAATGCCTTCGCGCCATTCATCATGGGTCAACTTCGTTTCTGTTGCAAAGGCATGCAGGTGATGCACGAGCCGATTGACCAAGTGCTTGAGCCTTTCATCATCGATGTTTGAAAAGCTACTTTTGACGGTATCGGTCAGGTTGCTTCGGGTAATGTTTTTCATGACTAGGCTGCCATCAGGCCAACTTGGTTGCTCAGAATGCCGATACCTTCCACTTCGATTTCGATGGTGTCGCCAGGCTGCATCCAGACAGGTGGTTTGCGCGCATAACCCACGCCAGCGGGGGTGCCCATCACAATCACGTCGCCAGGTTCTAGTGTCATGCAGGCAGACATCATGGCAATGGTGGGAGCCACATGAAACACCATGTCGGTGGTTGACGCACTTTGCATCACTTTGCCATTCAGGCGCGATTCGATGTGCAGGCCCACGCAGCCAGGCGGCAGTTCGTCTGCAGTGACCAAGTGGGGGCCAAAGCCGCCGGTTTGGTCAAAGTTTTTGCCCACTGTCCATTGGGTGGTTTTGCGCTGGTAATCACGGAAGGTTGCGTCGTTGAAGCACGCGTAGGCAAACACCGAGTCAAGGGCTTCCGCTTCGCTGACGTTGCGTGTGGTTTTGCCAATGACCAAGGCCAGCTCTGCTTCGAAATCAAGCGATGTAGAGATGGGTGGAATGGGGATGGTGCCTTTGTGCGCAAGCAGCGAGGAAGGACCCCGATAAAAGATGGTGGGGTAATCGGCGACCTTGTTGCCACCTTCGGCTGCATGGTCGTGATAGTTCACACCCAAACAAATAATTTTGCTAGGACGGGGCACGCAGGGCAGCAAATTGACTTGGTCTAGCGACAAGTGCGGGGCCGATTCAGCGCGCTGGGCGATGCTGGCTATCAGCGTCTTGTTGCTGTGGACATGTGCAAAAAAGTCATTGATGCTGGCAGGGGCGTTGTCCATGCAGTGGCGCATGTCGGCCACACCTTGCGCTACTAAGACGCCGTAGCGGACGACTTCTTGGTGTGTGTAACTGATGAGTTTCATAGTGAGTTGCTTGTATTTAAAAAACTTGATTGTGACTTGAAGTCTAGGTGATCTTGGAGTTCTCAAAGAGAGGGCAAAATATGCTCTCTGATTACAAAATGAGAACGCTTAAATGAAACTCAACCAATTGCGTGATCTGGTTGCCATCGTAGAGCGGGGCAGCTTGCGGGGCGCCGCGCGGTACTTGGACGTCGCTCAGTCTGGCCTCACCCGCAGCATTCGGAATTTAGAACGTGAGCTAGGACATCCCATGTTTGAGCGCGAGGCGCGAGGCATGGTCTTAACGCCTATGGGTCGGCTTTTTTACCAGCGGGCCAGTTCGGTGATCAACGAGCTCAGAAGAGCTGACGAAGAAATGGCGCAGGCGCAAGGTGGCGCCATGGGAACGGTGGTGGCCGGCCTGTCCATCATGCCCCACTTGGGCATGTTGCCCGCCGCGCTGGGGCCTTTTCGGGAACGCTATCCTGGCGTAACACTCAAGGTGATTGAGGGGCTGTACCCTGCCATTGAGCCCGGTCTGCGCAATGGCAGCATCGATTTTTATCTGGGCGCTGCTTCGCAGGCAGCACCCGCGCCAGGTTTGATCGTAGAAACTCTTTTTGAAAATACGCGCATAGTGGTGGGTCGCAAGGGGCATCCCTTGGCGGCAGCCAGAACCCTGAAGGCATTGAGCTTGGCCGATTGGGCCACCCCTTCTTTGGATGTCAATGCCACTGAAGACCTGAACGAGGTTTTTTCACGCTTTAAATTGGGGCCGCCGCAGATTAGATTGCAGGCAAATTCGGCCATGTCGCTATTGGTGGCGTTGGCACACTCGGACTTGCTCACCATGCTGCCGCGTCAGTGGGCCGAATTTGCCCTGACACAGCATGCACTGCAAGTGATACCCGTGCGCGAAAGCTTGGCTGCACCGCCCATTGTTTTTTTAAGAAGAGGCGACTTGCCTCTGACGCCGGCTGCTGAATACTTGAGTGATTTATTGAAGCGGTATGCCTGACTTTTTGCAGCGCACGACCTAACGAATTTGGCCAAAGGAGTTTGTTGGAATATCCAATGAACAGCGCGCCGTTCCAGACCAAATTGAATTACAAGTTAATGCAGGTTTGAAAGTTTGATTCTTTGAAAGAATTGTTGCGTGTCTTATAAGTTTGGCAACTTGTTGTTGGTTGGCGGGTGTTGTGACTCAATTAATGTCCGACGTTTTTGCCTGTGTTGACCATTTGCATGGCTGAGGCAATGAGGGAAGACACTTCGGTCATGTTGCCCGGCACAATGAGGGTGGTCTTGGCATCTTGTGCGACTTTGCCGTAGGCCAACACAGCTTGCTCGGCAACCTTCAGTTGAACCGCTTGCTCGCCGCCAGGCTTCTGAATGGCAGCCGCAATGCGTTCAATGGCTTGGGCTGTGGCATCGGCCACGGCCATGATGGACGCAGCATCACCCTCGGCTTTGTTGATGACGGCTTGCTTTTCGCCTTCTGAGCGCGCAATGAATGCCTCGCGCTCACCGGTAGCGATGTTGATTTGCTCTTGGCGTCGGCCCTCTGAGGCTGCAATCAAGGCACGCTTTTCGCGTTCAGCTGTAATTTGAGATTGCATGGCGTGCAAAATTTCTGCGGGCGGTGTGAGGTCTTTGATTTCGTAACGCAGCACTTTGACCCCCCAGTTGAGGGCGGCTTCGTCAATGGCGGCCACCACTTGTGCGTTGATGATGTCGCGTTCTTCAAATGTTTTGTCGAGTTCTAGTTTGCCTATGACACTGCGCAAACTGGTTTGAGCTAATTGTGTAACGGCCACAATGTAGTTGGACGAACCGTAGCTGGCCAACTTAGGGTCCGTCACTTGGAAGTACAAAATGCCATCTACTTGCAATTGCGTGTTGTCGCGCGTGATGCAAACCTGGCTAGGCACATCGAGCGGAATTTCTTTGAGGCTGTGCTTTTGAATGACTTGGTCGATGAAGGGCACAACAAAGTTAAGGCCCGGTGTGAGACTGCTGTGAAATTTACCAAGCCTCTCCACCACCCATGCATTTTGCTGAGGCACCACCTTGACGGTTTTGATGATGAACAAGACCGCAATGGCCAAGATGACGATGGCTATTTCCATGATTTTCCTTTTGAGTGATTCGATGTGCGTTTGGGGTGTGCGTTGTTAGTATTGATTTATGCACTCTGTGGTCTGACGTGACTCAACACCAAGGTGTTGCCTTGGATGTCTGCAATTTGGTAGGTGCCGATTTCTTGAGATTGCCCCTCGGCGCAAATGGCACGCCAAGCGGCACCGCGGTGTTGAACTTGCGCAACCCCTTGATCGTTCCATGCGGCGACCTGAACTTTTTCGCCAATGTCTAAGTGTTGACTGGCGTGTTCTTGGGGATGCGATTTGGCCAGTTGATTTTGGTAAAGACGCCAGAGCACAACCGCCAGACCACCCACAACAGAGCCGACAACAATTTGCGTAGTTAGCGTAGCTTGCATGTGGGCCGTGAGAGCGGCAGCGCTAGCGCCAATGGCTAGCATCAATAAATAAAACGTACCCGTGGCCAGCTCGGCTGCCACCAGTGCGCCTGCCAGTAGCCACCAAATTGTGGATTCGTTCATTTCAATTTCCTGTTCGTAGAAGCTTTCATGCTGTCATTGTGTACGAATGCGATGGGTTTAAGTATTTGCCTTATTTCTTGAAGGCAATTGCAAGCTTGAAATTTTGATTCGTTGAAAGAATGAATGAATAGATTTTGACATGAGTCACTTTGGGTTGGTTGTCGATTGACAACTAACTTTAATTCAATTATTCTGGAGCCTTATTTGAAACGCGCAAAACATCCCACCAAAGAAATTGAAGCGGCCTTGAGATTTGCAGAGTCTGAAAAATGGCGGGTCGATGTGGGTGGATCGCATGCGTGGGGGAAGATGTTTTGCCCATTTAATCAAGAGACTTGCCGTTGTGGTGAGTTTTGTATTACCTCCATTTGGAATACGCCCCGAGATGCCGAAAACCATGCACGGGCTTTAAAGAGAGTTGTCGAAAAATGCGAGGTGCGTGTCTCAAACATGCGACGTTTGATTCAGCAGTTCATCAAGATTGAAAAGAACTAATCATGGAATACAACTTCACTTTGAAATATCAAATCAGCCACGGTGATGATGGCGGAGACGATGTTGCAGAACGGCTTGGTGGCGGGAGTTGTGATGATGCATTGTTAGGCTTGGGTCAGCCTGGTCGCATTGCACTCAATTTTTCTCGCAATGCAAATTCAGCAGAACTTGCGCTTTTGAGTGCCTTGGCTGATGTTCGACAGGCTTTGCCAGAAGCTGTGCTCATTGAAGCTGCCCCTGATTTTGTAGGCTTGTCTGACGTTGCCGATTCGGTCGGGGTTACCCGCCAGAACTTGCGCAAGCTCATGCTGCAGCATTACCCTACATTTCCAGCACCAGTTCATGAAGGAAAAGCCGTCATGTGGCATTTGGCCGATCTGCTGACCTGGTTGCGTGAAAAAATGGCATATCAAGTCAATGAATCCGAATTTCAAATGGCTCAGCTCACCAAGCAGCTTAATTTAGCCAAATCCTTGCCTAATTTAAATAAGCAATTGCTCAAGGACATGAAGCCTTTCATTTATTAATTATCATTGGGCGGTGAATGATTCTTCTACAAATTCAATGAGTCCTTGGCGCCTCTCTGTCGCGCCCATGATGGACTGGACCGACCGCCACTGCCGGTTCTTTCATCGCTTGCTGTCGCAACACACCTTGTTGTACACCGAGATGGTCACCACCGGTGCTTTGCGGCATGGCAGCGTAGAGCGTCATTTGCGCTTCAACGCTGAAGAGCACCCTGTGGCCTTGCAACTTGGCGGCAGTGACGCAGCCGATTTGGCCTTTGCGGCCAAGCTAGGCGAGCAATGGGGCTACAACGAAATCAATCTCAACTGTGGTTGCCCCAGCGACCGCGTCCAGCGCGGTGCGTTTGGTGCGTGCCTCATGAACGAGCCGCAGTTGGTGGCCGATGGTGTCAAGGCCATGGTTGATGTGGTGTCTGTGCCTGTTACGGTTAAGCATCGCATCGGCATAGATCAAATAGAAAGTTACGACTTTGTTCGTGACTTTGTGGGCACTGTAAAAGAAGCGGGCTGCAATGTGTTCATCGTGCATGCACGTAATGCCTGGTTGCAAGGTTTGTCGCCTAAAGAGAATCGTGAAATTCCGCCATTGCGTTATGAGTTGGCGTACCAGCTTAAAAAAGATTTTCCGGAACTCACCATTGCCATCAATGGTGGCATTACGCGCAATGATCAAATTGCCGATCACCTGAAAGAAGTTGATGGCGTGATGATTGGCCGTGAGGCTTATTACAACCCTTGGCTTTTAACCACGTGGGATGAAGCTTTCTTCAATTCAGCTGAATCAAGCGTCTCGCGCGAAGCGGTGGAAGAAGCCATGGTGACATACATGGAGCGCGCCAACAAAGAAGACGGTTGTCCTTGGTATGCCATAGCGCGTCACATGCTGGGTCTTTACCATGGCCAAAGGGGAGGGCGCTTGTGGCGTCAGGTTTGGAGCAATCACAAACTCAAGCCTATGCCACCACGCGAGGTAATGGCCATTGCGCGCGAAGCGCTGGCCAGAGGCGCTGAAGTTCCTGCTTAATTGCAGGTCATCCAACTTTCGAATGTCTATTGATTAGGCTGGCGTTGGGCTGGCTGCCATCAGCCCATTGGCAAAGTGCTCGCGCATGCGCGCGGCGGTAGCCCCTGGGTCTTTGGCGTTGATTGCGGCCATGATGGCCTGATGCTCGGCCAAGGACTCGGTAATTCGGCCTGTTTTAAACAACGAGTTGTGCCTGTTGAGCTTCATCACTTTGCGCAAGTCGGCCACCATTTGATCGCGCCATTTGTTTTGCGATAGTTCGAGCAAGCACATGTGAAATGCTTCGTTCACTTCAAAGAACTTGTCGTGCTTTTCTTTGCCGGGTTTGCCTGCAGCTTCTAGTTCTGAATGGAGGGATTGCAGTTTCTTCAGGTCAGCAGGGGAGGCGGTTTGGGCCACCACAGCAGCGGCATCGCTCTCTAAAAGACTCAGAAGGTGATAAACATCACGCAGGTCTTTTTCAGAAACCTCAGTCACGTACGCACCGCGGCGCACCTTCATGGTGACCAAGCCTTCTGCGGCCAATACCTTCAAGGCCTCCCTCAAAGGTGTACGGCTGATGCCATAGGCCTTGGCAATTTGAAGCTCGTCAATCCAGCTGCCAGGTTCTAGCTCGCGGCTGAAGATGCGCTGCCGAATCAGTTCGGCAACTTCTTCATACAGCGCGCGGGGCGCTAAGGACGGGACAGCGGACAAGGCAGACATGGTTGATAAATCGAGAAAATTGACCTAAATTGGGTCGTTTGGCGGATTGTAAGGCAAGTACAATATTTTGCATCAATAATTATGAATCATATTGAGGACCCCGCGACATGACCCAGCCCAAGAACGAATTTAAGAACGCCCAACTAGAAGATTGGATGCGTGCCGCACAAAAGTCTGCGCCCGGTGGCAACGTCGACGCCCTCAATTGGAAAACGCCGGATGGCATTTCGGTCAAGCCTTTGTACACAGCCGAAGACACCGCCGCTTTGCCTTACGCCAACACCTTGCCAGGCTTTGAGCCTTTCTTGCGAGGCCCTCAAGCCACCATGTATTCCGTGCGTCCTTGGACCATTCGTCAGTACGCTGGTTTTTCTACGGCCGAAGAATCCAATGAGTTCTATCGCAAGGCTTTGGCAGCCGGCGGTCAAGGCGTGTCAGTGGCCTTCGACTTGGCCACGCACCGCGGTTACGACTCCGACCATCCCCGTGTCACGGGCGACGTGGGCAAGGCTGGTGTGGCCATCGACTCTGTTGAAGACATGAAGATTTTGTTTGACCAGATTCCCCTCGACAAGGTGTCTGTGTCCATGACCATGAACGGCGCTGTGTTGCCCGTGTTGGCCGGCTACGTGGTGGCCGCCGAAGAACAGGGCGTGAGCCAAGACAAATTGTCGGGCACCATTCAGAACGACATTCTGAAAGAGTTCATGGTGCGCAACACCTACATTTACCCGCCCGAGCCGTCGATGAAAATCATTGGCGACATCATTGAGTACACGGCCAAGAACATGCCGAAGTTCAACTCAATTTCCATTTCGGGTTATCACATGCAAGAGGCCGGTGCCAATCAGGCGCTTGAGATGGCCTTTACCTTGGCCGACGGCAAAGAGTATGTCAAAACCGCCATTGCCAAAGGCATGGACGTAGACGACTTTGCAGGACGCTTGTCCTTCTTCTGGGCCGTGGGCATGAATTTCTATTTGGAAATTGCCAAGATGCGCGCAGCCCGTTTGCTGTGGTGTCGCATCATGAAGGGCTTTGAGGCCAAGAACCCCAAGAGCCTCATGCTGCGCACGCACAGCCAAACTTCTGGCTGGTCACTGACCGAGCAAGACCCGTACAACAATGTGGTGCGCACCACCATTGAAGCTATGGCTGCTGTGTTTGGCGGCACACAGTCTTTGCACACCAACAGTTTTGACGAAGCCATTGCGTTGCCCACCGAGTTCAGCTCGCGCATTGCGCGCAATACGCAGCTGATCATCCAGGAAGAAACCCACATCACCAACGTGATCGACCCCTGGGCCGGTAGCTACATGATGGAATCGCTCACACAAGAAATGGCCGACAAAGCTTGGGCCATCATTGAAGAAGTAGAAGCCATGGGCGGCATGACCAAGGCCGTGGACAGCGGCTGGGCCAAACTCAAAATTGAAGCCGCCGCGGCCGAGAAACAAGCACGCATTGACTCTGGCAAAGACGTCATTGTGGGTGTGAACAAATACAAGCTGGCCAAAGAAGATCCCATCGACATCTTGGCCATCGACAACGTCAAAGTGCGCGATGGTCAAATTGATCGACTCAAGAAAATTCGTGCATCGCGCGACACAGCCAAAGTGCAAGCTGCACTGGATGCGCTAACAGCCTCCGCCGAAAGTGGTCAAGGTAATTTGCTCGAACTCAGCATTCAAGCCATTCGCTTGCGCGCTACAGTGGGTGAAGTGTCCGATGCACTTGAGAAAGTTTTTGGGCGCCACCGCGCCGATACACAAAAGGTGACCGGTGTGTACGCTGCTGCTTACGACTCAGCCGAAGGTTGGGACCAACTGAAAAAAGAAATCAACGAATTTGCCGACTCCAAAGGCCGTCGTCCTCGCGTCATGATCAGCAAGTTGGGCCAAGACGGTCACGACCGCGGCGCCAAAGTGGTGGCCACCGCCTTTGCCGATCTGGGCTTTGACGTGGACATGGGCCCCTTGTTCCAAACGCCTGAAGAGTGCGCACGGCAGGCCATCGAAAACGACGTGCACGCAGTGGGCGTTTCCACTTTGGCGGCAGGTCACAAAACTTTGGTACCCGCCATCATTGCCGAATTGAAGAAGCAGGGCGCCGACGACATCATCGTGTTTGTGGGCGGCGTTATTCCACGTCAAGACTACGACTTCTTGTACGAAGCCGGCGTGAAGGGCATCTACGGCCCCGGCACCCCCATCCCAGCCAGCGCCAAAGATGTTTTGGAGCAAATTAAAAAGGCCTTAGGTTGACCCCTCAAGACCTCATGCAAGGTGTGTTGCAGGGCCTGCCCGCGGTTCAACGCCGCGCCATGGCCAAGTCCATCACCTTGCTCGAGTCCACTCTGCCTGCACACCGCGTGCAGGCGGATGAATTGCTCACGGGTTTGTTGCCGCATTCAGGCAAGTCATTTCGCTTGGGCATCAGTGGCGTACCCGGTGTGGGCAAATCGACTTTCATTGAAGCACTGGGCTTGTTCTTAATTGCGCAAGGTCATCGCGTGGCGGTATTGGCCATCGACCCTTCGTCAACGGTTTCAGGCGGCTCTATCTTGGGCGACAAGACGCGCATGGAGCATCTCAGCGTTCACGAGAAAGCCTACATTCGCCCCAGCCCCTCTAGCGGCACCCTGGGCGGCGTGGCGGAAAAAACCCGCGAAGCCATGTTGGTCTGTGAAGCTGCAGGCTACGACGTGGTCATTGTGGAAACAGTGGGCGTAGGACAGAGCGAAACCGCAGTGGCCAACATGACCGACATGTTTGTGTTGATGCAATTGCCGAACGCTGGTGACGATTTACAGGCCATTAAAAAAGGCGTGATGGAATTGGCCGATTTGGTGGTCATCAACAAAGCAGACATTGATACCTCTGCAGCCACACGCGCAGAGGCACAAATTACCAGTGCTTTGCGATTGTTAGGTTTGCATGGCAACCCAGACAACGCGCATCACAACGAAGAGCTGTGGCACCCCGAGGTCTTACAAATTAGTGCCTTGCTTAATAAAGGTGTCGACAGTTTTTGGCATCGCGTGCAAAAGTTCAAGCGTCTCCAGCAAGCCAATCAAAAATTTGTTCAGCGCAGACAACAACAAGCCCAAGCCTGGATGTGGGAACGCATCGATGCTGGCTTGAAACAAAATTTCCGAGCTCAGGTCAGTGTGAAAGCGCTGTTACCTGAACTCACGCAAAAGGTAATCTCAGGTCAAGTGCCTGCATCCACCGCCGCAAGACAACTGCTGGCTGCTTATCAAGCAACTGGCTTTCCCAGAAATTGAAATATCCCGTATTGGAGTGAAGAAAGTAAATCATGCAAGACATCATTCAACAACTCGAAACCAAACGCGCCGCAGCCCGCATGGGTGGTGGCCAAAAGCGCATTGACGCACAACACGCCAAAGGCAAACTCACCGCGCGTGAGCGTCTTGAAGTGCTGCTAGACGAAGGCACCTTCGAAGAGTGGGACATGTTTGTGGAGCACCGCTGCACAGACTTTGGCATGCAAGACAACAAAATTCCTGGCGACGGTGTGGTCACAGGCTACGGCATGATCAATGGCCGTTTGGTGTTTGTGTACAGCCAAGACTTCACGGTGTTTGGTGGTGCCTTGTCTGAGTCACATGCCGAGAAAATTTGCAAAATCATGGACCAAGCCATGAAAGTCGGTGCCCCGGTCATTGGCTTGAACGATTCGGGCGGTGCGCGTATTCAAGAGGGCGTGGCCTCCTTGGGCGGTTATGCCGAAGTGTTCCAGCGCAATGCCATGGCCAGCGGCGTGATTCCCCAAATCAGCATGATCATGGGCCCTTCAGCCGGTGGTGCGGTGTATTCACCCGCCATGACCGATTTCATCTTCATGGTCAAAGACAGTTCGTACATGTTCGTGACAGGGCCAGAAGTGGTCAAAACCGTCACGCATGAAGAAGTCACAGCTGAAGAATTGGGCGGCGCTTTAACGCACACTACTAAGAGCGGTGTGGCCGACATGGCGTTTGAAAACGACGTGGAAGCCTTGCTGATGCTGCGCCGCTTGTACAACTACTTGCCCTTGAACAACCGCGAAAAATCGCCGGTTCGCGCCAGTGGCGACCCCACAGACCGTCAAGACATCAGCTTGGACACTTTGGTGCCCATGAACGCCAACCAAGCGTACGACATGAAAGAGCTCATCATGAAGACCGTTGACGACGGCGACTTCTTTGAACTCCAACCCGACTACGCCAAAAACATCCTCATTGGTTTTGCCCGCATGGCCGGCCAAACCGTGGGCATTGTGGCCAACCAACCTTTGGTCTTGGCCGGTTGCTTGGACATCAAGAGCTCCATCAAAGCCGCTCGCTTTGTGCGCTTCTGCGATGCCTTCAGCATTCCCGTCATCACCTTTGTAGACGTGCCTGGCTTCATGCCCGGTACTTCGCAAGAGTACGGCGGCATCATCAAGCACGGCGCCAAATTGCTCTACGCCTACGCAGAGTGCACCGTGCCCAAAATCACGGTCATCACCCGCAAAGCTTATGGCGGTGCTTACGACGTGATGGCTTCCAAGCACTTGCGCGGCGACGTTAACTTTGCTTGGCCCAACGCTGAAATTGCGGTGATGGGTGCCAAGGGCGCGGTGGAAATTATTTTCCGCGAAGACAAGAACGATCCCGTCAAGTTGGCAGCTCGCGAAGCCGAATACAAAGATCGCTTTGCCAACCCCTTCGTGGCCGGCGCACGCGGCTTCATTGACGACGTGATTCAACCCCACGAAACACGCAAACGTATTTGCCGTTCGTTGGTGATGTTGAAGGACAAAAAAGTTGAAAACCCATGGCGCAAGCACGGCAACATTCCACTTTAAGTGGCATGACCGACATCGCTTGAATTGAATACGCCATAAGGAGAAAAAATATGTTTACCAAAATTTTGATTGCCAACCGCGGTGAAATTGCCTGCCGTGTCATTGCCACGGCTAAGAAGATGGGCATTGCCACCGTTGCCGTTTATTCCGAAGCCGACAAAGAAGCCCGTCATGTGATGCTGGCCGATGAAGCCGTGTTGTTAGGCCCAGCCCCCTCGCGCGAATCTTATTTGGTGGCCGACAAAATCATTGCCGCTGCCAAAGCCACGGGCGCGCAAGCCATTCACCCAGGCTACGGTTTCTTGTCTGAAAACGAAGCATTTGCCAAGCGTTGTGAAGACGAAGGCATTGCCTTCATTGGCCCACGCCACTTTTCCATTGCCGCCATGGGCGACAAGATTGCCTCGAAGAAATTGGCCAACGAAGCCAAGGTCAACACCATTCCTGGTTACAACGATGCCATTGAAACAGCCGAAGCCGCTGTGGAAATTGCCAAAGGCATTGGCTACCCCGTCATGATCAAAGCCTCTGCCGGTGGCGGTGGTAAAGGTCTGCGCGTGGCCTTCAACGACAAAGAAGCCTTTGAAGGCTTTACGTCGTGCCGCAACGAAGCCCGCAACTCTTTTGGCGACGACCGCGTCTTCATTGAGAAGTTTGTGGAAGAGCCTCGCCACATCGAAATTCAAGTGTTGGGCGACAGCCATGGCAACGTGATTTATTTGAACGAGCGAGAGTGTTCTATTCAACGCCGTCACCAAAAAGTGATTGAAGAAGCGCCATCACCTTTCATCAGCGATGCCACGCGCAAAGCCATGGGTGAGCAAGCAGTGGCTTTGGCCAAAGCCGTAAAGTACCAATCGGCAGGTACTGTCGAGTTTGTGGTGGGCAAAGACCAAAGCTTCTACTTCTTGGAGATGAACACGCGTCTGCAAGTGGAGCACCCAGTGACAGAAGCCATTACAGGCGTCGACTTGGTAGAGATGATGATTCGCGTGGCCAATGGCGAGAAGCTGCCCCTCACGCAAGCCGATGTGAAGCGCAACGGCTGGGCCATTGAGTGCCGTATCAACGCCGAAGATCCCTTCCGCAATTTCTTGCCTTCTACAGGCCGCTTGGTGCGTTTCCAAACGCCCGTGCAAACCATGTTCCAGTCCAACACGCAAGACCTGCTGGGTGTGCGTGTGGACACAGGCGTGCAAGATGGTGGCGAGATCCCCATGTTCTACGACTCTATGATTGCTAAATTGATTGTGCATGGCACTGACCGCAACGACGCCATTGCCAAAATGCGCGAAGCTCTCAATGGATTTGTGATTCGCGGTATCAGCTCCAACATTCCATTTCAAGCGGCTTTGTTGGCGCACCCTAAATTTGTGGCGGGCGATTTCAATACAGGCTTCATTGCCGAAAACTACGCCCATGGTTTCCGCGCTGAAGATGTGCCGCACGACGACCCAGACTTCTTGGTGGCCTTGGCGGCCTTTGTGCGTCGCAAATCACGCGAGCGTGCCGCCAACCTCAGCGGTCAGTTGCCGGGCTACGACGTTCAAATTGGTCACGACTACAGCGTGATTGTGTTGGGCGCCAAAGGCGACAACCGCTACATCGGTGTGCACGTGGACGAGTTCCGCGGTCAGAGTGGCAAGGCCATCATCAAAGTGGGTGAGAACCACTACATCATTGAAAGCCATTCACGTTTGAACGATGTGCGCATTAGCGGCACGGTCAATGGCAAACCTTTCACCGCACAAGTAGAACGCGGTACACCCAAGAACCCATTGGCCTTGCAAGTTCAGCACAACGGCACCCGCATTGAAGCCTTAGTGGTATCACCCCGCATGGCCCAACTGCATCAAATGATGCCGTTCAAAACACCGCCAGACATGAGCCGTTTTGTCTTGTCCCCCATGCCAGGTTTGTTGGTCAATGTGGCCGTCACACCAGGTCAAAAAGTGCAGGCAGGTGAGCGCGTGGCGGTGATTGAAGCCATGAAGATGGAAAACATCTTGTTTGCTGCCCACGATGGGGTGGTGAAAAAAGTAATGGCCTCACAAGGTGAATCTTTGTCTGTAGACCAAGTGATTGTGGAGTTTGAGGCATGAGCGAAATTAACCGTCCGTTTAAAGTCCTTGGCATTCAACAAATTGCCATTGGCGGCACTGACAAAGTCAAACTGCAAAAATTGTGGGTTGACTTGTTTGGTCTGGAACTCACTGGCACTTACAAAAGCGATCGTGAAAATGTCGATGAAGACATTTGTGCCATTGGCTCAGGCCCCTTCAAGGTTGAGGTCGATTTGATGCAACCCTTGGACCTTGAAAAAAAACCTGCTGTTCACACCACGCCCCTGAATCACGTCGGTCTTTGGATCGACAAATTGCCAGAGGCCGTTGAATGGTTGGGTCAGCAGGGCGTTCGCTTTGCACCAGGTGGCATTCGCAAAGGTGCTGCTGGTTTTGACATCTGCTTCATTCATCCCAAAGGCAATGAAGAGTTGCCCATTGGTGGTGAAGGCGTGCTGATTGAGTTGGTGCAAGCACCCGACGAAGTGGTGAAGGCATTTGGCGCATTGGCCGCCCAATACGCTTAACCTAATTCAATAAAGCCAAGTTTTACTTGGCTTGTCGCGCTTTGGCTTTGGCCATCGCTGCTGCAATGATGGCTCGCTTGCGAGCCATTTCTTTGTCTGGATCTTCAGCCACATGGGTGTGGGTTTCAAGGTCGGCCAGTTTCATGGCAGCCTTGGCTTCTTGTCGTGCAGCGTGCTCTTGCTCTTCTTTGACCAAGCGAATTTGCCTAGACTCATAGCGCACACGGGCTTGTGTGGCCAGCTCTGCTGACCAAGCAGCCCACCCCGTCTTGTCGCCTGAGATAGGTACCATCTCAATGCAATCGACAGGGCACACAGGCAAGCACAAATCGCAGCCAGTGCACACCGATTCAATGACCGTATGCATCACCTTGTTGCTACCCAAAATGGCATCGGTAGGGCAGGCCTTGATGCACAAGGTGCAGCCGATGCACCATGCTTCATCGATGACGGCCACAGTCATAGGCCCTTCAAGGCCATGTTCAAGGTTCAATGGCTGGACGGGCTTGCCAGTGAGGCGCGCCAAAACGGCCACGCCTTCGGCGCCACCTGGCGGACACTGATTGATGGGAGCTTGTTCTAGGGCAATGGCCTGTGCATAGGCCTTGCAGTCTGGATAGCCGCACCGCGTGCACTGCGTTTGGGGCAGCGCATCGAGGATGCCGTCAGCCAGGGTGCTCACTTTTTACGAGCGGGCGCTTTTTTGGCAACAGCTTTAACAGCTTTGACAGCTTTCTTGGCAGTTGCTTTGCTTGCGGGCTTGGCACTGGCTTTGACGGCAGTTTTGCTAGCAGCTTTTGGAGTGGCGCCGGTACCGTTGTGGGCCAAAATGAATTTGACCACTTCTGGGTACACCACATCGCGCCAACGACGGCCACTGAAAATACCGTAGTGACCGGCACCAGGTACTTCAAGGTGTTTGCGATTGTTGGGCTTGATGCTGCTACACAAACCGTGCGCGGCAGCCGTTTGTCCTGAGCCAGAAATATCGTCCAACTCGCCTTCAACAGTTAGCAAGGCCGAAGTCTTAATGTCTTGCGGACGAACCAACTCGGCCTTGCCGCTTACATTTTTAATTTCCCAAGTGCCATTCACTAGCTTGTAGTCTTGGAAAACAGTCTTGATGGTTTCAAGGTAATAGTCGGCATCCATGTCGAGCACAGCGTTGTACTCGTCATAGAACTTGCGGTGCGCTTCGGTGCTAGCGTCATCGCCCTTGATTAGGTCTTTGAAATAATCGTAGTGGCTAGATGCATGGCGATCGGGGTTCATGGCCACAAAGCCAGTGTGCTGCAAAAAGCCAGGATAGACGCGGCGGCCTGCACCTGGGAAGTTGCTAGGCACCTTGTAAATCACATTGTTTTCAAACCACTCAAAGCTCTTGTTCATGGCCAAGTTGTTAACGGCCGTGGGCGATTTGCGCGCGTCGATGGGGCCGCCCATCATGGTCATGCTGAGAGGTGTTTTTTCGCCGCGTGAAGCCATCAAAGAAACGGCGGCCAAGACTGGCACTGTAGGCTGACACACACTGATCACGTGACAGTTGCCGTACACGCCTTGAACGTGACGAATGAACTCTTGCACGTAGTTAACGTAGTCGTCCAAATGGAATTCGCCATTGGCCAAGGGCACCAAACGCGCGTTTTTCCAATCGGTGATGTAGACCTTGTGGTCTTTCAGCATGGTTTTGACAGTGTCGCGCAGTAAGGTGGCGTAGTGGCCAGACAAAGGTGCAACGATCAAAACAGCGGGTTGTTTTTTGATGGCGTTCAGAGTGACGGCATCGTCTGTAAAACGCTTGAAGCGACGCAACTCGCAAAAGGGTTTGTCAATTTCAACGCGCTCATGAATGGCTACATCTACTTTGCCGACATGGACGGTGCGAATGCCAAACTCGGGTTTGACATAGTCTTTGCCCAAGCGGTGCATGAGTTCGTAGCTGGCAGAGATACGCTGTGCCATGGGCGAGTTGCCCATGGGATTTTGGGGGTTCGTCAGCATTTTGGCTGTTACTTGGGCCAATTCAGAAAAGGGCTCCATGAAGGAGCGCTGGGTTTCGTAGATTTGGTAAAGCATGGCTTAAAGCCCCTTAAATTGTTGCACTGCAGCAATATAACAGTTGTGCTGTGAAGAAAGTGGAGAGGCGCACCTAATTTAAATCCTTAGGTGACGCCAATCTGTCACATGACTTTGGCAATGGCCTGGCAAACGTAATCGATGTTCTTGCTGTTCAAAGCAGCCACGCACATACGGCCTGTGTCAGTGCCATAGACTCCAAATTCAGAGCGCAGGCGCACCATTTGGTCTTTGTTCAAACCCGAGTAGCTGAACATGCCAATTTGGGTGGTGATAAAGCTCATGTCTTGCTTCACACCTGCGGCTTTGAGGCCGTCGACCAATTTTTGACGCATGGCTTTAATGCGAACACGCATTTCGCCCAGTTCTCTTTCCCAAGTGGCGCGCCACTCGGGGTTGGCCAACACGGCAGCCACCACAGCACCACCGTGGATGGGTGGGTTGGAGTAGTTGGTGCGAATGACAATCTTCAATTGGCTCAAAACGCGGCTGCATTCTTCTTTGTCGGCGCACAGCACAGACAAAGCACCCACGCGCTCGCCATACAAGCTAAAGCTCTTGGAGAAAGAAGTGGACACAAAGAAGCTGAGGCCGGCAGCCACAAATTTGGCAATGACGGCGCCGTCTTCTTGAATGCCGTGGCCAAAACCTTGGTAGGCCATGTCCAAAAATGCGGTGAGGTTTTTGCCTTTGACAGCAGCAATGACTTGGTTCCACTGAGCGGAGGTGATGTCATAACCGGTGGGGTTGTGGCAGCAAGCATGCAAGACCACGATGGTACCTGGGGCGGCCGCATTGAGGCTGGCCAACATGCCATCGAAGTTCACGCCGCGTTTTTCGGCGTCGTAGTAGGCATAGGTGTCCACTTGGAAACCGGCGTTGGTAAACAAAGCGCGGTGGTTTTCCCAGCTGGGGTCAGAAATCAAAACTTTGGCGTTGGGGCTGACTTTTTTCAGGAAGTCGGCGCCAATTTTGAGGCCGCCTGTGCCGCCAATGCCTTGCACGGTGGCCACACGGCCGGAGCTGACGGGTTCGCTATCGGCACCAAACACCAAGCTTTTGACTGCGGCGTCGTAGGCGGCAATACCGTCGATGGGCAAGTAGCCGCGGGCGGTAGGCTTGGCCATCATGGCGTTTTCAGCGGCTTGTACGCATTCGAGTAAGGGAAGTTTGCCGTTGTCGTCGAAATAAACGCCTACGCCCAAGTTCACTTTGTTGGGGTTGGTGTCGGCTGCAAATTGTTCGTTCAAACCCAGGATGGGGTCGCGGGGGGCCATTTCGACGGCGGTAAACAGAGACATGAAAAAGTCCTTGATAAGGAGGTTGCAGTTGGCAGAAATCCCAAACCTAGGTTAGGCTTTAGGGTTGCCCCTAATTTTAGCGGCTCTTTCTGCCATTTTTTGCCCCAAATTGACCCATCTCAAGAAGTTCCATGGCCGTCGCACCTGATTCATTTGAACCCATCCTAGAGGCCGTCCCATACGTGGCCCCCGAAGGCAAGTTTGTCCAGTACGAAGGTTCGCCCTTTGAGCTGTACCAACCCTACCCGCCAGCGGGCGATCAACCTACCGCCATTGAGGGCTTGGTAGAAGGCCTGAACGACGGTGAAGTGTTCCAAACTTTGCTGGGTGTGACGGGTTCTGGCAAAACCTTCACCATGGCCAACGTCATTGCCCAGATGGGCAAGCCAGCCATTGTGTTTGCGCCCAACAAAACTTTGGCCGCCCAGCTGTACTCAGAATTTAGAGAGTTCTTTCCCAAAAACGCGGTGGAGTATTTCGTCAGCTATTACGACTATTACCAGCCCGAAGCCTATGTGCCCCAGCGCGACTTGTTCATTGAAAAAGATTCAGCCATCAATGAGCACATTGAGCAAATGCGTTTGTCGTGCACCAAGAGTTTGATGGAGCGTCGCGACGTGGTCATTGTGGCCACCGTGTCGGCCATCTATGGCATTGGCGAGCCGGAGAGTTATCACCGCATGATCATGACTCTGCGCACCGGCGACAAAGTAGGGCAGCGCGATGTCATTTCGCAGCTCATTCGCATGCAGTACCAGCGCAATGACCAAGACTTTAGCCGCGGCAAGTTTCGAGTGCGCGGCGACACCATCGATGTGTTTCCAGCCGAGCATTCCGAGCTGGCCGTGCGCATTGAATTGTTCGATGACGAAGTCGACAGCTTGCAATTGTTTGATCCACTCACGGGCCGTATCAAGCAAAAAATTCCGCGCTTCACGGTCTATCCTTCCAGCCATTACGTCACGCCGCGCGACAAAGTTTTGGCGGCAGTTGAAACCATCAAAGTTGAGTTGGCCGAGCGCCTTCAACAACTGGTGGGCATGGGCAAACTTGTGGAAGCACAACGCTTAGAACAACGCACGCGCTTTGATTTGGAAATGCTGAGCGAAGTGGGCCACTGCAAAGGCATTGAAAACTACACGCGGCATTTGTCAGGTGCAGAACCAGGCGCTGCGCCTAGCACCCTGACAGATTACATGCCGCTCGATTCCATCATGTTCTTGGACGAGAGCCACCAAATGATTGGACAGCTCAATGCCATGTACAACGGCGACCGTGCGCGCAAAACCACGCTGGTGGAATATGGTTTTAGATTGCCCAGTGCCTTGGACAATCGGCCTTTGAAGTTTGAAGAATTCGAAACCAAAATGCGTCAGTGCATTTTTGTATCGGCGACCCCGGCCAATTACGAAATCACGCATGCTGGCAAAGTGGTCGAACAGGTGGTCAGGCCCACAGGCTTGGTCGATCCGCAAGTGGAAGTTCGACCCGCCATTCACCAAGTGGACGATGTGCTGCAAGAGATTCGCATTCGGGTAGAAAAACACGAGCGTGTGCTCATTACCACGCTGACCAAGCGCATGGCTGAGCAACTGACCGACTATCTGTCAGACAACGGCGTGAAAGTACGTTACTTGCACTCCGATGTCGACACCGTCGAGCGCGTTGAAATTTTGCGCGACTTGCGATTGGGCGCGTTTGATGTGTTGGTCGGCATCAACTTGCTGCGGGAAGGGCTGGACATTCCTGAGGTGTCGTTGGTGGCCATTTTGGATGCAGACAAAGAAGGCTTCTTGCGTTCGGAGCGCAGCCTAATTCAAACCATTGGCCGAGCAGCGCGCAATCTGCATGGCCGCGCCATTTTGTATGCCGATCGCATGACCGACTCTATGGAGCGCGCTATTGGCGAAACCGAGCGCCGTCGCACGAAGCAAATTGCGCACAACTTGGCCATGGGCATCACGCCGCGCAGCATCGTGAAGCAAGTGCGCGATCTGATTGATGGCGTTTACAGCGAGAAGGCAGGCAAAGAAGCTGAGCGCCTAGAGCTGGCCGCGGTTCAGCGGGCCAAGGTAGAGGAAATGAGCGAGAAAGACATTTCCAAAGCCATCAAGCAGCTGGAAAAGCAAATGATGGAGCATGCCAAGAACCTCGACTTTGAAAAAGCCGCCCAGGTTCGGGATCAGCTTCAGATGCTTAAAGCGCAGGCTTTTGGCGCGCCAGGCACAGACAACGTGGTGGTGCTCAAGGCTTGATGGAAAAAAGGGGGAGGAGAGCTTTTCCCCCGTTCCCATAAAGACCTTCAATTTGTATTCCTACTATTCCGCTCAAGTTCTGCTATAGTCGAGCGAATTAGTCAACAACCTAGGATCTTGTCATGCGTCTCACCACCAAGGGTCGATTTGCGGTTACCGCCATGATTGATTTGGCACTGCGCCAACACTCTGGCCCAGTCACCCTGGCTGCCATCAGCCAGCGCCAAGAAATTTCCTTGTCTTATTTAGAGCAACTGTTTGGCAAACTGCGCCGGCATCAGCTGGTGGAGTCCACCCGCGGCCCTGGCGGCGGTTACACCTTGGCCAAAAAGGCCTCCGAAATTACGGTGGCCGACATCATTTTGTCGGTGGACGAACCCATCGATGCCACCCATTGCGGCGGCAAAGAAAACTGCCATGGCAGCACCGGCCGTTGCATGACCCACGACTTGTGGTCTGCCTTAAATTCACGCATGGTGGAGTTTTTGGACTCCGTCAATCTGCAAAAATTGGTCGACGACCAATTGGCCGCAGGCCACACCATTGAGAACAAGCCCGCCATCAAGCGCGCCATTTCGGCCATGCCCGTGGTGCAACCCATCCGCGTGAATGCCCCTAATTCTGTGTTTGCCTTAGGCAACACCTTGGTCAAATCTTGAGACGTTTTCAAGCATGAACAGCACACCTCATTTCCCCATTTACCTCGACTACAGCGCCACCAATCCTTGCGATCCGCGCGTGGTCGATGCCATGATTCCTTGGTTGCGCGAGCACTTTGGCAATCCCGCCTCACGCAGTCACGCTTGGGGCTGGGAAGCCGAAGAAGCCGTAGAGAATGCCCGCAAAGACGTGGCCGACCTCATCGGTGCCGACCCCCGCGAAATTGTCTGGACCAGCGGCGCCACCGAATCCAACAACTTGGCCTTGAAGGGCGCTGCGCAGTTTTACAAATCTCGCGGCAAGCACCTGATTACGGTCAAGACAGAACACAAAGCCGTGCTCGACACCATGCGCGAACTCGAGCGTCAAGGCTTTGAAGTCACTTACCTGGACGTGCAAGACGACGGCTTGGTTAACCTCGATGTGTTCAAAGCTGCCTTGCGCCCCGATACCATTTTGGTCAGCGTCATGTTCGTGAACAACGAAATTGGCGTGATTCAAGACATCCCCGCCATTGGCGCCATCTGCCGTGAGAAGGGCATCATCTTCCACGTCGATGCTGCCCAAGCCACAGGCAAATTGCCCATCGACCTCAACACCTTGCCCGTCGATTTGATGAGCTTGGCCTCGCACAAAACCTACGGCCCCAAAGGCATCGGTGCTTTGTATGTACGCCGCAAACCCCGCGTGCGCCTCGAAGCGCAAATGCACGGCGGCGGTCACGAGCGCGGTATGCGTTCTGGCACATTGCCCACTCACCAATGCGTGGGCATGGGCGAAGCCTTCCGCATTGCGCGTTTGGAAATGGACCAAGACATAGCCAAGGCCAAAGCTTTGCAAGAGCGCCTTATCAATGGCCTCAAAGACGTTGAGCAAGTGTTCTTGAACGGTCACCCCACCAGGCGCGTACCCCACAACATCAACATGAGCTTCAACTATGTTGAAGGCGAGTCACTCATCATGGGCATCAAAGGTTTGGCTGTGTCTTCTGGCTCTGCTTGTACCTCTGCCAGCTTAGAGCCCAGCTACGTATTGCGCGCCTTGGGTCGCAGCGACGAGTTGGCTCACAGCAGCTTGCGCATGACCGTGGGCCGTTGGACCACCGAAGCAGAAATTGACTTTGCCATTGAAACCATCAAAGCCAACGTGGCCAAACTGCGTGAACTCAGCCCCTTGTGGGAAATGTACAAAGACGGCATTGATATCAGCACCATTCAGTGGGCTGCACACTAAGCGTTTTAGCGTTCAAGAACAGATTAAGGAAGTAACACCATGGCTTATAGCGAAAAAGTTGTTGATCATTACGAAAACCCCCGCAACGTGGGCTCCTTTGAAAAGGGCGACGAAGATGTGGGCACCGGCATGGTGGGCGCACCTGCTTGCGGGGACGTGATGAAGTTGCAAATCAAAGTCAACCCAACTACTGGCGTCATTGAAGATGCCCGTTTTAAAACTTACGGTTGTGGTTCTGCCATTGCTTCTAGCTCCCTCGTGACCGAGTGGGTCAAGGGCAAAACATTGGACCAAGCTGCCGCACTGAAGAACAGCGAAATTGCCGAAGAGTTGGCCTTGCCACCCGTCAAAATTCACTGCTCCATCTTGGCCGAAGATGCCATCAAAGCAGCCGTCGAAGACTACAAGAAGAAACACGCAGCGGCCTAATTGGTCCTTGCTGGAAAGACATCATGGCCATTTCACTGACTGAAGCAGCAGCGCGGCACGTGTCGCGTTACATCACCAAGCGCGGCAAAGGCGTGGGAGTGCGCTTGGGCGTTAAAACCACCGGCTGCTCGGGCTTGGCATACAAACTCGAATACGTCGACGAAGTAGCACCCGAAGACGTGGTCTTTGAAGACCACGGCGTCAAGGTGCTGATCGACCCTAAAAGCTTGGCCTACATTGACGGCACACAGCTCGACTTTGTGCGCGAAGGCTTGAACGAAGGTTTCCGTTTTAACAATCCCAATGAACGCGATCGCTGCGGCTGTGGCGAATCGTTCCGCGTGTGATTTCCCTGCAGGCTTCAGACTTTGAGCTGTTTGGCCTGCCAGCAGCTTTTTCATTAGATCGCGCACAACTCGATCATCAGTGGAAGTCTTTGCAGCGCGAGGCGCATCCCGACCGATTTGCGTCCGAAGGTGCCGCAGCGCAGCGCATCGCCATGCAATGGTCCGTGCGCATCAACGAAGCCTACAACCGCCTCAAAGATCCGCTCAAACGCGCCGCTTATTTGTGTGAGTTAAATGGCGCTGCGGTCAATGCCGAAAACAACACCAGCATGCCGCCTGCATTTTTGATGCAACAAATGGAATGGCGTGAAGCGCTAGACGATTGCAAAGCCGTCAAAGTTGTCCACTCTAAAATTGAAGGCTTAGAGAAATTGCTCGATGAAGTGGATGCGTCTCATGCTGCGTCCTTGAAGCAAATTGCTTCGCTGATAGACACAGATCAAAACTTTGCAGCAGCAGTAGGTCAGGTGAGGGCGCTCATGTTCATTGAAAAATTTGCACAAGAAGTGCAGCACCAACTCGACGCTTCTAGCTGAACACAAGAATTAAATTAAGTCATGGCACTTTTGCAAATTTCAGAACCCGGTCAGGCACCGGATCCGCACCAACGGCGTATTGCTGTAGGCATTGACCTTGGCACCACGCACTCTTTGGTTGCCTCTGTTCGCAATGGCGTGGCCGAGTGCTTGCCCGATGACAAAGGTCAAGTGATCTTGCCGTCTGTGGTTCGCTACTTGCCAGGTCAAGGTCGTCAAATTGGTCATGAAGCCGTGGCCAATGCCGCGCAAGATCCAGAAAATACCTTGGCTTCAGTGAAGCGTTTCATGGGGCGCAGTTTGTCTGACATTGCCAACCCAGAAAAGTTGCCTTACAAGTTTGTGAAAACAGAAGGCGCTGCCTCCAAAGGCATGTTGTCTATTCAAACCGTGCAGGGCGAAAAGTCGCCTGTAGAAGTCAGTGCTGAAATTTTGGCCACACTGCGTTACCGCGCAGAAGATACCTTCAATGACGACTTGCACGGTGCTGTGATTACTGTGCCTGCCTACTTTGACGATGCGCAGCGCCAAGCCACCAAAGATGCGGCACAAATGGCCGGCATCAATGTGCTCCGCCTCATTAATGAACCTACAGCAGCTGCCATTGCTTATGGTTTAGACAATGCCAGCGAAGGCATTTACGCCGTGTTCGATTTGGGCGGTGGTACCTTTGACATTTCTGTTTTGCGTTTAACGCGCGGTGTGTTTGAAGTTATGGCCACCGGGGGCGATTCTGCATTGGGCGGAGACGATTACGACCATGCGTTGGCCGATGCTGCGTTGGCTTCGATGGGCCTGCAAGATGTGCAAGCGGGCTTGAGTGCAGAAGACAAAACGCGTTTGAAATCTGCTGCGCGTGCTGCCAAAGAAGCTTTGACTTCTGCTTCTGAAGTGGCATTGACATGGACGCATGCCGATCAATCACATGAAGTGAACGTAACGCGTACGCTATTTGAAGAAGCCACAGCTGCACTCACCGCGCGCTGCATGACTGCTGTTAAGAAAGCCTTGCGCGATGCCAAAGTCAAAGCTGAAGACATCCAAGGCGTGGTCATGGTGGGCGGTTCTACGCGCATGCCTCAAGTGCAAGAAGCTGTGGCAGCCTTCTTCGGCAAACCGCCTTTGAACAATTTGAACCCAGACGAAGTGGTTGCCTTGGGTGCAGCCATCCAAGCTAATCAATTGGCGGGCAACGATGCTGCTGGCGATTTGTTGTTGCTAGATGTCATTCCATTGTCCTTGGGCATTGAAACTATGGGCGGACTTGTGGAGCGCATTATTCCGCGCAACCAAACCATTCCCACGGCCATGGCCCAAGACTTCACCACTTATCAAGACGGTCAAACTGCCTTGGCCTTGCATGTGTTGCAGGGCGAGCGAGATTTGGTAGTCGACTGCCGCAGCTTGGCCCGCTTTGAATTGCGCGGCATTCCGCCGATGGCCGCCGGTGCTGCACGCATTCGCGTGACCTTTACGGTAGACGCAGATGGCTTGCTCAGTGTGGCCGCCAAAGAGCAAATCAGCGGCGTAGAAGCCAAGATCGATGTCAAACCTTCTTATGGTTTAAGCGACGATCAAATTGCCAAAATGTTGCAAGACAGTTTTACAACCGCAGAAGTGGACATGAAGGCGCGGGCTTTGGTAGAAGCTAGGGTAGACGGCGACCGCATGCTGTTGGCTACCCAAAGTGCATTGAACGCCGATGGTCAGTTGTTGAGCGCTGAAGATCGCGCGCACATTGAATCGCTCATGAAAGCTTTGCGGCACACAGTAGACACGGCCGTGGAGGCTCAGGCTGTAGAAGATGCTACTGAAGTCTTGGCCAAAGCCACTGAAGCCTTTGCGGCAGAGCGCATGAACCACAGCATTCAAAAGGCCTTGTCAGGCCAAAACATTCAGAGTCTTTGAGAAAATTTTTCTAGGCACTCATCAAATAACTGACCGTTAATTAAAGAAAACAATGCCAGTCATCAAAATTTTGCCTCACGCGGAATACTGCCCTACAGGGGCTCAAATTTCTGCGCCTTCCGGCACCAGCATTTGCGAAGCCTTGCTCGACAACAAAATCAACATTGAACATGCTTGCGACATGAGTTGCGCTTGCACCACGTGCCACGTCATTGTGCGCGAGGGCTTGAACAGCCTCAACGAGGCTGAGGAAACCGAAGAAGACTTGCTGGACCGAGCATGGGGCTTAGAGCCCAACTCGCGTTTGAGCTGCCAAGCGTTTTTGGGCAAGCAAGACGTGGTCATTGAAATTCCAAAGTACACGATCAATCACGCCAAAGAGAACCACTGAAAGCAATTGCCGCTTTAATTGGGCGGCCATTGCGATTACAGTTAGACCATGCGTCAATTATTTTTAGATACCGAAACCACCGGTCTTTCCGCTGAAGGCGGCGACCGAGTCATTGAGCTGGGTTGTGTCGAGCTGGTTAACCGCAAGCTAACCGGCAACAACCTGCATTTTTACTTCAACCCTGGCCGCGACAGCCACGAAGATGCCCTCAAGGTTCACGGCATCAGCAATGAGTTTCTGCGCGACAAGCCCAAGTTCAAAGATGTGGTTCAAGAAATTTTGGACTATGTGCAAGGCGCCGAAATCATCATTCACAACGCAGCTTTTGACGTAGGCTTTTTAAACAAAGAGCTCGAGCTGGCAGGCCAGAAGCCTTTCACCACCTTTGTAGACAGCGTGGTCGATACCTTGGTCATGGCCAAGCAAATGTACCCAGGCAAGCGCAATAGCCTGGATGCACTGTGCGACCGCCTTGGCGTAGACAATTCTGGCCGTACTTTGCACGGCGCCTTGCTCGATGCCGAGTTGTTGGCCGATGTGTACATCAACCTCACGCGCGGCCAAGAAGCCTTGCTGATTGATGCAGGTGGCGACGAAGGGCAGTCGGGTTCTGAGGAGTCTGTGGATTTGTCAGGCTTTGTGCTGCCAGTCATTCAGGCCAATGCCCAAGAGCAAGCCGCCCATGAGGAGCAGTTGGCTCAGCTAGACAAAGCCAGCGGTGGCAAGACTCTCTGGCGACAGGCTGCAGCGGCCTGATTCTTTAAATTCCTAGAAACCCCCCAATTTTCCGTGGCATAATTTAGGGCTACGCTGAAAGGCGATAGGGCGGTTAGCTCAGGGGTAGAGCACTGCATTCACACTGCAGGGGTCACAAGTTCGAAACTTGTACTGCCCACCAAAAATACCTAATTAAATCAAGCGACTAGAGGAAACTCTAGGCGCTTTTTTTATTCATGTGTCCTAAAGATATCCTAAACACCAGATTGTATTTTTTAGTTTGTCTCAATGCCTCCGATTCTGTGCCTTGAAACTTATGTTCTTTAAACCGTCCATGCTTGTGGATTTGCCGGCTGTTGAGAGCGATGTTTATTAGCAACTGGCTTATATTTAAATCGGGGTGTTAATTATTAATTTCTTGAATGATAGACCTCACCCGGCACCCCACTCACCCCCCACCCCCCGTTTTCCAGTTGGCCCTCACCAGACAGGTTAATCACTGTTCTGCAGCCACAATAAAAAAAATTCAAGAATCGTTGTCCAACGTTGGACAACTGGGCAGTATGGGCAAGTTGCTCGGCGAAGATTTATCTAGGGTTACTTAAATAAGTTAGAGTATAAATTCTTGAATTAGTCTCAGGATTGTTGAATTGCAACGCAAAGTGAGCCACTATTTGCAACCAATATTGAGCCACCGGTTTTTAAATAATTTGGCCTAGTCGGTTGTGGATAAGTTTAACTGTTCTGCGTTTTTTGCTCCTTTCCCTTTTGATTTCTTTGACTGTTGAGAGTTCGCTTGGGACTGCTTGAAGCGCCAACTCTCATTGCCGGTTTCAACAATGTGACAGCGGTGCGTCAGGCGGTCTAGAAGAGCTGTGGTCATCTTGGCGTCTCCAAACACATTGGCCCATTCAGAGAAGTTCAAGTTGGTTGTGATCACCACGCTGGTTCTCTCATAAAGCTTGGACAGCAAATGAAACAGCAGTGCGCCTCCAGACTGGGTAAACGGCAAGTACCCCATCTCGTCCAGAACAACAAGGTCCACGTACATTAAGCGGTGAGCCAGTTGGCCGT
>NZ_CXOM01000004.1 GCF_001269365.1 Limnohabitans sp. Rim11
GTGCTGCTGCCCGAGTACCCCATGGCCTGGAGCGCTTCATACAAAGCTTTGACGCCGCGGCGCTCTCGCTTGTTTCGATAGCTGTCGGCTTTGAGCCAATTGCTCAATTGATCCTTGAAGGGATCCAGAACACCGAAGGTCTGCTGACGCTTAGGGTATCTGGGCACCGTAACCTCTGCCTCTTGAAGCCACCGAGTTGCGGTGTTGCGAGAGATGCCAAGTTGACGGCTAGCTTGTCGGATGGAGACCTTGTCGCGAAGGACAAGTCTGCGTAATTTGCTCAAAGTTCCCACGTTGATCACTCCTTGCCCATCCTTGCTCAAAAATTAAGCAGGATAGGCGATTGGGGTGGCTCAAATTTGGATGCAAATTCTCTTCAAAGTGGCTCAGTTTTGGATGCCATTCAACAGCCATACCTAAGGCACCCCCAGCCCCAAAGCCAAAACCACCAACCCCCAAGCCACCCCCAGCTAAAAGTTCGGTACCCCCTCAACCAAGATCGGTGGCCCCAGGCAGGCCCTCACAATTACCCACCTCCCAACCCGTGCTCAGGCCTACCCAGTCAAGTAGTTTTAGCCAGGCTGATTTGCATGGCATGCAGCAGCAGGCTCTGGGTGCAGGGCAATCTTATTCGGCACAAAAACCCTTCTAACGGCTCAAAACCGTGGATTTATGACGAGAAATACTGTGTTTTTAAATTTCATGGTCATGGGGATGAGAGGCATAGTAAAAATAGTCAGAATGCTGCAAAGTACTAAAAATTTCGCGATGAGTGGTTGATGTGTGCCCTAAAGCCGTCGTTGATAGAAGACGGGCCCGCAGATTCCCAGGAGTGTTGTCGCCGGCGCCAGGTTGACCAAGCGTGCCGAAAAACGGTGGCCACCCATTGTGTGGAGAGTTCTGAATGCTTATGCCGCTTGTACGATCACTAACCCTGGTTAGCAAAAATCGGTAAAGGTGGCAAATTAGTGTCGGCGACAACAGACTTGACGGGGCAACCCGTGCAGAAACTAGGCTACCGACGTGGGCGGCTTGCCTTCTCAATTTGCATTTCGCTGTAGCCTAACTCTGCAAGTATCTCGTGCGTGTGTTCGCCGGGTGTGGGTGCGCGAAGTCTGTAACTTGCGGGCGAGCGTGACAGTTCAACCTGTGGCGCAACGACAGGTGCCGTGCCCGGCATTGACGGATAGCTCATGTGTTGAAACAGACAAGCTGCTGCCATGTGTGGGTGCGCCAACGCCTCTAGCGGTGTGAGTACCCGTTCGGCAGTGATGCGCGCGATGGTCATGGCATTCAACACCTCCTCGCAACTTCGCGTTACTGTCCATAAGCTAACCGCTTCACAGATCATTTCGGCATTTTCGCCACGCGCGGCATCGCCAAGCAACGTCGCGTCGTGAATCCAGTCATGACGGCCTAAAAGTTTTGCTAGTCGATGAAATTGGTCATCACCTAAAACCTGTATGAGAACGTGACCATCGAGTGCGGCAAATATATCGGAAGGTGCCATTTGCTGACCTCGGTTGCCGCTGGGTGTACGGTCCTTACCTCGGGCATATGATTCCATAAGATTAGAATTGAAAAAAGTCAGTGCAGTGCGCAACAGCGATCCTTGTACGTGCTGCCCCAAGCCTGTTTTGTCTCTGTGCCGAAGGGCCGCCATTGTGCCGAACGCGCAAGCGATGGCCGTGCCAAAGTCGACGTAAGTTGCAGCCCATCGAACAGGAGCTCCCGGCTTTCCCGACAGGAAAGCCGCCCCGGACATGGCTTGTCCAATGCCGTCGAAACCGGTCTTTCCTGCGAGCGGGCCCGTCTCTCCATAAGCACTTGCCGTGGTGACGATTAGCGCTGGGTACAAAGCCGAAAGTGTGTCGTAATCCACGCCAAGCTTTTGTAGTTGCCTGGCAGGCAGGTTTGCCACAAGTACATCTGCCTTGGCTATAAGCGCATGCAGCGCTTCCTTGCCACAGTCCGAGGACAGGTCAAGACATACCGAGCGTTTGTTGCGTCCAGTCTGCAAAAAGCTTCCACCTTCGCCTGAAGGCGCAACCGGCACAACGTAACGGTCTTCGCCGCCGCCTGGACGTTCAACCCGAACGACATCTGCGCCAAGGTCTGCTAGTAATGTTGCACAATAAGGGCCAGCGATGAAGCGGCCCATGTCCACCACACGGATGCCCGAAAGTACGCCTGAATCGCAGGAATTAGTCATAGATCATTAAGAGCAATATGCCCGCTTCAAAAAAGATAGCTCCAGCCAAAAAAATAGCCACGGCTGCAAAATCCTCTCGTCGCAAAACGGCGATTAGCGATTTTGCTAAGTCACTTCCCAAACCTGATCTACAGCCCTTAGACTGGATACGCGCAGGCATGAAAATTTTGGCCACCTCAGGCATAGACATGGTGTTGATTCCTCCGTTGGCCAAAGCGCTTGGCGTCACTAAAGGAAGTTTTTACTGGCACTTTTCCTCGCGTGAAGAATTGTTGCACGGCTTGATAGAGGCATGGAAGCAACATGCCACTCTTCGCGTTATCGAAATTGTGGAGAGTGCTGACGTATCTCCGCATGAAAAAATTCGTTTGATCGCTTTTATTGGCACCAACTCTCCTATTGATGAATTCGGAGGTGCAGTTGAATTGGCCGTCCGCAACTGGGCGCGAGTCAACCCCGATGTCAGAAAAGTAGTTGCGGATGTTGATCGTCAGCGTTTGAACTATTTGACCCAGCTGTATCAGCAGGTTGGCTCCAGCGTTGATCCCGAACTCCTTGCTTGCTTGCACTATTGTTTCTCTGCTGGTTTGCGCCTTATCTTTGCATATCCTGAAAAGCAAAAGCTTGCAATGCGCCAAGCGGCACTGGATCAGATATTTTTTTCGGGGCATTCTATGTAGTCTTGGGCTTCAGTGATGTCGATCAACCTTATGAACCGCAGATGCATATTCAGTTGCAAGACGATTCACAATCTCCAAAACTGGCATTATTGATTCAATTCCACCGACACCTTGCCCGGCGCTCCATACATCGCGCCACGCTTTGGCTTCTGTTCCGTCACCACGCTTGCCAAACCCAAACGATGAGCTCTGACGCGCTGGTAACGCATCAACGTCCATACCGAGCGCCATAAAGCTGGGACGCAAGTAGTTGGCAGGAAGTCCCGTGACGGCGTTGGTGCAGACGATGTCGCTAGCTGCCGCGTTCACGATCATGTCTTGGTAACGTTGGTCGGCCTGTGCCTCATTTGAAGCAATAAAACGAGTACCCACATAAGCCAAGTCTGCCCCCATTGCCTGCACGGCCAGCACCTGTTGTCCTTGCGTAATGCATCCCGCCACGGCGATGAGACCGTCAAATACGCGGCGTACTTCCTGTGTGAATGCAAACGGGTTGAGCGTGCCGGTATGTCCACCTGCCCCTGCGCATACAAGAATAAGCCCATCGACGCCTGCTTCAATGGCCTTGTGTGCGTGGCGCATTGAAGAAATATCGTGGATGACGATGCCCCCGTAAGAGTGCACACGATCAACCACTTCACCAGGCGCGTTGAGGCTGGTGATCACCACCGGCACACGGTAGTGGCACGCCACATCCAGGTCATGCGCCAGCCGTTCATTGGACGGATGCACGATGAGATTGACGGCGTATGGCGCAGCAGGCCATGGCGGAGAAGTGGCATTCCACGTCGCGATTTGCGTGTTGAGGTAATCAAGCCAAATAGCGAGTTCTTCCTGCGGTCTTGCATTGAGCGCAGGAAAGGCGCCAACAATGCCCGCGCAGCACTGGCGGGCCACCAGCTCTTTTGAAGAGACGATAAACATCGGCGAGCCGATCACGGGTATTCGCAGGCGCTCCACAAAGTCTGAATTTTTGAACAAGGGTTTATGCGGGGGTTGACGCATGTCGTTAGCTAGGGTTAAATTGTTATCAGTACTGGCCGGTATGTTACAACAGATCCACAACCTCGACAATATGAATAGCGCTATCAAACAAGCAGAAACCTCTACAGGGTATGCCTCCGCAGGAAAACGCAAGCTCAGCATTGAAAGCCTGTGGCATCGCGGCAGCTGCCTGGCGTCTGCACTCCGCGACAAGGGCGTCACGCAAGACAGCGCCGTAGCGCTGTTATTGCGGAACGACCTTCCGTTTCTGGAGGCCATGGTTGCCACCTCTATCCTTGGTGCGTATGCGGTACCCATCAACTGGCATCTCATGCCACAAGAGGTCGAATACATCCTTCGCGACTCTGGTGCCAAAGCCCTGATCGCACACGCTGATCTTTACCGATCAATTGCTCATGTGGTGCCGACAGGGGTAGCCACAATCGTCGCTAGCACACCTGAATCCATCCGTAGCGCATATGAAGTTTCTGTCGACGCTTGCATTGTGCCCGCAACAGCACTGGACATAGATGTAGTGATCGATGGGTCCCAGCCCCTACATGACCGCTCGCGTGTAGGGAGCCGAGGCAGCATCGTCTACACCAGCGGCACCACAGGTCGCCCCAAGGGTGTGCGACGCTTTGCTTTACCGCCCGAGGAAGCGCGCAAGTTCAGCGAGTTGTCGAAGCAATGGTTTGACCTCAAGCCCGGTGTACGCACCATCATGGCCGGGCCTATGTATCACAGCGCGCCCAACACCTACACACGCTCAGTGCTTAGTTCAGGCGGTAGCATTGTTCTCATGCCGCGCTTTGATGCCGAAGAGTTGCTCGCACTGATAGAGCAGGACCGCATCACACACCTGCACATAGTACCGACCATGATGGTCAGACTGCTTCGCTTGCCCAGGGAAGTTCGCGAACGATACGATCTCAGTTCTCTTGAATTCGTCATTCACGGTGCGGCTCCCTGCGCCCTTGAGACTAAAAAGGGCATGATTGACTGGTGGGGCCCTGTGCTACATGAATACTATGCGGCTACCGAAACTGGCATGGTTACCCGTGCTTCCACGCGGGACTGGCTTGACCGCCCCGGTACGTTGGGGCGAGCCTGGCCCGGAAGGAGCATCTGCATCTATGCCGAAAACGGAGATCTATTAGGTCCCAACCAGACCGGTGAGATCTATGTCGGACTACAGGGTGTGCCCAACTTCACATATCAGAATGCCGAATCGCAGCGAGTGGACATTGGCCGCGAGGGCATGGTCACCAACGGTGATGTTGGTTACCTCGACAGCGAAGGCTACCTCTTCTTGGTTGACCGTAAAAAGGACATAGTCATTTCTGGTGGTGTGAACATCTATCCTGCGGAAATTGAATGTGCATTGATTGAGCATCCTGGTGTGGCCGACTGTGCTGTCATAGGTATTCCGGATGAGGAGTTTGGCGAAAGGCTGTTGGCTTTCATCAAACCCTCACCCGGCTTAGAGCCATCGCAAACTGAAATCAACATTTTTTTGCGCAGTAAGCTCGCCAGCCTCAAGGTACCCAAAGAATATTTGTTTATGCAAGAACTGCCGCGAGATGACTCTGGAAAATTAATGAAGCGCAAGCTGCGCGACCCTTACTGGGCCGGACGCAGCCGGATGATTTGAAAACCTTAACTAGGAGACAGCGATGAAAAGCCGATTGATGGCCTGCATGGCTTTTGCCAGCGCAATAATTGCATTTACAGCACCCGCAACCTTATGGGCCAAATACCCCGAAAAGCCAATCCGGCTGGTTGTGCCGTTCCCAGCAGGTGGTACCACCGATGTAGTGGCGCGTCAGGTCGCGCGCAACATGTCGACCCTGCTTGGGCAGGAAGTTATCGTCGACAACAGGGGCGGCGCAGCCACTATCATTGGCGTCGATGCAGTCGCGAAGGCTCCGTCGGACGGTTACACCATACTGCTGGCGACAGCAACCACTTTCTCGGTGAACCCGCATCTCTTCAAAAAGATGCCCTACAAAATCGACGAGTTCGTGCCCATCGGCTTCATCAGCGAAGCACCGATTGTGCTAGTGGCACCCTTCGGCGCGTCGGCCAAAAACCTGCAGGAACTGGTACGGTCCCTTAAGGACAAGGAAACGCCTGTGGCCACCACCGGCAAGGGCGGCTTCTCGCACCTCACGGCAGCCATGTTCTTCAATGCTATTGGCGCGAAGTTCCGCGACGTGCCGTACCGCGGCGAAGCACCTGCCCTACAGGACCTGCTGACTGGCCAGGTGCCGCTTTACTTTGGTAGCATGCCCGGTACCCTGCCTCACGTGAAGTCCGAAAAATTGCGCGCCTATGGCGTGACATCGATAGAGCGTTCACCTGCAGCCCCGGGCATCGCTTCTTTCACCGAACAGGGCCTGCCTGAAGTTGTGGCCACCTCGTGGTTCGGCCTGTCGGCCCCCAAGGGCACTGCGCCAGATATCATCGCCACGCTGGCTGCCGCACTGAACAAGGCCATGGATGACAAGGCTTTGCTAGAACGCATGGCGACAGAAGGGTCTGTGCCGCGCAAGTTCTCGCCAACCGAGTTTGCCGACTACATCAAACGCGACCATGAGCGCTGGGGCAAGATCGTCCGCGGCGCAGGCGTCGAAGTGGATTGAGGTTACAGCATGAGCGCACATGCCATGGAGCTGGTGCTGTACGACTTGGGCGTTAAGCGCGAAGCACGTACGGCATTTGGTGAAGACGCGGCTGCCTTTTTAAAGCGCTATGGTGTCGATGCTTCAGAATCTGAGATGATCCGCAGCTTCAACATGGCAGGTCTGCTGAAAGCCGGTGTCAGCCCCCTGCTCACTTATGGCTTTTGGATGATGAATGCACCAGTCAAGACTCGCGTTGCCTACCTTGAGCGCAGCCGCGAAACTGCTTGAACTCAGGGAAAGATACAAGATGGCAAACATTGTTGGCGGCTTCACCATGCCGCACGAACCCGGCGTGTTCTACATGCCGAAGGAGAAATGGAACGACGCACAAAAACGCGTACGCGCGGCTTATGACCACATCGGCAACCGCATTGGCGAGCTGGGCGCGACATCGGTGATCGTCATCGGCGCTGACCACTATGTGCTCTTCGGGCCGAGCTGCCTGCCTAGCTACCTTATCGGCATAGGCGATGTCAGCGGTCCGTATGAACGCTTCCCCGACATTTCCCAAGGCAGCATTCCCAATAACACCGCGCTCGCCCTGCACATCGCTCAATACGGGCGCACCCATGGCTTTGACTGGGCAGTTGCCAAGACACTGCGGGTTGACCACTCAATAGGTGTGCCCGCACGGTTGTGCGCCTTGCCGAATGCGGACGTGAAGGGCGTTGTTCCTGTTTACTTGGCCAGTGGTGTCGAACCTCTTCTGCCCATGCGCCGTGCTTACGAATTGGGTCGGATGATCCGCTTGGCAGTTGAGGCTTGGCCTGAAGATGAACGCGTTGTGGTCATAGGCTCGGGCGGTATCAGCCACTGGGTTGGCCTGCCTGAGATGGGCAAGGTAAATGAAACCTTTGACAGGTGGGTGCTTGGCTGCGTCTCAAGCGGTAATGCAGAGGCGATGCTGAAACTGAGCGACGCCGAAGTTTTTGAGCAGGGCGGCAACGGTGCTTGGGAAATACGTAACTTTCTTTGCATGATGGGCGCACTACCCGGCCACCAAGGCCGTGTTATTGCCTATGAGCACGGTCCGCAATGGGTCACCGGGCTGGGCTTTGCAGAAGTTTTTGGTGAACCGGAAATGACAGCAGTCTGACCTCAAACAAATACGGATTTATATTTATGCCTACAACCATTCCCATCATCCCTATGAGGCAAAAGTCGATCCAGAAGCAGCCGCTGGATACGCAGACCCTACGCAAGCTTGTTGATTTTGAGTGCGGCAGCATTGACCGCCGCCTGTATTGGGACGACGAGATTTACGGCTTGGAACTGGAGCGCATTTTTGCGCGCACCTGGCTGTTTGTCGCCCACGACAGCCAAGTCGCCAATTACGGCGACTTCCTCACCACATTCATGGGCGAAGACGGCGTGATCGTGACACGCGCTCAAGATGGCAAGGTCAATGTCTTCCTCAATTCGTGCACACACCGAGGCAACAAGATCTGTCTGGCCGAAGCCGGCAACAAACGGCGATTTACCTGCAACTACCACGGCTGGACTTTTGACAGTGCCGGCTCGCTGGTCGGACTGCCACAGGAAGAGGTCTACAAAAACACCTGTAAAGACTTCGACAAGACGCAACTGGGCATTCGCAGGGCGCGCGTTGAGAGCTACAAGGGGCTGGTTTTTGCTACCTTCAACGAGGAGGCAGAAAGTCTGGAGCAGTTCCTCGGTGACTACCGTTGGTACCTGGATGTTTTGCTGGACAACGACGTAGGCGGCACAGAATTTTTACCTGGCAATATCAAGTCACGCATGCAGTGCAACTGGAAGTACCCCGCTGAAAATTTCGCTGGAGACTCTTATCACGCCGCATGGACACACAACTCGGGCGCGGTGGCACTTTTCGGCCAGGGCGTGGCCAAGTCGGATCAAACCAAGGCTTACCAAGCGAACATGAATGGCCACAGCTGGCAGTTCGGTCTGGACATGATAGGAAACGCGATGGTGCTTGGTGAGCAGGACATCCTTGATTATCTGAAGGAGAACGAAGCGAAGGTCGCTTTGAGGCTGGGCAAGCTGCGCTCGCGCATGATTGGTTCCATCAGTTCAGCCAACCTGTTTCCACATACTTCCTTTCTTCCAGGGCAAAACACTTTTCGCACCTGGCATCCCAAAGGACCATCGCAGATTGAGCTGCACACGTGGGTACTGGTCAACAAGTCTGCGCCTGATGCATTGAAAAACATGTACATGAAGGGCGTGATGCGCAGTTTCTCACCATCGGGTGTGCTGGAAATGGATGATGGTGACAACTGGGAAAACGCGACCTCCACCAACCAGGGCGTCGTCACACGGCGGCAAAAACTGCACTATGGCTTGGGCATGGACAGCCGTATTGAGCACGGCGAACTAAAGGGCAATGTACATCTGCGCAAATACAACGACTCCAACCAGTTGGCCTTCTACCGCAAATGGCTGGAACTGATGTGCGACGAAAGGGTGGGCGCATCATGAAATTCGCCATGGGAGAAACGCCTGCTCTCAAGAAACCCATTGCGCCACAACTAGCTCCGATGCCAAGCATGGCGCTGGTATTCGAAGTCAGCCAGTTTTTGTATCGAGAAGCGCGTATTCTCGACGAAGAACGCTACGAAGAGTGGCTAGGCATGATGACCGACGATATTCACTACTGGATGCCAGGCATACAGGCCAGACACCGCAAGGACAAGACGCCACGGCTAGATCCTAAACGCATGGCGTTTTTTGACGATGACATGCTCAACTTGCGCAGACGTGTGACCCGTTTTATGGACCCGACTGCCTGGGCAGAAGATCCACCGACGCGTGCATGTCATGTCATCTCCAACATCGAGGTGGAGATGACAGACAAACCGGATGAGTTCAAGGCGTACTCTGCCTTCATCAACTGCCGTGGCCGTGGTGAGGCTGAAGAGTTCTGGCTAACAGGACGGCGAAGCGATATTCTTCGGCGCAGCAACGACGGCACGTTACGTATTGCCTCGCGAGAGATTGTCATCACGCAGACCGTGCTTCTGGCGAAGAACCTCAATGTTTTTCTTTAGGCGAATGCAATCATGAGCGGTTGGCTTGACGGACAGGTGGCTTTCATCACTGGTGCAGGAGATGGCATAGGCCGTGCGGTTGCCGAACGGTATCTGAAAGAAGGCGTAAGGGGCATCGTTGCACTGGATCGTGATGCGTCAGGGCTCAGTACATTGACCAAAACGTATGGATGCCGCATTGCCACTGTAACTGGTGATGTTCGATCCTACGCTTGCAATGAAGAGGCTGTGAAGCTGGCACTTTCGCTCTTTGGCAGGCTCGACACGGTTGTTGGAAATGCCGGAGTGTTCGACTTCCGCCGGCCACTGCGAAGCTATACCGGCGAATCAATGGCTGCCACCATGGACGAACTCTTTGCCATCAACCTCCGGGGCTATCTGTATGCGGCAATGGCTGGGCGAGAGGCACTCATCGCCAGCCGGGGCAGCATCATTTTTACCGCATCCGTGGCCAGCTTCAACGCAGGAGGCGGCGGCATCCTTTACACAATGGGTAAACATGCGGTGGTCGGCATGGTCAAACAACTGGCGCTCGAATTGGCACCCGACATCCGCGTCAACGGCGTCGGCCCCGGTGGCACGCTCACAGGGCTCAGTGGAACCGATGCATTGGGTCAGACTGAGCGCAGTATCAATGCCAATCCTGCGGCTTTCCACGAAAAAATGGCCGCTGGTGTACCGCTCGGTTTTGCACAACAGCCCGAAGACCACACCGGCCTTTATGTGTTGCTGGCCAGTGCCGCCAACGCCCGCGCTGTGACGGGCGAAATTTTTATGAGCGACGGTGGTACCGGTTCTCGTTCGGTTTGACTTATTTGAGGAGACTGCATGATGACTACCGCATCCAGCAATCACCCGGCCGTTGGCAAGTCCATTGTTGCGGCCGGTGTGCGTACCAACTACCACGAGCTTGGGAAAGGTCATCCTATGATCCTGTTGCACGGTTCGGGTGCAGGCGTGACTGGATGGGAAAATTGGCATGATGTGATGCACGATTTTGCCAAACACTTTCGCGTGCTGATACCGGACATCATTGGCTTTGGGTTCACGGAACGACCTGAAGGAACAAAGTACAGCATCAAGCTGTGGGTACAGCACCTACTCGGCTTCATGGATGCAGTCAATGTTGAGAAAGCCGTACTGGTCGGCAATTCGTTCGGTGGTGCTTTGGCGCTGGCGCTGGCGATGCGCAATGCGCACCGCGTTGACCGTATGGTACTGATGGGCACGCCTGCAGGCAGCTTCACACAAAATTCCACGATGGCGCGCTCCTGGTATTACGAGCCTTCACTGGATAACATGGCCGAGCTGCTACGCACCTTTCCTTACGACACCTCGTTTGTCACCGACGAAATGGTGCGTCTGCGACACGAGGTCACGCAACTGGATGGTGGCATGGAGGCGTATCGCAAGCTCTTTCCCGAGCCGGCTCAGGGTGGGCAGACGCGTGAGGTCAAGGGCATTCCTGAAGAAGATTTGCGCACCATTGTTACGCCCATCCTGGCGTTGCACGGGCAACACGACAAGCGTGTGCCATTGGAGTGCGGCATCCGCATTGCAAACAGCTGCCCGAACGCAGACCTGCACATTTTTGCCAATTGCGGGCACTGGGTACAAATTGAGCGCCGCGATGACTTTATTCAGTACACCCTCAACTTTGCGCAAAACTTGGCGAGCTGATTTTTGACCAGTAACGGATCAGGCAGTTGCCCGCAGAGTCACCAGCGTGCGCATCGAGGCGTACGACCGCGCTGGCCTAGAGCGCTTGCTGCGCTATTGCGCCCGGCCGCCGTTTTCGATAGAGCGGCTGCGCAAGGCGGGCAACGATTTGGTGTACCGCTGTGCCAAACAGCATAGCGAGCCTGCCAGTGATCCGCGCGGCCCTAGGGCAAACGAGCTCACCCTCACACCTCTGGAGCTGATCGGGCGCATTGCCGCCTTGGTTGTTGAAGCCACCGAGTTGCGGTGTTGCGAGAGATGCCAAGTTGACGGCTAGCTTGTCGGATGGAGACCTTGTCGCGAAGGACAAGTCTGCGTAATTTGCTCAAAGTTCCCACGTTGATCACTCCTTGCCCATCCTTGCTCAAAAATTAAGCAGGATAGGCGATTGGGGTGGCTCAAATTTGGATGCAAATTCTCTTCAAAGTGGCTCACTTTGCGTTGCCATTCAACAGATTGCACGAATTGCGTTTCTTGCTGTCGCGTAAAGCGGGAATCCTTCTTTAGAAGATCGGAAATATGCTAATGAAAAAATATTTGTTGGAGGAAAGCTTGGTGGTTTGTCTTTGATTGAAGAAAATTTCACTATGCTTTGTTTTGCTTCCATACTTAAGATAAATTCTTTTACCTCTTCATATGCAGTAATGCATCTCTCGTGGTTAAGTTGATCAGGCTTTCGAAGAGTTGTAGTTGGAGGATTTAGTGCCAATTGTTTGGCGACTTTTTTTGCTTCAGAAATCTCACGATTGAACTGAATTTTGTACTCGTCGTTCAACTTGATCGTAGGATTAAAATTTCTTTTAGGTAAGTCAGGGGTAGGGTCCTCTTTACCGAATTGCTTTCTAATCCAGTGACCTCGAGGTGGCAGAGGGATCTGATTTTTGATGCAAATCTTTCTCAGCCCAACATCACTAAGTTCGAATTGTTTGGAGAGTTTGGTCATGGGCATTGACCAGACCAATTCGAATAGTTCTTGTCTTGTTTTTTCCATCGCTGTTCTCCATAGAAGTTACAGCGAAAACTCTATACACTTTTTCGACTTGCCTCAAACTGCAATTGGCACGGCTCACAACGATAGAAGTTTGGATTCTTTTTCAGGCGCTTTGGGCCAACCAGTTCAGCGCATTCAATGCACTTTCGGTTGAGATCAATGTCTATGTTTTTTTCCTTGGAGCCATCATCGCGATACTTGATATCAATCGCCTTGGAACTGTTGATCGAAATGACACCAAGAAGATGTAGCCTGCTGAAGACACTGTTGGTGCTTCGGGATAGATTGGTTGCGATAAGTTCTATGGAGTTTCCAGCTAGCAGAGATTCGACAAGCTGATTTTCTTCAGCTTGACTCCATCGTTTGTTTGCCATGACAGGCTTTGAAATTTGCGCATCATGGTATTCAGCGTCGGAAAGCTTCTCGATAGCAAAGCGCAAAGCGTCCTGAATTTCTATGGATAAAAATTTGGACTTCTGAAGTGCCAACAGTCGCTTTTTGGATTCGGAATTGTTCATACAAATCTCCACTGGCTTGACGCAGATTACTCTATCGGCGGATGAGAAAACTCCATATACTTTGGCCCAATCGGAGCGATTTTGGTGGCTTTGATAAAAAATTCAAAATGCACAAGCGTAAAGACTCTTTACGCTTGACCATATAAAAGTACAAATTTTTGAAATTAATTAGAACTTTAGAATTTTCATTGTGCTTCAATACAGGATTGCTGATTTCAAATGCGTTGAAAATTACCGAGAGAAATCAGCAGTAATTAAATTTCACAACCATACTACTTCTATACTACTTTGAGTTACCAAGAAGCAGCTAACTCAATGAATTCATTGAGGAAAGTAGTGGTCTAAAGGAGTCTTCACACTGCAGGGGTCACAAGTTCGAAACTTGTACTGCCCACCACAACTCAAAATCCTGAAGACTATCAATACCTTAGGTAGTCTTCAGGTTTCCATTTCTGGATCTTTTCTATATGCTTCCCATGGAAGCATTTTTTTCGTCTCAAATTTTCTTGATTCTTCAGTTCAGTTTTGAAGGGAAAACAGAATAACTTTCGCTTACGAAAATGAATATGCTCACGCTACGTGAGCAACACAGATTTCAAGTTACCCAAACTTGTGACCTCTATGACTACATTAAATTATCCAATTGGTTGGTTTGAAATTCATGTCGCAGACATGGTGCGTGCATGCAATTTTTAAGAATATGTTTTCAATCAAAAATTGTCTGAGTTACCCAGTGGAGATCCATCGATAAAAATTTAAAACGTACAAGCGCAAAGACTCTTTACGCTTGACCCTATAAAAGTACAAATTTTTGAAATTAATTAGTACTTAGAGAGTTTTTTTAAAATCCCGAGAGTTGCCCTTTTGAACTTCTCACATCTTGATATTAGCTTGCTTGATCAACTTTCCGAATTTTTCAAAATCTTGCTTGTTCATTTTGCTAAATTCATCTGGGCTCATATTTCCTGGTTCTCCCCCCAAACCCTTGAGTTTGGTCTGAACATCAGGCAACTTAATGATTCGCGCCAGTTCAGTTTGCAACTTAGCTACGACATCAGGTGGCGTTCCCGCAGTAACAAAAACACCATACCAAGTACTCATCTCAAAACCCGAGACCCCAGCTTCCGACAATGTGGGTACATTGGGCAATTCAGCGGAGCGCTGTGCAGTGGTCACAGCCAAAGGTTTAAATTTTCCAGCTTTGATTTGCCCCATTGCAGATGAGGTGGTATCAAACATAATCTGCACATTGCCTGCAATGATGTCTAAGTGAGCTTGCGCGCTGCCCTTGTAGGGTACGTGAACGCTTTTAACGCCAGCTGCTATGTCAAAGCCTTCCCCTGCGATGTGTTGAGTGCTGCCGACACCAGAAGATGCATATTTAAAGTCTTCAGGTTTTGCTTTCATCAGTGCTACCAATTCCTTCACACTGTTAGCCGGCACGTTTGAGCCCACCACCAATACATTGGGAACAGTCACTACCAATCCGATAGGTGTTAAATCTTTCATGGGATCAAACGACAATTTGATCAAATGCGGCGCAATGGCTTGTCCTGTATTGGTCGCAACTAAAAGTGTATGTCCATCGGGTGTAGCCTTGGCAGTTAAGTCGGCCGCAATGGTGTTAGAGGCACCGGGTTTATTCTCCACAATGAAAGAGCCCTTCAGAGACTCTGTCATTTTTTCAGCCAGCATGCGTGCAATGATATCGGTGCCGCCACCAGCGCCAGCACCCACCATGAGCTTAACGGGCTTGGTGGGGTAGGTGCTTTGTGCAAAGCTATTTAGGCTAGTAAGGCTACTTAAGCTGCAGAGTGTGGCGGTCAGCAAATAAGCAATGTATTTTTTCATGAAGTCCGTCCTTCTATTTAAAAACGATTAAGTGATCGATTATTTGGATTGGCGGTGGTGCTGACCCATGCGGCATGCCAATTCAAATGCGTTGAACATGGCTTGTGGGTTGGCTAAGTTTTGGCCTGCAATGTCGTAGGCGGTGCCGTGCGCGGGCGTTGTAATGGGGATGGGCAAGCCACCATGAACAGTGACGCCTTTTTCAAATCCCATGAGCTTCATGGCGATTTGGCCTTGATCGTGGTACATGGTGACGACGCCGTCGTAGCCGCCTTCTTTGCGAATGGCGCGTACAAAGGCGGTATCGGCAGGGAAGGGGCCGTCGGCGGGTATGCCGGCTTTGATGCCCATTTCTATACCGGGGGCAATGATTTTGATTTCTTCATCACCGTAGTTGCCGTTGTCGCCGTTGTGGGGGTTGAGGCCGCAAACAGCCAGCCGTGGCGAAGTTTTGCCCGAGGCCTTTAAAGCCTTTGTAATCATTTCAATCGATTCAAACACTTTCTGGCTGCTGAGCAAGCTGCTCACTTCTTTAAGCGCCACATGCGATGTCACGCGAGAAGTCCAAAGGTCTTGCAAGACATTGAGTTCCCCGCATACACCGTCGTAATTTAGGAATTCTGCAAACCAGCGCAACTCATCTTCTTGATGCATGCCACCCATTCGAAGTGCACTTTTGTTAAGCGGTGCAAAACAAAATGCATCGGCTTTGCCGTCACGGACCAATGCTGCACCTTCTGCCAGCGCCGCAATCATATAGGCGCCATTGTTGGCATCGTAAACAGCCCTTGGAAAGGGAGGAGAATTGAAGCCTGACCAATTGTGCCAACTGGCATGGGGCGTTGCAGTGACGCTGTCTTTTTGGCCAATCAGAATAATTTTGGCGGCTTGTTGGGCCGTGCTGTGATTCAAGAGTTTTTGAACCAGTTCGGGGCCGATGCCGGCAGGATCGCCGGTAAATAGAGCGATGGTGGGTTGAGTCATATTGAGTTTAAATGAAGGAGTGACTTGAACACTTAGGATGTTATTGCTGAATGAAATAGCGTGGTACCACGGTGGTGATCCATGGCACATACGTGATTAAGATCAAGGTGCCAACCAACGGCACGTAGAACGGAAGCATTTCTTTTAAGACATCGCGCATCTTTACTTTGGCAATGTCTGCAACCAAATAAAGTGACAGACCCATGGGCGGTGTGACCAAGCCAATCATCAGGTTGAACACAACCACCATGCCAAGATGAACTGGATCGACGCCAGCGGCAATAAGGGGTTTGGCAATGATGGGGGCAATGACCAAAATGGCGGTGGTACTGTCTAAAAACATGCCCACAATTAACAGCATCACGTTCACAATGAAAAGCAATACATAAGGATCTTTGGATACTGAAAGCATTGCTGTTGTAATTTGTTGGGGAATTTGTTCAACTGACAAAATCCAACCAAAGAGTGCTGCAACAGCGACGATGATCAAAATACCCGAGGTGGCTCGAATGGTCTCAAATGCGGCAATACGCAATCCATCTAAGGTGAGTTTTTTGTAGTAGAAAAAGCCAATAAAAACTGTGTAAGCAACCGTAACCGATGCAACCTCTGTCGGTGTAAACCACCCACCCAACATGCCAGCAGTTAGCAAAACAGGCGCCGCAAGTGCAGGAATGGCAGGCCACATGTCAGTCAAGAACTCTTTGGCAGTTGGCCACCTTTCAGCCCTTGGATAGTTTCTTCGTTTGGCCAGCCAGGCCGCGGTTCCCATCAGCATGGCTGTGCAAATGAGTCCCGGCAATATGCCGCCCAGCAAAAGCTGCAAGACAGATGCTCCTGTGACTGTGCCGTAAATGATGAGTGGAATGCTGGGTGGAAAAATGGGACCAATAATGGCCGATGAACTGGTCACTGCACAGGCAAAAGGCACATTGAATCCTTTTTGGCGCATGGCATCAATTTCAATTCTGCCCAGTCCACCAATATCTGCCAGTGCCGAGCCAGAAATGCCAGAAAAAACCAGGCTTCCAAAAATATTGACCTGCGCCAATCCACCAGGTAATCGGCCAACAGCCGTATTTGCAAATTGATAGATGTAGTGTGAAATGCCAGAGCAATTCATCACACTGCCGACAAACAGAAAGACTGGAACTGCAATTAGCGGAAACGAATCCAGGGAGTACAGCATTCGTTGCGCAACAAGATCAACGGGAATTCCATTGATAAAAAGATAGGCCAAGCAGGGGAGGCCAATCGCAAGAACAACCGGAAATCCGAGCAGAAAAAGCGTCAAGAACGAAGCAATTACGAGATATCCAGCCACTGTGCTTCCTTAGGTTAAATTGGTTGTTTTGTCGTTGGCTCGTCCTGTTTGAACGAGGTGAATGAGGACCATCAAGGTTTCCAACGCAAGTAAAAACATGCCCAATGCCAGAGGGGCCATAAAGATGTAAAACGGCATTTCTAAAGTTGCAGTTTGATTCTCTAAATTTCTTGAAATTGTCACGATAGATGCTACGCAAATGGAACCAAAAAATACAATGCCTAAAAATTCAATCAGCATTTGAATGAGCCAGCGTAGCTTTTCTGGCAGCATGGCTTGTAGTTCTTCCATGCAAATTTGTCCGCCATCGCGTGTGACATAAGAAGCCGCTAAAAAAGACAGACAGATTAAAAAGTATCTGGCCAATTCTTCAGCGCCGCTCATGGGGACCCCAAAGACACCGCGCATCACAATTTGCGCAAGCGGCGTTAGGATCAACATGAGCAGCAAGAAGACGCTCAATCCCCGTACGGAGGCTCTGATCAATTCGAGGAGTCGCGTCATCTTGTTTATTTCACGTTACGAATTTCTTCGATGTAAGTTGTCCATTCAGGAAAATCTTTGTTTACTTGGGCCAGTACAGATCTTCTAAATGCTTCTAAGTCAAGGCCATCTTTGCTTTCGACAAAAATCATGCCCTTGGCTTCCAAATCTTTTCTGTATTTCGCTGATGTTTCTTTGTCCCAGTCCAGGGTTTTGCGGCCCACCTCAGCCATGGTGTCTTCCATAATTTTGCGATCAGCGGCCGAAATACCTTGCCAAATCTTTTCATTGACAAACACAGACAAGACAGACTGCATGTGACTTGTCATCATCACGTACTTTTGACCCTCATAGAGTTTCAAATTAAAAATGTTGGGCAAGGGGTTTTCTTGTCCAACCACCAAGCCTGTTGCAAGGGCTGTTGCCAATTCGGACACTTCAACGGGCGTTGCTACAGCGCCCATGCCTGTCAACATGGATGACCACAGCTTGACGGGCACGCCACGGTATTTTTTGCCAGCCATGTCCTTGGGCGACAATACCTTTTCTTTGGAGGTGAGTTGCCTTGTGCCTTGGAAAAAACTACCAACAATTCTCATGCCGCCTTTGTCAACCAATTGCTTGTTAATTTCCTGCAAAGCCTTGGAGCTTCTTGAGTCAGTGGCTCGCAGGCTATGCTCTGGATCACGGTAAACAAAGGGCGTATTGAATACCGCGGTGGCGGGCACAATCTTGCCTAATGACGCAAAATCGTGGTGGCCCATTGCAATGGCGCCTGCTTTAATGCCGTCAACCATTTCACCCACACCCCCTAATTGAGAGTTAGGGAAAACCTGAATTTCAATTCGACCAGCTGTTCTTTCTTTGACAAGTTTGGCAACTTCGTCTGCATAAATGGTTTGCGGCGCGTTGGCAACGCCTACGTGGGCGTATCGTAGTTTTGTTTGGGCAAATGCTGAGGTACATGCCAATGAACTTGCAAAAGCAAGTGCCAAGAACATTGAGCTTTTCAATTTGAACTTCATAGTTGTCTCCTTTTGGGTTGCAGAAATTAACGTTGAATGACTTTAAGAATGGCGCTGGTGTCTAGCTCGGAATGACCCATTTCAATCAAGATGCGGTAGAGGGTCAGTGCTTGCGATGTCATGGGAACGGGCACCTTCAAATCGGTTGCATAGCTGTTGACCATTTCCAAGTCTTTGAGCAGTTGCCTGGCATAGCCGCGCGGTGCAAAATCGGCAGCCATCATTCGTGGGAAAATTTGCTGCATCAACACGCCGTCAGCATGGCCACCCGCTAAAGCTGTTGGAATTAAATTGGCGTCGATGCCCGATTTTTTGGCAATAGACACCGACTCTGCAATCACAGCATGCAAGCACCCCACAATTAGTTGGTTGAGCGTCTTGGCAACCAAGCCACTGCCGGGCGGACCTATCAGGGTTAATTGCCCCGAAATTGTCTTTAACAAATCTTCATTTTTTGAGTATTCATCGGGCAGTGCGCCCAGCATGACTGTTAAGTTGCCGCTGGCTGCCGCAGCGGGGCCGCCCGATACAGGTGCATCCAACCAAGCGCAGTGGGTTTGGTTTCTAAATTTCTTGATTAATTCACATCCTTCAATTACAGGATTGGTCGAAAAATCAATCACGCATTGTGTGGCATCAACTACCTTAGCAATACCGTTCTCTCCAAACACTACGTCTTTGATGGCTGTGAAGGTTGGCAAATTAAGCAGAATTACTTGGCCGGACTGTGCTACAGATTGTAAATTTGAATGTGTGACAACGCCTGCGCTTTGAGCCTTTGCCATCTGGTCTGGATGGATGTCGTAGCCATGTACTTCATAGCCATTGCTTATTAAGTGTTTGGCCATGGGGAGTCCCATTAAGCCCAAGCCGATGTACGCAATAGTGGGTCGGCTGTTCATACGAGTCCCATGTCGTATGTTCGGATGGCGTTAAGTCTGAACAGTTTGTCTTGTTCGCCAACGGTCAGGTCCGAGACCATTTCCTCGAACCCCGTGAATATTTCTTCATAACTTGCACATATTTTGTCAACCGGGAAATTGCTGGCGAACATGCACCGATCAATGCCAAATAAATCGATCAGGGTTTTAACAATATGCCCGTTGGCTTGCGCAGTCCATCGGCTGTTTTGAACACCAATGCCTGAAATTTTGACTGAAACATTGGGACAATAACTGACCATTTTCATGGCCTTCGACCAAGCTTCAATACCTTCTGTGCTTCTATCGGCTGGCAATCCTGAGTGATTGATGATGATCGCGGTATTGGGGTAGGCTTGAGCCAATGACTGTGCTTCATGCATATGCCACCAAGGCGTTTGCAAATCGAAACGCAAGCCAAATTTGTTAAGTGCTTCGAACCCTTGACGCCAGGCTTTGTCCATCATGCCGCCTTCTTCAGCCATGCCAGGCTTGGCATTTGCTTTGGGTTTGTGGCGGATGCTCTTCACGAAATCGAAGGTACTTTGAAATTCTAATTTCTGCGCCGCATCAATGTCATTCAAGCGGACATGCATGACTGCAACGGTGGGGAGTGCTTGTGATTGACGAAGTTCATGAATGTATTGAACTTCCCCTTTTGAATCGCTTGGATCCCATTCTGTTTCTACGTAAACCGAACCTTGTATTTGGTATTTATTTGAGTCGTGAAGGTAATCCGTCATCAAATAGTTCTTCTTGATGGATTCGTAGCTGCCGTATCTGAAAGCGATAGGCGGTTCATCACGCAGCCAAGGATGGTAGTTTTTTGACAGATCCCAGAAGTGATGATGGGCGTCAACGATCAATCGTTTGGCAGGATGAAGCGCAGTTGCGGTGGACATCAAATAAATTGGTAATCTGTAATTACGGATTGCAGTATAGTGAATCTCGTAGAATTCACAATATCCGTTAATACCCTCAGTTTTTGAATTGCAGCCAATGGCCAACATGGACCCAATCGCCCGAACCTCTTTGCATTCAGAGGTCACAGCCCGTTTGAGAAGTTTGATTGTGGAATCCCAAATCAAGCCTGGTGAAAAGGTGCCGGAGTTGGAAATCAGCAAGGAACTCGGAGTTTCCAGAACGCCTATTCGCGAAGCATTGAAGGTCTTGGCCTCAGAAGGCTTGGTTGAGCTGCTGCCTTTGCGGGGGGCCGTGGTCAAGTCATTTAGTCCAAAAGATGCTGCCGACATGCTGGAGGTGATGGGCATGCTCGAAAGTTTTGCGGCCCAAAAGGCTTGTAAGGCGGATCAAAAGCGCATTGACCATGTGCTTGCCATGCACGAGAAAATGAAGACCTTGTTTGTTAAAGGCAAGCGACCAGAATATTTTGAATTGAATCAAAAAATACACGACGCGTTGGTTGAAATGTCCGGAAATGAATCGTTGATGATGGTTCACAGCATTCTCAGTAAGCGTATGCGCAGCTTGCGCTACAGTGGCAACAGCACACCAGATAACTGGCGAGGTGCGTTAGAAGATCATGAAGAAATTGCGACGGCCCTTAGAAGGCGCGACATGAAGGCGATTAAGAAAGCCGTGAATGATCACTTTTCAAACACGATTCAAAGAGTTGTTAAGAAATCTTAAAAAATCAAACTTGAATCAAGCAAATTGATTTGAATTTTAATTTCACAACCATACTACTTCTATACTACTTTGAGTTACCAGAACGCAGCTAAGTCAATGAATTCATTGAGGAAAGTAGTGGTCTAAAGGAGTCTTCACACTGCAGGGGTCACAAGTTCGAAACTTGTACTGCCCACCAAAACCTCAAAAAGCGCTTACGAACATTCGTAAGCGCTTTTTTTTACATTCAGATTAGCACTAACCGCCCACACTGCTCTGGTAGATTGATCACTGTTTTTCAGCATTCCCCGGTAACAATAGTGGACAAGGCATTCTTGTCATATCGACTTGCGGACCAGTTGCAATATGCTTATACAAATGCAAGCCCTGCAAGTGCTGACTATGTTGGTCAAAGTATTCAAGCTTTAGTGCAATGGCTCAAGGTCGAATCAAACGGTTGCAGTCTGCAGCTAGAACTCACTCATACCCAGACAAAGCAACTGAGCTGGCTGTCTGCGCGCTCTGTGATCGCCCCATCCCTGCAGCTTTAAGAGACGCACATCATTTGACGCCCAAATCCAGGGGTGGTGTTGAGACAGTTTTTTTACACCGCGCTTGTCATAAGCAAGTTCATGCTTTGTTCACAGAAACCGAATTGGCCCGTCAATACGCCAGCACACAAGCCCTTCAAGCACATCCTGAAATCGCCAAGTTCATTCAATGGGTTCAGGACAAACCAAGTGATTTCAATCCACCGACAAGACGCAGTCGCAGTAAGGGAAGGTTCTGATGTTGGAATGCATAACTAAATCTACATGACTATGAATAATTTTGAGATACCTGACGATCAATTGATTCATCGTTTATGGCAAGAACTTTCGCGTGCTCCCCACGACAGGCATCACGAATGGCGTGCCCCTACACTGGCCACACAAGGCCTTGGCAATAATGGTCCCCAGGCACGAACCGTGGGGTGCTCAGGCAAGCGGATGCGCCTGCGTATAACCTGCGTGTCTTCACAGATGCACGTTCTCCGAAATGTGCAGAACTTGTGGCGCAACCCATGGCTCAATTGACCTTTTGGAACAAGCGGCTCAATTGGCAGTTGCGTGTGTCTGCGCTAACCACCGTTGAGCTAGAAGGCGAGCAAGTCAATGCCGCTTGGGAGCGCATCAAGCAATCGCCCTCTCGTGCGGACTATTTGAGTGCTTTGCCACCCGGACACATTCAATCGACTTGCGAAGGCTCAGCTCTCAAGTCCTCAGAGTCTCTGTCCGAGCATCATTTGGCTGTCTTGAATTTCAAAGTCACTTCGATGGATTGGTTGGCATTGAGCGCAAATGGTCATCGCCGCGCTATGCTGACCCCAGATGGCTTGTTGACCCGATTGGTTCCATGAGTCCAGGTACTTGTTGATTGGCCCACACCAGGATCACATCAATCGAGCTTGGTGAAGCTTAAAGTTAATTCATGAGCTAAACCCTAAGTTGACATAGGTCAACTGTTTCACTTTGTAAAAACAGAGAATAAGTCTTTGCTTTTAAAGAGCAAATGAATGACTCAATTTGTATTGTGAAAGCTCATGAAAATTTCCTCTCTGCTTAGCTCAAAACAGCTTTATGTGCTCTTGAGCGCCTTGGTTTTGATCGCTGGTATGGTGTTTGTCGTATTTCGCCTAGGACCTTTAGCGCCGGTCAAAATAACGACCATTCGCGTAGAAAACAAAACTTTAACCCATTCTATTTTTGGTATTGGTGTTCTAGAAGCTCAACAAACATGGCTCCTTGGCCCTCTGTCAGCGGGTCGAGTTTTGCATATTGATGCCAAGGTTGGACAGCATGTCAAAGCAGGGCAGTTGCTTGCCGAAATGGACCCCTTGGACCTCGATCAGCGGCTTGCGTCGCAAGAAGCCGCGTTGGCCAAAGCTTTCAGTTATTTGGACAATGCACAGGCCCAAAATGAAGATGCGCAATCGCGTCAATCAGTTGCAGCACTCAATTTGGCACGACAAAAAGAACTTGCCCGTCAAAACTTTATCAGCCAAGGGGCACTCGAAATTCGAGAGCAAGAACTCATTTCAACCCATGCAGCCTTGAAAATAACAAAAGCAAACCTGGCATCAGCCGCACAAGATATTCAGAAAATACAGGCAGACAAACAGGCTGCTTTGTTACAAAGAAATTCGATGCGCCTTGTAGCCCCTGCAGATGCAGTGGTCATCAGTCGCGACGCAGAAGCTGGAAGCACAGTGGTTGCCGGCCAGGCTGTTTTGCGATTGGCGCAGCCCAACAGCCTATGGGTCAAAATGCGAGTTGACCAAGGTCGATCGCAAGGCCTGGCCATTGGCGTGCCAGCTCAAATTGTTTTGCGTTCCAATCCGCACCAGTCTTTGAACGGCAAAGTGGTGCGTGTTGAATGGCAGTCCGATGCCGTGACAGAAGAGCGAATTGCACAAGTGGCATTTGATCAATTGCCCCCTAATTTATCGATGGGTGAAATGGCAGAAGTGACCCTGAGCCTAAAACCATCCACGCCAGCTTTAAGCGTTCCTCAAGCCAGTGTGCAGCAGTATCAGGGGCGAACGGGTGTTTGGAAAGTAGATGGCAAGCAACTTACCTTTTCCGATGTCATTTGGGGCGCATACAGCCACGATGGTTGGGTTCAGGTTGTCAGTGGTTTAAAGCAGGGCGATGAGGTGCTTGTTTACAGTGAAAAAACAATCAAGGCCACCACTCGATTTCAAATTGTTGATGCACTGATCAAGAAGCCCCAGTCATGATCAGCTTGGCCGCACGCGATATCAGGCACAACTGGGCTAAGTTTTTACTCACGGGCATTGGCCTAGGACTTTTGATCGGTGTCACCCTCACCATGGCTGGGGTGTTCAGGGGCATGGTGGATGATGCACAAGCCTTGCTCGAAAACAGCGGTGCAGATTTGTGGGTTGTGCAAAAAGACACGCAAGGGCCTTATGCTGAATCTTCAAGTTTGAAGGACGACATATTGCGTGGGGTGGCTGGTATGCCCGGCGTGTCTCAAGCTGCCAACATTACCTACTTTACGATGCAAGTTAGTCCGTTGAAGGCGCAATGGGCGCAAAACGAGCAAGAAACTCGCAGCATGGTGGTAGGCATTGAACCTGGCATGCCACTTTTACCCGGTCAGCCTACACACTTGGTAGATGGTCGTCATCTGAATCAAAGCCACTACGAGGCTGTTGTTGATTTAAAAACAGGCTTTCGCGTGGGTGATCAACTTCAAATTAGGCGACATGTTTACCGGGTTGTAGGTGTGACGCAAAGGATGGTGTCCTCTGGCGGCGATCCTATGGTTTTCATTCCACTGAAAGACGCACAAGAAGCGCAGTTTTTAAAGGACAACGATGCCATCGTCAACGATCGACTCCGAACGTCTCTCAATCCAAGCTTCAATCGTCCTTCAGTGCCTGGCTTGCTTGAGTCTGTGCAAAATTTACAAACCAGCAGTCGAAATGTCAATGCCATATTGGTTCGCATTGCGCCAGGCTTGGACCCACATTCAGTAGCCGAGCCTATCAGACGTTGGAAACACCTGACGGTTTATACCCGTGCAGACATGGAAGAAATTTTAGTCAAAAAACTAATTGCGACGTCAGCAAAACAAATTGGCATGTTCCTCGTCATTCTTGCCGTTGTGAGTGCTGCCATTGTGGCCTTTATTATTTACACCATGACGTTGGGCAAGATCCGAGAAATTGCAGTCCTCAAATTAATTGGAACCCAAAACCTCACTATTGCTTGGATGATTTTGCAGCAGGCATTAGGACTTGGCGTTATTGGTTTTGTTGTGGGCAAGATTTCTGCAACCATTTGGGCACCCATCTTTCCAAAGTTTGTGTTGCTCTTGAATCAAGATGCCGTGCTTGGTTTTGCGCTCACCATGCTCATTTGTGCGCTCGCTAGTACCTTGGCAATTCGAGCAGCCCTAAGCGTCGACCCCGCTCAAGCCATTGGTTAAGGACAAACAATGACGACTGCTCAGGGGGGTATCAAAATTGAAAATTTGCGCAAGGTTTATGGCCATGGCGACACGGCTGTGGAAGCTTTGAAAAACGTCAACATGTACGTTGCTCCCGGTGAAGTCGTTGGGCTGGTGGGGCCTTCTGGCTCTGGCAAAAGCACTTTGTTAAAGTGCTTGGGCGCCATCATTGAGCCAAGCTCTGGAAAAATGACGCTCGGTGACGAACTTATTTATGACAACGGCTGGACACTGCCAGACTTGCGTGCTTTAAGAAGAGATCGTATTGGATTCGTTTTTCAGGCTCCCTATCTCATTCCATTTTTGGATGTGACTGACAACGTCGCTTTGTTGCCGATGTTGGCCGGTGTTTCCAATGCGCAAGCGCGTCAACGCGCGCTAGAGCTGCTAGGCGCGTTGGATGTGGCGCATCGCGCCAAAGCCGAGCCGTCGCAATTGTCTGGGGGGGAGCAGCAACGCGTTTCCATTGCCAGAGCGTTGGCCAACCGTCCGCCCGTCATATTGGCGGACGAACCCACTGCGCCACTGGACAGTGAAAGAGCTTTGGGGGTGATGCGCATTCTGAATGCCATGGCAAAGCAAGCCAATACCGCCATCATTGTCGTTACGCACGATGAAAAAATTATCCCTACCTTCAAGCGCATCTATCACATTCGCGATGGGGAGACGCATGAGGAAATGGGTGAGGGTAGGACCCTTGATCTATGACGTGGAAATTTAGAAGTCCATCGGTAATGCGCCCCTTTTGCGAAGGAGTCAGAAGTAGAAACCTTATGCAGCAAGGGCAGATTCTGATGTTTCATAGGTTTAAAATTTAAATTCGAGCAGGACCTGGCAACACCAAGTAACTGATGGCATTCATAAGTGATGCGATTCTTTTTTCCTCAGCTCTAGGAATTTTTGCAGAGTACCTACTTCCGCTAGGTAGTAAATGCATTTTGACGCCAAGAAGTTCCAACTTTTCTTGGGCTTCAATTTGATCGTAATTTGAAATCATTTCTCTGCCATCCAAAATAGTGACAGCGCCGGCACCAATCACCTCAATGGACTCATTGACCGTAATTACCAGTCCTGTATTTTCGTCAATGCCTACCCCAAGCAAGTCAGGTCTTTGGGCCAACGCAGATAACAATCTAGTAAGGCGCCTTCGCTGAGAAAAATGCTGATCAATGATGGCCATACTGACTAAGCCTAAGCCAATATCAAAAGAAACAACATCTTTTTCTGTGATGATCGGCGCCTGACCTTGAGCGATCATTTGACGGGACATGACTGCAGCGCCTGCGCTTGTCCCAGCAATACAAATACCCTTGATGTGGAAAACTTGGTGAATTGCGCGAAATGCTGGTGTCTCCCAAATCTCTGCCATTAATCTATTTTGGTCACCACCTGTCATGAAGATGCCGTCAGCTGAAAGAATATTCGACACCACATCGGGGTTGTGAGCGTCTTCTCGAGATAAAAGAGCGATAGGTTCAATGTTAGTTGCACCAAGATTTTTAAAAGCATTTGAATAACTTGCCCAAACTGAAGCTGGCTCACTGCTTGCTGCAAGAATAAATTTCAGCTTTGCATGGATGCCACCAGATAATTCGATGAAGTTTCTTAAGATCTCCTTCTCATTTTGACGATCTTCAGCCCCCCCAATAATGAGCAACTTTCCGTTGACTCGGTTGTTGCCTTCAACGTGTGGCAGCATAGAAAATAAGCCCGCTGCCGCGGAAAATTGAACAAGCGATCGTCTGCTAATTCTCTTTGAAATCATGGGTGCTTAGCTGTCTGGTTTAAGAATGAACTGTTGGTTTTTTGAATGATGACTCTCTATGTAACGAATTGCAAGTAGACAACAGATTCAAATCAATGCAGCTTAACTTCGTCAATGGTTTGGCTACTTTGTGTCTTTGCCCCATCCCCATTGCTCCATTGCGCGCCTGTCCTTGGCCATTTCGGCATCAATCGAGTCTTTAGGCAGTTGACGTAAACATTCTTCCATTTCTTTAGGATCCAACTTAGTCGCAACGGGTGGCTCCTCTCGCGTTTGTGGCGAAGTGCCATCCCAAACAAATGGATTTCTAAATGCAGGGGGATCTGGCAAGCAGTCATCTCTGTAGCTTGGCACGTCGTTGAATGCGAAGGGCGAGAACGCAATCGTTTTTTCAAACATGAGGGGTTTGCCTGTGGGCGTTGCTGGCAGCTTTGGCAAGCTTGCAATAGCTTTTCGTGCAAGTTTCTCAGCGACAGGTGAGGTCGACCAAAGTGTTTCCAATTTGGTTAGGGTTCCATCTGGTGCAATTTCAATTCTGAATCGTACCAAGCCCTGGTCGGGTCCTTCCACCGCTGTACCCATCATGCTGCGCACTTGCTGGCCCCAACTGTGTCGGTAGCCTTTGCTATTTCTGTTGGTGTATTGGGCTGCAAAGGCCCACTCATCTGCTGTGGGTGGCGGAGGGGCAGCCATGCTGGCAGATTTTTTGGCCGATTCGGTTTCCGTGGCTAACGATTTTGGTTTAGCCAATACATCGCCAGCGGGCAATGTAATTAGACGAGCTAAGACAATCTGTTCTTTGAGTGGAGGCTTTGTCTTGGTGAGTTTAGTAAATTGAACATTGCCTAGCAGAACAAATACCAAAACGTGCAATGCCGAACTGAGCGCAAAAGCCTTGGCATTCAGGTTACTGAGTGAAAACATTTCTAACTAGTTTGTAGCAGCACTCGACTGCTAATTCAATGTCGAGGCAAGGCACCTGCAGCTTTGGCATTGGCGTCTAGACCCCCCTTCGATTTCCATTCAGAAATACCGCCTTGAAGAATGCGGACATTGTCCCAACCAGACACTCGCAATGCAAAACCAGCCTGAGCTGAAAGGGTTCCAGTGTTGCAATAAATGAGCACTAGTTTATTTTTAGGAATTTTTTCACTTTGAGCCATGATCTGACGCCATTCAATGTTGACAGCTCCAGGAATGTGCTCTTTTGCAAATTGAGCACCTTCGCGAACGTCAATAACCATCATCTTGGCATACTCACTTTTTGGAATCTGTTCAGCAAAGATGGTGCCGCCGCCATAGTCGACAAACTCTAAGTAAGCTGAGATTTCATCGATGATTTTGGCCTTCTCGTTGGCTGCTGCAGGTGCTATTGCCAGAAAAAAGGCCAAAACGAAGTAAAGATGTTGTTTCATACCGCACTTTAAATAAGTAACGACTGATATTATTGCCCAATCAACTTTCAAAGTGTTGGAATTCAACGTTGTGAAGTTCACTTTCATCACTCGTTTTTATATTTGAACCTAGATTTTAGGCTAACCAAGCATTTGAATCGCTTGCTAAGCGTTCAACCGGTAACCACCAGTTCGCTTGACATAAGCCAGCAAGTCCGAGAAAAAGGGATTGCTGCAAAGTGTGGAGGCGTCTCCCACCATAAGCAATTTGCGCCGAGCACGGGTCATTCCCACGTTCATGCGGCGAATATCAGACAGAAAACCAATCTCGCCAAATGGGTTGCTGCGGGTTAATGAAATGGCAATGATGTCTCTTTCCTGGCCCTGAAAAGAATCAACAGTACCCACGCTCAGATGGCGTTGCAATATCAAATCGTTAAGCGCAGCGTTGTCTTCGATGCAATCTCTCAAATAATTAATTTGAGCACGGTAGGGTGCAATCACACCTACGGTAAGCGGTTTGTTGTGACGTTCGCCATGCGCATAAGGCGCTAACAACTGTTCAAGGCGACTGATGAGTAAGTTGGCTTCGTCGGGATTGGCTGTCGATCGAGTTTCAGGCATGGCGACCTCTAAAAATCCGCAGCCCGCTGTGTCTAAAAACTCAACAGGTAAATCATTTTCGAAACACGGATCGTAAGCCGCCAATCCTGCATGACACACGCTCGCATGCGCAGTCAATTGGTTGCCGTAAAACCTGTCTGAGCTAAATGCCATGATGTGCTCGTGCATGCGGTATTGCACATTCAACATGCGGGCTGTGTTCGGCTGTCGCTGAATGCATTTCTCAAAAAGGGTTTCGCGCAAACCTTCTTGCGCCGCTTTTTCAGACTTCACCGTAGGCGGCAGTTGATGGTGATCGCCTGCCAAAACAACGCGCTGTGCCCTGGCAATCGCAATCCAGCAACCTGGCTCCAAGGCTTGCGCGGCCTCGTCAATGAAAACCGTCTCAAAGCTCAGTTGTCGGATGTTGCGGTTGCTTGCGCCCACCAGCGTGCAGGTAATGACCTGCACTGTTTCTAGAACATCCTCAGTAATGAAGCGCTCCAAATCATCGGCAGTTTGACGCAACGTCCGCGCTTCCTCCCTTAGCCATTGACGATGGTGACGCGCTTCGATGCCAAAGTCGCGCACATACTCATTGGCTGTCTCGCGATGCTGTTCGGCGGTTTGGCGCATCGCATGCATCTTGCTGTAACTGGGGTGGGCCATTACACCTGCATCGAGGGTGTGTTTAAGCAGCAGTTCTGAGACACGGCTGGGATTGCCCAAGCGAATGACGTTAACACTGCTCTCGGCTAACTTTTCTGTCAGCAGGTCAACCGCCGTGTTGGACGGTGCACACACCAACACGCGCCGCTCACGCCGGGTTGTTTCTAAAATGGCTTGTACCAGTGTTGTGGTTTTGCCGGTACCGGGAGGGCCGTGAATGATGGCAACGTCTTGTGCTGTGATCACATGGCGTACAGCAGCCAGCTGGGAATCGTTGAGCGCGCTGGGATAAAAAAGGTCGTCGCTTTTGTGTTCTCGATAGCTGGCTTGCTTGGCGCCCATCAGCACGTCGCGCAGATGGGCCAAGCGGTTGTCGTGTGCGCCCATGACTTCTGTCAGGGCTTGGTTCATCTCGCGGTAGCTCACTTCGTCGAAGGTGAGATCAATCCCCAGCGTACCTCCTTCCGTGACCCAGTCAGGAAGGGTTTCTTTGGAGGTTGTCAGCGTGAGCTTATTGCGCCGCATACTTGTAATAACGCCGCTAAGCGCGGGGCGATCATTTGCCGAATGGCCAGAGGCATCGCCAAAAAGACAAGCGTTCTTGCCCACTTGAAACAAGTGAAGTTCTTGTCGGTGCGCAGGTCGCTCCAGTTCCAGCATCACCTTGCCGCCAAACCCAATGTCCTCTTGCGTGATGGTGACGGGATACCAAGCTAAGCCACGCTTTCTTCGCTCCTTGATGCTGGCATCGGCATTTTTTAGTTTGAATTGGGCTTGGTCTTCCTTTTGCTCTAATTGCATGAGCGCACGCACATTGCGCAATTCTTGTTGAACAGCGCTGGGGGAGGTGAGGGTGGGTTCTTGGTCAGTCAAAGTACTTTGGCTGAGTCATTTGTAGCCGCAGCGGATGAGGGCAGCCCAAACACCCGATCAAAGCACCAAGTAAAAGAAAAGGTATAGGCTAAAAAGAAAATGTTCAAGCCAAGGTTGAGGGCGAATGAACGCAAATAACTGATCTCAAGCCACCATGCTGCAATGGGCAGCAGCACCACCAAAAACCCAATCTCAAAACCAACCGCGTGCAGCACGCGACGTCCAAAGCCGCGACCTCGCGTCAGTCGTGTGGCTTCCCAGCGCTCGAACAGGCTGTTGTACACAAAGTTCCAGCTGACAGAAAAGAGTGATCCGAAAACAGCCAATGCACCGGAGCGTTCAAGGCTGCTGTCACTGAAGCTAAAAAAGCCCAGTGTGCCGAACAGAAGTGCGAGTGTCTCGTAGGTGGCAACGTAAGTGATCTTGCGTTTTGTGCCTTGCAAATTCATATTGAAGCTAGCCCCAGTAAAGCTTCATAGGGTTGGCCCACAAAACGTGTTCAAAGATGTTTGCCGGTATCCAAGCATGTGCTTGCTCAATAAGGGCGTTAAAGTCAGCGAATGCTTCATGGTTGGTGCACGGCCAGTCACTTCCCCATAGCAGTGCTTCGGATCCTAACTCGTTTAGCAGCAGCGTCGCTAGCTTCGTTGAATCTACTTGGCCTAAGCGATAGGCACCACTCAATTTGACGTAAACAGGGGCTAAGTTCGCCCGATGTTTGATAGACAAAATTGTCGGGTCATCCGATGCGGCCTCTGACGGTTTTGCCATGTGGTCTATTACAAGGGCGATGTCAGATGGCAGTTGTTGAAGCACGCTAGGCAGTTTTCCCTGATCGGTATGGATCTCAAGGTGCCATCCCATCGAGTTGATTGCCTGCCATAGGCGATCGGTTTGAGTCCATTCAGAAATGTCGTGAGGGGTACCTGCCAAATTCAGACGAATGCCGCGTACGCCAGCATCGTGAAGCACTGTTAACGTCTCTAAGCTGACATCCGGACTAACCACAGCAATGCCGCGCAACATGTCTGGGTGGGCTTTAAGTGCTTCGACCATGAGCTGGTTGTCAGTGCCTAAAAAACTGGGTTGCACCCAGACGCCTCGCGTGATACCGACCTGTTGGGATTGTTGTGTCCAGTCGGCTAGCAGAGCGTTGTATCGGGGCACATACCTAGCGCCTTCAGTGGCTACACCCGCTTTAAAGACGTGGAAATGGGTATCAACCCCATTTTTCAACATTGAGAAATTCATACAATGCATTCTAGTTGGGTGGCTTGGACATCTGCGCCATACCGCACCTATTCTCTGGAGACTTTCAATGATCAACTTTGCACATCGTCAAGCTTTGCGGCTGATGACCTTGGCCGCTATTACCGCTTGTGTGGGCGCTCCGTCTGTGATGGCGCAAGCGGCATACCCAACCAAGCCAATTACACTCGTTGTGACCTATCCGCCAGGGGGTGGTGCAGATGCCATGGCCAGGCTCATAGGCCCCAAAATGGGCGAAGCACTGGGTCAAACCGTCGTCATCGAAAACAAACCTGGTGCGGGTGGTCAAATTGGTGCTGCCGCGGTGGCAAAGGCTGCGCCTGATGGTTACACCCTGATGCTTGATGCCTCTTCTTTTTCTGTCAATCCCTCGCTTTATCCCAAGCTTCCCTACGACAGCGCCAAGGCCTTTCAGCCGGTGGGCGTCATTGCTTTGTTTCCCAATGTGGTGCTGGTCAACGCAAATTTCCCGGCTAAAAACATTGCCGAACTGATGGGGGCCGCTGGCAAGTCAAAGAACGCAGTGTCGTTTGCATCCTCAGGTAATGGTTCCGCCCAACATTTGGCCGGTGCCTTGTTTGAGTCTGCAGCCAAAGTCGACATGGTTCACGTACCCTACAAAGGCGGCGGTCCTGCGCTAAACGATGTGATCGGCGGCCAAGTGCCTTTGTTTTTTGGCAACCTGGCTTCTACGTTGCAGCACGTTCAATCTGGCAAGCTCAGAGCGCTGGCCGTGACCTCAGGCACTCGTTCCCCCATCCTGCCCGATGTGCCTACCTTGAGCGAATCAGGATTGAAGGGCACTGAAATTTACGAATGGAATGCGGTCTTTACACCGGCCAACACGCCAGAGCCTGCGATGAAAAAACTGGCGGCTGCATTTCAACAAGCGCTCGAGTCACCTGAAGTCAAAGCGCGAATTGCACAACTGGGTGGCGAAATTCAAAAAGGCAACCCCGAGCAAGCCAAGAAATTCATTGATCAGCAATCCAGCCTTTGGCAGCGTGTGATCAAGGAACGAAATATCACGTTAGAGTAATTTGCTGCTTGAGTTGATTGGTCAACAATTTGAAGTTAAAAGGAATGCGCCACATGGTCCGTCAAGTATTCATCACAGGCGCTACCAGCGGTATCGGTGAAGCCATTGCGCAAGCCTTTCAAGCTGAAGGCGCCCAAGTTGTGGCAACAGGTGCTACCGAGCTAGAAGTTGAAAATGCATCCAAAAAATCTGCCAATGCCGGCATTGATTTTCGGGTTCTAGATGTTCGCGATCTTTCGGCCGTTCAAGGCATAGTGGGCTCTTTGGCCGAGATCGATGTGGTGGTCAATTGTGCTGGCATCATTCAACGCTCAGTCGAATTAGAGCCCGAAGCTTTTGCCCGCACCATCGATATCAACCTCAATGGCACCATGAGAGTTTGTGCTGCAGCACGTGAGGGGCTGAAGGCTCGCCGCGGTTGCATTATCAATACGGCATCCATGCTCAGCTTTTTTGGCGGTGGTTTGGTGCCAGGTTACAGCGCTAGCAAAGGCGGCGTTGCGCAGCTGACCAAATCCTTGGCCATTGCGTATGCAGATGATGGCATTCGCGTCAATGCGGTTGCTCCCGGATGGATTGCCACACCCTTAACGCAAGCTTTGCAAGACGACCCTCAGCGGTCTGCACCCATATTGGCGCGAACGCCTATGAAACGATGGGGTACGCCTGCCGATGTAGCAGGGCCGGTGTTGTTTTTGGCCAGCCCGCAAGCTCAGTTTGTCACAGGGGTTGTGTTGCCTGTAGATGGTGGCTATTTAATTTCTTAAACCAGAAAGATTCGAGCGATGACTCCCATTACGCAGCATCCAGGCATCAGAGCTGAAATTGCCGTTCAGGCCATTCCAGACGACGAACGTGTTTGGGTGCCTCAAGCCCCCGATGTTTGGTTTAGACCCTTGCTCATGAACACAGTTACTGGAAGCTGGTGCAATCTGTTGCGGGTGCGCAAGTCTGGCGTTCTGTCACGACACATCCACCCGTCATGGGTCACTGGCTATGTCATCAAAGGCGCCTGGCGCTATTTAGAGCACGACTGGGTGGCCAAGGCCGGCTCGTTTGTCTATGAGCCGCCAGGTGAAATTCACACCTTGGTGGTTGATGAGGTGGTGGGCGAGCCAGAAATGATTACTCAATTTAATATTCATGGCGCCATGATTTACCTTGATGACAAAGGTCAGACCACGGGCTATGAAGATGTGTTTACCAAGATCGAGATGTGCCGAAAACACTACACCGAGGTAGGCCTCGGGGCTGATTACATCGATCAGTTCATCCGATAAAAAATGGGGCCTAGGGCCCCATTTTTTTGGTTATCGGCTTAGTCGGCCGTAATTTTTTTCTCACGCACCAGCTTGCCCCATTTGTCTGATTCCTTCTGCATGAAGCTGGTGAGTTCAGCTCTGGTTGAAGGTGCGCCAGACAGGCCTAATTTGGTGAGTGCGTCCTTGGTGCTTTGATCGTTGAGTACTTTGACAATCTCTATATTCCATTTGTCCAAAATGGGCGAGGGCACTTTGGCAGACGCTAGGAAGGCATACCAGTTGAGCGCTTCAAAGCCAGGGTAGCCCGACTCGGCCACGGTGGGTACATTGGACAGATAGCTTGGACGGGTGAGGCCCGTGGTGGCAATAGCGATTAACTTGCCAGACTCAACGTGCGGAATGGAGGTGGGAGGTGCAGAAAAATAACCAGAGAAGCGGTTGGCCAAAAGATCTTGCATGGCCGGCGCGCCGCCCTTGTAGGGAACGTGCAGCATTTCTGTGTTGGTACGAATGGCAAACAATTCACCCGTTAGGTGAGAGGCTGATCCAGCGCCAGTGGAGGCAAAGGAAACGGTGTCTGGTGCTTTCTTGGCCAAGGCCACAAAGTCAGCCAAATTTTTGATGCCAGATTCTTTATTGACCACCAACATGTTGGGAAAGTTCACACCGCCAGAGATAGGCGCCAAATCTTTGAAGGGCTCATAGCCGATTTTCATCATGTGAGGTGCAATGGCCATGGGGCCAATCGAACCCAGCAAAATGACTGAGCCATCGGATACGCCGTTGGCGACTTGCTGGTGCACGATGTTGCCGCCAGCACCTGCCTTGTTTTCGACAACGACGTTTTGTCCGATGTTTTCTGTGAGCTTTTTGGCAATTAAACGGGCTGCGGCATCGGCGGCGCCACCGGGTGCAAAGCCAACAAACAAAGTGACCGGACGCTTTGGCGGGAAATCTTGCGCACTGGCCAAGCTGGGCAAGAACAGGGCAGTGGTGGCTAAAGCGATGGCACTGAGTAAGTAGCGTTTGTTCATGAAAGCTCCGTTAACTGGGTGTTAAATGGTCACAGCCTGCATGGCAGGCTGTGAGGATGCACAGAGTTTAACTTCGCACGTCTGGCAACTTGATGATCCTTGCCAGTTCGACTTGAAGTTTGTTGATCTGACTCCAATTATTTCAGGGTGCGACCAAACAAATCAAACAGTCGCTCCCAGTGCCGCTCTGCAGCTTGCGCGTTGTACATACCGGCACGCTGTGGAAACACAAAGCCGTGCTCCACTTTGGGATACCACTCAATTCTGAATTTTGACGTGGCTTGCAGCAGGGAAGACTCCAATTTTTGGATATCTGCTGGCGGTGCCCATTTGTCAATTTCTGCGCACGCAAAGTAGCTTTCGCATTTAATTTGCGGTGGCATGAGGTGAGGTGAATCGGGTGCGTCGGTGGCCATGTTGGCACCATGAATGGAGGCAATGCTTTGAAACCGGTCTGGAAACTGTGCGGCAATCCACATCACGATAGGCCCACTCATGCAGTAGCCCACAGCGCCAATTCTTGATTGATCTGCCATGGCATGAGTGTCTACAAACTTCAGCATGGCCGCCGTGTCAATTTGGCTGGTGGTAGCGTTTAAAGACGCCATGTGTGCAAACATCACCTCCATGGCTTCGGGTGTGCGCTCTTTCAAATAAAAATCGCGGCTTCTTCGGTAGTACAAATTGGGTAGCACCACAAAGTAGCCTACGCTGGCCAGTCTGCGTGCCATGTCGTGCAGCTCTTCGCGCTTGCCTGGTGCATCCATGTAGAAAAACACAACCGGATGCGGACCGTTTTCTTCGGGGAAAACAACGAAGGTATTCATAGATCCGTTGGCGGTTTGAATTTCAATGTTTTCTTCGATCATTTCGGTCCTTTCAATTGCACATCATGTTGCCACACAGGCAGGGCGCATGTCTATTAAAACGAATCGGGATCTTTGTAAAAAGATCATCCTAAAGTTATCATTTTTGATTGGCTTGTTTTCTGAAGTCCCAAGGCGGCGTTGGAGACTTGTCTTTCCAAATTCCAATGGACTCTGCTTGAGCTTTTTTTTCAGCTTGTGCGTATTGTTCCTGGTCTTGTTTGGGTTGCTCGTTGGCATATTGCTTGTAATGCCAGGCCATGCCCCGCTTAACTTGCTCAAGGCAAATATCGGTGTTGTCAAGCATTAGCTTGCCAACAACTCGGCCATATTTGTCTTTCTTTTGATAATCGACGGCCACCTTTTTTCCGTGAACCATTTCATGCAATGACTGCTTTGACTGATTGCCAAAAGCTTGAGCCCTTTCAGGGGCATCAATGCCTTGTAATCTGATCTTGTGTTGGGTTTTCTGCTCGTCCAGTACCGTTACCGTGTCGCCATCGGCCACGTTGACAACCTTGCCTTGCAATGTGGCTGCTTGAAGTTGGCAGCTTACAAACAATAAAACGGCAGAAAAGAAAATGCTAGCGTTCAAAATAATTTTACGGCTTCGTTGATTCGCATACCAATGTTAAGTCCCATCGCTTTGGCCAGTGCGTTGGTGCCAGATACAACGCCGTTGTCGTACCCGTCTTGGGCATCGCCAATGCGAGCAGACAAGTGGGAATAACAGGCGCAAGGAACGTTGTGCGCTTGCAGCATTTCTAAAGCAAGCTTGCCAGCATTGTCCTTTCCGCCACCAGCATCGTTAAAGAAAACGCAGCTTGGTTTTTGGCTTAAAGCGATGACAAATTCAGCAGCCGAACGGCCGCCGTGTGAGCCGGATATCACGACGGCGTTGCAGTGTTCGTTGCGAAGGTGGGCAATTGAGTCGAGTAAAAACAATTGTGATTTGACCTCAATTAAATTTAAACTAGCAAAAAAGGAGTGTTTAGATGACCCCCGAGACTTTGCTGCATCATATCGATCACGGCACGCTTTGGCCAGTTGCTGAGGTGGCGAGTATTCCTGATGACGTTGCGTTGGCATACCAAAAGGCCTTGCAGGTTCGAAAACTCAGAGAGGCAAGGGGAGAGATTCCTAAGGGCTTCAAGATTGGTTTTACCAACCGAAGCATTTGGGAACGTTATCAAGTGTTTGAACCTATCTGGGGAACGGTGTGGAATACAACGCTCAGCTTTGCTAACGATACTAGTGAAAGTCATGTGGATATTTCGAAGATGTGCCAACCCAGGTTGGAGCCAGAATTGGTTTTTGGAATGCGCTGCACACCGTCCGAAAACTTAACGCTTCAAAGTTTGTATGAGTCTATTGAATGGATGGCCAGTGGCTTTGAAGTGGTTCAGTCCCACGCCGAAAACTGGAAGTTCAAAGTGGCCGATACCATTACCGACAGCGGCTTGCATGCCAAGCTGGTTGTGGGCAAGCCAATCAACATCAAAGAAGTTGCTGACAATGGCGATGATCTGCACAGCTTGCTGTCCGGTATGTTTCTCGAACTGATGCAATCTGGCCAGAGCATAGAAAAGGGTGCTGCTGCAAACGTACTAGACAGCCCCTTGATGGCGCTTCTCTATTTCATGAAAGCCCTCAGAAGCTGCCCTGGTGCGCCAGACGTTCAAGCCGGCGATGTGATCACCACTGGCACTTGGACCGACGCATGGCCTTTAGAAAAAGGACAACACTGGCAAAGCCGTTACGACACACCACTGACAGGCTTAAATCTGCAGGTCAAATAAATGGGGTCAGATCAACATTAATTTCTAATCATTGAGGGCAGAGGCAGAGGGGGGCTGAACGATTTCTGGTACTCCAGTATGAGGAAGCCCCCCTCTGCCTCTGCCCTCAATGATTGACCAAATTAATGTTGATCTGACCCCATTTATTTTTCTTCAATCAGCGAGGCAACTGCTTCCATTCTTTTCAAGGGATCTGATTCGCTCAAGAGGGTTAGCTTTACTTCGGCTTCAAGCGGCATGGCTTCTGCATAGCGATTGGCCAACCATCCGCATTGGTCCAAAAGGTAGGGCGCATAAATAGGCAGCCTGTCAATCACGCCTTGCTTTTGGGCAGAAGCAATGACTTTGCCCAATCGATCGGCATGCGCTTGCAAATGGGGTGGCAACTCAACTTCTGGGTCTTGCGGTAGGTATTTAACCCGGCCTTGCCAAACACCCAATGGACCTGGAGCGACAGACTCAAGTTCAAAACGCAAGCCCCCTTGACACACCACCCTGAAAAAATTGGGCTGCACTTGTTCAAACTCACGAATGTGCGCCATGCAGCCGTACTGGTGCAGAGAAGGTTCCTCGCCTGGCACTTGAATCTCTTTACCTGACCTTATCCAAGCCACACCAAAAGGTGTTTGATTTTGATGGCAACGCTTCATCAAATCCAAATATCGCACCTCAAAAATCTGAAGTTGCAACATGCCATCTGGAAAGACGCCGTGTGAGAGCGGAAAAAGGGGAATTGAATCGGTCATGCGGTGAAAGGCGTTAAACGGGTCAGTTAGGCTGCACAGACGCCAACCACAAATCATCAATGTGACTCAATTTGGTCGCGTCAAAGTTTTCTAACTGCTCCCAGTATTTGCCAGAAGTACACATGTATGCAAGGGTTTTTTCTGTAGACAACGCCTCAGCAACCTTGACTGAATTGAGTCTTGAGTTTTGCTGCGCAAGCAAACTCTTGCAAATATCAGCACCCACCAATTCATGCCTTGAAACTCGGGGAAACAACAATCGAGATTCAGGCAATTCAGACAAATTGACCACCGCACAATTCAGAGTATTGGCCATGGCCATGAAGCGCACCGACTTGGCCTCTAGCGATTGCAAAGTAATATCGGCCCGCAAAGGATCTGATGTGCCGTGTCCATAAAAATGATTGCTTTCGCCCACTGTTGCACCATAAATCATGTCGCATCCTATAAAGGCAATGAGGTCTGGATTTAGGGCGCCCAAGGTCCAATAGGCTGCCGTGAATGCCATAGTGCCCCCGGCATAGACAAAGCCGCCCAACTTATTTTGCTCTGGTACAAATTGAGCGGCGTCAATCAGCTTTTGATTTTCTTTGAGGGGATTCTTAGGTAAGCGTTCTGGCAAGAGATCTTCGGGGTAGACCAGGTGGTCCCATTCGGGGGTAATTTGCCACGAATTGTTGATGGCGACGCGGTAATTGAATGCCGATAAATTCCAATCTTTGGCCAACATAGCATCGGGTGCACTGCCAATCACTAAGGCCATGACGGGAGGCTTTGCTTGTGTGATTTCTTTCACCGTTTCAATGACCTTCTCGGCTGTATGTTTTTGAAAATAAAGCACATTTCAGCGAGCTTCTTTTTGAAGTTTTGATTTTCCTACAAGATATGACTTTTTTATGACCACCGCAGCATTGTCCATTCACCTTCAACGTGAACTCCGCTCAGATCACGCGGGTGAATTGGGCGCGGTCTTTATTTATCGTGGCATGCAACAAGTTGCCAAGTTGAAAAATGACAAAGCGCTCATGGCTTTTGCTGAAGCCCATGGCGAAACCGAAGCCAAACATTTGGCGGCCATTGAAACATGGCTGCCTGCATCTCAGCGCAGCATGCTGTTGGTGCCTTGGCGCATTGCAGGCTGGTTAACAGGCGCATTGCCTGCATTGTTCGGCAGTCAAGCCGCTTATGCCACGGTGGCCTCTGTTGAAACCTTTGTGGATCAACATTACCAGCAGCAAATTGATCACATTCAACTGAATGGCGGCGACGCCCAGTTGCTGGCTTTGTTGAAAGAATGCCAAGCTGACGAGCGCCATCACCGTGACGAAGCGGCCAGTTTGGCTGACAATGCTTCCCATTTTTTTATCCGAGCTTGGTGCTGGCTGGTGGGCACAGGCTCAGCAGGCGCGGTGGTGTTGGCCCGCAGAATTTAATGGATCAACAAATCTGAAGTGAGTTTAAGGCTGATCAATGAGCTTGCTGTAATTGCGCCAGGCTAACAAACTCAAGTGCTTTCTGATTCGTGCACTCCAAAATAACAGGCGGCGCAACCCCTGCCTCATAAGCCTCTTTCCATCTCAAAGCGCACAAGCACCAACGGTCGCCCGCTACCAATCCTGCAAATCTGTATTCAGGTCTGGGCGTGATCAAATCGTTGCCGCGCTTCAATGAAAAATCTAAAAATGCCTGGGTCACTTTGGCGCAAATGACATGGCTGCCGTGGTCGTGTTCATCCAATTTGCAGCAACCGTCTCTGTAATAACCTGTGAGTGGATCATACGAACAGGGAACGAGCTCATCGCCGAAAACATTCAATTGTGTCGTCATCGCTTTGATTCCTTGGGTCTGGCGTTTTGGTCAGTATAAGAATTACCTTAGTCATTGCATGGAGTTGGGTTGTTGTTTGGGTCAATGTGGCGCTGCACCGTAGAATTTCCTGGTGCTGCAAAACATCCAATCCATCCTCAAACCTATCGCTTTTGAAGCCATCGGCAAGGGGCTTCAAAATATCACGGGTGCATCCTCTTCTTTGGACGCATTCAAAATGCCCGTGGGCGACCCCGGCCTGTATGGCCCTCAGTCGGTGGTGTGGAAAGTGCACGCCGATTTTTCGGCCATGATGGTGGGAGGCTTGTCTTCCTTGATGATTCAGGCCTTGCACCCACGCGCATTGGCCGCCGTTTGGGACCATTCCAATTTTAGGGAGCAGCTAAAAGCCAGGCTAGGGCGCACGGCTTTGTTTGTGGCTTCCACCACGTACGGCAGTGTAGAGATGGCAACCCAAAGCATTGCGCGAGTGAATGCCATTCACGCCAAAATACAAGGGATCGACCAGCTTGGGCAACCCTACAAAGCCAATGAACCCGATCTTCTCAGGTGGGTTCACTTGATAGAAACGGTGTCTTTTCTGAATGCCTATCAACACTTGGCTATGCGTCCCTTGTCCGCTGCCGACTGCAACCGTTATGTGGTGGAGATGAACAAAGTAGGGGAGATGTTGGGTGCGACCAACTTGCCCACCACCCTGCAAGATGTGCTGCAAGCCATTTCAGAATACGAACCTGTACTGAGTTTTGACCAACGCACGCGCGAAACACTTCAGTCAATTGAAAACTATTCTGTCGGCATCACAGAAAAACCATTCTTTGCCCTGATTCTGAAATCGTCTTTTGACATCATGCCCCATTGGCTATTGCAAAAACTTCAAAGAACCCCCGATGGCTGCCTGCAAACCAACGCGCGAAGAGTGGCTTTGCAAATCGCTTCGCAACCTGTTCAATGGATGTTAGATGAGCAGGGCGTCAGTGCGGTGGCCAAAGCCAGAATGGTTTGACCCGTTAGGTGTTGCCATCCAAAATAAAAGCCTTACTTCATTCAGAAAGATCTGCTCATGAACGTTCAAGAACGCGATCAACTGCTGCAATTTTTGGCATCGCTCAGACAAACCCCCATCAAGTCAAAAGACGTTCTAGCCGATAGCATGATTCGTGATGCGCTGGGCCATCAACCTGACGCACTGTATCAATTGGTGCAGCGAAGCATGGCCCTGCAATTGGCCTTAGACGCCGCCTTGAACAAGCTCAAAGAACAAGAATCCCTCCAAGAACCTGTTCAATCCAAACCCCACCCCGCCAACTGGGGCGCCGGCCTCTTAACCCAAGTAGGCACAGTTGCCGCAGGCACAACCTTAGGTGTCGTAGCCGCAGGATTGCTTGTAGACGATTTTTTGCTGGACGACCTCTTCGAATAAATTGGGTCAGATCAACATTAATTTCTAATCATTGAGGGCAGAGGCAGAGGGGGGCTGAACGATTTCTGGTACTCCAGTATGAGGAAGCCCCCCTCTGCCTCTGCCCTCAATGATTGACCAAATTAATGTTGATCTGACCCCATTTATTGACGTGCGCAGCAGATGGCTCAATGACATAGATACAGCGGACGGGGCCATGCTTGGCAGCACGCGCCAAGACCGCGTGATCGTGCCAGCGCAAATCACGCTTGAACCAAACAACCGAATAACTCATCCGCGCAGTGCTTCCACAGCTTTATTGGGTGAGCGCGTCGAGGTCAATGCCTTCGTGTTTGGCAATCATCTCCAGGGCTGATTCAAATAATGCCCGAGCAGAACCTGAAATGGCACTCAGGTGCGCATGCAAGTGCGCGTCTTCGTTGGACTTGTTCAAGCAATCGTGGCTGTACTGCTCAAAGCTTGCCAACTGAGAAATAATTTCTGCAACATGCTTAGGACACTCGCACAAAACATTGCTTGAAATGTTAGCAACCTTCAGAAGCGCCATGTCGCTGTATTTGCGTTGCGGTATCAGGGTGCCCGATTTGAGGGGCCCCGATTTGCTTGACGTATCCACCACCAAGACAGACTTGATGAGGTCTGCCAACTCGCTGTCGGTGATGGGTTCACGGCGCACAATCATGCCGCACTCTTTCATCGATTGAATGACGGGCTCTTGGCCAAAGTTGTACAAAACAATGACTTGGAGCGCTTGATTTTTTTCAGCCAAGCGGTGAATTTCAAACTGAATGCCGGCATGCAATGAGTTGGTGTGAATCAACAAGATTTGCGGAGACTCTTGAAAATTTCCCGCCATTGCTTCTGCGTTAGAGCTGAAAATATCCGTCACACGAATGGCGTGATTGTTGAAATCGAGCGTGAACTTTTTGGATTCAATTCGACTTGCTAGCGTCAAGCCCACAATGGCAATAGAGACAGACTGAGAAGCCAGGCTGGCTGCAGATTTGGTGTGGTTGGAAGATTGTTGCTTCTGCAGCAAGTTGTTCAGGGCGGTGGTCGACATTTGGGCAATGGCGCTAATGGCGTGCCCTTGCTCTGTCAGTCGCTTTAACAAGATGGCTTTTAAAACATCGTCTTCTGTGTAGAGCCTGTGGTTGGTCTCTGTTTTGTGCGGCTTGAAAGTGTCGTACCGAGACTCCCAAATTCGCAGGGTAGGGGTAGGAACGCCACTTAAACTTGACACTGCCCCTATTTTGTGGGGGTGGTTTTGTATAGTTTTGCTGACAGTCATGGTATTCCTGAATAGATTTTGAATAGGTAATATTTGTTTTATTCTATTGAGAATAGGTTTTGTTGAGTAATGGTGTTAAATTGACCCCAGTTTAATAAAGGGGTTCAACATGTTGAATAAGCGTTCGATGCAAGGATTGAAGGTCGTTTCTTACATTGCGAGTGCGCCTCTGCACGCGCCTGCAACCGCAGATCAAATTGCCAAAAAGCTAGAGTTCTCGGTCTCGTATGTGGAGGGCCTGCTGAAGGACGCCAAGGCAGCCCACCTCATCAAGTCAATCCGTGGACCTGGTGGCGGCTACCAATTGGCTCAAGCCTTAGACAGCTTGTCGGTTTGGGATGTGGTCAGCGCCTACGAAGACGCATCTTCCAAGCAAGAAGAAAAACTGTCCAGCCCCGAGGCCAAGTTGGCTCAAAGCCTATTAGATGATTGCTGGGCCATGGAGCAAAAGTTCCTCAAAGAATCTCCCCTAAGCCGTTTGGTGGAGAAGCGCACAGTGCCAACACCTGGCGCCTCCATCAACAAAATGTTGATGAACTTCAAGCCATTGCCCAAAGCCGTTATGCCAGTGGCACCCAACTCGGTATTTGATTTGTCAAACTATATGAACTTGCAGGCTGCCTAACTCCTGCTTCATCATCACGCTGCAAATTATTGGCGGTTTGCAGCGTGAGTTCAATGTCAGTTGATGGGCGTAGACAGCTTGAGCAAATCGTCGATCAGTGAACTCAACTGTGCGCCCGAAGCTTCAAACGGATCAAACTCTGGGTGCTTCAATTGAATGATGGGGTCGCTCTCTGAAATGATGACATGCGCCATCGACCAATTGGGAAACTTGCGTTCTTGAATTTCATCAATGGCTACCAACTCCACATCTTGGTGACGTTTGTCCTTAATGATGGTGTTGTACAAACGATTGACGGTGCTTCGCTCGCCCTCAAGCACCTGAATAAACAAACCTTGCCCCTGGCACAAAACCCCCGTAATACCAGCCACTCGGTTGTGCACCCTGGCCGATTCCAAAATAGACCCCGTGACCGTGGTCGTGATGGCCCCAGTGGCGCGGCTGATGTACAAAAGTCGAATGAGCATAGTTTCCCTTAAATAATTGGGGTCAGATCAACATTAATTCCCAATCAAAGGGGCTAAAGGCTAAGGGGGCTGACCCCATTTATTGAGCCCCCCTTAGCCTTTAGCCCCTTTGATTGACTAAATTAATGTTGATCTGACCCCATTTATTCAATCAAGTTTGATGTTGGCTTTGGTAATGATGGCGCCCCATTTACGGGTTTCGGCATCGATGAATGACTTGAAGGCAGCTGGCGTGCCGCCACCAATGATCAGGCCTTGCTTTAGCATGTTTTGTTTGAAGGCAGGGTCGGCCATAGCGGCGTTGACATCGGCGTTGATGCGGGCAATGACATCGGTCGGTGTGCCCGCAGGCGCAAACAAACCGTTCCATGCCAGGGCATCAAAACCGGCATAACCCGCCTCAGCCACAGTGGGCAAATCGGGCCTGGCGCTAAGACGCTGTGGGCTGGTGACCGCCAACAACTTTAATCGGCCACCTTGCACCAAAGACAACAAAGCAGGCTCAACAGCCAACAAAGCCTGTGTTTCGTTTTGTGCCACAGACAAGGCAGCAGGCGGTGAACCATTGAAAGGCACATGCGTAGCTTCAAAGCCTGCCGCACCTTTTAGCAATTCCATCGACAAATGCGATGAGCTGCCCAGCCCCACCGAGGCATAGCTGACCTTGTCGCCTTGTGATTTAGCCCATGCCACAAACTCTTTGAAATTTTGGGCAGGGTGATTGGCAGGTACCGCCAACACGTTGGGTTGTGAGCTGGTTAAGACCACAGGCATGAGGTCTTTGGCTGGGTCATAAGGCATTTTCTTGAACATGAAGGGTCCAAAAGCCACAGGGCCGTTGAAGCCAATGCCCAGGGTGTAGCCGTCCGGTGCCGCTTTGGCAACAGCGTCCATACCAATTGTGCCACCCGCACCCGGTTTGTTTTCTACCACCAAGGCGTGGCCCCAGCGAGTTTTGAGGGTCTCGGACATGCCGCGCACAATGACGTCCAATGAGCTGCCGGCAGGGGCGGGCACCACCACTTTGACGGGTTTGGTGGGCCACGATTGTGCAGCAACGCCCAGGGTGGTCATGCCCAAACCAGTGGCGGCGATGGTACTGAAGGTCCACTGAGCAAATTTGCGCTTAGAAAGAGTCTTATTCAATTTCAGTCACTCCTGTTACAAAATAATCGGTATCGCCAAAACATGAGGTTGGCAATCCTTTGTGCTGTTCATAGTTAAGCGTCACGCGCTTGCCAGCAGCAGCTGTGATTTTTTGGACAATCGCTTCATCGCGAACCGTGAATAGAAATTTCTCAGGCGCTGCACCTGGCATGGCCACCAGTGAAAGTTCGCCTTCCCAAGTTTTGCAAATCCAACCTTTGTTGGAAACTTTTTGCAAAAACCCGGCGCGCTCACCCGTAGAGTAGCTCCAGTTGAGAGCAATAAAGATGTAAAGTGCAAACAAGGCAAGGGCGCCCAGTACCACTAAGAAAAAGGTCTTGAAGACCTTGGAGGTGTTGAGATTCGTCATTGCTTCATTCTAGAGGAGTACAAATTGGGAATCTGGATTGAATTAGGTGTATTTGCGCTGGTCTTTGTGTTTGCCATCCATCAATTTCATGACTTGAAGCAAGAAAAGAAGAAGCGCGAACGCAAATTGGCGGAACAAGAGTCTGAAAACAAAAATGGCCCACTGAACGAGTGAGCCATTTTGAAGAATTTGCAAATCAGTGTTGCTTTGCTTCTTTTGCTTTTTTGAGCAGTTTCAATTGACGGTTGTTTTCAGAAAACGCCCAAACAATGGCGACCAAAATAAACAGGTCAATGATGACCATGACGTGTGGCATGCTTGTCTCCTTGCAAGTGTTGCATGTAAGCCCAGGGCTGGTGGCAAGGTCTTGGGGTTAGACCTAGTAAAAATTCTAGCCAATTCAGTGCACGCTTGCAAACTAATTTAGCAGCCAAGGAAGCCATATGACGGGTAGTGAGCGCGATGCATTGATGCAGTTTTTACGCGAAATGATTCAAACCAAGCCCCGTATTTATGACGAAACGGCCGCCAAACTCATTGCAGAAGCCTTCCGAACGCAACCTTACGCGGCTTACTTGCTAACTCAGAGGCTGATGTTGCTTCAGGGCGGCTCGCTTGGAGAAATACCCAACAACCAGCTTGTGAAAGAGTTTTTAGACCCTCAAGCCACAGTTTGGGGTGAAGCACCGGCAGAAGTTCAATCTCTAGTACCTTTCAAACCAACCGGCCCCAGAGAAATTTCAATGGAAGAAAAAGGCCTGAAATTCATTGGCCGCAATTCCAAAATAATTTGGGTCGTCATTTTTGCAGCCTTTGCGTTGGTTCTCTTAACCAAATAGGTTCTAAGTGTCCCAAATTAACCAGTCTGACATGCTGAACTCAAGCGCCAATGTCCACTTGTCCCAATCGGGTGACCCAAAGATTCCAAGACCTTGGAATTTGTCCATCGTTCATGTCTGAAGCCAATTTCGCCTCTTCTTCATTCAAGAAACTGATCGCACCCAAGCCATTGGCGGCCAATTGCAATTTGGCGTTGACTTCTGCATAAATGGCGCGGTAAACCACCTGCTCGAGGGATGTGCCGACCACAGTGGAACCATGGCCCCGCATTAAAACGCAATTGTGCTTGCCTAATGATTTGGCCAAAGCTTCGCCCAAGTAGGCGCTTCTTATGAGCATGTCTGAATTACCAGCAGCTTCCCTAATTTCAAAATGAGCAGAACCAGAACCCAAAAAACCAGACATGTGAAACACTGGCTTGAGGGGGTTGTGCGTAATTGCGAAAGGGATAACGCTGGGGGAATGACTGTGAACCACGGCCACCACATCGGGCCGTGCACGGTAAATTTCTGAGTGGATAAAGCGCTCAAGGTAAGGACGCTCAGTGGTTTCTGAGACGGCATTGCCATCGAGGTCGTAGCAAACTATGTCTTGGCGTTTGACCAATCCGGGTGCCCGATTGCATGAAAGCAAAAACACCCCATCTTGATCAGGGTGACGGACACTGACATGGCCCAAGCCATCCACAATGCCTTGGTCGTACAAAATGCGATTGGCATAAACTAAACGATCTACTAAATCGCTGGGTGGCACTTTGAATGTCATGCTGCTGGCTCCGTTAAATAAACCCAAGTGACAGTGTATGTCAGGTCATCAAATCAATTGGCCCCACAATGTCATATCAATATAAAGAACATGACTATGACGACAGATTTAATCCTTGAACAATGGTTGGCAGAAGAGGCCGTCGTATTTAAAAATCTTCAAAATGGCCGAGGTCCAGGCGTGGCCGATCCTCAAGAGGTCAAGCATTTAACCGGTTTACAGGCCATGCAGGGCATGTTGAACGGTACCCTGCCTTACGCTGGCATTGGCAAGACCATGGATTTCCACATGATTCATGTTGAGGATGGACAGGCCGTCTTTCAGGGAGCACCCAGTGTGGGGCATTTAAATCCAATGGGTACGGTTCATGGGGGGTGGTATGCCACGCTCTTGGATTCGGCCATGGGCTGCGCAGTTCACAGCAAGATGCCCGTTGGACGGGGCTACACCACAGCCGAACTCAGTCTTAATTTGGTTCGCGCAATTACGCCCAAAGTGATTCGACTCAGGGCGATTGGCACCGTGGTGCATTGTGGTCGACAACTGGCGACCACGGAAGGGCGATTGGTTGGCCCAGATGGCACGCTTTACGCGCACGCGACATCGACTTGTTTGGTGTTTGAGCTAAAGCCAAAATCGTAGCTTGAAGGCACTTGTCGATCAACATGCCCATCGATCCTTCAATGCTGAAAGCATTGCCTCGCAGCTCAGGGGTTTATTTGTTCAAGGGCGAAGGCAGTTTGCCCCTTTACATTGGCAAAAGCGTGGACATCCGAAGTCGTGTGATGGCGCACCTGCGCGCCGAAGACGAAGCGGAAATGATGTCGCAGGCCACCCGCGTTGAATTCATTGAAACCGCTGGCGAAATTGGTGCACTGTTGTTGGAGTCTCATTTAATCAAGCAAATGAGCCCGCTTTTTAACATTCGTTTGAGGCGAATTCGAAATCTTTGCAGCATTCAGCTGTCTCAGGTCGCTGACTTTCTTCAACCCCTTGTGGTGACGGGTAAAGACTTGGGTGTGGGCGAGGTTGATGGCCTTTATGGCTTGTTTGGTTCAGTGCGAGCAGCCCAAAATAAACTCCGTGAATTGGCGGATCCGAACCGCTTGTGTTTAGGCCTGTTGGGATTGGAAAAAATAGGCGCCCGTGGCTGTTTTGGCCTACAAGTTAAAACATGCTTAGGCGCATGTGTGGGGCGTGAATCCAGAGCCGTACACGACAACAGACTGTTGAATGCATTGGCCGATATGAAAGTCCATGCATGGCCCTTTGCCGATGCCATCGAATTGATTGAAACGCAGGGCGATTGGACGCAACGTCATCGCATTCAGAACTGGCGCTACTTAGGAACATCGTGTTCTAAGTCGAGTGCCTACCCCGTGAACGTTCAAAAATCGTTTGACCTAGATACCTACAAAATATTGGTCAAGCCCATCATGATGGGCACGGCGCATGTTGCTCATGTTCAATAGGCGTTACAAGTGATTGGTAGGCATGCCAAGTGGCGTGCCCTATCCACGGCGCGGTGATGATCAACAGGGGTTTGAACACCAGCAGGCTAGTCCCAATGATGAGCACAATGAGGACGGCCCACACAAAGCAGGTGAGGGTGTGGGTCCACAGTGCGTTGGCGCTGGCAAAGGCCGCCGTAAAGAGGTCGGTGTCTTGGTCAATCAGGGTGGGCACGGTGACCAAGGCAATGGAGAATACCAAACTGGCAAAGACAAATCCGACCAAGGTCCACACAAATAAAAATTCGATGTTTTGCAGCGCAAAAATTTGTTCAAACATGGCCTGAACGGTAGGATAGCTGTGCTCGGCAAACAGCGCAAAGGTGACGATGGACACGCGGGCCCACACGATCATCATGAAGGTGAGTAAGACGGCAAAGAAGGCCACCGCTTTCCAGTTGCGTTTGAAAGCAAAAAAACTTTTGAAAAGGCTGAGGTCTTCGCCGCGTTCGTGCTGCCTAGATAACTCATAAATGCCGCAACACACAAAGGGCCCCATCAGAAAAAAGCCTGCGGTGACCCCCATGGTGGCTTGCCACAGATTGCCATAAATGAATGAAATAAAGTAGCCCATCAGGGCAAAAACAGCGCCATAAAAGCAACCGCGCCACCCAGTTTCAGCCATGTCTTGCCAGCCTTTTTTGAGCCATTGAATGGCAATCAGACTTGATAAATGCGGGCTGGCTTGTTCCATGACGACTCCAAAAATAATGCGCTTGAATTCAATCGTGCCGAATTGCATGACAATACGGCTTAGACATTTATAGGCTAATTTTAGTTTTATGGCAATTCAGTGGTTCCCGGGGCACATGCACCTCACGCGCAAAGCGATTGAGGAGCGCATCAAAGACATTGATGTGGTCATTGAAATGCTGGACGCTCGCTTGCCAGGCTCCAGCGCCAACCCCATGTTGGCACAGCTGATTCAGGGCAAGCCTGGCTTGAAGATTCTGAGCAAGCAAGACTTGGCTGACCCTGTTCAAACCCAAAGCTGGTTGGCGCATTACAACGCCATGACCAACGTGAAAGCCATTGGCCTAGACACCAGTATGGTGTCACCCGCCAAGGCATTGATTGAAGCCTGCCATCAGTTGGCGCCCAACCGAGGCGGCATGGCCAAGCCCATGCGCGTGCTCATTTGTGGCATTCCCAACGTAGGCAAGTCCACCTTGATCAACACCCTCAAAGGCAAAAAAGCAGCCAAGACGGGCGATGAAGCGGGCGTGACCAAAATAGAACAGCGCATCACCTTGGCCGATGATTTTTATTTGTACGACACGCCCGGTGTTTTGTGGCCGCGCATCATTGTGGAAAAGAGTGGCTACAACCTGGCCGCCAGTGGCGCGATTGGTGTCAATGCTTTTGACGATGAAGAGGTGGCGCTAGAGTTGTTGAACTATTTGATTGAACATTACCCCGGTGTCATCACGGCGCGTTACAAAATTGAAAACGTGTCTGAGCACACGGACGAAACGCTGTTGGAGGCAGTGGCTCGATATCGAGGGGCCATTCAATCGGGCGGCAGGGTCAATACTACCAAGGCTGCAGAAATTGTGATTCACGATTTCAGGTCGGCAGCTTTGGGTCGCTTGACTTTAGAAACACCCGACCAGTTTGCCGCTTGGCTGGCTTCAGGACTTAAGGCTGATGCAGATCGCGCTGCCAAAAAAGAAGCCCTGAACAAAGAGAAAAAGAAGTCCCGCAAAACTAAGAGTTGACCAAGCGCCAGGCCAAAAAAGCACTCAGCACAGCATTGACTAGGGCCGTCAAAGCAACCATGACAGTGCCCAAGGTCTTCAGTTCAAAATTGAGCGCAACATGAGACAAAACGGTAGACAGTAAATTTAGCGCGACCAAAATCCAGAATAGAGGATTTCGCGGTTGGAAAAGTCTTGAAAATTTCATCAATGATTGAACTTGGCTTGTTCGTCTGACGAATCAAGCCAAGTCTTGAGTGGTCATTTCCAAAGCTTACTTCAACTGTCAAATCCTCTGATTCTGGGGCTTATTGGGGCAATTAAGATTTGACCAAAACCACCGGAATTTTAGAAGTACCAACTACCCGCTGCGCCACAGAACCCATGAAGGTATCTGCCCAAGCAGAGCGGCCTTTGGTGCCCATGATGATCATGTCAAACTTACCTGATTGAGCTTCTTTGAGGATTTGCTCACTGGGATGACCATAGCGAATGGCCATGTCGTGCGGCAACTTTGTTTTGTTCAAATATTTAATGGCCCATGCCAAGTTTTTGTCTGCTTCTTCGCGCAGGTAATCCTCGACCGCGCCCTTGGGAGTTTGTTTTTTAAACAAACGAAGGGAGCTGTCATCAAGCACAGTGATGAGCGTGATGTGGCTGTCAGTTTTAAAACTACTGAACAATCTGGCGGCGTATTTGACGGCGCCTTCTGAAGCTTTTGAGCCATCGGTGGTGACCAATAATTTCATACAAACCTTTCAAAGTGTTGTTTAATCTTAGACAGTTGATTTTTGAAGGGCTTGATCCAAATCAAGTTCTTCGCTTTTTGAAAGTAAACAGATGTCTGACAAAAAAGTAGCATTGGTCACAGGCTCGGCCACGGGTGTGGGCGCAGCAACGGCACTCGGTTTAGCACAGCGCGGCTACAACGTCGTCATCAACTATTCCAAAAGCGAAACCGAAGCATTGGCGTCTGAAGCTGCGTGCCGCGCAGCAGGTGCAGACACATTGCTGCTTAAGGGCGATGTTTCAAATGATCAAGATTGCAAAGACATAGTGGCCGCCACAATGGCCAAGTGGCAACGCTTGGATGCCCTGGTGAACAACGCGGGCATCACCACTTTTTCGGGCGCAGGCAATTGGGATGCACTGAATGCTGAAATTTTCCAACGCATTTTTGAAGTGAATGTGCTGGGCACGTTTCAAATGGTGCGCGCTTGTGTGTCAAACCTCAAAGCCTCACAAGGTTGCATTGTCAATGTGTCCTCGGTTGCGGGCGCCTTGGGCATTGGGTCTAGCATTCCTTACATCGCCTCCAAAGGCGCCATGAATTCCATGACGCTTCATTTGGCGCGCACCCTGGCGCCAGAAGTGCGTGTCAATGCCGTGTGCCCTGGCATGATCACAACACGCTGGTTTGTAGACGGTGTGGGTCAGGAAAACTTTGAAAAACTCAAAGCGCAGTATGAACAAACCACGCCGCTTGCGCGCGCCTGCACAGCAGAGGACGTGGCCGAATCGATCATTTGGTTGGTGGATGGTGCTCGCACCGTCACTGGCGAGACCATCTTGCTAGACTCTGGCATGCACCTAGGACGCGCCGTCAGTGTGCCAGCCCGTCCGACTAGCCCTTAAGCTGTCGGATTCGGAACTACTGGCTGGGGTTTATTCTTTGACCGATCCGGTCATGCCAGACACGTAGTACTCAACGAAGAATGAGTAAATAAATGCCACGGGCAAGGAGCCAAAGAGAGCACCGGCCATCAGGGCGCCCCAGTGATAGACGTCACCCTCGACCAATTCAGTGACCACGCCCACCGGCACGGTTTTGACTTCACTGGACGACACAAATGTGAGTGCGTAAATGAACTCATTCCAAGACAAGGTGAAGGCAAAAATACCTGCCGAAATAAGGCCTGGCACTGACAAAGGCAAAATGATTTTGACCAAAATTTCCCAGCGATTGGCGCCGTCAATCATGGCGCATTCTTCTAGCTCAAATGGAATAGAGCGGAAGTAACCCATGAGCAGCCAAGTACAGAACGGAATGAGGAAGGTGGGGTAGGTCAGAATGAGTGCCAGACGGGTGTCAAACAAGCCCAACTGAAACACAACCGATGACAAAGGAATGAACAAAATAGAGGGTGGCACCAAGTAAGCCAAGAAGATGGCCAGGCCGGTGTGCTTGGCACCTTTGAAGCGCAAGCGTTCAATGGCGTAAGCCGCTAACACTGATGCAAACAAAGAAAAGAAGGTGGCCGTGACAGAAACCACCACGGTGTTCCACATCCACTGTGGATAGGCCGTTTTAAACAGAAGCTTTTCGACGTGAGCCAGGGTAGGGGCCACAATCCAGAAAGGATTGCCATCACGCGAGAGCAGTTCGTTGTCGGGCTTGAAGGCTGTGATGCCCATCCAGTAAAACGGAAATAGCAAGACGAATAAGAATAGCAATAGCGGTAAGTAAGTTTTGAAAACCTTGGTGGCATTGCTGTCCAAATAGGACATGCCCACGTTGTCTTGTGTGTCTTTGCTCATTTGTCGCTGCCGCCTTGTTGCCATGTGCGGCGTTGAAGTCCGAAATAACTGAAGAGAATGGCCGCCAACAGGAAGGGCACCATGGCGATGGCAATGGCCGCGCCTTCTCCCAATGCGCCGCCAGAAATGGCGCGCTGGAACGATAAAGTGGCCATGAGGTGGGTTGCATTGAGCGGGCCGCCTCGTGTCAACACATATATCAGCTGGAAGTCTGTGAAGGTAAACAGCACAGAGAAGGTCATGGTGACCGCAATGATGGGGGTGAGCAATGGCAAAGTAACGTGCCAGAACTGCTGCCAGGGCGTAGCGCCATCGATGGCAGACGCCTCATAGTAAGAGGGAGAGATGGTCTGTAAACCAGCCAGCAAGGTAATGGCCACAAAAGGTACACCGCGCCACACATTGGCAGCCAAAGTGGAAAAGCGGGCATTCCAAGGTGAACCTAAGAAATCAATGTAGCCGTCAATCCAGCCCATTTTGACCAGTGCCCAACTGATGATGGAAAACTGCGAGTCAAAAATCCACCAGAAGGCGATGGCCGACAAGGCCGTGGGAACAATGTAGGGCAGCAAAATGACTGCACGGAAAAACGATTTGAAACGAAGGTTTTTGTTCAACAGCAATGCCAACCAAAGTCCCAAGAAGAACTTGAGCACACTGGCCACAGTGGTGTAGAACATGGTGTTGAACAGCGCCAACTGGGTGACGCTATCGCCCAACAAGAAAATATAGTTTTCCAGTCCAATCCATTGGCCGCCGCGGCCAATTTTGGTATCCGTAAAACCAAGCCAAACACCCAAGCCGAGAGGGTATGTCAGAAACAGCAGCAACAAAAGCGCTGCCGGCATCATAAAGATCAGGCCGAGTACATTGCGGCTGTTCTGAATTCTCTCGAGCAAGGGTGTCATGGGTTCTTTTCAGTTAAGAGCAAAGATTAAACTTTGTAGTAACGCTCTGCACGTTTCTGTGCGCGTTCTGCAGCTTCTTTCGGTGTTTTAGAACCGCTGGCAGCTTCAGCAACCATGTTGACCACAATGAAGTCAGCACCGGCGCCAGCTGAGGCATAACCCAGCTTGCCTGCATAGCCTGCAGGACGCATGTTTTTCACGCAATCGCGATAGGCGGTGTGCTTTGGATCTGAAGTCCAGATGGCAGACTTGGTGTAGAAGTCCAATGGAGGCGCAATGTAACCACCGGCTGCTGTGAGCCATGGATCGAATTGCTCTTTTTCCATCATGAAGCGCAAGAATTCTTTGGCTGCATTGGGGAACTTGGTGTACTTCATGACCATTTGGTTGAAGAACAGGTGTGACTCGGTAGGCGTGCCAACAGGGCCAACGGGGTAAGCAGCGTGGTGAACGTCAGCATTCAATGCGCGCACTTTTTCATCAGGAGATGTTTTGGTGGCGTAGTAAATGGAAATACCGTTGTTGGTAACGCTAACTTGACCATCCAAGAATGCTTTGTTGTTGTTGGGGTCGAGCCAAGACAATGTGCCTGGTGGGAACGTGGCGTACATCTCTTTGGCGTATTCCAAAGCCTTGATGGTTTCTGGGCTGTCAATGACCACCTTGTTGTTGGCATCGACCAATTTGCCGCCAAAAGCCCAAACGAGCCAGTTGCACCAAAGGCCATCACCTGTGGCATTGCCAAGGGCGAATCCACCGGGCGTGCCTTTTTCTTTAAGAGCTTTGAGCATCTTCAAGAAGCCGTCTGTGTCTTTGGGGAATGAGTCAAAACCTGCAGCCTTGAGGTGGCTTTGACGGTAAACCATCATGGCGCCTGCTGCACCCAGGGGCACACCAATCCATTTTTTGCCATCGGGCTTAAGGTAAGCGTGGCATGAAGGGAAGAAACCGCCGTATTTTTTGCCCAAGTATTCGCAGAGGTCTGTGACGTCCAGAAGTTTTTCTGGATACAAGTTGGCATCGTCGTTGGTCGACAAAATGATGTCGGGACCAGCGCCAGTGTTGGCTGCCACAGCAGCCTTGGGGCGCACGTCTTCCCAACCTTCGTTGTCAACGCGAACTTCAACGCCAGTGAGTTCTGTGAACTTCTTGACGTTGGCCATGTAGGCGTCGATGTCGCCTTGCACAAAACGGCTCCAGCGCAAAACGCGCAACTTGGCGCCTTTTTCGGGCTTGAAGCTCATGGTCTGAGCTTGGGCAGCGGGGCTAACCGCCATGGCGCCCATACCCAAGGTGGTGGTAGCTGCCGCAGCGCCGGCTGAGCTTTCCAGGAAGTCGCGTCGATTCAGTTTTGTCATGAAATGTCTCCTATTTGAGTGGTTTAGCGACGAGAAAAAAGGGGCGAAATTAGGCCACCAGACGCTTGCCCGACGCAGCGTCAAAGACGTGCGCGCGGTCCATGTCGGGTTGTAAATTGATGGTGCGGCCTAATTGGAATTCGTGACGCTCGCGGAAGACCGCTGAGAACTCGACACCTTCGTGGCGGCAGGCCACAAAGGTATCCATGCCGGTGGGCTCCATGACAGCCACTTGGGCTGAGATGCCGCCGCTGTCGGCCAAGCTGAGGTGTTCTGGGCGAGTACCAAACACCACGGGCTGGCCGTTTTGGCCATTAACGGGGCGTGGCAAATTCAGTTTGAGGCCATCGTTCAATTCAACTTGATGCTGGCCACCTTCAATGCGCAACTTGCCAGGCAAGAAATTCATCGCGGGAGAGCCAATGAAGCCAGCAACAAATTGGTTGGCCGGGAAGTCGTACAGCTCGAGGGGTGAGCCAGTTTGTTCAATGCGGCCATCGCGCATGACTACAATTTGATCGCCCATGGTCATAGCTTCAATTTGATCGTGCGTGACGTAGATTGAAGTGGTTTGAAGGCGTTGGTGCAACTCTTTGATTTCGCTGCGCATGGCGACACGCAGTTTGGCATCGAGGTTGGATAAAGGCTCGTCAAACAAGAACACCTGGGGATCGCGAACAATGGCGCGGCCCATGGCCACACGCTGGCGTTGACCACCCGACAATTGACGGGGAAAGCGATCTAGCAAAGAGCCCAAGGCCAAGATGTCGGCTGCACGGGCTACTTTTTTGTCGATTTCGTCTTGGGGGCGCTTGGCCAAGGTGAGCGAGAAAGCCATGTTTTCACCCACCGTCATGTGCGGGTAGAGCGCATAGTTTTGGAACACCATGGCGATGTCGCGCTCTTTGGGGGGCAAGTCATTGACCTTGTTGCTGCCAATGTGAATTTCGCCAGAAGAGACTTCTTCTAAGCCGGCAATCATGCGGAGCAGGGTGGATTTGCCGCAACCGGAGGGGCCCACCAAGACGGTGAAAGAACCGTCTTTAATTTCAATGTCAACACCGTGAAGGATGGGAACATCGCCAAAATTCTTTTTGACGGATCGGATCGATACACTGGCCATTGATTAATTCCTGAAATAAAACTGAGATCTAAACAGCAGATCTTCGGTAACTCGAATCTGTTTGCAGTATCACACGCTAAACCGGCGTGCTCTATCCAAGATAACCCTAATTGGTCTGACCAGATGAGGGTTATTCGGAACGAGCCAAGACATGTTTCACTGTTACGATCATAGGAGTTTGACTTCATCCAACTTGAAACATGAGCGACACACCCTCACGCCCCGAACTCCCAGATCATCTGTCGATCGACTCTCGCAGTCCTTTTTACAACCCCGAAGTTTTAAAGCACGACATTGGCATTCGTTTCAATGACAAAGACCGCCAAGACGTTGAGGAATATTGCCTCAGCGAGGGCTGGGTCAAAGTGCCGGCCGGCAAAACGCTTGATCGAAAAGGCCAGCCCTTGCTGATCAAGCTCAAGGGCAAGTTAGAAGTCTTTTACAAATAAGCACACAACATTCACATCTAAGGTTTTTAATCATGCGCATTCCAGATTGGACTCCCGAACAACATCCCCAACCCCAAGAATTGGTCGATGCCATTTTGGCCAGACGGGGGGGCGCTCTTCTGAATTTGGACAAAGCACTTTTGTGGAGTGAGCCCGTTGCAGCAGGTTGGAATGTTTATTTGCGAAATGTGCGCACAGGACTTTCGGCATCCCGCAAGTTGTGTGAACTGGGTATCTGCACAGTGGCGCTGTTAACGGGTGCGCATTACGAGTACCACCACCATGCACCCGACTACATCAAAGCGGGTGGCACCCAAGCAGAGTTAGATGCACTTCAGCGGGCCGTTAAAGCCAATCCTTCAGAGGGTGTTTCGGATGGCGGCTTGGACGAAATGTCGCAGTGGGTGGTGCAATACGCAGCCCAAATGACGCTGCACGTGAAGGTGGACGATGCCTTGTTCAAAAAACTACAAGCCCGCATGAACACCACTGAAATATTTGAATTGACCACCGCCATTGCCACCTACAACATGGTGGCTCGTATTTTGGTAGCCCTTCAAATTACGCCTGAAGCCTAATTTAAAAAGGCCACAAAGACGCCTTGCGCATACGCCTTTTTATATGCCATTTAAAAAGCGCCTTTCAAAGGCGCTTTTGTTTGCATTCATTTAGTCGGGTTTGATGCCGTTTTCGCGAACCACTTTGGCCCACGTGTCAATTTGCTTGTCGATGAAGGTTTTGGCTTTGTCCACACTGCCGCCCGAAATTTCAATGCCTTGTGCGCTAAGGCGTTGAGAAACTTCTGGGTTTTGCAATACCTTGTTGAGCTCTTCGTTCATGCGCTTGACAACGTCTGGGGGTGTTTTGGCAGAAGCCAACAAAGCCCACCAAGCGGGTGCTTCAAAACCTGGAAAGCCTGCTTCGGCAATGGTGGGCACTTCAGGAAATTCAGGCACGCGCTTGAGAGATGTCACGGCCAAAGGGCGAATGCGTTTGTTGTCGATGTGGGGTTTGCTCAAAAACACGGTGCCCATGGCCAAAGGCACATGTCCTGCAACCGCATCGGTCATTAAAGGACCTCCGCCTTTGTAGGGGATGTGATTGAACTCCATGTTGGCATTTTTGCCTAACAAAGCCATGGCCAAGTGACCCAAACTGCCGTTGCCAATGGTGCCAAAAGAAACATTCTTTTTGGCCTTGGCCGCAGCCACCACGTCGGCAAAAGTTTTGTATTCGTTGCCCACATTGGACGTCAGCACCATGGCCGATGTGCCCACCAAAATGAGCGGCACAATGTCCTTCTTGCTGTCGTAAGGCATGTTGGGAATCAGGCTTTGGTTCACACCGTGGGTGTCAAAGACCACCGCAAAGGTATAGCCGTCAGCGGGTGCAGACAAAACGCTAGCCGTTCCAATGACGCCAGACGCACCACCTTTGTTTTCCACCACAACGCTTTGGCCTAATTGTTGGGCAAGTACAGGCGCAATGATTCGGGACACTTGGTCAACAGAGCCGCCAGGCGGAAACACAGCCACCAATTTAATGGGCTGCTTGGTGGGCCAAGCCTGTGAGAAGGCCAAGGTGGGAAGCAGGGCGGCTAAACATAAAAGTTGTTTGGCGCGCAGTGATATCTGTGGTTTTGAAAGCATTTGAATTTGTCCCTTTTTTCAGATCCTAGTGTGATGTCTTTTTAAAATGGCTGGTGTAAACCCTCTGTTTGTGTGGATATTCAAGGCCTAAGCCCCCCAGTTGGGCTGACAAATCAGCCCTAAAGGCTTAAAATAAAAAGTTCCCCTACCCAACAGGAGCCAAGCCATGCCTGCATTGCTGCCCAACATCGATCCAGATGGATTGCTTGAATTTTCAGTGGTCTACACCGATCGTGCCTTGAACCACATGTCCAAACGCTTTCAAGGTGTGATGCAAGACATCTCTGCCATTTTGAAAGAGGTTTATGCCGCCCATTCAGTGGCCTTGGTTCCTGGCAGTGGCACCTTTGGCATGGAATCTGTGGCCAGACAATTTGCCCATGGCAAAAAAGTCATGGTCATTCGCAATGGTTGGTTTAGCTACCGTTGGACCCAAATTTTTGACATGGGTGCCATTCCCAGTGCCTCTGTTGTCTTGAAAGCAAGGCAACAAAGTGCTGACACCAAATCGGCCTGGACACCTTGTCCCATTGAAGAAGTCGAAGCCCAAATTGCTGCTGAAAAACCTGCAGTCGTTTTTGCGCCTCACGTCGAAACTTCCGCTGGCATGATTTTGCCCGACGCTTATTTGAAGCGTGTCTCGGAGGCTGCTCACAAAGTAGGCGGGCTGCTGGTGTTGGACTGTATTGCTTCTGGCGCTATGTGGGTTGACATGAAAGCCACGGGCGTTGATGTTTTGATCAGTGCCCCCCAAAAGGGTTGGAGCGGCTCACCTTGCTGCGCAATGATCATGCTCAGCGAGCGCGCAAGGCAAGCCATTGAATCCACGCAAAGCTCCAGCTTTGCCTGCGACTTAAAAAAATGGTTGCAAATCATGGAAGCCTATGAGTCCGGCGCGCACATGTACCACACCACCATGCCCACCGATGCGCTAGCTCGACTTCGTGAAGTCATGATGGAAACACAGGCTTATGGCTTTGCCAAGGTCAAGCAAGAACAGCAGGCGTTGGGCAATCAAGTGCGAGACTTGTTGGAATCGCGTGGCTTTCAAAGTGTGGCTGCCGAGGGTTTTCAGGCGCCTGGCGTGGTGGTCAGTTACACCCAAGATGCCGACATTCACAACAGCAAAAAGTTTTTGAGTTTGGGTCTGCAAACAGCAGCCGGCGTGCCTTTGCAGTGCGACGAACCCAAAGACTTCATGACTTTCCGCATTGGTTTGTTTGGCCTCGAAAAATTGCACAATCCATCGCGCAGTGTGCAACACTTGGCCCATGCATTAGATGAGATGGGCTACGCGCCTGTTCAAAAGCCAGAGCCAGCATTGGCCTGATTAATCAGGCTCAGTGTTTTGATTGAGCAATAGGTTGACCGCCGGCCTGCAAAAACAGGCTGGCATCGTCTAGGTGCGCAAAGCCGTTCAGACAAGCTGCCGCAAACTGCTCAGTGGCCACCACGCCCAGCGCTGGTTGTTTGACAGACATGTCTTTGCATGCTTCCAAAGCCAAACGCGTGTCTTTGGCCAACAGCGTGGTGTGCGCTCGGGGCTCAAAATCATTTTGCAGGGCCCTCTGCATTCTGTCTTGACCAATCCAACTTTGACCACTGCTGGCTTGCATCACAGCCAGTGTGGTTTGTGGATTCAATCCCCAAGATTGGGCCATGGCCAAAACTTCACTGACTCCAGCCAAATTGATGCCAGCCAAGAGGTTGTTAGACAGCTTGGTCTTGGCGGCATCGCCGGCGGTTTCGCTAATGACAAACCGATGGGGGGTGATGGCATTCAGTAATGCTTCTTGTGCCGCTAGCACTGTTTGAGCACCCGCCAACATGAAGCTCATCTGGCCCTCTCTGGCTCTGGTGGGGCCACCCGACATGGGGGCATCGATCAATTGCAATCCCCGTGATTGAACCTGCGCTGCAAACTTAGCCACATCCAATGGGCCCAGTGTGGGGCACAAAAATAGGACTTGGTTTGCTTGTGCGCCAGATAGAAATCCGTCATGTCCGTTCAGGACCTCATTGACTTGGGTGGCATCGACCACCACCACAAAGGTGCTGCTGCATTGTTTGGCAATTTCAGCCGGGCTGCTCAATACCGTGGCGCCTAACAGCTTTGCTTTTTGCAGGGCCTGTTGGTCAATGTCATATACAGCCACTGGCCAGCCTTGTGACAAAAGTCGCGCCATCATGGCGAAACCCATGTTGCCAATGCCGATGAAGCCAACCCAGCCCAACTTACTCAATGCCATATTTTTGTTTCAAGCGTTGTTGAGCGCTTGGTAAGAAGTTAATTCGTTGTGCATCGGAGCCGACAGTCTTGATGAGTAAGGGGTCCATTACCCGATACCAGAGAGGTGGAATGTAGGCCAAAAAGAACATACCAAAATAGCCCGAAGGAAGTCTAGGCAAGTTGGGAAAATCTCTGAGTGATTGGTAGCCTCTACCGGGGTGGGTGTGATGATCGGAGTGACGTTGCAGTTGGAACAAAACCAAATTGGACACCAAGTGGTTGCTGTTCCATGAATGATGTGGCTTGCAAGTTTCGTAGGTGCCCTGTTCAGTCTTGAGTCTTTGAATGCCGTAATGCTCCACATAGTTGGCAGACGTCAATTGAAAAGCACCCCAAAGAGCGACAGGCACCAGAACTGCCACCATGGCCAAGCCATAGACATAAATAAGCGTGCCATAGACCAAGGTGGTAATGCACAAAGCTTGCAAAATTTCATTGTCAGGATGCCAGGTTGAACGTCCTGTTCTGGTCAATCGATCGGCTTCTAAATGCCAGGCCCTGAGTGCCGCACCCGGCATTTCTCTGCATGCAAATTGGTAAATGTTTTCGCCCATTTTGGAAGAGGCAGGATCTTCTGGGGTGCTGACATGCCGGTGATGCCCCCTGTTGTGTTCAATGGAGAAATGGCCATAAGCGCCTAGCGCTGTATTGATCAATGCAATTTTGCGGGGTAGTGTGCCCAGCTTGTGCCCAAGTTCATGGCTGACATTGAGACCAAAACCCAAGACCGATCCGGTGATGATGACGGTGGCCAACCATTCCCAAATACTGAGGGTGTGCGTGCACAGAAATATGCAATTGAAAATTACAGCCACCCACAAAACGGGAATGGTGGCATAGGTGATGGCACGGTAATAGCCATCGCTTTCGAGCGCTTTCACCTCAGACTCAGGTGGATTGCTGGTGTCTTCGCCTATCCAAAAATCTAGCAAGGGGATGAAAACATAGAAAAACACCAAAGGAAAAAATAAGACCCATGCGCCAACATCAAACATGCTCACGCTGACTGGCCCTACCAATGAAAGGCCAGGTCCTATGACCGAAAACAACCAGGCATAGCGTTTTTTATCGATGTAGAGCGGAGTGGGCGGGGGGCCAGTATCAACGGCAAGATTGGACATGAAAAATGAGGTCCTTGATGGAACACCCAAAGTATGAGCCTTGCTCGTTAAATGAACAGGGTATTACCCCTAGGTCAAATGCCCGACATGCTCTATAACTCCTCAGCTAAGGAGTTTTAGACATGCAGGGCTGCGGTATGACATCGAACCTCAGAGTTCGTTTACTTTTGGTGGTGTTCTTGAGTTTGCTCACCATGGCTTGTCAAAAGTCGGAGACATCTACTGCACCCAAAACGGTTGCTGATTCTGCTCAAACGCAGGTCTCTGAAGCCTGGCTAGATCAAAGCGATGCCAGAAAAGGCTTCATTGCGGCGCCTACAGGACAGGTCAAAGATTCAGAAGGCAAGGTCATATGGGACTTTGATGCGTTTAAATTCATTCACGGCAATGCGCCTGCAACGGTCAACCCAAGTCTTTGGCGACAAGCCACTTTGAACAATCAAATCGGTTTATTCAAGGTGAGTGAGGGCATTTGGCAACTGCGCGGATTTGATCTGGCCAACATGACCCTGATTCAAGGGAAAACAGGTTGGATCGTGGTGGATGCTCTGACATCCCAAGAAACTTCTGCTGCGGCTATGGCCTTCGCGCGCATTCATTTGGGAAATCAAAAAGTATCGGCGCTTATCTTTACGCACAGCCATGTCGATCATTTTGGTGGTGCTTTAGGGGTGCTCAGTGCGCAAGAAGTCAAATCTGAAAACATACCCGTTGTGGCGCCAACAGGCTTTATGGAGGAGGCCACCAGTGAAAACATTTTGATGGGGCCGGCCATGGGACGACGGGCCATGTACATGTATGGCAGCCGTCTGCCCAAAAATGAGAGGGGCCTGGTGGACAATGGTTTGGGCAAGGCGGTGGCCTTTGGCAAGATGGGCATTTTGGCGCCCACCATCACGGTAACCCAAGACAAACAGTCATTGACCCTGGATGGTGTGCAATTTGTTTTTCACAATGCTTCAGGCACCGAAGCGCCTTCTGAATTCACGTTTTACTTGCCAGAATTCAAAGCCTATTGCGGTGCAGAAATCATGGGGCACACCCTCCACAATTTGTACACCTTGCGAGGGGCCAAAGTGCGCGATGCCACCAAGTGGGCGTCGGTTTTGAACGATTCTTTGCGCCACGTTCAAAATTCAGAAGTTGTATTCAACCAGCACCACTGGCCAGTCTGGGGCGCAGCAAACATTCAGGATTTCATCTCAAAGCAGCGAGATGCGTACCAATTCATTCACGATCAAACCGTGCGACACATCAATGCAGGTCTGAACGCATCCGAAATATCAGAACTGGTCAAAATGCCCAAAGCACTGGACGAGCATTTGAGCGTGAGGGGTTATTACGGCACGGTGCGTCACAATGTCAAGGCCGTGTATCAAAACTACATGGGTTGGTTTGATGCTCACCCAGCCAACCTCGATCCGCTCCCAGCCCTTGAGGCTTCAGAACGTTACGTCAAGTTGATGGGGGGCGAAGACAAAGTGGTGGCTGCCGCTAAAGAAGCTGTCGCAAAAAGTGAACACCGTTGGGCCGCAGAATTGCTCAAGCATGTGGTCTATGTGTCGCCCAAAAATAAGGAAGCTAAAAGTTTGTTGGCTGAAACTTTTGATCACCTGGGTTTTGCCTCGGAGTCTTCGGCCTGGCGTAACTTTTATTTAACCGGTTCAATGGAGTTGCGTGAAGGCCCGCCAGAAAAAGGCATGCCCAGAGAGAACTTGATTGACATGCTCAATCAAACGCCCATTGAACGCTACTTAGAAGCGATGGCGGCATCTCTCAACGCAAGCAAGGCGGATGGTAAAAATCTGAAAATCAATTTGGTTTTTTCTGACACCAAGCAAAGCTATGTATTGCGCATTCACAACTCGGTCTTGCACCATGCGCAGAAAGCCCCCGAAAAAGACGCCAATGCCACATTGACACTGACCCAACCCTTCTTTCTAAAAATGGTTTTGGGTCAAGCCGGTGGCAAAGATTTGTTGTTGTCGGATCAAACCAAAATAGACGGTAGCACCATCGATTTGGCTTCGTTTTTTAGCATGCTGGACAAGGCGCCCGGTAATTTTTCCATTGTGACAAGGTAACTCAATGTCAATTTCAGAATTTGATTATGTGGTGGTGGGTGGCGGCTCAGCGGGTTGCTGTGTGGCGGGCCGTTTAAGTGAAGACCTTGCCACTTCCGTTTGTTTGCTAGAAGCTGGCGGATCAGACGATTCAGTTTTTGTCAGAGCGCCTTTAGGCTTTGCTGCGACAGCCCCATTCAACATCAACAGTTGGGGTTTCAACACCGTGCCGCAAGCGGGCTTCAATGGCCGAAAAGGTTTTCAGCCCCGCGGCAAAGTCATGGGCGGCAGTTCGTCCGTCAATGCCATGGTCTATACACGCGGCAACCCCAACGACTACAACACTTGGGCAAGGCTTGGCAATGCTGGCTGGTCTTACCAAGATGTTTTGCCTTACTTTAAAAAGTCAGAAAACAACGAGTGCTTTGGTGCCAATGACTACCGCGGTGTGGGCGGGCCGTTGAATGTCAGTTTCTTAAGAAGCCCCAGTCCTTTGAACAATGCCTTTATCAAGGCATGTAACGAGCAGGGCATTCCTACCAACCCAGATTACAACGGCGCCCAGCAATATGGCGTGTCGCCCGGACAAGTGACTCAAAAGGGCGGTGAACGCTGGAATGCAGCCAGGGCATATATTGATCCGCACAGACATCAAAGCAATTTAAAGATCGTCTCGCATGCGCATGCATCGCAAATTGTGTTCGAAGGCAAGCGCGCTGTGGGTGTGAAGTACAGCATTGACGGGGTTGAGCACGAGGTCAAAGCCAAAAAGGAAGTCATCCTTTCTGGCGGTGCATTTGGATCGCCTCAGCTGTTGATGTTGTCAGGGGTGGGGCCAGCTTTGCATTTGCAAGACATGGGCATTCCATTGGTTCATGAATTGCCGGGCGTGGGTCAAAACTTGCAAGACCATGTCACCACGGTTTTGATTTACAAAACGCAAAAGATCAATGAAGCCATGGGTTATTCCTTGCGCGGTACTTGGAATTTCATCAAAGCCATTTTTGAATGGCGCTCGCAACGCACAGGCTGGATCACCTCCAATGTGTCCGAAACGCAGGGCTTTGTTTCAACGCAAGGCAACCAAGACCACCCCGATATTCAGTTGGCTTTGTGCACGGGCATTGTGGACGATCACGCCCGCAAATTGCATTGGGGCCATGGCTATACCTTGCACGTCACACTCATGCGGCCCAAGAGCCGCGGCACACTGACCTTGGCCAGTCGCAACCCCATGGACAAGCCCCTCATTGATCCCGCTTTTTTCAAGCACCCTGACGACATCAACACCCTGATTGCGGGCACCCAATTGGGCTTGGACATCATGAACTCAGAGGCTTTAAAGCCTTATCGAGGCAACATGCTTTACCCCATAGAGCGCAATCAGGTTGAACACATCAAATCTTTCTTGCGCGATCATTCAGATACCGAATACCACCCTGTGGGCACTTGCAAAATGGGTCCTTCATCGGACCCCTTGGCGGTGGTCGATGCCCAACTTCAAGTTCACGGTCTTCAAAATCTGCGGGTCATTGATGCTTCCGTCATGCCCAATTTGGTCACAGGCAACACCAACGCACCCACCATCATGATTGCAGAGAAGGGCGTTGATTTTGTCCGCGCTGCAGCCTGAACAAAACCCAAGCGCACAAACTCGATGTGACCACCAAGGCTAGGAAGCCTGCGCGATAAGAGCCAAAGGCTGTGGACAGGGCGCCAAAAATGGGCGGCCCAATGACCACGCCTAAAAAAGTAAAGGTGAGGGTGCCGCCGGTGGCCACACTGGCCTTGCCTTCCGGCGCTTGTCTGGCCACTTCGGACAAATAAACGCCGTTCCAACCGATGGCAGAGGCACCAAACACAATCAAGACCAACCAAACACCCCAAATGGGCAATTGGGGCAAAAGCAAAGCAGTGGCCATTGAGCTGCAAGCCATCAATGCGGCCAGCAAGGCCAATGCCTTTTGTGCGCCAAGCCATTTGTCAGCCACCACGCCCCACACAATGCGGCCTCCGATGCCGCCCATTTGCGTCACAGACAACAGCAGTCCGGCACTGACCAAACCATAAGACAAGTCGTCATGCAAATAGGTCACCAAATAGGTGGTGAGCGACATTTGAATCATGGAAAACATGAACGAACAAGCGGCCATGGTGGCCAAGGCGCGATGACCTAGCACCATCCGAATGGGTTGGGTGAGCGTCCCCATTTGAAATGGCAAATTGGCTTGTCGCAAATCGTCTGACTCTTTTCTCAAGGGCTGGGCCAACAAAGCACTGATTACACAAGCCAAAGCCACCATGACCATCGACCATTGCCAATTGATGGCCAACATGAGGGAGGGCACAATGGCGCCCGCCATCATGGCGCCCACAGGTACACCTGTTTGCTTGATCGAAAAAACCAGACCCATTTGTTCAGGTGGTGTGGTTCGGGCCAAAATTTGGGAGCTGGCGGGCGTAATCGGGCCGTAGCCTAAGCCAATGAGCAAAGCACCCAGCGCAATCATGGGCAACCAGGCAGAAGCGCAAAGGCACAGCCCGACGGCACAAATGAACAAACCCAATTGACTGACCCGAATAGGGCCAAAACGACTCACAGTGGTGCCAGAGGTAAGGCTGGCAAACATGGCGCCAGCGTAGGTGATGGAGACGTAAAAGCCCACCATGGCGGGCGACACACCCAGATCTTTGGCTGCCACGGGCGCCATGACAGGCAAAGTCAGTAAGGCCATGGCCACCATGGCTTGTATGAATAACGTTGCAAGCAGGGGCAGCCAATTGTTCATGGCATGGATCCTAACCGCTAGGGTCAGTCTTAGTATGGAGGGGGGTCATCTGGGTGACTTTGAGCCCCATTTTCTGAGGGGGGTTAAACTCGCCGCTGTTTTTAAATATTGGGATTGTCAAAAATGGATTTGCTCAAAGCGATGAATTGGCGTTATGCCGCCAAAAAAATGGACCCCTCTAAAAAGGTGCCCGAAGACAAAGTGCAACGCATTTTGGAAGCCATTCGCCTGACGGCGACCTCCAGCGGTCTGCAGCCTTTCGAAATGATTGTGGTGACCAACCGTGAAGTTCGCGCCAAGATTCAAGCTGTGGCCAACAACCAAGCCCAGATTACAGAAGGCTCACATTTGTTGGTGTTTGCTGCTTGGAACGATTACACGCCCGAACGCATCAACATGATGTTTGACTACAACAACGAAGTGCGCGGCTTTGTGAACGAAGGCGCAGAAAACTACCGCAACATGCTGTTGAAGAATTACCCCGCCAAAGGCGCTGAAGCCAATTTCCAACACGCTTCCAAACAGTCCTACATTGCCCTTGGCACAGCACTCATTGCTGCCGCCGAACAAGAAGTGGATGCGACACCCATGGAAGGTTTCAACCCCGCATCTGTGGATGAAATTTTGGGCCTGGCTGCGCGCGGTTTGCGCAGCACTATTTTGTTGCCTTTGGGTTACCGTGAGGCCGACAAAGACTGGCTGGTCAATATGAAGAAGGTGCGTCGCACCACAGAAAATTTCATCACTGAAGTGAAGTAATTTTTTTAGATCTGAAAAAGGTGCACGTCCGAAAGGCGTGCACCTTTTTTTTGTTTTAGCTCACATGCACGCTAATTTTGTCAGCAGCCGCTCGTGCTCTGGCCAAAGCGTTTTCACCCTTGGCCAAGGCCACCGCCATTCGCCTGAAGGGGCGCGTTGTGGGTTTGCCAAAAATACGCACATCTACGCCGGGCTCTTGCAATGCGGCTGATACGCCTGAATAAGTGGGGTGTGTGCCTTCTCGGTCGGCCAACACCACTGCACTGGCGCCTTCTACCGCCTCAATGACTGGGATGGGCAGACCTAAAACGGCGCGTGCATGCAAATCAAATTCACTGAGGTTTTGACTGATCAAGGTCACCATGCCTGTGTCGTGGGGACGTGGGCTGAGTTCGCTAAAGATGACTTCTTTGGCAGTGACAAAAAACTCCACGCCAAACAGGCCAGCGCCGCCTAAATCGGCAGTCACTTTTTCGGCCATGTCTTGGGCCGCTTTTAAATAATCTGCAGCCATGGGTTGGGGCTGCCAACTGTATTGATAATCGCCGCGCTCCTGCACATGGCCGATGGGTGGGCAGAACAAAGTCTGGCCATTTCTTTGGCGGATGGTGAGAAGGGTGATTTCAAATTCAAATTTGATGAACTCTTCCACGATGACTTTTTTTCTGTCGCCACGCATGCCTGCACAGGCATAGTCCCAGCTGGCTTGAATGTCGGCCTCGGTTTTGGCCACACTTTGGCCTTTGCCAGAAGAGCTCATGACTGGTTTGATGACCACCGGAAAGCCAATGGCCTTGGCTTGTGCCATGAGTTCATCGCTAGACTCTGCGTAATTGAATTTGGCGGTGCGAACGCCTAAACCTACGGCCACATCGCGGATGCGATCGCGGTTCATGGTGAGGTTGGCGGCACGCGCACTCGGAATCACCTCAAAGCCTTCTTTTTCGACTTCTAACAAGACCTCGGTGCGAATGGCCTCAATTTCTGGAACGATCAAGTCGGGCTTGTGTTTGGCGATGGCGGCTCTTAAAGGCACTTCATCGAGCATGCTAAAAACTTCGAATTCGTCGGCAACTTGCATGGCGGGGGCGCCCGCGTAGCTGTCACAGGCAATGACGTGGCAGCCCAAACGCTTGGCGCTGATGACGAATTCTTTGCCGAGTTCACCTGAACCCAAAAGTAGTATTTTTTTCATGGTGCTTGAGAAAATAGGGGATTTGCTTCAGCGATAATACGCCACATGTTCAATGCCGCCACACACAAATCATTCGCACGACTCGTGTTGGTGTGGTTTGCGTTGTTCATCGGCGTGGCCATTGCGTCGCCCATTTTGAACCCCACCGAAACGCAAATGGTTTGCTCTAGTGCGAGTGGCATGAAGATGGTGGTCTCTGGCGCAAACGATAGCGCCTCCGACAAAGCCTCTGACAAAGCCCAAGCGGCCACCAACATGGACTGCCCTTTGTGCGCGCCAGTCTGTGTGCCTTTGCAGTCTCGCTCAGCCTCTTTTGATCACGCCAGTCCGTTAGCGCATTCACTGCATCCCATCGCTGCAGCACTGATTGCCACCCAGACTGCGCCACCCCTGCCATCTCGCGGTCCCCCCGTCATTTGAAACTTCAAGTGCTGTTTTCATCAAACCATCAGGTTTTTTGAAAGCAACCAGTTCAGTGCTTATTTCAAAGAGTTAGGCCTTTTTTGCCAACTCACAGACGGAGATTTTTCATGAAACGTTTTACCTTGTTGATGTCCTTGGCTTTGGCTGCATTGTCTTCAACCGCTCAAGTGACTGTGTCTGAACCTTGGGTTCGTGCCACAGTACCTCAGCAAAAAGCCACGGGTGCATTTATGAAGTTGCAATCTGCACAAGATGCCAAATTAATCAGTGCCAAGTCAGCCGTTGCCGGTGTGGTGGAAGTGCACGAGATGGCCATGGATGCCGGCGTCATGAAAATGCGTGCTGTGGATGGCTTGGCCTTGCCCATGGGCAAAGCTGTGGATTTAAAGCCAGGTGGCTATCACGTCATGTTGATGGACCTCAAGTCCCAATTGAAAGATGGCGATGTGGTGCCTTTGACGCTGACCTTTGAAACCAAGGATGGCAAACGCCAAACCATGGAAGTTAAAGCGACAGCCCGCAACATGAGCGCGCCAGCCCAGCCATCCCATGGTGGGCACTCTGGCATGAAGCACTGACCGAGCAGACTTCGGTCTTCAGCATGGCCTGATGGGTTACAACCCAGCCAGCCATGACTTTCCATATTTTGTGAAGCAATGCTTGGCGCCCTCTGAGTGACGCTGCTTTGCGTTTGCTTCACTGCAAACGAATCAATGACATGACATTCAAATACAAACCAATTTCTTTGGCCTGCGTGGCCTATGCATTGAGTTGCTCCGCTTTTCAGGTGCAGGCTCAAATTCAAAACACGCCAAACCAAACGACTGCGAACGACACTGTGGTGGTTTCTGGCTCTAGATCAGAAACCAAACTTTCAGAAACCGCAGCCTCTATTGGTGTGGTCCGCCGCAGCCAATGGGATGAAGAAAAGCCCAAATCAATTGGCGACATCATTAACCGAATTCCTGGCGTGTTTTGGAACGACTTGGGCAATGAGCAGCACAGCATGTCCATCCGCCTACCCATCAGCACCAATGCGGTGTATCAATACCTTGAAGATGGTATTCCAATTCGACCCTTGGGCGTTTTCAATCACAACGCGTTGAATGAAAACAACATGAATGCCGCTTCGGGTGTTGAGGTTGTAAAAGGTGCTGCATCTTCTTTGTATGGCAGCAATGCTGTGGGGGGTGCCGTCAACTTTTTAACCCAGCGCGCCTCTAAAACGCCTACGGGTTATTTGGGCGTTCGTGTCGATGACATTGATGGCTTTACGCGTGTTGACTCAGGCGCTAGCAACACTTGGGGCGACTTGGGCTTGCGGTTTTCTCACTACAGTTCGCACCGCCGGAGTCAAAATTGGCAAGAATACAGTGGCGGTAGCAAGGACTCTTTCTCTCTGCGAACCGATTACAACTTGTCGGCCACATCTTGGATGCGGGCCTCTTTAATTAAGACCGATTTGGACACTGAAACGCCAGGCAGTTTGTTTGAAACAGACTATCGCAACACGGTGGGCAAAAGTTTGAACACGTTCACTTGGCGCAAAGACATCACGACGCGCGCCAATGTGGCTTGGGAAGGTGAAACTACAGCAGGAGGGGTGACTACGCTGACGGCATTTGCGCGCAAAAATGACCATGGCCAGTTGCCTAACTACACCATTTCGGGATGCTCTGGTGCAGTCTGTAAAGGCACTTTGAACAACAACCATGTTGAGTCATTGGGCCTGGACGTCAAGCACGAACAAAAGTTAAATGGGAACAAAGCCAAGTTGGTCTCGGGCTTGACCATCGATCGCAGTCAAAACGATTATGTGTCTGACAATTTGGCCATCACTCGCAATACCGCAACGGGTCGTTATGTTTCATACACCCTCAACAGCGTAAACAACCCATTGGGTGTTCGAAACTACAGCGCCGACATTGCCAACAATGCCGCCTTTGCCCAATTTGAGTTTGTGCCTGTCGACAATTTGCGCATTGTGGCGGGTGGTAGGTATGACAGCATTTCGTACGATTTTCAAAACAAGTTAACGCCTGGTGCCAACTTTGGAGCTGCCAACGAGGTCAGAAGTTTCAGTCGATTCACGCCTAAACTGGGCGGTACCTTTGCGCTGAACACCCGCAACAGTTTGTATGGCAACTTAAGCCAAGGTTTTACACCGCCTGAGGTGAGCCAGTTGTATGGCAAAACCGCAGTGCCTGATTTGAAACCAGCCATCTATGACAACACCGAGTTGGGTTGGCGTGCTGCTTTGTTGGATGGCAGTCTGAAATTGGATTCAGCCATCTACAGGCTAGACGGCAAGGACACCATTGTGAGTTACACCCCAGCGGTCGGTGACAGTGGCAACAAAAATGCCGGTCAAACCCGCAGCGAGGGTCTGGAAGTCGCACTGAATCAAGAAAGTCAATGGGTTGACTGGCGCTTGGGTGCCACTTGGGCCAAGCACACGTATGTGGCCTACAAAGTGAGCGACAAAGCAGGCGCACTTGAAGACTACTCAGGCAAAACCATGAAGCAGGCACCATCGCATGCCATCAATGCGGCTGTGACTTACAAGTTTGCACCGGGTGCGCGCGTTGCTTTGAGCATGATCAAGCAGGGCAGTTCTTGGATGAACGATGCCAACACGGTGAAATACGAAGGGCACACTTTGTTCAATCTGTATGCCAGCCAAAAGCTTCAAGGTGCTTGGGAGGTGTGGGGGCAAATTCGCAACCTGACCAACCAGCGTTACTCTGACAGCGCGTCGAGCTCGTATAAGGGAACAGGCACGTATTCCCCCAATACACAAAACACCTACCAACTGGGTGCGCCTCGCAGCTTCATGGTGGGCTTGAACAAGTCCTTTGGAACTTGAAGTTGCTTTGAATGTTGAGTGACTTGGTGTGTTTGATTTGAAAGGAATTTCAATGCGATTTTTAAAACAATCGGGGTTTGCTTGGATGCTTTGTGGTCTGCTAATTGCAGGCATGGCGACATCGCTTTCTGTTAGTGCGCAAAACAAACCCATGAAACACGCTCATCGCGCTCAACTGGCCACGGGGGCTGCTTTGGCCCCCGATGGTCGCTTGTGGGTTGTGGGACTGAATGAACGCGGTCAATTGTTCACACAGTCTTCACCCGCACAAGCCTTAGGTCAGTGGACAGCACCCGTCGTGCTCAATACCCAACAAGACGAGATTGCCGCAGAAGGGGAGTCGCGTCCCAAAATGGCCTTTGGCCCTCAAGGCTGGGCCGTAGTGACCTACACGCAACCATTGCCAAAACCTTATACCGGTTTTGTCAGAATGTTACGCAGTACAGATGGTGGGCAAACTTTCTCAGCCCCTTTCACAGTACACCAAGATCGTCAAGAAATTACCCATCGTTTCGAATCGATCCTCTTTGATGCGCAGGGCAACTTGCACACGCTTTGGATTGACAAGCGCGACATGCCGCCCAAAGGGACAGGGCCGAAGTACATTGGCGCAGCCATTTATGGCAATGTTTCCAAAGATGGCGGCACCACATTTGGCCAAGATTACAAACTGGCCGATCACTCTTGTGAATGTTGCCGCATCGCCATGACCCATACACCCGATGGCAAAGTTGCCGCTGTGTGGCGTCATGTGTTTGGTGAGCAAACGCGTGACCATGGCTTTGCCTTTTTGCCAGACGCGTCGGCAGTGCCTGCACAGGGTCAAACCAAAATACCCGTTCGAAGCACCTTTGACGATTGGCAAATCAATGCGTGTCCTCACCATGGGCCAGGTCTTGCTGTTAACAACGCCAAGGCTACTCAAACGGGTTTTCACATGGTTTGGTTTGGCATACGCAAACAAGAGGGACAAGATGTGGCGGGTGTGCGTTATGCACGTTTAAATGACAAGGGTCAGCCCTTGTTGGACACAGTCAGAGCTTTGCCAGACGCCCGCGCCGAGCATGCCGATGTCATGGCGCACAAACAGCGTGTGGTGGTGGTTTGGCGTGCCAGCGATGGCAGCGCTACAAGCCTCAAGGCCTGGGTCTCGGATGACGAAGGTCAGAATTTCAGTTTAAAAGTGTTGGGCCAAACAACAGGTCCTAATGATCATCCGCGCATCGTTCAGCGTTCTGAAAAAATGCTGGTGGTGTGGCGTGATACCAAGGAGATCAAAGTTTATGACGTTTCTCAATAACTCAACTGACAAGCTTGTTCAACGGCTTGGCTTGGTGATTGGCATTGCTGCCCTTAACCTCATGCTGTGCATGCCGTTGCATGCGCAAAATCACAAACATGAACATTCGCACAATGCCCTCGGCAAGGCTGCCGATCAATCTGGCTCAGTCAAATCAACGCTGGTGTTCACAGAAAAAACTTGGGCTCAACTTTTAAAAGATGGCCCCAAGCCAGCAGCTTACTTGTTTACCACCACCTATTGCAGCACGTGCCCAGCAGCCTTTGAAGTGCTTCATCAGGCAACGAAAGAACAAAGAAAATCAATCCCACTGATGGCTGTCATGATGGATGCCAGTGGTGCCAAAGCATTGAGGCATGCCAACCACTTTAAGGGCATGACCAAAATGTATGCCTTCGAAGGATTCGAGCCTGAAATTCGGCAGTCGGTGGACCCTGCTTGGCCTAACGTCACACCCTATGTGGTGATGATTGATGCCACTGGCAAGCTTCAAAAAGTAATTGGTCCACCCACGCCAGACATGCTCAAGCGATGGCTGAATTTGTAGAGGAAAGCCAGCTGTTTTATTCCGCTTTGATTCCGGCATAAGCAGCCACCCTGGCCCAACGGACGATTTCTGAACGCATGAAATCGGTGGCTTCTTCAGAGCTTGTAAAGAAGCTTTCAAACCCAAGAGAATCTAATTTCTCCTTCATTTTGGCTTCCTTTCCAGCTTGTGTGAATGCTGCATTGAGTTTTTTGACAACAGCCGGTGGTGTATTGATAGGTGCATAAACCGCAAACCAGTTGGTGAGTTCTACACCTTTGTAGCCTTGCTCGTTGAGGGTTGGCACTTGCGGCATCGCTTTATGGCGTTCAGCAGAAGCCACGGCCAAAGCTCTGAGACGACCTTGCTGAATTTGGGGCAGGGCGTTTTGAATGGGGCTGAACATATAACTCAGTTGACCGCCAATAAGGTCGTTCATCGCTTGCGATTGACCTTTGTAGGGGATGTGATTCGATTTCAAGCCGACCAGTTGATTGAAAAATTCTGCTTGCAAGTGTTGAGGGCTTCCCATTCCAGCCGAGCCGTAGTTCATGTCACCATTTTTCGATTTCATGAGCTCCACAAATTCTTTGAGGTTGTTGGCCTTTACGGAGGGATGTACCACCAACACCACACCTGTTTGCCCAATCAGGGTAATGGCTTGAAGGTCTTTGACCAAGTCGTAGGGGATTTTTTTATAAACAGCAACGTTGGTGGCAATGGTTGCAGGGCTAATTAGAAGTGTATAGCCGTCTGCTTTTGATTTCATGACGTACTCAACACCGATGTTGCCGCCAGCGCCTAATTTGTTTTCAACCACCAAAGCTTGACCAAGAATCTCGCTCACTTTTTGGCTAAGGTTTCGGGCCAATAAATCGGTACCGCCGCCGGCGGCTACAGGCACCACAACTTGAATGGGCTTATTAGGAAAACTTTGGGCGTTTGCTGTCAAGGAGGTCAATCCGATGAAAGCAAGAGCAGAGAGTAATTGACGCAAAGGACGCATAGATTTCATGGTAGTTATCCTCAGAAAAGTAAATTGAATCTTAAGCCAATTGTGGCTTGATAATCGGTGCTTCTTTGATGGGTAAGTTGATCAAGGCCGCCATGGCCGAGAGGGCGATGTCAGCCCACCACATCCATTGGTAGTCGCCGTTGATGGTCAGTGCCAGGCCGCCCAAGTAGGCGCCTAAAAATCCACCGATTTGGTGAGACAACAAAGTTAGGCCAAACAAAGTGGCCAAGTAACGGACACCAAATAATTTGCCCACAATGGCCGCTGTTGGCGGCACGGTGGCAAGCCAAGTAAACCCAAGGCCTAATGCAAATGCATAAAAAGTCCATTCGGTTTTGGGGGCGACCAAGTACAAAGCAATTAAAACGGCGCGCGAGGCATACATGACTGCCAACACGTATTTGCTTCGATAGACATTGACGCAAGAGCCGGCATACAAGCTCCCCGCAATATTGGCCAGGCCAATGATGGCCAATGACCAACTGGCCACAGCAGGCGACAGACCACACAAGCCGACTTCAGTGGGCAAGTGAGTGACTAAAAACGCGATGTGAAAGCCGCAGGTGAAAAAGCCCAAGTGAAGCAGCAAATAGCTGGGGTTGTGCAAAGCATCAGCCACTGCTTTTTTGAGGCCGCCTTCAGGGTCGGGGGCTTTGACAGGGGCGTGTGTATCGCTGGTGAGTTTGTTCAACAACGGGATGGCCAGCAAGGTGACCACCGCCATAGACCACATCGTCCCCATCCAACCAATGCTTTGAATCAGTCTTTGAATGATGGGCGCAAAAACAAATTGACCTAAGGAACCACCCGCATTGATGATGCCAGATGCGGCGCCCCGGGACTCGGTGGGCATCCGCTGTGCTGCAGCACCCAATAAAACTGAAAAACTGCAAGTGCCTGCGCCAATGGCAGACAAAATGCCCATGGTCATGATCAAGCCTGTGCTGCTGCTGATGAAGGGCGTTAAAGCCGTGCCAATGACCAAAATGAAAATGCCTGTCAGCAGCACAGGCCGGGGACCATATTTGTCTGCAAAGGCACCTGCTACGGGTTGGATGGCGCCCCAAACAAATTGACCGATGGCCATGGCCAAGCTGATTGCAACAATGCCCAAACCTGTGTCTGTGTTGAGTGGGCCAACATAGAGGCCCATGGACTGACGCGTGCCCATGGTGATCATGAGAATGGCTGACGCCATGAGGGTGGTGATCCAAACACCTCGGTGATTCATGCTGGGGAAAAATGCCATGGCGAAAATGCTTTGCAAACAAATAGACCGATTGATCTTAGCTGATCATTGAATATGCTGCTTGCAATGAAAAAGCCAGCGCTTCACAGATGTGAAACGCTGGCAGTAGAGCCAGTGAATTACTTCTTGGCTGTTTCTTTGGTGGCTTCTTTAGCTACTTCTTTGGTCGCTTTATCTGCTTTTTTGGCTTCAGGCTTTGCCTCTGCTTTGACCTCAGCTTTTGCGGGGGCCGCTGCGGCAGCGGGTGCTGCTGGCGTTGTAGCGAATGCGGCTGCTGAGAATGCGCCGATGATCAAGGTAGCGAGAAGTTTAGTCATGATGTTTCCTTCATGTTGTTTGAAAACTCCACCGATCGGGAGTGATCATTCAACGGCATGGGAGACACACTTGTTGACCTAAATATTTAATTATTTTTGTCAACTTTAAACAGGCATCAACGTTGATATCGACGCATTTCAAGATGCATTCAAAGCCGATTCGATTCAAATTGTTTTGATTTCTTTGGCCGATATTTGATACTTGAAATCATCAGGCGCATAAGAATCAAGACGACCTTCATTGTTTTCGGCTGTGGGGTACATGAAGAAACCAATCCGATCCCCTTTGCTGTTGGGCAAAGTCAAATCGTGCGCCGTATTGAAAGCAACCCAATTGCCTTCCCAACCACCAAACAAGGTGTTGTAGACAGGCTTGACGACTGGGTGCTCTGTGGTCTTGAGCCATTCGGGGGTCTCTAGACGCATGACCTTGGCCACGTCGGCTGGGTCCATGGCCATCCAACCTTGGCCTTTGACATAAGCCTCAGCGCGGCAGTGTTGCGCGCCTTTTAAACTGGCAGAGTTGCCCGAAAGTTCTTTATAGCCAAATGCTGAAGGTGCCAAGCGCAAGCCATACACGTCGCGTGCAGGAATGCCGACAGATCGGCACAGGCCGACAAACAAAGCGTTGATGTCTGCACACTTGCCGCCCAAGTTGCCGGTCTCTAGCATCGTTTTGATATCGCCTTCGCCGCAGCCGCGAACTTTGGGCTCACGCCAAGCATTTGAAACCACCCAATCGTAAATGGCACGCACTTTTTCAAGATCAGTTTTAGCACCTTGAATGGCTTTTTGGGCGGTGGTTCTGACAATGCCATCGGTGGGCAAAAATTGAGTCGCCCGCGTGAAATACTGAAGCGTGCTGGCGTCTTCTGCTGCAGCAGGTTTTTGACCCTCCGCAATGGGCGCGCGGTTTTGCGTTTGCACGCGGCTTGTGATTTCAACGTAAGGCTTTTCGATGTTTTCTGCAAATTCGGCATACAACATTTGGACGCCTTGTAGGCCGTCGCTGCGCAGGCGGGTGATGCCATTGCTGGTGAACGAGCTGGCTTCAGATTTTTGCCATGATGTATTGACGCTGGGCACGGGCAACCAAACGCGTGTGATGCCATTGGCCTTCGGAATGTCAACGCGCGTGGTGACTTCAAAGCTGCGCCATTGGCCTGGCTGTGGCGAGAAGGTGCGAGCTGCTGTTGGGGTTGAGGGTGTTTGAGCGGAAGCTGGGTGCCAAGGTGCCAACGAAAGAGCACCAATAGACGCAGCACCCTTGAGAAGGGAGCGACGAGCGGGGGTCATGAAGAGATCTCCGAAATAAAGTTAAACCTGTCGGCACATACGAGGTTTATTGTTCAGTTCAAGTTGTCTTGAATGACTAAAACCAATGCCCCGAAGGCAGGTTATTGAAAAGCAAAATCGCCTTTCAACCTCTCGATTATCGCAGGCTGTTAACCCAGGCCTGCGGTTCGGCCGATGTCCAATCAACTTCACCCATCACTCGCCACTTAATTTGACCTTGGGTGTCCAAGAGCAGGGTGGTGGGGTAAACCTTGACGCCAAACTTTTGAGCCCACTCGCCCTGGGTGTCAGAAATCAAAGGCAGATTAATTTGATTGTTTTGCATGAACCTTTGGGCCCGGCTGGAAGGCTCTTTGACGTTGATGGTCAGCACCAGAACTTGCTCTGGGTTTTGCAAGTCAGAAAAAATCTGCAATGAAGGAAGCTCTTCTTTGCAGGGAGCGCACCAAGTCGCCCAGAAGTTCAAAACCACTTTTTTGCCACGCAAGGACTCGGCTTTGTATTCGCGGCCATTGACATCTTTGAACAAGATAGGCGGCGTTTTTTGAGCGCTGGGCCAAGGTGTTTTTTCATACTGGCCATGGGCCAGTCCAAGGCATGAAAGGCTGAAGAGCAAGCCCCAAATGATTCGAAGATAAATTCGGAACATATTAGAGGCGGCTCTACGCCTGCAAGATGAACTTGGCGACTGCGCTCAAACTTTCGTTTGAACGACTGTCTGCACGCACCAATTGGGCCTGTTCTATTTGCAAAAAGTTGCGTTTCATTGATGCAAAGTAAGTGGGGTCGTAATGCAATTTAAGCAAGTCACGAACCACATCTTCAATTTGTCCTGCTGCGATTTGAGTCTGCCAATCTGCCACCACTTGTTTGCCTCGAATGGCCACCAAGGCATCAAGACGCTTGCTGAACATTTCAGGGTCTTTGACAAAGAAATCGTAGTCTTCGAGCAACAACTTAACGCGCTCTTCATCCGACAACTCGAGTTGATAGCAAGGGCTTGCGCGCATGGCCAAGATCAAGGACTCAGGGACCGCCAAATTGCCCACTTTGCGGCTTTCCGACTCCACATACACAGGTAGGCTGGGGTCCATATTCCGAAGCGCATCCCACAGCAGCGTGTCAAAGTGTTTCTGGCTAGGTTGTGGCTCGCCAGGAATGATGCCCAGTACCGAGCTGCGGTGATTGGCCAAGCCCTCAAGGTCCAAGACTTGGGCGCCTTGTTCTCTTAAACAATGGAGCAATCTGGTTTTACCCGAGCCAGTAGGACCGCAAATGACGCGCCATGATAGGCGTTCAGCCAGAGGCGGTATGGCAGCCACCATGGCACTGCGAAAGGCTTTGTAGCCACCTTCGATGATGGACACCCTGAAACCAATTTGTCCCAAAATAAGCGCCAGCGAACCACTGCGCTTGCCGCCGCGCCAGCAATAAACCAAGGGTTGCCACTCTTTGGGCAAATCGAACACATGCTTTTCTAGGTGTTTCGAAATGTTGGCGGCCACCATGGCCGCGCCTTTTTTCTTGGCTTCGAAGGGTCCGACTTGTTTGTACAAGGTGCCAATCACAATGCGTTCTTCATTGTTAAGCGACGGCCAATTTTGAGCACCCGGCAAGTGATCGAGTGCATATTCGTCTTCGGTTCGGGCATCAATGATGGCGCTGTATGCGCCTGGTGATCCGATGGGCAGGCGCATGCGTGCAATGGCGTCTTGCGCGCTGACGGGATTGACGCTCATGCCTGCGCCTTTTGATCGACCACCAGACCGTGTTTTTGTTGCGCCTCAACATGGCCAACCACTGTGGCATGGTCAAAGCCATGTTGTTTGAAAATACCCAGAACATCGTTGACTGAATCTGGAGCGCAAGACACCAACAGGCCACCACTGGTTTGTGGATCTGTCAGCAAGCTTTGCTCAACGCTTGAAAAGTTGCTTGGCAACGATACTTCTGAGCCGTAACCTTGCCAGTTTCGGCCTGAAGCCCCCGTGATGCAGCCTTGATTGGCCAAGGCTTTGACGCCTGGTAGCAGTGGCACTTCCGTCCAATTGAGGCGGACTGTGCATTTGGCGCCACGGGCCATTTCTAGCAGGTGACCTGCAAGTCCAAAGCCAGTGATGTCCGTCAGGGCATGAACCCCTTTGAGTTTGGCCAAATCGGGTCCGGCGGTGTTCAGTTTGGTGGTGTTGCTGATCATGGCTTGATAGCCATCGTCGGGCAACATTTCTTTTTTAAGGGCGGCCGACAAAATGCCCACACCAATGGGCTTGCCAAGCACCAAGACGTCACCCACTTGAGCATCTGCATTGCGTTTGATGTGATCGGGATGGACCAGTCCCATAGCCACCAAGCCATAGATGGGTTCGACAGAATCGATGGTGTGACCGCCAGCAATGGGAATGCCCGCTGCACGGCAAACGCTTTGACCGCCATCCAAAATTTTGCCAATGACGCTCAAGGGCAGAACGTTGACGGGCATGCCCACCAAAGCCAAGGCCATGATGGGTTGTGCGCCCATGGCGTAAACATCGGAGATGGCATTGGTGGCCGCTATTCGTCCGAACTCAAAGGGGTCGTCGACGATTGGCATGAAAAAGTCGGTGGTGGCCACCAAGGCCTGCGAATCGTTGAGCTTGTAGACCGCGGCGTCGTCTGCGGTTTCAATGCCGACCAACAATTCGGGGGGCAAAGGCATGGCCGTGGTTGACCGAAGAATTTCACTCAATACACCGGGCGCAATCTTGCAGCCGCAGCCGCCACCATGTGAAAGGCTGGTGAGGCGAGGGCCGTTGGGGTTCTTTTCATTCATGGCTTGATTATGGCAAACCCGACTTGGAGAATGCCAAACTTGACGCAACAATCTCAAAAGCTTCAACTTCAGAAACAACCCCATGGCCTTTCACACCAAACACCTCATCAGCAGTTCCTTGGCTATCTTGCTTTCCCTGACGGGCTTGGCGCATGCCCAAGAAAAGTTTCCTAGTCGACAGGTGACTTTGGTAGTGCCCCAAGCGGCCGGTGGCGCCAATGACGCCATTGCGCGGGTAGTCGCGCAAAAGCTCTCGGACCAATGGGGTCAATCTGTGGTGGTGGAAAACAGACCCGGTGCAGGCGGCAACGTCGGAACAGCTTACGCTGCCAAAGCCAAAAATGATGGGTACACCTTGCTGGTGAACGCCGACAGCGCCCAAGTCATTAACCCGTTTTTGTATGCCAAGACGGGTTTCGATTCAGTCAAAGACTTTGAGCCAGTGGCACCTTTGGCCAAAGCCGGCTATGTGCTGGTGGCCAATCCCAGTTTGCCCGCCAATAACGTGGCAGAACTGATTGCCTTGGCCAAATCCAAGCCGGGTGCTTTGTCCATTGCCTCGGCTGGCAATGGCACTCTGAACCATTTGATTGGTGAGATGTTGCAAAAAGCCACTGACATTCAACTCCAGCACATTCCCTACAAAGGCGCTGCCGCAGCGGCGACCGACGTGGTGGGCGGGCAAGTGCCACTCTCTGTGCAAAGCATGCCATCTTCGATAGCATTCATTCGCTCTGGCAAACTCAAAGTCTTGGGGGTGGTCAATGAGAAGCGCTTGGCGGCCTTGCCAGATGCGCCTTCCATCGGTGAAACCGTGCCAGGTTTTGGTGCTACCCCTTGGTATGGCATGTTTGCGCCCGCTGGCACACCTAAAAACATCACCCTGCAAATTCAAAACGACATTGCCAAGGTCTTGGATTCGAAAGACGTTCAGGAAAGACTGGCCACTTTGGGTTGCGAGACGTTCAAGGGAACGGGCGACCAATTGGCCCAAATTGTGAAGTCTGACATGGTGCGTTGGGCCAAAATCGTCAAAGACTCTGGCGCCAAGATTGACTAAGCCTGGCCTACACGCCCCCTTGAGGGTGTGTCGGGTCGACCCATAGCACGTGCTCGGGTTTTTCTACGGGTTCGATGTCTAAGTTAACAGCCACGGCCTGACCGTCGCTGCGGCAAAGGACACACTCCAGTACTTCTGTGGCGCTGGCATTGATTTCTTGATGTGGCACGTAGGGCGGCACATAGATAAAGTCGCCTGGACCCGCTTCGGCCGTGAACTCCAGTTTGTCGCCCCAGCGCATGCGGGCGCGTCCTTTAATGACATAAATCACACTTTCTAAGGGGCCATGGTGGTGTGCACCCGTTTTGGCATTGGCATGAATGGTGACCGTGCCGGCCCACAATTTTTCAGCGCCGACGCGCGCAAAGTTGATCGCGGCTTTTCTGTCCATACCCGGCGTGGAGGGCACGTTGCCATCCAATTGATTGCCCGGTACAACTCTGACGCCTTCATGCTTCCACTTTGTAGCATCTGATCCATCGTGGCTGTGTGAATGATTTGACATATTGACTTTAACTATTAGTTAATTGACTGGTAGTTGCTCAACTATAGGTTGATTAACAATTTGTTGGATGGTTGAAAATTGATTTAATGACATTTTGAACGGAATTTAATCGTTTTGTACAGCGAAAAGACACTCTTGTGAAATTTGAGTTAGTCTGCAACTTTTGGTGATGATGAGTACAGAGACATGACCCGAGATGCTGCAATTCAATTGGCGAAAAATGCATTTGACGACGGAAGCTTTAAAAAAGAACTGACAAAGAGGATCAATCGGCCAACCGAAAGCCAAAATCCTGCCAGGCATCCCGAATTGTTGTCCTACATGGCGGAAGAATTACAGCCCGCTTTTGAAGCCATGGGCTTTGAATGCCAAAGTTTGACGCATCCGAAGGCCAAAGCGCCATTTTTGTATGCGCAACGCATTGAATCTCCCGACTTGCCAAGCGTCTTGGGCTACGGTCATGGCGATGTGATTCGAGGCCTTGAGTCTGAGTGGCGGGAGGGCCTGTCCCCATGGGCTTTGACAGAGCTAGAGGGCCGGTGGTACGGCCGCGGCATTGCCGACAACAAGGGGCAACATTCGGTCAACCTCCAAGCGCTTGCGTGCGTCTTGGCACAACGAGGCAGTCTGGGCTTTAACGCCAAATACCTCATTGAAATGGGTGAGGAAACGGGTTCCCCAGGGCTAAAGGAAGTGTGCCAAGACAATGCAGCGCTCTTAAAAGCTGATTTGTTGATTGCATCGGATGGCCCCCGTTTGAGTGCAGATCGGCCCACACTTTTCTTGGGTTCAAGAGGCTGCATCAATTTCGACCTCAGCATTGAATCGCGCGCAGGAGCTCACCATTCAGGCAATTGGGGTGGTCTGATATCGAATCCTGGTATTCAATTGGCGCACGCCATCAGTTGCATCGTCTCAGATCGCGGCGAAATCAAAGTACCCGAATGGAAGCCGGCTTCTTTGCCTGATGCTGTGCGGCGCGTGTTGGCCGATTGCCAAGTCGATGGCGGCGCTAATGGCCCCGCCATCGAGCCGGACTGGGGTCAACCAGGCTTAAGCCCTGCTGAGCGCGTTTTTGGATGGTGTTCCTTTGAGGTGCTGGCCTTTAAGACCGGCAATCCAGACAATCCAGTCAATGCCATTCCGCCCCGAGCCAAGGCAACTTGCCAGTTGCGATTTGTGGTGGGCATCGAAAGCGATGACATTTTGAGTGCGCTGCGCCGACACCTGGATCGACATGGTTTTGGCTATGTTCAAGTTAAAGCAAGTGGGGATGAGGTGTTCAAGGCCACGCGCATTGATCCCGATGATGCCTGGGTAAGCTGGGCTGCCAAGTCATTGCAAAAAACCACACAAAAAACACCCGCCATCTTGCCCAATTTGGGGGGCTCTTTGCCCAACGACATCTTCACAGATGTGCTGGGGCTGAAAACTGTTTGGGTGCCACACTCGTATCCTGGTTGTTCTCAGCATGCGCCCAACGAACATTTGCCCCCAGAGCTTTTGCGTGAAGCCTTGCAGGTCATGACGGGTCTCTACTGGGATCTGGGTGCAGGGGATACACCTCATAGCCGACTGCCCAGTTAAACCGCATACTCATTGTTAAATTTTTTGGAGAACTCATGCAAATTACGATGTACACCGCCAGCGTCCCGCGCTTGATCAATGGTCTTGTCAACCTGTCACATATTTTGGGGAAGGCTCAAGCGCACGCGGAAGCCAAAAAAATTGACCCCGTGGTGTTTGTGAATATGCGTCTTTATCCAGACATGTTTCCATTGAGTCGTCAGGTTCAAATTGCTTGCGATGTCTCTAAAGGCCTAGTGGCTCGGTTGGCTGGCGTTGAAATACCTGCCCACGAGGACACTGAAAAAGATCTCAAAGATTTGCAAGCGCGCATCGCCAAAACAATTGCTTTTCTAGAAACTTTCAAGCCGGAACAAATTGATGGCACCGAAGACAAAGACATCGTGGTGAAACGTGGTGAGAAAGAAACCCATTACAAGGGCATGCAGTTTTTGTTAGGCCATGGCTTGCCCAATTTGCATTTCCACACTACCACTACCTACAGCATGCTGCGTGCCAGTGGCGTTGAGCTCGGTAAATCCGATTACCTCGGCAAGATTTAAGACGACCTTTCATTGGAAGCGCGCCACTTAACTTTAGGAAGCAAACATGCTGAATTGGATTGATCAAAGGGTGCCTGTGCGCTTCGTTGCATTTTTTGCTGTGGTGGCGCTCTGGGTGCTCTCTGCTTTGCAATTGGTTGTGGGGCAGGCCAGTTTTCTTTGGGTTTTGTTGTTGACTGGCTTGGTTGCCTTGGGGGTCTATGACTTGCAGCAAACCGGTCACGCCATTTTGCGCAACTACCCCATCATTGGCCACTTGCGCTTTCTGCTTGAATTTGTTCGACCCGAATTGCGGCAATATTTCATTGAGGGCGATCACGACGCCGTGCCCTTTTCTAGATCGCAGCGCTCTTTGGTTTATGCCCGTGCCAAAGGACAGACAGACAAAGTTCCTTTTGGCACCCAAGTCGATGTTCATGCCTTAGGATACGAATGGTTAACGCATTCCATCAGTCCGTCCGTCATTGCCTCGCACAATTTCAGGGTGCAAGTGGGCGGCGCTCAATGCACCCAGCCTTACAGCATCAGCTTGTTCAATGTTTCGGCCATGAGTTTTGGTGCGCTGAGTGCCAATGCCGTCATGGCGCTGAATTTGGGTGCTAAAAAAGGTGGCTTTGCGCATGACACCGGCGAAGGCTCTATTTCGCGCTATCACCGAGAGCACGGGGGAGACCTGATTTGGGAAATTGGCTCCGGTTACTTTGGCTGTCGCAACGACGACGGCACTTTCAATGCCGAGAAATTCAAAAAGAATGCCTTGTCGCCCCAGGTCAAAATGATTGAAATCAAATTGAGTCAGGGTGCCAAGCCAGGTCATGGCGGGGTGTTGCCTGGACCCAAAGTAACGCCAGAAATTGCAGAGGCCCGTGGTGTGCCAGTGGGCGTCGACTGTATTTCACCTGCCGCCCACAGCAGTTTTTCAACACCCACCCAATTGCTTCAGTTTGTTCAGAGCTTGCGCGAGATGAGTGGTGGCAAACCGGTTGGATTTAAGTTGTGCATTGGACACCCTTGGGAATGGTTTGGCATAGCCAAAGCCATGACCACCACTGGCATCTTGCCCGACTTCATTGTGGTCGATGGCTCCGAGGGCGGTACAGGTGCTGCACCTTTGGAATTGACCGACCACATGGGCATGCCCATGTTGGAGGGTTTGCGTTTGGTTCACAATACCTTGGTGGGCTTGAATCTGCGGCAGCACATTCGATTGGGTGCCAGCGGCAAAATCATCAGCGGCTTTGATGTGCTTCGAACCGTGGCCTTGGGTGCCGACTGGTGCAACAGCGCCCGTGGTTTTATGTTTGCCTTAGGTTGCATCCAAGCTCAAACTTGCCACACAGGCAATTGCCCCACGGGTGTCACGACCCAAGATCCGAAGCGTCAAATTGCTTTGGTGGTACCCAACAAGTCAGAGCGTGTGCTGAATTTTCATCGGCATACCCTAGAGTCGGTGCAGGAATTGTTGCAAGCCACAGGTTTGAGCCAGCCATCCGATTTAAGTTTGAAGCACATCATGCGCCGCATGAGCGACCGTGACGTTAAAAATCTAGACAGTTTGATGCCTTCCGTGGCGCCTGGGTCTTTGCTGAATTCATACAACTTAACAGGCTTGTTTGAGCAGTATTGGGCTGACGCCAGCGCTGACCAATTTCAGTTGAAGGCGTCAGCTGAATAAGCTTGAAACCTCAAAGCGGTTTTTCTTGACTTGCGTCAATTGCAGATTGGCAAGGCCATGTAGGATTCAATTCAAATAGTGTTTCGATTTGAATTTATGAAGAATCTCATTGCTTTTGGGGTCAATCTGACTTTAGTATGTTTGTTCTTGGGCCTTACTGGTGTCAATGCGCAAGATGCAAAGTCCACCATACCAATGGATGCTGGCGCTAAAGTTGCGCAGCCTGCGGTGGTCAATATTTGGCCTCAAATTCCGTTTGTGCGAGGCAAAGATTTGTGCCAGTACCACGATGCCTATGGCAGGACAAAAAGCGAGCAAATGGCCGAACTGACAAACACCATTCGCAGCTTGATTCGCGAAGGTGTTGACTCCAGAAGCATGGTGGATTTGCTTAATGTCATAGACGATCAAATCAATCGCCAGCGCAGTATTGCTGGCAGCAGTCCAGGCATGGATGTCATGTTGGCAGGATCGGTTAAGGCTGCATTAGACAGGGTCTACCGCGAGCGCAGTCCACAAGTTAGACGATTCATATTTTTCAACCCTGCGCCTTTGAATGAATTGTTAAGGCAGATGCGAGACCCTCAAAAGCAGGTCGTTTGGGACCCTAAACTCATGCGCAACTTGTCTGGTGTAGCTTACGGCACTTATTCTTACGCGCCCAGTTGCCGGGGTGATTTGGTGGTGACCCTTCATGTCGACTTAACTTGTGGCAACACCTACCATTTTCAATCTCAGGGATATCCTGAGCAGGTCATGCAAAGCATTGGGCAGCAAATTTTTGAAGCTTTTCAGCAAACGCAATTTCCTTCCAAAGTCAAAATAGGTGGCAAACAATTGGAACTCGTTGGCGCACCAGGATCGACGATTGGCAAAGCACCCTCTACACGTTCGGCTGAATTGGCCTGCAAAGCCATTCAAGCGCGTTTACCTACTGCTGACGAGTACGAATACTTGTCCAATTTAGGTGACTGGAATGGTGGTGTCACGTGCAGCAGAAACAAGCTGTGGGCCATGGAAGCAAACAAAGTCATGGCGCCCGATTTGCCCAACCCGTCTCCTGTTCGTTCGGTTTTTGAGTTTCCGGGCCAAGAGTTTTTTTATTACTGTGTGCGTTAATGGTCCCTCACTGAAAGTCCTTATGCTCTACAAATTCAAATCCAAAGCCACAGGCGACCTCATTATGTTGGAGCCCGATGCCAAAAGGCTTCTCAAAATCATGGGCCGAGAAGATCAGGTCAAGGGTATCTTTGTGGTGGACCAACTGTCTGCTGCCATGGCTGCCCTTGAGAGCGCCATTGAACAAGAGGAGGCGCAAGGCAAGTTAGAACCCAAACAAGTACCGCTGCGCAATCGAAGTCAGCCGATGCTGAAAATGCTCAAGACCTGTTTGGACAAGTCAGTTGACGTAGTCTGGGGCGTCTAAGCAGGGGCGCTTATTTGCTAAAGCTTGGCCCAGACAGTTTGTAGCCTGCCTGGATATTTCTTTTGGCAAACCAGCCTTGGTTCATTTCTAAAACAAAACGTACAGGCTTTTTGGAGCAATGTGATTCGTCAGACTGTGGCTTCATGTCTGCCAAGTTGACGATGGTGCCATCGTCTGCCACAAAAGCTGCCGTCAAAGGCAAAAGGGTGTTTCGCATCCAGAAGCATTGCACGGCCGCTTGCTCAAAAATAAACAACATGCCTTCGTTTTGGGGCATTTCTTTGCGCCACATGAGCCCAATTTGACGTTGTTCAAAATCTTGAGCCACTTGCGCTTGAATCAGATGCATGCCCGCATTCAGGGTGATGCGAGGCAGTTGGGTTTGAGGCACACCTTGACCGAATGCATTGAGGCTGGCCAAAGAGCACGTCAACAGCATCAGCAAGGGCTTTAAAAACTTGAAACTGGCTTTGAACTTTGACATAGATCGAATATTGAGGGTGTCCGAATTCTGAAACGTGGGTGCTTTAGAAGCCTTAAATTGTGACTGATTATGTGGCTAGAATGAATTGCATGTATGAAGAAAACCAAAGCTTTGTCCCAGAGTCTTTCATGGCGCTGTATTTGGACAAGGGCCGATTCAAGCCTTCCTTGCCCAGACAGGAACTGACAGCGCGTTACGAAATGTGCGAAGACTTGGCGCAGCTTCTGGTCAATACAGCCAGCAATCAGCAATTTGAATTGGGCATTACAGAAGACGATGCCCTAGAGCGGTGTTGGCGGGGCCTGCTAGTGTCGCCCGATGTCACCACCCCCGATGAGGCTTTTTGGGTGATCTGTCGCTTGGCAGAGTTGCTATCATGGCCACTTCCTACGTCCCCTTGGCCAAACGAATCAGTTTGAGGCTGGTCAGAACGAGAACAAAGAGACATGCAACAAGATATTTTGATCAATTGGTCGCCGCAAGAAACCCGCGTGGCCGTGGTGGAGCAGGGCGCTGTTCAAGAGTTGCATGTGGAGCGAACCTTAGAGCGAGGCTTGGTGGGCAATGTCTATTTGGGCAAAGTTGCTCGAGTCTTGCCTGGCATGCAATCGGCCTTCATCGACATTGGGCTTGAGCGAGCTGCATTTTTGCACGTGGCCGATGTGTGGCACCGCCAGCCTGAGGGTGAACCGCCCCAGGTGGCCCGCAGTACACAGCCTTTGATTCCTATTGAGAAGCAAGTGTTTGAAGGTCAGGCCCTGATGGTGCAGGTCATCAAGGACCCCATCGGAACCAAGGGTGCTAGGTTGTCGACCCAAATTAGCATCGCTGGCAGGCACCTTGTTTTTCTGCCGCAAGACGACCACATCGGCGTATCCCAAAAAATTCCGACCGAACAACGCGACGCCCTCCGGCAGCGCTTGCAAAACTTGGTGGGAGATCAAGGCGGCGGCTTTATTTTGCGGACCAATGCCGAAGATTCGACTGATGCTGAGCTGGGTGAAGACATTGCCTACCTGAGAAAAACTTGGGCACGAATCAAAGATGCTTCCGTTAAATTGCCAGCCCAATCTTTGTTGCATCAGGACTTGACGCTGCTGCAAAGGGTGCTCAGAGACCTGGTCAGTGAGGCCACTCAAACCATTCGCATTGACTCCAAAGAGCAGTTTGAAATGCTGTCTCAGTTTGCCAAAGAATACATGCCGGCCTCTTCTGCGCGATTGCAGCTGTACAAAGGCGAACGGCCCATTTTTGATTTGTACGCCATCGACGAAGAAGTGGCCAAGGCCTTAGGCAGGCGAGTTGATTTGAAGTCGGGCGGATATCTCATCATTGATCAAACCGAAGCACTCACCACTGTCGATGTGAATACCGGTGGCTACGTTGGCGCGCGAAATTTTGACGACACCATTTTCAAGACCAACTTAGAAGCTGCGCATGCTATTGCACGCCAATTGCGTCTGCGCAATTTGGGCGGCATCATCATTGTCGATTTCATTGACATGTCGCGCGATGAGCATCAGGCGGCCGTTTTAGATGAATTTAAAAAACAACTGGCCAGAGACCGGGTCAAAACCATGGCTGGTGGGTTTTCACAATTGGGTCTGCTGGAGATGACGCGCAAACGTACGCGCGAATCTTTGTCGCATATGTTGTGTGAGCCATGCCCAAGTTGCGAGGGCAAAGGCATTGTCAAAACCACCCGAACCGTGGTTTATGACATCTTGCGCGAAATTTTGCGTGAGGCTCGTCAATTCAATCCGCGTGAATTTAGAGTGGTGGCAGCACCCAGCGTCATTGAGTTGTTATTGGACGAAGAAAGCCAGCATTTGGCGGCACTGTCTGATTTCATTGCCAAACCCATTTCGCTTCAAAGCGAGACAGCCATGGGCCAAGAACAATACGATGTTGTATTGCTCTAAATAAAATCAAATTTCTGCTTTGTGATGCAGCTTGGCGTAGGGGCCATTTGCCAATAGTAAATCTGAGTGTCGTCCTTGCTCCACAATGTGTCCCTGAGCCATCACTACCACACGGTCTGCATGTTCGATGGTTGAAAGTCTGTGCGCAATGATCAAGGTGGTTCGGCCCTGCATGAGTTTTTGCAAAGCGTCTTGTACCAATCGTTCTGACTCGTTGTCGAGTGCTGAGGTGGCCTCATCCAAGATCAAAATGGGTGCGTCTTTGTACAAGGCGCGGGCAATGGCCAAACGTTGGCGTTGACCACCCGACAATTGGGTTGCGTTGTGGCCCAGTGGTGTATCCATGCCATGGCTTAAGCGTTGAATGTGCTCTGACAAATTGGCAGCTTCTAAACAGCGTTGAATTTTGTCGCGATCAATGGCTTGGCCCAATGCGATGTTGGCAGCCACCGTGTCGTTCATCATGATCACGTCTTGGCTGACCAATGCAAATTGAGCTCGCAGTTGATTCAATGGCCATGCTTCAATGGGCTGGCCCATGATGCTAATTTGACCACTCTGGGGCAGCACAAAACGTGGCAACAAATTGATCAAAGTCGTTTTGCCAGAGCCCGATGCACCTACAAAAGCCACCGTTTCGCCATTGGCAATTTTCAGACTAATTTGCTGAAGTGCGTGTGGTACATCTTCTTTGTATTGAACGGTGACGTCCTTGAGTTCAACGCTTGGGGAGGACAGGCTTGATGCTCCCGTGCCGTTACTTGAAGGGTGGGTAACTCCTTCGCCCTGGGCTTCAACCTTGACGTCTTCAAGCAGCTTCAAGCCTCGCTCAAGGGCAGCCAAGCCGCGAGTGATCGGTGTGGCCACATCTGCCAAGCGCTTGATGGGTGAAACCAACATGAGCATAGCCGTAATGAAAGCCACAAACCCGCCCACGGTTGAACCTTGCATTCCTGTCCGACTTTGAATGAGCGCAACCACCAAGACCACGGACAGCGCAATGGCGGCCATGAGTTGCGTAAGGGGAGACATGGCCGCCGAGGCGATGGTCGATTTCAGGGCCAAACTGCGCAGCTTTTGGCTCAGCACTTTGAACCGATCTAATTGGCTAGCCTGCGCCCCATGCAATCGAACCACACGGTGCGCCAGCACATTTTCTTCGACCACGTATGCCAAATCGTCAGTGGCGGTTTGGCTGTCTTTGGTCAGTCTATAAAGCCGCTTGGACAACTTCTTCATGATCCATGCCGTACCGGGCACCACTATGAAGACCAACAAGGTGAGCTTCCAATTGAGAAAAAACAAATAAGCCACAAGGGCAATCAAGGTAAAGCCATCTCTGGACAGGCCCAACAAAGCCGCAATCAATTGATTAGCGCCCGTTTGAACCTCATAGACCAGGGTATTGGACAGGGCGCTGGCGGATTGTTTGGTAAACAGCGACATTTCGGCTTGAACCAAGCGCTGAAACAAGGCTTCGCGCAAAGCTTTCATGCCGTCATTGGCGATGCGTGCCAGGGCATATTGCGAAAGAAAGAAGGCCGCACCTCTGACCAGAAAAATACCGATCACGGCAGTGGGGACCATCCACAGCGGAAAGGTGTTCTCGGAAAATCCCTCGTCTAGCAGTGGTTTAAAGAGGGCGGGAATGAGGGGCTCAGTGCTTGCAGCCACCAAGGTGGCCAAGATGGCTAGAACCCACGAGGCGCGCTGCTGGCCAAAATAGGGCCAAAGTCTGCGCATCCGCTTGTAAAAAGGCAGATCCTTTTGGGGACTTTCAGCGGGGGTTTGTGTCATTAAATTGATTTTAGCGCGTGTCACAATGCTAAATTAATGCTGTTGCTTCAACTTTATCTATCCGAATGAACCATTCATCGAACTTTTTGACCACTTTCAACCGCTTGTTGGGGCTGTTGATCGCCATGTGCTGTTTGACGCCGCTGTTTGCTTTGGCTCAGTTCAAAGTGGACGTGTCGGGTGTGGGTATGACGCAAGTTCCAATCACGGTGGCCACTTTCAAGGGTGAGGAATCTGCGCCCCAAAAAACCTCGGCCATTGTGTTGGCAGACTTAGAAAGAAGCGGCCAATTTAGATCGGTGCTCATGTCAGGTTTGACAATGGATGAGCTCAGTCGCCCCGATTTTCAGCAATTTCGTCAAAAAAGTGCCGACGCCTTGCTGACAGGCAGTGCCACCCGATTGGCAGATGGTCGGTATGAAATTCGTGCCAAGTTATGGGACGTGGTGGCAGGCCAGGAGCGCGGCGACTATCGTGAGACTGTTGCTGCGGCTGACCTTCGCTTGTCTGGACATCGCTTGGCCGATTGGGTCTACGAAAAGCTCACGGGTGATAAAGGCGTCTTTGCCACGCGCATTGCCTACATCACCAAAACGGCTGGTAAATACAGTTTGTGGATTGCGGACTCTGATGGTGAAAACGCGCAATCAGCTTTGACCAGTTCTGAGCCCATCATTTCACCAGCATGGTCGCCCAAGGGCAATCAGCTTGCTTATGTGTCTTTCGAATCACGCAAGCCAGTGATTTATGTTCACGAATTGGCCACCGGCAAGCGCCGTGTCATGGCCAATTTCAGGGGCTCTAACAGTGCGCCTGCTTGGGCCCCAGATGGTCGAAGTTTGTTGGCCACCCTTAGCCGGGACGGCGGCTCTCAGTTGTACCAAATTGATGTGGCCAGTGGCGAAGCCAAACGCATCACGCAAAGCCCTGGCATTGACACAGAGCCCACTTACACGCCAGATGGCAGCGCCATTTATTTCGTCTCTGATCGAGGCGGCAGCCCCCAAATTTACAGAACCCCTGCCATGGGTGGGCCGGTAGAAAGAGTCACATTTGGCGGAAGTTACAATATCTCACCTGCACTGAGCCCAGATGGGCGTTGGTTAACTTATGTCAGCCGTGTTGGGGGGCAGTTCAAAGTTCAGGTTTTGAACTTAAGCAGCGGCCAGGCCAATGCCATCACTGATACCACAGCCGATGAGCGTCCTAGCTTTGCCCCTAACAGCAAGTTGATTGTGTTTGCCACTGTGCTTCAAGGTCGCGAGGCCCTCATGACCACCACCCTGGACGGTAAGATTAAAGCCAAACTGTCTGGACAAAGCGGTGACATTCGTGAGCCAGCTTGGGGCCCTTACCGATAAACGAATCAGATTTTTTTTGGAGTTTTTATGATCAAACGCAGTTTTTGGATTTTGGCCCTGACCGCCGCACTGGCAGCATGTTCTTCAGGCGTCAAATTGAACGACGTACCTGTTGAAGACAAAGCCGCGTCGGCCAACGATAGCGCCAACACTGCTCAAAGCACTGTGGCACCCGTGGTCAGCAGCAACGCCAACGTTCAAGGAGTTGCACCAGCTGGCGTCAACGTGGTGTACTTCGATTACGACAGCTTTACCCTGAAGCCTGAAGCGCGCGCCGTCTTGGAGCGCAACGCCGCTCATTTGCAAGCCAACAAAAAATTCAAAGTTCAGTTGGAAGGCCATACCGATGAGCGCGGTGGTCGTGAATACAACTTGGCTTTGGGTCAAAAACGTGCAGAAACTGTTCGCCGTGCATTGACTTTGCTGGGTGTGAGCGACGCTCAAGTTGAAGCCGTGAGTTTTGGTAAAGAGAAGCCTGCAGCAGCAGGTGCCGACGAAGCCGCCTACGCCAAAAATCGTCGCGTTGAAATCAAATATTGATCAGTGACAACCCATGCGCACCCGCTTCAACTTTCAAGCTTCTAAACTTGTTTTAGTGACATTGGCTTTAGGTGCCTCCTTAGGCGCCCATGCCGCTTTGTTTGGAGACGATGAAGCGCGTCGCGCTATCTTGGACTTGCGTCAAAAACTTGATGCAACTCAGCAAAGCTTCAAAACCCAAGTTCAAACCCAGTCCGAAGAAATTGCTGTTTTGCGACGTGCTTTATTTGATTTACAAAACCAAATTGAAGCACTCAAAGCCGATCAGTCAAAGATGCGTGGCGCCAACGAGCAATTGATCAAAGAGCTTTCAGAACTGCAAATCAAACAAAAAGATGTGGTTCAATCGGTTGACTCTCGACTTTCAAAATTTGAACCCATCAAGGTGGTTTTGGATGGTTTGGAATTTCAGGCTGATCCCGCCGAAAAGAAAGAATTTGACACGGCGCTGGCCGTATTCCGTACGGGCGATTTTGCGGCCGCCCAATTGAGCATGCTGAATTTCTTGCGTCGCTATCCAACCAGTGGCTACGCAGCATCCAGCCTGTTTTGGATTGGCAACGCACAGTACGCCACCAAAGATTACAAAGAATCCGTGATCAATTTCCGCAAACTGTTAAGCATTGCGCCCCAGCACACGCGTGCACCTGAGGCCATGTTGGCCATCTCCAATTGCCTGGTTGAATTGAAAGACATTAAGGGTGCTCGCAAAGCCATGGAAGAGTTGGTTGCAGCGCATCCGAGTACAGATGCCGCTCAAACTGCCAAAGACCGTTTAGCGCGACTTCGTTAACTCACATGGATGCCGCACAGCTAGACCAACTTCAGCTGGCTGTTTGGGGTTCAGCCGGCCTGGTGTCGTTTTTGTTTGGCTGGGTACTACACCGCACACATTTTTGTACCATGGGTGCCGTCAGTGATGCCGTCATCATGGGCAGTTTTGATCGATTGCGTCAGTGGGTCTTGGCCATCGCTGTTGCAATTTTAGGTTTCGGCCTCATGAGTTATGCAGGTCTCATCAGCCCACTCAACACCATCTATCCAGCCCAATCAGCGCCTTGGCTTGCGGTGATGCTAGGTGGTCTTTTGTTTGGGTGGGGCATGGTATGGAGTTCTGGCTGTGGTTCCAAGTCATTGGTTCGCTTGGGTGGTGGCAACTTGAAGTCACTGGTCGTTGTGGTCACGATGGGCTTGGCTGCTTTGGTCACCTTGAAAGGCGTCTTAGCCGTCGCTCGCGTCAAATCGATTGAACCCGTGCAGATCGAAATGTCGCAGGGCTTGTTTGCTGGGCAGTGGGCCGCTGGGGCTTTGAACGCAACGTTGCCACTAGGTATGTTGTGGGCTTCTGTCTTTGCCAGTTTCCTCTTGTTTCTCTGGATCTTCAAAGATCGTCATTTCATTTCAATGCGCAATTTGCTGGCAGGCGTGTCTGTTGGCCTGCTTGTTTGTGCCATGTGGTGGGTGTCTGGCGTTTTAGGGCATGGCTTAGAACATCCCGAAACCCTTGAAGAATTTTTCTTGGCCACCTCCAGCCGAAAAATGGAGTCCTTCAGTTTGACGGCACCTCTGGCCTTGGGACTGGATGCGCTTTTGTATTTCAGCGATGGCACCAAGCGACTCACCATTGGCATGATTAGTGTGCTGGGCATTGTATTGGGCGCGTATGCCAGCGCCAAACAACAAGGCAGTTTTCGGTGGGAGGGGTTCTCAAACACTCCCGATTTGAAGCGCCATCTTTTCGGCGGATGCTTGATGGGCGTGGGGGCAGTCTTGGCCATTGGCTGTTCAATTGGCCAGGGGCTAAGCGGTATCTCAACGCTCAACTTCCTGAGTATTTTGGCCACCGTCTCTATCGTGATCGGTGCGTTTTTGGCTTTGCAATACGACTTGAAGAAAGCCGTCTAAGGCATGATGCAAGCCAGAAGATTTGGCGGAATGGATCGTTTGTATGGCGTTGTCGGCGCAGCCAACATTGCCAAAGCGCATGTGCTGATTGTGGGTATTGGCGGGGTGGGCTCTTGGGTGGCAGAGTCCCTAGCGCGAAGTGGTGTGGGAGAAATCTCTTTGGTGGACATGGACCATGTGGCCGAGTCCAACATCAACCGACAAATTCATGCCTTAGAGAGCACGCTGGGGATGGCCAAGGTCACGGCCATGAAAGAAAGAATTTCGCAGATCAATCCTCAATGCTTGGTGCATACCGTGGATGATTTTGTAACGCCAGAAAACTGGATCGCTTTGATTCAAGATTTACAAGCGTCCCCAACAACACGCTCGCCTTTAAGCGCTGTGATTGATGCTTGCGATCAGGTTAAGTCCAAAGTGGCTATGGCCGACTGGGCTATTCGGCAGAAAAAATTCTTTGTCACGCTGGGCGCAGCAGGTGGCAAACGCCAAGCCCACTTGGTTGAACAAGCCGACTTGTCCAAGGTGACGCACGATCCCTTATTGGCCCAAGTCAGGTACCGCCTTAGAAAAGAAAGAAGTGCGCCCAAAGATGGCGCCAAGATGGGGGTCCTTTGTGTTTTCAGCAGAGAAAATGTGGCGCCGCCCGATCCGTCATGTCAAATTGAGGGCGATGGCAGTTTGAACTGCCATGGTTATGGGTCGGTGGTCACGGTCACCGCCAGCTTTGGCATGGTGGCTTCTTCATTGACTTTAAATTTTCTTGCAGAAGGCTTGATAAAGTCAAAAATATGACGCTATAATTTAAGGCTTGAGTAGATGGGTCGGTAGCTCAGTCGGTAGAGCAGCGGACTTTTAATCCGTTGGTCGCGAGTTCGAATCTCGCCCGACCCACCAAATACTCAAACCCTTTTAAAACCCACATCGCGCAAGCTGTGTGGGTTTTTTCTTTGGGGTTTAAAACCCTTTGCAAGAGCAAAATCAAGCAAGGCTTAAGCAGAGGCGCTTAACTGCTCAAGTTCCTCAGTCCATGCCAGCCATTGCACTTCTAAGTTTTCCAGCTCATTCTGAATGGTTTTGAGTTGCTTGCCCACTTCGGCTATTTCTGGCGGTGGCAGTGGTGTGGTCAGCTTGGTTTCGAGTGCTAGCTTTTGGGCTTCGAGTTGTGCCATTTTTTGGTCGGCTTGCTCGATCGATTTCTTCAAAGGCTTTTCGAGCGCCGATTTTTGTTGACGCAGCAAAGCGTCTTGTTTTTTCTGCTCAGGTGTTCTGTTGGGCACTGCAGGTTTAGCTTCGATGGGTGCGGCTTTGATTGCTTCAGCCGGCTTGGCCATCTGGATTGAAGCACTGGCCTCATGGGCTTCATTGGCCTCATTGGCTTTAGCTTCTTCACGCAGTCGCTTGGATTCGTCCAACAAATAGCGTTGGTAATCATCGAGGTCGCCATCAAAGGGCTTGATCTCGCCACGACCCACCAACCAGAATTCGTCACACACCGCACGCAGCAAGGCACGATCGTGACTGACCAGCATGACGGTGCCTTCAAATTCATTGAGGGCCATTGACAAGGCTTCGCGTGTGGCCAAATCTAAGTGATTGGTTGGCTCGTCCAGCAGCAACAGGTTGGGGCGTTGCCACACAATCATGGCCAACACCAGGCGGGCTTTTTCGCCACCGCTCATGGAGCCCACAGTTTGCTTGACCATGTCGCCAGAAAAGTTGAAGGTGCCCAAAAAGTTGCGCAAATCTTGTTCGCGTGAAGACTGACCTGGTGTTGCGCCCAATTCCTTCACCAGTCGAATCATGTGCTCCAAAGGGTTGTCGTTGGGGTGCAAAACATCCAGTTCTTGCTGCGCAAAATAACCAATGTTCAAGCCTTTGCCTTCGGTAATTTCGCCTGACAAAGCTTTGATGCTGCGTGCAATGGTTTTGACCAAGGTCGATTTACCTTGTCCGTTGGCGCCCAAAATACCAATGCGTTGTCCCGCCAACACAGACTTGTTGACGTCTCGCACAATGACCTTGTGGGTGTCATCCACCTGGTAACCAAGGTTGGCATGGGAGATCGCCAGCATGGGATTGGGCAGGTTGACGGGTTCTTTAAATTCAAACGTGAAGTCTGCATCGGCCAGCACCGGTGCAATTTTTTCCATGCGTTCCAATGCCTTGACACGGCTTTGCGCTTGTTTGGCTTTGCTGGCCTTCGCCTTGAAGCGGTCGATGAACTTTTGCAAATGCGCAATCTTGTCTTGCTGTTTTGAAAAAGAGGCCTGTTGCAGTTCAAGTTGCTGTGATCGCAATGTTTCGAAGGCGCTGTAATTGCCGCCATAGCGGTTCAGTTTGGCATGCTCAATGTGCAAGGTGACATCGGTGACGGCATCCAAAAACTCTCGGTCGTGGCTGATCACAATCATGGTGCCAGCGTAACGCTTTAGCCAAGCCTCAAGCCAAACCAAGGCATCCAAATCCAAGTGGTTGGTAGGCTCGTCTAGCAGCAACAAATCAGATGGGCACATCAGGGCTCGGGCCAATTGCAAACGCATGCGCCAGCCACCCGAAAAACTGTTGACCGGTTGATCCAGTTCGGAAGACCTAAAGCCCAATCCCAAAATGAGGGCCTGTGCGCGGGGCACAGCATCGTGTTCACCGGCATCGGCCAAATCGACGTGGGCATGGGCCATGGCCATACCATCTTCGGCTTCTTCGGCGGCGTGCAATATGGCGCGCAGTTCGCCCAGCCTAGTGTCACCCCCCAGTACAAAATCAGTGGCGCTTTCGTCTGTTTCGGGCATGTTTTGGGCCACCTGGGCCATGCGCCATTGTTTAGGCATCGAGAAGTCGCCGCCATCCTCGTGAAGCATGCCATTGAACAGCGCAAACAAAGTAGATTTGCCCGCGCCATTGCGGCCGACGAGGCCGACTTTTTCGCCAGGATTGATCGTGACCGATGCGGCATCTAGCAAGACTTTGGCGCTGCGACGCAGGGTGACGTTTTTAAGTTGAATCATGTAATGGTTTTCGCTTCGGCAGACCAGACAGGTTGCCGAGATCAATCAGTGGTTAAGGCGGTTGTAAAAAATCGTGAAATGCAGGGGCTCAGGGCTTGAACTTAAGCAATGCTTCGCGGGTCAGTAATAAAACTTGATCTTCGCCCGCGCTGGTTTCTAACCATACGGCTTCAAGTGTTGGAAAAGCTGTTTCAAAGTGCTCGCGTTCGTTGCCAATTTCCAAAACCAAAATGGCTTCGAGGTTCATGTGATTCGGTAAATCATTGAACAACTGGCGGACAAAGTCCATTCCATCTTCGCCCCCAGCCAAAGCCAATTCTGGCTCGGCCAAAAACTCTTTGGGCAACGCATTCATACTGGCCTGGCAAACATAGGGCGGATTGCAAACAATGCAATCAAAAGCGCCAGGCACATTTTTCAAGCCATCGCTTTGCACCAGTTTCACGCGGTCTTGCAGTGCATGTTTGGCAACATTGATTTTGGCCACTTCAAGGGCATCTTCAGAAATGTCTGCGCCCACCACCGACACATCGGGGTAGGCCATGGCACAAATAACGGCCAAGCTGCCATTGCCCGTGCACAGGTCTAAAAATTGGTGGCTGCTTTCTTTGAGCCATCCATCAAAGGCACCCTCGGCAATGAGCTCGGCAATGAAGCTTCTGGGAACAATGCTGCGCTCGTCAACATAAAAAGGGATGCCCTGCAGCCAAGCCTCTTGCGTGAGATAAGCCGCAGGTTTGCGAGTGGCAATTCTTTGCTGAATCAAATTTTGGCAAGCTGCAACTTGAGAGGCATCGACAGTAGTTTCATTAGCAACTTCTGTGTCCAGCGGCATTTGAAGTTGCCACAAGATGAGCCAGGTGGCTTCATCGTGTGCATTCAAGGTGCCGTGGCCAAAAGCCACTTTCGCTTGGTCAAGTTGTGCCGCACCCTGTTGGATGAGTTGAGTGAGTTTCATGGCATTAGCGCGCAGCGCTGTTGTTTGCCAAGCAGGCTTGATTGAGTTTGACCAGGACTTGTTTGTAAATGTCTTTAAGGGGCTCTAAATCGGCCACCGCCACATACTCGTCAATTTTGTGAATGGTGGCATTGGGTGGGCCAAGCTCAATGACTTGAGGACATATTTGCGCAATGAATCTGCCATCGCTGGTGCCGCCCGTGGTGGACAGCTCGGTCTGAATGCCCGTCACCTGCACAATGGCTTCTTGCACCATGTCGACCAAACTGCCTGGCGTGGTGAGAAAGGGCAGGCCGCCCAAGGTCCAGTCAATTTCAAACTTGAGTTGGTGCTTGTGCAGAATGTCTGTGAAGCGTTGCTTCAATGAATCTGCCGTGGACTCTGTGCAAAAGCGGAAGTTGAAATCAATCACCATCTCGCCAGGGATGACGTTGCTGGCCCCAGTACCGCCGTGCACATTGCTAATTTGCCAGGTGGTGGGCGGAAAGAATGCATTGCCGTTGTCCCAAACAGTGCTGGCCAATTCGGCAATGGCGGGTGCGGCTTTGTGAACGGGGTTGTCTGCCAATTGGGGGTAGGCAATGTGGCCTTGAATGCCAATCACTTTGAGCTTGCCACTGAGTGAACCACGGCGTCCATTTTTGATCATGTCACCAGTTTTTTTAACAGATGTGGGTTCACCCACAATGCAAAAATCTGGCGCTTGATTTCTAGACGTTAGCAACTCGCAAACGCGCACCGTACCATCGAGGGCAGGGCCTTCTTCGTCGCTGGTCAACAGAAACGCGATGCCCAAAGCAGGCTGAGGTGTTTCTTTTAAAAACTCTTGGGTCGCCACCACCATGGCAGCCAGCGAGGCTTTCATGTCGCAGGCACCGCGGCCAAACAATTTGCCATCGCGATGGGTGGGCGTGAAGGGGTCGCTGGTCCATTGGTTTAAGGGGCCTGTAGGAACAACATCGACATGACCTGCAAAGGCCAAAGTCTGCTGCGTTGTGCCGGCTCGTTTGGCCCACAAATTTTTGACCCGAAAGGTATCAGGCCCGCAATCGATCACCTCGCATTCAAAACCCAGAGGGTCTAAATGCGATTGAATCAGGGCCATGCAGCCGCCATCGGCGGGCGTGACTGAAGGCATGGCCATCAGTTGTTCTGTCAGTCTCAGTGTGTTGCTCATGTGGGGCGACCTGATCGAATAAAACGGGCAATGCGATGAGCGGCTTCAAGGCACTCTGCAGTTTCAGCCACCAAGGCCATGCGCACGCGGCCTTGGCCAGGGTTGAAACCGTGTGCTTCGCGGGCAATGTAGCTACCCGGTAAAACCGTCACGTGTTCGGCGGCATAGAGCTCGCGCGCAAAGTCTGTGTCGCTGTTGTTCCAAGCCGCTGGCACACCAGCCCACAAGTAAAAACTGGCGTCTGGCAATTTGACATCCATGACGTCGGCCAACACAGGGGTGACTTGGGCAAATTTGGTGCGGTACAAATTGCGGTTTTCGACAACGTGTGCTTCGTCGTTCCAAGCTGCAATGCTGGCTGCTTGAACCACGCCGCTCATGGCGCAGCCGTGGTAGGTTCGGTACAGCAAAAAATCTTTGAGGATGGCGGCGTCGCCCGCTACAAAGCCGCTTCTTAGGCCTGGCACATTGCTGCGTTTTGACAAACTGGTGAATGCAACCAGTCGCTTGAAATCTTTGTAGCCCAAGAGGCTGGCAGCCTCCAGCCCACCCAAAGGCGGCTCGTCGCGAAAGTAAATTTCGCTGTAGCACTCGTCCGAGGCGATGACGAAGCCGTATTTGTCGCTTAACTCGAACAGCTTTTGCCATTCTTCCAAGGGCATGATTTTGCCGGTGGGGTTGCCGGGCGAGCACACAAACAAAAGCTGTGTATTGGCCCAAACATCGGCAGGTACTGCGTCCCAATCGGCCGCATAGTCGTTTTCTGCGGTGTTGGGCACGTAATAAGGCTTGGCGCCGCCCAACAAGGTGGCCCCTTCGTAAATTTGATAGAAGGGGTTGGGGCTGATGACGATGGGGTTATTGCCTGATTTTGTGGGGTTGACCACGGCTTGTGTCAATGAAAACAAAGCTTCACGCGAGCCATTGACTGGCAAGACCTGGGTGGCGGGATTGATTTCAATGTTGTAGCGTCTTTGCAACCAATTGCCGCAGGCTTCCCTCATGCGAAGTTCACCCGCTGTAGCGGGGTAACCAGACAAGGCGGTATCGAGGGAGGCGGTAAGGGCCTTTTTGATGAATTCGGGGGTGGCGTGCTTGGGCTCGCCAATGCCCAAACTGATGTGTTGCAACTGGGGGTTAGGGGTCACACCCGCGAACAATTGTCGAAGGCGTTCAAAGGGGTAGGGCTGTAGGGAGGCCAATAAGGGATTCATCCCCCAATTATCCGGGATACTGGATCGTTTTATCGGGCGAATTTCAGCTCATTTCAGGGTCTGTTTTGGGTTTGGGTCGGTTAACATGGAGGCTTCAGGCACAAGGTGTGCCTTTTGACCCAAAATCTGACTCCTGTGCGCCTTAATTCCATCAAATTATCTGGATTCAAATCCTTCGCAGAACCCACCAACTTTGTGCTTCCTGGCCAGTTGGTTGGGGTTGTAGGCCCCAACGGTTGCGGCAAATCCAACATCATGGACGCTTGCCGTTGGGTTTTGGGCGAATCCAAAGCCTCCGAATTGCGTGGCGAGTCCATGCAAGACGTTATTTTTAACGGCACCAACACCCGCAAAGCCGCTAGCCGTGCCAGCGTTGAACTGGTCTTTGACAATGCCGACCACCGTGCCGGTGGCCAATGGGGTCAGTTTGCCGAAATTGCGGTTAAGCGCGTCTTAACCCGCGATGGCAACAGCAGTTATTACATCAACAACCAACCCGTGCGCCGCCGCGACGTTCAAGACGTCTTCTTGGGCACCGGTTTGGGACCTCGTGCCTACGCCATCATTGGTCAGGGCACCATTAGCCGAATCATTGAATCTAGGCCCGAAGAATTGCGTTTGTTCTTGGAAGAAGCCGCCGGCGTTTCCAAATACAAAGAGCGCCGACGAGAAACCGAAAATCGCTTGTCGGACACCCGCGAAAACTTAACCCGAGTCGAAGACATTTTGCGAGAGCTCAATGCCAACTTGGAAAAGTTGGAAAAGCAAGCTGAAGTGGCACAAAGGTTCAACGACCTCAAAGCCGACAGCACACTCAAGCAACAACAGCTGTGGTTTTTCAAGCGTGCCGACGCTGAATCCGACCAAGTCAAAATCAAGGCCGATGTTGACAAAGCGGTCATTGACTTAGAGTCACGCATTGCCGATTTAAGGCATGTCGAAGCCGACTTAGAAACAGTTCGCCAAGCGCATTACGCTGCGGGCGACCAGGTCAATCAGGCCCAAGGCTTGTTGTACGAAGCCAGTGCCGAAGTGGGCAAATTAGAGGCCGAAATCCGTTTCGTGGTTGAAGGTCGTCAGCGCGCAGAACAGCGTTTGGCCCAGTTGCAAGCTCAGTCAGCCGATTGGTCTGACCGTCAGATTCAAGCCGAAGCCGAACTCGAATCTTTGGCCGAACAAGCCTTGCAAGCCGAAGATCAAACCATGACCCTGGCCGCGCAAGTGGAAGACCAAGCGCAAGCCTTGCCCGATTTGGAAGAAGCCCTGCGCCAAGCGCAAGCCAAGGCCAACGAACAGCGCGGCAGCGTGGTTCAAGTTCAGCAGCAAATTCAGGTGCTGGCCGCCGATCAACGCAACATTGAAGATCAAACCCGTCAACTCACCTTGCGCCGCGAGAAACTGGTTGCCGATCGCAACGCCTTAGATGCCCCCGATGAGCAGCGACTGATCAACATGCAGGCGCAGTTTGCGCAAGCTGAAGAACTTGCCAAAGAGAGCGGCGCCAGATTGGCCGAACTCGAAACGCAAACGCCTTTGCTTGACCAAGAGCGACGCGACAAACAACAGGCGGTCAACGATGAGTCTGCCAAACTGGCCGACCTCACTGCCAAAATTGAAGCCCTCAAATCGCTTCAAGAAAAAATAAAAACCGATGGCAAATTAAAGCCTTGGTTAGGCAAACACGGCCTCGACAACTTACAAGGCTTGTGGAGCAAGATCCACATGGAGTCCGGTTGGGAAAACGCCATGGAGTCTGCTCTGCGTGAGCGACTTTCTTCCTTGGAAGTTTCGCGCTTAGACATGGTCAAGGCGTTTGCCTCCGACGCGCCTCCCGCCAAATTATCCTTTTACTCGCCGCCCAACGGCAGCACCACGGTTGCCCGAAAAGGCTTGCCGTCTGCTTGCAGGCCCTTGTCTGATTTACTGCGTTTGTCCGATGCCGGTTTGTCTGCATTGCTCACAGATTGGTTGCAGGGTTATTTCACTGCACCGTCGTTGGAAGACGCCATGGCTTGGCGCGATCAATTGCAAGGCAGCGAATGCTTTGTGGTTCAGTCGGGTCATGCCATTGGCAAACACAGTGTTAGTTTTTACGCGCCCGATTCAGAGCAAGCTGGTTTGCTGGCCCGCGCTCAAGACATCGAAAATTTTGAAAAGCAACAACGTGCTCAAACACTGATTGCCGAAGAAACCCGTTCAGCGTCTGTGCGTGCCGAAGCGGCTTATTCAGACGCTGCCCAACGCTTGGTCTCTGTGCGTCAGGAAGCTTCAGAGGCCCAATCCAAAGCACACGAGTTGCAAGTTGAAACCTTGCGTCTCACGCAATGGGCAGAACAAACCCGCGCGCGCAGCGAACAAATTGCGGGCGACTTGGCAGAAGTCGATTTGAGCTTGGAAGACCTGCAAGAGCGCAGGATGACCGCAGAAGGCCGCTTCGAAGAACTTGACATGCAATTGGCAGACAGCCAAGAACGTCATGCCCAGCTTGACGAGCGCGTCATTGAATCCGAGCGCAAACTTTCTGAGTGTCGCGAGCAACAGCGCACCCTTGAGCGCCTTGCTCAAGAGGCCACTTTCTCTCAGCGCAGTTTAGAAGCCAGACGTTCCGAGTTGCAACGCGGTTTGCAAACCGCGGGGCAACAAATTGAATCGATTCATGCTGAGCAAGAACGCGCCAAAGACGAGTTGTCTAGGCTGACAGATGCTGCAGCGCAGGCGGGTTTACAAAACGCGTTGGCCATCAAGATGGAGCGCGAGCAAGTCTTGGGCGCCAAGCGCAGCGAATACGACGACCTCACTGCTCGTTTGCGTGCCAGCGACGAACGCCGCATGAGTTTTGAGCGCGAACTCGATCCATTGCGTCAACGCATCACCGATTTGCAACTCAAAGAACAAGCTTCCCGTTTGGGCCTTGAGCAGTACACGCAACTCTTGCAAGACGCCGAAGCCGACTTAGAAGCCTTGGCCAAGTCCATTGAAGAAGGCAACGTTCGGTTGACAGGTTTGCAATCCGAAATTGACCGCTTGAACCGCGAGATTGCAGCCTTGGGGGCTGTTAACTTAGCAGCCTTGGATGAATTAAGCACGGCACGTGAGCGCAAGGTTTTCTTGGACGCTCAAACAGCCGACCTGACCGAAGCCATGACGACTTTGGAAGATGCCATTCGCAAAATCGACGCCGAAACACGCGATCTGTTGGGCGGCACATTCAAAATTGTGAACGAACACTTTGGCCGCATGTTCCCAGAGTTGTTTGGCGGCGGTAACGCCCGCTTGGTCATGACCGGCGATGAAATTTTGGATTCGGGTGTTCAGGTCATGGCGCAACCCCCAGGCAAAAAGAACCAAACCATTCACCTGTTGTCTGGCGGCGAAAAAGCGCTTACCGCCATTGCCTTGGTGTTTGCCATTTTCCAACTCAACCCTGCGCCGTTTTGCTTGCTGGACGAGGTGGATGCGCCTTTGGACGATAGCAACACCGAGCGCTACGCCAAGTTGGTCAAGAGCATGGGCAAGGAAACACAATTCTTGTTCATTAGTCACAACAAGATTGCCATGGAAATGGCCGAGCAACTCATTGGTGTCACCATGCAAGAGCAGGGCGTATCACGCATTGTGGCCGTTGACATGGAAGCAGCCGTTTCCATGGCCGAACTCACCTGATACAAAGCTTTTTCCAATCAACTCGAAGTACAAACACACATGAGCTCATTGCAAAACAGTTTGGCCATTGTCGGTGGATTGACCTTGGTGGGGGTTGTTTTATACAACTTGTGGACTGCAAGGCAAAACGCCCCGCGTCAGGCCTCATCGGATAACGCGGGCGTTGGGATAGATCCTACGCTCGACAGCAATGTCGAATTGAAGGGCCCACAAGACCCGAGTTTTCTGGACGATGCCATGGCCACATTGCCCGTACCAGAAAGAAAACCACCACTCGATGCACTGATCGATGTCATTGCCCCCATTGAAGTGGACAATCAAGTTTCTGGCGATGCCGCTTTGGCCGCTTTGCCAGCAACGCGCCGAGTGGGCACCAAGCCATTTGCTGTCGAGGGTTTGAATGACACCACAGGCGAATGGGAGACCCCCACAGCGGGCCGTCGCTACCATGCGTTTCAGGCGGGCATTCAATTGGCCAATCGCGTGGGCGCATTGAACGAAATTGAATTTTCTGAATTTGTCATCAAGGCCCAGTCCTTTGCCGATGCCATCAATGGCTCGCCCGAGTTTCCAGATATGCTGGAAGAAGTGGCGCGCGCACGCGAGCTCGATCAATTTGCCAGCGAACACGATGCCCAATTGAGCTTCACCGTAGTGGCCACAGCGGCTGCTTGGAGCCCTGGCTACATTCATCAGCATGCAGCGCGTTGGGGTTTTGTGGCGGGTGTGATTCCAGGCCGCATGGTGTTGGCCGCCCCCGTGCAAGGCTTGCCACCCATTTTGTCTTTGTCTTTTGATACCCAAGCGGCGATGGCTGACGATCCGGCTTTGTCTGCCATCCGTGAATTTTCTTTGAGCTTGGATGTGCCTCAAGTGCCTAGAGAAGAAAACGCCTTTGCGCGCCTGCGTGAAGCCGCTCGCATTTTGGGCAATGAAATGGATGGTTTGATTACCGATGGCGCGGGTCATGCCCTCACCGAAGCAGACTTGAACGCCATTGCGGCAGACCTTGAGAATTTGTATGACGCCCTTGACCTGCGCGAATTGTCAGCAGGTTCTCCGCAAGCACGCCGTTTGTTTTCTTAAGCCATCGTGAACCTGGACTTGTTCTCTGACGCAGGCGAAGAGAAGGGCGCTTCCGACCTTGCAAATGACACCGATCGCGCTCAGCAATTGCACCAATTGCTGCACCGATATGCGCATGCCTACTACACCCTTGATGCACCCGAAGTTCCCGACGCTGAATACGACCGCTTGTTTCGTGAGCTTCAAGCCTTAGAACAAAAGCACCCTTCACTTCAAACGCCCCAATCGCCCACGCAGCGGGTGGGTGGTGCTGTGTTGCCTGAATTTCAAACTGTCCGTCATCAATTGCCCATGCTGAGCATTCGCACTGAAACCGACAATGAGTCGAGTGGTGCCAGCGCCTTTGATGCAAGGGTGCGCCGTGAATTGTCTTTGTCAGACACTGCGCCTGCAATTGAGTACGTCGCCGAACTCAAGTTTGACGGCTTGGCCATGAGTCTGCGATACGAGAAGGGCGTTTTGGTTCAAGCCGCTACCCGCGGTGATGGCGAGTCCGGTGAAGATGTGACGCACAACATTCGGACCATCGGCCAAATTCCGTTGCAAATTTCTGCCGGTGCAAGCAGCCTGCCAGATGTCTTGGAAGTGCGCGGTGAGGTTTACATGCGCCGAGATGATTTGGATGCCCTGAATGAGCGACAGCTCAACAAAATTGCAGAAGGCGCCAAAGGCGAAAAAACCTTTGTCAATCCGCGCAATGCGGCGGCAGGTGCAGTGAGGCAGCTCGATTCCAATATTGCCGCGCAAAGGCCTTTAAGTTTTTTTGCATATGGTTTGGGTGAAGTGCTTGGATGGCCGCAACAAAGTGCGCCATTTCAAACACATTTTGATTTGCTACAGACCCTCAAAGGCTGGGGTTTTCCAGTTGCCAGCCAAACACAATGTGTGAATGGTGCCGAGGGCCTGATCGCTTTTCATGAGCGCATTGCAACAGAACGCGATGCATTGCCCTATGACATTGATGGCGTGGTTTACAAGGTCAACGATTTGGCCCTTCAAGACAAGCTGGGCTTTGTGACGCGCGAACCTCGTTGGGCTGTGGCGCACAAGTTTCCAGCCCAAGAAGAACTCACTACGGTTCAAGCCATCGATGTTCAAGTGGGCAGAACAGGCAAATTAACCCCCGTGGCCAAATTGGCCCCTGTGTTTGTAGGCGGCGTGACAGTCACCAACGCCACCCTGCACAACGAAGATGAAGCCAGGCGCAAAGATGTGCGCGTGGGCGATACCGTCATTGTTCGCCGTGCGGGCGATGTGATTCCCGAGGTGGTGGGCGTGGTGATGGACAAGCGCCTGAGTGGTGCAGAAATTTTTACCATGCCCAGAATTTGTCCGGTGTGCGGCAGTGCCGCGCTGCGTGACGAGGGTGAGGCAGACTATCGATGTAGCGGCGGTTTGTTTTGCAGCGCTCAGCGCAAGCAAGCCTTTTTGCACTTTGCGCAAAGGCGAGCTGTTGAAGTAGATGGTCTGGGAGAAAAACTCATCGATCAGTTGGTTGACTCGGGCGTTGTCAGCACCTTGCCAGACTTGTACAAATTGGGCTTAACGGCCTTGGTTCAATTGGACCGCATGGCAGAAAAATCGGCCATCAATATTTTGAACGCCTTAGAGGCTTCTAAGAAAACTACCTTGCCGCGATTCATTTACGGCCTGGGCATTCGCCATGTGGGTGAGGCAACAGCCAAAGAATTTGCGCGTCACTTTGGCACCCTCGATGCATTCATGAATGCCACTGAAGAAGAGCTGCTGCAAGTGTCTGATGTTGGACCTGTGGTGGCTCAAAGTGTGCGGACGTTTTTTGAACAAGCGCATCACCAAGAAATTGTTGAACAACTTCGAGCCTGTGGCGTCACTTGGCAAGAGGGCCCGCCAGCCGAGCGCGCGCCTCAACCGCTCACTGGCAAAACGGTTGTCTTGACTGGCACGCTGCCCAATCTAGGCCGCGAGGAAGCCAAAGCCATGCTGGAAGCAGCAGGGGCCAAGGTGGCCGGTTCTGTGAGTCAAAAAACCAGCTACGTGGTGGCGGGTTCAGAGGCAGGCAGCAAATTGGACAAAGCGTTGGCTCTGGGCGTGCCCGTCTTAGATGAAGCGGGTTTACTGTTTTTACTCAATTCCGCCCCCTAAAGAAGGACATCCCAATGACCGTTCGACAAATTTTAAAAATGGGTGACGAGCGCTTGCTTCGAAAAGCACAAGCCATCACCGCTTTCAACACCCCAGAATTGCTGGCTGGCATTGTTGACATGAAAGAAACCATGGTGGCCGCTAATGGTGCGGGCTTGGCTGCCCCTCAAATTGGTTGGGATGTTCAATTGGTGATCTTTGGCACAGGCCAAATTATTCCGCGTTATCCCGACGCGGCACCCATACCGCCCACCGTTTTAATCAATCCCAGCATTACGGTGTTGGGCGATGAAATGCAAAACGATTGGGAAGGCTGCTTGTCGGTGCCAGGCTTGCGTGCTGTGGTGCCCCGCGCCATGAAAATTAGATACACCGGCTTTGATGAGTTTGGCAATGCCATTGACCGCGTGGCCGATGGCTTTCATGCCAAAGTGGTGCAACACGAATGCGATCACTTGCTGGGCATTCTGTATCCCATGCGGGTGACTGACTTTTCTAAGTTTGGTTACAACTCAGTGTTGTTTCCCAACCTGGCACCTGAGTCAGACGACTAAAGTCTGGCCAGTCTTTGCAGGGCGGCATTCAGGGTCTCGTCTTTTTTGGCAAAGCAAAAACGGATGACGTTTTGATCAAAGCTGTTGCCATAAAACGCAGACATGGGAATGGCTGCCACCCCAACCTCTTGGGTGAGCCATTTGCAAAATTCTGACTCGCCCAAGTTTTTCTCGGGCACATTCAGTTCAGAGATGTCGACACACTGAAAGTAGGTGCCTTCGCCAGGCAACATTTTGAATTGGGTCTTTGCCAAACCCTCTCGGAACAAATCTCGTTTGCGCTGATAAAAAGCAGGTAAGTTCAGATAGGGGCTTGGGTCTTGCATGTACCTCGCCAAGCCATGTTGAACCGGTGTGTTGACAGTAAACACATTGAACTGATGTACCTTGCGAAACTCAACGGTCAGGGAAGCCGGTGCTGCCACAGTACCAACTTTCCAGCCTGTCACATGGTAAGTCTTGCCAAAGCTAGACACCACAAAGGCTCGAGCCGCCAAGCCAGGGTAGCTTGACGCGCTACAGTGTTTCAAATCTTGGTAAACCATGTGCTCGTAAACCTCATCGCTGATGAGCACAATGGAGGTGGGTGCCAAAATCTCTTGAAGCTTCAACATGTCTTCATGGCGCCAGACCATGCCACTGGGGTTGTGCGGCGAATTGATCAGAATAGCCCGCGTGTGCGAACTGATGGCGGCCTGAATTTTGTCAAAGTCTGGCCTAAAAGTACCCGGCGTTAGGGGCACCCTCACCACCACGCCGCCCGCCATGTCAATGTTGGGCACGTAGCAGTCGTAACAAGGCTCCAGCACAATCACTTCGTCGCCAGGGTGAACCACCGCCAGCATGATGGTTAGCAGGGCTTGTGTGGCGCCAGCTGTGATGGTTATTTCTGTGTTGGGGTCGTATTGACGACCATAGAGTTTGTTAATTTTTTCGGCAACAGCTTGGCGCAAAGGGGCAACGCCAGGCATGGGCGGGTATTGGTTCAAATTCTCGTGCATGGCTGCCGAGACATCTGCCACCAACTTGGGATCGCATTCGAAGTCTGGAAATCCCTGTCCCAAATTGACGGCGCCAGACTCAGCGGCCAAGGCAGACATGACTGAAAAAATGGTGGTCCCCATGTTGGGGTGTTTTGAAATTAGTGGGGGCGTCATCGCGTCGCTCATAGATATCTCACAACTCGTAGTCGTTGACATGGCCTGTCATGGCTTTGGCGACCAAGGCAGCAGTAAGCCTGTCGCTTAACAGTTCTGCAAATTGGTACACAAAATTTCGAAGGTAAGCACCGCGCTTGAACGCCACGCGTGCTACATTTTTGCCGAGCAAGTTGCCCAAAGGTATGGCGACCAAATCTCCTACCGGATCGTCTTTCATGGCCATCTCGGCCACGATGCCAACGCCCAAGCCCAATCGAACATAGGTCTTGATCACATCGGAATCAATGGCTTCAAGCGCAATGCGCGGGTGCAATTTTTTATTGGCAAATGCCGTGTCAATGCGCGTACGGCCCGTAAAAGAAGGGTGGTAGGTAATGAGTGGTTCTTTGGCAATGTCTTCAAGGTGCAAATGTTTTTTGCGCGCCAAGGGATGGTCTGGCGCCACAACCAACATGTGTTGCCATTCGTAGCAGGGCAGTGTAACCAAATCTTCGTACTCGGCCAAAGATTCCGTGGCCATGCCAATTTCTGCTGTGTCGTCCATGAGCATGCGGGCTACTTGGTCGGGGGAGCCTTGGTGCAAACTGATGTTGACGTGTGGGTAAATCTCTCGAAGCTTTGCGACCGGCACAGGCAGCACATAGCGGGCTTGGGTGTGCGTGGTGGCAATCGACAAAGTGCCGTTGTTCTGAGCGCTGTACTGCTCGCCAATGCGTTTTAAATTGCCAATTTCACGCATGATGACTTCGATGCTTTTTAAAACGTGCTGGCCGGGTTCGGTGATTCTTTTCAGTCGCTTGCCATGGCGCGCAAAGATATCGATGCCCAACTCTTGTTCCAATTCAATGATGGCTTTGGAGACGCCGGGCTGAGAGGTGTGAAGCGCTTTGGCCGCTTCGGTCAAATTGAGATTTCGACGCGCCGCCTCTTGGACGAAGCGGAACTGGTGTAAGTTCATATCAATAAACCCTATAAGTTGGGGTTTATTATGCCTTACAGATCTATAGATTTGAGTGCAATCTGGGCCATGGCCAGTGTCAGGCTGGGCTCTTCGCCAATGGCACGCCGCAAATCAAATTCAATGTGGGGATAGTCTGCTTCAAGCTGTTTCATCAGCTCGGGCAAATCTTCTCGAGCGTGTTTGCCAATGCCTAAGAACATGGGCACGACCGCTATGTGGGACAAGCCCGAGTCAGAAAGAGTCTTGACGCAAGTGGGCAGGTCTGGCGTGGTGAGTTCCAAAAACGCGCACATCACTTGGGTTTGGGGTGAAAGGGCTTGAATTTGCTTGGCCACGGCTTCAATGGGCAAACGCCAAAGCGGATCTCTAGAGCCGTGAGCAAATAAAACGATGCCTTGTTGAGCCTGTGATGCGTTCATATTGAATTACTGCCGGATGACGAGCCAGCCAAATGTTGCCAAAGAAACCAGGCTGTAGATGATGGCAGGCGCTGCGGCAGTGAGCCAAGGTTGCCAATTTTGCAAATTGCCCATGAAGCCAAAGACGTTGTTGAGCAAATAAAAGCTGATGCCTGCCATCACGCCTCCGAACACATAGCCCGCAATGTTGCCAGACCTGAAATGCAAATAAGCAAACGGCAAAGCAAGTGTCAACATGACCCAGCAGCTGAGTGGGTAAAAAACTTTTCGCCAGAACTCAATTTCATAACGTTGTGCGTTTTGGCCGTTGGCCGCCAAGTGACGCATGTATTGAAAAAGATCGATCGTTTTCATTCTGTCTGGACTTAGAAGGGCGGCACTCACCATTTCGGAGGTCAGTTCAGTCTTCCATTCCCATGTCGGTAAATTCAAAATTTCAATGCGCGAGACATCGTTGGACTTGAGGTGAAAGACACGTCGATCAACTGCGTTCAACTGCCATGTGCCTTCACTGCCAATGTGGCCGTTAGAGGCTGAGGTGATAGAAACAATGCGCCCATCACTGTCAAACTCATTGATGCGTATACCTTCAGGCTGCCCCTGACTGCTCAATGCACGCACATTGACCGCAAATTGAGAATTGGCTTGCTTCTCGCGCAACCATGCGCCGGTTTGCCCTACCGTGATCTGACCTTGGTAACGGGCCTTTAGAAGTTGCGCTTGCTTGTCAGACCAAGGCGATATGTAGTCACCAAAAATGAATGTGACAAAGACAAAAATCAAACCCAACTGAAACAATGAACCCAAAGCGCGCCAGGGTCCTAAGCCACCCGTTCGCAAAATGGTGAATTCAGAACTTTGCGCAAATCTGGCCATCACATAGATGGAGCCAATCAAGACAGAGATGGGTAGCAGCTCATACAAATGACTGGGAATGAGAAAACCCACATACATCAAGGCATGTTGAAATTGATAACCCTGCATTCTGTTTTTGCTCAATGCTTGGAGTTGATCGACCAAGTCAAAGAATACAAACAAGGCTAAAAAGCCAATGGCCACAAAGCTCACTGAGCGAATAATTTCGCCATGAATAAGGCGTCGTATGGTTTTCATGCGTTGGCTGCCTTATTGTGAGTTATTGCCAAAGGCAGCAAGTTACGCCAAGAGAGATTTAAATGGCGAATCATTAACCATAAAAGGCCAAAAGCGAAAGCCACTCCATGGAGACTGAGCGTATAAACAGGCATCGTTATTTTTCCAGCTGCAATCCAGTTTTGACCTACGTTGACCATGTTGTAGTAACCCACAAAGCAAAACAAAGCCAAAGCCAAGTTGTAGCTTTTGCCTACGCGAGGGTTGACGCTGGCCACGGCCAAGCCAATCAACAATAAATTGAAAGCAGCCAATGCCAAGCCCAGACGCCAAGAGAGTTCGGCTAGGTTGATGGCAGTTGGATTTTTCAGAAGGTCTATCGAACTGAGGGTGCGACTTTGCATTTCACTCATCGCATATTTTGAGGAGGGATCGATCAGCAGTTGGTAGTCTTTGAACTCGGTGATGCGAATCTCGCCTGTGTTGAGGTTTTTCAGCATTTGCTGTCCCTGCTGCAGGTTCAAAAATCGTTCGCCATCTTTGATTTCAATTCGGCCTTGCTGTGCGGTCGTGATGCTTTCATATTGACCATCGACACTGGACACAAAGACATTGCGACCTGTCTGATTGTTCGGCGTGTCTTTGTCTATAAAAAAGACTCGCTTCCCACCAGAAGATTCCTGAAATTGACCCGGTGCAACCCGCTCAATGTCATTGCGCCGCTCATAGCGCTCACGCAGGTCTTGAATTTGCTTGTTACTCCAAGGCCAAACAAACAAAGCCAGTAAGGCAATCACAGCCAAGATGGGCCAAGCAAATTGAAAAAGAGGTTTGGAAAAGTTGGCCAAGCCCTTGCCGCTAGAAAACCAAATGACCATTTCGCTGTCGGCGTACATGCGGGAAAGGGTGGAGACAACCGCAATGAACAAGCTCAGGGTCAAAATGGTGGTGAGGTGGCCAAGCACGGTAAGCCCCATGACCCACATCACCTCGGAAGGATTGACGCTGCCTCGGGTGGCTTGACCCAAAGTTCGGATCAAAATAATGGTCATCACGATGGTGGCCAAAACCACAACCGTGGCACCAAAACTTCGTGCCAAGTCTTTTCGAATGGAAGAATGGAATAACATTGCGGCTTAGGAGACACCCATTATGAACTTCGAATTAAAAACACTCTCATTGGCCGCAGCTGCCAAAACAACCACAGACACCCTGATTGTCCTCATTTCTGAGCACTTTCAAGCAGGTAAAGACCCTCTTTCTGCACTGATTACCAAAGCCACCCAGGCCAAGGACTTTTCGGCCAAGGCCGGAAAATCTCTTCAAACTTATGCGCTACCTGGTATTTCTGCCAGCAAAACCATTCTGCTGGGTGTGGGCGAGGGCAGGGCTGCGGACATTAAGTCGGCGGTATCGAGTGCCATGGGCAGCCTCAAATCAGCCGAAACAGCCAAGGCTGTGTTGGCTTTTGCAGGTCCCGTCAGTGCTGCACAGTTGCATGCGGCTGTTTTGACTGTGGCTGATAGCACGTATGTCTATGGCGCCACTTATTCAAAACCGAAACTTCGCAAATTGACGCAAGTGACCCTGGGTGTTGAGTCCTCAAACCAAGGGTTGAAAGATGCTTTTGCATCTTCCGTGGCCATTGTTCAGGGCATTGAAATGGCCAAAGAGTGGGCCAATCGGCCTGCCAACCATGCCACCCCCACCATGTTGGGCAAAGCAGCGCAGGGCTTGGCCAAAACAGCTGGCATCTCTTGCGAGGTCTTGGGACCCAAAGAAGTGGCCAAGTTGGGCATGGGTTCTTTCATGTCGGTGGCCCAAGGTTCTGCAGAACCCTTGAGATTCATTGTTTTGAAATACCAAGGCGCAGCCAAATCAGAAGCACCTGTGGTCTTGGTGGGCAAAGGCATCACCTTTGACACAGGCGGTATTTCTATCAAGCCCGCAGCCGAAATGGACGAAATGAAATTCGACATGGGCGGTGCGGCCAGCGTTCTGGGCGTCTTTAAATCATTGAGTTTGCTCAAACCCAAACTCAATGTGGTGGGCCTCATTCCCGCTTGTGAAAACATGCCCGATGGTTTGGCGGTTAAGCCTGGTGATGTGGTGACCAGCATGAGTGGTCAAACCATTGAAATCTTAAACACCGATGCCGAAGGTCGCCTGATTTTGTGCGATGCCCTCACTTACGCCGAGCGTTTCAAACCCAAAGCCGTCATTGACATTGCCACTCTCACAGGCGCCTGCGTCATTGCGCTTGGCGCCATTCGCACAGGCATGTTCGCCACAGAGGATTCATTGGCCGAGGCGCTCCAAAAGGCAGGCAATGACGCCATGGACCTGTGCTGGCGAATGCCTTTGGACGATGAATATGCAGAGTCATTGAAGTCCAATTTTGCAGACGTTGGCAATGTGGGTGGGCGTGCAGGGGGCGCCATCACTGCGGCCAAATTCCTTCACCGCTTTGCGCAAAAGTACCCATGGGCCCATTTGGACATTGCTGGCACCGCTTGGAAGGGTGGCGCGGCAAAAGGCGCAACCGGCCGACCCGTCGGTTTGTTGTTGCAGTATCTGTTGTCTCAGCAAGTCAGCGCCAAAAAATAATGGTGCAGGTGGATTTTCATTTCAATGCGCCCGAAAAATGGGGCTATGTTTGCAGACTGCTTCGTAAAATTAGTGGTCAAGGCAAGCGAACTGGTGTTTGTGGCCCTGATGATGCTTTGCAAACGCTTCACCTAAGTCTATGGCAATTAAATCCTGCAGACTTTGTCACACATTGTTGGGTCACCGACGAAGCAAAGCTTTTAAGTCGCTCCAGTATTATTTTGGCGCCAGAATGGTCCTCACTTTCTGCAGGGTCGCGCTTGGATGTCGCTCTCAATTTGCATCACGAAGCGCCCCTCGATTTGGGGTCCACGGGTCGCTTGGTCGAGGTTGTTGGCCCCGAGGAGTTCGACAAAACCAGTGCAAGATTGCGTTGGAAACATTACACAAAACAGGGATTTACCATTAATCGCTATGACTTGTCTGCCTAGGCGATTTAAATTACATTAAATTGTTAGTTTGTTTTTTTTGGATCGAACTTTTTTATCATGGAGTTTTCAATGAATTTGTCTTCCCTTAAGTCCCCTCTGACCGCAGTTGCAGTTGCTGCTGTTGCCTTGACCCTCGTTGCCTGCGGCAAGAAGGCAGATGATGTTCAGGTTGTCAAAATTGGTCACGTTGGCCCAACCAGCGGCGCTATTGCACACTTGGGCAAGGACAATGAAAACGGCGCCAAAATGGCCATTGAAGAACTCAATGCCGCTGGCATCAAATTGGGCGGCAAAGCTGTTAAGTTTGAACTTTTAGCAGAAGATGACGGTGCTGATCCCAAGCAAGGTACGGCTGCAGCCCAAAAACTGGTCGATGCCAAGGTCAATGGCGTCATTGGTCACCTCAACTCCGGTACCACCATTCCTGCTTCACAAATTTACAACGGTGCTGGTATTCCCCAGATTTCACCTTCCGCCACCAACCCCAAATACACACGCCAAGGCTATGCCGGTGCATTCCGTGTAGTGGCCGACGATGTTCACTTAGGCGGCACATTGGGCAAGTACGCTGTTGAAACCCTTAAGGGCAAAAACATTGCGGTCATTGACGACCGCACAGCTTACGGCCAAGGCGTTGCTGAAGAGTTTGAAAAAGCGGTCAAGGCCGCTGGCGGCAATTTGGTGGGGCACGAGTTCACCACCGACAAGGCCTCCGATTTCAACTCCATTCTGACCACGCTCAAAGGCAAGAAGCCTGACGTCATTTTCTTTGGCGGTATGGACGCCGTGGCAGGTCCTATGCTCAAGCAGATGAAGCAATTGGGCATCAACGCCAAGTTCATGGGTGGCGATGGCATCTGCACCACAGAACTGGCCAAGTTGGCAGCCGATGGCATGAGCGACGACAACGTTTATTGTGCTGAAGCCGGTGGTGTTGAAGGCGAGCAAAAAGCAGGCATGGACAAATTCCGCGCCGACTTCAAAACCAAGTTCAACGCCGATGTGCAGGTTTATGCACCTTACGTTTACGATGCCGTCAAAGTCATGGCCCAAGCCATGGTCAGCGCAGACTCTGCCGATCCAGCCAAGTACTTGCCCAAGCTCAAAGAAATTAGCTACAAGGGTGTGACAGGCAGCATTGCCTTTGACGAAAAAGGCGACATCAAAAACGGCGCTTTGACCCTGTACACCTTCAAGGGTGGCAAGCGTGAACAAATTGCTGTGGTTCGTTAATTCACTCCAGCATCCGAAAACCCCGCCAAGGCGGGGTTTTTTTATGTCATTGCATTTGAAAAAAGTTTAATTGAGCCCGCGCTTGGTGAGAAGTGGCGTGACGGTAGGCTCGCGGCCTCTAAAGGCCACATAGGCTTGCATGGGATCCTGCCGGTTACCCGCAGCGTAAATGTGCTCGTACAGTTTGCTGGCAGGTTCTGGTGCAAACAAGTCGCCGGATTCCAAGAAGGCATCAAAGCCATCAGCGTCCAACACCTCGGCCCACATGTACACATAGTAGGCAGAGGCATAGCTGTTAGAAGAGAACAGGTGAGAAAAATGAGGCAGCCTGTGACGCATGCCAATGGCCGGTGGCATTTGAATGGCCTGAAGTGTTTTGGCTTCGAACTGTTTGAAATCTAAATTGTTCAAATCGGTGGTTTCGTGCAGGTCCAAATCGACCAATGCCGAAGACACATATTCAACCGTGGTAAATCCTTGGTTGAAAGTTTGCGCATCCAAGATGCGCTTGAGCAAGGCATCTGGCATGGGTTCGCCAGTTTGAGCATGCGTGGCAAACTGCTTCAAAATTTGCGGCTGCATGAGCCAGTTCTCGTAAACCTGTGACGGAAACTCTACAAAATCGCGCAGCACATTGGTCCCAGACAGGCGAGGGTACTTAACCTGCGACAACAAGCCATGCAAACCATGCCCAAACTCATGGAACAAAGTGCGTGCATCGTCCAGACTGAGAAGCGTGGGTTGACCCTCGGCTCCTTGTGAAAAATTGTTGTTGTTGACCACAATGGGTCGAACCGATTGCTTTAAGTGCATAGGGTCGCGGTAGGTGCTCATCCAAGCGCCTGAGCGTTTGCTGCTTCTGGCAAAGTTATCGCTCAAAAATAAACCCAGGTGTTTGCCATGGGCGTCGGTCACTTCCCAACCCGTCACGGTGTCGTGGTATTTGGAAATATTGTTAACTTCTTTGAAGTTCAAATGGAAGAGTTTGTGAGCCACATAGAACATGGCCTCCATTAATTTGTGCAGTTGCAAATAGGGCTTGATTTCAGCTTCGTTCAAGTCGTATTTTTCTTTGCGAACACGTTCTGTCCAGAAATGCCAGTCCCAAGCTTGCAGGTCCTCTAGGCCGGAAAGTTGTTTCAGGTCTTCTCGTTCTTGGAGTGCTTTCAATCTGGCGGGCGCCCAAACTTTCATGAGCAAATCTCTGGCCGCCTGTGCGCTGCCGGCCATGGTGTCGGCCAGGGCGTATTCCGAAAAATCTTTGTATCCCAACAGTTTGGCTTGTGCCAACCTGAGTTGCAAAATTTCTCGCATGATGGCTTCATTGTTGTGTGCGCCTTGGTTTTCGCCACGCTGGCACCATGCGGCCCAAAGTTTTTGGCGCAGATCGCGACGTTCTGAGAATGTCATGAATGGCGTCAGAGATGAACGCGACAGGGTAATCACATGCGCATTGTTTTCTGTCACGCCTCTGTCTTGCGCCATTTTTTTGGCTGCGCTCAGGACAAATTCTGGCAAGCCCTTAAGTTCATCGTCCTGCGTCAGAATCAAACTGAACGAGGCTTCATCCGCCAATACATTTTGCGAGAATGTCGTAAACAGAGAGGCCAATTTTTCTGTGTATTCGGCAAAGCTGACACGGTCATGATCTTTCAGCTTGGCGCCAGCACGAACAAAATCAAGGTGGTACCTTTCTATCAAGCGAATACTTTCTGCATCAAGACCTAAGTGGTTTCGTTCTGCATGAATTTTTTCAATGCGCGCAAACAAGGGCCCATTGAGATAAAGCGCGGCAGAGTGCGCAGCCAATTGAGGTGCCATCACTCGCTCAATTGCTTGAATTTCGGGGGATGTGTGCGAAGCGCTCAAATTGAAAAACACGGCTGATGTTTGATTCAATAACTCGCCACTGCCTTCTAAGGCCAACAAGGTATTTTCAAATGTGGGCGCATCAGGACTGTTGGCAATGTGATCAATTTCCGCTTGATGGCGGTTTAAAGCCAGATCAAAAGCCTCAGAAAAATGCGAAGACTGAATCTGCTCGAAGGGCGGCATTTCAAAAGGTGTGTTCCATTTTTCTAGCAGAGGGTTCATCATGGTTTGCTAACTTTCGGTCAAGTTGTTGAAATGATTTAAGGGTTTACGCTCAGTAGGCAGAATATGTTCTGGAAATGGCCCGCCATAAGGCACAATTTTGAATAATAAATCGGTTCTTGGATTATTCTTCAGAGCTTCAACTTTTGTCACCTATCAGGTGTTTTCTGCCTGCAAAGGACTGCTGTGAATTTTGTCGATTGTGTAACAGTCAAAATGCCCCATCTCTGCCGAAATAGCATCTTGCATGGCATGGGCGTCATGCTGCTAGCCGCTAGCTTGATGTTTGCATCCAACGCGCAGGCCAATCCAGGGCCTAACCCCAAAGCCAATCCTGCCGACCCCAGCAAGGTTTTGCGTTTGGCTTTTCCTGTTCCTGAAACCGGTTTTGATCCGGTTCGCGTTAACGACCTTTATTCGAACACCATCAATGCCGCCATCTTCCAGCCGCTTGTTAGCTACGACTGGATGGCCATGCCTACCAAGCTGGTGCCCGATGCAGCGGAAGCCTTGCCAGAGATTTCCAAGGATGGAAAAACATATACCTTTAAAGTTAAAAAAGGATTGTTTTTCACGCCTGATGATGCCTTCAAAGGCGTCCGCAGAGAACTCACGGCGCACGATTTTGTGTACGTACTGCTAAGGCATGCAGACCCCAAAAACCGCAGCCCCCAAGTGTCTGACTTGGACGACAAAATATTTGGTTTTGCCGAGTCCCGCAAGCAAGCCGTGGCCAGCGGCAAATTCGATTACGACCAAAAGCACCCTGGCATCTATGCCACTGACCGATATACCTTGGTCATTCAACTGAATCAGCCCGATCGCAATTTTTTAACCCTTCTGACCAGTCCACATTCGGCTGGTATGGCGCGTGAGGTGGTTGAAAAATACGGTTTTGAAGGCGTCATGGGCAACCCCATCGGAACAGGTCCTTACATTCTTGAAAAGTGGGTGCGTGGCTCCAAAATTATTCTCAAAGCCAATCCTGAATATGCTGGCTTTGTTTGGAATTTTGAGGCGCCCCCCAACAACCCCAGCGAGCTTCGCATCGCCAACCAAATGCAGGGTCGCAAGATGCCGCAAATTGGCCGAGTGGAGGTCAGCATCATTGAAGAACCACAGTCCATGTGGCTGGCATTCAGTGGCAAAGAGATTGATGTGGTGGCGGTTCCACCTTCCTTCATTGAGAAAGCATTGACGCCCAAAAACGACCTGCTTCAAACATGGGTGGCACAAGGCGTCAACATGTACCGCAGCGTTGAACCCGATATTCGGTATCAGTTCTTCAACATGAAAGACCCCGTCATTGGCGGCTTTACCCCTGAAAAAATTGCTTTGCGCCGCGCCATCATCATGGGCTATGACATTGACGAAGAAATTCGGGTGATTCGCAAAGGCCAGGCCATCAAAGCGCAACAAATGGTCTCACCTGTCATTGCGGGCCACGACCCCAACTACAAGAGCTTGGTCAAGTTCAGCCCCTTGTCTGCCAATGCCTTGCTTGACCAATTTGGCTACAAGAAAGATGCCAAAGGCTTTCGCACACACCCTGATGGCAAGCCTTTGGTTTTCACCATGTATTCGTCCACTTCCTCCATCGATCGCGAACGTGATGAATTGTGGAAAAAATCCATGGACCGCTTGGGAATTAAGCTCAAGGTCAAAAAAGACAAGTTCCCTGAGATGCTCAAACAAGGCAAGCAATGCGCTCTTCCTTCATGGTCATTGGGGTGGACACGCTCTTCTGAAGCCGAGTTTGTGATGAAGTTGCTGTACTCCAAAACCATTGGTCAAAACAACTACGCCTGTTTTGAAAATGCCGAGTACGACGCTTACTTTGAGCAACTCAAGCGCCTGCCAGATGGTCCCGAAAGAACGCGAGTGTTGCACAACATGTACCGACTCATGGAGGTCAACGGGGTCTTGGGACTAAGTTCGACCAGCATTGCAACGCGCCTTAGCCACCAAAATGTAGAGGGCTATCGCAAGCACCCCTTGATGCTAGGGGACTGGATTTTCTATGACATTCAAAAACCTTAAGGCGGGGAGTAAATCATGAGTGCTTATGTTCTTCGCCGCCTTTGGCAAATGATTCCCACCTTGGCGGGTGTTATTTTGTTGGTGTTCTTTTTGTTCAATTGGATTGGCGGCGACCCTGCGTATGTCTTGGCAGGCCTTTTTTCCAATCAAGAACAAATCGACAGCATCCGTGCCGAGTTAGGTTTGGACCAACCCCTCGCGGTTCAATTGTGGATTTTTGTCAAACAGGTTGCCACCTTCAATTTTGGCAACAGCTGGACCACCGGTGAATCTGTGGCCAGTATTTTTGCTACGCGCTTGCCCGCGTCGTTGACGCTCATGGTTCCCTTGCTGATCATTGAAACGGTCATTGCTTTGGCGCTGGCTGTTGGTTTGGCTTGGGTGCGTGGCTCGTCTATTGATCGCGGCACCATGGTGGTGTTTACAGGCCTCATGTCGGTCAGTATTTTGGTGTTTATCATTCTGGGTCAAAACATTTTGGCTTATCGCCTGGGGTGGTTTCCTGTGCAAGGGTGGAGCGATGACTTCTGGAAGAACCTCACCACTTTTGCGCCACTGCCTATTTTGTTGGGTTTGCTAGTCAGCATTGCCCCCAACACGCGTTTGTTCAGAAGCTTTGTTCTGGACGAAATTGACCAAGACTATGTGCGCACAGCCAGGGCCAAGGGTTTGTCCGAGCCGCGCGTGATGTTTATTCATGTGCTTCGCAATGCGCTCATTCCGGTCATCACCTTTGTGATTTCACACATTCCTACTTTGCTTTTGGGGGCCTTTCTGTTGGAAAGGTTCTTTGGCATACCAGGCGTGGGCCGAGAAATTATTTTGGCCGTCGAACGAAGCGATTTTCCGGTGATCAAGGCCGTTACGGTGTATGTGGCCATTGCCACCATGATCTTCAATTTGATTGGTGATGTGCTTTACCGCCTTACTGACCCCCGTGTGCAATTGCGTTAAGCCATGCTTCAGATCAATGCGCCAACAACAAATTCCATGATTGACCTATGAACAGCACAAGCATTCAATTACCGCAAGCAGTCAGCGAAGGCGCATGGGCGCTGGCTTGGCGACGTTTCAAATCAGACTCTGTTGGTGTTTGGAGTGCCATCACCGTCATTTTGAGTTTGGCTTTGGTACTCACAACCTTGTTTGGTTCTCTGGCGTCCGATTGGGAAAAAGAAGTTGCCATCAGCAATGCGCCGCCATCTTGGGCCAAGGGAGAGACACAAAACGCAGACGGTTCCGAAGCCGCTGCCCCTGTGGTCTTGTATGAGCCCACGCCTTCAGATGTGGTCGACCCCATTGCAGCCCAGTGGGAATTGGCTCAAAAAGCCGTGAAGCCCTCAGGCGATCAAGTCAATGCCTTGGCCACCCATTTGCCCATGGGTGCCGACAAATGGGGCCGTGACATTTGGGCTAAAACCATCAAGGGTGCCGAAACCAGTATCTTGGTTGGCTTGGCTGCGGCTTTGATGGCCACCCTAATTGGCGCTGCATTGGGCGCGGTTTCAGGCTGGTATGGCGGGGTGGTCGATGACTTGAGCAATTGGCTCTACAACGTCTTTCACTCGATACCGAGCATCTTGCTTATTTTGGCCATTGCCGCAGTACTCAATACCAAAGGAACCATGGCGGTTGTATTAATTTTGGGAACCACGGGTTGGACGGCGACATATCGATTGATTCGCGGTGAGTACATGAAGCACCGCAACCGTGACTATGTGCGTGCCGCAGATGCCATTGGCGCATCCAACAACCGCCGCATGTTCGTTCACATCTTGCCCAATGTGAGCCACGTTATTTTGGTGCAGTTTTCCTTGCTCACAGTGGCTTGTATCAAAGCGGAAGTGATCCTTTCGTTCTTGGGCTTTGGCGTACCTGTGGACGGCGTTTCTTGGGGCACCATGCTGACCGAAGCGCAAAACGATTTATTGGTGGGCAAGTGGTGGCAATTGTTGTCAGCGACTGTGGCCATGTCTATTTTTGTAACCGCGTTGTCTTTACTGACCGATTCTTTGCGTGATGCATTGGATCCCAAAGTGATTCACTAAAGACGCACTACAACCACTTTACGTACCGAACCTATGGCATCGCGCAGAACACCTCCACCCTTGGCTCAAATTTCTGACAATCTGTTGGAAGTTAAAAACCTGACTGTCGATTTCATCAGCGCTTCAAAAGCCCCAGTGCGCGCTGTTGAAAGTGTTTCATTTGTGATTCCACGTGAGCGCACGGTGGCCTTGGTGGGCGAGTCGGGCAGTGGCAAGTCGGTCAGTGCCTTGGCCATCATGGGCTTGTTGCCACCGCAAAACGCCAAAGTTGGTTTGCATTCCCGCATCGAATACGACAATCGCTCATTGCTGAATTTGTCCAGAGCCGATTGGCAACTCATTCGTGGTTCGCGCATTGCCATGATCTTTCAAGATCCCATGACCTCCTTGAACCCGGTTTACACCGTGGGTTATCAGTTGGCTGAAATGCTCAGAATTCACAAAAATATCAGTCACAAGGAGGCCAAAGCCAGAGCCTGTGACTTGCTGGCCGAAGTCGGTATTCCAGAGCCCCAACGCAGGGTCAACGCTTACCCCCACGAACTGTCTGGCGGACAGCAGCAACGTGTCATGATTGCCATGGCCTTGGCTTGCGAGCCAGAGTTGCTTATTGCAGATGAACCCACCACCGCTCTAGATGTCACGGTGCAGCGTCAAATTTTGATGTTGCTCGCTGAGCTGCGTGAACGCAGGCGCATGGCCATGTTGTTCATCACGCACGATTTGGGTTTGGTCAGTGAAGTGGCTGACCATGCTGTGGTGATGCGCAAAGGCACAGTGCGTGAGGCAGGCCCCGTTCGCACCTTGTTTGCCAATCCGCAAGACCCTTACACCAAGGCCTTGCTCAGTTGCCGTCCCAGTCCTGACCGTCAGGGCAAGCGATTGCTGACCATCGATGATTGGATGAACGCCAATTCAGAAACCACCGAGACTCAGAATGTTTCTGCTACAGATAATGCGTCTGAAGTTGCCACTGATATTGCGGCCATGCAAAACGCAAGCGCTACTTCGGAGGCAACTGGCCAACAGCCATTGCTAGAAGTTCAAGGCCTTCGCAAAATGTTCAAGCGTTCTGGTGGCTGGTTCAAGAGTGACGACTTTGTGGCCGTTGAAAACGTCAGCTTTAAATTGATGCGCGGCCAAACTGTGGGTCTGGTGGGCGAGTCTGGCTCGGGTAAAACCACTGTGGGTCTGTGTTTGCTCAAACTTCACGAAGCCACGGCAGGCAAGGTCTTGTTTGATGGCAAGAATCTGCTTGAAATGACCAATTCCCAATTTGCAGCTTACAAACGTCGTTTGCAAATTGTGTTTCAAAATCCTTATGCGTCTCTCAATCCAAGATTCACGGTGGGAGAAATTTTGAGCGAACCCATGATGCTGCACGGCATCGGTTCTGGTCATGCCGATTGGGAAAAACGTTCCTTGGCTTTGCTCGATAAAGTAGGCATGCCAGCTTCAGCACTGAAACGTTATCCGTTTGAGTTTTCGGGCGGTCAACGCCAGCGAATTGCCATAGCACGTTCTTTGAGTTTGTCGCCCGAAGTGGTGGTGTTAGACGAAGCGGTCTCTGCCCTTGACGTGTCTGTTCAGGCACAAGTGTTGAACTTGCTCAAGGATTTGCAAAAAGAATTGGGTCTGAGTTATTTGTTCATTTCGCACGACTTGGAAGTGGTGCGCTATATGTCAGACACTTTGTTGGTGATGAACAAAGGTCAAGTGGTAGAGCAGGGCAATGCTGCAGACATCTATGCCAAACCCCAACATACCTACACCCAAACTTTGCTGGCTGCAGTGCCCAAAATGCCTGAGGCTATTGCGCTGTAAATTTTTAGCCTTGGTAAAGACTTTGAAGCTTTGACGCTTAGCCCTTGAGTTCAGGCAAAGTTTTAAGCGACTTGAGGTAGGGGCGCGCATAGGCCACAAAAGCAACCAGCAGTGTGCCAACCCCTGCGGCTGCCAATGAGCTGCGCATGCCCCAGTGCTCTGCCATCCACCCACCCAAAATAGCACCTGGTCCTGCCGGAAGCAAAATTAGCCAACGCATGGTGGTGGTCATGCGGCCAAGCAAGTCTGTGGGCGTGAATGACTGACGCAAAGATAAAAAGTTGACGAACAAAAGCGTTGCGCCCCAGCTAAAGCAAATGAGCATCCAAGAGAACAAGGCGATGCTGGGCAGCATGCCTTCTAAAAGCAGCAAGCCAATCCATCCAAGCGAGGTGATGCCAATACCTAGAATCAAAGCTGGGCCGGGACCCATTTTGTGGGACAGCTTTGGGCCGGCCATGCCGCCAAGCACAGAGCCAATACCCAAAGCCACAAAACTCATGGAGACCAAGGTTTCATCCAGGCCTAAATCTTTGACCGCAAATATGATTTGAACCGACAGTGCCAATTGCGCAAAGAACTGCCAAGCGCCCACAATGGCAGCCATTTCAAGCAACATTTTTTGGGATTTAACAAAGGCTAGCCCCTTGAGCAAGTCATCTTTGAAGGACCTGTCTTTCCAAGTTGACCTAGGGGGAACCACTTCATGAATGTGAATGCCTTTGAGCATCACCACCGAGCCAATCAGTAACAAAGCGTCCATGACCAAGGCCAGGGGAGCGCCAAACACGCGAATTAAGATGCCAGCAAGCCCTGGCCCCAACACTTCAGCCATGGAGCCTGCAATGGCGTTTTGAGAATAGGCCTGGACCAATTTGTCTCGGCCTACCAACTGCGTCAACACAATTTGGGAGGCCGAGCCAGCAATGGTGTAGACGGTGCCCAAGGCAAAGCTGACGGCATACATGAGGGGCATGTTCAACCAACCTAAGGCCCATGCAGCAGGAATGGTCAGCAGGGTCAACCCCATGAAAATTTCACCGGCAATGTAGAGGGGCAGTTTGCGCATCCGATCGATGAGAACTCCACCCGGTAAAGACAGCAACACAAATGGCACGATTTCCATGGCTGTTAAAAAGCCCATTTGGGTGGGGGTGGCATCTAGCAAAAACACCGCAGTGAGCGGCAGGGCCAGCATGGTAATTTGGCCACCTAAGTTGCTGAACAAAATGGAGAACCACATTCGCCGGTAGCCGGGAATTTGAAACAGGGGGTTGTCCAGAATGTTCATTCAGATGATTTGTCCAAAACTCAGTGCGCCGAATGAGAAAACCCCGCTAAATGGTGTTCTAGCGGGGTTTGATATTGGCGGAGCAGGCGGGATTCGAACCCGCGGTGGGCTATTAACCCACACACGCTTTCCAGGCGTGCGACTTAAACCACTCATCCACCGCTCCGAGCCGGCTAGTATAGCATTCGAGGACCATAATCTTGACTGAGTTTGATCAGAATGTCATGAATATTCATTACACTTTGACCTTGCTAATTTTTTCTCAGACCCAAGGCTGGCCTCATGAAATTTCGTTTTCCCATTGTCATCATTGACGAAGATTACCGCTCTGAAAACACTTCTGGCTTAGGCATTCGCGCCTTAGCGCAAGCCATCGAAACCGAGGGCTTTGAAGTGCTGGGGGTTACCAGTTATGGCGACCTCTCACAGTTTGCGCAGCAGCAGTCTCGCGCCAGCGCGTTCATTTTGTCGATTGACGATGAAGAGTTCACACCAGGCCCAGACCTCGATCCTGCTGTGTTGAGTTTGCGTGCTTTCATTGAAGAAGTGCGACGCAAAAATGCAGATGTGCCTATTTATATTTATGGCGAAACCAAAACATCTCGCCATATTCCCAACGACATCTTGCGTGAATTGCATGGCTTCATTCACATGTTTGAAGACACGCCTGAGTTTGTGTCGCGCCACATCATTCGCGAAGCCAAGAGTTACTTAGAAGGTGTGCAGCCGCCATTCTTCAAGGCACTGCTTGACTATGCTGAAGACGGTTCTTACTCATGGCACTGTCCTGGTCACTCAGGCGGCGTTGCGTTCTTAAAGAGTCCTGTGGGTCAGATGTACCACCAGTTTTATGGTGAAAACATGCTGCGTGCAGACGTCTGCAACGCGGTAGAAGAGTTGGGCCAACTCTTAGACCACAACGGCGCCATTGGCGAGAGCGAACGCAATGCAGCGCGCATCTTCAATGCCGATCATTGCTTCTTTGTGACCAACGGCACCAGCACTTCCAACAAGATGGTGTGGCACCACACCGTAGCCCCTGGCGATGTGGTGGTAGTGGACCGCAATTGCCACAAATCTATTCTGCACGCCATCATCATGACGGGTGCTATTCCTGTTTTCTTAAAGCCCACACGCAATCACTACGGCATTATTGGCCCCATCCCCCAAAGCGAGTTTGAAGTAGCCAACATTCAAGCCAAAATCAAAGCCAATCCGCTGCTCAAGGGTGTGGATGCCAAGAAGGTGAAGCCACGCGTCATGACTCTGACGCAGTCTACTTACGATGGCGTGCTGTACAACACCGAAACCATCAAAGGCATGTTGGATGGTTATGTTGAAAACTTGCACTTCGACGAAGCATGGTTGCCGCACGCGGCCTTCCATCCTTTCTATGGCACCTATCACGCCATGGGCAAAAAGCGTCCACGCCCCAAAAACTCTGTGGTGTACGCCACTCAGTCCATTCACAAATTGTTGGCCGGTATCAGCCAAGCGAGCCATGTGCTGATTCAAGACTCGCAAAACACCAAACTCGACAGGCACTTGTTTAACGAGGCCTACTTAATGCACACCAGCACCAGCCCACAGTACAGCATCATTGCCAGCTGCGACGTGGCTGCCGCCATGATGGAGCCACCGGGTGGCACCGCATTGGTGGAAGAAAGCATTGCCGAAGCCTTAGACTTCCGCCGCGCCATGCGCAAAGTGGACGACGAGTACGGCAAAGATTGGTGGTTCAAAGTTTGGGGTCCCGAGAACTTGGTAGACGAAGGCATTGGCCGCGCCGAAGACTGGATCATTCGCAGCGATTCCCGCAAGAAGGGCAGCAAGTGGCACGGCTTTGGTCAAATGGCTGATGGCTTCAACATGCTGGACCCCATCAAGGCCACCATCGTCACACCTGGTTTGAATTTGGATGGCAAGTTTGACAAGACAGGTATTCCTGCGTCTGTGTTGACCAAGTTCTTGACTGAGCACGGCGTGGTGGTTGAGAAGACGGGCCTGTACAGCTTCTTCATCATGTTCACCATTGGCATTACCAAAGGCCGCTGGAATTCTTTGCTAACGGCCTTGCAGCAATTCAAAGACGACTACGACCGCAACCAACCCATGTGGCGCATCATGCCGGAGTTCTGCCAAAAGCAGCCCAAATATGAGCGCATGGGCTTGCGTGACTTGTGCCAGCATATTCATACCTTGTATGCCAAATATGACATCGCACGTTTGACCACTGAAATGTATCTGTCTGATTTAACGCCTGCGATGACCCCTGCAGATGCCTATGCGCAAATTGCGCGGCGTAAAACTGAGCGCGTTGCCATCGATGAACTCGAAGGGCGCATTACGGTTGGTTTGGTGACCCCTTATCCCCCTGGCATTCCTTTGCTGGTGCCCGGCGAAGTGTTTAACAAAAAGATTGTGGATTACTTGAAGTTTTCAAGAGAATTCAACTTGCAGTGCCCAGGCTTTGAGACCGACATTCATGGCTTGGTGGAGGAGAAGGGCGCTGATGGCGTGAAGCGGTATTTTGCGGATTGCGTTGCCGTTCGTTGATTCAATTGAAGTCTGTTTTATTTTTTGAGAAATTATTATGAGCTTTCTGACGGGTAAAAAAATTCTGTTAACCGGTTTGTTGTCAAACCGTTCTATTGCTTATGGCATCGCCAAAGCGTGTCATGCCCAAGGTGCAGAACTAGCGTTCAGTTATGTCGGTGAGCGTTTTAAAGACAGAATTACTGAGTTCGCTGCAGAGTTCAATTCCAATTTGATTTTTGATTGCGACGTGGGTGACGATCAGCAGATTGAGAAAATGTTTCAAGACCTGTCTGTACATTGGCCAAAGTTTGATGGCTTTGTTCACAGCATTGGTTTTGCGCCCAGAGAAGCCATTGCCGGTGATTTCTTAGATGGATTGAGCCGTGAGTCCTTCAAAATTGCTCACGACATCAGTGCCTACAGTTTTCCTGCAATGGCCAAGGCCGCACTTCCTTATTTGAACCATGATGCCGCCCTGTTGACCTTGACGTATCTGGGCGCGCTGCGTGTTGTTCCAAGCTACAACACCATGGGTTTGGCGAAGGCATCTTTAGAGGCTTCTGTACGCTACTTGGCTGACTCTTTAGGTCCGAAGGGAATCCGAGTCAACGGCATCAGTGCGGGCCCCATCAAAACTTTGGCGGCAAGTGGCATCAAAGGATTTGGAAAAATACTGAATGTGGTCGAAACAACTGCGCCCATCAGGCGCAATGTGACGATTGATGATGTTGGCAACGCTGCTTCTTTCTTAATGAGCCCGCTGGCATCAGGTATTTCTGCTGAGATTGTCTATGTGGACGGCGGCTTCAGTCAGGTGATGGGTGGTTTTACCGCTGAGTGACAGAAACGCTTCGCGACTTTTTCGTTTTTAAAGTTTTTATCGTAATTCAAGATTGTCAATAGGCATCATCCATAACGGCCAGGACATGTATTGTTCACGCAACAAAATGTAATTTTGTAAGGGAATATCCTTAAATTTTGAAATGACATTTTTGATAACTCTCGTCATAATTGCTTCACTTTTATGTGTTTTAACAGGAGTATCAAAATGGTTCAGCAGTTAGTTGCTAAAAACGGTCAAACCAAAACTTCAAGATTGGTTCGAAATTCTTTGTCTATGGCCGTTGGCTTGCTGATCTCCTCGATCGCCATTGCCCAAAGCTCTGAAGGCTCCATTTTTGGACAAGCCAAAGCAGATGCGCCAGTGACCATTACCAACTTGGATGGTGGCGCTGCTAGAACCATCAAATCTGATGCTGCTGGTAATTTTGCCCTTTCCAAATTGCCCCCAGGTCGCTACAAAATTGAATCTGCAGGTGTGGTTCGCGAAGTGGCCGTGTCAATTGGTTCTGGCACTCAAGTTTTATTGGCTGGACAGGTTGAATCTGTTGAAGTGACATCAAGCCGTGGTCGTTCCATCATTGACGTTCGAAGCGTCGAATCAAACACTGTTTTTACTCAGGAACAAATTAGAGAATTGCCAGTTGCCCGTGATGTCAATTCTGTTGCTTTGTTGGCACCAGGCGTTGTCAAAGGCGATGCGGGTCTTGGCGCTGGTGGCATTCCCTCTTTTGGCGGCGCATCAGTGGCTGAAAACGGTTATTACATCAATGGTTTTGACGTTACCAACATTCGCAACTTCCTTTCGTATGCCAATTTGCCTTTCGATGCCATTGGCGAGCAACAAATTAAAACTGGCGGCTACGGTGCTGAATACGGACGTTCACTGGGTGGCGTAGTGAGCCTCTCCACCAAAAAAGGTACCAACGAGTGGAAAGGCGGAACTTCTGTTTACTGGGCACCATCTGCGCTCCAATCGAAGGGTAAAAACATCAAAGATAACGAGCCAGAAGCCGCTGGTTCAACTTACTGGCTGTTTCAACAAGCCAACAAAAGAGATTCACTCAGTACAAATGCCTACATTGGCGGTCCTATCATCAAGGACAAACTTTATATCTTTGCCCTTGCTGAAGGTGTAAACAATACAACTGACACATTTGGCAATTCCCAAAGTACTCAGACCAAGACGACTAAGCCCAATGGCATGGTCAAGATTGACTTCCTGCCTAACGATCAAAACCGACTTGAGTTAACGGCAATTAATAACAAAAAATCTTATTCAATTGCGGATTACACCAACAACGCACCCTACAGCACAACGCACGATGGCACGGCAAAAATCAGCCAGCAAACATCGGGTGGCGATGTCACCATTGCTAAGTGGTCTTCTTACTTAACTGACAACTTGACTGTTTCTGCATTGGCAGGTCAAGTGAATTATCAACAGCCATTGACAACAGGCGCTAGAACAGCGGGTGCTGCGTGCCCAACAGTTTATGTTTTGCCTGGTGCCACATATGCCGGTTGCTGGAATGAGCCATTCCCAGGCTTGCCTGGCCGAGACCCCAATGCCCCGCCAACTGATTACGATAAACGCGATTCGTTCCGATTCGATGTTGATTACGTCATTGGTAAACACACCGTTCGTTTTGGTATTGACAACCAAACATTTAAGTCAGCTGAAGCAGGTGGTTCATCTTTCAGTGGCGGACAATATTTCCGCGACTTCTTATCATCAGGCACTGTGAATGGTGTGGCCGTACCATCCGGAACGCTCTACACCCGCCTGAGAGAAAGAAACGCTACCAGCGGCGTCTACTCTGTAGAAAATAGCGCTAAGTACATTGAAGACAGCTGGAGAGTCCAAAAAGACGTCTTCTTGTATGGTGGATTGCGTTGGGAATCCTTTAACAACAAAAATGGCGATGGAGAAAGCTTCGTCAAAAGAGACAATTTGTTGGCGCCAAGACTGGGTGCATCATGGGACGTCAATGGAGACTCCTCGTTTAAAGTTTACGCTAACGCAGGTCGTTACTTTATTCCTGTTGCCTCAAACACAAACATTCGAGCTACCCGCGGCGAGTCTTACACTGAGTCTTATTACACCTACACAGGAAATGACCCGGTTACCGCAAAACCGCTTAACCTTGTCCCAATTGGTAAAACAAACCTCATTGCAGACGGCTCTTTAGCGCTGCCTGCAACCATTGCAGATACAAACCTACAGCCTATGTCCCAAGACGAGTTCATTTTGGGTTTCCAAAAGGCTATTGCAAAAGGTTGGACATTTGGTACAAAGTTGACGAAGCGTAAGATTCTCAACGGTATGGACGACTGGTGCGATCCCCCAACTGTGGGCCATTGGGCTAATGACAATGGTTTCCCCAATTTCGACTACCATACAATGGCGTCCTGCCAATTGGTCAATCCAGGCAAAGATGTCACATTGATGATGGATGTTAACGACGATGGCGTCTTAAAGCCTGTGACTATTCCTGCAGCTGCTACTGGCCTGACCCAGTACACGCGTACTTACAATGCCATTGAATTTACGCTTAACAAAGCATTCGATGGCAAATGGGGCGGTTCAGCTTCTTATACATTTGGCAAGAGCAAGGGCACTGCTGAAGGCTATGTCAACTCAACCATTGACCAAGAAGATGCTGGCGTGAGTCAAGACTTTGACTTTGGTACCTTTACTCACGGCGCTAAGGGTTATCTGCCTAACGACAGAAGACATCAAGTTAAACTTTTTGGTGTTTTCGCTGTGAACGAAAACATCAAAGTTGGTGTCAACCTGAACTCAACTTCTGGCCGCCCACTCAGCCGCATCGGTTTTGTGCCTAGTGATACCCCTGGTGACGCAGCGCTTTACACCTCTGCATCAACCTATTACTACTTAGATTCAACCGGCACAACCGTTTTGGGTCAACGCGGTGATCAAGGTAGAACTCCTTGGACACATACTATTGATTTGCAAGCGGCCTACACCAAAAAAATCAATACCAATACTTTGACATTCCAAGTGGGTATCTTTAACCTCCTGAATACTCAAACAGCAACCGAACTCAATGAAATTAACGATTACAGCCGTGGGACTACCACAGTCGGATCTGCTGGACGCGTGAGCTTGAACTATGGTTTGCCAACCTCATTCCAAACTCCTAGATCAGTTCGATTTACGACAAGGTACGAGTTCTAAAATTAATTTTAGAATTACCAAGACCGCTTCGGCGGTCTTTTTTCTTTTGACACTCCGAATTTAAAAATGCAGTCCAATTTTTTAAAAAATAGTCAATATTTAGGAGCGTTGATTCTTTTTATCGCTTTTCTGTTTGTCGGTTTTACTTTCCTTCGGAACGATGTCATCACAAATCAACCTGTCGCCAAAGACCTCTTAAACCAAAACGTACTTTTCAGCTCCTACCTCGAAACTCCTAAATACTTAGATTCAACATCGTCCTACAGCAACAACGAAACGCCATGGACCTACGCTGTCTATGAGCCACCACTTAGATACCACTACTTAAAGCGTCCCTACGAATTAGAGTCACGCACCTTGGCTCAAATGCCAACCGTTCAGTACCTCAGCAAAGATGGGCGTGAGTTGCCGGTCCAAACACCCGCAGATCAAATTGCTGAAAGTGTGTTTGAACTCAAAATTCAACCCGGCATTTTGTATCAGCCGCACCCCGCATTTGCAAAATCACCAGAGGGTCAATTGAGGTATCACAACCTGAAAGACTCAGACATTGAAGGCAAACGCAGACCTTATGATTTTGAACACATGGGAACTCGCGAGCTTGAGGCTGCAGACTACGCTTACGGCATCAAGCGAATTGCTACTCCCCGCATCAAATCGCCTTCGTTTGGATTTCTTGCCGAAAAAATTGTGGGTTTGGCCGATTACGGTCAAAAGATGAAGGCGGTCAATGAAACATTGAAGCAGGGTAAAACTGCCAAAGAAGTGGGCCCCTTTGGCCACTTGCCTTGGCTAGACTTTAGGCAGCATGCGCTTTCGGGTGTTGAAGTTGTCGACAAGTACACCTTAAAAATTAGGGTGGTTGGCAAGTACCCGCAGTTTAAATACTGGTTGGCCATGACTTTCTTTTCACCCATTCCCTGGGAAGTCGATGCGTTCTATTCTCAAGATGGCATGGCACGACGCAATCTGACTGCAGACACATGGCCTGTGGGCACAGGCCCCTACATGTTGACCGAATTCGTGCCCAATTCCAAAATGGAAATGGTGCGCAACCCCAATTACCGAGGTGTGCCATATCCTTGTGAAGGCGAGGCGGGCGACAAAGAGAAGGGGCTGCTAGACGACTGTGGCAAGCCAACCCCCTTCGTCGATAAATTCATTTCTATCATCGACAGAGAGCAGAGCTCTATTGCCACAAAATTTATTCAAGGCTATTACGACATTCCGCAGTTAGAGCGAGGTGAGCCGGGCATTGGCTATCAAGTGGCCATTCAAGATGGCACGGGTCGGGCCAAAGATTTGGTCGATCGACAAATTAAATTGCCCAGCACCATTCAAGTTGGATTTTGGCACTATGGTTTCAATTGGTTAGATCCTGTGGTGGGGCAAGGCAAAACGCCTGAAGATCGCATTCGAAACAAAAAATTGCGACATGCTTTGGCCATTGCATTTGATTTTGAAGAATACGTTTCCATCTTTGAAGAAGATCGTGCCAAGGTCAATCACAGCGCTGTGGTTCAAGGTCTTTTTGGCAATAGGCTGTCAACGCCCAATCCGGTGATCTATGAAAAATTGGCCAACGGAGAATACAAAAGACGGAACATCTCAGAAGCCAAAAAACTATTGGCTGAAGCGGGTTATCCCAACGGCCGCGATGTTAAAACGGGCCGGCCATTGGTCATTAATTATGACGCGCAGGGCGTCGGGCCAGGCTACAAAGCCCGAATGGATTGGGTGGCCAAGCAGTTTGCAAAACTCAACATCGAAGTCGAAATTAGAAACACCGACTACAACCGCTTTCAAGACAAGATGCGCAAAGGTTCTGCGCAATTCTTTTTCTGGGGCTGGCTTGCAGACTATCCAGATCCAGAAAACTTGCTGTTTTTGCTTTACGGTCCCAATTCAAAGGTTAAAACGGACGGCGAAAACTCTAGCAATTACATCAATCCAGCCTTTGACCAATTGTTCGATCAGATGAAAGATCTAGACGACTCACCTGAGCGTGAAAAAATGATTGGCAAGATGATTGAAATTACCCAAGACGATATGCCGCTGCTTAATGGTTGGTCAGAAGAATTTGGCGGCGCATTCCATCAATGGGTCTACAACGGCAAACCCTCCAACATCATCCGTGATGGCCTGCCTTATTTAAGAATAGATCCAAAGCTCAGAGTGGAAAAAATACGCGAATGGAACCAAGGCATTTGGTGGCCATTGTTCCTGTTGCCACTGATGCTGCTGGGCGTGGCTTGGCCCGCATGGCAAGCTTGGCGAAGACGCCAACAGCAGCAAGCTGTACAAACTTCAGCGCAATCTTAAAGGGCACTGAAATGATTCAATTTTTATCACGTAAATTGCTGTACGGCTTTGCCATTTTGGTTGGCATCAATCTGCTGACCTTTGTTTTGTTTTTTAAAGTCAACACACCCGATGACATGGCGCGCATGCAACTGGGTGGCAAACGAGTGACCTCAGAAGCCATTGATAAATGGAAGGCCGAGCGAGGCTACGACAGGCCCTTGTTTTTCAATGACGCTGAATCGGGTATGGCGCAATTGACCAATACGATTTTCTTAGACAGCTCGCTGCGCATGTTTGCTTTTGATTTTGGCCCCGCCGACAGCGGCCGAGACATCGCCTCCGAAATTGTGCGTCGTGCCGGCCCCTCTCTGGCGCTGGCATTGCCCACCTTTGTGGTGGGCTTAGGCATCTCCGTTGTGTTGGCCCTGGGTCTGGCATTTTTCAGAGGCACCTACTTGGACTTTTGGGGAACGGTTTTGTGTGTGGTGTTCATGTCCATTTCCTCACTCTTTTTCATTGTGATTGGACAGTACATTTTTTCTCGTGTTTTGCAGCTCATGCCCGTTTCGGGTTATGCCTCTGGCCTTGATGCCTGGCGATTTTTGGTGCTGCCTGTGGGCGTTGGCATTTTGGCCAGGCTAGGCGGCGAAGTGCGGTTTAACCGAACCTTGTTCATGGAAGAGATTGGCAAGGACTATGTTCGAACGGCGCGATCCAAAGGCCTGTCTGAAGCGCGTGTACTTTTGGGACATGTGCTGCGCAATGCGCTCATTCCTATTTTGAGCGCTTCTGTTGCCGTCATTCCCTTGTTGTTTATGGGCAGCCTCATATCGGAATCATTTTTTGCCATTCCTGGTTTAGGCACGTATTTGATTGAAGCTATTTCGGGGCAAGACTTTGCCATTGTCAGAGCCATGGTTTTCATTGGTTCTTTCTTGTACATCGTTGGCTTAATTTTGACCGACATCAGCTACACCTTAGCTGACCCTCGCATTCGCCTGCAGTAAGTCCATCATGCAACCCGTCTTTTTACTTACCGACTTATTTGTCTACGCTATTTTGTTGTTTGTGCTTTGGTACATGTGGCAAGTGCGTTCAGATCGTAATTTGCGCGCCAATTGGGGCTTGGCCATGCGCCGTCCAGTGGCCATGGTGAGCAGCATGGTGCTCGGATTTTTCTTGTTGTTGGCTTTGGCCGATTCGATTCACTTCAGAACGGCACTGCCTACTGAAGCTGGTAAAGAGGTTCAGTATTCGCCTGAAGCCACCTCTGTTTTGGACAAAGTGCTTCAGCCTTTGTCCGCTGCTGTGGAGCGAAGTTATTCAGAACCCTTGGCCGCTGTGGCCTTTAAGAAAGAAACTTTTGTGCGCGATGGTCAGACGGTTCGCGACTATCCAAGATTGCGTTTCGGCGGCAAGCACTTAACCGATCCGGCCAAGGAACTGTCATCCGATTTGGCACAAAGAAGCATGGCAGCACTGGGTTTGGGCACATTGATCGTAGTGCTTAGTTTGATGTTGGGCGTTGTCTATGCCAGCCTTTCAACCCAACAATCTTTGTCTGTGGTGTGGACCAAATTTAAATCAGGCCGCACCATCTGGCCTTGGCGCTCAATGGCCTTGACCTTTGCACTAATGACTCTGGCCATCACTTGGGTTGTCATGTTGTCGCAGGCTTACCATGTCTTTGGCACAGACCGTACAGGCAATTCTGTTTTGGTCTTTGCTTTAAAAAGTGTTCGAACTGCTTTGGTGATAGGCGGCTTAACAACTTTGGTGGTCATGCCTTTGGCTTTGCTGCTGGGTGTCACGGCGGGGTACTTGCGGGGTTGGGTAGATGAAGCCATTCAATACCTTTACACCTTGTTGGCTTCTATTCCTGATGTGCTCTTGATTGCAGCTTCGGTTTTGCTGTTGCAGGTTTTTATTGATAAAAACCAAGGTGTTTTTGAAACCGCGTTGGAACGGGCCGATGCACGACTGTTTTTCCTCTGCCTCATTTTGGGCATCACCTCCTTCACAGGATTGTGTCGATTGGTTCGAGGTGAGACATTGAAGTTACGTGAGCTCGAATACATTCAATCTGCAAAAGCATTTGGCGTTTCAACGCCACGAGTTTTGTGGCGGCATATTGTTCCCAACTTGATGCACTTGGTCTTGATCAATTCGGTGATGCAGTTTTCAAGCTTCGTTTTAGCAGAAGCTGTGTTGTCTTATGTGGGGGTGGGCGTCGATCCTAAAACTGCCAGTTTTGGCGTCATGATTAACACCGCACGTGCTGAGTTGGCCGCTACGCCTTTGGTATGGTGGACATTGACCACGGCATTTGGTTTTATGTTTCTGATTGTGCTCAGCGCCAATTTGTTGGCCGACGCAGTGCGCGATGCCTTTGACCCTAGAACCCGACTTCGAAGTTCAAGCATTTCAAATAGCCATTCAACCGAGCCTGCAGCGAAGGTGGCCGCATGACACAGCAATTGAATGTCAAAAACCTGGTCGTCGATTTGCAAACTGAAGTGGGCATGGCCCGCGCGGTAGACGCACTGAATCTCACAATCGAAAAAGGCCAAACCTTTGCCTTGGTCGGTGAGTCTGGCTGTGGCAAGTCCATGACCGCTTTGTCATTGCTTCGACTGCTACCTGACAACGCTGTGATTCAAAGCGGACAGGTACAACTGAGCGATGTGGATGTTTTTCAGCTCAGCGAAAACCAAATGCGCAGCATTCGCGGGCGACGGATCTCCATCATTTTTCAAGAACCTTCCACCAGTTTGAATCCTGTCATGACGGTGGGTGACCAAATTTTGGAAGTGATCTTTCAACACACCTCGTTACAAGGCCCAGCAGCTCACGCACGCGCAGTAGAGTGGCTAACAAAGGTTGGATTGCCCGAACCAGAACGCCGCATGGGCAGCTATCCCTTTGAAATGTCGGGTGGTCAATTGCAACGGGTGATGATTGCCATCGCTTTGGCAGCCGAGCCTGATCTGCTGATTGCTGACGAACCCACCACGGCTTTGGATGTGACCATCCAGGCCCAAATTTTGGATTTGCTCAAAAGCCTGCAACAAGAACGTGGCATGGCCATGCTTTTAATTACGCATGACTTGGCTGTGGTGAGCGGCATGGCCGATCAGGTGGCCTTGATGTATGCCGGTCAAATTGTAGAAGTGGCCACAGCTGCTGATTTTTTTGTTCGTCCTTCACATCCTTATGCCAAGTTGTTGCTTCAGGCATTGCCCGGCGAAGATTTGCGCGGCAGGCAATTGGCGGCCATTCAAGGGACCGTACCGCCATTAACCCAAGCCTTTAAAGGCTGCCGATTTGCGCCGCGCTGTCCGTACCAAACCGATGGTTGCAAAGACAAAGCGGTTGGTATGACGCCATTGTCTGATGCACACCATGTGCGCTGCGTTCGAGTCAATGAACTAGCACTCCAATCAGCCAATTTGCCTCCTCTATTGGATCGTGCAAAAGCCTTGTCAACTGACCATTCGGCGCTGTTGTCTGTCAAAGATTTGTCTGTGACCTATTCAATGGGTGGCAGTTTCTTGGGCGCTAAAAAGACTTTTTCGGCTGTTAAAAAGGTCAGCTTTGACATCCATAAAGGCCAGACTTTGGCCTTGGTGGGCGAGTCTGGTTGTGGCAAAACCACCATTGGCAAAGCGCTGTTGCAGTTGCTCACACCACAAACTCAAATATCGGGGCAAGCCTTTTTGCATGGCCAAGATTTGTTTGGTTTGAGGGGTCAGGCACTTCAAGAATCACGCCGCCAGTTGCAAATTATTTTTCAAAATCCCTTTGGTTCTTTGAACCCCCGTATGCGTGTTCTAGAAATTTTGGAGGAGGGCATGAAAAGCCTTCACCCAGAATGGTCTGCAGACCAAAGACGCGCTGACTTGAAGGTGCTGATGGACCAGGTTGGCCTCAGAGCCGACGCCCTCGATCGCTACCCCCATGAATTTTCCGGCGGTCAACGGCAACGCATTGCCATTGCGCGTGCTTTGGCCGTCAAGCCAAGTTTGATTGTGTGCGACGAGCCTACTTCGGCTTTGGATGTGTCGGTTCAGGCCCAGATATTGAATCTTTTAAGGGAACTTCAGGACTCCTTGGGCGTCAGTTACCTGTTTGTGACCCACAACATAGGGGTGGTGGCTTATTTGGCCGACCGGGTGGCCGTGATGCATGCTGGCGAAATTGTCGAAATGGGAGATGCTTCTCAAATTTTGAACAATCCGCAAGATCCCTACACAAAAACACTGCTTTCTGCGGTACCCAAACTGAATCAGGCACTGGTCTAAATTGCCGCTTTTTTCCAACAAATCCTTTCCAAATCAAGTATTTATGGATTAGAATGCGGTCTTCACGACCAAACGGGCGGGTTTTCACCGCCCGTTTTTTTTGGTCGATCGATAAGTGATATTGGGTTTAAGCAGGGTTTTTACCCATCATGAATCGACATCAACATTGATGTTTAACCTTTTTTAAAAGACTTGTTTTAAGTGGCATTGCAGCAGATAGTTGAAGAAACCGTGGCCGGTTTGGGCTATGAACTGGTAGAGATTGAACGCTCTGCCGGTGGTTTGCTGCGCATCACCATCGACAACCCTTGGCAAGAAGGCGTAGACCGGTTTGAAATTCCGTTTGTCACAGTCGAAGACTGTGAAAAGGTCAATCGCCAATTGATGTTTGCTTTGGAAGTGGATGGCGTTGAATACCGCCGTCTCGAAGTCTCTTCGCCAGGCATTGATCGCCCGCTCAAAAACGACAGAGACTTAGCCAGGTTTGAAGGCGAGCTCATTGACATCACCCTGAAAGCCCCCATGGGAGAGGCTGCTGCAGGTTTGGTCAATGCCTTGCGCAAAAAATTCAGAGGCACCTTGGAAAAGGCAGAAGCCGGCGAGGGCTGGCAAATTGTTTGGTCCGATGCGCCCGAACCCAAGCCAGGTGCCCGTGTTAGCAAAAAACGGCCACCCGTGCCGCTGCAGGCTTTGGGTTTTACCTTAGACGAATTAAGAGAGGCGCGGCTTGCGCCAGTGGTTGATTTCAAGGGCCGTAAGCCCAAAACAGACATAGGAGAGAAGTAACATGAATCGCGAACTGTTGATGCTGGTTGAAGCCATCTCACGTGAAAAGAACGTTGAACGTGACATCGTGTTTGGTGCCGTCGAATCTGCACTGGCCCAAGCCACCAAAAAAATCTACGAAGGCGATGTGGACATTCGTGTTGCCATCGATCGCGACAGCGGCAACTATGAAACCTTCCGCCGTTGGCACGTTGTGCCAGATGAAGCCGGTTTGCAATTGCCTGACCAAGAAATTTTGTTGTTCGAAGCACTCGAGCAAATTCCAGACATTGAAGTCGATGAGTACATCGAAGAAGCTGTCGAGTCATTGCCCATTGGCCGCATTGGTGCCATGGCAGCCAAACAAGTCATCTTGCAAAAGATCCGTGATGCTGAGCGAGAAATGTTGCTCAACGAATTCATGGCTCGTGGCGAGAAGATTTTGGTCGGTACCGTCAAGCGCATGGACAAGGGCGACATCATTGTCGAGTCTGGCCGCGTTGAAGGCCGCCTGCGCCGCAGCGAAATGATTCCAAAAGAGAACCTGCGCAATGGCGACCGCGTTCGCGCCATGATCATGGAAGTCGACCTCACACTGCGTGGCGCACCCATCATCTTGTCTCGCTCTTCCCCCGAGTTCATGATTGAATTGTTCCGTCAAGAAGTGCCCGAAATTGAACAAGGCTTGTTGGAAATTAAATCTTGCGCCCGTGACCCTGGTTCACGCGCCAAGATTGCTGTACTGTCACACGACAAGCGCGTCGATCCTATTGGCACGTGTGTGGGCGTTCGTGGTACCCGCGTCAATGGCGTAACCAACGAATTGGCCGGCGAGCGCGTCGACATTGTCTTGTGGAGTGAAGATCCAGCTCAGTTCGTGATTGGTGCCTTGGCACCCGCCAACGTTCAATCCATTGTGGTGGACGAAGAAAAGCACGCCATGGACGTGGTGGTGGACGAAGAGAACTTGGCCATTGCCATTGGCCGTGGTGGTCAAAACGTTCGCTTGGCCTCTGACCTGACTGGTTGGAAAATCAACATCATGGACGCTGCCGAGTCAGCCCAAAAACAAGCCGAAGAAACAACTGGTATTCGCGCCTTGTTCATGGAAAAACTCGATGTGGACCAAGAAATTGCCGACATCCTCATTGAAGAAGGTTTCACCAGCTTGGAAGAAGTGGCCTATGTGCCGATCCAAGAAATGTTGGAAATCGAAAGCTTCGACGAAGACACCGTGAACGAATTGCGCACTCGCGCCAAAGACGCTTTGCTCACATTAGAAATTGCCCGTGAAGAAAGCGTTGAAGACGTGTCGCAAGACCTGCGCGATTTGGAAGGCCTCACCCCTGAACTCATCGCCAAGTTGGTTGAAGCCGGCGTTCATACCCGTGACGACTTGGCCGATTTGGCCACTGACGAACTCACCGACATCACCGGACAAACCGATGGTGAAGCCACCGCCCTGATCATGAAAGCCCGTGAACATTGGTTCACAGGTCAGGCCTAATATCAAGGAGGCACGAACCCCATATGTCCAGTAATACCGTCGCCGAGTTCGCTAGCGAACTCAAAAAATCACCCGACACCCTGCTAGAGCAATTGCGCTCTGCAGGTGTCGAAAAATCAGCAGCGTCCGATCCGCTGACTGAGACTGACAAGCAAAAGCTTTTAAGCTATTTGCAAACCAGCCATGGCACCGCCACAGGCGAGCGCAAAAAAATCACACTGGTTAAAAAATCAACCAGTGAAATTAAACAAGCTGACGCTACGGGCAAGGCTCGCACCATTCAGGTGGAAGTTCGCAAAAAACGCACATTCATCAAGCGTGATGATGAGTTAGAAGCGACTGCGCCTGCTGCACCCGCAGAGCCAGCAGCACCTCTCATTGACCATGCCGAATTGGCTCGCCGTGAAGAAGAAGCACGCAGCCAAGCCGAGTTGCTCCGCAGACAAGAAGAAGCATTGGCTGAAAAGCGTCGCGAGCGTGAAGCCAAAGAACTGGCCAAGCGCGAAGAAGCCAAAGCCTCTGAAGCTGTTGCAGAAGCTGCGCCTGCCAAATCTGCTGAAGAACTTGCGGCCGACGCCGCCGCTTTGCGCAGCGCCAAAGTGGCGGCAGCTCAGCAAGAAGCCGATAGCATCAATGCCGCTTCTAAGCCTGTTGATCCTTCTATTGCGCAGAATGCTGAAGCTGAACGCGTCAATGCTGAAAATGTCGCCAAGGCCGATAAGGCCTCTCAGAAAAAAGCGGCTGAGGATTTGGCAGAAGCTGAAGCCAAAGCCATCGTTGAAGACGAAGCCGCTCGCGAGCTAGACCTCAACCAAAGACGTAATAAGGCTTTGGCAGAAGCTGAAGCCATCCGCGCCATGATGAGCGCGCCTGCCAAAAAAGCGCCGCCCAAAGAAGTTCCTAAAGTGGACCCTAAAGCGGCTAAAGGCACCTTGCACAAACCCGCTCAAGCCCCTGGCGCAGCTGGCAAGAAAGCGCCTGCTGCCGTTGAGGCTAAAGATGCCACACCGGGTGGCAACAAGGAAGTTAAATCAGCCAAGTTGTCTTCAAGCTGGGCCGGTGAACCTGCGCCCAAAAAGAAAGCCATTCCCACACGGGGTGACACCAGCGGTGGTGTTGGCCGTAACAACTGGCGCGGTGGTCCTAAAAACCGTCGTGGCAACGATCGCGACCGTGAAGATCATGTTCAAGCAGCACCCGTTGAAGCTCGCGTCATTGAAGTGCACGTGCCGGAAACCATCACCGTGGCCGAGTTGGCACACAAGATGGCCGTTAAGGCTTCAGAGGTTATCAAGCAGTTGATGAAACTGGGCCAGATGGTCACCATCAATCAGCCCTTGGACCAAGACACTGCCATGATTTTGGTGGAAGAGCTGGGTCACAAAGCAGTCATTGCTGCACTTGATGATCCTGAAGCCTTTACGGACGACGAAGTGTCGCAAAGCGACGCGCCGCTCATGCCGCGTGCCCCTGTGGTCACGGTCATGGGTCACGTTGACCACGGTAAAACTTCTTTGCTCGACTACATTCGCCGTGCCAAAGTGGCTTCTGGCGAAGCCGGTGGCATTACCCAGCACATTGGTGCTTATCACGTTGAAACTGCACGCGGCATGGTGTCCTTCTTGGACACGCCAGGTCACGAGGCCTTCACGGCCATGCGTGCCCGTGGTGCACAAGCCACCGACATCGTGATCTTGGTGGTCGCTGCAGACGACGGCGTCATGCCGCAAACCAAAGAAGCGATCAAGCACGCCAAGGCAGCGGGTGTTCCCATTGTTGTGGCCATTAACAAGATCGACAAGCCCGATGCCAATCTCGACCGCGTCAAAGGTGAGTTGGTGGCCGAAGAAGTGGTGCCTGAAGAGTTCGGTGGTGATTCACCGTTCGTGGGCGTATCCGCTAAAACCGGTGCCGGTATTGACGATTTGCTAGAACAAGTCCTGTTGCAAGCTGAAGTGTTAGAACTGAAGGCGCCTGTAGATGCAGCCGCCAAAGGCCTGGTCATTGAAGCGCGTTTGGACAAAGGTCGTGGTCCTGTGGCCACCATTTTGGTTCAATCGGGTACCTTGTCTACGGGCGATGTGGTGTTGGCGGGTCAAACATTTGGCCGTGTTCGTGCCATGTTGGACGAGAACGGCAAGCCAATCAAGTCGGCCGGTCCTTCTATCCCTGTCGAAATTCAAGGTCTCACAGAAGTACCGCAAGCTGGTGATGAGTTCATGGTGCTTAGCGACGAGCGTCGTGCCCGTGAAATTGCCACCTACCGCGCAGGCAAGTTCCGCAACACCAAACTGGCCAAGCAACAAGCAGCCAAGTTGGAAAACATGTTCAGCGACATGAGCGCTGGCGAAGTCAAAACTTTGCCCATCATTGTCAAAGCCGACGTGCAAGGTTCGCAAGAAGCCTTGGCAGCTTCCTTGCTCAAATTGTCGACCGACGAGATCAAAGTTCAATTGGTCTACGCAGCGGTGGGCGGTATTAGCGAGTCCGACATCAACTTGGCCATTGCGTCCAAGGCCGTGGTCATTGGCTTTAATGTGCGTGCCGATGCCGGTGCGCGCAAACAAGCCGAAGGCAATGGCGTCAGCATTCATTACTACAACATCATTTATGACGCAGTAGATGAATTGAAAGCCGCTATGTCTGGCATGTTGGCGCCCGAGCAGAAGGAAGAAGTCATTGGTATGGCCGAAATCCGAACTGTGTTTGTGGCTTCCAAAATTGGTACCGTTGCAGGTTGTATGGTTACCAATGGCCAAGTTACGCGCTCTTCCAAATTCCGTTTGTTGCGCGACAACGTGGTTATTTACACCGGCGACATCGACTCACTCAAACGCCTCAAAGACGACGTTCGCGAAGTCAAAGAAGGTTTCGAGTGCGGTATCAAACTCAAAAACTACAACGACATTGCAGTGGGCGACCAACTGGAATTCTTTGAAGTCAAAGAGATTGCACGTTCGCTGTAAACGCAGAACCAGGCTCACACCATCATGGCTCGCAAACCAACCAGCTCAGCACACCGCGGTTTCCGCGTTGCCGATCAGATCCAACGTGATCTGTCGGAGCTGATTGCGCGCGAGCTTAAAGATCCTCGGGTGGGCATGGTCACCTTGAATGCCGTTGAAGTGACGCCAGACTACGCGCACGCCAAAGTGTTTTTCAGCATCATTACGGGAAAGCCTGAAGAGGCCACCGCGGGGCTTAACGCCGCCGCTGGATTTTTGCGCAATGGTTTGTTCAAGCGTTTGCAAATTCACACTGTTCCCACGCTTCATTTCATATTTGATCGCACCACAGAGCGCGCATCCGATATGAACGCCTTGATCTCCAAGGCTGTTGCGTCACGTTCCAAAGACGAGGCTTAACATGAACGCGCCACGCACTAGGGTGCAACGGCGCCCTGTGCATGGGGTGCTGTTGTTAGACAAGCCATACGGCATGTCCAGTAACGATGCTTTGCAAAAAGCCAAGTGGTTATTGCGCGCCGAAAAAGCAGGGCACACGGGTACTTTGGATCCTTTGGCCACAGGTGTGTTGCCCTTGTGTTTTGGCGCAGCCACCAAGTTCAGCCAGTTGCACTTAGATGCCGACAAATCTTACGAAGCCATTGTTGTGCTGGGTCTTCAAACCAGCACCGGCGATTTGGAAGGTGAAGTGGTTGCTGAAATGCCTGTCAGTTTTACAAATGAGCAGTTGCAACAAGTCCAGGCACAGTTCAAAGGACCAATCGACCAAATTCCGCCCATGTACAGCGCCTTGAAAAAGGACGGCAAAGCTTTGTACGACTACGCACGTGCAGGCATTGAAGTGGAGCGTGAAGCACGTCACATCGTGATCCACGCCTTGGCTTTGGAAGAAATGGCCCCAGAAAACGACCATCGTCGTTTGAGAGTCACAGTGACTTGTAGCAAAGGTACTTACATCCGCACCTTGGGTGAAGACATTGCCGTTGCCTTAGGGACTTGTGGTCACTTGAGTGCCTTGCGTCGCATTCAAACGGGTCCATTTAAAGAAGTCGAATGCCTCAGCATTCAAGAATTAGAAGCTTTGCCTGAAGCAGAGCGAGAAATGAAATTGTTGACAGTCGATGCTTTGCTCGATGGTCATACCCCTGTCACCTTGCCCCCAGATGATGCGGGCAGATTCTTAAGCGGCGTGCGCCGTCGTGGCGACTGGCCCGACAACCTGCATGTCGCTGTGTACGGCGATTCACCGCGCGCGCTCTTGGGCACTGCGCATGTGAAAGCTGGTGAACTTATTCCGGGGCGCTTATTAAGCCCCCTAGAGATTCAATCAATTTTGGAGAAAGCCTTAGCATGACTAGACAAATTCGTAACATCGCGATCATCGCCCACGTTGACCACGGTAAAACCACCATGGTTGACCAACTGCTGCGTCAGTCCGGCACATTTGCCGAACACGAAAAAGTAGTGGACACCGTCATGGACAACAACGCCATTGAGCGCGAGCGCGGCATTACCATCTTGGCCAAAAACTGTGCCGTCAGCTGGGAAGGCACCCACATCAACATCGTTGACACCCCAGGCCACGCCGACTTCGGCGGTGAAGTGGAGCGAGCATTGTCCATGGTGGACGGTGTGGTGTTGCTCATTGATGCGCAAGAGGGCCCAATGCCCCAAACACGTTTTGTGACCAAGAAAGCTTTGGCCTTGGGCTTAAAGCCTATCGTGGTTGTCAACAAAGTGGACAAGCCCGGTGCAAACCCCGATAAAGTTGTGAACCAAGCCTTCGACTTGTTCGATAAGTTGGGCGCTACAGATGAGCAGCTCGATTTCCCAGTGGTGTATGCCTCAGGCATTAACGGCTGGACATCTTTGGAAGAGGGCGCACCAGGTGAGCAGTGGGGCCCAGACATGTCTGCGCTATTCAACACTGTGCTCAAGCACGTGCCAGCTCAAGCAGGTGACCCAGATGCGCCTTTGCAATTGCAAATTTCAGCGCTCGATTTCTCTACCTTCGTGGGCCGTATTGGCGTGGGCCGTATCAGCCAAGGCACCATCAAGCCCATGATGGATGTGTTGGTCATGGAAGGCCCCGATGGCAGTTCCATCAAAGGCCGTGTCAACCAAGTTTTGACATTCCGTGGCTTGGACCGCGTTCAAGTGACCGAAGCCGGCCCTGGCGACATTGTGTTGATCAACGGTATTGCCGACTTGAACATTGGCGTGACAGTGACGGATCCAACAAATCCTGCGCCACTGCCCATGCTCAAAATTGACGAGCCAACATTGACGATGAACTTCTGCGTGAACACCAGCCCCTTGGCCGGTCGTGAAGGCAAGTACGTCACCAGCCGTCAAATCTGGGATCGCTTGCAAAAAGAATTGCAACACAATGTTGCCTTGCGCGTTAAAGAAACTGACGAAGAAGGTGTGTTTGACGTTGCAGGCCGCGGTGAATTGCACTTGACCATCTTGCTCGAAAACATGCGCCGTGAAGGCTACGAAATGGCTGTGTCTAAGCCACGCGTGGTGTTCCGTGATGTTAACGGCGAGCGTCATGAGCCTATCGAGTTGGTTACGGCCGACATCGAAGAAACACACCAAGGCGGCGTGATGCAAGCCCTGGGTGAGCGCAAAGGTGAGTTGGTTAACATGGAACCCGATGGCCGCGGCCGTGTTCGTTTGGAGTACCGCATTCCTGCCCGTGGCTTGATTGGTTTCACCAACGAGTTCTTGAACTTGACACGCGGTTCTGGTTTGATCTCTAACATCTTTGACAGCTATGAAGCTCACAAAGGTGAAATTGGCGGCCGCAAAAATGGCGTGCTGATTTCCATGGACGACGGTGAAATCTTCACCTACGCCTTGGGCAAGTTGGACGACCGTGGCCGCATGTTTGTGAAGGCCAATGACCCTGTGTACGAAGGCATGATTGTGGGTATCCACAGCCGTGACAACGACTTGGTGGTGAATGCCACACGTACCAAACAGCTGACCAACTTCCGTGTGTCTGGCAAAGAAGATGCCATCAAAATCACACCGCCAATTGACCTCACACTGGAATACGGTGTCGAGTTTATTGACGATGACGAGTTGGTCGAAATCACGCCTAAGAGCGTTCGTCTGCGCAAGCGCTTCTTGAAAGAGCACGAGCGTAAGAAAGCAGGTCGCGCTTAATTTGCGATCTACAACATAAGTCACTCAAGCACCCAACGTGCTCACAATCAAACACGGTCACGCAGTTGCCTTGATGGTGCTGGTCACCGCTATGTGGTCCATTGCAGGGGTGGTGACTCGTCACCTTGATCAGGTTCGAGGCTTTGAAGTGACTTTCTGGCGAAGCGCATTTACAGCGCTAAGCCTGGTGATCATCATGAGTGTGTGGCGGGGTATTGGCTTCTGGAAGTCCTTGCCTTGGCGCAGCCCTTATTTTTGGCTGTCTGGCCTGTGCTGGGCCTGTATGTTTACCGCCTTCATGATGGCCCTGACATTGACTGCCGTGGCCAATGTGCTCATTACTTTGGCGTGCGGTCCTTTGTTAACGGCCCTGGGTGCCTGGCTGTTTATTTCTCATCGATTGCCTTTGCGTACTTGGATGGCTATTGCATTTGCTGGTCTTGGCATTGCACTCATTTTCAATTCTCAATTGCAGTTGGGCGATCCTAATTTCTTGCTTGGCATTTGTGTCGCTTTGCTAGTGCCTTTGGCGGGCGCCACCCAATGGACCTTGATTCAAAAGAGTCAAGCAAAGGGTCTTACGCTTGATTTGGTTCCCAGTGTTTTTGTGGGTGCTTTGTTGTCTTCACTGATCACATTGCCCTTGGCATTTCCATTGCAAGCAAACGCACATGACGTCGGATTGTTGGCTTTATTGGGTTTGTTTCAGTTGGCCATTCCCTGTACCTTGTCGGTAATTTGTGCGCGCGTCTTAAAGGCGCCCGAAGTTGCTTTGCTTTCCTTGCTTGAAGTTATTTTTGGCATTAGCTTGGCATGGCTTTGGGGTAACGAAGAGCCTCACTTTAGCGTTTTGATTGGCGGCAGTATGGTCCTTGTCGCTTTGTTTGCAAATGAATGGTTAGGATGGAGGCAACGCAATGTCGAATCTCAATAACGCTATGAACGCTCCCGTAGAACCCACCGTAATTTCTGAGGTGGTGGGCCGAGTCGGGTGCATCACCCTGAATCGTCCCAAAGCTTTGAATGCGCTCTCCTTGGAGATGGTTAGGCTGTTAACGCAAGCATTGCTGGACTTTAAAGATAACGCTCAAGTGCTGGCTGTGTTGGTCAGAGGGCAGGGCAAGGAAGGACCCTTTGGGCACTTTTGCGCGGGCGGTGACATTCGTTTCTTTCATCAGGCTGCGTTGGCAGGCGATAGCAGTTTGGCCGATTTCTTCACTGCAGAATATGCCCTGAACCACCTCATTCACACCTACACCAAACCCTACATCGCCTTCATGGATGGCGTGGTCATGGGCGGTGGTATGGGCATTAGCCAGGGTGCAAGCGTGCGAGTCGTGACCGACAAAACACAGATGGCCATGCCTGAAACCCACATTGGTTTATTTCCTGATGTGGGTGGTGGTTATTTCCTGAGTCGCTGCCCTGGCCGCATCGGCGAATATTTGGGTTTGACCGGTCAAAAAATCAATGGGCCTCAAGCCATTCAAGCTGGCCTTGCCGATGGTTTGATTGAAGTACAGCGCTTGCCCATGCTTTGGAAAACTTTGTTAAGCACACCCTTTGAAAGTGGTGAGGCTGTTGAGCGCTGGGTTCAAAGTCAGTTCACCAAACTAGAGTCTTTGCCATTTCCCAACAAGGCTGAGATTGATAAATACTTTGCGTTGCCCACCCCCCTAGAAATTGGACTTGCTTTAGAGCAAGACAACTCAGAATGGGCTCAACATAGCTTAGCCAGCTTGAACAAAGCTTCACCCCTCATGGTTCATGTGGTGTTGGCCCAAATTCGCAAAGCCCGAAACATGGGCTTGGCAGACGATTTGCGCATGGAGCGTGATTTGGTTCACCACTGTTTTCATTTGCGTGAAAGCAGCGAGACGGTGGAAGGCATTCGTGCTTTGGCCGTTGACAAAGACCATCACCCCAAATGGGCGCATGCCAAGCTTTCAGATGTCGCGGCGACTGAATGGCCCGTATTTTTTGAAAGTCCTTGGACGCCCGATACGCACCCGCTGCGTCACCTCAGCTGAATGGACGCGAGGAAGTCGCAAACTTAACGGTTGCGGCTTTTCATAGCGCGTTCTACTTCGCGTTTGCCTTCACGGTCTTTGATGGTGTCGCGCTTGTCGTGCTCGGCTTTGCCCTTGGCCAGCGCCACTTCGCATTTAATAAAGCCAGTTTTCCAGTGCAAATTGATGGGCACCAAGGTAAATCCTTTTTGCTCAACCTTGCTGGTTAGCCGGTCTATTTCATCGCGCTTTAAAAGCAGCTTGCGTGTGCGTGCTGCTTCGGGATTGACGTGGGTTGAAGCCGTTTTGAGCGGGTTGATCAAACAGCCAATGATGAACATCTCTTTGTTGCGAATTACCACATAGCCATCGGTGAGCTGAACTTTGCCTTCGCGAACCGCTTTGACTTCCCAACCTTCCAACACCATGCCGCACTCATGCCGCTCTTCAAAAAAGTAGTCAAAAGCTGCTTTTTTGTTTTCGGCAATGAGGCCTGATTTACCAGGACCTTTTGTTTTTTTAGGTGGCGTTGCCATGAGGGTGATTTAAAGCGCTAACTGGACTTGCATTTGCAAGGGATGTCTCAGAGAAATTACAATCTAAAGATCTGGTCTTATTGTATGAAGAAACTTCTTAAATCCGTCCTAATCTGGTATTCGCCCGAGGAAATGTTTCGTCTGGTGACGGATGTCGATCAATACAAGAATTTTTTGCCTTGGTGCCATCAGTCCAAAGTGCTTCAATCGTCTGGTTTAGAAATGGACGCCGAAGTGGGCATAGGGATGGCCGGCTTGAATCAGGTTTTTGTGACCCACAACACCCACATTGAAAATCGTGAGGTGCACATGAAGTTAATCAAAGGACCATTTTCCAATTTAGACGGCACCTGGACCTTCGAGCCAGTGGGCGACAATTCACAACGCGCATGCAAGGTGACACTCTCCTTAGAGTACGGCTTTGCCAGTGCCACATTGGCCGCTGTTGTAGGCCCCGTTTTTGACAAAATTGCCGCTAGCTTGGTGGATGCATTTGTGAAGCGTGCCGAGCAAGTTTATGGGGCAGACGCGGCATGATTCGTGTCGAATGTGTATGGAGCCCAGCGGCCAGGCAGAGCATCTCGCTTTGCTTAGAGTTTCAATTGGGAACCACTGTTGCGCAGGCTCTTCAGGTTTTTAAGCCGGCATTCATCAGTGCACACGCAAACACAGACTCAACTTTGGCCACTGAAGAATTGTTAAGCCAAGTTACAGGGCAGGGCATTTGGGGTCGAAAAGTACCGCAGACACACGTTTTGCAAGATGGCGATCGCCTAGAAATGTACCGGCCCCTCCAAGTTGACCCCAAATTGGCCCGAAAACAACGTTTTAAGCGCCAAGGCAAGGGCAGAACCGGGCTTTTTGCAAGGCGCCGCATAGGCGCTGTGGCGGGCTATTGATCAGCAGATTTCAGAGCCAAATAGGTCTTTGACGAGGGTACAATCCTTTTTTTGGAGCCCTCCCTCATGCGCCTGCTCGGTAAAGCCCTCACCTTCGACGATGTGTTGCTGGTGCCAGCCTACTCTCAAGTCCTGCCCAAGGACACTTCGCTTGCCACCCAATTTACCCGCAAACTAAGACTTAATTTGCCCCTGGTTTCTGCAGCCATGGACACGGTCACTGAAGCGCGTTTGGCCATTGCCATTGCCCAAGAAGGCGGTATTGGCATTGTTCACAAAAACCTCACACCACAAGAGCAGGCGGCCCAAGTTGCCAAAGTGAAACGCTATGAGTCTGGCGTGTTGCGCGATCCCGTTGTAATTACCCCCGACACCAAGGTACGCCAAGTCATGGCTTTGTCTGACGAGCTGGGCGTTTCTGGATTTCCAGTTTGTGAAGGCGGCAAAGTGGTTGGCATTGTGACGGGGCGCGACATGCGCTTTGAAACCCGCTACGACCAACCCGTGAGCGAAATCATGACGCCGCGTGAGCGTTTGATCACCGTACCAGAAGGCACCACACCCGAAGAAGCCAAAGCGCTTTTGAACAAATACAAATTAGAGCGATTGTTGGTGGTCAATGAAGCCTTTGAATTGAAGGGTTTGATTACGGTTAAAGACATTACCAAGCAACTGAACTTTCCTTTGGCAGCGCGCGATGCTGCTGGCCGTTTGTTGGTGGGTGCAGCCGTTGGTGTAGGCGATGGCACCGAAGAGCGAGTTGAAGCCCTGGTAAAAGCGGGCGTCGATGCCATCGTGGTTGACACCGCACACGGCCACAGCAAAGGCGTGATTGAACGCGTGCGTTGGGTCAAAAACAACTATCCCCACATTGAAGTCATTGGCGGCAACATCGCCACCGGCGCGGCAGCTTTGGCATTGGTGGAAGCCGGCGCAGATGCTGTCAAAGTGGGTATTGGCCCAGGCTCCATTTGCACCACTCGCATTGTGGCGGGTGTGGGTGTGCCACAAGTAATGGCCATCGACAATGTGGCCACCGCATTGCAAGGCACTGGCGTGCCCTTGATTGCCGATGGCGGTATTCGTTATAGCGGCGACATTGCCAAAGCCATTGCGGCAGGTGCTAGCACCGTCATGATGGGCGGCATGTTTGCTGGAACAGAAGAAGCCCCCGGCGAAGTGATCTTGTACCAAGGCCGCAGCTACAAGAGCTATCGCGGCATGGGCAGCATTGGCGCCATGCAGCAGGGCAGTGCTGACCGTTATTTTCAAGAGTCCAGCACGGGCAATCCAAATGCCGACAAATTGGTGCCTGAAGGCATTGAAGGCCGAGTTCCCTACAAAGGCTCTGTGGTGGCCATTCTGTTTCAAATGGCTGGCGGCTTGCGAGCCAGCATGGGTTATTGCGGTTGTCCCACCATTGAAGACATGCGCAACAAAGCGGAGTTTGTTGAAATTACTTCAGCAGGCATTCGCGAGAGCCATGTGCACGATGTGCAAATTACCAAAGAAGCCCCCAATTACCGCGCTGACTGAGTTCATCTGAACTAGCAGCCTTTTCTCTTTTGATCATTGACGTTCCATGCAGCACTCCAAAATTTTGATTCTTGACTTTGGTTCCCAAGTCACTCAACTCATTGCACGTCGTGTGCGTGAAGCCCATGTTTTTTGCGAAGTGCATCCTTGTGATGTCACCAGTGATTGGGTTCGCGATTACGCCAAAGATGGCAACCTGAAAGGCATCATCTTGTCTGGCTCGCATGCCAGCGTGTACGAAGTGGACGATCGTGCCCCAGATGCGGTGTTTGAATTGGGCATTCCCGTTCTAGGCATTTGCTACGGTATGCAAACCATGGCCGAACAATTGGGCGGCAAGGTAGAGGCGGGTACCACACGCGAGTTTGGTTATGCCGAAGTTCGCGCACATGGTCACACAGAATTGCTCAAAGGCATTGAAGACTTTGCCACGGCTGAAGGCCACGGCATGCTCAAGGTGTGGATGAGCCATGGCGACAAGGTCACGCAACTGCCTGAAGGCTTCAAAGTGATGGCCTCTACGCCTGCTTGCCCCATTGCTGGTATGGCCGATGAAGCGCGTCGTTTTTATGCGGTGCAGTTCCACCCGGAAGTGACGCACACCGTTCAAGGTCAAGCATTGTTGAACCGCTTTGTGTTGGACATTTGCCAAGCCAGTCCCGATTGGATCATGGGCAACTACATTGAAGAAGCCGTAGCCAAAATCCGTGAACAAGTGGGTGATGAAGAAGTTATTTTAGGTCTGTCAGGTGGCGTAGATTCCTCTGTTGCTGCAGCGTTGATTCACCGCGCCATTGGCGATCAACTGACTTGCGTGTTTGTCGACCACGGTCTGTTGCGCTTGAACGAAGGCGACATGGTCATGGAGATGTTCGAAGGCAAATTGAATGCACGTGTCATTCGTGTCAACGCCAGCGATTTGTTCTTGGGCAAGTTGGCAGGTGTTAGCGAGCCAGAGCAAAAACGCAAAATCATTGGTGGTTTGTTTGTCGATGTGTTCAAAGACGAAGCCGCTAAGTTGAAAGCTGGCACGGGTGGACACAAAGGTGCAAGTTTCTTGGCCCAAGGCACTATTTATCCGGACGTCATTGAATCGGGTGGTGCCAAGAGCAAGAAGGCCGTGACCATCAAGAGCCACCACAACGTGGGCGGTTTGCCTGAGCAGTTGGGCTTGAAATTGTTGGAGCCTTTGCGCGAATTGTTCAAAGACGAAGTGCGCGAGTTGGGCGTTGCCTTAGGTTTGCCCCGTGAGATGGTGTACCGCCATCCATTCCCAGGCCCTGGTTTGGGTGTCCGCATTTTGGGCGAAGTGAAAAAAGAATATGCAGACTTGCTGCGCCGTGCGGATGCCATCTTTATTGAAGAGCTGCGCAATTTTACGGATGAGTCTGGCAAATCTTGGTACGACTTGACCAGCCAAGCCTTCACAGTGTTCTTGCCCGTGAAGAGTGTGGGTGTAATGGGCGATGGCCGCACCTATGACTATGTGGTCGCTTTGCGTGCCGTGCAAACATCCGACTTTATGACTGCCGACTGGGCTGAGTTGCCTTATGCGCTGCTCAAGAAAGTATCGGGACGCATCATCAATGAAGTGCGTGGCATTAACCGTGTGACGTATGACGTGAGCAGTAAGCCGCCAGCAACGATTGAGTGGGAATGAATTTTTCCTAGGTGTGATTTTCAGATTGCCAGTGGACGAAGTTCATTGAAAATAGCACCACAATCCGTAACAATTGCCAGTGAACCACTCTATGGCGATGTCGAGCAGCACTGTGAATAAGAAAAATGGCAAGCCGAAGTACACTGCGGCCCAAAAACCTGCCAACCAAGTGGGGCGTGGCTCTTTGAGCTTGTATCCCATGACTGTTTGGGCACTTCGTTTTTCAAGGAATTTTTTCAGCATGCCTTTGCGCTTTTCGTCCACATTGAATGAGGTTCCTCAATGATAGTGCATTGGGACGGTCATGAGCTTGCAGAATGGGACCGTGTTCATGCGTCTGCTGCCGGTTCGTTGCAGCAAGATTGGGCTTACGGATCTTGTTTGAAAATGTTGGGCGTGCCTGTCCTTAGAGCAAGGGTGATGGATCAAGGCGAACAAATTGCGCAAGCCCAGTTCATTGTCAGAAAATGGGGACGCTTTGGTGCGGTAGCACTTTGTACCAGGGGACCCATCTGGTCAAAACCCTTGTCGCCAGAAGCCGAATCTGCGGCTTACAAAGCCATGAAGAAAAGTTTGCCTCTCACGGGCATTCGATTCATGGCGGTCACACCCGAAGTTTCCGAGGGCCAATCTCATGGTCTGCATCCAATGCGCCGAATTATGTCGGGCATGTCCACTGTCATGCTCGACATCAGCATGCCCATGGACCAATTGAGGACACAATTGGAGGGCCGTTGGCGCTCTAGTTTGGTCAGTGCCGAATCAAGTGATTTGACAGTGCATCGAGTTGGAACCAATGTGGGTCAATACAGATGGTTGCTAGACAATGAAATGCAACAAAGGGTTGATAAAAACTTGGATGGTTTGCCCTTGCCATTTTTTGATCTCTATGTGCAATCGCGCAAACAACCCAGCAAAAACATTTTGACCATCCGAGCCGATCTGGGTCGGGAACGTGTTGCGGCCATGTTGTTTTTAATTCATGGCGAGGCTGCCATTTACCAAATTGGTTGGACTACGGAGCAAGGTCGTGAATTGAACGCGCATCACTTGACCCTGTGGCGTGCCATCGAAGAGCTTCAATCAAGGGGCATTCGAGTGTTAGATTTAGGCGGGGTCAATACCGTTCGCAGTGCAGGTGTGGCCCGCTTCAAAATGCGAACGGGTGGCAAGGTCTTGACCTTGGCAGGTACTTATATTTAATTTGAAGCATTGCGCCAAAGGTTTTTATGTACTTGCCTAAACAATTCAATCATCCAGAGCATGCAAGGGCCATCATTCGCGAAAACCCATTTGCCAGTTTGGTCTCGAATGACGATGAAGGCTTTCCGTTTGTTAGCCATATCCCCATCAAATTAATTGCCCACGATGCAGATCCACAGAAAGACGTGCTGCTAGGTCACGTTGCCAAAGGCAATCCCCACGCGTCTTTTTTGCGTCAACGTCCAAAAGTTTTGCTGACCTTCATGGGGCCTCAAGCCTACATGTCCCCCGCGGTCTATCCAGACCTTGTCAGAGTACCCACATGGAGTTATGTCGCTGTTCATGTCAAGGCAGAAGTTCGCCTGTTGGAAGGTGAAGAAGCCAAAGATGCCATTTTGAAACAACTGATTGCCGACCACGAGCCGCCCTATGCACAGCAGTGGCGGTCGCTGCCAGAAACCTACACGCACGCCATGCTCAATGGCATCGTGGCTTTTGAAATGCAAGTGCTCAAGGTCCAAACCAAAGTCAAACTGAATCAACACAGACCAGAGGCTCACGCAGCCATGCATACAGCCTATGAGTCAGGCTCGGAGTCTGAAAAAGCTTTGGCACTCTGGATGCGACGTCTTGGAATGGTGTTATGAACCAAGATTCAAACTTCATGGCCCAAGCCATTGAGCTTGCCAAACAAGCCGGCGAGATGGGTGAAGTTCCGGTTGGGGCTGTGGTGGTTCAAGATGGGGTTGTGGTTGGAAGAGGGCGCAATGGCCCTGTTGGGCACAATGATCCTACCGCTCACGCTGAGCTGCTGGCACTTCGTGATGCGGCAAAAAAAATCGGCAATTACAGGCTAGAAAACTGCACGCTTTATGTCACCTTAGAACCATGCACCATGTGCGCTGGGGCCATCTTAAATTCGCGCATTGCCAGGGTGGTCTACGCTGCCTCTGAGCCCAAAACGGGCGCGGCGGGTTCCGTCCACAATGTCTTTGAGAATACGACCATCAACCATCAAACCAGTCTATTTGGGGGCTTGATGGCAGAAGAGTCTAAACAATTGTTGCAACAATTTTTTAAGCCAAAAAGAATGAATGCCAACCCTTTACGTGACGATGCACTAAGGCCATTAGATGAATGGTTTGATGACTTGCCTGACTATCCTTGGCAAGCCAACTACGTGTCTAACTTGACCGCACTTAACGGACTTCGATTGCATTACTTGGATGAAGCTCGGCAAGACAGCAATCCAGATCAACTGACCTATTTGTGTTTGCATGGCAATCCTACTTGGAGTTATCTCTATCGCAAGATGATTCCGACCTTCACTTCGCAAGGTCACAGAGTAGTGGCCCCCGATCTCATTGGCTTTGGCAAAAGCGACAAGCTTAAAAAAGTGCAAGCTCATACCTTTGAATTCCATCGACAGGTTCTGCTTGAATTGGTGGAGCGGCTTGACCTTCGCAACATTGTTTTGGTGGTGCAAGATTGGGGCGGCATTTTGGGTTTGACTTTGCCCATGGCCTTGCCCAACCGTTATGCTGGTTTGTTGGTCATGAACACCCAACTTTGCACTGGCTCTGAGCCTTTGTCTGAGGGATTTCTGAGTTGGCGTACTTGGTGCAAAGACAACCCCGATTTTGATGTGGGCAAATTGTTTGCGCGGGGTAACAAACACATGAGCACTGAAGAAACCCAAGCCTACAACCGACCCTTTACCGACAAAGGACATCGAGCCGCCTTGCATGCGTTTCCGCCCATGGTGCCCGAACACTTAGGTAGCCCTGGTGCAGAGATATCTAGACAAGCCGCCAGCTTCTGGCGAAATGACTGGCAAGGTCAATCGCTCATGGCCATTGGCATGAAAGACCCCGTGCTGGGTGAACCCATCATGCGCGCATTGCAAAAAAATATACGCCATTGTCCTGAACCCATGCTGTTGCCTGAGGCTGGGCATTTCGTTCAGGAACATGGACAATCGATCGCTGAAGCTGCCGTTCAGTTTTTTAAAGTACCGAACTCATGAGTCACATTTATATTTTTTCACCCTCCAGTGCGGTGCGCGATAAAGCGGCATTCAAGAGAGGCATCCAGCGTCTCCAAGCCCAAGGTCATCAGGTTGAAATTGATGCAGATGCATTAAGCAGCAGCATGCGGTTTGCCGGTGATGATGAAACACGGCTCAGCGCCATTGGCCGTGCCGCTGCCAGCGGCGCTGACATTGCCATGATTACTCGGGGTGGTTATGGTCTGACTCGTTTGCTGACCCAGTTGCCCTACAAAGCCATTGCCAAAGCCATCGACAAAGGCACGCAATTTGTCGGCTTGAGTGACTTCACCGCTTTTCAATTGGCTATTTATGCCAAAACGCAGCGCATTACTTGGCAAGGCCCTGCGCTAGGAGAAGACTTTGGCCCCGAGGGTGAGCCCGATGACATCATGCAAGCTTGCTTTGATGATTTGTGTTTGGAGCAAGGGGAGGGTACAGGTTGGCGATTCTCAGCCGATGACATTGCAAAGCCTGTGAAGGTCAACAATGCCGTGTTGTGGGGGGGTAATTTGGCTGTGCTCACATCCTTGCTTGGTACGCCTTATTTTCCATCGATCAAAGGCGGCGTTTTATTTTTAGAAGATGTGGGTGAGCATCCCTACAAAATTGAACGCATGTTGACGCAGTTGTTCAATGCAGGTGTTTTGCAGCAACAAAAAGCCATTGTGTTTGGACAATTTACTTCTTACAAATTGGTTCCTCACGACAAAGGTTTCAAATTGAAAACCGTCATTGAAAGATTGCGCGCCCAACTGAAGATACCTGTGCTGACGGGTTTGCCTTTTGGCCACGTTGCCACCAAAGTTCTTTTGCCTGTTGGGGCCAAAGTTGATTTAGCCACCGAAGGCCGCGACGCCTTCTTAGTTTGGGGCCACATTTAATGGCTAGAAAATCTGTACGTTGGAGCCAATGGTTTCTGCGTGGTGTGTTGGCACTGGTCTTATTGGCGCTTACGGCTTTTGGCGCTTTTCAAATTTATCTTTTGCGGTCTATGGCGCCCTTGGCGGGTGAAGCCCAAGTGATGGGTTTGGCTGCTGGTGTCGAAGTTAAACGTGATGCATCCGATGTGACACACATACATGCCAAGACCCCTATGGATGCATGGCGAGCTATTGGTTATGTTCACGCGCAAGAACGTGGCTGGCAATTGGCTTTTAATCGCCAAGTGATGCATGGCGAGCTGTCTGAATGGTTGGGTACGCCCACCTTAGAAACAGACAAACTGATGCGCACTTTGGGCATCATGAAAGCTGCGCAAGCGCAATTTGACAAACTGCCTCCCAATACTCAAAAGGCCTTAGAAGCCTATGCCGAAGGGGTTCAAGCTGGCTATGCAAGCGCGCAGTGGCGTGCTCCAGAGTTTGTTATTTTGGGCATCAATCCGTCTAAAAGCATGAAGCCATGGACCGCGGTTGACAGTGTCGGTTGGGCGCTCATGATGGCCTTGGATTTGGGTGGCAACTGGGGCAATGAATTTGCCCGCATGATGGCTTTGCAAACCTTAAGCACGGATGATCTGTGGAAGCTGATGCCGCCCTATCCAGGTGAATCTCGCGGCACTAAAGTGGATGTTGCGGCGCTTTACAAATCCTTAGGTGTTTATGCCCCAGAGAAGTCGCCTCAAGCCCAAGCCTTGGCCAATCAACAGTTGTTGTCTTCGACGACCTTGGATATTGGCGTTCTAGAAGGCAAGGGCAGCAACAACTGGGTGCTGCCTGGTAACAATACCAAATCGGGTTTGCCTTTGTTGGCCAACGATCCACACTTAGGTTTGAGTGCGCCGGCCGTTTGGTATTTTGCTGGATTGCATGCACCCGCAGGCAAGTTTTCAGACGGTCAAACGCACGGTGCTTTAGACGTGGTGGGTGCTACTTTGCCAGGCTTGCCGTTTGTTGTTTTGGGCCGAACCAACCAAGCCGCTTGGGGCTTTACCAATACAGGTCCTGATGTTCAAGATTTGTATTTAGAAGCTTTAGAAGGCAAGGACAACTACCGTACTCCTACAGGGCAACAAGCTTTTGAGACGCGCAACGAAGTGATCAAAGTCAAAGGGCAGGGCGATGTCAACATCAAGGTTCGCACTACTCGGCATGGTCCAGTTATTTCTGACGTACAACCCGCCTACGCTCAGTTCTTGAACACTGACAAATACGCCATTGCACTGCGCTGGACTGCGTTGGATATCGACAATCAAACCATTGTGGCTGGTATGGAAGCCAATTTTGCCAATTCAGTGGCCGAGTTAAGGCTGGCTTTTTCTAAGAACCATTCGCCGATGCAAAGCGTGGTGATGGCTGACAAAGCAGGGCGTGTTTTGTTCAAAGCCGCAGGCAAGGTGCCCGTGCGTTCTGCAGCCAACGATTTGCAAGGCATGGTGCCAGCACCAGGATGGCTGGCCCAATACGACTGGCAATCATGGATTCCTTACGATCAAACGCCTGAAGTGTCGCAAGCCGATATTGAAAAGCGCGGTTGGCATGCCACAGCCAATCAAAAGATATTACCGCCTGGCTATGCTCAATTCTTGACCAATGATTGGACAGGGCCTGAGCGTTTTGATCGCATTGCGCAGTTGTTGTCTGAGGGCTCTCAATTGGATGCGCCTCGAATGAAAACCATTCAAGCCGATGTGCATTCTTTGGCCGCCGATCGTTTGTTGCCGTACATGCAGTCTTTAACTTCTCAGCATGCCAAGGCCGCCGAAGTGTTGCCCATCTTGAAATCATTCAAGGGTGTCATGAACCAAGATTCCGCAGGTGCTTTGATTTATGCCGTTTGGATTGATGAAGTCACACGCGCCATCCTAATTCCTAAGATTGGCGAGGTTCGTTTTAAAGCCTTGTTTGGTAAGCGTGCATTTCGTCCTGCTGTTGAAGGAGTTTTGGCTAGCCAAGACAAATCATGGTGCGGTGAATCTGGTTGCCAATCTTTGATGAACAAAGCACTGGATACGGCCTTGGACAAAATTATGGCCATGCAGGGCGATAAGGTTGCCAGCTGGAATTGGGGTCGTGCACATCCTGCGCTGAGCGTGCACAAGCCTTTTGGCAATGTAAAGCCACTGGCTGCGTTCTTTGATGTGTCTGGGCCAAGCTGCGGCGATGCATTCACAGTGAATGTGGGTCAATACTGGACCAGTAGCGCTACCGTGCCATTTGCCACACGCCATGCAGCTTCAATGCGCGCTGTGTACGATTTGTCTAACTTGGACGAGTCTGGCTTTATTTATCAAACTGGGCAGAGCGGCAATCCGTTTTCGCCTCGGTATCGAGACATGAAGGATGAATGGGGTCAGGTCAAGTACAGACCATTAAGGATGTCGACCTCTGGTCCTACACAAGTCCTGCAATTGAATCCTTGATATGTAAATGGCCCCAATAGGGCCATTTCATTTGGAGCATCTAGGACTGAGAGTTCCAACTAATGATCTTGTCTGTTGACTCCAATACGTTACTTAACATAATATACATCGTATGAAGTTAGTAAGATGGTGAGGTACAAGTTTTCTAAGTAGATGGCCTGTGCCCTTGGTTACTTATGGCTTCGCAGATGGCACTGCAGACTTATCGTTAGGAAGTTTATTGATCTCAGCTTCTATCAAAGCCAAAGAATCAAGACGGTTGCCTTGTTTGGCGAAATCAAGCGCGCTGAGACCCAATTGATTTTTGAGTTGAACGTCAGCGCCTTCATCAATCAAAATCTGAACCGCTTTGCTATTGCCATAACGTGCAGCCATCATCAATGGCGTCGTGCCGTTGGGCGATTCAGCATCGATGTAGGCACTTTTGTCCAATAACAATTGCATGATTTCTGTATGGCCGCCACTTGATGCGTAATGCAAGGCTGTCCAACCGGGATGATTGATGTCCGCATCGCCTTGGATTAGCAATTTGGCCAGAGGTAAATTGCCCCTGAGACTGGCAAGCATGAGGGCCGACTCACTATGTTTATTGCGCACATTGAGATTGGTTTTGGGATGTTTGGCCAAAACTTCAAAGGCTTTGAAAGAACCTTCACTCAACGCGTACAGCAAGGCAGGTTCTGCATTTAAATTGACTGTATTGGGATCAAAACCTCTTGCAAGCAAGCTGGAAATAGTTCTTGAATCATCAAATTGTGCCGCCTTGAAAAAGTCTTCATACGATCCTGCAAAGCCTAAGTGGGAAAACGAATAAAATACAATAAAAACAGAGCACTTTATTAATTTATTAAAGTTAAATATGAGCATACAAATGCTTTCTTTAAGCGGCTACTTTGGTAAAAAGTCGGTCGAAATTATGGCTTGTCAGTACAGCCATTGTTTCAGGCGCCATGTTTCGCAATTCGGCCAGCAGTTTGGCTACAAAAGGAACGTAAGAAGGATTGTTTGTTTTTCCTCGGTACGGAACTGGCGCCAAATAAGGACTGTCAGTTTCAATTAAAAGCCGGTCCAACGGTACCCAAGCCGCCACATCTCGCAAATCTTGAGCCGACTTGAAGGTCAAAATGCCTGAAAAAGAGATGTAGTAACCCAAATCAAGCGCTGCTTTGGCCACTGCCTGAGTCTCAGTAAAACAGTGAAATACGCCCCCAGCACTGTTGGAGTCCCCTACTTCGCCCTCTTCTTTCAAAATCCGAATGGTGTCATCCGAAGAGGCACGAGTGTGAATCACCATGGGCAACTTGACCTGGCGTGCAGCACGAATGTGGGTTCGAAAGCGTTCCCGTTGCCATTCCATGTCGCCAATGCCTCTGCCGCCCTTCCTCTCGTCCATCTGGTAATAGTCCAGACCAGTTTCACCGATGGCGACAACGCGTGGCAAGCTGGCCTTTTGAACCAAGTCAGCCACCGTCGGTTCGTAGATGTCTTCGTTGTCTGGATGAACTCCTACTGTGCTCCAAAAGTTGTCGTAGGTGGTGGCTAAAGCGTGGACATTTTCAAACTCTTCGATCGTGGTGCAAATACAAAGCGCACGCGTCACTTGAGCTTCCTGCATTTTCAGGCGAATGTCGGGTAACTGAGTTGCAAGCTCAGCAAATGAAAGATGGCAATGAGAATCGGTGTACATGTTAGGCGGGGCTGTTCATCACTTCACGTGCTTCCGTGCAAAGTGCCTCAAGCATCAAGCCCGTATTGAAGGGATGCTCTGAGGTTTTGGCGGCTTGAGAAAGGCGTTTAAACCAAGCAGTGAGTTGGGCTGAAGTCACCTTGAGTTTGGGCAGGTCAGTTTCATTGAAATAGCGCAAAGAAGCCTGCGTTTGCAGCATAAGTAGATCGTGACAAAGCTTTTGCAAAGCATCGATGACTTCGGAGGGCGGCAATTCAGAACAGTAGCTAGCATCGCCAGCCATCATGGCCTTGGGAAACTTGGCCCACCATTGCATGGACTGCCCTAAATTTCGTTGCTTCAAAACTTCGTCTGGACGGCCACCGGCCGCTTTCAAAAGTGATGCGGCATCTTCTATTGAAAGTCCTTGCGCTTGAAGCCAAGCAACGGCTTCTGACTCTATAGGCCAAGTCATGGTGTGAATCAAACACCGACTGCGAATGGTGGGCAGTAATTGATGTGCAGCCTCTGTGGCCAATACAAACTTCACATCGCCTGGTGGTTCTTCCAAGGTTTTCAGTAAAGCATTGGCTGTGACGTGGTTCATGCGCTCAGCTGGAAACACCAGCACCGCTTTGCCTTTTCCTCGGGCGTTGGTGCGCTGAGAAAATTCAATGGCATCACGCATCGCTTCAATGCGAATTTCTTTACTGGGTTTGCGCGTTTTGTTGTCAATTTCAGACTGCGCCTTTTCGCTCAGTGGCCAGCCCAGTTCTAGCAAAATGGTTTCGGGCATCAGCACCAACAAATCGGCATGGGTGTGAACACTCAGCGCATGGCAACTACCGCATTGACCGCATGCGCCCTGGGTTAGTGCAGTTTCAGACTCGCACAGCCAAGCGCTGACCATCGAGGTGGCCAAGTTGTATTGGCCTAAACCTGATGGCCCTTGCAGCAACCAAGCATGCCCCTGTTGCGACAACAGTGACACGCTTTGTTTTTGAATCCAGGGGGCTAATTCAGTCATTTGGCATACGCCGTTTCGATCGCCATCAAAACATCAGCCCAGACCGCTTCACGCGATTGATCCGCCGCAATTTGGGCAAAGCGCGAAGGCGCCTCCTGCATGCGTTTGGCATAGCCATTTCGGACGGCTTGAAAAAAAGATTGCGACTGTGATTCAAACTTATCAGGCAATCGCGCGGTACTCAAACGTTCTGCTGCAACGGCTGGTGGCAGGTCAAACCAAATGGTCAGATCAGGTTGTCTGAGTTGGCTCGCTGGGACGTTTTGAACCATCTGTTCGAGGTTTTTCAAGACGTTCCAATCGAATCCTCGCCCCCCGCCTTGATAGGCAAAGGTGGCATCTGTAAACCGATCGCACAGCACCACTTCACCTCGCGCAAGGGCGGGTTCAATAACTTGCAACAAGTGCTCGCGTCTAGCTGCAAACATCACCAAGGCTTCTGTAAGGGGGTCCATGGCCTCGTGCAAGGCCAACTCACGGAATTTTTCTGCCAAGGGCGTTCCGCCAGGCTCGCGCGTTAAAGTGACCACATGGCCACGGCTTTTAAACCACTGAGCCAAGCCCTCAATGTGCGTTGATTTCCCGGCACCATCGATGCCTTCAAAACTGATAAACCAAGCTTGTCGCATGACTCAAGGATCCTGTTTAGATAGACCGCGTTGATATTTATTCACCGCGTTATTGTGCTCGTTCAGCGATTGGCTGAAATGGCTGGAGCCATCGCCCTTGGCCACAAAGTAAAGTGCATTGGAGGCCGCGGGAGAAATAGCGGCCATCAAGGCTGCTTTGCCAGGCATCGCAATGGGCGTTGGCGGTAAACCGGCGCGCGTGTAGGTGTTGTAAGGGGTGTCGGTTCTCAAATCAACTCGGCGAAGATTGCCATCGAAGGCGTCACCCAGGCCATAAATGACAGTTGGATCAGTTTGCAGGCGCATGCCCATCTTGAGACGATTGTGAAACACAGCTGAAATCAAGGGTCTGTCGCTGGCTCGGCCTGTTTCCTTTTCGACGATGCTGGCCAAGGTAAGCAGCTCAGTAGCATTGGCCAACTTGAGCTGCGCAGGCTTTTGATTCCAAGTTTTTTCAAGCTGTCGGTCCATGGCTTTGAGGGCCCGTTTCATGATGGCCAAGTCGGTTGAACCCTTTGAATAAGTGTAGGTGTCCGGATAAAAACGTCCTTCAGGATGTAGCTCAGGACGCTCCAGTTGCGACATGATTTCGGCGTCAGAAAGGGTTTGCGTGGTGAGCTTCACGGTTTCTGCTTTGGCCAATGCCTGCTTAAATTGCTTGAAGGTCCAACCTTCAACCAGGGTGACTGACTTCAGGCTTTCTTCGCCCCGGGCCAACATGTTCAGCACACTTCTAGGCGTCATCTCTGGCGTGATTTCGTAGCTGCCCGCCTTGATGGCGCGGTCTTGGCCCGACAGTCTGAACCAAACGCGAAGTAAATGAGGCGACACATCAGCACCCGCATCGGCAATGGCTTGAGCCACGCCTTTGGGCGTGGTACCGAGTTCTACGGACAAATCTAGCACCTGAGGGCTGCTAGCATTCAGCGGCTGTTCCTTGAACCCCATGGGCATTTCTAACCAGGCCACTGCACCGGCCAAAATAGCCATGAGGGTCAATAGACTCAAGGACAGAAAAGCGCCCCACGAACGACTTTTTCGTGAAGGTTTTCTTTTCTTAGCTTTTGAAACGGGGCGACTCAAACCTTGAATCCTTTGGGTTTTTCAGAGGAGATCATAATTCAGCCATGGAACCGATTGAACCTGATTTGAAATTCTCGCCTTCTGGCATGCTGACACCCCCAGATTGGGGCCTCATTTTGGCGGAAGGACCCGATACCGGGACCTTTTTACAAGGTCAATTGACCAATGACGTCTTGCTCTTGCCTGTCGGGCAAGCGCGATTTGCCGGATATTGTTCGGCCAAAGGTCGTTTGATGGCCAGTTTCATTGTCTTGAAAATCAGCAATGAGAAATTCTTGATGATTTGTCACAAAGATCTGCTGCAAGCCACCGTCAAGCGTTTGTCGATGTTTGTGATGCGGGCCAAAGTCAAACTTTCTGATGCAACACAGCAGTACGAGTTAAGAGGTTTTTTGGGCGAAGCGGCTGAAAAAGCTTGCCCTGGCTTGGTCTCTGAGCCTTCATGGCGCGCAAGCACTGAAGGTGAGCACAGTTTCATCAAATTGCACAGCGCTACAAGTGACTCTATGTCAGTGGCCAGACTCTTGTGGGTTGGCTCGAAAGATCACCCCAACACCCAAGCCTTTGTCAGCCAATCCACGCCCATTGTGAGTGACGCCGAGTGGCAACTTGCCGAAGTGTTGTCGGGCATCAGCATGGTTCAAACCGTTACCTCGGAAGCCTTTGTGCCCCAAATGTTGAACTATGAATCGGTCGAAGGCGTCAGCTTTAAAAAGGGCTGCTACCCAGGTCAAGAAGTGGTGGCCAGAAGCCAGTTTCGAGGTACTCTGAAACGCCGCGCCTACATTGTCTCTAGCCAAAGTCCACTTCAAGTGGGGCAAGAGGTATTTACTGCCGACGAACCTGAGCAGGCTTGTGGCACCGTGGCCAGTGCAGCAAGCTCAGCCAGTCCAGCCAGTCCAGCCAATGACACTGCTTGGTGGGGCATTGTGTCTATGCAAATCAGTGCCGCCACGCAAGCGCTTCATGTGGGTAACACCAAGGGACCTCAGCTGCTGGTTAAAGCACTGCCCTACCCCTTGCTTGAAGACATTTAAACAAGCTTCATCGTCATTTCGATGTGATCGATGCCGGCGTCTTGGAAGACTTCGCCATGCGCTTTGAATCCTAGGCGTCGATAGAAGCCTTCTGCACTACATTGCGCATGCAAAATCACTTGATGGTCGCCTCGTTGTCTAGCGGCATCGACAAGGGCATCTATGACCATGCGCCCCAAATTGCCACCCCGCAATGCTTTAGAAACGGCCATACGCCCAATTTGAGCCAGCTTGGGTTGAGGTTGAAGCAATCTGCCTGTAGCAACGGGTTGGCCTAATTTGTTCAGGACCAACGCATGCAGTGCTTTGGCATCGTGTTCATCCCATTCAAGTTCTTGCGGAATTTCTTGTTCTTCTACAAAAACTTCGGTGCGCAAAGCAGCTGCCCCATCTTTGAGTTCATCCCAGTTACCTGTCTTTAAATCGACGACAGATTCACCTGCTTCAAAAATCAACAAAATGTTGCGCAAAGCTTCAGGGATGGGCTTGGATGTTTGGGTGGCGGGGTCTGCAAAGACATAGATGAGTTCGCCGCTAATGAGCAATTTGTCACCCCGAAAAATACCGGCCTCAAAGACCATTGAAGATTTGCCTAATCTGCTGCATTTCATGCCCACACTTAAGTCGTCATCCATGAGTGCAGAAGCGTGATATTCCAGCGTGGCTTTTTTCACATACAACTCACCGCCCAATATATGAAATGCCGTATCGTAGGGCAACGCAACTCGGCCCCAATATGCGGTCACCGCTGTGTCAATGTAGGTCAAGTAATGGCCGTTGAAGACAATTTTCTGCATGTCAATTTCGGCCCAGCGAACACGAAGGCGATGAAAAAAACGAAAGTCACTGCGTTTCATGTTGGACATTCTTTCTGACTTTATAAATCTTGATTCAAGGTCTTGCACTGAAGGCTTGCTTTAATGCACGCCCTGCGTCTGCGTGAGCCAGGCTAGCTTCTGGAATGACTCGCCCCATGTTGACGAAGCCATGAACCACACCATGGTAAATCTCAATATCAACCGGTACACCCGACATGCGAAGCAAATCGGCATACGCCACGCCTTCATCAACCAGCGGGTCACATTCTGCCAAACCAATCCAAGCAGGCGCAAGGCCATCGTGACGCTCAGCCAGCATCGGTGCAAAGCGCCAATCATCGCGGTCTTTGGCATCAATGTAGTGGTCAAAAAACCAATCGACAGTGGCCTTGTCGAGCATAAATCCTGAATCGTAGGTGTGATGCGAGGCCGTTTCTTGACGTGCGGCTGTGCCCGGATAAATGAGCAGCTGCAGGGCTAATTTCAAGCCTACATCTCTGGCTTGGATGGCGCATACCGCAGCCAAGGTGCCGCCAGCGCTGTCGCCGCCTACCGCCAATGCATTGGCACGAAGCCCTAGTTTGCTGCTTGAATTGGCCACCCATTGAACGGCATCCCATGCATCGTTGGTGGCAACAGGAAAACGATGTTCAGGGGCCAAGCGGTAGTCTACTGAGATGACTGCGCAGTGCCCCATACGAGCCAGTTCACGACACAACACATTGTGAGTTTGAATGCTGCCAATGGTGAAGCCACCGCCATGAAAATACACCAAGCATGGCAAGGGCGCGCCCTGCCCCTTGACGACTGGCGCAAACAACCTGGCCTTGACCAATTGACCATCTCGCATAGGAATTTGCAAATTTTCTACGCGCGCTATTCTGGGCTCGGGCAAATCCAAAATACTGGCTGACATTTCGTAAAACAAGCGGGCCTGTTGGGCTGTTAACAAATACATGGGCGGACGCCCTGCCCGCTCGATGTTCCGAAGCACGAGGCGCATGGCATCGGTGAGTCGGCTGTGAGGATTGGGATGAGAACTCATGGTGGCAGATTTATCGCCAAAGTGACTGTTTAAGGGTTGTGGAGGCTGACTTCAGGGCCATCTTGGATTAGAGTTGATCGTAACTCATTCAAAGAAATTGCCATGGCCTTTATCAATTACGTCACCCAAATTCAAATCGACTTCGGCGCCATCCAACTCTTGAAACAAGAGTGCGAGCGCGTGGGCATCCACAAGCCACTCATCGTCACCGATCAAGGCGTAAAGGCCGCAGGTATTTTGCAAAAAGCCTTGGATGCACTGCCAGGCTTTCAGGTGGCTGTATTTGACCAAACACCGTCCAACCCCACTGAGGCCGCCGTTCGTGCCGCCAGCGAGGTTTACAAAGCGCAGGGTTGCGATGGCTTGATCGCTGTAGGGGGTGGCTCTTCAATTGATTGCGCCAAATGTGTGGCCATCGCTGTCACGCATGAAGGCACCCTCAAAACCTACGCCACCATTGAAGGCGGCTCGCTCAAAATTACAGACCGCGTGGCACCCCTCATTGCGGTTCCAACCACCAGTGGCACTGGCAGCGAAGTGGCACGGGGTGCGATTTTGATTGTGGACGATGGCCGCAAACTCGGTTTCCATTCTTGGTTCATTGTGCCCAAGGCCGCCATTTGCGATCCAGAGCTGACCATTGGATTGCCCCCCATGTTGACTGCGGCTACTGGCATGGATGCCATTGCCCATTGCATGGAAACTTTCATGGCCGCAGCTTTCAATCCACCCGCAGATGGCATTGGTCTGGATGGTTTGCAACGTGCTTGGGCACACATAGAGCGCGCCACCAAAAATGGCCAAGACAAAGAAGCCCGCATGCATCTCATGAGCGCGTCCATGCAAGGCGCCATGGCCTTCCAAAAGGGTCTGGGTTGCGTCCATTCTCTCAGTCACAGTTTGGGCGGCGTCAATCCCCGCCTGCACCACGGCACCTTGAATGCCATGTTCTTGCCAGCCGTTGTTCAATTCAACGCTGTTGCCGAGTCTGTTCAAAAAGAAAACCGTTTGAACCGCATGGCGCAAGTGATGGGCTTAACTTCAGGCTCGGACATTCCGCAGGCCATTCAAGACATGAGCGCACGCTTGGGGCTGCCATCGGGCTTGAAAGCCATGGGGGTTACAGAATCATTGTTTGATGACGTCATTCAGGGTGCTATGGCAGACCATTGCCACAAAACCAACCCCCGTATTGCAACCCCCGACGAATACCGAGAGATGCTGATCGCTTCGATGTAATTAGAGGTCTTGGACAGAGTCCATGTTGGGCTTCTGTAACCAATCTGCAAATTCATCGGCAAGTTGTTGACTGGCCGATGTTGCCGCTTTCCAAACTTTGACCCTAGCCTGCAAATCTTGGCCGTAAGTGGCAAAGTCAGTTCGATCGGGCAATTTGCCATTGGGCAATGTCTTGACCCATTCTGGGTTGGGGGCCAAAACCAATGTGTTGTCTAGAAACGCCGTGGCCTTATGACGCCACTTCAAGCCCTTGTCCAGCCAACCAGGAATGACCGCCTTTTGAAAATGCGGATACACCACTAAACTGGCTGTGCGTTCTGGCTGTTTGTTCCAAGCCAGATGCAAGTGATAGTCAGTGATGCCACCATCCCAATAAGCACCCATCGGTGCCCCTTGAATGTTGTGAACCGCCTTCAATACAAATGGTATGGCGCAGCTGGCTTGCAGCACGTCCATGAAGTTGGAGGATGTCAAAGGCAAATGTCGCGTTGCATAGTCTTGCGTGCCAAAGGGCAGCGAACCTGCCGAAGAAAACACCACCCTTTCCAAAGAGGCGCCCATGGCTTTGCGGCTGATCAAGTTACTTAAAAAGGCGCCGCCATAACCCAGAGGGCTAAGGATGGGGTGTTCCTGTTGAAGAAGCCCCTTTCCACGCGATGCCAGTACGTGCAGGCGAAACCTAGGATGGTTTAACAACGGCTCAACCAAGCCACCATAAAACAAATCTAAGTTTTCCCGAAATGAGTCGCTGACTTGATGGGCGCTGGGAAACTTTTCACCCGGCTTCAGTTCGTAATGCTGGTGGATGTAGTCGTGCTCTAAGCGCAGAAGACCCGCACTGCTGTCTGGTAAGCAAGCTGTTGCCATGCGCCATGCACCAATGGACGCTCCAACAAGATCTACGGGCTGTTGACTCGTCGGCAACCACTCGTTGAACATGAATCTGTCCAGTGGGCCCAAGATCAAACCTTTAGGCCCACCCGCTGCGGCAGGAATTACCCCCACATCAGACGCGCTGAGCCCATGCAAAGCGAGGTGTTGCTTTGCTTGCGGACCGGCATAGATGGCAAGGGCTTTCATGAGGCGATTTAATTCTTGTTTTGCAATTTAGCAAAAGCAGAGGCCATGGCACTTTGGCCTAAATTACCTGACTGACTAGGACCCTGCGCGCGTTGATGCTGATGACTTTGGCGCGGGCCGCCTTCAAATTTATTTTCGCGACCACGTTGCGTACCTGAGGGTGCCGCATCGCTGAGCTTCATGGTTAGGCCAATGCGTTTGCGTGCCACATCTACTTCAGTCACTTTGACCTTAACGATGTCGCCCGTCTTCACCACTTCGCGTGCGTCAGTAATGAACTTGTTGCTGAGCTGACTGACGTGAACCAAGCCATCTTGATGCACACCCAAATCGATGAAGGCGCCAAAGGCTGCCACGTTGCTCACGGTGCCTTCCAAAATCATGCCTTCTTTCAAGTCACGAATGTCATCGACACCGTCATTGAAGCGCGCCACTTTGAAATCTGGGCGAGGATCGCGGCCTGGTTTTTCCAGTTCAACCAAAATGTCTTTGACGGTGATCACACCAAACTTGTCATTGGCAAACAACTCAGGCCGCAATGTCTTGAGCATGTCTGCGCGGCCCATGACATTCTCTACAGGCTGAGCCACCTTGGCCATGATGGCTTCCACTACGGGATAGGTTTCGGGGTGGACACCGGTCATGTCCAGTGGATTGTCGCCACCTCGAATGCGCAAAAAACCTGCGCTTTGCTCAAAGGTTTTGGCACCCAAGCCGGTGACCTTTAACAAATCTTGACGATTTTTAAAAGCGCCATTGGCTTCGCGCCAACGCACCACAGACTTGGCTACACCACCAGACAAACCAGAGACGCGCGACAGCAATGGCACACTGGCTGTGTTCAGGTCAACGCCCACCGCGTTCACGCAATCTTCCACCACGGCTTCCAAGGTACGTGCCAATTCGGTTTGATTGACGTCGTGCTGGTATTGTCCTACCCCAATCGATTTGGGATCGATCTTGACCAACTCGGCCAAGGGGTCTTGCAAGCGGCGTGCAATGCTAGCGGCACCGCGCAAGCTCACATCGACATCGGGCATTTCTTGGCTGGCAAACTCACTGGCTGAATAAACGGAAGCGCCCGCCTCGCTCACCACCACTTTTTGAATTTCGGGGCTGTCGGGTGTTTTGAGTTGCTTGATCAAATCGGCTGCCAGCTTATCGGTTTCGCGGCTGGCCGTGCCGTTGCCAATGGCAATCAAATTGACGCCATGTTTTTGACACAATTTGTTCAACGTGTACAAAGAGCCTTCCCAATCTCGGCGAGGCTCGTGGGGATACACAGTAGATGTTTCTATGAGCTTGCCTGTTTCATCCACCACAGCTACTTTCACACCCGTGCGAATGCCTGGGTCTAAGCCCAACACCACTCGTGGACCTGCAGGCGCTGCCAGTAACAAATCTCGCAAGTTATCTGCAAAAACCTTAATGGCTACTTTTTCGGCTTCTTCACGCAGGCGCGCAAAGAGGTCGCGTTCCAAAGACAAACTGAGCTTGACGCGCCAAGTCCACAAAACGGTTTTGCGAATGAGGTCGTCAGAAGGTCTGGCGCAGTGCGACCAGTCAAGGTGCAAAGCGATGCGACCTTCTGCCAAGGCACTGGCCGCTTGGGCGGCTGCAGTGGCTGTTAAGGGCGCCGCAGTGGCGCTGATGGTTTCTGGTTCTGGTAAAGTTAGCTTGGCGTCCAAAAACTCCAAAGCTCGACCGCGGAACACGGCCAAGGCACGGTGCGATGGAACGCGGCCAATGGGTTCGCTGTAGTCAAAGTAATCTCTGAACTTGGCGACCTCGGCTTGGTTCTCATCTTTGCCCGAAGCCAAATGGCTGGTGAACAAGCCTTCTTTCCAAAGCCACTCACGCAGGGCTTGAATCAGTGAGGCATCTTCTGCCCAGCGCTCAGACAAAATGTCCCGCACGCCATCCAATACTGCGCCCGCCGTTGAAAAGTCTGCGCCTTCAATGGCATCGGCTGGCTTCAAATAGGCCTGCGCTTCGTCTTGTGGGTTGAGAGAAGGATTGGCCCATAAGGCATCGGCCAAAGGCTCTAGGCCCGCTTCTTTGGCAATCATGCCTTTGGTGCGGCGCTTGGGCTTAAATGGAAGGTACAAATCTTCCAAGTCTTGCTTGGTAACTGCTTGGTCGATGGATAATTGCAATTCGGGGGTGAGCTTGCCCTGATCGGCAATGCTTTTGAGGATGGTGGCACGTCGCTCTTCCATCTCACGCAAGTAGCCCAAACGGTATTCCAGTTCACGCAGCTGAATGTCGTCCAAGCCGCCAGTCACTTCTTTGCGGTAACGGGCAATGAACGGCACCGTGGCGCCGCCATCTAACAAACTAACTGCCGCCTGAACCTGCTCAGGGCGGATTTTGATTTCAACGGCCAATTGGCCCAATATTTTCTGCATCTCGTCGACTTAAATGAATAGATTTCTATAACAAAGCCGACGAGTTTGCCACACTCCGGTGGCTGTTTTTTAGCTGCGCAGTTCGGCTTTGAGTTTTTCGCCAATATCGGGACGTGCGGCAAAGGGATTGGGTGGATTTTGCTGCTGAACGATGGCTTCCATTCGAGTTTGAACATTGCCCAATGCCTGTGGATGGCTGTAAATGTAAAACTGATCGTTGCCAATCGACTCAAACACCATTTCAGCCATTTGGGCGGCAGAGACCTTGCCGCTGCTGACCGCTTTGTCGCTCATGGCTTGGCCAATCAATTGGCTTTTGGTAGCCTTTTGATGGGGTAAATCGGCGGGACGATTGCGATGACTTTGGCTTATGCCGGTGGGAACAAAGTAAGGGCACAAAACGCTGGCACTGACTTGATCGGTGACCAATTTCAGGTCTTGGTACAAGGTTTCTGTTAGCGCCACTACAGCATGTTTGCTGACGTTGTAAACGCCCATGTTGGGTGCTGTTAGCAAACCGGCCATGCTGGCGGTATTCACAATGTGGCCTTCGTAAGACGAATCCTTTTTGGCAGCATCCAGCATCATGGGCGTGAACAAACGCACACCATGCACCACACCCCAGACATTGACACCCAAAACCCATTGCCAATCGGCCACGGTGTTTTCCCAGACCAAACCGCCAGAACCTACGCCAGCGTTGTTGAAAACAAAGTGTGGTGCACCAAATTGCGATTGAACGTCTTTGGCCAAGGCTTCCATTTGCTCTGCGTTGGAAACGTCTACGCGCTTGGCAAAGACTTTGACGCCTGTGGCTTTAATTTCAGCTTCGGCTTTGTCGAGGGCATCTTGTTGTACATCCACCAACACCACATTCATTTTGAGTCGGGCGGCAATGCGTGCGCACTCCAAACCAAAGCCAGAGCCACCGCCAGTTAAGACGGCTGTTTTGTTTTCAAAATTGCGAATCATGATTTGACCTTCTTCAAAATGAATCCGTTACGGGGGAAGTGAACATGAACCGTACCAGCACGATCATCTTCACGACGCAATGTGAGGCGTGTTTTGGTGGCCGCCACCAAGGTGCCTGGTGAGGGTTCTAAACCAAAGTTGTCGGCGGTGATGGTCACTTCAGACCCTAAAGCAATGCCGTGATCGTCTACAAAAGGCATTTGCGAAACATCTGCGGGTGCTGCATTCTTGGCCACATCAACGGCTTGATCAGACTTCATTTTTTCGTGATGACCGTGGCCGATGGCTTTCATGCGAGCCATCCAGTCTTTGAGCAAGGGCGTTGCATCCAAGATGCTGGCAACACTGGGTGTGCGCTCAAGGGTGAACCACATGGGGTGATAGGCAGAAAAGTCGGCAATGGTGGGCACATCGCCCATTAAGTAAGGATGCTCAGTCAGCATGTCAGACAAGCGGCGCAATTGACTTTTGTAAGTGCTGGTGCCCTCGCCCAATGGCATTCTAGGTGCGCCGCCGCGCATGGCAGCACGGTCTGCCACAAACGCTTGAACAACAGCTTCAGGGGCTCCTGCAAATACATCGGCCACTCCAGATGGCTGAAAGTTATAGGCCATGGCTGCTGGGAAGACTTGGCTGTCTGCCCATTGCGCCACAATTCTGGACGCGCCATTGACGGGTGATGGATAGAGGCTGGGGGTGGGTGCCAATTTTTCCAAGACATCCGCAATCAAAGCAGTATCGCAATAAATGTCTGCACCGATCTGCAACACTGGCGTGCGTCGATAGCCACCCGTTAAAGCCGTCAGGTCTGGCTTTGGCATGATCATGGGGATGATCACGTTTTGCCACGCCAACTTTTTGTAACCCAAAATCAAACGGATTTTTTCGGCAAACGGTGACGTTGGGTAATGGTGAAGAATCAGTTGGCTCATGACTAGGCTCTCTGGGGTTGTGACCGACTTAAATCAACTTAACAAGTTGTTTGCCAAAGTTTTGACCTTTGAGCAAGCCAAGGAAAGCTTGCGGTGCAGCGGCCAATCCTTGCGCAATGGTTTGACGTGGATTGAATTTGCTACTGGCAATCAACTCGGCCAATTCAGCCAGGGCTTCCGGCCAGACTTCCATGTGCTCGCTCACAATAAAGCCTTCGATGGTCATCCGGCTCTTCAAGATCAAGGTGGGATTGGTCATGGCCAAAGGTTCACCGTTGTAGCCGGCAATCATGCCGCACACCGCAATGCGTGCAAAGTCATTGGCGCGCAACATCACAGCATCTAGCACCATGCCGCCCACATTTTCAAAATGGCCGTCAATGCCATTGGGACAAGCCTCTTTGAGTGCCTTGGACAATGAGATGTAGTCGGCGTGTTCTTTGTAATCTACGCACGCATCAAAGCCCAATTCATTGACCACGTAATCGCATTTGGCCTTGCCGCCTGCAATGCCCACCACGCGAAATCCACGCGCTTTGGCCAAGGCACCAAATGCACTACCCACTGCACCGCTGGCTGCGCTGACTGTGACGGTAGCGCCGGGTTTGGCTTGAATGATTTTGACCAAGCCATACCAAGCGGTGACACCAGGCATACCGACTGCACCCAAGTAATGGCTAATGGAAATTTTCTCTGCATTGACATGCTTGAGTGCACCCATGGCATCGGCATTGATCACGCTGTATTCTTGCCAGCCACCCATGCACAAAACGGTTTGGCCCACTGCAAACTTGGCGTGCTTGCTGTCCACGACTTCGCCCACAGTACCGCCAATCATGGCTTCACCCAAAGGTTGAGGTTGCGCGTAATTTTTGCCAGCGTTCATGCGGCCGCGCATATAGGGGTCCAAGCTGAGGTAATGGTGCTTCACCAAAACTTGGCCGTCTTGCAAAGCAGGTGTCTCTGCAGTGATTAATTTAAAGTTGGAAGCGGTGGCTTCACCTTCAGGGCGGTTGTCTAAAACGATGATGTGATTGGTTGGCATGATTGTCTTGTGATTTATTTAGTCAGTCGAAATTGGCGATATGTCTTAATTTGTTCTTTTGACATACTTGAAAGTACCCGTGGCATGAGCGCATAACTGACCCGCTGCGTCATAAACCTTTCCTTCAGTGAACGCCATGGTTTTGGTACGGTGTATGAGTAAACCTTTGGCCACCAAAGACTCATTGCCCTTGGTCGTTGCAGGTCGAATAAAACTGGTTTTCATCTCAATCGTGACGACTCCCATTTCAGGATCCACACTGCGTGCAGCAGTTGCCATGACCACGTCGAGTAAGGTCATTAGTGCCCCACCATGTGGAATATCAAAAGAGTTGTGGTGTTCAGGGCGCGGGCTGTAATGTAACTCCGATGTGCCATTTTCAAACTTCTCCATAGAAAAGCCAAGATGGGCCACAAACGGAATGTGAACGCCAAATGAAATACTCATGTGCTGACTTAACCACCAATGATGGCGCTAACGCCACCGTCAACTGCTAGCCATTGACCTGTGATGTGCTTGCCGGCTTCGCTGGCGTACAACAAGGTCAAACCTTTTAAGTCTTCGTCATCGCCCAGTCGGTTCAATGGCGCATGGCTGGCCATGTTTTCAGCGCCGATTTTTTCCAGTAAACCGTAAGTCATTTTGCTTGGGAAGAAGCCTGGGCAAATGGCGTTGACAGTGATTCCGAACTTGCCCCATTCGCCCGCCAATGCACGGGTGAAATTGACGACCGCACCTTTGGAGGTGTTGTAAGCAACGGTTTGCATTTCGGGCGGATTGCCTGCCAAACCTGCAATCGAGGCCAAGTTCAAGATTCTTCCACGACCATTGGGAATCATGGACAAGTTGGCCACCTCTTGCGACAAAATGAAATATCCGCGCACGTTCAGGTTCATGACTTTGTCCCACGCTTCAACGGGGTGAGTTTCAGCGGGTGCACCCCAGCTTGCGCCGGCGTTGTTGACCAAGATGTCAATGCGGCCCATTTTTTCAACTGTTTCGCGCGCAAGGCGTCGAATGTCTTCTTCTTTGGCGCAATCTGCAGCGATAAAGTCAGCGTCAATGCCGGCGGCCTTGAGTTCGGCGACTGCTTCCTGCAAGTCTGCTGCCTTGCGTGAACTCACCATAATACGTGCACCGGCTTCGCCCAATGCGTGTGCCATTTGCAAGCCCAGCCCACGTGAGCCACCCGTGACCAATGCAGTTTGGCCTGTTAAGTCGAAAAGTTGTTTGACAGTACGTGTCATGTTCAATCCTTAGTAAAAAATTATTGCCAAAAGTCCATGCATTGACGTTGCTCAACGATGGCCTTCATCAAGGGTTTAATTGCGAGGTGATCAGGATGATTTTGATAGGCTTTCAATGCCGCTTCGTCTTTAAAAATAGAATTCAAAATCAAGTCACAGGTGCAATCAAGACCGTCGGTCTTTAGGCCCACTTCAAACAGTTCTATGCCTGGCACCAAATTTGAGAAGCGCATCAGGGCCTCCTGCGCTTTTAGTATGTTCTCCGCTTTTGGCTGGCCAGCAGCTTCGTCTTTCAACCGCCACATCACAATGTGACGCAAGCCTTTGATAGAAGAATTAAATTGATTCATCAGAATGCCTCCTCAGACAAATTCGCACACGTCATATCCCGATTGCCAACCACGTTCAACCAAGCATCAATTTTGGGCAGCTCATAACGGTAAAAGTATTTGGCGGCAGCTTGACGGCCAGTTTGGGCCGGTGTTGCTTCCCCTCTGCAAGAGGCACTGACATCCAGCCAAACCCAAGCCAAAACCAAGTGACCAAAGGCTTGCAGATAAGGCACGGCATTGGCCAAAGCTTCTTGTGGCTGACCTGTAACCCATGCCATTTGGGTGGCTTGTGTGACTTTTTGAAGCGCAGCCGTCAAGGCTTTTGCGTCGTCTGCCAAGTCTGGCAGCGCTTGTGCTTTTTGGGCTGTGGCCAACATGCGAGCAGCCAAAAGCTTAACGCCTCTACCCTCTTCCATCAAAACTTTGCGACCCAACAAGTCCATGCCTTGAATGCCGTGGGTGCCTTCATGAATCATGTTCAATCGGTTGTCGCGCCAGTACTGCTCGACGGGAAAGTCACGTGTATAGCCGTAGCCACCATGAATTTGAATGGCCAAGCTATTGGCTTCAAGGCACCATTCGCTGGGCCAGCTTTTGGCAATGGGTGTTAGGACTTCAAGCAACAAGCGTGCTTCGTCGGCGTTCTCGATAGAACCGGTGTGCTGCTCGTCCACCAACTTGGCGCAATACAGCTCAAGTGCTAAAGCACCTTCGCAATAAGATTTTTGAGCCAACAACATTCGTTTGATGTCGGCGTGTTCAATGATGCGAACCTGTGCTTGCGCTGCATCTTTCACCACTTTTTGTGTGCCACCCGCAACGGGACGACCTTGTGGACGGTTTTTAGCGTATTCCAAGCTGGCCTCATAGCCTGCCATTCCCAACATGGTGGCTGCCAGGCCCACGCCAATGCGCGCTTCGTTCATCATGTGGAACATGTAACCCAAACCACGGCCAGGCTCGCCCACCAAGTAACCGACGGCACCCGAGCCATCGGAATCTGTGTTGTCAGTTGAGACTTTGAATTTGCCTTCGCCAAAATTGAGCAGTGTGTTGGTGGTACCACGCCAGCCACATTTGTGATTCAAACCCGCCAAGGCCACATCGTTGCGCACGCCTGTCAATTGGCCTTCGGTGTTCACCATTTTTTTGGGTACGATGAACAAAGAAATGCCTTTTACACCCGGAATCAGTTTGCCATCGGGTCCTGGAATTTTGGCCAAGACCAAATGAATGATGTTTTCGGTGAGTTCATGCTCACCTGCCGAAATCCACATCTTGTTGCCTTTGAGGCGATAGCGCGCACCCAAAGGATCTTGCTGAAAGGCTGCGCCATCTGGCGTAGCGCGCGTCATCACATCGCTCAACGAAGAGCCAGCTTGGGGTTCTGACAGGCACATGGTGCCCGACCAACGTCCGGAAAACTCATTGAGTGCAAACACCTGTTTTTGCAATTCAGAGCCGTGGGCCATGAGTAAATTGGCATTGCCAACAGTTAGCAAGCCAGAGCCCATGCTGACGGAGGCCATGGCAAAAAATGTATTGGCGGCGGCCTCTACGGTGTATGGCAATTGCATGCCACCAATTTCGTAATCTTGTGCTGCGCTCAGCATGCCTGATTCTGCATAGGCCTTCTGAGCATCGTGTGTGGCTTGCGGCAAGATCACTTTGTCGCCATCAAAGCGTGGCTCTTCGGTGTCCACGAGGCGATTAAATGGTGCGTATTTTTCGCGCGCAATTCGCTCGCATGTGTCGAGCACCGCATCAAAAGTTTCTTGGCTGTGGTCGGCAAAACGCTCGCGTTGCTGGAGTTGGTTCACGTCCAACCATTCGTACAACAAAAAATCCAGAGTAGTCCGAAGGCTCATGTTAAGTAGGTCTCAGTGAAAATAAAAACGGGCGGCCTGCATGGTTAGCGGGACGCCCGTGGAAGTTCAGTAAGTGCTCGGCTTGAGCGTTTAGAGCACTTCAAAAATACCGCAAGCGCCCATGCCACCACCAATGCACATGGTGACAGCAACACGCTTGGCACCGCGGCGTTTGCCCTCGATTAGAGCGTGACCTGTGAGGCGCTGACCGCTAACACCGTAAGGGTGACCCACCGCAATGGCACCGCCATTGACATTCAGGCGATCGGGCGGAATGCCCAATGTATCGCGGCAATACAAAACTTGCACGGCGAAAGCTTCGTTCAGTTCCCACAAATCGATGTCGGAAACTTTGAGGCCCAAACGAGCCAATGCTTTGGGCACTGCGTAAACAGGACCAATGCCCATTTCGTCGGGTTCGCATCCTGCAACGGCAAAGCCCAAGAAGCGACCCAGGGGTTTCAAACCACGTTGCTCTGCTAACTTTTCGTCCATCAATACGCAAGCGCCTGCGCCGTCAGAGAACTGACTGGCGTTACCAGCAGAAATCAAACCACCTGGCAAGGCAGAACGCAAACCGGCGATGGCTTCTACGGTGGTGCCTTCACGCAAACCTTCGTCGGCGCTCACGGTCACTTGCTTGGTCATGAGACCCATGACTTTGTCAATCACACCCGCAGACACGGTGATGGGTGCAATTTCGTCATTGAACAAACCAGCGGCTTGGGCTGCACAAGCTTTTTGTTGGCTGCCAGCACCGTATTCGTCCATGCGATCGCGGCTAATTTTGTAGCGTTTGGCCACTTGCTCAGCCGTTTGCAACATGTTCCAGTAAATCTCTGGCTTCATTTTGGCCAAGGCCAAATCTTGCAACATGTGTTGGTTCATTTCTTGTTGAACGCAAGAAATGCTCTCAACGCCACCCGCCACATACACCTGGCCTTCGCCAGCAATGATGCGTTGAGCTGCCAGCGCGATGGTCTGCAAACCAGAGGAGCAGAAACGATTAACGGTGAGGCCAGACACAGAAATGGGCAGGCCAGCCTTCAAAGCAATTTGACGTGCAATGTTGGCACCGGTTGCACCTTCCGGTGTGGCGCAACCCATGATGACGTCTTCAACTTCAGCAGCATCAATGCCTGCACGTTGAACAGCGTGTTGTACCGCATGGCCACCCAAAGTGGCGCCATGGGTCATGTTGAAAGCACCCTTCCAGCTTTTAGCCAGAGGTGTGCGTGCGGTCGAAACAATGACGGCGTTGGTCATATTGAATACCTCTGATCAGTTGAATGTTTTGCCATCTGCCACCAAACGGGCAAGCAGCGGTGCGGGTTGCCAGAAAGCGGCATCGTCGCGTGGGTTTTTAGCAAAGCGCTTCATGGCTTCTGCCACGTTGAACAAACCAACTTGGTCTGCATACAGCATGGGGCCACCGCGGAAGATGGGGAAACCATAACCGGTGAGGTAGACCATGTCGATGTCGCTGGCCTTGCTGGCAATACCTTCTTCAAGAATATGAGCGGCTTCGTTCACCAAAGAGAAGACCAAACGTTGCACGATTTCTTCGTCAGAAATTTTGCGCGGTGTGATGCCTTCAGCGGCACGGTGTTTTTCAATCATCTCCACCACCAAGGCACTGGGGATGGCATCGCGTTTGCCGGCTTGGTAGTCATACCAGCCTGCACCCGTCTTTTGACCATAGCGTCCCATTTCGCACAAGAGGTCGGCTGTTTTGCTGTACTTCATGCCAGGACGCTCAACATTGCGGCGCTTGCGTATGGCCCAACCAATGTCGTTGCCGGCTAAGTCGCCCATGCGGAAGGGTCCCATGGCAAAACCGAATTTTTCGACGGCCTTGTCAACTTGTGCAGGGGTGCAACCTTCTTCAATGAGGAAGCCTGCTTGGCGGCTGTATTGTTCAATCATACGATTGCCGATGAAGCCATCGCAGACGCCAGACACCACAGAAGTTTTCTTGATCTTTTTGCCCAAAGCCATGACGGTGGCCAAAACTTCTTTGCTGGTTTTGGCGCCGCGAATCACTTCCAACAACTTCATCACGTTGGCAGGGCTGAAGAAGTGCATGCCCACCACGTCTTCAGGACGCTTGGTGAAGGAAGCAATTTTGTTGACGTCCAAAGTAGATGTGTTAGAAGCCAAGATAGCGCCTGGCTTCATCACTTCGTCGAGTTTCTTGAAGACGGCTTCTTTGACGCCCATCTCTTCAAACACGGCTTCAATGACCAGGTCGGCACTGCCGATGTCGTCGTAGCTCAAAGTGGTGGTGAGCAAAGCCATGCGCTGGTCGTACTTGTCTTGCTTCAACTTGCCTTTTTTGACTTGCGCTTCGTAATTCTTGCGAATGGTGGCCACGCCGCGGTCCAAAGCTTCTTGCTTCATCTCGAGCATCTTGACAGGAATGCCTGCGTTCAAGAAGTTCATGGAGATGCCGCCACCCATGGTGCCAGCACCAATGACAGCAACGGAAGCAATGGTGCGCTTTGGCGTATCGCTTGGCACATCTGGAATTTTGGAAGCAGCGCGGTCGGCCATGAAAATGTGACGCAAGGCGCGGCACTCAGGTGTCCACATGAGGTTGGTGAAAATTTCACGCTCAAAGACCATGCCGTCTTCAAATTTTTTCTTGGTGGCGGCTTCAACTGCATCCACACACTTGGGCGGTGCGGGATAGTTCTTGGCCATGCCTTTGACCATGTTGCGAGCGAACTGGAAGTAAGCGTCGCCCTGAGGGTGCTTACAAGGCAAGTTGCGAACTAACGGCAAAGCAGAACCGTCTGCATGTTGTGCGGCCAACTCTTTGGCGTAAGCCATGGCTTCAGCAGCCAAGGACTCAGCAGAAGTGGCCATGCGATCAAACAGCTTTTGGCCAGGCAACATGGCCAACATTTCGCTGTTGATGGGTTCGCCACTGACAATCATGTTCAGCGCTGGCTCAACACCCAGGACACGAGGCAAACGTTGCGTTCCGCCTGCACCGGGAATCAAGCCCAGCTTGACTTCAGGCAATGCCACTTTGCAGCCTGGCGCAGCCATTCTGTAATGGCAACCCAGCGCCAACTCCAATCCACCGCCCATGGCAACTGAATGAACTGCTGCCAAAACGGGTTTGGCCGAGTTTTCGCAAGCGCGAATGACACTTAACAAGTTGGGTTCTTGGATGGCTTTGGGTGATCCAAATTCATTGATGTCGGCACCGCCAGAAAAGGCATTGCCAGCACCCGTAATGATGATGGATTTGACGGCAGCGTCACTGTTGGCTTGAGTCAAGCCATTGGTGATGCCAACGCGGGTTGCAAGTCCAAGCCCATTGACGGGAGGGTTGCTCATGGTGATCACGGCCACATCGCCTATGACTTTGTATTCAGCGGTCATGCTGGTTTTCCTCTAAAGGTGGTGTCAATCCCAAAATAGAACGGGCGTTCTATTTTGGACAATTCTAAGATGTTTCTTGGGAAGTGGGTAGAGGGAAAGTCGCTTAAGGGACGAATTTTTTGGGTCCCTGTAGAGAATTAAACTTCCAGCCACTCCTTGCGGATGTAGACATTGTTGTTGAGCTCGGTGGGCGTGCCTTCAAAAACAATGCTGCCATGGCCCATGACCAAGGCACGGTCTGAGATTTTCATGGCGATGGTTAATTTTTGCTCAATCAATAAAACAGAAACGCCTCTGTCTTTCAGTGTCTTGAGGTACTGGCCAACCAATTCGACAATTTTGGGGGCCAAGCCTTCAGTTGGTTCATCAATGATGATGAGATCGGGGTCACCCATGAGTGTTCTGCACAGGGTTAGCATTTGCTGCTCACCCCCAGACAAAACGCCGGATTCTGTGTGCTGACGCTCTAACAAGCGAGGAAACATCTGGTACATGTCGTCGAAGCTCCAACGACTGCCCTTCCCTTTGCCCTTTTGGCCCAACAACAAGTTTTGATGAACTGTGAGCTTGGGAAAGATATCTCGATTCTCTGGCACATAACCGATGCCCAAGTGCGCAATTTCAAAAGCCTTCTTGCCAACGATGGCTTGACCCTTCCAATCGATTTGACCCTGTGAGTCGACCAGACCCATGATGGCCTTGGCCGTTGTAGATCGACCCGAGCCATTGCGTCCCAACAAGGCCACAATTTCGCCAGGATTGACGTTGAAGCTAACGCCATGGAGCACGTGGCTTTTGCCGTAGTAGGCATGTAAGTTGTCGATGTTCAGCATGTCAGTGGGCTCCCGCTTGTTCATCGGCCACATGTGAGCCCAAATAAGCTTCTTGCACGCGTGCGTTTGATCTAACAGCTTCGGGTGTGTCGAAGGCAATGACTTCGCCGTAAACCACTACGGCAATTTTGTCTGCAAGACCAAACACAACGCCCATGTCGTGCTCCACGGTCAGCAAAGTTTTGCCGATGGTCACTTCTTTGATCAAACTGATAAAACGAGTGGTTTCACTTTTGCTCATACCTGCAGTAGGTTCATCCAACAAAATAACGTTAGAGCCCCCTGCAATGGTGATGCCAATTTCTAAGGCACGTTGTTCTGCATAGGTGAGGTTCATGGCCAATAGATTGCGCTTCTTATCGAGTCGGATCATCTCCATGTATTTTTCAGCCAGTTCATTGGCATCCTTCAAGCCCGATAAAAACTTCAGGAAGGTGTACTTGTAACCCAGGCTCCACAAAACTGCGCAGCGCAAGTTTTCAAACACGCTCAACTTTGGAAAGATGTTGGTAATTTGAAAGCTACGCGACAAACCCATGCGATTGATTTCGTAGGGTGCTTTGTGGTCAATGCGTTGACCATTGAGCAAGATTTCGCCACTGGTGGGACCAAAACGGCCACTGATTAAATTGAACAGCGTTGATTTACCAGCGCCATTAGGCCCAATGATGGCAATGCGCTCGCCCGCATTGACAGCCAAATTGGCACCGCGAATGATTTCTGTTTTTCCGAAATTCTTTCGGAGATCTTTGAGTTCTAGCGCATAAGACATCACGCTGTCTCCCGACGTTTAATTTCTTTTTCAATTTCGACTTGAATGTCGCCCCACTCAATTAAGAAGTGTCGGCGAGCAACTTCAAATAAACCCAAACCAGTGAGCAAAATAAAGACAGAACCCACCCAGCTGTCGACGCCTTTGGCATTCAAGGTGACGCCCATGAATTTGAGGGTGTCGCCCAAAGCAGAATTTAGCTGCAGGTGGTACACCATTTCAATCATGGCACCCGCACCAATGAGGGCCACCAGCGCTGTCGTCATCAAGCCCAAATAACTGACCCAAATTTGTTTGAGTTTGCCGAAAGCAGCCACGCGCAAATTCATCATGATGAGGCTGGCAATACCGCCAGGTGCATACATCACCATGAACAAGAACAGCAAACCCAAATAAAGCAACCAAGCTTTGGTGAATTCTGACAAGAGCACAAAGGCCAACACCATCAAAATACCGCCAATGATGGGACCAAAGAAAAACGTGGCACCGCCCAAAAAGGTAAACAACAAATAACCACCGGAGCGGCCTGCACCGACCACCTCAGCCGTGACAATTTCAAAGTTAAGGGCGCCCAGTCCACCGGAGATACCCGCAAAAAAACCGGCAATGATGAAAGCCAAATAACGAACTTTTTGCGTGTTGTAACCAATGAACTCGACGCGTTCAGGGTTGTCACGAACGGCGTTCAAAATACGTCCCAAAGGTGTTTGGGTAAAGGCATACATCAAAGCAACACAGATGAATGTGTAAATGGCAATGAGGTAGTAAATTTGAATTTGCGGACCAAAAGTAATGCCCCACACACTGGACCCTGCCACGCGATTGCCAGAAATACCGGCCTCGCCGCCAAAGAACTCAGAGAACATCAAGGACATAGCAAAGACCAACTCGGCAACACCCAAGGTAATCATGGCGAAGGGCGTTCCTGACTTTTTGGTGGTGACAAATCCCAGCAAGACAGCGAAGCCCATGCCTGCAACACCACCCACCAAGGGAATCAAACTGACAGGAATATTAGACTGCCCTGCTGTGACAGCATTCAATGCATGAATGGCCATGAAGGAGCCAAGGCCCGTGTAGACCGCATGACCAAAACTCAACATGCCGCCTTGTCCCAACAACATGTTGTAGGACAAGCAGGCAATGATGGCAATGCCCATTTGCGCCAACATGGTGCCAGACAAATTACTGGTGAACAGCAATGGTGCAAAAATCAAGACGAGCGCAAACAGACTCCAAATGATCCATCTGCCAACGTTGTAAGGTTTAAATTTGTACGTAGCCATGATGTCAACCTTCCCTCGTTCCTAAAAGTCCTTTAGGACGGAAAATCAAAATCAAAACCAAGAACAGGTAAGGCAAGATGGGCGCCACTTGTGACACCGTCAATTTGAGAACAGAGTTGTTTCGTGCTGCGTCGGACAAGGTTACGCCCATGCTTTGAGCCACGCTGATAAACGAATAGTCGAACGCGATGGCGAAAGTTTGAATGACACCAATGAGCACAGAGGCAAGGAAAGCACCCGACAAGGAGCCCATGCCGCCCACCACAACCACCACAAAAATAACAGAGCCTACCGTTGCGGCCATGGCGGGTTCTGTGACGTAAGTGCTGCCACCGATCACGCCAGCCAATCCGGCCAGGCCTGTACCGGCACCAAACACCAGCATGAACACGCGAGGCACATTGTGACCCAGTGATTCAACTGCCTCAGGATGTGTCAGCGCGGCCTGAATCACCAAGCCAATGCGTGTTTTGGTGAGGAGTAGCCAGAGCGAAATCAACATCATCAATGCCACGATCATCATGAAACCGCGAGTGGCTGGAAACGGTGTGCAAACCAATCGGATGGTGGTATCAGCTGCCTTGCACATTTCGGCAGGCGCTGCGCCCCATATCAATTGCAAGCCATCGATGGAGTGATTAACCAAGGTAAAGGCTGCACCCCGAAGAATTTCGGGAGGTGTGAAATCGACTGCAGTTCGGCCCCAAATGAGCTGAACCAACTCATAAACAATGTAGGACAAACCAAAGGTGACCAGCAATTCAGGCACGTGACCGAACTTGTGCACTTTGCGCAAGGACAAGCGCTCAAAAAGAACACCTGTTGCGCCCACCAAAATAGGCGCCACCAACAAGGCGGGCCAAAACCCAATGATGCTGGTTAAGGTGTAACCAAAATAAGCACCGATCATGTAGAACGATGCGTGCGCAAAATTCAAAACGCCCATCATGCTGAAGATCAGGGTCAAGCCTGAACTGAGCATGAATAACAACAACCCGTAGCTCAAACCATTGAGCATGGAGATGATGAAGAACTCCATAAAACTACTTTCCGCCACCCATGGCAAGTCACAAAAAACAAGATGGGCCCGACACCCTGAGGAGCGGGCCCATCCGAAGACTCACATTAATTAAGCTGGACGCTTCATCTGGCAGCTGGTGGGTGTGCTGGAAATGTAGGATGGGAATTCCTTCACAGGCACCAAAGTCATGCCAGTGTTTTCAACACTGTAGTTGTACTTTTTATCAACTTTGCTCCATACCGTGAGGTACAAAGGCTGTTGCAACTGGTGATCGGCCTTGCGCATTTCAACTTCACCGTTGAACACGCTGGTAGTCTTGAGGCCAGACATGGCAGCAGCGACTTTGACGGGGTCTGTTGATTTGGCTTTGGCCATGGCATCGCCCAAGGTGGCGAAGATGCTATGGACTGAGCCAGTGTAGAAGTCGTCGTTGAACTTGGCCTTGAACTCATCTTGCCATTTGTCCATCTGGCCACCCATTTTGTAGTGACCATAGGCAATTTGGAAGACTCGGCCTTCACCGCTCTTGCCCAAGGCTGTAGGTGTGCCTGTAACGCCAGTGTAGTATGTGTAGAAGTTGCCTGTGTAACCACCTTCGTTGGCAGCTTTCACCAACAAGGCCAAATCAGAGCCCCAGTTGCCTGTGACCACAGAGTCGGCGCCAGATGCTTTGATCTTGGCGATGTAAGGTGCAAAGTCACGAACTTGTGCCAAAGGATGCAAGTCTTCGCCAACGATTTGAACGTCAGGACGCTTGCGATTGATACCTTCTTTGAAGAACTTGGCCACTTGGTGACCGTGTGAATAGTTTTGGTTCAGCAAGAATACTTTTTTGGTTTCTGGACGATCTTTCATGAACGTCGTCAGAGCTTCCATTTTCATGGAAGTGTCTGCGTCGAAACGGAAGTGCCAGTAGCTGCACTTGCTGTTGGTGAAATCAGGATCCACTGCGGAGTGGTTCAAGAAAATAATTTCTTTGCCAGGGTTGCGCTCGTTGTGTTTGTTGACTGCTTCAATCAAAGCACCTGCCACACCAGAGCCATTGCCTTGTGTGATGTAACGAATGCCTTGGTCGGTGGCGGCCTTCAAGACGTTCAAGCTTTCGGCGGGGCTGAGTTTGTTGTCAAAACCAACCACTTCAAATTTGACGCCGGCTTTGTTGATCGCGCTGTATTTCTCAGCAAAGAATTGGAAACTCTTAAGTTGATTGTTGCCCACGGGTGCCATCAGGCCAGACAAGGGGTCAATCCATGCGATCTTGACGGTTTCGCCTTTTTGGGCGTGGGCACCGAATGCGCAAAAAGCCACTGCGGCGACTGCGATTGAACGAACTGCAAATTTCATGTGTGTCTCCAACTGTGAATGAGAAATTAACGTTGTGAGCGTAACTGTTTTATGTAATTTTTCGGTCGGGGTTTGCCCTAGGCAAATTCAAGCATCACCCCACCCCAAAAAAGGCTTCTCATGCACTTGGAAGTTTGTAATTTGAAAGCTGTTCGCGCAACTTGGTTTTCAACATCTTGCCTGTTGCGCCCAATGGAATGGCCTCTACAAAAACAGCATCGTCAGGTATCTGCCACTTGGCTGTTTTGCCTTCGTAGAATTGCAACAACTCAGCAGCAGTCAAGTTGCTTCCAGGCTTTTTAACCACACAAACAATGGGCCTTTCATCCCACTTGGGGTGTGCCATACCGATGCAAGCGGCCATGGCCACATCGGGGTGACCCATCGCAATGTTTTCAATGTCAATTGAACTGATCCATTCGCCGCCCGACTTGATCACGTCTTTGCTGCGGTCTGTGATCTGCATGAAACCATCTTCGTCAATGGTTGCTACATCGCCTGTTGGAAACCAACCTTCCACCAAAGCACCAGGGCCCTCTTGCTTGTAATATTCCCGAATGATCCAGGGACCCTTAACCAGCAAGTCGCCATAGGTTTTGCCATCGTGCGGCAAGTCTTCACCCGCATCGTTCACAATTTTCAAGTCCACACCAAAGATGCAACGCCCCTGCTTGAGGCGAATTTTCATTTGATCTTCAGCGGGTAAAGACAGATGTTTGTTTTTAAGTGTGCACAAGGTTCCCAAGGGGCTCATTTCTGTCATGCCCCAAGCATGCAAAACATCAACGCCATAGTCTTCATTGAATGCATCAATCATGGCGGGCGGACAAGCGGAGCCCCCAATCACAGTTCGTTTGAGCGATGAGAACCGCAGTTTGGCCGGTCTCATGTGACCCAACAGCATCTGCCACACCGTGGGCACACCCGCAGCAAATGTGACTTTTTCAGATTCGATCAACTCGTACACAGACTTGCCATCCAAAGCAGGTCCTGGGAAAACCAATTTGGCGCCTGTCATGGCCGCGCTATAGGGAATACCCCATGCATTCACATGGAACATGGGTACCACAGGCAAGATGGCGTCTCTTGCCGAAATGCACATCACATCGGGCAATGCAGCGGCATAAGCGTGAAGCAATGTAGAGCGATGGCTGTACAACGCTGCTTTGGGGTTACCCGTGGTGCCACTGGTGTAGCACATGCTAGATGCGGTGTTTTCGTCTAAATCGGGCCAGTCGTACTCAGTCGATTGGCCTTCAAGCAAAGCCTCATAACTCATTAAGTTGGGAATGCCTGAGTCGACTGGAAGCTTGTCTTTGTCACACAAAGCAACCCAATGCTTCACCGTGGTGCATCTGGCATGTACCGCTTGCACCAGTGGCAAAAAGGTCATGTCAAAACAAAGCACTTGATCTTCGGCGTGATTGGCAATCCATACCACTTGGTCGGGGTGCAATCTGGGATTGAGGGTATGCAAGACTCTTCCTGAGCCGCTGACACCAAAGTAAAGCTCTAAATGTCGATAGCCATTCCAGGCCAGCGTAGCGACGCGATCGCCTTGGGCCAGTTTGAGATTGTCCAGCACATGGGCAACTTGGCGTGATCGTTTGGCCACATCACCCCAGGTGTATCTGTGAATGTCGCCCTCGACACGCCTCGAAACAACCTCGCCATCATGGTGATGGCGGTTTGCAAATTCAATCAAAGAAGAAATCAGCAATGACTGCTGCTGCATGAGTCCCAACATAACAACCTCAGGTATTTGATAAAACAAGCCGCTTTGTAGCACGAATGGCCAACGGCTTTCCAAAAACCAGTGGGACCACAAGTCCATCGAAAGGGACGGACAATGTCAAACATGAACTGGATCAATCGTTTTGCCAAACTTGGCTCTGAATTTTCGGCCGAAGTACTGCCCTCCCCTGTGCCTAACCCCACGTGGGTCGCCCGCAATGAAGCATTGAGTCAATCGCTGGGGCTGCCGCAGGACTGGTTGAATGGACCAGAGGGCTTGGCTGTGTTTAGCGGCAACGGTCTTTGGGATGGCATGCAAGCTAGGGCCAGCGTTTACAGCGGCCATCAATTTGGTCAGTGGGCGGGTCAACTGGGCGATGGACGTGCTTTAAGCCTTGGTGAATTTAAATCTGACAAGGGCACGATCGAACTTCAATTGAAGGGTGCAGGCAAAACGCCTTTCTCGAGAATGGGCGACGGCCGTGCCGTTTTGCGCTCTAGCATTCGTGAGTATTTGTGCAGTGAAGCTATGGCGGGACTGGGCATACCGACGACACGCGCACTTTGCATCACCACATCGCCACAAAAAGTCATTCGCGAAGACATCGAAACTGCGGCCATTGTGACGCGCACAGCTCCAAGCTTTATTCGCTTTGGTCACTTTGAACACTTTGCCAATCAGGTCTCTGCCCAAAGTTCTGACAACTTAAAACAGTTGGCTGATTTCACTTTGGCAAATTTTGTTCACTCTAGTCAGGATTTCTCTGACAACCCCTACGCCAATTTGCTTTATGAAGTGACGCAATCTACTGCGCAACTCATGGCGCAATGGCAATCGGTGGGCTTCTGTCATGGCGTCATGAACACAGACAACATGAGCATCATGGGATTGACATTGGATTACGGGCCGTTTCAGTTTATGGATGGCTTTAATCCCAATCACATTTGCAACCATTCTGATCACATGGGCAGGTATGCTTATGGCCGCCAACCGCAAGTGGCTTATTGGAATTTATTTTGTTTGGGCCAAGCACTCATGCCATTGATTGAAACGCAAGAATTGGCCATGCGCGCTCTGGAATCTTACAAATCTAGTTTTGCTGATGCTTGGACATCCAAATTTTTGAACAAGCTAGGACTTGACGTATCGGATGCCCCAGATCAACTTGAAAAAGATAAATTGTTGTTGAATGACTTGCTAGAAAGACTGGCTGCAGAACAAGTCGATTTCACAGTTTTTTGGCGAAGACTCAGTAGTGCAGTCACTGAGTCCAGTGCTGATGCGCCCGCTTGGCGTTATGTTTCCGATTTATTCATCGATCAAGCAGCGTGGCAGTCGTGGCAAGTTCGGTACCTCGATCGCTTGGGGCAGCTTGACACCACCAAGTGCCAAGCACGCATGCTCAAAGTCAACCCCAAATACATTTTGCGAAATCATTTGGCTGAATCAGCCATTCAAAAATCTAAAATAGGCGATCATTCTGAAGTCGAAACACTGTTCAAGTTGTTACAGTCGCCATTTGATGATCAAGCAGACTTTGATCATTACGCCAATTTACCGCCTGCTTGGGCATCATCGATCGAAATTAGCTGTTCGTCCTAATCGCCATGAATTCAAAACCACACCCTAAAACTGATGAAGAATGGCGCGCATATTTGCGTGCCAAAGATGCAGAGCCTTTGGCTTTTGAGGTGACTCGCCGCGCTGCCACAGAAAGACCTTTTACCGGCAAGTACGAAACCCACTGGGAACCTGGCCAGTATCATTGTGTTTGCTGCGAAGCAAAGCTATTTGACTCAAGCACTAAGTTTGATGCCGGCTGCGGTTGGCCTTCTTTTTATCAAGCGGCCGAACCAGGCGCCATCCTTGATAAAGTAGACCGCAGCCACGGCATGGTCAGGGTTGAAAGTGTTTGCGCCCAATGTGGCGCTCATTTGGGCCATGTTTTTGAAGATGGCCCTAAACCAACCGGCTTGCGTTATTGCATGAACTCGGCATCCCTCCAATTTAAGAAGCCGTGACATGAAAATTATTCTAGATTTATTTCCCATTTTGCTGTTCTTTGCGGCCTACAAATACGCCAGCATTTATGAAGCGACAGCCGTTTTAATGGGCGCCACCGTAGTGCAAAGTTTGTTGATGTACAGAATGGAAGGCAAATTGGCGACCATGCAAAAGGCCAGTTTGGCGCTGATTTTGGTCTTTGGCAGCCTGACTTTGTTTTTTCAAGACGACCGTTTTATCAAGTTCAAACCAACGCTACTTTACGGGTGTTTGGCCTTGGCACTCTGGGTTTCCCAGTATGTTTTCAAAAGGAACCTGCTCCTTTCGATGCTAGGCAGCCAGGTCAAACTTCCGCTTCCAAAGTGGCACAGCCTGAACCTTGCTTGGATAGGCTATTGCATCTTCATGGCCGCCATCAACGCGTATGTGGCAGCCTATTACGCCACAGAACAATGGGTTGATTTTAAAATTTGGGGTTATATATTTCCGTTGACCTTCATCGTTGGAACGGGATTTTTTATTGCCAAATATGCCATTCAATCGCCAGAGGATGCTGATCAGAAGGCTGTTGAAAAAGGTCCCGAAGGTTCTTGATATGCACAATTTGTCATCACTTTCCCCAGATACGTCGTGGCAACCACTGATGGCTCAAACCCTCGAAGCACAATTCAGCCCCAGCTTTTTAGAGGTAATTGACGAAAGTTACCAACACGCTGGCCATTCTGGGGCCAGCGAATCGGGTCTAAACAGTCATTTCAGGGTTCGAATTGCCTCTACCCAGTTTGAGGGGCTGACCCGCGTGCAGCGCCATCGGCTTGTGTATGATTCGCTCCAAGAATTCTTGGATCATGGCCTTCATGCCTTGGCCATCGAGTTTCGATGATCGTTTATCTATTTGTTATTGAAAGAATTTCATGAAAGTTTCTAAATTGGTCGTAAGTCTGTTGGCCGCTTTGAGTTTGTCTGCTTGGGCCCAAAATTTGGCCATCGTCAATGGCAAGCCTGTGCCAAGTTCACGCGTTGAAGCCTTGAAGCAGCAAGTTGAGCGCTCTGGTCGTCCCGTCACGCCTGAAATCTTGGCTCAAATTAAAGAAGAATTGATTGCACGTGAAATTTTCATGCAAGAGGCTCGCAAACGTGGCCTCGAAACTTCTGAAGATTACAAAGCGCAAATTGAATTGGCACGTCAAAGCTTGTTGATCCGTGAACTCTTTGCCAGCTTTCAGAAAAAGAACCCAGTCACAGATGCTGAAGTCAAAGCCGAATACGACAAATTTGTGGCAGCCAATGGCGGCAAGGAATACCGTGCGCGTCACATCTTGGTTGAAAAAGAAGACGAAGCCAAGTCCTTGATTGCCGACATCAAAAAAGGCGCTAAGTTTGAAGACTTGGCCAAGAAAGCTTCCAAAGATCCAGGTTCTGGTGCCAATGGCGGCGACTTGGATTGGGCCAATGCTGCCAGTTATGTGCCTGAGTTTTCAAATGCCATGATCAAGCTTGAAAAAGGTCAGATGACCGACGCACCCGTCAAGAGCCAATTTGGTTTTCACATCATTCGTGTTGACGATGTCCGTGAAGCCCAATTGCCCAAGCTGGATGAAGTGAAGCCACAAATTACGCAGCAATTGACGCAATCCAAATTGGCCAAGTACCAAGACGACTTGCGCGCCAAAGCAAAAGTTCAATAAGTTTTATTGAACCCACTTGCGAGCGTTTTGCCACAGTCTTAACCAAGGGCTGTGGCGAGACACATCACCCGTCGTATAACTCATTTGAACATTCCTGAAAACGCGTTCAGGGTGCGGCATCATGGCGGTGAAACGACCATCTGCTGTAGTGACCGACGTTAAGCCGCCAAGACTGCCATTTGGATTGGCAGGATAAGTTTCGGTGGCTTGCCCCCAGTTGTCTACAAAGCGCATTGCAGCAAGCGCGCGTTCTGGATTACCGCGGTATTTGAAGTTGGCAAACCCTTCACCGTGCGCCACAGCAATCGGCATCCGACTACCTGCCATACCCTGCAGAAAAATACTGGGTGAATCAAGCACTTCAACCATCGACAAGCGGGCTTCAAATCGCGCGCTTTGATTGGTCGTGAATCTTGGCCAGTCTTGTGCACCCGGAATGATGTCGGCCAATTCAGCAAACATCTGACAGCCATTGCAGACGCCCAAACCAAATGTATCTTGGCGTGCAAAGTAAGCTTTGAATTCATCAGACAATTTGGCATTGAAAGTAATGCTGCGTGCCCAACCAATACCAGCCCCCAAAGTGTCGCCATAGCTGAATCCACCACATGCGACCAAACCTTTAAAGTCTTGCAAACTGACTCGGCCCGTTTGCAAATCGGTCATGTGAACATCGTGCGACTCAAATCCGGCTTCTGCAAAGGCATAAGCCATTTCCACATGCGAATTGACACCCTGCTCTCGCAAAATGGCAACCCGAGGCTTTGACAAATTGAGCCAAGGCGCTGCCACATTGTCCTCTGGGTTAAAACCAAGAGACACATGCAGTCCAGGATTGCCTGGCAAACCAACACCCGCGTGTTCAGAGTCTGCGCAAAGAGCGTTGTCGCGTTGCTGGCAAATTTTCCAACTCACGCTGTCCCAAACTTGATGCAGGTCTTCTAGTTTGGCTGCAAAAATTTCTTGCGTATCGCGCCAAATACTGAGTTCACCCACGCCTTTGGCAATGACCGAATGAGCAGGTCTCACTTTGCCAATGACGTGACTGTGCTTGGACAAATGGTGCTCACGCAACACTTGCATGACTTCGGCGCGGTCTTGTGTAGCAACTTGAATGACCACCCCTAGCTCTTCATTGAACAAAGCTTTGAGTGTCAGTTCTTCGCGGCGCGCGCTAACTTGTTTTGCCCAGTTTTTGGCATCGCCGTATTCGGCGCGGCTGTCACTGATGCCATCACCTTCCGTGACCAGCAAGTCCACGTTGAGTGCCACACCCACTTGGCCAGCAAAACACATTTCGGCCACGGTACTGAACAAGCCACCATCAGATCGATCGTGGTAGGCCAGCACTTGTCCCTTGGCACGCAGTTCGTTGATAGCCTTGACCACATTGATCAAATTTTGCGGTGATTCAAGATCTGGGACAGCATCACCCGACTGGTTCAAGACTTGACCTAGGATGCTGCCACCCATGCGCTGTTGTCCATTGCTTAAGTCAATGAGAATCAAACTGCTGTCTTCTAGGCTGGCATTCAACTGAGGCGTGAGAGTGCCCCTGACATCGGACAAAGATGCAAAGGCACTGACGATCAAACTCACAGGCGAGGTCACTTTGTGTGAGCCCTTTGAATCGGTCCACTGCGTTTTCATGGACAAGCTGTCTTTGCCAACGGGAATTGAAATGCCTAAGGCCGGGCACAGTTCAAGGCCCACGGCTTTGACAGTTTCAAACAAGGCGGCATCTTCACCAGGCTCGCCACAAGCGGCCATCCAATTGGCACTAAGCTTGACACGATCTAACTCAATGGGTGCCGCCAATAAATTGGTAATGGCTTCAGCAACTGCCATGCGGCCAGAAGCTGCCGCATCGACGCTGGCCAAAGGGGTTCGCTCGCCCATGCTCATGGCTTCACCTTGGAAGCCTTTGTAATCAGCCAGTGTCACTGCGCAATCGGCCACAGGAACCTGCCATGGCCCCACCATCTGATCGCGGTGGGTTAAGCCGCCCACAGTGCGGTCGCCAATGGTAATTAAAAATCTCTTGGAGGCCACCGTGGGGTGGCTCAATACCTTGAGAGCAGCCTCTTGCAATTGAACCCCTGTCAGTTGGATGCTTTGCGTCTGGCGACGAACCGAAGTGACATCGCGGTGCATTTTGGGCGGCTTGCCCAACAGCACATTCATGGGCATGTTGACGGGCTGTTGTTGATCTGCAGCCACTGCTTGATCATCGGCCAATACCAATTGACGTTCTTCGGTGGCGACACCAACAACGGCAAAGGGGCATCGCTCACGTTCACAAAAAGCTTTGAACCTTTCTAGTGATTCTGGGGCAATGGCCAACACGTAACGCTCTTGACTTTCGTTGGACCAGATTTCTTTGGGTGACAAACCAGATGCCTCTAAGGGCACAGAACGCAAATCAAAACGAGCACCACGGCCAGCGTCGTTGGTCAGTTCTGGAAAGGCATTGGACAAGCCGCCAGCGCCTACATCGTGAATGGCCAGAATAGGATTGTCTGTGCCCAGAATCCAACATTGGTTGATGACCTCTTGCGCGCGGCGTTCAATTTCTGGATTGCCACGCTGCACAGAATCGAAATCCAAATTGGCGGCATTCGTACCCGATGCCATTGAACTGGCTGCACTGCCGCCCATGCCAATCAGCATTCCCGGCCCACCCAATTGAATCAGCAAAGTACCTGCAGGAAATTCAATTTTTTTAGTTTGGATGTCGTCAATCACACCAACGCCACCGGCAATCATGATGGGCTTGTGATAGCCCCGAACTACGCCGTCAACGACCTGTTCGTACTCGCGAAAGTAACCCAACAAGTTGGGGCGACCAAACTCATTGTTAAATGCTGCGCCACCCAAGGGGCCTTCCGTCATGATTTGAAGTGGGCTGGCAATGTGTGCAGGTTTGCCGTGGGGCGCGTCCCACAATTTTGAAACAGTAAAACCCGTTAAGCCCGCTTTAGGCTTCGAGCCACGGCCTGTAGCGCCCTCGTCTCGGATTTCGCCACCGGCACCTGTAGATGCGCCAGGGAATGGTGAAATAGCTGTGGGATGGTTGTGGGTTTCAACCTTCATCAGCACGTGGTGTGTAGCGGTTTCTTTTTGGTAGGCGCCACCTTGCTTAGCTACAAAACGTTCAACCTCATGCCCCGCCATGATGGAGGCATTGTCCGAGTAAGCCACCACGGTGTGCTGAGGATTTTGCTGGTGCGTATGACGGATCATGCCAAACAAACTGTGGGCTTGGTCTTCGCCATCAATGGTGAATTTGGCATTGAAAATCTTGTGACGGCAATGTTCGCTGTTGGCCTGCGCAAACATCATCAATTCAACATCAGTCGGGTTACGGCCCAGATGTTGAAAGGACGACAACAAATAATCAATTTCATCTTCAGCCAAAGCCAAACCAAATTCTTGGTTGGCTTTGACCAAGGCGTCCCGCCCACCCTTCAGAACATCGACGTGCAATAAAGCTTGCGCGTGCAATTCTTGCGTCAAGGCCACCGCGTCATTTCTGGTTGTCAAAATAGACTCGGTCATGCGATCGTGCAACAGGTCAGCCAACTGCAACTTAATTTCAGCGGATATCGCATTCAGTTTAGAAGCGCTTTTAAATTGCAAAACGTATTCAATCAGGCGCTCAATTCTGCGAACTGCCAGACCGCAGTTGTGGGCGATGTCGGTCGCTTTGGAAGCCCAAGGGGATACCGTGCCTAAACGCGGCGAAACAATGACGTTCAGAACGTGATGGGCGCCGGGCAGCGAAACGGCAGGATCACCGTAAGTTAAAAGCTGTTGAAGGACCTCTGTTTGAGCCGATGAGATGGCCGTTTCGGAAGCCACCAAATGCACAAATCGGCCTTGAAGGCCTGAGATGTCTGGGCACAGTGCCTGCAACTGAGAAAGCAATTGTTGAGTTCGAAATGCGCTAAGGGCGTTGCCGCCTTCTAGGATGTGTGTATGCAGGGTCACTGTGTGGCCTTGGAGGCAAGTGGGAAAAAGATCTGAAATACCGCTGACTGGGGTATTTATCGTGCGCTTATTTTAACCGCCTGAAAGGGCAATTTATGCAAAATCAGGCCTGAGATGGGATAATCCGCACCCATGACAATCTCTATTAAAGACGCCCAAGGGGCAGCCGGAATGCGTGTGGCCGGTCGGCTCGCTTCCGAGGTTTTAGACTACCTGACACCTTTCGTTCAGCCCGGTGTCACCACCAATGAACTCGATAAATTGGCCCATGACTACATGGTCAATGTTCAGGGATGCGTGCCTGCTCCCCTGAATTATCAGCCGCCTGGTTACGCGCCCTATCCCAAATCAATTTGCACCTCCATCAACAATCAGGTGTGTCACGGCATTCCCAACGACAAAGCCCTCAAAAAGGGCGACATCGTCAACATTGACATCACGGTCATCAAAGATGGCTGGCACGGCGACACCAGCCGCATGTTCTATGTGGGTGAGGCTTCTATTGCCGCAAAACGCCTTTGCAGCGTCACTTACGAAGCCATGTGGCATGGGATAGCCCAGGTCAAACCAGGGGCTCGTTTGGGCGACATTGGTTGGGCCATTCAAAAATTTGCTGAAAACTTAGGTTTCTCCATTGTTCGCGAATTTTGTGGCCACGGCATTGGCCAAGTTTTCCATGAAGAACCGCAGGTTTTGCATTATGGAAAGCCTGGCACGCTGGAAGAGCTCAAAGCCGGCATGACCTTCACCATCGAGCCCATGATCAACGCCGGCAAACGCGACATCAAAGAAATGGGCGATGGCTGGACCATCGTCACCAAAGACCGCTCACTCTCAGCGCAATGGGAACACACCATTTTGGTCACTGAAACAGGCTACGAAGTCTTGACCTTGTCGGCAGGCAGCCCGCCCGTTCCAGATTTCATCAAGGGATAAAGCCATGTCAGATGTGTCGGTATTGCGCGATAAATATCGGCAGGAAAAACAGGCGCTCTGGACACACATTGAATCCAGCAATGCCAGCGGTCGGGGTCTTAAAAGAACGCTGATTCGCTTGGCCCATTTGGCCGATGCCCTCTTGGTTCAGCTTTGGTCCAATGCGGGCTTTAATCAGGGTGAAGCCTTGATTGGGGTTGGCGGTTTTGGACGGGGTGAGTTGTTTCCTTCGTCTGATGTGGATGTGTTGGTTTTGCTACCCGATACAGCCAACACCGAAGAGTCTTCTGAACTCAAAGCCAAGTTGGAAATTTTCATTGGCAGCTGCTGGGACAGCGGTTTAGAAATTGGATCTAGCGTCCGAAATCTCAAAGACTGTTTGATTGAATCCGAAAAGGACATTACCGTTCAAACATCCTTGCTGGAGAGTCGATTCATTACGGGCAACCGAACGCTTTTCAAAAAATTCTGGCAAGGTTTCTGTGACGCGATGGATCCCTATGCATTTTTTGTGGCCAAAACCCTCGAGATGCAACAGCGACACAACAAGTTTGAAAATACGCCCTATTCGCTAGAACCCAATTGCAAAGAATCACCAGGCGGACTGCGTGACCTGCAAATCATTCTGTGGGTTTCAAAGGCTGCAGGTTTGGGCAGCAACTGGGATGACCTGGCAAAAAAAGGCTTGGCCACTCCGCTCGAAGTGAAGCAAATCAAACGCAATGAAGCCGTTTTGAGTTTGATTCGTGCGCGTCTTCATTTGTTGGCCAAGCGACGCGAAGATCGATTGGTGTTCGATTTGCAGCACGCCTTGGCCGAAAGCTTTGGCTACGAAGCCAAAAGCACGCCCGATGGCAAGCACAAGCAACGGGCCAGCGAAGTTCTAATGCGTCAGTATTACTGGGCCGCCAAAGCCGTCACACAGCTCAATCAAATCTTGTTATTGAACATTGAAGCGCACTTGCAAGCCGAGCGCGGTGACCTGCGCATTGAAGTTAGAAAAATCAATGAGCACTTCAATGACAAGAACGGCTTGATCGATGTGGCTCAAGACGATCTGTATCAAAAACACCCCCACGCCATTTTGGAAACCTTCTTGCTCTATCAGCAAACGCAAGGTGTGAAGGGACTTTCAGCCAAGACCTTGCGCGCGCTCTACAACGTCCGCAATGTGATGGATGCCAATTTCAGGCGTGACCCAATCAACAGACAAACCTTTCTCAAAATCATGCAGGAGGGTGAAGGCATCACGCATGCCCTGCGATTGATGAATCAGACCTCGGTGCTAGGTCGTTATTTGTGGGTCTTCAGAAACATTGTGGGCCAAATGCAGCACGACTTGTTTCACGTCTACACCGTAGATCAACACATCATGATGGTGCTGAGAAATGTGCGCCGTTTCTTCATTGCCGATCATGCACACGAGTACCCTTTCTGCTCGCAATTGGCGGCAGGCTGGGACAAGCCCTATGTGCTTTACATAGCAGCCTTGTTTCACGACATTGCCAAAGGCCGTGGCGGTGATCATTCGCAGTTGGGCATGCGGGAAGTCAAATTGTTTTGCAAGCAACACAACATTCCTGCAGAAGACGCCAAACTCATTTCCTTCTTGGTGGGTGAACACCTGACCATGAGCCATGTGGCTCAAAAAGAAGATCTCAGTGACCCCGATGTCATTGCCGCCTTTGCCAAGCGCGTCGGCAACGAAAGACACCTGACAGCCTTGTATCTTTTAACTGTGGCCGACATCCGCGGCACCAGTCCCAAGGTGTGGAACGCCTGGAAAGGCAAGCTTCTGGAAGACCTGTACCGATACACCTTAAGGGTACTGGGCGGCAGAGCGCCAGATGCCAATGCAGAGATTGAGGCCCGCAAACGCGACGCCCTGATCGAACTTGCGCTTCATTCCGAACCTCACGAGGGCCACAAAGCACTTTGGGAAACTCTGGATGTAGGCTATTTCATGCGGCACGATGCCAGCGAAATTGCGTGGCATGCGCGCCAGTTGTCACGCCATGTGAATAAAGTCAACGCAATTGATTTGGCCAACGGCGAGGCCAAAAGTATTGTCCGCGCCAGAATTTCACCCCTGGGCGAAGGCCTGCAAGTCTTGGTCTACACCGCCGACCAGACAGATTTGTTTGCGCGCATCTGCGGCTACTTTGACCAAGCCGGCTTCAGTATTTTGGACGCCAAAATTCATACCGCCAATAACGGTTATGCCTTGGACACTTTCCAAGTGGTCACGTCTCTTTTGCCCGAACACTACAGAGAATTGATGACCATGGTTGAGTCTGGCTTGAGTGCCACCATCAACAAAAAAGGTGAATTGCCGCCACCTACTAAAGGCCGAGTTTCGAGGCGCGTTAAAAATTTCCCTATCGCACCGCGTATCACCCTGCACCCTGACGAAAAAGCACAGAGTTGGTTGCTGGGTATCTCGGCCAGCGATCGCCTGGGATTGTTGTACAGCGTGGCGACTGTTTTGGCCAAACACAGCATCAGCTTAAAACTGGCAAAGATCAGCACCTTGGGCGAACGGGTTGAGGACACCTTCTTGATTGAAGGCTCTGCCCTTCAACACAACCGAGAGCAAATTGAAATCGAAACAGAACTCCTGCAAGTCTTGCAGGCTTAGTTCACGATTTCTTTCTGGGCGGCAATCCCGTGTGTTGCGTCAAGATTTGACCTGGCCGTGGCGACTTTGACTTAGTGACACTGGGTGTGCTGTTTTTGCGACGTGCACTTTGATAATCATCTGAGAGTGGCTGCCAAGTTGGAATCAGATGGTGCTTGCCGTTGCCAATTAAGTCCGACCTGCCCATGGCCTTCAGGGCCTCGCGCAACAATGGCCAATGCTTGGCATCGTGATAGCGCAAAAACGCTTTGTGCAAACGACGACGTTTCTCCCCCTTCACTACATCCACTTTTTCGCTGTCACGGCTGATCTTGCGAAGCGGATTTTTGGTGGTGTGGTACATGGCCGTCGCTGAGGCCATTGGGCTGGGGTAAAAGGTTTGAACCTGATCGGCACGGAAACCATTTTTCTTGAGCCAAATGGCCAAATTCATCATGTCTTCATCACTGGTGCCTGGATGGGCAGCAATGAAGTAAGGGACTAAGAATTGTTTTTTTCCAGCTTCTGCACTGAACTTGTCGAACATGCTTTTGAACTTGTCGTAAGTTCCAATGCCGGGCTTCATCATCTTGCTTAAAGGGCCAGACTCTGTGTGTTCAGGCGCAATTTTAAGATAGCCACCCACATGGTGCGTCACCAACTCTTTGACATATTCGGGGCTTTGAACGGCCAAGTCATAACGAAGTCCAGAGCCAATCAAGATTTTTTTGATGCCCTTGAGGCTTCTGGCCTTTCGGTACATTTGAATGAGCGGACCGTGATCGGTGGTCAGGTTGCTGCAAATGCCCGGGAAAACACAACTGGGTTTGCGGCATGCTGATTCAATTTCTGGGCTCTTGCATCCCAGTCTGTACATGTTGGCCGTGGGGCCACCCAAGTCTGAAATAACGCCGGTAAAGCCTTTGACTTTGTCGCGAATGTCTTCAATTTCACGAAGCACAGAGGCTTCGCTGCGGCTTTGAATAATGCGGCCTTCATGCTCTGTGATGGAGCAAAAAGTGCAGCCCCCAAAACAACCGCGCATGATGTTGACCGAAAAGCGAATCATCTCCCAAGCAGGAATTTTGGTGGCGCCGTCGTGCGAGCCTTTTTCGTCGGCATAACTGGGATGCGGACTGCGTGCGTAGGGCAAGTCGAACACAGCATCCATTTCGGCTGTGGTCAAAGGAATGGGCGGCGGCGTCATCCACACATCGCGCGCTGTGTGCCCTTCGCCATGCGCTTGAACCAAGCACCTGGCATTGCCAGGATTGGTTTCTAGATGCAATACACGATTGGCGTGCGCATAAAGAACCGGATCGCTTTTGACTTGTTCAAAACTAGGCAAACGAATCACGCTTTTGTCGCGCGGGGGCACTTTGTGAGTGCCCTTGCCACGCAGAGATGGCATGTGAGAACTAGGCACAAATTGCAAGGCTTGAAAGGCCGGCTGCTGCACCTTGACTGAGCTGCTGGCATTTTGAAGATCTGCCACAGATTGGGCTTCGTCTTCTCGCGCACAAGTGGCGCCGTTTTCTCGTGCCTGCTCAGAAATCATCAGGTACGGATTGACGTGGGCCTCAACATGACCAGGCGTATCCACCGTGGTCGAATCGATTTCAAACCACCCTTCTGGTGTTTGTCGGCGAACAAATGCAGTGCCTCGCACATCAACGATGTCATGAACCGGTACGCGCGCTGCCAAGCGATGCGCAATTTCAACTATGGCGCGTTCTGCATTGCCATAAAGCAAAAGGTCGCACTTGCTGTCGACCACAACGGAACGTCTAACCTTGTCAGACCAATAATCGTAGTGCGCAATGCGCCTTAAAGAACCTTCAATGCCGCCCAAGATAATGGGTACATCGGGATAGGCTTCACGGCAACGCTGGCTATACACAATGGCTGCCCGATCGGGACGTTTGCCACCGACATCGCCAGGTGTGTAGGCATCGTCTGAGCGAATTTTGCGATCAGCCGTGTAACGATTGATCATCGAATCCATGTTGCCGGCAGTCACACCCCAAAACAAATTGGGCTTGCCCAAAACTTTGAAAGGATCGGCACTTTGCCAATCGGGCTGGGCAATGATGCCAACCCTGAAACCTTGCGCTTCCAACATGCGACCAATGACGGCCATGCCAAAGCTGGGATGGTCCACGTAGGCATCGCCAGTGACCAAAATGATGTCGCAGCTGTCCCAGCCCAATTGCGCCATCTCGGCTTGGCTCATTGGCAAGAAAGGAGCCGTTCCAAAGCGTGACGCCCAGAACTTTTTGTAACTGTTCAGGGGTTTTGCTTCACGCGGGAAAAAAGAGACGTCTACAAAGGCGTTCATGGGTCACAAGTCGGAGGGATGGCGTAGTTTAGTGGCTCAGACGCTTCCACGAGCATGAAAGGTCTTTATGAACCCATAAAATTGCATGACTTTGACCTTGATTGAACAACATGACCGCGGATTCCGATCAACTTAAACAGCCAGAATCAAAAATGGCCTTGTTTATTGGCTTTACATTGCTGGCACTGCAAGGTGTTGGTGGTGTCCTGGCCGTCGCTCAACAAGAGCTTGTGGAAAGACGCAGATGGATGACCAAGTCGCAATTCGTCGAAGAATGGTCTATCGCTCAAATCATGCCCGGCCCCAACATCGTGAATTTGGCGCTGATGTTTGGTCGCCGACACTTTGGCCTGTCTGGCGCATTGGTCGCTGTAGCCGGACTCCTGATAGCGCCCTTAACCGTGGTCTTGCTTTTGGCTATTTTGTTCGGGGGTGTGTCAGACAACCCGATGGCCCAAGGCGCGCTCAAAGGCATGGGGGCTGTGTCAGCCGGCTTGATCATTGCCACAGGCTTTAAACTGGGTAGCACCTTGAATGAAAATCCGGTCGGATTGCGCATGGCCTGGCTGATCAGCTTCGCCGCTTTTGTGGGTGTCGGATTGCTACGACTGCCGCTAGCCTGGGTCCTTTTCGGTCTTGGAATTTTGGCTTGCTGGCTAGCTCACAGGGCGCTTGCAGTGATTGCGGCTCAAACTCCATCGAATGCCAATGCCAATGCCAATGCCAATGCCAACACCGACAAGGCAGAGTCATGAACGAAATCATTTCAATGACGCCATTCGATTGGTTTGATTTATTTCTGCACTACGCAGCTTTGTCCTTGCTCTCTATGGGAGGCGCCATTACAACGGCCCCGGAAATGCATCGTTATTTGGTCGATGAAAAACATTGGCTTTCAGACGCTTCTTTTTCGTCTTCGATCGCTTTGGCGCAATCTGCACCGGGCCCTAATGTGCTGTTTGTCGCTTTGATGGGATGGAACATTGGCCTTAATGCTGGCGGCGGACTGTCTGCTGGCATGAGTGCTTGGCCAATGGGCTTTCTTGGCATTGGCATCACCATGGCAGGCATCATGCTGCCTTCCTCTTTTTTGACCTACACCGCCACCAAATGGGCTCATGAAAATAGAAATTTAATTTCTGTTCGGTCTTTTAAATCTGGCATGGCACCCATTGTGATTGGCCTGTTGGTTGCCACAGGCTGGTTACTCACAGCGGCCCACAACAACATGGCCAAAGATTGGAAACTGTGGCTTTTAACGGCCGTGGCCTTTGGCCTGATGCTCAAAACACGCATCCATATTCTTTGGCTAATTGGAGGCGGCGGCGCTGCAGGCGCACTAGGTTTAATCTAGGCTTGCTCTAGGCTTGAGTTAGCCTAAGCGCTGACGAACAGCTTCAAAAAGGCAAACGCCGCTGGCCACCGATACATTCAAACTCTCAACAGCGCCTTGCATGGGGATGCTGACCAGTTCGTCGCACGTTTTGCGCGTGAGATGGCGCATGCCAGGCCCTTCGGCCCCCAGCACCAATGCCACTGGCCCTTTTAAGTCAACCTGATAAATGTTCTTTGGCGCGTCGCCACTGGTGCCGATGGTCCAGATCGAACGCTCCTTCAATTCACCCAGGGTGCGGGCCAAATTGGTCACCATGAAATAAGGCACTGTTTCGGCAGCGCCACTGGCCACCTTGGCCACGGTGGCATTGATACCAGCGGCATGGTCTTTGGGCGCAATGACGGCATGCGCCCCTGCGCCATCGGCAACGCGCAAACAGGCACCCAAATTGTGAGGATCAGTGACACCATCCAAAACGAGCAACAAAGGCGGTCCTTGAACCTGATCCAATAAATCGTCTAGTGAGTGAACCTGCGGCATCGACTCAACCCTGGCGGCAACGCCCTGGTGACCGTGGCTACCGGCCAATTTGGCTAGACGCATGCCATCGGCCTCAATGAGCCTGACACCGGCCTCTTGCGCACGCTCAATGAACTGACGCATGCGAGCATCACGGCGAGTGGTTTCAAAATAGATTTCAACAATAGACTGAGGCGCCGTTTTGAGGCGCACACCCACAGCGTGAAATCCAAACAATATTTTGGGAGAAGACATGCCCCAATTATCCTTGGGATATCAGTCGTCCTGCTTCCAGGGTCAGGGTTCGATCGCATCTTTGTGCTAATTTTTGATCGTGAGTGACCAAAATTAAGGTGGTGCCTCTGGCTTTGTTCATTTGCAGCATCAAATTCATGATGCTTTCGCCAGTCTGAGCGTCGAGGCTGCCGGTGGGTTCATCGGCCAACAGCAATTGCGGTTCAACCACAAACGCCCTGGCCAAGGCCACTCGCTGCTGCTCCCCGCCACTCATCACTTTAGGGAAATGACGCAAGCGCTCGGCCAAGCCCACTTGGGTCAATATAGATTTAGCCAGATTGGCCGCATTGGAGGTGCCGGCCAACTCTAAGGGCAGCATGACATTTTCGAGTGCGGTTAAATGGCCCATCAATTGAAAGTTTTGAAAGACAAATCCCAGATGATTGCCGCGCCAGGCCGCACGCGAGTCTTCTGACATGGCAAAAATATCTTGCCCGGCCAGTTCCACGCGGCCTTGACTGGGGGTATCCAAGCCAGCCATGATCGAGAGCAATGTGCTTTTACCCGAGCCAGAAGCGCCCAAAATAGCCACTGTTTCCCCAACGCCCACAGAGAAATCAATATCGCGCAAAATAGAAAGCGGCCCGCTGGCATCGCTGACCGTTTTGCTAACCTGACTGACAGAAATCATAGAACTCAACATGCAAATACCTTTGTTCCGACAACGACACTTTAACCGCCTTGTTTTAGGCGTGTTGATCTCGGGAATTGCTTGCGTGCTGGGAGGTATGAATGCCAGCGCCAATCCAAGTCAATCAACGAACGGACCCTCAGCCAATACCGCAAAAGCCAAGCAAACCGTATTGATTGTGGGCGACTCCCTCAGCGCCGAGTATGGCTTGCCTAGGGGCACGGGATGGGTTCAGCTGATGGACAAACAAGCTGTCCAAGAAAAGATTTCAGTCCAGCTGATCAATGCCAGCATCAGTGGCGACACGACTTCGGGGGGCGTTTCTAGGCTGCCCGCCCTACTCCAGCTACACCAACCTCACATTGTTGTGATTGAGCTAGGGGGCAACGACGCACTCAGAGGCTTGAGCATGAGCATGACGCAAAACAATTTGGGCAACATGGCACAAGCGAGCAAGAAATCTGGGGCCAAAGTTTTGTTGGTGGCAATGCAGGTGCCACCCAACTACGGCGAAAACTACCGAAAGCAGATGGATGCGGTTTACCTCAAGGTGGCCAAAGAATCGGGCTCGCAGCTCAATCAACAATTTTTGAAAGGGGTGGCTGACGACGCAGATCCCTTAAAGTGGTTTCAAGCCGACAAGATTCATCCAAATGAAGCCGCACAAAGCGTGATGATGAGAAACATTTGGCCACAACTTAAGTCGATGTTGCGGGCCCCTTGAAGTGAAGCCCCTAATGGCCTTGGGTACCTTCAAATGCTAGTTGCTGGCTGGCGAGCTGGGTTGATCCTGGGAATCTAAACCCTCTTCTTGCAACTCATCTGGCGCATCGGTTTTGCGCTCAGCCTTAGCTTTCAGTTTGTCTTCTTTCTTGCGCTTTTTCGCCAATTCTTTTTGACGTTTTTCGTAACCGTAATTGGGAGTAGCCAAGATAGTTCTTTCAATGAAATTTCTTCCACTGTATCAGTTTGCCACCCCAGAACTTGCCATCAATCAAAAAATCAAGTTTTGCTGCGCAGATTGGCTTAAATCGGCAATCAAATCTTGGATGTTTTCAAAGCCTGTCGAAAAACGAACCAAGTGGCCTTTTTTCAGACCTGAAGGCCAAGCGCTTCTGACACTCTCCAACTTGTAGGGCACCACCAGACTGATGGGGCCGCCCCAGCTGTAGCCAATTTTGAACAAACTTAAACCATCGCAAAAAGCATCGACTTGTGCTTGGGTGAAACGTGGGTCAAGCATGACGCTAAACAGGCCAGCTGCATATCCCACACCCCCCTGAGGGGTACATAGTTTTTTCCAATGCTCATGACCGGGCGAGCCAACCAAGGCGGGATGCAAAACTTGAGCGCAAGCACTTTGACCTTGCCACCACTTGGCCAGGGCGCGTGCTGTTTGATCTTGCGCGTCATATCGAAGCGCCAAAGTAGGCAGAGATCGCAAGACGGATTCAACATCATTGGCGCCCACACACAAACCCAAACGCATGTGAGTGAGCTTCATTTTGAGCCCCAAAGCTTCGTCGTGTGTCATGACACTGCCCATCAAGACATCGCCGCCGCCACTGGGATACTTGGTCAAGGCATGCACACTGAAATCGACGCTAAGTTGAGCATTGCCTGTTAAGTTAAACGGTTTGAATGCAATACCCGCCCCCCACGTGTTGTCTAACGCAGTCAAGACGGAACGGCTTTGACAAATTTGAACCATTTGGACCAAATCTGGAAACTCCATACTGAGAGAACCGGGCGCTTCCAACCAAACCAGCTTGGTGTTGCTTTGAATTTTGGCGGCCATATCGGCAGGGTTCATGGGGTCGTAATAGCTATGCGATACACCAAATGCCAGCAACTCACCCTCGGCCAAGACCTTGTTGGGCCCATAGGCATTGTCAGGAATCAGAACATGATCGCCTGTTTTTAAAACTGAAAATGACACCACCGAAATGGCGGACAGGCCGCTGGGTGTGAGGACACAATGCAAACCGCCTTCAAGCGAACACAAACGCTCTTCTAGCGTGAAGGTGGTGGGCGTGCCGTGAGTGCCGTAGGTGTAGGCAGATTTGTCTTTCCATTCGCGCTGCCGCATGGCCGCGACGTTAGGGAAAAAGACAGTTGAAGCTTTGAAAACACCTGGCTGAGGTGCTTGAAAGTCTGCCGGTGGCGTGTAGCCGTGATGAATCATATGGGTGCTGAGATGCTCATCGTGTGGATGAGCCCCAAGCAAAGGGGGGTGGGATGCATTCTGATCTGTCATCCCACAATCCTACCTTTAGACCTTCCACTTTTCCATCAATTTTTCAGGGTTCAAGCTGTCGTAGCCTTCAAAAGGCTGGTGAATCCAAGGATTGGTGGGCAAATAATCGACGGAGTAATCGGGCTGAAAGCCAGACACGCCTTTGGTCCAAATAACGGCCGTGCGAAGTTCAGTGATGGGCTTGTAATTGTTCTTGAGCATGTTGACGACGGCATTCAAGGTATGGCCAGAATCTGCCAAATCGTCGACCAACAAAACACGCCCTGCAATTTCGCCTTTAGGCGTTGTGATAAAGCGAGCAATGTCCAAATGTCCCTGAACGGTACCGGCATCTGCGCGGTAAGAGCTGGTTGACATGATGGCCAATGGCTTGTCGAAGATGCGTGACAAGATGTCACCGGGGCGCATGCCACCGCGTGCCAAGCAAAGAATGGTGTCAAATTCCCAACCCGATTGATAGACCTTCAAGGCCAATTTTTCAATCAGGTTGTGGTACTCGTCATAGCTTACGTACAAGTGTTTGCCGTCTTCAGTCAGCATGGGGTCTCTCCAAGTTAATGTGTTTGCACGCAGCGTGCTTCAAGGTGAAAATTAAAGGGGGGCCAAAAAGGGATGGTGCATCAGAATGGTGTGATCACGATCGGGGCTGGTTGAAACCATGTGAATCGGCACACCAGTGACGTGTTCAATGCGCTGCAAATACAAACGCGCATTGACAGGCAATTGATCGAACTGAGTCACCCCCACGGTGCTGTCAGTCCAGCCTTCAATGGTTTCGTAGATGGGTTTGCAACGGGCAATGTCGTCTGCGCCCATGGGCAAAATATCGATCACTTCACCGTCTAACTCGTAGCCTGTGCAAAGCATCAATTCTTTCAAGCCATCGAGCACATCGAGCTTGGTGATGCACAAGCCAGATAGGCCATTGACTTGTGCGCTGCGCTTCAAGAGTGCTGCATCAAACCAACCGCAACGGCGGCTGCGACCTGTGGTGACCCCCTTTTCTGCGCCCACTGTGCTCATGTGCCAGCCGGGTGTCCCTTCTTTTTCCCAATCGAGTTCCGTTGGGAAGGGGCCGCCGCCAACGCGGGTGCAATAGGCTTTGGTAATACCCAAAACGTAATGCAACAGGCCGGGTCCAACGCCTGAACCTGCAGCGGCATTGCCGGCCACACAGTTGCTAGAAGTGACGTAGGGGTACGTGCCGTGATCGACGTCCAACAAAGTGCCTTGGGCTCCTTCAAACAACAAATTGGCACCCAAGCGATGCGCGTCATTGAGCTCACGAGAAACGTCGGCCATCATGGGCTTGAGCAGTTCGGCGTGTTCCATAGCTTCTTTGTAAACCACATCGAACTGAACTTCGCCGTTTTTGACGTAAGGCTTCAGGGCATCGCCAAAGATGAATTTTTCAGAACCCAAATAGGTTTTCAAAACATGGTTATGCAAATCCAGAAGCTCTTTGAGCTTGTGCGCAAAGCGTTCGGGATATTTCAAATCTTGAACGCGCAAGGCACGGCGCGCAATTTTGTCTTCATAGGCAGGGCCAATGCCGCGGCCGGTCGTGCCAATTTTTTCGGTGCCGCCCTGCTCTCTGGCCGCTTCACGCGCAACATCCAATGCCGCATGGAAAGGCAAGATCAAGGGACAGGCTTCGCTGATGCGCAAACGCGAGCGCACTTCAACACCAGCCTTTTCAAGGCCCGCAATTTCTTCAAACAACTTGCCTGCTGAAAGAACCACACCATTGCCGATGTAGCACTTCACACCTGGCCGCATGATGCCGCTGGGAATCAGGTGCAAGGCAGTCTTGACACCATTGATCACCAAGGTATGGCCGGCATTGTGTCCCCCCTGAAAACGCACAACACCTTGCGCACTTTCAGTGAGCCAGTCCACCAATTTGCCTTTGCCCTCGTCGCCCCACTGGGTACCTACAACGACAACGTTACGTCCTTTGATCATGTTCATATCGCTTTATTTTTCAATCACTTTGACAACCCACTGCGCCGCAACCTCTATGAGCTCGCGGTCGCATTGGAATTCATCGATTTCACTGTTGTGGCCGGGCAAGATGCACACCACGGTTTCGCCCTGTTGACGAAGCTTTGCAATGGCATTTCGCAAGGCGCTTGAGTTGCCCCAAGGTGCGCGAATAGCCACTTTCAATGTCAGCGCTGGCACAATGCCAACCCATTGTTTCAAGTCCAGACTGAACCCAACAGCGGGTCGATCTCGACTGACTTCGTGACCAAACACAGCACCGACGCCATCGTAGCGACCACCGCGAATGACAGCATCACTGGCGCCTTTGGCGTAAATAGCAAATCGCAAACCGCTGTAGTACGCATAACCCCGCGCATCTGCCAAATCAAATTGGAATGTCACATGGGGCAATTGATCACTCAACCACTTCAACTGCTCAAGGGCCAACTTAATTTGGGGTTTGGCAGGCAGCTGCTTCAAAGCTTTGGACAGCACCGAAGCGTCGCCATACAAATCAATCAGGCTCATGAGACCCGCTTGAATGTCTGAGGGAAAGCTTTTGACAAGCTCGGCCAAGAGGGAGCTGTTTTTAGAAGCTAATGCCGAATAAACTTCGCCACGCGTCGCTTCACTCAGTGACAAACCTTCGAGCAAGGCACCCACAATGCGAGCATCGGCCAAGTCAACCAGGACTTCACCCATTTGGGCTGCTTGTAAACAATCTAAGGCAAGTTGCAAGACTTCAAGATCTGCCTCTAAACCTGCATGGCCATAAATTTCTGCGCCCAACTGAAGGGGCTCGCGTGTGGCGTGCGGCCGGTCAGGTCGTGTGTGCAAAACAGGACCGCAGTAACACAGTCGCGTGACGCCCACCCGGTTAAGCAAGTGAGCGTCGATTCTGGCCACTTGTGGGGTTGTGTCTGCACGCAAACCCATCATGCGCCCCGAAATTTGGTCGACCAATTTGAAGGTTTGCAAATCTAGGGCCTTGCCCGTACCTGTCAACAAAGACTCGATGTGTTCCAGCAAAGGCGGAGAAACCAACTCAAAGCCATAGCTTCGGGCGGTGTCTAAAAGCAATCTTCGGAGTTCTTCGATGTGCCTTGCTTCAGAAGGCAAGACATCGGCGATGTGATCCGGGAGGACCCAAGCGGACATGGCAATTAAGGGGGGCTGTTAAAACAGGGATTTTACTGGCTCAAAGCGGCTTAAATTAGCCAAGCCAAAAGAAAGAGTCCTAACAAAACGGTCGTTAGGCCGAAAAACCTGATTTGACCATCTTGCAGTTGTAACAGCTGGGTGAACATTTCACGCCATTTGGTGGGTGAAATGAGGGGCAAGAGCCCCTCAAATATCAAGACCAAGGCAATCGCTGCCAGGATTGCGCTCCCGAAAGACACTTATTTCTTGGGTGTCTGGGGCGCGGCAGCGGCTGGAGCAGCTGCTGGTGCAGCGGTTCCGCGCATGGTTCTGAAGAAGTCACTGCCACTCGGGTCAAGCACCATGACATCGCTCTTCTTGGCAAAGCTAGCTTTGTATGCGTCCAAGCTTCTGTAGAACTGGGCAAACTGGGGGTCACGTCCAAAGGATTCGTTGTAAATACGGGCGGCCTGAGAATCGCCCTGACCCTTGATTTTTTGTGCTTCGCGGTAAGCATTGGCAATGGTCACCTCGCGCTGACGATCGGCATCGGCCCTGATTTTTTCGCCTTCAGCTGCGCCAGTTGAGCGGAGTTCATTGGCAACGCGTTTGCGCTCTGCTTCCATGCGTCGGTAAACAGACTCGGTAATGGCATCGACATAATCGGCACGTGTAATGCGAACGTCAACCACATCAACGCCCCAAGGCTTGTCGCCGCGAACCTTTTCTAAGACTTCACGCTTAACGTCGTTCATCAAAACATCCCGACTCAAAGACAGCAAGTCTTTAACGGTGCGTTTGTTGATTTCTTCTTGGAACGCATTGCGCACCACGCGGTTAAGTTGGTTGGCACCTGACTTTTCATCCAAACCCACGTTGCGAATGTAGGCCATGGGGTCGGTAATGCGCCAACGCACATACCAATCAATGACCACACGTTGCTTCTCAGCCGTCAACATGGGTTCGGTATCGGGGCTGTCGAGGGTCAGCAAGCGCTTGTCAATGTAAGTGACATTTTGCAAGGGTGGCGGGAGTTTGATGTTAAGACCAGGCTCGGTAATCACTTCCTTGATTTGCCCCAAGGCATAGACCACACCAAACTGACGCTGATCGACCACAAACAACATAGAACTGGCCAAAGCCAGCAACAACAAAAGGGATGAAGCCCAAATTCCAATGCGATTCATTTTGAGACTTCCTTAGCGAATTTCACGGTCACGTGAACGAAGACTTTCACGCGATCTAGGATCAAGTGCGGCGCCATTGTTGTTGGCGGCGTTTGGTGCTGTTGAGGCAGATGTTTCTGGTGTAGCGGCCGTAGCAGGTGCCGCGCCAGCGGTCATTTGCATCAACTTATCCAGAGGCAAATACATCAGGTTGGAACCTTGTTTGCTGTCAACCACCACCTTGGTGACATTGGTGTAGATTTGTTGCATGGCATCCAAGTACATGCGATCACGCGTGACTTGGGGTGCTTTTTGATACTCAGGCAAGATGGCTTTAAAACGCTGCGAATCACCTTCAGCCTGCGCAACAATGCGTTCGCGGTAGGCCTGTGATTCTTCCTTCAAGCGGGATGCGGCACCCACAGCGCGCGGCACCACATCGTTGGCATAGGCTTGCGCTTCATTTTTAGCGCGTTCTCTTTCTTGACCCGCTTTTAGCACATCGTCAAATGCCGCTTGAACTTGCTCAGGCGGCCTCACACCACCCTGCTGCAAGTTAATGCCGACCACTTCAATACCGACCTTGTAACGATCCAAAATGGTTTGCATCAGGGCACGCACACGGGGTGCAATTTGATCGCGCTCTTCAGCCAAAGCTGAGTCCATCTTCATTTTGCCGACCACCTCGCGGACGGCCGTTTCTGCAGCCTGAACAACGGCTTCTGTGGGGTTTTTGCTTTCAAACAAATAAGCGCGAGCGTCGTTTAGACGGTACTGCACGGCAAACTTGATTTCCACAATGTTTTCATCTTCGGTCAGCATGGCTGACTCACGCAAACCGGTAGCTTTGATGACATTGTCGCGGCCAATGTCGACCGAACGAATTTGGGTCACAAACACCAACTCGTGTTTTTGGATGGGATAAGGCAAGCGCCAATTGAAGCCGGCACCGACTGTGGCTTTGTATTTGCCAAACTGGGTAATGACGGCCTGTTGACCCTCTTGGACAATGAAAAAGCCTGTACCCAGCCAAATCAGGAGAAAGGCGCCCACAATGACACCGATTCCCAGGTTTCTAAAAATGGGTGGTAGACCGTTAGAGCCAGAGCCATTTGGGGAACCCTTGTGCGGTGGGCCGCCATTTTTGCCACCCAAAAATTGGTTCAACTTTCGGTTGAGATCGCGCCAGAGCTCGTCCAAATCGGGTGGGCCTGAGGCTGGACCAGGTCGCTGATTGTTGTTGTTCTGGCCGTTGTTCTGGGAAGGTTGCTGCGGTGCGTTAGAACCAGGCGTATTGCCAGAAGCGCCATTGTCATGGGCATCAGAATTTGGCTTGTCGTCGCCACGTCCCCAACGTGGATCGTTCAGATTGAACATGCCACGAATGCGTTGTGGAATGACTGACCCATAGAAGGCTCGGAGATTGAAGTTCATTCTTTTTGTTAGTAATTTATTTGTTGGGTCTCATTGTGCACAATCCAGAAGGCAAATTGACCTCGTGCACTTAATTTTCCCCGTAATTATCAAGGTCAAAACGCGGATCTGTTGCAGGCGCGTCTAAGGCGGAAGTCTTCATGACTTCAATGGCCAACATTTCACGCAAAGTCGACAGGCCCTGTCCAGTTTGAGCGCTTAGAAACAATCGAGGCAGCGCAACCCCATCGACCTCATACTGATCTTGCAAAACCAGCGGCTGAAGATCGGCCGGCAGATTGTCAATTTTGTTAAAAATTAACCACTGAGGGACATCGTCCGCGCCAATTTCATGCAGCACCCTCTTGACCTCGCTCATTTGCTCTGGAAAGTTAGGGTTTGAAGCATCGACCACGTGAATCAGCAAATCTGCGTCAACCGCCTCTTGAAGGGTGGCTTGAAAAGCATCAATCAAGCCGTGTGGTAAGTCCCGAATAAAGCCCACGGTGTCTGAAACAGAAGCCGTCCGTCCCGCCTCACCCAAATAAAGCTGCCGCGTGGTGGTATCAAGGGTTGCAAACAATTGATCGGCCGCATAGGCGCGCGCCTTGACCAAGGCATTGAACAAGGTGGACTTGCCCGCATTGGTGTAACCCACCAAAGAAACATTGAAAGCGTTGCGGCGATCTCTTTGACGCCTCTGAGTTGAACGCTGTTTTTTGACCTTGACCAAACGTTCTTTGGTCCGCTTGATCGCTTCACCAATCATGCGCTTGTCGAGCTCAATTTGAGTTTCGCCAGGGCCGCCCCGCATACCAATACCGCCCTGTTGTCGCTCTAAGTGAGACCACCGACGAACCAAGCGGGTACTGAGGTATTGCAAACGAGCCAACTCAACTTGAAGTTTGCCCTCGTGGCTTCGGGCCCGTTGCGCAAAGATTTCTAAGATCAGAAGGGTTCGGTCATTGACCGGCAATCCCAAATGTCGCTCTAAATTACGTTGCTGCGCAGGGCTGAGCGATTGATCAAAAAGAACTTCTTGGGCGCCCAATTGCTCGGCCATGAATTTGATTTCGTCGGCCTTGCCCGAACCTACAAAAAGCGCCGCATCGGGAGCTTTTCTTTTGCAAGTTATTTTGGAAATGGGCTTCAGTCCAGCCGTAATGGCGAGCTGGCTCAGCTCATCCAACTCATGGTCGAAATGAGGCAAACCAAAATCAACACCCACCAACAAGGCGGGGGTTGCAACAACCGATTGGGTGTTCAAGAGAAGCGGTTAAGCAGCAGGCTCGTCGGGCGCATCTGACCCGCTGAGATTGACAGCGCGACCGGGGACGATGGTTGAAATGGCGTGCTTGTAAACCATTTGAGTGACCGTGTTGCGAAGCAAAACGACGTATTGATCAAATGATTCGATTTGGCCTTGGAGTTTGATGCCGTTGACCAAGTAAATGGAAACTGGCACATGCTCACGACGTAAGGCGTTGAGGAAGGGATCTTGCAAAAGTTGCCCTTTGTTGTTCACGATATTCTCCGTGTTCTGAATTGAAATAAGGGTTTTACCTTAACACAACAAAAGAATAATTCTTGTGAATAGCCCTTCAAAACCTCACAAATTAACTTGATTCTTTGTCTGCGTAAGGGTTTGTCGAGGTTTTCATCTCGATTCTCAAGGGCGTTCCAGAAAGGTCAAAGGCTTTTCTGAAGCGTCCTTCCAGGTAGCGCTTGTAGGTTTCTGTGACGTGTTCCAGAGAATTGCCGTGAATTACGATGACCGGCGGGTTCATGCCCCCCTGGTGGGCATAGCGCATTTTGGGTCTGAACATGCCGCCACGCTGTGGACTTTGAAACTGCACAGATTCCAACAACAAACGCGTCAAAACTGGCGTGGTCATTTTGACCATGGCCGATTTGTGCGCCTGGGTAATTGAATTCCATACGGGGCCCAATCCTTGACGCTTCTTGGCAGAAATGGTGTGCAAATTGGCAAATTTCAAAAATGGCAAACGGTTTTCAATCGACCGGTGAACCAACTCACGCTGGTATTCATCGACGGCGTCCCACTTGTTAACTGCCAACACAACCGCACGACCGCTGTCCAAAATAAAGCCGGCAATGTGGGCGTCTTGCTCTGTCACGCCCTGTGTGGCGTCAAGCAGCAACAAAACAACATTGGCCGATTCAATGGCCTGCAAAGTTTTGACCACTGAAAACTTTTCAATGGCTTCGAAAACACGCCCTTTGCGTCGCAAGCCTGCCGTGTCAATTAACTCGAATTTTTGACCGCCGCGTTCAAACGGTACAGAGATAGCATCGCGCGTAGTACCGGGCATGTCAAAAGCCACCAGGCGCTCTTCACCCAACCAAGTGTTGATGAGTGTTGATTTACCCACATTGGGTCGGCCTGCAACCGCCAATTTGACAATGGAAGGGTCGTCGGCGGGCCCCTCATCGTCTTCGGGCAGCATGAGGGGGTCTAAGGCTAGCTCTACTAGGCTTCTAACGCCCTGCCCATGTGCGGCAGAAACTGGAATCACTTCACCTAAGCCCAGCTCGTAAAACTCACTGATTTGAACGCCCTCTCGCATGCCTTCGGCTTTGTTGGCAACCAACAAACAAGGCTTGCCAATGCGGCGCAAATATTTGGCGATGTCATGATCTTGTGCTGAAACGCCCGCACGTGCATCGACGACAAAAACCACCACATCTGCTTCGGCAACGGCTTGCTGCGTTTGCTTGGCCATTTCTTTGTAAATGCCTTCGTGCGCATCGGGCTCAAAGCCACCGGTGTCGATCACGATGTACTCGTAGCGCCCTTGTCTGCCCTGACCATAATGTCTGTCACGGGTTAAACCAGCAAAGTCAGCCACGATGGCATCTCGGCTTTTGGTCAGTCGATTGAATAAAGTGGACTTGCCCACATTGGGGCGTCCGACCAAGGCCAGTACGGGTTTCAAATCAAGCTTTCAGTGGGGTTCTTATTCAGCGCGATAGGCTTGAACCAAGCCATTTTTTGAAACTGAAATCCAATTTTTTCCAAAGCGCAAAGGTGCAAGGGCAACGCCCGATGCATCCAATTGCACTCTTGCAACAGTTTGGCCATTCTTGGGGTCAAGCCAATGCAACCAACCCTGTTCATCGCCAACCAGCAATTGACCTTCAGAAAAGGCAGGTGCTGTCAGACCGCGAAAACGCAAACTTTCAGACTGCCAAACGACCTGGCCTGTGAGTCGATTCCAGGTGATCATTTTGCCGTCTGATTCAGTGCCAAATACCTGGGTGTCATTGCCACTTAAACCCACATGACCAGAGGCTGTTCGCGTCCAGACATTTGTGCCTTTGGCCGCATCGGTGCATGAAACAGCGGTTTGGTAGGCACGAGTGCAAAGAGTTTGGTTAACCCTTGACACGCCAGCGACCAAATCAACCAGTCTCTCGACTTCGTTGGTACCCCGAGATGACCCAATCAAGGCCTCCCATTTGGCAACGCCGTTGGAGGGGCTCATGGCCACCAAACGGCCCGACAAACCAACAATTAAACTGTCTTGAAAGCTGGTCAATATGCCAGCTTGCTTCAAAACCAAAGCATCACCGGCGCGTTGCTGAGACCACAGTCTTTGACCCGAAGCTCCGTCAAACGCAAGGACCGTTCTGTCTGTTGTCAGTACGAACACACGGCCACCCGCCACCAAAGGTGCGGTGAATGAACTGGCCGGTAACTTGACTCGCCAAGATTCTTTGCCGTCTGTGAGTGTGATCAATTCATTGGCTTGGGTGATGACGGAAAAACGATTGCCATCACTTCCAACGCCCGCCGAAATGGGGGTGTTGAGAGCCACTTGCCAAACCAAAGCGCCAGAATCGGCGTTGAGCACAGTGAGCAATCCGTTTTGGCTGACCAATGCAAGACGAGAAGCGTTGACACTCAATGTCGAGGTGCTGGCGATGGGGCCGGCTTGGGCAGACCACACGGGCGTCACAGTTAGTTGAGGTGCAAATTGAGCCAATTCAGTGGGTTTAGGTTTTTCTGGCGTGCTGGAACAAGCTGTTAAAAACACCAATAGAAAAGCACTGAACCATGAAGCACAGCGCTTAGCCACAACAGTTCCGCCTTGTCTCAAATTCAGTTGTAGTTGCTTCATTTGGAAGCACCTTTGGCGTTTTCAGGATCCGCACCTAAGGCGTTCAACTTGGCAAGCACCAGGCGGCGATACTCATTGTTGATTTCAAGCTTAGACCAGGCCTCTGTGTAGGCTTTGACGGCCTCCTGAGATTTGCTTTGCGCCATAAAAAGATCGCCTTGGATGTCCAATGCCAAGCCAGCAAAGGCCGGTGTAAAAGGCTTGGTCAAAGTTTTGGCGGCATCGTCGAAAGCTTTTTGCTGAATTTGCAAATTGGCCAGACGCAAACGAGCCAACTGGGTGTTGGCATCGTCGGAAGCACTTTCGGCGGCCCATTTCAATGCAGCCAGAGCCGCATCGGGTTTGTCTGTCTGCTGGAACGTTTTACCTGCCAACAAGGCTGATTGCGCAGCGTATGTGGTACCCGGAAAACGGTCTTTCATGTCATTCCAAGAACGCTCAAGCTTGGCGGTGTCGCCAGATGCCGCGGCCCGTTCAACTTCATCAAACAAGGCCGCAGCCTTGGTAGATTGTTGTTTTTGCCAGTACTGGTAACCGTTCCAACCGGCGTAGGCGCCCATCACCACAATCAAAAACCAGGTGATGGCATTGCCGTATTGCTTCCAAAAGTGCTTGAGTTCGTCAAGTTGCTCTTGTTGTTCTAAATCGAGATTTGAGGCCATATGTTGCTTTGTATCAAGAGGTCAATTGTAGGCTGTTGGCCCAGCTTTCTAGACGATCGAGTGATTCAGTTCTTTGGGCGCCGCCGCCATCACGGAGGGACTTGATAGAGACTGTGTTTTGAGCCAATTCGTCTGCACCAAAAATGAGAGCGAATTGAGCGCCACTGCTGTCTGCTTTTTTAAACTGACTTTTCATGCTGCCAACGCCTTCGCCAGAGCCAGCATGCATTTGGACATTCACGCCCAAGGCCCTCAATTGACGCAGGTATTGAAGGACCAATGGCATGCTGGGCGCATCTGGCACGATGGCATAGGCATGGGGTATGGCATCCGGCAGCGCTGCGCCCTGCTGTTCTAACAAGGCCAAAACCCGTTCAACCCCCAAGGCCCAGCCAACAGCTGGGGCTGGCTTGCCGCCCACTTGTTCAATGAGGTAGTCGTAGCGACCACCGCCACAGACCGTTCCTTGTGATCCCAGTTGATCGGTGATGAATTCAAAAACCGTGAGGTTGTAATAATCCATACCGCGTACCAAACGCGGATTCAGAGTGTATGAAACGCCGTTCGCATCGAGGATTTGTTTCACTGAATTTAAATGAGCCAACGAGACTTCGCCCAAAAAATCAAGCAACTTGGGTGCGGCTTCCACCACATCTTTCATGGCGGGGTTTTTGGTGTCCAAGATCCTCAAGGGGTTGGTGTAGAGGCGACGTTTGGCATCCTCGTCCAACACATCTTGATGTTTTTCAAAATGGGCAATCAGGGCCGCCCTGTGCGCCAGGCGCTCGGGTGGTTGACCTAAGCTGTTGAGTTCCAAACGAACATTTTGAAGACCGATGGCTTTCCAAAGATCATGCGCCAACAAGATGACCTCAGCATCAATTTCGGGACCCTGAAATCCCAAGACCTCTGCGCCAATTTGATGGAACTGACGATATCTGCCACGTTGAGGACGTTCGTGTCTGAACATGGGGCCCATGTAATACAGGCGCTTGCCGCCCTCGTACAACATATTGTGTTCGACCACAGCGCGAACGACACCCGCCGTGCTTTCGGGTCTGAGCGTCAATGCTTCGCCATTCAAGCGATCTTCAAAGGAATACATTTCCTTTTCGACAATGTCTGTTACTTCGCCCAAACCGCGAACAAACAAAGCTGTGGGCTCAACAATGGGCGTGCGAATGTTGCGGTAGGCATAACTGGCCATCAACTTTCTGACGACAGACTCCAACCACTCCCATTTGGCTGATTCGCCAGGCAGGACGTCGTTCATGCCTTTGACGGCATTGATTTTTTTGAAGCTTGCCGGTTTGACCGGCGATTCGTTATTTTTTGATTCAGACATAAAAATTCAAAGCAAACACTGAAAAGCTGATGTGCCAATGCACAGCTTATTTGGCAAGCACGGCCTCACCAAAACGTTTCTCAATGTATTGCTCAACAATTTGTTGAAACTCTTGTGCGATGTTGTCGCCGCGCAAGGTTAGTTTTTTCTCGCCATCGATAAACACGGGGGCAGCAGGTGCCTCGCCGGTACCGGGCAAACTGATGCCAATGTCGGCATGTTTGCTTTCGCCGGGCCCATTCACAATGCAACCCATGACAGCGAGCTTGAGATTCTCTACGCCAGGATAGCGGTGACGCCAAACTGGCATTTGAGCGCGCAGGAAATCGTCAATTTGCTTGGCAAGTTCTTGGAACGTGCTGCTGGTGGTTCTACCGCAACCTGGGCACGCCGTGACGCTGGGCACAAAGATGCGCATGCCCAAGGACTGCAGAATTTCGGAGGCAATGACCACTTCTTGTGTTCTTGACTCGCCGGGCTGAGGTGTGAGGGACACACGAATGGTGTCACCAATACCCTCTTGCAGCAAGATGGACAAAGCCGTGGCAGAGGCAACGGTGCCTTTGGTTCCCATGCCCGCCTCGGTCAAACCCAAATGCAAGGGATAGTCGGTACGCTTGCCAAGCTCGCGGTAAACCGCAATGAGGTCTTGTACACCAGACACTTTGCAAGACAGCATGATTTGCGAACGCTGCATGCCTAACTCGTGGGCCTTGTCAGCTGATGTAATGGCAGAAGTTATGAGCGCCTCGTACATCACTTGACGAGATTCCCATGGCACTGCACGGCGGCTATTTTGGTCCATCAAGTCGGCTAACAACTCTTGGTCTAAGCTGCCCCAGTTGACACCAATGCGAACGGGTTTGTTCCACCGCAGGGCAGCCTCGACCATTTGTCCAAATTGCAAATCATGCTTATCGCCTTTGCCCACATTGCCCGGATTGATCCGGTATTTGGACAAGGCTTCTGCGCACGCAGGATGGTCCATTAACAAACGATGGCCGTTGTAATGAAAGTCACCAATCAAGGGGACATCGATGCCCATTTTGTCGAGCTGATCGCGAATATGCGGTACGGCCGCAGCCGCTTCAGGCGTATTGACAGTAAGCCGCACAAGCTCAGAACCCGCCAAGGCCAATTCTTTGACCTGGATGGCTGTGCCAATGACATCGACGGTATCGGTGTTGGTCATGGACTGAACGCGAACAGGCGCTTGCCCACCCACCGTCACAATGCGTTGACCCCAAACAACTTGGGCTTGAAGGCTTCTTCTAGGAAGCGGTGTGGCGGCTGGAATTGCAACAGGTTCTGTCATTTTTTAACCTCTGTTGGAACTGATTCAGGTGCTGTCGGGTTAGGCAATGTGGCGGCGTTGGTGGGGCCTTCAAAGACCATGGCCTTAGGCAATTCATTTTGCGCAGCATCGGGGGCCACGGGTTCTTGAACGGGCGGCATCACAGGAGAAACTTCCATTGGCGGTGGCGAATGATTGAAACCCAAAATGCCAGCCGACCATTCGTTGTTGAGGGCCAACAATAGCAGTGCAACAAAGATCAAGAGAAACAAAAACTTGGGACGACCCAAAGCAGGCTGACTTTGCCTATCGTTTGTTCTACCTGAAAACGAAGCTTCCCCGTCTGCATCAATAATATTAAGAGGTTTTAACCCATTCACAGCAACTGGCATCAAAGCCAAGACCTGATTGGCGTCAAGTTTGACCATTCTGCATACCTTGGCAGCCAATGCGCGGGCAAAAACAGGCTCGATTAATTTGTCAAACTGATCCGCCTCCAGGGCCTCTAGCTGTTTGACACTGACCTTGAGATTGACTGAAAGGATGGCCAGATGCAAACCCTCTTTTTCGCGGGCCGCCTTAATGAGCGCGCCAGGAGAGGTTGGCGCCAATGGCATGACGTTGTCGGTCGACGCATCAGTCATGAAAAGCCTCATGGGAGCATTCAAGCCCTTGATCAGTATTGGAAATTCTCGGTCCTAGCATCTTGCCTCATTTGTTCTTTTGGGCCATTCAAATTGACCCAATTGGGAATGGAATTCCCAACTCAGGCAATTGTGCACCGACAGAGGGAGAATCGATCAAAAAACCAAGAATTTTCTATGGTTTGAGCCGTCTTTTTAACTTAATTTGCGATCTACCCACTGAATCGGCACAGCGCGCTGCTGTGCGATGCGATCGGCCACACCAGTTCTGTCCTTGACATCCCCGGCTAGCTGGCCGCAAGCGGCATCAATGTCGTCCCCCCTGGTTTTGCGAATGGTGGTGACAAATCCGGCTTGAATGAGTACGCTGGCAAACTTTTCAACCGTGGCGTCGTCGGAGCGCAACAGCCCAGATTCTTTGAATGGATTGAAAGGGATCAGGTTGAATTTGCAGCGCAAACCCTGGGCGGCATGTTTACGAACCAAAGTAACCAGCTCTTGAGCGTGGGAAACTTGATCGTTCAAATCCTTGAGCATGCAATATTCAAACGTAATGAAGTCACGCGGTGCTTTGTTCAGGTAAAGCGTGCATTCACCCAACAATTCGTCGAGGGGGTATTTGCGATTGAGGGGCACCAAATTGTCACGCAAGGCATCGGTGGGTGCATGCAAAGAAACTGCCAATGCCACAGGGCAATCTTGTGACAATCGGTTCATCATGGGGACAACGCCAGAAGTAGAAACTGTGACGCGCCTGCGCGACAAGCCATAGCCATGATCATCCAACATGGCTCTTAATGAAGGCACCAGCGCTGAGTAGTTTTGCAGAGGTTCGCCCATGCCCATCATGACCACGTTGGAAATGACGCGCTCGGTTTGACCCAAGTGCTGACGCAGAAAATGCTCAGCAAACCAAAGTTGAGCCAATATTTCTGCGGTGCTGAGGTTTCGGCTAAAGCCTTGGTGACCCGTCGAGCAAAAACGACAACCCACCGCGCAACCCGCTTGCGATGAGACACACAGAGTACCCCGATCGTCCTCAGGAATAAAGACCGTTTCTACGGCATCTCCTGCACCCACATCAAACAACCATTTGATGGTGCCGTCTTTAGAGATTTGTTGCGAAAGAATAGGCAATGCGGCGACATGCGCATGGACCCTGAGCTTTTCGCGCATGGCCTTTGCCAAGTCTGACATGTCGTCAAAATTGGCCATGCCACGCTGATGAATCCAGCGAAAGAGTTGCGTGGCGCGAAAGCGTTTCTCGCCCAAGCCCTCACAAAAAACGGCCAAGCCTTCTAGGTCGAAATCAAGAAGGTTGGCCGTCATGGCGGTCAAGGAAAAGGTTCTATGCCGCGGTCAATGGGCTGAAAACAATCAGCTCAGATTAACGTGAATAAACATTCATGCCGGGGAAGAAGAAACCAATTTCAACGGCAGCTGTTTCGGGGGCGTCAGAGCCGTGAACGGCGTTGGCGTCAATGCTGTCAGCAAAGTCAGCACGGATGGTGCCAGGCGCTGCCTTCTTAGGATCTGTGGCGCCCATCAGGTCGCGATTTTTCAAGATGGCGCCTTCGCCTTCCAAGGCTTGGATCATGACGGGGCCAGAAATCATAAAGCCGACCAAATCTTTGAAGAAAGGACGCTCTTTGTGCACAGCGTAGAAAGCTTCGGCTTCGCCACGTGACAAGTGGGCCATTTTGGCAGCCACAACTTTGAGGCCAGCAGCTTCAAAACGAGCATAAATTTGACCGATGACGTTTTTGGCAACTGCGTCAGGCTTGATGATGGAAAGTGTGCGTTCGATGGCCATGATGAGATTCCTCAGTTTTATTTTGAAAATAGATGTTGGAAACCTTGATTTCCAAGTTTGGTTGCACTCTGGCAAGCCCGCTATTCTAACCCGACATTAGGGTTTCCCCAGAGGGGAAAAGGATTTGCGACCCTTGCAAAGGGCGAGATTTAACGACTTCGACCGCCACTGCGCCTTGGGCCGCCAGGCCGGCCCCCTGGACCTTGTGCTTTACGTTGCCGACTGAAACTGTCTGCCCCGATATACCCGACTGAGGTTTTCATAGGATCGGGTTGCGCACTGTCTTGGCGACCACGACCCTGTCCTTGGCCCTGCCCCTGTCCAGAACGTCCCTGCCCTGGCTTCTTAGCGCCAAATGCGCGGTTTCTAGGATTCTGAATTTTGCGATCCTGTGGTTGAGCAGGCCTAGAGGGTGAATCTGGCGTTGTCTCCCTTGAAGAATCAGCCTTATTGGCCGCGTGCGTCAAAGCGCGGATATCGGCGTCGTCTAGCTCCATGAAAGTGCTGCGCCTTAAGCCATGGGGCAACACCATGGCGCCATAGCGAATGCGAATCAAACGACTAACCGCATGACCAACCGCTTCCATCATGCGCCGAACTTCACGGTTGCGACCTTCAGAAATGGTGACTCGGTACCAACAGTTCGATCCTTCTCCGCCACCGTTTTCAATGGCGCCAAATTGCGCCATGCCGTCTTCGAGCATGACACCGTCTAAAAGTTTTTGTTTCTCTTCGTTGCTTAAGGCACCCAACACGCGAACCGCATATTCACGTTCCAAACCAAATCGGGGGTGCATCAAACGGTTGGCCAATTCGCCGGAATTGGTGAAAAGCAACAAGCCTTCCGTGTTCAAGTCCAAGCGCCCAACCGATTGCCACTTACCTTGTTGCAGTCGCGGCAATTTTCTGAAAACAGTGGGTCTGTTTTTAGGGTCATCGTGCGAGACGATTTCGCCGGCAGGCTTGTGATATGCAATGACTCTGGGGGGCGGTGGATCAATCCGAACGCGCAGGGGTCTACCGTTTACTTTGACCTGGTCACCAAACTGAATGCGTTGACCAATGTGGGCTGGCTCATTGTTGACAGAAATTCTGCCTTCCAAAATGAGCTGCTCCATTTCAAGTCGGGAGCCCAATCCAGCTTGCGCCAATACTTTGTGCAATTTGGGTGACTCCGCTTGAGGGGCCAAGACGCGTTTGGTAATGAGCGGAGAGACTACGCCTTCGGCCTCTTGATCAAACTGGCCCGAAACGACATCTTCAATGCCAATGGGCTTGAAAACGTCAATCACATCGGCCTGCTTGATGGGGGGTGCAGAAATTGCCTCTGATTGCTCAGGCAGGTCTGAAGGCTCATTCATGGGCTGGGCCTTCTTTTTGTTCGTTTGGTATTTCAGCTTCTTCGGTGACGACTTCAATGACTTCTTGAGACACAAGCTCAATGACTTCTTCTGTCACTTCTTCATTGACTTCTACACTGACCTCTTCAGTCACCACTTCTGTCACTTCTTCTATGGCTTCTTCCAAAGACAAAGAGGGCTGTGAAGGATCTTCTTCGGGCATGTTCAAACTGGACAAAGCGGCCGCCTGAGTATCAACCGATGGCAACAAAGGTAACTGGTCAAGAGACCCGAGGCCCAGGTCATCCAAAAATTGACGGGTTGTTGCATAAAGGCCAGGGCGGCCTACTGACTCGCGGTGGCCAATGACTTCAACCCAGCCACGATCTTCCAACTGCTTCAAGATCTGGGTGTTGATGGTGACGCCTCGAATGTCTTCCATGTCTCCCCGTGTCACGGGTTGACGGTAGGCAATGATGGCCAAAGTTTCCATGACAGCGCGCGTGTACTTGGGCGGCTTTTCTGGATTCAGTTTGTCCAAATAGAGTCTTAACTCGGGACGGCTCTGAAAACGCCAACCGGTGGCAACAGAAACCAACTCTAGGCCGCGCTCGGCCCAGTCCAATTGGAGTTCCTCAAGGAGAACTTTAAGTGTGTCAGCGCCTAAGGCATCGTCGAACAAAACTCGCAAATCACGCAATGTGACGGGCTGAGTTGAGCAAAGCAATGCTGTTTCAAGGACACGCTTGGCTTGCGCCGTATTCATGGTGTCAGTCTTCCGGGATAAATGCGCCAGAGGCGCGAATCGAGATGCATTCTTCGGTTGAATTTAACCGAGTCTGAAAATATTCAGAGGTGCATCACATTGAAAGGATTCTGGTCCCATTTTATTGCGACCAAGGAGCCTGAGATTCAGGTCTTTTCATTGTAACTGAGGGACCAAGCCGACAGCAATCCTAAAAAGTCTGGCGGCAAGTTTGACTTAAAAGTCATGCTCTGATGTGTCATGGGATGCTCAAAAGCCAAGATGTCCGCATGCAAAGCCTGCCGAGGCATCAAGGCGTTTGCGGAACCGCCATAAAGCGCATCGCCCAGTAAAGGCATCTTCAGGGAGGCCATGTGGACCCTAATTTGATGGGTTCTACCCGTCTCTAAAATGCAACGCACCAAGGCACCCTGACTTGTTTGGTCTAACAAGTGAAAGTGGGTTAAAGCCAATTTGCCAGAGTTTCTACTCAAATCGACCGCCGCCATTCTGAGTCGATTTGTCGGATCTCGGCCAATGGGCAGGTCGATTGACTTCTGCTTGGTGCCCTCCCACGTCTTGTCGCTGACGGCCACATATTGGCGCTTGACCTCGCGAGCTGCTATTTGTTTAACTAGCGCGTCCATGGTCTGACGCGTTCTAGCAACCACCATCAAGCCACTGGTGTCTTTGTCTAGCCTGTGCACGATACCGGCTCTGGGTAAATCCATGAGGGCGGCATCCAAGCCCAAAAGTCCATTCATGAGAGTGCCTGACCAATTTCCAGGGGCAGGATGAACGACCAGGCCAGCGGGTTTGTCAATGATTCTGAGGTATTCGTCTTCAAACACCACATTGAGTGGCATCGACTCAGGTTTGAAGGCCTGTGATTGGGGTGTGGCACGCAGTTCTATGGTCCACGACTCCCCGGCTTTGACCTTGGTGGAGGACTTGGTGCATACCCCCCCATTTTGGGTTACTGCACCATCTGCCAGGAGCTGCTGCAGGTAACTCCTTGAAAACTCAGGCACTGCTGATGCCAACATTTTGTCTAGGCGTTGACCGTGAAACTCAGGGGGAACCCACAAGGACCGCACCTCGACCAAGGATTCGCTGGAAGCTGAATCAAAGAAACTTTCGTCCTGAGAGTCTTCAGGCTCGCCCTGATCAATGGGGGTCGATATAATCAATTTGGTCTATTTCCAAGGTTGCCAGATGTTAAACATCAGATTATCGGTGCTTGCGCTTTCAATTGTTAGCTTTTCGATGGTGCTTCTTGCAGGTTGTGCTGGCACTAACACCGATCCCACGGCGGCTTGGACACCTGAAAAAATTTACAGTGAAGCTCGCGATGAAGTCAGCGCTGGCGCTTGGGACCGCGCCTCGATGCTATTCGACAAGTTAGAAGGTCGTGCCGCGGGTACGCCTTTGGCTCAGCAGGCCCAGATTGAAAAGGCCTATGCTCAGTTTCGCAGTGGCGACAAAGTTCAAGCCATTGCAACCTTAGATCGATTCTTAAGGCTACACCCTGCCAGCCCTGCCATTGACTATGCCTTGTACCTCAAAGGCCTGGTTAACTTCAATGACAACCTCGGCCTCTTCTCTTTTCTCACGCAACAAGATTTGTCCGAGCGCGATCAAAAAGCAGCGAAAGATTCGTTCGAGTCTTTCAAAGAATTGACGCAGCGTTTTCCAGATTCAAAATACACCCCTGATTCACTTCAGCGCATGACCTACATCGTCAACTCTTTGGCATCTTATGAGGTCCATGTGGCGCGATATTATTTAAGTAAAGGTGCTCATGTGGCAGCCATCAACAGAGCGCAAGTGGCCATCACAGATTACCCTGGCGTACCCGCAACCAAAGAAGCCCTTGAAATCATGGTCAAGTCTTACGATGCCATGGGTCTGAAAGAATTGAAAGCAGATACCCAACGCGTTTTAGACAAAAATTTTCCTGCCAGCACCAAGATCGAAACCCCAAAAGCTAGTTCGTGGTGGAAGTTTTGGTAAGTTGACTGACTGCCGTTTCAAATTCAGATTCGGTGTCAATTCTGCGCATGGGTGGCAAACAAGACAACAAGCGTTTGCCATAAGCCATGGACGTTAAACGCGGATCGCACACCACCAGCAATCCTTGGTCCGTTTCACTTCGAATTAATCGACCAGCACCTTGCTTAAGCGCCACGGCAGCTTCTGGCAGGCTGTAATCTGAAAAAGAACTTTTACCCAAAGATTCAAGGCGCTGTGATCTGGCTTCTACCAAGGGATCGTTCGGCGGCGGAAAAGGCAATTTGTCAATCACAACCAATTGCAAAGCATCGCCGGGGACATCAAAGCCCTCCCAAAAAGAAGCTGAGGCAACCAATACACATCCCTTGCCGCCTTGCTCTGCGCCCTCTCGAAATCTTTCCATCAGCCTTCGCTTAGGTCCTTGCCCCTGAACCAGGACTTCAAGCTCACCCGTTTGACCCAATGATGCTGTTAGCGCTTCGCCGATGTTGCGCATGGCATTCAGAGTGGTGGTGAGGACCAGTGTGCGGCCGCCCAGCTGACTGGCATATTTTTCAACCCAAGAAGCAACCGCGCGGGTATGTGAAAAATCATTGGGTTTAGGCATGCCTTTAGGCACATAGATGGCCGACATGGCTTCGTAATTAAAGGGGCTGGCTACACGAATTTTGGTGGCGTGTGAAAGTCCGCAGGGCTCTGTGAACCACTTCATGTTGTCGTCTTCACCCAATGTGGCTGACGTAAAAATCCACGACTTGTGTAAGGTGGTCTGATTGTCCGGATGGGAAGGGTTTGAATGGCTATCGGGTTGTGCATCGATATCGGGGCGGTTCAGCATCAAGGTGTGAACAGCTTTGGAAATATCAAGCGGCGATTCCACCAGACGCAATTGAGTACCCACCTCAACCCAGCGAACAGCGCCTTCAGAGCAGACATCCTGAAAATGATCGATGGCCGCCAATTGCGAACTCACGCGCTCATGCAAGCGCACAAAGTCTGGGGCAATTTCACTGACAGTGTCTAGCGCTGATTGCGCAGCATTCAAGGCAACTTGCAATTGCGCCATCGCTGTTAACCAACTGGCCGTATCGATCTCATCTGGAATAGACTCTGCCCAGCGCAAGCGTGACCCAGGGCGCGCATGTTGGGCAGTCAAGCGCAAATCTCGTGTTGATTTTTCTAGGACATTGCAAATGAGTGTCCAGTCCACCAAACCTCTGGCCATTTGAATGCCTGCACCCAAAATATCCCGCGTGAGCTCCAGCAATTGACTGGTACTTAAATGTCGACCTAAAAAGTTGATGCCAATTTCGTTAAGCTGGTGCGCTTCGTCAAAAACAACCGATTGAACCGATGGCAACAATTCAGCCATGCCGGTTTCTCGGACATTCAAGTCAGCAAAAAAAAGATGGTGGTTGATGACCACGACATCGGCCGCCATGGCTTCCTTGCGCGCCAAATTGACGTGGCACGATTTGAAATTGGGACAGGGAGAGCCTAAGCAATTGTCTCTGGTGCTTGTCACCAGTGGAATGACGGGCGAACGGTCGTCGAGGCCAGACAACTCAGAGAGATCACCTGTTCGGGTTGAATGCGACCAAGTTTCAATTTTGCTCAGGGCATGGGCATGAATTCTGAGCGAGGCATCTGCGCTTTGCCTCGCTTGAGACAAGCGCAGGGTACAGAGATAACTGCCCCGCCCCTTTAACAATGCGACTCGAATTGGGAGCTTCAAAACCTCAACCAATTTGGGAATATCGCGCGAAAAAAGTTGATCTTGCAGGGCCTTTGTAGCGGTAGAGACCAATGCCCGATGACCACTCAATAGAACCGGCACCAAATAGGCATATGTTTTTCCAACACCGGTACCCGCTTCAACCACCAGCTCTCCGCCGCTGCTAATGGTGTTGGCAACAGCCAGGGCCATTTCGGTTTGACCTGACCGAGGTTTGAAATGCGGCGTTGCCTGAGCTAGAACACCATCGGCGGTGAAGATGGCTTCAACTGAACGCAATAAAGTACTCAAGGTGAAACCTTGATGGCGTCCGAAGCGTTCAAAGGCGACTGCGATTTATCCATCAATCTTTGCATCCTATCGGCTTCTTTCAATTCTCTGCGTTTGGCATTGAGGGCGGACTCAAGTTGTTCAAGTGGTGCTAGGGCTTGATACTTTTGCCTCTTGGCTTTGGCCAAACAATCATTGACTGCAAAAAGCTGCCAGCATGACTTTGAATCAGCTTGGTAAGTTTGAAAAATAATCTCTTTTTGGGAGTTCAATGCTGCTGTCTCTTCAGCGATCTTTTTCAATGTCATGACTTGAGCAACATCTGCAGCTAATGCTGGGACGCTTGATAAAAATACAAATGTCGTCAAACAAGCCAGTGATTTTGAAAGACAGATCATGTAATTTGGGTATCTACGGTTCTGTGTTCTAAAGCCAAGAATTCAGACGATTGCATTTCGTGCAATCTAGAAATGGTTCTTGGAAATTCATGGGACAGCGGACCTTCTGTGTAAAGCGCTTCAGGTTGAACTTCAGCAGAAAGAATTAATTTAACACGCCTGTCGTACAGAACATCAATCAACCATGTAAATCTTCTTGCTTCCGATGCCAAGCGGGGTGGCATCATGGGGACATTGCTCAGAAGAACCGTGTGAAACTGGGTGGCAATTTCCAAATAATCATTTTGTGATCTGGGGCCACCGCACAGTGCGCGGAAGTCAAACCAAACCACGCCACCCGCTCTGCGTCTTGATTTGATTTCACGCGCTTCAATGTGCAATATAGGGTCTTCATCTTGACCACTGACTAATTTGTCAAAGGCCTCTGCCATAGCAACGTCTGCTTGTTCACCCAATGGGCAGTGGTAAAGCTTGACCATTTCAAGGGTACGGCGGCGATAGTCAGTGCCGTTGTCCACGTTCAGCACTTCCATGCGCTGATTCAACAAAGCAATGGCTGGCAATAAACGATCGCGGTGCAAACCATCGGGATACAAGTTGTCGGGTTTGAAATTGGAGGTGGTCACAAAGCTCACGCCATTCTCAAACAGCGACACCAGCAATCGATGCAAAATCATGGCGTCTGTAATGTCGGCCACGTGAAACTCATCAAAGCAAATGAGCTGGTACCGTTTGGCCATACGCCGACCCAGTTCGTCCAAAGGATTGACCGTCCCTTGCATCAAGGCCAATTCGCGGTGCACTTCGCGCATGAATTCATGGAAATGCAAACGGGTTTTATCTTGAACAGGCACGGCATTGTAAAAACAATCCATCAAGAAACTCTTGCCGCGCCCCACCCCACCAAACATGTAGACGCCGCGGGGGAGTTCGGGCTTTTTCTTTAAGAATCTGAAGGGACTCTTGATGCTTTCCTGGTACGCCGCCCATTCTTTCGCGCATCGCTCCAAAGCCTCTACCGCACGCAATTGGGCAGGGTCAGCCTGATAGCCTCTGTTCAGAAGTTCTTGGTCATAGGCTGAGCGAACGGACATGTAAAGGTGCTTTAAAAGAAAGGTTCTGTGGAATGAGAAAACCCGGGACTGGCCCGGGCTTCATAGTTTAACGAGACTTCAGAAACTTAGAAGTTCAGGGTCCGTTTGTCCACTGCCAGAGCAGCTTCTTTGGTGGCTTCACTCAATGAGGGGTGAGCATGGCAGATACGGGCAATGTCTTCGGCGCTGGCACGGAATTCCATGGCCACAACGGCTTCAGAAATCAACTCGCTGGCCATGGGGCCAACAATGTGAACGCCCAAGATTTCGTCGGTCTTGGCATCGGCCAAGAACTTCACCATACCCGTGGTATCGCCCAGAGCGCGTGCACGGCCATTGGCCAAGAAGGGGAATGTACCGGCTTTGTAAGCCACGCCATCGGCCTTGAGCTGTTGCTCAGTGCGGCCCACCCACGCAATTTCGGGGCTGGTGTAAATCACCCAAGGAATGGTGTTGAAGTTCACGTGTCCGTGCTGTCCCGCAATGCGCTCGGCCACGGCAACGCCCTCTTCTTCCGCTTTGTGCGCCAACATAGGTCCGCGCACCACATCGCCCACCGCCCAAACGCCAGGCAGGTTGGTTTTGCATTCTGCGTCGACCACAATGGCACCGCGCTCATCCAATTGGAGGCCCACGGCTTCGGTGTTCAAACCGATGGTGTTAGGCACTCGGCCAATGGACACGATCAATTTGTCTGCATCGATGCTGAGGGCTTCGCCCTTGGCATTGGTGTAGGCCACTTTGACGCCTTTTTTGCCGTTTTGAATCTCGCCGACTTTGACGCCGAGCTCAATCTTCAAACCTTGCTTGTCAAAAGCCTTTTTGGCTTCTTTGGCAATCTGCTCGTCGACTGCGCCCAAGAAGGTTGGCAAACCTTCGAGGATGGTAACTTCAGAGCCCAGACGGCGCCAGACAGAACCCATTTCCAAACCGATGACGCCTGAACCAATCAGCACCAATTTCTTGGGAACTGCGCCAACTTTCAAAGCGCCGTCGTTGGACAACACATTGACTTCATCAAAAGGTGTGCCGGGCAAAGCGCGTGCATTGGAGCCTGTAGCCACAATGATGTTTTTGCCAACCAAAGTTTCGTTGGTTGCACCAGACACGTTCACTTCGTAACCACCCTCAACGGCTTTGCTAAAAGCGGCACGGCCATGGAAGAAAGACACTTTGTTCTTTTTGAACAAGTACAAAATGCCGTCGTTGTTTTGCTTCACAACGGTGTCTTTGCGGGCAATCATTTTGGCCACATCCATGCTGACACCTTTCATCTCAATGCCGTGATCGGCAAAGTGATGATTGGCTTGCTCGAAGTGCTCAGAAGACTGAAGCAATGCTTTGGAAGGAATGCAACCAACGTTGGTGCACGTACCGCCAGGGGCTGGCCCCCCTGCGGCGTTTTTCCATTCGTCAACGCAAGCCACTTGGAAGCCCAATTGGGCTGCACGAATGGCGGCGATATAACCGCCGGGGCCGCCACCAATGACGACCACATCAAATTGTTTGCTCATGCTAATTCCTAATGTGATTTAGATGTCAAACAACAAGCGTGATGGATCTTCCAACGCTTCTTTCATGGCCACCAAGCCCAGGACAGCTTCACGGCCGTCAATGATGCGGTGGTCGTAAGACATGGCGAAATAGTTCATGGGGCGAACCACCACTTGGCCGTTTTCAACCATGGCGCGATCTTTGGTAGCGTGCACGCCCAAGATAGCAGACTGCGGTGGGTTGATGATGGGGGTCGACATCATGGAGCCGAAAGTGCCGCCATTGGAAATGGAGAACGTACCACCGGTCATGTCTTCAATGCCCAACTTACCGTCTTTGGCTTTGGCACCAAATTCAGCAATTTTCTTCTCGATGTCGGCAAAGCTCATCTGATCGGCGTTGCGCAAAATAGGCACCACCAAACCGCGGGGTGAACCCACCGCAATACCAATGTCGAAGTAACCGTGGTAGACGATGTCGTTGCCATCAACGGACGCGTTGAGCACAGGGAATTTCTTCAAAGCGTGCACAGCGGCTTTAACGAAGAAGCTCATGAAGCCCAGCTTGATGCCGTGCTCTTTTTCGAACTTGTCTTGGAAGCGCTTGCGCATTTCCATGACGGGTGCCATGTTGATTTCGTTGAAGGTGGTCAAGATGGCATTGGTCGATTGCGATTGCAACAAACGCTCGGCCACACGGGCACGCAAACGTGTCATGGGCACGCGCTGCTCAGGACGATCACCCAAGTTGACTGTTGGTGCAGCCACTTGCGGCAATGACGATGTGGGCACGCCAGTAGGAATAGACACTTGAGCAGCGGGTTTGGCACCACCAGCAACAGCAGACAACACATCACCTTTGGTGACGCGGCCGTCTTTGCCAGAACCAGCCACTGAGCCAGCAGCCAAGTTGTTGTCGGCCATCAGCTTGGCAGCTGCAGGCATAGCCACACCCGCCATGCTGGTGCCTTGTGCTGCGGGTGCAGCAGCAGGTGCGCTGGCGGCTGGTGCAGGTGCAGCAGCGGCGGCTGGTGCAGCTGCAGCCACTTTGCCGTCGGTATCAATGCGAGCAATGAGTTGCTCAGCAGTGACGGTACCGCCATCGCCCACCAAGATTTCAGACAAAACACCAGCGGAAGGTGCTGGCACTTCCAACACCACTTTGTCGGTTTCAATTTCGATCAAGATTTCGTCGGCGGCAACACTGTCGCCCACTTTCTTTTTCCATTGCAACATGGTGGCTTCTGCCACGGACTCAGACAGCTGAGGAACTTTAACTTCTACGATAGCCATTTCAATTCTTTCTAAATAGGTTCAGTCGATGTTTGCGTTAGACCTTACTTGGTCAACACAAAGCCTTTGAGTTTGCCGAATGCGCCATCCACGAGCGATTTTTGTTGCTCTTGGTGGAGATGTGAGTAACCCACAGCAGGCGATGCGGAAGCTGCACGGCCGGAGTAACCCAGGCGCTGACCTTCTGTCATGTTCTCGTGGATGTAATGCTGAACAAAGAACCATGCGCCTTGGTTTTGTGGCTCGTCTTGCGTCCACACCAACTCTGTTGCGTTGGGGTACTTTTTCAATTCGGTTGCGAAAGCTTTGTGTGGGAATGGGTACAGCTGTTCAACGCGCAAAATAGCGGTGTCGTCGGCGCCCAGTTCTTCACGCTTTTTGACCAAGTCGTAATAGACCTTGCCTGAACACACCAACACACGTTTGACCTTGTCGGCCTTGAGTGCTTTGTTTTCAGGGATCACGGTTTGGAAGCCACCTTTGGTGAACTCAGACAAAGGTGATGTGGCATCTTTGTTGCGTAGCAAAGACTTCGGTGTGAAGATGATCAATGGCTTGCGCAAATTGCGAACCATTTGACGACGCAACACGTGGAAGATTTGGCTGGCGGTGGTTGGCTGAACAATTTGCATGTTGGTGTCTGCAGCCAACTGCATGAAACGCTCCAAACGTGCTGAGCTGTGCTCTGGGCCTTGACCTTCATAGCCGTGTGGCAACATGAGTGTCAGGCCATTCACACGGCCCCACTTCACTTCGCCAGAGGCAATGAACTGGTCAATCACCACTTGAGCGCCGTTGGCGAAGTCGCCAAACTGAGCTTCCCAGATGACCAAAGTATTGGGATCGTTTGAGGCGTAGCCATATTCAAAACCAAGCACCGCTTCTTCTGACAAGATCGAATCGATCACGACAAAAGGTGCTTGCTTGTCGGCCACATTTTGCAAAGGCACGTAAGTACCGGTGTCCCACTTCTCACGGTTTTGATCGTGAATGACAGCGTGACGGTGTGTGAAGGTGCCGCGGCCGCAATCTTCGCCTGACAAGCGTACTGGATAACCACTTGCAACCAAGGAAGCAAAAGCCATGTGCTCGCCCATGCCCCAATCGACGGGGATGTCGCCACGGCCCATGGCTGCGCGGTTGTCGTAAACGTTCTTCACCAATTGGTGAGGCGTAACGGAACTGGGTAATGTGGTGATTTTTTCAGAGATGCGCTTCCACTCGGCCATGGGCAATGCGGTGCTACCGGCATCGGTCCATTTTTGATTCAGGAAAGGTGCCCAATCAACGCTGAATTGTGTTTTGAAATTGGTCAACACCACTTCTTCATCGGTGTGCTTGCCAGCATCCAATGCAGCGCGACACGCTTTGACCATGTCATCACCCAATGTGTCACCCAAACCTTGCGATGACAAGCGATCGGCGTACAACTTGCGGGTACCAGGATGGGCCGCAATTTTCTTGTACATCAAAGGCTGTGTGAGGCTAGGTGTGTCTTGCTCGTTGTGACCCAATTTGCGGAAGCAAATGATGTCGAGCACCACGTCTTTTTTGAAGGTCATGCGGTACTCAAGTGCAATTTGAGTGGCCAACACAACTGTTTCTGGATCGTCTGCATTGACGTGCAAGACAGGCGCTTCAACCATCTTCACGATGTCTGTGCAATACACGGTAGAGCGCATGTCACGTGGGTCAGACGTGGTGAAACCAATTTGGTTGTTGATGATGATGTGCACTGTGCCGCCTGTGGAATAACCACGGGTTTGGGCCAATGCCAGCGTTTCTTGGTTGACGCCCTGGCCAGCAAAAGCCGCATCGCCGTGCACCAACACGGGCAGTACTTGCTTGCCATGAGGATCAGCACGACGGTCCATACGCGCACGCACAGAACCTTCCACCACAGGATTCACAATTTCAAGGTGTGAAGGGTTAAAAGCCAAAGACAAGTGAACAGGACCACCACGGGTGCTGATGTCGGAGCTAAAACCTTGGTGGTATTTAACGTCGCCAGAAGGCAAATCTTCAGGGGCTGTGTGATCGAATTCGGCAAACAAGTCTTTGGGCAATTTACCCAAAGAGTTGACCAACACGTTCAGACGACCGCGGTGAGCCATACCAATCACGATTTCCTGAACGCCTTTTTCACCAGCGGACTGAATGAGTTCGTCCATGGCAGCAATGAAGGTTTCACCACCTTCCAATGAAAAACGTTTTTGACCTACGTACTTGGTGTGGAGGAAACGCTCCAAGCCTTCGGCTGCGGTTAAGCGGTCGAGAATGTGTTTTTTCTGATCTGCGTTGAAGTTGGGCTTGCTGCGAATGCTTTCCAACTTCTGTTGCCACCAGCGCTTTTCAGCTTGGTCGGTGGTGTACATAAATTCTGCGCCCAATGTGCCGCAATACGTTTCGCGCAATGAGTTAAGCAATTCGCGCAAAGGCATTGATTTCTTACCAAAGAATGTGTTGCTGGTGTCAAACACTGTTTCTTGGTCGGCATCGGTGAAGCCGTAAAAAGCGGGGTCGAGATCTGGAATGTTGGGACGCTCAGTGCGCTTCAAGGGATCGAGGTCGGCCCAGCGTTGGCCCACATTGCGGTAAGCCGCAATCAATTGTTGGGCAGCGGTACGCTTGCGACCCATTTCGGCGTCGTCACTGGCCATGACCACTTTGGTGCCACCTTGTTTTGCGCGCTCGGCAAAAGCATTGATAACTGGCAAATGGGGAACGTCTTTGGCGGAAGAGCCATCAGCTGCGGGAACATGTTGCAAGGCGTCGAAGTACTCGCGCCAGCTGTCGGGAACGCTGCCTGGATTGGCCAGGTAGTTCTCGTACATTTCCTCGACGTAAGGCGCATTGCCTCCGAAGAGATAGGTGTTGCCTTGGTAGGCGGTGTAGACGGACTTTGTCTCACTCATATTTCGCTGACCTTCGCTCCCCTTCAGGGAACATTAGTTGGTGGATTTACCTTCCGCGACACGGCTGAACCGGTTGGCGGATGCGACTGTGGCATAGGAAGGGCCTAAGTAACTTGCGGATTATCACATTGATTGGGGCTTTGCGGGTGTTTTTTTATGGCAAAACGGGGAGAAATTGCTTTCTCCCCGTCAGGCATTTGTCAATTAACCTTCCTTCAAACTTTGACCAAATCAGAGATTTGGAGCAGCGCAGAAGGGTCGTCCATGGTGGTGAGGTCGCCAGGATCGCGTCCTTCGCAGACGGCTTGAATTGCACGACGCAGCAATTTGCCGCTTCGGGTTTTGGGCAAAACTGACACAAAACGGACGCGGGCGGGTCGCGCAACGGCGCCCAAGGAGGTGTCGACCACCTTCATGATCTCGCCTTCTAGCTTTAGCAGCGCTTGCGCATCATTGAGCAATGCGCCGTCTTTGAGCACGGCAAACGCCATGGCCACTTGACCCTTGAGGTTGTCGGCCACACCCACCACAGCCACTTCGGCCACAGCAGCATGGCCAGAAATACTCTCTTCAATTTCGCGTGTGCCCAAGCGGTGACCGGCCACGTTGATCACGTCATCGGTGCGGCCCAAAATAAAGAAGTAACCATCTTCGTCTTTGATGCCCCAATCAAAGGTGGAGTAAACCATCTTGCCCGGCACGGTGGTCCAGTAAGTTTTGACAAAACGATCGTCATCTCCCCAGACAGTTTGCAAACAACCTGGTGGCAAGGGTCCCTCGATGGCGACAACACCCTTTTGATTGGGTTGCGTCAGCTCTTCACCGGTTTGATCGTCCAACAACTTCACGTCATAGCCATAAACGGCCTTGCCTGGGGAGCCAAACTTGCTAGGCGTTTTTTCAATGCCGTTGCACACCGTCAAAATAGGCCAGCCAGTTTCGGTTTGCCAATAGTTGTCGATGATGGGCTTGCCCAAGCCTTCAGAAATCCACTTGGCTGTAGGCTCGTCCAAGGGCTCACCTGCCAAGAACAAAGCCTTCAAACTGGACAAGTCATATTTGCTAAGCAACGCAGGATCTTGTTTTTTCAAAACCCGAATGGCCGTGGGTGCACTGAACATCACGGTCACTTTGTACTTTTCAACCAAGCTCCACCAAATGCCACCATCTGGGCGTGTGGGCAGGCCTTCGTACATGATGGTGGCCATACCGCCAATCAGCGGGCCATAGATGATGTAACTGTGTCCGACCACCCAACCGATGTCGCTGGTGCAGAAAAAAGTTTCGCCGGGTTTGCCGCAGAAAATATTGGGAATGCTAGAAGCCAAGGCAACGGTGTAACCGCCGGTGTCGCGTTGCACGCCCTTTGGTTTGCCTGTGGTGCCTGATGTGTACAGGGTGTAGCTGGGATGCGTGGCATCCACCCATTCGCAGGGCACCACATCGTTCAGGTGTTTGTCTCTGAGGTTGGACCACAAAATGTCACGGCCTTCCGTCATTGCCATTTTGGCAAGGCCACGGTTCACCAAAATCACTGAATCGGGTTTGTGCGCTGACAAGCGAATGGCTTCATCCAACAAGGGCTTGTATTCGACCACTTTGCCGCCGCGTGAACCTGCGTCGGCACTGACAATGACTTTAGGGCTAGCGTCTTCAATGCGCGAAGCCAAGGAACCAGAGGCAAAGCCACCAAACACCACCGAGTGGATGGCGCCAATGCGTGCGCAAGCCAACATGGCAAATGAAGCCTCTGCAATCATGGGCATGTAGATCAAGACACGATCGCCTTTTTTCACGCCCAAAGACAACAAGGAAGCTGCCATGCGCTGAACTTCAGCATGCAACTGCTTGTAGGTGTACGTGATTTCTTGATCTGTTTCTGTCGAGACGAATATCAAAGCAGCTTGGTCGCCACGGTCTTTTAAGTGACGGTCAATTGCGTTGTGGCACAGGTTGGTTTCGCCGTCCTTGAACCATTTGGCAAAGGGGGGATTGCTGTAGTCGCAAATTTCTGTGGGCGCTTTGTGCCACTCAATTTGTTGAGCTTGTTCAGCCCAAAAAGCATCACGATCCTTGATGGAACGTTGGTGAAAATCTGCATACTGACCCATGGTGTCTCCTAAAGCTTTAGACCGGCATTCAATGCACGAAACTGCAAAGAATGAGGGCGAGCTTTGCCAACACATTAGGTCATCAGGGCTCGCCTTCTGAATTCATAATTATTCATGAGGGACTTGCTGCAAACTGACTTTGCACCGATTGGCCAGCCTTGAAAAAGGCTTAAACCAAAGACTTGATCCAAGTTTGAACTTGCTTAAAGTCTGGATTTTCGGCAGAACGCAACCATTCAAATAAGACCATTTCAGTGGTCAGCAATTCGGCACCGGCGCCTGCCAATCGGTCAAAGGCTGCATCACGGTCACGGTCGGATCTAGAAGCGCAGGCATCTGTGACGACCCAAACATCAAATTCGTCTTCGAGCAAGTCAAGTGCTGTTTGCAAGAGACAAACATGCGCTTCACAACCCGCAATCACAATGGATGGACCGTTTTCTGGCTCAGGGGGTTTTTGCAAATGCCGAGGCAAACTGCGTGCATTGCCCTTGGGTACGGCGGGCACCGGTGGACTCAACCACTCTCCCAAACCCTCCTCAACAGCACTGAAAGCCATCTTGGCCAACACTTTCTGACAGTATTGGCGGATCTCTGGCGATGTTTCACCCAAACCCGATGGATTTTGTTCAGTGGCCCATACCGGCACGTTCAACAATTTGGCAGATCGCGCCAACACCTCAGCGCGTTGCCACACCGCTGCAGCGTCTTTCATGGCGGGCATTAATTTCAATTGGTAATCAATCAGAACCAATTGAGAGGATTCGACTTCAAGCAACATAGGGCTACCTTGATACTAAGTAATTAAGATTCTCTGCCAAAGACACAGCGGATCGCTTGTGAATTAAGCAGTGATGGCATTAAACTGACAAGTTATGCGCTTGATTCTATGTGGACTCCTCTTTCTGACAACGGCAGCCTGGTCGGCTCCCGCTGAGGACGATCTTGATCGCATGATCAAAGACCGTGGTTTGGTCACCCAAATCACCGACCAACTGTCTCAACAAATCAGCAACCAATTGGGCGGCCCCCTTCAATCGGCTCGCAATACCTTTGGCGGACGCGCCTCAGAACTGGTCATCCAAGCCATGGGCCTTTTGGGAGTGCCCTACAAACGAGGCGGCACCTCTGAAGAAAAAGGCTTTGATTGCAGCGGCTTTGTTCGCCATATGTTCGAAAAGTCGGTGGGCTTGGTTCTGCCGCGCAGAGCTGAAGAGCAAGCCAAAGTGACAGAAGAAATCAACCGCAGTGAACTCAAACCCGGTGATCTGGTGTTTTTTAACACCATGAAACGCACCTTCAGCCACGTTGGCATTTACATTGGAGACGGCAAGTTCATCCATGCACCCAGACCCGGTAAATCGGTTCGAGTGGATGACATGCGAGAAGCCTATTGGCAAAAAAGATTCAATGGCGCAAGGCGGGTTCAATCGGACAAGTTGCAAGCTGAACCTCTTCAAAACTAATCGCCACCTAAAAAACCGCCCGAAGGCGGTTTTTTTTAGAACAACGCAGTTTATTTTTTGGCAGGTGGCAAGTCAGTACAACTGCCATGCGCCACTTCCGCAGCCATGCCAATGCTCTCGCCCAAAGTGGGGTGTGGGTGAATTGTTTTACCAATGTCAACCGCGTCAGCACCCATTTCAATGGCCAATGCAATTTCACCAATCATGTCGCCTGCATGGGTACCCACCATACCGCCGCCCAAGATCTTGCCGTGGCCATGCGCCTCGGGTGAATCGTCGAACAACAACTTGGTGACACCTTCATCACGACCATTGGCAATGGCACGGCCAGAAGCCGTCCAGGGGAACAAGCCCTTCTTGACCTTGATGCCTTGTGCTTTGGCTTGGTCTTCCGTTAAGCCAACCCAAGCCACTTCGGGATCGGTGTAGGCCACACTCGGAATGACACGTGCATTGAAAGCACTGGCCGCCAATTCTTTGTTGCCTTGAATTTCACCCGCAATCACTTCGGCTGCCACATGCGCTTCGTGCACAGCCTTGTGGGCCAACATGGGTTGACCCACGATGTCGCCAATGGCAAAGATGTGCGGCACGTTGGTGCGCATTTGAATGTCGACGGGAATGAAGCCACGATCGGTCACGCTCACGCCTGCTTTGTCTGCGGCAATTTTCTTGCCATTGGGTGTGCGGCCAACCGCTTGCAAGACCAAGTCATAGACCTGGGGCGCAGGTGCAGCCACGCCCTCCTCTGCAGATTCAAACGAGACTTCAATGCCATCTTTGGTCGCTTTAGCACCAACTGTTTTCGTTTTGAGCATGATGTTGTCAAAACGATGCGCATTCATTTTTTGCCAGACTTTGACCAAATCGCGGTCAGCACCTTGCATCAAACCGTCCATCATTTCCACCACATCGAGGCGTGCGCCCAGCGTGCTGTAAACGGTGCCCATTTCCAAGCCAATGATGCCGCCGCCCAAAATGAGCATGCGCTTGGGAACTTCTTTCAAAGCCAAGGCACCGGTGCTGTCGACCACGCGCGGATCGTTGGGCATGAAAGGCAGACGGACCGCTTGGCTGCCTGCTGCAATGATGCAGTTCTTGAATGACACGACTTTTTTAACACCGGTTTTTTCTTGACCTGTGCCGGTGGTTTCTTCAACGACCACATGATTGGCGCTGACGAATTCACCCACGCCACGAACTGTGGTCACCTTGCGCATCTTGGCCATGGCAGCCAAACCGCCAGTCAATTTGCCAATGACTTTTTCTTTGTGTGTACGAAGTTTCGCGATGTCTACTTTGGGAGCGCCAAAGTCAACACCAAGATCGGCCATGTGGCTCACTTCGTCCATGACGGCCGCCACGTGCAACAAAGCTTTGGAAGGTATGCAACCCACGTTCAAGCACACACCACCCAAGGTCGCGTAGCGTTCAACGATGACCACCTTAAGACCTAAGTCGGCTGCGCGGAATGCAGCGGAATAGCCGCCAGGGCCAGCACCCAAGACCAACAAGTCGCATTCAATGTCAACGGTGCCGCTGTAAGAGGCAGCATTAGGAATGCTGGCAGCAACTGGGGGCGCCACCTGAGTTGCAGGTGCTTTAGCCGCAGGTGCGATGGCTTGCGCAGGCGCTGCAGGTGCAGTCGTGGGTGCAGCGCTAGCAGCAGCCTCGCCTTCCAAGACCAACACCACAGAGCCTTGCTTGACCTTGTCGCCCAACTTCACTTTGAGCTCTTTAACCACACCGGCTTGAGAGCAAGGAATTTCCATAGAGGCTTTGTCAGACTCAACGGTGATCAAACTTTGTTCGGCCTTCACCACGTCACCAGCTTTCACCAGCAACTCAATGACTGCCACTTCGTCGAAGTCGCCAATGTCCGGAACTTTGATATCAACTAATGCCATGGTTCAGCCTCTCAAAGAAGAACACGGCGGAAGTCGCCAAGGATTTGACCCAAGTACGCATTGAAGCGTGCTGCAGCGGCGCCATCAATCACGCGGTGATCCCATGTCAATGACAAAGGCAACATCAAGCGCGGAACAAATTGCTTGCCGTCCCAAACGGGTTCGTGCGTGCTTTTGCAAACACCCAAGATAGCCACTTCAGGCGCATTGATGATGGGCGTGAAATACTTGCCACCAATGCCACCCAAGCTAGAGATGGTGAAGGTCGCGCCTGTCATTTCTGCGGGGCTTAACTTGCCATCACGCGCTTTCTTGGCCAACTCACCCATTTCTTGGCTGATTTGCAAGATGCCTTTTTTGTCGGCATCTCTAATGACTGGAACCATCAAACCATTGGGTGTGTCGGCAGCAAAGCCAATGTGCCAGTAGTTTTTGTAGACCAAGGCATCACCATCCAAAGAGCTATTGAACTCTGGGTATTTCTTGAGTGCGGCCACACAAGCTTTGATCAAGAAAGCCAGCATGGTGACTTTGACGCCAGACTTTTCGTTCTCTTTGTTGGTCGACACACGGAAGGCTTCCAGCTCCGTAATATCGGCATCGTCGTGGTTGGTCACCGCGGGAATCATGATGGCATTGCGCAACAAGTTGGCGCCGCTGATCTTCTTGATGCGGCCCATTTCTTTGCGTTCAATGGGACCAAACTTGGCGAAGTCAACTTTCGGCCATGGGATCAATCCCAATGCGGCGCCATCGCCACCAGCAGGCGCCTTGGCTGCTTGTGCTTTGGTTTGAGTGGCGCCGGCCATCACCGCTTTGGTGAAGGACTGGACGTCATCTTGGGTAATGCGACCTTTTGGGCCATTGCCTTTGACTTCTTCCAAAGGCACGCCCAGCTCACGCGCAAACTTGCGCACTGAAGGCGATGCGTGCGGCAAGCCTAAAGTGGATGCGCCAGGATTGTGAGCAGGTGCAGTCGTTGCGGCAACAACTGTTGCAGTCACAACTGCAGCTGCGGGGACTGCTGTAGGCGCGGGCAAAGGCACACTAGCAGCACCGGCCACAGGTGCAGCAGCAGCAACGCTGCCTTCCAAAATGGCCAGCAAGTCACCGATGTTGACCTTGTCACCAATCTTGACTTTCAGCTCTTTCAAAACGCCGGCTGCGGAGGACGGAATCTCCATTGCAGCTTTGTCCGACTCCACCGTGATGAGCGACTGCTCCATCTTGATAGCGTCACCTGGTTTGACAAAAATTTCAATGACTGCAACATCTTTGAAATCGCCAATATCAGGGATGTGAACTTCGACAGGGCCGCTGGCGACAGGTGCCGAAGCAGCAGGTACGGCAACAGATGCAGCAGCGACAGGTGCGCTTACTGCTGCTACAGCAGGCACACTTGCTGGCGCAGCAGCAGCAACTTCCCCACTGGCCTCCACCATCAATACCACCGAACCTTGTTTAACTTTGTCGCCCAACTTCACGCGCAGTTCTTTCACAACGCCTGCTGTTGAAGATGGAATTTCCATCGATGCTTTGTCAGACTCAACGGTAATCAATGACTGCTCGGCCTTCACGGTGTCACCCACCTTGACCAACAGTTCAATGACGGCCACTTCATCGAAATCACCGATGTCTGGAACTTTGACTTCTACCAATGCCATGTGTGTCTCCAAATCTTTTTGATCAAGCGTACAAAGGATTGACCTTGTCGGTCTTGATGCCGTATTGCTTCAAAGCTTCTGCAACTTTGGCAACTGGCACAGCGCCCTCTTCGCTCAATGCTTTGAGTGCGGCCACAACGATGTAATGGCGGTTGATTTCAAAGTGCTCGCGCAATTTGCTGCGGAAATCGCTGCGGCCAAAACCATCGGTGCCCAGCACTTTGTAAGTGCGGCCCTTTGGAATGAAGGAGCGAATTTGCTCGGCGTAGTTTTTCATGTAGTCGGTGGACGCAATGACGGGGCCGTCATGCTTGGCCAACTGTTGCGCCACAAATGGCACACGCGGTGTTTCCAATGGATGCAGCATGTTGAAACGATCTGCATCTTGACCATCGCGCGTCAGTTCGTTGAAGCTTGGGCAGCTCCACACGTCAGCGGCAATGCCCCAGTCTTTGGCTAGCAACTCTTGTGCAGCCAATGACTCACGCAAAATGGTACCAGAGCCCATCAGCTGAACGCGTGTTTTGTTCTTGCCGCCAGCTTTGCACAAGTACATGCCTTTGATGATTTGCTCTTCCGTACCAGCAGTCAGGCCTGGCATGGCGTAGTTCTCATTCAACAAAGTGAGGTAGTAGAAAACGTTGTCTTGCTTTTCCACCATGCGCTTGAGGCCATGGTGCAAGATGACGCCTACTTCGTGTGCGAAGGTGGGGTCGTAGCTGATGCAGTTAGGGATGGTGCCTGCCAAGATGTGGCTGTGACCGTCTTCGTGCTGCAAACCTTCGCCGTTCAACGTGGTACGGCCTGATGTGCCACCCAACAAGAAACCGCGTGCTTGCATGTCGCCCGCAGCCCAAGCCAAGTCGCCAATGCGCTGGAAGCCAAACATCGAGTAGTACACGTAGAACGGCACCATGATGCGGTTGCTGGTGGAGTAGCTGGTGGCCGCTGCAATCCAGCTAGACATACCGCCCGCTTCGTTAATTCCCTCTTGCAAAATTTGGCCAGCTTTGTCTTCCTTGTAGTACATCACTTGGTCTTTGTCGACTGGCGTGTACTGCTGACCTGCAGGGTTGTAAATACCGACCTGGCGGAACAAACCTTCCATACCAAAGGTACGGGCTTCGTCTACCAAAATAGGAACAATGCGTGGGCCTAAAGCTTGATCGCGCAAGAGTTGCGTGAGGAAGCGAACATAAGCTTGTGTAGTAGAAATTTCACGGCCTTCGGGCGTGGGTTCCATCACGGACTTGAAAACATCCAATGAAGGCACGGTGAAACTTTCATCGGCTTTCGTACGGCGATGTGGCAAGTAACCGCCCAAGGCTTTGCGGCGCTCGTGCAAATAACGCATCTCAGGCGTGTCATCAGCGGGTTTGTAAAACGGCACTTTGGCCAATTCACTGTCGGGCACTGGAATGTTGAAACGATCGCGCATGTAGCGGATGTCTTCGTCAGTGAGTTTCTTCGTTTGGTGAACGTTGTTTTTGCCTTCACCAGCTTTGCCCATGCCAAAACCTTTCACGGTTTTGATCAACAAAACAGTTGGTTGGCCTTTGGTGTTCACAGCTTGGTGATATGCCGCATAGACTTTTTGAGGATCGTGACCACCGCGCTTCAATGACCAAATTTCATCGTCGCTCATGTGCGCCACCATCTCTAAGGTGCGTGGATCGCGACCGAAGAAATGCTTGCGAACATAAGCGCCATCGTTGGCCTTGAACGCCTGGAAATCGCCGTCCAAGGTGTCCATCATGATTTTGCGCAGCGCACCGTCTTTGTCGCGTGCCAAGAGTTTGTCCCACTCGCTGCCCCACAAAAGCTTGATCACGTTCCAGCCTGAACCGCGGAACTCGCCTTCGAGTTCTTGAACAATCTTGCCGTTTCCGCGAACAGGACCGTCCAAACGCTGCAAATTGCAATTGACCACAAAAATCAAGTTGTCGAGGTTTTCGCGCGCTGCCAAACCAATGGCACCCAAAGACTCGACTTCGTCCATCTCGCCGTCACCACAGAACACCCACACTTTGCGGTTTTCTGTATTGGCAATGCCGCGCGCGTGCAAATACTTTAAAAAGCGCGCTTGATAGATGGCCATCAAGGGGCCAAGACCCATGGACACTGTGGGGAACTGCCAAAACTCGGGCATCAATTTGGGGTGTGGGTAGCTAGACAAACCTTTGCCATCCACTTCTTGGCGGAAGTTGAGCAACTGCTCTTCTGTCAAGCGACCTTCTAAATAAGCACGGGCATACACACCAGGCGATACGTGACCTTGGATGTACAAGCAATCGCCGCCATGGTTTTCGCTTTCTGCGTGCCAGAAGTGATTGAAGCCCGCGCCAAACATGTGGGCTAATGAAGCAAAGGAGCCAATGTGACCGCCTAAGTCGCCACCATCTTCGGGGTTATGGCGGTTGGCCTTGACCACCATGGCCATGGCGTTCCAGCGCATGTACGCGCGCAGGCGTTCTTCAATTTCAATGTTGCCTGGGCAATGCGCTTCTTGATCAGGCTCAATGGTGTTCACATAGCCTGTATTGGCAGAGAACGGCATGTCGATGCTGTTCTCGCGGGCATGTTCGAGGAGTTGCTCTAATAAGAAGTGAGCGCGTTCGCCGCCTTCTTTTTCAATCACGGCGGACAAAGCGTCCATCCATTCACGGGTTTCAATGGCGTCCAAGTCTGAGAGGACGTTATTTGGCTGAACGGCTGACATGTTTGTCTCCTTTGTAGGCCGTGGTTGATCTATTTTTTCGAAATTCTCTCACAATCTTTCAAATATTTCAAATGGTGCTCAATGATTTTGTATCATGAAATTTAATGAAAGGGTAATACCATAAACTTAAGGGAATGAAGACGCAAAACGTAACTCAAGTCATCAAGACGATACAACCTCTTTCCTGGTGGCGAAGGTGGTGGAAACGCCAAGGTGCAGCTAAACAAGACCGTTTTGCAAGTTTGGCACCCATCGCGTCAGTGGTTCTCTTTTTTGGCGCTATTGTTTTTTCTTTTGGCTATTTGCGCGTCGAAGAAATTGACAGGGAACAAGAAGCCGTTAAACGAGATGTCGAGTACGGCCAACAAAGGCTAAGGCTTCGATTGCTTGAACGCCAAGAGCAAGTGATGCGTTTGGCCAGAGACATTTCAAACAAGGATGTCGATGTCAAAGAATTTGGCAGGCGCGCAGAAACAATGGTCCTCAAGAATCCAGAAGTTCAAACACTGGCATGGATCGATGACAAAAGAAAAATCATTGCGAGTCAAACTGCGCCAAGCATTGTGGTTAGCTTGAAATGGCGAGTGGGCGATGTGCTGAAGTGGGGTGAATCGGAAAACAACTACAGTCTGGCCAGAGACTTGATGCAACCCATTTACTCTCAAGAAGACGATGGCATCTTTTCGATTGGCAGCAACAGCATCGGTCAAGAAAATTACGCCAGAAACATGGTGCTTCAGTTGCATACACCCTTGACCAACTCCCAGGGTCGCTTCAATGGTGTGATCATGGCCGAATACAACGTTGAGAGTCTTTTGAGGTATGGCGTGCCCTCAGAAATATTGGCCAAATACGCGGTGTCTTTGTTAGACAGTGAAGGCAATCTAATTGCTGGCCAGTCCATCCCCAAAAGAACCAACATTTGGAATTTCATCCCTGGCATTCATGCTGAAAACAATGAATACGAAGTGCCCGTTTCACCTGTTGGCAATGGCTTGATATTACGAGCACAAGCCTGGCGAACCTCGCAAGATTTGGTGGGAAGTGGCTTGTTCTGGTTGGTTGGCGCACTCAGTGTATTGACCGCATGGATGTTGATCGGCAATTGGCGACACACCAGAAAAAGACAACAGACGCAAAAGGAATTGGTGGCCGAAACCAATTTCAGACGCGCCATGGAAAATTCAATCTTGACCGGCATGCGCGCCCTCGATATGGAAGGTCGAATCACCTATGTTAATTTGGCTTTTTGCCAAATGACGGGTTGGGATGAAAGTGAATTGATTGGGGCTGTTGCACCCTTCCCTTACTGGCCCGATGAAGATCGCGATATGTTGATGGTTCGCTTAGAGGAAGAGCTCAGCGGAAAGAACACATCAGCAGGCTCTCAAGTCAGGGTCAAGCGCAAAAATGGCTCTATTTTTGATGCACGCTTGTACGTCTCCCCTTTGATCGATGCCATGGGACAGCAAACGGGCTGGATGACCTCCATGACCGACATTACCGAACCCAACCGGGTTCGCGAACAATTGGCAAGTTCCTACGAACGATTCACCATTGTGTTGGAAGCCCTAGATGCCTCTGTGTCAGTCGCCCCTTTGGGCAGCTCAGAGTTGTTGTTTGCCAATAAACTTTATCGGCAATGGTTTGGAACGGATACGCAAGGTCATTTGAATTTGGTTGAAAAAGCAGGCATGTTGGATGTTCGCAGTACCGAATACGAGATGGACGATGTCGATGCTTTGGCTGGCTTGCCCACGGAAAGCTTAACCGTTGCACCTGCCGAGCGGGCGGAAATTTATCTAACCCACTTAGACAAATGGTTAGAAATTCGAACGCGTTACATTCATTGGGCAGACGGAAGACTGGCGCAAATGGTCATTGCAACAGACATTACGGCAAGACGTCAGGCAGAGGAATTGGCTTTTCAGCAAGCCGAGCGTGCTCAAAATGCTAGTCGTCTCATTACGATGGGAGAAATGGCCTCCAGTGTTGCCCATGAGTTGAATCAACCCCTCACCGCCATTACCAATTACTGCAACGGCATGTTGTCTCGCATCAAGGGTCAGCAAATTCAAGAGGCCGATCTGATTTGGGCTCTGGAAAAGACGTCCCATCAGGCACAACGTGCGGGGCAAATTATTCACCGCATCCGATCTTTCGTGAAAAGGAGCGAGCCCAACAGAACCGAATCGGATGTGGTCAACATGGTGGATGAGGCCGTTGAATTAGCCGAAATTGAACTTCGGCGTCGAAATGTTCGTTTGTCACATTACGTAGCGGCAAGGCTGCCCAGACTCAATGTCGATCCCATCTTGATTGAGCAGGTTTTGGTCAATTTAATGAAAAACGCGGCGGAATCGATCGATAACGCAGAACGCCCGCTTGGCAAAAGACATGTTGAGTTGAGGGTTGTTCCCAAAGTGGTGGACCACCAAAATACAGTCCATTTTGCCGTGACAGACACCGGCAAAGGCCTCCCGCCCGAGGTGATGGACCGGCTCTATGAAGCCTTCTTCTCGACCAAAGTAGAGGGCATGGGGATCGGGCTAAATTTATGCCGAACCATCGTCGAGTCCCATCAGGGCAGAATTACGGCCGAGAACATCTACAATGCCGACGAAGTAGTGGGATGTTGCTTTTCGTTCTGGATTCCAACCTCCTCTACCCTTTGATTGATCAATGAAGCGGAAAACTCATGAGCTTGATACCTAAAAAAGGCACTGTTTATGTCGTTGATGACGATGAAGCAGTTCGCGACTCCCTCCAATGGTTGTTGGAAGGCAAAGACTACCGCGTTCGTTGTTTTGATTCTGCTGAATCTTTCTTGAGCCGCTATGACCCGCGTGAGGTGGCCTGCTTAATTGTGGATATCCGCATGGGCGGCATGACTGGACTTGAATTGCAAGACAAATTGGTTGAGCGTCGCTCACCCCTACCTATTGTCTTCATCACAGGCCACGGCGATGTGCCCATGGCGGTCAACACCATGAAAAAAGGGGCGATGGACTTCATCCAAAAGCCCTTTAAAGAAGAGGAGTTGGTGGGCTTGGTTGAACGCATGCTAGAAAGCGCACGTGATTCATTCTCTGACCACCAAAACGCTGCCAACCGCGATGCTTTGCTGTCCAAGCTCACAGGCCGCGAAGCGCAAGTGTTGGAAAGAATTGTGGCCGGCCGATTGAACAAACAAATTGCCGATGACTTAGGCATCAGCATCAAAACCGTTGAAGCGCACAGGGCCAACATCATGGAAAAGCTGAATGCCAATACCGTGGCAGATTTACTCAAAATTGCATTGGGTCAAAACGCACCCAAAGCCTAAAGGCCTCGCCTTCCGAACAACGCCCGTGAACATCAACCTCGCGGGCGTTTTTACTTGAACAACCCGAGAACATGGTTTGACAATGACCGCACAAAGAATTGATGGGAATGCCCTTTCACAAAAACTCCGCGCTGAGGTTTCGAGCCGAACAGCTGCACTCAAGGCCAAGGGCATTACCCCAGGTTTGGCGGTTATTTTGGTAGGTGAAAATCCTGCCAGCCAAGTGTATGTTCGCAATAAAGTCAAAGCTTGCCAAGACAGCGGTTTGCATTCTTTGCTAGAAAAGTATCCAGAAGATTTGACAGAAAAGGCGCTACTTGCGCGCATTGAATCTCTCAATCAAGATCCCAGCATTCACGGCATCTTGGTTCAACTGCCTTTGCCCAAACACATCGATGCGCAAAAAGTCATTGAGGCCATTTCGCCCAACAAAGATGTCGACGGTTTTCACATTGCCAGTGCCGGTGCACTGATGACCGGTATGCCAGGTTTTTGGCCATGCACGCCCTACGGTTGCATGAAGATGCTGGAGAGTATTGCTTATGACCTCAAAGGCAAACATGCTGTGGTGATTGGCAGAAGCAACATTGTTGGCAAACCCATGGCCATGATGCTGCTGCAAAAAAATGCAACGGTCACCATCAGCCACAGCGCAACGACCAATCTCAAAGCCATGACACTGCAAGCCGATGTCATTGTGGCCGCCGTCGGCAAACGCAATGTGCTTACAGCAGACATGGTCAAACCTGGCGCTGTTGTCTTAGATGTCGGAATGAACCGCAACGATGAAGGCAAGCTTTGCGGCGATGTCGATTTTGAAGGTGTCGAGAAAGTCGCCAGCTACATCACCCCGGTTCCAGGCGGCGTGGGACCGATGACCATCACCATGCTGCTGGTCAATACCCTCGAGGCAGCCGAGCGAATTTAACTTTTCGTTTGAAATTTTCAAAAAGATATTCCCATGAGCACTTCATCAACTGCAAACACTCCAATGAATCCTTTGTTGCAACATGGCGGTTTGCCCTTGTTTGATCAAATTAAACCCGAACACGTGAAGCCAGCAGTTGAGGTCTTGCTTCAAGTCGCTTCAGAAGCCCTTGAAACTGTCACGGCCCCTGCCTTTCCAACTGAATGGCATGCCATCGCTAAGGTCCTAGACGTCGCCACCGAACGTTTAAGTACTGCATGGGGCGCCGTCAGTCACCTCAACAGCGTAGCCGACGGCCCTGAGTTGCGTGCCGCCTACAACGATTCATTGCCTGTGGTCACGGAGTTTTGGACACGATTAGGCGCTGACGAAAGACTCTATGCCAAATACAAGCAAGTCGATGCAACCACTTTAGATGCCGCTCAAAAACAAGCTCTTCAAAATGCATTGCGCAATTTTGTTTTGGGTGGTGCTGAGTTAGTGGGCGAGAATAAATCGCGCTATGCCGCCATTCAAGAACGCATGGCTGAATTGAGCCAGAAGTTCAGCGAAAACGCTTTGGATGCCACCGACAAATTCTCCCTCTTTGTCAGTGAAGATGAACTGGATGGTGTGCCAGAAGATGTTAAGACCACCGCGCGTGCAGCCGCTGAAAAAGACGGTCAAGCAGGGTTCAAGCTCACCCTCAAAATGCCCTGCTATTTGCCCATCATGCAGTTTGCAAAAAGCAGTGCCCTTAGACAAAAACTGTATCAAGCCTATGTCACGCGCGCTTCCGACCAAAGTGACCCGGCCTTTGCTGCACTCAATAACAGCCAAAACATTCAAGAGATCTTGCAACTGCGCCAAGAAGAAGCCCAATTGCTGGGGTATCACAACTATGCAGAGGTTTCTGTAGCAACCAAAATGGCCGACTCACCCAGCAAGGTGATCAGCTTTTTGCGTGACTTGGCCCAACGTGCAAAACCCTATGCGCTGCAAGACCTAGAAGACATGCGTCAATTTGCGGCTCAACATTTAAATTTAAAAAATCCCCAAGCGTGGGACTGGCCCTACATTGGTGAAAAGCTCAAAGAAGCCCGATACAGCTTCAGCGAGCAAGAAGTCAAACAATACTTCACAGCACCCAAGGTTTTGCAAGGGCTCTTCAAAATCATTGAGACATTGTTTGAAGTCAATATCAGACCAGACCAAGCACCCGTATGGCACCCTGCTGTTGCCTTCTACCGCATTGAACGAGACGGCCAGTTGGTCGGTCAGTTTTATTTAGATCCACCGGCTCGCGCTGGCAAACGCGGTGGCGCTTGGATGGACGACGTTCGCGCCAGATGGCTGCGCCCCGACACCCAACAACTTCAAACACCCGTAGCCCACTTGGTCTGCAACTTTGCAGACAGCGTCGACGGCAATCCACCCCTTTTGACGCATGACGATGTGATCACCTTGTTCCATGAGTTTGGACACGGTTTGCATCACATGCTGACCCAGGTCAATGAACGCGATGTGTCGGGCATTAGCGGTGTTGAGTGGGATGCAGTCGAGCTGCCTAGCCAGTTTATGGAAAACTTCTGCTGGGAGTGGTCGGTGCTAAAGCACATGACTGCCCATGTCCAAACGGGCGAAGCCTTGCCACGCGATTTGTTTGACAAAATGGTCGCCGCAAAAAATTTCCAAAGCGGTCTGCAAACATTGAGGCAAATTGAATTTGCCCTGTTAGACATGCTTTTGCATTCTGAGCACAACCCCAAAGAAGACTTCATGCCCGTCTTGAATCAAGTGCGTGCAGAAGTGGCCGTCATTCAGCCGCCTTCCTTCAATCGAATGGCGCATACCTTCAGCCATATTTTTGCGGGTGGTTATGCTGCGGGCTATTACAGCTACAAGTGGGCTGAGGTTTTGTCTGCAGATGCCTACGCGGCCTTTGAAGAAACTGCCTTGCCTGACGGCAGCCCCAACCTAGAAACAGGCAAACGCTACCGAGAAGCCATTTTGGAGGCGGGTGGTAGCCGCCCTGCTCTGGCCTCTTTCATTGCTTTCAGGGGGCGTGAACCCTCGTTGAATGCGCTGTTGAGGCACCAAGGCATGATGACCTCAACAGGCGCTGCCAACCAATGAGTTAAAACTTCAATGTTTTGACACCGTCAGAAGTGCCCAGCAAACAAATTTGGGCCTTCTGATGCGCAAAGACGCCAACAGTGACAACACCAGGCCACTGACTCACTTGGGTTTCAAACGCAACAGGATCGCTTATTTTCAAGCCTTTCACATCGATGATCTGTTGACCGTTGTCAGTGACCAAAGGCGCGCCATCTTTCATGCGAATTTGGGCTTGGCCACCCATTTGGGCAAACTGCGCCATGATGCGCGCACTGGCCATCGGAATGACTTCTACGGGCAATGGAAAAACGCCCAAGACGTTTACCAGCTTTGACTCGTCGGCGATGCAAACAAACATTTTGGATTGGGCTGCCACTATTTTTTCGCGGGTTAGTGCGGCGCCCCCGCCCTTGACCATGTGGCCTAGGTGGTTGATTTCGTCAGCACCGTCAATGTAGACCGCCAGTTCGCTGACGTCGTTGCTGTCGAACACGGGAATACCCAAGGCTTTGAGACGCACAGTAGACGCTTCAGAGCTGGACACGGCCCCTTTGATTTGGTCTTTGATGCTGGCCAAAGCGTCAATGAACTTGTTCACGGTAGAGCCTGTGCCCACACCCACAATTTGCCCGGGAACCACATATTGAAGTGCGGCTTGACCTACCAATGTTTTGAGTTCGTCTTGATTCATAAACTTAATTTGAGACAATGCTTGTTCTGAATGAGATTATCCAATGTCCCTGAACCTTTACAAGCTCGCCCGCCCATTTTTATTCAGCCTCGATCCTGAGGCTGCACATGATTTCACACTAAACCAACTGGCCAACACGCAGAACACGCTGTTGGACCGCGCCTACCGACAGCCTTGGGTGTCCGATCCTGTTCAACTGGCGGGCCTGACGTTTCCCAATCGGGTGGGCATGGCCGCTGGCCTCGACAAAAATGCACGCTGCATCGATGGTTTGGGGGCCATGGGCTTTGGCTTTGTAGAGGTCGGCACGGTAACGCCCCTGGCCCAGCCTGGCAATGACAAGCCGCGCATGTTCAGGCTGCCAGAGGCCAAGGCCTTGATCAATCGCCTTGGGTTTAACAACGAGGGTTTGGATGCTTTTGTAGCCAATGTCAAAAAGTCTACCTTCAGACAACAAGGTCGCTTATTGGGTTTGAACATCGGCAAAAACGCAGCCACGCCCATTGAGCGAGCCACTGACGATTACCTGATTGGACTGAGCGGTGTCTATGCACATGCCGACTACGTCACCGTCAATATTTCAAGTCCCAACACCAAGAATTTACGCGCCTTGCAATCCGACGAGGCCCTAGACCAATTGCTGTCAGCACTCAATGAACGAAAACAAGAGTTAGCTTCGCAGCACCAAAAACAAGTGCCCGTCTTTCTCAAAATTGCGCCAGATTTAGACGACGAACAAGTTCTTGTCATTGCCAACAGCCTGCGAAAGCACAATATTGACGGTGTGATTGCAACCAACACCACCCTCTCCCGAGAAGCTGTTCAAGGCATGGCGCACTCAACTGAAACAGGCGGCTTGTCTGGCGCGCCAGTTTTAGCGGGCAGCAACCGCGTCATCCGTCTTCTGCGTTCGCACCTCGGACCCCAGTTTCCCATCATTGGCGTGGGCGGCATCATGAGTGCTTACGACGCAGTCAGCAAAATTGAAGCGGGTGCAGATGTGGTTCAAATCTATACCGGTCTCATTTACAAAGGCCCAGCGCTGGTATACGAAGTGGCAAAGGCTTTGAAACAGTTGTCACGCCAATAATTGCACCACTTCGTCAGCAATGGCCAATGAACTGGTCAGGCCTGGCGATTCAATGCCCATCAGGTGAACCAAGCCTGGTACACCATGCTGACTGGGCCCCATGATGCAAAAGTCTGCGGCCGTCTCGTGAGGCGCATTGATCTTGGGTCGAATACCGGCATAGGCAGGCAACAAAGCACCGTCTTGAAGGCCGGGCCAATATTTGCGAACTTCGGCGTAAAAACCATCGCCCCTGTGGGCGTCAACCCTTAGGTTGTCAGGTGAATCAACCCACTCCACATCAGGGCCAAATTTAGCTTGTCCAGCCATGTCCAAGGTCAGGTGCACGCCCAATCCCGCAGCCTCTGGTACGGGATAAATCAAACGTGTAAATGGAGAACGTCCGGACAGACTGAAGTAGTTGCCCTTGGCGAAATAGGCTTGCGGAAGCAAGCTTGTATTTGTGCCGCCAAATTGTCGGGCCACTTGAGGCGCATAAAGCCCCGCTGCATTGATCACTTGATTGGCCAATATTTCAGTGCCATCCAAAGTGCGCACCACAAATTGCGTCTTTGAATTTATGCGAATGATTTCTGCAGAGTCAAAACCCGATTGGAGGGCCAACAGGCCCCCCGCATTTTCCATATCGCCTAGATAACTCAACATCAATGCATGGCTGTCAATAATGCCCGTACTGGGAGACCATAGGGCCGCCAAGCACTGCAGCTCGGGCTCCATGGCTTGGGCTTCTTGCGAGGTCATAGTTTGCAATGCCTCTGACCCCACCAAACCATTGGCTGATGCTTTTTTTTGAATACCTGCCAACAGGTCGATTTGCTCTGGGGATGTTGCAACAATCAATTTGCCACATCGCTTGTGAGGAATGCCGCGTTCAAGGCAATATGCATACAACATCTTTCGACCTTGAACACACAAGCGCGCTTTCAAGGACCCCGCTGGGTAATAAATACCAGCATGAATGACTTCGCTGTTGCGTGAGCTGGTCCCTGTGCCAAAGGCATCTTCTGACTCCAGAACCAAAACCTCTTTTCCTGCCAATGCCATCGCTCGGGCAACGGCCAAGCCAACAACACCAGCCCCCACAATGACTGTTTCTATGGCGTCCATTTAAATTCAAACATGAGTTGTACGGTTCTTAGCTTAGCTTGATGAATCTGTTGATGGTTGACACACGGATGACAGACACAAGGCCTGAGAAATGACATATTGCCTATTGTGCCAATCCACCCACCTTTTCGAAAGAGTTCCATGAAATTATTTGACCTGACCGACAAAGTTGCCATTGTCACTGGCGCAAGCCGCGGCATTGGTCGCTCTATTGCTTTCCAGCTGGCAAGAGCAGGCGCCAAAGTGGTCGTTTCAAGTCGAAAACTGGAAGCGTGTGAAGCTGTGGTGAAAGAAATTCAAGCGGAAGGCGGCACGGCCATGGCCATCAGCGCCAGCATTGCCATCAAGGAACAACTGGCCGCCATGGTTCAAAAAACACGTGATACCTGGGGCCCTATTGATGTTCTGGTTTGCAATGCTGCCAGCAATCCTTATTACGGCCCAATGACAGGCATGAGCGATGAGGTCTTCAACAAGATCATGCACAACAATGTTTTGTCCAGCAACTGGTTGTGCAGCATGGTCTACCCCGACATGAAAGCCCAAAAAAATGGCGCCATTGTTTTAATTTCATCGGTCGGTGGTCTGCACGGATCCCATGTCATTGGTGCTTACAACATCTCCAAAGCAGCAGACATGCAATTGGCACGCAACCTGGCTGTTGAATGGGGCCCTGACAACATTCGCGTCAATTGCATTGCGCCGGGCCTCATTCGCACTGACTTTGCCAAAGCACTCACAGACGACCCCGTCAAAGCGGGCATGGTCGAAAACGAAACCCCACTCAGACGCATTGGCGAGCCCGATGACATTGGCGGCATTGCTGTTTTGCTGGCCAGTGCTGCGGGCAAATACATCACCGGCCAAACTATCGTTGCAGATGGCGGCATGATGATTCGTTAATTTTCAAGCACACAAAAAAACAGCCCCAAGTCCAAAGACTGGGGCTGTTTTTTTTGGTTGAAGTCAGGCTTCGATTAGGCGAAGTTGGCTTCAGCAAAAGACCAGTTCACCAACTTGTCTAAGAAAGTTTCAACAAACTTAGGACGCATGTTGCGGTAGTCGATGTAGTAAGCGTGTTCCCACACGTCCACGGTCAACAAGGCTTTGTCGCCGGTTGTGAGAGGTGTGCCAGCAGCGCCCATGTTGACGATGTCAACGGAGCCGTCGGCTTTTTTAACCAACCATGTCCAGCCAGAACCAAAGTTGCCAACTGCGCTTTTGACGAAGGCTTCTTTGAAGGCCGCGTAGGAGCCAAACTTGGCGTTGATGGCCGTAGCCAAAGCGCCTGTGGGCTCACCGCCGCCATTGGGCTTCATGCAGTTCCAGAAGAAAGTGTGGTTCCAAATTTGGGCAGAGTTGTTGTAAATGCCGCCGCTGGATTTCTTGATGATTTCTTCCAAAGACATCGCTTCGAACTCAGTGCCTTTTTGCAAGTTGTTCAAATTGACGACATACGCGTTGTGGTGCTTGCCGTGGTGAAACTCCAAAGTTTCTTGGCTGTAATGCGGTGCCAAAGCATCGATGGCGTAAGGCAGTGCTGGCAGGGTATGTTCCATGAGGTCCTCGTTAAGTGTCAATAAAAAATCAAAAGGCTATTGTAAGTTGATCGGCTTGAGCCGTCAGCAACGTTGTCATTATTCTCACATGACTCAAAGGGTTGAGACCACGCATGAATTGACCCCCAAAGGCATCACTTCACCTGGAGCTTGACTTGCCCATCTGCCAGCGTGGCCGATACGTCTTGAAGAGACTTGAAATCCTTGGTGTGGGTTAGGGCTTGACCGGCCTCATCAGTTAACCAAGCATAGCCCCGCTCCAAAACCAAGTGAGGGTCCAACAATCCCAACCGGGTTTGTAAATTGATCAATCCCCGATGCTGATTTTGCAAGTTGTTTTGCAGTGCTTTGGGCAAATTAGAAGTCATCGTTTTGAGGCTTTGGCTTTGCTGCTTCACCTGAGCCTTTAAGGCAAATTGCATGGACTGCCCCACTCTTTCCAATTTGGATTTCTGCTCACTGATTCGATTGGAAGGACGCCCTAAACGGCCGCCCACCCAATCGAGGCGTTGACTCATTTTGTCAAGCGCGCCCATGGCTGAATCGGTCAAGGCTTGTTGTACAGCGTCCAACTCTTGGAGCCGCTGAGAGCGCTCGACCGCTACCATTTCAGCAGCTGCAGTGGGTGTTGGCGCCCGTAGATCGGCAACAAAATCCAGCAAAGTGAAGTCAGTCTCATGACCCACCCCAGAAATGATGGGAATAGGACATGAAGCAACCGCGCGAACCAAGGCTGCGTCGTTGAATGCCCATAAGTCTTCCATGGCGCCGCCACCACGCACCATCAAAATCACATCAATGGCCAGATTGCTGGTATCTGATGCACTCAAAGGTGAATGCCAAGCGACTAGGTTTTGAAGACTTTGCAATAACTCTAGGGGCGCATTCGCACCTTGCACCGAGGCCGGCGCCAAAATGACCGGGATGTGCGGCACTCGCCTTTGCAGTGCCGTCACAACATCATGCAATGCCGCTGCACCTAGCGAGGTAATCAAGCCAATGGCGCGAGGCTGAGAGGGAATGGGTCTTTTCCTGTCCGAATTGAACAGGCCTTCAGCTTCCAAAGTGGCCTTCAGTTTGAGAAACTGAGCAAACAAGTCACCCTGCCCGGCTCTTTGCATGCTTTCGACCACCAATTGCAAGTCGCCTCGGGCTTCATAGACACCCAACTTGCCTCTGACCTCCACCATTTCACCATCTCTGGGCATGAAACCCACAGCACTGGCAGCCCTTTTGAACATGGCACAGCGTATTTGGCCGCTGTCGTCCTTAAGATTGAAATAGCAATGCCCACTGGCCGCGCGTGAGAAGCCCGATATCTCCCCCTTGACAGCGACAGGGTTGAATCTGGCATTCAAAGTGTCGGCAATTGCAAGGCAAAGTGCCCCAACAGACCAAACGCGTGGCTCAGAATCTAGGCGCGCCATGAAAAAGCCTTAATTTGTGCGGTTTTCAGAGTCATTTTGATTGAAAAGGCTTGCCATACAAGGGGCAATATTTCCACAGCTTGGAGAAATGTGGACTGGGCACTGTAGATTGCAGCTTGCATTGGCATACTTGAGCGTAACTTATTGATTTAATTTGATTTTTTATTGACTAAAAAAGTGGCATTGCAAGAAAACTCAACACAGATGCGGCTTCTGAGACGATTCTGGCCAGGTTCTTCACAAAGTTATCCACAGAAAAGTGGAACAATTTGATCAGACATAATCAAAACTGAAACCAGAAGTAGAAAGAATCATTTTGCTTAGCATCATACAAGCCGCAGGCTGGCCTATTTGGCCATTAATCGCATGTTCGGTGTTCGCACTGGCCATCATTTTTGAGCGGCTCATGGCGCTGCAATCAAGCAAAGTCATTCCAGAGAACGCGCTCGATCAAGCCATCGAAAGCACCCGTCAAGGTTTCCCTAGCGAGGAACGCATTCAACTCATCGCAAAGATGGGGGCTGTGGGTGCTGTGTTTGCCGCCGGACTCCAAACATTGGCCATCAATCCCTCGGCCAGCCAACAGGATGTCAAAGAAAGCATGGAAATGGAAGGCCGCATGGCCGCCCAAAACTTAGAGCGATATCTCACTGCCTTGGCAACTTTGGCCTCTGCTGCCCCCCTTCTTGGCTTGTTGGGCACCGTCATTGGCATGATTGAAATTTTTGGCATCCAAACCCCAGGTCAGCAACAACCGGTTGAATTGGCGCATGGTATTTCTGTAGCGCTCTACAACACCGCGATGGGTTTGCTTGTGGCTATTCCTTGCCTCATGGCTTGGCGCTTTTTTAAAGCCAAGGTTGACAGATTGGTTTTGCAAATGGAATGGGCTGCCGAACGCTTTGCCAGGCACTTGGCAGCTATGCGTGACTGACTTTCTAATGACATTCAACACAGCGAGTTTCGTTTGAAATTTAAACAAAACAACCCCATCGAACCCGACATCAATTTGATTCCTTTCATTGATGTCTTGTTGGTCGTCCTCATCTTTTTGATGCTGACGACCACATGGTCCAAATACAACGAAATGAATGTCAGCCTGCCCTCAGCAGCCAGTCCCCAAGCGGCGCAAGATAACACCACATGGACCGTTTCGGTTAGCGCACAAGGAACCTACGCCGTCAATGGCAGCACCTTGGAGGGTCGGCAAATTCAGGACCTGCAAAAAGCGCTATCCGGCCTTGGAAAATCAGAAGGCAACTTGTTGATCAAGGCAGATGCATCGGCCAGTCACCAAGCAGTGGTCAATGTTTTAGAAGCCGCCAGATTCAATGGCATTTCGAAAATTGCCTTTGCCACCCAGCAAGCCAGTCAGCCCCCTGCTACCAAGCCCTAAACTCATGATGTCTTGGCTACAACAACTTCCGCAATATTGGCAGTCGACCAGCGCCGTCACTCTTGTGTTGTGGCCCCTCGAGTTGGCATACCGGCTGACTTTGTTTGTCAGAAAACAGCTTTACGCATTTGGTATCTTTCAGAGCCACCGCGTGAATGCCACAGTCATCGTAGTGGGCAATGTGGTGGCTGGCGGGGGTGGCAAAACCCCACTCACTGTTGCCATCGTTCAGCGACTCACGCAACAGGGCTTCAAAGTAGGCGTGGTCACAAGGGGGTATGGCCGCAAGCAATCTGAAATGCATGTTGTCTCAGCGAACAGTTCGCCTAGAGAAGCAGGTGATGAGCCCTTGCTCATTCATCAGAAATGCCATGTCCCGGTGGTAGTGAGTGCCAGTAGAGTTGAAGCAGCACAGCACCTCCTTCAAAAGTTTCCAGACACCCAAATTTTGGTCTTCGATGACGGCTTACAACATTGGGCATTGGCCAGAGACCTTGAAATTTGTGTCATGGACGCACAGGGCATTGGCAATGGCCACTTGCTTCCAGCAGGCCCATTGCGAGAGCCATGGCCTAGAGCCACCCACTTACTGCTCCATACCCAAAAAAGAACGCTTGCTGAAGGGTATGCGTCGATTCGCACACTGAGCCCTGTGGCCATCAGCAAATCAGGCGTGCAAACGCCATTGTCTGAGTTGAAATTAAATCCGGTCGAAGTTGTGTCGGGCATTGCCAAACCCCATGCCTTCATCCAGATGCTCCAAGAACTTGGCATGCAAATTCAGCACCAAACAGCATTGCCCGACCACGACGATTTTTCGAATTGGCATGCCAAGCATCCAGAATGCCCCCTGTTGTGTACCGAGAAAGACGCCATTAAGCTTTGGCAGACCCATCCCCATGCCTTGGCGGTGCCCTTGATTTTTGAACCCGAAGATGCCTTCTGGCAAGCGTTTGATGCACTTGTGCAGTCGAGTCCCCGTTATCATTGAGCCATGGACACCAAATTACTTGAACTGCTGGTATGCCCTGTCACCAAGGGGCCCCTTGAACTTCAAAGAGAAGCCCAAGAGCTATGGTCTAGAAGCGCACGCATGGCTTACCCCATTCGAAATGGCATTCCTATCTTGTTAGAAAATGAAGCTCGGACCCTGACCGATGATGAGCTCGAAAGTCTCAAACCTCGAACGCCTTTGGTTTAAGCGGCATGACCCTCAAATTTACAGTCATCGTCCCTGCAAGGCTTGCCTCAACTCGATTGCCCAATAAGCCACTGGCTGACATTCACGGCTTGCCCATGGTGGTCAGAGTTGCGCAAAGAGCGGCTCTTTCGGCCGCCACTCAAGTGGTGGTTGCCGCTGACAGCCCCGAAATTGTGATGGCTTGCGAAGCACATGGTATTCGCGTTTTGCTGACCCAAGTCAATCACCCTAGCGGGAGTGACCGCTTGGCTGAAGCCAGCCAATTGTTGGGACTGGGTCCGCAAGACATTGTGGTCAATGTTCAAGGGGATGAGCCCCTGATTGACCCCGAACTCATCAATGAAGTGGCCGCGCTGCTGGGGAAGCACCCCCTCGCCAGCATGAGTACCGCTGCCCACGAAATTCACGACATTGCAGAATTCACCAACCCCAATGTGGTGAAGGTGGTGATCGATCAGGCCCAAATGGCCATGTACTTCAGCCGCGCCCCCATTCCATGGTGGCGAGATGGATTTTCCAAGGGCATTGACGCTTTGCCACAACCCGCAGCACTCAGGCACATTGGTATTTATGGGTATCGCGTGGGCTTTTTGCAAAGCTTTCCCAAACTGCCCCAGGCCCCCATAGAGGAAGGCGAAGCACTTGAGCAATTGCGTGCTTTGTGGCATGGTCACAAAATTGCTGTTCACGTCATCGACAAAGCACCGGGGCCTGGCGTTGACACCCCCGAAGATTTGGCCAGAGTTCAAACGCTTTTTAGGGCTTAAGGGGCTGACGGGCTGGCCGTCAGGAAAATCTGGGATTACCGTGATATTCTTACCAGAGAGCCATGCAGGCTGTGGCGAAAGATTAACAACAATTCGGAACTTTCATGAGACTGATTCTTTTAGGTGCGCCTGGCGCTGGCAAAGGTACCCAAGCCGCTTTCATTTGCACTAAATACGGCATCCCCCAAATTTCTACAGGCGACATGCTTCGTGCCGCCGTCAAGGCAGGCACCCCATTGGGTTTGCAAGCCAAGGCTGTCATGGAATCAGGCGGTTTGGTCAGCGACGACCTCATCATCAATTTGGTGAAAGAACGCATTACGCAAGCCGATTGCGCCAATGGTTTTTTGTTTGATGGCTTTCCAAGAACCATTCCCCAGGCTGATGCCATGAAGGCTGCGGGTGTCAAACTCGATTACGTGCTTGAAATTGATGTGCCATTTGAAGCCATCATTGAGCGAATGAGCGGTCGTCGCTCACACCCAGCCTCCGGCCGCACGTACCACGTCAAGTTCAATCCGCCTAAAGCAGAAGGCAAAGATGATCTGACTGGCGAGCCATTGGTTCAACGCGAAGACGACAAAGAAGAAACCGTCAAAAAACGCTTGGATGTCTACAGCCAACAAACACGTCCTTTGGTGGCTTACTACTCTGACTGGGCCACCCGCGAACCTCAGGCAGCGCCTCAATACCGTGCCATCAGCGGCATGGGTTCTGTTGAAGACATCACTCAACGCGCCATGCAAGCCCTGGGTGGTTAATTTCGCTCAATAGCGCTTCAGTGCTGCATGCACATGGTTAGTTGTTGTGGCTTTGCTTCTTGGACAAGATGTTCAAGATCAAAGCCACTCTTGCTTTTGAGGGGTTAAGTTCTTTGGCAATTTGAAAGACATGGTTAGGGGTTTGCACAACAGGACCCTGATTGCAGCGGCTTGCAAGACAAATTTCTACCCCCCTAGTTTGAGCCTTCAACAAAGCCTCTTTGGTCACTTGACAGATAGAGCCATTGCCTGTGCCGGCCACCACCAAACCATCTACGCCAGCATCCAACAGCACTTCTACATGCTTAGCCGTGGCGTGAACGTGGTTCGTGATGATTTCAACCCAAGGCCATTCTGTTGGTAAAGCCAATGCTTGGATGGTCATTCCTTCATTCCATTGATTTTGGGGGCAGTTTTCCAAAGCCCCTTGCCGCCAATAGATTTGATCGTCACGCATCTCTGCTACAGGTCCCCATTCACCAGAATCAAACGCATTCAAACGGGTTGGATGAACCTTTTGCACATACTGACTGTGATGAATTTCGCCGGCAGCCACTAGCCATACGCCTTGGCCCTCCAATTGGGATGCCGCATTCAATGCATCTCGCATATTTTGAGGGCCATCCGCATCCTTAAAGTTGGCGGGCCGCATGGCACAGGTCAACACAATCGGTTTGTTGTGTTGAACGACTTGTGACAAAAAATAGGCGGTTTCTTCTAGCGTATCCGTGCCATGTGTAATGACAACTGAATGGACATCTGCCTGACTTAGCCAATGATCACATCGCAAGGCCAACCGGTGCCAGATGTCGAAATCCATGTCCTTGCTGTCAATTTGCGACACCTGTTCGGTATCAAATTGAAACCCAATTAAAGCTTCAGGCAAGGCCTGTGACTTGCCTGCTACCGCCTGCATCAGGTCGTGAATACTTCTCTGAGCGGCTTGATAAGACAGCCCTTCGTTTTCGGAGTTCGACTCTCCGGCAATCGTTCCGCCTGTGCCTAAAACAACAATTTTTTGATTTTTTGCTTGCATTTCTAAAAAGACTGGTTAAAAATACAGTTACTGGATAAGAAAACAGTGCCCTGCGAACTCAGACACCTCCAAAGGAACGCAACATGATCGATCACCCCAAGCTCACAGCTCGCCAACAGCAAATATTGGAACTCATCCAAAAAACAATTGCTGAAACTGGCGCGCCACCCACACGAGCAGAAATTGCCAATGTACTGGGTTTCAAGTCAGCCAACGCAGCGGAAGAGCATCTTCAGGCCTTGGCCCGAAAAGGGGCCATCGATTTGGTCAGTGGCACTTCCCGTGGCATTCGCCTTAAGGGCTCATCTCGCGATGGCATGCGGAATTCCACAGATTTGTTCAGCATGCCCTTGCCCGGATTTGCCCAATTGGCCTTGCCCCTCATTGGCCGCGTCGCTGCGGGTTCGCCCATTTTGGCCCAAGAACACGTCGATCGCACCTACCACGTCGAAAGTCATTTGTTCCAAGAGCAACCCGACTATCTCCTTCGCGTCAGGGGCATGTCCATGCGCGATGCCGGCATCATGGACGGCGATTTACTGGCAGTCAAAGCTACGAAAGATGTCAGAAATGGGCAAATTGTGGTGGCCCGTTTGGGCGAAGAAGTCACCGTTAAGCGACTGCGCCGCCAACCCGATCGCATCGAATTACTTCCCGAAAATCCAGACTACCCCATCATTTTGGTCCAACCAGGCGAGCCCTTCGACATCGAAGGTTTGGCTGTGGGCCTCATTCGCAACACTCTCTTAATGTAATTTCACCTATTGCAAAGGCTCAATATGTCAATCGCCCTCTTTGGTATTTCCAGCATTTACAACGGCATTCAAAAATTCATGAATGCCTCCGCCAACCTCCATCAAATTAGCGCCCAAGCTGCAAACAATGTCCAGTTTTCCAGTGCTACACAGCAACGCGCCCTCCGAGTGGTCAGAATCGCCGAGCAAGGCGACGCCGCCCATTCCGCTGGTCGAATGGTCATCTCTGGCCGCATGGCCGATGTCTGCGCCGAACTAGACCGTTTAGTCGCTTTAGAAGCCAAAAACAAGGGGGCTTTGCCTCACTGAGCATTCCAAGTCAAGGCACAATAGTGCCTATGAACATTGTGATCCTTGACGACTACCAAGATGTCGTCCGAAAACTCGATTGCGCATCCAAGTTAGATGCATACAGTGCCAAGGTCTATACCAATACGGTCAAAGGTTTGGGGCAACTGTCTGTTCGACTCAAAGACGCAGATATTTTGGTTCTTATCAGAGAGCGCACGCACCTCAATCGGCAGCTCCTTGAAAAGCTACCTAAGCTCAAGCTTATTTCTCAAACGGGTCATGCGGGCACACACATTGACCTTGAAGCATGTTCCGAACGTGGCATTGCCGTTGCACAAGGTACAGGCTCACCTTATGCTCCCGCCGAGCTCACCTGGGCTCTGGTCATGGCAGCGGCTCGCAGGTTGCCCCAATACATTGGCAACCTGAAGCATGGTGCTTGGCAACAATCAGGCCTTAAATCTGCGTCAATGCCCAGTAACTTTGGTTTGGGCACGGTCCTCAGGGGCCGAACATTTGGCGTCTGGGGCTACGGAAAAATAGGTCAGTTGGTTGCCGGATATGCCAAGGCTTTTGGTATGCAAGTCGTCGTTTGGGGCAGTGAAACCTCGCGCGACAAAGCCGTCAAAGATGGCTTCATACCCGCATCAAGCCGTGAAGCATTTTTTGAACAATGTGACATTTTGTCTTTGCACTTGCGACTCAACGATGCAACACGTGGCATCGTTACGCTTGAAGATTTGTCGCGCATGAAAACCAGCGCCTTGATTGTCAACACCTCTCGCGCTGAGTTGATTGAGCCTGACGCCCTCATCAGCGCCCTGAACCGCGGCCGTCCCGGCCTTGCCGCCATCGATGTCTTTGAACACGAGCCTATCCTTCAAGGACACGCTTTGTTGCGCTTAGAAAATTGTATTTGCACACCTCACATCGGCTACGTCGAAAAAGACACCTACGAGTTGTACTTCAATGCAGCATTTGACAACGTGGTGAACTTCATCAAAGGCACACCCACCAACATTGTCAATCCAGGCGCTTTGCAGGTCAGAAGATAGATCTTCAAGATTTCTATCTTTTTGACAAATCGCTCTGAAGATTTAATGTTTTTTTCAATTTTAGATTTCTCTTTATGACAACCGTTTTCAAACAAGTTGCCGTCATTGGCGCAGGCGCCATGGGCCGTGGCATTGCCCAAATTGCAGCGCAAGCAGGCAGTCAAGTTTGGCTTTACGACACACAAGCTGACGCAACACTCAAAGCCAAAGATGCAGTCCACGCAGTGTGGGACACATTGGCTTCCAAAGGTCGACTGGACGCAGAAACAGTGGCGCGCTACAAAGCACAGTTGCACACGGCCAGCTCGCTGGTAGATCTAAAAACTTGCGAGTTGGTGGTCGAGGCCATTGTTGAACGCTTGGACATCAAGAAAAGTTTGTTCGTTGAACTGGAAAACGTTCTGTCTGAAACTGCCGTGTTGGTCACTAACACATCGTCCTTGTCTGTAACCGCTATTGCAGCTGCCTTAAAGCGTCCTGCACACTTTGCGGGCTACCACTTCTTCAACCCCGTGCCTCTCATGAAAGTAGTTGAAGTGATCGCGGGCCTGAAGACGTCCCCAGAAGTTTGCGAACGCCTCACCCAGTTTGCCAAACAAATGGGCCATACCCCCGTTCAGGCCAACGACACCCCTGGTTTCATCGTCAATCATGCAGGCCGCGGCTATGGTACCGAGGCGCTGCGCATTGTGTCTGAAGGCGTAGCAGATTTCGCCACCATCGATCGCATTTTGAAAGACCAAGTTGGCTTCAAACTTGGCCCCTTTGAGTTGTTTGATTTGACCGCCTTGGATGTGTCCCATCCTGTCATGGAGTCCATTTACAACCAGTACTACCAAGAACCCAGATACCGTCCCAGTGTTATCACGGCTCAGCGCTTGGCAGGCGGTGTCGTTGGCAAAAAAGTAGGCGAAGGTTTCTACACCTATACCGATGGCAAAGCCAATGTCAGTCCCGAACCACCCGTGCCACATGTCACCGAATTTCCTCCAGTTTGGGTTTCACCTAGGGCATCAAGGCGCTTAGAACTTTTGCAACTGCTCAAGGATTTGGGCGCCACCATTGAAACAGGTGCCTCACCTTCACCCAACGCATTGACGCTGGTGGCTCCATTGGGTTTTGACGTCACAACAGTTGCGGTCGTTGAACGCTTAGACCCTGCACGAACGGTGGGCATTGACATGTTGTTTGACGATGCCGCTACCAAACGTCGCGTCTTGGCCACCAACCCAGCCACTCGCTCTGACATGCGAGATGCCGCGCACGCCTTGTTTGCCAAAGATGGCAAAGCAGTGAGTGTCATTCGCGACAGCGGTGGCTTCATCACCCAACGCGTGGTGGCCAACATCGTGAACATCGCCGCTGACATGTGCCAACAAAGAGTTTGCACACCGCAAGACTTGGATGTGGCTGTCACACTCGGCTTGGGTTATCCCGTTGGCCCATTGGCCTTGGGCAACAAATTGGGCCCTACCAACGTTTTGGAAGTGCTATTTAATTTGCAAACGGTTTATGGCGATCCACGTTATCGCCCTAGCCCCTGGTTGCGTCGTCGCGGCGCCATCGGTTTGTCTTTGTTGCACACAGAGGATTGAGGACATGTCATCTCAACTGCTCAGCACCAGCGAAGGCGCCACGCTCATTCTGACCCTGAGCAATCCCGAGCATCGAAATGCACTGGGCCCAGAAATGTATGCGGCAGGGGTTGAAGCCTTGAACGTGGCTGAAAGCAGCGCCGACATTCGAAGTGTGGTCATCACGGGCGAAGGGGGTGTTTTCAGTGCGGGTGGCAACCTTCAACGATTGCAAAACAACCGTCAGATGCCCCCAGAACATCAAGCTCAAAGTATCGAGGGCTTGCACAATTGGATTGAAGCCATTCGCGCATTTCCAAAACCCGTATTGGCCGCTGTGGAGGGTCCTGCAGCAGGTGCTGGTTTTTCATTGGCCCTGGCTTGCGACCTCATCATTGCGGCCCGCAACAGTGTGTTTGTCATGGCCTACAGCAATATCGCTTTGTCGCCGGATGGCGGTGCCAGCTGGAGCTTGACGCGCTCACTGCCGCGTCAATTGGCCACAGAATTGCTCATGCTGGGAGAACGCATAGGTGCCGAAAAGTTACACGATTTGGGCGTCGTCAATCGCGTTTGCGAACCGGGTCAGGCCTTGGGTACAGCCCTAACTTTGGCAGAGCAACTCAACAAACGCGCCCCCAATGCCTTGACCAGCATCAAAGAATTGCTCTCTGAAGCAGATGCCGCTGCTTTGAACAAACAACTTGCCTTAGAACGTGATCATTTCGTTAAAAACTTGCACCACGTCAACGGCGGCATTGGGATCAATGCATTTTTAAACAAAGAAAAACCGCAGTTCGAATGATGCGCATGGGGTCTCCCAGGCGACAAAATTCTCATTAGCAGTCACTCAAAAGACACATCATGGACGAACCCATTCTTACGATGGAGGAAAGAGAAGCCATCAACGCAGGTCGTTGGTTCTCAACACTTTCACCTTCACTCAGACACGACATTCTCCGATGCGCTTACGTCAAACGATACAAAGACGGCGAACTGATTGCTTCTCGCGGCGAGCCGCCAGAGCAATGGATTGCGTGCGCCAAAGGCGCCGTGCGTGTCAGTTCAACTTCTGTATCGGGCAAACAAATTACACTGACCTATGTCGAGCCAGGCATTTGGTTTGGCGACGTCTCGATCTTCGACGGCGACCGGCGCACGCACGATGTGTACGCACATGGCGAGACCACCACACTCAATGTGGCCAAAGCCGACTTCAAAAAAATTCTAGATACGCACATCGAACTCTACGATGCTATGCTGCGCTTGCACGCAAGACGCATACGTCAACTGTTCGGCCTGGTAGAAGATCTGAACACCCTGCCCTTGCGCGCTCGCTTGGCCAAACAGCTCAATCACTTGGTTCGAAGTTATGGTGTGCCGAGTCTTTCAGATGCCAAGGCCATTCGCATCAGTTTGCAGTTGGCTCAAGAGGAATTGGCCCAATTGTTGGGCGCATCCAGACAACGCGTCAATCAAGAGCTCAAACAAATGGAGCGCGAAAATGTCATCAAAATAGAGCCCAGCGGCTTAACAATTTTGGATCGACAAGCCTTGCTCAAAATTGTCAATTCAGACATCTGACTTTCCAATTCCATCTTGACAATTTGCTAAACAACGGTGGTATCTCCCATGAGCCAGTTTGAACACTTTGAGGGCACTCGCCCTGTGACCGGTAGTCATGTATTTGACGTTCAAATCCTTGAACAGTGGCTTGCCTCAAGACTTCAAGATTTTGAAGGCCCCCTCACAGTAGAAATGTTCAAAGGGGGGCAGTCCAACCCCACCTACAAACTACTGACACCCAAGCGCGCTTATGTGATGCGCGCCAAACCAGGGCCTGTTGCTAAACTGCTTCCTTCTGCGCACGCCATCGAACGCGAATTCGCAGTCATGAGCGGTTTATCGGGGACAGCGGTTCCAGTGGCACAAATGCATGTACTGTGCGAAGACGAGTCAATCATTGGGCGTGCCTTCTATGTCATGGAATTTGTAGCTGGACGTGTCTTGTGGGATCAGTCCTTACCCCAAATGAACAACGCTCAGAGGAGCGAGATCTATGACGAAATGAATCGCGTTATTGCTGCGCTGCATTCCGTTGACTTTGCCAAACAAGGCTTGGCAAATTATGGCAAGCCCGGCAGTTACATTGAGCGACAAATTGGCCGCTGGAGCAAGCAGTACGACGCATCACGCACCCAAGACATTCCTGAAATGGACAAGCTCATGGCATGGTTGCCTGCCAACATGCCCAACAGCGCCAAGGACCAGAGTCTTGTCAGCATTGTTCATGGCGATTTCAGATTAGACAATTTGATGTTTCATTCAACACAGCCCAAGGTATTGGCCGTGTTAGATTGGGAACTCTCCACTTTAGGTCACCCCCTTGCAGACTTCAGCTACCACTGCATGTCTTGGCACATCAAGCCAGGCTCATTCAGAGGCATTGGTGGCTTAGACCACCAAGCTTTGGGAATTCCAACCGAGGCAGAATACATTGAGCGCTATTGCCAACGCACAGGCTTTACAACGCCAGAAAAATTGGCCGTTGATTGGAGTTTCTACATGGCCTACAACCTGTTCCGAATGGCGGCCATTCTTCAAGGCATTGCAAAGCGCGTTGAAGCCGGAACAGCTTCGAGCGAACAAGCCAAGGCTTCAGGCGCAGGCGCCAAACCCATGGCCGAATTGGCATGGCAAATTGCAGCGCAAGCTTAATTTTTAAGATTTAACAGGAGACACTCTATGCAATTCGAATATTCTGACAAAGTCAAAGACATGCAAGCACGCTTGCTGGCTTTCATGGATGAGCACATTTATCCAAACGAAGCGCGTTTTTTCAAAGAGATTGAAGAAAACCGCGCCAAGGGCAATGCATGGATTCCCACAAAAATTGTGGAGGAACTTAAACCATTGGCACAAAAAGCTGGCTTGTGGAATCTGTTCTTGCCCAAATCTAATCGTGCCCCACAGGGTTTGTCCAATTTGGAATACGCGCCTATGTGCGAAATCATGGGACGAGTTCCTTTTGCTGCTGAAGTTTTTAACTGCTCAGCACCTGACACTGGCAACATGGAAACTTTTGAGCGCTACGCCAGTGAAAAACTCAAAGACAAATGGCTTGAGCCTTTGCTTCGCGGTGAAATTCGCTCTGCTTTCTTAATGACTGAGCCCGATGTGGCTTCATCTGACGCCACCAACATCCAATGCGAAATTCGTCGTGAAGGCGATGAATACGTGATCAATGGCCGTAAATGGTGGTCCTCTGGTGCTGGCGATCCAAGATGCGCTGTCTACATCGTCATGGGAAAAACAGACCCTGAAGCTGGACGCCACCAACAACAGTCCATGATCATTGTGCCAGCCAATTCTCCAGGCATTAAGGTGGTTCGAGCCTTGTCTGTGTTTGGCTACGACGATGCGCCACATGGCCATATGGAAGTGGTTCTCAAAGATGTGAGAGTTCCAGTGGGCAATATGTTGTTGGGTGAAGGTCGTGGCTTTGAGATTGCACAAGGTCGCCTTGGCCCAGGACGTATTCACCATTGCATGAGAACCATTGGAATTTCAGAACGCGCACTTGAGTTGATGTGCAAACGACTGAACAGTCGTGTGGCGTTTGGCATGCAAGTTTCCAAACAAACCGTTTGGCAGGAGCGTATTGCAGAGTCACGTTGCATGATTGAACAAGCCCGCTTGCTGACTTTGAAAGCGGCATACATGATGGACACTGTGGGTAACAAAATTGCCAAGGCTGAAATTGCCATGATCAAAATTGTCGCGCCTCAAATGGCTTGCCAAATCATTGATTGGGCCATTCAAGCTCATGGCGCGGGTGGTTTGAGTCAAGATTTCCCTTTAGCTTATGCTTACGCACACCAGCGAACCCTTCGCTTCGCAGATGGTCCAGACGAAGTACACCGCAACTCTCTGGCCAAACTTGAATTGGCCAAACACATGCTGGTGCCTGGTGACGTAGAAATGCCAATCACGCGCGGTTCTTAATTCTCAGCCAATCCGTGAGTTAACTTTTTCTATCAAGTCCGATGGAATTTCTGAAGAACTTTTTCATCAATTTTTCAGATTTCCACTGATCCCGCATTAGAATATGAGGCTTGTCGGAGCGTAGCGCAGTCTGGTAGCGCATCTGGTTTGGGACCAGAGGGTCGAAGGTTCGAATCCTTTCGCTCCGACCATTCATCCTAAAAGGCCCTACCATCATGGTTTCAGGGCCTTTTTTATCTGCCCGTAGCTCAACTGGATAGAGCAACGGCCTTCTAAGCCGTAGGTCGGGGGTTCGAGTCCCTCCGGGCAGGCCATCTTCCGATTTCATGCATAAGGGTTTTGCCTAGCATTTTCGCCTTCAGATATGCAACATAATGCATCTTATAAGGAGATTATTCATGACCAATTCCCCCTCACGTCGTCTGGTTTTAACACGCAGTGCCGCCCTGGTTGGCGCAGCCAGTTCTGGTTTGCTATTGCCTGAATGGGCCATGGCTCAGTCCGGCAAAATTCGCGTTGGCCTCATGCTGCCCTACTCTGGTGCCTTTGCGCCTTTGGGCGTCGCCATTGAAAACGGCGTTCGAATGGCCATCAATGAGCAAGGTGGCAAATTGGGCGGCCGCGAGATCGAATGGTTCAAGGTTGATGACGAATCAGATCCTTCCAAAGGCATCGAGAACGCCAACAAATTGGTTCAACGTGACAAAGTCGATGTCCTGATCGGCACCGTTCACTCCGGCGTGCAAATGGGCATTCACAAAGTAGCCCGCGATTCTGGCGTTCTGACACTCATTCCTAACGCAGGCGTTCACGCCGCCACGCGTGCATTGTGCGCACCCAACGTTTTCCGCACCAGCTTCTCCAACAGCCAACCCACATTGGCATTGGGTCAAGCCATGGTGGCCAAAGGTCACAAAAAGGCTGTTTGGATTACTTGGAAGTACGCAGCTGGCGACGAAGCCTATGAGGGCTTTAAAGAAAGCTACACCAAAGCTGGTGGCACCATTGTCAAGGAACTGGGCTTGCCCTTCCCCAATGTTGAATTCCAAGCCTTGCTGACTGAAATTGCAGCCATCAAACCCGACGCTGTGGCTTGTTTCTTTGCCGGTCCTTCAGGTGCCAAATTCATGAAGGACTTTGCTGCAGCTGGCCTGAAAGGCAAGATCGCGCTGTACGGCTCAGGCTTCTTGACCGAAGGCGTTTTGCAAGCAGCAGGCCCCGCTGCCGATGGCGTCATGACCACCTTGCACTACAGCGATTCATTGGATACGCCACGCAACAACAAGTTCCGTTTGGAATACGCCAAGGCATTCAAAATGCAACCAGATGTCTATGCCGTCCAAGGTTATGACACTGGCCTCTTGTTGATGCAAGGTGCCAATGCCGTCAAGGGCGACTTGAGCAAAAAGCCTGAACTCTACAAAGCCATGGAAGGTGCCGTGATTGACAGCCCACGTGGCAAATGGACCATGAGCAAGTCACACAACCCCATCCAAGACATGTACCTGCGCGTCGCAGAAAAAGGTGAAAACAAAGTCATTGGCATTGCTGCCAAAGGCCTTGCCGATCCGGGCACCGGCTGCAGAATGGGCTAAAAGGCTTGCGTGGTTTTGACACGCCAAAGCGGCGGAGAAATCCGCCGCTTTTTCATTTCTGAAGTACTGAGTACTTGCGTTATTTTGTAGCCATTATGGATTTCGTTAATTTTTTGATTCAACTATTGAACAGTGTTCAGTATGGACTGCTGCTGTTCATGCTTGCCGCGGGTTTGACGCTCATTTTTGGCATCATGGGCGTTGTCAATTTGGCGCACGGTAGTTTCTACATGCTGGGCGCATATTTGGCGTGGTCTCTGGCAGCCATAACACAGAGCTTCACCCTGGCCATCATTCTTGGAACTGTGTTGTCAGTGATTTTTGGTTTGTTGCTAGAGTGGTTGCTGTTTAGGCACTTCTACAAACGCGATCACTTAGACCAGGTGCTTCTGACATTTGGTTTGATCTATGTCTTTGAAGAAACTCGATCCATTCTTTGGGGCGACGATGTTCATGGCGTCACCATCCCTGATGCGCTGAGTGCGTCTATTCCGCTTACAGAAACTCTGTCGTACCCTGTCTACAGATTGTTCATGTCCGGCGTTTGCTTGTTGCTGGCACTCGGTTTGTATTTGCTCATTTCTAAAACACGTTTGGGCATGAAAATTAGAGCTGGCGCTTTCAATCATGAAATGACCGAGGCTTTGGGTGTCAACATCAAACTGATTCACGCCTTGGTGTTTGCATTGGGCGTTGGCCTGGCCACCATCGCTGGCATGGTGGCGGCACCTGTCTCTAGCGTCTACCCTAACATGGGCTCGCAAGTTCTCATCATGTGTTTTGTGGTGGTCGTGATTGGCGGCATTGGCTCTGTCAAGGGCGCACTCATTGCAGCCTTGTTGGTCGGCTTGGTAGATACCTTTGGCAAGGTTCTGTTGCCACAAGTGTCTGGCATGTTGGTGTACATCTTGATGGCACTTGTCTTACTCTACAAGCCCGAAGGCTTGTTCAAAAACTAAGGGGCCAACATGAGCGATTCACACGCCCCCCTCGAAACGCTGCCACGCAGTTTGAATATTTTGTTGGCACTCGCCTTTGTGGCGCTGGCTGCTTTTCCATTTGTTGGCACAGACTATTACTTGCAGATGGTCACCCGCATGATGATTTTGGCCATCTTTGCCATGAGCCTTGATTTGCTGCAAGGTGTCACAGGCTTGGTGTCCTTGGGACATGCGGCTTACTTTGGTGTGGCAGGTTATGCGCTGGCGTTTTTCACACCGCCAGGTGAGCCCATTGCTTTGTGGTGGTCCTTGCCTGCTGCTGTGGGTGTGTCTGCCCTGCTGGCACTGGTCATTGGGTTCTTGGTGGTTAGAACACACGGCATCTACTTCATCATGGTCACCATGGCCTTTTCACAGATGGTGTTCTACGCCTTCTTTGACAACAAAGCACTGGGCGGATCTGACGGGGTTTACATCAACTTCAAACCTGAAACATGGTTGTTTGATTTAGAAAACAAAACGACTTTCTATTTCTTCACCTTGGCCATGATGCTGGCGGTGTATTTGTTTTTAAGACGTCTTTTGTGGAGCCCATTTGGGCGCGCCTTGTCGGGCATTCGCGTCAATGAACATCGCATGCGAGCTTTGGGCTATGGCACCTTTGGCCACAAACTAGCGGCCTTCACATTGGCTGGCGCCTTGGCCGGTCTGGCTGGATTTCTTTGGGGTGCTCAATCGGGCTACGTCAATCCCGAACTGCTGGGGTTCCACATGAGTGCGCACGTCATCATGATGATCATTTTGGGCGGCATGGGCAATTTTGCGGGTGCTATTGTTGGCGCTTTCTCGTTTGAGTATTTGTTGCATGTCTTCAAAGACCTGCCCACTGTGGGCGGGTTTAACTTAGGGAAGCATTGGCAGTTGTGGATGGGCTTGTTCATCGTAGGCCTGGTCATTTTGGCACCCAGAGGTATCTTGGGCTTGTTTGCCACATTGTTCAAGTCGAAGGAGGCGCGTCATGAGTGACACCCAAGACTTGCTTTTAAGTGCACACAAAGTCACCAAGCGCTTTGGCGGATTAACGGCCGTCAATGAAGTTTCAGTCGATTTAAAACTGGGACAAATTCATGCTGTGATTGGCCCCAATGGTGCAGGCAAATCGACCCTGACCAATTTGTTGACAGGCGACCTGCCTGCCACATCGGGTCATGTCAGTCTCAAGGGTGAAGACATTACGGGTTGGACTCCCGAGAAAATCTCTCGCAATGGCCTCGGCAGAAGTTATCAAAAGACAAACATCTTTAGAAGCTTTACGGTTTGGGACAACGTAAGACTTTCTGCACAATCCAGAAGTCAGCCACTGCCCTTCAATCCATTGGCTTGGCTGCAAAATGCAGATGCCATGCAAGATGTCAATCAGCGCGCTGAGCGGGCTATTGAATTGGCTGGCTTGCAAAACAGACGGCATGCCATCGCAGGTGCCGCCAGCCACGGCGAACAGCGTCAGCTTGAAATTGCCATGACCTTGGCCACAGAACCACAGGTACTTTTATTGGATGAACCATTGGCCGGCATGGGCGTTGCCGAAGCAGAAAGCATGATTCAACTTTTATTGCGACTCAAGTCATCGCACGCCATGATGCTGGTTGAGCATGACATTGACGCTATTTTTACCTTGGCCGATCAATTGACTGTGATGGTCAACGGCACCGTCATTGCAAGTGGTTTACCCGCAGTTGTGCGCGCAGACGCTGGCGTACAAGCCGCTTACTTGGGTGAGGATCATTGACATGTCAGAAACACTGATTCAAGTGAAGGGCCTCAATAGTTACTACGGGGCCAGCCACGTTCTAAGAGACATTCATTTTGAAGTAAAGGCTGGCGAGACCATCGGCTTGATGGGTCGCAATGGCATGGGCAAAAGCACCCTGCTTAAATCGATCATGGGCATTATCACCCCTCGCTCGGGCGATGTGTTGATCAAAGGTCAAAGAACCAATGAGCGCGCCATTTTTGAAGTGGCACAACAAGGCATCGCCTATGTACCCGAAGGCCGAGGCATCTTTGGCAATTTGAGTGTGGTTGAAAATTTGCAAATGGCGGCGCGCCCAGGCACCAAAGGACAACGCGATTGGACCTATGACCGCGTGCTTGAAACTTTCCCTCGCCTCAAAGAACGCTTAGGCCATGGCGGTCAACAATTGTCCGGCGGCGAGCAACAAATGCTGACCATTGGCCGCGCGCTCATGACCAACCCCGATGTGCTCATTTTGGATGAAGCCACAGAAGGTTTGGCGCCACTGATTGCCAGAGAAATTTGGCGCATTTGCAGCGTCATCAAAGAGAGTGGCATTAGCAGCATCATTGTTGATAAAAACTGGAAACACGTCACCAAAATTACGGATCGCAATGTGATTTTGGTTAAAGGCGAAGTGGTCTTTGAAGGTAGTTCTGAATCCCTGCAATCGCAGCCAGAAATCATGGCGCAGCACCTTGGTGTTTAATGGGCTTAAGGCTTTTTGTTGAGAGATTTCATGAAAAAAGACAACACACTGCTAGGCGTTCGCGTTCTAAGTTTGGCTTTGAATTTGCCGGGACCTGCCGCCCTGCTGCGTGTGGCCCAAATGGGCGCCAAATGCACCAAGGTCAATCCGCCCAATGGCGATCCCATGGCTTTGTATACCCAAGCTGGCTATGCCACTTTGCACTCTGGTATCAAAGAAGTATCGTGTGATTTAAAAAGTATTGCAGGTCAAAAATCAATGCATCAGTGGCTGGCCAAAACCGATGTCTTGCTCACCTCCTTCAGACCCTCGGCCTTGAACAAATTAGGCTTTGGTTGGAAGGTCTTGCACAAGATGTACCCGCAGCTCAGTTGCGTTAGCGTGGTGGGAGCGCCTGGCGCCTTGGCAGAAATTCCTGGACATGACCTGACCTATCAAGCCGAAGTCAATTTAGTACCTGGCATGCAACTGCCTGCCAGTTTATTTGCAGACATGGGCGGCGCCCTCATGGCCAGTGAAGCCATCTTGAAAGCCACCCTTTCGCAGCGCACGTCTGGAAACGGCAGCTTTCACGAAGTTGCACTCAGCGAAGCCGCTGCCTGGTTGGCTTTGCCTCGCCATTGGGGCATGACACTGCCAACGGGTCCAGTCGGTGGCGCTCATGCTGGCTACAAGATTTACGCTTGCAAAAATGGACGTGTTGCAGTGGCTGCGCTAGAAACTCATTTTGCAAAGTCATTGTGTGAAGCAGCGGGCATCCCTGTGAAAGATGTCAAAACATTGTTCAGCCCCAAAACGCATGCAGGCATTGCGTCCTTCTTCGCCAGCAAAACACGACAGCAACTTGACAAGTTGGCTACCGAAAAAGATATCCCTCTCATGACCTTGCCCAAGGCCTAAAGCAAAGGCTAATGCGTTAGGCATTCAATCGATAGCTTCAGGCGTTCATCCGCTAGCGTGAGTCTTTAGTGCGTGAGTTGCGCCCAGGCTTTGTCTAAGCGCTTGACGCTCACCGGTTGAGGGGTGCGTAGCTCTTGTGCAAAAAAGCTCACCCTCAGCTCTTCCAGCAACCATCTGAACTCCAACATGCGGTCATCGACTGCGCCTTTTCTTTCAGCCACCAGCCGCCAGTAGCGTTGCTCCTGAGGTTTGAGCTCCAAGGATTTGGTAACATCGCGTGCGGGATCGGCTCGCCATTTGTCCAATCGCAAAACGATGGCTTTGAGGTACCTTGCAAAATGCTGAAGCTGATTCCAAGGCGTGGCCACCATGAATCGTTTGGGCATTAAGCGCTGAAGCTGTTGCGCACAGTCGGCTGTGGCTTCAGGTGCATTTTTGGTGTCCTTGATTTTGCGGGTGGCTGCCGCATATTCAATCAGAATGACACCTGCCAAACGAGCCACCTCGTTGGCAATCAAGGTAAGTCGCCCTCTGCCCTCTTCGATTCGTTTTTTAAATGCGAATTCATCGGCAGGCAATGGGTCTAACAAGAAAGCACGGTCCAGGGCTACTTCAATGATTTGCTGACGCAGTTCGTCGGATGTGCCTAGCGGCATGTAAGACACTGCCATTTTTTGCAAATCCGGAATGTTCTTTTCCAAATACTTCAAAGCATCTTTAATTTGCAATGCAAACAATCGGCGCAAGCCTTCACGGTGCTTTTGAGCCGCCACTTCGGGCTCGTCAAAGACCTCAATGGCTACAGCGTCCTGCATGTCTACCAAGGCAGGGAAACCAATCAAACTTTGACCGCCTTTGTTGATCTCCATGAGTTCAGGCAGATCGCCAAACGACCAATTCGTGTATTTGATTTGCGAATTGATTTTGCTACTGGATGACGAACCACCCTTTTGAGGCTGCACTGAAGTTGATGAATGTGTGACTGCAGTCGTTGATTTTGATGTGCTAGTTTGGTCTTTAGAAGCACTGCCTTGTGCAGCTGGTGGCGCAGACGTTTGCACCTTCAACTGCGCCAAGGCCTGAAACGCGCCACGGGCTTGTGAGCCCCAATCAGACTTCAAGGCGCCCAAATTTCGCCCCATGCCCAATTGGCGCCCATGCTCGTCCACCACTCGGAGGTTCATGAACAAATGCGGACTGAGCATGTCCAATTTGAAATCAGCGCGTTTGACATCCAGACTGGTCATGTCGCGAACTTTTTTCAGCAACACATCTGTCAATGAGCCGGTGCCAAAAACTTCCGGCGCACCCAGTTGTTCAGCCAACTTAGAAGCCGAATCTGGCAAAGGCACAAATCGAGACCTGGGCTTTTGCGGCAAGCTTTTAAGCAATGCGAGTATTTTGTCTTTCAACAAACCAGGTACCAGCCACTCGCAGCGTTCTTCATTGACCTGGTTCAAAACAAACAAAGGCACGGTGACAGTGACCCCATCCTTGGCATCACCCGGTTCATGCAAATAAGTAGCGCTGCAATCGGTACCACCTAATCGAATGGCTTTGGGAAATGCTTGCGTGGTAATGCCAGCAGCCTCGTGGCGCATCAGCTCTTCGCGTGTCAACAACAAAAGTTGGGGCTGCTGCTTGACTGCTTGGCGGTACCAAGACTCTAAGAGTCGACCCGAACAAACATCTGCTGGAATTTGTTGGTCGTAAAAAGCAAATATGAGTTCGTCGTCCACCAACACATCTTGTCGTCTTGACTTGTGCTCCAGCTCTTCGACTTTGGCAATCATCTTTTGATTGGCAGACAAAAAGGGCAAAGCTGTTTCCCACTGAGCTTGTACCAAGCCCTCGCGAATGAAAATTTCACGCGCGGTTTGCGGGTCGATCTTGCCAAACGGCACTCGCCTCCCGCTGTAGACCACTAAGCCATACAGGGTAGCCCGCTCAAGGGCAATGACCTCTGCTGACTTCTTTTCCCAATGCGGATCAAGCAATTGCTTCTTGAGCAAGTGTGAGCCTACCTGCTCGAGCCAAGTGGGCTCAATGCCAGCAATACCTCGACCAAACAATCGCGTGGTCTCAACCAATTCAGAAACCACCGTCCAACGGCCTGGCTTCTTAGACAAGTGAGCGCCAGGGTGTCTGTAAAACTTAATGCCACGCGCGCCCAAATACACATCTTCATCGTCTTGTTTGCAGCCCACGTTGCCCAGCAAGCCAGCCAACATGGACAAATGAATTTGCTCGTAAGTGGCTGGCTTGGTATTCAATTGCCAGCGATGCTCCGCCACCGTGGTGTGCAACTGCGTATGCGTATCGCGCCACTCGCGCACACGGCGAATGTTGACGAAATTTTGCCTCAGCAATTGTTCGTACTGCCGATTGCTTAACTTGTGTTCTGCACCAGCGGGTGATTTGCCACCCCGTGATTCGGACAACCATTTCCAAAGCTTCAGGTAGCCCGTGAATTCGCTTTTCTCGTCGTCAAACTTGGCATGTGCCTGGTCTGCCTGAGCTTGGGCCTCCATGGGCCTGTCACGCACATCTTGCACGGACAACGCGCTGGCAATGATCAACACCTCGTCCAGCGCTTGCCTGTCGCGTGCCTCCAAAATCATGCGGCCAACCCTAGGATCCAAAGGCAGTCGGGCCAGTTCTGTGCCCGTTGGTGTGAGCTCATTGGTGTCGTCCACCGCCCCCAGTTCGGCCAGCAACTGATAGCCATCGGTAATGGCGCGTTTTGAGGGCGCCTCGATGAACGGAAAGTCATCGACCACGCCCAAATGCAATGACTTCATTCGCAAGATCACGCCTGCCAAAGATGATCGCAAAATTTCGGGATCGGTAAATTTGGGTCGCGAATTGAAATCGGCTTCATCGTACAGGCGAATGCAAATGCCATTGGCCACACGGCCGCAGCGACCGGCGCGCTGATTGGCTGCCGCTTGGCTAATGGGCTCAACCATCAACTGCTCCACCTTGCTTCGAAGGCTATAGCGCTTGACACGTGCTGTACCAGCATCAATCACATATCGAATACCGGGCACGGTCAATGACGTCTCGGCCACGTTGGTCGCCAACACAATTCGTCTGCCCGAGTGCGTGTCAAACACTCGGTCTTGATCGGCTTGCGACAGTCTGGCAAACAAAGGCAACACCTCGGCACTTCGAGTGACAGCGCTGTGCGACAAGTGTTTTCGCAGGTGGTCTGCCGCTTCTCTAATTTCGCGTTCACCCGGCAGAAATATCAAGATATCGCCCGAAGCATGACCCGTCCACAATTCATCGACTGCTTCAGCAATGGCATCGTTCAAATCGTGTTCGCGAGATTCCTCAAATGGCCGCCAACGCATTTCGACAGGAAAGGTTCTGCCAGACACCATGATGACTGGCGCAGGTCCTTTGCGGGAGGCAAAGTGCTGTGCAAAGCGATTGGCATCGATGGTGGCCGAGGTGACCACCACTTTCAAATCGGGACGCCTTGGCAATATTTGACGCAAGTAGCCCAACAAGAAGTCAATGTTCAGGCTTCGTTCATGGGCCTCGTCAATGATGAGCGTGTCATAGGCCTCTAACAAAGGGTCATTTTGAGTCTCTGCCAACAAAATACCATCGGTCATGAGTTTGACCGAGGCATCCTTAGACAAACGATCCTGAAATCGAACCTTGTAACCCACCACATCACCCAGTGGGGTCTTCAGTTCCTCGGCAATGCGTTTGGCAACGCTGCTGGCAGCAATGCGGCGCGGTTGGGTATGCCCAATCCACTTGCCGCGCTGACCAGGGGCGGCATTGAGCTTGCCACGGCCCAGAGCCAAAGCAATCTTGGGCAACTGGGTGGTTTTGCCTGAACCCGTCTCACCACAAACGATGATGACCTGGTGCTCCGACAGGGCCTGCGCTATTTCGTCGCGCTTTGCCGACACCGGCAAGGACTCTGGGAACTCGATTTTCAAGGGGGTGGCGGACAATGGCAAAACTTCTGTAAAAATCAGGGATGGCGTAAGCCCTGAATTATCCGCTGTCTTGGCCCTTTTCGAGAGACCCCAAAGCTCATGTCCACTGTCTTCAACTTCACCTTCGTACCTTGGTTTCGCTCGGTGGCACCCTACATTCACATGCATCGGGGCAAAACCTTTGTGGTTGGCATTGCTGGGGAAGCCATTGAAGCAGGCAAGTTACAGCACTTGGCCCAAGACTTGGCCCTCATTCAAAGCATGGGCGTCAAAATTGTGTTGGTCCACGGATTTAGACCCCAAGTCAACGAACAACTCAAAGCCAAAGGGCACGAACCCAAATATTCACACGGCATCCGAATTACTGACGGCGTAGCACTCGATTGCGCCCAAGAGGCTGCGGGCCAATTGCGCTATGAAATTGAAGCCGCTTTCAGTCAAGGACTGCCCAACACGCCCATGGCAGGTTCAACCGTGCGCGTCATCAGTGGTAACTTTCTAACCGCAAGGCCTGTCGGCATTGTGGATGGCGTTGATTTTCAGCACTCTGGTTTGGTCCGCAAGGTCGATGTGGCCGGCATTACTCAAACTTTGGACATGGGCGCCATGGTGTTGCTGTCGCCCTTTGGTTTTTCGCCAACCGGTGAAGCCTTTAACCTCAGCATGGAAGAAGTGGCCACCAGCGTTGCCATTGAACTGCAAGCCGACAAATTGATTTTTCTGACCGAAATTCCAGGCCTGCGATTGAAGCCACTTGAACCCGAATCGGAAGACAACCCCATTGACACTGAATTGCCTTTGGCCGCTGCAGAGAAGTTGCTGATCGATTTGCCACTGCCCCTTGAACCCACCGATCATGCGTTTTATTTGCAGCACTGTGTCAAGGCATGCAAAGAAGGCGTGGAGCGCAGTCACATCTTGCCATTTGCGGTGGATGGCGCTCTGCTGTTAGAAATTTATGTGCACGATGGCATTGGCACCATGGTGGTGGACGAAAAACTAGAAGAGTTGCGCGAAGCCACACACGATGACGTGGGCGGAATTTTGCAACTCATCGAACCTTTTGAAAACGATGGCACTTTGGTCAAGCGCGATCGCACAGAAATTGAACGTGACATTGACCACTACACCGTCATTGAACACGACGGTTTGATCTTTGCTTGTGCAGCCTTGTATCCCTACACGGAAGCAAAGACAGCTGAAATGGCAGCATTGACTGTTTCACCTCAGTCGCAAGGTCAAGGCGATGGTGAGAAGGTCCTCAAGCGCATCGAGCAACGAGCTCGCGCCATGGGACTCAAGAGTATTTTTGTGCTGACCACTCGCACCATGCATTGGTTTATCAAACGTGGCTTTGTTCAGGTTGAAGCCGATTGGTTGCCTGAGGGCCGCAAACGCAAATACAACTGGGACAGACGCAGCCAAGTGCTGGTCAAAAAACTAAGCTGAGAAGTACGAGCTTGGCTTAGTTGGCAGAAGCTTGCGCACGGAACAAACCGTCGCGCAATCTCAGATACAGCATCAATACGACGATGCTGCTGAAAACCAATAAAGACCAATTGGCGATTGACCCACCCAAAAAGGTCCAATCAATCTTTGAGCAATCGCCGCCCCCTTTAAAAATCATGGGCACCGCGCGCTGCAAGGGGAAGTTTTCAATCATGCCGTAGAAGTCTCGGCCACAGGTCACCACCTCGGGTGGATACCACTGCAACCAAGTTTGACGGGCTGCTACAAAAGCACCGAATCCCGCTGACAAAAAGACCAACCAAGACATGATGAGGGTTCGCACGGGCGACTTTTCGCTAAGGCCGAGCAAACACCACACAATGACGCCAATCATGGCGTAGCGCTGAACAATGCACATGGGACAAGGTTCTGTGCCCAAGTAATATTGCAAGTACAAAACGCCAAAAGCCATCATGGCGGTGCAAGCAACGGCCACTATCAAAAGCCAAGCTCGGGTGGGCCACTTTAAAAGCATCGGAAGGATGTCGGTCATGCGCGTCTTTCTATGCTTTGAATCAATTGAACTTAGCTTTCAACAAAAGCGCGTTCAATGACAAACTGACCAGGCGTGCTGGTATTGCCTTCAACAAAGCCTTTGCCTTCGCACAGCGCCTTCAGATCACGCAGCATTTCGGGGCTGCCGCAAATCATGACGCGGTCTTCTGCTGGGTTCAATGCAGGCACACCCAAGTCTGAGGCAATTTTGCCGTTAGCCAGTAAATCAGTTACCCGGCCTTGGTGCTCAAAGGCTTCGCGCGTTACGGTGGGGTAATACAACAACTGCTTGCTGACCATCTCACCCAAAAATTCGTTTTGTGGCAATTCTTGGGTGATGTAGTCGCGGTAAGCCAACTCTTTCACTTCACGCACGCCGTGCAACAAAATCACTTGTTCAAATCGCTCATAGGTTTCGGGATCGCGAATGATGCTCATGAAAGGTGCTAAACCGGTGCCTGTGCCAATGAGGTACAAACGTTTGGCGGGTGTAAGGTAATCGATCAGCAAGGTACCCGTGGGCTTGCGACCCACCACAATGGTGTCGCCCACTTGGATGTGTTGAAGCTTGGAGGTGAGTGGGCCGTCTTGAACCTTGATGCTCAAAAACTCAAGATGCTCTTCGTAATTAGCACTGGCAATGCTGTAGGCACGCAACAAAGGCTTGCCATTGTCACCACGCAAACCGATCATGGTGAAGTGACCGTTCGAAAACCGCAGGGCCTGATCACGGGTGGTGGTAAAGCTGAACAAACGATCGGTCCAGTGATGAACACTGAGAACCTTCTCTTCTAAAAATGCACTCATAAAACCTAGGGGAATTTAAACAAAACATGCCATTTTCAGGCTTATTTGTAGCTAATGGAAATACAATAATTTTATATCTGTATAGACAAGCAATCTTAAGCAACATCAAGGAACACCATGGCGCGTACTGTTAAATGCATCAAATTGGAAACGGAAGCCGAAGGTTTGGACTTTCCGCCCTATCCTGGCGACCTGGGCAAACGCATCTGGGAAAACGTCAGCAAAGAGGCATGGGCCGCCTGGCTAAAGCACCAAACCATGCTGGTCAATGAAAACCGCTTGAACCTGGCCGACGCCAGAGCCCGTCAGTACTTGGCACGTCAAATGGAAAACCATTTCTTTGGTTCAGGTGCCGACGCTGCGCAGGGTTATGTCCCCCCAACTTCCGCCTAACTTTCACGCAAGTCTCTGGCAACAAGTTCCAGAGCGACCATCCCAATGGCACGCTCTGGATACTCAATTTGGCAATGGGCAAGCCTTCTTAGAGACGCTTCTTGCTTGGCAAGCTGACCCGCAGGCGCCTAGCCAACTCTTTTATACGGCCTTCACCGAACAAGCGCCGGACAACTTAGTTCCCCAACTCGCTCAAAATTGCTTTGGTTTGCTGCCCGGCATTCATCGCATTTGTTATGCCAATTCACAAGTCAAACTGAATTTGTGTGTGGGCCACTTCGCAGTCAACTTCAAAGAAATTGACATCGCAGCAGACAGCATCCAAATTTCTAACTTTTTGGACACTGACCCTCGAAGCGTTGCCCGGCTTAGCAAACTTGGGACCCGCATCCGTTGGTCAGCGATGAACGATGATGCGCTGGCTCAACTCAAAGCTTCTGGCTTTCAATTGGACACACTTGGGTCAAGTGCGACGTATCAGCCTCATTGGCCTATCAAAGCTGCACTGCGATCTTCCGATATTCAAGCCCCAGAATCGAAACGCAAAGCCATCGTCATTGGTGCCGGTTTGGCAGGCGCTGCCGTTGCCTACAGCTTGGCACATCGGGGCTGGCAAGTTGAGGTGATTGATCAGCACACACAAACTGGTGGTGGTGCATCTGGTTTGCCAGCAGGTATTTTTGCAACACACGTCTCACCCGACAACAACGTGTTGTCTCGCATTACTCGTGATGGCGTGAGAGCCACGATTGAACGCGCTGCCTCCCTTTTAAAGCGAGGTGAAGAATGGGATTTATCTCATTTGGTAGAGCATCGCTATTCCGGAAAACGGGAGCTACCCCCATCCCCTGTGTGGCCTGAAGCTGGCCTAGAGTGGAGTGCAGAGGCCAATCAAGTTCACCAACAGATGGCTGGATTGAATAAAGAAACGCTAGCCCTTTGGCACCCTCTGGCTGGCTGGATTCAAACACAATCTTTGGTCAAGGCGCAATTGAGCCACCCTAACATTTCATGTCGATTTAAGACCAAGGTTTCACAGCTGATTCGACAAGCCTCAGGCTGGCAGCTGATAGACAACAACAACAACCAAGTCGTGGCTCAAGCTGATCACGTGATCATTGCCAACGCACATGCTTGTCAAGACTTATTGAACAGCATCCAAATAGTTGAGCAAGCTTCAGTAAAACCTAGGCCGCAGATTCCCATCACACCTTTGAGAGGGCAAGTGACTTTCGGTCCCATGCACTCTTTGAACCAAGACTTAAGAAGCAAATTACCAAGAGTCCCGGTCAATGGTCATGGCAGTTTTATTGGCAACTTGCCAGCCTTGCAGATCAACTCTGAGGGGCCCTATTGGATTGTGGGTTCCAGTTTTCAGCGATTTGATTTTGACACTACTGTGCGAGAAGAAGACCAGCAAAGCAACTTGAAACAATGGGCCGAGCTGATGCCAGCTTGGCACGATGAAATTTTAGAAAACGTCGATGTTTCAAAGACCCAAGGGTGGGCTGGCATACGGGCCGCATTGCCCGACCGACTGCCCGCTGTGGGGGCCTTTCAGCACCTTGATTTTGAAGGCCTTCAGGTGTGTACAGGAATGGGCGCCAGGGGCATCAGTTGGTCAGTCTTGTGCGGTGAGCTTTTGGCATCTCAGCTCAATCACGAACCTCTTCCCATGGCGGCCTCATTGGCCAAACTCATGGCCGCCGCACGGTTTGGCTAATGACTAAAACGCTCAATCTCCAATTACTGCATTGCAGCTGCAGGACGTCGCGCCTTCACGTAGGCATCAGTGGGTTGATAGTTTTTGCCATCGGCATAGCGCCACTGAGCCATGGTGCCCTGATTGCCCCTCAGGTCTAACTTGCCCACATAAGCACCCATGGTGGACTGCTGATCGATGGCTCTGAACTCTGCAGGGCCAAATGGCGTGGGAAATTTAAGACCGCGCATGGCCAACACCAGCTTCTCATTGTCTGTGCTGCCAGCCTTTTTAATGGCCGCAAAAATAGCTTGCATGGTGGCATAGCCCACCACCGATCCCACCTTGGGATTTTCTTTGAATTTCTTGTAATAGTTGGCGGCAAAAGAAGCATGTTCTTTGCTGTCAATTTGATCCCAAGGGTAGCCTGTCACGATCCAACCTTTGGGTGTTTCGTCTTTCAAGACCTCAAGGTATTCGGGTTCACCGGAGAGCAAAGAAACCACGGGGACTTTGGGAAAAATGCCGCGTTGATTGCCTTCTCGAACCAGCTTGGCCAAGTCGGCACCAAAGGTCACATTGAAGATGGCATCGGGTTTGGTTTGCATCAGCGCACTGAGGCTGCTGCCTGCATCAATTTTTCCAAGTGCAGGCCACTGTTCACCCACAAATTCAACATCGGGTCGCTTGGCTTTTAAAAGCTCTTTGAAACTGGCCACAGCACTTTGGCCATATTCATAGTTGGGCGCCAAAGTGGCCCAACGCTTGGCAGGCAACTTGGCAGCCTCTTCCACCAACATGGCCGATTGCATGTAAGTGCTGGGCCTTAGGCGAAACGTGTACCGGTTACCTTTGTCCCAAACAATGGCATCGGTCAAAGGCTCACTGGCCACAAACAAGCGCTTGTTTTTGGCAGCATGATCCGCCAAAGCCAAGCCCACATTGGACAGAAAACCACCGGCCAACACATCAACTTTCTCTTGGCTGGTCAGTTCAATGGCATGACGCAATGCATCTTCAGGTTTGCCTGCATCGTCGCGGGCAATGACCTCCACCTTGCGCCCCAACAAACCGCCCGCCGCATTGATTTCTTCGACCGCAAGTTGCCACCCCTGTTTGTAGGGTTGGGTAAATTGAGGGATTGCAGAGTAGCTGTTGATCTCGCCAATCCGAATAGGCGTTTGAGCCTGAACCGTCAAACCCGGCAAGCCCAACAGGCACAAACCACTCAATAGCCAAGACTTCATTGCGTACTCCTCAAAAGTGAAACTGTATCAGCCCACAAAAAACCGAACATTTCAAGACTTATTCCATCTTCCAGAAAGGGAACACCAAAGCTCTTATGATCAATAAGCATATATGTAAAACGAATAAATAGTTTGTTTAGTCATAAAGAGCCGATAAAGTTCACGTCTTGATCGGCATCGTCCGAAGCTTTTAATCCTATTTCAGATGTACCAATACACCGAATTCGACCGCCAATTTGTCAAATTGCGCGCTGCCCAACACCGAGATCAGCTTGAGCGCTGGCAAAAAGGGCAATTGGCAGACGACGAATTTCGTCCTTTGCGCCTGCAAAACGGCTGGTACGTTCAACGCTACGCCCCAATGCTGCGCGTAGCTGTGCCCTATGGCGAAATCTCCAGCAAGCAACTGAACGTCTTGGCTCAAATTGCCAAAGAATACGACCAACCCGATGCCGAACTCTTTGCCAAAGCGCAAGCCCAACAAGATGTGCTGCCCGGCAAGTCCCCTCGCCTTATTAAGGGCTATGGCCATTTCACAACCCGCCAAAACGTCCAATTCAACTGGATTCCTTTGGACAAGTCGGCCGATGTGATGGACCTCTTGGCCACTGTCGACATGCACGGCATTCAAACCAGTGGCAATTGCATTCGCAACATCACCACCGATGAATTGGCCGGTGTGGCCGTTGACGAAGTGGTCGACCCCCGCCCCTATGCAGAAATTTTGCGTCAGTGGAGCACCTTGCACCCTGAGTTTGCATTTTTGCCCCGCAAATTCAAGATTGCCATTACTGGCGCAACCGAAGACCGTGCGGCCATTGGCTGGCACGATGTCGGTTTGCAGCTTGTTAAAAATGCTGCAGGCGAAGTAGGCTTCAAAGTCTGGGTGGGCGGTGGCATGGGCCGCACGCCCATCATTGGCACCTTGGTTCGCGAGTTCTTGCCTTGGCAACAGATCATGAATTACCTCGAAGCTGTTGTGCGTGTGTACAACCGTTGGGGTCGTCGCGACAATTTGTACAAAGCCCGTATCAAAATTTTGGTCAAGGCCGAAGGCCAACGTTACATTGACGAAGTGGAAGCAGAGTTTGATGACGTGGTTAACAAAGATGGTGGCCCGCATACCATCACGCAAGCTGAGTTCGACCGCGTGGCCGCATGCTTTGTAGAACCCAAAGCGCCTGCCAGCATTTCAGCATCTGCCAACAGCAACACTCAAGACCCAGCATTCCAACGCTGGGTGCATCAAAACGTTGTGGCGCACAAAAATCCTGCGCTGCGCGCCGTCACTTTGTCCTTCAAGCGATTGGGCTTGGCACCCGGTGATGCCACCGCAGAACAATTGGCGGCCTCCGCGCAATTGGTCGAAAAGTATTCTCGCGGCGAAGCCCGCGTGACACACTCACAAAACTTGGTGCTGCCTTGGGTACCCGAAACCCAGCTGTTTGACCTTTGGCAAGAAGCCAAGGCCTTGGGCTTGGCCAGTCCCAACATTGGTTTACTGAATGACATGATTGCCTGCCCTGGCGGTGACTATTGCGCCTTGGCCAATGCACGCGCCATTCCTGTGGCCGCGGCTATTTCTGAGCGTTACCAAGACTTGGATGAGTTGGATGACTTAGGTCCGATCGACCTGCACATCAGCGGTTGCATCAACTCATGCGGTCACCATCACAGTGGCCACATTGGCATCTTGGGCGTCGATAAAGACGGCAAAGAATGGTACCAAGTGACCTTGGGCGGCTCCGATGGTTCAGCCTTGTCTGGCGCTGCTGGCGCGGGCAAGGTGGTAGGTCCCTCTTTCTCTGCGGCCGAAGTGCCTGAAGTGATTGAAGCGGTGATCAATAAGTACCTTGAATTAAGAGCACCTGCTGGCAACGGCCGTGCTGAATATTTCATTGAGACACTGCGTCGTGTGGGCCAAGATGCTTTCAAGGCGGCCGCCAACGGCGCACGTCACCCCGAGCCCGAGCTCGCTTGATATCCATTCGTTCCCGATTGCTACCCATGAAAATTTTGTCCTTCAACGATCACACGCCCAGCACTGACAGTGGTGTGATCAGCCTTGCCAACGACGCCGATCCTCGCGACGCATCACTCGACGGCGTGAAGCGCATCGACTTGCACTTTCCTAAATTTACTGATGGACGTGCCTACAGCCAAGCCTTCTTGCTGCGTCGCCGCTTAGGTTTTAAAGGTGAAATTCGCGCTACAGGCGATGTGCTCATCGACCAGCTGGTGTCCATGGCGCGCACAGGCTTTGATGTGGCTGTATTGCGTGAAGGCTTAGATGCCAGCGCTGCGCAGCGTCAGTTCGATCGCTTCCCCGCTTTCTACCAAGGCTCGGCTGTCGACACGCAACCCTTATTTGCAAAGGCCACCGCATGAGCGTGTCGTCATTGAGCCTTGGCGTTCAAGGCAACTTGCCCAGCGCCATTGCTTTGCATGCCAATCCCAGCGTTAACTTTGCGGACAAGGTGGCCGAAACAGTGGCTTTGCTCAAGCAAGCAGCTGACGAATTCAGCCCCGTCACACAAGCCTCTAGCTTAGGCGCCGAAGATGTGGTCATCACGCATCTGATCAATCACAACGCATTGAACATCCCCGTGTTTGTGTTGGAAACGGGTGCCTTGCATCGCGAAACTTTGGCCTTGCTAGAACGCACGCAAGCGCATTCAGTTGCCCCTGTGAAGGTCTATCGGCCGTCCACCGAAAAAGTCATTTCGTTTGTCAAAAAACATGGCCAAGACGCCATGTACGAAAGCCTTGAACTTCGCAAAGCTTGTTGCCAAGTTCGCAAGCTAGAGCCCTTGGCCGAAGCGCTTAAAGGCCAACGCGCCTGGGTCACAGGTTTGCGCCGTGAGCAATCCACCAACCGCGCTGAAGTGCCCTTGATAGACCGTGCCGACGAAGCCACCAAAGGCCAGATCAAACTTAACCCCTTGGCCAATTGGACTTGGGGCGATGTGTGGCACTACATCTCAATCCACCAAGTGGATTACAACCCCCTGCACGATCAGTTTTTCCCCAGCATCGGCTGCGCACCCTGCACCCGTGCCATCAGCTTGGGTGAAGAATTTCGCGCAGGCCGCTGGTGGTGGGAAGACGAAGCCGCCAAAGAGTGCGGTTTGCACGCCAAGAAATAAGTCAGAGAAAATTATGAACGCACGCACTGAACCCGAACTGTTGCATCACCTTAGCAACGCCCACCTCGATGCCCTGGAAGAAGAAACCATCTTCATCCTGCGCGAAGTGGCTGCCGCTTTTGAACGCCCCACTTTACTGTTCTCTGGCGGCAAAGATTCATTGGTGATGCTCAAATGTGCCGAAAAAGCTTTTGTCGACAAACAAAAGGGAGGCCGCATTCCCTACCCCTTGCTGATGATCGACACGGGTCACAATTTCAAAGAAGTAACTGACTTCCGAGATTTCCGCGCCAACGAGTTGGGTGCTGAATTAATTGTGCGCAGTGTAGAAGACTCCATGAAGCGTGGCACTGTGCGCTTGGCGCACCCAGGTGAATCTCGCAACGTGCACCAGTCGGTCACCTTGCTCGAAGCCATTGAAGAATTCAAGTTTGACGCCCTCATTGGCGGCGCACGTCGCGACGAAGAAAAAGCCCGCGCCAAAGAACGTATCTTTAGCCACCGTGACAGCTTTGGCCAATGGCAGCCCAAATCGCAGCGCCCCGAATTGTGGTCTTTGTTCAACACCAAATTGCAACCCGGCGAACACTTCCGCGTGTTCCCCATTTCCAACTGGACCGAGCTCGATGTGTGGCAATACATTGCCCGCGAAAACATTGCGTTGCCATCGATCTACTACACCCACAAACGCGAAGTGGTTGACCGCCGTGGTTTGCTGGTGCCTGTCACAGAACTCACACCGCCCAAAGATGGCGAGCAAGTTGAAGTGCGCGACGTGCGATTCCGCACCGTAGGCGACATCACCTGCACTTGCCCCGTAGAAAGTACGGCCGCCACCCCCGAAGAAATTGTGATTGAAACATTGGCCGCCGAAGTGAGCGAACGCGGCGCCACGCGCATGGACGACAAGACCTCAGATGCCTCCATGGAAAAACGCAAAAAAGACGGATATTTCTAATGACCACGATTGCTAACTTAGACGCTGCCATCAATGCAGCCCCCCTTTTCGCGCCCAATGCCAACGCTTTGAAATTCATCACTTGCGGCTCGGTAGACGACGGCAAGAGCACGCTCATTGGTCGCTTGCTGGTGGACACCAAAGCGGTATTGCAAGATCACTTGGCTGGTGTTCAACGCCAAGGTGAAACTGATTTGGCCTTGCTCACAGATGGCTTGTCGGCTGAACGCGAACAAGGCATCACCATCGATGTGGCGTACCGTTACTTCAGTACCGAAACGCGCAAGTTCATCATTGGCGATGCGCCCGGTCATGAACAATACACCCGCAACATGGTGACAGCCGCATCCAGTGCCGATGCAGCCGTGGTGTTGGTCGATGCCACCAAGCTCGATTGGCAAGATGCGCAGCTCAGCCTGTTGCCTCAAACCCGCCGTCACAGCCTGCTTTTGAAATTGCTGCGCGTGCCCTCTGTGGTGTTTGCCATCAACAAGCTAGATGCTGTTGCAGACGCTACTGTGGCCTATCAAAACATTCAAGGCGCCTTGGCCAAATTTGCCACCGAAGCCGGCATCAACGTCAAAGCCTGGGTGCCCGTGTCTGCGCTCAAGGGCTGGAATGTGGTGGACAGCCATGCCAACTGGTGTGGTTACACCGGGCCCAACTTATTACAAATTTTGGAAACATTGCCCAACACCCCTGCTGAAGCCGATGTGGCCATGAGCTTTCCGGTGCAATGGGTTGAAAAATTTCACGACTCCAACGTGACGCACCAAGGCCGCCGCGTATTCTGGGGTCGTGTGGCCACTGGTACTTTGAGTGTTGGCCAGAGCGTCAAAGTTTTCCCAAGTGGCCAAACCGCTACCGTGGCGCAGGTGCTGTCGGCCACTCGCCAGGACAAATCTCAAGTCACTGGGCAAAGCGCTGGCTTGGTCCTCGACCGCGAAGTCGATGTGTCTCGGGGCGATTGGGTGGTGGCCGCCGATGCAGGTCTTGAAGGCCAACGTCAAATGGACGCTACCGTGGCCTGGATGGACGACGAACCCTTGGTGGCGGGCCGCCTTTACTGGGCTTTGCACGGTCACCGTTGGGTGAAGGCCAAAGTGCAACGAGTGGTGCACCGCCTGAACATCAACACCTTGGCCGAAGAAGAAGCCACAGAATTGCCCGCCAACGCCGTTGGCCATGTCACTTTGGCCTTTCAAGAGCCCCTGTTGACCTTGCCTTTTGAGCAATCGCGCATCTTGGGCGCCCTCATTTTGGTCGACACGGCCAGCCATAAGACCTCAGGCGCAGTGTTGGTGAATTGAGACAACTCCCCCTTTACTGCCTTAAAATGCCCACTTTCGGACGCCATATGCATGGCGTCCATTAACGTCCTAGCCACTTCAAACTGTCATGACCCACGTTGTTTCTGAATCCTGTATCCGCTGCAAATACACCGACTGCGTGGATGTCTGCCCAGTCGATTGCTTCCGCGAAGGCCCCAACTTTTTGACCATTGACCCTGACGAGTGCATCGATTGCGCCGTGTGCATTCCAGAATGCCCCGTCAATGCCATCTATGCAGAAGAAGACCTGCCAGCCGACCAAGCACACATGACCAAGCTTAACGCCGAGCTGGCCCTGTTGCCCACTTGGAAAAGTATCACCAAGCGCAAAGCGCCCATGGCCGATGCCGATGACTGGAAAGACAAAACTGGCAAGCTCAAAGAGTTGCAGCGTTGATTCAAACCGAAGCCTTGATCATTGGGGCAGGTCCGGTGGGCCTGTTTCAAGCGTTTCAGCTAGGGCTTCAAGACATCCGCTGCCACGTAGTGGATGCCTTGCCGCAAGTGGGCGGCCAGTGCGTCGAGCTGTACGCCAACAAACCCATTTACGACATTCCGGGTCTTCCGTATTGCACGGGTCAACAACTGATTGACCAATTGCAACAGCAAGTCAAACCTTTTGCACCTCAATTTCATCTTGAAGAATTGGTCAGTGAACTCAAGGCCACTGACGATGGCCAGTGGCACGTGCAAACCAACCAAGGCACCGTGTTCAAAGCTGCTACTGTGTTCATTGCGGCGGGTGTTGGTGCTTTCGTTAAACGCGGCCTCAGCTTGGCTGGTTTCGATGAACTGCTAGGCAAGTCTATTTTTAATGGCGCTCCCAACTCGAGTTCATTTCAAGGCAAACACTTAATTGTTCTTGGCGACAGTGATGCGGCATTAGAAGCCTGTGCACTATGGCGTCAAGGCGCCAATGCTGCCGCCAGCGTTACCTTGGTTCACAGACGCGACCAATTTCAAGCTGAACCCCAAGCCATTGAAGACATGCGTCAAGCCTGCGCAAGCAAGCGCATGCGGTTTGTGGCCGGACAACCTACGGGTTTGGTTCAAGCCGATGGTCAACTCAGCGGGCTTGAAATACTGAACGCACAAGGTGAGACAGAAGTTTTATCCGCCGATGCCATGCTCTTGTGCCTAGGCGTTTCACCAAAATTGGGCCCTATTAGCGATTGGGGCTTGGCTATGGAACGGAAACAGTTGCCTGTGAACACCGAGACCTATGCCACAGAAGCAAAAGGCATCTTCGCGGTGGGCGATATCAACACCTACCCCGGCAAAAAGAAGCTCATTTTGTGCGGCTTTCACGAAGCCACTTTGGCGGCCTTTGGCGCATCAGCGCTGTTGCGTCCAGACCAAAAAACCCTGCTTCAATACACCACAACCTCCACACACCTGCACAAACTCTTGGGCGTGTCGTAGAATCCAACCCGTGATTGCAGATCTTGTTTGCAGTCACATCCGCTAGGGGTGTTTTGGTGATTCAACCAAGACTGAGAAAGTCCCTTTGAACCTGATTGAGGTAATCCTCGCGCAGGGAAGCTTGTCTAAACAACGAGGCAAAGACTCAATTGCCATCATTCGTTGAATGACCCAGCCGACCTGCCATTTCGTTGAAGGAAAACGCAATGGCACACCATTTGCCAAAACTAACTTGTCACGCACTGCTGCTTGCCAGTGCTTCCGCAATTGCCCAAAACAATACTGTTTTGGTGACGAGTCCCGCTGCACAACAAATCAGTGGCTTTGAAAATCTGAGTCTGCGAGAAGCGCCTTTCAGTGCGACCAATGTAGACAGCGCCACGCTGCGTGATTTGGGAGCACAAAGAATTTCAGACGCCTTGCGCTTGGATTCGTCTGTCACCGACAGCTACAACTCCCCTGCCTACTGGGACATTCTGAGTGTGCGCGGTTTTGTGCTGGACAACCGCTACAACTATCGCCGAGAAGGCTTGCCCATCAACGCTGAAACCATGATTGCCATGGACAACAAAGAGCGCATTGAACTCTTCAAAGGTACGAGCGGCATTCAAGCTGGCACCAGTGCACCTGGCGGCTTGGCCAACTATGTTGTTAAGCGTCCACCCAACTCCTTAGAAGCTAGCGTACGAAGCTTGACACTCAGTTATGGCAATGGCAACAACAGCTCGGTGGCACTCGATCTAGGTGGACGCTATGGTGAGACCAACGCGGTAGGTTATCGATTCAACGCGGCCTATGAAGATCTCAATCCCTACTTTCAAAACGCAAAAGGTCAGCGTCAACTGTTGGCATTGGCCATGGACTGGCGCATCAACGCCAACACGCGCTTGGAGTGGGAAGTTGAAAGTAGCAGCCGTCAACAAATGGGCGTGAACGCTGCCAGCATCACTGGCAATACACTCCCCTCACCGGTCTATGCTAAGAACAATTTTTCTAAACAAAGCTGGTCAGTTCCTGGTGTGTTTGATGGCATCACCGGCAGCGTTCGGTTGAAGCAACGCTTAGATAACAACTGGCTGTGGACCACCCAAATTGGCGCACAGCGCTTGAAGACTGACGACCGGCTCAGCTTCGCGTACGGCTGTTATGCAGAACTTAATTTCGACCGCTTTTGCAGCGACAAAACATTCGACCTGTACGACTACCGCAGCGAGAACGAACGCCGCACTAGCGATGCTTTGCAAACCGAGCTAACTGGCCAAGTTCAGTTGGCAGGCATTCAACATGAGCTTACTTTTTCTTGGTTAAGACAACGTCAAATTGACGAGCTCTCGCCCATGCAGGCATACAACTGGGCAGGCACTGGCAGTCTCTCTGGCGTCAGTGACAGCACTGCAGCGCCAGAACCCCTTGAACTCAATACCAACCGCCAAGAGTACTCAACCGAGATCAGTGTCAAAGATCGCATCAAAGTAAATCGCTTTGCAGACTTGTGGCTCGGTATTCGGTCAAGTCAAATTCAGCGCGATAGCCAACGGACCGACGGCAGCCGCGCTACACACGACGATCGTTCTTTCACCACCCCTTGGGTTGCGTTCAGCCACAAGTTGCCTTACAGCACCACAGGCTACGTTAGCTTTGGTCAGGGCATAGAAGCGCAAGTTACCCCCAACCGCAGTCGCTACACCAACGCGGGTGAAGCATTGCCTTCTGCCAAGAGCAACCAAAAAGAATTGGGCTTCAAAGGCGCCCAAAGTGCATGGCAATGGAATGCCGCAGTGTTCGACATCACCCGCCCAGTGTGGGGCGATCAAGGTGCTTGCGAAGAAGACAACTCATGCACCCGCAAACTGGATGGCTTAGCCCATCACATTGGCCTGGAATTGGGCATGGGCTATCGCAGCACACAATGGAAACTGGACACTTCGGCCACATGGCTCAATGCAAAACGTGCCGATGCGGTCATTGATCCGAATCAAAATGGTCAACGTCCTTTGAATGTGCCTTCACTGGTGGTGCGTGCGGCAACGGAGTACCGTTGGACACAGGTACCTAGTTTGCGGACCTCGGCGCGCATCAGCCACGAAGGTCAGCGCGATTTAATGGAAAGCGGCAGCATGACTTTGCCCGCATGGACAACCCTTGATTTGGCTGCGCACTACAGCACCAAGCTAGCGGGTCAAGACACCGACTGGACTTTGGCTTTAGAGAACGCCAACAACCGCGCGTATTGGAGAGAATCGCCCAAGCAGTTTGGCCACTACTACCTGTACGCTGGCGCACCACGAAACTTGCGCATCACGGTTAGAACGCTTTTCTAATTTGAGCGAAAATGAGGTCATGAAAGATTCTTCTGCAACGAACGAGCAACCTAGAAATCCTCTGCATGGCCTCACCTTGGAGGCCATCGTTCGTGAGCTTGAAACTTATTACGGCTGGACAGAACTTGGTGAGCGAATCCCTGTACGTTGCTTCACCCATGACCCCAGCGTTAATTCAAGTTTGAAGTTTTTGCGCAAAACCCCATGGGCTCGAGAAAAAGTCGAAGGTCTTTATTTGTTCATGCTGCGTGAAAAAAAGCGCTATGAGAACCGATCGGCATGAGTGAAATACAAATTGCATCCGATTATCGCGCTGGCCTCATTGGGTGTATCACCCACATGCACATGGCGTACTACGCGCCCTTTGCAGGTTTTGGACAACACTTTGAGTCGGTCGTTGCGGGTGGATTGGCTTCATTTTGTGATCGACTTCATCACCCTAACAATGGGATTTGGCTGGCTATACAAGAGCAACAAATAGTGGGGTCTATTGTTATTGATGGCGAAGATTTAGGGAACAACACGGCACACCTACGTTGGTTCATCATGGACGACAGGGTTAGAGGCAGAGGTGTGGGTGGTCAATTGCTGACCCAAGCCCTTCAATTTGTCGATGCCAAGGGTTTTGAAGAAACCCAGTTGTGGACGTTTAATGGACTTCACGCTGCACGGCATTTGTATGAATCTAAAGGCTTCAAGTTAGCTGAGGAGAACTTAGGGAATCAATGGGGTACAGAAATTCTGGAACAGCGGTTTTGTCGCGCCCCTAAGCGGTCCTGAATGAAAAAGTTAGGCCACCCCATGAGCTTGGCTCTTTTTTTCGTCCCTGTGCTAAAAATCTGCAGACTCTTGAAAACCCCCAATATTTTTTGCTACAATTCGAGGCTAAGCAAAAAGCGCAGTTGCTCTAAGTCCTAAAGACTCTGAATGTGTGTGTACTTTTTGCTAACAACCGAATATTCCTCGATAGCTCAGTCGGTAGAGCGCCGGACTGTTAATCCGTAGGTCCCTGGTTCGAGCCCAGGTCGAGGAGCCAAAAGACTAATAAAAACAACGACTTACCTCGTTGTTTTTATTTTATACTTTAATTACACGGTTATTACACGAATAATTAAGCTGCCACTGCTTGCTTTTGATTAAAAGTGACATTAAACTGCTGGCATGCGCATAGTGTCTACTGAATCCATCGTAGTCAAGCCTGAACAGATACGGCTTGTGCGACGCGACGACAGCAAGAAATGGCAAGTCCATTACAAGCTGGAAGGCGTCAAAACGTGGTTCCGTCGTAGCTCAGACACTGCTGACGTTAAAGAAGCAAGCCGCATAGCTGAGCGCATGTGGATGAAGGCGACCTTTGACCATGAGGAAGGTCGCCCTGTCATCAGCAAGAAATTCAAGCCAGTTGCCGAAATTGTTTTGCGCCGTATGGAGGCTGAAATTGCAGCCGGAACTGCCAAACCAAGCTTTAGGGACTATGTTTCTGCCATCAAGCTTTACCTAATCCCCTTCTACGGCCTGTACAACGTGGATGGCATCAAGCCATCAACAATCTCAGAATTTCATGTCTGGAGGCGCGAAAAGGTTGGACGCGAGCTCTCAGGTAGCGCCCAGAACAATCACAACGCCGCGCTGAACCTAATTTTTGATGAAGCCATCGAGCGTGGCTATATGACTGCGTATGAGCGCCCTCTTACCAAGAACACTGGTGTTGAGAGCGACCGCCGTGCTGAATTCAGCCATGAAGAGCTGGAAGTCATGATGAAGTACGCAGCCAAGTTCATCTTGGATGGCCGCACTGCTCGCACAAAAATCATCCGTGAGCTACTTGCTATCTATGTTCCCTTCATGGCCGCTACAGGCATGCGCCCAGGCACTGAAGCGGAATACTTGGAATGGCGGCACATTGATGTGGAAGTTCGCGACGGGCAGCCTGTCCTGCATTTCCGCCTACAGCGCGGCAAACGTGGCGCACGTAACTTTGTAGCTCACAACAGCTGTTGGCTGCTGCTAGAGCGCCTACGTCAGCTCAGTCCGGACTTAGCGGGCATGACGCTTGAGGAAGTTTTAAAGAAAAAGATCCCCAAGCTGCTATTCCGACTTTCGGATGGCTCTGTGCCCGACAACTGGAACAAACCTTTCCGTCAGTGGCTTGAGGACTCAGAACTGCTCAACTGCCCTGTTACGGGCAAGGAACGCAGCCTGTACAGCTTGCGCCACTACTACGCCACCCAGCGACTGCTTGAAGGCATCCCCATTCACGACTTGGCTGAGCAAATGGGCACATCCGTCTTGATGATCACCAAGCACTACAGCCACTTGACGCCGCTCATGAAAGCCAAGCAGTTTGCTGGTGTTATAGATCCCAATGCCACCAGTGGCGAAGCCGCACAGATCCGAGCCATCATGACAGCACAGATGGCCAATAACAACATCATGAACTTGGTGCAGATGAGTACAGGTCTTGTCATGCCACTCATCGCACAGAACTCTGAACTGACAGATGACTTTGAGAATCGCCTCAAAGCTCAACGCAAGAAGTCCACCTGATCCCCTGAAATGAATTACCAACCAAGACCTACCCTCACGACTGAATAATCAAAGCCCACCATGTCTGAACTTTTAACCCAGTACTTCGAACGCTACGCAGAAGAAGCCATCACCAAGATGAAGGCGGCTTTGATTGCGGTCGATTACTACGAGCGGATCAGGGTTAGGCTTGTAAGGAAAGAAGACTTGAGTGGCGAACTCGCCATCATTGCCAAAGTGGGGCCTGCCGGCACCATGACCGTGGTCAAGGAAGCCATGGCCGACTACAAAGGCCGAGTTGCTGGCGCTTGGGAATTAAACCAACGCCTGCAAGACATCGGCAAACAAAAGGTTAGTTTGATTGTTAATGAACGTGAACATCTGCCCTGGCCTTGACCCTGTATTCCAGTACCGCCGGTATGTTTAAGTTACCGATCGTTTCTCCCTGAACAGCGTTGGTGGCAAGTATCCAAGTGCACTGTGCGGGTGATACGAATTGTAGTCATCGAACCAACCTTTCAGTTGGGCCATTACTGTTTTTGAATCTGGCCGGTTAGCCAACTTGGCGTAGTCCCGTTTCAGTGTCTTCACAAAGCTCTCGGCCATGCCGTTACTTTGAGGGCTTGTCACAGGTGTTGTCACTGGCTTTAAGCCAAGTTCTTTGGCAAAGCTTCTTGTTTCTGCTGCTGTGTAGCAACTGCCGTTGTCCGTCAGCCACTCAATCGTTTTGGGCGGCTTACCGTTTGATCCAAAACGTTTCTCCACAGCCTGCATCATCAAATCGCCAACTAGTCCGGCATCAATACCTTTGGTAGTGGCAACCCAACTCATGACTTCTCTATCGCAGCAGTCCAATGCGAATGCCACCCTAACTCGTTCTCCGTTGTCGCACGATAGTTCTAACCCGTCAGAGCACCAGCGTGTATCGCTTTCTTTTACCGCCACTGTGCCTTCGTGCTTTCTTGTGTCCAGGGGTTTCTGACCTTGCCTAAACAGCAGCCAGCCCTCATCGCGCATTACTCGGTAAACCCGCTTATGGTTAATCTGGCGACCATCGATCTTCAGCCTGGCCCAGACTCTTCGATAGCCATAGGTGGCTCGATCTTTAACCACGCAGGCAATGGCATCCTTGAGGTCTGAGTCATCAGTTCTTGGTGGTGACTTTCTCAAATCAGACCAATCAGTTGAGCGGGTCTTCTTGGTCAACACATTGCTGCGGGATACGCCCAGTGCCATGCACACCGCCCTTACTGCTCGTCCCCGGGCAATACAGTCGAGCGCACAATCCACTTTTTTGCTTTGGCAAAGTCCACAGCCTCCTTGAGAATCTCGTTCTCCAAAGTCTTGCGGCCAAGCGCACCTTCAAGTTGTTTAATGCGTCTCATGGCCTCTTGAAGTTCAGAAGCTGGGACAACGGTTTCATTGGCACCGACTGCGACCAAAGAACCTTCCAAATAAGCTTTGCGCCACTGAAACAACTGTGCTGCAGTCAAGCCATGTTGGCGGGCAACCAAAGAAACAGAACTTCCTGGTTCATTGGTTTGTTTGACGATTTCAAGCTTTTGCTCAGGAGTCCAGCGCCTGCGGCGCTGAACACTGGTGACCACTTCCACCCGGTTAGGTCTTATTGATGACATAGTCATATCCATAGTCTTATTCCTAGTTGTTAGTTTAAGGAATACCGATGGGACTGTCATTCAGGGGGCTAACTCATGCCCCGGGCAGATGTCTCCTACCAATTTAAAAGCAAAGCCGGTATCGTGAAGGTCCACATCACCACTGCAGGCGAGACTTTTAAATTGGAGATCAATGCAGGCCGAAATCCCATGGCTGCACAAATGGCCTGCATTGAACTCGAGAAGCAACTGACATTTATTGCGCTTACTGGTTAACGCCACCCTGCTGCCTAGGAATGATGGGCTTGTTCTTGTGGTGTGAGAAGTCGTAGGCCTTGTCCAAAAATTCACACGCTATGTCTATATCGTAGTTTTCGATATCCATAATCTGCACACTTTTGTTCAATGCCAAGTACTCCCCAAAGCACTTAGGTCGAGAGTTACTAGGTAGATCGTCATAGCGCGGAAATACAAATCGCCACTCCAATCCATTCATATCGTGGTTCAAGTGAAAGCAAGATGCCAGCGTCATGGGCGACAGTCGCATGGATATGTAGATATCGAAAGTTTGACTTTCCTCATCAAGTGACTGCCACATGTCCTCTAGTTGAACAGCTTCAATGATGTGCCTTGTGCGAGTTGCCATGTCCAACTTGTACAGGGATGCTTCAATCGTTTCATCGTAATCAATGAAAGATGCGATCTCATCCAAGCTCATGTCGAACAAACGTTTGAAAAGTTGTGCCTGTTCCATGTTGCTCACCTTCAAGCCGTATGACGTCTAATCACTTGAAATTTATACATCTCATGCAAGGCGCGTTGAAATGTGTATTCAAGATCGTTAGAGCCCATCTGTTCTAGCGCACCATACACACTGATGTCATCACTTGGTGTGTAACCTTTAAATCCGATGCTGTTTTCATAGGCCTCGTCCAAATCACCCAAGGCTTGGTCCAGGACGTTTTCAGCATGATCTCTAGCTGACTGAAACGAATTGATAGCGTCTTGGATATTTGTCACATCCTTGCGCCAAGTCTCAAGTGTTGACTGTGTGACTTCGATTGAGCACAGGGCATCATCTTTAAGAACAGCAAATGTGGCGACCTTTGTATCTGCCGGTATTGCCATCAAATATTCAGAAGGGCCCGGGTAATGCAGCAAATTTTTAGCGATCTCACAAACCGTCTCCTCAGTGCTGCCACCTGCATGAGTCATAGGTGAATCAGCACGGCGTGGAATAACTAGGTATTTGGACATGGTCATTTCCTTTCAAACGTGATGGTGTTCAAAGGATTCGACTGAATAAATTTCCTCCACCTTGGTTGAAACTTCGTAGGCAGATTCCACCTCAAAGTATTCAAACGCACGATCTAGAGCTTTTATGCTCAAACTGGTCAAATCTTTGAAATTACTGCTGGCTTCAATCGCATTGTTGTACGCAATCATTGCTTGGTAAATACCACCGGACGCCTCACCAATAGCGTCATCTACCATGTAAGCTTTTTCAACCATCGCCTGAATTTCATTGACCCAAAGTTCGGCAGTCTCATCAGTAATCTCTACTGAGAACTTGGCTAATTCCTTCAGTGACTCGAAAGAAACTTTTGGATTTTCAATTGGAAAAGCAATGTAGTAATTGGGTAGCATGCGATCTTGCGAAACGACATTGGCTATTTCACTTGCCATCTCCTCTCTGCTGCCTGGCACATTAGTTTGCTCACTGTCTGGTTGATTCTTAAAAACCAAGTATTTCGTCATTTTTTTCTCCTGTTTGATCGGTATTCCTATGAATAAATGATCAGCCAAGGCCCAGCCGTTACTCTGCGCCCTGACCAGATCAAGGCTGGGTTTTAAAGAGGTGCGTCGTCACTGGTGTCCATATCAATGACTTCTACTTGCTTGTGTTTGAGCGGAATTGCCAATTGAACCTGCATTTCCTTGCGCAGGCTTTCAGGCTGAGATTTGTCCATGGAGATCTGCTTTTTGAGATTACGAACACCGTGCTCCAGCACTGTCAGATCATTTGGCAGCGTTTTGCCAATGAACTTGACCAGGTTGTCTTCGTAAGCTTTTCCAAGCTCATTAGCAGAGACCATCTTGAACTTGCTGCCACCCACATGCACGGCAACGAACACGCAAAAAGATGATTCTTCCGTTTTGCCTTCTTTTTCTTCAGCGTAAACGCAAACATCGCCATCAAAATCAAAGTCCATTTTGGATGCCTTGCCGACTAACTCGTAATACTCGCGAATCAGCGACGTTCTTTCCTTGTTGTTCTTATCTCCAGTGCCTTTGGCTAGAGCCGCAGATTCAACGTCCTGAATCTGGCTCACACCACCGCGGCGAGCGATGTATGCGGGCAGATCGGCGGCTACAAGATTTTCTTTTTGCGCCACAGTCAAAACTTTCAAATAACGGCTCGCTGTAACCTTATCTGAGCGAACCATGTACTTGACCATCGTATTGATGGCAGGTGTATTGGACTTGATCGTGATGCTGTGGTTATCTTTTAAATCCTTGCGGATTTCAGTCAAGATCTTTTCCTTGAAACTACTGTTTTCAATGCGCATGGAAAAGTCATAGATCGAAGCCAGGAGTTCATACAGCGCGTTGTGGCCACGCTGGACGATTTCCACTTCATAGCGTTCACCGAGCTTGAACAGCTCAGCTCCTTCAGTGAGGAATTTTTGAACCTCAGGGTTGTTACTCAAGACATCCGTGCCTGCCGCGCTGGCAGTGCGAACCTTCGCAGGTTTGGCAAAAGCGCTTAGATCAAAAGTATTCAGGTCAACGCCCTCGTATTCCTCTACGGCGGTAGGATTCATTGGGGGCGGTTGCACCCCAACTTTGATGGCTCCATTGGTTAATTGCATGGCTATTTCCTTTAGGGTTATGCAGCCAATCGCTTCTGGAACCAAGGCTAAATGGGTTGCGTGATACAGATTCACCCTAGACAGAATCTGTATCATTTTTTATATTGATAAGCCCATAACTAGCTGGGAGATCAATTTGGACACGCCTAACCATGCCCTGCGCAGCAACGATTTACTGGCATCTAGTCTTCATTTTTGGTGGGTGGCATTACTTCGCAGTAGTAAAGATTTTTGGTGGATTTGCCAGCAAAATGGAAAGTGCCTTGATGAACGTTTGATCAGGATTTGGGAAGACTTTGGGGATCTCTACCAATACAAATCGTTTCCAGAATGGTGGGTCAAAAAAGGTACCAAGTTATTTGACTCGCCACAAATTGAAATGGAACTGGTCAAAGCCCTAACTGCGGGTCTTGAGCTACTGCTAAAAACTGATCTAAAAATCCCAATGCCCGGAATGGTTTGCCTTGCGATCCCATTACACCTAGATCCTAAAACCATCAGTGAGGCAATTTTCAAACTCTTCACCACAGCAAGGCTACGTGGTTCGCATTTCGATCAAGATGCCAAGTACCAAATCATCAAGTCAGGTAACAAAAAAGCATATAAGAGTATCAAGCCTGCTTACCTGACGAATGCGCTCAATGTCTGCATTGATCACAGTACCGCTTCAGATCAGATCAATCATTGGGGTACCTATCAGGTGAGTAAATTTTTGGAGCTATGCCCACAGCATCACCCCAAAGCTGGTGACTCCATTATCAGAACGAAATCAAAGCAAAAAGCCATGCGAACTAAATCAAGCCAAGCGACTTCGATGGCGGCCAAGCTGATCGCCAATGTTGAGATTGGTCGATTTCCAAGTTGTTCAGATGTGCCCACGCAAGCCAGATGGACACCCAATCAGGAAGATGATCTGAGAACTGCAATCTCTTGTGGGCAATGGCAAAAATCCAGTTGGTTTGAATCAGAGCATTCATTCATGTTGCCTGAGCATCTGGTCAGTGACACCAGCTTTGATGGTCTCAAGCAGCCGAGGTGCTTGGACTTATTGAGTGACATGAGAAGCGTGAGCCACGCCGGCTGAGCCTTTTGTAAATCTTGCTAGCTTGACTATCAGGGTAACTAGAACCATTTGCGCTATGCCTGTCGTGACCGCGATTACGGTTCAAAAAAGCACTATGTTTTCTGCCTAAAAACCGCGCTTTTGACCCGATAACGCACTTTTTATCTGACTTATTGTTTTGAATGGGTGCTGGGTACGTGAGTGCATTACCAACTCGTCCTTGTCTCTTTCGTCATACCCATTGGTCATAGGTTCGATGGGGGTCACAGGTTTTTGGATGGAGGTTGGTGGCTGGGGGTAGATTCTTTGCTGGGGGTTGGATTTGTTGATCTCTTTATGCAGGTGTTGGGCCAATTGTTGCTGCTGCTGGGTCTGCTGTTTTGCGGCCTGGCTGGGAGATAGTTGCTGGGGGTTGGGCTTGGGTAGTTGTTTAGGCGCTGGGGCCATGGGTGCGCGTTTGGGTTTGGCTACTTTACCTTTTGCCTTGGGCTGAGATTTATGCGCAGTTTTCGCTTGGGCCTTTGGTAAATGCTTTGCCATGGGCTTGGTGGGTTGCGCAGCTCTACCCAGACCCACAGATGATGACTGCATTGGTGCCGTGGTAGTTTGAGGCAATTGCTGAGCAAATGCTCCCCACATCTTGTCCGAAATCAACTTCCATAGTGCTAGTTGGTCTTCGGGATTTGCAATTTCCATAAATCTCATCTTTGGTCTCCTTTTCCTACATTTATTTATCCGTTGCCATAAATAAATGCATGCGAATATTCGAACTTCAGAAACCAAAAACGCCAGAGCAATTGAGACTCGATCAACTACGCGTCACCAGCAAACGCGCAAGTGATGCGTTAAAAACTGAACGTGAAAGACAAAAGGCACAACGTGCACAGCAAGCCCTACAAAAGCTGCGTATGCCAACCAAGCCCAAGACAGCTACTGTCAAACCCATAAGACCAATCAAGGCCGTTTAGCCAAAAGAAAACCAGCAAGCTATTCACCTGCTGGCTCTGAACTCGCATTGGACTAAGACTTGGCTGGCAACTTCAATGTTGGGCGACTACTAGCCGCAGAGTCTTTGGCAAATCCTGCTTTTACCTGGCCCATCACTGCATCAATACGTTTGTCCAATTCCCCTGAATCAACGGCAGTGCGAATGACTTGCAGCGAGGTGATGACATCGGCGATGCTGTCAGTTTCGATGGCATTCTTGCCTTCGACTATTTCCAGTGTGCGTGCACCGTAGCGAACGGTGATGCACAGCTTGCCCTTGTCATCTGTCCACCACCAAGGCTTTAACTTCTTAGGAACTTCAACCTTGCGGTTCATTCCAGTTGCTTCGTCCTTGACTGTGCGAAGTCTGACTGGCGAAAACTCAGTGCCAGACTGCTGCGCCTTGGCTAACTGGATTTGCTCAGCCAACTTGGTACTGAGTTTTTGACGCCTTGCATGCTGTGGGCTTGGCATTCCCCCAATTCAGTAGACAAATATTATTGTCAAAATCTGAATGGGAGAAATGTAAATGCAAAGAGCCAAATACACAGCTGAGTTCAAAGAAGAGGCAGTTCGCCAAGTTATCGACAGGGGCCACTCTGTCATCGATGTAGCCAAGCGACTAGGCCTTGGGGACGGCCTTCTGTACACCTGGGTCAAGAAGTTCAAGGCCGCCAATGAACCAGTTGCCATTGATGACATGAAGTCTATGCAAGCGGAGCTCAACCGCTTAAAGGCTGAACTCAGGCGCACTACAGAGGAGCGCGACATTCTAAAAAAGGCCGCCGCGTACTTTGCCAAACAGCCGCGCAGCATTTGGGCTTTGATACCAAGCGAGACCTGATGCAGCACATCATTCATTTGGTGCGTGACCCCGTGTTCAATAAGTACTTTGCACAAGAGAGTCATGACAATGAAGTGGTCATTGAGGGGCGCTCCGAGTCATTGATGAAAAGCGTCAAACTGTCGGTCCAGTTCAAACACCCCTCTGATTTGATGCAGCACAGCTGTTTGACGCTGTCTAGCGACGCCTCCCAAACTCGCGGCTGGGCCTTCAAAGCCCAAAATCCAGAAGATTCTGAATCGCCTGAGGTTTTTCACATTCGACCCCACGGGCCCTTGGACTGTTCCGACGG
>NZ_CXOM01000005.1 GCF_001269365.1 Limnohabitans sp. Rim11
TGTTTTGGTCACAGGCGGAAGCCGCGGCATTGGTGCTGCCACCTGCATTTTGGCAGCCCAAAAGGGCTGGGACGTCGCCGTCAATTACACGTCCAATGCACAGGCTGCCGAAGAGGTGGTTCAGCAAATCAAGGCAGCGGGTGGCCGCGCGATGGCCGTTCAGGCCGACGCCGAGTTGCTCGAGTTGGTGGAAATGGAAGTTCGCGAGTTGTTGTCTAAGTACGACTTCCCAGGCGACGACACACCGATCGTTCAAGGTTCAGCCAAGCTGGCTTTGGAAGGCGACAAGGGTCCTTTGGGCGAAGAAGCCATCATGAAGTTGGCAGCTGCTTTGGACTCTTACATCCCTACGCCTGACCGCGCAGTGGACGGTGCTTTCTTGATGCCAGTGGAAGACGTGTTCTCCATCTCTGGTCGCGGCACAGTGGTGACTGGCCGTATCGAGCGCGGCATCATCAAGGTTGGCGAAGAGATCGAAATCGTTGGTATTGCTGACACACAAAAAACCACATGTACAGGCGTTGAAATGTTCCGCAAATTGCTGGACCAAGGTCAAGCTGGCGACAACGTGGGTATTTTGCTGCGCGGCACCAAGCGCGAAGACGTGCAGCGCGGCCAAGTGTTGTGCAAGCCCGGCTCAATCAAGCCCCACACCCACTTCACAGGCGAGATCTATGTCTTGTCTAAAGACGAAGGTGGCCGTCACACGCCTTTCTTCAACAACTACCGTCCTCAGTTCTACTTCCGTACGACTGACGTGACAGGCGCGATCGAATTGCCAGAAGGCAAAGAGATGGTGATGCCTGGTGACAACGTGTCGATCACTGTGAAGTTGATCAACCCGATCGCCATGGAAGAAGGTCTGCGTTTTGCGATCCGTGAAGGCGGCCGCACTGTGGGCGCTGGCGTTGTTGCCAAGATCCTCGCTTAATTCAACACATTTAAGTTTGGAACACCAACATGTCAGCTAAACAAAAAATTCGCATTCGCCTCAAAGCGTTTGATTACAAATTGATCGACCAGTCTGCTGCTGAGATCGTAGACACTGCCAAGCGCACCGGCGCGATTGTCAAAGGCCCCGTGCCTTTGCCAACACGCATGAAGCGTTTTGACATTCTGCGTTCACCGCACGTCAACAAGACCAGCCGTGACCAGTTCGAAATCCGTACGCACCAGCGTCTGATGGACATCGTCGACCCAACAGATAAAACTGTTGATGCCTTGATGAAGTTGGACTTGCCTGCTGGCGTGGACGTCGAAATCAAGTTGCAGTAATCTGCAATTTAAAAAATAGTTGAGGTGTTGCCTGCCTGGGAAACTGGGCTTGCAACGTCCTCATCGGGGTCTGAAAAAGCCCCAAAAAGACTCGAATTTAAAAACTGCTTGCCATGATTCATGGCGTGTGGCTATAATTCGAGGCTCAGCCTAATTTGGGCTGGGATTTATTAACCTTCTTTCATATCAAACTCAGTGGCCAATTGAAGTCGCTGAGGTGGAAGTTTTGGAGAAAAAAACATGAGTCTTAGCAACTCCCTAGGGTTGCTGGGCCGCAAGGTGGGCATGATGCGTCTGTTCACTGATGATGGGGACGCAGTGCCTGTCACAGTGGTAGATGTTTCAAACAACCGTGTGACCCAGGTGAAAACCCAAGAGAACGATGGCTACGTTGCCCTTCAGGTAACGTTCGGCTCGCGCAAAGCATCGCGCGTGACCAAGCCAATTGCTGGCCACCTTGCGAAAGCAGGCGTTGAAGCCGGTGAAATCATTCAAGAATTCAAAGTGACTGCTGATACAGCAGCTCAGTACGCCGCTGGCGCTGCTGTGCCTGCTACGGTGTTTGCTGTGGGCCAAAAAGTGGACGTGCAAGGCACTTCCATTGGTAAAGGCTTCGCGGGCACCATCAAGCGTCACAACTTCAAGTCACAGCGCGCGTCGCACGGTAACAGCCGTTCGCACAACGTGCCAGGCTCTATCTCTATGGCGCAAGACCCAGGTCGCGTGTTCCCAGGTAAGCGCATGTCCGGTCACCTCGGTGATGTCACATGCACAACCCAGAACCTCGACGTCGTGCGCGTAGATGAAGTCCGTGGTTTGCTCCTCATTAAAGGTGCAATTCCTGGTTCAAAAGGCGGTTTCGTCACTGTGCGTCCCGCCGTTAAAGCTAAAGGAGCGAACTGATGCAGCTCGAACTCCTAAACGATCAAGGTCAAGCCGCTTCTAAATTCGAAGCGCCTGAAACCGTGTTCGGTCGTGAATACAACGAAGACCTGATTCACCAGATCGTGGTGGCTTATCAAGCCAATGCCCGTCAAGGCACCCGCGCTCAAAAAGACCGTGAACAAGTTCACCACTCAACCAAGAAGCCCTTTAAACAAAAAGGGACTGGCCGTGCACGTGCTGGTATGACTTCTTCGCCTTTGTGGCGCGGCGGTGGTCGTATTTTCCCGAACATGCCCGACGAAAACTTCACACAGAAGATCAACAAGAAGATGTACCGCGCTGGTATGGCTTCGATCTTCTCTCAGTTGGCACGCGAAGGCCGTTTGGCTGTGGTCGACTCCCTCAAGGTTGAGTCTCCCAAAACCAAGCAGTTGGCTGCCAAATTCAAAGCCATGAACCTCGACTCAGTCTTGGTCATTGCTGACGAAGTTGACGAAAACCTGTACTTGGCTTCACGCAATTTGGTCAACATCCTGATTGTTGAGCCCCGTTACGCCGATCCAGTTTCTTTGGTGCACTTCAAGAAAGTGCTCGTGACCAAAGCCGCTGTCGACAAACTCAAGGAGATGTTCGCATGAGCACACAAAAGTTTGACGAAGGTCGTCTGATGGCTGTGTTGGTTGCCCCCATCGTGTCCGAAAAGGCCACCATGGTTGCAGAAAAATCAAACGCTGTCACATTCAAAGTGCTGCAGGACGCTACCAAGCCTGAAATCAAAGCTGCTGTGCAGTTGATGTTCAAGGTGGAAGTTAAGGGCGTGTCTGTGGTGAACACCAAAGGCAAGACCAAGCGTTTTGGCAAGACAATCGGCCGTCGCGACAATGTTCGCAAGGCTTATGTCACCTTGATGCCAGGTCAAGAGCTGAACCTCTCAGGGGAGGCCGCTTAATCATGGCAGTCATTAAACTCAAACCAACCTCACCAGGCCAACGTGGCGTGGTGAAGGTGACTCGCGATCACCTGTACAAAGGCGAGGCCTATGCGCCTTTGCTCGAAGCACAGCATCAAAAAGCGGGTCGCAACAACAACGGTCACATCACAACCCGTCACAAGGGTGGTGGTCACAAACATCACTACCGTGTTGTTGACTTCAAACGCAACAAAGATGCAATTCCAGCCAAAGTGGAACGCATTGAGTACGATCCAAACCGCACAGCGCACATTGCGTTGGTCTGCTACGCAGACGGTGAGCGTCGTTACATCATTGCACCCCGTGGTTTGGAAGTTGGCGCAACATTGTTGTCCGGTTCGGAAGCTCCGATCCGTGCAGGCAATACATTGCCCATCCGCAACATTCCAGTGGGTTCAACCATTCACTGCATCGAATTGAAACCAGGTGCTGGCGCTCAAATCGCTCGCTCTGCTGGTACTTCTGCCACCTTGTTGGCCCGTGAAGGCATCTACGCTCAAGTGCGTATGCGTTCCGGTGAAGTTCGCAAGATTCACATCGAATGCCGTGCAACGATTGGTGAAGTCGCCAACGAAGAACACAGCTTGCGCCAGTTGGGCAAAGCCGGTGTGAAGCGTTGGATGGGTATTCGTCCTACCGTCCGCGGTGTGGCAATGAACCCTGTTGATCACCCACACGGTGGTGGCGAAGGTCGTACCGGTGAAGGCCGTCATGCAGTTGACCCATGGGGTAACCTGACTAAGGGCTACCGTACCCGTAACAACAAGCGCACGCAGGTCATGATCGTGTCGCGTCGCAAGAAGTAAAGGGTAGCCAATGACTCGCTCACTTAAAAAAGGTCCATTCGTTGACCATCACCTCGTTGCCAAGGTTGAAAAAGCCGTTGCAACGAAAGACAAGAAGCCCATCAAAACATGGTCACGTCGTTCTATGGTCTTGCCCGATTTCATCGGTTTGACCATTGCTGTGCACAACGGCAAACAACACGTGCCTGTTTATGTGACTGACCAAATGGTTGGCCACAAGCTGGGTGAATTCGCTCTGACCCGGACATTCAAGGGTCATCCAGCGGACAAAAAAGTCCAGAAGAAATAAGGAAAGACCATGGAAACACGTGCAGTCCTCAGGGGCGTCCGTTTGTCGGTCGATAAAGGCCGCCTGGTCGCCGATTTAATTCGCGGCAAAAAAGTGGATCAAGCTCTGAACATCCTCACATTCACGCAGAAAAAAGCTGCTGGCATTGTGAAGAAGGTTTTGGAGTCCGCTATCGCCAACGCTGAACACAACGACGGTGCTGACATCGACGAGTTGAAGGTGAAAACCATCTACGTCGAACAAGGCGCCACACTCAAGCGTTTTACCGCCCGCGCCAAAGGCCGTGGCAACCGTATCAGCAAGCCCACATGCCACGTGTATGTGACGGTTGGCAACTGAAAGGCCTAGGAAGAATATGGGACAAAAAATCCATCCTACCGGCTTCCGCCTTGCGGTCAGCCGCAATTGGGCAAGCCGTTGGTACGCAAGCAACCGTGATTTCGCAGGCATGTTGGCCGAAGACATCAAGGTTCGTGAATACCTCAAGGCCAAGTTGAAGAACGCTGCGGTTGCACGCGTCCTCATCGAGCGTCCAGCCAAAAACGCACGCATCACAATTTTCTCGGCTCGTCCTGGTGTTGTGATCGGTAAAAAAGGCGAAGACATCGAGAGCTTGAAGAAAGAACTCGCAGCTCGTTTGGGCGTGCCAGTGGCAGTGAACATCGAAGAAGTGCGCAAGCCCGAAATCGATGCCCAACTGATTGCTGACAGCATCACACAACAGCTCGAAAAGCGGATCATGTTCCGCCGCGCCATGAAGCGCGCCATGCAAAACGCCATGCGTCTGGGTGCTTTGGGCATCAAGATCATGTCTGCTGGCCGTCTGAACGGTATCGAGATTGCACGTACCGAGTGGTACCGTGAAGGCCGCGTGCCTTTGCACACTCTGCGCGCTGACATTGACTACGGCACTTCTGAAGCCAAGACCACCTACGGTGTGATCGGCGTCAAGGTCTGGGTCTACAAGGGTGACACCTTGGGTCGCAACGATGCACCTGCATTGGCTGAACCCCGTCAAGAAGAAGAGCGTCGCCCACGTGGCCCGCGTCGTGATGCACGTCCGGGTGACCGGCCTGCTCGCGGTGCGCCCCGTCGTGCTGGCGGTACCAACACAGCACCCGTTGACGGCAGCGACAAGCCCGCCGAAGCTGGTGGTGATGTCAAACCCACCGTTAAGCGCGTACGTAAAGTAGCCGCGCCAGCTGCAGCAGCTGACGGTGCCAAAGGAGAGTAAACATGCTGCAACCCGCTCGCAGAAAGTTCCGTAAGGAACAAAAGGGCCGCAACACCGGCGTCGCAACCCGTGGCAACACGGTTGCGTTTGGTGATTTCGGTTTGAAGTCCACCGACCGCGGCCGTTTGACGGCCCGTCAGATCGAAGCTGCACGTCGTGCAATTTCACGTCACGTGAAGCGTGGCGGCCGTATCTGGATTCGTGTGTTCCCCGACAAGCCAATCTCTACAAAACCTGCAGAGGTTCGTATGGGTAACGGTAAGGGCAACCCCGAGTACTACGTGGCTGAGATTCAGCCCGGTAAGGTGTTGTATGAAATCGTTGGCGTGCCAGAGCAATTGGCCCGTGAAGCGTTTAAATTGGCCGCAGCCAAACTGCCCTTGCGCACGACCTTTGTCGCACGCATGATTGGCCAGTAATTCAGGAGATATCACAATGAACACAACTGAACTGCGCACCCAAGACGAAGCTGGTTTGGCTAAAGAAATCAAGGATCTGCAAAGAGCCCATTTCAATTTGCGCATGCAAAAAGCCACTCAGCAACTCGGCAACACGAACCAACTGCGCGAAACTCGCCGCAGCATCGCACGTGCCAAAACCATCCTTGCCCAAAAGCAAGCCGCCAAATAAGGAGTGACCATGACGGAAGCTAAAACATCCCTCAAGCGCACCTTGATCGGCAAGGTGGTCAGCGACAAGCGCGCCAAAACCGTAACGGTGTTGGTCGAGCGTCGCGTGAAGCATGCTTTGTACGGCAAGATTGTTGCCAAATCAAGCAAGTACCACGCACATGACGAAACTGGACAATATGGCGTGGGCGACGTGATTGAAATCACCGAGAGCAAGCCAATTTCCAAAACCAAAAACTGGGTTGCTACCCGTTTGGTTGAAAAAGCAGAAACTGTTTAAGCCCAAAAAGCTTAGTTTCAGCAAAGCTTCTAAAAACGACTCACAATAGTGGGTCGTTTTTTTTTTCGTCTTACGAATGAACGAAATACCGAATTCAAATTTACAAAGGAACTAGCATGATCAAAGTTGGAGACACACTCCCAGCCGTTACATTGACGGAATTCGTTGAAGTTGAAGGCAATGGCTGCAGCATTGGCCCCAACCCTGTCGACCTGGCCAAAGCCACAGCTGGCAAAACCATTGCCTTGTTTGCTTTGCCCGGCGCTTTCACGCCAACATGCTCTGCCAAACACGTGCCTGGTTATGTGTCGCAGTACGATGCATTGGTCGCCGCTGGCGTCGATGAAATCTGGTGTGTCAGCGTCAACGATGCATTCGTGATGGGCGCATGGGGACGTGATCAAAAGAGCACAGGCAAAGTGCGCATGATGGGTGATGGCAGTGCCGATTTCACCAAAGCCACTGGCCTCACATTGGACTTGACCGCGCGTGGCATGGGCTTGCGCAGCAACCGTTATTCCATGCTCGTTAAAGATGGCAAGGTCGCGACCCTCAACATTGAAGGCCCTGGCAAGTTTGAAGTGAGCGACGCCGACACCATGTTGTCGCAAGCCAAAGCTTAATTGTCACTGCGAGTCTGCATTGCGGGCTCGCTACCGTGCCTCAACAAGGCGCCCTATTAAAGGAGCACACGAAGATAGTGTGCGCCTGGAATAGGGTTGTGATAGTAAGGTGGAATTTCTTCGAAGCCCAAGTCTTCGTACAAGGCGCGGGCTGTTTCCATTTCGTCAAGGGTGTCCAGAAAGATGCTGCTGTAGCCATAACGGCGCGCTGCATCAATGATGGCTTCTGCCAATTGCCTGCCAAGCCGCAGGCCCCTGTAGGCAGGCCTGACATACAAGCGCTTCATCTCGGAGGCATTGGGCTCGTCCGCTGAATCAAGGGGCCGAAGTGCACAGCATCCTGCTACTTGCCCGTTCACAATCGCCAACTGGAGTGACCCGCGGGGCAGTGCATATTCACCGGGCAACTCTTTCAATTCAAGCTCAAAACCTTGGAAACACAAGTCAACACTGAGCGTGCTGGCATATTCCAAAAATATCTCACGAACCCAATCCATTTGTTCGGGCGTCGTGGGCTCGATGAGCGAAACCTCAGAAGGCGATGTATCTTTCAAAGCGGTGCGATTAAAAACAAAACCCAAGTTTAGCGTGAATGGCGTGCTTGCAGAATTTGCAAAATTTCAGGGGCCCAAATTCACCAATCGATAAATGACATAAGCGCTGATGGCTATCACCACCAAAGCTTTCAGCCAGTCGATGGGGCGGTCGAGTGAGGCGGGTTCATTCAAGGCTGCTTCTGAGGGAGTCGATTTGTCACCCGTCAACATGGGTTTGACCAGGTTAATTTTCTTGCGATAAAAGTACCAAGCAATGGCCAAAATGTGCACAAGCACCAAAATCAAGATAACAAGCTTGCCAACTTCGGTGTGCCAGTAAGTAGCCGATAGGATGGTTTTTTCAGACACCAGGTGTGTCAAAGGACCTGCGTTGGCTATTTCGTCGTCACTGATCAAGCCAGAACCCACTTGGGCAGTTAGAAAAAACAAAATGGCCAACACAGACCAGGAACCAGTTGGGTTGTGTCCCAAATAGTTAACGGAGGGGTCTTTGGAAAACAAATAGGACTTGAGGGTTAAGGGCGACAAGGCAAATTGGCGCCAGAGCGACCAAAACCCACCGACAAATCCCCAGACGAATCTGAAAATAAGCAGACTGCCAACACAGTAACCCAGTCGGAAATGCCACACCATGGCATTGCCACCCACATTGCCCGTGATGACCAAGCCAATGACGGACAGGGCCAGTGCCCAGTGAAATATGCGGGTGGGTAAATCCCAAATTCTGATTTGTGTCATTCAAATACTTTCAGCAGAAAAAACGGTGCCTGCAAGCCATTTAAAAACATGAGAAACTGCGGGCACTTAACAATTTTAGGATTCATTATGAAAAAACTCTTGATACTGGTCACAGGTGTCGCATCTATCATGATGGCATTGCCTGCTGCAGCACAATTTGCCAAACCTGAAGATGCCATCAAGTACCGCAAGGCCAGCTTCACCGTCATGGCTGCACACTTTAGCCGTGTAGGCGCTATGGCAACCGGCCGCGTCCCTTACGACGCCAAAGCCGCTGCCGAAAATGCAGACATTGCCGCCGCCATGGCCAAGTTGCCTTGGGCCGCTTTCCCTGAGGGCAGTGACAAAGGCGAAACGCGCGCCAAGCCCGAAATTTGGAAAGACAGTGCCAAGTACAAAGAAGCGGCCGACAAGATGCAAGCAGAGCTAAGCAAAGTGGCGGTTGCCGCAAAGGCTGGCAATGTGGATGCACTCAAAGCAGCATTTGGACCAGCGTCAGCAACTTGCAAAGGCTGCCACGACACCTTCCGCAAAGAGTGAAGAAAATCGTCCTATAAATCGAGCATCAAGGCATCATCAAATGATGTCTTGGTTTTTCAGCTCAGCAATTTGGGTGTCGGTATAGCCCAATACTTCTTTGAGTAGCACGTCTGTGTGCTCACCCAACTGCGGTGGCACATGGTCCTTTCGAACGGGTGTGACGCTTAGCTTCAGAGGGCTTGAGACCAACTTCAAGTCTTTTTGATGCGGGTGTTGCCACGTGCTCACCATGTCTCTGGCGGCCACGTGGGGGTCAGCAAACACTTCAGACAAATTGTTGATGGCGCCACACGGAACCTTGGCGGCTTCGAGTGCCGACAACCAATCGGCCTTGGTTCGCGTCAGCATGATTTTTTCAAGCATTGGCACCAGCACTTGACGGTTTTTGACGCGTTCGGTGTTCTTGGCAAAACGCTCATCGGCCGCCAACTCTGGATGTCCCGCCACGCCACAGAACTTGGCATATTGACCGTCATTGCCCACCGCCAAAATAAGATGATCACGTGCAGCAGGGCCGTTGCTGGCGATCAATTCGGGGCTGGGCTTCACTTCAAAAACTTGGTACGGCACGATGTTCTGATGCGCGTTGCCAGCACGGCCGGGAGTTTTGCCACTGACCAAATAGTTGGCGCCCAAATTGGCCAGCATGGCCACTTGCGTGTCTAGCAGGGCCATGTCGACATATTGGCCTTCGCCGGTTTTTTCGGCGTGACGTAGTGCGGCCATGATGCCCACGGCGGCGTACATGCCCGTGAACAAATCGGCCACAGCCACGCCCACCTTTTGGGGGCCACCGCCCAAGTCATCTCGCTCGCCTGTGACGCTCATCAAGCCGCCTATGCCTTGCACAGCGTAGTCATATCCCGCGCGATCACTGTAGGGGCCGGTTTGTCCAAAACCCGTCACGCTGCAATAAACAAGGCGCGGGTTAAGGACTTTGAGACTGCTGTAGTCCAAGCCATAGCGGGCCATGTCGCCCACTTTGAAATTCTCGATGAAGACATCGCAGTGCGTCACCAGTTCTCGAATCAAGGTTTGGCCTTGTGGTTTGGAGATATCGCACGTAAGTGAGCGCTTATTTCGGTTGGTCCCTAAATAATAAGCAGCTTCTTGGGTGTCCTTGCCCTCTGCGTCTTTCAAGAAAGGCGGCCCCCAACTGCGGGTGTCGTCGCCCGCACCAGGGCGTTCAATTTTGATGACATCGGCGCCTAAGTCGGCCAATGTTTGGGTGCACCATGGGCCCGCCAACACGCGGGAAAGATCGAGAACGCGAATGCCGTCTAATGAATTCATGCGCACATTGTCGCGAAAAACAAAGTTCCATGCGCGCGTTGATAATCAAGCCATGTCGAAATTGTTGTTTACTGTCATCACCCTATTGGGATTGTTGGGTTTACCCGCTTGCCAGCCCAGCCTGAACTGGCGAGCCAGTCAGTTGGAAGGCAGCGCTTTGCGCTTTGAGTTGCCCTGCAAGCCTGACAAAACCGTGCGCACAGTCAGCATGGCAGGACAAGCCTTGGAACTTGCGGTGGCAGGCTGTGAAGCCGAAGACGCTGTCTGGGCCGTCATGTCAACGCAAGCCCCAGCATCGGTGGACCGCAATGAATTGATCAAGGGCTGGCGTCAAGCGACTTTGCAAAACATGCGCGCCACTGAAGTTCAAGAGGCGACTTGGACGCCACCCAAATCAGCCTTAGAGGGCGCTGTGCGTGTCCTGGCAAAAGGGACAGGCCCAAATGGGCAAGCATTGATCGCCCATGCCGTTTGGTTCTCTCACCTAGAAGGCAGTCAACTGCGCATGGTGCATGCGGTTGTTTATCAAAACAAGGTCAAAAAATCACAAAGTCAGCAAAGTGCCGACCCATTTATAGAAAGCTTTAAGTTGCCATGAATCCAAGCCAAAGCCCTATGCTGGCAAGGCGTCAAATGGTCGGGGTCTTTTTGGCCTTTGCTTTTGCCTATTTTTTATCCACCCTGATGCGCGCCATCACGGCCACACTGTCACCGGCCCTGACACAAGAGCTGGCACTGTCGGCGCAAGATTTGGGACTGTTGGCCGGCGGCTACTTTCTAGGATTTTCGGTCACGCAGTTGCCCTTGGGTAAATGGTTGGATTTGCATGGCCCCAAAAAAGTCATCTTGTCCTTTTTGGTGGTGGCTGTCTTGGGTTGCATTTGTTTTGCCATGGCCGAGAGTTTTGTGGGCTTGTGGTTGGCCCGCGTGTTGTGCGGCATTGGTGTTAGCGCCTGCTTAATGGCACCCCTGACCGGCTACAGGCGCTGGATGGACCCAGGCTCGCAACTTCGCGCCAATTCTTGGATGCTGATGACCGGCTCACTGGGCATGCTCTGCTCCACCTTGCCTGTCCAGTGGTTAATGCCCTTCACCGGCTGGCGCGCTATTTTTGCGGGTTTGGCAGTGTTGGTGGTGGTGGCCATGTTGATGATTCATTGGATCGTCCCTGCTTGGGAAAAGCCGCAAGAAACTTCGGCCAAGCCCGTTGACGCAGAAGCCGGCTATGGCCCCATTTGGCGCAGCGCCTACTTCTGGCGCATGGCCCCGATTGGATTCTTTTGTTATGCCGGCATGCTGGCAGTTCAAACTTTGTGGGCGGGCCCCTGGATGACGGTGGTCGGTGGCTATACACCCATTGAGGCAGCCACGGGCTTGTTTGGTATCAACTTGACCATGCTCGTCACATTTTGGATTTGGGGTTTGGTGACGCCCAAATTGGCCCAACGTGGCCTTTCGCCCAATCGCTTGATTGCCTGGGGTCAGCCGATCAGCCTTTTGATTTTGGCCACCCTGATTGCGCTGGGCCCTCAATTGGGCGGTCACACCGCCATTGTGTTGACTTTGTTTTGTGTCAGCAGCACCTTTGTCTCTTTGGCCCAGCCAGCCGTTGGCATGGCCTTCCCATCGCATCTGGCAGGCCGTGCTTTGTCGGCCTACAACTTGGTGATCTTCGTGGGCGTGTTTGTGGTTCAGTGGGGCATTGGCCTGGGCGTGGACTTCTTCAAATCATTGGGCTGGCCACCTGTTTTGGCGTTTCAGTCTGCGTTTTCGGTGTTTGGCGCGTGTGCCACGCTGTCCTATGTTTATTTTCATTGGGCAAACCGCGATAATTCGGCATGATTGGAATTCTCATCGTTGCCCACGCACCGCTGGCTTCGGCTTTGCGTGAATGTGCTTTGCACGTTTTTCCAGATTGTGCTTCTGGTGTGCAGGCGCTCGACATTGCGCCCAATGCCAGCCCAGAAGAAAGCTTGCAATTGGCCAAAGCGGCCATGGCCAAATTGAATACTTCAGAAGTTTTGCTTTTGAGTGATGTCTTTGGTGCAACCCCCTCCAACATCGCACAAAAACTCAACGATGGCATCGACACGCGCTTGCTGGCGGGTGTCAACTTACCCATGTTGCTCAGAAGCGTTTGCTATCGTCACGAAACGCTGGATGCCTTGGCCTCGCGTGCGCAAACCGGTGGTGCGCAAGGCATCATGCCCGTTGGCTGCACCGCGCCTCAAATTCAAACAGGAACTCGACATGCTCCAAGCTACGACGACCATCAGCAATAAGCTCGGCCTCCATGCGCGAGCGTCTGCCAAGCTCACCAAACTGGCCGGTAGTTTTCCGTGCGAAGTATGGATCGCCAAAGGCGAGCGCCGGGTCAATGCCAAAAGCATCATGGGCGTCATGATGTTGGCTGCTGGCATTGGCAGCGAAGTCACCATTGACACAGATGGTGAGCAAGCACAAGAGGCTTTGGACGCCGTTCTGGCCATCATTGCCGACAAATTTGGCGAGGGTGAATGACTTTTAGCATCCACGGTTTAGCAGTTGCCAGAGGCATTGCCATTGGGCGTGCGGTGCTGGTGGCTTCGAGCCGAGTTGACGTTGCGCACTATTTCATTCAGCACGATCAAGTCGCTGCAGAAATAGACCGACTGCGTCAAGCGCGCAACGCCGTGGTCGACGAACTCAAACGACTTCAACAAGAACTCACAGCCGATGCACCGCCCGAATTGGGCGCCTTGCTCGATGTGCACTTGATGCTCTTGGAAGATGAGAGTTTGTCTGCAGGCGTGAAGCAATGGATCGAAGAGCGTTTCTACAACGCCGAGTGGGCTGTGAGCAGTCAAATGGAAGTCATCGGACGCCAGTTTGACGAAATGGAAGATGCCTATTTGCGCGAGCGTAAATCAGATCTCGAACAAGTCACTGAACGTGTCTTGCATTTCTTGAAAGGTGGAACCTCGCCTGTGGTGAGAACCAAGCCACATGCAAGGCCGCAACAAGAATTGCAATTGGGCGACACCATGGACGTGCCCTTGGTGTTGGTGGCGCACGATTTGTCGCCCGCTGACATGCTGCAGTTTAAGCAAAGTGTGTTTACTGGATTTGTGACCGATGTTGGCGGCAAAACGTCGCACACCGCCATTGTGGCGCGCAGCTTAGACATTCCTGCAGTTGTGGGTGCTAGAAGCGCCAGCCAACTCATTCGCCAAGACGATTGGGTCATCATTGATGGCGACATGGGCGTTGTCATTGTCGATCCCTCGCCCATTATTTTGGCCGAGTACGGCTTCAAGCAAAGACAAGGGGACTTGGAGCGAGAACGTCTTTCAAGACTGAGGCACACACCCGCCGTTACTTTAGATGGCCAAAAAATTGAACTGCTGGCCAACATCGAAATGCCTGAAGATGCCGATGCCGCTGTGTTGGCTGGCGCTGTCGGTGTGGGGCTTTTTAGAAGTGAGTTTTTGTTCATGGGCCGGCAGGGCAATTTGCCGGAAGAAGACGAGCAATTTGAGCAATATCGGCGGGCCATCGAAGGCATGAAGGGCTTGCCAGTGACCATTCGAACAGTCGATGTGGGTGCAGACAAGCCGCTCGATGAAGCGCGTCACGACGCCGCCCACTTGAACCCTGCTCTGGGCCTGCGAGCCATTCGTTGGAGCTTGGCCGACCCCGAAATGTTCTTGACGCAATTGCGCGCTATTTTGCGAGCGGCTGCCTTGGGTAAAGTCAATTTGTTGGTGCCCATGTTGGCACACGCCAGTGAAATTCATCAAACCCTGGCACTGGTCAAGCAAGCCCAGCGCGACTTGGACGCACGCGGTGTTGCCTATGGCAATGTTCGACTAGGCGCCATGATTGAAATCCCTGCTGCGGCTTTGTCTCTCAAACTATTTTTGAAGCACTTTGACTTTCTGTCCATTGGTACCAATGACCTGATTCAATACACCTTGGCCATTGACCGTGCGGATGAAACAGTGGCGCACTTGTACGATCCCTTGCACCCAGCAGTGTTACGCTTGATTGCCGACACCATTGCGGAAGGCGCGGCGCAAGGCAAGAGCGTGTCCGTTTGTGGTGAGATGGCGGGCGATGTTGGTATGACCCGATTGCTATTGGGCATGGGACTGAGAAGTTTCTCAATGCACCCTTCGCAGGTGCTGCTGGTCAAGCAACAAATTTTGCGTGCCGACACCGAAAAGCTCAAAACCTTGGCCGCGAAAGTGTTGGACTCGGAAGATCCTGCCAGCCTGCTGTTGGCTTAGTTTGGCTTGGCTGGCGTTTCAAAATAGGGGTCGTTGGCCGCTTCGTTGCTGACACTGCGCCCTAGCCATGCGCCACCCACAATCAATACACCCGCACACGCCACTGCGGCGGTGAGCGCTTCTTGTCGGTCTAACAAAAGCAAAACGGTTGAGCCCAGCGGCGTCAAAAAACTGAGCAATCCTATTTGTTGCGCGCGGCCCTTCTTAAGGGCCGCATCCCACAAATAAAACGCCAAGCCCAAGGGCCCCAAGCCCATCCAAGTTAACAACAAAGCATCGTTTGTCGAAAGCATCACAGGTGCTTCCAAGACAAAGTGACAAGCCAGAGATAACAGGCCTGAAGCCAAACCAAAACTGCCAATGGCCGCGGTGTGAAATGCAGGCACTCTCTGCGTCATAAGCGAATAGGTGGCCCAGACGATGGCTGAAGCCAACGCGGCCCAATAGCCTGCGCTGAATTGAAATTCAATGACGCGACCGCCAGTGATGGCCAACACAGCACCGCTGAAACCTGCCAATGCCGCTACAAGTTGTCGCCAATGCAATCGTGCCCCTTTGTGGAACATCGGCGCCAATACAACGATCAGCAGGGGCCACAAATAATTGACTAAATTGGCTTCAACTGCAGGCGCAGTTCTGAGCGCTAGAAACAGCAAAAAGTGAAAGCCAAACAAGCCGTAAATACCCAGCAACAAGGTGCTGGCGGGCACGATGGCAAGACGCCATTGAAAACCAGACCAAGGCAAAGCGACCAAACTGCCGATTAATAAAGCGCAACCGGTAGATAAAAAAGGCGGCAGGTGAGAAAGCCTCACACCCACGGGCGCCAGTGTGGCCCACAGTGCAATCGCGCCCAGCGCAGAGAAGACGGCTTTTTGAGAGGCGGTCAACGCGCCAAACTCGCCTCGTGCGCTTGTTGATCTGCGTGATAACTTGATCGAACCATCGCGCCAACAGCCGCATGCTTGAAGCCCATCTCGTAGGCTTTTTCTTCAAACATTTTGAAAGTGTCGGGGTGCACATAACGCTTCACAGGCAAGTGGCTGTTAGAAGGTGCCAAGTACTGACCCAGTGTGAGCATTTCGATGTTGTGTGCACGCATGTCGCGCATCACTTCCAAAATTTCTTCGTCGGTTTCACCCAAGCCCACCATCAAGCCGCTCTTGGTCGGCACGTCAGGAAACAAGGCCTTGAATTTTTTGAGAAGTTGCAATGAGAACTGATAGTCGGAACCAGGGCGCACTTCTTTGTACAGACGTGGCACTGTTTCTAGATTGTGGTTCATGACATCGGGTGGCGCCGCTTTGAGAATTTCAAGCGCGCGGTCGTCACGGCCTCTAAAGTCGGGCACCAAAACTTCAATTTGGGTTTTGGGCGACAGCTCGCGGGTTTGGCGAATGCAGTCGACAAAGTGACCTGCGCCCCCATCGCGCAAGTCGTCGCGGTCTACGCTGGTAATGACCACATAGCTCAACTTTAGGTCGGCAATGGTGCGCGCCAAGTTGCTGGGTTCGTTCACATCCAATGGATCGGGGCGGCCGTGACCCACATCACAAAAAGGGCAGCGACGCGTGCATTTGTCGCCCATGATCATGAAGGTGGCCGTGCCTTTACCAAAGCACTCTCCAATGTTGGGGCAGCTGGCTTCCTCGCACACAGTGACCAGACTGTTTTTGCGCAGAATGTCTTTGATTTCGTAAAAGCGCGTGGTTGGTGAGCCTGCTTTGACGCGAATCCAATCGGGCTTTTTCAGAATTTCGCCTGCTTCCACTTTGATGGGAATGCGCGACAACTTCGCGGCCGCCTTTTGTTTGGCTGAAGCGTCGTAGTTTTCTTGTGTCTGCGCTTCTCGCACCACGTTGCGGGTGATGCCGGAGTCTTTGGTCATTGCTTTCTTTCGGTGTCAGGGTGCCAGCAAAGATGTCAGCTTGTGTGCCAAAACATCTGCAGCTTCTTCCCACGAGGTATTGACCCCTATTGTAAAAAGATCCACGGTTTGGAGACCGGCATATCCACAAGGATTGATGCGAAGGAAGGGCTCGAGGTCCATTTTGACGTTCAAAGCCAAGCCGTGATAGGTGCACTGGCGGCTGACCTTGATGCCCAAGGCACTGATTTTTCCCAAGCCTTTGAAGGGGTCGTTGGGCAAGGCAGGTCCAGTTAAGGCTTGGTGCGCGAACGGGTCGGCCAAGCGAACATAGATGCCCGGGGCATTGGGTACGCGGTGCCCTGTCACGCCAAAGTGAGACAGTGTGCGAATGACGGCTTCTTCAAGGCGGTACACATATTCTTTGACAAAGTAGCCCGCCCTTTGCAGGTTGACAAGCGGGTAGGCCATGACTTGTCCGGGTCCGTGGTAGGTGACTTGGCCGCCCCTGTTGGTGGGTACCACGGGAATATCGCCAGCATGCAAGACATGTCCCGCCAAGCCAGCCAAACCTTGCGTAAATACTGGCGGATGCTGACACAGCCACAACTCGTCCTGTGTTTCCGCGCCTCTTTCAGCCGTGAAACTCTGCATGGCTTGGTAAGTGTCCAGGTAGTTGGCCTGACCGAGGAGCTTGACCTGCATGGTGAATATCAAAGGCTGAAAGCGGACGTTTAAGGGCGACGTTAAAGCGCTAAGTCAAAGCGCGATTTTGACCATGGGGTGTGAGGTCAGGGCAAGGTACATGTTGTCCAGTTGCTCACGGCTGGTTGCGCGAATGGTCAAAGTCACGCTGAGGTAGTTGCCAGCCTTGCTGGGTCGCATTTCTAGGGTGGCAGGGTCAAACTCGGGGTCAAACTGCTTGGCAACTTGGACCATGGCCTCTGCAAAGCCATCGACCCTGGCGCCCATGACTTTGATGGGAAAGCTGCACGGGTACTCAATCAGCGACTCTTTGCGAGGGTCGAGGTTGGGAGGATTGGTGGAGGCGCTCATATGGAGGTCGACAAAGTGTTTTAAAAAGGGTTGGGGTGCAAGATTTAGCGCCAAATCACCACGGCACCTATGGCCACCCATCCTAAAGAGAAGTTTATAAGAACCAAAGGATGTATTTTGGCCAATTGCGCCCCCGCCGCAGGCAACTCGCCCGCTGCCAATGCCGCTTTCATTTTTCTAAAGGGACCGAAAAACAAATGCCCAAAAATGAGGCACATCAGGCTGCCTAGGCCAATCATGACATGCCAGCCCCTGGGGGCTAAGGCCATGTCGACGCCCATCAGCATGATGCCGCCCGAAGCCAGCAGCACGACAATGCAGGCCACCACCATTTTAAAGAAGCGGGACAAGACGCCGCTAAGCAAGGGTAGCCGTTGTGCGGGTTCCAATTGGGCGATGGCCACGGGGCGCAGGGCCCAAATCATGAGTGCCATGCCACCCATCCAAATAATGCCGGCGGCCAGATGGGAAAATTTGATCAGTTCGTACATGGTTTGAGTGTTTTGGAGATGCGGTTGGTTGAAATTAAATCCCTTTTCAATTGTGACCCTTTTTCAATGTATGGGTTTTCACCTATAATCGTGAGCTTTGCGAAACCAAGGGTATCTGTAACCTGGATGTAATCAATCATGGCCAGAATACCAACACAAGATTTTGTAGACGAAGACGGCGATTTCAATGGCACTGAGAACATCAGGCCCTTGACAGCTGAAGAAGTTCAACAGTTACGACTTCAGCAGCCCCTCCTTTCTATATGGCGTGTGGTTTTCGCGCAGGTTTTGGTAGGCTTGGCAGTTGCTGCCCTCACTTGGCTCTTTACGGGGCGGGTATCGGCAGCATGGTCAGCAGCATATGGGGCTTTGTCGGTGGTGCTTCCTGCAGCGTTGTTCGCGCGGGGCCTTACCAGCAAAACCAGCAGCATTAATTCGGGGGCCGCGGTCTTTGGATTTTTGTTGTGGGAGATGGTGAAGATCGGTCTTACGGTTGCCATGCTTTTTGCGGCAACCCGATGGGTCAAAGATTTAAGTTGGCCTGCCATGTTGGTGGGCCTTGTGGTCACGATGAAGGTTTATTGGGTGGTGTTTGCCTGGCGCAAAGTGTTTCACCCAGTTGCTTAAGTTATGTCCAAGTTGAAAAGTTAAAGTTAATTTTTAAAGAGCCTAGAGAATGTCAGCTGCAAACGCTCCCAGCGCCGGTGAATACATCGGCCACCACCTGACCCATCTGCAAAACAAGCCGATGGCCGGTGTGATTGACTTTTCAGTCTTCAACATCGACTCCATTTTTTGGGGTATTTTGTTGGGCGTTTTGGGTAGCTTCTTTTTGTGGAAGGCTGCCAGCAAGGCTACCTCAGGCGTTCCTGGCCGTTTCCAGGCTGCCGTTGAAATCTTGTTTGAAATGGTTGATTCCCAAGCCAAGGGCATCATTCACAACGCGCAAAGCCGCAAGTTGGTCTCGCCTTTGGCCTTGACCGTCTTTGTTTGGATCTTCTTGCTCAACTCGATGGACTTCTTGCCTGTCGACTTGTTCCACACCTTGTTTGCTGTCACCGGCCTAGATCACAGCATCCATTACTTCCGCGTAGTGCCTACAGCCGACTTGTCCACCACCTTGGGTATGTCTGTGTCTGTTTTGCTGATTTGTGTCTACTACAACATCAAAATCAAAGGATTTGGCGGTTGGTTCCATGAGTTGACCACAGCGCCCTTCGGTGCCCACCCTATTTTGTGGCCCTTCAACTTTGTCTTCCAAATGATTGAATTCGTCGCCAAAACCGTGTCACACGGCATGCGACTCTTCGGCAACATGTATGCCGGCGAACTGATTTTCATGTTGATCGCTTTGATGGGCGGTACAGCCGCCATGTCATTGACAGGCATCTTGTTGCCCATCGGTCACGTGATCGCTGGCTCCATCTGGGCCATCTTCCATATCTTGATCGTGGCTTTGCAAGCTTTCATTTTCATGATGTTGACTTTGGTCTACATCGGTCAAGCGCACGACGCTCACTAAGCGTCACAATTTAGTTTAGTTTTTTCTCAACCTTTCCATCATCATCCATAGGAGCAATTAAATGGAACACGTTCTCGGTTACGTCGCTTTGGCAGCTGGTCTCATCATCGGCATGGGCGCGATTGGCGCTTGTATCGGTATCGGTATCATGGGCAGCAAATACCTCGAGGCAGCTGCTCGTCAACCCGAATTGATGAACGAACTGCAAACCAAAATGTTCTTGTTGGCTGGTTTGATTGACGCGGCTTTCCTGATTGGCGTTGGTATCGCCATGATGTTCGCGTTCGCGAATCCGTTTGTTCTGAAGTAATTCCTGCAACAACCAAAAGAAAGGTGTTGCCGTGAGTATCAATGCAACCCTGTTTGTTCAAGCCATTGTTTTTGCAATTCTGGTTTGGTTCACGATGAAATTCGTGTGGCCACCCCTTGCAGCCGCTTTGGATGAACGAGCTCAAAAAATCGCCGACGGCCTCGCCGCTGCTGACAAAGCCAAATCAGAACTCGCCGCTGCCAACCAGCGCGTCGAAGCCGAATTGGCCACCTCACGCAACGAAACGGCTTCTCGCTTGGCTGACGCCGAGCGCCGTGCTTTGACGATCATCGAAGAAGCCAAAGCCCGTGCCACTGAAGAAGGCAACAAGATCATTGCTGCAGCAAAAGCTGAAGCAGAGCAACAAACGGTCAATGCCCGTGAAACTTTGCGTGAGCAAGTTGCGGCATTGGCTGTGAAGGGCGCCGAGCAGATTCTCCGCAAGGAAGTCAATGCTGGTGTTCATGCTGATCTGTTGAACCGTCTGAAGACCGAGCTGTAAACCTTTATCAGTCCGAGAAGACCATGGCAGAACTTGCAACCATCGCCCGCCCTTACGCTGATGCGCTTTTCAAAGCGCAAACAGCCGACCTTGCGGGAACTGCAGCTTGGCTCGACGAGCTTGCCGCAGTTGCGAGCAACTCGCAACTGTTGCAATTCTCTGAAAACCCCAAGGTGACCGACGCGCAAGTGTTCGATCTGATGTCTGGCATCGTGAAAACCGCGTTGCCCGCAGCAGCTCAAAACTTCTTGCGTTTGGCCATTGAAAACCGCCGTCTTGTTGCATTGCCCGAAATTGCCAGCCAATTTCGTGCACTCAAAAATGCGCAAGGTGGCACCGCCGATGCGATCGTTCACAGTGCTTTCCCCATTGATGCAGCCGCTTTGGCTGATCTGTCCGGAACACTGGAAAAGCGTTTTGGCCGCAAACTCAACGTCAGCGTTGAGGTCGATGCGTCACTGATTGGTGGCGTGCGCGTGGTCGTGGGGGACGAGGTGTTGGACACTTCCGTCAAGGCCCGTCTGGAACAAATGAAAGTGGCTCTCACTGCTTGATGCAGCGAGAGGCCAGATCTATTTAAAGAAAGAAGGAAAGAGTCATGCAACTCAATCCAGCAGAAATTTCTGAGCTGATCAAGAGCCGAATCCAAGGTTTGTCTTCTGATGCAGACATCCGTAACCAAGGCACCGTGGTGTCCGTAACCGACGGTATCGTGCGCGTGCACGGCCTGTCTGACGTGATGCAAGGCGAGATGCTTGAGTTCCCCGCTACAGCCGCTGGTGTTGCCACCTTCGGTTTGGCTTTGAACTTGGAGCGTGACTCTGTCGGCGCCGTGATTTTGGGTGAGTACGAGCACATCTCTGAAGGCGACACTGTCAAATGTACAGGCCGCATTTTAGAAGTGCCCGTGGGTCCCGAGTTGATTGGCCGTGTGGTCAACGCTTTGGGTCAGCCTATCGATGGCAAAGGCCCCATCAACGCCAAGATGACCGACGTGATCGAAAAGGTTGCGCCTGGTGTGATCGCACGTAAATCAGTTGACCAGCCCATGCAAACTGGCTTGAAGTCAATTGACTCCATGGTGCCCGTGGGCCGTGGTCAACGTGAATTGATCATTGGTGACCGTCAGACTGGTAAAACAGCTGTGGCCATCGACGCCATCATCAACCAAAAAGGTCAGAACATGACCTGCGTGTATGTGGCGATTGGTCAAAAAGCTTCTTCCATCAAAAACGTGGTTCGCGCGTTGGAACAAGCTGGCGCCATGGCTTACACCATTGTGGTGGCAGCTTCCGCTTCTGAATCCGCAGCCATGCAATATGTGTCAGCCTACTCTGGTTGCACCATGGGTGAGTATTTCCGCGACCGCGGCGAAGACGCATTGATCGTTTATGACGATCTGTCTAAGCAAGCTGTGGCTTACCGTCAAGTGTCATTGCTCTTGCGCCGTCCACCAGGCCGCGAAGCTTACCCTGGCGACGTGTTCTATCTCCACAGCCGTTTGCTCGAGCGTGCAGCTCGCGTCAATGCCGACTACGTCGAAGCCTTCACCAAAGGCGCGGTCAAAGGCAAAACAGGTTCACTCACAGCTTTGCCAATCATTGAAACGCAAGCCGGTGACGTGTCAGCCTTCGTGCCAACCAACGTGATTTCGATTACCGACGGCCAGATCTTCTTGGAAACATCGTTGTTTAACGCAGGTATTCGTCCCGCGATTAACGCCGGTATTTCTGTGTCTCGCGTGGGTAGCTCGGCTCAAACCAAAGTCATCAAGGGTCAGTCTGGCGGTATCCGTACCGACTTGGCGCAGTACCGTGAATTGGCTGCGTTCGCGCAGTTCGCTTCTGACTTGGACGAATCCACACGCAAACAACTCGACCGCGGTGCCCGCGTGACAGAACTCTTGAAGCAGGCTCAGTACAGCCCACAATCCATCAGCTTGATGGGCGCTTCTTTGTTCGCTGTCAACAAAGGTTTCATGGACGACGTGGACGTGAAGAAAATTCTGTCCTTCGAAAGTGGTTTGCACGCGTACCTCAAAGATAAAAATGCCGCATTGTTGGCAAAAATCGAAGAGACCAAAGCTTTGGACAAAGACGCCGAAGCCGAGTTGAACGCTGCTGTGGCCGCCTTCAAGAAAACTTTTGCTTAATTTCTACCTGACCAAAAGGAGCCTCTGATGGCATCGGGCAAGGAACTACGCACCAAGATCAAATCGGTGGAAAACACCAAGAAGATCACCAAAGCGATGGAGATGATTTCTGTCTCCAAAATGCGCAAGGCGCAGGAGCGCATGCGCACGGCACGTCCTTACGCTGAGAAAATTCGCGCCATCGCGAGCAATCTTGGCAAGGCCAACCCTGAGTATGTGCACGCTTATATGAAGCACACCGACGGCAAAGCCGTTGGCTTCATTGTGGTCACCACTGACAAAGGTTTGTGCGGCGGTCTGAATACCAACTTGTTGCGCGCTGTGACCACACAGTTGCGTGACACGCAAAACGCTGGCAAAACTGCGCAAGCAGTGGCCATCGGTAGCAAAGGTTTGGGCTTCTTGAATCGCGTGGGCGCCAAAGTGGTGTCACAAGTGACGCACTTGGGTGACAAACCCCATTTGGAAAAACTCATCGGCCCCGTCAAGGTCATGCTCGATGCGTATGCCAACGGCGAGTTGAGCGCGGTTTACCTCTGCTACAACAAGTTCATCAGCACCATGGCTCAACAGCCTACCATCGATCAGTTGTTGCCTTTGTCGGCCGACAAGATGGAAGCCGAGACCCAAGCCGCTGGTAAACAACATGGTTGGGACTATTTGTACGAACCCGATGCACAAGCTGTCATTGACGACTTGTTGGTTCGTTACGCGGAAGCTTTGGTTTACCAAGCTGTTGCAGAAAACATGGCCTCCGAGCATGCAGCACGCATGGTCGCCATGAAAGCCGCAACAGACAACGCGGGTAATGTGATTGGCGAGCTCAAACTCGTTTACAACAAAACTCGTCAAGCAGCCATCACGAAAGAATTGTCCGAAATCGTTTCTGGCGCCGCGGCGATCAGCGGCTAAGACGATTAAGACAGTTCAGCTAATTCAAATTATTGGAGCGAAAAATGCAAGCCCAAGGAAAAATTGTTCAATGTATTGGTGCCGTGGTTGACGTGGAATTTCCACGCGATCAAATGCCCAAGATTTATGATGCTCTGAAAATGGACGGCTCTGCCCTGACATTGGAAGTGCAGCAGCAACTCGGTGACGGCGTGGTGCGTACCATTGCGCTGGGTTCATCCGACGGTCTGCGCCGCGGTTTGATGGTGTCCAACACCGGCAACCCCATCACAGTGCCAGTTGGCAAGGCCACATTGGGTCGCATCATGGACGTGCTCGGCACGCCCATCGACGAGCGCGGTCCTGTCAGCCAAGAACTCACAGCGTCTATTCACCGTAAGGCCCCTGCTTATGACGAATTGAGCCCTTCACAAGAATTGCTGGAAACCGGCATCAAGGTGATTGACTTGGTTTGCCCATTCGCCAAGGGCGGTAAAGTGGGTCTGTTCGGTGGTGCCGGTGTGGGCAAAACTGTGAACATGATGGAACTGATTAACAACATCGCCAAAGCGCACAGCGGCTTGTCCGTGTTCGCTGGTGTGGGTGAGCGTACACGTGAAGGTAACGACTTCTATCACGAGATGGCTGACTCTGGTGTGGTGAATCTGGAAAACCTGCTTGAGTCCAAAGTGGCGATGGTGTACGGTCAGATGAACGAGCCACCAGGCAACCGTTTGCGCGTGGCCCTCACAGGTTTGACCATTGCCGAATCTTTCCGTGACGAAGGCAAAGACGTGTTGTTCTTCGTGGACAACATCTACCGTTACACATTGGCCGGTACCGAAGTGTCCGCCTTGTTGGGTCGTATGCCTTCTGCGGTGGGTTACCAGCCTACACTGGCCGAAGAAATGGGCCGTTTGCAAGAGCGTATTACCTCTACCAAAGTGGGCTCCATCACTTCCATCCAAGCCGTTTACGTGCCTGCCGATGACTTGACCGACCCATCTCCTGCCACCACCTTTGCTCACTTGGACTCCACCGTGGTGTTGTCTCGTGACATCGCTTCTTTGGGTATCTACCCCGCTGTGGATCCTTTGGACTCCACAAGCCGTCAGCTCGATCCTTTGGTCGTGGGTGTCGATCACTACGAAACAGCGCGCGCTGTTCAGGGCACATTGCAGCGTTATCGCGAACTGCGCGACATCATTGCCATTATGGGTATGGACGACTTGGCTCCTGAAGACAAGTTGGCTGTGGCCCGTGCTCGTAAGATTCAGCGTTTCTTGTCACAACCTTTCCACGTTGCTGAAGTGTTTACTGGCTCACCTGGTAAGTACGTGCCTTTGTCTGAAACCATCCGTGGCTTCAAGATGATTGTGGCCGGTGAGTGCGATCACTTGCCAGAGCAAGCGTTCTATATGGTTGGCGGCATTGACGAAGCCTTCGAAAAGGCCAAGAAAATGGCGTAAGCCATTTTTGTAAACCCTTTTCAAGGAACAAACTATGAACACCATCCGCGTTGATGTGGTCAGTGCCGAAGAGTCCATCTTCTCAGGTGAAGCCCGTTTTGTGGCCTTGCCTGGTGAAGCTGGCGAGTTGGGCATTTATCCCCGTCACACACCGTTGATTTCACGCATCAAGGCTGGCTCTGTTCGCATCGAAAAAGCCGACGGCACCGAAGAATTTGTCTTCGTGGCTGGCGGTGTTTTGGAAGTGCAACCCGACCACGTGACCGTGTTGTCTGACACTGCTATTCGCGGTAAAGATTTGGACGAAGAGAAAGCCAATGCAGCCAAAGCTGCTGCAGAAGACGCTCTTCGCAATGCCAAGTCCGAAATCGACATGGCACGTGCGCAAAGCGAGTTGGCAGTGTTTGCTGCCCAACTGGCGGCCTTGCGCAAGTTCCGCACTAAAAAATAAAATGATGGCGTTGAACGCGCTGATCGTTTTCTGAAACCCGGCGCACGCCGGGTTTTTTGTTTCTAAGGACACCATGCGCAAAGCAAAACTTCAAGCGGCCACATTGGGTGGCAATCCAGACGATGTCGAAGCTGCGTTTTACGACGCACTCAGACAAGGCGACATTGAGCGCTTGATGGCGTGTTGGGCCGATGAAGAAGAAATTGTGTGTGTGCATCCTGGCGGTCCTCGATTAATTGGTGCAGGCGCTATCCGTGCCAACTTTGAAGCCATGTTTGCCAATGGCACGGTACAAGCGCAGCCTACCCAAGTTCACAAAGTCGACTCATTGGCCAGTGCCATGCATCACTTGGTAGAGCGCGTGGAAGTGCTGGGTGCCAATGGACCCCAAACCGCATTTGTGGTGGCTACCAACGTGTATCACAAGACGCCGCAGGGTTGGCGCATGGTGGCGCACCATGCCAGCCCGGGCACACCGACTGCACCCGCAGAAGTGTCTTCCAGTCCTGCGGTGTTGCATTGACAGACTACATGGCGCCGCCATGGTTGCCTGGCGGCCATTTACAAACCATTTGGCCGGCGCTATGGTCGCGCCGGTTTGATGCTGAGCCGCCAACTTGGCGCCGCGAAAGGTGGACAACACCCGATCAAGATTTTGTCGACGTTGATTTTTGTGAATCAGCGACAGCCACTTTGCCGAGACCCTTGTTGGTTCTATTTCATGGCCTAGAGGGATCATCTGGCAGCCACTATGCGCAAGCATTTGCCGATTGGGCTCACCACAATGACTGCGATATTGCAGTGCCCCATTTCAGAGGTTGCAGTGGTACGTTGAACTTGGCGCCGCGGGCTTATCACTCAGGTGATCACGAAGAGGTTCATCACTTGCTGGTCAAATTCAAACAAAGGGTGGATGCGCAAAAACGCCCAGGCTTGTTGGCGGCAGGGGTGTCGTTGGGCGGCAATGCTTTGATGAGGTGGGCAGGTGAGCAGGGTCAATCGGCCCAGCAAATCGTCAAGGCCGTAGCGTCCATTTGTTCACCACTGGACCTGAGTGCCAGCGGCAAAGCCATTGGTGAAGGTTTCAATCGACAGGTCTACACCCGCATGTTTTTGCGAACCATGAAGCCCAAAGCCATGGCCAAGTTAAAACAACACCCCGGCTTGTTTGATGCCCAAAAACTATTGGCGGCCCGAGATCTTTATGAGTTTGACGATGTGTTCACCGCGCCATTGCACGGCTTTCAAAACACCGCTGATTATTGGCGGCGTGCCTCTGCATTGCCCAAGATGCAAGACATCGCTGTTCCCGCATTGGCTCTGAATGCCAAGAACGATCCGTTCATACCTGCATACAGTTTGCCCACAATACAGAAAGTTAGTGCCCACGTCACACTGTGGCAGCCAGCGCATGGCGGGCATGTTGGCTTTGCTAAAGGAAGTTTGCCGGGCCATTTGAAAGCCATGCCGCAGGCTGTGGGCCAATGGCTTTTGCAACACATCCACTAAGATCAAAGCCATGGACGATATTGTCAAACAGGCGATGAACAAGTGGCCCAATGTCCCAAACTGCTTTGGCTGGTTGGGTTTGGATGAACGTGGCCACTGGTATTTAAGAGATGATGCGGCACAAGCACTAGGCAGTTTTCAAAGTGGTGTGCCAGGTGCTAAGGGGTCCTTGTTGCAACACGAAAAACTCATCGGGTTTATTCACCGCAACTATGCGGCAGATGACTCGGGTGCCTGGTTTTTTCAGAACGGCCCGCAACGTGTCTATGTTGAGTTGGCGGCAACGCCATGGATTTGGCGACTGTCAGCAGACTTCAAATTGACCGCGCAAACCGGTCAAGAAACGCAAGGGCAAACATGCTTCACCGACGAAGCTGGCAAGGTCTATTTTCAAACCTCGCTAGGATTTGGCTTGCTTCATACCTTGGATGTTGCGCAAGCAGCAGAAGGCTTGTCACTACACTTGTGGCCGCTTGAGTCAATGGCAGTCGCAGAAATGTCAACACGTTTTGGCTTTTGTCTTAGCCCAGCGTCAGACAATAAAAAACCGCTCTGATTTGCATCGAGCGGTTTGAAAGCAAGCCCACAACAAAGGGGCTGGCCAATGTGAGATTACTTTTTCTCTGCGGGTGCAGCGGGTTGCTCAGGCTCTTTGAACTTGCCGCCAGCAGCGGACGTGAGGTAGGCAACAGCACGGCCAATTTCGAGGTCGCTGAAGTCGCCACCGCCTTGGGCACCCATGGCACCTTTGCCTTTGAGGGCTGAATTTACCAAAGAGTCATAACCTGTTTTGATGCGAGGAGCCCAGGCGCCAACATCTGCGTATTTAGGTGCACCAGCGGCACCCGCATCGTGGCAAGCTGCGCATTGTGCTTTGTAAACTTCTTGACCAGCCTTCAATGGGCGGTTGGCATCACGAACTTCAACCATGCCCACTTTTTGAATGCGTTCGGCAACGGCACGCTCTGTGTCGCCACCGGGAGCTGTTTTGTTGGCGGAAGTCACGTAGTAGACCAAGCCAATGATGATGAAAACGGGAATGATGAAGGAGGCAAAGCTCAGCATCAACATTTGTTTGGGTGTTTTGACCGGGCCTGTGTGGTCTTCGTGGGCTTGATCGTGGCTGTTGTCGCTCATAGCGTCCTCAATGAATCTCTATTGAACTGTGTCCGGTTGACCGGAATCAACTTTAAATTATAACCTCGAGGTCAAGGCGTTCAGGCCATGTAGGGATGTTTTCAAGGCCTGCATGCCATAATCAAGGACCTCTTCCAAAGAGGAATCGGGCGCGGCTGTAGCTCAGTGGATAGAGTATTGGCCTCCGAAGCCAAGGGTCGTGGGTTCGATCCCCGCCAGCCGCACCACATTTTCTGATTTCTCGCCTGCAACTTGAAGACTTGCCATTGATTACGAGGTCATCGCCATAGGGACAGATAACATGCCAAACATCAAGAAAACAGCCCCCTTGCTTGATAGACGAAATCTTCTGAAGTTTACGGCCGCTAGTGCTTCAACCGTTGCCGGTATTTGGTGGCCAGGTGCCAGTTGGGGGCAAGCAAAAATAAGCTCAAACCCCTTCACCCTTGGCGTTGCCAGCGGTTCGCCGACGTCAGATGGCATTGTGTTGTGGACGCGCTTGTTGCCCAGCGGCATTTTTTCCTCGTTAGGAAATGAAAACGCATCGGTCAGATGGGAAATTGCGCATGACGATAAGTTTCAGCGCATTGTTCAACAAGGTACGAGTGTCGCTACTCCCCAATTGGGCCATTCGGTGCATGTAGAACTAGCAGGGTTGATGTCTGACAGCTGGTACTTTTACCGTTTTCATGCAGGTGAATTTACTAGTGCGGTGGGTCGAACACGCACCTTGCCTGCGGTCGATGCCAAAGTGAATAGTTTGCGTATGGCCTATGCAAGTTGCCAGCATTGGGGCCATGGGTTTTACGGCGCCTATCGGCACATGGCACAAGAGCAGCTTGATTTGGTCATGTTCTTGGGTGACTACATTTATGAATACCCCGGCACAACCAATGCCGCCAATGCTGTGCGCTTAGTCACTGGAGGCTGGGTGCAGAGCCTTGCTGACTACCGACAGAGATATGCTTTGCATAAGAGCGATGCCGACTTGCAAGCCGCTCACTTGGCCTGCCCTTGGGTTTTTACTTGGGATGATCACGAAGTCCAAAATGATTACACCGGCGACACGGCAGGGTATGCAAGTCAAGCGGAACCGAGCACTGATTTCTCAAAACGGCGTGCCGCAGCCTACCAGGCATGGTACGAACACATGCCAGTTCGCTCAAGTGTTTTGACCAAAGCCTTGGCCGGTTTGATTGAACGGTCTTCTAAGCCAAACGAGCTGCGTATCTACCAAAACCTGCGTTGGGGGCAGTTGGCAAACATGATGCTACTTGACCCACGCCAATATAAAGATCCGGCAGTTTGCAACCCGGACGGTCGCTTAGGTTCTGCCGTCATCGATCCTAAAACTTGCGAGGCACTTAAAGACCCAGCTCGAACGATGCTTGGCAAGACTCAGGAAGATTGGCTTCACCAACAACTCGGCATGACCGGAACAACTTGGCAGGTTGTCGGGCAAGCCACGCTGATTGGCCCCTTCGGTGCGAGTGGTCGCATTTCAAATGATGGTTGGGATGGTTACCCTGCAGCACGTGAACGTCTTTTGGGCAGCTTGGCAGGCAGTCATGCCAGTAATGTGGTCATTGGTGGCGATGTGCATGCCAATTGGGTGGGCCACGTTAAGGCCGACTACACAAAAGTTAGAAGCAAGATATTGGCTTCAGAGTTTTGTGGCACCAGCATTACCTCGCGGCCTACTGCTGCAACGCGTGCTGTCATGGATGTCAGACTCGCAAAAAATCCACATTACATTTTCAACGACAACGAAAAGCGCGGTTATGGCGTTTGCGAATTTTCGCCCTCTGGACTCAAAACAACATTGCGCGTTGTAGAAGATGTCACGAAAGCAGACACTGCTGTGAGTACGCTCGCAAGTTTTTCTGTGCAGTCCGGAAAATTGGGTGTTGAGCGGATCTAAAACGGGTATAGAGAAATACCTACCTTTTTCCCATCAGGCTTGTAACGCCTTCACTCGGCACAAGCTGAACATCCTCTTTGCGTCTGCGGGTGCCAATGGGCGTTGACGCCATGCCTTTCTGTGAGGCCTCGATGTCTTCTACGCTGGGATAGTCACCCAATAACCAATAGTCAAAAACGCGCCTGGCAATGGGCGCTGCTTGGGCTGCACCAAAGCCTGCATTTTCAACCACGATGGCCAAGGCAATTTGAGGATTTTCTGCTGGCGCAAAAGCCATGTACAAGGCATGGTCGCGTTGATGCTCTTCCAGCTTGCTGGCGTTGTATTTGTCTTTTTGACCAATGGTCACAGCTTGCGCTGTGCCAGTTTTGCCAGCGCTTTGATAGGGCGTGCCTGCAAACACGCGGGCAGAGGTGCCTTCTTTGGCAACACCAATCAAGCCTTGTTTGATCACTTCCACGTGCTCTGGCTTGTAACCCAAATTGATAGGTGGATCGCTCACAACCGCGCGATCGACACGCTGTATGGGATCTTGGGTGGCCATGACCAAGCGAGGTTTGTTGGAGGTGCCGCCGTTGGCCAAAATGGCGGTTGCATTGGCCAATTGCAACATGGTGAATGCGTTGTAGCCCTGCCCAATGCCCAAGGAAATTGTTTCTCCACCGTACCAACGTTGCTGTTCTGGTTTTTTATAAGTCTTCTTTTTCCATTCGGTGCTGGGCAAGGTGCCGCGCAATTCGCCGGGCAAATCGAGCCCAGTGATTTGACCGAAGCCCAGTGGCTTCATGAAGTCATGGATGGTGTCGACCCCCATGGTGTTGGCCAATGAGTAGTAATAAACATTGCTAGACAGCACGATGGAGCGAACCATATCGACGGGCCCTAAACCCCCATCGCCGTGGCTTCTGAAGGTGTGCCCGCCATAGGTCCAAGAACCGGTGTCATTGGTGATTTCGCTGGCACTGCGTTTGCCTGTTTCAAGTGCCGCAAGCGCCATGAAAGGTTTGTAGGTGGAGCCTGGCGGATAGGTGCCCCGCAAGGCGCGATTGAGCAGCGGTTTGTCAATCGATTCACTCAGCATTTTCCAGCTCTCGCTGTCGATGCCATCCACAAACAAATTGGGATCGAAAGTGGGCTTGCTGACAAAGGCCAACACTTCACCCGTGCGAGGGTCTAGGGCAACCAAAGCGCCGCGTCGGTTGCCGTAAAGATCCTCAATCATTTTTTGCAGTTTGATGTCGATCGAGAGCACCACATTTTGGCCGGGTGTGGCGGGGCGGCTGGCAAGCCTTCTGACGGCACGGCCGCCTGCTGAGGTTTCAACTTCTTGAACACCTGTGATGCCGTGCAATTCGCGCTCGTAGCGCTGTTCTACGCCTAACTTGCCGATGTATTGGGTGCCGCGGTAATTGCCCTCGTCATCGCTTTCTTCCAGTTGCTCTTTTTCTTTTTGATTGATGCGACCGATGTAGCCCACCACATGGCTGGCCAAGTGGCCAAAGGGGTAATTGCGAAACAAGCGCGCTTTGATTTCAACACCTGGAAATCGATAGTGCTGCGCAGTGAATTTGGCCACTTCTTCGTCGGTGAGTCTGGAGCGAATGGGCAAGGAGTCAAAATTTTTGGATTCTTCGCGCATACGCTTGAAGCGTTTTCTGTCGCGCGCAGAAATTTCAACGATCTCAGACAAACTGTCGATGGTCGCCTCTAAATTTTTGACACGTGAAGGTGTGATCTCCAAGGTGTATGCAGAATAGTTGTTGGCCAACACCACGCCATTGCGGTCGATGATGGTGCCGCGATTGGGCACGGTTGGCAGAATGGCCGTGCGATTGTTTTCGGCTTGCTCTAACAAATCGTCGTGACGAATGACTTGCAGATAAAACAAACGCATGCCTAGCAAGGCGAAGCACAAGAGCACCACACCTTGAAGCACCATCACTCGGGTTTGAAATTTAAAAATCTCAAACTCGGTGTTGCGCAACTCACTCAGGGAGGGCAGGTGCAGCGCCATGGTTTAGATGGGGCGGTTGGCGTCAGGATCGTGTGCCCGACGCTGAGGGGCTAGCAAAATAAAGTTTGCAACAGGCCACAACAAAGTGGCTGTGAACGGCGTGAGCAGCAAAGACCATCCAGGAAATTCATTGCCAGTGCTGAGTCGAATGATTAAGCCGAGCGCATCCGACACAATGAAAAACGGCAAGATTTGAATCATCTGGTCTTTGATGGGAAACCAAAGCAAGCGACGGTGCATGCTGAATGCAAAGTAATTGAGAAGCACATAACAAAGTGCGTGTTGACCCATCAGTGACGATTGTTGAGCGTCTATCCACAAGCCGAAGACAAAGGCAATGGCCATGCCCACTCTGCGTGGCTGATGAATGCCCCAAAAGAAAATGACCACTGCCAGCACATCGGGCAACCACAAAGTTTGGGCCAAGCCTAACAACATGCTGGCCAGCAATGACAGCAGCAAACTGATGGCGATGAACCATGGGCTAACGGGCAACAACAAAGCTTCGCGGCGATCCATGATCATGGCGCTTTTCCTTTGCTGGCAGCTTGAATGCCGGTGGGCTGCAAGACCAGCACATGTCGGCCTTTGAGTTCAGCCAAGGGCGTTGCATGAATGCGCGCAAAAGAAATGTCTACGCGCCTTTCAATGTGGCTGATGCGCGCCACTTGCAAGCCTGCAGGGTAGACGCCATCAATGCCGCTGGTGGTGAGCAAATCGCCTTCTTTAACGTCGGCACTGGCGGGTACAAATTTCAGTTCAATGAGGGGGGTGCCCGACATGATGTTGCCACTGCTGATATTGCGCGCCCCTGTGCGACTGTTCATGACGGGAATGCTTTGATCGCGATCGGTTAAGAGGGTGACTTCTGCTGTCAATGGATAGACGCGAGTGACTTGGCCGATAACGCCCCCAGCATCAATAACAGGCGAGCCCAAAACCACCTCCTTGGTTTGACCTTTGTCGATCACGATGCGTTGGTTGTAGGGGTCTGGCACATCAAACAAAATTTCTGCCACTTGGGATGGGGTCGCAACTGTGTTTTTCAAATCTAAGAGCTGACGCAGGTTTTGGTTTTCAATGAGCAATTGCTCAACCTGTTGTGCGCGTGCGCTTTGCTGCAGTTGTTTGAGTTGGAGGGCCTGCAAATCTTTTTGCGCTTGATCCAAATTTTGAAAATAGTCACCGACCGACGATGCCACTTGCCCAGGCTGCAAGACCAGCCATTGCACTGGCATGATCAGTGTCGACAAACCCGCGCGAATGGGTTTTGTAAATTGCAGCTGTTTGTCGCCAAACATCAATAGCACCGACAAGGCGCTAAAAAAAAAGAGTTTGGTCAGGGGCGCAAACCCCACCCTGAAGAAAGGTGGGGGGCTGCGGTCAAGAGACTCCAGCGCCATGCGATGCGCCAGTGTTATTCACTGGTGAAGATGCTGCCCAGACGGTCCATGCGTTCGAGGGCCATGCCGCAACCGCGGGCCACGCAAGTGAGGGGGTCTTCGGCCACCAAGACGGGCAAGCCCGTTTCTTCAGACAACAAACGATCGAGGTCACGCAGCAAAGCGCCACCGCCGGTGAGCATCATGCCGCGATCGGAGATGTCGGCACCCAACTCGGGCGGAGTTTGCTCGAGCGCTGTTTTGACCGCAGACACGATGTTGTTCAGGGGATCGGTAAGCGCTTCCAAAATTTCGTTGCTGCTGATGGTGAAACTGCGGGGCACGCCTTCGGACAGGTTGCGGCCCTTGACTTCCATTTCGCGCACTTCGCTGCCTGGAAAGGCAGAACCGATGCTTTTCTTGATGGCTTCGGCGGTGGGCTCGCCAATGAGCATGCCGTAGTTGCGGCGGATGTAGTTGATGATGGCTTCGTCAAACTTGTCGCCACCCACGCGCACACTGCCTTTGTAGACCATGCCGCCCAAAGAAATGACGCCCACTTCGGTGGTGCCACCACCAATGTCGACCACCATGGAACCTGACGCTTCTGACACGGGCAAGCCCGCGCCAATGGCGGCGGCCATGGGTTCTTCAATGAGGTACACCTCGGAGGCGCCAGCGCCCAAAGCAGATTCGCGAATGGCACGGCGCTCTACCTGAGTAGAGCCGCAGGGTACGCAAATGATGATGCGGGGGCTGGGGCGGAAGGTGCTGCGGGGGTGCACCATGCGAATGAATTGCTTGAGCATTTGCTCGGTAACCGTGAAGTCGGCAATCACGCCGTCTTTCATGGGGCGAATGGCTTCGATGTTGCCAGGCACCTTGCCCAACATGGACTTGGCTTCGTGGCCAACGGCTTGCAAGACTTTTTTGCCTTGGGGGCCGCCTTCGTGGCGAATGGCGACCACGGAGGGCTCGTCTAGAACGATGCCTTTGTCTCGGACAAAAATGAGGGTGTTGGCCGTGCCCAAATCAATGGCCAAATCGGTAGAAAAATAACGGCGAAACGAGCTGAACATAACAAATCCTAAGCAACTGAAGCCATGATGCGCCTAGCTTGCAGTTTGGGGGGTCATTGAAGGGTGTAAATTGTGGGCTTGAACAAGCTTTTTTGGAGAGCTTGCAGCGAACACACGATAATAACCGATCGCCTGAAAAAAAAGGCGGTTTGAGCCCCCATTTTTGTGGGTTTCAGCTTCTGTAAAGAGTCACTTTTTTATGTCCTTATCTGCCCAAGACATTGACCGAATCGCCAATCTGGCCCGGTTAGAGCTCCCACCCGAGGAGGGCCAACGCATGTTGGACCAAATCAACGGCTTTTTCACCATCGTGGAAGCCATGCGCGCGGTTGATACCACCGGCGTTCAGCCCTTGCCGCACCCCATTGCCACCATCCAAGAAGTGGCCTTGCGCCTGCGCGACGACGTGGCCAGCGAGCCCAATCAGCGCGATGCCAACCAACAAAGTGCCCCCGCTGTGGAGCGCGGCTTGTTCTTAGTTCCCAAAGTGATTGAGTAAGGGAACGCCATGACAGCTTTACATGATTTAACGGTTGCCACCCTGGCTGCCGACCTTCGCGCCAAAAAAGTCAGCGCCACAGAGCTGGCCCAGCATTTTTTGGCGCGCAGCCAAGCCGATGCTTCAGGTGCTTTTTTAAGCCTCAACCCAGAAGCCACCTTGGCCCAAGCCAAAGAAGCCGATGCGCAATTGGCCGCAGGTACCGCAGGTCCTTTGGCGGGTGTGCCCATGGCGCACAAAGACATTTTTGTCACCACCGACTTTCCCACCACAGCGGGCTCCAAGATGTTGGAAGGCTATCGGTCGCCGTTTGACGCCACTGTGGTGCGCAAATTGGGCGTGCAAGAAGGCGGCGCGGGCATGGTCAATGTGGGCAAGCTCAATTGCGATGAATTTGCCATGGGTTCGTCCAACGAAAACTCGGCTTACAAATCAGTCACCAACCCCTGGGATATATCTCGTGTGCCAGGCGGGTCTTCAGGCGGTAGCTCGTCTGCTGTTGCTGCACGCTTGGTGCCTGCTGCCACCGGCACAGACACCGGCGGCTCTATTCGCCAGCCTGCTAGTTTTTGCGGCATCACGGGCATCAAGCCCACCTATGGCCGCGCCTCACGCTACGGCATGATTGCTTATGCTTCTAGCTTGGACCAAGCCGGCCCTATGGCACGCACTGCAGAAGACTGCGCACTCATGCTGTCGGCCATGTGCGGCCCCGATTTAGACCGCGACTCCACATCTCTGGATGTGCCTGCAGAAAACTTTGCGCGCGATTTAAATGCCTCGCTCGATGGTTTGCGCATTGGCATTCCCCAAGAATTTTTTGGTGAAGGTTTGGCAACTGGCGTTCGCGCAGCAGTCGATGCTGCGTTGAAAGAATACGAAAAGCTGGGCGCTAAGTTGGTGCCCATCAGCTTGCCCCGCACAGAGCTTTCTATTCCCGTTTACTACATCATTGCGCCCGCTGAAGCGTCTAGCAACTTAAGCCGGTTTGATGGCGTCAAGTTTGGTCATCGCACCAAGGACTACACCGATTTGGTGTCGATGTACAAGCGCTCGCGCGCCGAGGGTTTTGGCGAAGAAGTGAAGCGCCGCATCATGACGGGCGCGTATGTGTTGTCGCACGGTTATTACGATGCGTACTACTTGCAAGCGCAAAAAATCAGACGCATGATTTCTGATGACTTCCAACAAGCTTTCCAAGTTTGCGATGTCATTGCAGGCCCCGTAGCGCCCACAGTGGCATGGAAGTTAGGCGAAAAAGCCGACGATCCTGTGGCCAATTATTTGGCCGACATCTTTACCTTGCCAGCTTCTTTGGCGGGCTTGCCGGGTATGAGCGTGCCTGCTGGTTTTGGCGAAGAGGGCATGCCTGTTGGCTTGCAGCTCATTGGCAATTATTTCAAAGAAGCCCAGTTGCTCAATGCCGCACACCGTTTGCAGCAAGCCACTGACTTTCACCTCCGTCAACCAGGAGGCACAAAATGAGCACGAAACAAAAAACGTTGTTGGTCCAAGGCTACGAAGTGGTCATTGGCTTTGAAACCCACGCCCAACTTTCGACCCAGAGCAAAATTTTCAGCCGTGCGCCTACAGCGTTTGGTGCAGAGCCCAACACGCAAGCTTGTGCGGTGGATTTGGCGTTGCCAGGCACACTGCCCGTGATGAACAAAGGTGCGGTGGAACGCGCCATTGAGTTGGGCTTGGCGGTGGGTGCGCACATTGCAGAAGAAAGTATTTTTGCGCGCAAAAATTACTTCTATCCCGACCTGCCCAAGGGCTATCAAATCAGTCAGTTTGAAATTCCGGTGGTGCAAGGCGGTGAGGTGTCGTTCTTTGTGGGCGACGAGAAAAAAACAGTTCGCTTGGTGCGCGCGCACTTGGAAGAAGACGCGGGCAAATCTTTGCACGAAGACTTCATTGGCCAGAGTGGCATTGACCTGAATCGTGCAGGCACACCGCTGTTGGAAATTGTGACCGAACCCGACATTCGCTCTAGTGAAGAAGCCGTGGCCTATGCCAAAGAGCTGCACAAAATTGTGACCTGGATTGGCATTTGCGATGGCAACATGCAAGAGGGCAGTTTCAGATGCGATGCCAACGTGTCGGTGCGCAAGCCTGGCGCCGCGTTGGGTACACGTCGCGAAATTAAAAACTTGAACAGCTTCAAGTTCATGCAGCAAGCCATCGACTTTGAAGTGCGCTGGCAAATTGAACAAATTGAAGACGGCTTTGAAATTCAACAAGCCACGGTGTTGTTCGACCCCGATACGGGCGAAACACGCGCCATGCGCACCAAGGAAGATGCGGCCGATTACCGTTACTTCCCCGATCCCGATTTGCCACCTTTGGTGATTGGTCGCGATTGGGTGGCGCGTGTTCAATCCGAGATGACTGAGTTGCCCCGAGTGATGGCGGCACGTTTTGTGGCCGACTACGGCTTGCCCGAATACGATGCCACCACCCTCACGCAAAGCAAAGCCATGGCGGCTTACTTTGAAGCGGCGGCCAAGGCCTGCGGTCAAGCTAAGCTGGTCAGCAACTGGGTCATGGGTGAAGTGTCACGTCGCTTGAATGCGGGCGAAGTTGGCATTGATCACGCGCCTGTGAGCGCAGCGCAACTAGCTGCCATGATTGGCCGCATTGCCGACAACACCATCAGCAACAGCGCAGCCAAGCAAGTGTTTGATGCGCTGTGGACTGAAGGCGGCGAAGTGGACGCCATCATTGAGGCCAAAGGGCTGAAGCAGATGAACGACACGGGCGCCTTGGAAGCCATCATTGACGAAGTGTTGGCGGCCAATCCCAAGAACGTGGAAGAGTTCAGAGCGGGCAACAGCAAGGCATTGAATGGCTTGGTGGGGCCCATCATGAAAGCCAGCAAAGGCAAGGCCAACCCGGCGCAGGTGAATGAGTTGTTGAAGAAAAAGTTAGAAGGCTGAACTTAAAAGCTGGTACCGGGTGCCTCGCCCGGTACCAGTTTGAATGAGCAAACCCGCCTCGCAAAGCGACGTCAGTTCGCGATAGGCGGTGGCACGCGATACCCCACACAAGTTGACGTATTTTTCGGTGCTTAGACCGCCGCTGAAACCTTCTGGCCTTGCATCGTAGAGCTTATTGATGGCTTTGCTTTGTGACGGTGTGAGAAAGGGATGTTGCTCACGCAGATCTGCCCAAAAGCGAGTTTTGCGCATGGCCGATTGCATCTGCTGCCAGCTGCTATCGGCCGCATTGTGAATGCAAGTTACAAACCATTGAACCCAGGGTGTCACGTCCATGTTGGCGCTGCCTGTGGCCGCTTGAAGTTGATCGTAGTAGTCGCCGCGTTGTTGCCAAATTTGTTGCGACAAGCTCCACAGCCTTTGTTCAGTGTGGAGGTCTTGTGCCAATGCCATTTCAACCAAGGCGCGGCCAATTCGACCATTGCCGTCTTCAAATGGATGAATGGTTTCAAACCACAGGTGTGCAATGGCGGCACGCACCAAACCATCTTGTTGACCCAAGCTGCTGTTGAACCAAGTCACAAAGGCTTCCATTTGGGTATGAACTTCTGAGGAAGCGGGTGCTTGATAGTGCACGACGTCGGACTTGCCCAATCGCTGTGTCACGATTTGCATCGGTTCAAAGTGCGTGCGATAAGCGCCCGTGAGAATTTTTTGTGTGCCACTGCGACCCGTTGGAAACAAAGCGGCTTGCCAGTCATACAAGATGTCGTGGCTGAGGGCTTGGTGGCTGCTTTGCAAGGCGCCTTGAAGTAGGTTGAGCGTGGCCTCCGCGCGAGCGTCGCGTTTGACTTTTTTGTCATGCGACAGACCCAGACGACGTGCAGCTGAAGCTCTGACAGAGTTGAGTTGCAGTATTTCACCCTCTATTTGAGCTGTCGCTAAAGCTTCATCCAACCAACCTTGAAGTTGCAATGCAGCGAGGTCGGGCAGTTGCAGGTGGGTTGCAAGTCCCATGGCCCTGCCCTGCGAGAAGCGCGTGGCAGCCAATGCCGGTTGCAGCAATGCAAGATCGACCTTGAAATGAGGCCATTTTGAAGATTGCCAAAGGTACATGAAGCGTATCTTAAGGCTTTGCGCTTCAATTGTGAAGCGCAAAAAAGAATTTACGCTTCAAGTCGAAAGGCTTAAACGCCGTAACGATCGCGGTAGGCTTGCACCTTAGGCAGGTGCTGGCCCATCTCGTTACCGCTTTGTGTCGACAGGTAGGCCAGCAAGTCAGACAGCTGGGCAATGCAACAGACGCCCATGCCCAAGGTGTTGCGCACATATTGAACGGCGCTGTGTGGCACGTCTTTGATCGAGCCGTCAGGTTGAACTTCAGTGGCCATTTCTTGACGGTCTAGGGCAATGGCGATGGCATGCGCTGTGGCGCCTGCTTTCTTAATCAATTCAATCGATTCGCGCGCGGCCGTACCAGCGCTCATCACGTCATCCACAATCAGCACGCGTCCTTTGAGGGGCGCGCCAACCAAGGTGCCGCCTTCGCCGTGGTCTTTGGCTTCTTTGCGGTTGTAGGCAAAAGGCACGGTTTTGCCTAAACGTGCCAATTCAATCGACACGGCCGCACCCAAAGGAATGCCTTTGTAGGCAGGCCCAAAAATCATGTCAAATTCGATCCCGCTGGCCATCAACGCTTTTGCATAGAATTGAGCGAGTTTTCCGAGTTTGGCGCCATCGTCAAACAAACCTGCATTGAAGAAATACGGGCTCATGCGGCCGGCTTTGGTTTTGAACTCACCGAACTTGAGCACGCCAGCATCGACGGAAAATTGAACAAACTCTTGCGCCAAGGCCGCTGTGTCGGTTTGGGGTGTGTGTCCAGTCACCATGGGGAAATCCTTGTTTAAATTAACCAGCTTGAACTTGAACGGCATCCGATCTGCGGCCACCAAAGGGGTGGAGGCTTGGATTGCTCAAAACAATCCCGATTGTATTTGCGTGCAAGAGGTTAAAGCACAAGCGCCCGATGTGGCTGGCAAATTTGAGACTTTGGCGGGACTCAAGGGCCATTTCCACTTTGCTGAAAAAAAGGGCTACTCGGGGGTGGCCGTTTACAGCAAGCACGAGCCAAGTGAGGTGGTGGTAGGCATGGGCAATGAAGAGTTTGATGCCGAAGGGCGTTTTGTCGAGTTGCGCTTTGATACACCCAAGCGCAAACTGTCCATCGTCAGCGCCTATTTCCCCAGTGGCTCATCGGGACCGGAAAGGCAAGAAGCCAAGTTTCGATTCTTGGATCACATGGGGCCACACTTGAAGGCTTTGGGTGCTCAGCGTGAATTCATTGTGTGCAGTGATGTGAACATTGCTCATCAACAAGCCGATTTAAAAAACTGGAAGAGCAACCAAAAGAACAGCGGCTTTTTGCCAGAAGAGCGTGCTTGGATGACGCACATGACCACCGAAGGCCCGTTGGTGGATGTCTATCGACGCCTTCATCCTGAGACCACCGACGCGTGCTACACCTGGTGGAGCAATCGCGGTCAAGCCTATGCCAAGAACGTGGGCTGGCGTTTGGACTATCAATTGGCCACAGCCGCGTTGGCGGCGGGTGCACAAAAAGCCGAGATCTACAAAGACACGCGCTTCAGTGATCACGCGCCTTTGACCATTGATTACAACTGGACGCTTTGAACGAAGGCTTCAATCGCGTGAATACGTGAGCATTCGGCCTTTGTAGGCGGCTTCGTTGTGTGTGGCTGAAATGTCGAGGGTTTCTTCGCTAAGACTAAAGCCTTGGGCTGCCATGTTGCGGTGAAAGTGCGCGCGGTTACCGCGATTGGGGTCGACCACCCACACTTCAGCATGATCTTCTATGTGATCGTTGATGTAATGCGCTAAGTCGCCTTGTTCGTCGCGCTCATACAAAATATCGCTGCCGATGATCAAGTCAAACTTGCTGCTCACCGTGGGATCTTTTTGTTGCGCGGCGTGTTGGCCCCAATGGCCATGCAAATAGTCCATGGGACTTAGCTCGTTCAGGCGCAAGTTTTCTCTGAGAAACTCACCGGCCAATGGGTGGCAATCGGAGGCTGTGATGTTGGCGCCGCGGCGATGGCCGACCAAACTGGACAAAGCCAAACCGCATCCAATTTCCAGAATACGTTCAGACGGATTGATGGGCCTGAGCGCCAAGCGTTCTGCAAGCCTTGACCCAGAGGGCCAGAGCAAGCCAAACAGCGACCAAAACGCAGAAGAAATACCCAGATCAAGGGCCGCGTCTTCGGGGTCATAAAACTGTTGCTTGTCGAGCAAAGAGCGGATGAGCAAATTGGGCACGCCTTGTATAGCGATGGACTCTTGCTTGGTGAGAAAGCCTAAAGGGGCATCCGATGCAAGGTTGCCCAGTAAGCCTGCAGCGTCAGCAGGCATGGTGGAGGTATGTGTCAGATAGACAATCAGGCAGCCACGGGTTGTGGCTGGTTTGGTTGATCTTAAGCCCTAAACTGGTCAGCGCGTGACGGATTAAATTGGAAGTGCAGACGCTCTGTTGAAAGCAAATTCGCTGAAGGCGATTTGTCGGTCTGCTTGGGCTATGGTTTCGGGGCGATGCGCAATGACGATGCGTGTGAGTTTGAGTTGCGACAAGGTTTGCGATACGGCATGTTCGTTTTGCATGTCTAAATGGCTGGTGGCTTCGTCTAAAGCCAATACAGCGGGTTCCGCGTAGAGCGCACGGGCCAGCAAAATGCGCTGCTTTTGTCCGCCACTTAAGCCTGTGCCCAACTCGCCAATGAGGCTGTGATAAGCCATGGGCATTCGCATGATGTCTTGGTGAATTTGTGCCAACTGTGCACAGGCTTCAATTCTTTGAAGGTTGGGCGATAGATCAAAAAATGCGATGTTGTCGGCGATGCTGCCGGTAAGCAATGCATCTTCCTGCATCACAACACCAATTTTGCGGCGCACATTGGACATGCCTAATTGACTCACAGGGACCCCACCATACAAAACCGTGCCATGACTGGGTGGCAACAAACCCAACAGGATTTTGAGCAAGGTGGTTTTGCCGCAGCCGCTGGCGCCAGTAATGGCAACATGCTCTCCAGCTTCAATGCGGAGGTTTAAGTTGTGCAGCAACCAGGGTTCTGAGTGGCTGTAACGAAATGAGACATTGCGCAATTCGAGGCTGGCCTGTAAATGCGCCAAGTGATGGGGAGGCATGTTGCCCTGCGGTGTGTCTTGCTCGGGCGGGGTCAGCACAATGTCGGCCAAACGGTCTCGATGCAGGGAGAGCATTTTGAGTTCAATGCCTTGATTGATGAGCGCACTAAGACGCCCCGTGAAAAGCATTTTGTAGCTGATGAATGCCAGCAGCATGCCCACTGTAAACACAGGGCTGCTTTGATTGTGTGATTGGACGCCCAGAATCATTTTGGCACCCAGCCAAAACACACACAAATTTTCGAGACCAAAAATAAGTGTGCGTGCCGCGTTGAAGCTCATGGTGAGCTTGGCGGTTTGAAAGTCGCGGTTCATAACCTCGACCATGAGGCTTTGCCACCGAGCACGTCTTTCGCCCTCTCTAGCGAACAGCTTCAAAGGCATCATGACACGCAGCGTCTCAATAAAGTGGGTTTGCTCTTGGCCCGACAAGACCAAGCGCTCTGATGCGGCATTTCTTAGGGGGCCGTAACTGATCCAGCGCACCAATGCGTAGATGCTGGAGGCTGCCAATACCACCCAGGTGAGCAAGGGTGAGTAAATGAACATCATGACCAAAGCTGCGATGGCCATGAGACCATCGAGCAAAGATTCGATGGTGGTTTGGGTCAATGTTTTTTGGATGTCTTGGACTGCGTCAAAGCGTGAAGCGATATCGCCCAGATGGCGTTGCGAAAACCAATCGGCAGGCAGTTTGATCAAATGAGCAAAGACATTGCTGAGCCATTGAAGCGACAGCGTTTGACCCAGGACCATGACCCACCAACTGCGGGCAAACGAAAGGACCGATTGAACCAATAGGATGAGTGCAAAACCGACCACCAACACCGACAGAAGTTCGTAGTCACCCGAAGTCAAGACATCGTCGACGACGGCTTGGTTGAACATGGGCATGAAGATGGCAAACAGTTCAAGCACCAAAGCCAATGCGATGATTTGCATCGCTGACTTGCCAAAACCGCGAACTTTGCCTGTTAATTGCGACAAGGGAAATGTCACTGGCGCATCTTGTTTCCTGAAATTGGCATGAGGCGTTAATTCAAGCGCAACACCCGTGAAGTGCCTTGAAATTTCTGCGATCGACATGATACGCATGCCCAGTGCAGGATCTAACACGGTGACTTTGCGCCCTTTGATTGTTTGCAGGACCACAAAGTGATTCAAGTCCCAATGCAAGACACAGGGCGTCGAGAGTTGGGACAACTCGTCCAGTTCTAAGCGAACAGGCCTGGCATTGAATCCTAAATGGCCGCTTTGATCAATCAGTTGCTTGAGATTGACGCCCTTGAGTGTTTGTGGAAACTTGCGCCTGAGGTCCATGAGTCGCCAGTGCTGCCCATGTGAATTGGCAATCATGCACAAACAAGCTAAACCACACTCTGAAGTTTGGAGTTGGAGGACAGGCGTCAAAGTGAGGCTCTTTTAAAACTTGTTTGAAAAGCTGCCTGCGCGCACGGGCGCGCAGGCAAGCCTATCACCATGTTGTTGGGGACAGACTCATTGGGCTCACAATTAGAATGAGAAATCGCCCATGGCGTTAAAGCCGCTACCACTTGGGCGGCCATAGCCAGAGGTATCGAATCTAAAGTCTGATGTTGCTTGGTACATGGAGTAAACATCTGTTATTACTTCGCCCATTCTGAAGGCCCACCTAAGTGCCATTGCGCCGCCCTCGACTTCATTCAATTCGATTAAGTTTAAGTTTCTCATTTCATTCTCCTGGTTGTGCTGAAAAAATCGTTTCAGCGTCGATATAGGATTCGATTAAAAAAATAACAATCATGGCGCTCGCGTTGAGTGCCGAATGAATGACGCTGCTCAAAAGCAAGGCCTTGTGTTTCCCGATTTCTGCTTGATGCAAGTCATACTGTTTTAAGAAAATATAGAAATACAAAAACAAGGTCAAGATGCGAAAAATTTTGGGGAAAGACAATTCTCTTGGAGCGACAAAGTGAAGCGCTGTGAGTATCAAAGGCGCTACGACAAACAGACCCCTTCGGCCAAACAGTTTTTGATGGATGGCTGCAATTCCAATCAATACTGCATTTTCAAAGTAGGGTGCAAAAATTAATCCAGAAAAAATGATCATGCCGAACGACGGCATCTCGGCTGCAATCGGATCATTCTTGGGCTGACTCAACAACATAATCAGTGTTAAGTAAATGATTTGAAACAAAACAATACCGACCAAGGTATCAACAAAGCCATGTCGATTGAGGTGGGAAGCTCTGATTTTTTGAATGAGGTTCATGAAGTTTTCTGCCTTGCATGAATGGCCAACAGCGGCTCGAAAATCCATTCCCAAATACCCCGAACATCGTGAATGACATCGGCCTCTAGGGACATGCCTGGGCGAAGCGGATGCGAGGCGCCAAAGGCTGTGATGTGCTGTGAGGCCAATGCCACTTGAATTCTGTAAAGAGGCTCATTGCTTTGCGTGGAAGCCAAGAGGGCAGTGCCTTGACCGTGGGGCAAGTCTTGCGCCGCAATGGGCGTGCCGCTCACTTTCACAACATGGCCTTGGGCCAAGCCAAATTTTTGATAGGGATAGGCGGCCAGTCGAAGCCACACCGCTTGGCCAGGTTGAATGAATCCAGCGGTGCGCGTGGGTGCAAACAGCGCTGCCATGAGCGGTGCTTGGGCTTGATCTGGCGTTTGTGGGACCAGACTGGCAATGGTTTGACCGGCTTGCACCATGGCGCCCAAGGGGAGATGGAGGGTGCTGACTTGTCCTGCTTGGGGCGCCAACACACTGCTGGTTTGTCGGGATTTGTTTTCGGCGGTTTCTTGATCGAGGGTGGCCACGCTGCGATCGAGTTGCAGTAAGTCAATGCTGAGTTGTTGATGAAGGTTGCGCAATTCGGCCTGTGCAGCTTGGTGTTCGCGCGACAGTGCCACACCGCTGCGCTGTGTGGTTTCTAAACGCGACTGCAGGTCGATCAATTCTTCTTGTTTGTTTTGCGCTTGAATGTTAGAGACGAAACCTTCTGTGGCCATTTGCTCATATTTGCGCCACGTTTTGTCAGCCAAGCCCACCCTTCGACTGGCCAAGACTTGCTCTTGGACGGCTTGCGCGGTTTCGAGTGACAAGGACCGAATGCGATGGGTCAAATGCGTTTCGCGCGCTTGGTGTTGGACTAAGCGAGTGCTACGTTCTGCCAGCAGCGTGCTGCGTCGCTGCGCCAAATGAGACGCTAGCAAGGCGGATGTGCTGCCTAACGCGCTGGTTTTGTCGGTGTTGATGACAAACAAGACCTGGCCTTGCTGAACCCATTCGCCTTCTTGTACGCGTTGCTCGAGCAGCGCGCCTGCCATGGCGCTGGTGAGTTCGAGGGTGCCCGTGTGCGGCATGAGGATGCCTGGCACTCGGACCTTGCGCGCTACTGTGCCCCACGCACCAAACGCCAAAAGTGCGCCCGCCAGCGTCAGTGCCACGGCAGCGATGAGGCTGAAGCGCGGGTTGTGCGCCAAATGAATGCCGCCTAGCCAGGAGGCTTGTTGGGCTTGGGTTACTTGGGCGCGAAAAAGTGAGGTGTTCATGGGTGCGTGAAAGAAAGAACCCTCACAATACGAGCTTGAGTCGCTGTTGTGTTTGCATTGACTTGCAAGCCCAGTCCCTTGAAACCGAATGAAATTTTGCGATGCTTCAGTACCAAACCATTCCCGTCACGCCCTTTCAGCAAAACTGCTCTTTGATTTGGGACGATCAGACGCGTCAAGCGGCGGTCATCGATCCGGGCGGTGACTTGGATTTGATCTTGGCAGCAGTGGCCCAACACGCTCTCAAGCTAGAACAAATTTGGCTGACGCATGCGCACATCGACCATGCGGGTGGCACGGCCGTGCTTGCGCGCAATTTGAATTTACCCATCGTGGGACCACATCCGGGCGATCAGTTTTGGATTGATCGCTTGTCAGACCAAGGGCGCATGTTTCAATTTCCAGACGCAGAAGTCTTCACGCCCACACGTTGGCTGCAAGATGGCGACACCGTGGAGTTGGGTGGGCACACATTGAACGTGCGGCATTGCCCTGGCCACACCCCAGGCCACGTGGTGTTTTATTCACCAGAAATCAAGCGTGCCTTTGTAGGCGATGTCTTGTTTGCGGGAAGCATCGGCCGGACAGATTTTCCGCAAGGCGATCACGACACTTTAATCGCCAGCATCACGCAACGTTTGTGGCCCATGGGTGATGACACGGTGTTTATTCCGGGGCATGGTCCCGAAAGTACATTTGGTCGCGAGCGTCGAACCAACCCCTACGTGGACGGTACCTGATCAATTCAATGCGCCAGAATTCTGAGGCTTGCGCGAGTTGGTTTGAATGGCCTCTGCATAAAGATGCGCCACCTTGGGCAAATTAGCTTCAAGTTCTTGAATCCGATTGTTGCCGCTGGGGTGTGTCGACAAGAAACTGGGTTGACCCTTGCCTCCGCCCGTGGCACCTAGCATTTTTTTCCAAAGTTGCACGCTGGCTTCAGGCTTGAAACCACCTCGCGCAGCAATTTCCAAACCGACCAAATCGGCTTCTGTTTCATCGTCTCGACCGTATTTCAGGGTGAGAAGTTGCGTGCCCATGTTGGCGGCAACATCGCCCAATTGACCCAAGCCTAACAATTGGGATGCCACCGACAAACCCAAGCCAGTGGCTTTGGACTTGGCCATTCTTTCGCGGGCATGTTCACGCAAGGCGTGCGCCATTTCGTGACCCATGATCATGCCAACTTCGTCGTCGGTCAAGTTCAGTTGATCCAAGATACCCGTGTAAAAAGCAATCTTGCCGCCAGGCATGCACCACGCGTTGAGTTGATTGCTCCCAATCAAATTGACTTCCCATTTCCATTTGCGCGAATCGGGATTCCATTGCGCCGTGTACGGAATGAGTCTGGCCGCTATGGCGCGCAGGCGTTGCAGTTGGGGGTAATCATCAGGCGCAAGCGCACCCTTGCTGTTGGCTTCGCCCAGGGTTTGCCGATACTGTTGGCGTGCAGAGGCTTCAAGGGTCTCGGCGGGAATGAGTTTGCGCAGGCTGGAGGACTGACCCACATCAACCTGCGCATGTGCATTCGACGCCACCAAAGCCGTCAGGCTGAAACCAGTGCCCCAACGCGCTTGATGAATGAACGCACGCCGAGACATATCCGGCAGACCATGGGATTCTGGTTTGTCGGTATCGGTAGGTTGAGGTAAGCAAAGCCAGCACATGATTGGAATCATAGTGGCACAACGCCATAATTCAAGATGGAAGTCTTTGGAAAACCTCCGCAGACTTGGATAATGTCGACATGATTGAAAAGCCTAGCTCTGACGCCGCCTCTTTTTCCTGGCTCGCCTCCTGGCGTATTTACCTGCAGCCGGCCAGTTTGCGAATGCTTTTTTTAGGCTTTGCTGCGGGACTTCCATTGCTCTTGGTGCTCGGTACTTTGAGTTTCAGATTGCGCGAGGCGGGCATTGACCGCAGCACCATTGGCTATCTCAGTTGGGTGGGGCTGGCGTATGCGTTCAAATGGGTTTGGGCGCCGCTGGTTGACCGCATGCCCATTCCTTATGTCACGCGCCGTTTGGGGCGTCGCAGAAGTTGGCTCTTGCTGTCGCAATGCATGGTCACCATCGGCTTGATCGGCATGGCCGTCAGCGATCCGCGGCAAACATTGGGCCCCATCGTTTGGTGTGCATTGATGGTTGCCGTGGGCTCAGCCACGCAAGACATTGCATTGGATGCATTTCGAATTGAGTCTGCCGAGCCCACACAACAAGCCGCTTTGGCTGCCAGCTACCAAACGGGCTACCGCTTGGCCATGATTTGGGCAGGCGCAGGCGTTTTGTGGGTGGCTGCATGGGTTCAGGGTGATGGCCCTGCTGGCTATGTGCAACAAGCTTGGCAATCCGCCTATTTGGTCATGGCCGCCAGCATGGCGGTTGGCTTGTTCACAGTGCTGATGTCGAGAGAACCCGTACCTGCCGAGTTGCCGCCTGCGCGCAATGTGAAGGAATGGCTACAAGGTGCTTTGATAGACCCCTTTGCAGACTTCCTTAAAAGATACAAATGGCAAGCGGTTTTGATTTTGAGTTTGATTGCGGTGTACCGCATCAGCGATGTGGTGATGGGCATCATGGCCAATCCTTTTTATGTCGACATGGGCTACACCAAAGCCGAAGTGGCCACCGTGACCAAAGTCTATGGCGTGCTCATGACCTTGCTGGGAGCCTTTGTGGGCGGGGTCATGGCTTTGCGTTGGGGGGTGATGCGCATCTTGATGCTGGGCGCCATCTTGAGCGCCTTGAGCAATTTGTTGTTTGCGTGGTTAAGTGGGCACGGCCATGATGTGCATGCGCTCATGGTGGTGGTGTCGGCCGATAATTTGTCCAGTGGCATCGCATCGGCTGCTTTCATTGCTTATTTGTCATCCCTGACCAATATTCAATACTCGGCCACACAATACGCTTTGCTCAGCTCCATGATGTTGCTCTTGCCCAAATTCATTGCGGGCTTTTCTGGTGACTTTGTGAATGCGCATGGCTATGCCACATTCTTCAATGCCACAGCTTTGTTGGGCTTGCCGGTTTTGGTTTTGGTGGCCTTGGCATGGCGCTTTCAAGCCAAAGAGCCCATCCAGCGCTGAGTCGAATTTACGAAACTTTACGAAGACTTCAAAAGAATTGGACACGAAGCGCTAGATCTGGGCGCATCATGTGGGTTGTGACGCTACTCAGACCCTCCGTTGGCAAGGCATGACAGTACAAATCTTGATGATCGAAGACGACGACCGCTTGGCGCTGATGGTGGGCGACTACTTGCGTCAATCTGGGTATGGCTTTGCGCACTGTGGCGATGGTGCGAGTGGCCTGTTGCATTTGCAAAAGCACTCGGTTGACCTGATCATTTTGGATCTGATGCTGCCTGACACCGATGGCTTGCAGATTTGTCAAAAAGTAAGGGCCTTGACGGGCTCTGAAGCACAGACGGCCATTTTGATGCTCACGGCCAAAGGCGATCCGATGGACCGCATCGTAGGGCTTGAGTTGGGCGCAGACGACTATTTGCCCAAACCGTTTGAGCCCCGAGAGTTGCTCGCCAGAATCAAAGCGGTGTTGCGACGCAAATCAGGTAGCAACACGGGCGGTCAAACCAAACTTGTTTTTGGCAGTTTAGAAATTGACCGCGATGCTCGCACGGTCAGCGTCAGTGGCAAGCCTTGTGACTTAACGTCCTATCAATTTGATTTGTTGGTGGCCATTGCAGAACGGGCTGGCCGCGTCCTCACGCGCGATCAAATCATGGAAGCTGTCAGGGGCCGAGAATTGGAAGCTTTCGATCGGTCCATCGATGTCCATATGGGCCGCATTCGAATGGCCATTGAAGACGATCACAAAGCGCCAGAAAGAATCTTGACAGTGCGCGGCGTTGGCTATGTTTTTGCCAAACAACAAAAGTGAAGCAGCAACATGTCTTGGCTTGCACCTGTTGCTAAACATTTGTATTTGAGAATTTGGCTTGCCGTAGTTGTTGGCGTGGCGGTTCTTATGCTTTTGGTGGGTTGGGCTTGGAGCTTGTCTGTTGAACATGCAGCTCACAACGGACCCCAAGGTGCACGTGAGTTGCAAATTCGAAACGAGCAAGGCGAAGTCATTCAGACGGTACCAGGCCAATTGCAGCGCGGTGTGGGTGTGAACTTCGAGGTCACTTTGCCAGATGGGCAAAAGTTAAATGTATTGCTACCCAGAAGACCGCCGGGCATAGGACCCGGGCCTGGCTCCGGATCGAGTGGCGGGCCGATGGGCCGTGGTCCGCGAGACCTTGGCCCTTGGTGGGCCAAGCCGCCGTATGGCTTTGTGTGGATGCTGCTATTGGTGGGTGTGGCGGTTGCCGTTGGTATTTATCCCATCGTGCGCAAACTCACGCAAAGGCTTGAGGCGCTTCAGCAGGGTGTGCAGCGCTGGGGTGAGGGCGACTTGACGGTTCGGCTTGCCGAGCTGGGTCAAGATGAAGTGGCCGATTTGTCCAAGCGGTTCAACGCTGCTGCAGAGCGTGTTCAGCAATTGATGAACTCGCAGCAATTGTTGCTGGCCTCCCAAAAATCTTTGTTGGCCAATGCCTCGCACGAGCTGAGATCGCCCTTGACGCGCATTCGCATGGGGCTTGAACTCATGAATCAAGACAACAGCGATGCCGTCAAACAAGAAATTGCACGCAACATTGCCGAGCTTGACCAATTGATTGATGAAATTTTGTTGGCCAGTCGATTGGATGCGCAAGAAGCCGATATGGGCACCATCGAGTCAGTCGATTTGATTGGGCTGTGTGCTGAAGAGTGCGCGCGGATGGGGGCCTTGTTAGAAGTGCAGTCAGGCGTGATGCAAATTGAAACGCAGGGCGTCCCCAAACTCCTGAGGCGCTTGATTCGCAATTTGTTAGAAAACGCGGCACGCTACGGTGTCGCCAAAGGCCCAGAAGATGTGCAACTCAGTTGCGCCATTACAGACACGGACATTGTGCTGAAAGTTTGCGACCGAGGACCAGGCGTTCCTGTGGCGTTTCGCGACAAAATTTTCGAGCCGTTTTTTAGACTGCCGGGTGCAAGTGAACGTGCAGGAAGCGTAGGCCTTGGCTTGGCACTGGTGAAGTCAATTGCCCTGCGCCATCAGGGACGAGTGACGTGTGGCGATCGCTTAGGGGGCGGGGCTTGTTTTGAAGTTGCTCTGCCAAAGACAAGCCATTGAGCTTGCTTTAGTGGCTGTGGCCGGCCGCTTCGCCCGCTTTGAGTTTGTATTCTGTACCGCAATAAGGGCACTTGGCGTGGCCTTCGCGGGCCACATCCAAGTAAACCTTGGGATGCGTGTTCCAGATCTTCATGTCGGCTTTGGGGCTTGGGCAAAAGACGCCGCCTTGTGGGTTTAAGTCTTTTGCGAGAAGTTCAACAGCTTGGCTCATGTTCTATTTCTTTCCGAGAATCAGACGCGTGTCAACCAGTGCGCGTATTTGGGGTTCTTGCCATTCACGATGTCAAAGAACGCAGTCTGAATTTTTTCGGTGATGGGACCGCGGGAGCCGGCGCCAATTTCGATGCGGTCCAGTTCGCGGATGGGCGTCACTTCAGCAGCGGTGCCGGTGAAGAAAGCTTCGTCGCAAATATAAACTTCATCGCGCGTGATGCGTTTTTGCACAATTTCCAGACCCAAGTCTTTGGCAATGTGGAACACCGTGTTGCGTGTGATGCCGTTCAAAGCGCCAGCCGACAAGTCGGGGGTGTAGATCACACCGTCTTTGATCACGAACAAATTCTCGCCTGCGCCTTCAGACACAAAGCCTGAAGTGTCCAGCAACAAAGCTTCGTCGTAACCCTCATCGGTGGCTTCCATGTTGGCCAAGATGGAGTTGGTGTAGTTGCTGACCGCTTTGGCCTGCGTCATGGTGATGTTGACGTGGTGGCGTGTGAAGCTAGAAGTTTTGACGCGAATGCCGCGCTTCATGCCTTCTTCGCCCAGGTATGCACCCCAAGTCCATGCGGCCACCATCAGGTGAATGGTGTTGCCTTTGGGGCTCACGCCCAGCTTTTGCGAACCAATCCAAGTCAAAGGACGGATATAGCCGCTTTCCAAATTGTTTTCACGGACTACCGCTTTTTGCGCTTCGTTGACTTCTTCTTTGGTGAAGGGCAACTTCATGCGCAAAATTTTGGCGCTGTTGAAGAGTCGGTCGGTGTGCTCTTGCAAACGGAAAATAGCGGTACCGTTGATGGTTTTGTAGGCGCGCACGCCTTCAAAGGCGCCGCAGCCGTAGTGCAAGGTGTGTGTCAAAACGTGGATCTTGGCATCGCGCCACTCGACCATCTTGCCGTCCATCCAGATTTTGCCGTCACGGTCTTCCATTGAGGGGGTTGCGGTGCTCATTGTTTTGTCCTTTGTTGCCAGTTTCGCAAAATTGCCATTTTACGGGTCTTATGCCCTGTCTTTGGCCAGTTGATGGGCTCAGTTCAGGAGATTTCAGGCGATGTTTGTGAAGCCTCGGCTTCTTCTGGGTCGGGCCGGGTCATGGCCCATTCGGTTAACTTGCCATCTTTAAAGGTGCAAGTCACGAAGGATTCGCCTTGATCGGTCCATTTGAAGACCTCGGGCTGGGTATTTTCTGGGGACAAGCGCTGGCCCAAAGACTTGGTCATGGCAATCACGTGCATCAAATTGACGCCTTTTTTGAGCTTGGCGTTCAACATGACGGCGCTGCCAACATGGCCTACGGGACGGTTGGCGGCTCGGCTGAGCACGGTCACCATGCGTGTGAAGTGCAACAAAATCCACATGACGACAGCGCCTGAGGCGACGGCGACACCGGCCCATTGGTATTGTTGCCAAGCACCCGCTACAAAAAGAACAACCCCAATGGGGATCAAAAATCTAGAAAAGTTCATGCGCCGATCTTAAAGTCCGCGCACGCAGTTCATGGCGTCTTCGATGCGCTCAACCGGATAAATCGTGAGGCCTTCAAAGTTCTTGTCGTTCTTTTTGGGCGCGTTGGCTTTGGGCACCACGGCGACCGTGAACCCCAATTTGGCCGCTTCTTTCAGACGCTCTTGGCCGCGTGGCGCGGGCCGCACTTCGCCCGCCAAACCCACCTCACCAAACGCAATGAAGCCCTTGGGCAAAGGCTTGCCTCTTAGGGATGAAGTAATTGCTAACATCACTGCCAAGTCAGCAGCAGGCTCACTGATTCGAACGCCGCCCACCGCATTGACGAATACATCTTGGTCCATGCAGGCCACGCCAGCGTGCCGGTGCAAGACGGCCAAGAGCATGGCCAAACGGTCTCTTTCTAGGCCCACAGACAGCCTGCGTGGGCTGGGCCCGCCGCTGTCGACCAGGGCTTGAATTTCTACCAACAAAGGCCGAGTGCCTTCCAAAGTGACCATGACACAACTGCCGGCCACAGGTTCGGAATGCTGTGACAAAAAGATGGCGCTGGGATTGGAAACGCCCTTCAAGCCTTTTTCGGTCATGGCAAAAACGCCAATCTCGTTGACCGCACCAAAGCGGTTTTTGATGGCCCGAATGAGGCGGAAGCTGCTGTGGGTGTCGCCTTCAAAGTACAAGACGGTGTCGACCATGTGCTCCAAAACACGCGGGCCCGCCAGGGCGCCTTCTTTGGTCACGTGACCGACCAAGACGATGGCCGTGCCGGTGGCTTTGGCCGCACGCGTTAAGTGAGCTGCGCATTCTCTAACCTGCGCAACCGAGCCTGGCGCTGAGGTGAGCTGGTCGGAGTAAACCGTTTGAATAGAGTCGATGACCGCAATGTGGGGCCGCTCGGTTTGCAAAGTGGCCAGGATTTTTTCCAGCTGAATTTCGGCCAAAACCTGCACTTGGCTGTTGTCTAAGCCAAGGCGTCTGGAGCGCAGCGCCACTTGGGCACCGCTTTCCTCGCCTGTGACGTACAGCGTATTCATGCCTTTGCGCTGCAGGGCGTCTAGGGCTTGTAACAACAAGGTGGATTTGCCAATGCCAGGATCGCCACCAATTAAAACCACGCCGCCTTCCACCACGCCGCCGCCCAAAGCGCGGTCTAGCTCTTCAATGCCGGTGGGGCTGCGGTCGACGTCTGTGGCCTCAATGTCGCCCAGTTTGGTGAGCTCGGAGGTTTTGGCCAGCGCCTGAAATTGGCTGGTGTATCGGTTTTTGGCGTTGCCGCCAGCGTCGATCGTGCTTTCAATGAGGGTGTTCCAAGCGCCACAAGCGGGGCATTTGCCCAACCAGCGTGGGGTGGTGCCACCGCAATCGGTGCACGTGAAAATGGTTTTGTCTTTGGCCATGACGCAAGCCTAACACTCAAGCGCCAGCAAATAAGAAGCGATCAGTCTCATGACCACCCTTGCAAGAGTTTGTGCGCAATGTCGGCTGCCGGCAAGGCTTGGCAGTCGGACGCGTTTTGGCCTGACCACAAAGGCGAATAGTCTGCGACGCCTTTGGCTTCTGCGGCAGCGCGCAAAGGGGCCAGAGCGGCTGTGGCCAAGGGGAAGTCGGGTGCGTCGGGGTTGAGGGGGCCAAAGTCTTGCATGAACTTGTTGACGATGCCCCGCGCGGGCCTACCGCTAAACAGGTTGGTCAATGAAGTGTGCCTGGCCGCGTCTGTCATCAAGGCTTGTCGGTGCAACTTGCTGGTGGTGGCCTCGTGGCTGGTTAAAAACGCGGTGCCCACTTGCACAGCGCTGGCGCCCAAGGCCTTGGCCGCGCTGACAGCGGCGCTACTGGAAATACCACCAGCCGCAATCACGGGCAGCCTGACGGCTTTCACAATTTGAGGCAACAAAGACAAAGTGCCCACCTGGGTACTCAGGTCTTCTGTGAGAAACATGCCCCGATGACCACCCGCTTCAAGGCCTTGCGCAATGATGGCATCTGCGCCGTGTTGTTCAAGCCATTGGGCTTCTTGCACCGTGGTGGCTGACGACCAAATTTGAATGCCCCACGCTTTGAGTTGCTGCACCCATTCGGCTTTGGGCAGCCCAAAGTGAAAGCTCACAACGGCCGGTTTGAACTGGCCCATCAGCGTCAGGCTTTCTTGGCTGAAGGGCGCGCGGCCTGGGCCCGATCCCACAGTCAAGGGATCAATGCCGTGTGACTGATAAGCCGATGTGAGCTTGACCCGCCACGCAGATTCTTTGTCTGGCTGAGACGCAGGCGGTGTATGGCAGAAGAAATTGACGTTGACTGGTAGGAAGCTACCCCAGTTCTTGATGTTGGCGTCTGCCGCTATGGCCATTTGAAAGGCCGTCAATTCGGCGTGCAGTTGCTCAGCACTCAACATGGCTGCCGGAATGCTGCCCAGACCGCCAGCTTTGAACACGGCAGCTGCCAACACGTTGTTTTGCGATCCGGCCATGGGCGCTTGGACCAATCGGATCTGCTGAGTTTCAAAAAAAGAGGTGTGCATGACGCAATTATTCCCTCACTGGAGGCTCATCGGGCAAGCCTGCCTTGCAAACCTTGGCCTCAGAGCGGGTTAACCCGATTTTGCAATCTTTGAAAATTCATTTAACATGTTAAATAAATTCAAACGCCATGAAAAAACAAGCTTTCGTCCATCGCAATTTGCCTCGCTTGCTGCTGCAAGCGCGCGAGGCTGTGATGACGCATACCCGTCCTAGTTTGCGAGAGCATGGTTTATCCGATCAGCAGTGGCGCGTGTTGCGCGTGTTGGGCGAGCATGCCAACAGCGCAGAAGACACAGAGGGCGTAGAAACAGGGCGCGTGGCCCGCGAAGCCTTTTTACTTGGTCCTAGTTTGACGGGCGTGCTGACGCGCATGGAGCGCGATGGCCTGATTGAGCGCAGTCGCTGTTCGCAAGACGCCCGCAGAACCGTGGTGAGGGCCACCAAACTGGGCTTGGCCAAAGTCGCCAAGTTGTCTGAAGCCATTGAGGCGCACTACGCCTGGATGGAAAGTGAATTGGGCAAACAAAAATTAGCGCAGCTGTATCAGTTGCTAGATGCCGTGATTCAGTTGGAGACGTCTTCAATGGACGAAGCGGTAGAGGAAATGGAATGAACAAGATGAATCCAAGCTTGAAGGTCCACACACCCTATTGGCCGCAAGGGACTGTCTACGGCGCACTGCTTAACTTCCAACAAGAGTGGCATTTAAGAGAGCCGCAGATGCCAGAGGCGCCCCACAAAGGCGCGCCCAAAGCGCCTGTGCTGTTCATCAAAACGGCCAATACCTGGACGGCTTCTGGGCGCAGCATTGAGATCCCTGCGTCGGCGGCAGAAGTAGATATTGGCGCCAATTTGGCATGGGTGTTTGGCGCTGATGCCAAACCCATCGCTTGTGTGTTGGTCAACGATGTGTCGATTCCGCACGAAAGCTATTACAGACCCCCTGTGAAATTTAAATGTGTCGATGGCTTCATGGGTGTGGGTGCCAAAGCGCGACCTATCGATCAAGTGCAAACCGATTCGGTGGTGATCACCGTGAAGGTGAACGGCCAAGAAGTGCAACGCGTTGATTACGCAGACACTGTTCGCAAATCACAAATCTTGCTCACCGATATTTCCGAATTCATGACCTTTCAAGAAGGCGATGTGTTGTTGCTGGGTAGCGACTGCTTGCCCGATGGCAAACGCCCTCGCGCTAAGGTGGGCGATGTGGTGGAAATTTCTGCCGAGGGCTTTGACACCTTGGCGAACACATTTGTGGGAGGTGCCGCATGAAGCACGCACGCATTGCATGGGCTGGCGCCATTCACGAAGCCGTTGAATCTGAAGGCGAGTTGTTGCTCACGCGCAGCCCTTGGGCTGGTAAGCGATTGAAGTTTGACGAGGTGGTGTGGTTACCACCTTTGGCGCCTGTGCCGCAGGCCAGAACTATTTTGGCTTTGGGTTTGAATTACGCCGATCACGCCAAAGAGCTGGCATTCAAAGCGCCCGAAGAGCCACTGGTGTTTGTCAAAGGCGAAGCGTCTTTGATTGGCCACAAGGCCCTCACGTGCAGGCCGCAAGAAGTGACCTACATGCACTACGAGTGCGAACTGGCCGTGGTCATTGGCCGCACTGCAAAGCGCGTGAAAAAAGAAAATGCCTACGACTATGTGGGCGGCTACACCGTGGCCAACGATTACGCCATTCGTGACTATTTAGAAAACTGGTTCCGCCCCAATTTTCGCGTGAAGAACCGCGATACCTGCACGCCCATTGGGCCGTGGTTGGTGGATGCACAAGACATCCATGACAAGTACGGCAGCCCAATGAACTTGAGTTTGCAGACCACGGTGAATGGTCAAGTGACGCAAAGCGGCCACACCCGAGACATGATTTTTGATGTGCCCACTTTGATTGAATATTTCAGTGCATTCATGACGCTTCAACCCGGTGATTTGATTTTGACTGGGACGCCTGATGGCGTAGTGAACTGCAATGTGGGCGATGTGATCGTGACCAGCATTGAAGGTGTAGGCGAGTTGATCAACACCTTGGGTGAATGATTCGAATCATTCACATACAAGAAAAGCAAAGCACAGAATAAAGGAACAAAGACATGCGCATCGACCATTTGATTGACGGCAAATCCGTTGCCAGCGCCCAAACTTTTGAAACTCGCGACCCGGCCACACAAGAAGTGTTGGCAGAAGTGTCCTCAGGCGGCACCGATGAAGTCAACCAAGCCGTAGCGTCTGCTAAGGCAGCCTTTCCTAAATGGGCTGCAACGCCGGCTACCGAGCGCGCCAAGATCATGCGCAAGTTGGGCGAACTCATTACCAAGCATGTACCCCAAATTGCAGAAACAGAAACGCGCGATTGCGGTCAAACCATTTCGCAAACGGGCAAGCAATTGGTGCCTCGCGCGGCTGACAATTTTTCTTACTTTGCAGAGATGTGCACCCGCGTGGATGGTCACACCTATCCCACACCCACACATTTGAACTACACGCTGTTTCACCCGGTCGGTGTTTGTGCGTTGATCAGTCCGTGGAATGTGCCCTTCATGACGGCCACTTGGAAAGTGGCGCCCTGCTTGGCTTTTGGAAACACCGCTGTGTTGAAAATGAGCGAGTTGTCGCCCATGTCTGCTGCGCGTTTGGGTGAGTTGGCTTTGGAAGCGGGCGTGCCACCGGGCGTGTTGAATTTGGTGCACGGCTATGGCCGCGATGCAGGCGAGCCTTTGGTGTCGCACCCAGACGTGCGTGCTATTTCTTTCACAGGTTCCACTGCCACAGGCAATCGGATTGTGCAAAGTGCAGGCCTTAAAAAATTCAGCATGGAGTTGGGTGGTAAATCGCCGTTTGTGATTTTTGAAGATGCCGATTTGCCGCGCGCATTGGATGCCGCAGTCTTCATGATCTTCAGCAACAACGGTGAGCGTTGCACGGCGGGCAGTCGCATCTTGGTGCAGCAAAGCATCTACGCCGACTTTGTGCAAAAGTTCACAGAGCGCGCCAAGCGCATTACAGTGGGCGACCCCTTGGACGAAAACACCATTGTTGGCCCCATGATTAGCCAAGCGCATTTGGCCAAAGTCAAAAGCTATATTGAGTTGGGTCCCAAAGAAGGCGCCACGATGTTGTGCGGTGGGTTAGATAAACCCGCTTATGCAGCCGACTTGCCCGATCGCGTGAAGAACGGAAACTTTGTGTGGCCAACAGTGTTTGCCGATGTCGACAACCGCATGAAGATTGCGCAAGAAGAAATCTTTGGCCCTGTGGCCTGCATCATTCCGTTCCGCGACGAAGCCCATGCCATTGAATTGGCCAACGACATTCAATACGGTTTGTCCAGTTATGTGTGGACCGAAAACATCGGCCGCGCGCACCGCGTGGCCGCTTCGGTAGAAGCTGGCATGTGTTTTGTCAACAGCCAAAACGTGCGCGATTTGCGTCAACCCTTTGGCGGCACCAAGGCCAGCGGCACTGGCCGCGAAGGCGGCACTTGGAGCTACGAAGTTTTTTGCGAACCTAAAAACGTGGCGGTGTCGATGGGCTCGCACCACATACCTCATTGGGGAGTTTGAGCATGGGACAAGTGTCACTCGCGGCCAAAATCACGCACGTGCCGTCCATGTATTTGAGCGAGCTGGACGGTCCGCAAAAAGGCACACGCCAAGCCGCAATCGATGGCCATCACGAAATTGACAGACGCTGCCGCGCTTTGGGTGTAGACACCATCGTGGTGTTTGACACGCACTGGTTGGTGAACTCGGCGTACCACCTGAACAATGCCGCGCATTTCAAAGGCAACTACACCAGCAATGAGTTGCCGCACTTCATCAGCAACATGCCGTACGAGTACGATGGCAATCCCGCGCTGGGCCACATCTTGGCCAAGGCTTGCAATGAAGCCGGCGTGACCACTTTGGCACACGAGCACACCAGCTTGGCTTTGGAATATGGCACGTTGGTACCTATGCGCTACATGAATAGCGACCGGCACTACAAGGTCGTTTCGGTGTCGGCGCTGTGCATGGTGCATTCCTTGGCCGAAAGCGCCCAACTGGGCTGGGCCATGCGCCGCGCCGTAGAGCAACACTACGACGGCAAGGTGGCCTTCTTTGCCAGCGGCTCTTTGTCGCACCGCTTTGCACAAAATGGTTTAGCCCCCGAGTACGCCAACAAAATGTGGAGCCCGTTCTTAGAGCAGTTAGACCACAGCGTGGTAGAGATGTGGCAGCGCGGCGATTGGCAAACTTTCTGCGCCATGCTGCCCGAATACGCCGCCAAAGGTCATGGCGAAGGCTTTATGCACGACACCGCCATGTTGTTGGGCTTGCTGGGTTGGGATCAATATCAAGGCAAAGCTGAAGTGGTCACGCCATACTTTCCCAGTTCAGGCACAGGACAAATCAATGCGGTGTTTCCAGTGACTGAAGTCTTGGACGCAAATGGACAAGCGGTGACCAGCCTCAACCTCAAAAGCTTGAAAGATCCTTCTGCGGTTTATGCAGCAGGCGCAAGCCGTTTGTAAATTCATTTAGAAAGCCTTCCCATGCCCCATTTGGTCATTCTGTACACCGGTCAGCTCGAGACCGAAACCAATATGAAAGTGTTGTGCCGTGAGTTGGCCGACGCCATGCTGACGGTGGTCGATGAAGCTGGCAAGCAAGTATTTCCGACAGGCGGTACGCGCGTGTTGGCTTATCCAGCGCCTCACTATGCGGTGGCCGATGGTGGCACCGCGGGGCGCAAGGCTGCGCAGTTTGACAACAACCCACATGGCGGCTCTGAAGATTACGCCTTTGTTTATTTGAATGTGCGCATGGGCAAAGGCCGCAGCGAAGCCACGCAACAGCATGCTGGCGAGTTATTGGTCGAGGTGACCAAAAAACATTTTGCCCAACTCTTTGCCAAGCGGCACATCGGCATCACTTTGCAAATTGATGTGGGGCCTGAAGTGTTTGATCACAAACACAGCAACATCCATCCCTTGTTTGCGGCCCTTTGAAAGACAGACATGTTTGATTCTGAACGCATTGCAGAATTGGCTGCTGAATTGCAGCAAGCACAAACCACACGCAAGCAGGTAGAGCATTTTTCTAAACGCTTTCCAGAAATGACCATCGAAGATGGTTACCGCGTCAGCCGTGCTTGGGTGGCTTTGCAATTGGCCCAAGGCCGACAAGTGATTGGCCACAAAATTGGGCTCACCTCGCGTGCCATGCAACAGGCCAGTCAAATTGACGAACCCGATTACGGCACCTTGCTCGACAGCATGTTGTACACCTGCACGCCCGGCAAAGTGCTAGACATTGCCTACACAGACTTTGTGGTGCCGCGTGTTGAAGTGGAATTGGCGTTTGTTTTGAAGCAAGACCTTCAAGGACCCCATGTCACAGTAGAGCAAGTGTTGGCCGCCACTGAGTACGTGACACCCGCCATCGAAATCATCGATTCACGCATCGAGCAATTTGACCGTCACACCAAAGTGATGCGCAAAGTGTTTGACACCATCAGCGACAACGCGGCCAATGCCGGCATTTTGGTGGGCGCAGAAAAAGTCAATCCACTGACCACCAATTTGCCTTGGTGCGGCGCTATCCTTAAACTGAATGGCGTGGTGGAAGAAACGGGTTTGGCAGCAGGTGTACAAGGACACCCTGCGGTGGGCATTGCATGGTTGGCCAACAAGTTGGCGCCTTGGGGTGAACACTTGAAGGCGGGTCAAATTGTTTTGGCGGGATCCTTCACCAAACCGGTCCCTGCCAAAGTGGGTGATGTGTTCGACGCAGACTACGGCCCCTTAGGTCGTTTGCAATTTAAATTTAACTGAAAGAAGCCACATGAAAACTCCTGTCAATCGTTTCAAAAAAGCCATTTCTGAAAAGCAAGCGCAAATTGGTTTGTGGCTGGGCATGGCCAACAGTTACAGCGCAGAAATGTGCGCCATGGCTGGCTTCGATTGGTTGTTGGTGGATGGCGAACATGCACCCAACAATTTGCAAACGATTCAGCAACAACTTCAGGCTATCGCCGCGTATCCAGCCAACAACGCAATTGCCCGCGTTCCTGTGGGCGACACCGCGTTGATCAAGCAATATTTGGATTTGGGCGTTGAAACCTTGCTTGTTCCTATGGTGGACACGCCAGAGCAAGCGGCGCAGTGTGTGCAAGCGATGCGCTATCCGCAAGACGACGGCCAAGGCGGTGTTCGCGGTATGGCTGGCGCGCGGGCTTCACGCTGGGGCATATTTCCCAATTACGCCAAAGAGGCCAATGCGCAAGTTTGCTTGCTGGTACAAGCCGAGTCGCGCGAGGCTCTAAAGAACTTGGATGCGATTGCCAACACACCCGGTGTGGATGGGGTATTCATTGGGCCGGCAGACTTGTCGGCTTCCTTGGGTTATGTGGGCAACCCAAGCCACCCCGAGGTTCAGGCCGCCATCGAAGACGCCATTGCGCGCATTCTGAAGGCTGGCAAGGCACCCGGCATTTTGACGCCAGATGAAGCGCAAGCCAAACACTATTTGTCTTTGGGCGCTTTGTTTGTAGCGGTCGGTTTGGATACCCAAATTTTGGTGCGCCAAACATCCGCGTTGGTCAAAAAATTCAAACCCAATGCCGGTATTGAGCTGCCCACCACAGGCCAGGTGTATTGATCATGTTGTCTCATCAACTGCCTACGGTTCGTTCTTTGCAGCATGAAGTTCATCCCAAAGAGTGGGAAGCGCGTGTGCAACTGGCGGCTTGCTATCGCGTGTTTGCATTCTTGGGCTGGACCGAGATGATTTACAACCACATCACCTTGCGATTGCCTGAGGAAGTGAGTGGCGCAGAAAAGCATTTCCTGATCAATCCTTTTGGCTTGCATTACAGCGAAGTCACGGCCAGCAACTTGGTCAAAATTGACATCAAGGGCAAGGTCTTGGATGGCTCACCATACCCCGTTAATCCTGCGGGCTTCACCGTCCATGCTGCCATTCACGACAGCTTGCCGGGTGCCCATTGCGTCATGCACACGCACACCACAGCTGGTGTGTCAGTGGCGTGTTTGAAAGAGGGTTTGCAGCAAACCAATTTCTACACCGCCCAATTGCACGACATGATTGCATACCACGACTTCGAAGGCATCACCATTCATGCCGATGAAGCGCCCCGTTTGTTAAGCAGCATCGGAAGCAAGCAAGCCGTCATTTTGCGCAACCATGGTCTGTTGTCATGGGGTACCACACTGCCGCAAACCTTTGCCATTTTGTGGACCTTGCAACGTGCCTGTGAAATTCAATTGGCCACATTCAGCATGGGTGGCCCACAAGCCGTCATTCCTGTGAGCGAAGACGTAGCCGCCAAATGCACGCGCGACGCATTGCAGTTCAGTCCCAACCACGGCGCCGGCAACGACGTGCTCGATGCCCTGATTCGGCAAGTCGACCGCAGCATCGTGCGCCCTGAAGAAAGCTATCGTTTATGAAAGTTTGCATCTACGGCGCAGGCGCCATTGGCGGCTGGATCGGCGCACACTTGGCGCAAACAGGCCACGAAGTGAGTGTGGTGGCGCGGGGTGCCAATTTAGAAGCCTTGCAAAAAAATGGACTGCAATGTGTCCAAACGCAAGCGGCCGATGCCACTCTCAAAGCCCAAGTCAAAGTCTCTGCGCAGCCTGTAGATTTAGGGCCGCAAGATCTGGTCATCGTTGCGGTAAAAGCGCCTGCCATGGCGGATGTGGCGCAAGGCATTGCACCCTTGCTAGGACCCAACACCATGGTGATGACGGCCATGAATGGCGTGCCTTGGTGGTTCTTCCAAGGCTTTGGGGGCACATTGCAAGGCGCCACACTGAGCACCATCGACCCCGAAGGCCGCATCGCCAAAGCCATTCCAGCGCATCATGTGGTGGGCTGTGTGGTGCATGCCAGTTGTTCAATGGAAGCGCCAGGTGTGGTGCGCCATCATTTTGGGCAGGGATTGATATTGGGTGAGCCCGCCGAACAAAACGGCCAAGTGAGCGAACGTGTGCAACAGTTGGTGGCGCATTTGCAAGCAGCAGGTTTTACTGCTAGCGCCTCTGCCCAAATTCAAAAAGATGTTTGGTACAAACTTTGGGGCAACATGACCGTCAACCCCATCAGCGCCATCACGGGTGCCACCACCGACCTCATTTTGAAAGATGATTTGGTGCGCGAATTTGTGTCCAAAGTCATGCTGGAGGCCAAAGCCATCGGTGAAAAAATCGGCATTCCGATTGCCCAAACGCCTGACGACCGACACGCGGTCACCCTGAAGTTGGGGGCATTCAAAACATCTATGTTGCAAGACGTTGAGGCTGGCAAAACTGTGGAACTGGATGCATTGGTCAGCAGCGTCCGCGAGTTGGGACAATTATCCGGTGTCAGTACACCTTATACCGACGCGCTTCTGGGCCTCAGTCGCCTGCATGCCAGCGTCCACGGCCTCTATCCCGCACAATGAGCGCATGACTGAAAAAACCAAAGCCCTGTCTGTGACGGCATTTGCCACCCTGTTGTTGGTGGCCTTCATGATGGGCGCCAACCATGTGGCGGCGCGCTTTGCGTTCAACAATGGCGTGGACGTGATGACCGCTGTGAGTTTTCGAAGTGCCTTGACGGCCTTGGTGGTTGGTTTGATTTTGTGGCAACAGAAAGTTCAAATCAAACTTGAAGCTCATCACAAAAAATACTTGCCCCTCATCGGCCTGATCATTGCCGTTCAGAGCGTGTGTTTGTATTCATCGGTCGCCCGCTTGCCTGTCGCCTTGGCCTTGTTGGCTTTCAATACCTACCCCTTGTCCACCGCATTTTGGGCGCGTGTGCTTTACAAGCACCAACCCGAAAAAGCGGTGCTCTGGAGCATGCCCTTTATCTTGGTGGGTTTGGCTTTGGCACTGGATGTGATGGGTGCCGCTTCTGGTTTGGGTGCGTCAGAACATTGGGCCCAAATTGGCAGTGGTGTGGCTTTTGCATTGGCGGCTTCTGCCACCTTTGGCTTGGCGCTGGTCTATACCCAGCACGAAACGGTTGGCTTAGACGGCCGTGTTCGCACCTTTTCTTCGATGTCTTTGGTGGGTGTGTTGGCCGTGGCAGCGGCTCTCAGTCAAGGTGGTTTTCATTTGCCCACTGCCCCTGCAGGCTGGTGGGGTCTGGGCATGTTGAGCTTTTTGTACGGTACAGCCTTTACCATTTTGTTTACTGTGTTGCCCCGTTTGGGTGTGGTGGGCAACTCGGCCATCATGAACGTCGAACCCGTGTTTGCCTTGACCCTGGCATGGGCACTGCTTGACCAAGCCATTGCCCCCATTCAGTTGGTGGGCGCAGCCTTGGTGGTGGGCACGGTGATGTGGCTGGGACTGCGCAAGCGATAAGTACGTTGCGTTAAGTGCGTCGCGTTCAGTGCCTCGCGTTCAGTGCCTCGCGTTCAGTCCAAGCCTTTTTTCAAACTGAGCGCGGTGTCGTAGACCACGTTCTTGGAGGCGCCAGTGATGTCGCTGGTGAGTTTGACGGCGGTTTTCAAAGGCAACTCTGTCAGCAGCAATTTAAGCGTGCGCAAACTGTCTGCATCTAAGGCGTCGCTGTTGTCTTGTTTGGGTTTGTCCAAGGCATGAATCACTAGCGCAAATTCACCGCGCACGTGGTCGGCTTTTTGGGCAAACCAAGCCGGTAGTTTTTGTGCTTCGACCGTGTGCACGGTTTCAAATTGTTTGGTCAACTCACGACCTACCGTGATCAAGCGAGAACCCAAACTAGACAAGGCCTGCGCCAAGGCTTCAATGCGATGCGGTGCTTCTAACAATACAACAGCCCGCGATTCACCTTGCAAAGTTTCAACGGCGCGTTGACGCTCAGTGGCCTTGGACGATAAGAAACCTGTGAATACAAAGCCACCTTCTCCCGTCATGCCCGCTGCACTTAACAGCGTAGTGACACTGCTGGCGCCTGGCAAGGGCATGACACGATAGCCGGCCGCCGCTACCGCCGCAACCAGGCGCGCACCTGGATCGCTGATGGCGGGTGTGCCGGCATCGCTCACATAAGCCACACGCTGACCTTGTGCCAAACGCGCAATGACGTGTGCGGCGGCCTCGGCTTCGTTGTGTTGATGCACAGCCAGCAATTGAGCGCTGTTGCGATCTAAACCATAAGCACGCAACAGTTGTTGGGTGTGTCGAGTGTCTTCGCAGGCCAGCGTGTCGGCCCTTTCAATGACATACAAAGCACGCAAGGTGATGTCTGACAGATTGCCAATCGGGGTGGCCACCACATACAGTGTGCTGGCGGGGTGGTTTTGAGGACCCACTGCTTCGCGAGCGGCTTGGAAGGCTTTGCCATAAACAGATGAGACAGATGAGACAGATGACACCGATGAAATAGATGACACCGGCGTCACCGATGACAAAGCCCCGCCAGTGCTAGGCGGCACTGAGCTTGCCGTTTCAGGCGTTGCAGAATTTTCAGAAGTTGACGTCAATGGGGTTCCTCGGTCCAACAGATCAAAGCGGCATGCAAACCACCAAACCAACCACCAAGCAAACAGGCGATGCGGCTGAAGATGCGGCGCTTGAATTTTTGCAACAACAGGGTTTGCGTTTGCTCATGCGCAATTATCGAACGCCTGGCAGGGGTGGTGGCGAAATTGACCTCATTTTGCAAGAATCTGACGGTACGGTGGTGTTTGTCGAGGTTCGAAAGCGGGCGCAGCCTCGGTTTGGAGGGGCCCTGGGCAGTGTCAGTCGCACCAAACAGCGGCGCATTATTTTTGCGGCCCGCTATTTTTTGTGGCGTTGGCGGCAGTTGCCGCCCGCTCGGTTTGACGTAGTGGCTTGGGAGGCCAGTGGCCTCTTTTGGCAGAAGGCCGCTTTTGATGCCGACGCTTGGTAATTGGCTTGTCCCAAAGCCATGTGCTGCGGGTATCATTCAGACCATGTTAGACCTGCGCATTCAGCAACATTTCATCGACAGTGCCGACCTGCAGTACCAGGCTGCCGAAACTTTGGCCAAGCCATTGGATGCGGGCGTTCAAGCCCTCATGGCCTGTGTCACCAGTGGCGCCAAAGTCTTGGTGTGCGGCGAGGGCAGCTCGGCCGCCTTGGCGCACTATTTTGCGAGTTTGTTTGTGGGTGGTTTTGAGCGCGAACGCCCCGAGCTGGCCGCTATTGCATTGCGTCACGAAGGCTTGGGTGATCCGGCTTATGCCAGTTTGGCCAAGCAGGTGCGCGCACTGGGACAAGCAGGTGACGTCTTGTTGCTCCTCACCGTCAATGGTGAAGAGGAAGGCCTGATGCGGGCACTGCACGCTGCGCACGAGCGCGACATGAGCGTCATTGCACTCACGGGCAAGGGCGGCGGTGCGGTGGCCAAGGCGCTTCGAGAAACGGACGTGCACGTTGGTATTCCCCATGACCGTGCCGCCAGAATTCGGGAAGTGCAGCAACTGGCCTTGCATTGCCTCTGTGATGGTGTGGATGCCCAGCTTATGGGCGATCCCGATGCGGTTTCAGAATGAATCTGTCGCCCCATTGAAATCTCCCACCATGCACGCATATAAAATACAAACAGTTTTCAAAGGACCCCTCAAATGAATTTCAATTCCAAACGCTTCCTGTTAGCAAGCTTGGCCGCCGCGTCGGTGCTCAGCAGTTTGACGGCTTGTGCGCCCTTTGTTGTGGGAAGTGCTGTCATGAGTGGTCTGGTGGCCATTGACCGCCGCACCACGGGTATTCAATTGGAAGACGAAGGCATTGAGTTGCGTACAGCGCAGGGTTTGCGCCAAAACCTCAGCGCTGGCGCACATGTGAATGTCACCAGTTACAACCGCATGGTGCTGTTGACGGGTGAAGTGGGTTCTGCTGCCGAAAGGGAGCGCGCAGAACGCTTGGCCAAGAGCCAAGAAAACGTCAATTCTGTGGTCAATGATTTGGCCATCGAGCCTGCCAGTTCCTTAACTCAGCGTTCCAAAGACATCATCATCACAGGTCAAATCAAGGCCTTGTTGTTGGATGCCAAAGACCTGCAGTCCAACGCCTTCAAAGTCGTCACTGAACGTGGCGTGGTTTATTTGATGGGTCGTGTCACACCGCGCGAGGCACAGCGCGCCACAGAAATCGCTCGCAATGGCAGCGTCAGTGGCGTGAACAAAGTGGTGCGTGTCTTTGAATCCATCACTGAAGAAGAACTCAAGCGCATCAGTGCACAGCCACTTTCACCACAATCACAACCCAAACTCTAAGCTGTTCAGTCAAGAATCAGTTCGGCATCAAAAAAGGGGCTCTGAGAAATCAGAGCCCCTTTTGTTTGATTGCCTAGCTATTTAGCCTAAGCGCTTGATCAAGCTGGAAGTGTCCCAACGCTGGCCACCCATTTGTTGAACGTCTGCATAGAATTGATCCACCAAAGCCGTCACGGGCAAGCGTGCGCCATTGCGCTTGGCTTCGTCCATGACCAAACCCAAATCTTTGCGCATCCAATCGACAGCAAAACCAAAGTCGAACTTACCGGCCACCATGGTTTTACCGCGGTTGTCCATTTGCCAGCTTTGTGCAGCACCTTTGCCAATGACATCCAAAACCAAATTCATGTCGAGGCCGGCTTTTTGACCAAACGCAATGGCTTCTGACAGGCCCTGCACCAAGCCCGCAATGCAAACTTGGTTGACCATCTTGGTCAGCTGACCCGCACCGGACTCACCCATCAGGGTGTAGGCTCTGGAAAAAGCCATGGCTGCTGGCTTGGTGGCTTCAAAAATATTGGCATCGCCACCGCACATGACGGTCAGCAAACCATTTTGCGCGCCACCCTGACCGCCAGAAACGGGCGCGTCAATGAAGTGCAGGCCTTGCGCTTTGGCCGCGGCATACAACTCACGTGCCACATTGGCGGAGGCTGTGGTGTGGTCGACCAAAATGGCACCTTTTTTCATGCCTGCAAAGGCGCCATCAGCCCCCAAAACGACAGCGCGCAAGTCGTCGTCGTTGCCCACGCAGCAGAAAATAATGTCAGCATCTTGAACGGCTTCACGGGGTGTGGCGGCATGTGCGGGCTGCTTTGAATCGGCAAACTCTTGGCACCAAGCCGCTGCTTTGGCGGCGCTTCTGTTGTACACAGTGACAGCGTGGCCTGCACGTGCCAAATGGCCGGCCATGGGATAGCCCATGACGCCAAGGCCCAAGAAGGCGACGTTTTGAGAAGGGGCTGTTTCGTAAGTTTTTGCGTTCAAGCTGCTCATGATGGTTGTTGTCTCAGTTAAGCGGTTTTAAGAAAGTGTGTGAAGTTCAGGTTGAGGATTGTCCACCAGATTGAGATTTTGGGGGTATTTGCTAAATTCTTGCAGTGTGGCTGGGCTTATTTTTCTCTGATGGCAAAGGCGCATCAAGCTTTGGTCTAGGGTTTGCATACCAACCGACTGCCCTGTTTGAAGCTGCGAGTAAAGCTGAGTCACTTTACCCTCCCGAATGAGATGGCGTACGGCCGTTGTACCCACCATGACCTCGTGCGCGGCCACGCGGCCAGTGCCGCTGGCATGGGGGCACAAAGTTTGGGCCAGCACACCCACCAAACATTCGGCAAACAAATGGCGAACCCCTTCTTTTTCGCTGGATGGGAATGCATCGACCAATCGATCGATGGCCTGGGGTGCGCTGGCTGTGTGCAAAGTAGCGAGAACCAAATGGCCTGTTTCGGCAGCTGTCAATGCCAAACGGATGCTGAGGGTGTCGCGCAGCTCGCCAATCAAAATGACATCCGGGTCCTCACGCAAAGCGGCACGCAGGCCCGATTCAAAATCTGGAATGTCGCGGCCCAGTTCGCGTTGTTGAATCAAACATTGTGCGGGCGTATGAAGCCATTCGATGGGATCTTCCAAAGTCAAAATATGGCTTGAGCGATGGGCATTGATGTGTTGCAACAAGGCGGCCAGCAGCGTCGATTTGCCGCAGCCAGTAGGCCCCGTGACCAAGATGAGGCCAGAAGTTTGATGCGCCCAAGATTGCAGGCAGGCTGGAGCATCTAGATCCTTAAGCGTAGGGATGGTGTTTGCAATCAATCTGAAAACTATCGAGGGCCCACGCGCTTGTTGAAAGGCATTGACCCTAAAACGACCCAGCTCGGGCAAAGTCACGGCAAAGTCAACATGGTGAAACTCTGAGTTCACTTGCAGCAAGGACAAGATGCGTTCGATATCTTTTGCCTCTAACAATGGCACAGAAGCATCCGCAGCTGCGTCTTGCAAGCGCAGCATGCGCCCGTCGACTCGAAGCCAAGGTGTTTGGCCCGTTGAGAAATGCACATCTGACGCGCCGCTGTTTCTCGCAATGCGCAAGATGTGTTGCCAATCCATTGAATTTCCTTCGCTGACTCAGATTTGGTAAGCTTGTTCCATGAGCACTTCAGTTTCAGCCAATCTGGCCCAAGTCCGCAAGCGAATTGAGCTTGCATGTCAGGCTGTGGGGCGCGCGTCAGACACCGTCAAATTGTTGGCGGTCTCAAAAACTATGCCCGCCCAAGCCGTGCGCGAAGCCTATGCCGCCGGACAGCTGGCGTTTGGCGAAAACTACATTCAAGAAGGCGTTGACAAGATCGCTGCATTGGCAGATTTGCCTTTGGAGTGGCATTGCATTGGTCCGATTCAAAGCAACAAAACCAAGCTGGTGGCCGAAAATTTTGCGTGGGTGCACAGCATCGATCGCTTGAAAATTGCAGAGCGTTTGTCTGCGCAAAGACCCGCCCACCTGACACCTTTGCAAGTTTGTTTGCAAGTGAATGTCGATGGCGGCAGCAACAAATCGGGTGTTGCCCCAGAAGATTTGCTTGCTTTGGCACAAGACGTTGCCAAGTTACCGCATTTGCAATTGCGCGGCATCATGACCATTCCTGAGCCTGCTGAAACAGAAGCAGAAGCGCGTGCAGTGCATCAACAAGCAAAGCGCTTGTTCGACCACTTGAAAACTGCGGGACTGACGCTAGACACACTGTCGATGGGCATGACGGCTGATTTGGAAGCGGCGGTTGCCGAGGGCAGTACTTGCGTGCGTGTGGGCACAGCCATTTTTGGCGCACGGCAATGAAAAAACCCAGCGCTAAGCTGGGTTTGGTTTTTTGAATATGGTTTAGAACCTTGGCAAATCGGGGTGAGAAATTTGCCCGCCCCGTACCAACATCTTGCCGTATTCTGCGCAGCGGTTCAGGGTGGGAATCACCTTGCCTGGATTGAGCAAACCCATTGGATCGAAAGCCTTTTTCAAGGCAAACATTTGCTCGTTCTCTTCGCTAGAAAACTGCACACACATGCTGTTGAGTTTTTCAATGCCAACACCATGCTCGCCCGTAACAGTGCCGCCCATGGCCACACTGGTTTCCAAAATATCGGCGCCAAACAACTCACAGCGGTGCAGCTGATCAGGGTCATTGGCATCAAACAAAATGAGCGGATGCAAGTTGCCATCGCCCGCATGAAACACGTTGGCGCAGCGCAATTGATATTTCTTTTCCATCTCGGCAATGGCCAACAAAATATCGGCCAAACGTTTGCGCGGAATGGTGGAGTCCATGCACATGTAGTCGGGGCTGATGCGGCCTGAAGCCGGGAATGCATTTTTGCGACCACTCCAAAAACGCAAGCGCTCGGCCTCGTCTTTGCTGACCGCAATGGCCGTGGCACCGCAGCCGCGCAGCACATCGCTCATGCGGCCAATTTCTTCTTCGACTTCTTCTGGCGTGCCATCGCTTTCGCACAACAAAATGGCTTCTGCATTCAAGTCGTAACCAGCATGCACAAAATCTTCGACAGCCGCTGTCATGGGCTTGTCCATCATCTCAAGGCCGGCAGGAATAATGCCAGCTGCAATGACGGCCGCTACGGCATCGCCAGCTTTGCGAATGTCATCGAAGCTGGCCATGATGCAACGTGCCAATTGGGGTTTGGGCACCAACTTGACGGTGACCTCAGTCGTGATGGCCAACATGCCTTCGCTGCCCACCAACACAGACAGCAAATCAAAACCACTGGTGTCTAGCGCGTCGCTGCCAAACGTAACGGCATCGCCTTCAATGGTGAAGCCTTTGACCTTGAGCACGTTGTGCAAAGTCAGGCCGTACTTCAAGCAGTGCACACCGCCAGAGTTTTCCGCCACGTTGCCGCCAATGGTGCAAGCAATTTGGCTGGAAGGGTCGGGGGCGTAATACAAACCGTGGGGCGCTGCGGCTTCTGAAATGGCTAAGTTGCGAACGCCACACTGAACCACTGCAGTGCGAGACACGGGGTCGACCTTCATGATGTTGTTGAACTTGGCCATGGACAAGGTGACGCCCAATTTGTGCGGCATAGCACCGCCCGACAAACCGGTGCCTGCGCCGCGTGCCACCACAGGCACGGCCAGTGCATGACAAGCTTTCAAGACCGCTTGAACTTGATTTTCGTTTTCGGGCAAAGCCACCACCAAGGGGCGCTCACGGTAAGCCGTCAGGCCGTCACACTCATAAGGCACGGTGTCTTCTAGGGTGTACAGCAAAGCATGTGCGGGGAGCACTTTGCTTAAGGCTTGCACCACTTGCGCTTGTCGATCGGCACGGGACAGGGCTTCTAAGTTGGTGAGGGCGTTCATGGCGATCTTTTCAAAAAGGTCAATTTAAAAAAGACAATTCAGCATCATTTGAAGATGACCGTTTTGTGGCCGTTCAGGAGCACACGGTGTTCGCTGTGCCACTTGACGGCGCGGGCCAACACTTGGCTTTCGGTGTCACGGCCTTGCGTGGTCAAATCTTCAACGGTTTTGGAGTGGTCCACTCGCGCCACATCTTGTTCAATGATGGGGCCTTCGTCCAAGTCGGCTGTCACGTAGTGCGCTGTGGCGCCAATCAATTTAACGCCGCGGTCGTGCGCTTGGTAGTACGGTTTTGCGCCTTTGAAGCTAGGCAAGAACGAATGGTGAATGTTGATGGCCCGACCCGACAATTTGCGACACAGGTCGTCCGACAAAATTTGCATGTAGCGCGCCAACACTACCAACTCGGCGCCTTCCGATTGAATGATCTCGTACTGTTTGGCTTCAGCCTCGGCTTTGTTGGCCGCAGTGACGGGAATGTGATGGAACGGCACGTTGTAACTGGCGGCCAATTGGTAGAACTCGCGATGGTTGCTGACAATGGCGCGAATGTCGATTGGCAGCAAACCGCTTTTCCAGCGGAACAGCAAATCGTTCAGGCAATGGCCTTCTTTGCTGACCAAAATGACCGTAGGCATCGGCTGGGTGGTGTTGTGCAAATTCCAAGTCATTTGGAAAGCTGTGGCAAAAGTACCCAGCTGGCTGCGCAAATCGGCCTCACTCACCTGATCGCAAGCAAACTGAACCCGCATGAAAAACAGACCGGTGGCATGGTCGCTGTACTGTGCAGCCTCTTCAATGTTGCCGCCGCGTTCCAGCAAAAAACCCGAAACGGCGTGCACGATGCCCGTTCTATCGGGGCAGGAAAGGGTAAGGATGTATGCGTGATTCATGGACGACATTGTCGCAGGGAGAAGGGCCCTTTGCCAAAATGAGGCGCTCAAACCTTATCCAAGGCATGGCGGAGGACGGGTTTAAACTGCCAAGCATTGAGATCTCACCTTTTCGGCAGCTTTTTTGCGACATTTCCAATCCATTTACCAAGTTAGCTTGACGCTGATTCTGGCCACGGCCGCGGCCCTGTTGGCCCAGTGGCTGCGCACACCCATTCCTTGGATGTTGGGGCCTTTGTTGTGCACGGCTGCCCTGTCGATTGGCGGTGCACCGATGCGCAGCTCGATCTATTTGCGCAACGTCGGTCAGTGGGTCATTGCTTGCGCCCTGGGTTTGTATTTCACAGCCGATGTGGGGCACTTGGTGGTCAGCTTGTGGTGGGCCATTTTGCTGGGCATTGGCTGGGCCTTGGCGCTTGGCTTTGGTTTTGGCCTGTGGTTGCATCGCCAAAATGCCAAGGACATGCCCGAGTTGTCTGCCCCCAGAATGCGGGCGACCAGTTATTTTGCGGGCGCCATTGGCGGCGCCTCTGAAATGACGCTCATGGCCGATCGCTATGGTGCGCGCACGGATCTGGTAGCCGCATCGCACAGCATGCGCTTGGTCATGGTGGTGATTTGTTTGCCCTTTGGCATGCAATGGGTTCAGTCGCATTGGGGTTTGCAAGTGGACAGCAATTTGATGCCCGGCCCCAAAGTCTGGCATTGGACCGGCCTTGTTTACCTGGCTTTGGCCACCAGTGTTGGCGCGCTGTTCATGACGCTCATCAAGCGCAACAACCCTTGGTTCATGGGTCCCTTGGTCGTTGCGATGACATTGACCCTGATGGGCATTCAGTGGACGGCCATCCCCTCAGAATTGTCCAATTTGGCGCAGCTCTTCATTGGCATCAGTTTGGGGGTGCGCTTTCGCCGAGAATTTATTCAAACCGCGCCCAAGTGGTTATTGACCGTGGCCCTCGGCACCATGGGCATGATTTTGTTGTCGGCCGTATTTGGCTGGGCCTTGGCTTGGGGGACAGGCTTGCATCCGGCGACTTTAATTTTGGGCACCTCGCCAGGCGGTATTGCCGAAATGGCCATCACGGCCAAAGTGTTGGGTTTGGGTGCGCCTATCGTGACGGCATTTCAGGTGTGCCGGTTGGTTGCGGTCTTACTGATTGTGGTGCCGCTCTACCGTTGGGTGGCCCTAGAACAGAATCAGTGAACCACCACCGGCTGCTGTGCCAAGCCGGTGTAACTCTCTAGGGTGTCTTCAACTTCTTCTTGGGTGGGTGTGTTTTGTTGCCAAGCTTGGATGTGCATTTGGAACATTTCTGCCCACGAGCCATCGAGGTAGACCTCTTTGCCGGAGCGCTTGTCGACAATCTCAAAACCATGGCGCTCTAGGGTGGGCGCTTGAGAGACGGGTGGCGCCTCACCGGTTTCGTTGGCCAACACATGCATGACGGCAAAAGATTCGGATTCGTACAACAAGTTCATGGTGTCATTCTGACTGAAGTGAATGCCATTTAGATAGGGCCTTTGTAAATTTTTTCAAGGGTTGTGAAAAACTGACAAGGCAGGTTCATTCGGCCAAGGGTCCCGGTACTTCAGTGCCGCTCATTTCCATGTCAATGAAGTTGCCGCTGACTTGGGTAATTTTGATGCGCACCGGCAAGCCCCCGTGCGTTTTGGACAACCACATTTCAATTCGGCTATCAAACTTGCCTCGGGGTAAGCACACCCATTTTTGCGTTTCTATGCGTTCTCCCTTGACTTCAATGGCCTCGTCAGACTGGTAGGTCAAGCGCCAATTGACGGCGTCACGTGTGGTGGCCGTTTGAATGTTGAGCTCGGAACCCGTCTTGAAATTTTGGGCTGAAACCGCAGCCGCCATTTGGATGAACAAACTCACCTGATCTTGGGCGCCCGATTGCATCGATGTACTGGGCGTGTTGCCACTGAAACTGATGGTGCGCTTGGCCGAATCAAAATGGGCCGCGCGCTCACCTCGGAAACTGTCGCTGTAGCGTTTGGGCGCCAAGCCGTCTTCGGTCAGCAAGCCTTGGCTGCGCCACACACGGTTGCCTATGAGAAAAGCCCTGACGCGCAATTCGGCTTCATAGTTGCGAGGCGAACTGCTTGCTGGGTTGGCTTGCCATTTCAAATAGCCCGAGGCGTAATAGTTCAAACCACGCTCTTGCCCAGTGAGCTTGTAGTTAATTTGAAGGTTGTCTGGGAAATTCTCCGCTTTGGCAACCAAGGCTTTGTCTTGGGCAATTTGAGGGGGAGGCACCTCTGCCGGCTCGGTGGTTGCAGCTGTTGTTTCTGGGGCTTTTTGAGGGGCGAGTTCAGGGGCTGGTTCAGGGGTAGTTTCAGGTGCGATGACGGGTTCCGGCAAGGCTGCGGAAGCGATGGCAGAGATGCCAGCTGGTTCCGCTGTGGGGTTTGAAATCGGCGCAGGTATTGGCTTAGGAAGAGGCTTAGGAAGTGGTTTTTTCAGCGGTGGCTGATGATTCTCAGGCGCTGTCTTTGAAGGTGCCGGTGTGGCGGGCAATAAGGGGGCAACAACCCTAGTTTGCAAGGGCCCTAACTTTTGAGATTCAGAATGTAGCCGCCAAAGGCTGCCGCCAGAGCTGAGCAACAGCCAAAGATGGACGGTCAAGACCAACAGCGCCAAGGCCGCTAATTTTTTCCGACCTGGGGGCGCCAGATTCAGATTGGTTAAACTGAACAAGTGAAGTGAAACCATTGCAAAGAATCGAAGAGGCTTTATGAAATTAGCAACCTACAAAGACGGATCGCGTGACGGCCAATTGGTGGTGGTGTCTCGCGATCTCAGTACCGCTCATTATGCGACTGGCATCGCTCAACGCCTGCAACAAGTTTTGGACGACTGGAACTTTATAGCGCCTCAATTGGAGGACTTGTACCAAACCCTGAACAACGGCAAGGCGCGGCATGCTTTTCCGTTTGATCCCAATCTTTGCATGGCGCCTTTGCCCAGGGCTTATCAGTGGGCAGATGGCTCAGCTTATATCAACCATGTGGAACTGGTGCGCGCATCACGCAAATCAGAGGTGCCAGAAAGTTTCTACAAAGACCCCTTGATGTACCAAGGTGGCAGTGACGATTTTCTGGGCCCTTGCGATCCAGTCATTTGCCCCGATGAAGCGTTTGGCATTGATTTTGAAGCTGAGATGGCAGTCATCACGGGCGACGTGCCCATGGGCGTTTCGCCCGAGAATGCCTTGGACGGCATTCGTTTGCTCATGATTGCCAACGACGTCAGCCTGCGAAATTTAATTCCCAACGAACTGGCCAAAGGTTTTGGCTTCTTCCAAAGCAAACCTGCCACTGCTTTTAGCCCTGTGGCCGTCACGCCAGATGAATTGGGTGACGCGTGGGACCATGGCCGCGTGCATTTAACGATGCAATCGACATGGAATGGTCGCAAAGTGGGCATGTGTGAAGCGGGCCCCGAAATGACCTTTCACTTTGGCCAACTGATTGCCCACATCGGCAAGACGCGCAACGTGCGTGCAGGCTCCATTGTGGGCAGCGGCACGGTCAGCAACAAAAGCGTTGAAGTCAATGGCAAGCCCGAGTGGGCCAAAGGCTATAGCTGCATTGCCGAGAAGCGCGCCATTGAAACCATATTAGATGGCAAGCCCAGCACCGATTTCATGAAGTTCGGTGACACCATTCGAATTGAAATGAAGGGTAAAGACGGTCAAAGCGTGTTTGGCGCCATCGATCAGCAAATTGCACCCGCCGATGCCAAACTGGGTAAAGACTGAGGACTCAGAAAATGACGGACACCATCGACTACAGCCGATACAAAACACTGAACATCACGCGCCGAGGTGCGAATCAAACAGTTTTGGACATCCAAATGAAAGCCGGTGGCCCGGGTGGCAACGGCAAGCTGCCCACGGCTGGCCATGAAGGTCATTGGGAGTTGGCTGAAATTTGGCGCGATGTGTCTCGCGATGAAACTGTGCGTGCGGCCGTCTTGCGCGGCGAAGGTTTGGGTTTTTCGGGCGGCGGCGACTTGGCTCTGGTGGAAGACATGGCGCGCGACTTTGACATTCGCACGCGCGTATGGAAAGAAGCCCGCGACTTGGTTTACAACGTGATCAATTGCGACAAACCCATCGTCAGTGCCATGCACGGACCGGCTGTGGGCGCAGGTTTGGTAGCCGGCTTGTTGGCCGATATTTCAATTGCCAGCAAGACCGCCAAGATTGTGGATGGTCACACGCGTTTGGGCGTGGCCGCGGGCGATCATGCGGCCATCATTTGGCCCTTGCTGTGTGGCATGGCCAAGGCCAAGTATTACCTTTTGCTGTGCGAGCCCGTGAGCGGCGAAGAAGCAGAGCGCATGGGCTTGGTGTCCTTGGCGGTGGAGGAAAAAGATTTGCTGCCCAAAGCCTATGAGGTGGCCGACCGCTTGGCCAATGGCAGCCAAACAGCCATCCGCTGGACCAAATACGCTTTGAACAACTGGCTGCGCCAAGCAGGCCCCAGCTTTGATGCGTCACTGGCCTTGGAGTTCATGGGATTTGCTGGACCCGATGTGAAAGAAGGCGTCGCCAGTTTGCGCGATCGCCGACCACCACAGTTTTAAACTTAAACCGCTGCCAAAGCGCTTAGGGCTTGCTTTGCATCCGGGCTAAGAAAAGCTCGTTGTTGGCTTTGCGGTCAGCTTGCACACGTTGCATGCTGGGCCGCTCGGACCACATCTTCATATAGCTCTTGACGGGCAAGTCGGCTAAAAAATCATTGCCATAAATGGTTTTGCTAACCGCCGTCACAAGCGGCAAATTGACAGCAGCAGCACAATCGGCCAAGGTCAATTCTGAGCCCCCAATGAAAGGTTCAAACTTCGCCACTTTGGCAAATGCAGCTACATTCTTTTGCAGTTGCTTGCCCACTTTTTCTTTCACTGCATCGCTCACCTTGCCGCCAAAAAAGGCTTCTGCGTAAAGTTCACGCGCCACCAATTCCAAATGCAAATCTAGAAAGATGTGGAGTTCGCGGGCCTTGGCCGCTGCAAAGGGGTCTTTGGGCAACAGGGGGTGTGCGGAGTATTTGTGCTCTAAATATTCCACCATGACGGCTGACTCGCACAAAGTCCCTTCGTCCGTTTTCAAGTAAGGCACTTTGCCCAAGGGGCTGGCATCCAGTTCAACTTGGCCCACCCATTTCAAGTCTTCGTCGAAAGCGATGTCTTTTTCTAACAAGACCAGTTTCACTTTGTTGTAGTAGTTGCTGGCGCCAAAGCCGCAGAGTGTCAGCATGAGAGATCTCCTTATGAAGAGCTGAAGCTTAGCTGAGATCTGTTGGGCTTAGGTCGCCAAGTTGACGCCATTTGTCCATGCGTTAAGCTTCTGGCAAATACACACTTGTAGGAGCCCACCATGAGCGACACCTCTGCATTCGGTTTTGGAAAATTTGTGCCTGGCTTTGACTTTTTACAAAACCTGGGCCAAGCCGCCAATCCTGGCGCCAAGGGCTCACCCCAGGGCATGCCCAACATGGCCAGTTGGGTCGCCCCCACCATGAATGTGGAGGAGTTGGACAAGCGCATTCAAGAACTCAAGACGGTTCAATTTTGGTTAGAGCAAAACACCAACGCCCTCAAAGCCACCATCCAAGCTTTGGAGGTGCAAAAAATGACGCTGTCTACTTTGCAGGGCATGAACGTGAACATGCAAGATTTGGCCAAAGCCTTCACAGCCAAAATGCCCGACTTGGGTCAAGCTGCCGCAGCGGCTGAAGAGACGAAAGCCAATGAAACGGCAGAGCCAGCAGCGCAGGCTTCAAGTGCCAACGCCGAATCTGCGTCAAGCAGTACCAAAGACAATGGCCCCGCTGTAGATCCCATGCAGTGGTGGGGTTCGCTCACGCAGCAGTTTCAAAACATTGCGGCTGCTGCCGTCAAGGATGTGGCGGCGCAGGCCCTCAAAGACAAGCCCAAAGTAGCCAGAAAAACCAAGGCAAGCACGGCGAAGACCCGCAGCACGCGCGCCAAAAAACCAGCCAAGCCGGCATCGCAAGCCGTCCCAAAATCAGCCAGCTGATCAGTATGAATTTGTTCCCCTTTGGTCATGCCACCCACCCCCAGTGGCTGATGGCCGCAGGCCTGGTCATTGCGCAGCTCCGTGCCCAAATGACTTTGCCTGGCCATGCGTCTCAACCCTGCCTTGGCCTTTTGTACATCACCGATCATTACGCGCAAAGCGCAGCCGACATCCTGGCGCACTTGCGTGACGAGTTGCCCATGGTCCAAGATTGGTCGGGCACAGTGGGTGTGGGGGTGGCTGCTAACAACGCCGAGTATTTCGATGAACCCGGCATGGCCCTCATGCTGTGCGATTTGCCTGCCCATCAATACCGTGTTTTTTCAGGTGCGCAGCCCTTGCACGCCGAATTCAAAGCGCACACCGCCTTGGTTCACGCCGATCCCATGACGCCCGATTTGGCCGAGCTCATTGCAGAAATGTCGGGACGAACCGCATCGGGTTATTTGTTCGGGGGACTGTCAGCAAGCCGGCATCAAACGATGCAATTTGCCGTGACCGAAAACACCGGCCCTGCGCAAGGGGTTTTGAAGGGCGGCCTCAGCGGTGTGGCTTTCAATTCAGATGTGCAAATTTTGTCACGCGTGACGCAGGGGTGTGCGCCCATCAGCAAGGAGCGGGAAGTTACAGAGGCCGAAGGCCATGTCATCTATGCGCTCGATGGCCAACCCGCCCTCGACACTTTGTTGGCCGATTTGAATGTGTCTTTGAATGAGCCGCAAACGGCCTTGCAAGCGGTTCGAGCCACTTTGGTGGGCCTCACATCTGCCGGACAGAATGCCGTTGGAAGAACCGGCAGTTTGGGCTTGGATGTCAGGGTGCGGCATATCGTTGGCCTCGATCCCGCGCGCAAAGGCGTCGCCATTGCCGATCACGTAGAAGCAGGTCAAAAACTGGCGTTTTGCCAAATGAATTTGCAAGCGGCCAAATCAGACTTGCGCAGAATTTGTGCAGAAATTAGAGAAGAGCTTGAACCTGAAACTTTGAGCTTAGAAATCGCCACGGCCTTGGCTGCCAGCGAGGCAGAAGCGGCGCCGCATCCGGCAAGACGCATTGCCGGCGCTGTGTATGTCAGTTGTTCTGGCAGGGGCGGCCCCCACTTTGGCGGCCCGAGTGCAGAGTTGCAATGGATTCGCCATGCGCTAGGTGATGTGCCGCTGGTCGGTTTCTTTGCCAGCGGAGAAATTGCGCACCACCACCTCTATGGGTATACCGGTGTATTGACGGTCTTCACCACCCCAGTCGAAACCACTTAAGGTCTTGGGGCTTCATCGCCTTTAATGATCGCCCTCATCAGAATCATTTAAACGCCTCGAGCGCGGTCTTGTTTGAACTTGGTTTGGAAGCCTAAGAAGTCGTCGGCCTCTAAGGCTGCTCGGACTTCTTTCATGAGGTTCAAGTAGTAGTGCAAATTGTGAATGGTGGTGAGCATGGGGCCCAACATTTCGCCGCATCGGTCAAGGTGATGCAAATAAGCGCGGCTAAATCCTTCTCGGCCGCCTTCGTCCCAAGACACACCCGATGAACCGGCACAAGCGTGGCAAGTGCAAGTGGTGTCCAAAGGTTGATGGTCTGTTTTGTGGCGTGCGTTGCGCAATTTCAAATCGCCAAAGCGGGTAAACACAGTGCCATTGCGGGCGTTGCGTGTGGGCATGACGCAATCAAACATGTCGACACCTTGCGCCACGCCTTCGACCAAATCTTCGGGGGTGCCCACGCCCATCAAATAGCGCGGCTTGTGCGCTGGCAGTCTGTGCGGCGTGTGCGCCATGATTTGCAACATTTGTTCTTTGGGTTCGCCCACACTGACGCCGCCCACGGCGTAGCCCGGAAAGTCCATGGCCACCAATTGCTCTAAAGATTCTTGTCGCAAGTTTTCAAACATGCCGCCTTGCACAATGCCAAACAAAGCGTTTGGATTTTCAAGCCGTGTGAATTCATTTTGACTGCGCACGGCCCAGCGCAAACTCATTTCCATCGACTTGCGCGCTTCGGCTTCGGTGGTCAGGTGACCCTTGGTTTCGTAAGGCGTGCATTCGTCCAGTTGCATCACGATGTCAGAGTTCAAAATGGTTTGAATCTGCATGCTCACTTCGGGTGACATGAACAACTTATCGCCATTGACGGGTGATGAAAAGTGCACACCTTCTTCGGTAATTTTGCGCATCTCGCCCAGCGACCAAACTTGAAAACCACCCGAGTCAGTCAAGATGGGTTTTTGCCATTTTTCAAAATCGTGCAAGCCGCCAAAACTTTTCACAATGTCAAGGCCTGGCCGCATCCACAAGTGAAAAGTGTTGCCCAAAATAATTTGCGCACCCATCTCTTCCAAGCTGCGTGGCATCACACCTTTGACGGTGCCGTAGGTGCCCACTGGCATGAAGATGGGCGTTTGAATCACACCGTGGTTCAGGGTCAATTGGCCCCTGCGCGCGTGGCTGTGCGCGTCTGTTTTAAGAAGTTCAAATTGAAGCATGATTCATCCTGTGTAAAAGCATGGCGTCGCCATAGCTAAAAAAGCGATACCTGTGTTCAATGGCATGGGCATACAAAGCCATCACGTGGTCGTAGCCAGCAAAAGCACTGACCAACATCATGAGCGTGCTCTTGGGCAAATGAAAGTTGGTGATGAGGCGGTCGACCCACTTGAATTCAAAGCCTGGCGTAATAAAAATTTGTGTGTCGCCTTGCGCTTGACCGGTTTTCGCCCACGACTCTAAAGATCTGACGGATGTGGTGCCCACCGCCCAAACTTTGCCGCCACGTTCTCGGCAAGCGTGCAATGCTTGTTGCGTAGAAACTGGAATGTCGTACCACTCCGAGTGCATGGTGTGCTCGGCGATGTTTTCGGTTTTGACGGGCTGAAAGGTGCCAGCGCCAACATGCAAGGTCACATTGGCGGTGGCAACGCCCATGGCGCTTAATTGGGCCAAGAGGGCTTCGTCAAAATGCAGCGCCGCCGTTGGTGCCGCAACCGCGCCAGGACTTCGGGCAAACACCGTCTGATAGCGCGCTTCGTCTTCTGCAATTTCTGCGGCGGTAGCGCTGCCATCGTATGGGCGCTCAATGTAAGGGGGCAAGGGCACGTGGCCATATTGCGCCATCAGCGCGTGCGGCTCGTCGCTGAGCTCAAAGCAAAACAGCGCGCCGTTCTCGTTGGGCCAGCGGCCCAGCAGCTTGGCATCAAATCCGGCGGTGCCCGATGTCTTGTTGTTGACGCCAGGTGGTGCATCTGTGCCCATGTGAAGCACGGCACCTACGGGTGGTTTTTTGCTGACCTTCATGTGCGCCACCACACAGTGGTTGGGCAGAACTCGTTCAATCAAGAGCTCCACTTTGCCGCCCGTCGATTTCTCGCCAAAAATGCGCGCCTTGACCACTTGGGTGTCGTTAAACACCAATAAGTCGCCCCGTTGCATCAAACTGGGCAGGGCTTTGAAGATGCGGTCAACCGGACTGGTATCACTGCCATCAAGGAGGCGCGAACTGCTGCGCTCAGCCGCAGGGTGCTGGGCAATGAGTTCAGGGGGAAGATGAAAATCGAAGTCGCTAAGGCTGAACGCTGGCGTTGCTGCGGCTTGTGCGTCGATCAAAGACGAGTGTGTCATGTGCTTGAGGGCCGAACCAGACCCGTTCCAAGTTGAAAAAATAGCATTGTCCCATGCGCTTGCACAAGGCTTTACAAATGAGTGCTGTCAAATTTGTGTAAAGAACCCCATTATGTAAGTACTTTTCAAGAAAGTACTTATCACAACTTACGTCCCTGCTAACCCAAGACAGTACTGTACGGCCATGCCAAAAGTATCTGAGTCTCAACAGTTCGCTGATAGGTTGCGCAGCGCCCTTGAGAGTGCCGGTGTACGCGCCTCACCCACCTTGGTGGCCAATGCCTTCAATTTGCGTTACCACGGCCGCAGCATCACGCCGCACACGGCTCGAAATTGGCTTTTGGGCAAGGTCATGCCCACCCAAGACAAACTCAGGGTTTTGGCAGAGTGGCTGCAAGTCAGCCCCGATGAACTGCGTTTCGGCCGCGCCCCTGGCAAAACCTATGTGTTTGAAATGAACGCCGGCCCTGTCGAAATGGGTTTGTCAGACCGAGAAATGGTCGATCGGTATTTGTCGCTCTCCTTGGAGGAGCGCAAAACCATTCGCGATGTGGTCTCTGCATTTGTTCGTGCCAAAGCTGCAGAGAGCCTGCCCTAAACTTTGCCCTGAACGATTCCGCATTAGATCCCCGACAGATTGAATGGCCCGTGCCAAGCACGGCACAATGTCGGGATGGTCACCCCCTCGTCCTCGTCCGCCGCCAAACCCTTGTCGGCCCCCCAAAAAGCCATGCGCAAAATGGGCTTGGTGCGGGACATCGATTTGGCCTTGCACATTCCGCTGCGCTATGAAGACGAGACCCAAATTGTCAAACTGAGCAGTGCCCGCGAGGGTGACAACATTCAAATTGAAGCCACGGTCACTGCTTCAGAAATTCAACTTCGGCCCAGACGTCAATTGTTGGTCACAGTGGACGACGGCACAGACACCTGTGTTTTGCGCTTTTTTAACTTTTATCCGGCTCAACAAAAGGCTTTGGCGGTGGGCCAAGTCATTCGTGCTCGCGGAGAAGTCAGGGGCGGGTTTTTGGGCCTGACCATGATGCATCCTGCGTTCAAGGCGGCCACGGGTCATTTGCCATCCGAGTTGACGCCGGTGTATCCCACCTCGGCGGGGCTGCCGCAAACGTATTTGCGGCGCGCGGTGGCAGGGGCTCTGTCTAGGGCAGATTTAAGCGAATCGCTGCCAAGCAACATGCCCTGGCCCAAAACGCCCAAGGTCAATCAAGCATTCAGTTTGAGACAGGCGCTGACTTTTTTACATCACCCCACACCCGACGTTTCTATCGCCGCTTTAGAGGACCGGTCGCACCCTGCCTGGCAAAGACTGAAGGCCGAAGAATTGCTGGCGCAGCAACTCTCTCAGCGCATGGCCCGAATGGAACGAGATAATTTGCGCGCCCCTGCGCTCCACCAAAAAGTTGGTGGCTGGCACGACAAATTGCGCGATGTGTTGCCTTTTCAATTAACGGCAGCGCAGCAAAGGGTGGGCCTCGAAATAGCGCAGGACTTGGCAAGACCCGTTCCCATGCACAGATTGCTGCAAGGCGATGTGGGCGCCGGTAAAACAGTGGTGGCCGCATTGGCCGCCATGTTGGCCATCGATGGGGGTTGGCAATGTGCGCTGATGGCGCCCACCGAAATTTTGGCGCAACAACACTTTGCCAAACTGGTGGGGTGGTTGGCGCCCTTGGGTGTTCGCGTGGCTTGGTTAACCGGTAGTCAAAAGAAAAAAGAGCGCACCGAAATGTTGGCGCTCATTGAAACGGGCGAGGCAGCTTTGGTGGTGGGCACGCACGCCGTCATCCAGGAACAAGTCAAATTTAAAAACCTAGGCTTTGCCATCATCGATGAGCAACATCGGTTTGGTGTGGCGCAACGTTTGGCGCTCAGAGACAAAATGCAAGACGCTGGCATGGAGCCGCATTTGCTCATGATGACGGCCACGCCCATTCCCAGAACATTGGCCATGAGTTATTACGCTGACTTGGAAGTCTCGGTCATCGATGAGTTGCCGCCAGGCCGAACACCCGTCGTCACCAAAGTGATTTCGGACAGCCGCAGAGACCAAGTGATTGGGCGCATTGGTGCGCAGTTGGCGGAAGGTCGCCAAGTCTATTGGGTCTGTCCGCTGATTGAAGAAAGCGAAGCGCTCGATCTGACCAACGCCACCGCCACGCACGAAGAGTTATCGGCCGTGTTGCCGGGTGTCACGGTGGGCTTGTTGCACTCGCGCATGTCAGTTCAAGAAAAGCGCGATGTCATGGCGCAATTTACCCAAGGTTCGATGGGTGTTTTGGTCAGCACCACCGTGATTGAAGTGGGCGTCGATGTGCCCAACGCCTCCTTGATGGTCATTGAGCATGCCGAGCGTTTTGGTTTAAGCCAGTTGCATCAATTGCGGGGGCGGGTTGGGCGCGGTGCTGCAGCTTCTGCCTGTGTCTTGCTTTACGGCACACCAGACGGTGGTCGTTTAAGCGAAACTGCACGCGAGCGATTGCGCGCCATGGTGGACACCAATGACGGTTTCGAGATTGCCAGACGTGATTTAGAAATCAGGGGGCCAGGCGAGTTTCTAGGTGCGCGACAATCAGGGGCCGCACTGTTGCGATTTGCAGACTTGGCCACCGACGAACATTTGTTAGAGTGGGCTCGGCAAACGGCACCTTTGCTGTTGGAAAAATACCCCGACATGGCCGAGCGACACATCGCCCGTTGGTTGGGTGGAAAATCTGAGTTTTTGAAAGCTTGAGAAATTGGCATGACCCTGACTGAGCTGAAATACATTGTGGCAGTGGCCCGCGAAAAGCACTTTGGCAAAGCCGCCGAGGCGTGCTTTGTGTCGCAACCCACTTTGTCGGTGGCCATCAAAAAGCTCGAAGAAGAACTCGATGTGAAGTTGTTTGAGCGCAAGGCCAACGACGTCAACGTGACATCGCTGGGCGAAGAAATTATTCGACATGCGCAGCTGGTGTTAGAGCAGGCCGCCGAAATCAAAGAAATTGCCAAGCGCGGCAAAGACCCTTTGGCGGGCACCTTGCGTTTGGGCGTCATCTACACCATCGGACCTTATTTGTTGCCCGACTTGATGCGCCAGATGATGAAGAAGACGCCGCAGATGCCCTTGATGCTGCAAGAAAACTTCACGGTCAAATTGATGGAAATGTTGCGCGCCGGCGAAATTGATTGCGCCATCTTGGCGGAGCCATTTCCTGATACGGGCTTGGCTACTGCGGCTTTGTACGACGAGCCTTTCATGGCCGCTTTGCCCGTGAAGCATTTGTTGGCCAAGAAAAAAACAATCACCGCCGAGCAACTCAAAAACGAAACCATGTTGCTACTTGGCAATGGCCATTGTTTCCGTGACCATGTGTTGGAAGTGTGTCCCGAATTTGCCAGGTTTTCTAGCAACGCCGAAGGCATTCGCAAAAGCTTTGAGGGCTCCTCCTTAGAAACCATCAAACACATGGTGGCTGCTGGCATGGGCGTCACTTTGGTACCGCGCTTGTCGGTGCCGGCAGAAGCTTTGGCAGAAACCGCCAAGCGTAAAAAACACGAAGACCCTGACATTGCCTATTTGCCCATTGTGGACGAGGCCGGCGGTTTGCCGCCCACGCGCCGCGTGGTCTTGGTTTGGCGCAAAAGCTTTACCCGCTACGAAGCCATTGCTGCTTTGCGCAATGCCATTTATGCCTGCGAATTGCCGGGTGTGACCAGGTTGTCCTGACGCTTGACGAACCCTTGCTGCTCAACACTCGAACGACATGCGTGAAAAAATCAGTTTGTATTTGGATCTGATTCGCTGGAACCGCCCCGCCGGGTGGTTGCTGTTGTTGTGGCCCACCTTGTCGGCCTTGTGGATTGCGGCAGATGGTTTTCCAGGCTGGCATTTGGTGGGGGTGTTTACGCTGGGCACCATTCTCATGAGAAGTGCCGGCTGTTGTTTGAACGACGTAGCCGACAGAGACTTTGACAAGCATGTCAAGCGCACAGCTGAGCGGCCCGTGACCAGCGGCCGCATCAGTGTCAAAGAGGCCTTGACGCTCGGCGCTGTGCTGGCTTTGATGGCTTTCGGCTTGGTGCTGACATTGCACCCAGAGACTCGCACAGAAACCATTGCGTGGTCATTTGCCGCCATGGCCGTGGCCATTGCTTATCCGTTTGCCAAACGTTATGTGGCCATGCCGCAAGCCGTGTTGGGCGTGGCATTTAGCTTTGGGATTCCCATGGCATTTGCCGCAGTCACCGGCGAGGTGCCCTGGCAAGCGTGGGCGCTGTTGGTGGGTAATTTGTTTTGGGTCTTGGCCTACGACACCGAATACGCCATGGTCGACCGCGATGACGATTTAAAGATTGGCATGAAGACATCGGCCATTACCTTGGGGCAGTGGGATGTGCTGGCCATCATGGGTTTTTATGCGGCTTTTGTCGGTGTGTGGGCATGGGTGCTTGATGCGTCTGCCAAGCCGTTGCTGATGCTGGGCTTGGCTGCTGCAGCATTGCAAGCGGCTTGGCACTTTTTGCTGATCAAGGACAGAACGCGTGAGGGTTGCTTCAAGGCTTTTCGCCTGAACCATTGGGTGGGCTTTGCGGCCTTTGCGGGTGTGGTGCTCAGTTACTTTTAGCCTTTGCTTTAGTCTTTGCCAAACTCATCGCCCAATTCACTGGCGCGTTTTTGGGCGGCCAACATGCCTTTGACAAAGGCTTCTTTCACATGATCGTCGGCCATTGAAGTGAGCGCTGCGTAGGTGGTGCCGCCCTTGGAGGTGACGCGTTGCCTGAGCACTTCGGGCGACTCCACAGACTGCCGCGCCAAGTGCGTGGCGCCGCCAAATGTGGCTTTGGCCAAATGGTAAGCCTGCGCTTCTGGCAAGCCCATTTTGACGCCGGCTTCGGTCATGGCCTCTAAGAAATAAAACACGTAGGCGGGGCCAGATCCAGACAGCGCTGTCACGGTATCGAGATCGGCTTCTTGTTGCACCCACAAGAACTCACCGGTGCTTTTTAAAACCTGTTCAATCAAATGTTGGTCTGGGGCAGAAACGCCCGCGCGCGCAAACAAACCCGTAATGCCTTGGCCTACCAGCGCAGGCGTGTTGGGCATGCTGCGCACCACGCGGTCGGTTTGAAGCCAGCGTGCAATGCTGTCACTTCGAATGCCAGCCGCCACGGACAGGTGCAGGGCCTTTTGTGTGAACGCCGCAACGGGCAAAGCGGCCTCTTTGAAGACTTGGGGTTTGACGGCCCAAATGACCAAATCGGCTTTTGACAAGGCCGTGGAAGCCGACGCTGCGGCGGTAGCCACCTCAACACCCCAATCGGCTGTTAACTTGGCTGCGGTTTCGGTAAAAGGCTCGATGACCGTGACTTGCGCTGGCGCAAAGCCTTGCCGAATCAAGCCACCCAAAATGGCGCTGGCCATGTTGCCACCGCCAATGAAAGCCAAATGCGCTTTTTGAAGGTCGGTGCTTGCGGGTGTTGTCATGAATCAATCTTTCTTTCAAATTGCAGGCGTGCCCCAAGGGCATCAGGCCGCCAAAAATTAACAAGCTCAGTGTATTGTCTCTTTTTCAAACGATGTGTTTCGGTTAACCTTGTCAACATGAAGTACATCCTTGCACTCGATCAAGGCACCACCAGCTCAAGGGCGGTGCTGTTCAATCGCGATGGACGGCCTGTCGCTACAGCCCAACAAGAGTTTGCACAACACTTTCCCAAGCCGGGTTGGGTTGAGCACGACGCCTTAGAAATTTGGCAGACGCAGAAAAAAGTGATGCAAGCCGTGCTGAAAAAAGCGGCGGTTTCTGCGACTCAGATTCAAGGCATCGGCATTACCAATCAACGTGAGACCACGGTGCTTTGGGACAGAAGAACCAGTCAACCGATTGCCCCTGCCATCGTTTGGCAGGACCGAAGAACCGCTTCGTTTTGCGATGAGCTTAAGCGCCAAGGCGTAGCCAAGACCATTCAAAAGAAAACCGGCTTGGTCTTAGATGCTTACTTTTCTGCCACCAAAATTGCTTGGTTGCTAGACAACACGCCTGGCGCCAGAAGCTTGGCGGAGGCTGGCCACTTGGCGTTCGGCACCATCGACACGTGGTTAATTTGGCAGCTCACGGGCGGCCGCGTTCATGCCACGGACCCCAGCAACGCGTCCCGAACCTTGCTCTTCAACATACACACCCTTGAGTGGGATGAAGGCTTATTAAAGCAGTTCAACATTCCAGCCAGCTTGTTGCCCCAAGTGCTTCCAAGCAGCGGTGTGTTGGCGCAAACAGAGCCAGACTTGCTGGGCTGTGCCGTGCCCATTGCGGGCTTGGCGGGGGACCAGCAGGCAGCCACTTTTGGGCAGGCTTGTTTTACACCGGGCATGGCCAAGAACACCTACGGTACAGGTTGCTTCATGCTCATGAACACCGGCCACAAGCCTGTTCTAAGCCGCAACCAATTGTTAACGACTGTGGCCTGGCAAGGGCCCATCAATGCGCACAATCCCCATCGAACAGCCTACGCACTGGAAGGGTCTGTCTTCATGGCGGGCGCCACCGTTCAATGGTTGCGCGATGGTTTGCAAATGATTCAAAAAGCCAGCGACGTGGAAGCCTTGGCCGCCAGCGTGCCCCATACGGGCGATGTTTATTTGGTGCCAGCTTTTGCGGGACTTGGCGCCCCCGATTGGGATGGCCAAGCACGGGGCACCACGCGAGCGCACATTGCGCGTGCTGCATTAGAGGCCATTGCTTGGCAGGTGGCCGATGTGTTTCAGGCCATGGCCAAAGACAGTGGTTTGCCTCTGACCGAATTGCGAGTGGACGGCGGTGCCAGTCAAAACAATTTGCTGATGCAAATGCAGGCAGATGCCTTGGGTGTGCCTGTGGTGCGTTCCAAAGTCACAGAAACCACGGCCTTGGGGGCTGCTTATTTGGCAGGCTTGGCCACTGGTTTTTGGACGGACGCCCAAGAAATCAGTTCTCAATGGGCGCAGGATCAAAAGTTTGAACCCCATGTGAGTGGGCAACACCGAGAAGAGGGCCAGGCCCGATGGCGAGAAGCTGTTGCGCGCTCCAGGTCCTGGGCCAAAGCTTGAACGCTGTCAAGGCCTCTTCGCACAATGACTTAAAGAAGAGGCACAATGGCCACTAGAAGCCAACCTTGCAGCGGCTCATTCCTATGGCACAGATGCCCAAGCGGCTATGGCCGCAGCCCCAGAAGTGGCAGAAATTTTGGAGGCAGAAACGGGGGTTTCGGCCCAACTGTCTGCGTTTGAAAGCTTGGCCAAGGCCTATCAATGCCCTGCAAAGTCATAAAAATTGCAAGAATTTACAAATTACGGGCCAAAAAGTGTTGACATGGTCTAAAAATGTTGTAACAATCGCGGGCTTCGCTTCTAAAAAAGGCGGAGTTATCTACCCAAACTAAAGCATTGCGAGTGGTTCGCAGTGTGGATGACGGGTCCAAGACTGATCTTGGTGTTTTCGGTATTCAAGCTTCAAGTGCCAAGGAATTGGCTAGTAAGTGCTGAATGTCGGGGGTGCACAAGGTGCAAGTTGGGAAATATTGAAATGATTCAGACAGAAACTCGGTTGGATGTTGCCGACAACACCGGCGCTAAGTCCGTTCTTTGCATTAAGGTGCTTGGCGGATCTAAACGTCGTTACGCTAGTGTTGGCGACATTATCAAAGTGAGCATCAAAGAAGCTGCGCCCCGTGGCCGCGTCAAAAAAGGCGAGGTTTACAGTGCTGTGGTCGTTCGTACAGCCAAGGGCATTCGCCGTGGTGATGGCTCTCTCGTTAAATTCGACGGCAATGCAGCAGTTTTGCTGAATGCCAAGTTGGAGCCTATCGGCACCCGCATCTTCGGCCCAGTTACGCGTGAATTGCGTACTGAGAAGTTCATGAAGATCGTGTCATTGGCACCTGAAGTTCTTTAAGGACAAGCCATGAACAAGATTCGCAAAGGTGATCAAGTGATCGTCATCGCCGGTCGTGACAAAGGCAAGCGCGGCACCGTGTCGCTTCGCGCCGATGATTCACACCTGGTGGTTGAAGGCATCAACTTGGTTAAAAAGCATGCCAAGCCAAACCCTATGAAGGGTACCAACGGCGGCATCATCGAAAAGACCATGCCTATTCATCAGTCCAACGTTGCCATCTTCAATGCGGCATCTGGCAAGGCTGACCGTGTGGGTATTAAGTTGTTGGCCGATGGCAAACGCGTTCGCGTTTACAAGTCCAGCGGCGAAGAAATCAAGGTGGCATAAACATGGCACGTCTACAACAACAATACCGCGAAAAAATCGCTCCTGAACTGATGACCAAATTTGGTTACAAGTCAGTCATGGAAGTTCCCCGCATCACCAAAATCACACTCAACATGGGTGTGAGCGAAGCCGTTGCCGACAAAAAGGTCATGGACAACGCAGTGGGTGATTTGACAAAAATCGCTGGCCAAAAGCCAGTGGTTACCAAGGCCAAAAAGCCAATCGCTGGTTTCAAAATCCGCGAAGGCCAAGCCATTGGTTGCATGGTCACATTGCGTGGCGTGCAAATGTATGAATTCTTGGATCGCTTCGTCACCGTGGCTTTGCCCCGCGTGCGTGACTTCCGTGGTATCTCTGGTCGTGCTTTTGACGGCCGTGGCAACTACAACGTCGGCGTGAAAGAGCAAATCATTTTCCCTGAAATTGAGTACGACAAGGTTGACGCTTTGCGTGGTCTCAATATCAGCATCACCACGACAGCCAAGACCGACGACGAGTGCAAAGCATTGCTCGCCGGCTTCCGCTTCCCGTTCAAGAACTGAGGTGACACGTGGCTAAAGTAGCTTTGATCGAGCGCGAGCTCAAGCGAGACAAATTGGTGGCCAAGTACGCGGCTAAACACGCGGAATTGAAAGCCATTTCTCAAGATCTAAAACGCAGCGACGAAGAGCGCGCAGCAGCCCGTTTGGGTTTGCAAAAGCTCCCACGCAATGCGAACCCAACACGTCAACGTAACCGCTGCGCGATCACTGGTCGCCCACGTGGTACGTTCCGTCAATTCGGCCTCGGCCGCGCCAAAATTCGCGAATTAGCCTTCCAAGGCAACATTCCTGGCGTGACCAAAGCCAGCTGGTAATCGGCAGGAGAGATACAACATGAGCATGAGTGATCCCATTGCCGATTTGCTGACTCGCATCCGCAACGCACAAATGGTGGCCAAGGCCTCCGTTTCAATTCCTTCTTCCAAAGTGAAGGTGGCAATTGCCCAGGTGCTGAAAGATGAAGGTTACATCGACGGCTTCCAAGTCAAGACAACTGGCGGTAAGTCAGAACTTGAAATCGCCCTGAAGTACTACGCAGGTCGCCCTGTGATTGAGCGCATCGAGCGCGTCAGTCGCCCTGGCCTTCGCGTTTACAAAGGTCGCGATGCCATTCCACAAGTCCTCAACGGTTTGGGCGTGGCCATCGTCACCACACCCCAAGGCGTGATGACCGACCGCAAAGCGCGCGCAGCCGGTGTCGGCGGCGAAGTTCTTTGCTACGTCGCTTAAGCGCAGGAGAGACTAAAAAATGTCCCGTGTAGGAAAAATGCCTGTGACCATCCCCGCTGGCGTGGATGTGTCTATCAAAGAAGACCAAATCAGTGTTAAAGGCGCTGGCGGCACGCTTGCCACCGCTTCTAGCCAGTTGGTCAAAGTCAACAACGACAACGGTAAGATGACCTTCATTCCGGTCAACGAATCCCGTGAAGCCAATGCCATGAGCGGCACCATGCGTCAGCTGGTGAACAACATGGTGACTGGCGTGACCAAAGGCTTCGAAAAGAAGCTGACCTTGATCGGTGTGGGCTACAAAGCTCAAGCCCAAGGCGCCAAGTTGAATTTGTCAGTTGGTTATTCGCACCCTGTGAACATTGACATGCCTGCTGGCATCAAAGTGGAAACACCTGCCCCAACTGAAATCATCATCAAAGGTGCTGACCGCCAACGTGTGGGTCAGATTGCTGCTGAGATTCGTGCTGTTCGTCCTCCCGAGCCTTACAAGGGCAAAGGCATCCGTTATGCGGATGAGAAGATCACGATCAAAGAGACTAAGAAGAAATAAGGAGCTGCAACATGTTGACCAAAAAAGAGCAGCGTCTCCGTCGTGCACGTCAAACCCGTATCCGCATTGCACAGCAAGGCGTGGCACGTTTGACCGTGAACCGTACCAATCTTCACATTTATGCCAGCGTCGTTTCCGGCGACGGCAGCAAAGTGTTGGCCAGCGCTTCTACTGCAGAAGCTGATGTTCGCAAAGAACTCGGCGCTACAGGCAAAGGCGGCAATGCCAATGCAGCCCAACTGATCGGCAAGCGCATCGCTGAAAAAGCAAAAGCTGCTGGCGTTGAAAAAGTGGCTTTTGACCGCGCAGGTTTTGCATTCCACGGTCGTGTCAAAGCTTTGGCTGAAGCCGCTCGCGAAGCTGGCTTGCAGTTCTAAACGGATCGGAAATTACAAATGGCTAAGTTTCAGGCAAAAGCACAAGGTGACGGTCCAGAAGACGGTCTCCGCGAAAAAATGATCGCGGTCAATCGCGTGACCAAAGTGGTGAAGGGCGGCCGTATTTTGGCGTTCGCAGCTTTAACCGTGGTCGGCGATGGCGATGGCAAAGTGGGCATGGGCAAAGGCAAATCAAAAGAAGTGCCAGCTGCTGTTCAAAAAGCCATGGAAGAAGCGCGTCGCAACTTGCAAAAAGTGTCTCTTAAAAACGGCACCATCCACCACACCGCTTATGGTCAGCACGGTGCAGCTCGCGTCTTCATGGCGCCCGCTCCCAAGGGTACCGGCATTATTGCTGGCGGCCCAATGCGCGCTGTTTTCGAAGTGATGGGCATCACTGACATCGTGGCCAAAAGCCATGGTTCGTCAAACCCTTACAACATGGTTCGCGCCACTTTGGACGCCCTGTCACATTGCACAACAGCATATGAAATTGCTGCCAAGCGTGGCAAGAGCGTTGAAGACATCTTCGCTTGAACCCGAAAGGTAATACGATGACAACACAACAAACCGTCAAGGTCCAATTGGTTCGCAGCCCTATCGGTTGCAAACAAGACCACCGCGACACCGTTCGTGGTCTGGGCTTACGCAAGCTCAACAGCGTCAGCGAATTAGAAGACACACCTTCTGTTCGCGGCATGATCAACAAGATCAGCTATCTGGTCAAAGTTCTCTGAGAGATATCTGATGGAACTCAACAGCATCAAACCTGCAGCTGGCGCTAAACACGCCAAGCGTCGCGTTGGCCGTGGTATCGGTTCGGGTCTGGGTAAAACCGCCGGCCGTGGACACAAAGGTCAAAAATCCCGTTCAGGCGGCTACCACAAAGTGGGTTTCGAAGGCGGTCAAATGCCTTTGCAACGTCGTCTGCCCAAGCGTGGCTTCAAGTCTCACCTCTTGAAGTTCAATGCTGAAGTCACATTGACAGCCCTCGAAAACCTCGGCTTGCCCGAAGTTGACGTGTTGGCACTCAAGCAAGCTGGCCTGGTTGGCGAGCTGGCCAAAGTGGTCAAAGTTGTTAAAACTGGTTCGTTGACCAAAGCCGTCAAGTTGACAGGCATTGGCGCAACAGCTGGTGCCAAAGCAGCCATCGAAGCTGCTGGCGGATCTTTGGCCTAATCGGTCAAATATTTACAACGTTTAAAGAGATAAGCAGTGGTCACTAGCGCAACAACAGCAAACAAAGGCAAGTACGGAGACTTGAGTCGCCGCCTCGTCTTCTTGTTGCTCGCGCTCGTGGTTTACCGTGTGGGTGCGCACATTCCTGTTCCAGGCATTGATCCCGCACAACTGCAGCAACTCTTCAATGGTCAGCAGGGCGGTATTCTTAGCTTGTTCAACATGTTCTCTGGTGGCGCTTTGTCGCGCTTCACAGTGTTCGCGTTGGGCATCATGCCTTACATCTCTGCGTCCATCATCATGCAATTGCTCACTTATGTCTTGCCTGCTTTCGAGCAGCTCAAGAAAGAGGGCGAAGCGGGACGTCGCAAAATTACGCAATACACACGATTTGGTGCCTTGGCCTTGGCCTTGTTCCAGTCTCTGGGTATTGCCATGGCTTTGGAAGCTTCTGCTGGTTTGGTCATTGCCCCCGGTTTTGGCTTCCGCATGACAGCGGTAGTTAGCTTAACTGCTGGCACTATGTTCCTCATGTGGCTCGGCGAGCAAATCACTGAGCGCGGTTTGGGTAACGGTATTTCTATTCTAATTTTTGCTGGTATTGCTGCAGGTTTGCCTGGCTCTATCGGTGGTTTGTTGGAGTTGGTTCGCACAGGCGCCATGGGCCCTCTGGTTTCCATCTTCATCATTGCAGTGGTTATTTTGGTCACTTATTTTGTGGTGTTCGTCGAACGCGGCCAGCGCAAAATTTTGGTTAACTACGCTCGTCGTCAGGTGGGCAACAAGGTGTACGGCGGTCAATCGTCACACCTGCCCTTGAAGCTCAACATGGCTGGTGTGATTCCTCCCATCTTTGCTTCGTCCATTATTTTGTTGCCAGCCACTGTGATCAATTGGTTCAGTTCTGGCGAATCAGACAACGCCTTGGTGTTGTTCATGAAGGATGTGGCGTCTGCCCTCACACCTGGTCAACCGATCTATGTGATGTTCTACGCAGCAGCCATTATTTTCTTCTGCTTTTTCTACACAGCCTTGGTGTTCAACAGCCGCGAAACGGCCGACAACCTCAAGAAGAGTGGTGCGTTCATCCCCGGCATTCGCCCTGGTGATCACACTGCCAAATTTATCGACAAGATCTTGGTGCGTTTGACATTGGCCGGTGCCGTGTACATCACCTTTGTCTGTCTCTTGCCCGAATTTTTGATCTTGAAGTACAACGTGCCATTCTATTTTGGTGGCACTTCACTTCTGATCATTGTTGTGGTGACCATGGATTTCATGGCACAAGTTCAGAACTACATGATGTCTCAGCAGTATGAGTCGCTTCTCAAAAAAGCGAATTTCAAAACAACGCTGTGATTGAATTGATAGGTAAAAGAGTTTTAGGAGAAATGAAATGAGAGTTTCGGCTTCGGTCAAAAAAATTTGCCGCAACTGCAAAGTCATTCGCCGTAAGGGCGTGGTTCGTGTTATCTGCACAGACCCACGTCATAAGCAGCGTCAAGGCTGATTGCAAGAGTTATTAGAGGACGAAAATGGCACGTATCGCTGGCATCAACATTCCGCCGCACAAGCATACCGAAATTGGCTTGACAGCTATCTTTGGTATCGGTCGCACCCGCGCTCGCAAAATCTGCGAGGCTTCAGGCATTGCTTACTCCAAAAAGATCAAAGATCTGACGGATGGCGACCTGGAAAAAATTCGCGATCAAATCGCATTGATCACCATTGAAGGTGACTTGCGTCGCGAAACAACCATGAACATCAAGCGTTTGATGGACATTGGTTGCTACCGTGGTTTCCGCCACCGCCGTGGCTTGCCCATGCGTGGTCAGCGTACTCGCACCAATGCACGTACTCGCAAGGGTCCGCGTAAAGGCGCCGCAGGCTTGAAGAAATAACAGGGATTGAGAGACCACTATGGCAAAAGCCCCATCCAATAGCGCCGCACAACGCGTGCGCAAAAAAGTTCGCAAGAACGTTGCCGACGGTATTGCACACGTGCACGCCTCGTTCAACAACACCATCATTACCATCACTGATCGCCAAGGCAATGCGTTGTCATGGGCTTCTTCAGGTGGTCAAGGTTTCAAGGGTTCACGTAAATCCACACCGTTTGCAGCGCAGGTTGCTTCCGAAGTGGCTGGTCGTGCTGCCATTGAACAAGGCATCAAGAACCTCGACGTCGAGATCAAAGGCCCCGGCCCAGGTCGCGAGTCTTCAGTTCGCGCATTGGGCGCCTTGGGCATCCGCATCACTTCGATTGCAGACGTCACACCCATGCCCCACAACGGTTGCCGCCCTCAAAAGCGTCGTCGTATCTAATTTACAAAGCCCACCGCCATTGCCGTGCTGGCAATGGCTCCCGCATGTCTTGTGCGGTAGTTGACAGAAAAGGAAGATCAAGTGGCACGTTACCTAGGCCCTAAGGCCAAACTATCCCGCCGTGAAGGCACCGACCTGTTCTTGAAGAGCGCCCGTCGCTCTATTGCGGACAAGTCTAAATTTGACACCAAGCCCGGCCAGCACGGTCGCACTTCGGGTCAACGCACATCAGACTACGGTCTGCAATTGCGCGAAAAACAAAAAGTTAAACGCATGTACGGCGTGCTTGAGAAGCAATTCCGCCGCTACTTTGCAGAAGCCGACCGCCGTAAAGGCAATACAGGTTCTAACCTGTTGAGCTTGCTCGAGTCACGCTTGGACAACGTTGTTTACCGCATGGGCTTTGGCTCAACACGCGCTGAATCACGTCAGTTGGTTTCTCACAAAGCTGTCACCGTCAATGGTCAGCCCGTCAACATTCCTTCTTACTTGGTTAAAGCTGGCGACGTGGTTGCTGTGCGCGAAAAGTCTAAGAAACAAACACGTGTTTTGGAAGCTTTGCAATTGGCTCAACAAGTTGGCATGCCAGCTTGGGTTGAAGTCAACATCGAAAAAGTAGAAGGTGTCTTCAAGAAGGCTCCTGACCGTGATGAATTTGCGTCTGACATCAACGAATCATTGATCGTTGAATTGTATTCACGCTAATTTCATCTTGTTTCAATCGTTCCCTTGCTGCGTCGCATCGCAGCTTGGGTGCTTCATCAGCCTTACCGGTGTAACGGACCGGGGGTATTGAGAGGAAGTCTGAATGCAAACCAATCTGTTGAAACCCAAAGCCATCCAAGTCGAACAACTCGGCCCCAACCGCGCCAAGGTTACCTTGGAGCCCTTCGAGCGTGGCTATGGCCATACGCTGGGCAACGCGTTGCGCCGCGTTTTGTTGTCTTCCATGGTGGGTTACTCTGCTACCGAAGTCACCATCGCTGGTGTTGTTCACGAGTACTCTTCCATTGACGGCGTGCAAGAAGATGTCGTCAACATCTTGTTGAACCTCAAAGGCGTGGTCTTCAAGTTGCACAACCGCGACGAAGTCACACTCAGCCTGCGCAAAGATGGCGAAGGCCCTGTCACTGCTGCTGACATCCAAACACCTCACGACGTTGAAGTGATCAATCCTGAGCACGTCATTGCCAACCTGTCACAAGGCGGCAAACTCGACATGCAAATCAAGGTTGAAAAAGGCCGTGGCTATGTGCCTGGTTCGATGCGTCGTTTTGCCGATGAGCCTACCAAATCTGTTGGCCGCATTGTTCTCGATGCTTCTTTCTCACCTGTGAAGCGTGTTAGCTACACAGTCGAAAGCGCGCGTGTTGAACAGCGTACCGACCTCGACAAGTTGGTCATCGAAATGGAAACCAACGGCGCCATCAGCGCTGAAGATGCGGTTCGCTCTTCTGCCAAAATTTTGGTTGAGCAATTGGCTGTGTTCGCACAGCTCGAAGGCAGCGAATTGTCTGCATTCGACGCACCCGCACAACGCGGTGGCGCTAGCAGCTTTGATCCCATTTTGCTGCGCCCAGTCGACGAGCTCGAACTCACCGTTCGCTCTGCCAACTGCCTCAAAGCAGAAAACATTTACTACATCGGCGACTTGATTCAGCGTACCGAGAACGAATTGCTCAAGACGCCTAACTTGGGTCGCAAGTCACTCAACGAGATCAAAGAAGTTTTGGCCTCACGTGGTTTGACATTGGGCATGAAGCTCGAGAGCTGGCCACCTGCCGGTTTGGAAAAGCGTTAATTTGAGACAGGCCCTGAAGGTTTTGCTTTCAGGCCTCCTCACAGAGTCGGCTAAAATAGCAGGCTCTTCAAAAGTCCCTTCCTGAGTTCCTAGGGTGGGCAGTGCACGGGCAGTACCTGATACGGCTGCTTGATTAATAAAGAAAGGATTAGCACCATGCGTCACGGACACGGATTACGTAAACTCAATCGCACAAGCTCACACCGCTTGGCAATGTTGCAAAACATGATGAACTCCATCATTGAGCACGAAGTCATCAAGACAACAGTACCTAAGGCCAAAGAGTTGCGCCGCGTGATCGAGCCCATGATCACTTTGGCCAAAGTTGACACAGTGGCCAATCGCCGCTTGGCTTTCAACCGTTTGCGCGATCGCGACAGCGTCACCAAATTGTTCACCGACCTCGGCCCCCGCTTCAATGCGCGTCCAGGTGGTTACACACGCATCTTGAAAATGGGCTTCCGCGTTGGTGACAATGCGCCCATGGCTTTAGTAGAGTTGGTTGATCGTCCCGATGTGGCCGAGCAAGCACCTGAAGCTTAAGTTTTTGTTTGAGTTGCCGCTTTAACAGCTTTAATTTTAAAACCTTAAGTATTAAAGCTGTTTAACAAGGTATACTCTCGTTTTTACCGCGGGGTGGAGCAGTCTGGTAGCTCGTTGGGCTCATAACCCAAAGGTCGTTGGTTCAAATCCGGCCCCCGCAACCAAATTTAGCCGCAAATATCTCAACAGATATTGCTTGCTCAGTTTAAAAAACCCACTGTGTGTTTTGCACACAGTGGGTTTTTTTTGGGCTAAATAGTGTCTGGTTAAGTAGGCCGGATTAAGTAGGCTGCAATAGTTTTGCAAGATGAGACAACGCCAAAGCCGTAGTGCTTTCACGGACCGACCTTCTATCGCCCGCAAAGACTTGCCGCTGCGATTCAACCATGCCAGTTGATTTGCAAGCCCAAGCTAGCCAGACAGTCCCAACCGGCTTGGCCGCACTGCCGCCACTTGGGCCCGCAACCCCCGTGACCGCCACACTCCAGTCGGCCAATGAGTGCGTAAGCGCCCCTTGCGCCATGGCACGTGCCACTTCCTCACTCACGGCACCGTGGGTCTCAATCAAAGAGGCTGGCACACCTAGCATGTCTGTTTTGGCCGCATTGGAATACGTAACAAAGCCCCGTTCAAACCAAACGCTAGAGCCAGCCAAGTCAGTGCAGGCGGTCGATATCATGCCGCCCGTGCAACTCTCAGCGGTACAAATGCTGAGCTTTTGCAAAAGCAAAACTTGAGAAAGATCAGCACAGATATCTGAAACGCTGACTGCATTGTGTGGCTGGGTCATCACCATACTTTCCAAAGTGCAAAACAAAGCAGGGTACAAAATGCCGCCACAAAGTCATCGAACAAAATGCCAAAGGCACCGCGCCAACCAAAACCTTTGAACAACTGATCGGCCCAAGCCACAGGACCAGGCTTGGCTGCGTCAAAAAATCTAAAAAGCACAAAGGCCATCAACTGTGTGCTGAAAGAAGCCGGCATCAGCAAATAAAGAACCAACCAAAAAGCCACCACTTCGTCCCAGACAATACTGCCGGGATCGGAAATGCCCATGTTGAGCGCCGTCACTTTGCAAGCCCACCAGCCAATCAAGCTGCTGATCATAATGATCAAGCCCAATTCAGCGGCATTGAAGTAAGACTGAAAAGCCCACCAACTGACCCAGGCCCACAAGGTGCCCACCGTGCCTGGCGCTTTGGGCGAAAGCCCTGCGCCAAAACCCAAAGCAATCCAATGCGCTGGATGAGAGAACATGAAGCTGGCGGTCGGTCTCATGGCCAATGCTTAGTCCGTTTTGAAGTGATCAAAGGATTGAAAATCATTGACGACGACATGGCCTTGTGCATCGAGCAAACGCAACTGTTGCGACGCATTGATCTGTCCAATGCGGGTCAGTGGGGTTTGCAATGAAACACTTAAAGCCGCAATGTCAGCACGTTTACTTTCTGGCGCCGTAAAAACCAATTCGTAATCATCACCGCCCGCCAAAGACAGTTGAAGTTGCGTTGCAAGTGGCAAGTTGAAGTGCGATTGAGCCGCCAATGTACTTGCCACACGCGGCGTATCAATGTCAGCGCCCACACCACTGGCTTTGAGGATGTGTTGCAAATCGCCTAGCAAGCCATCGCTGATATCGGCTGCAGCGCTTGCGACGCCTCTTAAAGCCTGCCCCAGAGCCACACGCGGCGTGGGCCTTTCCATGCGCAAACGGGCTTGTTCAAACACTTCTTGCGGCACTGACAAACGGCCCCGAAAAACTTCAAGCGCCAAACGCGCATCGCCCAAAGTGCCACTCACATAAATGTCGTCACCCGCCTTGGCACCGCTTCGCAGCAGCGCCAAATGTGCAGGCACTTCGCCCAAGACTGTGATGCAAATGTTCAGAGGGCCGCGTGTGGTGTCGCCGCCGATCAAATCACATTGATGAACATCGGCCAAGTCCCACAGGCCCTTAGAAAATTCAGACAACCAGGCAGCGTTGACCTCTGGCAAAGCCAAAGCCAACATGAAGGCTTTGGGCTCGGCGCCACATGCCGCCAAATCGCTCAAGTTAACGGCCAAGGCTTTGTAGCCCAACCAACGCGGGTTGACGGTGGACAAAAAGTGTCTGCCTTCCACCAGCATGTCACTGGAAATGGCCAGTTGTTGGCCGGCCCTGACAGGTAAGAGCGCGCAATCGTCTCCCACCCCGAGCGTTGCATGGCGCGCGGGGCGTTTGAAAAAGGTTTCGATCAGGTCAAATTCGCCCATAAACCCGAGCATAACCTCAAGTCCAAAATGCAACGCATCAGGCCCTACAAAACGCAACGCAAAATGCGACAATTCGGACATGACTACCTACCGCATCGCCCCCTCACTTTTGTCTGCCGACTTTGCCCGCTTGGGTGAAGAAGTTCGCAATGTCATTGCCGCCGGCGCAGACTGGATTCACTACGACGTGATGGACAACCATTACGTACCCAACCTCACCTTTGGCCCCATGATTTGTCAGGCTCTCAAGCCGCATGCCAAAACCGCCGATGGCAAAGCGGTGCCCATCGATGTGCACCTGATGGTGCAGCCGGTTGATGCTTTGGCGGCAGCCTTTGCCGATGCCGGCGCCGACCTCATTAGCTTTCACCCAGACGCCTCTACGCATGTGCACCGCAGCGTACAAGCCATCAAGTCCAAGGGTTGCAAAGCAGGCGTAGTGTTCAACCCCGCCGAGTCACTCGATGTCCTGGAGTGGGTCATCGAAGACATCGACTTGATCCTCATCATGTCGGTCAACCCTGGCTTTGGCGGTCAAGGCTTCATTGACAGCGCGCTGCGCAAAGTAGAGCAAGCGCGCAAATGGATTGAGGCGTCTGGCAAAGACATTCGCCTGGAGGTCGATGGCGGCATCAAGGTTGATAACATTCGCCGAGTGGCCGATGCCGGCGCAGACACTTTTGTGGCGGGCAGCGCTATTTTTGGCAAACCCGATTACGCGGCGGTCATTCAAGCCATGCGCAAGGAACTGAGCCTTGGCTAACTTGAGGGGCATGCAGGTTGAGGCCTGCATGATTGACCTCGATGGCACTTTGGTCGACACCATGGGCGACTTTGCGGCCGTGGTGGCCCTCATGCTCCATGATTTGGGCCTGCCTGACCTTGACCGTCTGCATTTAGAAGGCATGGTGGGCAAGGGCTCAGAGCACCTCATTGAATCTGTGCTCAAACGCCAGAAGTCATTGAAAGACCCAAGGGCAGAGCCTCCTTCAGAGGCAGAACTGAAACAGGCGTGGCACATTTACCAAACCCATTACCAGCGGGTGAATGGCCAAGCCAGCGTGGTTTATCCAGGGGTCATGGCGGGGCTTCAAGGCTTGGCGGCCCTAGGCTTGCCCATGGCATGCCTGACCAACAAGCCCCGAGACTTGGCCCAAAAGCTGCTGCAGCAAAAGGGCTTGAGTGAGTTCTTCCAAGTGGTTTTTGGCGGCGATTCCTTCGAGAGGAAAAAGCCCGACCCTTTGCCTTTGCTCAAAACCTGTGAATTTTTGGGCTTTGAGCCCGGCCAAGTGCTGATGATTGGCGACTCGAGCAACGATGCCCAAGCGGCCCACGCGGCGGGTTGCAAATTGGTCCTCTTAAGCCACGGCTACAACCATGGGCAGCCCATTAGAGAGGTGCCGGCCGACCATCATTTGGATTCGCTGGCTGAAATTCTGCTTTAAGCTTTGTTACACTGGCAGCCTCATGATCTTTTTTCATTCATTCTTCGCAGCTCAACTGCCGGCCACTTTGCGCCGGGGAGCTTGGTCTTGGCGTCAGCCAGCTTAATTTGCCTAGAACCGGCAGTGCTTGCGCCTGCCACCGAAGTGTTCAAGGACCCCTTGAGCAAATGAATGAACGGTGTTGACTTTCAACACACCCAACGGAGCCCCAGATCGTGATCACAGAACTTGAATTCAAAAGCCTGACGCAACAAGGCTACAACCGCATTCCACTCATGTTGGAAGCGTTTGCCGATTTAGAAACACCCCTTTCGCTTTACCTCAAACTGGCCCACCACAAAGATGGTGGCAAGTACAGCTTCTTGCTCGAGTCTGTGGTGGGCGGCGAGCGTTTTGGTCGATACAGCTTCATTGGCCTGCCAGCACGCACCTTGTTGCAAGCCCGCGGTTTTGGCGACGAAGCGCGCACCGAGGTGGTAACCGATGGTGTGGTGGTTGAAAGTGCCGCTGGCAATCCCCTCGATTTCATTGAGCAATATCAACAGCGATTCAAAGTGGCGCTGCGCCCAGGCTTGCCCCGTTTTTGCGGTGGCTTGGCCGGCTACTTTGGTTATGACGCCGTGCGTTACATCGAGAAAAAACTTGAGAAAACTTGCCCGCCCGATTCGCTGGGCACGCCCGATATTTTGTTGTTGCAATGTGAAGAGTTGGCCGTGATCGACAACTTGTCTGGCAAGTTGTACCTCATTGTGTATGCCGACCCTGGCATGCCAGAGGCCTATGCCAAAGCCAAGAAGCGACTGCGCGAGTTGAAAGAGCAACTCAAATATTCAGTCAGTGCACCTGTGGTCAGCTCAACGCAAACTTACCCGGCAGAGCGCGACTTCAAAAAAGAAGATTATTTGAAGGCGGTTGAAGAGGCCAAAGAATTGATTGCAGCGGGCGACTTCATGCAAGTGCAAGTGGGGCAGCGCATTAAAAAACGCTACACCGAAAGCCCACTCTCTTTGTACCGTGCGCTTCGCTCCCTCAACCCTAGCCCCTACATGTACTTCTACAACTTTGGAGATTTTCATGTGGTCGGTGCCAGCCCCGAAATTTTGGTGCGGCAAGAAAAAACAGAAGAGGGCGTCAAGGTCACCATTCGGCCTTTGGCAGGCACTCGCCCGCGCGGCGCCACACCCGAAAAAGACAAAGCGGCCGAACTTGAATTGGTCAACGATCCCAAAGAGCGCGCCGAACACGTCATGCTCATTGACCTGGCGCGCAACGACATTGGTCGCATAGCCAAAATTGGTTCGGTCAAAGTCACAGAGGCTTTTGTGGTCGAGCGCTACAGCCATGTGATGCACATTGTGAGCAACGTGGAAGGCATTTTGAATGAAGGCATGACCAACATGGATGTGCTCAAGGCCACCTTTCCTGCGGGCACACTCACGGGCGCGCCCAAAGTTCACGCCATGGAATTGATCGACCGCTTAGAGCCCACCAAGCGGGGCTTGTATGGCGGCGCCTGTGGCTATTTGAGTTATGCCGGCGACATGGATGTGGCCATTGCCATTCGCACGGCCATCATCAAAGACCAAACTCTCTACGTTCAAGCTGCAGCCGGTGTGGTGGCCGACTCTGTACCCGAAATGGAATGGCGCGAAACCGAACACAAAGCGCGCGCCTTGTTGCGTGCCAGTGAGTTGGTGGAAGAAGGCTTGGAGTAATCAACATGAAAAAAATCAAATTGTTGATGGTCGACAACTACGACTCTTTCACCTACAACATCGTTCAATACTTTGGTGAGTTGGGAGCTGACATTGAAGTGTTTCGAAATGACGAAATCACAATTGAAGACATTGCGCAAAGAAACCCCGATCGCTTGGTCATTTCACCCGGACCATGCTCGCCTGCAGAGGCTGGCATCTCGGTGGCTGCCATTCAACACTTTGCGGGCAAGTTGCCTATCTTGGGTGTTTGTTTGGGGCACCAAAGCATAGGTGCGGCGTTTGGCGGCAAGATCATTCGTGCACAAGAACTGATGCACGGCAAAACCAGCGTCATTCAAACCAAGCAAGTGGGCGTGTTCAGAAACTTGCCAGAAAAATTCACTGTCAATCGCTATCACTCTTTGGCCATTGAGCGCAGCAGTTGCCCAGCCGATTTAGAAGTCACGGCCTGGACCGAAGACGGCGAGATCATGGGCGTGCGTCACAAGCACCTGCCCATTGAAGGCGTGCAGTTTCATCCTGAGTCCATCTTGACAGAGCATGGCCATGCCATGCTTCGAAATTTCTTGGAGATCTCCTGACATGAGCGCGCTCACATCATTACCTCGAATTGATTTGCGCAGTGACACCGTCACGCGTCCAACACCCGGTATGCGCGAAGCGATGGCGCAAGCCGCGGTGGGCGACGACGTGTTTGGCGAAGACCCCAGCGTGAATGCGCTGCAAGAAAAACTTGCCAACATGCTGGGTTTTGAGGCCGCGTTGTTCATGACCACGGGAACTCAAAGTAATTTCTGTGGCTTGCTGGCGCATTGTCAGCGCGGCGATGAATACATCGTAGGTCAAATGGCACATTGCTATCGATGGGAAGGTGGCGGTGCCGCCGTGTTTGGCAGCGTCCAACCGCAACCGCTGACACAGCAGGCCAATGGCAGTTTGGACTTGGCCGAGATTGAAGCCGCCATCAAACCCGACGACGCGCACTTTGCCAAAACCAAACTCATCGCATTAGAAAATACATGGGGCGGCAAGGTCTTGCCCCAAAGTTATCTCGATGAATTCAGCGCTTTTGCTTTGCAAAAAGGTTTAGGACGACACTTGGACGGTGCACGACTTTTCAATGCAGCAGTGGCGCAAGCGAACGCTTCGGGCACATCCCCTTACGATGAAGCCAAGCGCATTGCACAATGTTTTGACAGTGTGTCAGTGTGCTTCAGCAAAGGCTTGGGCACCCCCATGGGCTCAGCCTTGTGTGGCTCCAAAGAGCTGATTGCCAAGGCACATCGACTGCGCAAAATGGCGGGAGGCGGTTGGCGTCAAGCCGGTTTCATGGCCGCAGCAGCGACCTATGCTTTAGACCACCATGTGTTGCGCATGGCTGAAGATCATCAGTTGATGCAACACTTGGCCCAAGGATTGAGCGGCATCCCCGGCTTGCAATTTGAATCACCTGAAACCAATATTTTGTTCATTGATTTGGTGGGCGAGTCCAAAGACAAAGGCCCTGCACTTCAAAAATATTTAAAGCAAGCAGGCATCGACATCACGGGCTTTTACCGTTTGCGTTTGGTCACGCACTTGGATGTGGACCGTGCAGCTATTGATCGCACCATTGCGACGGTCCGCCAATTTTTTAACGCTTGAAAACGCAAGCTACCGCATTTAGTCGCACTCAGTTGCATTCCATCATTTTATGAATTCAAAACCAGAGAACGCCATGCCCATCACGCCACACGAAGCCCTGCAAAGAACCATTGAACACCGTGAAATTTTTCACGATGAGATGCTCAAGATCATGCGCATGATCATGAACGGCGAAATGTCGCCCGTCATGACAGCCGCCTTCATTACGGGTTTGCGCGTCAAAAAAGAAACCATTGGTGAAATCACTGCGGCGGCGCAAGTGATGCGCGAGTTCTCTACCAAAGTGGTCATTCCAGACACGCGCCACTTGGTCGACATTGTGGGCACCGGCGGCGATGGTTCGCACACCTTCAATATTTCTACTTGCGCCATGTTTGTCGCCGCCGCCGCTGGCGCCAAAACAGCCAAGCATGGTGGCCGCAGTGTCAGCAGCAAATCGGGCAGTGCCGATGTGCTCGAAAGCCTAGGCGCCAACATCAACTTGTCACCTGAACACATTGCCAAGTGCGTGCAAGATGTGGGCATTGGATTTATGTTTGCCCCCAACCATCACCCAGCCATGAAGAATGTCGCGCCTGTTCGCAAAGAGTTGGGCGTGAGAACCATCTTCAACATCTTGGGCCCTTTGACCAACCCCGCTGGCGCGCCCAATATTTTGATGGGCGTGTTTCATCCCGACCTGGTCGGTATTCAAATTCGTGCTTTGCAGCGCTTGGGTGCCGAACATGCGTTGGTGGTGTATGGCCGCGATGGCATGGACGAGGTGAGCTTGGGCGCTGCCACCTTGGTGGGTGAGCTTAAAGACGGCCACATCACTGAATACGAAATTCACCCAGAAGACTATGGCATGGCCATGGTCAGCAACCGTGCCTTGCGTGTTGAAACACCCGAAGAGTCGCAAGCGGTGTTGCGGGGCGTACTGGACAACCAAGCAGGCGCTGCGCGTGACATTGTCATTTTGAATGCGGGCGCCGCTTTGTACGCAGCCAATGTGGCCCCCACCATCAAAGAAGGCATTGCGCTGGCAAGGCAAGCCATCGAGTCGGGCGCGGCCAAGCAAAAGCTTGAGCAGTTTGTGACCTTTACCCAAAAAGCAGGGGGTGCCGCATGAGCGATATTTTGAAAAAAATTGTGGCAGTCAAGCACGAAGAGATTGCTTTGGCTTCACAAAAGAAATCTTTGGCGGCAGTGCGTGCCGATGCAGAAAGCCGCGTCCTCACGCGTGATTTTGTGGGGGCGATTCAACAGAAGATCAATCAGGGCCAAGCGGCTGTGATTGCAGAAATTAAAAAGGCCAGCCCTTCTAAGGGTGTGTTGCGCGCCGATTTCATTCCTGCCGACATTGCGCAAAGTTATGCAGAACATGGCGCTGCTTGTTTGTCGGTGCTGACCGATGTGCAGTTTTTTCAAGGCAGTGTCGACTACCTAAAGCAGGCCAGGGCCAGTTGCGATTTGCCCGTGTTGCGCAAAGACTTTATGGTGGATGCCTACCAGGTGTATGAAGCGCGGGCCATGGGCGCCGACTGCATCTTGCTCATTGCGGCTTGCTTGGACGACGCGCAAATGAAAGACCTCGAAGCCATTGCGCGCGGTTTGGACATGGCGGTCTTGGTAGAAGTTCACGATGCTGAAGAATTAAACCGAGCACTCAAACTCAAGACGCCTTTGGTGGGCATCAACAATCGCAACCTTCGCACCTTCGAAGTTTCTTTGGACACCACCCTTGGCATGTTGAAGGATGTGCCCGCAGATCGCATCTTGGTCACAGAAAGTGGCATCTTGGCACCTGCCGATGTTCAAAAAATGCGCGACGCCAAGGTCAACGCTTTCTTGGTGGGCGAGGCCTTCATGCGTGCGACAGATCCAGGCCAAGCTTTGGCCGATTTGTTTCACTGATTGGTTTCGGTGTCATGAAGTCAAGCCAGGCCGATTTGTTTGCACAGGCAGGCGGCGATGCTGGTTTGCTTCCCAAGCCGGCCAACCAATTGCAGACTCAAGATTGGCCCGCAAGCTTGGACGGCTTGTCCGAGCCATGGCGTGACATCCTGAGTAACTTCTGGGGCAGTGCCATTGGCCAAAGCTTGGATCTGAAAATAAAAGCGCGGCTGGCTGAAGGCCGGGTTGTTTATCCCCGAACACCTTACCGTGCCCTAGCGCTGACGCCCTTCGACCAAGTTCGGGTGCTGATCCTTGGGCAAGACCCCTACCATGGCCTCGGACAGGCCGAGGGCCTGGCTTTTTCGGTGGGTGTGGGTCAAAAAATACCGCCCAGTCTGCGCAATATCTTCAAAGAAATTCAGCGTGATACGGGGGGTGCCGTGCCTGTTGGGCCAGTTGGGCCGTCTGCCGGCAGCTTAGAGCGTTGGGCCAGTCAAGGTGTTTTGTTGCTCAACACCGCCCTCACAGTAGAGGACGCATCTCCTGCCAGTCATAGCAATTGGGGTTGGGAAGTACTTACTGACACAATTATTCGGGCCTTGGCTCAGCGTTCAAAGCCCTGTGCCTTTTTGTTGTGGGGCGCACATGCACAGGCCAAAGCCGGCCTGATTGAGAGTCCAGGTTTGCAGTCTCGGGCTCACTTGGTCCTGAAGTCCAACCATCCCTCGCCACTGTCCGCTACCAGGCCGCCGCAGCCATTTATAGGATGCGGGCATTTTGGCCAAGTCAATCGTTGGTTGGTGGCCGCCAAACAAAATCCCATTGATTGGTAAATTTCCATGGGGCGCTTGCTGACCCCCAGAAAAAAGTGGCATAATCCCAGATTCGCTGAGGAGGGGTGCCCGAGTGGCTAAAGGGGGCAGACTGTAAATCTGTTGGCTTACGCCTACACTGGTTCGAATCCAGTCTCCTCCACCAGCAAAACTTATCTTGTCAAGACAGTGAGCGTTTGGAATCAGAAGAACGCATTGGGGTCGTTGTCATTTGTTTGACTTCATTCGCCTTGATGATGTGCCTGACTCTGCTGCATGCATATGCGGGAGTAGTTCAATGGTAGAACCCTAGCCTTCCAAGCTAATGACGCGGGTTCGATTCCCGTCTCCCGCTCCAGTTTTTGATGAGGTGGTGCAGTCGTTATTCAGATTGCGTTATTGAGATTGTTAGTGCGGACAAAGTGCCAGTGTGTGCTGAGTCAAGACCGCCCTTGTGGCTCAGTGGTAGAGCACCCCCTTGGTAAGGGGGAGATCGCGGGTCCGATTCCCGCCAAGGGCACCAGATTTTTGAGTTTTAGTTTTTAACGTTTTTTTCGGAGTCGAGAAATGGCAAAAGAGAAATTTGAGCGGACAAAACCGCACGTAAACGTTGGCACCATTGGTCACGTTGACCACGGCAAAACAACATTGACAGCTGCGATCACTACGGTGTTGGCAGCCAAGTTTGGCGGCGCTGCTAAAGCGTACGACCAAATTGACGCAGCCCCTGAAGAGAAGGCCCGCGGCATTACCATCAACACAGCCCACGTTGAGTACGAGACAGAAAACCGTCACTACGCACACGTTGACTGCCCAGGCCACGCCGACTATGTGAAGAACATGATTACGGGCGCTGCTCAGATGGACGGCGCTATTTTGGTGTGCTCTGCTGCTGACGGCCCAATGCCCCAGACACGTGAGCACATCTTGTTGGCTCGCCAAGTGGGCGTGCCTTACATCATCGTTTTCTTGAACAAGTGCGACATGGTGGACGACGCCGAGTTGCTCGAGTTGGTGGAAATGSAAGTTC
>NZ_CXOM01000006.1 GCF_001269365.1 Limnohabitans sp. Rim11
CCTGGTTGCTGGAGCCCTTGTCGGCAAGGGCTGTGGAGAACCAAGCCCTGACAGCGCAGATCAAAGAGTTCTATGAGCAGAGCATGGGTATCTACGGCAGCCCCCGAATCTTTTGTGATTTGAGGGAGGCAGGAGTTCAGTGCAGCGAGAACCGAGTGGCCAGACTGATGCGGATGGCTCAAATCAAGTCTGTGCGGGGCTACAAGCGGCCTCGCTACAAGGTGGGCCGGCCCTCACAGGTCTCGCCCAACCAGTTGCAGCGCCAGTTCCAGCAAGACGCGGCGGATCAAGTTTGGGTGACCGATATCACGTACATCCGCACATATGAAGGGTGGCTCTACTTGGCGGTGGTGCTGGATTTGCACTCAAGGGCGGTGGTGGGTTGGAGCATGCGAGGCAGCATGGAGACCACTTTAGTTCTTGATGCTTTGACGATGGCTGTGTGGCGTCGCCGTCCAAAGGGTTCCGTGATCATTCACTCGGATCAGGGTTCGCAGTTTGGCAGTGACGAGTTCAGCCGTTGGTGCAAGGAAAACCGATTGAGCCCCAGCATGAGCAGAAGAGGCAACTGCTGGGACAACGCGGTGGCTGAATCGTTCTTCAGTAACTTGAAGAGTGAAAAAATCAAAAAGAGGATTTATAAAACAAGGCAGGAGGCCAAGTCTGAGGTCTTTGAGTACATTGAAGGCTTCTACAATCCAGTTCGGCGTCACAAACATCTTGACCAACTCAGCCCCCTTGAGTTCGAGAGACGTCAAATTGCGTTATGAAGAGTGTCTACAAAATTGGGGGAATGCCAATTGGACAAGATTTAATTAGCTTACTACGCAAAGATTCAAAGACAGTCTCGGCAATGGTCTACAAGCCCATTGCAAGTGAATGCAAAGGCGTTGCAATTATTTCGCACGGAGCAGGTGGGTCTGAAAAAGGCTATAACTATCTCGGATCAGCGATGTCTGATTTTGGTTATCTTGCGGTAGTTGTTGGTCATCAAGAAAGTGGGCTTCAAGTTGTTAAAGAGCAAACCAGCGGAACAACACTAAGCGAAGGCTTAGCCAAACTTATTACAGACCCAAAGGCTTACCAAGCTAGATTTATGGACATTGCTGTTGCGAAAGAATGGGTTCAAAGTCAGTGCAATTCTAAAGTGGCTGTTTTGATTGGTCACTCAATGGGTGCAGCGACTGTGATGATGGCTGCAGGTGCACGCAACAAATTAAATATTGCTGAAGTTTCTAATTTCACGGCTTACATCGCAATTTCTCCACAAGGTTCTGGATTGATATTTCCTGAAATGGCGTGGAGCGATATCAGTCCACCTGTTTTGATGCTGACGGGTACTCAAGACAAGGAATTGGGTGGGTTATCTTGGGAAACAAGAACCGAGCCATTTAATAATATGAAAGCAGGATGCAAGTGGCTTGGCGTCATTGGTGGTGCCACTCATATGAACTTTGCTGGGCGAGGCATATCAAAAAAAACGGAGACATTGACTTTGCAGGTAATTCGTGACTTTTTGACAGGTGTCCAAGCCGGTGACTGCAAACTATTGAATCAGATATCAGGAATGACGATATCGGTGAAGTGATGAAAAGTTGATTCCCGAAACTTTTGAAAAAAGTTTGGGGTCTATAGGGATGGCGGGGCTGCTGTGGATTGAATAGGGTATAACTTTACAAATGATGACTCATTCAATGAAAAACTTAAAGCTAGCGATGTTGTTCTCGCTTGTATTTGTGTGCGTTGACTGGCTTAGTTTCATTCATCCAATGGGGCAGCTCAACATCACACCTTGGAACCCGCCAGCCGCAGTTCAAGTACTTTTCTTAACTTGGGCGGGATTGAATTGGGCTCCGTGGGTGTTTATCACAATCGGATTTGCTGACTGGTTAATCCGCGATTCAATCATTTTCTCATCTTCTGTTTTGATTGGAAATACGATATTGATCGGATGCTACGCAAGTATTTCGTATGTATTGATCAAGCTAATGAAAGGTGTTCCAAGACTTCAAAACCGAGTTGAAGTTTTTAAGCTAAGTTTGGTTAGCGTGATTGGTGCGGCAATTACATCAATCTTGTATGTTGGATTTCAAACTTTAATAGGAAAATTAGTCAAAGAAGATTTTGCAGAGGCAAGTTATCGTTTTTTTGTAGGCGATCTATTGGGACTGGTTGTCGTACTTCCGTTGTCTCTTTTATTTTTAAATCAATACAGACAAAATCAATTCAAGCAAATGTTCAAGAGTCAATCATTTTGGCTATTGTTCTTGGGGCTTCTAGTATGTGAATATTTCGTTTTTTCTTTGCCTATTGCATTGCAGATGAAATATTTTTTCCCGCTGTTTTTTGCAGTTGGCTTGATTGGCGCCGCTCATTCTCTGCCAGGCGCCACATTTGCCGCGGCTGTGGTGCAAATACCTTTAGTCATCAGTTTTACCCAGATTGGTGTGCTGCCCAGTGATTTGATTGATATGCAAATTGTGATGTTTACTTTGTCAATGACGGGATTGCTCATTGGTACGGTTGTAGATGAGCGCTTGAATACACAAGAAAAATTGAAAGAAACATTGCAGTTGGTGGCAGCGGGTGAGTTGGCAGGATCTCTCGCACACGAACTGCATCAGCCTATGAGTGCTATCAATGCCTATGCAGAATCTGCGATGTTGCTTTCGTCAAGTGAACACAACGAGCTAAACGGAAAAAACAAAGATACATTGCGGAAAACACTAGATCAAATCATCAAAGAATCAATTCGTGCCTCTGAGATTGTTCGTGGTTTGAGAAGTTTTTTCATCGGTGGTGCATCAAACATCAAGTTGGCAGATGTTGACCAGTTGGTGACAGATACAGTTTTTCAGTTAGAAAGCTACGCTCAAAAGCTAAATGTCCAGTTAAAGATAGAAAAGCTCCGCGAACCAGTGTGGGTGATGGTTGACATCACTCAGGTTAAAACAGCATTAGGCAACTTGATCAAGAATGCTATAGAGTCAGCCAACTCGGATGGTGTCGTTGAAGTAATGTTTGCGTTTGATAAGCAACAGCGAATTGAAATAAGCATTTTTGATTCAGGTAAAACACTGGATATCTACGAAAGTGAAATTATTTTCAAACCTTTTTACAGTGATAAAAAAGATGGCTTGGGATTAGGTTTGTCTATCAGTAAGTCATTGATTGAAAACAATGATGGATCAATTTCGTACAGATCAAAACCTAAAAAATGTTTTGTTGTTTCATTGCCAACAGGGAACAAAATAGATGTTTGAAAACAAACTGATTTGTATTGTTGATGATGATGCGTCTGTGCGTGATTCACTGAGCTTGGTGCTTGGTTTAAAGGGCTACGACTGCCGGACTTATGAAAGTGCTGAGTCTTTCCTATCTAGTTTGCCCAATCGTCCCGCTTGTATCATTTTGGATTTGAAGATGACGGGAATGAGTGGACTAGAACTGCAAAACCGTTTGCTTAGTTTAAAGACACCAGTTCAAATCATTTTTCTAACTGCCTTTGCAGATGTTCAAGTGATGCGTGAAGCATTTTTAGGCAATGCTGTGGACTTTTTAGAAAAGCCATTTGTACTTGAACAGCTTTTGGAATCTATCAACCGTTCATTTCAAAATCTATCTGCCACTACCGAAAATATCCAACAAAATCAAAAACTGAGCTTGCTGACACCTCGGGAGAAAGAAGTCTTTGATGTTCTTTCCCAAGGAAAAAGTCATCGTGAAATCGGAGAATTGCTGAAAATCAGCCCTAGAACTGTAGAGGTTCATAAGGCTAGAGTGATGGAAAAGCTGGGAATAAAGACGCTTGCTGACCTTCTGCGGCTTTCTGTCAAATCTTAAGTTGATATAAGGGCTTGCCCTTACGGCTTGGGGCGAATTTACAAACTTGGGTGGTTTTTCTACATTGGGGCAACTAACGAAAGTTGCAAATGACCACTTCAAGTTCAAATCCATTTTCTATCGGCTGCACAATGGTCGGGGTATTGGTGCTTCTTGTTGCGCTTCTGGTTCACGCCTTGACTGAAAATTTCACTGCCTTGTATTACTTTTCATTGGGAATGTTTGTAATTGGTTTTCTTGTAAATACAAGTGAAACCGAATGAATCAAAGTATTGCAGTTTAAATAATTTTTAAATGTAATTCAGAGGATTATTTCGTTTGGATCAATAAGTCACACGTAAAGTCAAGCTATCCTGCAATGAAGGTCTAACTTCTATATCGTCTTTAAGGGTCCAATATGTTTCAAGTAGTCGTTCAGTCTGCTATGCGTCAATTGAAATCAAAATTGCGTTTACCTGCCCCACCCACAAGCTCATCAGAAACAGATAAAAAATCTGAATCTAAAGACAAAACAGGGCTTATTCTGATTCTTATGATTGGCGGCGGAATATTGTTGATGGCTATGTTCTCAAATTTACCAAGCAACTAATTGCTTTTTAGGTAGTGTTCATTTGTTTGAGATCTAGAAGGATGCGAGGACAGCGATAGATTTATCAGGTTTCAGTTAGTCAATTTCTTTATCGTTGGATCAACTGCAAGTGGATCAAGTTGGCGCTGAATATTGGCAACTGAGTTGGGATTGTGAATAACTCGTTTTAACTGATTGTTCCCAACTGAAGCACTCGCACTACTACTTGGCGCAGAAGTCGTCTTAGGCTTGGATTTAACAGCGTTAGATTGGACTTTCTGTCGCATTGAACACTGGATCAAACTTGTTCAAAAAAAAGCATGAAACACATGGAAGTTGTGAATTGGCTGAAGACTGAGCATGGTCTTGGACACGGACACGCCAATGCAATCGTGGGCTATTGCTTTGCCCAGAAGTCAGCGTGATACCCGTGGAGCTTACGGATAGCCTTTATAGCCACTGAATGTCAAAGCCTTTGAATAAATTTTCGGGTCTTCAAGTTTGTGGGGCGCTTGTTCTCTTGAATGGTAGAAACGGATTCCACTTGTCGTCGCCTTTGGGGATGCGGTTGGCATTGCGAACTGAAACAAACATCAAATAGCACATAAAAAATCTAAATACGAGTAATAGGTTGAAGCCTATAGTTGGGTTCGCAAATTGATCTTTATAGAAGATTGTCATGTCGGCAATGAAATTAATCGAACCCACAGTGAACATTGCTAAAAAGAAAAGTGCAGGATATTTCTCGGTTTTGTAGGCAATAAATCCTATGAACATAAATGCAAACATGATCCAAGCCCTGAAATAAAGAGCAGACTTCATGTATTCCCTGACCAAGGGGTCTGTGAAAAGGCTGCTTGCCACTTCATCTGTAAATACAGTCAATCGTATGAACCAGATAAGTCCAGCTATCCAGACGAGCCAAAGACGCAAGGGGAAAAATTTGTCTGGATTTAGATCTGCCTGCCCTGGTCTGGCAAGCAGGGCTTCTAACTCGTCTGCAGACAATAGTTGTCTTTTGTTCATTTGTTATAAATTACTAGCACTTGGCTAATGCAAGTGTTGTTTAACATTTGGAAAATGTAAGTTCAAGGTTTTACGAATAGATGATTTGTATCTTAAAGGTGCAAATTGCAAGTTGTTTTGTATCAATAAAATAGAAAACTTGCACTAGCTCTGAAGCTGATAGTTTGAGAGTTCGGTGGTTTAAAAATTCGTCGCCGATTTTTAAACCCTGCGTATAAATCGTTGAGGCAGGTTTGGTTTCAGGGGGTCTACCGTGTTCGTGGGTTGGGGTGGTCAAGGGGTGTCGTGTTACACGACAGTTGGTGGTGATGTCCTTTTAAAGGACAAACGGTTGACGTCTTCATAGGCAAAAAAGGCGCCCGAAGGCGCCTTAATCCCAGCAATGGAAATTTACAGAACTAAATCGGTTTGACTAATTAAAGTTACACCAACAAGCTCTATTTGAAATTCAGCGGCTGTATCTCTGTCGTTGCTTCCATACAGAACGCCATTTTCAAACCATACAGCGCCGTTTGCGTTGGCAAGTGACAAGTTAGAAGCATTGCCGATGAATATAAAGACATCATTTGTCCAATTTCCAACTGTAGCGTCAATGGCTGATAGATCAATTTTGTCGCCATTGGTAAAGTCAAAAATATGATCGCGAGTGGTGCTAGTCAGACCTGATTCAAACACATTTGTAATTCTGAATGTGTCGTTCCCCAATCCGCCATAAAGATCGTCTGAACCTGCTCCGCCAATTAAGATGTCGTCACCATCTTCACCATACAGGTCGTCACTGCCAATGCCACCTGTCAGTGCATCAATACCAGCTCCACCGTTCAAGTAGTCATCGCCATTACCACCGTCTAAACGGTCATTTCCTATACCGCCATAAAGGTCGTCAGAGCCAGATTCGCCATTTAATTGATCATCGCCATCGGCGCCATATAGATCGTCATTACCGTTGCCACTTGACAAGCGATCATTGCCGTTTCCTGCATAGTAGTGAGCATCGCTATTGTTACCGCGCCACTGGTCATCGCTGTCAGTGCCTGAAGCGCTTCCACTCCAAACACTTCCATCTGTCGCAACATAAGATTTTGAAACCTTAGCGAACACACCATCACCATCTAAATCTGAGTAGATTGAGGTTTCTGTAATGCCACGTTCTACTTCTGTTTTGATGATGTTGGAGCCGTCAATTGTCCAAGTTTCGTTTAAGTCAATTCTTTCTTGTGATTTATAGCCGCGTTCAATTTCATAAACGGCAGCTACAGCGCCATTGACAACATCAAATTGATAGCCATTTTGCAATTGGCTGGTAGTTGAATTTTGTGTTGTTATTGAGTTTGAGATTGATGAGCTATCAGTGGAATAAGACTTGGACATCTTGGCAAAAATTCCATCTCCGTCAATGTCGCTGTAAATGGTAGTTTCAGCGCGACCGTGTTCATACTCAGTTTTGACGACATTGCCACCATCAACTGACCAGGCTTCATCCCTGTCCATTTTTTCAAACTTAGTGCGTCCATTTTTGATCTCATAAACTGCTGTGACGGCACCATTCAAAATATTGAATTTATAGCCTTTGTTTGAATCGTTGCTCATATAGTTCCCTTTGATTGCAATGAAATTGCTTTGCTGAGAACTAGAATTTAATGAGCTCAGCTGAAGGAATTCTTAAGACGCAATGTTTTGAATTTAAGTTCAATTAAGCCGTAAAGAATCCAATATCTCTCTTGGTCCTAGGGAGCGATTAGCGAATGGCATCTAAATTTGAGACAAACTAATCGCAGATAGTGCTTAATTCTTAAGCAGGGATCAACTCACAGATTCTCAGAATTTTTGAATCAAGTTTGGGGTCTCCAAGGATGGGGGTTGAGTTGAACTGAAAACTCATCGTCAATTCCAAGCGATCGGTATAAATCACGGATGCAGGTTTGATATCTGATTTATTTTGTACCAATGCTTGGTGTAACTTCGCGTGTTTTAATCCATCTGATAATTGCATTGTTGACTTCAAATTCATTTCCTTCGTAAGAATGGTAATGTCCCCCTCCACAAACAGGCCCATTCTTTGTGCCGCCATTAACAGTGACCAGGTTTTTTTCTGAATACTTTATTACAGTTAAGTAAGGCGTTACAAAACATCCATCCTCCTCATGGTGAATATTTAAAACTGGAACGTTTAATTCCCTCATGTTAAATGCTTCACCAGCCCATCCAAAATTTGATACAGCTCCCCTATATCTAACCGTCACTGCGGCGCTGCTAATGACTCCAGCTATATCGCCTCTTATATTTTTTCCTAATAGTTTTGCACTTATTGTTCCGTGACTGTGACCCATCAAATAAAAGTTTTTGACTCCTTGATTTTCTTTCAATGAATTGATAATTTTTTGAATATCTTCTGCATGTTGATTTGAGCTTCTATAGGAATCGTCACAAGCTGTTGGTGTGTCCCACGATTTATTTCCCCACTGGTCTGTTGGACAATCCATTAGTACAAAGCCGATATTTTCTTTTGTTAGCATGCTCACGCGCATAAATCTATTCACTCCATTAAAGAATGTTTTATCAGATTCGATTCTTGAAATGGAAGGCCAACCATTGAAATATAAGATTGCTGTGTCTGTTTTTTCTTCTGGCATCCATCCTAACGCTCTTATATAAACTGGACTCTTCGTTAAAAATCCTTGCATCCTGTCTAGTTTTTCTTCGATCAATATTGGTTGCGCAATACACGTGAAATTGATTAGGAAACCAAAAATTAATGCAAGTATTTTTTTCATTTGTATTCCCCAATTCATGATTTACATTTCTCGTATTTGGACATTAACAGTAACAGCATGTACAAAAAATAGTTGAGTTCTGAGTTGTGTAGCCCATTAAATTATAGAAAACCCTGAGTTTTGATTCTCAGAGCCTTTGAATAAAGTTTGGGGTCTTTAAGGATGTAGCCCATTTTGCCCGCTGCGTACAAATCGTTCTGTCAGGTCGGATTTCTGCGGGTTGACCGTGCTGTCGGGTTGATGTGGAGATCAGGTGTCGTTTAACACGACAGTTGGTGTGTGATGACACTTTTTAACCGAGTCTGGGGTTTGATCTGAATTTAAAAGCACAGAGATCACCTATTGAAGTTCAACTTACATTGAATGACCGATTCACACTCTCAACGTACGCTTTGACTGATAGATGTCCGTAGCTTTGCTGTTCAACGCTCTAGCCAAGCAGCAGCGTTTAAATCCAATCCTGAGGAAACGCCGTCTCAAGAAACCGAATGAATGCATTCACCTTCGCGCTTGAAAATCTTCTGGAGGCGTGAAGCACCCAAAGCTCAGAAGGCTTGTCAAATGAAGGACCCCAACTCACCAAGCGCCCCGCTTCAAGATCTTTGGCGATCAATAAACTTGGGAGTTTGGCTGCGCCTATGCCAGTAAGTAACGCATCGCGAATCATCGTGAGTGTTGGCAACTCAAGCACAACTTGGGCCTCTAAATCTTGCTGTTGCTTGTCACCCACTTGCCAAACAGATTTGGCAATCAGGGATGAGCGAACCACAACCGGTAAGCGTTGATTGTGTTTTTTGACATTGAGAAATTTCTTCTTGAATTGCGGTGTAGATACCACCAGCACCTCGTCCTGCACAAAACATCGTCCTACCAATTCTGAGTTGGTTTCAGGATTGATGCGAATCACTAAGTCGTAGCCTTCTGTGACCAGATCTACTGCGCGATCTTCCATGGTGATTGCAAGTTGAACCTCTGGATATGCCGTGGTGAATTGGGCCGCCAATCGACCCATGAACATTTGCCCAAACAGTGTCGGCACATTGATTCTCAAACGACCTTGGGGTTTTGAGCTGCCATCTCGCAGTTGTTGCGCGGCTTCATTAAGCTCGTGCAATGGGTTCACAGCGCGTTCTAAAAGCAAAGCGCCTTCCTCAGTGAGATGGACGGCTCGAGCGCCCCGTTCGAATAGACGCACACCCAATGCTGACTCTAGCGACATGACTTTCCGAGACAGTGTGGCCTTGGGCCGACTACTTACGCGGCTCGCCTGTGCGTAGCCGCCATGCGTGGCAACCAGCACAAAGTCGGACAAATCTTCAAGGTTCATTTCGTTTCATTATTGGGATGATTCGTCTCATTTTAAGGTCTTTCGTTCCTTATTTGAGCGCATAAGATCACTTCCAATGAGTCGCTTGCTTTAAGCAACTCAAGAATCAATCAAAGGTCACGCAATGTCATCAGAAAAAGTCTTAGTACTCAACGCAACGGGTAAGGTCGGACGCAATGTCAGCAAGGCATTTCTAGAGGCTGGTTTTGAAGTCTATGGAACCACAAGGTCTAGCAATAGCAGCTTACCTGGAATGGGTGTTAAGCCAGTTGTGTGTAACTACACCCAGCGAGAAGATTTAGACAAAGCATTTACGCAGAGCGGTGCTAAAAAAGTATTCGTCATCACTGATTATTTTGCGGCAGCTAAAAAGAATGCCAACTTAGAGTTTGAACAGGGTCGTGCCGCGATAGATGCTGCAAAGGCTGCGGGTGTCAATCATTTGATATTTATGAGTGTGGCTGACGCAGAGTTTTTTGACGAGCACGTGCTTCACTTGCATGCCAAAGTAGATCTAGAAAAATATTTACGTTCGTCGGGAGTGCCGTTTTCAATATTGCGCCCCTGTGCTTTTTTTGAAAATTTAGACGACGCGGCCAATTGGAATCCTTTGAAGAAAGGCGTTGTGAAGTTCTTGTCGCTTCATCACAATAAGTTCTGCGCCACTTATGACATTGGCAGGGCGGCGGCCATTCAATTGAAGGCACCTGATCAATGGCTGAGTCAGTCACTCGACGTCATTGGTTGGCAAGGCAATTTGGAGCAGGTGGCTGAGGCGTTGTCCAAAGTCAGTGGAGTGCCTGTTAAGGCCAAGCTGGCGATGCCCATCTTTTTCCGTCGACTGTTCTTGAAAGATTTGCATCATATGTTTTTATATTACGAGGTGCAGAAAGGGCCGCTTGGCACGCCGGAAGCGTTTAAAAAAGTTCTGCCTGATGCAATGTCGGCGGAAGATTGGTTTCGTTTCCATGGCAAATATGCCAACGGTGAGCGAATTGTTCAGGCTTAGGTGTCGTTTTACACGACAGTTGATGGTGCTGGTGGTTTGGAATGATCGTCCAGCAACGGGACGATGAACGAACAAAGGTGCAATCAAGCACCTTTGTTCAATTTGCGACATTTACTGACTAAACCCATCCCGCAGCTTGTTGGCAGCGGCATCAATTTGTGTGTCCAACTCTCCATTGAGCACGGCAGTCTTGATTAGTTCTAGTGTGGGCACTAAATCTTTCTCGCTGCCAACTTCCACTGCCACTTTGCCCCGAGCTAGTTCCAGCACCCGAGTGCCATAACGCACTGACAAGGCAAGTTTTCCTGATTCAGTAGTAAACCACCAAGGTCGAACACGCTTGGGCATTTCCACCTGACGGCGTATGCCAGTGTGGCGTTCCCCCAATTCAGTAGACAAATATTATTGTCAAAATCTGAATATGGCATGCCTCCATCAAACGCTCCACCTTTTAGGGCAACACATTGCACAAGCAGTGCGCCGCAGCACCAAAGGGTTGTTTTTTGTCAATAACCGTTTGCAACCAGCTCAAATCTTGTCCCAATCTGTTCAGCATCAAAGCATCAGCGCCCGAAAGTCCTGACAACACATTCCAAGCTGGAGGGGCCACTGATTCAGCAGAAATCCAGCCAATCTGACCCATGAATTTTTGGGCAAATTTTTCGATAGGTGAGGTTTGGGGTCCCACATAACGAATAGGGAGCTCTTTCCCGTTGGCGTTGGCACCATCCAGTTTGGCAACCCGGCTTCGGGCCTCTTCAACGGCATCGGAAAAACTTCCGAGTCGATCAATCAGCTTGTGATTGGCTGCTTGCGCACCTGTCCAAATTCTGCCTTGGGCTAGCTCGTCTGCTTTGGCAAGCTCGATGCTGCGAGTGGCAGACACTTTGCCAATAAAATCGGTATAGATGTGTTCAATGCTCGACTGCACCAAAGACTGCATGCGGGGGTCTAAGGCTTTTCGAGGATCGTAAGCACCCGCAAGCCAGCTGGTTTGGTAGCCACCTGTATTGATACCAATTTTGCTCATCAAACCTTCACCAGTGGGCAACATGGCAAACACACCAATAGAGCCAGTGATGGTAGCCGGATCAGCAATGACCACATCAGACGCCATTGAGATCCAATAGCCACCGGATGCCGCCAAGTTGCCCATGGACACCACAATGGGTTTGCCTTTGTCTTTGGCAATTTGCAGCTGCTCGCGAATGAGTTCAGAGCCCAAAACACTGCCACCAGGAGAATTCACTCTGAGCACAATGGCTTTGACATCTTTGTCTTCAGCCGCTTTTCGAATGCGCTCAGATGTGGAGATACCACCAATTTTGCCGGCTGGTGCGCGGCCATCGCCAATTTCACCTTCGGCCACCACAATGGCAATGTGCTCCCCTTTGACTCTCTTCACTTCAGAGGTGAGATAGTCTTTCCAGCCAACCTGACGGAAAGATTGAATGTCTTCGTCTTTGCCCACTTCTTTCATGAGCGTTTCACGCAATGATTCAAAAGTCTGCAAACCATCGACCCATTTCCAATCGAGTGCCAATTGGCCTGGATTGCCTTTGACCTTGATGAGCGCGTCGGGCAGCTTGCCAATGTTTTGATCAATGCTGCCTGCAGGCAAATTGCGCGCCTTTTCAACGCCGCCTGTGTACAAAGCCCACAACGCGTCATACACATGGGCCTCGGCTTTCAAGGCTTGCTGCGAGGGAGCATTCAACACATAAGGTTCACCAGCAGATTTAAATTGGCCCACTCGAATTAAGTTGGCTTTGATTCCAAGTTTGTCTAATGCATCTTTGTAATAATTGCGGCTTCTGCCCAAGCCTTCAATGAGCACACCGCCCATGGGGTGCGATAGCACTTGGTTGGCATGCGCCGCCAAATAATATTGGCGTTGGTCATAAAAGCTAGACCATGCCACCACTTGCTTGCCTGAGGCTTTGAATTTTTCAATGGCACTGGCTGCCTCGCGCAAAGAAACCAAACCGCCTCCTTGAAAGTCGTTGAGTTTTAAAAGCACTTTGTCGATGCGCTTGTCTTTGGCTGCCAGCTCAAGCGTCATGACAATATCGCGCAGTCGGACTGTTTCAGGGGTATTGCCTTGAAGCTCACCAATGAGCTTGTCTTTCAGGCCGCCTGGCGATTCTTCAACCAAGACACCTTTGAGGTCCATGACCAAAACCGTGTGATCTTCAAGGCTCACTTTGTCTGAATAAAGAACAAACCAACCGATACCTACTGCGTACAAGACAAAACCAAAGACCAGCGCCACGCGAAACCCACTGATCATCCAGTCGGACACTTTGAGAATGCCCCGATTGATCAGCGCATAAAGGCTTTTGATTTTTTGAAAAAGGGTTTTCATTTTGACTCCTCAGAAATTGAATGCTCAGAAGGCAGTAACCACGCTAACACCATGGAAGGCAAGCAAGCCACCCACATGCAAAAAGCAATGAGTGGCTGCGAGAATTTGACATTGGTGGCTCCATTCAAAGAGCCAGAAAATATTTCAAAAAATCCAATAAACACAATGGCATATACAAATATGACCGCCGACAACCAGCGGTAAGCATGCAGATAGCCTGAATTTCGGATGGCTATTTGCCGTTCATCTAACAACTCGTCAGGAGCGTCTGCCACATTTCTAACCGACTTGCGCAATTGGAAATACAGAAGAAACACAATGACTAGCAAAACAATTTCTAAATAGGATTTCAGCTTGGGTTGGTCAATGAAGAAAACAAAACTCAAACCGATGAGACAAGCCGCCGTGAAGAGCACCAAAACTCGACGGTTGAACTGATTGCGAAACCTAGACGGCCTGTTGTCGTTCAAGCTTTCAATGACTTCATTCTTGGTGACACCTGCAGACCAATAATATTTATTGCCTTTTTTATCTGTCATGTGATTTGCCTTTTGGAAAAGGTTGGATAGAAAAGAGGCTTTGAATGTCTTTTCCCAAAACATCGGCAATTCGCATGGCCAGCACCAAGCTGGGGCTGTACTCGCCCCGCTCTAGGTAGCCAATGGTTTGATAGTGCACGCCCACAGATTCGGCCAATTGCTGGCGCGACATGCCCAGCAGCTCGCGCTGCTCGGCAATGCGGTTGTAAACGGGAATTTCTTCATTGCGGCTCATGAAGATAGTATAAATGCTACATAGCACTCATGGTACTTTTGAATAAAGTTTGAGGCCTTGGAGGACGTCCTTCAAAAGGTCAAACGATCAGTAAAACTCGTTGATTCAGGTTAGGCTAACTCGCGTGAACCGTGAGATTGGGTTGACCCAACAACTCCGAACCTAGTTTGTCGGAAGATTTGAAAATATAGCCATCATCAATATTCCACCACCAATCGCAAGCACCAAGATGAGCCCTGTTTTGTCTTTGGATTCAGGTTTCTTACCTGTTTCCGTTGACTGCGTAGGTGGTGCAGGTAAGCGCAATTTTGATTTCAATTGACGCATAGCAGACTGAACGACTACTTGAAACATATTGGCTCCTTAAGGTTGATGAGAAAAATAAATCTATACCCTAAGATAGCCTAGATTTACTTTCCACCTTTTGACTTAATTGGCATAGCCTTTTGAATTTCTTGGAAATAGCTAGTTTATTTTGACTCTTACAACTTTTGAATAAATTTTGGGGTATTCAGGGATGTCTTGGTGCGATAAAACGAAGTTAGTTCCAAAGGGTATTACAAAGCAGAATTTAAGCGCCGATTTTTAGCCCTGCGTAAGAATCGTTGAGTCAAGTTTAAGTTCATCGGGTCAATCATGCTCGTGGGTTGACGTGGTCAATCAGTGTCGTATAAAACGACGGTTCGTGGTGCTGGGTTCCATCACTGTCCCCATCTTGATAGGTCTAAATACGCTCGTCAGTTAGATTGAGATAACGCCACTCGCAGAAGTATCTAGTTTTCAAATTTAATTGTTATGGCATCACAAATGAAAAGCATTGATTTTCTGGCTGATTAGAACTTCTTTGAGGCTGATACGATTTTGCTTTCTAGCGCATCCAGCAAAATAGCCTACGCCACAGCAGTTCAGCTTCAACATCGATCTAACATTAAGGTAGTAGGGCTTACCTCTGCTGCGAATCTGAATTTTTGCCAAAGCCTGGGCCGCGAGCTACATTCTTTTTTGCACCAGCACAGGTTGCAAAGCGGAGTGGCGAATGGGGCAATGCTGTCCTGATGCAGCGGATTATTGCGGATTGGAAATCGTTCATTGATAGGGTTACAAACCCTCATGCGCCTTGGTTGTCAGTTGAGGCTCATAACGGACCAGCGGCTGTATCGAATATTTATTCACAAGTGTTATCAGGCAATGTGGATCCAAAAGTGGGCCTGATGTTGTCACTTAAAAGCTAGGGTTTGAACAGGTAAGGCTGTAGCGTTACTGGGTTTTAGGGGCAAGCCCCATCAATCTCCAGCAGAGCCCCCGCCATCGCTGCTGCCCGCATCTGAACTATCGGCTGAGCCATTGGGGTGTAGTGCGTTGTTGGCACTAGGAAAAACAAGCGCTTGAGTCATGAAGTCATCACTTGAGCTTTTTTTTTCGTCTTCGGACAGTTCGATGGGTTGCTCAGGCTTTGAATTGAAAATTTTTGAAATCCAATCGAACATGGAAATTTCCTCTTTTAAGTCAAGTCAATATATAGTATCAATGCTACATCTGAAATGCAAGGTGCCATCAGGTTTTGGCCTATCTTTTTTTCATATGGTCGTATTTACGCCAATACTGAAATGGGTCTTCGTTGACCTCTAAATCAATTTCCATCACCCGCGTTTGAATTCGTTCTTGCACCTCGGCAACAGCCATGTTGTAGATCACAGGACCTATTTCATCAACAAAAAAACCAAGCAGCGCACCAGCCGCAATATTGCCAATCTTTTCATCCATGTTCTCTAAAAAATATCGCTCAATGGAGGAAATGGCTTGCTGCCTTACTTCTTTGGACAGTTCAATGGTCATGCTGGGTCTCTCAATTAAATTAAAGATTAGTTTTTACGATCAATTCAAATAGTTAAATCCTAAGAATTGCGAAAAGGTATTATTTTCCGGATTAGCAAAAAGAGCATTACACCCGCAACGCCCATTGCAGCATCTGAATACAAACCGGCATTGCTGCCTGCGTTTTTATAAAAGTAACTGTTGAGTAGGCCCATATAGGCGATGGGTGTGTTTGAAAGCGATGCAAAAATACTGAACTTGGTAGCCACAGCACCTGTGCCAATAGCTTCTAAAGTAACTGCTGTGAACGCCGCATACCCCAGTCCAGTAATGAATGCATAGGCCATTACAAAGACGTAATACATGGACAGGTTGTGTGGCGCCCAAGCCATGCCTACTGAGCACACAGACATGAAAAGGCCAAACAAGCAGTACGCAATCTTGCGGTCTATCCTGTCGCACAAATAGCCTCCCACCAAGCAACCTAAGGCAGACAGCAAGCCACTAAGAACGCCACTGGTTACGGCCACATCATTGGCATTGGCACCCCATTCTTCAGCAATCAGGGGAAACAAGATGCCAGCTGCACCTGAACCAATGGGTAAAAAACAAATGAACAAGCCCAGAAAGCCTCTGTGTGACTTGGCAACTTGCCACAAGTCTAAAAAAACAATTTTTAGACCGTTCCAAGCCAGTTGAAATTGGGCCATGATGCCAACCGGTTGAACGGTCGGCGCTTGAGGGGCAGGCTCTTGCTGAGGTTCATGGGTATAGCGAACAGCCAGTCCCGTCAGCAAGCAGATGGTGGCAAGAACCAAGCCCGGCAGCCACTGGTGCGTCGTGTTTTCTGCAATGACTAAAGCTAAGCCGCCCCCTAGACCGCCGCCACCCAAATTGCCAGCTTGAAACCAACCCCCTGTGCGACCCAATTGCTCGGGCGAAGTATTGTGCGCCATCAGGCTTTCAACGGACATGCTCAAAAACGCTGTTGAAATGCCAGAAGCCAGAACTAAAACTTCTAGCCATGGCAGGTTGGCTTCAATGGCAGGAACCCACCCCAGCATGGCAAGGCTGATAGCACTCGTAATGCTGGATAGACCAAACCATTTTTTGCGGGTGAGGGTGAGGTCTACCAAAGGTGCGTAAAGAAATTTAAGGGTGTGCGGCAAAAAACTCAAAGCCACCAGTGCGGCAATGGCCACAGCATCAACACCTGCCCGCCCCAGTAAATACACAACGGTGACAGTCAAGAACCCCATGGACGCGCCAAACGGAATGATCAAAAGTAAATAGACCAGGGGGTGGCTATTTTTTGGGGCTTCAATTGAGGTTAAGTTTGTCATACAGTCAATTACCTGTTTTTGAGCTCAAGCGTTTTAAACTCTGAATCTAGCTACTTGCATTATGTGAGATAAATCTGATTGTTAGGAAATTGAAAATGTCTCTCCCCAAAGAATATGGATTGGGCTCATTGAGTGATTGCTTTGCGCGTTGCCCTGATACAAATGCAGAGGTGACGGATCAATTTATCGTTTACAAAACCAAGTCGCGATCAGACTATTGGTTTGGCAATTACCTCGTATCGAATAGCCCAGTCACGCTTGCGTCTTTGCCTCATATCAGAAGTCAATGGTTAGAACATTTTGCTCAAGAAAAAGGAATTTTGTGGCAGATATTAGAGTGGGAAATTCCTTTTGATGGAGTCATGCCTGATGTTTCAAAAATAGCAGCAGCTTCAAATGCTGAGTTAGATGTGACCATGGTGAGGCTTGCAAAAAGAAGCGACTTTCAATTTCATGTCAGTAGTGCTGCGTTGGAATCTGAAGTTGAATTGATCCAAGTAAATACCGAAGATCAAGCCAAAAGTGCATTAAAGATTGCATTGGCCGATCTTGAGGCATCACCTGAAACAGGCGTTACTGCAGATTTTATTGAGTGGCAATTTGATCAGCGACTAAAGGCAGCAAATTTGGGCCAGGGCAATTGGTGGCTCCTGTTGTATCAAGGCCTGCCTGTTGCTTCTTGTGGCTTATTCTTTGATCAAGATGGCTCTAAGGGAAGATACAGAGATGTCATCACACATCCCAAATGGCGTGGTCGCGGATTTGCAACCAAGCTTTGTGGCATGCTTGCGCAGCATTCTTTTGAGCAGAGTCAAGTGCAGGAACTCATCATTGTTAGCGAGCCTGATTCGACGGCAGATAAGATTTACAGCAAGTTAGGATTTAAAGCTGTTAGTTGTCAAATTGCTTTGAAAGCTGAAACGTCATCTTCCCTGTTGGGTTGATATGCAGGGTTCAAGTTCTGGTCGGCAAGTGTCGTTTTTTTCGACAGCTTGCCTTCCTTGAATTGAGCTCAAAGCAGATTCGCCAATTATTTATTGGGCGCTTTGTATTTGGCTGCTTTTGCACCAGCGTTGGTCATCGCTGTTTTCATCGCTTTGGTTGAAACCAATTCTTCTACTTGAATTTCTTGGAATGCACCGCTTGCCATGGTGATCATCTGGGCTTCCGTAATTTGCTCAGAAGTGCCTTCAATTAAGCAAACGATGCTGCCATTGGAAATTGAAAACATAACTTCATAAGTTTTAAGGCCCAAAGATTTGAACAGTGCTTTCGCTGCCTCGCCTCTATCGCTAGGTGCAGAAAGCATGCCTTGGAAAGCTGTGGTTGTGTAGCGTGAACGAACTAGATACAAAGCCATGATGTGTCTCCGTTTTTAGATAGGTAATTGACGCGCTAAGTTGCTGCGAACCCAGCTGCTTAATCCGCTGCCAGTAGCCCGAGCAGACCAATCTTGAATTTCTTCAAGTTTAAAAAGTAATTCGCGATGAACCGCAGGGTTCAATTTAACGCTGCTGAGATAGAAATGAAATAGCTTTTTGGAATCATTTAACAAGGGTTTTCCAGAGTGATGACTCACTGAGCGTCAAATGAAAATAGGTTGAATGCTTTCATCATCCTGTCATAAGATGTATCCAATCGGTAAATGGTTCATCCTCAAAATTCACCGCCACACTCTCATTCAAAATTTCTGATGCTCATGCATCGGTTGGAGCTATCTAGATGAAGTCATGCGAAAACCTCATTGAATTTACAGCACAAGCTATGGACGACGGTTTTGATGAGGTCGTTCAAAAAGAATGGGCGCCAAACCTTGTCCTTGAAAAGCATGTCCACCCTTTTGATGCCAGAGTTCAGGTGGTGGCAGGTCAGGTCAAGTTAGAGCTAGCTGAGGGTTCTCAGACATTAGAGCCTGGCCAAGGATTTTTTATCGCCCGAGGCACCGAGCATGCCGAGCAGTATGGCCCGAACGGTGCTACTTTTTGGGTGGCACGAAAGACATAAACCATTGTTTTCGGCATTGCTTCCGTACTTGTCATATACGCGCTACCTACCTGAAGTCCATCTTTAATTTAAAGCTCAGGCAAGTAACGCTTCAACATTTCCTCGCGCGTTTCGACGGGCGAAGTCATTTTGGTTTGATCTTGAATGATCTCACCCAGTGTTGGCATTGCATCAAATTTTTGATGGCTTTCAACTGACCACAACGTGGACCGCATCATTGCTTTAGGGCAGTGCATATAGGCTGCCTCTACCCCAACTTTGATCAGCAGTTTGGGCCTGTTCTTCATGTCATTGAAGTGCGCTAGTAGATCAGGGTCGGTCTGAAGAGTCGCTTTGCCATTCACACGAACCACTTCGTCAATGCCTGGCACAAAAAACAGCAATCCGACCTGAGAGGTTTCGATAATGTTCGATAAAGTGTCCAGTCTGTTATTGCCCGGAGAGTCTGGAATCAGAAGGGTCTGTACATCTAAAACTTTGACAAACCCTACTTCTCCACCTCGCGGTGAGCAATCCATTTGATGAAGCAAATTGCCGCTGCTGATGGTCAGGAAAGGTGACAAAGAAATGAATCTTTGGATGTGTTTGTCAATGTACGTCAACTCCTTCAAGACAGCGCGTTCAGAGGGTGTCTTGTAAAGGGCGCGCAATTGTTCAAGAGTTTGAATTTGCATACGAAAAACGTAATTAGTTTATTTTTAGATAGGTGACCTTGATCAACTGCATGGCTGCTTGATCCAATTGCTAATATTAATGACGAAGTTTATATATCAAGATAGACTAACCATACATGGAAATCGCAAGCAGATTGAAATCTGTAAGCAATCAGCGTTTTGAGTAAAACGACTACCCCCTGAACATATGACTTTCAATATCCGGCTTGTTTTCTTTTTGCCTATTATTTTTCTGCTGCAATCATGTGGAACGCTGCCAACAGAAAGTTATGTTCCTAAAAGAGGGCAAATGGGCAAGGATGTCATGTGGCTCCCGACCAACGACGATCTTGTTTATAAGTTGTTGGAAGCAGCTCAAGTGGGGCCCAACGATTTGTTAATTGACTTGGGTGCAGGCGACGGAAAAATTCCTATTGCAGCTGCCAAAAACTTTGGCGCCCAAGCATTGGGTATTGAATACAACAAAGAGCTGGCCTCTCTGGCCGGCCGCAACGCGCAACGCGCTGGTGTTGCAGACAAAGTACGCGTTATTCATGGCGATATTTTCAAAGAAGATTTCTCTAAAGCCACGGTGCTTACTTTGTATTTGCTGGAGGAATTGAATGCACAACTCCGACCCAGCATTTTGGCCATGAAACCTGGCACTCGTGTTTTATCAAACACCTTCTCTATGGCCGACTGGGAGCCCGATCAGGTGATTCGTGCAGGCAGAGAAACGGGTTATTTCTGGACCGTGCCAGCCAAAGTTGGGGGCACTTGGAATATCACGGGTCTTGAGGGCATGCCTTTCGTAACCGTCAAATTTGATCAAGTTTTTCAAAGGGCAGCTGGCACGCTTGCGTTTCAAGGTCAACAACAAAATTTGGTGGGTGTTCGCTTAGAGGGTGCGCAATTGCACTTTAGCTATTTGAACCAAGACAAACTATTGAAATCAGTGAAAGCGCAAATTGATGGTGATAGATTGTCGGGCGAAATAGTGGGGCTCTATGGCATGCACGATATCCAGCAATTGCCCGTCAAGATTGAGGGACGAAGACTCAATTGAAGCACTCGTTTAGAGTTATCCAGAACGAACAGCCTATATGTCTCATAAACTGAACTTACCCCTCCAAGGCCTTGTCATCTTTGCCAAGAACAAGGAAAAAGTTTCTGCGTTCTATCAACAAGCCTTAAGCTTAAAGTTAGAAGAGTCTGACAAAACCCATGACTTGTTAGTGGGGCAGGGTCATGAAGTGGTGATACATGCCATTTCAAAAACCTATGCCAACAGCATCGAAATAGCCTCACCGCCGGTTCCCCGTGATGAGACACCCATGAAGCCTACGTTTGTAGTGGAAGACTTAGAAGTTGTTCGGGCTGCAGCCATAGCAACGGGCGGTCATCTTAAACCCCTCAAGCAAGCTTGGCGTTTTCGAGGTTTTGTGGTGTTGGATGGTTGGGATCCAGAGGGAAACATTGTTCAGTTTAAGCAAGTAGAGGCTGCTTAACCTAACTGATTGAGCTTAGATCGCCTCAGCAGGCCAAGTCAGCTGAACCATTAAGCCCCCCAACGCCTCGCTTTTGCTCAGCGTTATTTGGATATGGCAAATTCTGCTGATGCGCTTCAGAATAGACCAACCTAGTCCACAACCCGTGGTGTCATGCCCTGGTACTCTAAAAAAGCGATCGCCTAGTCGGTTCATGTCTGCCGCACTCATGCCTGGTCCGCTGTCTTCGACCAGCAAAGTATGGGCCGGCCCCTCAAGCCATTTAACTCGAATACTTGAACCCACCGGGCTGTATCGAATGGCATTGTCGACCAAGTTTCGAATGATGATGGCCAGCCAAGCCGGATTGATGCGAAGGTGCAAATTGTCTGGTGACTCAAAACTAAGCTGTTGATTTTTTTCCATCCAAGCTGCGCCCGACTCTGCCAATTGAGTTCGCGTGATAGAGACCACATCGACAGGTTCACACTCTGATTGTTCGTGAGTGGATTCAATGGCATCCAATCTAGACAGCTCCAGCATCTGCGAAATAAGTCGGGTGGCCCTGTCGCAACCATGAATCAACGCATCTAGGGCCGCTTTTTGAGCATCAGCTTGCGTGCTACCCAAGGCAACCTGTGCTTGCATGCGAATGGCAGCGATGGGTGTTCGGAGTTCATGGGCAGCATCGGAAGTAAATTGCCTTTCGTTGGCCATTTGAACGTCCACGCGCTTGAATAACAAGTTGAGCGCTTTGACCAAAGGTTGCACTTCCGCTACGGCTTCAACTTCTGCAAGGGGTTCTAGAGACGATACTTTTCTGGCACCAATCTCTTGTCCTAGAGTGCGCAGAGGCGACAAGGAAACTCTAATGGACCACCAAATGAAAAGTGCCAGTAAAGGAAATGCAAAGAACAAGGGATAAATGGCACTCTTTAAACCAGCGTACAAAATGTCTTGTCGATATTTGCCTAACTCAGCCACCTGAATCCAAACATCTTGGGCATTCCCCTGAGTGCTAAAGACGCGCCAAACTTGACCATCAATTTCTAAATTGGCAAAACCATTTTGGAAGTCAGAACGAAATGCCTTTTGGGGTGCTTTTTCTGAGCGCGCCAAAATCTGGTTCTCGTGCCAAATTTGAAAGGCCACTCTGGGCTGATATTTGTGAAGTGTGGGGGTCGTTGTGAAGTCGTCGTGATCTTCGTGGCCATCGCCCACCTGTGTTACCAAAAATGAAGCGGTTTGCGCCAGGTGCGCATCCAACAATTCATTTAATTCGTGATCGGTTTCATACCAAGTTAATCCTAAGACCGCGAACCATGCAACGGCTGTGACGCCCAACAAAGACGCCAATAATCTATTTTGCAAAGACCGGTTGTGATGCGTCATTTTTAAGTTTGAGATTTAGGCATGACGTACCCAACACCTCGAATGGTTTGGATGACATCGTTGCCAAATTTTTTACGCAAGTGATAGATGTGAACTTCAATGGCATTGCTACTGACTTCCGTGCCCCAGCTGTAAAGGTGCTTCTCTAGCTGTTCTCTGGTGAGTACCCTGCCAGCATGCATCATGAAGGTCAACAGCAAATCGAATTCTCTGGACGAGAGCTCCACGGTGCTGTCTTGCAAAGTGACCGTACGTGTTGTTGAGTTGAGACAAATTCCATTGACTGTCAGGATACTTTGAGTTTCACCATGCGAGCGCCGCACCAAAGCCCTAAGACGCGCGCCCAATTCCAACAGGTCAACTGGCTTGACCAAATAGTCATCTGCACCAGCGTCTAGGCCTTCAATGCGAGATGCTACGGCGTCTTGTGCCGTCAAAATGAGCACAGGTGTTTTGACTTTATGAAGCCGAGCATTTTTTAAAGTTTGCATGCCATCCTGGCGCGGCAAGCCCATGTCCAAAATGATGGCCTCGTGCATTTGAGCCAGGATTTCGCGTTCGGCAGCCACACCATCTCTGACCCAATCAACTTGAAAGCCGTGTTGAGCCAGTCCGGCTTTGATACCGGAGCCCAGTGTTTCATCATCTTCAGCCAGAAGTACGCGCATGGTGAAAGCGTTAGCAAATTAATTGGAAGTGAACTGGAACCACAAAAACACAACGACACCTAAGCTTAACAGGGTAGCCACCACGTAGTGGTTGCTTTTGGCCAAATCGGGGCCATTCCCTGCTTTGCGACCTGACCACATGGGGCGCAAGCTTTGCGACTGTTTGGTAAAGCTTAAAAATGCAATCACGGCCAAATGTACGAAGACCAGCATTAACAAAGAATTGCCAAAAAACTCATGCATTTCACCCATCCACTCACCGGCCAGTTCGTTGTAAATCAGATAGCCACTGGCCGACAAAAGGATGGCGACACCTAGCGTCAATAATGCCGCGCCTGCAAGAGTGACGCTAAGCAGTTGACGAAAACTTTGCGGTAAGGTTAATTTGCGCCAAGTCGAAGTCAAGCTCGATTGGCGTGGCCCCCAAAATCCCCAAAGCAGCCGAAAAACTACCAAACCAAAGAGAACGTAGCCTAGGCTGACATGGAGCAGTTTAAAGCGTTCACTTTCTGCAGTAATGTAGGCGCCTGTGAATGACAGTGCCATGAGGCTGTGAAACACTCTCATGGGAAGTTCGACGATCAGTCGGGTGGGCGCTTTTTCAGTCGATGCGACTGTTGACATGGTGCTAGTTGTATTGAATGTCATATAGACCTTTGTTTAGAGCGGAATGCGAACGCGGTCGTCTTCAAAATCGCCAATGTCTGCGCTGGTGTGGCAGGCTTGGCACTGGGCTTTTCCTTTGATGGATTTTCGAAGCCATACGTTTTTATCGATGCTGCGATGTTTTTTTTCAAACCACTGCGTGCTTGTGATGCGCTCCTCGGGGGAGCTGGTTTCAACGCGTTTGTAGGTGCCACCCTGAGCCTGCAGCCATACACCTATTTGCTTTTGTGTGGGGCCATCTAAAGAGGCATCTGTGCCGTAATGCTTGTCTAAGCCAGACATTATTTTTTGCCATGCCGGCTTGGACAACAAGGCTGGTGGGTAGGCCATGTGGCATGAAGCACATTCGGTTTGATAGGCTGGCAATACTTTGGCGGGCATCAGAGGGCGATCTGCAGATGCAGAAAACACCGTGCATGAAACGAGGCAAGCGCTTGCTATTTTTAAAAAGTAAGCTTTCATTTATAGGCTCCGAAGGTATGCGACGACATCTGCTTTTTCATTGGCTGTACATTCGCGGTTGAGGACGTCTTTACAATTTCTGCGAAACCATTTTTCGACCTTGCCGTTGTCTGTCAAACGATCAGGATTAAATTTAGGCGCCAGTGCAGCGATGCTTTTCCCTGTGCTGGCATGCTTGCTGGCCTGTGTGGGAGGATTGCCATGACACGATGCACACGACCATTCGCTGGCGTGCGTGGTGTTGAAGAACTTCTGTCCGCGCGCAGAATCCGCAGGCTGACCCGACAGTTTTTCGTATTGGGTTTGAAGCGTGGCAGGCGAAGTGTCTGCGGCGTATGCGTTTATACCGGTCCAAAAACACGTGATCAAGGTCAGCCAGCGTCTTGAATGTGAAAGTTTGTTACTTGATGTCATGGTGTGATCATGACAAGCCAGTCTGAAGAAATTCTTAAATGAAAAAGCCACCCATTGAACGTGGATGGCTTATTCAAGTTTCAGAAAAATTAACTTCTGTTTTTGCTTTCCATTTTGATGGCCTTGAAAACATTGTTGCTCAGCATATAACCTTTGGCTTCAACGACGCCGCTGGTGACCTGCATGCCATGTTCCCAAATAGCGGTGCTGATATCAATGCTCATGGCAACCCCGTTGCTCGTGAACGAGCAGGTGCTTGTGGTGCAGTTGCTCAGAGTGCCGTAAACCTCATAAGTGCCCATGTTGGTACTTGAGTTATCGGATGACGATGAATTGTTTGAGGGTGTGGTTGAAGCAATTCGACGGTACTTCAAATCATCATGGTCATTGTCGTTTTCATCGTCAGCGTAGTTGCCTAAATTGCGCTCACCGCCAGTTGTTTTGAATTCAATTCGATAGGCCGCCAAAGAGCCGTTGCTAAGTAAACCTTTGGCCTCAACGTAGTCGCCATTTTGCAATGAGCTGCAGAGTGTGGCACTTGTAACGCTAACCGGAATACCTTGAACCTGCAGCGAGCAGCCAGTGCTTGAATTGGTTAAACCGCTGACCATGCCGTAGAGCTCGTTGGCTTCATTTCGAACGCCCGATGTGCCTGTGTAATTGGTTTGGTACTCAGTAAACACACTTGCCGTTGAAGCGCGTAAATAGATTTGTGTGGCTGCGTATTGGCTTGAATTGACTAGCGTATTGGTTCTAACTGAGACAACCACGCCATTGGTCAATCCCGTTGAGGGCGTTGATGTGCCGTAGCTAATACTGACAGAGTTGTTACCGGTTCCCAATGTGAAGGTTCCGTTGCTGGTGTTCAATTGGCTGATCACGCCCACCAACTGCACATTGGCGGGGCTGGTTTCAATCTCGATGCGAGTGGCCTTAAAGCTGCCATCTGTTTGGGGCAGTCCGTAAACTTCTACAGGCCCGCTCACCAAGTCTGCAAAGACGCCGACAGTGCCATTGCTTTTGACTATCAAGGTGGAAGCATCGGTGCTCACTGGTAATCTAGCCACTGTGAGCGTATTTGTTGACGCATTCAAATTGGCGGCAGTGCCTTGGATGCCACTTTGAACATGGATTGAGTTGGCCGTGTTGAAAGTGGTGTTGCTGGCTGTTTCAAGGCTAACTGTCATGCCAATGCCCAAAGGGCTGTTCAGGACATGATTGTCATCGGCATCGTAAACATTGGCTCCAATGGTTTCATAACGCACGCCATTGACCACAATGGAGCCCAAACCACTTACCATGCCCGCTATAGGCAAGGTGTTGCTGCTTGCAATGGAAATTGAGCTGTCGACAGCTGCCGATGTATCGCCAGTACCACCCCCGCAGCCACTCAAGACGCCTGCAGCAAGCATTGCTGCGATCCAAACCTTTGTTTTTAAATGAGAATTTGACATTTCAACACCACCTTTTAAGATGGCTGTAGTTTCATGTCCTCACATTAAGGAATTCTTAAGCCGCTAAGCTTTAGATATTCTGCCAACTGTCGATAAGACTATGTGGCCACATGTTTGGTTCACCTTCGCTCGAATTGAAAGTTAAATACTTGAAACACTATCGAACTCAGTTTTGGCTAGCTTGTACCGTCGGATTACTGATGCTTGCTACAGCGCATGCGCAGACCCGCGCTAGGGGTGCGCCTGCTGCCGCTGCCGCTGCCCCAACTGGTTCGTGTGTCATTGCCGAATTTAGGCATCTCGCCTTAACCCACCATGACCCCCTTGAGCGCCAGAACAAGGCGATAGAGTGGTTAAAAAAGAACGGCAGTTTTTGCTCTCCCATGCAAATGTCCATTCTAATTTCTAGCAAGGCTTCCTTATTGGGAACCTCTGACACGGTTGCATTGGGTGCGGTCATTGATGGCATCATGGAACAGCGAATGGGCGGAGATCATGCCGCCGTCAGTCGCTACTACCGTCCTGAAGTTCAAGGCCCAGGTAAAGGCCGTGAAGATGCAGCACCTGCCAAAACCACCGAGTCAGGCCCCGCTCCGGCTGCTACTGTGGGCGCCGCTGGCGCTGGTGCTGCTCCTACAGTGGTGGCGGTAGCCGGCGCACCTGCTGCTATGCCCGCTGCAGGTGGCGGACCCAATATCAACATCAACATGGGCGGCGCCAAGCCACCCGAAGAAGACATGTCTCGCAAGTACCCCTTGCCCACTGAACCTATGTTTGTTTTTCCACCAGAGTTTGGCGTACCTGCGCTGAATTATTTTGGAAAAATCAGGCGGCAGTTTGTGCGTTCATTCTTTATGGAAACTTTGTCGCCCGGCAAATGTCCTGAAGGCATGAACTGGCGCAATGACGCCTGCGAAACTGGCTTCAAAGTGGCTTGGAAATTTGGTGAAAAATTGCCGCAAGGCACCAAAACTTTTCCTGTTGAACCCAAGCTGGTTGAGAAACTCAACTTTGATCCCAGCTATACGTTTGTCCGCGTAGGCGGAGACATCTTGGCTTTGGAGCGAGACACCGGCAAAGTGGCCGATGCTGTTTTGAATTTGGGCAAGGCGACTTAAAGCCCGTAGCCATCAAACTGCTTATTGCGTGCAGGTTCTGGTGCGAGTGATTGAGCCATCGGAACTTTGAACCTCAGTCCATGCTGTGCAATTTTGGTTTTGCAAATTGCTGTAATCGGATGGCTGTTGAATGACTACAGGCGCTTGTTGGTAAACCACAGGGGGTGGCTGAACTATGACCGATTGGGGTCTGGTGGCCTGATAAACAATGAGGCCGCCAATGGCAGCCGGCACCGCCCAGCCCCAACCGCCACCCACGTGACCGTGGTGGCCATGAAGGTTGCGGTAAACATTCCCATGGCCCTTCCCATGCCCATACCCATGATGCTGCGCCATGGCAGCAGAAGCACTGAGCGTGAGCAGTAAAAGTGCAATCAGTTTTTTCATGGGGTTCTCCTGTTTATGCTTCAATAACGCACTGACCAGCATATCGGTTTACACCTCTTAGGTAAATGTCAAAAATGAATACCTCTTTACTCAAAATTGTGTTGTTGCTCTCATTCCTTGCTAACGATGCCATGGCGCAAGGCCGCACGCCTCCCAAAGAACTAGGCGCACAAACGCTGGTTCATGGTTTGTTGTGGGATGTGCATGAAGTGACTGTGGCGCAAGTCAAGCGTTTTGCGGCTGCCAATGGCTTTTTGAGCCTGGCCGAAAAAGAAGGCAGCGGCATTATTTACGAGTCGGGTTGGGCTCAAAAAAAGGGTTGGAATTGGCGTGCACCTTTTGGTGCACCGGCGCAAGATGCAGAACCTGCGGTTCATTTGACATTCGATGAGGCGCAGCAAATTTGTCGTTCACAGGACAAGCGATTGCCCACCGATACCGAGTGGGTCAAAGCCGCATTTGTGGAGCAAAGAGACAATCCGCCTGCAGGCTTTGTGAAAGGCCAGCGCTATCCTTACCCCAATGGACAAAGTGCCCGCGAGAGTCACTGCCTGAATGGTTGCGGCAATTACAAAGGCCAAGCACCGCAAGGGTCGCTCACGCGCGGTGTGGGGCATGTTTTGGTGATGACCACGCCGCCAGGTGTCAATGGGCTCTATGAAATGGGCGGCAATGCTTGGGAGTGGGTCGACACAGGTCAGGGCTCTGAAAGAGTAACTCGCGGTGCGTCATGGTGGTACGACGCAGACATGCAAAAAGAAACCAATGTGGCCACCAAGCCCAAAGACACGCGCGTGGGGTACATCGGTTTTAGGTGTGTCAAATAATCAGCAACTTATCGAGCCCAGTTGGTTTTCCAAACAGCGATAGCAGTGAGCACTCCATAGCTCACCATGCCCAGAGCGATCAGGCCAAACATTTGCGCCACGCTGCCGTTGTTTTGAGTGAGCCAAATACCGCCCACAATGACCAGCACCAATCGCACCGTGCCTGCCATGATAGGGCCAATCAGTTTGCCCGCACCTTGCGATGCAAAGTACAAGCACAAGCCCAAAGCAAAGAAGCCGTAGCAGGGGCCAACCCATTGAAAGTATTGGCTAGCGGTGTGCAGTACTTGGTCGTTGTCGGTATAAATATTCGACCACAAGCCAGGCCAGACGGTGACCAACAAACCGATGAACCCCACCAGCAAGCAGGCCATCAAGGCGCCTGTCCACGCCACCCGCTTGGCGCGCTCCACCATCTTGGCGCCCAAGGCCATGCCCACCATGGGCAAACACGCAACGCCAAACGCAAAGGTAATGGGCACCAGCAAAAATTCCAACCGCGTGCCAATGCCATAGCCGGCCAAAGCTTCAGGGCCAAAGTTAGAAACCAACTTGGTCAAGATCAAGATGGTGGCTACAGTGAGCAAAGTGGAGATGCTCGACATGGCGCCCACTTTGAGGATGTCCATGAACAAGGGGCCAGACAAACGTGTCGTCAAACTGAGTTTGAGTTTGCTGCCTTCAGATCGAAGGTACAAAAAGAAATAAACAGCACTGGCGGTAAAGGCAATCAAGACACCAGACGCAATACCCGCCATGCCAAAGCGGGGTACTGGACCCCAGCCCAATCCCAACAGGCCACTTAATAAGACTTGCAAGAGCGCCGCAAGGAGCAAAATTTTTGACGGAACGCGCATGTTGCCCGAACCCCGAATGACCGCTGCAAATGCATTGGTGAGCCAAATGCTGACCGACCCCAAAAACACAATGTGGGCATACGACAAACATTCCGTCAGCGCTTCACCTTGACCGCCCATGGCACTGAATATGGCATGTCCAAACACGCTAAACAAAAGCGTAAAAAAGGCACCGATGCTCACCGCAATGATGGCAGCATGCAGCACCAATGCGTTGGCTTTTTCTAAATCATTGGCGCCCAATGCCCGGCTGATGGCCGAAGTAATGCCGCCGCCCATGGAGCCAGCCGACAACATTTGTTGCAGCATGACCAAAGGAAATACCAAGGCCATGCCAGCCAAGGGCAGGGTGCCCAAGTAGCCCACATACCAAGTTTCTGCAATGCTGACCAATGCCGCTGCCGTCATGGCCAGCATGTTGGGCAGCGCCAGTCGCCAGAGGGTGGGTGCGATAGGCGCTGTGGTGAGGGCGTTTTGCAATGCGATGCCAGGCTTAACGGTGTGTGAAGTTGGCGGCGCGTTTGTTCAAGAAAGCATCCATGCCTTCTTTTTGGTCGTCGGTGGCAAACAAAGAGTGGAACAAACGGCGTTCAAACATCACGCCATCGCTAAGGCCGCTTTCAAAGGCGCGGTTGACGCTTTCTTTGGCAGCCATGACAGCCAGTTGGCCCATGCTGCAAATGAGGAGCGCAGCGCCCAAAGTTTCTTCCATCAATTTGTCGGTAGGCACCACGCGGCTGACCAAACCGGCGCGCTCGGCTTCGGTAGCGTCCATCATGCGGCCAGTCAGCACCAAGTCCATGGCTTTGGATTTGCCCACTGCGCGAGGCAAACGCTGTGTGCCGCCGGCCCCAGGAATGATGCCCAGTTTGATTTCGGGTTGACCAAACTTCGCGTTTTCTGCGGCAATGATGAAGTCGCACATCATGGCCAACTCGCAGCCACCGCCCAAGGCAAAGCCACTCACGGCGGCAATCACGGGCTTGCGAATGCTGCGAATGGTTTCCCAGTTGCGCGTAATGAAATCTTCTTTGTAGACGTTGTTGAAGTTGTGCTTGGCCATGACCGAAATGTCGGCACCTGCGGCAAAGGCTTTTTCGCTGCCGGTCACAATGATGCAACCAATGGCTTCGTCGGCATCAAAGGCCTTGAGGGCTACACCCAACTCATCCATCAGGGCGCCATTCAAAGCATTCAGGGCTTTGGGGCGGTTCAGGGTGATGATGCCAACTTTGCCGCCTTCGGTGCGGACTTCGATGTTTTCGTAGGTCAAAACGTTTCTCCAATCAAATACTGAGTGCAACTAACCCCAACTATAACGGGATGAAAAAGATGCTTAAATCAAGGGAAAACATTAACCAACCGATCGGTCGGTTAATGGTACATTTTGACCCTTGAATGCTTTTATAGAGTTTGCACCATGACCCAAGACACTTCTTTGTCAGTGACCTTCGAAAAGCGCGGCGCCGTGGCCCTGGTCACTCTCAACCGCCCCCAAGCCTTGAACAGCTTTACGCGTCAAATGCACCACGACTTGTGGGCTGCCTTGGACCAAGCCGAAGCCGACTCCGAAATTCGGGCGCTGGTGCTCACGGGCGCTGGCCGCGGTTTTTGTGCCGGTGCCGATTTGTCCGAATTTGATTTCACACCCGGCCCAGACATGGTCAAGCGCGCCGATCCTGGCCCCATCATTGAGCAAGCCTTCAACCCCACCACACGCCGCTTGCAAGCCATGCGCATGCCTGTCATCGCTGCCGTCAATGGTGTGGCGGCTGGCGCTGGTGCCTCAGTGGCCATGGCCTGCGACATCACCATCGCTTCGCCCCAAGCCAGTTTTATTCAGGCTTTCAGCAAGATTGGTCTCATTCCCGATGCGGGCAGCAGTTGGTTGATGGTCGAGCGCTTGGGCATGCCCCGCGCATTGGCACTGGCCATGACCGGCGACAAATTGGGTGCCGCACAAGCCAAGGAGTGGGGCATGATTTGGGACGTGGCCGACGACTGTGTGGCCGCGGCTCTGGCCATGGCCGACAAATTGGCTGTCATGCCCACCAAGGCCTTGGTGGCCACCCGCAAGCTCATGATGGGTGCGCACACACGCAGCTTGTCAGAGCAACTGGACCAAGAGCGCGATGCGCAATCTGCCATGGGCCAAACCCACGATTACTTTGAGGGCGTGAAAGCCTTCTTAGAAAAACGCCCCGCCACATTCAAAGGCGAATAAGCATGAACACACAAACTACTGGCGTCTCTGCCGGGCCTTCCCAAGCCGCCATCGATCTGGCGCGCCAAGTGGGCGAGTCGATGTTTGCCGTGGACATCGCTACCAAAGACACCATGGGCATGGAATTGGTGTCGTGCGAACCAGGCCGTGCGGTTTTTCGAATGGAAGTCAAAGAACTGCATTTGAATGGCCACAAAATTTGCCATGGTGGTTTTATCTTTACCTTGGCCGATTCCACCTTTGCCTTTGCGTGCAACAGTTACAACAAAGTGGCCGTGGCCGCAGGTTGCAGTATTGAGTTTTTAAAGTCAGGCCAGTTGGGCGATGTGCTCACTTGCGTAGGCCAAGAGCAAACCTTGAGTGGGCGCCATGGCATTTACGACATGAAAGTGACCAATCAAAAAGGCGAAGTCATTGCCATGTTCAGAGGCAAGAGTGCTCAAATTGCAGGCACCGTCATTCCAGAATAAAGCGGGAGTTATTGAAATGAGTCAGTTGCCTTTAGAGCCCATTGAAAAAGCCAGCATTGACGAGTTGCGCTCCTTGCAACTCAAGCGCTTGAAAGCCACGCTGCAACACGCTTACGACAACTCTCCGGTTTACAAAGCCAAGTTTGACAAGGCGGGTGTGCATCCCAGCGATTGCCAGTCATTGGCCGATTTGGCCAAGTTTCCGTTTACCACCAAAGCCGATTTGCGCGACAGCTACCCCTACGGCATGTTTGCGGTGCCGCGTTCGGGCTGCTCGCGCATTCATGCTTCTAGCGGCACGACAGGAAAGCCAACTGTGGTGGGCTACACCCAACGCGATATCGACACTTGGGCCACGGTGGTGGCGCGAAGCATTCGCGCAGGTGGTGCCAAGCCAGGCGACATGGTGCACGTGAGTTATGGCTATGGTTTATTCACGGGCGGTTTGGGCGCGCACTACGGTGCCGAAAAACTGGGCCTCACCGTGGTGCCTTTTGGCGGCGGTCAAACCGAGCGTCAAGTGCAATTGATTCAAGACTTCAAGCCCGACATCATCATGGTCACGCCCAGCTACATGTTGGCCATTGCCGATGAGTTTGAACGCCAAGGCATTGACCCGCGCAGCAGTTCATTGCGCATTGGTATTTTTGGGGCCGAGCCTTGGACCAATGACATGCGCTCAGCCATTGAGCAGCGCATGGGCATTGATGCCGTCGATATTTATGGCTTGTCCGAAGTTATGGGCCCAGGCGTTGCCAGCGAGTGCATTGAAACCAAAGATGGCCCCACCATTTGGGAAGATCATTTCTACCCAGAAATTATCAATCCCGAAACAGGCGAGCCCGTGGCCGATGGCGAGATGGGCGAGCTGGTGTTCACCAGTTTGACCAAAGAAGCCTTGCCCATTATTCGTTACCGTACCCGCGACCTAACGCGCTTGTTGCCAGGCACTGCGCGCACCATGCGCCGCATGGAAAAGATCACAGGCCGCAGCGACGATATGATGATCATTCGGGGTGTCAACGTGTTTCCTTCGCAAATTGAAGAACTCATTTTGAAGCGTCCCGAGTTGGCGCCGCACTACCAATGTGTTCTCACGCGCGAAGGCCCCATGGACAATTTGAAAGTGGCTGTCGAGACCAAGCCAGGCACTCAACCCGACAGCGCTGAGGCGCGTGCCGCCGCCAAAATGTTGCAGCACGAGATCAAGGTTTACATTGGCTCGAGTGTTGAAATTGATGTGCGACCCGAAGGCGGCGTAGAGCGCAGCCAAGGCAAGGCCAAGCGAGTGCTAGACCTGCGCGGCAAATAAGTTGACCCCTTCACTAAGGGTCAAGGGCTAGTACTAGCTTAGCGCGCCGTCCCGTCTAGCCATGCGCTGGTGCGGGATACCGCAGCACCTTGAGCGGGTGCAGCACTCAGGCGCCAAGTGTGAACATCACTTGGCATGCTGAGGTCCAATTCAAAAACTTTTTGATCCCTGCTGATGGTGGCTTTGGCTTTTTTGTCAGTACCTAAAAGCAAGCTTAAGTCTTCTAGTTTCTTCAAGCGCCAATGCGTCGATTTGGCTTTGCTGCTGGCCACTGCCCACCACTCGTCTCCGGCGGCCATGCCTGCTTTTTCTGCAGCGCCGCCGCGAAGCACAGCTTTAATTTGCACCACGCCTTGCGTCTCTGCCACGCGAAGGCCCAAGCGTTGTGCCATTTGCGGTGGGTCTTCGTGAACCACTACACCGTGCGATGACAACAAAGTTTTGAGCGGCAACTCTTGTGTGCTGTGCACCCAAGCCTTGATTTCTTTTTTCCAACTGCGACCCGTTTGGGCTTCAAGCTCGGCCAACAAATCGGTTTCGCTCATGGGGCCGCCTTGGCAGCGTTGCCAGAGCCCTCGCATCACTTGGTCTAAATTGGCGGTGCCTTCTGCACGCATGCTGAGGTCTAGGCACAAGGCAACCAAAGCACCCTTGGTGTAGTAGCTGATGGTGGCGTTGGGTGTGTTCTCGTCTTGACGGTAGTACTTCACCCACGCATCAAAGCTGGCTTGGGCCACCGATTGAACTTGGCGGCCAGGGGCTTGCAAAACCAGGTTGATGGTTTTGTTGAGTAACTTGAAATAGGTGCTGTCATCAATCAGCTTGGCCCTGCGCAACAACAAGTCGTCGTAGTAGCTGGTAAAGCCTTCAAAGAACCACAGCAGTTGGGTGTAGTTTTCTTGGGTGTAGTCGTAGCGCTTAAATTCGGCGGGACGCAGTTGCTTGACGTTCCAAGTGTGAAAGTACTCATGGCTGATAAGGCCCAGCAGAGTGACATAAGCATCTGGCATTTTTTTCATACCGATGCTGGGCAGGTCGCGGCGATTGCAAATGAGCGCCGTGGAGTTGCGATGTTCCAAACCCCCGTAGCCATCTTCTACGGCATTGAGCATGAACACATAGCGTTTGTAGGGCGCTTGGGCTTTCGGCTTTTTGTCGTGCCAAAAATTGATTTCGGTTTCACAAATTTTTTGGGTATCGGCCAAGAGGCGGCTGCCATCGAAAGACGGCAGCGCACCCGCCACCACAAATTCATGGGGAATGCCGCAGGCGGTAAATTGGCCGCGCCAGAGATTGCCCATTTCAAAGGGGCAGTCGACCAGTTCGTCGTAATTTGTAGCTAAGTACTCACCAAAGCCTTGCTTGTTGACTTTGACAGGGCTAAGGCCTGTGGCCACAGTCCAGTCGCTGTTTTTGAAGGGCAAGAGCGTCAGTGCATGGGGCAGTTCTTCTTGGCCATGCACACGCAAGCAAAGGCTGGTGCCATTGAAAAAACCGCGCTGCATGTCTAGCCATGCAGTTCGCACAGAATTGTCAAAGGCATAGACCTCGTAGCTCAATTGCAGCGCTAAATCGGGCTTGGATTCAATTTGCCACTGGCTTTTGTTCTCCTGATGAACCGCTACAAATTTGCCGCCTTGCTTGGCCTTGAGGTTTTGCAAATTTTTAGAAAATTCACGCACCAAATAGCTGCCAGGAATCCACACAGGCAAGGAAACGATTTGCCCCGCTTGCGGTTTGTCAATCTGCAAAGTGACTTTAAATAGATGCGTGTGTTGCTGGCTTGCATCGACGGTGTAATGAACGTCAGGTTTCATATTGAACGCAATGAGTTAGGTTGCAGCAGCACCCATGAGGCAGCTGATGGCGGCCACCACAGTCAGGTGCAATCGCATGGGCAGCCATTCTTCTAGGCCCGCCTCAGGATAGGTTTTGCGATCGACGGCATAGCAAAGGCCCAAGATAAGGGCCAGCAAAGGCAAGCCTGCGTAGGCGGGCATGGTGATGGCAATCCAAGCCAACAAAGATGGCACAACGCCCCAGCCAAAATTAAACAGCGGTGCGTTGTGCATGCGCGAGGCGTTTCTAAAACCAATGCCCCAATGGATGCCGCCCAGAAAAGACACAATGCTGGCGCCATAGCCCGCCAAGGCCAAAGCCACAAACGGATGCAGGTCGGGGTCGACTAACCACAACAACACCGACAGCCCCATAAACGGGAGTAGCCCGGCATAAGCCAAGAGCTTGACCTGCTTGCGAGTTTGATCTGCGTGTGCGCTCATGGCTTGACCGAGTTCAACAAGGTTTCAACTTGTGCGGCATCGATGGCACCAGGCACGCGTGTGCCATCGGCCACAAACAGCGTGGGTGTGCCGTTGATGCGGTGTTTTTTACCAAACTCCACAATGGCGTCGATGTTGTGGTTGTCGCATGCTACAGCCGGCGGTGTAACGCCCAGCAGCATCCAATCGTTCCAAGTTTTGACGCGGTCTTTGGCGCACGCAATGTTGCGTGACTTGGTTTTGGAGTCTTCGCCCAGCACGGGGTACATCATGTGATAGATGGTTACGTTGTCAATTTTTTGCAGGTCTTTTTCAAAGCGCTTGCAGTAGCCGCAATTGGGATCGGCAAAGACCACCAGCTTGCGCTTGCCATTGCCTTTTACCTGTGTAAAAGCAAATTTAAGGGGAATGTTGTCAAAGGCAACTGCAGACAATTTGTCCGTGCGCTCTTCGGTCAAATTGCGTTTTTGTTTGGTGTCAATCAAGGCGCCTTGAATCAGAAAGTCGCCTTTGGCATCGGTGTAAAAAAGCTCATTCCCTTGCACGCGAACTTCAAACACACCGGGCATGGGCGTTTTGCTGATCTCTTCAATTTTGGGCAAAGAAGGCAAACGCTCTGCCAAGTTCTTTTTCAGATTGGCATCTTGTGCCCAAAGGTTATGGCTGCTCATCAACAGCAAGGCGGCCATCAAGGCATTGATCAAACGCATGGGGAGCTTGTCCTACAAATCTATTGTGAAAGGTTTAGTTGTTGGTTTGCATGGCTTTGCGGGCCATCCAATTTTTCAAGGGAAGCAGTTGGTTAAAACCAGACATGCCCCAGTTTCGAATTTTTTGAATGGGCAACGCGGGTTGTGCAAACAACACTTGTAAGCCATCGGTGACGCAGCCCATGGCCAGCACTTCGGCTTGGCGTGCGCGCTCGTATCGGCGCAGCATTTTGAGGTCGCTTAAGGGGCGCCAGAATTCTTTGGCTTGAATGACTTGGGCCAATGCCATGGCGTCGCCCAAGCCCACGTTCAATCCTTGTCCTGCCAATGGGTGAATGGCGTGCGCTGCATCACCTGCCAGTGCAAAGGCCTGGGCGGGTGCGGCACTCGATGCAGGCGCAATTAGACCGGTCCACTGACTGGCGCGGGCCAACTGAAGTGGCCAAACCGCGCGTTCGCTAATGAGTTGCACGCTGCCAGCAATGCCCTGACTGGCCGCAAAAAGTTGCTGACAAAACTGATCGGCTTCAAGCTTTGAAAGTTGTTGCGCACGGTCGGGTGTCAAAGACCAAACGATGGCCCACTGGTGGCTGGCTTCGCCGCCAATCGGCAAGAAAGCCAAAATTTCGGGGCCGTGGCTGTTTTGAAACCATTGCCTAGCCACTTGGCCATGCGGTGCAGCTGTTTGAATGCGGCAGGCCAGAGCATGTTGGCTGTAGTGCTTGATATCAAACTGCACGCCCAGCTCGGCGCGTGTTTGGCTGGCGCGGCCTTCGCAGATAACGGTCAGTGGCGCACTGACGGGTTCTTGGCGCTCTTCAATTAGGGGTTGGTAGCCCACTGCGGCAGCCAGATTTTTTTCGAGGCTTGGCACATCGACCATCCAATTGAGCGCGTCAACACCTTGTTGGCTGGCTTCAAAATCAAGGTCGCCACCCTGGTCGCCTTCAATGTGCATTTTGAGAATGGGCGTGCAAGCGGCCCCTTCAGGCCAGCACCTTAAATCGGTGAGCAATTGTTTGGCGGCCAAGTTGAGTGAGTAGGCGCGAACATCGCTGTGGCCTGCAGGCAAACTGGCCGGGTTGTGAACCAAGGCAACTTTCAATCGCTGAGCGGCTAGCAACAGTGCAAGACTGCGGCCAACAATACCGGCGCCGCGAATGCAGACGTCAAAGCGAGTGTCGGATTGGCTAGCGAAATGGGCGGAGGTGGAGGCCATAGGGATGATTGTAGGAGGCGATCAGCTTATTTGCCCCCAGTTAAGCTGAATGCCATGCTCTAGGGCCAGCTTTGCGATATCTTCTGGAGTGTCCGTGTCAATGCAGTAATGAACATTGGTGCTTGGCCATGCAAAAACTTGTTCAGGGTTTTGTTGCCGCCATGCTTTGCCGCCTGACTGAGGCGTTTGCAAAATAGCCTGCATGGCCTTGTTAGACAACATCACGGGATTGCCTGGCTGGCCATTGATGGTGGGCTGCAACATCTGAGTGCCTGCAGGTGCCTGTTTAACGGCTGCTATCAAATCCTTCAAATCACCCGACTCAAGCAGCGGTTGATCGGCCAAGGCCACCATGAGCCATTCGGGTTCTAAGGCCTCAGCCTGGGCTAGGCCCAAGTGCAAAGAGCTGTTTTGCCCGGCTTCTGGAGTGGGGTTGATCACCACATGCAGCGGCATGGTGTTTGTTCCTTGAGGCCTTGAAAGCTTGGGGGCATGCTGCAAAAGGGATTCTTGAAGGGTGCTGGCATGGTGACCCAAAACCAAGACGGTTTCGTCAATGCCGGCTTCGGCCAGCCTGCTGAGAAGCCTTGCCAGCAGGGTTTGCCCCTCCCTTTGAAGCAGACTTTTGGGTCTGCCGCCCATGCGGGAGGCCGTGCCTGCAGCCAATACCACGGCCACCACCCGCTTGCGGGGGCAGGGGGCGTTGGGGGTTCTAAGGGTGCAAGAAGCTTGATTGAGCGTCATGGTGAGAAATTAGACCACGCACACCCTTTAAAATCACGGATTATTCGCAGAATCCAAGAAAGTCTTCCATGAGCCTCAAATGTGGCATTGTGGGCCTGCCCAACGTTGGCAAGTCCACCCTTTTTAACGCCCTGACCAAAGCGGGTATTGCGGCCGAAAACTATCCTTTTTGCACCATTGAGCCCAACACCGGCGTGGTAGAAGTGCCCGATCCCCGTTTGCAAGAGCTGGCCGCCATCATCACCCCCGAGCGCATCGTGCCCGCCATTGTGGAGTTTGTGGACATTGCCGGCTTGGTAGCTGGTGCCAGCACAGGCGAAGGCTTGGGCAACAAATTTTTAGCGCACATTCGCGAAACCGACGCCACCATCAATGTGGTGCGATGCTTTGAAGACGACAACGTGATTCACGTGGCCGGCCGTGTCGATCCTATTTCTGACATTGAAGTGATTCAAACCGAGCTGTGCTTGGCCGACTTAACTGCGGTGGAAAAAGGTTTGCACCGCGTGCAGAAAACAGCACGCTCTGGCGACAAAGAGTCGATCAAGTTGGTGGCCATTTTGGAAAAATGCCAAGCCGCTTTGAACGAAGGCAAGCCTGTTCGCACCATCGACTTCAGCAAAGAAGAGCGTCCCTTGCTAGACCAGTTTTTCTTGATCACCGCCAAACCCGCCATGTTTGTGGCCAATGTGGCCGAAGATGGTTTTGAAAACAACCCCTTGCTCGACAAATTGAAGGCCTACGCTGCTGCACAAAATGCGCCCGTGGTTGCCATTTGCGCCAAGCTGGAAGCCGAAATGTCCGAGATGTCAGACGAAGACCGTCAGATGTTCTTGGAAGAGTTGGGTCAATCCGAGCCTGGCTTGAACCGTCTTATTCGCTCTGCCTATTCATTGTTGGGTTTGCAAACTTACTTTACGGCTGGCGTCAAAGAAGTTCGCGCATGGACCATTCATGTGGGCGACACAGGACCTCAAGCAGCCGGTGTGATTCACACTGACTTTGAAAAAGGCTACATCCGCGCGCAGACCATTACGTATGACGACTTCATAGCCTACAAAGGCGAGCAGGGCGCCAAAGATGCTGGCAAGATGCGCGCTGAGGGCAAAGAATACGTGGTCAAAGATGGCGACGTGATGAACTTCTTGTTCAGCAGTTAAGTGGCTGTCATTTAGCAGATGGACTGGTGTCCATCTGCGTCTCGTCCAGCGCTAGGTTCTCAAGTACTTGCAAAAGTACTTTGCGTGTGGTGAGCAATTCGGCTTCCGATACGCCGTGGACTGCAACATGGTTCACTTCAACAGCCAGGGGTACCAATCTCTTTTTTAAAGCTTTGCCTGTCTGTGTCAAGTGAACATACATGTTCTTTCGATTGTCTGGCCGCTGTTTGCGTTCAACATAGCCCAGGGCTTCCATGGCCTTGATGGCACTGAATGTGGTGGGTTCCATCACACCTGCTAAGTCGCTCAACTCTTTTTGTGTCAGTCCATCGGAAGACCAAAGAATTCGCAAAAAAGTCCAGTGTCCAAATGGGATATTGTGTTTTTGTAATCTGACTTGTAGTCTCTTGTTAAAGGCCCGTGCGGTGTCTTTGACCAAATGCGCCAAGCGATCATCAGGCACAGATTCATGCCAGTGCTTCAAAATGCTTTGGGTGTTGCTGGTTATTTCAGAAGCCATTTGGCAATCCAATTTGGTGATGCATGCGAACAGCCTGTTGATTTTGTGCAGCTTGCAAAATACCCAAACATACCTCTGTGCTTGCGCGTGACCACTCGCCGCTGTGTATCAATGTGCCAGAGTTTCTTAGCACTTGAAACAATTCATCAATGACTTCCTTGCGAGGATAGGCTGGTGCAGGCAGTTCTTCAAAATATTCTTTTTCTGGGCCATAGACCCAAACGCCCAAAGGCGTGAGCCTGATGTCGCCTTGATCGCAACTGACCACCACCGGTCCAAAGTGTTGGTAGGCCTTAGCCTGCAGTGATGCAGGAGCATAGAGGGGGCCGCCATAATTGCGCGCAGCTTTAAGGATGGCCTCTTGCTCAGCGCTGGGTGCTGATGCAAGTCTTTTACGGGCTTGACCATAGCGCTGCAGGCTTTCTGTTGCAGGTTTTGGGTTGCCAATCTCGCCTACGTGGTCCATCCAAACATCGCTGTCAAAGTGGCCATGGCCGTTGTAGGTGACGTTGGCAAAAGCACCGTTTTCAAATTGCAACAATGCGCTGTAAGCACCCTCTGTGGGGCGGGTCTGGTCCCACTGACCGGTACATGCTTGTACGCTGCTGACTTTGCCGCCGCCCAACAACCTGACAATGTCTATTTGATGTACTGCTTGACTGTGAATCACGCCACCGCCCAGAGATGTGTTGAGCTCTTCTGGGCGTCGGGGGCGGTACAAAAAGTCGGTGTAATTGATGGCAGTGATCATGCGCACTGCGCCTAATTGGCCTGAAGCAATCAGTGCACGTGCATGCAGAACGGGTGCATTGAAACTGTGGCTGTGCCCCACCATCATTTGCACGCCGGCTTGTTGGCAGGCAGCCATCATGCGGGTGCATTCTTCCAATGAGATGGCCATGGGTTTTTCAACCCAAATGTGTTTGCCATGTTGTGCCGCCAACGCCACATGCTCGGCATGAAATTGATGCGGCGTGGCGATGTAGATCACTTCTACCTCTGGCAATTTACAAAGGGCTTCCACACTGTCAACAGTGATTGCGTGAAAATCTTTTTCAAACTGTGCTCGCGCCACTGCAATGGGGTCAGTTGCCGCAACCAACTGGATGCGCGAGTCTTGCAGAAAGGTTGGAAGCATCAAAGTGAATGCACGGCCCAATCCAGCAATACCAATCTTAAGAGGAGAGCTTTTAGTTTGCGTCATAGAGCTTGCACTTTTTTCAAAGGTCTATCTCAATTTCATCGTTGGCATGGCATGCGCGAGACACACACACCATGATGTGATTTAATTTTTCTGAATCTGTTAGGACAAAGTCGCGGTGGTCTACTTGGCCAGCCACTAAGCCAGTTTTGCAGCTGCCACAAGTGCCACTTTCGCACGAGCTAGGAACTCTGTGCCCAGCTTTGCGCAGCACTTCCAAAATACTTTCCTTGTCTGTCACGGGCAACACTGTTTGAGATTGCGAAAGCTTAATTTGGAAAGCGCTGTTGCTGGCGTGTTGGGCCGCGTTAGCGCCAAAGCTTTCAAAGTGAACACGATCTTGTGGCCAGTGTCCGCTCATGTCCTTGATGGCGTCCATCAAGCCTTGCGGTCCGCAACAATAAATGTGCGCTTGACTTGGTTTTTCTAGCAAGGGCCAAAAGTCGAGGCCAGCATCGGGGTTGCCCCCGTCAAAATGAAAGCTCACTTCGCCCGCATTTTGCAAGGCTTGTAGCTCGTCCATGAATGCGGCACCTTCAGCATCGCGCGCGCAATAATAAAAACGAAAACGTCCTTGGCCACCTGTGGCTTGAAGTCTGGACATTTGTCTGGCCATGGAAAGCAAAGGCGTCACGCCAATGCCGCCTGCAATGAAAATCACCTCATGCGCAGGATCTAACAATTCGAAATCGTTTTTGGGTGCGCTGACATTGAGTAAATGCCCCACTTGCACTTGATCAATCATGCTTCTTGAGCCACCCCTTCCATTGTGCTCATGCTTGATGGCAATTTCACAAAAGCTGGTTTCAGCAGGGTCGTTGCAAAGGGAGTAATTGCGACGCTGGCCCGCGGGTGTCTCGACAGTGATATGAGCGCCCGCTTTGAAACTGGGCAAATTTTGTCCTTGGGGGTGGACCAGCCTGAAGAACCAAATGTCTTTGGCCACTTGGCATTTGTGTTGCACAAGCAAAGAAGAAAAATCTGGGTCGGTAACTTGAGTCATTGTTGAAAGGGCCGTGAGTCAAACAAATCAAAGAAAAGTTTTTCTAAAACTTGACAAATGTCATGTTTATATATTATCTTAGATACCTAAGAATAATTGATCGCTTGTTAAAAAACAAGCCTTTGTTTGAACGCCTCCAAGAATTGAAAAATCATGATAACCCCAGAAGAAAATGACTTGTTGTGCCGTGTTGAAGGCAATGCGCCTATGGGGCAACTCATGCGCCGTCAGTGGATCGCCATTTGTTTGATTGAGGAAGTGTCCGAGCCCGATGGCGCCCCCATTAAAGCGCGTATTCTGGGTGAAGACTTGGTGGTTTTCAGGGACACCAAAGGCCGAGTCGGTGTCATGGATGAATACTGCCCTCACCGCAAAGCTTCGTTGGTCTATGGCCGTAATGAAGACTGTGGACTGCGCTGCCTTTATCACGGTTGGAAGATGGATGTCGCGGGCAATGTGGTGGACATGTCTTCTGAGCCTGCAGGCAGTGGCTTGGTCGAGAAGGTGAAGCACCGTGCATTTCCGACCAAAGAGTGGGGCGGTTTTGTGTGGGCCTACATGGGCCCACCCGAGCACCAACCTGAATTCACGCCACCACCTTGGGCGCCCAATGAGGCGTCTCGCTTGGCGGTTGCCAAAATTATCATTCCATGCAACTGGGCGCAAATTTTAGAAGGCCAAATTGATTCAGCCCACAGCTCCAGTTTGCATTCCTCTGACATGGTGCCGGCACGCGTTGATGGCGCTAAGGCCACCGATACGCAGTGGCTGCGTCCCTCCACCGACAAGTCGCCGCGCATGCAAGTTGAGCGTACGCCCTACGGTTTTAGATATGCGGCTATTCGAAGGCCCATTAAAGATGCGCAAACCCACGATTACATCCGTAGCACGGTGTTTGTTGCTCCCGCCTCAGCGCTCATCCCTCCCAATGATCAGTACAACGTGGCCAATTTGAATGTGCCGATAGACGATCACCATACAGCCTTTCACTTTATGGCTTGGGGGTCGCCAGACACAACACCCGATCACGAAGCATGGCGTGCGTTTTTGCATGCGCAAGTAGGTCCCGATTTAGACGCTCAATTTAACCCCAAACGAACCCATGCCAACCGCTTCAACCAAGACCGCGAAGCGATGAAGGCAGGCAACTTCACGGGCATTCAAGGCATTCCCAATCAAGACATGGCCATGTGGGTGTCCATGGGCCCCATCGTGGACAGAACCAACGATCGCTTGGGTGCATCCGACTTGGCCATTGTGGAATTCAGACAAAGAATGCTGCAGGCTGTGCGCAGTTTCATGGCGGGCGAGGCGCCCATAGGTACGGGAGATAACCGTATTCCTGTACAGGTTTGTGCATATCAATCTATCATCCCCAAAACCACAGACTGGCGTCAATTTGACGCAAAGCCTGTTTAACCAATTAACACCAGGAGACATCTCAATGAAACGTCGTGATCTATTGGCTGCATCAGCAGCCCCTTTGTTGGCCGGCCTTCAACTGCCAGCATGGAGTCAAGCTGGTTTCAATTTCACCAAAGCAGTGAAATTCATCGTTCCTTACGCACCCGGTGGCTTGCCAGATACTGTGGCGCGTGTTTTTGCACTGCGCATTGGGGAACGCATTGGTCAAGGTGTTGTCATTGAAAACAAGCCTGGTGGCAATGGTGTGGTCGCGGCGCAGGCCTTGGCCAGCAGCCCCAACGATGGCCACACTTTTTTGGTCACCGATGGTTCGATGTTTTCGATCAATCCACTCATCTACAAAAGTCTTGCATATGACTTAAAGCGTGACTTTGCGCCTGTGTCTTTGTTGGCGCGTTCACCTTTGTATTTGGCAGTTCACCCCAAAGTGCCCGTCAATACATTGCAAGAGTTTGTGCAATACGTCAAATCAAAGCCAGATCAAATTAACTACGGTTCATCTGGCATTGGTAGTAGTCACCATCTCACCATGGAAGCCATGAAGTCGGCTCTGGGACTTCAAATGACGCATGTCCCATTCAGAGGTTCGGGTCAGTCAGTGCCTGCTTTGATTGGCGGCCAAGTTGAATGTTTGTTCTCTGCCTTGCCTTCCTTGGCAGGCTTTGCCAAAAACAACCAAGTCAAAATTTTGGGCAGCAATGCTGGCCAACGATCGGCCTTGATGCCACAGGTGCCTAGTATTTCAGAAATTATTCCTGGCTTTGATTTTGCTGTCATTATTGGCGCACTGGCTTCTGCCAATGCACCCGCTGGCGCTATTGCACGCCTCAGTGCAGAAGCCGCAGCGGTCAAAAACCACCCTGAATTGCTGGCCACCATGGGTACCGCAGGTATTGACTCAGTGGGCAGTTCGGCCGCAGATTACGCCAAAGCCATTCAGTCTGAAAACGAACGCTTGGCCAAAGCCGTGGCGCTGGCTGGCTTAAAACCCGAATAACGAAGATAGAAGAGCACCATGGCCAAACTGCCTCTCAGCTTTGCATGTTGGAATTACGACCGCACCCGCGCTTTGATGGACGGCAGTGTTCAAGTCGATGGCATTGATCTCAATTATTTGAACTTGCCTGTGGAAGAAACTTTCTTCCGCATGGCACGTTTTCGTGAGTTTGATGTTTGCGAAATGTCTTTGTCGTCCTACTGTGTTTCACTGCACAAGCCCGACAAGCCCTTCATTGCCATTCCCATTTTCCCATCTCGTTTTTTTAGACACTCTTGCATTTACATCAATGCCGACTCTGGCATTCAAGAGCCTAAAGACCTGATTGGCAAACGCATCGCCAGTCCTGAATATCAAATGACCGCTCCGGTCTGGATACGGGGCATTTTGCAGGATCACTATGGGGTGCCTGTCGATGCCCAGCCCTATCTTTTTGGGGGTGAGGAAGAAACGGGTCGCATCGAAAAGCAAAAGCTCAACTTGCCGCCAAACATTCAGGTGCACCCTATTGGGCCCCATCAAACTTTGTCTCAAATGTTGCACGATGGTGAACTTGATGCGCTCTATACCGCCCGCATGCCCTCGTCTTTTTTGAAGGGCGATGGCAAAGTCAAGCGCTTGTTTGAAAACTATGTCGACATTGAGCGCGCTTATTACCGTGAAACTAAAATTTTCCCCATCATGCACACAGTGGTGATTCGCAGAGAAGTCTACGAAGCCAATCGCTGGATTGCGCAGTCGCTCACCAAAGCCTTCATGGAAGCGCAGCGTAAAACCTATGAAGATCTTTATGAAACTGCGGCCCTCAAAGCCATGTTGCCTTGGTTGACTGCACACGTCGAAGACGCACGCAAAGAGTTTGGCAACGATTGGTGGTCTTACGGTTTGGAAAAAAATGTGGATGTGCTTGAAACCTTCACGCGCTACCACCACGAACAAGGCCTCTCACCCCGAAAACTCAGTCCGCAAGAATTATTTGCACCTGAGTCTCTCGAGGCTTTCAAAATTTAATCTGCACGAAAAGAGCCGCACATGGATTTTCTTCTCAGCCCCGATGGGGTGCTGATCGCTGCGGCTTGCGCGCTGGCCATTATGCTGGGCGGCCTTGTCAAGGGCACCTTGGGTGTGGGCTTGCCCTTGTTTGCTGTCCCTATCATGTCGCTCATGATTGGTAGCACCCAGGCCATTGCATTGGTGGCGGTGCCCGTTTTGGTGTCCAATATTTGGCAAGCTTGGCAAGAAGGTAATTGGAAAGCCAGCGTCAAACGTTTTTGGCCCCTCATGGTGACGCAGGGCATGATGACGGTCTTGGCGGTTCAATGGACTTTGGATTTCAGTGTCAAGCAACTCAACATGTTGGTTGCCTTTGCTGTGGTGTTGGCTGTGGTCGCCATGTTGTTCAAACCCAGTTTCAATATACCGCCCGAGCGTGAAAAATGGGTGGGTGCGTTGGTTGGCGCAACTTCAGGTTTATTGGGTGGTGTTTCGTCTCTAATGGGACCTATTCTGATTAGCTACACCATGTCTTTGAAGATGCAAAGAGACGAGTTTGTGGGTGCTATCAGTATCATTTATCTCAATGCAGCATGGCCTTTGTATTTGGCCATGTTCAGTTTTGGTCGAATGGAAACCGTTGATCTGGGTTACTCCGTTTTGGCATTGGTTCCCATGGCAGTAGGTTTGACCATTGGGCAAAAGCTAAGGCATCGGCTCAGTGAAGACGCGTTCAGGAAAGTGCTGCTGGCCTTCTTGATTTTTGTGGCAACTTTGTTGGTGTTGCGCTAGTTGAACTTTAAAAAACCCACATTAACAAACTCGTCATCACCACATAGCGCATCAATTTGCCGATGGCCATATAAACGGCACAGGGCCAAAGCGGCATTTTGAGCCAACCGGCTACAGCACACAGCGGATCGCCTACGCCTGGTAACCAGGACAGCAGACAGGCTTTGGGGCCCATGCGTTCTAACCATTGAAGCGCGCGTGAGTTCATTTTGTCATTCAAGCTGACTGATTCACCGTTAACTATTTTCTTTTGGCGCAGCCGATCGATGGCGTGGTGCGTGCCATAACCCATCCACCAACTGACCACCCCGCCCAAGGTGTTGCCAATGGTGGCCACAAAGATGGCTGCCCAAAATAAATCGGGATTTATTTTGACAAGCCCAAAGACCGCAGGCTCAGAGCCTAAAGGTAGCAGGGTGGCAGAAATGAAAGAGATCACAAACACGGTAGACAAACCGTGTTCGGGTAAAGCCAGCCAAGCCAGCAATTGCGTGATGTAAGGTGTGAACCATGCTTCCATTTGCTCCAGAGTGTAGCCAAAGGTTTCTATTTTGAAATTTCTTTCAAAATAATTCCCTTGCCTAAAAAATAGGCAATACAATCGTGCCTCCTTTTTAAGCAGCCTGCCCTTTCTTCTCTTCCTTCCTAGTCCATGCAAATCGGACCCTACGTCTTACCCAATGCTGTTTTTGTGGCGCCCATGGCGGGTGTCACAGATCGGCCTTTTCGCCAACTGTGCCGACAGTTTGGTGCGGGTTATGCCGTGAGCGAAATGGTCACCTCGCGCAAAGATTTGTGGAAGAGTCTGAAAACCTCGCGCCGCGCCAATCACGAGGGTGAGCCGGGGCCCATTGCCGTTCAAATTGCGGGCACCGATGCACCCATGATGGCCGAGGCTGCGGCTTACAACATTGACCAAGGTGCGCAGATCATTGACATCAACATGGGTTGCCCCGCCAAAAAGGTGTGCAACAAATGGGCGGGTTCTGCGCTGATGCAAAACGAAAGCTTGGCCATCGAAATTGCTGAAGCTGTGGTGGCCGCATGTGCGCCCCGCGGTGTACCTGTCACCTTAAAGATGCGCACCGGTTGGTGCGACACAGAAAAGAACGCTTTGGTCTTGGCCAAGGCTTTTGAAAGCGTCGGCATTCAAATGGTGACGGTGCATGGCCGCACGCGCGAGCAAGGTTACAAAGGCTTTGCCGAATACGACACCGTAGCCGCCGTCAAAGCTGCCCTCAATATTCCTGTGGTGGCCAATGGCGACATTGACTCCCCCGAAAAGGCATTGCAAGTTTTAAAGTACACCGGCGCCGATGCGTTGATGGTGGGACGTGCTGCGCAAGGTCGTCCTTGGATCTTTCGCGAAATTGTGCATTTCCTGGCCACGGGCGAACACTTGGCCCCGCCCTTGGTAGCAGAAGTGAGGCGCGCTTTGCTGGAACATTTGCAAGATCACTACGGCCTCTATGGCGAGCTGACCGGGGTGCGTTCTGCGCGCAAACACATTGGTTGGTATGTGCGTGATTTGCCGGGTGGCGATGAATTTAGAGACCACATGAACACTTTGGAAACCGCCGAGATGCAATCTCGTGCAGTGGCCGATTTTTTTGAAGAGATGGCAGCGCGCATAGAGCGCATGCCTCAGGCTGTTGCAGGCATTCGCCCTGAAATGGCTTTGGAGACGATGGAATGAGCAAGAAGAAAATTGATGAATGCATCCGTGATAGTTTGAATGCTTACTTTCACGACATGAATGGCGTAGAACCTCACGGCATGTACGACATGCTGCTGAATGCCGTAGAAAAACCTTTGCTAGAAGTGGTGATGCAACGCGCTGAGCAAAATCAATCGCGCGCTGCGGAGTGGCTCGGCTTGAACCGCAACACGCTGCGTAAAAAACTTTTAGATCACAAACTTTTGAAGTAAAAAAATGAAAGCACTCATTTCTGTTTCCGACAAAACTGGCATCGTTGAGCTGGCCAAAGCGCTGCATGCACTCAAGGTGGAGTTGGTGTCCACCGGTGGCACCGCCAAGTTGCTGGCCGAGCAAGGCTTGCCCGTGACCGAAGTGGCGCAAGTGACTGAGTTTCCAGAAATGCTGGATGGCCGCGTTAAAACTTTGCATCCCAAAGTGCATGGTGGTCTGCTGGCGCGTCGCGATGTGCCCGAGCACATGGCGGCTTTAAAAGAGCACGGCATTCAAACCATCGATTTGCTCATCGTCAATTTGTACCCCTTCGAAGCCACCGTGGCCAAGCCCGGTTGCACTTTAGAAGACGCCATTGAAAACATCGACATTGGTGGTCCTGCCATGGTGCGCAGTGCGGCCAAGAACTGGAAAGACGTGGCCGTGCTCACCGATGCATCGCAATACCCTACTGTCATTGAAGAGCTCAAGTCCAGCGGCAAAGTGTCTGACAAAACTCGTTTTGCTTTGTCTGTGGCTGCCTTCAATCGCATCAGCAATTACGATGCGGCCATCAGCGACTACTTGTCTTCGTACAACTTGGAAGACGGCACGCGCACCGAATATCCAGCGCAGTCCAATGGCCGCTTTGTCAAGTTGCAAGACTTGCGATACGGCGAGAATCCGCATCAAACAGCCGCGTTCTATCGCGACCTGTACCCAGCGCCTGGCTCGTTGGTCACCGCTGTGCAATTGCAAGGCAAAGAACTGTCGTACAACAACATTGCCGATGCAGATGCGGCTTGGGAATGCGTCAAGAGCTTCACAGAATCGGCATGCGTCATCGTGAAGCACGCCAATCCTTGCGGTGTGGCCGTCGGTGCCAATGCCCTCGAGTCCTATAGCAAAGCTTTCCAAACCGATCCAACCTCTGCGTTTGGCGGCATCATTGCGCTGAACCGCATTGTGGACGCAGCCGCTGCGCAGCAAATTAGCAAGCAGTTTGTCGAAGTGCTGATGGCACCGGCTTACTCGCCCGAAGCGGTGGAAATTTTTAAAGCCAAAGCCAATGTTCGCGTGTTGCAAATTGCCTTGCCCGAGTTCAAAGCAGGCGGCACGCCTTTTGAACAAGGCCGCAATGCGCAAGACATCAAGCGCGTGGGTTCTGGTTTGCTCATTCAAACCGCCGACAACCACGAGTTGCAATTGGCCGACCTTAAAGTGGTCACCAAAGTGCAGCCTTCACCTACGCAGCTGCAAGACTTGCTGTTTGCTTGGAAAGTGGCCAAGTACGTCAAGAGTAACGCCATTGTGTTCTGCGCCAATGGCATGACCATGGGTGTAGGTGCCGGCCAAATGAGCCGTTTGGATTCAGCACGCATTGCCAGCATCAAAGCCGGTCATGCGGGTTTGAGTTTGCAAAACACCGTGGTGGCCAGTGATGCGTTCTTCCCGTTCCGCGATGGTTTGGATGTGGTGGTGGACGCAGGCGCCAATTGCGTCATTCAGCCCGGTGGCTCGATGCGCGACAACGAGGTGATTGCTGCCGCCGATGAGCGCGGTGTGGCCATGGTGTTCTCGGGTGTGCGCCATTTCCGTCACTGATGGCTTCTTAACCAGCAAAGAAAAAGGGCTCTAGTTAATGAACTGAGCCCTTTTTTGTATCAAGCGGTTTGGTTTAAAGCGCTTTGAAAATTTCTCTTGCAGCACTGACCGTATCGGCAATGTCTTGCGCCGTGTGAGCGCCGCTTACAAAGCCAGCTTCGTAAAGCGCAGGGGCAATGTACACGCCGCGATCAAGCAAGCCGTGGAACAAGGTGTTGAACTTGCTGCCATCGGTTTTCATCACTTGTGGATAGTTGCTGGGCAAGGTGGGCAACAAGAAGAAGCCAAACATACCGCCTTCGCAGTCGCCTGCAAAAGGTACGCCTTCTGCCGTTGCAGCAGCCGACAGACCGTCGACCAATGAACGAGTTCGAGCACTCAAAGCATCAAAGAAACCAGGCTTGCTAATTTCGGCCAAGGTGGCCAAGCCGCATGCCGTGGCCACAGGGTTGCCACTCAAAGTGCCGGCTTGGTACACAGGGCCCAAAGGCGCCAGTTGTTCCATGACGGCGCGCTTGCCACCGAAGGCTGCCAAAGGCATGCCGCCGCCAATCACTTTGCCCATGACCGTCATGTCGGGCTCGAAGCCAGGAATGCTTTTGGCATAAACGCTTTGCGCGCTGCCCAAGGCCACGCGGCAACCGGTCATCACTTCGTCAAACACCAGCAGTGCGCCGTATTGGCTGCACAACTCGCGGCAGCGTTTCATAAAAGGCACGCTGGCGCGCACAAAGTTCATGTTGCCCGCAATGGGTTCAATCATCAGGCAGGCCAATTCGTTGCCATGAATTTTGAAAGCGTCTTCCAGTTGCTCGATGTTGTTGTACTCGAGCACCAATGTGTGTTGCACCACTTCGGGCGGTACGCCTGCGCTGGTGGGGTTGCCAAAGGTGGCCAAGCCCGAACCGGCTTTGACCAATAAAGCATCGGCATGCCCGTGATAGCAGCCTTCAAACTTGATGATCTTGCTGCGGCCTGTGGCGCCACGGGCCAAGCGCAAGGCGCTCATGCCGGCTTCGGTGCCCGAGCTAACCAAGCGCACCATGTCCATGGACGGGACCAATTTGAGCAGGGCTTCGACCAACTCGACTTCGCGCTCGGTGGGAGCACCAAAAGAGAAGCCGTCTAAGGCCGCTTTTTGCACAGCTTCCAAAACGGCAGGATGGCCGTGACCCAAAATCATAGGGCCCCAAGAGCCGATGTAGTCGATGTACTTTTTGCCATTGGCATCCCAAAAGTAAGCGCCTTCAGCGCGCTTCACAAAACGCGGAGTGCCACCGACGGCGCGAAATGCGCGCACAGGTGAATTGACGCCGCCAGGAATCACTTTGCGGGCGCGTTCAAACAGGGTGTCGTTCAGGTCAGTGTTTTGTGTCATTGATTGGCATCTCAAAAAAATCGGCGTTCATGTCTGGGCCATCTTCCTCAGACTCATCGTCTTCGGTATCTGGCAGTGCCCAAAACAGGCGGTCGGGAATGACTTTGCCCATGCCAGGGCGAAAGCCCTCGTCTAAGCAGCGGTCTAAATAATGCAGAGCTTCGCTTGTGGCTGCTGATAAATCAAGCCCTGTAGCAATTAAAGCAGCCAGTGCGGCAGAAAGTGTTTCGCCTGCACCACTGAAAACGGCTTCAATGCGCTCAAACTTTTCGTGTCCCACCACCGTTTCGGGGGTGGCCAAGACGTTATCAATGTGTTGGTCGTTCAGGGTGATGCCAGTGACCAGGGTGTAGGGCACGCCCAACTCTGAAGCGGCTTTGGCGATGTCGCGCGGGCCTGGATTTTTGTCGCTGGCCCAGTCGGGTAACAACCAACGGCGCAAGGTGCTGTGATGGCCCACCAAGATACTGGTTTGAGGCAACAGCAGTTCTCGGAAGGCGTCGAGGTACTGGTCGATTTGGTCGTCTTCCCACCAAGACAAGTTGGGCATGTACGCTACCACCGGCACGCCGTCGTAGTCGGCGGTGAGTTCGGCAATGATGCTGATGTTTTCGGCACTGCCGGCAAAGCCAACTTTGATGACCTGCGGGGGAATGTCTTCTAGAACGGCCCGCGCTTGATCGCCCACAGCTTCTTCGTCTAGGGGAAAGAAATCAAAAATTTGGGCGGAGTCGCGGGCGTAAGCGCCCGTCAGAACGGGCAGGGCGTGGGCACCTACTGAGGCAATGGCCAAAACATCGGCACTGATGCCGCTAGAACCACTGGGATCGGAGGCATTGAACACCAATACGCAAGCAATGCTGGCTTCTTCTTCGCCTTCGAGGGTTTCCTCTGGCAGTTCTGACGGCGGTAAAGGTGTGGTCATGGGTTACAGTCAAGCCCGATACAATCATTTCATTCTATTCGACACTGGTGACACTCTGTGACTGATACTAAAACTTGGATGTGCTTAATTTGCGGCTGGATTTACGACGAGGCCGCTGGTTGTCCTGAAGACGGCATTGCCCCCGGCACTGCCTGGGCCGATGTGCCCATGAACTGGACTTGTCCAGAGTGCGGCGCTCGCAAAGAAGACTTTGAAATGGTGGCCATCTAAGGCTATCCAAGGCCAGCTTCGACAGCCTTGCAGGCTGTCTTAAGCGATTTTTTTCACCACGGCGTAACGCGCCAATGTAGTCTCTCGGGCCTCTGCGTGATTGACCACGGGCAAGGGATAGTCTTTTCCTAAAGTAATGCCGGCCGCCTGCAAAGCCAGGGGCTTGGCTTCCCATGGCGCATGAATGTCGGCACCCTCTAGACCCGCCAACTGCGGCAAATAGCGCTTGATGAATTTGCCTTTGGGGTCAAATTTTTCGCTTTGCGTGACGGGGTTAAAAATTCGGAAATAGGGCTGGGCATCGCAGCCGCTAGAACTGGCCCACTGCCAACCGCCGTTGTTGGCCGATAAGTCAAAGTCAATGAGGTGCTGGGCAAAGTATTTCTCGCCCCAGCGCCAATCGACCCCGAGGTCTTTGGTGAGGAATGATGCCACCACCATGCGCAGGCGGTTGTGCATGTAACCCGTTTGATTGATTTGGGCCATGGCGGCATCGACTAGCGGGTAGCCAGTTCGGCCTTCGCACCAAGCTGCAAACAAGGCCTTGCCATGAGGGCCGTGGTCCCACTTAATTTGGTCGTATTCGGCCTTGAAACTGCGCTGTGCTACGTGCGGAAAGTTGGCCAAAATTTGGGCGTAAAAGTCGCGCCAAATAAGTTCGGACAACCACACGCTGGCGCCTTCGCTGGTTTTGTATCGTTGGTAGGCCTCTTGGGCCAATTGGCGAATAGAGATGGTGCCAAAACGCAAGTGAACACTCAAATAACTAGGGCCTTTGATGGCGGGAAAGTTGCGAGTTTCTTCGTAGCGGTCGATGCGGTGCAAGAAGTCTTGAAGCAAAGCTTGGGCGCCCGATACACCAGGTTTGTAATGCAGCGCCGCAAGGTCGATGACTTCAAAGTCGATGTCGGGCAGAGTGGGCACGCCTGCTTGGTAGGCCTTGGGCCTGGGGGCAAGCGATGCTGCATGCTCGGCCACGGGGTGAGGGGCCAAGTCTTGAGGCTGAATTTTTTTGAGCCAAGCGTTTTTGTAGGGTGTGAAGACGGTGTAGGGGTTGCCTGCCAAGGTGAGGACCTCTTGGCGTTCAAACACCACGTGGTCTTTGTAGGTGTGAAAAGCCACGCCCGCGTTGGCCAAGGCGCCCCTGATTTGGGCGTCGCGGGCCAGTGCCTGCGGCTCATCGTCGTGGTTGGCAAAGACGGCTTGGGCTTCTAGCTGCTTGACCAAGTTCGGGATTTCTTGGAGGGGGCGGCCATGCAACACAATCAGGCCGCTTTGGCTGGCCACTTTGGCGTCGACGCCTGCTTGGAGCGCGGCTTGACGTATTAAATCGTCCAATTCGACCAAGGATTCTCGAATGAAGGCCACCCGGCGGTCTTGGGTGGGCAGTTCTTTCAGAATGTCGGTGTCAAAAACAAAGGCGCAGTGCACTTTGTGGCAATTTTTGAGGGCGTGGAACAGCGCGGCATTGTCTGCCACCCGTAAATCGCGTCGAAACCAGACCAAGCCGGTAGAAAAGGGTTTGTGCATGGGTTGGAGGCCGTTAAAATTGGGACATGTCTGCCGATTTTGCCTCCACTCTGCTTTCGCATCATTTTTTGATTGCCATGCCCGGTTTGGAGGACCCTGTATTTGCCAAGAGCGTGGTGTATTTGTGCGAACACTCAGAGCGGGGCGCCATGGGCTTGATCATCAACAAGCCCGGCGAACTCAGTTTGAAGCATTTGTTCGACAAAGTCGAGTTGCCCCTACACCGAGAAGACCTATTGCAATCCAATGTATTGCATGGCGGCCCAGTTCAAACCGAGCGTGGGTTTGTGTTGCACGAGCCCATGTTGGAAGCCGACTCTGAAAATTCTGAAAGCGCTGAGCTCTCTGAAGCCGTTGAAGCCTCTGAAGCTTCTTCTGGTTCAGCCGCCAATGAAACAGCTCCGCAAACCAAGTCCATTTATGCCTCCACCCTGACCGTACCAGGCGGTTTGGCCATGACCACTTCCAAAGATGTTTTGGAAGCCATGTCCAACGGCTCTGGCCCCAAGCGCGTGCTGGTCACCTTGGGCTATGCCTCTTGGGGCGAAGGTCAACTCGAATCAGAAATTGGTGAAAACAGCTGGCTCACAGTCGAAGCCGACCCGGCCGTTATTTTTGACACACCCATCGAGAAGCGTTACGAAAAAGCCCTGGCCTTGCTGGGTTTGCAACCCTGGATGCTGTCTACAGTGGCGGGCCACGCATGAGCCTAGACCAGGCGCTCTCTGTGCCTGCGTCGCAGCAGAGTTTTTTGGCTTTTGATTTTGGCATGAAGCGCACTGGCGTAGCGGTAGGCAATCGCATGTTGCGACAGGCCACCCCCCAAGCCACGGTGGTGGCCGAAGGCGATGCGCGTTTTGCGCTCATTGAAAAACGCATCAAAGAATGGACCCCCGACGCCTTGGTGGTGGGGGTGCCTTTTCACCCCGATGGCGCAGCCCATGAAAACACCTTGCGCGCGCAAAAGTTTGCGCGACAACTGCGCGGCCGCTTTGGTTTGAATGTGTACGAAGTAGACGAGCGCTACAGCACCACAGAAGCCATCTCAAATGGCGCGAAGGATGCCGACGCTGCGTCGGCTTGCATTATTTTGGAACAATTTTTAAGGAGTCTGCCTTGAGTGCATTGGCTTTGAATGCAGAGGCGCTGTACAGCGAACTCTTGCGCGGTGTGCGTGCCATGTGCACCCCCGAAACACGTTTGGTAGGTATCACTTCTGGCGGTGCTTGGTTGGCCGAGCGCTTGCAAAAAGATTTAGGTTTAACCGGCAAGCACGGCAGCATTTCATCGGCCATGCACCGCGATGACTTTGCGCAGCGAGGCTTGTCGGCTGGCGGTCAGACCAGTTTGCCTTTTGAAATTCAAGGTGCCGATGTGTTGATCTTGGACGATGTGCTCTACACCGGCCGTACCATTCGCGCGGTTATCAACGAATTGTTTGACTATGGCCGCCCAGCCAATGTGCGCTTGGCAGTGTTGGTGGACCGTGGTGGCCGTCAGTTGCCTATTCAAGCCGACTATGCAGCCGCGAGAGTGGCACTGCCCAACACGCAATCGCTGGCGCTGGCCCGCTTGGCCAATGGCCAGTTCAGCTTTGAAGTTCAAGAAGAAAACAGCTAAGCAGGGAAAAAATAACAATGCTCTACAAACGCAATCCCCAACTCAACAAAAACGGTGAACTGATTCACTTGCTGTCCACCGAAGGTTTGTCGCGCGACATCCTGACGCACATCTTGGACACTGCTGCCAACTTCGTGAGCGTCAGCGACCGCGAAGTGAAGAAGGTGCCCTTGCTGCGCGGCAAGAGCGTCTTCAACTTGTTCTTTGAAAACAGCACACGCACTCGCACCACGTTTGAAATTGCGGCCACGCGTTTGTCGGCCGATGTGATTAATCTCGACATTGCGCGCTCGTCTGCTTCTAAAGGCGAATCGCTGTTAGATACCATTGCCAACTTGTCGGCCATGGCAGCCGATATTTTTGTGGTGCGCCACTCTGAGTCGGGTGCGCCTTACCTCATTGCACAGCACGTGGCACCGCATGTGCACGTGGTCAATGCGGGTGACGGCAGGCACGCACACCCTACCCAGGGTTTGCTCGACATGTACACCATTCGCCATTACAAAAAAGATTTTGCAAACCTAACGGTGGCCATTGTGGGTGACGTGTTGCACTCACGCGTGGCGCGGTCAGACATTCATGCGCTGACCACTTTGGGCTGTGCCGAAGTGCGCGTGGTGGGTCCGCAAACCTTGGTGCCTTCCGACATGGCGCAAATGGGTGTCAAGGTATTCCATAACTTGGAAGAGGGCATCAAAGACTGCGACGTGGTTATAACCCTGCGCTTGCAAAACGAGCGCATGAGCGGTGCCTTGTTGCCCTCCAGCCAAGAATATTTCAAACGCTTTGGCCTCACACCCGAAAAGCTGCAACTGGCCAAGTCCGATGCCATCGTGATGCACCCGGGCCCGATTAACCGCGGTGTAGAAATTGATTCGGCTGTGGTGGATGGCCCGCAAAGCGTGATCTTGCCGCAGGTGACTTTTGGTATTGCGGTGCGCATGGCCGTGATGAGCATCGTGGCGGGCAACGAAGCCTAATTAGAAGAAATAGAAGAAATAGAAGAAAGACAAAGACCATGAAAATTTTGATACAAGGCGGCCGCGTGATCGACCCCGCAAGCAAAACTGACACGGTAGCCGATGTGGCCATTTCGGCCGGCAAAATTGTGGCTATAGGCAAAGCGCCCGCAGATTTTCAAGCGCAAAAAACCATCGATGCCAAAGGCCTGATTGTGATGCCAGGTTTGGTCGATTTGTCCGTAAGGCTCAAAGAGCCAGGCCACGAACACGAAGGCATGCTCGACTCAGAGTTGGCCGCAGCTGTGGCCGGTGGCGTCACCAGCTTGGTGTGTCCGCCCGACACAGATCCCGTGTTGGACGAACCTGGCTTGGTAGAAATGCTGCGCTTCAAAGCAGAAAAACTGAACCGCTCACACGTGATGCCCCTGGGTGCGTTAACACGCGGCCTCAAAGGCGAAGTGTTAACCGAAATGGTTCAACTGACCGAAGCTGGTTGCGTCGGTTTCAGCCAGGCCGAAGTTGCTTTAGAAAATACTCAAGTGTTGCAGCGTGCATTGCAGTACGCCAACTCATTTGGCTACACCGTGTGGCTGCGCCCCCAAGAGTTGCATTTGGGCAAAGGTGTTGCTGCAAGCGGCCCCTTGGCCACACGCATGGGTTTGTCTGGCGTGCCGGTGGCTGCAGAAACCATTGCTTTGCACACCATTTTTGAACTGCTCAAAAGCATCAAAGCGCATGTGCACCTGTGCCGCATCAGCAGTGCGGCAGGCGTGGCATTGGTGCGTCAAGCCAAAGCAGAAGGCTTGTCGGTTACATGCGATGTCAGTATCAACTCATTGCACCTGACTGACGCCGACGTGGGTTACTTCGACAGCCGCGCGCGCGTGTCACCACCGCTGCGTCAACAACGCGATAGAGATGCGCTGCGCGAGGCTTTGGCCGACGGCACCATCGACGCCTTGGTGTCCGATCACAGCCCTGTGAGCGAAGATGAAAAAGCCTTGCCCTTTGCCGAAGCAGAACCAGGCGCCACCGGCCTAGAGTTGTTGCTCAGCTTGGCCCTCAAGTGGTCGCAAGACAGCAAAGTGCCACTGCCGCGCGCGATAGCCGCCATCACCAGCGAAGCAGCTCGTGTGTTGGGTAAAGACATCGGGCAGTTGAAAGTGGGTGCACAAGCCGACGTGTGTATTTTGGATGCCGAGGCTCACTGGCAAGTCACCTCCGCCAACTTGCGCAGCCAAGGCAAGTACACACCCTTCTCGGGTTACGACTTGCCCGGCCGCGTGCAATGTACCTTGGTGGGCGGACTAGTGGCGTATCAAGCCTAAGCATGCGCGTCATTGTTAAATTGCTGCGGGGCATATGGCATGTGCTGCTGGGTTGGTTCACCATTTACTTTCGGTTTCCCCAACTGAATCCGCAGCAACGTGAAGCCCGTGTGCAAGTTTGGGCCTCGCAGCTTTTGCGCATTTGGGACATTGAACTTGAAGTGCGCGGCAAGCCTGTGTTGCTGGGGCCGGCTCTGTTGGTGTGCAATCACATATCGTGGTTAGACATTGTGGTGATTCATGCGACTCGGCATTGCCGCTTTGTATCCAAATCAGAATTGCGTGAATGGCCTTTGATTGGGACTTTAGCCACAGGTGCTGGCACGCTCTACATTGAGCGCGAGAATCGCAAAGATGCTATGCGCATGGTGAAGGAAATGGCGGGCGCTTTGAAGGATGGTGATGTGTTGGCTGTTTTCCCTGAAGGCACCACCGGAGATGGTTTCGACTTGTTGCCTTTTCACGCCAACCTGATTCAGTCTGCCATTGATGGCGACGCGCCTATTCAGCCATTGGCGCTTCAGTATTTGGATTCGAGGTCCGGTGAAATATCGATGGCGGCCAGGTTTGTGGGAGACGACACCTTGGTGGGGTCGATTTGGAGCACGCTCAACTCAACGGGCCTTAGGGCCATTGTGAATTTTGGTGAGATTGAAGTAGCGGCGGGCAGAGACCGAAGAGGTTGGTCGCAAGATCTGCGTCAAAAAGTGATGGACTTGAAATTGGCTTGTAGGGCCTAACCATACTTGGTGCCTCCGACAGGAATCGAACCTGTATCTAGCGCTTAGGAGGCACTCGTTCTATCCATTGAACTACGGCGGCGGAGGCTGAATTTTAGCCTTCAAACCCGTCCACAATGGCAATGTGACCTTCTGAATTGGCTTTTCTGTGCGGCACGATGGCTTGGTATTCGGGGCTGTTGTACCAAGTTTCTGCGGCTGCACGGCTGGCAAATTCAATGACCACACGGCGATTGCCTTGGGCGTTGCCTTCGAGCTGTGTGCAGTCGCCACCTCTGACCAAATATTTGCCGCCGTATTGCGCCAATGTGGCGGGTACGTGCTTTGAATAGAGGGTATAGCCCTCTGGGTTGTGAACGGTTACTTGTCCAATGAGGTATGCCTTGGCCATGGTGTCTCCTTTGTCTAATTTACTTACTCATCATGCGCATGGCATCTTCCAAGCCCTTGAGGGTGAGCGGAAACATGCGATTGCTCATGAGTTGCTGAATGACGGCAATGCTCTGTCGGTACTGCCAAACGCCTTGCGGCTCGGGGTTAATCCACGCAAACTTAGGGAAGGTGTGCGTCAAGCGTTGTAACCACTCTGCACCGGCCTCTTCGTTGTTGTATTCCACGCTGCCGCCAGGTTGCAAAATTTCGTAGGGGCTCATGGTGGCGTCGCCCACAAAGATCAGTTTGTAATCTTTGTTGTACTTGCGCAGGATGTCCCAGGTTGGAAACTTTTCTGCGTAGCGGCGTTTGTTGTTCTTCCACATAAAGTCGTACACGCAGTTGTGGAAGTAATAGAACTCAAGGTGCTTAAATTCAGCCTTGGCTGCAGAGAACAATTCCTCTACGCGCGCAATGTGGTCGTCCATGGTGCCGCCCACGTCCATGAGCAACAACACCTTCACATTGTTGTGACGCTCAGGAATCATCTTGATGTCTAAGTAACCCGCGTTGGCAGCCGTAGCGCGAATGGTGTCGGGCAAATCAAGTTCTTCTGCAGAGCCTTCGCGTGCAAATTTGCGCAGTCGGCGCAATGCTACTTTGATGTTGCGCGTGCCCAGTTCTTGGGTGTCGTCGTAATCGCGGTAGGCGCGTTGTTCCCACACTTTGACGGCGCTTTTGTTGCCGCCTTTGCCGCCAATACGAATGCCTTGGGGGTTGTGTCCGCCATTGCCAAACGGCGATGTGCCGCCTGTGCCAATCCATTTGTTGCCACCTTCGTGGCGCTCTTTTTGTTCTTCGAGACGTTTCTTCAAGGTCTCCATCAACTCGTCCCAGCCCATTTTTTCTATGGCGGCTTTTTGCTCGGGCGTGAGTTCTTTTTCTAAAATTTGCTTGAGCCAATCTAGGGGCACTTCTTTGGTGAAGTCGGTCAGCATTTCGACGCCTTTGAAATAGGCGCCAAAGGCCTTGTCAAATTTGTCGTAGTGCTTCTCGTCTTTGACCATGACCGTGCGGCTCAGGTGATAGAAATCGTCGATGCTGCAAGCATCAGAAGCAGGGCCCACCACGTTGGCTTGAAGGGCCTCCAAGACGTTGAGGTATTCGCGCACAGACACCGGTAATTTGGCGGCACGCAGGGTGTAAAAAAAATCGATCAGCATGCTTCAGGCCTCTCGCGAACGACTGAGTTGGTAATCCAAGTGGGCCTTCACAGTAGGCCACTCGGTGTTCAGGATGCTGTAAACGCAGGTGTCACGCAGGGCGCCCGCGGCATCGGGGTGATGGTTAATTTGATGGTTGCGCAATACACCATCCAACTTGGCGCCCAGGCGCTCAATGGCGCGGCGGCTTTGTTGGTTGAAGTAATGCGTTCTAAATTCAACGGCATTGCATTGAAGTTGCTCAAAGGCATAAGCCAGTAACAGACGTTTGCATTCGGTGTTAACAGGCGATCGTTGCACGCTAGCCCGATACCACGTAGAGCCAATCTCAACACGTAGGTTGGCCGCATCTATGTTCATGTAGGTGGTCATGCCCACGGACTTGCCGTTGACTTGCACCGTGAAGGGCAACATGCTGCCTTGCTTTTGCAGACTTAAGCGGCGCTCAATTTCGGAAGCCATTTTGTCGGGTGTAGGAATGGCGGTGTACCAATGGCGCCAAAGTTCGCCGTCCTTGACCGCTTCAAGCAAGTCATCGTGATGCGCTGCGCTCAGTGGCATCAGGCAGACATGTTGGCCGCGCAAGGTCGTGGCTTGAGTCAACAGATTGGGCACTGTCATCACTGGTCTTTGGCCGAATTGTCATCCGTCCCGTCGTCCGACTTGGGTTGTGCGGCTTGCGCGGCTTGCCAACGTCTGGCCAATTGCAAGCCCAACCCACCACCCAAACCGACCAACAAAATGCCGCCAATGCTGTCAATGCCGTAGCCAGCTGCAAAAATATTCCAGCCAAGCAGGCGGCCTGCCCAAAAGCCCAGCAGGGCGCCGCCCACAAAACCTACGGCATCAGATAAACCTTCAGCGAGCAAATTGCGTGACATGTTGAATTAACGGTTGCGTTGGTTCATGAAAACAAGCTTTTCAAACAAGCTAACGTCTTGTTCGTTCTTCAGCAAGGCGCCAACAAGTGGTGGCACGCTCACTTTTTGGTCGGCACTTTGCAAGGCTTCCAAAGGAATGTCTTCAGCCACCAACAACTTGAGCCAGTCGAGCAGTTCGCTGGTGGAGGGTTTCTTTTTGAGGCCTGGCAAACCGCGCACGTCGTAGAAGTTTTTCAACGCAACAGTGAGCAATTCCTTTTTCAAATTGGGGAAGTGCACATCCACAATTTGCTTCATGGTGTCGGCTTCTGGGAACTTGATGTAGTGGAAGAAGCAGCGACGCAAGAACGCATCGGGCAATTCTTTTTCATTGTTCGATGTGATGAACACCAAGGGGCGTGTTTTGGCTTTGATCAGCTGACGTGTTTCGTAGCAATAGAACTCCATGCGGTCAATTTCGCGCAGCAAGTCGTTTGGAAACTCAATGTCGGCCTTGTCAATTTCATCAATCAAAATGGCCACGGGCTCTTCAGAGGTGAAGGCTTGCCACAGCACACCCTTGATGATGTAGTTTTCGATGTTCTTGACTTTTTCGTCGCCCAACTGGCTGTCGCGCAGACGGCTCACAGCGTCGTACTCGTACAAGCCTTGTTGAGCTTTTGTGGTGGATTTGATGTGCCACTGAATGAGTTTTAAACCCAAGGCTTCGGATACTTCTTCGGCCAACATGGTTTTGCCGGTGCCGGGTTCGCCTTTAACCAATAAGGGGCGCTTCAAAGTAATGGCAGCATTGACAGCCAGCTTCAGATCTTGCGTGGCGACGTAGTTTTCGGTCCCTTGGAATTTCATAATTTGGTACAAAAGTAGATTAAAAGTTGTTTGATGTGAGAAAAGTCAGAATTGAGTAGGCTCACTCGATATAATCCCGCATTGATTTTCATCAATCCAAGTTTGATTGTGCTCGCAAAATGAACGCTTTGTTATCCTCATTGATCGCTTTAACTGTCGCTTCAGCGACCGTTTTCTCTGCCCACGCACAAGATGCGCAGGGTAACGCCAAAGACGGCGAAGCCAAAATCGCCATGTGCATTGGTTGCCACGGTATCAAGGGCTACCAAGCCAGCTTCCCAGAGGTCTACCGCGTCCCCATGATTTCTGGCCAAAACGCCAAGTACATCGCCTCTTCATTGAATGCCTACAAAAAAGGCGACCGCAAGCACCCCACCATGCGCGGTATTGCTGCCAGCCTTACTGACAAAGACATAGCAGACATCTCTGCTTATTACGCCCAACACGGCGTGGTTCAGGGTGCAGCCCCCACAGTGGCCAAGCCTGCCGATGCCAAAGTGGCTGAGTTGCTCAAAAAAGGCGCATGCGTTTCTTGCCACGGCGAGAACTTCTCCAAGCCTGTTGACCCCAGCTACCCCAAAATTGCAGGTCAGCACAAAGACTTCTTGTTTGTGGCGCTCAAGTCATACAAGACTGAAAATCAAGCCACATGGGGCCGTGCCAATGGCGTGATGGGCGGTATTGCCAAGCAATACACCAACAACGAATTGAAAGCCTTGTCTGCTTACATCGCTTCTTTGGATGGCGACCTGAAGACCGTGCCACAGTCTAAATTCCGTTAATTCAAATCACTTCATTCAGCCCTCTAGGCTGAACCCAACAAAAAGCCCGCTGTTGCGGGCTTTTTTGTGGGCAAAATTTCTGTGAAGGGTGTCAGTCCTTGGTCGCGTGCCTTTGAACGCAATCAATGTAAACCTGACCATCGGGCATTTTGCCCGCGCGTTGGCTTTCAAAAATCATGCGGCCTAAGCATTCCATGGTGGCGTGGTGGGCCTCGTGCAAAGACTGCCGCTTGTGGCTCAACAACTCAACCGCCTGCCTAATGCCGCGTGGCTGATCAATGCTGCATTGCTCGCTAATAGAGAGGTGCATCGAGAGGTGCAAAAATGGATTCTCGCGGGCGGGGTCAATGTGTTGCATGGCTGCCAAAGCTGCGTCTACATCGGCCAATTCTGCGTGGTATTCGGGGTGTTCTTCAATCCACTGGCTGGCCAGAATTTCGATGGGCTCCATGGTGGCGCCTGCGCGGAATTTGGCGTAGGCCCCACAAAAAAATCGGCGCACATCGGCTTGAGAAGGTTGTATCAGCATGCCTGAATTGTCGCCTAGTGGAATTAGCACTTGAATTTGAAGGTTGCATGCACTATATTGCATGCTTCTTGAAGTATTGAACCCTTTAAAAAAACCAAACTAAGAGTTAAACCATGAGCAGCTCCAACACCCAAGCCTTCATTTGCGACGCCATCCGGACCCCCTTTGGTCGATATGGCGGCGCCTTGTCCAGCGTTCGCACGGACGATTTGGGGGCCATTCCATTGCGTGCCCTGATGGCGCGCAATCCGCAAGTCGATTGGGCCGCGGTCACCGATGTGTTGTACGGCAATGCCAACCAAGCGGGTGAAGACAACCGCAATGTGGCGCACATGAGCAGCTTGTTGGCAGGTTTGCCCATCGATGTGCCGGGCGCCACGATCAATCGCTTGTGCGGTTCGGGCTTGGATGCGGTGGGTACGGCAGCTCGCGCTATCAAGGCGGGCGAGGCGGGCTTGATGATTGCCGGCGGTGTTGAAAGCATGAGCCGCGCACCCTTTGTGATGCCCAAGGCAGAGTCCGCTTTTAGCCGAGCCAATGCGGTGTACGACACCACCATTGGCTGGCGCTTCATCAACAAATTGATGAAAGAAAAATATGGCGTGGACTCCATGCCAGAGACCGCCGAAAACGTGGCCACCGATTACAAAATTGAACGCGAAGCCCAAGATCGCATGGCTTTAAGCAGCCAGATGAAAGCCGTGGCCGCACAAAAGGCGGGTCACTTGGCGCGTGAAATTACGGCTGTCACCATTCCGCAAAAGAAGGGCGATGCCATCGTGGTGGACAAGGATGAACACCCCCGCGAAACCAGCATGGAATCTTTGGCCAAACTCAAAGGTGTGGTGCGTCCCGATGGCACCGTCACAGCGGGCAACGCCAGCGGCGTGAACGATGGCGCATGTGCCTTGTTGTTGGCCAACGAAACACTGGCAGGCAAGTACGGCCTGACGCCCAAAGCCCGTGTGGTGGGCATGGCGACAGCCGGCGTGGCGCCGCGCGTGATGGGCATTGGCCCTGCACCCGCTACGTTAAAAGTCTTGGCCCAAACCGGTTTGACACTAGACCAGTTGGACGTGATTGAATTGAACGAAGCCTTTGCGGCCCAAGGCTTGGCGGTTTTGCGCATGTTGGGTTTGAAGGACGACGACGAGCGCGTCAATGCATGGGGCGGCGCCATTGCTTTGGGTCACCCCTTGGGTGCATCGGGTGCGCGCTTGGCCACCACAGCGGTCAATCGTTTGCACGCCACCGGTGGCCGTTATGCGCTGTGCACGATGTGCATTGGCGTGGGCCAAGGCATTGCCGTCATTTTGGAACGTGTCTAAGGAAAATCTCATGACGACTGCACGCACAACTCGCGCCGCTAGGTATGAGAAAAATGGTGAAGCCCGCGATGTCATGGTGGTGGGCGACTTGCCACTTCAAGCACCAGGTGCAGGCGAAGTGTGTGTTCGTCTGAAGACCTCTGGCGTCAATCCATCTGACGTCAAGTCGCGCCGCGCCAGACCTTTGACTGACCCCTGGGTAGTGCCGCACAGCGATGGCGCTGGCATCATTGAAGCCGTGGGTGCCGGTGTTTCTGAAAAGCGCATTGGCGAGCGCGTTTGGATTTGGAATGCGCAGTGGCAGCGTCCGCATGGCACGGCTTCTGAAGCCATTGTGGTGTCCGAAGCGCAAGCGGTGAAGTTGCCCGACAACACTGATTTTGCTGCGGGTGCCTGCATGGGCATTCCAGGTTTGACCGCTGTGCAAGCGGTGCACTTGGCAGGCGATGAACAATTGCGCGGCAAGAAAGTGTTGGTCACTGGCGCATCGTCGGCAGTGGGTCATTACATTACGCAAATGGTAACGCACTATGGCGGTCACGTGATTGGCACAGTGGGCTCTGAAGCCAAAGCGGCGCATGCCAAAGCCGCGGGTGCTGTTGAAACCATTTTGTACAAAACAGAGCCTGTGGTTGAACGCTTGAAAGCCTTCAGCAATGGCCAAGGGGTTGATGTCATCATTGACATGGACTTTGCAACGGCATCGCAGTGGGTGACTACAGGCGGCTTAAAGCCACACGGCCAATTGATTGGCTATGGCTCCAATGTGGTGGGCGACATCCCCCTCACTTTCCGCCCCTTGTTGTTCAATTCTCTGGGTCTGAAATTTTTCTTGGTCTATGACTTGTTGCCCCAAGACAGAACATGGTGTGTCAACCGGGTGAACCAGTTGTTGGCCGCAGGCCAACTGCAGCACACCATTGGCGCTAGGTTTACCTTGGATCAAATTGTGCAGGCGCACGAAGCTGTTGAGGCGGGTCAACTGGGGAATGTGGTGATTGATCTCTGAGCCGCAAATGGTTAGAGTTCAAGCCATGAAAATTTTCCAAACACTCCAAGAACTTGCCGCATGCGTGGGGCAAACCGTTGCAATTTCTCCCTGGACCGAAATTACGCAAACGCAAATCAATCAATTTGCCGATGCCACAGGCGACCATCAATGGATTCACATTGATGTGGAGAAAGCCAAAGCAGGCCCCTTCGGCGCACCGATTGCGCATGGTTTCTTAACCCTCTCACTCATCCCAAAATTGTCCGAGAGCGCCATCAAAATTCAAGATGTGCGCATGGGCGTCAACTATGGTTTGAACAAAGTTCGCTTTACCTCGCCTGTGCCTGTTGGCAGCAAGTTACGCGGGCACATGAAGTTGCTCAGTGCAACGCCCATTGATGGCAACGGGATACAGCTCGCATGGGAGATGAGCATAGAGCGCGAGGGCTCAGAAAAACCCGCTTGCATCGCTGAAACGCTGGCGCGGTATTACGTTTAAGTCGATCAAGAAGTAGAGGTCATTGCGGCATGGCAAAAGCATTTTGCCGCCAAGCCTCATACACCGTGACGGCCACGCTGTTGGACAAATTCAAACTGCGCTGCCCCTCCAACATGGGCAGTTTCAGTCTGTTAGCGGGCTCAAAACTTTCGCGCAGTTCGGGCGCAAGACCGCGCGTCTCTGCGCCAAACACCAGCCAGTCACCTTTTTGAAAAGCAGTCTCTTGGACAAAGCGCGTGCCCTTGGTGGTCAGCGCAAACATGCGAGACAGGTTGGGTTGTTCGGTGGCTAAAAATTCTGCCCAATTGGCATGCCGCTTGACCTGCGCGTATTCGTGATAGTCCAGCCCCGCGCGGCGCATGTGCTTGTCTTCCATCGAAAAGCCCAAAGGCTCAATGAGGTGCAAAGCACAACCCGTGTTGGCCGCCAGGCGAATCACGTTGCCCGTGTTGGGCGGAATTTCAGGTTCAACCAAAACAATTTGAAACATGGGCTTATTGTCCCTGCTTTTGCTTTTCTTTTGTTCTTGCTTTTTTCATTCGGGAGTTTTGGCTAAAACAAGTGCGCCTACATGCGCAGCGCCAGCTTGTTTTAAAACGCGAGCCGCAAAGTTGAGGGTGGCACCGCTGGTCAACACATCGTCAATCAGCAAAATATTTTGACCACGCAATGGCAAAGCCATGAGCGGTGCAACTGCAAAGGCGCCCTCCAAATTGGTCAGTCGCTGACTACGTTTTAAAGAACTTTGAGGCGGGGTGTCGATCATTCGCAGCAAAGTTTGCGATTGAGTTTTGGCACGGCTTAGGTGATGCGCCAAGATCAAAGATTGGTTAAAACCGCGCTGAGACAAACGCTGTTTGGACAATGGAATCGGAATGAGCACATCGGCCTGCAAAAGGGCATCTTCTGCAAAAGGCGCGCTGACCATGAGCAAGGCAAAGTGACCGGCCCAACCAGCGTCCCTCTGAAACTTAAACTGCGCAATCAGTTGCGTCCATGGCCAGGTGTAGGAGAGGGCGGCACAACAGGCGTCGATGTCTGGGCGTTGTTGGGTGCAGACGCTGCAAAAGGTGCTGGATAAGGTGTTGCATAAGACGCTACTTATGGAAGTGGATAAGGGCGTGCTGAGTGGGGTAGCGCAAAGGGGGCACCTCGAAACTGGGCGTGCAAATGCCGCAACGCATGTTTCGCAGATGGCTTGAGAGGGCCAGGCTTTGCAAATGGCACATTGGCTGGGGAGCATGTTCACGAATCAATATACTCAGCAACCTGAACACCATCGCTTTCATTTGCATGCCTAACGAACGCCCACCCAGCTTAGATCCCATTGCGGCACGCAGATGGGCGCACCTGCCATGGGACGGCACCAACAAGGCAGAGTCCGTCGATTCGCCATGGTTGCACGAAGAAGTGGCAAGGCGCATGGCGGAAAGGCTTCCCTACATTCGCTTGCAACCCAAAGCTTGGGCTTTTTGGAATCCTGTGCGGGCGGGCTTGAATGCCTTGGCTTTGTTGCAGAAAACTTACCCCAATGCGCAAGGGTATTTGACGGCTGACAGGCAAGGCGAGGCCGAGTGGGTCAAGGCCAAAACCAGCCCGCCTTGGTGGAAGCCTCAGGCTTGGGGCCGTCAACGCCTGCAAACTGGCGCTATCGCCACCAACAGCATGGACATGGTGTGGGCCAACATGTTGCTGCATCAACAGGCATCGCCCCAAGAATTGCTGGCCGAATGGCACAGAGTGTTGGCAGTGGACGGATTTTTGATGTTTTCCTGCTTAGGCCCCGACACCCTGAAAGAATTGAGAAGCGTCTACGCGGCCCAAAACTGGCCCATGCCCGCGCATGAATTTACCGACATGCACGATTGGGGCGACATGCTGGTGCACGCCGGTTTTGCCGAGCCTGTCATGGACATGGAAAAAATCAGCTTGACCTATGTCAATTCAGAAAAACTTGTTGAAGATTTGCGTAAGTTAGGGCGTAATTTTCATGTCAGCAGATTTGCCGGATTGCGTGGCAAAAATTGGTACAAAAATTTTCAACAAGCGCTTTTGTCTTTGGCCCAAAAAGACTCGGAAGGCCGACTGGTGCTCACTTTCGAGGTGGTTTATGGCCATGCGCTCAAGCCTCAGCCACGCATCAAAGTAGATTCACAAAGTCGAATTGGCTTGGATGACATGCGTCAAATGTTGAGAAATCCACAAAAGAAATCAAATCAAGTTTGATAAATCTCAAACTTGGCTCGCAACTCGGTTAAAATTCTCGCCGTTGAGCTTGACCGTCAACGGCCTTCTCGTGGCTGTGTGTGAAGACTCTTTCTGTGTTCCCTTTTTGTGTTCCCTTTTGTAACAACTGTAGTGGTTTCATTTTTGAAACTTGGAAGTTAGTGAAAACTATGAAGAGCATTTCCAAAACATTGGTGTCTTTGCTGGGCAAAGCAGGTATTTGGGCTGGCGCTTGGGTGGCAACAGCCGCTTACGCTGTCAAAGACTTGCCAGGCGGCCCCGCTGTCAATCAACTTGACTTTCACCCCGCAGTCACCAAAATTGCTGAAGAGCAGCACTGGCTCCACGTCATGATGATGATTTTGTGTACAGTCATTTTTGTGGCAGTGTTTTCGGTGATGTTCTATTCCATCTGGAAGCACCGCAAATCGGTGGGCCACAAGCCAGCCACTTTCCACGAGTCCATGACCGTCGAAGTAATCTGGACCATTGTGCCTTTCATCATCGTGATCTTGATGGCTTTGCCCGCTACCAAAGTTTTGGTCGCTCAAAAAGACACCACCAACGCCGACCTCACCATCAAAGCCACTGGCTACCAGTGGAAGTGGGGCTACGACTACATCAAGGGTGAAGGCGAAGGCATTGGCTTTATCTCTACTTTGGACAACGCCCAGCGCGAAATGTCCAACACGGGCAAGCCTTCTGGCGACGACTACTTGCTCAAAGTCGACAACCCCATGGTGGTGCCTGTCGGCAAAAAAATCCGCATCATTACCACTGCCAATGACGTGATCCACGCCTTTGCAGTGCCTGCCTTCGGTATCAAGCAAGACGCCATTCCTGGTTTTGTGCGCGACACTTGGTTCCGTGCCGAAAAAACTGGCGACTTCTACGGTCAATGCCAAGAGCTGTGTGGTAAAGAGCACGCTTACATGCCTATTCATGTGAAGGTCTTGTCGACTGAAGACTACTCCAAGTGGGTCGATGCCGAGAAGAAAAAACTGGCCGCCAAGGCCGATGATCCCAACAAAGTTTGGGCCTTGGACGACTCCATGAAGCGTGGCGAAAAAGTATTCGCCGCCAATTGCGTAGCTTGCCACCAAGCTGCTGGCAAAGCAGTGGGTTCCATCAAGGCATTGGACGGTTCTGCATTAGTTCTGGATGCCGACAAGTCAAAGCAAATTGCTGTTTTGCTGAATGGTCAAAACAATCAAGCCATGCCCGCATGGAAGCAATTGTCAGACACCGAAATTGCGGCTGTGATCACTTACACCAAAAACAATTGGTCTAACAAGACTGGGCAAGTCGTTCAACCAGCTGAAGTGCTGGCTGCACGCAAGTAATCTGGTACTTTGAAAAGTATTTAAAGGAAATCAAGATGAGCGCTGTTCTCCATCCTCACGATCAAGCCCACGGTCATGATGACCATGACCACCACGGTGCGCCTACGGGCTGGCGCCGTTGGGTGTTTGCCACCAACCACAAAGACATCGGTACTTTGTACCTGTTGTTCAGCTTTGCCATGCTCATGATTGGCGGCGTTTTGGCGCTCCTCATTCGCGCTGAGTTGTTCCAGCCTGGTTTGCAATTGGTCAACCCCGAATTGTTCAATCAATTCACCACCATGCACGGCCTGATCATGGTGTTCGGCGCCATCATGCCGGCCTTCGTTGGTTTTGCTAACTGGATGATTCCTCTGCAAATTGGCGCGTCCGACATGGCCTTTGCTCGCATGAACAACTTCAGCTTCTGGCTGATGATTCCTGCCGCTGTCATGTTGGCTGGTTCGTTCTTCATGCCTGGTGGCGCACCTGCTGCCGGCTGGACTTTGTACGCCCCCCTCACATTGCAAATGGGTCCTTCCATGGACGCCGGTATTTTTGCGATGCACATTTTGGGCGCCTCTTCCATCATGGGCTCCATCAACATCATTGTGACCATCTTGAACATGCGTGCCCCTGGCATGACGCTCATGAAGATGCCCATGTTTGCTTGGACTTGGCTCATTACGGCTTACTTGTTGATCGCTGTGATGCCTGTGTTGGCTGGCGCCATCACCATGACCCTCACTGACCGTCACTTCGGTACCAGCTTCTTCAACCCATCTGGCGGCGGCGACCCCGTCATGTACCAACACATCTTCTGGTTCTTCGGTCACCCCGAGGTGTACATCATGATCTTGCCGGCCTTCGGCATCATCAGCCAGGTGGTTCCTGCTTTCTCACGCAAAAAGTTGTTCGGTTATGCCTCTATGGTGTACGCCACTTCTTCTATTGCCATTTTGTCTTTCATTGTGTGGGCTCACCACATGTTCACAACCGGCATGCCTGTGACGGGCCAGTTGTTCTTCATGTACGCCACCATGCTGATTGCGGTGCCAACTGCTGTGAAAATTTTCAACTGGATTGCCACCATGTGGCGCGGCTCCATGACCTTTGAAACACCCATGTTGTTTGCCATTGGCTTCATCTTCGTGTTCACCATGGGCGGCTTCACTGGTTTGATCTTGGCCATGGCCCCAATCGACATTCAATTGCAAGACACGTACTACGTGGTGGCTCACTTCCACTATGTGTTGGTTGCAGGTTCTTTGTTTGCCATGTTTGCAGGTGCTTACTATTGGCTGCCTAAATGGACAGGCGTGATGTACTCAGAAGGCCGCGGCAAGATTCACTTCTGGTGGTCACTGATCTCCTTCAACATCACTTTCTTCCCCATGCACTTCTTGGGCTTGGCCGGTATGCCACGTCGCTATGCCGACTACCCCATGCAGTTTGCCGACTTCAACGCCATTGCCTCTGTGGGTGGTTTCTTGTTCGGTTTTGCACAGGTTTACTTCTTCCTGTTCGTCGTTGTGCCTTGCATGCGCGGACAAGGTGCCAAAGCACCCCAAAAACCCTGGGAAGCTTCTGAAGGTTTGGAGTGGGAAGTTCCATCTCCCGCACCTTTCCACACGTTTGAAAACCCACCCAAGCTGGATGCCACGGCTACCCGCGTTATTGGTTAATTTGGAACAAAGCCATCATGTCCACAACCCCAGAACAGAAGAAAAGCAACGCACGCCTTGGTCTGATATTGGCCTCGGTGGCTGTGGTTTTCTTTGTGGGGTTCTTGGTCAAGATGGTGGTGCTGACTTCTCGTTAAGTTCAGCGCCCCAAAGCAGTTTTCAACCCACCGCAACATGAGCCTTTACCGCGAAAACATCAAAATGGTGAGCAAGCTGGCCATCGTTGCGGCCGGCATGTTTGCGTTTGGTTATGCGCTCATTCCCATCTACAAGCACATCTGTGAAATGACAGGCATCAACATCCTGTCCATTTCAGAGCGTCAAGTGCCGGGCAATGGCAGCACAGGCAAAGATGCCAACCCCAGCAACACGCAGGTTGATTATTCGCGCACCATCACCGTAGAGTTTGACGCCAACGCGCGCGGTCCTTGGGACTTCAAGCCCGCACAAAGCTCTGTGCAAGTTCATCCTGGTGAACTTACCACAGTGATGTACCAATTTCAAAACGTGCAAAACAGACGAATGGCTGCGCAAGCCATTCCCAGCTATGCACCCAACCAAGCTGCAGCCCACTTCAACAAATTGGAGTGCTTCTGCTTTAACCAATACACCTTGGAGCCTGGTGAGAAAAAGGAATGGCCAGTGGCCTTTGTGATTGACCCCAAGTTGTCCAAAGATGTCACCACCATCACCTTGTCGTACACGTTTTTTGAAGTGGGCGGCAAAACGCCTCCCGCACCTGCTTCCACGCCTGTGGCAGCGGTCCCTGCTGCGCTGGTAGCACCCAAGGTGGGTTCATGAGCAGTAGCAATGTTTCATTTTTTCGCACTTTGCAAGCAGTGTTGTGGTCCTTCATTGGTTTAAGAAAAAACAGTGAAGGCCAAGAAGACATGGCCAAACTCAATCCCTTCCATGTCTTGGTGGTGGGTTTGTCCTTGGCATTGGTTTTTGTCGTGGGCTTGATTGCCCTCGTCAACTGGGTGGTGGCGCAGCCAAGCACCCTCAGTTAAGTTTTTAGACAGATTAGGTTTAAGAGAGAGCAGGAGCAAGTATGAGTTCTACATCGCACGGCACGACGCCCTATTACTTCGTCCCCAGTGAGTCACGTCATCCGGCCATGGCCGCTTTTGGCTTGTTCTTGGTGATCCTGGGTGCGGGTCAATGGATCAATGGCGAAGAATGGGGTAAATATTCCCTGTTTGCCGGCCTGATTTGGTGGTTGGTTGTCTTGTATCAATGGTTCAAAGATGCCATCAACGAAAGCGAAGGCGGCATGTACAGCCGCAAAATCGACTTGTCCTTCCGTTGGAGCATGACTTGGTTCATCTTCTCTGAAGTGATGTTCTTCGGTGCCTTCTTCACTGCCTTGTGGTGGGCGCGTACGCACTCCTTGCCTGAACTGGGTAGCTTGCAAAATGCTTTGTTGTGGCCCGACTTTAAAGCCGTTTGGCCTTCTGCCGCTGCTGGCGCAACGGCATCGCCTGCTGGCATTGTCGAGCCCTTCCAAACCATGGGCCCCTTCTGGTTGCCCACCATCAATACGGCTTTGTTGTTGACCTCTGGTGTCACTTTGACCATTGCACACCACGCAATTCAACACGGCGATCGCAGCAAAACCATCAAGTTCATGTGGATGACGGTTTTGTTGGGTGTGGTGTTCTTGTTTGTGCAAGGTTACGAATATGCCCACGCGTGGGGTGATTTGAATTTGAAGTTGAGCTCCGGTGTTTATGGCTCTACCTTCTACATGCTCACTGGCTTCCACGGCTTCCACGTGTTCGTCGGTATGCTGATGTTGCTGTTCATTACTTTGCGTTTGCAAAAAGGCCACTTCACCAAAGATCGTCACTTCGGTTTCGAAGGTGCGGCTTGGTACTGGCACTTCGTGGACGTGGTGTGGCTTGGCTTGTACATCTTGGTTTACTGGATGTAATCAGGCTTAGCCCAAGAAAAAAGCGCCCCAGGGCGCTTTTTTTGTGAATGTTAAAGAGGTTAATTGCTTAAGCACCTGCCGGAATACCAGAGGGTTGGATGTAGCCCATCTTCCAGGCAATCAAAATGCAGATAAAGAGCACAATGGAGAAGCCCACGCGGATGGCCAAGGCTTTGACCATGTTGCCCTTTGGAGCAGGCGTTGTTTCAGCGCCCTCAGTTTGGTTGGTTTCGATGCGAGTTCCGCCACGCATCATGTAGAAGAGGGCGGAGCCCAGGCTGGCCAAAATGGCAATGAAGGCAAGTGCAACTAGTATTTTCATGATGGGAATTATCGGATGAGTTGGTCGGCATTTTCAGCACCTGCAAAAAAGAACATACACCTTCAAATGGTGTTGTGGTTCTTATTGGCGCTTGTGTGTGTTGGCATCACCTGCTCTTTGGGTTTTTGGCAACTGGGCAGGGCACAGACCAAGCTTGATTGGCAGGCAGAAATCACGCAAAAAGGGCAAATGTCTGCGCTAGATGGTGCCTTTTTGGGCAGCGTGCAAGACTCCGAAGGCAACAGGGCTGGCTTGTTGCACCGTCCTATCAATTTGGAAGGTGAGTGGCTAGCGCCATTGACCGTGTACCTAGACAACCGCCAAATGAATGCCCGGCCAGGCTTTTATGTGCTGACGCCCTTTAAGGTTAAAGCCACTGGCGCCGTGGTGGTGGTGCAGCGCGGCTGGGTAGGTCGGGACTTTACTGACCGCACTCGCTTGCCTGCTATACAAACGCCTACCGGGCTGGTTTCAGTGAGTGGTTTGATAGCCTTGCCACCGTCAAAGCTTTACGCCTTGGGCGAGGAAGCCAAGGCGGTAATACGGCAAAATCTAGACTTCCAAGATTTTCGCGTTGAGACTGGATTGCCCTTGTTGGAAATCTCAGTCATTCAAGTGGGCGCGGCCTCTGAGGGCTTGCTGCGTGAATGGCCTCAGGCCGCAACAGGTGTAGAGAAACACTACGGTTATGCCTTCCAATGGTTTGGATTGGCGCTTTTGATTGCATTGCTTTATGTCTGGTTCCAAATTGTCCGACCCCGTCTCAAATCCAAAGTCAGCGCCCAGCCCTGAAAACTCTCAATGGACCGATGCCCCCTTGGGCATGACGGTTCATACCCTGCCAACACCCACCGAGGTGGCGCAGGCCGATGAGAAACGAACACGGGTAGGCCGCTGGAAAATGTTGGCTGTGCTGTTGGTCTGCGCATCGCCTGTCATTGCGTCTTATTTCACCTACTACGTCATTCGCCCCGAAGGTCGCCGCAATCATGGCGAATTGATCAACCCTCAGCGCACTTTACCCGCCATGGAAGCCGTCAAATTGAACGGCGACAAAGTGTCTTTGAGCTCACTCAAAGGTCAGTGGTTGTTGGTCAGTGTGGCCGATGCGTCCTGCAACGAAACCTGTCAAAAGCATTTGTATTTCCAGCGCCAACTGCGTGAGTCTTTGGGCAAAGAAAAAGACCGCATCGATTGGGTTTGGATTGCAACGGGCGATGCGCCTGTGGACGACAAGCTCATGCCTGCATTGTCGCAAGCCACAGTTTTGCGAATGAACGAGGCCAGTATTGCTGAGTGGCTGCAACCCGCTGCGGGCCGCCAGTTGCAAGACCATTTGTATGTGGTCGACCCCATGGGCAATTGGATGATGCGATTTGCGCCTGGCATCGATTTGGCCTCTGCTTCGCAAGCCAAAAAAGACCTTGAACGACTTTTGCGCGCGTCTTCTTTTTGGGACACGGCTGGCCGCTAAACCATGACCGAAGTCGATCTCTACAACCTGTCACCCACATTGCGTTTGCTGGGCATGGGTGTGCTCATCGCGGTGTTGCCTTTGGCCTTCACCCTTTATCGCAATCGACACAATCCCGTCAATTCCAAATTGCGTGCCATGACGGTGCTCACTTTGTTTCTCACGTTCGATTTGGTCTTGTTTGGGTCTTTTACACGCCTCACCGATTCTGGTTTGGGCTGCCCAGATTGGCCCGGCTGTTATGGCAGTGCCAGCCCCTTGGGTGCGGTGGTGCACATAGATGCGGCACAGGCCGCCATGCCCACGGGCCCTGTGACGCACAGCAAAGCTTGGATTGAAATGATCCATCGGTATTTGGCTACCGCAGTAGGCTTTTTGATTTTGGTCTTGGCTGTTAGCAGCACCTGGCAGCGTTGGAAAGGTCAGCATTCATTCCAAGGCGCCTGGCAAGTCAAACCCTTTTGGGCTTGGCTCACTTTGGTTTGGGTTTGCATGCAGGGCGCATTTGGCGCGCTGACGGTCACCATGAAATTGTTTCCTGCCATTGTCACGCTGCATTTGTTGGGTGGCATTGGCTTGTTGGTCTTGTTGTCTGCGCAAGTGGCTTGGAAGCCCAAATTGCAACGGCAAGAAATTCAAACGCGCCACCGCCAATTGATTTGGGTGGCAGGCGTATTGCTCACCTTGCAAATTGCCATGGGTGCATGGGTGAGCACCAATTATGCGGTGTTGGCCTGCAATGGATTTCCAGATTGCAATGGCCAATGGTGGCCAGCATGGAATGCACAAGGCTTTGAAATTTGGCGCAGCTTGGGCATGGATTCCAAAGGGCAGTATTTGCCCATGGAAGCTTTGGTGTCCATTCACTTTGTGCACAGACTGATGGCGCTGCTGGTGTTTTCCTTTGCCGCCTTCATGATTTGGCAATTTAAAAAATCGAACGTGCTGCCAGGGCTGACCCACATGCTTTTGGCTTTGTTAACACTCCAACTCATCACGGGCTTGTCCAATGTGGTGTTAGATTGGCCTTTATTGGCTGCTGTGGCGCACACAGGCGGTGCCGGTGCAATTATGATGACGCTCACCTACATGTTGAGCCGCAGCAAAACAAACAGACAATGACTCCCATGAATTTTTCACGAAGGCTTGCCGCATGAGCACCGCAGCAGAATTACAAGCAGGCTCACCCTGGCGCCAGTATTACGCGCTCATGAAGCCCCGCGTGGTGCAACTCATTGTGTTTTGCGCCCTCATTGGCATGGTGCTGGCGGTGCCTGGCGTGCCCAGCTGGGCTGAAGTTTGGTTGGGCTTTGTGGCCTGCGTGGGTATTTGGCTGGTGGCCGGTGCTGCTGCTGCCTTCAATTGCTTGATTGAGAAAAGCATTGATGCCCAAATGAAGCGCACGGCATGGCGTCCCACAGCCAAAGGCCAGCTGAGCGACATGCAAGCCTTGTTGTTTTCTGCAGTGCTCTGCAGCATTGGCTCGGCTATTTTGTACTTTGCAGTCAACCCCCTCACCATGTGGCTCACCTTCGCCACCTTTGTGGGCTACGCCATTATTTATACCGTGATCTTGAAGCCCCTTACACCTCAAAACATTGTGATTGGTGGTGCATCAGGCGCTATGCCGCCGGTGTTGGGATGGGCGGCCATGACCAACGATGTGGGTCCCGAGGCCCTCATTCTTTTCTTGATCATTTTCTTGTGGACGCCGCCACACTTCTGGGCCTTGGCCTTGTACCGCGTAGAAGACTATCGCAAGTCGGGCTTGCCCATGCTGCCTGTGACGCACGGCAATGAGTTCACCCGTTTGCAAATTTTGCTCTACACCTTTGTGCTCATGGCATCTTGCTTGATGCCTTTTGCCTATGGCATGAGTTCTTGGCTGTATCTCACTGCGGCTGTTATTTTGAGCGTGATGTTCATTGGCTATGCCTGGGCCTTGTGGCGCAATTACTCCGATGAATTGGCGCGCAAGACCTTCAAGTTTTCACTCATTCATTTGAGTGTTTTGTTTGCTGCCTTGTTGGTCGATCATTATTTGTTTAAAGGCTAGAAGACCCATGTCCTCTGTTGTGAGTTCTTCAAGACGCTTTTCACTCTCAGTGGCACTCAGTGCTGTGGCGCTGTCTGTGTTGGGTCTGACGGCTTGTATGGATCCCAAGGTGGCCTTCAAGGGTGTCGACATTACGGGCGCCGATTACGCCAAAGAACTCAATCTGCCCGATCAAAATGGGCAAGTGCGCAAGATCAAAGATTTCTCTGGCAAGTTGGTGGTGGTGTTTTTTGGGTACACCCAGTGCCCCGATGTATGCCCTACCACCATGCAAGAGTTGGCCGAGGTGAAACGCTTATTGGGCGCAGACGGCGACAAGCTGCAGGCCGTGTTTGTCACCGTCGATCCTGAACGCGACACCACAGAATTGCTCAAAGCTTATGTTGAAAACTTTGATGCAAGCTTTGTTGCATTAAGACCTACGCCCGAGCAGCTGCCCCAGATTGCCAAAGAGTTCAAGATTTACTTCAAGCGCGTTGAAGGCAAAACGCCCACCAGCTACACCATGGACCATTCAGCAGGCAGCTACACCTTTGATGCGCAAGGCAAGGTCAGATTGTTCAATCGCTATGGCATGGGTGCTGAAGCTTTGGCGCATGACTTTAAGTTGCTGTTGAAGTAATTCAATCGGTTCAGCAAGCTCATTACGCGCATCATGCTCATCATGCTAATAACGCAGGGGTGCCCACTAAATTGACCAACTTCACGCAACTCTTTTGCACTCTTGCGTTAGGTGCATGTTTGGTATGTGTGCCATTGGCCCATGGGCAAACCAGCTTGTGTCAGTCATACAGCGGCATTCCCACTTCAAAATCTGCATCTAACAAAGTGCCTGCTGGCATGGTGGCCATCAAGGGCGGGCGTTTCTCGATGGGTTCCGAGCGCTTTTATCCAGAAGAGCGTCCGCGCAAAGTGGTGGAAGTTGCGCCATTTTTTATTCAGCAACATGAAGTGACCAACGCTCAGTTTGCGGCCTTTGTTAAAAGCACAAGCTATGTGACGGTGGCCGAAAGAAATCTAGACGCCAAGCAGTTTCCCAAATTCAGCGAAGAACAGCTCAAAGCCGGTTCGCTGGTTTTTAGGCAGCCGCTCAAAGTCAAGGGCATGAACGATGTGGGGCAGTGGTGGTCTTGGCAGGTAGGGGCTTCTTGGCACCATCCTGAAGGGCCTGATAGCGACATCAAAGGCCGCGCCAATCAACCCGTGGTTCACATTGCTTTTGAGGATGCCATGGCCTATGCGCGATGGGCAGGACAAGATTTGCCCACGGAGGCCGAGTGGGAGTTTGCAGCGCGGGGTGGCTTGGACGATGCCGACTACACCTGGGGCAAGGACAAAGGTCAAAGGGATGCGCAAGGCAAACCAATGGCCAATTACTGGCAGGGCAATTTTCCGCTTCAAAACTTGAAAGAAGACAGTTATCAGAACGCAGCGCCCGTGGGTTGCTTTCCGGCCAACGGCTTTGGCCTCTTTGACATGGCCGGCAATGTGTGGGAGCTGACCAAAGACGACTACTTAGATCCGCGCAATCCCTACGGCGGCATGAAGGTTGCCAAAGGTGGCAGCTTTTTGTGTTCAGACAATTATTGCGGTCGGTACAGACCCGCGGCACGCACACCGCATGGCATTGACACCGGCATGCAGCACGTTGGGTTTAGAACGGTCTGGCGACCCACTAAGCCTTGAGCCTGAACTTTAGGCTTCAGCATACGCCGTCAAGGCGCTTTTCATTTTCTTCATAGCGGCCACTTCAATTTGACGAATGCGCTCGGCACTCACGCCAAACTCATCGGCCAAGTCGTGCAGCGTCAAGCCGCCCGAGCCATCGTCGTTCACCTTGAGCCAACGCTCTTCCACAATTCTGCGGCTGCGTTCGTCAAGTGATGCCAATGCCGTGGCAATGCCATCGCTGGCCAGCATGTCGCGCTGATGCGCTTCAATCATGGCGGTGGGTTCGTGGTGCGCATCTGCCAAATAAGCAATAGGGCCGTAGGCCACTTCGCCATCGTCTGAAGGTGAGGGGTCGAGCAACACATCGCCGCCTGACATGCGTGTTTCCATCTCCATCACTTCTTCGCGTTTGACATTCAGGTCTTTGGCCATGCTGTCAATTTGCGCTGAGGTAAGGGTGTCGCGGTGCGTGCCAGTGGCTTCGTCGGCTTCGGCTTTGAGGCCTTGCTTCATGGAGCGCAAGTTGAAAAACAATTTCCGCTGCGCCTTGGTGGTCGCCACCTTGACCATGCGCCAGTTCTTCAAGATGTACTCGTGAATTTCTGCCTTGATCCAGTGCATGGCGTAGCTCACCAAGCGCACGCCTTGATCGGGGTCGTAGCGCTTCACGGCTTTCATCAAGCCGATGTTGCCTTCTTGAATGAGGTCGGCGTGGGGCAGTCCGTAACCCAAGTATTGGCGAGCCACAGAAACCACCACGCGAAGGTGCGAGAGCACCAACTTTCCAGCGGCTTCAAGGTCGTTTTCGTTTTTAAGTTTGCGCGCAAACTCTTGCTCTTGCTCGGGGGTGAGCATGGGCATGCGATTGACCGCAGAGATGTACGCATCAAGGTGACCCAATGACGGCACGACGGCCCATGGGTTTTTCAGGGTGAGTGCCGTGTCGGGGGATCCAGTGAGGTGTGTCATACCAGAACTCCTATCCATAATGGACGGAATTTTAGCACTCTCTTATGAAGAGTGCTAACTTTATAAGTTATTGATTTTGTTGATATTTATCAATAAGTCTGGCTGGGAATAAGGTCTTTCATGGCATCCAAAGGGATCAGCGCCCCGCGGTGTTGAATGACCCTGGCCGCCAATGCATTGCCAAAGATGGCTGAGTGCTCTGCGTTGTGCCCACACAAACGACGACTCAAATAACCCGCCGCAAAGGCGTCACCAGCCGCTGTGGTGTCTATTACCTGCTGCACGGCTTGTGTCGGAATCCGCAACCACTCGCAGGTGAGTTCTTGCCTAACCAGGGTGGAGTCGGCCCCGCGTTTAATCACCACTTCTGGAATTGCCAAGTCTTGAGCGTGAACCAATGCATCGTCTAAGGAAGTGCACTCAAACACAGCCTGGTGATCGTCGAGTGTGACCATGGCCGTATGGCAACTGGCAAAGGCTTCAAGGTAGATACTTTGTGCAAGTTGGCGATCTGGCCAAAGTTTGGGTCTAAAGTTGTTGTCGAACACCACGCGACAGCCATTTGACTTGGCGCGATTGAGCAGTCCGAACAAACGCTGACGGGATGCGGTATCCAGAATGGCCAATGTGATGCCGCTGAAATAGAGGCAGTCGAAATCGGCGACATGTTTTTCCAAAGCAGTTTCGGGTGCCTGAAAGTAGGCGCGAGCCGCACTGTTTTCTCGCCAAAAATGAAAAGTGCGTTCGCCGTGGCTGTCTGTTTCAATCAGGTACATACCTGGCAATCGGCCTTCGATGTGTTCCACTTCGTCAAGTTTCAGACCCAGAGCTTGCCACTCTTTGAGAAGCGATCGACTGAGTGGGTCCGTTCCTAAGCCGGTGGCATAACTGACGTCGATTGCATTAGGCGTTGAACACCTTCGCAAATAGACCGATGTGTTGAAGGTGTCACCACCGTATGAAAATACCGCCGGTCCAAACCCGTTGGCTTGCACCTCCAACATGCACTCGCCAATGGCTGCAAAACGAATGAGTTTCATGCAATAGGATTAGCCATGCGGTGCGGCTTTGACAAAGGCGCCCCCTTGATAGATGGCGGCCTTGTCCGTGCCATCGATGGTGGGTTGTCTTGCCTCTACGGCGCTTCTAAACACATCAGAGCTGTCCAGAGGGCGGTAGCCAATGTGTTTGGCATGGGTGTTGTCCCACCAAGTGGTTTGGTTGTCTGACATGCCATAAATGATGGTGTGTCCAACGATGGGTGCCGTCAGGGCAGAAACCACCAATCGTTCTAAATCATCAAAGCTCAACCATGTGGCCAGCATGCGGCGGTCTTTGGGTTCGACGTAGGATGAGCCAATGCGCAAGCTGACAGTTTCGATGCCCCAGCGTGCCCAATACAGTTCGGCAAGATCTTCGCCAAAAGCTTTGGACAAGCCATAAAAGCCATCGGGCTTGGGTGGCATTTTGGTGTTGACCACTTCGTCTTGTCGGTAAAAACCTGTGACGTGGTTGGAGCTGGCAAATACGATGCGCTTGGTGCCTTGCAATCTGGCTGCTTCGTACAGATTGACCATGCCCACAATGTTGCTGGCCAAGATGGGGTCCCAAGGCTGTTCGGTAGACACACCGCCCATGTGCACCACGGCATCGACGTCTTTCATGAGGCCCATCATTTGCTCTTTGTTTTCCAAAGAGGCCAGCATGATTTCTTCGCCGGGTGCGCTGGCACCCAAATCGCTGCGGTGACTGACGCGGAGCACATCGCAATAGGCCTTGAGGCGTGGTCTGAGTTCTTTGCCCAGATTGCCGCCCGCGCCGGTCAGCAGAAGGCGAGGGAATTTGAGAGGACTGGCGGGTGGATTGAGCATGGCTGTCTTTTGTTTAAATTATTTAATCGAATTAGCTTTTGAAGCGTTGAGCCAGAGCTGTGGCGCTGTCACGCAAAACGTTTTGATCGGCGCCCACCAAGTAAGGTCTAACGCAAACATCTGCGCCACATAGTGTTTGGCCAAAGCTTCATCGCCCGTCAAAATGCCAGGCGCCTTGCCACAGGCCTTGATGCGTGCAATGGCATCGTCAATCACTTTCAAAACATCCTGGTGTTTGGGGTTGCCCAAATGTCCGAGCGCTGCTGACAAGTCGCCAGGGCCAATAAAGACACCGTCAACGCCCTCGACATTGGCAATGGCTTCTAAGTTTTCTAAGCCCTGCAGTGTTTCAACTTGCAGCAACAA
>NZ_CXOM01000007.1 GCF_001269365.1 Limnohabitans sp. Rim11
TAAAGCCCAAATGAAATATTGATTTCAAAGCCTTTGACGCCAGCTTCTGCAATGGCCGGTGTGTTGGGCAAAGAAGGCAAGCGGTAAGGGCCAAGGGCAAGCGAGTTCGCTTCTTCTCAACGGTGGAGCTTGTGAATGCGCTGGAGCTAGAGAAGTCTCAAAGCAAACACGGCCAACTGGCTCACCGCTTGATGTACGTGGACCTGGTTGTTCTGGATGAGATGGGGTACTTGCCGTTTACGCAGTCTGGAGGCGCACTGCTGTTTCATTTGCTGTCCAAGCTTTATGAGAGAACCAGCGTGGTGATCACAACCAACTTGAACTTCTCTGAATGGGCTAATGTGTTTGGAGATGCCAAGATGACCACAGCTCTTCTAGACCGCCTGACGCATCGCTGTCACATTGTTGAAACTGGCAATGAGAGTTGGCGCTTCAAGCAGTCCCAAGCGAGCAATCAAAACGCAAAGAAATCAAAAGGGAAAGGAGCAAAAAACGCAGAACAGTTAAACTTATCCACAACCGACTAGGCCAAATTATTTAAAAACTGGTGGCTCAATATTGGTTGCAAATAGTGGCTCACTTTGCGTTGCAATTCAACATCAGTGAGTAAGCAATGAGGGAAATCGCTCCATCAAGTTGGATGGGGCAAAACTGAATTTGAACCGTACCAATTGCATGCTGTTTTATGTGTCGCTGCCCCGCCAAAGTACAAGCAACGACGCGCCAGCGGGGTGGCTCAGGTGGTGCCCCAACTCGGCAGCCATGGACCGCTCGATCAGCGCCTTCTTAAACGCCATGGAAGCGACGTTAACCGTCTCTCCGTTTATCGGACCGGTCACAAACTCCTCAATCAGTTCTTTGGAAATCTTCGGCAGCGCTGCCGACTTTGCCGCGATCGCGGCGTTCTTCAACTTCGTTTTGGTGGGCATAAATAGTCCTTTTGGTCATGTTGTGCCTCAAACACGGAATTAAGAACTGGCTTCACTCCGGTGGGTTTTTTTGTTCGGGGTAGTGATCCATCACCCACCCCTTTGATCGGCTTGACGGGTTGCATCGGGTATGGTCCTGCTGCGCAACAGGTTGCGCAGGGAAATCAGTAGCAAGGACGGGGCCTGAGCCCATCATTTTTTGGTCGTAACCCATATCCCCGTTAGCTCTTGTTAGGACTCGCATGGAGCAGTGTTCCATGATTCGTAACTTTTAAAGACTAATTGACAACGCTTTGATTGCCTGCTCGCAATTCCTTCGTCTGCAAGGGGGTACTCAAGCCCGGTAATCCCCCCAATAGACCAAAGGCCCGAGAAGTAGAATTTTCCACAAAGGAATTTCTACATGAAGAAGTCAAGATTTACCGACGGCCAGATCATGGCTGCGCTCAAACGGGTTGAGGCTGGCCTGGCAGTACCCGAGATTTGCCGGGAATTGGGCATCAGCAGCGCCACGTTTTACAAGTGGCGCGCCAAGTTTGGCGGCATGGACACCTCCATGATGGCGCGCATGAAGGAACTCGAAGACGAGAACCGGCGCCTTAAAAAGATGTATCTGCAAGAGAAGCTCAAGGTTCCAGCGCTGTCTCAACATTTAGAATGATGAATTGAACCCCAAGTGCTTGATTTGCTTGTCCTTGGGAAACTTAGCCGGTTTGTGATGAGGTATGTTCTGCCCCGCCAAGACTATTTCGAACTGATTCCAATTCGTTCGAACAATTTACAACTCGTTCGGGGCCTCTTTGGGTACGCCCCTAGAGCACTTTCCGGATCAGACAGGCTTCTTCATAGGCCTCAATGTCTTTGAGCCGGTACAAAACTTTCCCCACGATTTTCAAGTACTGCGGCCCCTCGCCGACGGTGCGCCACCGCTGAAGGCGTGCGACTGAACACACCCAACGATCGGCGAGCATTATTTCGGTCAGGAGTTGACGGGTAGGTTTGGCCGGGACCTCTGCAACCAGGAGTTGGGGCTCGAACTTGGGTTCGTTGGCTGCGGTTTTGGCGATGCCGCTGGACAGGACGTCCAGCACGTCACCCATTTTTTCAGCCCGTGGGTTCGAAGATGAGGTGTTGTTAGTAGCCATGGCCTTGCTCCTTGATGCCTATATGCAGTGGTTTCATATAGGTTCATACCGGTTGGCTAGGTGTTTTTTCTCAGCGGGGGGGTTAGTGCATGCACGGGCAAGCATGGCCCTTGCAGTTTCGCAATCCGACCACACGTGGGACCAAGTGACTCAGATTGCTATTCTTTGCACCGCTGACAAGTAATCTGCACCTCTGGCCTCAGCAAATAGGTCCAGCGTCAGAGTGAGTGCAGCCTGCAATACGAGCCCTACGCCAATGCCCGCTGCCATGTCGTGGCGCTGCAAAAAGGCAATCATCCCGACACCTATGATCAGCAGCAGCATTTCGATTCCTTTGTAGATCGAAAAGTTTTTCATGACGGTCTGCATGCGGGTGGTTTCCTCGGCTTTTAGTACCGAAGGGTTCAACTGCAACTGCGCGCTCAAGGTTGACACTTGCAAGTAGGTGCGGAGGTATACGGTGCCACCCACCACTATCTGCATCAAACCAATGACTACCAGCGGATAGGCCATAGACTTCAGGCGGTGCCCATTCACCCAGAGCCAGACGCTGATAGCTAAGGCCAGAAGGCCAACGGCAATAAAAATCACGCTCTCTTGCTTCTCTGCGACGAAGTAGCTGTTCATGTTATCAATCATGGTGTTGGCTTTATGAGATGGGTCTGGTCAAAATTTTCACCACCTTAGTGGCCAGATTTCGCGGCGTGAAACGCATGCTTTGGGCCATCGCCCAATTGACGAAGCCAGGGATGTAGACGCGCTGTCCGCGTTGCATGGCGCGGTAGCCCAATTCAGCAACTTCCTCAGACGTGGGCAGTTTCTTGCCTTTAATCAGGGCAGAGTTTCCAAGGTCAGCCTTGTCCTGAAAACCTGAAGCTGTTGGGCCGGGGCACAGTGCAGTGACAGTTACGCCTGTGTCTTCCAACTCCGATGCAATAGCTTCCGAAAAGCTAAGAACGAAAGATTTGGTGGCGTAGTACACCGCCATGTAGGGGCCTGGCTGAAAGGCCGCTGTGGAGGCTGTGTTGAGAATTTTGCCGCGTGTCGCCAAGAGATCTGGCAGGAAAAGCTTGGTCAATACAACGACTGTGTTCATGTTGAGCTGCATCATGGCCAGCTCAGACATCAATGCAGAGTCTTTGAACTCGCCAAAGGCCCCGTACCCAGCGTTGTTCGCCAGCGCGCTCAGCACGATACCCCGCGCTTTGATATCGGCGTGCAGCCGTGCGGCACCATCATTGGTTTCCAAGTCCGCGCCAATGACAGTGACGGCAACCTTAAACTTCTGCTGCAGCTTATCGGCCAAGGCCTGCATTTTGGCCACGCCCCGGGCTGCCAGCACGAGCTGATAGCCATCTTGCGCAAATTGGTGGGCTAGCGCCATGCCGATACCTGATGAAGCACCAGTGATGAGCGCGGTTTTGTTGGATGTTGATAGTGTGGTCAAGATTATTCTCCATAGTCGTTTTGTCGATTAGGAGATTAAAAACCCGGTAGAAAGGTGCCAGGTCAAGACATTTCTTTGCCTTGATTTTGCGCACACAAACACTTGACCTGGCACCCAGGCGCCAGGTTTAACATGTGTTGACGGCTATGTAGTCGTCTAGGCCGCCCCGAACTTAATCTGGCTTAACGGCCCTGACGCAGGCTTCAGGAATACGCCCTTGCTCTCAATAACCGGAAAAATAATATGAAAAGCGTAATGCCCGTAAAGGCTTTCAAGACTTTGCAGACGACCAGCGCCTTGTGCAAGGCGGCCAACGTGACCCGTGGTCAATTGCGCTTGTATGAAGAAGAGGGGCTGATTGCACCCCAGAGCAGAACGGAAGCTGGCTATCGACAATATGGCAGCGAAACGCTGGACCGGCTCAGGGCCATATTGCATCTGAAGGAACTCGGCCTCACGCTGGCCGAAATCGCACTCCTACTGTCTGATCGCGATCACGGCGTCCTCGATGAACAAGCGATACAGCAACTGGCGGGAGAAGTATTGTCGAAAATTGATGAACGCATTGCTGGTTTGAAAGTTATTCGAGGCTATATGGCTCCGGTTGCCATGGGTGACATGAGCGTGTTGCAGGACGATGACTGCAACTTCGTCTTTGAATTCATGACCGCTCTGTCCGTCGAGAAAACCAAGCGCCGCGCCTGAACCTGACGTTTAGGTAAGGTGTGTTTTATCCAGACCGGCTACTCGAATTGAAGATGTCTCAACATTTAGAATGCTGACCTAGACCCCAAGTACTTAATCGGCTTGTTCTTGGGAAACTTAGGCGGTTTGTGATGAAGCATGTTCTGCTCCGCCAAGTCAATAGCCTCGCTAAATTGCGGGGCTATTTTTTTGCTGGGCTCGCTGGGTGAGTGTGCATTGGGCGGGCGCCTCATACTGGGGTACCAGAAATCGTTGCCCGCCCAATGCACACCCACCCAGACTGCGAACAGCTCAACGCACTTCAAAGAAACACCCTTTAGCGAATCAAACCAATGGTTATCCGCAAGAAAATGCAAGCCTGCGCCATTGCCATGCTAGAGCCATAATGGCTAAAATGGCTAATCACTTTGGAAGCTCGTTATGCGCGTCACCGCCACAGAAGCCAAAAATCGATTCGGCAGCCTTTCTGCTCAAGCAAAGCGAGAGCCAGTCTTCGTGGAAAAATCGGGTCAGCTCGATACCGTCATTTTGTCTGCAGAACACTATCAAGCGCTAAAAGCCAATCATGACAAGAGCACCTTAGCGGCTCGCAAGAAAAAATTTGAAAAAGAGTTTGGCGATTGGATTGATGTTCAAAATTCTCATTGCGAAACTCACGGGATACCTGGCGCTGATCTGCGCCCTTGGTAAATTTCCAATGGCTCAATATGACGTCTATCCCAACCCAAGCAGAAGCGTCTCCGAAGGAATTCCTTATGTGGTCGTTATTCAGAGCGATCTGCTTGACGCATTAGCCACCAGGCTGACCATGCCGCTTGCTATTTCAGATACTGCTCTTAAGACGCCAATCTCGCTGTGCCCAGTTGTTATGGTGAAGGGGCAACGATGCCATGCACTAGCCCATTTTGCTGCACCTTTGCCTGCTAAGTTACTTAGAAAACCTGTTGCCAATGTTGCTGCGCAAGGCAGTGCCCTGGTATCTGCCATGGATGCAGTCTTATCTGGAATTTAAATTGTTTGCTAATCAAGCATTCTTAAAATTCATTGAAGATGAAATTTCGAAAATTCATGGTCTTTAGTGGTGCCATTACTTTGGCTTGCGCATTGCTAGCCGCCTGCGTCAGCATGGCCCCTCGTTCAAACCCCGACTACGACGCTAGCAAACCACATCACCGCCCCGACGGATTCTCCAACCGTTATGTAGAGAGATCAGACAAACCAGGTCTCTTGCGCTGGCAATGGGAACGTCTGCGAGATGGTTTGCCCAAACCGCCTGCTCAGCCCATCATGGGCATCGAGCCAAACCTTGAATTGATTGGTAGTGAAAGTACACAGCCCAGAGTGACATGGGTTGGACATTCAACGCTATTGGTTCAAATCGACGGCTTGAACCTACTGACCGATCCACATTGGGGTCAACGTGCTTCGCCTTTCAGTTTTGCTGGGCCTAAACGGCATCAGGCCCCCGGTATTCCTTTCGACAAACTGCCAACCATCGATGCTGTCGTGATCTCACACAACCATTGGGATCACTTAGACAAAGAAACCATCCAAGCACTCATGTCGGGTCATGCAGGCATTCGTTTTTATGTGCCGCTTGGAATTCAGCATTGGTTCAAGAAAGAAATTAAGGGAACTGTTTTGAAGGGGCCCGCACAAAACGTTTTTGCTTTGGATTGGGATCAACAAGCCAGCCTGCAAGGCAAATCAAAAAATCTCGAGTTGCACTTTTTAGCGGTACAACATTGGAGCGCCAGGTCGGTGAGCGATCGCTACGAAACACTCTGGGGCAGTTGGGCTCTGATGCACCCTGACTTTAAATTTTGGTTTTCTGGCGATCTGGCTTATTCGCCAGACACCCAAGACATTGCACGGCGCATGGGAGGCTTTGACCTGGCGGCCATTGCAATTGGCGCTTATGAACCAAGATGGTTTATGAAGGACTCGCATATCAATCCTTCAGAGGCGCTTCAGGTACAAAAGGATGTCAATGCCAAAGCGGCCATCGGCATTCACTGGGGTACTTTTGACGGTATGAGCGATGAGTCTTTGGATCAGGCTCCCAAGGATTTAGAACTGGCTAAAAAAGATGCTTCTTCGCCTGTTAACTTCTTTGTGTTGAAGCACGGACAGACTTGGCAGAAATAAAACTTCATTTCTACTAAATGGCTGCATCAACCGCTCGCTGAAATTAGCAGTTTTTCAAACGAGATTTCCTTTGAAATTTTCATTTCGCAATGCAAACATCACATGGTCGTGCCAAGCATCATGGATGAACAAGTAGTCTTTCGCAAACCCTTCCCGCTCGAAACCCAGTCGTTCCAATAACTTGAGACTTCGAAGATTTTCAGGGCGTACGTTGGCTTGGATCCGGTGCAAATTCAGTTCAGTAGAGAACGCATATTCAATAGCGGCAGCAAGTGCCTCTTGCATCAATCCCTGGCCCTGAAATTTTTCGTCAATTGCATAGCCGAGCATTGCATTTTGAAAGCCCCCGCGGACGATGGCAGTTAAACCGATGCTACCTACCAAGACATTGGGTTCGTTGCGAAGACAAAGCCACCATCTCACCGCTGTGCCGTCTTTGGCAGCTTGCTCAGCTTGTGCCAATCGATTGCGCTGATGGATTTCGGTATCAAAGGCTAAGGGTTTAGGGGGTTCCCAGGGCGTTAAGTGTGGCTCGTTGCGTTGGTAGAACTCGACGACCCTTTTGGCCAAGTCGATGCTGGCTGGAATCAGTTCTAGGCGCGGGGTGTGGATGATGGATAAAGGCTGACTCATGGGTGGGCATGATAGCGCTACATGTGTCGGCATGCAGAAAGCTTTTATCTAGCTGATTGCACTGGCGCTTGAAGTGGTGAATAATGAATTTCAATCAGCACTTAAGCAGTGCCCATCTTGAACTCAAATACTTTGAGCGTGCTTTGAAATTTGCTGCGCCATAAATCATAGCGACATGCTTGCAGCAGCGCGTTAAACATGAAAGACAGACGATGAGTTCTCTCGTCCCCTCACTTCAAGACTGCGAAGTCTTGGACCTGAACGACCCACTGCGTTCTTTGCGCCAGCATTTTGAGCTACCGCAGGGTGTGATTTACCTCGATGGCAATTCGCTGGGCGTGCTGCCGCGTGCCACCGCGGCACGCGTAGCCCAGGCTGTCACACATGAATGGGGACACGATCTCATCAAAAGCTGGAATACAGCGGGCTGGTTCAAGTTGCCGCAGCAAGTGGGCGATAAGATTGGCCGATTGATAGGTGCGCAACAGGGCGAAGTTGTGGCTGCTGATAGCACCTCCATCAACCTCTACAAAGTTCTGGCGGCAGCACTCAACATCGCTGCAGCTGATGCACCGCACAAAAAGATAATCGTCAGCGAGCGCAGTAACTTCCCCACCGACCTCTACATCGCAGAAGCGCTTTGCAAGGAGCGTGGTTTCACATTGCAATTGGTGGAGGCTGAAGGCATCGCTGAAGCCCTCCAAGACGATGTGGCCGTCCTCATGCTCACCCATGTGAACTACCGAACTGGTGCAATGCACGATATGGCCGCTGTGTCTGCCTTGGCACATGTGCGCGGCATTCTGACCGTCTGGGATCTGGCCCATAGTGCAGGTGCCGTGCCCGTTGACCTGCATGGGGCAAAAGCCGACTTCGCAGTAGGCTGTGGTTACAAATATCTCAACGGCGGACCCGGTGCGCCAGCCTTTGTGTGGGTGCATCCCCGTCATACCGACAGATTCTGGCAACCACTGGCAGGCTGGTGGGGACATGCTGCGCCGTTTGAATTTACGCCGGACTATCGGCCGGCTAAGGGTATTGCCCGTTACCAGTGCGGCACGCAACCCATCCTTAGCCTGACGGCACTGGACTGTGGTCTTGACGCCTTTCTAGCTGCCGAGTCGCTGGGCGGCATGGCTGCGCTGCGGCGTAAATCATTGACCCTCACGGGTTTGTTTATGCAGCTGGTGCGCGCGCGACTTCACGCGCACGGCTTTGACATCGTCACGCCCAACCAAGAGAGCCTGCGCGGTTCTCAGGTAAGTCTTGCGCGAGCCGAAGGTGCCTACGCCATTGTGCAGGCCTTGATTGCACGCGGTGTGATTGGCGACTTTCGTGCAGGTGATGGCGGCCAACACCCCGATATTCTTCGCTTCGGTTTTACACCGCTCTACATTGGGTATGCCGATGTATGGCTTGCCGTGGAGCAACTTTGCCAGGTGATGGACAGCGGCGAGTGGCGCGAGGCACGTTTTGCACTTAAGAATGAAGTGACTTGAAGTTCAAATTTTGTTCTGAGCTCGCTGGGTGGGTGTGCATTGGGCGGGCGCCTCATACTGGGGTACCAGAAATCGTTGCCCGCCCAATGCACACCCACCCAAAAAAGCGAACACTATCGAGAAACAATATTCCACCACTTAGAGAACGAGTCGCAACGTTTATCGACTTCAGCAAACAAAGCGGGCGCAGGACTGAAATGTCCCATAGCAGGCAGCAAAGAAGCAATATGCGCTTCCATCACACCCCTTACACGAGTTGCCCCCTCTAACGCCGCCGCAATGGATAAAGCATCTCCAAACCAACACTCACTTGCCAACTCGTTCATGCGAGTTTGAACGAACATCCAGCGTCTTTCATCCCAAGGCCAATCACGGTGAAACTCAGACAGATAGACGCCAATCACCAAAGTGTTTTGGTCAAGATCTGCAGGCAAATCTCCCAAACTCCAGGGGTGAACCAGCCACACATCACGACCCTGAGCCTTCGAGGCATTGGGCTTTGAAATATTCAAACTTGCAGGAGGCTCGGTCATTAACTCGGGCTCTTGAATCGAGTTTGACGCATCGAACGAAGATGCTAAAGGCAACGGCTGCTTAGCAATCTCATCCAATGCCTCATAAGAAGTATCAATCACGCTACCCGCACTGTGCCAAGCTGCTGGTGCATAACGCGCCACATTTTCTGCATTGAACAAATAGGGTTTGTGACTGCCCGTGCCAGCCACCCATTGCCAACTTAAATGATTGCTGGCCAAGTCGCCATCTAGCAAATGACCATACAACCAGTCAGCACCCGCCCGCCAATGCACCTTGCGCAAATGGACCATGTAACTGGCCAGCCACATGCGCGCGTGGTTGTGTAAGTAGCCGGTGTTGTACAAAGTTTGCACTGACATATCGATGGCAGGAACGCCTGTGCAGCCACTCAAAATATCCAAAGGAATTTCATGGCTGTAGGCCTCTTCAGGCAACACACCTTCATGCAAAGATTTGAAGATGCCATTGCCCCGGTGCTGCCAAACATGCCGGTAGTACTCTCGCCAACCCAACTCAAAAACCAGCTTGTCTTGCGAACTCACTCGGTGTTGTGAACGTACCCCCTCAAGCACCTCGGGTACGCTGACAAACCCATGAGTGAGATAGGGTGAGAGACAGGTCACTGCACCATTCAATGAATTTCGGCTGCGTGCATATTCAGCAGGTTGAACCGCAGCAATGCGAGCCAATGCGGCTTCGCGCGTTGGAGGAAATTGCGTCATATTAGTTGAAAGACTTAGAGCGAGGGGCAAAGCAATTGAGTAATTCTGTGGGTATTTCGGGCACTTGTTTTTTGAGGTAGGTCCGAATTAAAGGCGCCGCCATCCAAGGCTTAGTGAGACCACTCCAAATGCCACGCGGCACGATTCGTGTTTCGTTATCACGGGTCTGAAGGGTCACCACGGCGGGCAGCAATTCATCAAACTCAACCTCAGCCAAGGTCCATTCACCCATTGACCACATGCTGGCTACCTTTGCAGATTGCGATTGGGGTGGGCTGTATGCTTTGATGGCGTTTGACGCTGCTACATGAGTAGTTTCTTCTTTCGGAAGTTGCTTCACGTTTTGGCAATTTTGGGTATGCGTTAGCCATTGGTTTTGCATTTTCCCAAGAACATCTATCTCTATACCGTCCACAACCATCAGGTAACTGTGGTCTGCTTGCTTGACGCTGATGTGCGATGCCGTAACTGCCACCAAGACAATCAATAACAGGGGTAGGGCTACTTTCTTCTTCATCATTTAAGGCAGGAGGTGCTGAGCTCGCTGGGGGAGAACGGGTTGGGTGAGTTCCTCATACTGGAGTACCAGAAATCGTCACCCACCCAACCCATTCTCCCCCAGACTGCGAAGCGGGGTTCTGACCGGCGACAAATTCCCCACCTGCAATAAGTTGAGTAGTCAGCCTATAGGGGGCTGACGATTTCTGGTACTCCAGTATGAGGAAGCCCCCTATAGGCTGACTACTCAACGTTCTAAAAAAGAAACGAATCTCTAACCCTGCTAGCATCACAACATCCAAGCAAATGAGTCATTTAGGAATAACGCCATGAACCTCAACATCAACGGCAACAACGTCACCTTAGACGTCGACCCGCAAATGCCCTTGCTCTGGGTTCTACGAGACTCCCTCAACCTCACGGGTACCAAATTTGGCTGCGGCGTTGCTGCGTGCGGTGCCTGCACCGTTCACAAAGACGGCCAACCTGTTCGCTCATGTGTCACCCCCGTATCAAGTGTGGCAGGCGCCAACATCAAAACCATTGAATCCTTGGGTACCCCCGACAAACCCAGCGCCTTGCAACAAGCCTGGATAGAAGAACAAGTGCCCCAGTGTGGTTACTGCCAAAGCGGCATGCTCATGGCCGCCGCGGCGCTCTTGGCCAGAAAACCCAAACCGACCGATGCAGATATCGACGAAGCCATGACCAACCTGTGCCGATGCGGCACCTACCAACGCGTGCGTGCAGCCATTCACCGCGCAGCAGGAGCACAAGCATGAAGCGCCGCAACCTTATTCTGAGCGGCCTGGGTCTTACCGGTGCACTCGTGGTTGGCTGGGGCGTTATGCCGCCGCGCTCTCGTTTGGGCAGCCCAGGCAATATGCTTCTGACCGAGGGCGAAGTGGCCCTTAATGGCTGGATCAAAATTGCCAAAGACGGTGGTGTGGTGTTGGCCATGCACCGCAGTGACATGGGTCAGGGTATTCACAATGCTTTGACCATGTTGGTGGCAGAAGAACTCGATGTTCCTCTAAATCGCATTCGTTTAGAGCAAGCAGGTCACGACGCTATTTATGGCAACGTTGCCATGTTTGTTGGAACCTTGCCATTTCACCCCATGCAGTCAGAAGGCAAAGAAAAGCCCATGATGGTCAAGACGGGGGAATGGATGGTCAGCAAAGTGGCGCGCGAATTGGGTGTCAATGCCACCGGCGGTTCTTCGTCTGTCAAAGATGCATGGGAACATTTGCGCGCTGCAGCTGCCACTGCCAAAGCAAGCTTGTTGCTGTCTGCTGCAGACCAGTGGAAAGTACCTGCCAAAGAACTGACCGTTAAAGAGGGTGTGATTAGCCATCCATCTGGCAAGTCTGCTCACTATGGTGAGTTGGCTAAAGGCGCTGCAGCGCAAACACCCGCCAACGTCGTTCTCAAAGATCCCAAAGATTGGCGATTGATTGGTCAGGTCACGCAGCGTGCAGATGTACCACCCAAAACAAATGGCAGCGCTGTGTTCGGCATGGATATTCGTCTACCCAATATGCTGTTTGCCAGCATTGTTCAGGTACCGCAGATGGGGGGAAGCCTTACCAGCATCGATGCTAAAGATGCCTTGGCCATGCCGGGTGTTGTCAAGTGCATTCAGCTGGCCAGTGCTGCAGGATCTGCACCTGGTTTTGCGGTCATTGCCAAATCCACTTGGCATGCACAGCAAGCTGCTCAAAAAGTCAAAGCGCAATGGGCTCAGCGCCAAGAAGGCGCTATTGATACAAAGCGCATTGAGTCAGAGCTAATTGAAAAACTTAAATCAGAAAGTGGTTTTACGTTTCACGAGCAAGGTGATGCAGCTAAAGCCGAAGCAGGTGCTGCGCGTGTCGTTCAAACGCAATACAAAGCGCCTTACCTGGCGCACGCCACCATGGAGCCCATGAACTGCACAGCGCAATTCAAAGGCGGTCAATTAGAAATTTGGGCGCCCACCCAAGTGCCGGGCTTGGCACGTGCTGCCGCTGCCAAAGTGGCCGATTTGTCTGAGGACAAGGTCAAACTCAATGTCACTTTGCTAGGCGGTGGATTTGGTCGGCGTTTAGAAGTAGATGTGGTGGTGCAAGCCACACAGTTGGCCATGGCTGCTGATGGCGCGCCAGTGCAGTTGGTCTGGTCGCGTGAGCAAGATATGACGCACGACTATTACCGCCCAATGCATGTGGCTCAGTTGAGCGCTGCCGTAAATGCGCAAGGACAAGTTGAGAGTCTGCAAATTAAATCGGCGGGTGATGCTATTTCACCGCGTTGGATGTCTCGTGTGCTGCCAGCACTGTCTGGCCCTATCGATGCACCCGACAAAACAACAGCCGAAGGCTTATTTGATCTGCCATATGGCTTTGCGCATCAACGCATGACGCATGTTTCTACCAAGATGGGCGTGCACATTGGCTTTTGGCGTTCGGTGGGTCATTCACACAATGCATTCTTCACTGAAAGCTTCATCGATGAGTTAGCGCTTGAATCGAAACAAGATCCCGTAGCGTTTCGGTTGGCACTTCTCAAGGATGCGCCCCGTTATGCGGCAGTTTTAAAGTTGGCCGCAGAAAAAGCCAATTGGGGCGCAGCCTTGCCTTCAGGTCACGCGCATGGCGTGGCTTTGCACGAGTCGTTTGGCTCTATCGTGGCGCAAGTGGCCGAGGTATCGATGCAAGACGGCAAACCCCGAGTTCATCGGGTGGTCTGTGCCATCGATTGCGGCACGGTGGTCAACCCTGGTACCGTGGCGCAGCAGGTTGAGAGCTCAGTTAACTTTGCTTTGACGGCAGCCTTGTTTGGACAAATTGACATTCAAGACGGTGTGGTCCAACAAACCAACTTCACCAATTATCCCTTGGTGAGTCTGGCGCAATCGCCTGTGGTTGAAACATGGATTGTGCCCAGCAACAATTCGCCGGAAGGGGTGGGCGAGCCAGCAGTGCCGCCGTTGGCGCCGGCGGTGGCCAATGCGATATTTAAACTGACTGGTCAAAGAATTAGATCTTTGCCTTTGAAAGCTTAAGACCGTTGAATTCATTGAGTTTGTATTTCGATCAAAATCACACCATGCCAAATTACAAATTCCAAGTTGAAGTCACGCCCCAGTATCTGCCGGAGCAGTCAGATCCCACGGGTGACCTCTATACATTTGCCTACAACATCACCATTACCAATACGGGCACCATCGCCGCACAACTGATCTCAAGATCTTGGAGCGTGAACGATGCCAATGGACTTCATGAGAAAGTGAAAGGCCTGGGCGTTGTGGGCTACCAGCCCTTGTTGCAACCCGGTGAAAAATTTCAGTACACCAGCGGCACGCGCTTAAGAACTCCCACAGGCACCATGCACGGCAGCTATTTTTGCGTGGCCGAAGATGGCGAAAAATTTGATGTCGATATTCCCATGTTTGTTTTGGATGCCCTCAGTAGCGAATCAGGCAAGCGCAACTTGCATTGATGTCTCATGCTTGATTCAGTCCAGGCGCGACGCAACAATTTATTAGGCATTTTTTGGATGATTGCATCCATGGCTGCGTTTGCTATTGAAGATGCATTTCTCAAGACAGTCACCAAGCAGGTGCCGGTGGGACAGGTGTTAATGATATTTGGCCTCGCCGGACTGATTGTGTTTGCCTTCATGGCTAAGCGAGTGAAAGCACCCATTTTTCAAGCGCACGTTTTGACTCGGAACATGCTGTTCAGGGCGATGTTTGAATTTTTTGGTCGCTTGTTTTACATCTTGGCCATTGCCTTAACGCCCATGTCGTCTGCCACTGCCATCTTGCAGGCTGCCCCTTTGTTTGTCGTCTTGGGTGCACGTGTATTTTTGCGAGAAAAAGTGAGTGCTCAAACTTGGGTCGCTATTTTTGTGGGTCTTGCGGGCGTGCTGATTATTTTGCGGCCTTCTGCAGATGACTTTTCAGCTTTATCCTTGCTTGCGGTGGTGGGTACTTTGGGTTTCGTGGGACGAGATTTGTTTTCACGAACTGCCCCCTCATCCTTGACCAAAGAGGTGCTGGGTTTTTACGGCTTTAGCACCATGGTCATTGCGGGTGCTTGTTATGCGGTGTGGGATGGCAAAGCATTTGTCTCTTTGCAATCACATCAGATGTTGATGATTGCCGCAGCGCTGGTTGCCGGGGTCTTTGCATACACAGCGCTGATGACTGCAATGCGAACTGGCTCTATTGGCGCCGTCACACCTTACCGATATTCGCGCCTGTTGTTTGGCACTTCCATTGGTGTGATGGTGTTTGACGAACAACTCAATGCACCCATGGTCTTGGGTTGCGCCGTGGTCATCGGCGCCGGACTATTTATCGGTTGGCAAAACCAGCGTCGTCAACCCGCTCAATGATGATCGGATCGTTTTCTGGGCGAATGACGCGAATGCCATGCTTACTCAAAATCTCTACATAGACCGAAGCTGCGCCTTCTTTGGCCAAGGCATCTAAGCCTTCAATCACGGCACTGACTTTGACTGCTTCAGCGGTCTCTGCGGTCAAACCTACTTTGCAGTCAAAGTCCCAGAAATCAACCTCTTTAGGCAAGACACGGTTGCGTTCCCGTTTGAAGTATTTGCGTATCTCGTGCTTCACAGCTTCCAACACACGGTCAGGGTTTTTGCCTTCAATTAACAGGGGGAAGTTTTTTTTCATCTTGAGATCCTAGAGGGGCAAGCGCCCTTAGAGGACGTTGATGCAAGGCTTGATTATCGCCGAGTGAACCAAGGGTTCAATCAATCATGCAGCTCTTAAGGCTGCATATTCAGTGGATGAAGGCAATTCTCTGGGCAAAGAATGCGTGGGTTTGGTAATTTCCCAGCCTAGACAAGCCAACCAAATGGCGCGCGGAATAGGTTTGGCAGCTGTTCTGTAATAACTGACCATTCTGCGGCTAATTCCCAAAGCGGCTGCTGCTGTACTGAGGGACAAGCTATTTCTAGCGATCCACGCGCCAAACATTTCATGGCTGACTTCACCAGATTGCTCCTTGGCCCAAGCATAGACATTGTCTGCGCCTAGTTCAGTGTCGAACCATTCAATACAGCCTTGATTGAGATGGACTTTTTTGAAAACCTCTGGTTGACGGATCTCTGCAAAGGCTTTGCGCTTGAAAACAGTGTGAAGATTGACCTCGAATGTTTCACCTGTGCTCCAAATCGTCCGGATGATCCAAGGCTCGAGTGCTTTGACGCTTTTTAGAGTGGGGTAGAAATAATCGTTCATGCATTGCACCTTTGCCATTCATGGCCAAGAAAATTTCGTTCAATTTCAATCCAATCCAGGGCGTCTTTAATCTCTCTGTATGAAATTTTGCCTATGATCTTGAGAGTTTCAATTTCTACAATGCAATCTCGGCCATCCGACAATTGAATATGAACGTGGGGTGGTGGATGGTCACCAAAATACATCAAGACACGACTTTGAGGAAAAACTTGTAATGTAGGCATTGTAATAGGTATAGTGCAATCATTGCACTATAGTGAGGAATGCCTTTAGGTCACTTTTTTGCAATTCAATGTATGACTGAAATATCCCAAACTGCCAGTACACCTGTCCTTCATATTAGGGCAGGTATTGCCACCATCACCCTGAACAGGCCAGCTCAACGCAATCGTCTAGAAAACGAAGACTTGCAAACTTTGTTGGCACAGTTTCAACAAGTGAACGACGATCAGACGGTTCGCGTACTGGTTCTCACTGCCAACACTCAGGGCCAGCCCAAGCCTGTGTTCTGTGCCGGTTATGACATCGGCGGCTTTGACGAGCAAGGACAAGGCGCAACGTCATTCGAAAGAGTGCCAGAAGCCTTGGCAGTGTTGCGACCCATCACCATTTGCGCCTTGAATGGCAGTGTGTATGGCGGCGCAACAGACATTGTGTTGGCTTGCGATTTGCGCATTGGGCTACAAGGTATTGAGTGGCGCATGCCAGCCACAGCCATTGGTTTGCATTACTACCCCAGTGGTTTGGCGCGATACATCGATCGAATGGGTTTATCGGCTACCAAGCGGGCCTTCCTGACTGCGCGGCCCTTTACATGGCAGCAGCTGGACAAGCTGGGTTTGTTTGAAGACTTTGTTGCAGCCGACGAATGGCAAGATGGTTTGAACCGATTGACACAAGACATCATTGCCCTTGCACCCATGGCGTCCGAGGAAACCAAGAAGTCGATTAATGAAATTGCCACTGGCCTGGGCGATGAATCGGTTCTGCGTTCGCGCGTTGAGCGAACAAGCCTCAGCGAAGATTTTGCAGAAGGTCGGGCCGCTTTTGCCGAAAGGCGAAAACCGGTTTTTCGAGGTAGGTAAATCAGTCAACGCGAATGGCGGCATGGCCCTCGTAATCGAGGTTGTGCCGCCATCCGATCAAAAATTGAAGCGCTGAGCCAGCTTCTGAAGGCGCCTCCCCCAGGCTTCTCTGGACAACTCGATGCTGTCATAAAAGCTTGGAATGACCAGTAGCGTCAGGATGGTTGATGTGATGGTACCGCCAATGATGGCCACGGCCATGGGCCTGTAAAACTCACTGCCTTCACCAATGCCAATGGCCACGGGCATCATGCCTGCAATCAATGCAAAAGTGGTCATGATGATGGGTCGTAGACGTTTGCGACCGGCCGCCATCAGCGCTTCTTCTCTGTCGACACCTTCAGACTCTAAATGCCTGGCCGCATCAAGCAACAAAATGGCATTCTTGGCCACCAAGCCCATGAGCATGATGACGCCAATCAAGCTCATGAGGTTGAGCGTGCCGCCGGTCATCAGGAGTGCCAGAACAACACCAATCAGCGACAAAGGCAAAGAGAACATCACAGCCAAAGGCGCTGTGAACGAGCTAAATTGCATGACCAAAATAAAGTACATCAAGCCAATGCCCGAAATAAGCGCAATGCCCATTTGAGTAAACACTTCTTTTTGATCTTTGGAGGCGCCTTCTAGCTCTAAGCCATAGCCTTCAGGAAAGTTAATGCTCTTTGCAATTTTGAGTGCATCGGCGGTAACTTCGCCCGGTGAGCGACCTTGCGCATTGGCTGAGACACCGATGTTTCTTTTGCCGTCTGCATGCTCAATTTTGGAGGGGGCTTTGCCCATCGATACTTTTGCAATTTGTGACAAAGGGATGACCGTGTTCATGCCGTTGACCGTAATGGGCAAGCGTTCAATGTTGGATGCGTTCATTCGATCTTCAGGTGCCAAACGAACGGCCACATCGCGTGACTCACCCGTGGGGTCGACCCAATCGCCAACCTCAATGCCTGCAAACGCTACACGAAGCGCATTGGCCGTATCGGTGACAGAGATGCCCAGAGAGTTGGCCAAGCCACGGTCGAGCTCAATTTGCAATTCGTTTTGTGGATCTTGTTGAGACAAACCCACATCAACTGCGCCTGGCACTTGTCGCAACTTCTCCATGAATTCGCTGGTAATTTCTAAGAGCTTTCGCGAGTCGGTGCCGCTGAAGCTAATTTGAACGGGTTTGGCTGCGCCATTGGACAGATCGTCAAGCACTGTGTATTCGGCGCCAACCAGCTGTGCTGTGCGCTTGCGCAGATCGATGGCTATTTCTTGCGCGGAGCGCTTGCGTTTGGTGCTTTCTCCAATGTCCACATAGATTCGTCCACCACTTGGATTGACGTAGCTGTTGGTGGCTTTGGTCTCTGGAAGGCTTCTGGCCAAGACGGCTGCAGCTTCTAGCTTCATGCGGGAATATTCAAGGTTGCTGCTGGAGGGCGATCTAACGTCAATGGCCAGTGTTTTGCCATCCGCTTTGGGCAAGAAACTGGAGCCTCCAAATTTGGCTTGCAAAAAAATTGCACTGAAAAAACTAATGACTGCAAAGGCAATCATCCAGCGACGGTGATGCAAGGCCCAAGCAATGACATTGCCATAGCGATCTGCCTGATGATCAAACCAAGCATTGAATTGTTGTAATTTGAGGCTGATGCCTTTTTTTGTTTTGAGGTGCTCATTGGGTGGATCACCCCAGTAGGCAGACAGCATGGGGTCTAAGGTAAATGAGATCAAAAGACTGACCAATACCGAAGCCACGACTGTCAGGCCGAAGGGTCTGAACCATTCGCCAGATACGCCAGGCATGAAAGCCACAGGAATGAACACCGCCACAATAGAGAAAGTGGTGCCCATGACGGCCATGCCAATTTCGGCTGTGCCATTGAGGGCCGCAGTGCGGCGATCGGCGCCTCGTTCCATGTGCCGCACAATGTTTTCTCGAACCACAATGGCATCGTCAATGAGCACGCCGATGGCCAAAGAAAGGCCCAGCAAGCTCATGAAGTTCAAAGTGAAGCCACAAAGCCACACCGCAATGAACGCCGTAATGACGGACGTAGGCAAGGACAGTGCGGTAATCAGTGTGGAGCGCCATGAGTTCAAAAACACGTAGACCACAAAGATGGTAAGGCCTGCACCAAAGATCAATGCATCCACCACATTGTTCAGGCTATTTTGAGCTTCTTTACCGCCGTCTTGGGTCACTTCCAAAACAGTGCCTTCTGGAAATGTTTTGTTGAGTTCAGCCACCAAGGCCCTGATTTGGTTGGCCGTACTGACGGTAGATGCATCGCGTGCCCGCGTAATGGCCAAGCCAACATTGGGCTTGCCGCTTCGAACGCTCAAGCCCGACATTTCTGCAAAACCATCTGACACGGTGGCAACCTGACCCAAACGAATGAGTTCGTTACCGTTACGTTTGACAACAATTTGATTGAACTCAGCAGGCGTTTCGATGCGGCCCAACAAGCGAATGCTTTGATTTTCAAAAGCCCCCCGAACTTTGCCGACAGGTGCAGTCGCATTTTGTGTCCGCAAGGCGCTCACGACTTCAGTGACCGACAGGTTGACTTCTCGCAATTTTTGCGCGTGCAGTAAAACACTTAGTTCGCGGCGAAGCGCGCCATTGACGTTGACCTGTGCCACGCCTGGAAGGCCACGAAACTTGTCAGATATTTGATCTTCTGCCAGCCGCGAAATTTCGGCATGACTTTGGCTTGAAGAAGACAAGGCCAGTTGCATGATGGGTTGTGCAGCTGGGTCAATTCGCAAAATAACAGGTTCGCGAATTTCTGTTGGCAATTTGTACCGAATTTTGCCGATGGCATTGCGCACCTCATCAGTGGCCTCCACCATGTTCTTTTTAAATTCAAAGAACACCAAGATGTTGGCGTTGCTTTCGTTGGCAGTGCCGCGCAATTCCTTGATGCCGTTGACCGACTGCAAAGCTTTTTCGACACGGTTGAGGACTTCGCGCTCGACGGTGTCTGGCGATGCACCAGGGTAGACAATGTCGACGACCAACAAGGGCACATCGACATCTGGAATTTGGTTGACCTTGAGTTTTTTCAATGCCATGAGCCCTGCGGCCATGAGCATCAACAAAATGACAACCGTGACAATCGGTTTTTTGACGCTGAAGTTAGACAGAAACATTTTTAGGAACCCACTTTGCCAGCTGTCTCAGCACGCAGGGTGTAGGCCTGACCGTCTTTCAAAGAGCTTCCCGAATTGCGAAGGATCTTGTCGCCTGCAGCCAAGCCTGATTGAACGACCCACTGTCCTAGCCGAGTATCGCGATCGCCAATCTCAATGCTTCGCTTGTTGATTTTTGTGCCATCCAACACCCATGCAAAAACTTTGTCACCTTCCCGTCTAAGGCTACTTTCAGACACCATGACTGCAGGTTTGACTTGGGTTTCAATGACACCTTCTGCGTACAGACCCACCACTGGGGGGCGGTCTTTGCCGCTCATTTCAACAATCACCGCAACCTGTCGGGTAATTGGGTTGGCCGCACTGTCAATGCGCTTGACAGTTCCTTTGTTGCCCAATTGATCGCCTGATTGAGCCATGCCATTGATTCGAAAGTTAACGCGTTGCCCCACTTTGACCACGCTCATTTGGTCTGCAGGAACTTGGCCCTCAAATCGCATGCTGCTGGGGTCAATCACTTGAATGAGCTCCTTGCCAATTTGGGCGGTATCGCCGGCAGAAGCCTTTTTAGCGCTCACAACGCCATTGAAAGGTGCACGAACTTCGGTTCTTTCGAGTTGTTGTTTGGCAGCCGCCACACGCGCTTTGCTGGCTACAGATTCACTTTGAGCAGCGTTGCGCTTGATTTCTGATTCCTCAAGCCCTTGCGTTGACACCATGCCCTGCGCTTGCAAAGACTTCATGCGTTGAAACTGTCGCTCTGCGCCATCCAAAGATTGTGCGGCGGCTCTGAATGACTCTTCTGCTGACTGGAGGTTGTCACGCAAGACAGTGCTATCAAGGGTCACTAGCAGATCGCCTTTGCGAACTGCTTCACCGTTTTCTTTGTGCACTTTCACGACCATGGCGCTGACCTCGGCACGCAAGTCGGCGCGAAGTTCGGCTTGCAAGGATCCCGAAATGACGGGGCCTGTACCATGATCACTTGTGCCCATTTGAACAATATCTTCATTGCCTAAGCTCAGGGCAACAGATTCAGTTGATTTGTTGGTGTCTTCAGCGGGCTTATTGCAAGCTAGCAAAAAAAGACTGAGCGAAAGGCAGGATGCAAGTCCAACGGGTTTAAATAAGCTAGCCCAAAAGGATGAACGCAACATGGCAACTCCGAGTACGAAAAAAGTACTGGAATTACATCACGAAAATTCAAGCTAGCGAAGTCTGTATGGAGAGTTAGACGTAAACTTGCGCACATGATTTTGACGCCCGATTCTTGGCAAGCCATTCAATTGACAGTGGCTTTGGCCACATCAACCACCGTGATCTTGTTGATCTTGGCCACGCCATTGGCCTGGTGGCTGTCGCAAACTCAGTCTGTGTGGCGTGCACCCATTCATGCGCTGGTCACTTTGCCCTTGGTGCTTCCGCCTTCGGTCTTAGGCTTTTATTTGCTCATCGTGATGGGGCCACAGGGACCCTTAGGACAGTTCACGCAGGCCATGGGTTGGGGTGTTTTGTCTTTCACATTCACTGGCTTGTTGATAGGTTCTATCTTGTTCTCCTTGCCCTTTGCGGTACAACCGTTACAGCACGCCTTTGATGCCATCGGATCACGACCCATGGAGGTTGCAGCCACTTTGCGTGCCAGCCCCTTAGATGCTTTCTTTTCTGTGGCCTTACCTTTGGCCAAGCCCGGTATGGTGACGGCGGCTATTTTGAGCTTTGCCCACACCGTGGGTGAATTTGGTGTGGTGCTGATGATTGGCGGCAACATCCCTGGCAAAACACGGGTGGTGTCGACAGAAATTTACGGGCATGTTGAGGCCATGGAATATGCGCAAGCGCATGTGTTGGCTGCAGGCATGTTGGTCTTTTCTTTTGTGGTCTTGTTGGCGTTGGCGTTAACGAATCGCCGTCAAAGGCAGGTGGTATGAACAGCCTTCACCTGCACATTCAATTGAACCGATCAGCTTTCAAGCTGGATGTAGACCTTCAATTGCCTGGGCAGGGTATTACCGCTATTTTTGGTCCGTCTGGATCTGGCAAAACAACATTGCTGCGAGCTGTTGCGGGTTTAGAAAAAAACCAGCTTGGCCGCATTCAAATTGGCCCGCACGTTTGGCAAGATACGCATCAAGGCATTGATCTGCCGACTTGGCAACGACCTATGGGCTATGTATTTCAGGAATCAAGTTTGTTGCCCCACCTCCGTGTGAGCGATAACCTCAATTTCGGATTGAAGCGCGCCTTGAAATCGGCTGGCAATGCCCAGTCAGATGCAGCCAGAGCACTCCAAGCTTCCATCGAACTTTTGGGTATTGGCAGTTTGTTACAACGCATGCCCCATCAGCTTTCAGGCGGTGAGCGTCAGCGAGTCGCCATTGCCAGAGCCATTGCCATGCAACCTCAATTGCTCTTGATGGACGAGCCCTTGGCGTCACTGGATGCCGCGCGTCGCCAAGAGATTTTTCCTTGGCTTTCAAAGCTGCGTGATGAACTCAAGATGCCGATGTTGTACGTCACGCATTCAGCAGATGAAGTCGCACGTTTGGCAGACCATTTGGTGGTGCTCGATAAGGGAAATGTCAAAGCGCAAGGTCCGGTGAGTACCGTACTGACGCAAGTGGTGAACCCTGTTGTGGTGGGTGAAGATGCTGGCGCCTTGATTGCAGGGCACATTGGCCAGGTAGATACGCAATGGCATTTGTCGCGTGTCGACTTTGATGGGGGTTTCCTGTGGATGCGTGATGCAGGCCTGCATGTCGGCAAAGCAGTACGCATTCGCATCTTGGCGCGCGATGTCAGTTTGGCCACCACCGAGCCGCAAAACACCAGCATTCAAAACCAACTGCGCAGCAGCATTCAAAGCATTACGCCTGATGCACATCCTTCTCAGGTGATGGTGGTTTTAAAGTGTGGCGCCGAAGAGGTGTTAGCCCGAGTCACAAAGCGGGCGGTGGAAGAGCTAGCCCTGCAGGTGGGCCAGACAGTGTGGGCGCAAGTGAAGTCTGTAGCCTTGGTGGCTTGAACAGGCTGATTAGATTGCCTCAAACCAGTTGTCGAGTTTGAGTTTTGGAACACGCATAAATTCTTTGATGTTGTTCGTCACCAGTGTGCCGTCAATGCTAAGTGCTTGCGCTGCAATCAAGGTGTCCATGGGTCCTATCGACAGGCCTTGTTTTTCTAATGAAGCTCGCAGATCTGCATAAAACCAGAGGCACTGGCTGTCGAATGGAAGAATCTGCAATGGCGCCAAAAACATGTCTAGAGCTTTTCGATTCTTGGCAGACCCAGATTTGGCGACGCCATAAGCTAATTCGGAAGCAGCAATGCTGCTAATACCGACTTCGCCGGCTTTGTACTTGCGAAATTTTTCTAATACGTTGGGGGGGCGATTGTTGATGATGTAGATACACGTGTTGGTGTCTAGCAAAATCACAATAAAACCTCAGGGCGAATTTGATGTTCAGGCTGTTGTCGCTCTATCTTGAAGCCTGGCTCGAAATCGTTCAATGCGGCTTCAATCGTGATCCAGGGATCTTCGATCGGCATCAATAAAACGCCTTCACCCACACGTTTGATCACGACTTCTTTGGTGTTGAATCGGTATTCCTTTGGGAGGCGAACAGCCTGACTGCGACCCGTTTGAAATATTTTTGCAGTGTCCATGTTGGCTCCTGTGGGTGTTAAATGTTGGTATGTATCAATGATATGCATCATATGTCACTTCACTTGAATTCGGTCATACCTTGCCTTGCGATGTCATCTTTATATGACGGATATGCATAAACAAACAACAAATGATTCGTTTGAGTTTTGAGGATGGGCTCAGACAATCACGTCCTTACTCATTTGAGACCCACCATGACCAAAATCAAATCCATTGCCGCCGCCACCTTGCTGGCCGTTTCTGGCCTCAACGTATCCGCTCAAACTTTGCTGAATGCCTCCTACGACGTGGCCCGCGAGTTTTACAAAGACTACAACGCCGCCTTCATTGCCAATTACAAAAAGACCACAGGCAAAGACGTCAAGATTGATCAGGCCCATGGTGGCTCTAGTGCACAAGCTCGCGCTGTGAACGATGGCTTGGATGCCGATGTGGTGACCATGAACACCACCACTGACATCGACTTTCTGGCCAGCAAAGGCATCGTGGCTGCCGATTGGAACAAACGCTTTCCACACGCAGCGTCGCCCACCAGCTCCACCATGTTGTTCTTAACACGCAATGGCAATCCCAAAAATATCAAAGACTGGGATGACTTGATCAAGCCTGGCATTCAGGTCATTGTGGTCAACCCTAAAACCGGTGGCAACGGCCGCATGGCCTACATGGCTGCTTGGGGCTATGTGCGTAAAAAGGGCGGTAGCGATGCCGATGCTGCAGCCTTCGTCGCCAAGCTCTACAAAAACGTGCCTGTTTTGGCCAAGGGTGGTCGCGATGCCACCACCATCTTCTTGCAGCGCAATATTGGCGATGTACTGGTCACGTTTGAATCAGAAGTGATTTCTGTCGACAACGAATTTGGTGCCGGCAAGGTCGATGCCATTCACCCTTCTATTAGCATCGTGGCCGAAAACCCAGTGGCCGTTGTAGAGCGCACTGTGGCTAAAAAGGGCACAGGCGATTTGGCCAAGGCCTATTTGAACTACCTCTATTCCGATGAAGCGCAAGAGATTGCTGCCAAGCACGCCTTGCGTCCCAGCAATCCAGCCATCTTGAAAAAATACAGCAAGACCTTCAAGCCTTTGCAGTTGTTCACTGTGAACGAAGTATTTGGCTCTTTCGCTGAAGCGCAAAAAGTGCACTTCAACGATGGCGGCCAGTTCGACAAGTTGTACACCGTTAAGTAATTCATGCTGTCTCGTTCCGCTGCGGCGGCGCCTGCCAAGCGCAGAGCGCCCGCCCGGGTTTTACCCGGTTTTAACATCACCTTGGGGTACACCTTGATGTACCTCTGCTTGATTGTGCTCATTCCATTGTCGGCACTGGTGTTCAAAACGTTCACACTCACGTGGGATCAGTTTTGGGCAGCAGTCACAGGCCCTCGCGTGATGGCTTCTTACCGCCTCACCTTTGGTGCCTCATTAATTGCGGCACTGGTCAACGTGGTGTTTGGTTTGTTGGTGGCTTGGGTGCTGGTACGTTATCAGTTCTTTGGCAAGAAAGTGGTGGACGCATTGGTCGATTTGCCATTTGCTTTGCCCACCGCAGTGGCCGGTATTTCTTTAACAGCCTTGTTGGCTGGCAATGGCTGGGTGGGCCAGTACCTAGAACCCCTGGGCATTCAACTGGCCTTCAACCCTAACGGCATTGTGATTGCGCTCATCTTCATCGGCTTACCCTTTGTGGTGCGTACAGTGCAGCCCGTGCTGGAAGATGCAGAAAAAGAATTGGAAGAAGCCGCAACGTGCTTGGGTGCCTCACGTTGGCAAACTTTCAGCAAGGTCATCTTTCCTTCTATTGCGCCTGCCTTGCTCACAGGTTTTGCCATGGCCTTTGCACGAGGCATGGGCGAGTATGGCTCGGTCATTTTCATTGCGGGCAACATGCCCATGATTTCTGAAATCACGCCGCTCATCATCATTGGCAAATTAGAGCAATACGACTATGCGGGAGCCACTGCAGTGGCCACAGTCATGTTGGTCATCTCCTTCATCTTGCTCTTGATCATCAATGGCTTACAAGCCTGGCAGCGCCGTCACTCGGGAGCGGCCGTATGAGTATGAATTCGATTCGCCGCGCAGAAGCCGGCACCACAGAGTCTGCATGGATGCGTTACATCCTCATTGGTATTTCGCTCGTCTTCTTGTTTCTGTTTTTGGTGTTGCCTCTGGCTGCAGTATTTGCAGAAGCATTGCGCAAAGGCTTTGATGCCTATTGGGAAGCGCTCAAAGAGCCTGATGCTTGGTCTGCCATTCGCTTGACCTTGATCACTGCCCTGATAGCAGTGCCCCTGAATTTGGTGTTTGGCATTGCCGCTGCTTGGTGTATTGCCAAGTACGAGTTCAGAGGCAAATCTGTGTTGACCACCCTGGTCGATTTGCCTTTCTCAGTGTCACCTGTGGTGGCCGGTTTAGTCTATGTGTTGATGTTTGGCGCACAGGGTTGGTTCGGTCCTTGGCTGCAAGAACACGATATCAAGATTATCTTTGCTGTACCAGGCATTGTGTTGGCGACGGTGTTTGTTACGTTCCCTTTCATTGCGCGCGAATTGATTCCGCTCATGCAAGCGCAGGGCAATGAAGAGGAACAGGCCGCAATTGTGCTGGGTGCAACAGGCTGGCAAACATTCTGGTACGTGACCTTGCCCAACATCAAATGGGGTTTGATCTACGGCGTCATTTTGTGCAATGCGCGTGCCATGGGTGAGTTTGGTGCGGTGTCGGTGGTGTCAGGTCACATTCGCGGCCAGACCAACACCATGCCTTTGCACGTTGAAATTTTGTACAACGAATACCAATCGGTGGCCGCCTTTGCGGTTGCGTCTTTGTTGGCTTTGCTGGCGCTGGTTACATTGGTAATCAAGTCGGTGGCCGAGTGGCGCCACGAACGCGAGATGAAAGCCATTGGCGATTTGTCACCAGAAAATACCAAGGCAGCGCCTTTAGATCTGTCATTGAAAGCTGCATCATGAGCATCGAAATCAGAAACGTTCACAAACAGTTTGGCGACTTTCACGCTTTGCGCGATGTCAGCCTAGACATTGACTCTGGCGAGTTGGTCGCTTTGCTTGGGCCATCAGGCTGCGGCAAAACCACGTTGCTGCGCATCATTGCCGGTTTAGAAACAGCCGACGCGGGTAGCATCGCTTTCAGCGGTGAAGACACTACACACGTGCATGTACGCGAGCGTCAAGTGGGCTTTGTGTTTCAGCATTACGCCTTGTTCCGCCACATGACCGTGTTCGAAAACGTGGCCTTTGGCTTGCGCATGAAGCCTCGCAGTGTGCGTCCTTCAGAAGCGGTCATCAAGCAAAAAGTGCACGACCTGTTGGGCTTGGTGCAACTCGATTGGTTGGCCGATCGTTACCCTTCACAACTCTCGGGCGGTCAACGTCAGCGCATCGCCTTGGCTCGCGCATTGGCCGTCGAACCCAAAGTCTTGTTGCTCGATGAACCCTTTGGCGCCCTCGATGCCAAAGTGCGCAAAGAACTGCGCCGCTGGTTGCGCCGCCTGCATGACGATTTGCATGTCACCAGTATTTTTGTCACGCATGACCAAGAAGAAGCCCTGGAAGTGGCCGACCGCGTGGTGCTCATGAACAGTGGCCGCGTGGAACAAATTGGCTCGCCCCAACAAGTGTGGGACCATCCTGCCAGCCCCTTTGTGTATGGCTTCTTAGGCGATGTGAATTTGTTCCATGGCCGCGCACACGAGGGTGAAATGCTGATTGGTGGCGATGCCGTCAGCTTGAACAGTCCAGAGCATCAACATGTGCAAGACAGCAAAGCCTTTGCGTATGTTCGTCCGCACGATATCGAAGTGAAGCGTTACAGCTCAGGCGATACTGGCATCAAGGCCAAGCTCACGCGAGCCATCGTGGTCGGTCCTATTGCACGCCTGGAATTTGAGCCTGTCGATCACCATGAGTTTGCCAAAGACACGGTCATTGAGGCGCAACTGTCTGCCCACTTGTTTGCAGAACAGCAATACAAAGAAGGCGAAACCTTGGTGCTCACCCCTCGCAAGGCACGCATCTTTGTGGAAAGCTGATCGAACACATCGCTTCCCGCCAAGCCAGCACTGAATTTCAAAAGTGCTGGCTTTTTTTTGCTGAGCCAAGGCAAAATATCAGCATGACTCAAGACATCGTCGTTCAAGCTCCCGCGCAAGCCGCACAACTCTTCTTGCTGTTCCATGGCTACGGTGCTGATGCCCAAGACATGCAGCCTTTGGCCAAGCGCTTTGCAGAAGAATTTCCGCAGTCTTGTGTTGTGTGTGTGCAGGCCACAGAACCGGCAGAGGCTGGTTTTGGCTGGCAGTGGTTTGCGCTGCAAGGCGTGACTGAAGAAAACCGTCCGCAACGCGTGAACGATGCCATGCCTGGATTTGTATCGCTCATTCGCGCATGGCAACAACGCGCGGGCGTGAGTCACGAGGCCACGGCCTTGGTGGGCTTTTCGCAAGGCGGCATCATGTCTTTGGCGGCCAGTTTGCAAGAGGTCAACTTGTGTGGTCGCGTCATGGGCTTCGGCAGCCGCTTTGTTGACTTACCTGTGCAAGCGCCAGAAACGGTCACTTACCATTTGTTCCACGGCAAGTCCGACAACGTCATTCACTATGGTTTTGCGGTCAGTGCGGCCGAGCGCTTGGTGGCCATCGAAGCCGACGTCACAGCCGATGTGCTGCCCTACATTGGCCACGAAATTCATCCTAACATGATCGATTTGGCCATCGAACGGCTCACCACCCATTTGCCCAAGCGCTTTTACAAACAAGTTCAGGAAGCCGATCCAGGTGACTCACCGGTTCGTCACTGAGCACGTTAGAATCGCCATCATTCAAACTTGCTGCCTTGTAGGTGGCGCATTCTTGAGAGCTTGATGATGAAATTTGGTATCGCCTTTGTGTCCCTGGTCATGTGCTTCATGTTGCAGGGCTGCGCCGTGGTTGCAGTGGCAGATGCTGTGGCATCAACGGTGGTTTATACCGGCAAGACAATCATCAATGTGGTTGACGCTGTCACGCCCGACATCGTCAACAAAAAGACAAAAGATTAAATACCCAACCAGCCGTTGGTGCGCGCAAAGTGCAAAGCTTGCGTGCGGCTGTTGACACCCAGACGGCGGAACAAACGCCAGAAGTGAACCTTGACCGTGTGCTCGCTGATGGTCAGTTTGTCGGCAATGTCTTTGTTGCTTAAACCTTGGTCCAACATCAAGATCAATTGCTTTTGACGCTTTGACAATTTGGTGGGTGCGCTAGGGCTACCTTCGGACATCTCTTCTTCAGGCGTTGGCAAGAAAGTGCGCAGACCTTCAATGATGGTGTTGGGGGGGCTGGCTTTTTCTAAAAACAGATTGGCACCCGCTTCTAAACAAGCCGCTTCGCATTCGCTGGCCTCTGAGCCTGTGACCACGACCAAAGGCACATCAGGGAATTTGGCTTTCACAGCATGCACGCCAGACAAACCCAAGGTGTCAGGTAATTTCAAGTCCAAGCAAAACAATTCAGGCGGGCCTTGACGCTCGACCGTCGATTCCAAACTGTTGAGTTTGGCCACTGAGACCACTTTCAAACCAGGGCGTACCCTTTGGACCAACATGGTCAGGGCATCGCGCATCAGAGGGTGGTCGTCAATGACGTAAACGGTCATGGTGTTCTCAAGAATGAAACGTAAAGTATGAGGGTATCAGCAAAGTCAGGAACAAATCAAGCAACTTTTGTGAAAATTGTTAACTTCTTTCGATTCATGCTTTCGATTTTGCCTTTTCAGCCAACTCGGCTCTGAGCACCTCTAAGGCGCTTGTCGCTTCTGAGGCCGCCACGCCTTCACCCAAGCTGACTTGGGCGCCCATTTCTGCCAAAGCTTTGGCGTCGTTTTGTTGCAACTGGCCAATGGCCAATCCAGCTTCTTTGGGAGAGGCAAAGCCAAGGCTTTGCAATAAGACGCGACCCTGTGAGTCAACCAGCTTGAAATAAAAGAGGCTGTCTTTCTCGCGATATTGCTTGAAGGAGGGTGCCGCTGCTCGCGCAGCTTTAGACGTTGAAGGCGCTTTTGCATTGGCTGTGCTGGCCAAAGCCCTCAAGCCCACAGCATGGCGCAATTCTTGTATCAAGGGCGTTGCCAATTCACGCGCTTTGGCTGCACCTTTGAGCAAGATGGCATCGACCTTGGCGGGGTTGTTGATCAATTCTTCATATTGCGCGCGCATCGGTGCCACTTCGCGATCAATGCGCTCAAACAAAATTTGCTTGGCGTCGCCCCAACCAATGCCATCGGCATAAGCTTTGGCCAAGGCCGCGGTTTCTTCGGCACTTGCAAACGCTTGGTAAATTTGAAACAAGGCCGAGCCTTCTGTGTCTTTGGGTTCGCCGGGCGCGCGTGAGTCAGTCACGATGCCTGAGATCAATTTTTTGAGTTGGGCGCTAGAAGAAAACAGCGGAATGGTGTTGTCGTAACTTTTGCTCATCTTGCGACCATCGAGGCCAGGCAGCAAGGCTACAGATTCTTCAATGACCGCTTCGGGCAACACCAAATGCTCGCCATACAAATGATTGAAGCTAGACGCCATGTCGCGCGCCATTTCAATGTGCTGAATTTGATCGCGCCCGACAGGAACCTTGTGCGCTTTGAACATCAAAATGTCGGCGCCCATAAGCACGGGGTACATGAACAAACCAGCAGACACATCGGCATCGGGGTCGTTGCCTGCCAGATTGTTTTTGTCGACGGAGGCTTTGTAGGCGTGGGCGCGATTGAGGACACCTTTGCCTGTGACGCACGTTAAAAACCAAGTGAGCTCTGGAATTTCTGGAATGTCAGACTGCCTGTAAAACATCACGCGATCGGGGTCAAGGCCTGCGGCAATCCAGCTGGCAGCGATCTCCAATGTAGAGCGTTGAATGCGGATGGGGTCATCGCACTTAATGAGCGCGTGATAGTCAGCTAAAAAATAAAACCCTTGCGTGGCAGGATTCAAGCTGGCCTGCACCGTAGGCCGAATGGCACCCACGTAATTGCCCAGGTGAGGCGTGCCGGTAGTGGTAATGCCAGTTAAAACGCGCGTGCGTTGATTGCTTGTAGGAGTCGTCATAGCAAATGGATGTTCAAGAAATTAATTTCAACATGATTTCGATCAAACCAAAGGTGGCACTCATGACAGGGTCTAACCACAAATGATTGACCACACCGGTGACTGCCAAAGCAATCACAATGAAAAATCCGTAGGGCTCGATGCGAGAAAACTGGTAGGCCTGTTTCCAGGGCAACAAGCCCACCACAATGCGGCCACCATCGAGGGGCGGCAAGGGAAACAAATTGAAGGCAAACATCACCACGTTGCTAAGTACGCCAGCCTTGCACATGGCCAAGAAGAACTTTTCTGTGACGCCAAAATCGGTGTACACCACATACAGCAAGGCCCAAACAATGGCCTGAATCAAGTTGATGCCGGGTCCTGCCAATGCCACCCAAATCATGTCGCGCTTGGGATGGCGCAGATTGCCAAAATTGACGGGCACAGGTTTGGCATAACCAAACAAGAGCGCACCACTGGTGCTGAAGTAAAGCAAAAGCGGCAGCAGAATGGTGCCTACCCAATGGATGTGCGAAAGTGGGTTGAGCGTGACGCGGCCCATCATGGCGGCTGTGCGATCGCCAAAATACTTGGCGGCATAGCCATGTGCGGCCTCATGCAAAGTGATGGCAAAGATCACCGGAATGGCATAGACCGAAACGGTTTGAATGAGGTTAGAAGTTTCCACAGCGTGATTGTCTCAAAGTCCAAGTAAAGCCACATCGCCCTGGCCTTGGCGAATGACCTCAATGCCGTCGCCCGAGCAATCTACAACGGTGGTTGGCTCGCGACTGCAAGCACCTGCATCAATCACGCCAGCGATGAGTTTCTCATAACGTTCTCGAATTTCTTCTGGATCGTTCAAGGGGTCATCTTCACCCACAGGAATCAGGGTGGTGGCCAAGAGGGGGGCACCATGCATGGCCAACAGCTCTTGCAAAACAGCATGCTCAGGCACCCGCAAGCCAATGGTTTTTCTTTGGGGATGGCTGACTCGACGCGGCACTTCCTTGGTGGCTTCCAAGATGAATGTGAAAGCGCCCGGCGTGGCTTGTTTGAGCATTCGAAACTGCGCGTTGTCTACCTTGGCATAGTTGGCCAACTCGCGCAGGTCTCGGCAAAGCAGGGTGAGGTGATGTTTTTCATCGACGCCCCGAACTTTGCGCAAATGGTCGGCTGCGGCCTTGTCGTCCATGTGGCAGACCAAGGCATAGCTCGAGTCGGTGGGAACAGCGAGCACGCCGCCTTGATTGAGAAGGGTAACGGCTTGCTTGAGCAAGCGCGCTTGTGGATTGTCGGGATGAACAGAAAAGTACTGTGCCATGATTTAACCCATCAAGATTCAGCGGGCATGACGGCCATTCGACTTTCGCGAACGGTCAATAAGGCGCCCAATGCACCGCACAGGGCCACAATGCCAATGCCCACTAGGGTCCAATGATCGGGTACGTGGTCAAACATCAGCCAACCGCCCAACATCGCAAACGCAATTTGAACGTAAAAGTAAGGCGTCAAGACAGTGGCCGGTGCTTTAGAAAACGCCATGATGAGCAAGTAGTGGCCCACCGTAGCAAAGCTGCCCATGATGAGTAGTTGCAACCACAAGTGCCAGTCGGTTGGCAGTTCCCAAACGAAAGGCAATACCAGTGCGCCCAACAACGTACCGACCCAACCCGTGAGCACATTCATGGTGACAGGGTCTTCCGTGCTGGTCATTTTGCGGGTGAGCAATTGAAAGCTTGCGTTGGTCAAAATGAGCAACAAAGGAAAAATCAAAACCCAATCGAAGTGTTGACTGCCTGGCCTGACAATTACCATGGTGCCAGCAAATGCACCCAGTACCAGAGCCCAGCGTAGCTTTCTAACCTTCTCACCTAAAGAGATGGTTGCCATGAGTGTCACGACCAAAGGCGTGACGGAAGCAATGGCTGTGAACTCGCCCACAGGCAAATACTTGAGGCCATAAAAAGCACACATGCTGCTGCCAAACAAAAGAACACCACGCGCTACTTGAAACCTAGGGTGTTCTGTTTTAAACAAGGCCATGCCGCGTTGAGGCAAAAAGAAAACGGTACTAAACAAAGCTTGTATGAGGTACCTAAACCAAAGCGCCAACATCAAGGACATACTGGCACTGACGTTTTTGGTGACCGTGTCTAAGATGGCAAAACATGCCACTGACAAAACGACATAGGCTATACCAGCAAGGGTGTTGGCAGAGGGGTGTTTCACTGGATTTGGTTTGACAACAATTCCCACACGGGGGTCAGTTGTCCCGGTAGCCAGGGCAGTGTGCCTAAGTCGGTGTGACTTTCGTCAGGACTGTGGAAATCGCTGCCTCGTGAAGCAGCCAATTCAAACTCGAGCGCTGTATCGGCATAACGCAGAGCATCAGCGCTAGAGTGGCTGCCCGTAATGACTTCGACGGCGCGGCCACCATGATTTTTAAATTCAGTGAAGAGTGCGTATTCTTCGTTGGCTGTAAAGCCATAGCGCGCAGGGTGGGCAATGACGGCCACACCACCTGCTTGGGTAATCCACTTGACGGCGTTTTCTAGTGAGGCCCAGCGGTGGGGCACAAAGCCAGGTTTGTTGTCGGTTAGGTATTTGCGAAACACTTCGGAAGTGTCTTTGCACACACCCGTTTCAACCAAAAACCGCGCAAAGTGAGTGCGTGAAATGAGTTCGTGGTTGCCTGCGTACTTGAGTGCGCCTTCGAATGCGCCGTGAATGCCCACCTTGGCCAAGCCATCAGACATTTCTTTGGCGCGTTCGGCGCGGCCACCGCGGGTATTGCGCAGGCCTTGCACCAAGGCTTCGTTGGTATGGTCAAAGCCCAGACCCACAATGTGGACAGTTTTGCCGGCAAAGGTAATGGAGATTTCGACGCCAGTGAGGTACTTCATGCCTTCGGCTTTGGCCGCAGCCATGGCGCGCGCTTGGCCGCCAATTTCGTCGTGATCTGTGAGCGCCCAAAGCTGAACGCCGTTGGCTTTGGCGCGAGAGGCCAAGGCCTCGGGCGTTAGCGTGCCATCGGAGACCACGGAGTGGCAATGAAGGTCGGCGTTGAGTAAGGGTTCCACAGGGGTATTTTAGGGCTTGCGGAAGAGGTCATCGCCTCTGGACGATAATTCCAACTGATTTAAGTGAGATTTCTATGGCCTTGATGATCACCGATGAATGCATCAACTGCGATGTCTGCGAACCTGAGTGTCCCAATCAGGCGATCTACCTCGGCCCTGAAATTTATGAAATCGATCCCAACAAGTGCACCGAGTGTGTGGGGCACTTTGACGAGCCCCAGTGTGTGCAGGTCTGTCCTGTGGCTTGTATTCCGGTCAATCCAGCGCACGTTGAGAACAAAGAGACGCTGTTCCAGAAGTACCAGCGCTTGCAAAACTCGGCTTGAACGTTTTTTAAACGCCTTCTGGGCGGGGCGGCTTGGGCCTAGGCGGCTTGCTGGTGTGAATTTGCACCGTGGCCTTCTCCATCTCGCCTTGAATCAGCATGTCGGCCGCTTTGACAGAGCGGGCAATGCTCTCTTGAATCAGATCGCGCTGCTCGGCCATGGGTTTTTTCAGTACCCAATTCACCACTTCGGCCTTGACGCCTGGATGGCCAATGCCCAAACGCAAGCGCCAATAATCGCCGGTGCCCAGCTGGGCGTGGATGTCGCGCAGGCCGTTGTGCCCTGCGTGGCTACCACCAAATTTGAGTTTGGCTTGGCCAGGGATCACATCGAGTTCATCGTGGGCCACCAAAATTTCTTGGGGTGCTATTTTGAAAAACTTGGCCAAAGCGCCCACTGATTTGCCAGACAAATTCATGAACGTTTGGGGCTCGAGCAGCCAAACGGTTTGACCCTTGACTTGCGTGCGCGCCACTTTGGCAAAGTAACTTTTGTCGGGCACCAAGTTGACATTGAGCTCGCGTGCCAAAGCATCTATCCACCAAAAGCCAGCGTTGTGGCGGGTGTCTTCGTATTCGGCGCCTGGATTGCCCAAGCCTACAAACAGTTTGATCATGGCTAAGTATAAAAACAAAACAACCCGCACAAGGCGGGTTGTTGAAACACAGAAGTGTTTAGGCTGAGGGAAGAATTACTTCTTCTTGGCCTTGCCTTTGGCATCGGCTGCAGGTGCTGCATCGGCAGCAGGCGCTGCTTCTTCAACAGCTGGGGCCACCACAGACACCAACACAGGGTTTTTCTTACCGTGTGTGATGGCTTTCACGCCCTTAGGCAATGTGATGTCGGCCAGGTGCAATGAAACACCTTTCTTCAAACCAGACAAATCAACGTTGATGGCTTCTGGCAAATCGGCTGGCAAGCAAGCGATTTCGAGCTCATTCATGATGTGGTTGATCAAGCAAGCATCCACCTTGACGGCGGGAGATGTGTCTTCGCCAGAATAATGGATTGGCACTTTGCGGTTCAAAGTGGTTTTGGCATCGACGCGTTGGAAGTCGATGTGCAAGACCAATTGTTTGTAGGGGTGCATTTGGAAGTCACGGAGCAACACTTTGGTTTCTTTACCGTTCAATTCCATGTCCAAGATGCTTGCGTGGAAAGCTTCTTTTTTCAGGGCGTGCCACAGGGCATTGTGGTCGAGTTCGACCAATTGGGGTTGTTGATCTACACCGCCATAAACAATACCAGGTGTCTTACCTGAATTGCGCAGACGGCGGCTCGCACCCGTACCTTGCATAGAGCGCTCAAAAGCGACAAATTTCATAACTAACTCCAAGTTGAGCCGACCGCGACCAGTACGACTCTGTTTTAAAAAGGACTGCCAAACGGCAATCCACATTGATGTTCCAGATCAGTCTTTGTCTGAGAACAAACTCATGACCGACTCACCGTGTGCCATGCGCTGGATGGTGTTGGCCAACAGCGGCGCCACAGTAAGTTGGCGAATTTTGGGGCAGGCTGCAGCGGCTTGTGACAACGGGATGGTGTTGGTCACTACCACTTCATCGAGGGCAGAGCCTTTGGCAATGCGATCGATGGCGGGGCCCGAGAAAATAGGGTGTGTGCAATACGCGTAAACTTTTTTGGCGCCGCGCTCTTTGAGTACTTCAGCGGCTTTGACCAAGGTGCCTGCGGTGTCAATCATGTCATCCATGATGACGCAGTTGCGACCGTCGATGTCGCCAATGACGTGCATCACTTCGCTCACGTTGGCCTTGGGACGACGCTTGTCGATGATGGCCAAATCGCAATTGAGTTGTTTGGCTAGCGCACGTGCGCGAACCACACCACCTACGTCGGGGGAGACCACAATGAGGTCTTCGTAGTTCTTTTGGCGCAGGTCGCCCAACAGCACAGGAGAGGCGTAAATGTTGTCGACGGGAATGTCGAAGAAGCCTTGAATTTGGTCGGCGTGCAAGTCCATGGTGAGGACGTGATTGACGCCCACCGCTTGCAACATGTTGGCCACCACCTTGGCCGTAATAGGCACACGCGTAGAGCGTGGGCGACGGTCTTGGCGGGCATAGCCAAAGTAAGGAATGATGGCGCTGATGCGACCGGCTGAGGCGCGCTTCAAAGCGTCGACCATGATCAGCAGTTCCATCAGGTTTTCGTTGGTGGGGGCGCAGGTGGACTGAATGATGAACACGTCGCGCGCGCGTACGTTTTGCTTTAGCTCGACTGTGACTTCGCCATCTGAGAAGCGGCCCACGTCGGCCAAGCCCAAAGAGATGTCCAACTCATACGCCACTTCGGCCGCCAACACAGGGTTGGCGTTGCCAGTGAAGACCATGAAGTCTGATGATGAATTTGTGTTGGATGGCAGCATGAGCGTCTCAGCGATCAAATGATGGGCCGATGCGGGTTAGTGCATCAATTTCAATCCGCAACACATTTGACTGTGTTGTTTGAACGCATGTGACTGCGTGCAGTTATTTGGCAGGGGAAGAAGGACTCGAACCTTCGCATGCCGGAATCAAAATCCGGTGCCTTAACCAACTTGGCGACTCCCCTACACGGGTTAGTAGCTTTAGAAAACCAAAGCTGCCGACCGATCAATCGTCGCTGGAGGCCCAACCCTTTTGGGGGTGAACTTCCAAATTGCCACGCATTTGGATTTTCCAATTTTGCCAAGTTGCTGGAACTTGAGGCATTTGGCTTAAATCTGTACCGCGTGGCACTTGCGCAAACACTGCACTCCCGGAGCCCGTCATTCTGCCTTTGACAACAGCAGAAGCAAGTCTGGCGGAATCTAGCCAGGCGATTGCATCGCTGATTTGGGGGCAGAGGCGCTGGGCCACTGGTTGCAGGTCGTTGTGGCCAAAGCCATACGGGTCTGCTGCAAAGACCGAAATTGTAGCAGGCTTTGTATCCCGCTTTAAAGCCTCTGAGCCAAAAATTTTGGCAGTTTCAAGGCCTTCTGAAGGTTTGATCACCGCAAACTGGGCGGGCGGCAAAGAAATGGGGGTCATGATCTCGCCCACGCCCTCAACCCAAGCGTTCTGTCCGTGCAAGAAAAAGGGGACGTCTGCACCCAGTTTTAAACCCAGTTCAGCGAGCTGTTTGACGGACAAGCCCAAGCCCCAGAGTTTGTTCAATGCCAACAGACAAGTGGCCGCATCTGATGATCCGCCACCCATCCCTGCTTGGGCCGGGATGGACTTTTCAATGGCAATGTGAGCCCCTTGAGCGGTACCAGTGGCATGTTGTAACAAGCGTGCTGCTCGGGTGATCAGGTCATCAGGGGGCAGTGGCACATTAAGGTCTTCACGGCTAATGTGCCCATCACTTCGGCTCTCAAAATGAAGCGTGTCGTACCAATCGATCAACATGAAAACCGATTGAAGCAAATGATAGCCATCGGGTCGACGGCCCGTGATGTGCAAGAACAAGTTGAGTTTGGCGGGTGCCAAGACGTTGTTCAAGGATTTCATGATTCAAATGCGATTCGCAGAACAGTGCGCGGCGCGGGTTGAACGCGTTCAAGCACCAGCCGCCTGAGGTGCCATTCGCTGACATCGACGTTCCACCCCTCAGCCGGCGTGGGCTTGCCGCTAAGCCAATCGACCAGTGCAGCAGCAGGTAGCCGGGTACCTGTTGTTTGATAAATGAGTTTTTCGAGATTTTCAAATTCTCTAATTTGGTTGCCTTGCAAAAGCCGGGCAGCTTGAGGCGACCATTCAACTTTGGCCATCTGCATGCCCAGCGGGTTGTAGATGGTCAAAACTCCGTCTGGCCAGCCGCCAAGAATATCGAAGGACGATAAAAATGACTGCTGCGGTTCAGTATCGATCACCAAGGAAAATCTGCCGGCTCGATAAGCGGCTTGTGCAGGCTTGGTGCCTGTGGCAACTTCTTGGGCGTTGGTATCTGTTGGGCTGGATGGCTTTGCAAGTTGACTTGGCAGGCTACAAGCGCTTAGAAGACACATTGCAGCGCATGTGCACCACACCTTGATAGGCCGCGTACTGAATCTCGACATGCTATTGACTTAGGGCTTAGGGCTTAGGGCTTGAACTTGAATTGCTTGAGGGTTTCAAGCAGGGTTTCGTTGTCCGACTTGAGCATCAGCCCTTCGCGCCAAATGGTGCCGGCTTTTTCTTTGTTGCCACTGACCCAATGCACTTCGCCCAAGTGAGCAGCTATTTCGGCATCAGGTCTTTCCTTGTAAGCCGCTTCCAAAATTCGAAGGGCTTCTTGGGTATTGCCAACGCGGTATTCAAGCCAACCTAGGCTGTCTTGAATGAAAGGATCGCGCGGGGCCAACTGGATGGCTTTGAGAATCAGTTCACGGGCTTCGTCTATTCGAATTTTTCGGTCGGCCAATGAGTAGCCCAAAGCATTGAAGGCATGGGGGTCGTTGGGTTTGACTTTCATGAGTCCGCGCAACAAACTTTCCATTTGATCGAAGCGGCCTAATTTTTCGCAAAGCATGGCCATTTCGGACTGCAACTCAGGATCTGCTGGAAATTGCCCCAAGGCTTTTTCGATGGTGCTGAACGCTGCACTGATTTGCTTGTCTTCTCTGAGCCATTGCGACAAAGCCAGTGCTTTGAGTTTGGCGTCTTGAGGTGACTGAACCTTGACCTCTTCTAGGATCTTGAGCCCTTCAGCTTTGCGACCCTGTTGCGCCAGCAAGGCCGCGCGTCTTGACGCCACTTTGAGTGGGTCTGCAGTGGGTGGGATTTTGGTCAGCCATTCATCCGCTTGAGCCCACAAACTTTGTTTTTGGGCCATCTGCGACAACGCCAAATAGGCTTCTGCAAGGCCGCCAGACAGATCAGGGTCTGGCTTTTGACTGGCCAAGGCAATGTATTGCTTGAGGGATTGTTCCGCTTGGACCGCCTGAGACAAATCACTTTGCAGCAGGCCTAAAAATAACCAGCCAGGCGCAAAGTCAGGATTTTGCTGCGACAGTTGAATCAGTTGGGCCAAAGCTGGCCGCATCTCACCCATGTCAATGAGCGTTCTGGCATAACCCAATCGCAAGTCGGGCAGGGCCTCGCCAGCCATGTATTGGGTAATTAGGGGTTTCACTTCGTTGGGCACAAAGTTCAACAAACTCAGTGCCAACATGATGGGCCCAGGGGCTTTGCGATTGGCGGCATGACCCGCGCGTGCTGCCTCTGCTGCTGGTTGAATTTCGCCAGCTTGGCGTTTCATGCGACCAATGGTGGTCCAAGCTGTGGCGGCAGTTTCTGGATTCTGAATGGCCGACGAAAGTGCTTGCTCCACCACTTTGGCGGCCAAATTTTTGTCTTGAACACGATTAAAAACACGCGGAACGGAGCCAATCGCGGCAGATTGTTCATTGACGGGCAATTCGGCAATGCTGGACTTCAGCGCACGACCCGCTTCTTCAACGCGGTTGAGTGCCAACAAAATTTGAAGGGTGTAGCGGTTGGCTTCTTGCGATTCGGGCAAGCTGGATTTCCAACTCTTGGTGGCTTGGAGTGCCGCTTCGCCAGAGCGCGATTGAAGTGCCAAGTCGGTGGCCCGTTGAAACAGGGCTTCGTTTTTTGTTTTGCGTGCAGCATCCAGCAAGATGGAAAAGCCTGCTTCAGGTTCTCCATTTTGCACGCTGAGTTCACCCAACAAGAGTTGGTAAAACAAAACGGCATTGAGGTTAGAGTTTTGCACAGGCGGCTCGGCGCAAACACCCGTGGTGGCCCAGACTAATGCAAACGAAGAAAGCCAGTACTTCATAGAGCCATCATAATCGAGTGGACGTATTGAAGTGCTGACGAATGCGCAATTAATCCCTTCATTTAAATCCGATTTCATGCCCGAATTACCCGAAGTTGAGGTCACCAGACTGAGTTTTGCCAGTCGGATATCTGGCGCGCGCATTTTGGCCATGCACATGGGCAAGCCCTTGCGCTGGCCGCTGGGTGTATCTCCCGCTTCTTTGGTGGGCCAAACGGTTTTGAGGGTCAGAAGGCGCGGCAAATATCTGCTCTTAGACACCGAGCGCGGCATCTTGATGCTGCATTTGGGCATGTCCGGCAGCTTGAACTTTGCGCCATCACAAGGGCCCGCAGGCAAGCATGACCATATGGATTTGGTCACCAATCAGGGGGTTCTGCGATTGCACGATCCACGCCGATTTGGCGCCGCCGTTTGGTCTGAGTCCGAGAACCATGAGCCAGCTGCCAAGCTACTGGGTAAATTGGGCATGGAGCCGCTCACGGATGGTTTTGAGATGAAGTTGTTTCAGCAGGGCCTCAAAAAACGTGCTGCACCCATTAAGCAGGTGCTGCTAGCTGGCGATGTGGTTGTGGGGGTAGGCAATATCTATGCTTCAGAGGCTTTGTTTTTGGCGGGCATCCGACCCACCGTCAAGGCCCAAAAAATCAGTGGCCCCCGCATTGCCAAACTTCATGCGGCCATTCGGCAAGTGCTTGCCAGAGCCGTGGAACAAGGTGGCAGCAGCTTGAAAGATTTCGTCAACGCACAGGGCAATACAGGTTACTTTCAGCTCGAAGCCTCGGTGTATGGCAGAACTGGTTTGCCTTGCCGTGTTTGCGAGACGCCTATCAAGCAGATTGTTCAAGGTCAGCGCTCCACTTTTTATTGCCCTGTATGTCAAAAGTTGTGACGTCCGATAAGTCGTTTGCAGAGACCTTGGTGGCTTGGCAAAAAAAGCACGGTAGAAATCATTTGCCTTGGCAAAACACACAAGACCCTTACCGTGTGTGGCTCTCAGAAATCATGCTGCAGCAAACGCAAGTCAGCACCGTACTCGATTACTACGCCAAATTTTTAAAGCACTTTCCAACGGTGGCCGATTTGGCAGCGGCATCCCAAGATCAGGTGATGGGTTTGTGGAGTGGTTTGGGTTATTACAGCCGTGCTCGAAATTTGCATCAATGTGCCAAAGATGTGATGACAAAATTTGGCGGCCAATTTCCTCAAACGGCAGAGTCGTTGATGAGCTTGCCCGGTATTGGTCGATCGACAGCCGCTGCGGTGGCCTCGTTTTGTTTTTCCGAGCGTGTGGCCATCATGGATGGCAATGTCAAACGGGTGCTCACACGTGTCTGGGCTTACGGCGCCGATTTGTCAGTGAGCAAGAACGAAAAAGTGCTGTGGCAAATGGCTGAAGAAGCCTTGCCCACCCAACAAATTCAAACCGCCATGCCCCGATATTCGCAAGGGCTGATGGACCTGGGCGCAACAATATGCTTATCGCGCAAGCCTTTGTGTGAGGCGTGCCCTGTGCGCGGTGAATGCCAAGCATGTGCCTTGGGTGAGCCCGAAAAATTTCCTGTTAAGACTCGCAAAATCAAACGCAGCAGTGAGGTTTTGTGGTTGTTGCTGGCGCAAAACAAGCAAGGCCAAGTGTGGTTGGAAAAGCGACCCGCATCGGGCATTTGGGCCAGCCTTTACAGCGTGCCTGTCTTTGACTCAGAAGAGTCACTCAGGACGGCTGTTTTTGGCAATGCAAGTTCATCTGAATCTAAAGCAAAAGCAAAAGCTAAAACTCAAGCCATGTCCAAAGTCAGCATGGAAATTTTGCCCACCTTTAAACATGTCTTAACGCACAAAGATTTGCATTGCCATGTGGTCAAGTTGGCGCTCAGCAAAGACCCAAGTTCATCGGAGACTGGCGCTTGGTGGTCTGAAGAAGATTGGCAAGTACTGGGCTTGCCCACCCCAATACGTCACTTGCTGTCTAACTCTCTATGACGCTTGAGCGTTAGCCACTTGGTGCTGAAATATTGACTGAGCTTTTCAACCAAATACACAGAGCGATGTTGTCCGCCGGTGCAGCCGATGGCTACGGTGATGTAGTTGCGGTGGTCTTTTTCTAGCGCAGGCAGCCAATGATCCAAGAAGGACTGAATGTGCCCTTGCATTGTTTTGACGTCTGGATATTTTTCTAAAAACAGTTGAACGGGTTCATCTTTTCCCGACAGAGGTCGAAGCGCATTTTCGTAATGCGGATTGGGCAGCATGCGAACATCAAAAACATAATCGGCGTCGATGGGAATACCACGCTTGAAGCCAAACGACTCGAACACCAAAGTCATCTTGGCGCCATAGGAGTTCACCAGGGACTTGACGTAGCTCTGCAATTGGGGCGCACGCAAAAAACTCGTGTCAATCACATGGGCTTGTTCACGCAAACGCGATAAAAGTTCGCGTTCAAATTCGATGGACTCTGTTAGCGCCAGTTCGCCTTCAGAAGCCACGCGACCCGACAAAGGGTGGCGCCTTCTGGTTTCAGAATACCTGCGAAGCAAGGTGTCAGACGAGGCATCCAAAAAGATAGACGTTGTTTTGAACCCCATGTTCTTCAACTTCATCAATTGACTGGGCATGAGGGGCAATGAATTGGCGCTGCGCACATCAATGGCAAGGGCAACGCGCTCTTCGTTTCTTTCGCGCTCTAGCTCTGCAAAGGGGATGAGAAGTTCGGGGGGGAGGTTGTCAACACAATAGAAACCATAATCTTCTAGCGCATGCAAAGCAACAGATTTGCCTGAACCCGACATGCCAGTGATGAGAACGATTTCCATGATTTCAAGACTTCAGAAATTTACTTGGTGAGCATCTCACGGGCATGCGCCAGCGTGGTTGCTGATAATTTTTCGCCGCCCAACATGCGTGCAATTTCTGTCACGCGTTGTTCGCCTGCGATGGGTGTCACGTTGCTGCTAACGCCTTCTTTGGAGCTGGCCTTGCTAACCAACAAATGATGGTCGGCGCAAGATGCAACTTGTGGCAAGTGGGTGACAGCCAATACTTGGCGATGCACACCCAGTTGCTTCATGAGGCGGCCTACTGTTTCGGCCACTGCACCACCCACGCCAGAGTCAACCTCGTCAAATATCAGAGTGCCTGCTTCGCCCAATTCGCTGGTAGTGACGGCAATGGCCAAGGCAATTCGCGAAAGCTCGCCACCCGAGGCCACTTTGCCGACGGGCCTGGGTGTGCTGCCAGCATGGCCGGCCACCAAAAACTGAATGTCTTCTAGGCCGTGTTGTGCCGCTTGATCTAAGCCAATTAAAGCCACCTCAAAGCGGCCACCTTGCATGCCCAAGTTTTGCATAGCCTGCGTGACGGCTTGCGCCAGTTTGGGCGCTGCTTTTTTGCGTTGTTGTGACAGCTTTTTGGCTTCTGTTTGATAGGCTTGCGACGCGGCTTTTTCTTGGGCTTCTAAGCCTTCCAAATCGCTGGCAGCTTCGAGGGCATTGAGCTCTTGCTTCCAGCCTGCCAGCAGGGCGGCCAATTCCTCTGGTGGGCGTTTGTACCTGCGGGCCAATGACAGCCACTGCGACATGCGCGTGTCCAACTCGTTTAGGCGATCGGGATCCAAATCGGTTTTGCGCAAATAGCTTTGTAGGCTGTGTGCCGCGTCTTCGGCTTGTGCCAAGCTAGATTGCAAGACATCGACAATGGCCTGAAATTCTGGCTCAAGGTGCGACTGATCTTGCAGACTGCTGATACCTTGCGACAGCATGCCCAACGCGCCAGTGTCAGAGCCTAATCTAGAAGACTCGTCGCCATCTAAAGCCGTAAGAGCCGATTGCCCTGCATCAATCAAGGCCTGCGCATGCGACAAGCGCGTGTGCTGTGCGTTCAATTCTTCCCACTCATCGAGCGCTGGCGCCAATTTGTCGAGCTCGCCTATTTGCCACGCCAAACGTTCTTGCTCGCGGCTGAGTGAGTCTTGTGCAGTGCGCGCAGTTTGAACCGCTTGCTGTGCTTGGCGCCATGTCTGCCAAGCGGCTTTTAAAGCGTCCGTGCTGATACCTGCATAAGCATCTAGCAAGCCGCGGACTGCGTCGGGTCGTGTGAGGCTTTGCCAAGCGTGCTGGCCATGAATGTCTAACAGCATTTCGCCCAAGGCGCGCAGTTGTGTGGCGGTGGCTTGGCTGCCATTGACCCATGCGCGGCTTTTGCCGTGCGCATCCACACTGCGCCTTAAGAGCAGCGTGTCTGAAATTTCAAACCCAGCATCTTCAAGCACAGCGTGGGCTTGTGGGGGGCAATCGAATTCTGCAGTGACTTCGCATCGCGCAGCACCTTCGCGCACCACGCTGGCGTCTGAACGTTCACCCAGTGCCAGTTGCAAGGCGTCAATCAAAATAGATTTGCCCGCGCCGGTTTCACCTGTCAGAACGCTAAAACCTTGAGACAAATTCAAGTCGAGTTCGCGAACAATGACAAAGTCGCGCAGGCTGATGTGTCTGAGGGCCATGGCTTAGGCGCCTCCTTCGTTCCAATGCATTTTTTTACGGAGCGTGTCGAAATAATTCCAGCCTTGCGGGTGCAAGAAACGCACTTTGTGCGATGACTGCTCCACCGTGATTTGATCGCCAATCATGAGACTGGCCAAAGACTGCATGTCAAAGTTGGCGCTGGCATCGCGGCCAGAGACAATTTCAATGCTGATTTTGGAAGTGTCAGGCAACACAATAGGGCGATTGGACAGGGTGTGGGGTGCAATGGGTGCAAGGACCCAGCCGCCTAAGTTGGGATGCATCAAAGGACCGCCAACTGACAATGAATAAGCCGTTGAACCCGTGGGCGTGGCCACAATGAGACCGTCGGCGCGCTGTGTGGCCACAAAGCGGCCATCGACTTCAATGCGCAACTCCACCATGCCGGATGTGGCGCCGCGGTTGACCACCACGTCGTTCAAGGCAAAAGCATCAAACACGCAATGCTTGTCACGCCAAACCTGTGCGTGCAACATGCTGCGTTGTTCTTCTTCGAAGTTGCCCATGAGCATGGGCTTGAGGGTTTGCGCATATTGCTCGATGGGGATGTCGGTAATGAAACCCAGGCGGCCTTGGTTGATGCCAATGAGGGGCAAGCCGTAAGGCGCAACTTGGCGACCGATGCCCAACATGGTGCCGTCGCCGCCCACCACCAAACCTAAATCGCATTGCTTGCCAATTTCGGACATTTTGAGGGTGGGATAAAGGTTCAGGCCCAGATGCTCAGAGGTTCCTTCTTCCAGAACCACGTCGGCGCCAATTCGGCTGACAAACTGGGCAACATCGTCCAAGACCCGGCGCGAGCTTTCCAAAGCGGGGCCCGTGACGGTGGTGTGGTGCTTGCCAAATAGCGCAACGTGACGAAATTTAGATTTCATTCTCAAATTACATCATTAAAATGACCGAATGCTAGATGATCGTGCCAAGTTATTACTGAAAGCGCTGGTTGAACGCTACATTGCGGACGGCCAGCCGGTGGGGTCGCGCACGCTTTCAAAGGCGTCGGGGCTTGAATTATCCCCTGCCACCATCCGCAATGTCATGTCTGACCTTGAGGAATTGGGCTTAATTGCCAGTCCGCATACATCGGCTGGCAGGATCCCAACCAATAGGGGTTATCGCTTATTTGTCGACACCATGCTGACGGTTCAAACGGGTGAATTGCCCACGCACCGTTTGGCACCCGATCAGCCGCAGAAGGTCATTGCCAATGCGGCCAACATGCTGTCTAGCTTGTCGCACTATGTGGGTGTGGTCATGGCGCCCAAGCGCGCTTCGGTGTTCAGGCACATCGAATTTTTGCGGCTGTCCGAAAAGCGCGTGCTCTTGATCATTGTCTCGCCCGAGGGCGATGTACAAAACCGCGTCATCTTTACTGAGGCTGATTATTCGCAAGGCCAGCTCATAGAAGCTTCTAATTATTTGAACGCTCACTATGCTGGCATGGCCATCGAACAAGTGCGCATGCGTGTGAAGCAAGAGCTGGTCAATTTGCAATCTGAAATTGCAAGCCTCATGCAGGCAGCCGTGCAAATGAGCTCAGAAGCTTTGAGCGAAGACGAAGGCGATGTGGTTATTTCTGGCGAGCGCAACTTGCTGTCGGTTAGCGACTTCTCCAGCGACATGGGTAACTTGCGCCAGGCCTTCGATTTGTTCGAGCAAAAAACGCAGCTCATGCGCTTGCTGGATGTGTCTAGTCAGGCCGATGGTGTTCGCATCTTTATTGGCGGCGAAAGCCAGTTTGTGCCCATGCAAGAGTTGTCGGTGGTCAGTGCGCCTTATGAGGTGGATGGCCATATCGTAGGCACATTGGGTGTCATTGGTCCTACGCGTATGCCCTATGAGCGCATGATTCAGATTGTGGACATCACGTCCAAGATGGTGGGCAATGCTTTGAGTCAGTCGAAGTAAATCTGATTCTTTCTGAGCTCGCTGTGTGAAGATGGGGTGAGTGGGTTCCTCATACTGGGGTACCAGAAATCGTCACCCACTCACCCCATCCTCACACAGCTGCGAACAGCAGTGTTGGTACCCGGAAGATTCATTGCAAGCAAATGTTTGTTGACTTGGTCTTTTAAAAGACTATATTAGGTTCACTTCAAGGCGGACCACATCATGCTCACCACTGCTCAAATCAAACCCATTAGCTACCTCAAGGCCAACGCTGCCGAGGTACTACAGCACCTCACAGAGTGCCGTGAGCCCATGGTCATCACTCAAAACGGCGAGGCCAAGGCAGTCCTTCAAGATGTGGCTTCCTATGAAAAGACACAAGAAACTTTGGCCCTGCTCAAAATCCTTGCCATGGGTCAAGCTGATGTCGATGCGGGGCGTGTTCACACCATGGATGAGGTGATGGACATGATTCGCGCCAAAAAGAAAAACAAGTGATGGTGAGCCGGTTCGCTAACTCACATCAAATTCGAATTTCAACAGCTGCAGCCAAAGACATTCTCGAAATTTATGACTACGTTGTTGAGTTCGATTCAGAAGCTAACGCAGATCGATTGATTGACAAAATCAAAGCCAGTATTAATACGTTGGCAAATTTCCCCAAGCGTGGAAGCATGCCAAGCGACTTGTTAGACATCGGTATCCGTGATTACCGCCAAATTTTTTTCAAGCCCTATCGCATTATTTATCTGGTGAATGAAAAATTTGTCACCATCAATGCAGTACTCGACGGGCGAAGAAATCTACAGACTCTCTTAAGTCGCAGATTACTCCGCCTTTAAAAATATCAACCCGGTTCATGCATCCAAGCCGCATGCTTGGGCGCGCGCTTGGTTTTGCTCCACTCGTTCAGCATGTCCCACTTCACTTCGTCCAAGGTTTTGTACATCTCGGGGGTGCCTGTGTTGGTAGCCAGTTCCAAGCGGTGTCCGTTGGGGTCAAAGAAGTAGATGCTTTTAAAGATGGTGTGGTTGGTCGGGCCCAACACTTCTACGCCATTGGCTTCTAGCTTGGCTTTGGCGGCCAGCAAGGTTTCCATGCTGTCCACTTCAAAGGCCATGTGCTGCACCCATGCGGGGGTGTTTTCGTCACGACCCATTTCGGGGGCGTTGGGCAATTCAAAGAAGGCCAAGACGTTGCCGCCGCCCGCATCTAAGAAGATGTGCATGTAAGGATCAGGTGCCTTAGTGGAGGGCACTAAGTCTTCGGCAATGGCCAGCACAAAATCCATGTTCAAGTTTTTGGCGTACCACTCGACAGTTTCTTTGGCGTCTTTGCAGCGATAGGCTGCATGGTGAATTTTGCTAATTTTCATGACTTTCCTTTAGGCGTCTATTTGAAGTGCGCCACGTCTAATTTGATCACGTTCCAAGGACTCAAACAATGCTTTGAAGTTACCTTCGCCAAAGCCCTCGTCGGCCTTGCGTTGGATAAATTCGAAGAACACTGGGCCCAACAAAGTTTGCGAGAAGATTTGCAACAACAAACGCTTTTCGCCATTGGCCGTGGTGCCATCCAACAAGATGCCGCGTGCCTGCAATTCTGCCACTGGTTCGCCATGGCCCTTTAGGCGCTCTTCTAGCATCTCGTAGTAGATGTCGTTGGGTGCTGTCATGAGGGGAATGCCCGCCATTTGCAGGGCGTCAACGCTTTTCATCAGGTCGTCCGTGCGCAAAGCAATGTGCTGAATGCCTTCGCCGTTGAACTGCATCAAATACTCTTCAATTTGCCCGCCATTTTTGCCAGATTCTTCGTTCAACGGAATCCGAATGAGGCCATCGGGTGCCGTCATGGCGCGACTGGTGAGGCCTGTGTGCGTGCCCTTGATGTCGAAGTAACGAATTTCTCGGAAGTTAAAAATCTTCTCGTAAAAAGCGCCCCAAAACGCCATGCGACCTTTGTACACGTTGTGGGTGAGGTGGTCGATGATTTTGAAGCCATGGCCCACGGGATGGCGGTCTGCACCATCTATGAATTCAAAGTCAATGTCGTAAATGCTTTTGCCGTCTTCGTAACGGTCGATCAAATACAGGGGGGCACCGCCGATGCCTTTGATGGCAGGCAGTCTTAACTCCATCGGCCCTGTCGGTACCTCGACGGGTTGCGCGCCCATGTCTAGCGCACGGGCGTAGGCTTTGTGAGAGTCTTTGACCCGAAATGCCAGCGCACATGCGCACGGACCGTGCTCTGCAGCAAAGTAACCCGCTAGGCTTCTAGGCTCGCGATTGACAATGAAATTGATATCGCCTTGGCGGTACAGCACCACGTCTTTGGAGCGATGTTTGGCGACCAAAGAAAACCCCATCTTTTCAAACAAGGGCTCGATAACTCCCGCCTCAGGGGATGCAAACTCTACGAACTCGAAACCGCACAAACCCATTGGGTTTTCAAACAAATCAGCCATGAAGCTCTCCAGAAATTAAAAAACGCAAACAGAAAAAATCAGTTGCGTTGTTTTGGAGGCGAGCAGATGCGCCCGCGGGTGCTGCGGGCGAGGTGAATACCGACGATGAGTGTTTGTGGTTGCATGGCGATTGGGCCTTGTCCGCAGTTTCGCATATCTTGTGTGTGAATGCACCCTTTTTCTGAGGCGCTTAAACCACCGGCACCTCCGCCCAGTCGGTGGTGTAGTTGGGCGATCGTCTTTCTTGTCGCATTTGCCAACCGCTGTAGGCCCCTTGCGTGGACACCTTCACCGCGCCGCGGCCAAAGCGCTGGTTCAGCGCGTCCAAGGTTTGCATGAGCGTGCCTTGTGCTGGCGCAGGCTCTTGGAGCAAGTCGCCTTGGTGGTGTGACAAGGGGCTGATTTCGCTCAGCATGATGCCGGCTTTTTTGTATTGGTACTCGGGCTTGTACATGCGCTCGCACAGCGCGTCCACCCATCTAAAAATGACCAGGCTGTCGTTGGTGGGGTAGGGCAGTGGTACCGTCAAACTGGGCGAGTACTGCGGCAAGTCTTTTCTAAAACGGTTGGTGTGCAAGAACACTTGAATGAGGGCGGCTTGGCTGTTTTGTGCGCGCAGTTTGGCGCAGGCGTTGGCCACAAACGTAGACAGCGCATCTTTTAAAACGGGCAGCTCGGTCACCATGTTGCCAAACGAGCGACTGGAAATGATTTGCTGTTTGTCGGGCGTGACTTCTTGCAAATCGACACACGGAATTTCTTGCAATTCGCGTTGCGTTTTTTCAATCACCACGCCAAAGTCTGCGCGCAGTGTGGGGGTGTGTGCGGTTTTTAAATTTTGCACCGTGTGAATGTTGTACTCGGCCAAGCGCTTGGTGAGCTTGCGGCCCACGCCCCACACTTCTTCCACAGGCAATTGCGTGAGCAGCTTTTCTTTTTGCGCTTCAGTGAGCGCGTTGAAATTGAAAACGCCTTGCGAGCGAGGATGCTTCTTGGCCACATGGTTGGCCAGCTTGGCCAGCGTTTTGGTGGGGCCAATGCCCACGCACACCGGAATGCCCGTCCACTGCACCACGCGCTGGCGCATGGCGTAACTTACCTCGCGCAAGTTGGGCGTCCCAGTGAGGTCGACAAAACATTCGTCAATGGAATACACCTCGGAGCGCGGCGAATATTCGCTCAAAATTTGCATCACGCGGTTGGACAAGTCGGCGTACAAAGCGTAGTTGCTGCTGAGTGCAAACACGCCGTGCTCGGACACCAAAGCTTTGCACTCAAACCAGGGCTGGCCCATGCGTACACCCAAAGCCTTGGCCTCGTTAGAGCGCGACACCACGCAGCCATCGTTGTTAGACAGTACCACCACGGGCACGTTGCGCAGGTCGGGGCGGAACAAGCGTTCGCAACTGACGTAGAAGTTGTTGCAATCGACCAAGGCCAATTGTTGAACAGATGCTGGTGTGGCAGAACTCATAGCAATACACGACAGATTGAGGTGCCCTCAATACAACTTGTGTAAGTTGTACGTCACCACGCCCCAAACGCTGAGCTCTTCGCCGCTCTTGACCACAATGGGCGGATACAAATTGTTTTCGGCCACCAGCTTGACCACACCACCGCGCTTGTACAAACGCTTCACGGTGAACTCGTTGTTGAGCACGGCCAACACAATGTTGTTGTGCTTGGCTTCAATGGAGCGGTCGATGACCAGCGCATCGCCTTCGTAAATGCCGGCGCCCACCATGGAGTCGCCCTTCACTTTGAAAATGAACGTGGCTTCTTTGTTGCGAATGAGGTGGTCGTTAAGGTCGATGCGTTTTTGGGTGTGGTCGGCTGCGGGCGAGGGAAAGCCAGCGGGCACTTTCCAGGCGCACATGTTGAGCCACAGCTTGGGGGCGGAGGGGTCTAAAGGAAGGGGCTGATGGCTTGTCATGCCTCAATAATACTGTATATAAATACAGTATTTCAAGTGTAATATTTAAGCTCGCAAATCAAGCGGCTAGTAAGCCCCAAACACAAGGAGAACGCATGAGCGCTTATGTGATTTTTGATGTGGAAATTTTTGACCTAACCCGCTACCAAGAATTCATGGCGGGCGTTAAACCTGCCCTAGAAGCAGCCGGTGGTAAGTACTTGGCACGTGCGGGCGAGCACCGCGTTTACGAAGGCGATTGGGAGCCTAGGCGCATTGTTATTTTGGAATTTCCCGATATTGCTGCATTTGAAGGCTTTTACAACGGGCCCATTTATCAGGGCCTCAAAAGCATTCGAGACGAATGTAGTCGGGCACGCTTGGTGGCTGTTCAAGGTTTGTAGAGACCGCGCGAAAACATGGCTCAATATGAACTGCTCATCGCTTTAACGCAGCGGTGTGAGTTCATAGCTCGTACTTCTTCCGCTGGCTTCTGAGCGCATGAGCACTTGGCGGTCTAACAATTCTGCAATGTCACGCAGGGCTGTGTCTTGCGAGCATTTGCCAATGGCGGCCCACTTGCTGGTGGTCAGTTTGCCTTCTAAACCATCTAGCATTTTGTTTAGCAGTTTGACCTGGCGTACGTTAAGGGGTGTGCCCGCCCAAGCGTGCCAATAACGAGCTTTGTTGAGTACCGCTGCCAAAACTTGGTCTGCGCCTTGCAGTGCTCTGAGTAAACAGCCCAGAAACCACGTTAACCATTGCGTGGCATCAAGCTTGCCCTTTTGTGTTGCTTCTAGTTGCTCGTAATAGGTTTTGCGTTCACGTTGTATTTGGGCTGACAAACTGTAATAGCGTTGCACCGAGCCTTCTGCGCGTGCAAGTGCCATGTCGCCCACAGCGCGCGCAATGCGGCCGTTGCCATCGTCAAAGGGGTGAACTGTGACAAACCACAAATGTGCAAGACCGGCCTTGATGACGGGGTCGTCTTGATGGTCTGCGTTGAACCAGCGAATGAAGCTTGCCATCTCGGCATTCACTTGGGGCGCAGGAGGCGCTTCGTAATGAATTTTTTGTCGAGTCATGGCGCCCGAGACCACTTGCATCGGACCTTGTGCATCATTGCGCCATTGGCCCACCCGTATTTTTGAAAGACCGCTGTAGCCTGTTGGGAACATGGCGGCATGCCAACCGTACAAGCGTTTTGCCGTGAGCTTTGTGCTGTGTTGCTGGATGGCATCGAGCACCATTTCCACCACGCCATCGACATGCCGGTCGGAGGGGGCTAATGCGCCAATGTCGACGCCTAGCCTGCGTGCAATGGATGATCTGACAGACGCGGGGTTGAGGGATTCACCTTCGATTTCACTGGTTTTGAGTACGTCTTCAGTCAGAACGCGAAGGGTAGCTTGGTCGCGCAGATCCATGCCCAGGTCGTGCATGCGCCCCTGTAGGCGGCCTTGTGCCAAATACACTTGTGCTAGCAAGGAGGCCAGTGACGGCTGGTCGTAAGTCCATTGGGGCCACGTTTTTTGCTGCCAAATGTAGATTTTTTCTCCGCGTTTCATGCGGTGATTGTGGGGCGTAATCACCGCATGGTCAAGCGAAGGTCGGTCCAATACGGAATGACTTAACGTGCTAAGAGGAGGGACATTTCGATAAGCCACCCATAACTTGGTGTGCCATTGGTATATTGAGTGTTTATAAAACTGAGGAGACCTCACCATGTTAGACAGACGCTTGTTTTTGGGTGCTGGCATTGCCGGCGCATCCGCTCTTACTTTCTCCTCAGTATGGTCGCAATCTGCGCCCAACTTTGGCTTGCCCGACTTGCCCGCCGTGGGCCACAAGCGCATGAAGCTAGGCAAGATGGAAATCATCGCCTTGAACGATGGCGCCGTGCGCCGTCCTTTGGGCGAAGAGTTTGTAACCAACGCGCCTCTTGAGCAAGTCAAAGCCTTGCTGGCCAGCCAAAACCTGCCCACCGATTACATCGATGTGCCCTACACCCCCTTCTTGTTGATCAATGGCGATCAGCGCTATTTGTTTGACACTGGCTTTGCCGACAACGGCCCGCCCACCACCGGCAAACTGGCCGCCAACTTGGCCGCTGTGGGCCTCAAACCCACCGACATCAACAACGTGGTGTTGAGCCACTTCCACGGCGACCACATCAACGGCTTGCGCAATAAAGCGGGCCAATTGGTGTACCCCAACGCCCGCGTCCACGTGCCCTCTGCAGAACATGCTTTCTGGATTGACGATGCGCGCATGGAAGCCGCACCCCCCGCCATGAAAGGCGCCTTCATGGGCGTTCGCCGTGCATTGGGCAATTTGGGTGGCGATCAGTTGGTCAAGTTTGAATCGGGTGCTGCGGTGGCGCCTGGTATTACTTCTGTGGCGGCATTCGGCCACACCCCCGGTCACACCTTGTTCCGCATGGATTCTGAAGGTCAATCGTTTGCCTACGTAGCCGACATCACCAACGTGCCTTCACTGTTTGCCCGCGCACCCGACTGGTCTGTGTTGTTTGACATGAACCCCGCCATGGCACGTGTGTCTCGTCGCCGGGTATTTGACATGTTGGTCAAAGACAAAATGATGGCTGGTGGCTTCCACTTTCCGTTCCCAGCGTTTGGCACGATGGAAGCCAGTGGCAACGGGTATCAGTTCAAGCCTGTCGCAGCCTGATCAACACATGCCCTTGACTTAATTAACGGTATGGTTAATTATTCGGGGCATGAGTGTCCAAAAATCATCACAAGTTATCAAGACGCGAGACGCTGAAAGGTCTCGCGCAGTCATCCTCAATGCAGCCCTCGAAGAGTTTGCGCTCTTTGGCTTGGGCGGCGCCAGAATTGATCGCATTGCAGAGCGGTCCAACCTGAACAAAAGGTTGATCTACTACTATTTCACAGACAAAGACCAACTCTTTCAAGCCGTGCTCGAAAGTGCTTACGAGCAGATTCGCGAAAGAGAAAAGAAGCTCAATTTGCAATCTCTTGAGCCAACCATGGCAGTCAGAACGCTGGTTGAATTCACCTGGAATTACTACTTAGAGCATCCGGAGTTTTTAACCCTCCTTAACAGTGCAAATCTGCATAAGGCAAGGCATATTCAAGAGTCGCCCAATGTGCGGGCGCTTAACTCACCGCTGATTGAGTTACTGGGTGAAATTTTAGAAAAAGGCCGGCTCTCTGGTGAGTTCCGGGGCGGCATTGATCCTGTGCAGCTTTATGTTTCTATTGCTGCACTTTCCTATTTCTATTTGTCCAACAATTCCACCTTGTCTTCCATCTTTGGCCGCGACTTGATGAGCCCCAAAGCCAAGAGCGAACGCTTGTCACACATGTGCGAAGTGATCCTAGGGTATGTCCTGAGGAACTAGATTTGATTGGATATTGACAGGCCATGAGCCCTCTCTAGAATTAACTGAATGGTGAATTGCCTGCTCATTTCACCGCAATGATTTTTCACCCAATGGAGATATGTCATGAAATTCACCCGTCGACCTGTATTTGCTTTGATGTTGGCTGCCTTGCTTGCCACGCCTGCATTTGCACAATGGAAGCCTACAAAACCCATCACTTTGATCGTGCCTTGGGCACCTGGTGGCTCCACCGATCAGGTCACGCGTGTCACTGCGGCTGAACTCGAAAAACACTTGGGTCAGAAAATCATCATCTTGAATCAACCCGGTGCCTCGGGCTCGGTGGGTACTAAAAACGCTTTAGAAGCCGCCAAAGACGGCTACACCTGGACAGCAGGTGGCGCCAAAGACTTGGGTAACTACAAAGTCTTGGGCATGATCGATACAAGCATCAAGGATTGGAACTTATATCTCAATGTGGCCCACGTGGCGGTCATTGGTGTCAATGCCGATACGCCTTACAAAACCATGCCTGACTTGATCAAAGCCATGAAAGAAAAGCCTGGCTCAGTGTCGGTCGCTACAGCGGGTGTTAACTCCAGTGGTCATGCCGCCATTGAAGCTTTGGCCCGTGCCGCAGGCGTTACCTACAAACACGTGACCTATGACGGCGGCGCACCCGCAGCCGTGGCCGCAGGCTCAGGCGAGACACAGGTGACCACACAGTTGGCTGCCGAACAAACCGACATGATTCGCGCCAAGAAAATTCGTCCGTTGGCAGTGGTCAGCGACAAGCCACTTGAAATGGAAGGCGTGGGCACTGTGCCGCCGCTGTCTCAATTCATTCCAGGCTTTAAAGATCCCATCAATTACTTTGGCATTTTTGTACCCAAGTCGGTACCCGCTGAAGTGACTCAAACACTGGACAAAATTTGGGCCACAGAGATGGTCAAAAACGCTGCCTTGCGGACTTACGCGCAATCTCGCGGTGCCATGTTTGCACCGATGCATGGCGCTGAGGCGCAAACCGCAGTGTTCCCTGCTATTCAAGCTTATGCATGGACTCAGCATGCAGCCGGTAAAGCCAAAGTGTCTCCCGATACGGTGGGCATACCTAAGCCATAACTTCAATGACTTGCATTCAACTCAAGAAGCAAATCAACAATGTCTAAAGCCTCATCCTCCTCACGGTCTGATCTGTGGGGAGGTTTTTGCTGGGTTGCGGTGGGCGCTTTCATCCTGATGGAGTCCATCAGGATGGAGCGCTTCGACAACATGGGTGCAACGCTTTACACCTACCCAGGTTTTGTGCCGGGCATTATTTCGTGCGTCATTGTGCTGCTGGGCCTGTTCATGATCTTGCGCGGTATTCAAAATAAAGTTGCGTCAGATCCCAATGCAGAGACTTTGTTCAATCGAAGATTTGCCATCTCTTTGGCGTGCATGTTGGTGTTTAGTTTGGTGCTGCTTGCACACGCACACTTTTTGGTTGCCACAGCCTTGTTTGTTGGGGTGTTTACCTTTTTGTTTGCTAATGCAGAAACACCTTTGCTAAAGCGCCTGATAAGCGCAAGCATCAATGGTGTGATTTCCAGTTGCGTTGTTTTTTTCTTGTTCCAAGAAGTTTTCTTGGTCAGATTACCCTGAGGTCGATCGATGTTTGATGGACTTATCGCGTTTGGTCATTCCATCGCCAATTTCTCGACCCCCGAAATTATTTTCTATGCTTTGTTGTCATCCTTGGTAGGCGTGATCATGGGCGCACTGCCGGGCCTTACTGCCACCATGGCGTTAGCGTTAATGACGACGCTCACTTTGAAGTTACCGCCCAACCAAGCGCTGCTAATTCTCATTTGTACCTACGTGGGTGCTATTTATGGCGGTTCTCGATCTGCCATCCTTTTGAACATTCCGGGTACGCCAGCATCTGCCGCCTCTTGTTTAGATGGCTATGCGCTGGCCAAGCAAGGCTTGGCCGGAAGGGCCATGGGCATTGCAACCACGGGTTCAGTATTGGGCACGTTTATCGGTATGTTTTTCTTGGCATTTTTCACGCCCTTGCTGGGTAATTTGGCATTGAAATTTGGCGCCTATGAATTTTTCTGGTTGGCATTGTTTGGTGTGATCATTGCAGGAACACTCACAGGTGACGACCCCCTCAAGGGATGGATAGCCGGCATCTTTGGATTATTCATTGCGGGCATTGGACAAGAACCGCAATATGGCTTTGAGAGGTTTTCATATGGCGTACGCGACTTAGCAGGAGGCATTCAATTGGTGCCTGCATTGGTAGGCGCCTTTGGATTTGCAGAACTTCTGACGGCCATCAAAGAACGTCAAGCGCCCATCAAAATCAGTGCTTTCGATACGGTCATTCCAAAACTAAGAGACATCACAAAATACTGGCGCACCATTTTGCGGTCTGGCCTGATTGGCACTGGCATTGGCATTGTGCCGGGCGTTGGGGAGGATGTGGCAGCTTGGTCTTCATATGCTGCAGCCAAAAGATCCAGCGAAGAAAAAGAGCAGTTTGGCAAAGGTTCGATTGAAGGCTTGATGGCTGCCGAAACGGGTGATAACGCCTGTGTGCCTGGCGCCATCATTCCTGTGCTCACATTGGCCATTCCTGGTTCTGCGCCAGCAGCTGTGTTGATGGCGGCAATGATCATTCATGGCGTCAAGCCAGGACCTATGATCATGATTGAGAACCCTCAGTTTGTGTACGACGTGGTGGCCATGATGCTGTTTGCCACCATTGGCATTTTGATTTATGGCTTGGTACTGACCAAGGCACTGGTTCAAGTACTCAGAGTGCCGCAAAACTTTTTGATTCCCATTATTTTTGTACTGTGCGTGGTCGGAAGTTTTGCCATTGCAGGGCGTATGTTTGATGTTTACGTCATGCTGATATTTGGCCTGATTGGATTTGGCCTTAGACATTTCGGCTATCCCATGGCACCGCTGGTGCTTGGCATTGTGTTGGGTGACTTGCTTGAAAAGAATTTAAGACGCGCACTCATCTTGTCAGATGGCGATATTTCTCCCTTCTTTACAAGACCCATTTCTGGGGTTGTTGCAGCGCTTATTTTTGGAACCATTGCTTGGAAAATTTGGGACCTCAGGACTAAAAAAGTCAGCAAAGGCGCATGATGAAGTTAGCTCTTTGTAATGAAGTCATTCGTGAGTTGAGTTTTCCGGCGCAATGCGAATTGACGGCTAAGCTTGGGTACAGCGGCATTGAAATTGCGCCCTTCACTTTGTTTGAAGACAGTGCCACTTTCAATGAGCAAGATGCCACTCTCAGAAAACAACAAGCCAGCGACGCAGGCATTGTGATTTCAAGTCTACATTGGCTTTTGGTCAAGCCCGATGACCTGAGTTTGGTCAGCCGAGCCGCATCGGTTCGGCTTCAAACACAAGATTGGCTAAAGCGAGTCATTGCCTATGCACATGCATGTGGCGCAACTGCTTTGGTTCACGGTTCACCCAAACAAAGATCGCCAGAAAATGGTCAAACTGTTCAAGAGTGTTTAGATCGCGTTCAAGAAACACTGACCCTGTTAGAGCCATTCGCACGGCAAGCGGGTGTTGTCTATTGTTTAGAGCCCTTGTCGCCTTTTGAAACCCCCGTGGTCAATACAGTCGAGCAAGCCAGCCAATTGGTCGATGCCATTCAGTCGCCCTACATCCGAACCATGTTGGATGCCAGTGCCAGCACTTACTCAGAATCATTGCCCATGGCCGAAGTCTTTGAAAAGTATTTTATAAGTGGTCACATTGCTCATGTGCAAGTGAACGACCACAACCGCAAAGGGCCAGGGCAGGGCGATACCAACTTGCTGCCCTTGTTTCAAAAAATGAAATCACTGAACTATCAAGGATGGGTTGCAGTCGAACCCTTCATTTACGAACCTGATGGTCCTGGGTGTGCAGCATTCAGTGCCGGGTATGTACAAGGATTGATGAAAGCAGTGTCATGAAGCCTGTGGCGTTTCAAATTAAAGACATTCAAGTCTTTCAAAGGCCAGTTACTTTGCGTCTGCCTTTTAGGTTTGGGGCTGCTACGGTCACGGCCTGTCCTCAAGCTTTTGTCAAAGTGACGCTCAGTATCGAAGGCGTTGAGTGGCAGGGTGCATCTGCAGAGTTGATGGTGCCCAAGTGGTTTGACAAATCGCCGCAAAGAACGCAAGACGACAATTTTGATCAATTGCGTTTGTGCGTTTTAAAAGCCAGAGATGCCTATTTGGCTGAGGGTGCAGCCCAATCGGCTTACGGCTTGTCTGAGTCGGCAACACAAATTGTGATTGACCAAATGCTAGCGCAAGGTCACCCCAGGTTGGTGGGTCAGTTTGGCCCAGCGCTTCTAGACAAGGCCATTGCAGACGCTGTGTTGCGTTCTCAAAATCAATCTTGGGTGTCTGGACTGAGTCAAGGACTGCTAGGCGATCCTTGGTCTGGCTCTTTGAAGCTCTATACTGCCAACTCGGTATGGTTAAGGCATACCGTTGGGCTAGCAGACAGGCTGACGGATGCAGAGCCTTTGACAGCCATAGAAGACGGCTTACCCAACTCATTAATGCAAGCCATTGAGGCTTATGACTTGAAGTATTTCAAATTAAAAGTGGGTGGCAATTTAGACGCCGATCTTGAACGGCTTGCAAAAATTGAAGCAGTATTGAGCAAGGTCCAAGATTACAAAGTGACCTTGGACGGCAATGAGACATTTCAGAATACTGAGTCACTGAGCGTCTTTGTTCAAGCACTGACCAAGCATGAAGCCACTCAACGTTTGCTAGAACGTACTTTGCTGATAGAGCAGCCACTACCAAGGGCCATTGCATTGGAAGAAAAAATTCCATCAATGCCGCTCAACATCCCGGTTATTTTGGACGAGTCTGACGATCATCCGGATGTGCTTACCAAAGGTTTGGCATTGGGATACAGAGGCATTTCTAGCAAGGCTTGCAAAGGCATTTATCGCTCATTGCACAGCGCGTCTTTGGTGCAAAACACGCCTCATTGCATGTTGTCGGGTGAAGACCTAACTTGCCAAGCGGGTTTGGGTGTTCAACAAGATACTTTGTTGGCCACCAGCTTGGGTGTGCAGCACATTGAGCGCAATGGCCACCATTACGTCAAAGGTTTTGGTATTGCGCCCATGAATGAATCAAACGATTTTGCAAAAGCACATTCAGATTTGTACACCAGCAGCAGCGCGGGTGTGCACCTCAACGTTCAGCAGGGTCAAATCAACATTGCATCTTTGCACCAAACAGGTTTCGGTCATCAGGCTTCGCCCGATTGGCAATCACTTGACCCCATTTCAATTCAAGCAAATTAGGAGATCAACATGTCAACACAAAGACTTGGCATCATCATGCACGGCGTCACTGGGCGCATGGGTATGAATCAACACTTGATTCGTTCTATTGTGGCCATCCGCAATCAAGGCGGTGTCACTTTGTCCAATGGTGACAAGGTCATGCCCGATCCTATTTTGATTGGCCGCAATGCAGAAAAAATTGAAGCATTGGCCAAAGCCAATGGCATTAGTCGTTTTGGCACAGACCTGGACAAAGCGCTGGCCAACAAAGAAGATACCGTTTTCTTTGATGCGGGTACCACGCAAATGCGCCCCACCTTGTTGGCCAAAGCCATTCAAGCGGGCAAGCATGTGTATTGCGAAAAACCTATCGCCACCAATCTGAACGAGGCCGTTGAGATTGCGCGTTTAGCAGAAAAATCGGGCGTCAAACATGGCGCAGTGCAAGACAAGTTGTTCTTGCCCGGTTTGCGCAAACTCGACATGCTCAGAAAAGCCGGCTTCTTCGGCAAGATGCTCAGTGTGCGCATTGAGTTTGGCTATTGGGTGTTTGAAGGTGATTTGCAACCCATTCAACGACCCAGCTGGAACTACCGCAAAGAAGATGGCGGCGGCATTATTTTGGACATGGTGTGTCACTGGCGCTATGTGCTGGACAATTTGTTTGGCGAAGTTCAATCGGTCTCTTGCTTAGGTGCCACACACATCCCAACGCGCTGGGATGAGGCCAACAAGCCTTATGAATGCACTGCCGACGATGCGGCCTACGCCACATTCGAGTTGAGAGGCCACCAAGGCGAGCATGTGGTGGCACAAGTAAACAGTTCTTGGACCACACGTGTGAACCGTGAAGACTTGGTGACTTTTCATGTGGATGGGACGCATGGCTCTGCAGTTGCCGGACTTCAGGCTTGTAAGGCCCAAAGTCGTGTCAACACGCCACGCCCCGTCTGGAACCCCGATGTGAAGCAAACCATGAACTTCACAGATCAATGGCAAGAGGTGCCCGATACGCAGTTCTACGACAACGGTTTCAAAATTCAGTGGGAACACTTTATTCGGCACATTGTGGAGAACGAGCCTTATCGCTGGACTTTGCCTGAAGGCGCCAAAGGCGTTCAGTTGGTGGAAGCCGCATTGCAGTCTTGGCAAGAGCGTCGCTGGGTGGATGTAGCACCTCTCAAAATTTAAGGTGCAACATGGCACAACGCATTCAATTACCCAACGCACATGGCCAGCTTGAGGGCTATGAACTGGTCGGCACCACGCCCATCCAACCCAAGCCAGGTATCAAGTTCAATCGCATTGCATATTCGGCGGCCCACGTAGTGTCTGATCCTTTGGCACCGCACGACCCTTGGTTAGATTGCGCTGTGGACTGGGATGCCACCATTGCCTACAGAAAAAATTTGTGGAAATTGGGCTTGGGTGTGGCAGAGGCCATGGACACAGCGCAACGAGGCATGGGTTTGGATTGGCCCACATCGCTGACGCTCATTGAGCGTTCTATTGAAGCTTCTAAAGATGTGCCTGGCGCATTTTTGGCCTCAGGCTGTGGCACCGATCATTTGAATTTAGACAGCGTGACAACCGTGGACGAGGTGATTGCCGCTTATGAATTTCAAATGGCTGCTATTGAAAAGTTGGGTGGCAAGCTCATCATCATGGCCAGCCGTGCCTTGGCCCGCGTAGCCAAATCGCCAGCCGATTACGAACGCGTTTACGACAGAATTTTGAGTCAAGCTAAACAACCCGTGCTTTTGCATTGGCTAGGCGACATGTTTGACCCAGCGCTCACAGGCTATTGGGGTACCAAAGACACCGACAAAGCCATGGACACGGCGCTGGGCATTATTCAAGCCCATGCCGACAAAGTGGATGGCATCAAAATATCTTTGCTCGACAAGGACAAAGAAATTCAGATGCGAAGGCGCCTACCTGCCAGGGTGAGGATGTATACCGGTGATGATTTCAACTATGCCGAATTGATAGCGGGCGATGGCCAAGGTGAACACTTGGTTCATGGGCAAAGCGATGCCTTGTTGGGTATCTTTGACGCCATTGCGCCTGCAGCCAGCGCTGCGTTGGGCGAGTTGGCACAGGGCAATTTAGAGAAGTTTCACGCCATCTTGGGGCCTACCGTGCCGTTATCGCGCCACATTTTCAAAGCGCCCACCAGGTTCTACAAAACCGGTGTTGTCTTTATGGCTTGGCTGAATGGCCATCAAAAGCACTTCACCATGGTGGGTGGGCAACAGAGCACACGTTCAGTGGTTCATTTGGCTGAATTGTTTAAATTGGCGGATGCTGCCAATTTGTTAGAGCACCCAGACTTGGCTTTGCACCGAATGAAAACCATGCTGGCAATGCATGGGGTTGAATGAATTTAATCGAGAAAAGTAAGCTCAAAATAAACAGGAGACATCATGAAAAAATTGACACACCATTTAACGCTTATTAGTCTGGGTCTTGCTTTAGGCTTTAGTTCTACCAGCCTGTGGGCACAAAGCGCTGCCAACTATCCCGACAAGCCAGTCAAAGTCATCATTCCATTTCCACCCGGCGGCACACTCGACAAAATTGGCCGCATGCTGGCACTCAAGGTGGGCGAGCAACTGGGTCAAAACTTTGTGGTCGAAAACCGTCCGGGTGGCAACGGCATCATTGGTGCAGACGTAGTGGCCAAAGCCAATGCCGATGGCTACACCTTGTTGTTCAATGCCAGCACGTTTGTAACAGCGCCCATGACCATGAAGTCGGTGCCTTACAAAGTGCAAACCGATTTCACACCCATTGCTTTGGTTGCTTCGGCTCCGCTGTCTATTGCGGTTAGCAACAAGTTAGGCGTAGCAGATGTCAAAGGACTGGCAGCTGCCGCCAAAGCCAATCCTGGCAAGATGAACTTTGCAGTAGGCTCCATTGGCTCTGCGGGACATCTGTGTACAGTCAAATTGGAACAAGCTACCGGCACACAAATTGCCATCGTTCCCTATAAAGGCACAGGCCCAGCCATGACAGATTTGGTGGGTGGTCAAATTGAAGGCTTCATTGATCCTGTTTTGGGATCGGTTCAGTTTCACAGAAATGGCCAGCTTAAAGTGGTCGGAGTGACATCTACCAAGCGCCTGCCTAATTTGCCCGATGTGGCTACCGTGTCTGAAACCATTCCAGATTTTCAGTGCGCCAGTTGGTACGGTTTGTGGGGCCCCAACAAATTGCCTGCTGACATGGTTCAGAAACTCAATGCGGCCGTCAACAAAGCCTTGTCGGGTGAAATGCGCGATCGCTTAATTGCAGACGGCATTGTGCCCGCTGGTGGCAGTGCTGCAGAGTTTGCCAAATTCCAAGCCGACGACATTGCCATCTCGGGCAAAATCATTGCCGACAAGAAAATTGCAGTGGAATGACCCCCTTCATGCCAGAGCTGCTTTCACCTTGCGCCATTGTGACCGGAACCAGTTCCGGTATTGGCCAAGCCATTGCTTTAAAGCTTTTGAGTGAAGGCTGGCATGTGCATGGGCTGGATGTTGCACCTTCCAGGCTTCACCATGCCCAATTTTCTTCATGGACACTCGACCTCACTCAAGCGGGTGAACTTGAAGGTGCGCTAGATCAAATTGTGTCCAAGCATCTTCCTCAAGTGTTAGTGCATGCTGCTGGTGTTTTGAGGGTGGGAAGTCTAGGCGAACTTGATATGCAAGCCGGCCAACTGATGTGGCAACTGCACGTCGATGTGGCTACTAGGTTGGCCAATCGCATTTTGCCCATCATGAAACACGCACGCCGTGGCCGAATGATTTTGGTGGGCAGCCGTGTCTCAGGCGGTATTGCCGGCAGAAGTCAGTATGCTGCTACCAAGGCTGCCATCTTGTCTTTGGCCAGAAGCTGGGCTGCAGAAAGTATTGCAGAGGGTGTGACGGTCAATGTGGTCTCGCCTGCTGCAACCGATACGCCTATGTTGAAGGATCCTGCTAGAGTTGCCACCACACCGCGTTTGCCGCCTATCGGTAGGCTGATTCAACCGGACGAAGTAGCAGCATTGGTGGCTTACCTGACCCGCCCTGAAGCTGCCGCCATTACGGGTCAAGACATTGCCATTTGCGGCGGCGCTTCAGTGTCACGTTGATTCATTTGAGCATTCAACTGAAGAGTACTGCCACATGAATCCCTCTTCAGCCTTTCTGCCCGATCAATGTATTGGAATTGTTGGTTTGGGTTTGGTGGGCACCGCGCTGGCCAAGCGATTAAAAGCTGCAGGCTATCAGTGCATCGGATTTGATGTGCGCGCTGAAGCCATGCATGTGTTTGAAGCTGCTGGATTTAAAGCAACTGCATCTGTTGGCAGCATGCTTCATTTAACCAATACCTTGGTGCTGGCGGTATTTGATACTTCTGGCGTGCAAGCTGTGGTTGAACAAATACTTCAGCAACGAAAAATTCAAGTTCAAACTACGCCTTCTGTCATTACGCTAATTGATTGCTCTACAGGCGATCCAGTCAAACTGGCCGAGTTGGCGCGGCAGTTGTCTGAAGAAGGTATTCAATTCATAGAGGCGCCTCTATCGGGTTCTAGTGTGCAAATAGAAAACGGCCAAGCCACATTGTTACTTGGCGGAGAAATTCAACACATCGAAAGCGCCAAGCCTTTATTGAATGCGCTAGCTACATCTCAAGTACACGTGGGTGGCGCAGGTATGGCCGCCAAAGCCAAGCTGGCAACCAATTTGGTCTTAGGTTTGAACCGAGCCGCCTTGGCAGAGGGCATGGTCTTTGCGCAAAGCTTGGGCATTCAACCAGAAACATTTCTGCAATTGGTGTTGAATACTCCGGCCCGCTCTGAAGCTGCTGTGGTGAAGGGCGACATGATGGTCAAAGAGGAGTTTGAACCACAGTCGCGCATTAGGCAGCATTTGAAAGATGTGCAGCTGATGTTGGACATGGCAGATTTGAGCTCCCAAAATTTGCCACTTTCACAAGCCCATGCACAGTTGATGCGCAGTGCCATTGCACAAGGTGATGGCGAGCTAGACAACGCCGCCATCATTCGGCAAATTCGACGCGAAAAAACTCAATTAACCCAGAAAAAATAAATCATGCGCGACTTCTCAAAGAATCATGAGTGGCTCTCCATCAACACGGCCACAATTAGAAAAAGCCGTGGTCAAGACCTGCCATTGACCGACATCATTGAAGCCTGTGTTAGCCGAGGTATCAAAGCCATCTCGCCATGGCGAGACCAAGTGGCTGCCGTTGGCTTGAACACTGTTTCCAAGTTGGTCAAAACGCATGGCTTGAAACTGTCGGGCTATTGCCGCGGCGGCATGTTTCCTGCCACCACGCCAGAAGGCATACAAGCCGCAGATGCTGACAATCGCCAAGCAGTTGATGAGGCTTGCGAACTCAATGCGCCTTGTTTGGTGCTGGTGGTGGGCGCTTTGCCTGGCGCTTTAGCAGGTCAAGCTGCGCATAAGAACATTCAGAAATCACGCGATCAAGTGTTTGAAGGCATTGAAAAATTATTGGCCTATGCCAAGTCATGCAACATGCCATTAGCCATTGAACCTCTGCACCCCATGTATGCGGCAGACCGCGCTTGCATCAACACGCTTGAACATGCCTTGGATGTGTGTGACAAACTCGACCCACTGCAGACCGGCGCGTTGGGGGTGGCAGTAGACGTGTATCACGTGTGGTGGGACCCTAAACTGCAACAGCAAATTGAACGTGCTGGTCAAAAAAGAATATTGGCCTTCCATGTCTGCGATTGGCTCACACCCACCCGCGATTTGCTGAACGACCGCGGCATGATGGGCGATGGGGTGATCGATATCCCCAAAATTAGGGGCTGGGTTGAGGCCCAAGACTTTCAGGGCTTTAGCGAGGTTGAGATCTTTTCTACAGAAAATTGGTGGCAAAGAGACCATTCTGAGGTGCTAGAGACCTGTATTGCAAGGCATAGAAGCGCTGTTTGAGTGCCTTACAATAAGCGCCCAAGGGCCTATAGCTCAGTTGGTTAGAGCAGAGGACTCATAATCCTTTGGTCCCAGGTTCAAGTCCTGGTGGGCCCACCACTTAAAAAGGGTACATACTGGAGACATCGTTTACAGTTTGTACCGGTCACATCGTTAACACCCTAGGCCCAAACGGATTGGGCCCGGGTTCTAGGCGACAACTGTCCATATCGAAGTACCCCAGATCGTAGTCCATAAAGCTGACTTGCCAGATCTGGTCTTCCACCTGCATCACTCCCACCCTCTGCCCAGCCAACACCGAGCTGAGCATGATCTTCTTGCGGTCCATGCAGATGCGGCCACACTCGGTGATCACAATCGTCCTGTCATGAAACGGATACGCCAACTCTGGCAACCCCGTGTATTGTCATGAAACGGATACGCCAACTCTGGCAACCCCGTGTATTGGCGGCTTGAGGGCTGGTATAGATCCCCCGGAATCTTCATCTCAATGCCCTCGTGCGGACGCTCGTAGTTGTACACCCGCATGAAGTGCTCGAACTTGTCTTKCTGCTGCAGCATGTTGATCGCCGGCGGCCTTGTCGTCTCTTGCTTGAGCACACGGTGCATGCGCTCGTGGCGCCCCCCCCCCCCCCCCCCCCCCCCCCCCCCCCCCCCCCCCCCCCCCCCCCCCCCCCCCCCCCCCCCCCCCCCCCCCCCCCCCCCCCCCCCCCCCCCCCCCCCCCCCCCCCCCCCCCCCCCCCCCC